>CP158859.1:0-2924408 GCA_050990835.1 Paenimyroides tangerinum | reverse complement strand
TTTGTGAATGTTATTTTTGTTAATTTTGGAGGAAGAAAAATGAGGTGTATTTCTCTTTCTTCGGTCTGACAAATATGTGAACAATTTTTATTAAAAAAAAACAAAAAGGGGTTTGATATTTAAAAATAAAATTGTAAGTACAAGTAAAAGATTTAATAACCAAAATTTAATCAAAAAATAATGAACAGATTCGATATTGAAGTGCGTGTGCGATATGCCGAAACCGACCAGATGGGCGTGGTATATCATGGAAATTATGCACAGTATTTTGAAATAGGCCGAGTGGAATGGCTTAGAAATCAAGGGCTTTCTTATAGATGGATGGAGGAAAACGGGATTATGCTGCCCGTGGTATCCTTAAAGATGGATTATAAAAAACCAGCGCGATATGACGACGTGCTAACAGTGACTACTATTCTAAAGCGCCAGTCGTCTGTTAAGATAGAATTTGATTATGAAATACGCAATCAGAAAGGGGAGTTATTAACAACAGGCTACTCGATGCTGGTATTTGTGGATATGAAAACAGGTAAACCCGTTTTACCGCCAGATTACGTAATTGATAAAATTCAGCACCTGCTTGAACAGTAAAGAAATGTTAACAAAAAGTAAATCAGTTCTTCTTTTTTAAAATTTTAATCATCTTTATAAAAAATACGGATATGAGAATTGCTTTACTTTTATTTTTAATGACCTTTCAGTTATTGGCGCAGGAAAAAATAGTACTGAACGGACGTGTAAAATTGCAGCATACTACTTTTACCGAAACCACTATTTATAACGTTACGCAAAACGCTTATTGGAATACCGACCAGTCAGGGCGTTTTTCTGTTCGTGTAGCTTTAGGAGACGTGCTGGTTTTTACGCATCCGGAAGCTTTTGAGCAAACAATTGAAATAACGAAGCCCATTTTAGCCCGTAATTTTCTGGATGTACAGCTTATCTCGAACCATACGCTGATGAAAGAAATGACAATTGTTACTGCCGATAGTTTACAGAACGTCTTGTTTGGTTCCCGTTTACTACACCCTTCTCAGGCCGAAAGGGCAGACAGGGTGAATAAAAATATCGTAACCTTACCTGAACATGGAGGTATTTCCATTAATGTTGACGGAATTGTAAACAAACTAAGCGGCCGGGCAAAAATGGTTAAAAACTGGATGCGTTATGAACATGACGAAAAAAATTACCGGCAGTTTACAGCTATTTATCCCGTGAGCTATTTTGTGACTCATTTCGGTTTAAAAGAAGAACTGGTTCCTTTCTTTATTTACAGTCTTATTGCTGAAGAAGGTTTTACAATAGAGAGCGTAAAGAAAAATAAACCGTATGAATATTTTCTGACCCAGAAAATGGAGACTTTCAAAAAAGAGAACAGCTATTCCGCCTTCTCTTTATAAGCAATAGCTACTTCGTATAATTGGTTAAAAGCTTCAAAAACGCTTTGGGCGTTCTGCTGGCGCACAGCTACTTCAAGCTTGCAGTCCATTTCCATTTCCTGACGGATTAACTGTACTTTCTTTTCCTTCATTACCCGCATCACCTTATTCATGTTTTTATAATCGAACGATAGGATAAAATGAACATCAACAGTCCGTTCCTCAATTTCGGAAGCTTCTAAAGCTAGTTGGGCCGAAGTTTTATAGGCCTGAACCAATCCGCCAACACCTAATTTTATACCGCCGAAATAACGAACCACTACTACAAGTACATTAGTTACATCGAATGACTGAATCTGACCGTAAATAGGCTGTCCGGCACTGTTGTTAGGTTCGCCGTCATCATTGGCACGATAATGTTGTTTTTTACCTGTGCCGAGCTGAAAGGCATAACACCAATGACGTGCGGTATGGTGCTGTTTTTTTAGCTGTGCTATAATGTCTTTTACCTCTTCTTCTGCTTGTATAGGAAAAGCATAACCGTAAAATTTACTGCTTTTTTCTTTGAATAAGGTCTCAGCACCCGGAGCTGTAAGCGTTTTATAGGTATCTTTTTCCAAATTTAAGTTCGTGTTAAAAAGGTTAAAGAATCAGAAGCTATCTGTTCTTCTTTTCGGGTTGAAAAATGATTGATAACAGGGGCTTTTATGCCTTCTTTTAAAATATGTTCTGACCTAAAAATACGGGCTTCATCCCATAAATTTTCATCTATAAACTGCTGCAATGTTTGGGTTCCACCTTCTATAATAACCGATTGTATTTGGTGTTTATAAGCCATATGTAGAAGCTGTTTGGGCAGGGATTTTGAAAAATCAATACATTCGTAGTGTATATGAGGTACGGGAAAAACCGGAAACGTTTCGGTCAGGCAGATTGTTTTGGCATCCTGATGGGTGATGCTGAATTTGTTGTTTATTTTATGATTACGGTCAATATACATCCGTACAGGATTGCGCCCATACCAGTCGCGGGTAGTTAAACCGGGATTATCAGTTAAAACCGTTGTAGTTCCTACCAAAATAGCCTGTTCTTCACTTCGCCATTTATGTACAAGCTGGCGTGAGTAAGTGTTGGAGAGCCATACAGGTTGCTGTTCTTTTCTGGCTAAAGGCGCTATGAAACTGTCGGCAGATGCAGCCCATTTCAGAATTACATACGGACGTTTTTCAAGATGATAGGTAAAAAAGCGGCTATTGGAGGCTTTACAAGCCTTTTCTAAAACACCTACTGTTACCTCTATATGGTTGGATTTTAGCTGTTCAATACCTCTTCCTGATACTTCAGAATATGGATCAATACAGCCAATAACCACTTTTTTTATTTTTTTTTCGATAATGAGCAGGCTGCAAGGTGGTGTTTTACCATAATGACTGCAGGGTTCCAATGTAACATAGAGCGTGCTTTCAGGAAGCAGCTCTTCTGCCTGCACACTGTTAATAGCGTTTACCTCTGCATGCGGTCCGCCATAAGGCGATGTATAACCTTCGCCAATTATTGTATCTTTGTGAACAATCACAGCGCCCACACACGGATTAGGCATAGCCAATGGCAGTCCTGATTTTGCCAGTTGCAAGGCACGGTACATGTATTTTTCGTCAGTGGTCATTGTTGTGCTTTTTGCAAATTTAAAGCTTTTAATCAAACCTCATGACCCTTAAAGCCTATAAAACCTATTTTATAAATGAATTGGCCGCGGTAGTAGATGCTACTGAAGCTGACTATTTTTTCTTTATTACTCTTGAAAAACTGATGAAGCTGCGGAAAATTGATTTTGCTACTAAAGAAATTACGTTAACTGAAGAACAGGTGCGGAAATGGAATGGGGTGTTAACCCGATTGAAACAGCACGAACCTATACAATACATTTTTGAAGAAACTTTTTTTTATGGCCTGCCCTTTAAAGTATCACCGTCAACCTTGATTCCTCGCCCGGAAACGGAGGAACTTGTAGAATGGATACTTGCTACATTGCCAAGAGAGGAAAAGCTTACTGTTTTAGATATCGGTTCGGGCAGTGGCTGTATTCCGGTAACGCTGGCTAAATTATTACCGAAATCACGTATTTCCGGCATGGATATTTCAGAAGCAGCCCTACAGATAGCACAATTTAATGCCAATCAGCATCAGGTGAATATAAATTGGCTACATCAGGACATCCTGCTCAACGAAACTTTAAACGACTATAATGTTATTGTTTCCAATCCGCCTTATGTACGGTTATTGGAAAAGAAGGAGATTTTAACCAACGTTTTGGAGTATGAACCACATTTGGCTCTGTTTGTTCCGGATAATGACCCTTTGCTTTTTTACCGTAAAATTGTTCATCTGGCAGCAAAACATCTGAAGCCTTCCGGGTATTTGTTTTTAGAAATTAATCAATATCTCGGTAAAGAAATGCTGGAACTGTTTCATACAACCGCTTTTAAAAAGGTGGAATTACGAAAAGATTTGTCTGGCAATGACAGAATGATAAAAGCGCAATTATAAATACGAGAGTAAACCGGTTCTGTCTTCTACACGAAAAGAAAACGATTTATACTGGGTTTGAATGTGTAGGCCATCATCAATAATACCGTAGCGTTTGAATAGCTTCTTATTCGTAATTTCATCCCGGGTAAACGGAATAAAATCTTTAGAATTCTTAAAACCATAGCTTATATAAAGTATACGGTTATCTGTTACTATGATTTTTCCGGTATTATTACCAAGGCTTGCTGAAGTCTTAAATAAAATCTCTTCTCCCGATTGTATAATAACCGGAAGTAAATCATCTATTTTAGTAGTTTGTTTCCGGAAATAGTAGGCATTATACAGAGGCATCAACAAACCGAAGAAAATACCAAAAAAAGTACCCTGAATAAGATATTCTGTAAATTCTATTTCTTCGTTAAAAGCAAGAAAATCGAATAAGAACATAAACAAAGCATACACCAGGCTGGTAATAATGATAAAAAAGAAGTGTTGCTTTCTTGTAAACATAAAAAAGATATTTATTCGTAACGCAGGGCTTCTACCGGATCTAATTTTGAAGCTTTTATAGCAGGATATAATCCTGAAATAACGGCTACGATAAAAGAGGTAATAATGGCAGCAAGAATGGCCATCCAGGGAATGACAAATTCAAACCCCACAAAACGGGTAAAAAGAAAACCTGTAAAAATGCCCAAAATCATACCTACAAGGCCTCCTAACTGACCAATAACGATAGTTTCTGTGAAAAATTGCCAACGAATTGTATTTTTGTTAGCACCCAGAGATTTTCGTACCCCGATTTCTTTTGTGCGTTCGGTAACAGAAACCAGCATAATATTCATTAACGCGATAGAAGAACCAAATATGGTTATGATACCGATAACCCAGGCAATGATGGTAAGCATAGCTGTTTGGGTTTTCAAAGAATTGATGAGATCATCACTGCGGCTGATACCAAAATTGTTTTCCTGTGTCGGATTTAAGTGCCGGATCTGGCGCATAGCAAGCGTTGCTTCATCTATTGCCTGATTCAGAAAAGCACTTTCAGTTACCAGTGTCTTTATTTCATAATTGATATTAGGTGCTGAAAATAAAGCGCGGGCAGCCTGTAACGGAATAAAAATACGCAGGTCTTGTTTATTACCGAAAACAGATCCTTTTTCTTTTAAAATACCAATCACTTTAAAACGCTTGCCTCGTATTGAAATAACTTTATCAATAGGATTCACATCCTTAAAAATGCCTTTAGCAAAATCGGCGCCTACCACGCAATTGGCTACATTATTTGTAATGTCAACTTCGTTTAAAACGCGGCCTTTATCCAGTTCTAACCCACTGTTGGCAAAATAAAATTCATCTGCTCCTAACACAGTAACTTCCGGATCTGTTTTTTTAGATTCGTAACGTACTTCTACGACGGAAGAAGCGGTAAAGGAAATGGATGTTTGGGAAAAAGGAGCTTTTAAATTTTCTTTAAAAGCTTTGGCCTGGGCATAATCAATTACAGGATTTATTTTCGCATCATCGCTGTTTATTTGAGAAGAAAAATCGTACCTGCTGATGTTGAACGTGTTGGCTCCCATAGAGGCAAAATTGCTTAAAAGCGAATTCTCCAGTGCGCTTACTGCCGATAAGATACCTACTAAGGCCCAGATGCCTGAGGCAATGATAAACACTGTTAAAATAGTACGTAAAAGCTGGCTGCGTATAGCACCTAATGCAATTTTCGTATTTTCAATTAATAAGCCGAACATACCTATTTAGTAGATAAAAACAAGTTTTTGTTACAATTGAAAGCAAATTATTTTACATCAAAAAATTAAAGTGTGATATTTGCGGTATAATTAAACAATAAAAAGCAGCATTATGGCACAAAAACCGGGCATTCCAAAAGGAACACGAGATTTTTCTCCGAATGAAGTGGCAAAACGACAATACATTATGGCTACCATTCGTAAACATTTTGAGCTGTTTGGTTATCATCCCATAGAGACGCCTTCTTTTGAAAATCTTGAAACCCTTTTAGGAAAATATGGAGAAGAAGGGGACCGTTTGATTTTTAAAATTCTGAATTCAGGTGAAAAGGTTAAAAAGGCAGATTTAAAAGCGCTGGAAGAACAAAATTATGCAAGGTTCTCCAATTCCTTGTCTGAAAAAGCATTGCGTTATGATTTAACGGTGCCGTTTGCACGTTATGTTGTACAGCACCAGCATGAAATAGATTTTCCGTTTAAACGCTATCAGATGCAACCTGTATGGCGTGCAGATAATCCACAGAAAGGGCGTTTCAGAGAGTTTTACCAATGCGACGCCGATGTGGTGGGGTCTGTTTCTTTGTGGCAGGAAGTGGAATTGATTCAATTGTACGATGCCGTATTTACCGATTTGAAAGTACATGAAGTCACGATTAAAATCAATAACCGGAAAATTCTGTCAGGAATAGCAGAAGTAATCGGAGCCAGCGATAAACTGATTGATTTTACCGTTGCTTTGGATAAACTCGATAAAATAGGAGAAGAAGGCGTAAAAGAGGAAATGCGGTTAAAAGGAATTACAGATGATGCTATTGATAAAGTACAACCGTTGTTTCATTTTTCCGGAACATTAAAACAAAAGCTAGACCAACTGGATGATATGCTGCAAGCTTCTGTTGAGGGAAGAAAAGGAGTAGAAGAGCTTCGGTTTATTTGCGAAACAATTGAGATGGTAGGCCTGCAATCGGCCAGGTTAAACCTGGATGTAACCTTAGCTAGGGGACTAAATTATTATACCGGGGCTATTTTTGAAATAGCAGCTCCCGAATCGGTAAAAATGGGCTCTATCGGAGGCGGTGGACGTTATGATGACCTGACCGGAATTTTTGGATTAAAAAATGTAAGTGGCGTAGGTATTTCGTTCGGACTTGACCGTATTTACCTTGTAATGGATGAGCTAAATGCGTTTCCAGCAACAGTGAACGCTACAAGTAAAGTCATCTTTCTGAATTTCGGAGACGATGAAGTACGTTATATTTTGCCTGTAATGCGGCAACTGCGAAATGAAGGTATAAAAACAGAATTATATCCGGATAAAGCAAAAGTGGGAAAACAATTTCAGTTTGCAGATAAGAAAGGAATACCCTTTGCCGTTTTGGTAGGTACTTCTGAAATGGAGCAGCAAAAAGTAACCCTGAAAAACTTAGCTACAGGTACCCAGGAAACAGTAAGTATAACAGAACTGATTCAATTATTAAAATAATCTGTACTATAAAGCACTTAAAGTGCTTTATTTTTTTGTATAAGTTCAGTAAGTAATTTCTTTGCACGCAACAGCTTAATTTTTACATTGTTCAGAGGCTCATGAATAATATGAGAAATTTCATTATAGCTAAGTTCTTGAAAATAACGAAGCTGTATAATTTGCTGGTAATGGGGTTTTAGCTGTTTAATGTGGTTTTTTAACGTCTGTAAATTCTGCTCGTTTATCAGGCGGTCTTCAATACTAGGTGTTTCGTCTACAATGTTTTTATAGAAAAAATCGTCACCTTCCTTAATTTCAACTATTTGCGATGATTTTCTTTTCCGGATCATGTCAATATGAATATTTTTCGCAATAGTCAGTAACCAGGTATTAAAAGCGAAATCTGCTTTATAAGTAGCTAATTTGTCAAAGGCTTTCGAAAAAGTTTCTATGGTGATATCTTCAGCGTCCGTTTCATTATTGGTCCGTTTTAAAACAAAATTGTATACTTCACTCCAGTAGGTATCTAAAATAATGGTATAAGCATTTTGTTCACCTTTTAAGGCCTGGTTAATTATTTCAGTAATGTGATGATTTGAATGGGCCACCTTTATAATTTGCTTTTCGAACCCAAGTTACTCATAAAAACGTTAAGTTGTATAAAAATTTGTACAGGTTCTAAAATAGGAAATAACCAGACTACATCACGTTGCCTGAATTTTTGGAGCGATTTTGCTGTTACGGCCCAAGCCAGTATAAAGCGAAAAACAATCAGGGCGGTGGTAATGATCCATTCTGTTTGCAGTATAAGTAAAAGAATAGCTATAAGATAAAATGCAAACAAACTGCAGTTAAACAAACGAATCTTAAACTGCTGGCTGAAAGCATAAGTAGACAATAATTTGCTTTGCCGTTTTTTTATTGCTGAAAAAGAACTGAAATTTTTTGGCGCCGTAAGTGTTACCGCTACCTCATTCCACTCGCATATGGCTGTATTTTTATGAGTTGCCGCCTGATTTAAAAAAAGTTCATTCGTAAAATTGGCAATATTCATATGGTCAATAAAACCATTTACATTATAGAAAACCTCTTTTTTATAGCCTAAATTCGGAAGCTCAGTACTGAAGGGCTGCCCTAATTTGCTCCAGGCAAAACTCTGCAGTTGAGAAAATGCGAGATCGAAACGTAGAAATTTATTGAAAAAACCTTTGGTCTTAGGGTATTGTGATACTCCCATTACAATGGTTTTGTTTAACGTAAAGTGGGAACTCATTTGCAGAATCCAATCAGGAGAACCAATATGGTCTTTTCCGTCAAGAAACAGCAGATATTCATAAGAAGACGCTTTGATACCTAAGGTTAAGGCATATTTTTTACTTCCCCAGAATGCTTCGTTGTTTTGTACATTTACTATTCGTACATAAGGTACGTAAGAGGCAAATTCCTTAAAAACATCAAGCGTTTCATCAGTAGACGCATTGTTGACCAGAACCAGCTCAAACGTGTGGTAATTTTGATTTAACAACACAGGTAAAAGTTTTTTCATCTCTTCTGCCTGGTTTTTGGCTTGTACAATTACCGAAACCGGTATTTTTTTAGGGTTATTTTCAGACGGTTTGGAAAAAGCAAATCCCGTAAAAATACCTAAATAATAAAATGCCTGAGTAACAATGATGCCTATAAAAATATAGAGTAGAAGTAGTGCCATAAATGTGTTTTACATAGGAACTGCAAAAATAAGGTATCTTACAGCAAGCACAAACTATTTACAGTATAATATTTTTTGATTGTTCAAGACTACACTTACTATATTGGTTTGCCGTAAATTAGATTGTTGCTGTTGTAAGCAGTGAAATAAATGATCAGATAATATTTACCTCGGCTGCTATCTCTATTCCGAAATCGTTAAACACTTTTTGCTGAATTTCTCTTGCAAGAGCTATTAATTCTTCTCCGCTGGCAGTGCCGTAATTCACTAAAACCAAAGCCTGTTTGTGGTGTACACCGGCATCGTTCCGCCTGAAACCTTTATAACCTGCTTGTTCAATAAGCCATCCCGCAGGAATCTTAAAAGTATTTTCTCCCATAGTATAGAAAGGAGCTTCAGGAAAACGGGTGTTAAATACACCAAAGGTGGCTTTATCTATTACCGGATTCTTAAAAAAGCTGCCACTGTTACCTATTTCTGCCGGATCGGGTAGTTTAGAGGAACGTATCGCAACAACAGCGTCGCTTACATCCTGTAGGGTAGGTTTCACAATTCCTTTATGTTCTATTTCTTTCCGGATATCTCCATAGTCCAGGTGAAGAGTGTGGTTGCGTTTGGTGAGTTTTACTACAACGGAAAGTACGATATAAATACCTTTTCCTTCATTCTTGAAAAAACTGTCGCGATAGGCAAAATGACACTCCGCATTACTAAATACCTTGGTTTTTAGTGTGTTTATATTCAGTGCTGTACATGATACCAGTACATCTTTAATCTCTACACCATATGCGCCCACATTTTGTATGGGAGCTGTACCAATATTTCCGGGAATTAGAGATAAATTTTCCAGGCCACCGTACCCTTGTGCTATACTCCACAATACAAACGGGTGCATCACTTCCCCGGCTTGTGCTTCTATCCATACAGCGTCTTCCGTTTCTTTGATTATTTCTATGCCTTTCATATCAAGCTTGACAACCAGATCAGTAATGACGGAGGTGGTCAGCAACATATTGCTGCCGCCGCTTAAAAAAAGCTTATGAGTATCGGGATACTGTTGTAAAACCTGTATAAGCTCTTCGGTAGTGGCAACCGATACGAATTTTTCAGCAAGCGCGTCAATTCCAAATGTATTATAAGGTTTTAAAGAAATATTGTGTTGTATCTTCATAATTAAAGCGAGAAAATTTCATAATCTAAACGGGTGGATTGCACAATAAACTCGGTACGGTCTAAATGAGTATCCGAAATAAATAATTGTCCAAACGTTTCGTCGTTTACCATATCAATAATTTGCTGCACCCGGTGTGCATCAAGCTTGTCAAAAATATCATCAAAAAGTAAAATAGGCAATATATTATTTTGTTTTTTAATGAAATCGAATTGTGCCAGCTTTAAGGCAATTAAAAATGATTTCTGTTGCCCCTGCGAGCCGTATTTCTTTAAGGGGTAACCTTCAATTTCAAAAAGTAAATCATCTTTATGAGGGCCGGCCGAAGTGTATTGCAGTATACGATCTTTGGCTATGTTTTCTTCCAGCAGCTGCATCAGAGGTTTTTCGTCTAACGCACTGGCATAGGACAGTTTTACATTCTCCTGATTTGACGCTATTTTTTGATGATATCCGGTAAAAATAGGGGTAAAAAGTTCCATAAAGGCCTTTCGCTTTTCATATATCTTTGTTCCCAGATGATGGAGCTGTTCGTTATAGACACTCAGTGTTTCTGCGTCAAAAATATGATGTAGGACAAAGTGTTTTAATAAAGCATTGCGTTGTACTACAATTTTTTGGTATTGGATAAGCTGTTGCAGGTACAGGTTGTCTTGTTGCGAAATAACAGTATCTATAAATTTACGACGTACCTCGCTGCCTTCTGCAATCAGGTCCTGATCTGAAGGTGAAATCATAACCATTGGAATATGTCCGATATGGTCAGATAAACGTTCGTAAAGTTTTCCGTTGCGTTTCATGACTTTTTTTTGCCCTTTTTTTAAACTGCAAACAATGTGCTCCTGTTTGTCATTCTTTTCAAATAGACCATCCACTACAAAAAACTCTTCATCGTGTTTGATATTCTGGAGGGCTACAGGATTAAAATAACTTCTGCCATAAGCCAGATAATAAATGGCATCCAGTATGTTGGTCTTGCCAACACCGTTTTTTCCTACAAAACAATTTACTTTCTTTTCGAAAGAAAACTGCCTGCTGGCAATATTTTTAAAATTGATAATCTGGAGGTTTTGTAAATACACTAAAAAAGTTTTAAAACGCTAATAAAACGCAAATTTCTGAAAAATATCGGAAGATTACGCTTTTATATATGAATAAAAATCCTATTTTTGCGGCATTAAATTCTAACATTACTATGGCAACATATAACAAAAGAGGATATAAAGCACCAAAGCCTGAAGAAGAAAAAGACGAAACCAATGCAGTACAATACGCAAAAGAAAGCGGAAGCGAAACGGCAGAAATGTTTCAATCTTTAGACTCATCGGCATCTAAAATAGGCGCTTGGTTTACTTTGAACCAAAAATATGTATTTGGCTTTGTTGGGGCTATTGCTTTAGGGGCGTTAGGATATTTAGGGTACCAGAATTTTATACAGGAGCCTAAAGAAGATGAAGCAGCTAATGAAATGTTTCAGGCACAGCAGTATTATGACCAGGCACTAAATGGTACAGCTTCGGACTCTTTATTTAATCTTGCGTTAAAAGGCGGAGAAGGAAAATTAGGTTTCCTTGGTATTACCGAATCGTATTCAGGTACACAAACAGCAAAATTAGCTCATTATTATGCTGGTGTTACCTATTTAAATCTTGGAAAATACAAAGAGGCTATTCAGCATTTAGAAAAATTTGATTCTAAAGATTTGATGTTAAAAGCGATGTCTTTAGGGGCTATTGGTGATGCTTTTGCCGAATTAAACCAAAAACCAGAAGCTTTTGAATACTATAAAAAGGCAGCAGCACAAAATACAAATGATTTTACAACCCCCCGCTACAGTTATAAAGCAGGTTTGTTGGCATTGGATCTAGGTAAGAAAGAAGAAGCTTTCAAGCTGTTTACTGACATTAAAAATAACTATAAAACATCGCCGGAAGGCTTAAATATTGATTTTTATTTAGGAATGGCACAATAAATATGGCTACAGCAAATAAAAACTTATCTGACTACGATAAAACAAAACTCCCAAACGCGAAAGATTTTCGGTTTGGGATTGTTGTTTCTGAATGGAATGACAAAATTACCAGCGGGTTATTTCAGGGGGCTTTTGATACCCTCATAGACTGTGGTGCTTTGCCTGAAAATATTATCCGATGGGATGTGCCCGGAAGTTTTGAACTCATCTTCGGGTCTAAAAAAATGATTGAAACAAAGCATGTAGATGTCGTAATTGCTATTGGATGTGTTATAAAGGGAGAAACCATGCATTTTGAATTTGTATGCGAGGGCGTGACACAAGGAATCAAAGATTTAAACTTGAAATACGATATTCCTACCATTTTTTGCGTACTGACAGATAATAATGAACAGCAATCTTTGGACAGAAGCGGCGGTATTCACGGAAATAAAGGAATTGAAGCTGCTGTAGCGGCTTTGAAAATGCTGGCACTGGGAAAGTAAGTTCATTTTGAAAAAATAGTGAGCCGGTTAAGTTACCGGCTCTTTTTATTGACAAAGAAAAGCAGTTTTAGTATTTTTGAGAAAAAAGCCTTCTATGCTTTCTAAAAATACCCGTTCCATAAAAAAACTTTCGGGAGAAGAATGGATTTATCTGCTTAAATGCCTGATAGGGGCTGCTGTGTGTTTTTTTATTTTTACTGCTTTTCCAGATTATCCTTTATATTGGAGCTTGATTTCTGTCGTTTTGGTCTTTACACCAGACAACAGTAATCAGCTGGCGTATGACCGGATTAAATCTAATTTTCTGGGAGCAGGTATTGGTATGCTATTGTTTTTTCTGCCATTACCAGAATTGGTTTTACTTCTGATAGGTATTGCCATTACTGTTTTGGTAGGATTTGCTTTGGGGTTCGAAAAAACATTACGCCCGGCTTTAGCGGCTTTAATTATTGTTTTACTTGAAGCGAAAGGAGAATCGCATTGGCTAATTCCGGTAGAACGTGTGCTGTGTGTCAGTTTAGGATGTATAGTAGCGTTGTTCATCACGTATGTTTTTTCATTGGGACGTAAAATAAGGCATAAAGCCTGAATGGCGTGCTCATTTAATAAGCTAAAAATTACTTTAATCCGTTCTGTATAAACGATAAAATTTCAAGAGAAGAAAATCCAAACAGAGTTACTTACAACTTCCGATTAAAAGTATATTTTAAGCTTTTTTTAAAAGGCTACAGTGTTTTAAACCTCGGCCAAAAAATGTATTTTTGTAGTTTACAAAATTAAACACTATGTCTTCAAGCGTTATCCGATTACTTCCCGATCATGTGGCCAATCAAATTGCAGCCGGTGAGGTGGTGCAGCGCCCGGCTTCGGTGGTAAAAGAATTACTTGAAAATGCGGTAGATGCGGGTGCCACAGTTGTTACACTGGTTATAAAAGATGCAGGTAAATCTTTAATTCAGGTAATAGATAACGGTAAAGGCATGAATGAAACCGATGCCAGGCTTTGTTTTGAGCGGCATGCCACCTCTAAAATTTCCCTGGCAGAAGACCTGTTCAATCTCCATACTAAAGGGTTTAGAGGAGAGGCTTTGGCTTCTATTGCAGCTATTGCACATGTGGAACTCAAGACCAAAACGGCAGATGCCGAACTAGGTACGCACCTGATTATTGAAGGAAGTAAAGTGCAGTCGCAGGAGGTGGCTGTTTTGCCGGCCGGTACTTCTTTTCTGGTAAAGCATTTGTTTTACAACATTCCCGCACGACGGAATTTTCTAAAATCAGAAACGGTAGAGCTGCGTCATGTGGTCGACGAGTTTGAACGAATAGCTTTAGCGCATCCCGATATCCAGTTTTCATTTGTAAATAACGGAAATGAAATGTTTCAGCTGCCGTCAAGCAATTTACGGCAGCGTATTGTAAATGTGCTGGGCAACAAACTAAACGACAAACTGGTGCCTGTACAGGAAACTACAGAAATTGTAGAAATTAACGGCTTTGCCATTAAACCCGAAATGGCTAAAAAGACCAGGGGAGAACAATTTTTCTTTGTCAATGACCGTTTTATAAAAAGTGGTTACCTGCATCATGCGGTTACAGCCGCTTTTGAAGGATTGTTAAAAGAAGGCACACATCCCGGTTATTTTTTGTATCTTAAATTACCGCCTAATAGTATTGACATTAATATTCATCCGACTAAAACAGAAGTTAAGTTTGATGACGAACAAGCATTGTATGCTATTTTACGTGCTACCGTAAAACACAGTTTGGGGCAGTTTAACGTAGCCCCATTGCTGGATTTTCAGCGCGATGCCGCATTAGATGTTCCGTATGCTTTAGAAGGAACGCCTTCTGTAACGCCTACAGTAGAAGTAAATACGTTTTATAACCCATTTAAGCAAGACTCTTCCGATATTTTTGATTCAAAAACAGGTGCCGATCATCAGGGATCAGGTACTGCTATTGCCTCTAAAATAAATACACCTGCCGGAAAACCGTCTTTTAGAAAAGATACAGCCGGGCAGTGGGAAACGTTGTATAGTGGTATAGCTACTGCTGCTGAACAAGTACTTGGCTCCGATAATCATAGTATAGAAGGCGATATAAAAAACGCTGTCTTATTTGAAAAGGAAGCGGAGCAAACGGTAACCAATAAATCCTACCAGATACATAAAAAATATATCGTAAGCCCCATAAAATCAGGTATGGTCATTATTGACCAACGGAGAGCCCACCAGCGTATTTTATACGAACGTTACCTGGAACAAATGGAACAGCCCTTTAATGCCAGTCAGCAATTATTATTTCCGTTGTCGCTGTATTATACGGCATATGAACTGGAAATTATCAGACAAATGCAACAACACCTTTCCCGGTTGGGTTTTGTGTTTGATGTACCGGATAATGAAAAGGTAATTATTTCGGGTATACCCGTGGCGGTTTCTGAAAGTGAAGTGTCTATTGTTCTGGATGATATGCTGGCAGAATGGCAGAATGATATGCCTGCCGAAACAACTATAATTCAGGATAAACTGGCCAAATCGATGGCTCAAAGCCTGGCCGTTAAAACCGGCACTTTTTTAAATGATAGAGAACAGGAAAATATAGTAAACGCTCTTTTTGCGTGTACTGAACCGGCTTTATCTCCCTTTTTAAAACCTACTTATATCACACTAAAAGTAGAAGATATTGATAAAAAATTTATGTTATGATCAAAATAACCGAAGTTGTAAAACAGCTTTTAATTGTAAACGTTATATTCTTTGCAGCGTCTTATTTTGTACCGGCACTCAGCCAGTACCTGGCTTTGTACTATTTTGAAAATCCGTCGTTTAAATTATGGCAGCCGCTTTCGCATATGTTTATGCACGGAGGTGTAATGCACATTTTCTTTAACATGTTCGCTTTATATTCATTTGGCAGTACATTGGAATATATGTGGGGAGGAAAAAAGTTCCTGTTCTTTTATATTTTGTGCGGTTTAGGAGCAGCAGCACTACATACCGGTGTAAATTACTACCTGGTACATGACGGAATAAATACTCTTACGTTAAACGGGTTTAATGAGCCGGATATACTAAGCACCATAAGTACCGGCATGTATGATACGCGATGGACAACCTACTTGTCGCAACAGCAGATAGAAGGAATGGTCGCAGGATATACGATACCTGTTGTAGGGGCTTCAGGAGCTATATACGGACTTTTAGTAGCTTTTGCTTTTATGTTTCCAAAGGCAGAACTTGCCCTTATGTTTATACCTGTGCCTATAAAAGCAAAATATTTTGTACCGGGTATTCTGGCACTCGATTTATATTTAGGATTTAAGGGGGGATCTATTTTTGGAGGAAGTACAGGCATAGCACATTTTGCACATATAGGTGGCGCCGTTATGGGCTTTATACTGATGTGGTATTGGAAAAAAACACAGTTTAACCAAAATCGCTGGGATAGGTAATGTCTTCTTTTTTTCAAAAATTAAAACAAAGTTATATACTCGGTAATACCGTACAACGTTTGCTGTACCTTACTGTTGGTATAGGTATAATCAGCCTGATAATTCAGGCTTTCTTACCCCGTTGGTATAATAATCTGCTGCCATGGATTGCGTTGTCGTCAAACATGGAATGGGCGCTTATTCGTTTCTGGACATTTATAAGTTACAGTTTTATACATGCCGGAGCTTTACATCTGTTATTTAATATGCTGATGCTCTTTTTTATCAGCCAGCTGTTTAAGACATTCTTTACTGAAATACAATTATTGGGTGTATATGTTTTAGGAAGCATATTTGCCGGGTTGGTTTACGTGGCCACGGCCACTCTTTTTCAATGGAATGGCCTGGTAGTAGGGGCATCAGGTGCTATTATGGCGTTGCTATTTACCGTAACTACCTATGCTCCTAATATGTCGGTCAGGTTATTGCTGGTAGGACAAGTAAAAATGTGGCATATAGCTGCTTTAGTGGTAGTACTTGATGTGATTCAGCTGCCTGTGGGTAATGCTGGCGGACATGTGGCGCACCTGGGGGGCGCATTATTTGGGTTCCTCTATATAAAATGCCTGAATAAAGGAGTTGACCTGTCGGGATTTATAGTGAGAATCTCTGCTTTGTTTTCTAAGAAAACAGTCAATAAAACCATCTTTAAAAACGTTTATAAAAACAATAATACTCCGAAAGGAGAAAGAAAATACAATCCCATACAGACCAAAGTAACCAAAGATGCTACTCAACAACAGATAGACGCTGTACTGGATAAGATAAAAAAATCAGGTTACGATAGTTTATCTAAGGAAGAAAAAGAATTTTTATTCAAGCAAAAGTGAAGTAATGAAGTACTTGTCATGGTTTAACAAACTAGCGTATTCAGCTAACGTGCTTTTAGCAGTACTCACTCTGCTCGGTTATTTGTTACCTTACCTGGCTCCCAAGTTATTTCCTTTTTTATCGGTACTTACGTTAGTGCTTCCGGCACTTCTTATTGCTAACCTGCTATTTATAGCTTACTGGGCATTACAGTTTAAACGCCAGTTTTTACTATCAGCCATCATATTTATATTGGGGTATACTTTTTTTGCTAAATTTTACCGTTTTACAGGAGAAATAAAACCACATGAAGAAGATGATTTTACCGTTCTGAGCTACAATGTACGGTTGTTTAACCTGTTTGACTGGATAAAGGGACAGAATGTATCTGAAAACATTAAACGCTTTATAGAAGAGCAGAACCCTGATATTATTTGTTTTCAGGAATATTCGAAATCGGCTAAGTTTGAGTTTGGTGATTACAAATTCCGGCACATTGTAATGCACGGTAACAAAATAAAGACCGGTCAGGCTATTTTTTCGAAATACCGTATTATTGACCAGGGGGAAATTATGCTGCCGCAAAGCGATAATAATGTAGTTTATGCCGATATCGTGAAAAATAAGGACACTATACGTGTTTACAGCATGCATTTGCAAAGCATAAATATAAGTCCTGATATCAACGAAAAAATAGATGAAAACAGATCAAAGCTTATTTTTGGACGTATTTCAAAAGCTTTCCGGGAACAACAGGTACAATCTGAGCTCATAAAATCGCATATGAAAGATTTTAAAGGAAAAAAAATAATATGTGGCGATATGAATAATTCAGCCTTTTCATATGTCTATCGAAATGTAAGAGGCGATTTAAAAGATGCTTTTGTAGAAGCAGGTAGGGGGTTTGGAGCTACTTATAATTATAAATATTATCCGGCCCGTATTGATTATATTTTAGTAGATGATGTTTTTGATGTAAAAGAATTCACTACTTTTTCTAACTTTAAAAATTCGGACCATTACCCAGTAAAAGTACGTTTGCAGATTAAAAATGAAGAATAGTTCAAAACGGATTTTACTGTTTTTAAAAGAATAAAAAAACGATCAGTTAACTACTGATCGTTTGATTTTTCAGGTAATCTATAGCGTGACGCCCTTCATTAAAAAGAAGATCTAAAATACTCAGATTGTTTATAAAACCATGCTTGTCATCAAAAACCTGGGCATAAGGTTCAAATACGCTGAGATCTTTTTTACCGTTAGCCAGTGCGCGTAAATCGGTTTGCGGCACATCTTTAAAATACTCGTTTGTAGTTTCATAGGGCAGGTCTATTCCCAGGCAGCTGTTAACAATTTCATATATTTCAAAATTCAGATCCAGCATAAATTTGTGCTGCTTTTCAAATAACGGGCGGATATCGTCTTCAAAATATTCGAAAAAAGGAGAGGTGCGATAGGCAGCCTCTAACGACTTAAAATGCTGTTTTTGCCAATTGAAAGCGGTTTCTAACTGAACATCTCTGTATTTCTGATGCACTGTTTTACTGTGTTTTATAGGTATGTTCAGCAATTGTGTGCCATTAGCACTATAAATATACATGCGGTTCCGGTTGGTCTGCTTCTGATAATTATCATCTGTTTCAAATGTAATAGAAGAAGCATGCACCATAGCTACATAATGACTGATACTTGGAAAATAAGTAGGATGAAGTAATATTTCCATGAATTAATACTTGCGTTTTTTTCTTTTTTTAACGAACGCATATACGCCCCATCCTAGCATAACCACTACAAAATAGATAAAGAACGAATGCGGTTTTCCATGACCGTGAACAGTCGTAAACAAGCGATCCCACCGTACTTTATCAATGAATTTACCGAAAGGAACATTCGGATCCATGCTCAGCCATATAAATACTGGCTTGCCTACAATATGATCTTCCGGTACAAAGCCCCAATACCGGCTGTCTTCCGAGTTATGGCGGTTATCACCCATCATATAGTAATAGTTCTGCTTAACGGTATATTGCGTTGCGGCCTGTCCGTTAATATATATAGTACCGTCTTTTTCCTCTAACGTATTACCTTCATAATCTTTAATAATCATGTAGTAAAACGGTAAAGTTTCTGCGTTTAATTGTACGGTTTCACCTGCTGCCGGAATATGAATAGGCCCCAGATTATCCGCACTCCATGGTTTAGTATGTGGAAAGATAGCCGGTTTATGGGTAACTGTACTTATTTCCGATCCCACGGTGTTTCTGCGTTCTATTTTCAGTATGGAAGATAAACCTTTAAAAGCTTCATAAGCATCTGCGGTAAGGGCCAGGTAGAATGTATTAGGATTGGCCTGATCTTGACCACCGTCGGTAACATTATATTTTTTAATAAGCTCCATCAGAGGATAATTATTTCCGTCAGTAGTTACCGTATACATATACTGCACCTTGGCTCTGTCGCCCAAATCAAGTAATTTACCATTGGTATACACTACACCGTCTTTCACTTCAAGGCTTTCTCCCGGTAAACCTACCAGCCGTTTTACGTAATTCGACTTTTTGTCAACAGGTTTTTCGGCTCTTCTTCCGGATTTATCAAAGAACTGGTAAACGGTGTCTATTGGCCAGTTAAAAACCACAATATCATTATGAGCCGGTTTTTCAAACCCAGGAAAACGGAAAGAAGGCAACTGCGGAAATTTACTGTATGATTTTGTTTTGACTAATGGAATAGAGTCGTGTACCATTGGCAAAGCTACAACGGTTTGCGGTGTACGGGCACCATAATTTACCTTACTTACAAATAAGAAATCGCCTACCAGTAATGTTTTTTCCAAAGAAGAGGTAGGTATGGTAAAGGGCTGAATAAAGTAGGTATGAATAATAGTAGCCACTACCACGGCAAACAAAATGGAACTAACTGTTTCGCCTGCTTCCGTTTTAGGTTTCAAGCTGCGGTCTTTTATGTAGGCCACATCTTGCGTGTAGTTTACGTAATAGATGTATAAACCTAAAGTAACTACGCCTAAAACGGTATCGGTAGTACTGTTTTTTCCGAAACTTCTAAGAGTTTCTACCCATATTACCGGAAACATGATAAGGTTGACTATAGGGATGAAAAGCAAAATAACCCACCAAACAGGCCGATTGATGATTTTCATTAAAACGACAGCATTATATACAGGTACAGCAGCTTCCCATGCTTTTCGGCCGGCTTTAACATATAATTTCCATGTTCCAAGGAAGTGAATAAGCTGCACAACCAAGAAAAAGATAAACCATTGTGTAAGTGTCATACTTTAAAATTTTATAACGAATGTAATTGTTTCTTTTTTATTTACCTAAATTAAGCACGTCTTTCATTGAAAAAACACCTTTTTTTCCGATGATCCATTCCGCAGCAATTACAGCTCCCAAGGCGAATCCTTTACGGGAAAAAGCGGTATGTTTTATTGCTATTTCATCAACTTCTGATTGGTATGAAACGGTATGTGTACCCGGTACATTTTCAATTCGCAATGCGGTAACCGGAATTTCATGCTGTTGAGGTTCGCCTAAGGTCCAGTTTCGGTAAGCGGAGTTTCTGATAATATCGTTTGCAAGAGAAATGGCAGTACCACTTGGTGAATCCAGCTTTTGAGTATGATGTATTTCTTCCATTGCCACTTTATAATCGGGTATGTGGGTCATTAATCTTGCCAGGTAATTATTCAGTTCAAAAAAAAGGTTTACGCCCAGACTAAAGTTGGATCCGTATAAAAAGGCTCCTTCTGTTTTTTCTGCCAGTTCCGTCATTTTGTCGTAATCAGCTAACCAACCCGTAGTTCCGGAAATAACCGGTATTTTTTTATGAAGGCAGGAAGATATATTATCAACCGCAGCAGAAGGTATGCTGAAATCAATGGCCACATCAGCATTTTCCAGCCCATCGTAAGATGCTGTTTCCGTTTTTTTCAGTACAATACTGTGGCCGCGCTGTAAGGCAATCTGTTCAATTTCTTTGCCCATTCTGCCATATCCTAATAAAGCTATTTTCATGATTAAAACTTATAAGTCATTCGGACGCCGAATTGATAGGATTGATCTGTTTCATTAAATTCAAATGTCGGCTGAAACGTTAAATCATCATCTACATTGAATTGCTGTAGATGCGCATCAACATTCGCATCTAAAATATTTAAAATATAAATGCCAAAAGTAATGGCTAATGAGAGGTCTTTATTTTTTTGCATCTGGCGCATGGCACGTACAATACGATCGTCATCTATGTTTTTAAATTCATCATCTCTGAAACCGTTTTGCCTTCTCCGGTAGATATCACGGTATTTATGATAGGCTTTTTTATTATCAAAATAAAAATAAAGTCCCGTACCTATACCCCCGTATACAAGCGGAAGTTTCCAATAACTTTTATTGTAAACCTGACCTAAACCCGGTAATACAGCAGAGTAAAAAGCGGCTCTTGAAGGCGATAAAGGATCTTCGGCACGGGTAACCCATTTTGGGCTAAGGTTTAAAATACTGTCTTTGGGAAGGGGTAATGTATCATGCTGGCCAAAAGTAATTTGTACTGATAGCCCCAATAGAATAGTATAGAAGAAAGCCTTCACTTGTTATTGTAAAAGTTTGATAATACGCTCTAAATCTTCAGCTGAATGAAAAGGGATCCCTATTTTTCCTTTTCCGTTGGCTGCTATTTTTACCTCTACCTTGGCTCCGAAAAAATTGGTAAACACTTTTTTCTGGCTGTCAGAAATAGTATAGGAAACTTTTTTCTTTACGCTTTCAGCCGCTTTCTGATCAGAAATCCCTTCCTGATAAGCTTTTATTAAAGCTTCTGTTTCGCGAACCGATAAATTTTCCATAATGATTTTATGGTAAATATCCGTTTGTACCTCATGGTCTTCAACCGCAATCAAGGCGCGGCCATGCCCCATGGATATAAAACCATCCCGTATACCGGTCTGGATAACAGGATCTAACTTTAGCAAACGCAGATAATTGGTTATTGTAGAGCGTTTTTTCCCCACCCGTTCACTCATTTGCTCCTGTGTAAGCTGTATTTCATCAATCAGTCGCTGATACGATAAAGCGATTTCAATAGGATCCAGATCATGACGCTGAATGTTTTCCACTAAGGCCATAACCAAAGAATCATTATCATTGGCAATACGGATATAAGCAGGGATGGTGGTTAAACCGGCCAGTTTAGACGCACGTAAACGTCGCTCACCCGAAATCAGCTGGTATTTGTTGAATTCCATTTTACGAACGGTAATAGGCTGTATAACCCCCAGTTCTTTTATGGAACCGGAAAGTTCTTTAAGTGTTTCTTCGTTAAAATTGGTTCTGGGCTGAAAGGGGTTTATTTCTATGGCATCGATGTCCAGTTCAATAATATTTCCAACAACTTTATCTGCATTGATATCTTCAACCGATTTAATATCATTTTCAGGATCTTTTAAAAGGGCTGATAATCCTCTTCCTAAAGCTTGTTTCTTTATTGCCTTGGCCATGTTACTTACTGTTTTTCTTAATAATTTCTTCGGCTAAACTCAGGTAGTTGCTGGCACCTTTACTTGCCGCATCATAATTAATGATACTTTCACCAAAACTCGGTGCCTCACTAAGTTTCACATTACGCTGGATAATGGTTTCAAACACCATATCATTGAAGTGTTTCTGTACCTCTTCCACCACCTGATTCGAAAGGCGTAAGCGGGAATCGTACATGGTAAGCAGCAAACCTTCAATATCCAGGTTCGGGTTATGAATTTTCTGTACACTTTTAATGGTATTCAATAATTTTCCTAAACCTTCTAATGCAAAATATTCACATTGAATAGGAATAACTACCGAATCGGCTGCTGTTAAAGCATTCAGCGTCAGTAATCCCAATGAAGGGGCACAGTCGATAATAATATAATCGTATTTTTCTTTAATGGGAGCCAAAGCCTGTTTCAGCATATATTCACGCTGTTCTTTGTCAACCAGTTCAATTTCAATGGCAACTAAATCTATATGGGCAGGAATCAGGTCTACATTAGGAGCTGTACATTCTAAAGCCGCTGCTTCCGGTGTTACTGTATGCTCTAATATCTGATAAGTACCGGCTTCGACACTTTCTACATCTATCCCCAAACCGGAAGTAGCATTGGCCTGCGGGTCAGCATCTATCAATAAAACTTTCTTTTCCAAAGCTCCCAGAGATGCGGCCAGATTTACCGATGTTGTTGTTTTACCTACGCCTCCTTTTTGGTTGGCAACGGCTATAATTTTACCCATTTGTATTTCAAAAATTAGAAGCGTAAAAATACGATTTTTTATGGGTTTAGAAAACCTAAGTTATTAACATTTTGCTAAATGTTTTGGGGTTAGAACAATAGCTATTCCCGGCAGGTAACCGTAAGACATACAATATACTTGCCTCTTATCGGCAACTGTTGCTGATAAATAGGGAAACGGTTAGGATTACCTGAAAAATAATGCAGTAATTATATAGGTGGTATAACGGGGTATTATATAGGTTAAAATTTTGAAAATGACTATTTTAAATAGTATGTAGCGATCTTGTTTTTAACCAGCCGGTAATGCTGTAACGGGTATGAAATACTTCTTTTACTTCATGTTCCATACTGCGGCTGTCAAAAATAGCTAAACGACCTGCAAGTGGCAGTATGTCAAGTATCTGATTATTTTCCGAAGAATTTATATAAAGCCTCAAGGCTCCGCCATATTCCGGTTTCCAGTCTTCATCGTTCAGGTATAAGACTATTGAGAGGGTTCTGCAATCGTCATTATTAAAAATGTCCAGGTGTTTTTTGTAGAAAGTTCCCTGAGGGTACATGGCATAATGAAATTCAGATTCGGTAATACCCATAAAACAGGTACGGTTCAGATAACGTATAAAATCATTGATTTTATCAAAGAATAAGCCCTCAATAGTATCTTTTTTCTTTTCGTCAATCCATAGAATGGAATCGCCGCGTATGGTTTTTACGATTTTCTCCTGATAAAAACTGCCTATAGCTGCTTGTCTGAAGTCTTCTTTTTTCTTTTTGTCTATTAAATTTTGCCGAAGCTGCATTACTTCATCTTTATCAAAAAAATGGTCACATACAGCATATTTTTGATTTGCTAAATTTTCAATTATCTGTTCGTATATTGGGTTTACTTCAAGGTTTGTCATGTGAATTTGTAAAAAACGGAAGCAAATGTACTTTTATTTGTGTAAATTATAATTATTAATTTTGTTACTTTTTTAGTTGAAGATGTTAAATTTTCGGATGGAAAATCAAACTGTTTTACTTTTTTAATTTTGCAATATGGAGTTACGAATTATATCCCCTGACAAATGTGTAACATCGGTTTGGGAAGGAGGAAAAACCTATGAGTATTTTATTTATCCGCCATCTGCTTTATATGCCAACAGGGATTTTCTGTTTCGTATTAGCAGAGCCAGTATAGAGAAGGTACCAGCTGTCTTTACGCGGTTTAAAGGTTATCATCGTTTTCTGGTCATGCTGGAAAATAGTCTGCAGGTACAGCATAACGGAGTACAAAAGAACTTTGAAGTAAACGAAGTATTTACTTTTCTGTCTGACGATCAGGTTGTTTCCTATACATTGGGCAGTGATTTTAATCTGATGGTAGCTGACACATTAAATGGGAAAGCCGCTTTACATTACGTAAACAAAGAACTGACGGTTTCTGCAAAAACATTATTTGTTTTTGCCGGGAAAAAAACGGCTGTTACTATTAACCGACGAAGTATACATTTGAAACCGTATGATATGTTGTGTATTACGAATGAGAGGGAAGAAAATGTAAGAATGGTTTTTACAGAAGAAGTACTGGTAATTGCACTTGCTGTTTCTATACAATAAAAAAAGATAGCCGATAGGCTATCTTCTGTTTTTATTAGTATTTTGTTTTACTCTTCAAAAATACCCATTACTCCTTCTTTTTTAGATGCAACAGGAGCAGGAGCAGCCTCAGGTGCTTCTTCAGGGGTATCATCTATAAATGCTTCATAATCGCCTTCATTTTCCACGGCTTTTATTTCTTCATCTGTATACTGATGATAGGTATTAAATTTCTTGTTTTTCTTGTCATAAAGCAAGGCCTCTTTGCTGTATTCCGATTGTAACAGTAAGCCGCCAACCGGAGCAGGAACCAGTTTTGTTTCCTCCATAAAGATTTTAGCGCCTACCTTAAATGATTTTATAGTGGGAAGATAGGTATAATCTTCACTAAATAATAATTCACCCTTATGATTAAAGATAACCAGCTTACAGCTTTTAAAGTCATTATTTTCAAAAATAACGGCTAAATCGTCTTCGTCATTATCATCATTTGTAAAATCTCCAAAAGCGAATACATCCTTTGCACGGTCTTCAATTTTGGTTAAAAAATAAGTACCGTCTAACCACTTATTATATTCTAAAAAGTAATAGATATGTTCTTTGTAAGTATCCGGAATCTTATCATAGGCTTTTACTGAAAACAGGCTTTGTACGGCCTGTGCCCTTTGTTCGGCTGTCAGCAGTTCATTTTGCAGTTCATTTTGCAGAGCATTTTGTTTCGCTTTGTATACAAAAAAAGCAACGGCACCAACTATTACAGCAACAATAGCCAGTATAATGATTATTCCTTTTTTCGATTTCTTCGGCTTTAAAGCAGCTGGGGTAGAGGCTGAACTGACAGGTTCTCTGCTTGCTCCATTTTCTGTAGTATTCATAACGTTTAATTTTGGGTCAAATATAATTGAAAAAATAAAAATCCGTGTAGATAGACACGGATTTTTCAAACAAACTAAACCAAACTTTATCACTTCATTTTAGAAATGATAAGCATTTTCAGCCACTACTTTTTGGGCAATTACTTCTTTTAATGCAATAACGTTGGGAATATTGTCATATTTGGTAAAACGACGTAACCCCATAAGCATCATACGTTGTTCATCTCCTTCAGCGAATGAAGCTATACCTTCTTTTCCTTTACTGCTAATGATATCTACAGCCTGGTACAGATATAATTTTGCCATGGCAATCTGTACTTTTGCGGCATCTTCTCCTATAGACCGGGCTAATTTTTCGGTTCTTAAAATACCAGACTCAGCCATATATATTTCAATGAGCATGTCTGAAGCGGCCAGCAATAACTGCTGATGCTGCTCCAGCTCGGTACCGTATTTCTGAGCTGCGGAACCTGCTACCATTAAAAAGGCTTTTTTTAATTTTGCAATAAGTGCTTTTTCCTCGGCAAATAGTTCATTATAATCTGGTGTTTCAAAATCTGGTATTCCCATTAATTCTTCGCCTACTTTCATGGCGGGGCCCAATAAATCAACATGGCCTTTCATCGCTTTTTTGATAAGCATGCCCACGGTAAGCATACGGTTGATTTCATTAGTACCTTCGTAGATTCTTGAAATACGGGCGTCTCTCCAGGCTGATTCCATAGGTGTATCTTCCGAAAAGCCCATTCCTCCGAAAATCTGTATCCCTTCATCTGCACAATGCTGTACATCTTCCGAAACGGCAACTTTTAAAATAGAACATTCAATGGCAAACTCTTCCACGCCTTTTAATTCAGCTTCCTGATGTGAATTTCCTTCAGCTAAACGGGCATTAATACGATTTTCAATATCACCGGCAGCACGATATGCCGCGGACTCTCCTATATAAGCATTGGTAGCCATTTCAGCAATTTTGGAACGTATAGCTCCGAACTGGGCAATAGGTGTATTAAACTGTATACGCTCGTTAGCATAAACGACAGAATTGGTAATAAGCCGGCGTTGTGAATCCAGACAGGCAGCAGCCAGTTTAATACGGCCTACATTCAGCGCATTCATGGCAATTTTAAAACCTTCACCTCTTGCAGCCAGCATATTTTCTACAGGCACCAGAGTGTCGCTAAAGAATACCTGGCGTGTAGAGCTGGCGCGAATACCTAGTTTATGCTCTTCTTCTCCTAAGGTAATGCCATTCAGATTGGCAGGATCATATTCTACAATAAAACCGGTAATATTTTTATCGTCTTCAATCCGGGCAAATACAATCATAAGATGGCAAAAACCGGCATTGGATATCCACATCTTAGCTCCGTTGATTTTATAGTGTTTTCCGTCCGGAGTAAGTTCAGCTTTGGTTTTTCCCGAATTAGCATCAGAACCTGCGCCCGGTTCGGTTAAGCAATACGCACCAAACCATTCGCCTGAAGCCAGCTTTGGAACATATTTTTGTTTTTGTTCTTCAGTGCCGTAGAGCGTAATAGGCATGGTACCTATACCGGTATGTGCGCCAAACGCTGTAGAAAAAGACCCGGTAGCACCTGAAATATAATCACAGGTAAGCATGGTAGAAACAAACCCCATACCTAAGCCTCCGTATGCTTCCGGTACAGCTACGCCTAAAAAGCCCAGCTCACCTGCTTTTTTCATGCACTCCTCCGTAAAAGCATAATCTTTTTTCTCAAAACGTTCTTTATGGGGCCATATTTCACGATCTACAAATTCTTTAACCGAATCGCGCATCATTTTTTGCTCGTCAGAGAAATCTTCCGGAGTAAATATGTTTTCGGCTTTTGTTTCTTTAACAATAAACTGGCCGCCTCTTGTGATGTTTTCCATAGTTTTTAATTTTTTAGATGAAAAGAAGAAAATTAGGAATATGATGAGCCTGTTATTGTAGGACTATCATTTTTCGTTATACCGTAAATTTTATCTTTCTTTTGATAAATAGTTGATTGATGAAAATATTCTTTTGGATTTCCGAACGGGCTTATTTTATTTTACAGCAATTCATAAATACCTGCTGCACCCTGACCGGTTCCTACACACATAGTTACCATACCGTATTTGTTGCCACGGCGTTTCATTTCGTCAAACAATTGTACTGAAAGTTTTGCGCCGGTGCAACCCAGTGGATGACCAAGTGCTATAGCACCTCCGTTTACATTGACTATATCAGGATTTAAGCTCAGCTCCCGGATTACTGCGAGAGATTGAGAAGCGAACGCTTCATTCAGCTCAATCAGTTCAATATCCTGTTGCTGCATACCCGCCTGTTTTAATGCTTTCGGAATAGCTTTGATTGGGCCTATACCCATAATACGGGGCTCTACTCCGCAGGAAGCAAACGATACCAAACGGGCAATAGGCTCTAGATTTAATTCTTTTACCATTTTTTCAGACATAACCAATACAAATGCGGCACCATCAGACATCTGAGAAGAGTTCCCGGCTGTAACGGAACCATCGGCAGCAAAAACAGGTTTTAAACGGGCCAAGGCCTGTAAGGTGGTATCGGCTCTCGGGCCTTCATCTTTTGAAACAGTATAGGATTTTGTGGCTTTCTTTCCGTTTTCATTTATAAAGGTCTGTTCAATGGTAATAGGAACTATCTGGGTGTCAAATTTGCCTTCCTGCTGTGCTTTTAAGGCTTTCATATGCGATTGATAGGCAAACTGGTCCTGGTCTTCACGTGATATATTGTATTTTCGCGCTACAGCTTCGGCTGTAAGGCCCATTCCCCAATAATAATCTTCGTGTCCTTCTTTAGCCAGCTGGTAATCAGGTACCGGTTTAAATCCTCCCATGGGAATAAAACTCATACTTTCGGCTCCGCCCGCAATAATACAATCGGCCATACCGGTCTGGATTTTTGCTGTAGCCATACCTATGGTTTCAATACCTGAAGCGCAATATCTGTTTACGGTAACTCCAGGGACATCGGTGATTTTTAACCCCATTAATGAAATCAACCGGCCCATATTAAGTCCCTGTTCAGCTTCTGGCATGGCATTTCCTACCATAACGTCGTCTATGCGGGTTTTGTCCAGCTGAGGTACTTCATTCATCATAAACTGAATGGTTTCGGCAGCCAGTTCGTCAGGTCTTTTAAAACGGAAAACACCTTTTGGAGCTTTTCCGACTGCTGTGCGATATGCTTTTACAATATATGCTGTTCTGTTCATTGTCTTACGTTCTAAAATTTAATATTAATTGCGAAGTGGCTTTCCTTTGGTCAGCATATACTGAATACGTTCTAATGTTTTTCGTTCAGTACATAGCGATAAAAAAGCTTCGCGTTCCAGGTCAAGTAAATACTGTTCTGTAACAAGCGTTGGTTCAGATAAATCACCTCCCGCCATTACATAGGCCAGCTTATTAGCAATCTTTTTGTCGTGTTCTGAGATATAGTGGCCGGCTTCCATGCTGTCAGTTCCTACCAAAAACATTCCTAAAGCTTGCTTTCCGAGCACTTTAATATCTTTTCGTTTAGGAGGCTGTGTATAACCTGATTCCGCCATTAATAAAGCTTGTTTTTTAGCTTCTGCCAGCTGACGGTCTTTATTTACTATGACTACATCTTTGCTATGCAGCAATACACCGGTATCAAATGCTTCGTATGCGGAAGTAGCTACTTTTGCCGTACCTATGGTCAAAAAGTTTTCTTGCAGTACATTTAGCTCCACATCATTTTTACGGAACGTATCCGAGGCCCGTAATGTCATCTCTTTCGATCCGCCTCCTCCGGGAATAACGCCTACACCAAATTCCACCAAACCGATATAGGTTTCAGCCGCTGCAACAGCTTTATCGGCATGCATGGTTAATTCACAGCCACCACCTAATGTCATACCATGAGGAGCAGCTATAACAGGGATTCCTGAATACCGTATGCGCATCATAGTGTCCTGAAATTGTTTAATAGCAAAGTTCAGTTCATCATATTCCTGCTCTACTGCCATCATAAAAATCATAGCCAGATTGGCTCCTACTGAAAAATTGGCAGCCTGATTGCCAATCACTAAACCATCGTATTCTTTTTCTGCTATTTCTATCGCCTTATTTATGCCTTGAATAACACCTCCGCCTATAGCATTCATTTTTGAATGAAATTCTAAATTTAAGATGCCATCGTTCAAATGGGTTAAAGTGGTTTCAGCATTTCCCCAAACTTTCTTACTCTCCCGAATATTATTTAAAATAATAAAGGCATCTTGTCCCGGAATTTTTTTCTGTGATTTGGAGACAATATCATAATAGTAGGTGGAACCGTCTTTTACGGTATAGAACGAATGATTGCCTGATGCTATCATTTCTGTTACCCATTGTGCAGGTTCCTGCCCTTCTGCTTTTATCAGTTCAATTCCTTTTTCTACTCCAATAGCATCCCAGATCTGAAAAGGGCCATGCTCCCAGCCGAATCCGGCCTTCATGGCGTCATCTATTTTATATAAATCGTCTGTAATTTCCGGTACCCGCTTAGAAACATATGCAAACAAGGCCCCGAATGATTTCCGGTAAAAGGCACCTGCTTTGTCAGTTCCGTTTACCAGAACCTTGAAACGGTCAATAACATTTTCGATATTCTTGGTTTGTTCCAGAGTGGCAAAACTGGTTTTTTGCTGCGGACGATACTCCAGAGTATTCAAATCGAGCGATAAAATGTCCTTATCTACCTTTTTATAAAAACCTTGTCCGGTTTTGCTTCCCAGCCATTTGTTTTCCATCATGGTCGTAATAAAATCCGGAAGCTTAAACAGGTCATGTGCTTCATCATCAGGGCAGTTTTCATACAAACCGTTAGCCACGTGTACCAGTGTATCTAACCCTACTACATCCGCTGTACGAAAAGTAGCCGATTTCGGACGCCCTATTACCGGTCCGGTCAGTTTGTCAACTTCTTCAATGGTCAATCCCATATCTTTTACCAGATGAAACAGGCTCAGAATACCAAAAACACCTATACGGTTACCGATAAAAGCGGGTGTGTCTTTTGCAATGACGGATGTTTTACCCAGGAATTTTTCCCCGTAACTGTTTAAGAAATCCAATACTTCTGTACTGGTTTCGGGACCGGGTATGATTTCGAATAATTTTAAGTAGCGTACAGGGTTGAAGAAATGAGTGCCGCAAAAATGTTTTTGAAAATCTTCACTACGACCCTCACTCATAAAATGAATAGGTATCCCCGACGTATTAGAAGTAATGAGGGTACCCGGTGTCCGGTATTTCTCTATTTGCTCGTATACCGCTTTTTTAATATCCAGGCGTTCCACTACTACTTCGATAATCCAGTCGCACTCTTTGATTTTAGGTAAATCATCAGTAGTATTACCTGTTGTTATACTGTCTGCAAATTTCTTGTCATAAATAGGAGACGGGCTGGATTTCAGGGCGGTAGCCAGGTTATCATTTACAATGCGGTTACGGACAGATTTGTTCTCTAAAGTTAATCCCTTTTTTTCTTCCGCCTCATTTAGTTGATTCGGGATAATATCAAGCAAAAGCACTTCTACGCCAATATTGGCAAAGTGACAAGCAATGCCTGATCCCATAATACCGGAACCAATGACCGCTACTTTTTTAATTAATCTTTTCATGGTTTTATAGTTACGTATTGTTTAGCTCTATTTAAAGTTACTCATTGTTTTGTGAGTATACTTTTTTATTTGTTATTAATTCATTAATTATTTCAGCTACCTCTATAAAATGCTTTAGTTGTGTTTCTGATACATTCTTTTTGACTACCTCGTTAAAACGAAGGACAGTTTCTTTTGATAATTCTCTTTTTTCTTTTCCCAATTCGGTCAGGTAAATGTTTACTCCTCTGCCGTCTTTTGGGTTTTTCTTACGGATAATTAAACCTTTTTCTTCCATTGATTTCAATGTTCGTGTTAAACTCGTTGGTTCCATACCCATTAACGGACCCAGCGCGGTAGAGGGTGTACCGCTTTCACGGTCTATACTTAGCAGTGCATATCCTAAAGCCATTGTAGCTCCGTAATTAGACGCTTCTTCATTATACATGCGTGCTACGGCCTGCCAGGTGGTTTTTAAGATATAATCTAAGGTTTTTTCTTTCATGTTTGAAAATGATAATAAACCAAATATACACAAAAATAGTATGCATGCATACTATTTTTGTGTTAAAATTTTATATTTACTGAGGATACGAAAAATACGTTGTGTTGACAATTGTTGAGAAAAGCTGTTCTGAAAGAAACTTTGGGCAGGCTTATAGCAGAAAAGAAGCTTAGTTTCAACTATACAGTTAATGTAATTTCAAAAATAAAATGTTTGATGTACGCTTTTATTCATTACTTTTAGGTAGCAATCAAAATAGATAAAATTTATGAATAAAGTAGTACTAAGTACAGTGGCGCTCACCGCTGTTTTTTCTAATACGGTTACCTATGCGCAGGCGCAACAGGCCCCGAAATTTGTTTCAAATATTGAGGGCGTCAGAGAATATACTATGCGTAACGGTTTAAAAGTATTGTTAATACCCGATGCTTCACAGAACAATGTGGTGGTAAATATTGTTTATAATGTAGGATCTAAACACGAGGGTTACGGAGAAAAGGGAATGGCCCACTTGTTAGAACACATGTTATTTAAAAGCACTAAAAAACTGGGAGACATTAAGAAAATGTTGTCTGACAAAGGCGGGCAGGCCAATGGTACAACCTGGTATGACCGTACCAATTATTATGAAGTTTTTCCGTCAAGTGAAGAAAACCTGAAATGGGCTATAGAAATGGAAGCAGACCGTATGATTAATGCTACTATTCTTCAGTCCGATCTGGATAAGGAGTTTTCAGTTGTGCGTAATGAATTTGAAATAGGAGAAAATGATCCGGCGGGAGTACTACAGGAACGTATTTTATCGTCTGCCTATTTATGGCATAATTATGGAAACAGCACTATTGGGAGCAAAGAAGATATTGAGCGGGTAAAAGCAGATCGACTGCGGGTATTTTATGAAAAATACTACCAACCCGATAATGCAACTTTGATAGTAGCGGGAAAGTTTGATGAAAAGAAGACATTAGACTATATAACCAAATATTTTGGCGTATTACCCCGGCCTAAAAGAGTACTTGACAAGACCTATACTTTGGAGCCTGCGCAGGACGGAGAACGTTTTGTGGAATTAAGAAGAGCTGGCGACAGTAAAGCTTTTGGAGCGGTCTACCACACTGTGCCGTTTGCTGATAAAGATTACGCGGCTTTAGATGCGCTGTCGGAAATATTGACCTCAGATCCGTCTGGTTATCTGTATAAATCATTAGTAGATACGCATAAAGTAGCTTCTATCGGCTCTTACCAGCAGACACTTCGGGATGCGAGTTTTATGTATTTCGGCGTAAGCATATCTAATGATGCAGATGTGAAAACGACTGAAAGTATTGTAAGAAGCGAGCTGGATAAGATACCATCTATTCAATATACGGAACAGGATGTGGAAAGAGCTAAGGCGGCTTTATTGAAACAGTATGAGAATATTAAAAACAATACCATAGGGCTGGCTATAAATTTAACGGAAATTATTGGTGCCGGTGATTATCGTTTAGGTTTTCTATACCGTGATAATATTGAAAAATTAACCAAAGAAGATATCCGCCGCGTGGCTCAAAAATACTTTAGTGCCAATAACCGCACAGTGGGTGTTTTTATTCCTTCAAAAGATGAAAAACGAGTAGAAGCGGTAGAATATACAGATGAACAATTAGCAGATCTTACCAAAGATTATAAAGGAAAGGCATTAGAAAAAGAAGTAGCGGCTTTTGAAGCTTCTGTGAGCAATCTTAAAAAACATCTTTCGGAAGATCAGATCAGCAACGGAATGAAATATGGTTTGATTAAAAAAGAAATTAAAGGAGATAAAGTAATGGCCTCTTTTAGTTTTAGAATTGGTGATGAGAAAACACTGAAAGGAAAAGATGCTGTTGGCAGCTTAATGGCACAGCTGATGACCACAGGTACCAAAACATATTCCAAAGAGCAGTTAAGAGATAAACTGGATCAGCTAAAATCAAGTATTCGTTTTGGCTATGGAGGGCAAACGCTTTCTGTAAATGTAAGTACCTATAAAAACCACTTTAAAGAAGTAATGGGCCTTTTAAAAGATATGTTAACCAATGCTACCTTTCCTGAGCAGGAATTAGTTAAGTCGGTTAAAGAATATAACACCTCTTTAGAGGCTACATTAAACGATCCGCAAACATTAGCCTTTACTGAAATTTCCAGATTGAATGAAAAGTATCCGAAAGATCATATATACTATACACCATCCGTTCAGGAAATGATTGATGCAAATAAAGAGGTAAAGCGAGATCAGATTGTCGATTTTTATAAAAACCTGATTGGGGCTAATTATGGAGCAGGTAGTGTTATTGGTGATTTAGACAGCAATGACGTTAAAACCACTTTAGAAGACACTTTTGGCAAATGGAATACCAAAACGAAATATACATATGTGGTACCTACTTTTTTTGCCTCTAAAAAAATGGACAAGGTAATTAATACACCGGATAAAGAAAATGCAGCAGCGGTAGGGGCTATCAACTTTAAAATGGACAGAAAACATCCTGACTATCCTGCGCTTTTAATGGCAAATGAAATTCTGGGCAGTGGCGGATTCCTGTCTTCTAGAATTCCGATGCGCCTGAGAGAAAAAGAGGGTATAAGCTATGGTGCAGGTTCCTATATCAGCATACCGTATATTAATGATGTAGCTTCCTGGGGTTATTATGCCTTTCTGAATCCAACTAAAAAAGAGGCAGTAGATAAAGCGGTGATGGAAGAAATTAAAAAAGCATTAAAAGACGGGTTTACTGAAGAAGAGCTGGCTGCCAACAAAAAAAGCTGGCAAACGTCAAGAAAAACAGGCTTAGGCAATGATGGTACACTCATAGGACTTGTAAATGGTAAACTGCTATACGATATTCCATTAGAAGAATACGATGATTTGGAACAAAAGGTAATGAACGTTTCATTGAAACAAGTAAATGAGGCTTTGCGTAAATATATTAAACTGGAAGACCTCACTTCTTTAGATGTAGGTGATTTTAATAAGAAGTAACTGTAAATAAAAAACCTTTCCGTATACGGAAAGGTTTTTTATAATTTATGGATTTGTACTCCAGATAGCAACTGATTTAATCAAAGCGCGGCGAGGTAATTTTAAGGTAGTAACGATTAATTCCGCAAAATCTTCGGGCTGCAGCACCCGCTCCGGATTTCCGTCAGTCAACCCCAGATCCTTACTCATGTCTGAAGCAATTGTGGAAGGTGTAAGCGTAGTTACGCGTATATTATTTTTGCGCACTTCTTTCATAAGTGATTCACTCATGCCTATTACAGCAAACTTTGATGCTGAATAAGCGGATGTAGTAGCGTTCCCGGTTAAACCAGCAGTAGAGGCAACGTTAAAAATATCTCCTTCGTTCTGATTTACCATCAGCGGCAGCAATTCGCGTGTAACATAATACATTCCCAATACATTCGTATTTAAAATATGTATCCACTCTGTTTCATCCATTTCCAGAAAAGATCCAAACTGGGCAATGCCGGCATTGTTTACCAGAATATCGATAGTACCAAATTGCTGTAACAAAGCAGCAATACCTTCTTTAACTTCCTTTCGGTCGGTAATATCAAAACAGGCATAGGCAGTATCTACGTTGAACTGCTTGAGTTCCTCCGCCACTTCTTTAAGCAGTGCTTCATTGCGCCCCGTAATGGCCACATGTATACCTTCCTTAGCCAAAGCAAGCGCTGTTGCTTTTCCTAACCCCCGGCTACCACCGGTTACTAAAGCTCTTTTATTTTGTAACATCCTATTTTTCTGTTTTTACATTTTTATTAAATAAAGAAACCTAACACTATACCTAAAATGATAGCAGTAAGTTTAGTAAAATTAAACTTATGATCCTCACTGCTTTCAAATATAATAGTAGAAGAAATATGAAATAATATGCCGACAACCACAGCTGAAATTTCGGCATAATAAGCGGATAAAAACGGCACCTGTTCCGATACCAATGTACCCAAAGGAGTCATCATTGAAAAAACAACCATAAAAGGAAAAATAATTTTTTTAGACAACCCGCTTTGTATGAAAAAAGCCGTCAGTATTATGGCAATAGGAAAATGATGTATGGCAATGCCCCATGCCAGTTCGTTGTGCTGACTTATAGGCATACCCTCTAACAGGGCATGTAAACATAAGCTGATAAAAAGTGACCAGGGCATGTGCTGGATTTTTTCATGTGAATGCACATGACCATGTTCCGCTCCTTTAGAAAAATATTCCAGAACTATTTGAAAAATAATGCCCAGCATAATAAAGATACCGATAGTCTTTAAAGCTGAATGATCGTGATGGTGTCCGTGTTCGTCATGATCATGATGATGTATCATGCTTTCCATTTCATGCACATATACCTCCGGCAAAAGATGCGTTACGGTAAGCGTAAGCAAAAAAGCCCCGCTGAAGGCCAGAAGTATTTTTAGATTTTTTTTATTTTTAGGCGGAAATGCCAAGGCAATCAGGTACCCGATAATTACCGCCAGAAAAGGTAAAATATAGGCCATATGTTATTTAAAAACCATGATTAAACGATCAGATTGTTCTTTGTAAAAACGATTTAATTTGTAATCGCCGAATGTCTCCAGAAGATAAATACCCGCCTGTTCCATCAATTGTTCAAAGTCTTCCAGACGCAGTGCTTTTACTTTTTCTGTAAAATCGAACTGTTGCCCGTTATCTGTAAACCGGATATTTTTATAAATATATTTTCCGTCATGCCAGCGTTTGATGTGAAAATCAATATTTTCAACTGTTTTTACTTCATTTTCAATAAGGTGATCCATTACTTTTTCTACATTCATAAAATCCATCACGGCAAAACCGTATTCATTTAAGCTGTTTTTTATAGCAGAAAGCGCTGCTAAATTGTCCGCATCATCCGTAAAATAGCCAAAACTGGTAAACAAGTTGAAAATGGCATCAAAGGTTTCTGAAAAAGGTTCCCGCATATCGTGGACTACAAAATGTAAGGTGTCATTTTGATAATCTTGTGCAAAAGCAATGCTGTTTTCTGACAAATCAGCACCCGTTACTTCATATCCCAATGTATTCAGGTATATGGAATGCCGACCGCGACCGCAAGCCAGATCTAATACTTTAGCTTTTTCAGGCAAATTTAAATAATGGGTAATATTATCTATAAATAACTGTGCTTCTTCATAATCACGGTCTTTATATAAGATATGGTAATACTTGGTGTTAAACCACGAAGTATACCAGCTTTCCTGTATGTTTGGCATATTGCGAATTATATTTTAATAGACGGTAAAATTACGCTATTTTTGTGGAATAATTGGTTTGCTGAAGGAAAGTAACATATGGAAAATTTTAAAATGGTAGCTAAAACCTTTTTTGGTTTTGAGGAGATTTTAGCTAAAGAATTGCAGCAGCTGGGCGCTGTAAATGTAGCACAAGGTGTGCGTATGGTAAGTTTTTATGGCGATAAGGGATTTATGTATAAAGCCAATTTAGCATTGCGTACCGCTTTAAAAATTCTAAAGCCCTTAAAAGAGTTTAAAGTTTATAATGACCAAAGTTTATACAAAGGTATACAGAGCATAAACTGGTCTGCCTTATTTTCTGTCCATCAGACTTTCGTTGTTGATGTAACCATGCATTCTGAACATTTTACAAATTCCCTTTTTGTAGCCTTAAAGACAAAAGACGCTATTGTAGATCAGTTTCGGGATGCTTTTGATAAACGACCTGATATTGATAAAAACCATCCTGATATTAAAATAAATATTCATATCCAAAATGATATGTGTACAGTTTCCCTAGATACATCGGGTGCATCTCTGCATCAGAGAGGATATCGTACGGCTACTAATATAGCCCCAATTAATGAAGTGCTGGCGGCAGGAATTCTATTGCTTTCCGGATGGGAAGGACAATCAGACTTTCTAGATCCTATGTGCGGTTCAGGTACTTTTCTGGTTGAGGCAGCTATGATTGCATGTAATATTCCGCCAAACATTAACCGCAAAGAGTTCGCTTTTGAAAAATGGAAGGATTGGGATAATGACTTGTTTGAAAAAATAGAAGAATCGTTATTGAAAAAAATAAAAGATTTTCCTTATGCTGTTATAGGATATGATAAGGCGCCTTCTGCAGTAGCTAAAGCAAAAGATAATGCTAAAAATGCGAATCTTGATGATTATATCCGTATTAAACAGGCCAATTTCTTTGAAACAGAAAAAGAAGGAGAAGGAAAACTGCATATGGTATTCAACCCTCCTTATGGTGAACGCCTGGATATTCAATTGGAACGTTTTTACCGCGAAGTGGGCGATACGCTAAAACAACATTATTCCGATACTCAAGCGTGGTTTATTACCGGTAATTTAGAAGCCTTAAAGTTCGTAGGATTAAAACCTTCCCGGAAAATAAAATTATTTAACGGTAAGTTAGAAGCGCGCCTGGTACGTTACGATATGTACGCAGGCAGTAAACGTACAAAATTTCAAAACAGAGAAAATCATGACTAAACAAACCAAAGTATTACTGGTACAATTTGTCTGTTTCGCCGGTTTATTTCTACTGGGAAAACTTATTCTGAGTCTTACGACAATAACGGGAATTACAAATGCTATTGTTTGTGCTGTTTTTGCTACTGTATTTGCACCTCAGTTTAAAATATTTAAAACAGCTGATGGCGAAAAAGTCTATATGCGATGGCTGTTTAGCAAAAAAGTGAAAGAACTGAACTGGTAAATTCTGCTTTCAATAAAATTATATGCCGTTTTCCAATCGTGTTATGGCACAGGCCTTAAAAAGAGATAGATAAAATAGAGCACCATAAAAAAATTCATAAAGAGAAAATAAAAATGGGCTATACTTTTGTTTTTCTGGCTCTTGTAAGAAAGAAGGAAACCCAGTTCAAAAAAAACAAGGAAAAAAAGCATATAAAACGAATAATCGTTATGCGACGTAACATCGTGATTAACCCATGCATCCGGCAGCTGATAAAAACAAATAAAAGCGACCAGGAATAAAGTGCAAACCAACCAGGTATTTTGGTATAAAGATTTCATTTTGTATTTTCGGTTTTTAGAATGGTAAAGAAATGAAAAATTATTATAAAATTCTTGAAATACCTGATTTTTCAGATGCTGTTACGATAAAAAAAGCTTATCGTGATTTGTCAAAACGTTACCATCCCGATATAAATCCAGACCCTCAGGCGCATCACTATTTTATCTTACTGACTGAGGCTTATGATTTTTTACTTCATCCCCAAAAACGCGAACAACTGAACGCGGTATTGAGCCGCAGTTTTGCCAGACAGGAGGTAAAAATAGAAAAGCAGACAACACCATTACCCTTTATAAAATTTACAGCATCTGCTTTTACATATTCGTTAAATGACAGCGTTATACTGCATTGGCAGGTAGAAAATGCCAAACAGGTTTTTCTGGACTTTGTGGGATATGTGTCCTTATCCGGAAAATATGCATTACGTATAGACAAATTCTACGAAATTTTAGAGGTAAAACTGGTGGTGACTGATTTTAATAATGAGGTACACATTCAAAAAATAAAGCTGGAATACCGGGACAAGGATCCCCGAATGGAAGCCGCCCGGCGGTTTAAGAAGAAATATCCTGATGTAAATGTCGAACATTTTAAGCCCGAGCATCCTTTAAATATTCACGGCCGGATTTCTGAGAAAACGTACATTTTCCGGCTGCTTTTCGCTGTGATTTTTTTCGGCGCCGTATTTTGGTTTGCTGTTTCTACGGACAATACCAGTATCCGGCTGGTAAGTACCAGTGCTTTTATATCGTTTGTTTTTGCCAATACTATAAAACGATTACAAGATTTAGGAAAAGACGGACTGCAGGCATTCAGGCTTTTTATTCCGTTCTATCAGTTTTATTTTGTTTATTTTCTGTGCCGAAAACAGGGAGCTACTGAAGTGAACCCATACGGAATATACCGGCCACCTGAATTTACATCAATAAGTACAGCTGCAGCTTATTATGCGGAAATCTTAAAAAAATATACACTCGCCACACGTATAAGTATTTCAGCTTCACTTTTTACACTTTTATTTCCGTTTCTTATGGCCATGCTGCCAACAAAAGAACAACAGGTGCCTTTACAGGATTACAGGTATGAGATCATTGAAAATAGGGGGAATCATTACGAGTATCACTATATACTATTGAATAACGAAGAAATAGCTGTAAATAAACAAGATTATCTGAATATTGTTAATAAGGTATATGATACGTTTACGGTTGACTATTATTATTTTATAAATACGGTAGCTCATTTTGGGTTAAAATCAACCACAGCACCTTATTTAAACACTACCATTTATATTGGATTTTTCAACAGCACAAACCCGTCCCTGATCATTTTGGGGCTTTTATTTTTGTTTCAGTTATACGCTGTTACAGTATTTAAAACCTCTAGTTACCAAACCTTTTTAAATTATTTTATGCTTTTTGTATTGCTGGTAAATATAAGTATATGGTATAATTATTTAGTTTAAACCTGGCTGGAGCGCTTTCGTTTTGGGGAGTTCAATCTGCGGTTTTTTCTTGTAGAGCGGGATAAAATAGGAAACGGTATAGTTAAAAGTAGCACCGATATTTCCGCTGAATTTTTCGCCGTATCCGGGAATAAACAGATTTTCAAAACCTTCAGGCTGTTTTTGTGCAATTAAATAACTGAACCGCACGGAAATTCCCATAAAGACATTGTTAAACACCCGGGTTTTAAATCCGCCCACCACATCAATCCAATGGGCTGTTAAGCCGGTAGATTCCACGTTGGGATAGAGTTCATTTTCGCCGAAATAAGGATCAGAACTGAATATTTTATACGAATGCAGGGTTTGTGAATGAAAGCTGATACCGTATCTTCCGCCTACATAAATCATATTTTCAAGATCCATCCAATTGTTATGCAGGTTATAATCAGCGCCTATTTTGAGATAATTCCCCTTGGTAGTGTAGCTAAGCTGATAATCTTCTTTAAACCGTTTATCGGAACCTATTTCCGCTGCTATATATATATTCTTGTTCCATCTGTAATCAGCTGTAATTTCAAAGCCTTTATAGTTTTTGTCCCATATATTTCGCGACGCTTTATACAAATCGGCACCTATGCGTAAGCCATACCGCTGCGGATAACTCATTTGTACGGAATCAACAGGCTGAGGAACGGAACTGTTTTGCGCTGAAAGAAGCAGGGGGAAGACAACCCACATCAGACTAAAACAATATCTTAACATGGATGTCATTTTCATTGATAATTTGATTCATAGATTCCAGGGATACAATCCATTCACCGGGCTGATTGGATGTATTGTTATTGATACTTGTGGTAACATTGTTGAAAATACTCCGGTAACCACAGGCCTTACTGATATATTCTGACTGTGTTTCGTAAGACAGATTAAGGGTGTCTTTACGTATAATGGTATCATTATTCACAATAACCCGGTATTCCAATACCCATTGGGTGCGGGTATTGTTTAACTGTAACGGCAGGGATATCTTTGATTGTAAGATGAAATTCTTTTTTTCGGTTTCATGTCCCACAGCATAACAAACCAATTCTTCCGGTGCTTTTTGCTGGGAAATATCATCTTTATTATAAAACTCTATATTTACCAGAGGGGTTTTTACATTCAGACCGCCACATAAATCGTCTTTCTCACATGACTGGAAGGCCAGGGCAGAAGCAAGTAAAATACTGACGCGGATACCATTTTTGAACATACAACTATATTTACAGGTCAAAAATACTAAAGTTATTTCATAAAAAAAGCAATGCGGTAAAACATTGCTTTTTTAAATTGGAAAATTTTATACATGTAAAGCCCTGTTATCCGTGGCCGCTAAAGCCGCTTCTTTTATGGCTTCTGCAAATGTAGGATGCGCATGCGACATGCGTGAAATATCCTCTGCTGATGCTCTGTATTCCATAGCTACAACCGCTTCTGCAATAAGATCTGCAGCACGGGCACCTACCATATGAAATCCTAAAATTTCATCAGTAGCTTTATCTGCCAAAATCTTTACAAAGCCATCTGTGTCAGCACTGGCACGTGCACGCCCTAATGCTTTAAATGGAAACTGGCCTGTTTTATATGCTATCCCTTCCGTTTTTAGCTGCTCTTCTGTTTTTCCTACTGACGCAACTTCCGGCCAAGTATATACCACTCCGGGAATTAAATTATAGTCAATATGAGGTTTTTGTCCGGCTAATTGTTCTGCAACCATAACGCCTTCTTCTTCCGCTTTATGAGCCAGCATGGCACCGCGAACCACATCGCCGATAGCATAAATGTTCGGTACAGCTGTCTGTAAATGATCATTCACTTCTACCTGGCCTCTTTCTGTTAACTTCACGCCGGCTTTTTCAGCATTTAGTCCTTCTGTATAAGGGCGGCGACCAACAGCTACTAATGTATAATCGCCTTCTAATGTAACGATTTCTCCTTTTGCATTTTCAGCTTCAACTATTACCGCATCACCATTCCGTTCTACCTTCTGTACTTTATGAGAAGTATAGAATTTCATACCTTGCTTTTTCAACACTTTTGTCAGTTCTTTTGAAACAGCACTATCCATTGTCGGAAGAATTCTGTCGGCAAATTCAACTACAGAAACCTGCGCGCCTAAACGAAGGTATACCTGTCCTAATTCCAGACCGATAACGCCACCGCCAATAATAATAAGATGTTTAGGTATTTCTTTTAATTTTAAAGCCTCGGTTGACGTAATGATACGTTCTTTATCAATAGAAATAAAAGGAAGGGTAGAAGGTTTAGAACCTGTTGCAATAATGGTGTTTTTAGCTTCAATGTTCTCAGAACTGCCATCATTTTTTGTGATTTTGATGCTGGTAGCACTTTCAAACGAGCCCATACCTTCAAAAACAGTGATCTTATTTTTGTCCATCAGGTATTTTACACCTGCACAAGTCTGGTCAACAACAGCTTGTTTACGGTTTATCATTTTTTCCAGATCAATTTTAATATCGCTGCTTACCTCAATACCATGGTCGGAAAAATGTTGTAATTCTTCTACATGATGTGAGGAAGCTAAAAGTGCTTTGGAGGGAATACAGCCTACATTCAGGCAGGTGCCTCCTAAAGTAGCATATTTTTCTATAATAGCTGTGTTAAATCCCAACTGCGCACAACGGATGGCTGCTACATATCCGCCGGGACCAGACCCGATAACAACTACGTCAAATGAGCTCATATATTAAATTTTTATGTGATTTTATGAAGAAACAAAGGTACTATATTTCTGTATATTGCCCTAATAGAGCTATATGAAATAAAGCTAAATTTATAAAAAATCGTATTTGGTTGTATTTTTTACCTCGCCAATCATAAACATACTCTGAGTGCTGGAAACCTCATCCATTGAAGTAAGCTTTGAAATCATAAATTCACGGTAACTCTCCATATCTTTTACACTGATTTTTAAAATATAGTCATATTCACCACTTACATGAAAACATTCCAGCACTTCAGGCATTTCCCTTACTTTTTTTTCAAACTGGATGATGGAGTCACGTGAATGAGTTTTGATCTTTACATGAGAAATCACTACAAAGGACCGGTCGATTTTATTTCGGTCGATTAGAGCCACATATTTTGAAATGACTTTTTGTTTTTCCAGCTTTTTAATACGTTCATATACAGCAGTAGTAGATAAATCGAGTTGTGCGGCTAATTCCTTTGTGGTTTGTTTACTGTCATCCTGCAAAAGAAGAATAAGCTGATGATCAATATGGTCTAATTTCATAACTGATTAATTTTAGGTACAAGTGACCATTTTTAGATTAATTTTATATAAATACACAACAAATGTAAAAAATATCAGTTTGTTTTTCGTTGTTATAAAAAAAAACTTTTTAGTGTGATGAAAAATGATTTGATTTGTATAAATAACGAATATACTAAAAAACTATGTTTAACCCTGCAGATAAAATACAAGATTTACAATTTTTTGGAGAATTTGGTGGTGTAAACCCTTCTATTTCTGATTCTTCTACATACACTTTCCTATCGGCTAAAACCATGTTCGATACGTTTGAAGGAAATACAGATGGCTGTTATTTATACAGCCGCCATTCTTCACCGAGTAATCTTTATTTGGCGGGAGCATTAGCGGCTATGGAAAACACCGAAAATGCCAATGTAGCGGCATCTGGTATGGGGGCTATAACCAGTACCTTGATGCAATTATGCAAGGCCGGAGACCATATTATTTCCAGTCGTACTATTTATGGAGGAACGTATGCGTTTCTTAAAAATTTCCTGCCGCAATACCAGGTGGGAGTTACTTTTGTTGATATTACAAAACTAGACCGTATTGAAGCAGCTATTACACCTAAAACCAAAGTAATCTATCTGGAAACGGTAAGTAATCCGCTATTAGAAGTTGCAGACATAAAAGCTATTTCGGCACTGGCGCGGCAACATAACATCAAAGTAGTGGTAGATAATACTTTCTCTCCTTTATCTGTAACTCCTCAGTTATTGGGAGCAGATATAGTACTACATAGCCTTACAAAATACATTAACGGAAGCAGCGATACGGTAGGCGGTGTTATATGTGCCTCTACAGAATTTATCAATGATCTTAAAAATGTAAATTCAGGTGCCTGCATGTTATTGGGGCCAACTATGGATAGCTTACGGGCGGCGAGCATTTTGAAGAACTTAAGAACCTTGCCTATACGAATTAAACAACATAGTCATAATGCTATGTACTTAGCTGAACGCTTTGAAAAAGAAGGTTTAAAAACAGTATATCCGGGTTTGAAAAGCCATCCAAGTCATGAATTATATAAAACGATGTATAATCCTGTTTACGGTTTTGGAGGAATGCTTACTATAGATGTGGGTTCATTGGAAAAAGCCAACGCAGTAATGGAATTAATGCAGGAACGTAATTTAGGGTATCTGGCGGTGAGTTTAGGTTTCTATAAAACTTTATTTAGTGCGCCGGGTACTTCAACATCTTCTGAAATACCCATGGAAGAGCAAAAAGAAATGGGATTAACAGATGGTTTAATCCGTATTTCAATAGGGTTAGATGAAAATATCGAGCGTACGTATCAAATGATGCTGCAATGTTTTAAAGATTTAAAAGTCATTTAATAAAAGAGCTGTTTTCAGCTCTTTTATTAAATATAAGTAAGTATACGTTCCAGTGACATACCTCTTGAACCTTTTATTAAAACAGTTCTTTTAATAACAGGATGCTGCTGCAGGTAATGAACCAAATCATCAAAAGACAGGAAAAATAACTGATTTTCGGTCTCTTTCTTTGACTTGTAGAACATAGGGCCTACAAATAAAGAAGAGAGCCCTAATTTTTCTGTTAATGCTACCAGAGCAGCATGTTCCAGTTCGCTTTCACTACCTAATTCAAACATGTCACCTAAAATACATATTTTATGACTTTCGGTCAGCTGTGCAAAATTATCTATTGCCGCTTTCATACTGCTTGGGTTAGCGTTATACGCATCCAGTAATACTTTATTGCTGTTGTGCTGTAACCATTGCGAACGGTTGTTGCTGGGGGTGTAGTGTGCTATAGCTTCCCGTGTGTCTTCTATCGGGACATTAAAAAAATGCCCTATGGTTATTGCTGCACAAATATTCGAAATATTGTAAAGTCCGGTAAGCTGCGATATGATTTTTGTATTGTTTACAGTTACTTCTGCCATGGGCTGTGCAGTAGCTGATTGAAAAATGATATTGGCTGTAGGAGCGGTTACGCTATAGCTAAAACGATTTATACCCTCTGATTTTTTTACCTGGAGTTCATCATCCGCATTGATAAAAGCAGTTTTGTGATGTGTTCTTAAGTAGTCGTACAGTTCGCTTTTGCCTTTGATTACGCCTTCAAAACCTCCGAAGCCTTCTAAGTGAGCACGCCCAAAATTGGTAATATATCCAAAATCGGGTTGTGCTATCTGGCAAAGGGCTTCGATTTCGTGCTGATGATTGGCCCCCATTTCTATAATAGCCAGATCGGCATCTTCAGGAATAGCTAAGAGCGTTAAAGGAACACCAATGTGATTATTCAGGTTTCCTTTAGTAGCAATAGTTTTATACTTTTTTGAAAGTACGGCATGAATAAGTTCTTTAGTAGTGGTTTTACCATTACTTCCTGTTAAAGAAATGATAGGAAGCCCTAGTTGTTGCCTGTGGTATTTTGCTAAATCCTGTAAGGCTTTTAAACTATCGGGCACCCAAAACATTTTATCTTCATCAGTTACCAGTTTTTTAGTATCCATTACCACAAATTTAGCACCGTTTTTAAGAGCTTCTTCAGCAAAATTATTGGCATCGAAATTTTCTCCTTTTAATGCAAAGAATAATGAACCCGGCTGAATATTTCTGGTATCTGTGCTAATGCCTGAACAAGACAAAAAACACTGGTAAAGTTCTTCTGTTTTCATAGCCACAAAAATAAAAAAAGCTCTAAATATTTAGAGCTTTTTTATATGAATTTAATTTATTAACCTCTTGGTTTTTTCTTGCTTACACCTGTAGATCCGATTTTTGTCATCGCATTACGGAATCCAACGAAATCACTACCTTCGTATTGATCCATGAAGCGGCGCGTAGCCGGGTCAAGCCAATATGATCTGTCTTTCCAAGAACCTCCTTTGATAACACGTGAACGGTCTGTGATTAAAGAAGTTTTCCCTGGAGAGTCATCATAGTTTGCCTGAAATCTTCCTTCTCCGTCATAAGTGAACGAGTCGTCCGGAGCGTTGTACATCTTTTTACCCTGTAAGTTATCTCCGTCAGCGTAATTGGTACTGTTGGCTGAACTGAAATTTTTACGTAAGAAAAGATCCTGTTCATTTACACTTGTTTTGGCAACTTGTCCCGGTAATGCTTTAGGACGTAATTTTCCGTTTGGCAAGGTGTCATACTCTATGGTTGAGTCAACAATCTGTACAGTACCATCTGAACCGATGACATTTTTATTGTATACATTTCCACGGAAATAGTTCATGTCATTTACATCAGAAGCAATTGCAGGACGGTAAACATCCGCTACCCATTCCGATACGTTTCCTGCCATATCATATAATCCCCAGTCATTCGGAGGGAAAGATTTTACCGGTGCTGTTACACCTCCCTGATCTGTTTTCCATCCGGCTACTCCACCGTAATCACCACGTCCCTGTTTAAAGTTAGCCATATGATCACCTTTTGTTTTACGTGACGTAGTACGGGTATTGTCGGATCCCCAAGGGTATTTTTTACGGCCTTTTACGTTGTTATATTCTCTGTTTGCTTTTGTAGAATTAGCAGCATATTCCCATTCTGCTTCAGTTGGCAAACGAAATTCAGCTGTAAACAATCCGTAAGATTGTGTAGCATACACATTCTGCTGACCTGCTTTTGCTTTGTTTTTAACACCTCTGAAAACAATACTGTCATTTCCGCTATATACCTTACTAGGTGCGTTCAGGTAAGCATCGGTAGAAAAGCTGTTTTCTCCATATGCTTTTTCTGTTTTAGCATTTTTCTTAAGATAACCTGCACGTTCTAAGTTTAATTCGTTTACACGATCTGTACGCCATTTTGAAAAATCGTTGGCTTGTACCCATGATACACCCACTACAGGATAGTTGGCATAGGCGGGATGTCTTAAATATGTATTTGTCAGCGTTTCGCTGAAACCTAATCTACTTCTCCAAACCAGGGTATCTGGTAATGCAGATTCATAAATAGCACGGTACTGCTCTTCGCTTGGAGGGTAAACGGATTTTAACCAATAAAGGTATTCCGTGTACATTAAATTGGTTACTTCAGTTTCGTCCATGTAAAAAGATTGAACGAATTGCTGGGTAGGAACATTGTTCCATTCTCCCATAACATCTTCCTGAATTCTCCCCATAGTAAATGTTCCTCCTTCAATCTCAACCATACCAATTGGAGTTTGAGAAGCGTCGTAAGCCGTGTTGTATTGGAAACCACCTTTTTTATTGTTCAGTTTCCAGCCAGTAGCAGTAGAGGTGCCTGTACCGCTGTTGTTACAACTTGTCAAGCTAATTGATGCAGCCATTACAGCGATCAATTGAAAAGTCATAATTTTATTAATCTTCATCATTAAAGTAGGTAATAAATTTCGTTGCAATATAATAATTAAGCTTTGATTAGCAATAAATATTTTAAAATTATTTAAAAAAAACTTAAAATTCAATATGATTTCTTTTGTTTGTGCGTTAATAGTTGCGTTAACTTGTTTATAAAGTTGTTTTTAATGTATTTTTTTTTTCTATTTGTAGGTATTTAATTCTATAAAGAATATGAGATTTTTTCTTAGCTTATTTGTGTGTGTTATGGTTTCAGCTGCCTGGGCACAAAGCAAAAATGTTGTTTTAAAGTGGGAAGATAAGCCATTTGCTGTTACAGAAGAAAGTTCGCTGCTTTTGCCGCAGTTTAACGTCGCCAATTTTAATTACAACGCCGCAGAAAAACGCCTTCAGTATGTTGCAGTGGAGAAAGATCAGGGGTATGCGTCGGAAGCGTCACTTCAGGTTAGTAACGTACAATACCAAACCATTGATATCTCCAAATACAGAGGAATAAACAGCAATAATGTTCCTACCCAGCTCAATGCATCTGTACATACTTTTAACGGAAGGGGAACTCTTTATACGCAATTTCAGTTTAACCCGGTTATTAAGGAAGGAAATGTATATAAAAGAGTTGTATCCTTATCGTATCAATATTCGTATCAGCAAAATAAAACATTAACTTCAGCTAACAGCCTGGCATTGCTTAAAAGTAATTCTGTTCTGGCTACAGGTGAATGGTTTAAATTTAAGATTACGGAAACCGGGGTTTATAAAATAGACCGCAATTTCCTGACCCAATTGGGCATTCCGGCAACAGTAGATCCCCGTACTATAAAAATATACGGACACGGAGGAAAAATGTTGCCGCTAAAAAACAGTGACAATCAGTATTTTGACCTGCCGGAAGTGGCTGTTCAGGTAATTGGAGAAAATGACGGGCAGCTAAATGACGGAGACTATGTGTTGTTTTATGGTGTAGGGAATAAAGGATGGAATGCAGAAAACGGATCGCATTTAAATTTATACGCAGCAGAAACATATTATTATATAACGTATGGTGGTCAGACGGGTAAAAGGATGCAAAATTTCCAGCAGCCTACCGCTGCGGCAACAACTGTTTATACTTCTTTTGACGAACGTGTTTTTCATGAACAGGACTTAGTCAATGTAGGACGAGTGAGCCGCAGATGGTTTGGAGAGTCATTTTCGGTTTCCAACCAACAAACATTTTCATTGAATCTGGAGCAATTGGAAACGTCTCTTCCTGTAGCTTTAGAAATAAATGTAGGAGCTAAATCTTCGACAATTACAAACTTCTCTGCTTTATTAAATAATGGGAACGCCGGAAGCGTTTCTTTAGATGCTGTTTCTGCAAACTGGACGGGCAGTGAAAGAAGATTGACCTACCAGGGAAACCTGTCCACCAATAATGCATCCGTAACCTTAACGTATAATAACGGGGGAGTGCCTTCATCTATAGGGTATCTCGATTATATTGCCATCGATTACAAAAAAAAGCTGGCAGGGTATGGAAAACAATTTGGTTTCAGAGTTAAAGAGGCTTCTTCTTCTATCGGAATAGCGCAATATACGCTTACCAATGCAGGAAATATAAATGAAGTATGGGATGTAACAGATCCGTATAATGCTACCAGGTTAGGTAATTCCTCCGCTACGCTGACTTTTAAGGATAATCTGGGAATTGTAAAAGAATACCAGGCTGTAGACGGTTCTAATTACTATACACCACAAACTATTCCGTCTGCTAAAGTGACCAATCAGAATTTAAAAGGAACTATTTTTAATGACGGTGATATCGATTATTTAATCATTACCAATAACAGGTTATTAAGTGCTGCAAACAAACTGGCCAACCACCATAAAGCTCAAAACGGCTTAAACACAAAGGTAGTGCCACTATCTTTGATTTATGAAGAGTTCTCATCAGGTAAACAAGACATAGTGGCTATTCGTAATTTTATACGATACGTTTACACCAATGCCAGTAACCCGGATAAACGGGTGAAATATGTAAACATGTTTGGAGATGCTTCTTATGATTATCTAGATCGTGTGCCCAATAATACAAATGTAGTACCGGTTTTTCAGGCAATAGATTTAACCAGCAGCGTCATTAACTTTAGTGACTGGTATTCATTTATGACCGATGATTTTTATGGTTTGATGGATGAGGAAGAAGGAAGAATAACCGGGCAGAATTATACGGGAATAGATATTGCAATGGGACGGATGCCCGTTAATACCAATGAAGAAGCAAATGCGGTTGTGGATAAAGTAATCCAGTACCAAAGTAAAGAGAACACCGGGCGTTGGAAAAACACTTACATTGCATTAGCAGACGATGTTGATGCTTCTTTTGATAAGGACTTTCAAGAGTATCTGGATCAGATGAGTATTGAGGTAAACAGTGTAAAACCTTTCATTAACTTTAAAAAAATATACACCGATGCTTATGCGCAGGAAGTATCGGCCGGAGGACCTCGTTATCCCAAAGCAAAAGAAGATTTTATAAATGCCTTTAATGCCGGTGCTCTGATGATTAATTACCTCGGGCACGGAGGAGAATACGGGCTGGCTCAGGAACGTTTGTTGGAACCTGCTGATATTCAGTCGTTGAATAATGACAAAAAATACCCACTTTTTGCTATTTTAACCTGTGAGTTTACCCGTTTCGACAGTCCTTCTTCGGTTTCGGGAGGCGAAGAATTGTTTTTAAGAAAAAATGCAGGGGCCATAAGTCTACTGGCTACTACACGTAAAATCGGTATTAATAATGCGAACGATTTTACAAAAGTAATTTCAAATAATTTGTTTAATGTCAATAATATGTCTTCTGATAATCTCACTATGGCAGAAGCATTAATACTGTCTAAAAACGGAACAGGTGTAGGAGAAAAATCAGTGGTCTTTTATATTGGCGACCCGGCCTTGAAACTGGCCATACCTAAACCAAAAGTGGAACTTACCACGATTAATGGTACAAATTTAGCCGATTTTACAGGTAGTTTGCGGGCGTTGGATCTTATAAAACTAGGAGGAGAAGTAACAACTGAAAATGGGGTATTGCTGGCTGATTTTACCGGAGAGCTGGCTATACAGATATTTGATAAAGAAATCGACAGGGTAACATTGGGAAATGACGGTGTACAAAATAATAATATGCTGTATACGTTTCCGTTTAAAACATTAGGAGAAACTATTTTCAGAGGAAATGCCAGTGTGAAAAATGGAAAATTCGAAATTGAATTTGTTGTGCCAAAAGATATTAAAGTGGCTCTTGGAGAAGGAAAAATCAGCTTTTACGCTTTAAAAGACGGACAGATATTAACAGACCATGCCGGTTCAAACCAGACAATAAAAATAGGAGGGGTAAATGAAAATGCGGCAGAAGACAATAAATCGCCGGAAGTGAAGTTATATATGAATGATGAATCATTTATATCGGGCGGGATAACCAACCCGTCACCTTTGTTTCTGGCTTATCTGGAAGACGAACACGGTATAAATACAGCAAGCGGTATTGGTCATGATATGGTGGCTGTTTTGGATAGTGATGATAATAATCCGTATGTTATGAACGATTATTATGAAACAGAGCCTGACAATTTCAGAAAAGGGATTGTAAGGTTTCCCTTTAAAGATTTGAAGGAAGGGTTGCATACGCTTACATTTAAAGCCTGGGATGTATACAATAATTTGTCTACATCAGAAATACAATTTGTGGTGGCAAAAAATGAAGAAGTATCACTAGATAAAGTGTTAAATTACCCGAATCCTTTTGTAGACTATACCGAATTCTGGTTTGAACATAACCGCCCCGGCGAAACTTTGCTTGTACAGGTACAGATTTTAACTGTAACAGGCAAAATTGTAAAAACTATTAACCAGACCATAGTTACCGATGGCAACCTTTCCAGAGATATTATCTGGGATGGTAAGGATGATTTTGGCGATAAAATAGGAAAAGGGGTTTATATTTATAGATTAAAAGTAAAATCAACTGTTACAGGTCACCAGGCAGAAAAAATAGAAAAGCTGGTTATTTTGTAAAGAGTTGTACTGAAAATAGTATATTTGTTTCACTAATATAAAATTCATGAAAAAACTACCATTATTAGCTATAACTGTTTTTTTAGGACAAATGGCTTCTGCACAGAATGAGCTGCCGCCGCCACCTAATTTTAATCAAGACAGGGTAATTACTACAGGGGTTCCTTTTTTATTAATCAGTGCTGATGCTCGTTCTGCCGGTATGGCCGACATGGGGGTAGCAACTAGCCCAGATGCTTTTTCGCAGCAATATAACCCGGCTAAATATGCCTTTTCCCAAAAACAGCAGGGCTTTGCTATCAGTTATACACCCTATATGAGTAAAGTAGCTACGGATATGGGGCTTGCGCAGCTAAACTATTTTAATAAAATTAATGACCGTAGTGCAGTGGGCGCAAGTTTGCGTTATTTTGGAATGGGAGAAATCACTTTAAAAGAGAATGTTGATGATCCCGGACGAACTGTAAAACCGGGGGAACTGGCTGTTGACCTTTCGTACAGTATAAAATTAACAGACCACTTTTCAGGAGGGGTAGCAGCACGTTATATCAGCTCTAACCTGAAATTGCCGGATGAAAGTGAAGGAGCCGCAAATACATTTGCGGTGGATATAGCAGGGTATTACGAATCTGACAGAATGAGTTTTAACGGTTTTGACGGTGTAATTCGTGCTGGTTTTAATCTGCAAAACCTGGGACCTAAAATTTCCTATTCTGAAGACGGTTTAGGCGATAGCTTTATTCCTTCTAATTTGCGTTTAGGAGCTGGTTTTGATTTTATTCTTGATGAATATAATAAAATTTCAGCATACGGAGAGGTGACCAAATTACTGGTACCGACTCCTCAAATACCCGTTTTTAAAGATTTAGACGGCGATGGTACCCTAAACGATATGGAATACAACAGAGCCATTCAGGAAAACAACAGAAAATACCGCGATATCAGCTGGACATCAGGTATTTTTAAATCATTCGGAGATGCACCTGGTGGTATGGGCGAAGAATTTAAGGAATTTACCTGGGCTCTTGGCGCAGAGTATTGGTATCAGAACTCATTTGCTTTCCGTACAGGTTATTTCCATGAATCGGAAGAAAAAGGAGCACGTCAGTACGCGACTCTAGGTGCAGGATTTAAATATAATTTTGTAACCATTGATGTATCCTATCTGTTTGGGACAGGAAAAATACAAAATCCGTTAGACAACACCCTGCGTTTTTCGTTAACGTTTAACTTTGGTCAGGATTACTCAAAATATTAATTTATTTATAGCACTATCTGAAAATCCAAGCTTTTACAGTTTGGATTTTTTTGTTATATTCAACATATGAAGGAAGAAAAAATAGAAACGTTTTTTAAGGTATATGAAACATTACGTCAGTTGCCCGATACTATACATGCCGTAATGTTGCAAGCTATAGAAATACGAAAAAAAGCCTACGCGCCTTATTCTGGATTTAAAGTAGGAGCCGCTTTATTATTAGATAATGGGCAAATAATTCTGGGTACAAACCAGGAAAATGCCGCATATCCCTCGGGGTTGTGCGCCGAACGTACAGCTGTTTTTTCAGCAGCGGTTAACTATCCGGAAGCAAAGATTATAGCATTGGCTATTACGGCTACTGCTGACAAGGTATTGAATACAGAACCTGTGGCACCTTGTGGTGCCTGCCGCCAGTCGTTACTGGAATATGAAGTAAAGCAGCAACAGCCGTTCAATATCTATTTTATGGGGGGTACAGGACGTATTGTTGAAGCACCCTCAGTAAAAAGTCTTTTACCTTTTGCTTTTGAATCATTTGAATAATAACTCAAATTAAATGTTTTTGTACATTTGTTTACCTTAAATTCAGGAACTAACAGAAAGAAATCTATTGAAAACGATACAAAAAATTTGTTGCATAGGTGCCGGATATGTCGGTGGGCCTACTATGGCCGTCATAGCAGAAAAAAATCCGCAATTGCAAATCACGGTTGTAGACCGGAATGCTGAACGCATAGCCGCTTGGAATGATGAAGATCTGGGTAAATTACCTGTTTATGAGCCGGGGCTTTCTTCTATTATCTCTCAGGTAAGAGATGTAAACCTGTTTTTCTCTACCGATATAGACAAAGCTATATACGAAGCAGATATGATATTTATTTCTGTAAATACACCAACGAAAACCTATGGAATGGGGAAGGGAAAAGCAGCAGATTTAAAATATATAGAAAGTTGTGCACGTCAGATAGCACAAATAGCCCGTACAGATAAAATAGTAGTGGAAAAATCAACATTGCCGGTGCGGACGGCCAGTGCTATTAAAAATATCTTACATTATACCAACAATGGAGTTCATTTTCAAATATTGTCTAATCCTGAGTTTTTGGCAGAAGGTACGGCTATTCAAGATTTACATCAACCCGACAGGGTATTGATAGGAGGGGATATTCATACAGATGAAGGACTACGGGCAGTAGAATCCTTAACCGGTATTTACCGCAACTGGGTTTCAGAAGATAGAATTCTAACCACAAATATCTGGTCGTCAGAATTGTCTAAACTTACAGCAAATGCTTTTTTAGCACAGCGGATATCGTCTATCAACTCTATTTCGGCATTGTGTGAGGCTACTGAAGCAGATATTACAGAAGTGAGTAAAGCCATAGGGTATGACTCCCGTATTGGTTCCCGGTTTTTAAATGCATCGGTCGGTTTTGGAGGGTCGTGTTTTCAAAAAGATATCCTGAATCTGGTATATATTGCCAAGAGTTATCATTTAGATGAAGTGGCTGATTATTGGGAACAAGTCATTTTAATGAACGATTATCAGAAACGTCGTTTTGCTGAAAATATTGTTAAAACATTGTATAATACGGTGTCAGAAAAGAAAATCGCATTTTTAGGATGGGCATTTAAGAAAGATACAAATGATACACGTGAATCAGCAGCTATTTATGTAGCTGATCATTTATTGAATGAAGAAGCGCATATTATGGTATATGATCCTAAAGTTACACGGATACAGATACAAACTGATATTCAGCGCCTGCAAAATAATCCGGACGAGGTAATGACGAATCTTGCGGTAGCATCTACGGCTTATGAAGCAGTAAAAGATGCGCATGCCGTGGCTGTTTTAACGGAATGGGATCTGTTTAAAGAGCTCGATTGGCAGAAAATATACAACAATATGAAAAAACCAGCTTTTGTTTTTGACGGGCGTAATGTTTTAAACCAAGCTGAATTAACCAAAATAGGATTTATATACTATGGAATAGGTAAAAGCCATATAGATAATTCCAGATAAAGAGTAGTATATAAAAAAGAGGTTGCCAGTAAACAACCTCTTTTTTATCCTTATTAGTTAGTCTTCGTTTCGGAATACCAGTTTGCCATCAAAACTGTCTAATAAAATAATACTATCTGTTTTTACCTGACCGGATAAAATTTGTTTTGACAATTCGTTTAAAACCTCCCGTTGGATAACACGTTTTACCGGGCGTGCACCAAAATGCGGATCATATCCTTTATTGGCCAGATAGTCCACTGCTTCTGGTGTGGCATCCATAGTAATATGTTGTGCTGCCAGCATTTTAAATACCGATTTGAGTTGTAAGGAAACAATCTGTTTGATATTACTTTCACTCAGTGGGGTAAACATGATAATTTCATCAATACGGTTGATAAACTCGGGCCGGACGGTTTGTTTTAACAAATTGAGCACTTCATCTTTGGTTTCTTCCACTTCTTCAGGGGAAGGATTTTTATCAAACCGTTCCTGAATCAGTGCGCTTCCCATATTAGAAGTCATAATGATAATGGTGTTTTTAAAATCAGCTAAACGCCCTTTATTGTCCGTTAAACGCCCTTCGTCTAAAACCTGTAATAATATATTAAACGTATCGGGATGTGCTTTTTCAATCTCATCCAGTAAAATAACAGAATACGGTTTTCTGCGTACTGCTTCGGTAAGCTGCCCGCCTTCATCATAGCCTACGTATCCTGGAGGAGCTCCTACCAAACGACTTACACTGTGGCGTTCGGAATATTCGCTCATATCTATACGTGTCATAGCATTTTCATCATCAAATAAATAGTCAGCCAGGGCCTTCGCTAATTCTGTTTTTCCTACTCCTGTAGTTCCTAAAAATAGGAATGAACCGATAGGTTTTTTCGGATCCTGCAACCCGGCCCGGCTTCTGCGTACGGCATCACTAATAGCTTGTATGGCTTCTTCCTGCCCAACTACCCGCTTATGCAGCTCGTCTTCCAGGTGCAAGAGCTTTTCACGTTCAGACTGTAACATTTTTGTTACCGGTACGCCCGTCCATTTTGCTACAACTTCGGCAATATCGTCATAGGTAACCTCTTCCTTGATTAAAGAATGACCTTTCTGATTTTCAGTAAGCTCGTTTTGATATTTAATTAATCGTTCCTCTGCCTCTTTAACTTTTCCGTATCGGATTTCAGCTACCTTTCCATAATCACCTTCACGTTCCGCCTTATCAGCTTCTATTTTTAAATTTTCGATGTTGACCTTTTCATTCTGAATGTTCTCTACAATATCTTTTTCCGATTTCCACCGGGTAAATAAGTCGTTGCGTTCCTCTTTTAAATTGGCTAAATCAATATGAAGCGTTTTAAGCTTATTCTCATCATTTTCGCGTTTAATAGCTTCTATTTCTATTTCAAGCTGCATAATTTTGCGGTCAATGACATCTAATTCTTCAGGTTTGGAATTAATTTCCATGCGCAGCTTAGAAGCGGCTTCATCCATTAAGTCTATCGCTTTATCCGGCAAATAACGGTTGGTAATATATCGCTGTGATAATTCCACCGCGCCTATAATAGCTTCATCTTTAATCCGTACTTTATGATGCGCTTCATATTTCTCCTTAATACCACGAAGTATGGAAATAGCGCTTTCCGTATCCGGTTCATCTACCATTACCTTCTGAAAACGACGTTCAAGCGCTTTGTCTTTTTCAAAATATTTTTGATATTCATCTAAAGTGGTGGCACCTATAGCACGCAGCTCGCCACGTGCCAGAGCAGGTTTTAAAATATTGGCAGCATCCATAGCGCCTTCACCGCCCCCTGCGCCTACAAGCGTGTGAATCTCATCAATAAATAAAATAATATTACCATCAGAAGAAGTAACCTCTTTTACTACTGATTTCAAGCGTTCTTCAAATTCTCCCTTGTACTTGGCACCCGCAATAAGTGCCCCCATATCTAAAGAGTAAACGGTTTTGTCTTTTAAATTTTCAGGTACGTCTCTCTGAACAATACGGTGCGCCAGACCTTCTGCAATGGCTGTTTTACCTACACCCGGTTCACCTACCAGCATAGGATTGTTCTTGGTACGGCGCGACAAAATCTGAAGTACACGGCGTATTTCTTCGTCACGGCCAATTACCGGATCAAGCTTACCGTCATTAGCCAGTTGATTTAAATTTTTGGCATATTTGTTAAGTGAATTGTAGGTGTCTTCTGCAGATGCGGACGTGACACGTTCGCCTTTGCGTATCTCTTTTATGGCGGCTTCCAGTTCTTTTTCTGTAACACCACTGTCTTTCAGCATTTGGGCCATTTTACTTTTTGATTTAAACACGGCTAAAATCAAATGCTCTACCGAAACAAATTCGTCCCCCATTTTCTGTGCTATAGCCTGTGCTTCGTTCAACATTTGGCCGGCTTCTCTGGATAAACTTATCTGGCCTCCCGTCACCTTAGGAAAACCTTCAATAATGCTATCCAATGCCTGTTTAAAAGTATTCAAATTTACATTCACCTTTTTTAAGATAAAGGGCGTTACATTTTCATCTACTTCCAAAATAGCTTTAAAGATATGCTCATTTTCAATTTGCTGCTGCCCCAGCGATTGCACCATAACTTGTGCTTGCTGTATGGCCTCCTGCGATTTAATAGTGAAATTATTTAAATTCATATGCTATATTTTTTTTATGGTATAAAAGGCAAAATATATTCCAATGAATAAAACAAGACATTTTGTCTTATTTTTGTGTTTTGGCACTTATTTTTAATGACAAAATGTCGTTGTTTTTTTATTTTTAAAACAAAAACGTATTACTAATTTAGTGAAAAATTATAAAATGGAATGGATTGCATTGAACGATAAGAAACAAATTGATGATATTTTAACTTTATCAGAAACAAAATATATAGTGCTTTTTAAGCACAGTACCCGATGCATCATCAGTAAAATGGCTTTACGGAATTTTGAACATGATTTTGTTCCGGATGATAGGGTAACAGGTTATTTTTTAGATATATTGAATTTTAGAGAACTATCTGATGGTATTGCAGATCAATTTAAAGTTATGCATCAATCCCCCCAAATTATTCTGGTAAAAGACAGAAAAGCAATATACGCCGAATCGCATGAAGGAATTGATGCGGATATGATGAGAAAACACCTTTTATAAAGTAAAAAAACCGTTTATAAAACGGTTTTTTTACTTTATATACGATTATAATTATTTAACAAACGGAATAGCGGGGAGCAACTTAGCGCTTACTTCACCAAAACCAATACGAACCGTATCATTTTTACAATAACCATGCATAATTATAGTATCGTTGTCTTCAATAAAGGTACGTTTGCTGCCATCAGGCATGTCTAACGGTTTTTGTCCGCCCCATGTAATTTCCAGCAAAGAGCCGAAACTATCAGGTGTTGGGCCAGAAATAGTTCCTGAACCCAGTAAATCACCTGCATTAATCTGGCAGCCGTTTACAGTATGATGAGCAAGTTGCTGGCTCATGGTCCAGTACATATATTTTAAATTCGATTGACAAATGATTTTTTCAGCACCGTTTTCAGGCTGAATAATTACTTGTAAATGAATATCAAATGCATGTTGTCCTTCTTGTTGTAGATAAGGTAAAGGTTTAGGATCTTCTTGCTTAGGGCTTTCACAACGGAAAGGCTCTAAAGCATCCATTGTTACTACCCAGCATGATATAGATGAAGCAAAGTTTTTAGCTAAGAAAGGCCCTAAAGGAACATATTCCCATGCCTGTATATCGCGTGCGCTCCAATCATTTAACAGTACCATTCCGAAAATGTGTTCCTCGGCATTTTCTATGGCAATACGTTCTCCTATTTTGTTGGCATCGGCCGTAATAAAAGCGGTTTCTAATTCAAAATCTACACGTTTAGACGGACCAAAAACAGGTTGTGTTTCGCCTTTTGGCAGTGTTTGCCCCTGAGGACGGTGCACGGCTACACCAGATGGAACAATGGTAGAACTTCTTCCATGATAACCCACCGGTACGTGCAGCCAGTTAGGAAGTAAAGCATTTTGCGGATCACGAAAAAGCATACCTACATTGGTTGCATGCTCCCGGCTTGAGTAAAAATCGGTATAATCACCAATAAATACAGGTAACTGCATTTCAACTTCATCAATGGGGAACAACACGGCCTCAAGATGTTTTTCATTATCTTTTAAACCGGAATGGACATCTGTAAAAATTTCAGAAATACGGTTACGGACTAAGCGCCATACAGCTTTTCCCTGTGTGATAAATTCATTAAGGGTGTCCTGCAAAAAAATATCTTCATGCAAATCAATGCCTTTAAAGTAGCCTAGTTGCTGCAAAGCACTTAAATCGATAGCATAATCCCCAATACGGGTACCAATAGTAATTACATTTTCATTGGTCAGAAACACACCAAACGGAATATTTTGAATAGGGAAATCACTGTCAGGTTCTACATTAATCCAAGATTTAAGTTCCGGATTATTTGCTGGTATTGTCATTCTATATGCGTTTTATTGTTTGTAAATTATTTTCACTCAAATATATTATTTACGATGTATTTAACAAACGATTTTCGTAAATTTGGATTCATTTTAACGAAATATTAAAAAATGCAACGCGACGAACAAATTTTTGATTTGATTTTAGACGAACAAGATCGTCAGATTCACGGCTTGGAGTTAATTGCTTCGGAGAATTTTGTCAGCGACCAGGTTATGGAAGCAGCAGGCTCTGTCTTAACAAATAAATATGCTGAAGGCTATCCTAATAAAAGATATTACGGAGGTTGTGAAGTTGTAGATATTATAGAACAAATTGCTATTGACAGAGCAAAAGCATTATTCGGAGCCGAGTATGTTAACGTGCAGCCGCATTCCGGCTCACAGGCGAATACTGCAGTTTATGCAGCGGTTCTAAAGCCAGGCGATAAGATTTTAGGTTTCGATTTATCCCATGGTGGGCATTTAACACACGGATCACCTGTGAATTTTTCAGGAAAACTATACCAACCGGTTTTTTATGGAGTTGAAGAAGCTACAGGCCGGTTAAATTACGATAAAATACAGGAAATTGCAGAAAGAGAAAAACCGCAATTGATTATTGCCGGTGCTTCAGCGTATTCCCGTGATATGGACTTTAAACGTTTCCGGGAAATTGCCGATAGTGTGGGCGCCTTGTTAATGGCTGATATTTCGCACCCCGCCGGATTAATAGCAAAAGGATTATTATCTGATCCGGTGCCTCATTGCCATATTATTACTACAACAACACATAAAACCCTTCGCGGCCCCCGTGGAGGAATGATTTTAATGGGGAAAGATTTTGAAAATCCTTTCGGGCTAAAAACACCAAAAGGAGAATTACGCATGATGTCATCTTTGATAGACAGCGCTGTATTTCCGGGTAATCAGGGAGGTCCTTTAATGCATATTATAGCGGCAAAAGCTGTTGCTTTTGGCGAAGCTTTGTCTGATGCGTTTTTTCAGTACGCATTGCAAGTGCAGAAAAATGCCAAAGCTATGGCTGAAGCATTCGTAAAACGCGGCTACCATCTTATTTCCGGAGGTACTGATAACCATATGATGCTGATTGATTTGCGCAATAAAAATATTTCGGGCAAAGAAGCAGAAATAGCATTGGGTAAAGCAGAAATTACAGTAAATAAAAATATGGTACCTTTTGATGATAAATCACCGTTTGTAACATCGGGTATTCGTATAGGTACACCGGCTATTACCACCAGAGGGCTGGTAGAACAAGATATGGAAGTTATTGTGGATATGATAGACAGGGCACTTACCCATCATACTAATGAAGAAATCTTAGAACAGATTGCAGACGAGGTGAATGAAATGATGAGTGAACGTGCCATGTTTGTGTATTAATTTTTTGTAACATTTTCATTTATATTTATAAAAGAGCCTTTTTTGGCTCTTTTTTTGTAACAAACGATTTTAGTACACTACATATATACAAATCCTTTGTTATGAAAAAACTACTATTATTCTTTTTTATTTTACCTCTAGCCTGCCTTGCACAGCAAATAAAAGGTGTGGTTAAAGATGCTGAAAGTGAAGAACCTGTTCCTTTTATCACAATAAGCGTAGAGCAGTCTCCCTATTATGTGGTAACAAATGAAGAAGGGGAATTTATTCTGGAGGCAGATGAGGTACTCCATAAAACCATCCGTATCAATAATATTTATTTTAACGACTATGAGCAAAAAATAACAACTACTGCTCTGTTCGAAATACAACTCACTCCTTTGGCTTATGAAATGGAGGAAATGCTGATTTATAACCAACCGATTAAAAAAGTGTTTGAAGACATTATTACTACTTCGGAAAAAATGTTGCAAACCAATGCCAGGATGGAAACCTATTATAAAGAAAAATACTACGAAAAAGACCATCTTTTAAAAGATGCGGAGGCGTTAGTAGATTTTTACGTTAAGCATAAAACCAATAAAATGGATGCAGTAGTAAAAGAAAGCAGGGTAGAAGATTCACCTTATCAGGCATCGAAATCGAAAGAAGAACAGGACAAGCAAATTTTACTGGCTATTGCTCCTGAAGATATGATGGAAAGTGCCATGCGTTTTAAAATCTTACGAACAATTATCAAAGAGAAAAAATACGAGTGTTACATTACCGCTAAAAAATCTAAAGAAAAAGAATTACATACCCTGTACTTTAAACCTGTGGAAGGAAGTACTGAAGAAATGCTCTTTACCGGAAAGGTGATTTTTGACCCTCAGACACAGCTGATTTTAGAATTTGATTTGAAATTTGATGAAAATTCTAAACAATATAATTCTTTCAAAAATTTTATCATAGCGCGCGCCAAACTCAATGATGTTCAGCGCTTGGTTAAATATAACTATGCTGACAATATGTATTACCTAACGTATTTGCATGCAGATTATGATGTAAGCATTACTTCCAAATTAGCCAAAATTAATACATCTTTAGCCAGTTTTTCGCAGATTTATGTTTTAGGAATAGAAAAAACCATTACATTTCCGGATAAAAAACAAATTTTTAAGGGCTCCCAATTATACAAAGCCGGTACAAACTACACGACAGAATTCTGGAAAAGAGCTGATATTATAAACTATTCAAAATAATGAACAGGTTACTTTTTACTCTTCTCGGATGCTTGATGAGCTGCCTGGTCTGGGCACAAACAATCACCTATACAGGTCGGGTACGTGAAGCTGAAAGCAAAGAGCCTGTCGGGTATGTTAGTGTTACCGCAAATGGTAGTAACAGTAGTACATTAACAAACACCGACGGCCGTTTCCAGATTACGGTACCTGAACAAACACAAACGCTTACTTTTACACATTTAAGTTTTGATACCCAACAAGTTAACGTTTCGGTTAATCAGACAAAAGACCTGGTAATTACTTTAGCAACTTCTGATTATGAACTGGAAGAAATGGTGATTTATAACCGGTCTATTAAAGATGTGATAAAAGAAGTAATTAAAAATTCGCAGGATAAATTTTCCAAAGATATTATGTTAAAAACCTATTATCGCGAAATGCTGACCATTAATAACGAAGTCAATACATTTGGTGATGGTATGCTGGACTATTATTATAAAAACAAATCCAGTAGTGATGTGGTGGTCAATCAAAGCCGTTTTGTGAAATTCAAGTCGGATGCCTTTAAAGGGTATGAAGGTGCACCTCTTAAACTTTACCTTCTTAACCTTCAGGAAATTATAACAAATGCTTTTCAGTTTAAGCAGCTTCTTAAAATTATTAATAATAAAGAATACGAATTATATGTAACCAACAAAAAAGGGGCAAACGGAAAAACACTCTCCACATTATATTTTGAACCTTCACCACAGGCAAAAACAGCTTTATTAAAGGGACAGATGATTTTTGATGAATCGGATAAACTGGTGTTGGAAATAACGTTTGATTTTTCCCAGAAACATCTCCAAAACAGTAAGTTGGAAGACCGTACTTTTTTTCGCGCAAAATTCAACGTATATTCCGGTAAACAGATTTTTAATTATGTAGACGGAAGGTATTTTCTGGCTTATGATATGCGCCGTTTACATGCTATGATAGAATCGGGTGCCTCACACCGTTTTTTAGCCGGCGGAAATTACGAACTAATAATAATAGATTCAGATACCCAAAGTACACTGCCAGACCCGGATAACATATACCATCAGAACACACTGGAACTTTTAGGCAAGAATTTTAAGGACCGGTATTGGGAAAACCAGAATACTTTATTGTTAACGGCAAAAGAAGAAAAGATTTTAGGAAAAATAAATACGGATTAATCCTAAAAAAATCCTTATCGTTTTCGATAAGGATTTTTATTTTATGGGTATATGAATTTACGGCCTTGGTAAGGAATCAACGGCCGTTTCCGGCATTACGTAGCTTTCCATAACAGGAGTTAAAATTTCAGTAATCCATTCAGAAGGCTTATTGGTGTTTAGTACCGAATTTTTATAAATAGAAATAGGTTTCAGACTGGTATTCTCAGTCAGTTTATATTTGGCAATAGCGCTGCGGTTCTCATTCCATGCTTTATCGCTATGAGAATAATCGCCGGTAAGAATGGTCTTGTAACCATAAAAAGGCCCTACTTTACCGCTGATGATATCACTGCCTTCAGAAGTGTAAATTTCATCTTTTATCGGTAAACAAACGGCATAGCTAACCTGTCCGGTTGTCATGTTTATGTCTTCAAAGATAGTAAACGGACTTCCGTTAAGTTGTAAATGATTTTCTTCCACAAATTTTTTCATAGATTGCATAGACTGAAAAATTTTTCCTCCCAGTTCATCTATGGTAGATTGTACATTTTGTTTGATATAATAGGTTTCAGGAAAAGTAACAATGCCATTGCTTTCAATACTGTACGAAGCTATTTCTTTAGTCAGGTAATGGTTGATATTATTCAACCCCTTTTCATAAAAATCTCCCAATACATTTTCAGCCCCTCCCATAAAAAAAGCTTTTATTTTGGTCATAAAATCCATCTTTCCTTTTACCTGCCAGGAAATTAACGTTCCTTTTTCTGTTTTTTTAAATGAAAAAAGTGTTTGCCGGACATCTTTACTGTGGGTGATGTTTGTTTTTAAACTATCATTAGGAAAATAGCCTGTGGTGCTGACCATGAGATTTTTTGTGTGAAAACCACTGTTATTTCCTTTTGATAAAGAATCAATCTGTACGGATTCTTCAGGATTAAGGTCCGGATACCAGGCATTCCAGTTTTTATAATCAGCCACAAAGGAAAATAAAGTATGGCGCGGTAGTTCAACTTCCTTTGATTTGGTAAAACGATAGTCTCCATTCTTGGTGGCAATAAATACCGACAAAGAAACAAGACATAAGGCTGCTAAAAGCAATATGTATTTTACGATTTTCATAGCTATTTTTTAAAAATTTATCAAAATTATAAAAAAATTATTGTTTTAAAAGTACCTTTACCAGAAATAAAAGGCCTACAAAAAGAAAAAAAGAAAATAAAACCCATTTACTTCCTTTATAATATCTGCGGTGTAAAGGCAGGTCTTTTCTATAGACATATACCATAGCAATACTAAATATTACAATGAATATCACAGAAAATATAATTTGTCCCTGAGAAAACATACTTTATACTTTTTACAAAGGTAACGCAATTTTAAGAGCTAAAAAAAGCAGGTTGTATAAAACCTGCTTTTTTCGTTATATTTTCACGGTCCAGCCGAAAACATCTTCCGCCAGCTTATTCTGAATTTTAGTGAGTTTATCTTTTAAATCCAAAGCGTAAGAATCTTCATCCTTCATTTCAGGAAGGGTATAATAGTTTTTCTGGTAAGCAAATCCTTCAATCTGGTTAATAACTGCGGCAGTACCTGCACCAAAAATTTCTTTTAAAGTACCTTTTTCAACTGCCTGAATTATTTCTTCTACCAGCACAGGACGTTCTTCCACTTTATAACCTTCGTGTTTTGCTAAAGCAATAAGGCTTTTACGAGTTACACCATCCAATATACGGTCAGAAGTAGGGGCAGTGTATAACGTATCTTCAATTCGGAAGAATACATTCATGGTACCCGCTTCTTCCAGTTTAGTATGGGTAGCGTCATCTGTCCATATAACCTGGTTATATCCGGCTTCCTGAGCCAGTTTGGTTGGGTAGAACTGAGCCGAATAATTTCCAGCGGCCTTTGCGGCACCAATTCCGCCATTGGCAGCTCTGCTGTAATAATCGGCAATTTGTACTTTTATTTTTCCGGAATAGTAAGACTTGGCAGGCGATAAAAGGATACAGAATAAAAATTCATTAGAAGGGCTTGCTATAACACCGCTTTCTGTAGCAATCATAAAAGGGCGTATGTAAAGAGAATTTCCCTGTCCTTTTCTTACCCAGTCTTTTTCCACATTTAACAATGCTTTTAACCCGCCGATAAAACGATTTTCATCTATTTCCGGCATGGCTAAACGAACAGCAGATTTATTAAAACGCTCAAAATTTTGATCAGGTCTGAACATCCATACCTCATCTTTTTCATCTTTATAAGCTTTCATACCCTCAAAAATAGCCTGGCCGTAATGAAAAATACGTGCAGAAGGGTCTAATTCCAGCGGAGCATATGGCTTAATTTCAACTTGTTGCCATGCGTTATTTTTATATTCACAGACTAACATATGATCGGTAAACTTTGCACCGAATTTTAAATTTTCGAAGTCGAAAGTAGCAATTTTTGATGTTGCCGCTTTTGTGATCCTGATATCACTTAGAAGGTCTGATTCCATTGTTGTAAATTATTGTAAAATTGTTATGTTGTTGCTAACTTTATTGCAAATCTACCAAAAAAAATAAATTAAAAAGCTTTTATGTTGTATAATTTATAGTGTTGCCGCTTCGGTAGCCAATAGAAAATATACGTTTTCTACGGATATTATACTATTTTTTTAAGAATGAAATGCGTATAGGTTTAAAAAAAATGTTTTTACTTTATATTTGTACGTGAAATTTACTTTTATAGAAATGAAAAATTTATTAATAATGAGTGCTGTTTTGGCTGTAATGGTGAGCTGCACGAAAAAACAGGAAGAAAAAACGACTGAAAAAGATAAGGTAGCAGAGCAAAAGTACCAGGTATTTGGAGATAGTATTTCAGCAGATCAAGCCCTGACGAAAGAAGAAATGCTGGCACGTTATGACAATTTAAAGGCAGGAGATACGCTGGCCGTAAAATTTAAAACAACGATAAATGACGTGTGTCAGAAAAAGGGATGTTGGATGACTTTGGATTTAGACGGCAAACAGGAAAGCTTTGTAAAGTTTAAAGACTATGCTTTTTTCGTGCCCAAAAATGCGAAGAAACATGAGGTTGTTGTAGAAGGAAAAGCTTTTATTAAGGAGGTTTCGGTAGAAGAGCAGCAGCATTATGCAAAAGATGCAGGAGCTTCGCAGCAGGCTATTGACAGTATTACACAACCGAAAAAGACGTTATTGTTCCAGGCAAACGGGGTATTAATTGCTGAAAAATAATGAAAAATTTTTTTAGTATCTGCCTGCTTTTTGTTGTTCTTCTGGGATGTACTAAGAAAGTAGAAATTTCTGAAGAGAAAATACCACATGAAAAACCTGAAACAACAGGTTTTGAAATGTATAAAATGTCGGAAATGGCCCTTTTGATGGAGCAGATGTATGCGTATAACAATCATTTACGTGACCGTATCATAGCTAAGGAAAATATAGGTGAATATCCGGAACATTTTGATAAAATACATACGGCTGTTTTAACCGACGCATCTGACAGAGATTTGTTTTTTGATACGCAGGCAGCGGCCTTTCTTAAAACCCAGAAAGATATTTTTGAAAATAAGAACACAGTTGAATCGTTCAATAAAATGGTAAATTCTTGTATTGCATGCCACCAAAAGAAATGCGGAGGACCAATAGAACGAATTAAAAAATTATATATAAAATAACCTCTACTTATGCAACGCAAAATTATTACTACTAAAGACGGATCGCATTCTATTTTAGTAGAAGAATTGGGCGAAACGTATCATTCTGTTCACGGAGCCTTACAAGAAGCGCAACACGTTTATATTAAAAACGGGTTGCTTTTTTGTTTACAACCTGAGCTGCACATTCTTGAAATGGGATTTGGAACAGGCCTTAATGCTTTTTTAACACTCAAAGAAGCGATAAAACAAAATATTACAATTCATTATACCGGCTTAGAAGCATATCCGGTTACAGATGAAGAGTGGAAGAAATTAAATTATGCTGCAAATACAATAGACAAAAAGTATTTTGAAGAACTGCATTTTGCAGAATGGAATGTACCTGTAAGCATACATCCTAATTTTGTAGCGAAAAAAGTGCAGTCAAAATTACAGAATTTTACTACTGATGCTTCTTATCAGCTGATTTATTATGATGCTTTCGGTTTCACCTATCAGCCGGAATTGTGGTCGGAAGAAATATTTCGGAAACTATACAATATTTTGTCTCCTCAGGGCGTTTTAGTAACGTATGCCTGTAAGGGAGAAGTTACCCGTACATTAAAACGGATTGGTTTTGATGTGGAGAAACTGCAGGGACCGCCCGGAAAACGAGAGATGACACGGGCGTTTAAACGTTAATTTTTTGTTTTTTTAGAAAAGATTAACATACCTGCCTCTGATAAGTTGTACATTTAGTTAACCAATAAAACAAATGGTCTGATATATGAAAAATACGCTTAATCACGCCAAAAAGGTACTGGAAAATGTAAGTTTTGATAGAAATCTTTTTTTTAAAGAATTACAGAAAGCAAGCAAATATCTTCTGCCTTACGATCTGGAACAGCTTTATAACTGGGTAAATGATTTTATCAAAACAAAACCGGAACTCAACGGTTTATCATTAGAAATGAATATGTAATAAAGGCAGCCCTTGGCTGCCTTTATTTTTATTTTAATTTGGGGCTTATTATCTGCACATCAGTAAAGGCTATAGCTCCTTTAACAATACCTTTTATAGTTTGCTGCAACGCTTCAATAATGTGGAGCTTAAGTTCATTTTTCGGAAAAATAAGGCTTACCTCACGTGACGGCTTTGGATCTTTAAACGGAATAATATTGGTTTTGTCTTTTTCATTCAAATCTAACGTGTGCAGATAAGGTAAGAGTGTTACACCTAAACCTTCGTTGGAAAGTTTTACCAGCGTTTCAAAACTCCCGCTTTTTAATTCGAAACTTCTGCTTTTATCCGTTTTGGATGATTTGCATAAATTTAAAATACCATTACGGAAACAGTGGCCATCCTGAAGTAAAAGTATTTCATTTATATCCAGATCACCTGCTTCAAGCTCTGTACGTTCTTTTCGGAAAGCCGGAGGGAAATAACCTACAAACGGTTCGTAAAACAATACAACTTCTTTGATATCGGGCTCCTGTAAAGGGGTGGCGGCCAGCGCAGCATCAAGTGTGCCGTTTTTCAAGTGGTAAATAATTTCTTCTGTATTAAATTCTTCTATGATGAGATTAATTTTGGGGTATTTCTTAATGAAGTTTGTTAAAAACATCGGGATTAAGGTAGGGGTAACAGTAGGAATAACCCCTAGTCTGAAATCGCCTCCTATATAGCCTTTTTGCTGGTCTACAATATCTTTAATCCGATCAGACTCATCAATAATATTTCTGGCTTGATTTACAATTTTTTTGCCTACCTCCGTAAGCTGTATAGGCTTTTTGTTGCGGTCAAAAATTTTAATGTCAAGTTCTTCTTCCAGTTTCTGAATTTGCATACTCAGCGTTGGTTGTGTAACAAAACATTTTTCAGCAGCTATGGTAAAATTTTTATATTCGGCTACGGCTAAGACGTAATGAAGTTGTGTGATAGTCATTTTGATAGATTTAATCGATAGGTTATTTGATAAATCAATAAATTATACACAAATATCGCGCAAAATTTTGTAAATTTGATAAGGAACATTAAAAAATACAAATATGAATACCATTGGTTTACCAGTAAAAGAAACGAAAAAGAATATTGAATTGCTAAATGAGTTATTAGCTAATTTTCAGGTATATTATCAAAACCTCAGAGGATTACATTGGAACATCAGAGGAAAGCGATTTTTCGACCTGCATGTAAAGTTTGAAGAATTATATGGTAATGCGCAGTTGCGTATTGACGAAATAGCTGAACGGGTATTAACTTTGGGTGGCGTACCGTTGCATTCATTTGAAGATTATACCAAACTGAACAAGCTAAAAGTAGGAAAAAATATTTCAAATGATGAAGAAGCGGTTCGTCTTGTTATTGATTCCTTACAGAAACTTTTAGGTCTGGAACGCGTTTTGCTGGACACTACGGACAAAATTAATGATGAAGGTACAAATTCCATGATCAGCGATTTGATTACAGAACAGGAAAAAAACATTTGGATGATGCAGGCTTTCTTAGGATAATAAAAAAGCCTCGAAATTATTTCGAGGCTTTTTTTATAATTTATGCATATTATTGGCCAGTGTTTCAATAAACTTGCTAATAGGACCTTTTATCATCATGGCCATCATGGCATTGAATTCACCCTCGAAGAAAAGCTGAATATCGGTAGTTTCTTGATTTTGTTCAGTAAGCTTAGCTACTAAAGTAAAAGGTAATTTATCGCTGGCGGCCCCTAATACTACCTCATTGTTTGGAGTAGCGCTTTTTTTAAGAAGTTTAATTTCTGGCATTCCCTTTAGACCAAAAATAAAGCAGTTTTCATCGATTACTTCAAATTTTGAAGTATCCTCCGGCATTAGCTTTTCAAAATTCTGAATGTCAGTAAGGGCATTAAACAGGTATTCCGCAGATTTTTGTACGGTAACTTTCGGACTTTCTAAATTCATAATTTATCTCGTTTCAATATACCACTCGGCCGGGTTCTTACTCCAGACTTCAAGTGTTTTTTGTTCGTCTTGTGTAATGTAATTTTTGACAACCGCTGTTTTTAATAAAGTAGGATAGTTACTTAAGGTAAACAGTTCCACATTTGCATTTTTAAAATTATGTGCAGCAACATCAAATCCATAAGTAAAGATAGCTGCCATACCCAAAATCACAGCGCCTTCTGCATTCAGTGCTTCTACTGCCTGTAGACTGCTTTTACCTGTGCTGATCAGGTCTTCAATTACCACTACTTTTTTTCCTTTTTCAAAATGTCCTTCAATCTGATTCTGTCTTCCGTGTTTCTTAGGCTCAGGCCGCACATATACAAAAGGTAAATCCAAAGCTTCAGCCACTAATAAACCAATACCTATGGCACCTGTAGCAACACCTGCAATAACATCGGGTTTGCCAAATTTTTCGATAATATTGGCAGCAAATTCCTGCTGGATAAATTTTCTGACCTCCGGAAAGGATAGGGTGATGCGGTTATCGCAATAAATCGGCGATTTCCATCCTGATGCCCATGTAAAAGGATTTTTAGGATTTAATTTAATTGCGTTTATTTGTAAAAGCAATTCGGCCGTTTTTTGTGCTGTGTTGTCATTAAAAATCATAATGCAAATGTATAAAGTTTTTATTAACGACAAACCATTACTTCTGACAAATACTATTGAAAAAGAGACTGATTTTCAAATTTTTTTGTTAGAAAGTGCCGATATACACAAAATTATTTTGAAATTTTACCACAACAAGATTCAAAAAGCTATTTTGTACCATCCGGATGAAAAAGTTATTCTGAAAAAATTAAAGGAGAAAATCACAGTAAACAAAGCCGGAGGAGGTCTGGTAAAAAATGCCAAAGGAGAAGTACTGTTTATTTTCAGAAACGGGAAATGGGATTTGCCTAAAGGAGGTATTGAAAAAGGAGAAGAAATAGAAGAAACTGCCATCAGGGAAGTAGAAGAAGAAACAGGAGTGCGTCATCTTAAAATAACGCAGAAGCTCTCTAAAACCTATCATATTTTTAAACGCAATGGCGATTTCCGGTTAAAAATCACACAATGGTATGAGATGTCCACTACTTACACCGGTCCTCTAGAGGGGCAGCTTGAAGAAGGCATAGAAAAAGTTGTCTGGCTGGCACCGGAACAAATTCCGTCTGCTTTGCAAAATTCGTATGAAAATATAAAATCATTGTTTGAAGCGCAATATGAAACCGCTCTTTTTACCGCTGATTTAAAAAATAACAAACCGCTTCCATAATTCACCGGATAGAATATTCTTAAAAATCAAAGACTTACTGTGTCTCTTTTTTTTTAGAATAAAAAAACCTTAAAAAAGTAGATAGTAAGCCTTGCAATTAATAAAAACTGTACTATATTTGCACCCGTAAATGAGTCGCCGGTGTAGCTCAGCTGGCTAGAGCAGCTGATTTGTAATCAGCAGGTCGTGGGTTCGAGTCCCTCCATCGGCTCAATATTTTATAAAAGGCATTTTGCCGGTGTAGCTCAGCTGGCTAGAGCAGCTGATTTGTAATCAGCAGGTCGTGGGTTCGAGTCCCTCCATCGGCTCCAGTAGAGGTCCAACATTATTCTATGTTGGACTTTTTTTATTTTTTGCTCCGGCGGATATCAGGAAAAAAAATCTTAAGCTATGCTATTATATGGACAGTATGACGATATACTTTTCTTAAGGAATTAAGGAGAATAACATTGAAACTATTTCAGGAAGTTTGAAATAAAAAAATCCGGCTCATTTAGCCGGATTTTTTTATGTATAATGGGCCTTTTGCCTATTTAATTACTAATTTTTGTGAGTATACTTTTGTGTTTACAGTGAATTTTAAAATATAAACACCGGCCTGCATACCTCCGATATCGAATTTATTATTTCCCTGCTGTAACGAGATTTCAGAGCGAACCTGCTTGCCCACTATATCGTATAAAGCAGCTGTGGTTTTCTCATTTAAACTAATATCAATATTCACAAAAGTATCTTCTGCCGGATTCGGATATACGGCAATTCCCTGTTTCATTTCTTCTTCTGAAACAGAAGCGGACTGAGGTCCTACATTTACGGCATACCATGCGTTTTCCACAGCGGTAACTTCCGGTGAACCGGCACCGTATAAATCTTTTGCCGCCTGTATTGTAGCATTCCGGGCATCTATGAATTTTGCGTTAGGAGTTAAATATTGTGTTAAGGCTTTGTAGGCGATTTTTTCGGCTTTTTGAATAGTTTGTGCCTGAACGTTATAAGCATTACTTACATCGTTAGTGCCGGAACCTCCCATACTCAATAAATAAAACCAGTAATTCCCTACACCACTGTTAATATGTACTCCTCCGTTATCTACACCGGAGGCCGGATTCATCCAAAACTCTCCTTCATAAGTATTGGGTTGTCTCAGGTCGTTACCAAAAGCATTTAATGCATTTTTTGGATTTGACATATCACGCATATGATAAGGGGATAATAAAAAGATATTTTCACCTATTTGCCAATTGGGTTGTAAATTGGTATAAAATTCAATAGCAGCACCAAACATATCAGCAAATGATTCGTTCAAAGCTCCTGATTCTCCTTGATAATTTAAGCCTCCATGTCCGTTAAAGTTAATAACTAAATGTGAAAATTCATGCCCGGAAACATCAAGGCCTACAACAGGTTTCATAATTTGATTATCTCCAGGGCCATATACCATCACATTATAACTACCTTGTAAAGCAAAAGCATTATTGGGAAATCCTGTTTGGCTATCGGGCAGAATATTAGAATTTAACGTGTAGTAATTACGTATTTCAGCACCATTTCCGTCGTAACTTGTACGATTATGTATATTTTGATAGTAATCGTATGTTTTGGTCATAGCCCAATGAGTTTCTACTGCAGGTTTTGTATTGGTTGCTGTAAAATTGGCTGCTGAACTTGTAAATTCACTAGCACCAACAAATCCTTCCGAGCTAGACCATTGGCCATTCATGGTAGAACCGTTACGTGTATGGATATTTCTTGTATTATCTTTAAGCCGGTATTGTCCATTATAACTGTCTACGGTAATAGCTTGATTACCTCTGTAAAAAGTAGCACTTGTGCTGGGAGTATTTGCATGAGGAATCTGGTTGATTTCGGATATAATTTCTCCCGATTCAAGATCAATATAATAAAGCATCATTTTTATCGGGGTTAAAGATGACAGTTTAATTTTGGCAGCATATTTCAGAACAATTTCATCTCCTTTTTCTGATGCAATTTTGAGTACCACTTTTTTCAATTCATCCGTTTTTACATTCTCTGAACTGAATTTTTTTTCTGCTATTTCCTTAACCTGATCTATTGTCATGCCAGAAACAGCGCTGAGAGTGTTTAATGTATTGAAATCGCCATTAACAACCTTCACAATACTACCTTTAGAATGTATTAAAATCACTTCACCATCCACTTCAATCCCTTTGTAATAGTGTTGGTAACTTTGGTGTAGCATTCCCTGCTCATCTGTATATTCTCTGAACTTTACAAACGTGTGCTCATTTCCTACATTAAAATACTGATGAAGGTTTGTGGTTAAATCAGATAATGAAATCTGGTGTGCTGAAATATCCTCAAAAAATGACCCTGTGTTATTTAAAAAGGTAATTTTCGGGAATTCGGCTGCTGAAAGATGTTTTATAGAGGAGTAGTGTAGTGAGGTAGTGTTTATGTTGTAGTGGCCTGCATAAGTGTCTGTGGTACCATAATTTAAAAATAGTGTTAACAAAACACTATTTAACAGAAGTTTTTTGTTCTTCATTTGCTGAGTTGATTTTAAAAATAGATTAATTCAATATCAAATATCCATTAAATTTTCTAAAGAACGTTTTTACCTCTATTTTTTTTAATAAAAATTAACTTTTTTAACATTTATTTTTTTTGTTTAGTTCGAAATAAAAACGCTCTGTAGAATATTTTTCGGAAATTAGTTTTGTATAAAGCCATTTGTACCTATCTGAGCAGTTACTTTTTTTAGGAAATTTCCATTGGTATCATATACTGATACTTCGCTGTTGGTAACGAACCCTTTTGCATCACTGGTGAAAATTTTTCCGTTCAAGACATTGAATCCGTATAAGGTTGAAAAACTATTATCTTCAACATTAAAAAGCGGAGCACTTGGTAATGCATTCAAAGAAACCTGTGTTTTGTATATTCCTGTTCCGGCTGTGAAGTACAGGTACCCGTTATCTATAACCGCATATCGTGCATTTTTTAAAGAAGTACTGCTCTGTTCTTTTTCAATAGTATTTGATGAACCGTTTATGATACTTACTGAAGTTCCGGTATCATCTGAGTGCAAGGTATAGATATTGCCGGATGATTTGTCTACTGTCAAGCCGTTTGACGGATACGTGAATTCAAGGGTTTTGACAGATACATCATTTGCCAGAGAAAAAACTTCTACTACCTTATCACCCCCATACGTATTGCTTTGTACATATACATAATTGTTGTTTGAGGTAATCAGTTCCGGAGCAAAATTGGTTGTAAGGGTTTTTATGTAAGCGAAATTTGTAGCATCATACACTGTTACTTTGTCTTCCGCCATATTCGTTACATATATTTTATTATTAGCCACAGCCAGATAACGGGGTTGCGCCAATTGCTCAGTAATCTGACCTACTTTCTTAAATGTATAACGGTCAACAATTTCTATACTGTTCGAATTGTTCATGACAATAAAAGCATAATTGTTGTAAACTGCCAGTGATTGTGCTACATCGCCAAGCCCAGCACCATTATTGCTGCCTGCAAAAATGTCATTTTTTAAGACACTGAGATCATTTGATAAAAAGGATACTGAGGCATTGTTTTTATTATAACCACCTTCGTTTACTATCAATATTCCGTTCTTAAATTCCTGATTGCTAGTATCAGGTGTTGCATCATCATTATTGCTACACGACGCTAAAAAGACCAGAGCGGCCAGGCTGTATAAAACTTTTTTCATGTTTATTTAAAATTGAGTTATTAACTGAATCATATAATTTCTTCCGGGCATTGTCCGGTTTTCCACATTTTCATAAAAACTGTCGGTAGCATTTTTTATTTCAAAAGCAATGAAATGCTGCCTGTTGCTGCCAAAATAATATCCTAGCTGCATATTTAACAAACCATATGACTGGATAGAGGTGGCTTCATTATTGTCGTTTTGCGTATACACTTTTCCGTTTAAAACACCTTGTAACTGAACGGAAAATTGTTTATAACTATAATGGAGTGTACCATTGGCCTTGTGGAATGGTACATAAACCAATTGTTTGTTATTTTCTTTGTTTGTGGAACGCGTATAGGCATAACTTCCGTTTAAACGGAGGTTATGCAACTGCCATTTCCATTGTTGCGCCAGGCTTATTTCTGCTCCCAGAACAGCTACTTTATCGGTATTAGAAGCCTGCCAATATCCGGCAGATGTTGGTACCCACCTAATCATATCCGCTATGTGAATGGTATAAAAATTTAAATTGACCTGGGTATTGGAGAAAGAAAGCTGTTGCGCAATATCCAGCTGATAGCTGCTTTCGGGTTTCAGATCGGGATTGCCGCCGGGTTGCCAGTAAATATCATTAAATGTCGGAACCCTGTAATTTTTTGAAGCGTTTATCTTTATGTGATAGTAATTTGTTATGTGATGGTAAAATCCTGCAGAAAATAAAGTGGGGTTTTGGTAATCGGAGGTATATTCCTGTTTTATTCCCAATTCATATCCTGTTCTTTCAGTAATTTGATGAGTAGCCAGTAGCGATGTTGAAAAAATATCCTGTGTTATCTTATCAATACCTGATTGCATACCTTCTCCTTTACTGTGCTGATAGTCTGCGACAGCTGATAAGGTGAAAGCATCGCTTAATTTATAATCCAGGTCATATTTTACGATATAGGTAGTTACCTTGCCACCTGAATGGCGGTCAGAAGGAAGAAAATCAAAATAGCCGTAATTTTCGCTTATAAGGCCTAACCGCAGTCTGCTGTTTAACTGTGAGGTCTGCGCTTTCCATTGTAATAAATTCCGCACGGATTCGCTCTTGTATTTGGTTCTGATTTCATTAGGCGATAACAAAGCAAAATGCCGTTCGTCTTCATAAAAATGCGACATATAGCTCAGCTGGTGTATTTTGTTAATCTTATAGCCCACTACTGCATTAAAACTGTTGTTGTAGTAATTGCCATTTGTGTTCTTCCATTCTCTGTTTTTTACTTCAAAATCGTTTTCACTTTGGTTGCGGTTAAAAACAGCCTGAACATTCCAGCGCTTGGTCCCGGCAGAAACAGCGTAATTTCCGCGATAAGTATTGAAACTGCCGTAAGCCAATTGCAACCGATTGGTAAAATGATTGTAAAATCGAAGTTCGTTGTTAAGATGAATAGTGCCTCCGATAGCTCCTGAACCAAAAAGAACACTTCCGCCTCCGGGTTTAACTATAATATTGTCATATTCTTTATAAGAAATAGCATTAAAATCGGTTTGTCCCAGAAACATAGAGTTCACCTTCAAACCGTTCCAGAGTACCGAAGTCTGTTGTGCAGTGGTGCCTCTGAATGAGGGAGAAGAAACCATACCGGCACCATTTTCTTTAAAGTAAATAGGGGTGTTAAACAGCAAAAAATCAGTAAAAGAGGCCGTGCTCTGTTTTACCAATGTGTCATTTACGGTGTACAGTATTTGTGATTTGTTGTGGGTGGTCAGCTTTTCATCTGAAATAACCAGTTCATCCAACTGGGTATGCAGGCTGTCCTGTGCCCTTAAACCGCTACCGCTTATACTAATAACCAAAAAGAAAAGATACTTATTTTTCATACCAAAAAAACCTTTGTTCCCGAAGGCTGTTGTTGTTAAATATATCAGGCAGGTCTCCTGGCTCGCTTATTTGTTTTTTTGCCTTCCCGATATCAGTCAGTGACAAAGAGTAAAAACAAATGTTTATTAAGCATACAGTTGCGGGTACAGCACAGGCTTTTTATTATTACCTGTTTCCCTTTTCATGCATAAAGCAACCTGAAATTTTTGCAAATGTAACGGATATTTCATTTTCAACCTATTAAAAAGAAAAAATTGCGTTTTAACATCAGGTAAAATAAATTTACCTTTGCTGAAAATAAACCACCAATGAAAACCAAAATATTAATAAGTAGTTTTTTCTTTTCAGTATTCTGGCTTGTTTCCTGCAAAAAAGAAACTGATATAATACTACAAAAAGTGGAAATAGCGCAAAATGAAGTTACTCATGCAAAAGGATTCAGCCTGCGGCATTATCACAATTTTACCTTGTTGAGAGTTACGAAACCCTGGCCTGAGGCAAAAGAAGCCTTTACCTATGTGTTGGCAAAAGATGTGAAAAATGTGCCGGACAGTTTAAAATCGGCAATATTTATTAAAATTCCATTACAGAAAATAGTGGTAACCTCTACTACACATTTACCTTCATTGGTAAACCTACAGGAAGAAAAATCGCTCATAGGATTTCCTGGACTGGATTATATTTCTTCGCCTAAAATCAGGGCTATTATTCATAAAGGAATGATAAAAGAACTGAGAGATAATGATAATGTAAATGTGGAAATGACCATTGATCTACAGCCTCAGCTTATTGTAGGGCATAGTATGGAAGCGAATAATCCCAAGTATACAAATTTACAGAAAGCCGGGGTACCGGTTATATTTAATGGCGACTGGGTAGAAACAACGCCTTTGGGAAAAGCGGAATGGATTAAGTTCTTTGGCGCACTTTATGATAAAAATGCGGAAGCTACTGCATATTTTAAAGAAATTGAAAAAGCGTATACTGAAGCCAAAATGCTTGTGAAAAATGAGGAAGTAAAACCTGCGGTTTTAAGCGGAGCAATGTACCAGGATGTGTGGTATGCGCCACAGGGTGAAAGCTGGATGGCACAATTTGTAAAAGATGCTAATGGAACATATGTGTGGAATGATACAAAAGGAACAGGCAGTTTGTCCTTGTCTTTGGAAGACGTAATAGAAAAAGCACAACAAGCCGATTACTGGATTGGTCCTGCTCAGTTTACTTCGTATGTAGAGCTGGAAAATGCGAATAAACATTATACGCAGTTTAAGGCTTTTAAAGAAAGAAAAATATATACCTATAGCGCTAAAAAAGGAGAAAAAGGAGGTGTGGTATTTTATGAAGAGGCACCTAACCGACCTGACCTGATATTAAAAGACCTGATCTTTATCTTACATCCTCAAAAGCTACCTGGTTATACACCTTATTTTATAGAACCGTTGCAATAAATGGAATTTTCCAGAAGACATAGCATTTTAATAGCTGCTTTACTTGTAACGTTCTTGTGTGCCTTCCTGCTCAATATGAGCGTGGGGAGCGTGCATATTCCTGTGGCAGATACTTTTCGTATACTAACAGGCGGAGAAGCGGCTAAACCCAGCTGGGAATATATTTTACTCAGTTATCGTTTGCCTAAAGCACTTGTGGCAATACTGGTAGGCCTGGCACTTCCTGTGAGTGGTTTGCTTATGCAAACCCTTTTCCGGAATCCCATGGCTGAACCCTACGTGTTGGGACTGAGCTCAGGCTCAAGTTTAGGTGTAGCCTTGGTTATTTTAGGAGGGAGTCTGTTTCCTGCAGCTGTACAACATTATTTTTCTTCGCCTTTTAGTATAAGTATAGCTTCTGTTTCAGGTAGCTTTATCGTGCTGCTGGTAGTTTTGCTGGTTCTCCAAAAAGTTAAAGACACAATGACACTTCTGGTAATAGGGTTGATGTTCAGCAGCTTTTCCGGTGCTTTGGTAAGCGTACTTACGTATTTTTCTTCAGCAGAAGAACTACAGAGGTTTACTTTCTGGGCTATGGGAAGTCTGGGCAATCAGACCTGGACAGGTATACATATTATGATGGGCGGTATTATTATTGGTTTGCTAATAAGTATAGTTACCTTAAAACCGCTCAATGCATTTCTTTTGGGTGAAAAATATGCACACAGTTTGGGAGTACCTATTGTAAAAATCCGCTATTTTATTATTACAGTAACAGCCCTTTTGGCAGGTACGGCTACGGCTTTTGCCGGACCTATTGCGTTTGTAGGGTTAGCTATTCCGCATATTACACGTATAACTTTCAAAACCAGTAATCATGTGGTTCTTTTTACAGGTAATCTTCTTATAGGTAGTACAGTGTTATTAATAAGCGATACGCTCTCTCAGGTACCGGGTGCTTCTTTTGTACTTCCTATTAATGCAGTAACTTCCATTTTAGGAGCCCCTGTGGTGATTGCTATTCTGTTAAAGAAAAGGCTGGTATAAGCAGTATTTTTTAAAATGAAATAATCTGCCATCTGCAATATTCGCCTTATATTTGCACATTGTAAAAGTAATGTATGGTATTCGATTTAGTATATAGTGATGCTCAGTCAAAAGCACGTGCAGGAGTTATAACAACTGCGCACGGTACAATAGAAACGCCGATTTTTATGCCGGTAGGAACAGTAGCTTCTGTAAAAGGAGTACATCAACGTGAATTAAAAGAAGATATCAACCCTGATATTATTTTAGGAAATACCTATCATTTGTATTTACGTCCGAAAACAGAGATTCTGGAAAAAGCGGGCGGGCTGCATAAATTCATGAACTGGGACCGGAATATTCTGACTGATTCAGGAGGTTTTCAGGTATATTCTTTATCCGGAAGAAGAAAAATTAAAGAAGAAGGTGTAAAATTCAAATCGCATATAGACGGTTCCTACCATTTTTTTTCACCGGAAAATGTAATGGAAATCCAACGTTCTATAGGAGCGGATATTATTATGGCTTTTGATGAGTGCACACCTTACCCTTGCGATTACCGTTATGCCAAACGATCTATGCATATGACGCATCGCTGGCTGGACCGCTGTGTGGAGCATCTTGATAAAGTACCGCCTAAATACGGATATGAACAAACTTTGTTTCCGATAGTACAAGGATCTACTTATAAAGACTTAAGGGCACAATCGGCTGACTATATAGCCGGTATAGGGGCAGCAGGAAATGCTATCGGAGGCTTGTCAGTAGGAGAACCTGCTGAAGAAATGTATGCCATGACCGAAGTTGTAACCAATATACTTCCCAAAGACAAACCGCGTTACCTGATGGGAGTGGGTACCCCTGTAAACATACTTGAAAATATTGCGCTGGGTATTGATATGTTTGATTGTGTGATGCCTACGCGGAATGCCCGGAACGGAATGTTATTTACCGCGAATGGTTTTATCAATATTAAAAACAAAAAATGGGCAGATGATTTTTCGCCTATTGATGAAATGGGACATACATGGGTTGACTTAGATTATTCAAAAGCTTATTTACGCCATTTATTTGTAGCAGATGAATACCTCGGAAAACAGATTGCTACTATCCATAATTTAGGTTTCTACATGTGGTTGGTGCGTGAAGCGCGCAGGCAAATCATAGCCGGAACTTTTTTGCCGTGGAAGGAAAAAATGGTAAAACAAATGGCAACACGTTTATAACGTATGAAAATAATCGACTGGTATATTTTAAAACGGTATCTGGGCACCTTTACGGTGATGATTCTGCTTTTTATTCCTATCGGGATTGTAATTGATGTTTCTGAAAAGATCAACCGGATTCTCGAAAATAAAGTACCGGCCGATAAAGTGATACAGTACTACCTGGATTTTACGGTATATTTTGCCAATATGCTGTTTCCCATTTTTTTATTTATATCCGTCATCTGGTTTACCTCGAAATTAGCTAATAATACGGAAATTGTAGCTATTCTGAGCTCCGGTATTTCGTATTATCGTTTTTTGCGGCCTTATATTATTGGGGCTACTTTAATTTCCATTTTTGCTTTATTAATGGGTTTTTTTGTTGTACCGAAGGCCAGTTTAGGTTACAATGACTTTCGTTATAAATACCTTAAACGGCAGGAAGTCAGGGAAACTTTTAATGTGTTTAAACAATTAAGCGGAAGTGATTTTATATATGTGAGTAATTTTAACCTCCCGAGTAAAACGGGTTATAATTTTACATTTGAAAAGTTTAATGAAAAGGAAAGAACCAGGCTGGATTATAAGATAAAAGCATCCCGTATTGTGTATAATGATGATACAAAAGATTACACCCTGCATAATTATGAAAAACGTACTGTAGGTGAGATGAATGACAAAATTGAAAAAGCGGAAAAGAAAAACATGAAATTCAATTTTGAAATGGACGATTTAACACCGACTATTTATGCGGCAGAAACCATGACTTTACGGGAACTGAATACTTTTATTGAAAAGGAAAAGATGCGTGGATCGTCCAATATCAACTCTTACCTGGTTGTAAAATACAGAAAATACAGTATACCTGTTTCTGCCTTTATATTAACTATTATTGCCGTAGCCGTTTCCTCCATGAAACGAAGAGGAGGGATGGGCGTAAATCTCGCCATGGGAATTGCTCTGGCCTTTATTTATATATTTTTCGATAAAATTTTCGGCACATTAGCCGAAGCTTCAAGTATTAACCCTTTTCTGGCGGTATGGCTGCCCAATACAGCTTTTGGAATTTTAGCCGTCTATCTGTTAAAAAATGCTAAGCGATAATTTTAAGAACCAGCTTCATTTACATTTTATTGTTTTTATTTGGGGCTTTACAGCCATTCTAGGCTCACTTATCTCACTTCATGCGCTGCCTTTGGTATGGACGCGTATTTTAATTGCTATAGTCTTTGTGTTTTTATATATGAAGTTAAAAGGCAAGTCATTCCGTTTTTCGCCAAAGACGATTCTCTTGTTTATAGTATGCGGTTTTGTGATAGCTGTACATTGGTTTACCTTTTTTCACGCTATAAAAATTTCGAATGTTTCTATTACATTGGCTTGTATTTCAACCGGCGCTTTTTTCACGTCTATACTCGAGCCGATTTTCTATAAACGTAAGGTCATCTGGTACGAAGTGCTTCTGGGGTGTGTGGTAGTAATAGGTTTAGTTCTTATTTTTAGTTTCGAGACACACTATATATGGGGAATATTAACCGCATTACTATCGGCTTTCCTCTCAGCTTCTTTTGCCATTATTAACGGAAAGCTGGCACACCGGTATGATTCGTTAGGTATCAGTTTCTATGAACTGGTTGGTGGTTTTTTATTTCTGTCGGTTTGCCTGTTATTTTCCGGTGGTTTTGTAGGAGAAAATTTTAATTTCCATGAATGGGACTGGCTCTGGCTGTTTATTTTAGGATCGGTTTGTACCGCTTATCCATTTATTGCGAATATCGATATCATGAAATACCTTTCACCTTATACCGTAATGCTTACTATCAACCTGGAACCTATTTACGGTATTCTGTTGGCTGTATTTCTTTTTAAAGACCAGGAACGCATGACGCCGGCATTTTATGCAGGAGCCCTTATTATTTTAGGAACAGTAGCGTTGAACGCCTACTTTAAAAATAGGGCAAAAAGAAGTTTGAAAAAGTAATAAAACGTTATATTTGTACCCTCAATATTAATTGAAAAGATAAAAATGGAATATTTAGATTTTGAACTTCCTATTAAAGAGTTGACCGAACAGTTGGATAAATGTGAAATAATTGGTAAAGAATCAGATGTTGATGTATCGGAAACTTGTAAAAATATTCAGCAGAAACTTGAAAATAAAAAGAAAGAAATATACGGTAATCTAAGCGCCTGGCAGCGTGTTCAGTTATCGCGCCACCCGAATCGTCCGTATACAATGGATTACATCAAAGCTTTGTGCGGTGATACTTTTTTGGAGCTTTTTGGCGACAGGGGAGTAAAAGATGATAAAGCCATGGTAGGCGGATTGGGAAAAATAGGCGACCAAAGCTTTATGTTTATCGGGCAGCAAAAAGGATTCAATACAAAAACCCGCCAGTACCGCAATTTTGGTATGGCAAACCCGGAAGGGTACAGAAAGGCCCTGCGCCTGATGCGGATGGCAGAAAAATTCGGTATTCCGGTAGTCACATTAGTCGATACTCCGGGAGCGTACCCGGGACTGGAAGCGGAAGAACGCGGACAAGGTGAGGCTATAGCGCGTAATATATTGGAAATGTTTCGATTACAGGTGCCTATTATCACTATAATTGTAGGAGAAGGAGCATCGGGTGGTGCTTTGGGAATTGGTGTGGGCGACAGGGTATTTATGCTGGAAAATACCTGGTATTCTGTAATTTCACCAGAATCATGTTCTTCCATCTTATGGAGAAGCTGGGAATTTAAAGAACAAGCAGCTGAAGCCTTAAAGCTGACGGCTGACGATATGAAAAAAAATAAACTGATAGACGATATTATACCGGAACCTCTTGGAGGAGCCCATTATGACCGGGAAACTACCTTTAAAACTGTTAAAGAAACGATACTGACATCATATAAGGAATTATCTAAAAAAACGATAGAGAAGCTATTACATGAACGTATGGCAAAGTACGAAGCCATGGGCGAATATAAAGAATAACGAAAAGCGGGACGAAAGTTCCGCTTTTTTTAACTATCAACATTTTAAAAAAGTTGTTAACAGAGCTTTTAACAAAAAAGGTGTATAAGTAAACTTCAATTCTTCGTAAAAATAAAGTAAATTCGCTGTATGGATCAGCAGAAAGTAACACTACCTAAACGTATAGAAAACCCGAATATCATTTCGCTGGAAAAAGGGAAACTTCCCCCGCAGGCAATAGACCTCGAAGAAGCGGTTTTGGGCGCCATGATGATAGATAAAAAAGGGATAGATGAGGTGATTGATATCTTAACACCCGATGCTTTTTACAAAGAAGCGCACAAGTTTATCTTTGAAGCTATTGAACAGTTATTTGTTGGGAATCAGCCTATCGATTTGCTTACCGTTTCTACGCAGCTTCGTAAAAATGGAAAGCTGGAGCTGGTAGGAGGTGATTTTTACCTGATCAGTCTTACTCAAAAAATATCCTCTTCTGCCCATATTGAATTTCATTCGCGTATTATTCTTCAGAAATTCATCCAGCGGAGCCTGATCCGGATTTCTTCTGAAATAATTGAAGATTCATATGATGAAACCACAGACGTATTTGATTTACTGGATAAGGCTGAATCAAAACTATATGAAGTAACACAGGGCAATATCAAGAAAAGCTCTGAAACGGCTCAGTCTTTAGTAGCACAGGCCAAGAAGCGTATTCAGGAAATAGGCAGCAGAGAAGGACTTTCGGGCTTGCCTACAGGTTTTCATAAATTAGATGCCCTTACTTCAGGGTGGCAACCGTCTGATTTAATTATTATTGCTGCGCGTCCGGGTATGGGAAAAACCGCTTTTGTATTGTCAATGGCCCGTAATATAGCTATTGATGCCAATAAAGGGGTGGCGCTATTTTCTTTGGAAATGTCATCTGTCCAGTTGATCACGCGTTTAATTTCATCTGAAACGGCTCTTTCTTCCGAAAAACTGCGGACAGGAAAATTGGAACAGCATGAATGGGAGCAACTTAATGTAAAGGTAAAAGACCTGGAAAAGGCCCCGTTATTTATAGATGATACCCCTTCGCTTTCTATTTTTGACCTCCGTGCCAAAGCACGTCGTTTAAAATCACAATACGATATCCAGCTTATTATTATCGATTACCTGCAATTGATGACTGCCGGCGGAAACGGAAAAGGAGGAGGTAACAGGGAGCAGGAAATTTCTACCATTTCACGTAACTTAAAAGCACTGGCAAAAGAACTGGATGTGCCGGTTATCGCATTATCACAGTTATCACGTGCCGTGGAAACAAGAGGCCCTTCAAAACGCCCGTTGTTGTCTGACCTTCGTGAATCGGGAGCTATTGAACAGGATGCCGATATTGTATCCTTTATTTACCGGCCTGAATATTATAAGATAGAACAATGGGATGATGATGAAGGTACGCCAACAGAAGGACAGGCCGAGTTTATTGTAGCCAAGCACCGTAATGGTGGTTTAGACAATATCCGGTTAAAGTTCTTAGGCAAATTCGGTAAGTTTGATAACCTGGAAGAAGGTTTTATGCCTTTTGACGAATTGCCGTCGCGTATGAATGCCGATGACGACCAGTTCAGAAACAGCCTGCCGCCGGGCGATGCTATTTTTGGCAGCTCGTTCAGTACAGATAACGATGTTCCTTTTTAAAAATAGAAATTCCAGGTGTTTAACCTGGAATTTTGTTTTCATACAATTTAAATAAGAGGTCAATACGATGTTTAATCATACGTTTTAAATTACGGGGGCCAAGTACTTCTACATTTTCTCCAAACCCTAAAATTTCGCGTTCCAGCTCAAAATTAGGAATAACATCAATACGTATAGTTAACCCGGTTTCATCTTCCGTTATAATTTGCTGGGAATGATGTAGTGGCTTTGTTTTTACATAGGGTGCATTCCGTATATTAAATTTTAAGATAATTTTTTGCGGCCTGTCTTTATAGGTTCGTGTTACGCCTATACATTCACTAAAATAGCTGTCAAAGTCAATACCTTCATAGGGTTTGAAAAGTGCGCTGTCCAGTTCGTAAAAAGCTTCAATCCGGTCTAATGCAAGCGTAATCAGAAGGGTTCCTTTATTGTTCCGTGTAATTAAAAACCACCGGTTCCGGTATTCTTTTAATAAATACGGATGATAAATCTCTTTAATCACTTCTTTTGACCGGAAGGACTTGTATTCAATTAATAAAGGCCGTTTATTTAAAATAGCCTGATACAATCCGTTTAACAGGTTAATTCCTTTCAACTGCTTATTGTCTTCAAACTGAATATAATTTGGTGTTTTCTTAGCCGACTTATAAATATTGTTTTCCAGTTTGGCAATCAATTCGGTCATTTCGTCAAAATAATGAAACCCGTTAAATTGTTTCAATAAGGAGACAATTTCTCTCATTTTATCAACATCTTCTTCCTTAATGGGCAATTGTGTAATGGAATAATCCGCATCTTCATACGTATAAAATTTCCGTTCCGTTACCACAATAGGTGCATTGTAACCCAGTTTATCACTGCGCATAAACTGTATATCAGCCTGAAGGGTCCGCTTGCTCACGCCCGTTGTAATACCTTCAAATTCATATAAGGCATCTGAAACTTTTTCAATTAAATCGTCTAATGTCCATTTTCTGTAACGGTTTCGTAAACATTGGTCAATGGTTTTATAACGGATGAGTGCAGATTTGTTGGTTGACATATCTTTTTGTTGTAAATATTTATTCAAAAATACATTTTATTACGCAATATACTTGCGTAGTTTGTATATTAAATCATTTTTTTAATGATTTTATTTAGAATAGTGTTTTGATAAACAGTGTATTGTGTTTTTTTACGTACTTTTTTATAAATACGCATTTTAACTGCGTTATAATGCGGGCATCTTTGTAATGTTCAAAACAATGAAGTAATTCTATGCGGATGTTTCAAAAGGCATCACAGTGCAGGAAGCTGTATACTGAATTTTCAAAGCTTTGAGTAATTCCTCGGTTGTGGGTTCGAATCCCACCTTTCGAAAACGAATGTAGTTCAACGGATAGAACAAGGACAAAATTGGGTTCGAATCCCAAACTTGATTAAGGTTCAAGTTGCACTCGGTTGCAAAGAAGCAAAAGCTTCACCACAAGGCTGATCACTTGTAAAACAGATCTTATTGAAAACAGGTTCTTTTTTTCGCGTTCAGTTTTGATTTTTTCAGCTAAACAATCAAAACACTTTATTTAAAGCCTGAATAAAAGGGTATGTGCTTTAGAAAAGTTGTTTCAGGATAAAATATAAAAGCAGGTTTATCAGCAGGCAGCCCAGTAGTAACTCACAACTGTTTTGTTCCGCTCTTAAAAAAGGAAAGCGTAAAAAAGACCTTATTATTACTATAACAAGTATAAAATAGAACAAGATGAAAAAAGTTGCCATCAAAGAGCAGGAAGTAGGATTGGTTTATAAAAACAACCAGATAATCGATGTTATTTTTAAAGGAAGCTACTGGTTTTTCCTTGGCGAAAAAGTGGAAAAATATTCTGTTTACAGTGCTTTTCCTAAACTTTATGAAAGCGTTTTTGAAAATGAGTTTGTAAAAGACCATTTGGAAATAATTGAAATTGCAGATGACGAGTTGGTTTTAAAATTTGAAAAAGATAATTTTCAGTCTGTATTAACACCGGGAACATATGCCTTTTGGAAAGGAATGCACAAATTTCGTTTTCAAAAAGTATCAGTTGCAGGTTATGAGATACATGAAGTGCCAAAATCTATTCTGGAAAAAAGCCAGTTGAACCTTTATGTTCGCAACTACCGGGTTGAATCGTACGAAAAAGGTTTATTGTTTGTTGACGGAAAATTTGTGGAAATGTTGCTTCCGGGGAATTATTTCTGGTGGAAAAATACACAGATTATTATGGTAATAAAAGGTGACGTACGTCAGCAGACCTTAGAGATCACGGGCCAGGAAATTCTAACACGGGATAAAGTACAGTTGCGTCTGAATGTTGCTGTTCAATACCAGCTGATCGATTTTGAAAAAGCTTTTATAGCCACAAAGGAATTTGAAAAGCAGTTATACATAATGGTGCAGATGGCGTTACGGACATTAGTGGGAACACTGACGTTTGATGAATTGATGGATCAGAAAAACCAAATAGCAAAAGCAGTTCTGGAAGAAATTTCTGCAAAAGGGGAGCACCTTGGGGTGAAAATAGCAGATGCGGGTTTAAAAGATATAATTCTGCCGGGAGAAATTCGTGATATTATGAACCAGGTGCTGATAGCAGAAAAAAGAGCACAGGCCAATAGTATTATGCGCCGTGAAGAAACGGCTTCTACCAGAAGCTTGTTAAACACTGCTAAACTCATGGAAGAAAACCAGATGTTGTACAAACTGAAAGAAATGGAATACATCGAAAAAATTGCCGATAAAATAAATACCATCTCCGTTTCCGGCAGTACTAATATTGTGTCAGAGCTAAAACAGATTTTTACAAAATAATTTTAAAAATGGAAAAAATAATTCAACATAAATTAGAAAAAATAGAACGACAAGAAGGAATAAAGATACTTTTTGCTATAGAGTCAGGAAGTCGAGCTTGGGGATTTTCTTCTGAAGATAGTGATTTTGATGTACGTTTTGTGTATGTTCGTTCTAAAAATGAATATTTGCAGATAAGTGAACTACCGGATTTTTTAAATTTACCAATTAATAATATGCTTGATATAAATGGTTGGGATGTAAAAAAATTTTTAAAATTACTCTATGCTTCTAATGCAACTCCATTTGAGTGGATGCAATCTCCAATTGTTTATGCAAAAAACGGAGAGATGTTCGAAACAATAAAAAAAATCTTACCTGATTATTTTTGTCAACGAAGTTTGATACATCATTATTTGGGACTGGTTTCTAAAATGTTTGCGAATATTAATAATAGTGAAATACGATTGAAAACATTGTTTTATATCTTTCGCTCATTGCTGGCTGCAAAATTTGTTCATGAAACGAATGCCTACCCGCCAATGGAATTTTCAGAGCTATTAAAACAAATAAATGATGTCTCCATCTTAAACGAAACAAAACGTTTGTTAGAATTGAAATCAAAAAGTTCTGATAAACAAACTGTAGTTATTAATGATCGTTTAAAAGGATATTTAATTGATTTAAATTTATGTTTGTCGAATAGTGAAAAAATAAAACGGAAAGGAACATTTAATTCTACTGTTTTGAATAAAATATATAGAAAAATAATAAACGCCCATGATCACAATAAACTTTTTAAAACAACATAATTTAATTCTTTTTGAATGTATTTCAGGAAGTAAAGCTTATGGCTTAAATACAGAAAATTCAGATACAGATATTAAAGGAGTCTTTTTTTTGCCTAAAAATCATTTTTACGGATTACATTATATTCCACAGGTTAGTAATAAAACCAACGACATCGTGTATTATGAATTGGGTAGATTTATTGAATTATTAGCTAAAAATAATCCAAATATTCTTGAAATGTTGGCTACTCCTGAGCATTCTGTTTTATTTAAACATCCATTAATGAATAGTTTCAAAATGGAAGATTTTTTATCTCAATTAACGAAAGAAACATTCGTAGGATATGCTCTTTCACAAATTAAAAAAGCAAAAGGACTGAATAAAAAAATGTTTCATCCTATGGAAACGAAACGAAAAAGTATTTTAGATTTTTGCTACATTGTTGCTGATGGGCAATCTATAGAATGTTCAAAATGGTTAGATAGAAAAGGATGGGAACAAGAATTTTGTGGATTAAGTAGAATCAATCATTTAAAAGACTGCTATCACTTGTTTTATTCTGCTTATAATAAGCAATTCAATGGAATTTTAGGTTCTATTGATTCGAATGAAGTGGCTTTGAGCTCAATTCCTAAAGAAGAAAAAGAAGTTGCAATATTGTATTTTAATAAAGATGCGTATTCTGTTTATTGTAAAAAATATCGGGAATATAGAGATTGGATTAATAATCGAAATATAAATCGGTTTCAAACTAATAAAATGCATGGAAAGGGGTATGATGTTAAAAATATGATGCACACCATCAGATTGCTACAAATTGCTTTGAAGATTTTTAGAGATAATAGGTTAACAATTGAAGTCGACAATAGAATGGAATTACTTAAAATAAAATCTGGAGATTACTCTTACGATGAAATTGTTGGAAAAGCTGAAAACTTAATATTAGAAATTGAAAAATATCAGGCAAATTCGACCTTACAAGAAAAACCTAATGTAGAAAAATTAGAAAATTTATTAGTATCACTTCGGCTTAAAATATACCATTAATATGAAAAAAATAACAGGAAAAGACTTATTGAGAATAGGCTTTGAAGAAAATAGTAGCTTGGGAACCGCCCTGCATTTCTGTAATAATTATACGGGAATTTTAAATAAAGAACAATTGTTAAACAGCTTAAAAAATACTGTTGAATCGCCTGAACAAATAAGTGATGCATCTGAATTTTTTCAGCTGGCCGGCAAATAATCCAATTGCAGAAAGAACGGGAAACAATTATTATTCCGTTACATGAAAACCCGAAAGCCTTTGAGATATTTGGTGAAAGGCACATAGAAGAAGGAGCCAAAAAACAGATGCACACGGCTATGAGACTTCCGGTTTCGGTTGCAGGTGCCTTAATGCCTGACGCGCATCAGGGATACGGACTGCCTATAGGAGGTGTTTTAGCAGTAAAAAATGCGGTTATTCCTTATGGTGTAGGAGTAGATATTGGTTGCAGAATGGCACTTTCTGTATATGATATTGATGAAACTTTTTTTCTTGAAAACCAAGCAAAATTTAAACGAGAATTAATCGCGCAGTCCAATTTCGGTGCAGGAAACGGTTTTCGCGGACAGTACAGAGCAGATCACGCTGTTTTGGAAAATGCATTGTTTCATGAAAATCCGCTCTTGCAAAAATTAAAAGATAAAGCATGGGCGCAATTAGGAAGCTCGGGGGGAGGCAATCATTTTGTTGAATTCGGAATTATTGAACTGCCTGAACCCGACAGGGTATTAAACCTGGATAAAGGACGTTATGTGGCCTTGTTAACCCATTCGGGTTCCCGCGGATTTGGTGCAACTATTGCCGGGCATTATACACAATTGGCTAAAAAAGTATGTCCATTACCGCAGGAAGCCAAAAATTTGGCCTATTTTGATTTACATTCCACGGAAGGACAAGAGTATTGGCTGGCAATGAATTTAGCGGGAGATTATGCCTCAGCCTGTCATGAAATCATTCATAAGAAAATGGCAGAAGCAATTGGTGCACAGGTTCTGGCTACTGTAGAAAACCATCATAATTTTGCATGGAAAGAAAAATGGAATGGAGAAGAGGTTATTGTACATCGAAAAGGAGCTACTCCGGCAGCAGAGGGCGTAATGGGAATTATTCCCGGATCGATGACAGCTCCCGGATTTTTAGTGCGTGGAAAAGGCAGTATACCGGCTGTTCAGTCGGCATCTCACGGAGCAGGGCGGCAAATGAGCAGAACACAGGCAAAAAAAGAACTGACAAAAACCGATTTCAGAGCTGTTTTAAAGGATCATAATGTAACCTTAATCGGAGCCGGTTTGGATGAAGCGCCTATGGCCTATAAAGACATTCGCCAGGTGATGTCGGCCCAAGAGGATTTGGTAACTGTTGTGGCTACCTTTACTCCAAAAATGGTGTGTATGGCCGACGATGGAAGCAGGGAAGATTAAAAAATCCACTCCTAGGAGTGGATTTTAAGTTTATTTTTCTTCAGACATTTTGGTGTATTGTGCAATTAAGTAGCTGAGGTGTTCCCATTTAACAGAACGAGAAGGAAATTTTGTTATAAATTCCAAATTATCCCCGAATAAGAAGTCGTAATTTTCTTCAAAATCACTTTTCTTCAACCAGATAACCTGATCATTCTTTCTGATATAATACGATTTGATTACACCGCCTCCGAAAGAAGGACTGCCTCCAAAGCTCATTGAGGTAGTTTGGCTGGCAGCCGGATCGGCATACACTTCAATAATACGACTGAATTGCGGATTTATAAGCTGCATCAGAAATTCTTGTTCTTCTTTTTTATTTTTTAAAGAAGCTTTGACATTTCTAACGTATACTTCATTAGGATTAGTAGAATTGTTCAGGCTTTTTCGTCCCCAATTACTGGAATTCCCAAAATAACTCCCTACTTTGGACGCTTTGGCAGCTCCGGAAATAGGCAGGTACATTTCTGCAATTTCTTCGGCTTTGTATTCCTTTTTCTTACCCGAACCGTCTTTAATTTCAATGGAATAGATTTGTCCTTTTTTACGGTCGATGTCTGTAGCAGCACCTTGAATTTTAGTGCCATCTTTAAGTATAACCGTAGTTGTTTTTTTAGGTGTGACACCTATAAACATTTCATCGAAAAGATCGTCATCCATCTTTTTTAGTTGTTCTTTAGAGAACTTTACTTTTTCCTGTGCATATGTTTGTACTTGCACACATGTAGTAACAGCCAGAAAGCTGAAAAATAGTAGTTGTTTCATAAGGTGAAAATTTTGCTAAAAATAGTATTTTTTTCAAAACAGCTTATTAAATAAGCAAAAAAAAGCGCTACTTTTTTAAAGTAACGCTTTTTAGGATAATATTTTTTGAGTTTACAGATGAATAACTTCTCCGTACGCATCAGCTACGGCCTCCATTACCGCCTCACTCATGGTAGGGTGCGGATGAATAGCTTTTAGAATTTCATGACCTGTAGTTTCCAATTTACGGGCTACTACAGCTTCAGCAATCATATCGGTAACTCCGGCTCCAATCATATGGCAACCTAACCATTCGCCATATTTGGCATCAAAGATTACTTTTACAAAACCATCAGGTGTTCCGGCAGCTTTTGCCTTTCCGGATGCGGAAAAAGGAAATTTACCTACTTTTATTTCATAGCCTGCTTCTTTTGCTTTTTTCTCGGTTAACCCGACAGAAGCAATTTCAGGTGTAGCATAAGTACAGCCTGGTACATTGCCATAATCAATAGGTTCTACGTGTAAGCCGGCAATTTTCTCTACACATAAAATACCTTCGGCTGATGCTACGTGCGCCAATGCCTGTCCGGGAACCACATCACCAATAGCATAGTAACCCGGTACATTGGTTTCATAGTATTCGTTTACGGTAATTTTATCTTTGTCGGTAGTAATACCCACTTCTTCTAAACCGATATTTTCAAGGTTTGATTTAATACCCACAGCTGAAAGTAAAATATCTGCCTCCAGTATTTCTTCACCTTTAGCTGTTTTTACTGTAGCTTTTACACCGTTTCCTGATGTATCTACTTTTTCAACTGATGCGTTGGTCATAATCTTGATTCCAGCCTTTTTCAGGGAACGTTCAAATTGCTTTGAGATATCTTCATCTTCAACAGGAACAATAGTAGGCATGAATTCAACAACCGTTACTTCCGTTCCCATTGTATTGTAAAAGTGAGCAAATTCAACACCGATCGCTCCCGAGCCTACCACAATCATTTTTTTAGGTTGTTCTGCTAACGTAAGGGCCTGGCGGTATCCGATAACTTTTTTACCGTCTTGGGGTAAATTCGGTAATTCGCGGGAACGCGCTCCGGTAGCAATAATAATATGATCGGCACTGATTTCAGCAACAGTTCCGTCAGCTTTGGTTACTTCTACCTTTTTACCGGGCTTTACTTTTCCGGTTCCGTCAATAACTTCAATTTTATTTTTTTTCATTAAGAACTGAACCCCCTTACTCATACCATCAGCAACTGAGCGAGAACGTGCAATTACAGCACCAAAATCTTTATCGGCTTCACCGTTAATTGTTAAACCATAATCTGAAGCATGTTTTAAATAGTCAAAAACCTGAGCTGACTTTAACAATGCTTTAGTAGGAATACATCCCCAGTTTAAGCAGATACCACCTAAATTTTCTTTTTCTACAATAGCTACTTTAAAACCTAATTGCGACGCTCTGATAGCTGTTACATAACCTCCAGGGCCACTTCCTAATACTACGATATCGAATTTCATATTCTATTTTTTCGTTGTGAATTTCAGCTGACTAAAATACGCAATAATTTTTATTGATGAAAGCAGCCCTGTGTAAACTTATCAAAAAAGTAACGGTTGTTTTTTTGCGGTTCAGAATGCTTAATCTGCGGCAGCAAATTGTGAATCATACAAATGTTTATAGTACCCGTCCGGAATTTGTAGTAATTCAGAATGTGTACCTTTTTCCACAATTTTTCCCTGGTCCATTACCACGATAACATCAGCATTGATAATGGTAGCCAGACGGTGCGCTATAACTATAGAAGTCCGGCCTTTTGTGAGTAATTTTATAGCTTGCTGAATAAGTTCTTCCGAATAGGTATCGATAGATGAAGTGGCTTCATCTAAAATCAGAATGCTCGGCTGGCTCATATACGCCCTTAGGAAAGAAATAAGCTGCCGCTGCCCGGAAGATAACATGACACCACGTTCTTTAACATTATAATCGTACCCGCCGGGCAGGCTATCAATGAATCCGTCAATACCTATTCTTCTGGCCGCTTCCGTTACATCTTCTTTTGTAATAGCAGGGTTATTAAGGGTAATATTATTTAAAATGGTATCGCTGAACAAAAAGACATCTTGTAATACCACGGCAATTTGTTTTCGAAGGCTCTCTAAAGTAAATGCATTAATGTTGGTACCATCAATCGTAATTTCTCCTTCGCTGATTTCATAAAACCGGCTTAACAAATTGATAATAGTTGATTTTCCGGCTCCTGACGACCCTACTATGGCAATGGTTTGCCCTGATAAAATGTCCAGATTAATCCCTTTTAGAACTTCTACTCCTTCAATATAGCTGAAATGTACATTTTCAAAGCGTATAGCGCCGTTAAATTTCGGAGCTGTTTGAGTACCGTCTTTCTGGATATATTCATCCTGGTTCATGATTTCAAAAACACGGTCAGCCGCTACGATACCCATCTGCATAACATTGAATTTATCCGCAATCTGACGAAGCGGATTAAAAAGCATGGAAATCATCATCGTGTAGGCAAATAAATCACCAGTGGTGGAAATATTGTCGCCACCTATAATGCTGAAACCGCCATAAATAACAACACATCCCAATGTAACGGAGGAAACAATATCGGCAATAGGAAAAAAGATAGAGTTGTATAAAATGTTTTTCTGCCAGGCATCGTTGTGTTTCTGGTTGATGTCTTTAAATTTTTCGAATTCAATTTCTTCACGCGTAAATAATTGTACAATTTTCATCCCGGTGACCCGTTCCTGTACAAAAGTATTCAGATTGGCAACCTGAGCACGTACTTCCTCAAAAGCAACTTTCATATGTTTTTGGAAAATACGTGTAGCATATAACAATACAGGCATAGCCACCAGTACAATCAGGGTTAATTTCCAGTTCATCCATACCATAATACCCAGTACAACCAGCATTTTTAAGACATCGCCAACTATCATAAATAATCCCTGGCTGAATATACTGGCAATAGACTCGATATCCGATACGTTACGCGTAATTAGTTTTCCTACCGGCTCATTGTCAAAGTATTTTAAACGGAAATGCGTGATTTTATGAAAGAGCTCCTGCCGTAAATCCTTTACAATGTATTGACCCAGCCAGCTGGCGTAATATGAAAAAGAAAACTGTGATACTACTTCAATAATCAATACCAGGCCAATAAGCGCACAGTAAATAACAAGCCCGTGTGTGTCTTTGGTTACGATATATTTATCTACCACTTCCTTTACCATGTAGGGACGTAAAGCGGCAAAAACCGAAAGCAGGATAACACTTACTACCACCCAATACATCTTGGACTGATAGGGTTTTGCATAACGCATGACCTTTTTTAAGGTAGTTGTTTTAAATACTTTCATATATACGGATATGTCACTTTAGTTAAAAATAAACCATGTGCCGGTACAGAAAATCCTGCCTGGCTACGGTTTTTACTCTGAATGATCTGATGTAAATCAGCTACCTGTAATTTTCCGGAACCTATAGTTACCAATGTGCCTACAATAGCCCTGACCATATTACGTAAAAAGCGGTTGGCTGAGATGGTAAATACTAACCGGTCATCCTGTGCTGTCCAGAATGCTTCTGTAACGGTACAGTTAAAAGTAAAAACATCGGTATGGGTTTTTGAAAAGCATTCAAAATCCTCATAATCCAGAAGAATTTGTGCTGCTTCATTCATTTTCTGAACATCTAAAGGTCTGAAATGGTACCAGCTCAAATCCTGCGTAAAAGCGTTTTTCTGCAGGTGAATATGGTATTCATAGGTTCTGGCGGTAGCATCAAAACGGGCATGAGCTTCAGCATGAACAGGTATAATAGTATGTACTGCCACATCTTCGGGTAAAAAAGAATTTAGTTTTTTTACTAAAACCGCTACATCAAAAATCAGAGCTGTATCAAAATGCGCAACCATCTGGCGGGCGTGTACACCGGCATCTGTTCTTCCGGCACCCACCACTTCAAACGTATCACGTAAAAGAATGTTTAACGCTTTGGTTAACACTTCCTGAACCGAAACAGCTCCGGGTTGTATCTGCCATCCATGATAATGTGTACCTCTGTATGAAAATACTATAAAATACCTCAATTTTACTATTCCATTTTAGACTGCAAATATAATTTAATTTAATCGGATAGCTGTTAATCTAAAGTAATAAACACTTGTAAAAACAATGTTAAGGTGTTTAAAAAGATGTTATTTTTGTAAAAATATTTTTTATGAAATCCTGGCATATCCTTTTTATACTACTCTTTTCCGGCTCATTATTTTCACAAAATTTTTCTGATTATTTTGAAACAAAAACACTTCGGTTAGACTATATTTTTGCCGGAAATACAAAACAGCAATATGCTTTTTTAGATGAACTTACCCTATTGGAAGGGTGGCATGGACGGATAAAACATTTAAGTGAAACCCCTATACAGGGAAACGGACAAATAAGGGTATATTCAAAACAGCAGCAATTAATTTATGTAGTACCTTTCAGTACCCTTTTTCAGGAATGGCTGACGCAGCCCGATGCCAACATCCTGACCAAAAGTTTTGAGAATAGCTTTTTACTGCCTTATCCAAAAGATAAAGTTTTGATAGAAGTTGTTTTTTTTACGACTGACCGTCAAGCAATCACCTTACTAAAACATGAGGTGGATCCTAACGATGTGCTCATACGCAAACCGGGCTTCGGTAGTATTTCTCCTTTTATTACATTGCAGCAGGCTGGGATATCAAACCCGATAAAGATAGCCATAGTTGCTGAAGGGTATACGGCTGTTGAAAAAGAGTTGTTTCTGCAGCATGCACAGGAAGTGGTAGCGCATCTTTTCAAGCACGACATTTTTAAAAAGTATAAAAATGCTTTCGATATTGTTGCAGTTCCTCTGGTATCGGAAGATACTGATGTTAGTATACCTTCCAAAAACTTATGGCGTAAAACCGCTTTACAATCACATTTTGATACGTTTTATTCCGAGCGTTATCTGACAACTTCACGTGTAAAAAACCTGCACCAAAAATTGGAAAATATCCCTTATCAGCATGTCATTATTTTAGCGAATACGAAAACATACGGTGGAGGCGGTATTTTAAATGCATATACGCTGACAACTACGGGGCATGCAGATTTTGCTCCTGTAGTAGTGCATGAGTTCGGTCATAGTTTTGCCGGTTTAGCCGATGAATATTTTTATGCGTCAGATGTTTTTGTAAATAAAGCTGTGGCAAAAACTGAACCCTGGGAAAAAAATATCACATCCCTTGCCGATTTCAATTCCAAATGGCGTGATTTGATACCAAAATCAACCCCGATACCTACTCCTGATTCTTTAAAAAATACCGTAAAAATAGGTGCTTTTGAAGGATTAAAAGACAATGGTTTGTACATTCCTACACATAATTGCCGGATGAAAACAAATAAGGCTCTTGATTTTTGCCCGGTCTGCAGCCGCGCTATAGAACAACTAATTCTTTTTTATACCGAAGATTAGCAATATGAAAAAAATACTCTTACTCTCAGATACTCACAGTTATATAGATAATAGAATAATAAGTTATGCCGAACAGGCTGATGAAATCTGGCACGCCGGAGATATTGGTAATTTAGAAGTTACAGATGCTTTAAAGAAAATAAAACCGTTGCGGGCGGTATATGGAAATATAGATGATCATAAGGCTAGGGCGGAATTTCCGTTGCATAACCGGTTTATTTGCGAAGGAGTAGATGTGTGGATAACACACATAGGGGGATATCCCGGAAAGTACAATCCGGCAATTCGCGAGGCTTTAAAAAAATCACCTCCTAAGCTATTTGTCTGCGGGCATTCGCATATTTTAAAAGTGCAGTTTGACAAAAGCTTAAACTGCCTGTGTTTAAATCCGGGCGCGGCAGGTGTATACGGTATACATCAGGTGCGCACTATGCTTCGTTTTGAAGTGGAAAACGGTACGGTAAAAAATATGGAAGTAATAGAACTAGGTAAGAAGCAAAAATAAGATGAAAATATACAATCCGAAAAACTGGCTGGAATTTATTTTTAAGGTACATAAATCAGACACTATTCATAAACTGTGGCCTACTATATTACTTATGGGCTTTTTATCGTGGGTGGTGGCATATATTGAAATCGATTATCTGGAACTCAAGCAGAACTCGGCTCTTAAAAATATGTCTATGCTGCACGGTGTTATAGGCTTTGTATTATCATTATTACTTGTTTTTCGTACCAACACGGCTTACGATCGTTGGTGGGAAGGTAGAAAATTATGGGGAAGACTGGTGAATGATACCCGGAATTTTGCTATGCAGCTGGATGCTGTTTTAGACAAAGACGATAAGGAAAACAGAATCTTTTTTGCCAATCAGATAAAGCTTTTTGCTAAGGTTTTTCATACACATCTTACGAATGAATCTACAAGATATATGTTAGATGAAAAAGAGCACCCTGAATTTGACACCCTGCTAGAGGCATCACATCCACCCACACTAGCCGTCAGACGGATAAGGGGGAAAATTCAGGAACTGTGCCGGACAGGACAGATAAGCTGGCAGGATAAAATAATAATGGAACAGTCGTTAAGTGGTTTTATAGATGTGGTAGGGGGCTGCGAACGTATAAAAAATACACCGATTCCTTTTGGGTATGTATTATTTATTAAAAAATTTATTTTTATTTATGTTGTTACACTGCCTATAGGGTATGTATTTACTACCGGCTATTTTATAGTGCCGTTGGTTATGATTATTTTCTACGTGCTGTTGAGTTTAGAGCTCATTGCCGAAGAAATAGAAGATCCGTTTAACGGAGGCTCCGATGATTTACCCACTTTAAAGATTGCAGAAAATATCGGGAAAAACATGAAAAATATTTTAACAGACGGAAAAGAATAATTGTTTATATTTAAAATAAAAATGACAAAGGAAATGCTTACTTTTTTATCCGATTTAACTCAAAATAATAACAGAGAATGGTTTTCAGAAAATAAGGAAACATTTGAAAAAAATAAAAACCAAGCACAGCAGGTTTTTGAGGCGATTCACGAAGACATGCAGTCTTTGGATATGATAGAACCTTTAAAAATATTCCGTATTTATAGAGACGTACGCTTTTCTAAAGATAAATCACCTTATAAAACACATTTTTCAATGTTTTTCGGACGTCAAAAGCCGGAATACAGAGGCGGTTATTATCTGCATATACAACCGGGTGCCAGTTTTGTGGGCGGCGGTTTCTGGGAACCGAATAAAGAAGATTTGTTTCGTATGCGGAAAGAAATCATGATGGAAGATGACGCTTTTCTGGAAATTATAAATAATAAAGAATTTAAAAAGTACTTTGGCGAACTAAAAGGTGAAGCTTTAAAAACTGCGCCCAAAGATTTTGCTAAAGACCATCCGATGATAAATTATATTAAAAAGAAACAATTTTTGTTAATGCGCCCCCTTTCCGATAAAGAGGTGCTTTCACCCGGTTTTAAGCAGGAAGTAATAGTTAGTTATAAAGCCATGCGCCCGTTTATGGATTATATGACCTTTGCGCTTACAACCAATTTGAACGGTGAATCTGTTTTATAATAAAAAAAGGTGCCTACAGGCACCTTTTTTTATTACGGATTTACGGGTTATTTAATGATGAACTTCTTCGTAGATACATTGGCATGAATATCTTTCAAAGTAACAAAATAGAAACCGTTTTTTAAACCGGTAATCTCAAATAAGTTCCTGGTAAATTCAGGATGCTTAATTGTTTTAATTGTTTTTCCCTCAGTTGTAAACACAGTTATTTCTTCTATAGTCGCTTCACTTTGTACCGTAATACGATTTTCTTTACCCGGATTTGGAAAGAGCGCGAATAAAACTTTAGCGTTGGAAGGAATAGAAACGGTTCCCCAGCGATCTTCAGCTGCCGGTCCGCCCCATATTTTTGTTGCGAGATACGGGTTATCAATAAACGGATTACGATTGCCCTGGCCGTAGGTGTTGGACGCTTTAGATAAATATTCATTCCGTTGAATTTCAACTTCGGAAACAGGATCTTCAGCATTCCATTGTAAAAACAAGTCAATCATACCATCAGGTGTGCTTTCAGTACTTCCGACTCCTACGTTGTTTGGTAAACATCTGGTTTTGTAGCGTACATACATATACATCATCATACGGGCAACATCTCCTTTCCATTCATCTCCGGGATACCAGTAAGCACCGGCATTTCCCGAATTACCGCTACCAGCAGCAAATTTCCTGTTTCCACGCATACCGTTTCTGGAAACATCAGAAGCACGCAAATGATGTGCATCAGCACCGGGACCAGATTCGCCTAAATCAGGTGTGCCTAAAGATTTTGCATACGTATGTTCCCGGTTCCATTCTCCGGTTCCTCCACCATTACTGTCTTTATTCCGTCTTCGGGCAGTGTTTTCCGACCCTGAAGTATTGGTATCCCAGCCGTATAAGAGTAAAACGTTGGCATTATCTTCAGGATCCAGGTCAGTGTTTTTTAATGCCCCCCAAACCTGATTATACGACAGGTTTTTAGTATGCGTATTGGTAATAAGGGTAGCTAATTCCTCTTTTAAAGGTACTCCATTCAGATCAAAATCAATCTCGTTGTAATAGGCCTGCTGCTGCGCAAAACCCAATGCACTCATTGCAAGAAAAAGTGCCGAAAAGTAAAATTTGTTCATGTTCGTATCCGTTGTAAGTTTATTTTTTCCGTTCCATTAAAGCCATGTAAAATCCATCAAATCCTGAGGTAGAAGCCAGAACTTTACGGTCTTCTATAAGTTCGAAATTACGGCCAAATTCAGAATGTAAGAATTTTTTTACCTGCTCCTGGTTTTCTGAAGGAAGCACCGAACAGGTAGCATATACCAGTTTTCCGCCTACTTTCACCATTTTGGAATAATTGGCAAGCACTTCTTCCTGTGTTTTCTTTATTTCTTCAATAAATTCAGGCTGCAATTTCCATTTGCTGTCAGGGTTTCTTTTTAAAACCCCCAGTCCAGAACAAGGCGCATCAATTAGCACACGATCCGCTTTTTCGTGTAATTTTTTAATAACTTTATTAGAATCTATTATACGATACTCAATATTAAAAGCTCCGTTTCTTTTAGCGCGCAGTTTTAATTGTTTTTGTTTGCTTTCGTATAAGTCCATTGCAATAATCTGGCCTTTGTTTTGCATATGCGCTGCTATATGCAAGGTTTTGCCACCTGCACCTGCACATGCATCTACTACACGCATGCCCGGTGCAACATCTAATAAAGGAACAACCGTTTGAGAAGAAGCATCCTGTACTTCAAACAAACCTTCTTTAAACAAATCGGTCATAAATACATTGGCACGTTCTCTTAAGATTAAGGCATCGGGATACAAATCATGAAAATCGGTTTCTATATCCAGATCCATCAACTGAGCGCGTAACTTTTCTTTGGTTGTTTTTAATGTATTTACACGTAAAACAACCTTAGCCTGTTGATTTTGTGCCGCTAATTCCCGGGTCCATACATCTTCTCCTAATTCTTTACTGCCCAATTCATCCATCCAGTCCGGGATAGATTCTCTGAATTTTCTTATTTTAGACAATTCATCAAACCTTCCTTTAATACGGCGTACTGGCGTATTTTCAAAATATTTCCAATCGGGTAACGTATAACCGCGCATAACTGCCCATACGGCAAAAATACGCCAGATATCATCCCGGGTATAAGGATCTTTTACTTCAGCAATTTCTGCATACAGGCGTTTCCAGCGTACTATTTCATATAGGGTTTCCGCAACAAATTTACGGTCATTGCTTCCCCAGCGTTTATCTTTTTTTAAGGCCCGTGCTACTACTTTGTCGGCATATTCACCCTCATTAAAAATAACTGTAAGCGAATCTATAACGGTAAATACTAAATTTCTATGTAATCTCATTAGTACAAAATAAGCTGACAAAGATACGATTTTTATTCGATGATGCAGATACGCCGTGTTAATTGTCTGTTATGAGCTTTCTTTTTCTTTTTTTTGGTGGCAGAGTGCTGTATCTTTGCTGAAAATTTAGTGGATTATTATGGTAAAAACAGTGATTTTTGATATGGATGGTGTAATTGTAGATACCGAGCCGGTACATAAATACGCTTATTTCAGACATTTCGATGAATTAAATATAGAGGTATCAGAAGAATTATATGCTTCTTTTACAGGAAATTCTACCCGGAATGTGTTTCAAAAATTAAAAGATCGTTTTCAGCTGACTTCAGCTGTTGAAGAATTGATTTTGCGGAAGCGTTCGCTTTTTAATGATGCTTTTGATACCAAACCTGATTTAGAGCTAATACCCGGAGTGGAACGGCTGATAAAAGATTTATATGCCAATGATATAGAGCTGATTCTGGCCTCTTCCGCGTCAAAAAGCACTATAGAACGGGTGTTTAACCGTTTTAAATTACACGATTATTTTTCGTATAAGGTTAGCGGGGAAGATTTTCCGAAATCAAAACCTGATCCGGCTATTTTTCTTCATGCTGCTTCTTTATCAAAAAATAAAAAAGAAGAATGTATTATTATTGAAGATAGTACCAGCGGAGTAAAAGCGGCCTGTGCTGCTGATATTTTCTGTGTGGGGTATCATAGCCATAACTCGAAACTTCAGAGTCTGGAAGGAGCTTCATGCGTGGTACATGATTTTCATACTATTGATGCTTCTTTTGTTAAAAACCTTAAATAAAAATATCTCCGGTTCGGGGATATTTTTTAAGCTTCCTCTTCCTGTTCCAAGTTTTTGTAATTCCGCTCCAGTTTACGCAATAACCAACCGTAAATTAGTTTATAAAATAACCAGAATAAAAAAGTACCAAAGCTGGCCATAATAATAAGTATGCATACCATTATGGTGTTGATAATCCAGTTTACATGGTCAAATCCTGCCCGTTCCGTAAAAAAAATAGCGGTAATTCCCCCAATCATGAAAAAGGTAAAAAAGATAGAAATATTAAACAATATGTAGTGTTTTACCACTTTTCGGGTTTCCAGTATATCAGACATGAGTTTTTTGGCATTGTCTGTTATGGCTATTTGTTTGTACAGCTTATAAAAACGGATAATGAAATAAAGGATGATACCGTAAAAAAGATAGGAAACAATTTCTAAAAATGTTTCGAAATAGGGCAAATTGGTTTCGATCTCATTTTTTGAATAAGAGAAAAACGACATATAAACAGAGGCCAGTATTCCCAGGCCAAATTCAATAAGGCTGATAATAAAAATCCATTTTACGGTAGAAGATGAACTTTTATGTATAAGTTTTGAAAAGGTTTCTGAAGATACCTTGGGAAAATTATCTTTATTCCAGTGTTTTTTTAGTAAATCTAACTCGTCCATTCGTCAATCTATAATATTAAGGATTTACAATTTTTTTCAATTTTGTTTTTATTCTATTCATCTTTACACGCGCGTTTACTTCGCTTATTCCTAGTGTTTGGGCAATTTCTTCATAGTCTTTATCTTCCAGATACATATAAACCAAAGCTTTCTCAATATCATTAAGAAGGTGCACAGCTTTGTACAAAAGCTTTAACTGCTGCTCTTCCTCATCGTCGTATTCCTCGTATTTGAATTTATAAGAAGAAAATTCTATATCGGAAGTTGCGATACTTTTTGTCGATTTCCTGAACAAAGAAATAGCTGTGTTTAAAGCTACCCGATATGCCCACGTCGTAAATTTTGAGTCCCCCCTGAAGTTAGGGTATGCCCGCCATAGCTGAATAGAAATTTCCTGAAACAAATCTTTATGAGCATCATTATCGGATGTGTAAATCCGACAAATTTTATGGATTAAGTTCTGATGCTCTTCCAGTAAGAGTACAAATTCCTGCTCGGCGTTTTGTTTCATAATTACGGAATAAGTAGCATAAATGTTTTTTTTGTTACACCTAAAGGTAAAAAATATGCTGTACCAATTCTGAAAAAAATACGGTTTATTCTTTTTAAGTTCGTAATTTTGCTATGGTTTTAAATTCAGAAGCAATATGATGAATATTCCGGACTCTGGTAATCCAAGAGTAGTTATTATAGGTGGGGGTTTTGGCGGTTTAAATTTAGCAAGAAAGCTAAAAAACAGAAATTTTCAGGTGGTTTTGCTGGATAAGCATAATTACCATAATTTTCAGCCATTGATGTATCAGGTAGCTACGGGAGGCTTAGAAGCTGGTTCTATTGCTTATCCGATACGTAAAGTAGTGCAGGAGCATAGAGAAACCTTTTTCCGTATGGCGAATGTTAAGCAGGTGGATACTCAAAATAAAAAGGTAATTGCTGATATCGGTACTATTTACTATGACTATCTGGTAATGGCTACTGGCTCGGAAAATAACTTCTTCGGAAATAAGGAAATTGAGACGCATAGTATGGTTATGAAAACCATTCCGCAGGCATTGGATTTGCGCAGCTTGTTACTGGAGAATTTTGAGCTCGCTTTGCAAACGAACGATCCGGAAGAGAAACGCTCTTTACTCAATTTTGTCATTGTAGGGGCCGGTCCTACTGGTGTGGAGCTTGCCGGAGCTTTAGCAGAAATGAAAAACGCGGTTTTACCTAAAGACTATCCTGATCTTGATGTTAAAAATCAAATGGACATACAGCTGGTGCAGGGAGCGGACCGTATTCTGGATGCCATGAGCGAAAAATCGTCTAGAGCTGCTACCCGTTATTTAAAAGATTTGGGTGTTAAGATACACACCGATATCCGTGTCACTAATTTTGACGGCAAAACCATAGAAACGCATACGGGGCTAACCTTTAAATCACAGGCTGTCATTTGGTCAGCGGGGGTTAAAGGAAATACTGTTGAAGGAGTAGAAAAAGCGGTAGATCGGGCCTCTCGGATCCGTGTAAACGAATTTAACCAGGTAGAAGGCTATACTGATGTATTCGCTATCGGCGACGTGGCAGCTATGTATGGTGAAAAATACAAATTCGGACATCCTATGATGGCGCAGCCGGCTATTCAGCAAGGAGAGCTTCTGGCTGAAAATTTGGAACGTCTTCGCGATAAGAAGGCTATGAAAGCATTTCGTTATAACGATAAAGGGTCAATGGCTACTATTGGTCGTAATAAAGCGGTGGTAGACTTGCCTAATTTTCATTTTAATGGTGTTTTTGCCTGGTTTGTATGGATGTTTATACATCTTATTTCTTTAATAGGCTTTAAAAATAAGGCACTCGTTTTCTGGAGCTGGGTATATAATTATTTTGTGTTTGACAGGGAATCGAGGGTTATTATCCGCCCGTTCCGGACAGGAAGCAGGGAAGAACGCGGTAACGGAGAGTAATCATAAAAAAGGTTTCTTTTTTTGATAATTGATAAGAAGATCTATAAAACGGTTATAAGATTTCATCCCGTCTTTTTGATTGTTTATTTTTAAAAAATTACCATATACTACCTTAAAAAGCGCGGAGGAAGCATTTTTGTTTTTCAGCCAAAATAGTTCTGTTTCAGTAATAGTGTCTATAATACCCTGATGCAGTTGTTCCTGATAAAAAAGGAATTTTTTTTCGTCGGTACCCCGCCACGCTTTCAAACAATACTTAACAGCATACAGATAAGCCGCATATTGATAGTCCTGATTGGGCTGATGCCGCATAACCATAAAAGCGATAAAATTAGCCTCGCTCTCTTTTGCTATTCCTAACTGGTGTGCCATTTCATGTGCAGTTGTTATAGGCAGGCTGATGTTGGGAATATAATGGTTTACCTGAGCTTCATGGGTAAAGGGATTAAAGTAACCGCTAAATCCCATTTTTGTAAGCGGATAACTGTATAAAGAATAATGAGGATGTTGTAAATGCTCAACGGGTAATCTGAAATCATGCTTTATATAAGCATAACCAATACGTGCAGACTCATAAAAGTCAGAAATATTATCATTTATAACTACTTTTTTTTCAGGATTGTAAACTAGAGAAGTGTGCAGCGCATTAATGCGGTTTATTAAGAGTTGTGTTAATACTTCCAGATCGGCTGTGTTGTATTCCAGCGGAAACTGAAGCTGCTGATGCAGCGGTGTTCTGTAATTATTTAACCCCCATGAAAGGTTAAATCCTAATAAAAAAACAGTACAACCCTTTAACAGGAAAGTGATAAGGTTTCTCCAGCGGTTTTCTTTTGTTCTGAACAACAAAATAAGCTTATAGACTATATAAAAAAGAGCAATACCATATAAAATATCACCTACTGAAAAGGGAATTTTACCTAATGAGAAGGTAAGAATACGATTTAAAAAATAGTATAACCAAGCTACGTATGTTTTATCTATAAATAGGGGAAAATAACTGGCTAATTGCAGAAGTCCCAAAACTACCAATAGTAAAAGCCCCCATTTTACAAGTGTTTTCATTTTTTTACCTAAAAGTAATAAAAAATCCAATAAAAATAATATTCTAATTTAGAATAAATAAAAATAATTTATATATTTGCTGTGTCTTAAGGATTTAAACCAAAATGGGGAAAAATAAAAACGCTGAAGAAGTATTGTATTTTTGCGATGGCAAAAAGTGCTGCCGGTATAATGAAGAAGCAAAATCGTGTTTTGAAACATTATTAAAAGAAAACGGATTGAAGGAAGCGGTTTCTTTTGAAAAAATGAAATGTCAGGGGATGTGTAAAAGCGCGCCTGTGTTTTATCTGGATTCTCATAAAAAGTATAAAAAAGAAGTAGACAAGAAAAAAGCCCAAAAAATATTTGAAAAGTATATAGCATAATAGTTTGTTATTAATTATTGTTTTTATTTTGTATATGAAGTACAATTTCAGATAAAACCTGAAGTTGTACTTTTTTTATAAGAGAATTTGTAACTTTGATAGCGATATTAAAAACTAAAAAATGAGTCAGGAAATAAGAAATTTAGAGCCTATTGTACTTTGGAATCATTTTGCAGATTTAAATGCTGTACCAAGACCATCTAAAAAAGAAGAACGTGTGATTGAATTTATGATGGATTTCGGGAAAAAACTAGGCTTGGAAGTTGTAAAAGATCACGTGGGCAATGTTATTATAAAAAAGCCGGCTACTGCTGGTCAAGAAAATAAAAAAACGGTAGTATTGCAGTCACATTTAGATATGGTGCATCAGAAAAACAACGATACTGTTTTCGATTTTGATAAACAAGGCATTGAGATGTATGTTGACGGAGACTGGGTACGGGCAAGAGGTACTACATTAGGTGCTGATAACGGAATAGGGGTAGCTACCATTATGGCTATTCTGGCGTCTACCACTATAGAACATCCGGCTATTGAAGCGTTGTTTACCATTGATGAAGAAACGGGAATGACAGGAGCAATGGGGCTTGAAGGAGGAATGTTGGAAGGGCAGATTTTACTGAACCTGGATACGGAAGAAGATGATGAAATTGATATCGGCTGTGCCGGTGGGGTAGATGTAACGGCTGTGGCTGAATATGATGAAGAAGAGACACCTGACGGCTCAGTGGCTTATACTATTACTGTTAAGGGACTTAACGGGGGACATTCAGGTATGGATATTCATAAAGGATTAGGGAATGCCAATAAAATAATGAACCGTTTGCTGTTTAACGGATTTGACAGTTTCGGGCTGCAGATTTCAACCATTAACGGAGGAAGCTTGCGCAATGCCATACCGCGTGAAAGTGTTGCGCAGGTTATTATTGCTAAAGTATATGATGAAGCGTTTGTTTTTGATATGCAGCAAATTGCAAACGAAATAAAGGCAGAACTGGCTACTACTGAACCAAATCTGGAAATTTTATTCGATAAAAAAGAAGAACTCCCTTCAAAAGTAATGCCGCCCATGGCACAATATTATTTTGTAAGAAGTATGTACACGGCGCATAATGGCGTATACAGAATGAGTCCGGATTTTGAAGATTTGGTAGAAACCTCAAACAATATTGCGAAAGTAGAAGTGGGTACCGGAAAACTAACGGTGAAATGTTTAACCCGTTCTTCTGTAGAATCTTCTAAATTCGATCTGGCAAATGCCTTGCGTGCCGCTTTTGAGCTGATGGGTTGTGAGGTTACTTTTTCAGGATCTTACCCGGGGTGGACACCAAATCCTAAATCAGAAATTTTAGATGTTTTAAAAGAATTATATGTAAAACAAAACGGAACAGCGCCGCATGTTGTAGCTTGCCATGCCGGATTAGAGTGTGGTATTTTAGGTACTAACTATCCGGAAATGGATATGATTTCATTTGGGCCTACTATAAAAGGAGCCCATTCTCCTGATGAGCGGGTGTCTGTGGTTTCTGTACAAAAGTACTGGAAATTTGTCCTTGAAATTTTAAAAAATATTCCTGTAAAAGCATAACGGAGTATTTCCTGAAAAAAATGTATAAAAAGAGTTTTAATGAAAATTAAAACTCTTTTTGTTGATAAGTGACGCGTGGAATTGCTTATGCTTGAAAATGACGGTGTTCTGTTGTTGAAAACTTTTAATTATTAAAAATTTGCTTATTATTTAAATTTTGTTTTTTGTAAACTTTTTTATTTTTTTAAAATCTTAAAATCTTAAATATTAGTATTTTAAGTTATTTTTTTTGTAAACTTTTATTGTATAGTGTTTTAGTAATTGTTTTATTTTGTAATTTAGTAAACATAAATACAATAAGCTATGAACACATTAACTTCACCACAAATAAAGCTAACTTATACAAATGAAGAAGCTGTAAAAGCGTCAACTGACTATTTTAAAGGCGACGTTCTGGCTGCGACTGTTTTTGTAAATAAATATGCTTTAAAAGATTCAGAAGGAAATATTTATGAAAAAACGCCTGATGATATGCATAGACGTATCGCGGCTGAAATTGCAAGGGTAGAAGCAAAATATCCTAATGCTATGCCCGAAGAAGAAATTTTTAATTTAATTAAAGATTTTACCTATATCATTCCGCAGGGTAGTCCTATGACCGGGATTGGAAATCCATACCAGATTGCTTCCTTGTCTAATTGTTTTGTAATAGGGAATAAAGGTGAAAGCGATTCTTATGGTGGCATTATGAAGATTGATCAGGAACAGGTACAGCTGATGAAACGAAGAGGTGGCGTAGGACATGATTTATCGCATATACGGCCTAAGGGGTCGGGGGTTAAAAATTCCGCATTAACATCAACAGGTTTGGTGCCTTTTATGGAGCGTTACTCCAATTCAACCCGTGAAGTAGCGCAAGATGGACGAAGAGGAGCCTTAATGCTGTCTGTTTCCATTAACCACCCTGATTCGGAAAGTTTTATTGATGCCAAACTGGAGCAGGGAAAAATCACCGGAGCCAATGTGTCGGTGCGAATTGATGATTCCTTTATGGAAGCCGTCCGCGATAATAAAAAATACATTCAGAAGTATCCGGTTTTCAGTGCAGCACCTAAATTTACCAAAGAGCTGAATGCCGCTGATCTTTGGAAAAAAATTGTACATAATGCATGGAAATCTGCTGAACCCGGCATTTTATTCTGGGATACGATTATTAAAGAATCATTGCCGGATTGTTATGCGGATCTGGGGTATAAAACCCTGTCGACCAATCCGTGTGGCGAAATTCCGTTATGTGCTTATGATTCCTGCCGTTTACTGGCTGTTAATCTATTTTCATATGTAAAACATCCGTTTACAAAAGAAGCTTCTTTTGATTTCGGGTTGTTTAAAAAACACATTGCGGTGGCACAGCGCATGATGGATGATATTATTGATCTGGAATTGGAAAAGATTGATACTATACTACAGAAAATTCAGGAAGATCCGGAAGAAGAAACCATTAAAAAGATTGAGCACGATTTGTGGATTGAGATACGTAAAAAAGCAGAAGAGGGACGCAGAACCGGTGTGGGAATTACCGCGGAAGGCGATATGCTGGCTGCGTTAGGAATTCGCTACGGAAGTAAAGAAGGAAATGAATTTTCGGTAGAAATTCATAAAACACTGGCTCTGGCTGCATACCGTTCGTCAGTAGAAATGGCTAAAGAACGCGGTGCTTTTGCAATTTATGACGCTAAACGCGAGGCGAATAACCCGTTTATGTTGCGTATAAAAGAAGCGGACCCTGCTCTGTATAACGATATGCAGGAATACGGCCGCAGAAATATAGCATTGCTTACTATTGCGCCAACAGGAAGTACTTCCCTGATGTCGCAAACCACATCGGGTATAGAGCCGGTATTTATGCCTGTTTATAAACGCAGAAGAAAAGTAAATCCTAATGATAAAGAGGTACGTGTCGATTTTGTGGATGAAGTAGGGGATTCGTGGGAAGAATACGTGGTTTTTCACCATAAATTCCAGCAATGGATGGAAGTAAACGGACTGGATACGACTGCAAATTATTCTCAGGAAGAAATCAACGCACTTATTGAAAAATCACCTTATTATAAAGCAACTTCTAATGATGTAGACTGGTTGCGTAAGGTTGAAATGCAGGGAGCTATACAAAAATGGGTAGATCATTCTATTTCGGTAACCATTAATATTCCGAACGATGCAACGGAAGAACTGGTAGATCAGCTTTATAGAAAAGCATGGGAAGTAGGTTGTAAAGGAGTAACGGTATACAGAGACGGATCGCGGTCGGGAGTGCTTATATCTAATGATAAAAAAGAAGAAAAGAAAGAAGAAATGCCTGCTGATGTGCCGGATTCTTTTCCTACCAAACGTCCTCAGGTACTGGCTTGTGATATTGTCCGTTTTCAGAATAACAAAGAAAAATGGATCGCCTTTATCGGTAAGATTGATGACAGACCTTATGAGATTTTTACGGGTCTGGCTGATGATGAGGATGGGATTCTGCTGCCTCGCTGGGTAAATGAAGGCTATATCATTAAAAACAGAGATGAAAAAGGGAATTCGAGATACGATTTTCAATATGTTAACCAACGCGGGTATAAGACTACTATTGAAGGATTATCGTATCGTTTTGACCCGGAATTCTGGAATTATGCCAAATTAATTTCAGGAACTTTGCGCCATGGAATGGATATTGAAAAAGTAGTAGACCTTATTAATTCGCTTCAGCTGGATAATGAATCAATTAATACGTGGAAAAATGGTGTGGCGCGTGCGCTTAAACGATTTGTACCGGATGGAACAGAAGCAAAAGGCCAAAAATGTTCCAATTGTAACTCAACAAACCTGATGTATCAGGAAGGGTGTTTAACCTGTAAAGATTGTGGATCGTCAAAATGCGGTTAATAAGTTCTAACTGTTTTAAGAAATATTTAGCATTTGATTAGCTACATTTGGTAAAATCTAAAAATATAATTCAAAATGAAAAAAATCGTTTGGGCTATGGCAGCCTTGGCTATAGTTACCGTATCCTGTAAAAAAGAAGAAACAAAACCTGCCGAACCGTCACAGGAACTCCAGGAAGTACCTTTAGCTGAAAAAGTAACCTATCAGCCTAAACTGGAATGGACAGCCTTTAAAACACCTGAAAAAGTAGGTGTAAAAGGAACTTTTAATACAATTGAATTGAACGGAGCGAAAGATTCCGGAACTATAGAAGAAGATATAAAAGAAGCGACTTTTAAAATTGTACCATCAAGTGTAAACACTACAGATCCGTTGCGCGACGGTAAGCTTAAAGATGGTTTCTTTGCGATGATGACAGGCGACATTACCGGGAAATTTATCGATTTTAAGGAGGGAAAAGCTACGGTGGAAATTACCATGAACGGTGTTACTGTTCAGAAAGAGTTTGCTTATACAGCTACAGGAGATGTTCTGAAAATAAACGGAAGTATTGATATTATTGCCGATTTTAAAGGAAATAAAGCGTTTAACAGTATTCATGAACTGTGTAAAGAACTGCATGCAGGTAAAACATGGACAGATGTTGAAATTGCAGTAGAGATATCGAAAAAATAATTCGAAATCAATAAATTATTAAGAGGGATTTTAGATAAAAAGTCCCTCTTTTTTTGTAAATTTGCCTTTCGAAAAATTTCAGCATATGATGTTAGATAGATTACAGTATGTAAAGCAGCGTTTTGACGAAATTTCGGATTTGATTATTCAACCCGATGTTATTGCAGACCAAAAGCGATATGTACAATTAAATAAAGAATACAAAGATTTGAAAGCATTGGTAGAAAAACGCGATGAATATATCAATGTAGTTGGAAATATAGAAGAAGCAAAAGAGATTATTGCGGACGGAAGTGATGCGGAAATGACTGAAATGGCAAAAATGCAGTTAGATGAAGCACAACAGCGCTTACCGCAGCTTGAAGAAGAAATTAAGTTTATGCTTATTCCTAAAGATCCGGAAGATGCTAAAAATGTAATGGTCGAAATTCGTGCGGGAACCGGTGGAGATGAGGCTTCTATTTTTGCAGGTGATTTATTCCGTATGTATACCAAATATTGCGAGACAAAAGGATGGAGAACATCAGTGGTAGATTTGAATGAAGGAACATCGGGTGGTTTCAAAGAGATTATTTTTGAAGTTACGGGAGAAGATGTATACGGAACGCTGAAGTTTGAGGCCGGAGTACACCGGGTACAACGTGTTCCTCAAACGGAAACACAAGGACGTGTGCATACATCTGCAGCTACCGTTATGGTATTGCCGGAAGCAGAAGAATTTGATGTGCATATTGACATGAACGATGTGCGTATTGACTTATTCTGTTCATCTGGTCCGGGCGGACAGTCTGTAAATACAACCAAATCAGCCGTTCGTATGACGCACATTCCTACAGGATTAGTGGCTCAATGCCAGGATGAAAAATCGCAGCATAAGAATAAAGATAAGGCGTTGTCGGTTTTACGTTCCCGTTTGTATGAGATGGAGCTGGCAAAAAAACAGGAAGAGGATGCTAAAAAACGTAACTCTCAGGTATCTTCGGGAGACCGTTCGGCAAAAATACGTACTTATAACTATCCTCAGGGGCGGGTAACAGATCACCGTATTGGTTTAACAATTTATGACCTGGATGGTGTGATGAACGGAAATATACAAAAAGTAATTGATGAGCTTCAGCTGGTTGCCAATACGGAGAAATTAAAAGAATCGGAAGTATTTTAAATTTAATATATTTGTAAAGCCTCTTTCAGAGGCTTTTTTTTGAGGCTAAAAACAGGCTGCATATAACAACCGATAGATAGGTTTTTTTATACATATATCCTTTTATTTTCATGAAAAGAAGCATCTGGTAATTTTTTATGCCTATAGTCGTAAACCGAGTAAGTGGTGTGTTATCTGGCTGATAACATGATAGATATGTAGTGTAAAATAAACTACCCGTATAAAGCGCTCTGAAATCATGTTACAATTGCTGTAAAAATGAATTACTGTAAACTAAGAATTAAAGAATGACTACAAAAGAACTCTTTGAACAAATCAAACAAAAAAAGTCGTTTTTATGTATCGGCTTGGATGTAGATATAAATAAAATTCCCGAGCACATATTGCAAACGGAAGATCCTATTTTCGAATTTAATAAAGCAATTATTGATGCTACCCATGATTTGTGTGTATCGTATAAACCCAATACGGCTTTTTATGAAGCATACGGAATTAAAGGATGGCAGTCTTTAGAAAAAACCATTACCTATATCAATGAAAAATACCCGGATATTTTTACTATAGCTGATGCGAAACGAGGCGATATTGGAAATACCTCCAGTAGGTATGCGAAGGCCTTTTTTGAAGATTTAGGCTTTGATTCGGTAACGGTGGCACCCTATATGGGAAAAGATTCTGTTGAGCCTTTCCTGGCCTTTAAAAACAAACACACCATTTTGTTGGCGCTTACCTCAAATGAAGGTGCTTTTGACTTTCAGACACAAACACTTCAGAACGATATTCCGTTATATAAAAAAGTGCTCGAAACGTCTAAAACATGGTCAAACGCCAAAAACTTAATGTATGTGGTAGGGGCCACCAAAGCGGAATATTTTAAAGAAATACGGCAAATTATTCCTCATAACTTTTTATTGGTACCGGGTGTAGGGGCACAGGGAGGAAGTTTACTGGAAGTGTCCCGTTTCGGACTCAACGCGCAGGTAGGATTGTTAATCAATTCGTCACGGGGTATTATATATGCTTCAGATACAGTAGATTTTGCGCAGGCGGCACGCAGAGAAGCGATTAAACTGCAGCGTGAAATGCAAATTATTCTGGAAAACCATTTGTAATATGTTGTCATTAACCGACCAGCTAGGAGTTGTTCATCACTTTACTGAGACGCCGCGGCGTATTGTTTCTTTAGTACCTTCACAAACTGAAACACTGTTTGAACTCGGGCTTGAAGAACAGCTTGTGGGCGTTACCAAGTTTTGTGTGCATCCTTATCATTTGAAAGCTACTAAGACTATAGTAGGGGGAACCAAAAAAGTACACACAGACAAAATAAAAGCTTTACAGCCGGATATTATCATTGCGAATAAAGAAGAAAATACCCCGGAAATGGTGAAAGAATTATGCGCTATATGTCCGGTTTGGGTAACCGATATAACTTCTTTTGATGATGTATTGCAAATGCTGAGTGATTTTGGAGATTTGTTTAATAAGCGTACCGATGCCCAAAAATGGATACAGAAACTGCAATTCGGGTATACCGGTTTTTTAAGATTTGTTGCAGATAAGCCTTTGCGTAAAGCAGCTTATCTCATCTGGCGTGAACCTTATATGGCTGCCGGGAGGGATACCTTTATAAATGAATTGCTTATCGTAAATAAGTTTGAAAATATTTATGCCAACCGCGAATCGCGTTACCCGGAAGTAGAAATAAGGAAAATGCGTATACAGGGCGATCCGGAAATAGTGTTTCTTTCTTCAGAACCCTATCCATTTAAAGAAGAACATGCTTTCGAGATAGGAAGATCTACTCATCATGCCAAAACTGTTTTTGTAGACGGGGAAATGTTTTCCTGGCATGGTGTACGGTTATTTAAAGCTTTTGAATATTTTAAGGTATTGCACAACAGGTTGGGCGAAGAATAAAAATAAAGGGATCTGCCTTGGCTGATCCCTTCTTTTAAATTTCATAACTAACCCTAAATAATAATGAAATCTGTACTGGAGATAAAATTAATATAAATAATTGATATTCAGATGTTAAATTTTAATTATTTTTTGTCTTGCATAGCAAAAACAGATTTCATCAGGTTTGTAGTCCGGGCAGAAACGTTCTGACGTATGTTTAATTCTTCTTTTTCAATCATTTTATACACCCCGTCCAATGCTTGTTGTGTTACATAGTCAGTAAGATCGGGATTAACTTTTTTTACCATGGGCAGACTGTTGTACTGGCTGATTAAATTACTCCATATTTTATCAGCGCCCACTTTGCCAAATGATTGTTTGATAACCGGATTAAATTTGCTATACAACGATTTTGAAGTACTTTTCTCAAGATACACGGTTGCCGCATTATTATTACCCATAAGTATATTGGTGGCATCGCTGATTGTCATTTTAGTAACAGCATCTACAAAAATAGGAGTAGCCTCTTTTACAGCATTTTCAGCCGCGCGGTTAAGCGCTTTTATACCCTCGTCAGCCAGGCTGCCTAAGCCTGCTGCGCGTAAGCCTTTTTCTACTTTCTGTAGTTCAGACGGTACACCTATTTTAACCAGAGAATTGCCATAAAAGCCATTTTTTAGGGTTAATTTTTTTACCTGTTTGTCAATACCTTGATTTAAGGCCTCTTTTAAGGCAGAAGCAATCTGACTTTGTCCTAAATTACCATTGGCAGCCATTTCGGGTAATTGATTGGCTATTTGTTGAAGTTCGGAACAGCCCGAAAAACCAAAACATACCAATAAGGCTAAGGGAAGAAATATTCTTTTCATATTTTTAATTTTATAGCTATAAGAGTCAAAAACTATTCCAAGGTGTCAACTGCTTCAAAATAGTTTTTTAAAATGTCCTGATTGTTCTTGGTGGGGGTAAAAATTTCAAGAATAACAGGTTGGGTATGGTCGTTAAAAAGATCGTCCAATCCTTTTTGTGTAGAATAAACATCAGTAGCGGATATATAACGGAATGAAAACATTCTGGCTAGATATTCGGCTGTTAACTGATGCTCGGTTTCAAAATAGGTATTGAAAACCTTATTTTCCTGATGGCCTGGCAGTATGCGGAAAATGCCCCCTCCGCCATTGTTTATTAAAATGATTTTAAAATTTTTAGGAATGTAATTATTCCATAACGCATTGCTGTCATAAAAAAAACTGATATCACCTGTAATTAATACGGTAGGCTTAGATGTGGTGGTAGCGGCACCTACAGCTGTTGAGGTGCTGCCGTCAATACCGCTGGTTCCTCTGTTGCAGAATACTTCTGTATTTTTCTGAGGCGGAAACAACAAGGTATATCGGATAACAGCACTATTGCTGATTTGAAGCTGTATATTTTCAGGAAGAACATTCCATATGAGTTCAAAAACTTTTAAATCAGAAAAGGGAATTTCGGCCATATAACGTTGGTGTCCTATTCGTTTTTTCTGCATAGAATGTATTGCTGTGCTCTGATATGTGCTTTCAGTGGTTGAGACGGAAGACATATGGGCGAAAAACAGTTCGGGTTCTGTTACGATGTGATGGGTAAGAGCCTGAAAAGTATCGTAGGCCCTCAAAGGATCAATGTGCCAGTGGGTACCGGGTCTATATTTTCGTAAAAAAGCCTTAACCCGTTTGGAAACAATCATACCTCCTATAGTAATTAAAACATCGGGTTGTAATTCTGAAAACTCACTTTCTGAAAAAGAGGTAATCAAAGTATCAATATTGGAAATGAAAGCAGGGTGGTAGACGTTCGATGTAATTTCTGTGAATACAAGGACAGAAGGATCCTTTGCCCATTTTTCAATAGTTGCATTGCTTAGAATGCCCGGGTTTTGCGACCCAATTAAAATTAATTTTTTGGGACTTTTTTGCCATTTATTTTGGTAATAGATAAAATCTATTTTATTTTTTTTTAATTCTTTAAATTGTTTTATTTCAGGTATATATGTTTGTTTATTTAAAGTGTTATATAATGGTTCTTCAAAAGGAGCATTTATGTGAACAGGTCCTTTTTTTTCTATGGATATTTGAATGGCTTCTTGTATGAAACTGTCATTTATAGAACTGGCTTCTTCTGTTAAATTGGCATTAAAAAGAGAATGATTGCTGTAGACATTTTGCTGGCGGATAGTTTGCCCGTCGCCGATGTCAATTTTATGTGACGGACGGTCGGCTGAAAGAACGATGAGGGGAATCTGGCTGTAAAAAGCTTCGGCAACTGCCGGATAGTAGTTAAGCAATGCTGATCCTGATGTGCATACTAAAGCAACGGGCAATCTCCTCTGCTGAGCAATGCCAAGCGCAAAAAAGGCAGCGCAGCGTTCATCTGCTATGCTGTAACAAGTAAAAAAGGGATCAGAGGCAAAACCTATAGTAAGGGGTGCGTTTCTTGATCCCGGAGATATGATAATATGTTGTAAGCCTTTAGCTTTGAAAATTTGCAGAATACTCTGTGCTAAAGGGATTTCGGGGTAAACCATGTCGTATTTGAATTAGAATATCAAAGATACGAACCTTTGGATTTATTTTCCTTTTATCCAGTCTTTAATTTCGCTGTCGTTAGGAAGGGTTCTCGGGCTGATGACTTTGGCAATTTTCCCATTTTCATCGATCAGGAATTTTTGAAAATTCCATTCTATTTTATAATTATCCAACCCGTTTTCTGCTTTGGAAGTCAGGTAATTATATAATGGATGTTTATCTTTTCCTTTAACCTTAATCTTTGCCATCATAGGGAAGGTTACCCCGTAATTTTTCTGGCAGAAAGAAGCAATTTCCTGATTGGTTCCAGGGTCTTGCCCCATAAAGTCGTTTGTCGGAAATCCGATAATGGTAAAGTTATGATCTTTAAATTCGGTATACAGGCTTTGCAGCTGTTCAAACTGAGGTGTCAGTCCACACTCTGAAGCAGTATTCACTATCATTACCTTTTTTCCTTTCAGTGAAGCCAGATCAAAAAGATTTCCTTCAATGTCTTCCACTTTAAAATCGTAAATACTTTTATTGTTTTCCATGATTATTTCTTTGGAATGGTTATTTAATTCATTTGTTTTTTGCTTGGTAGTAGTGCAGTTCAATACCAACAAACTGCTTACCAGTATAAAATATTTCATGACGGCTTGTTTTTATAAAATTACAAAATAGATAGGTTTCTACCAAAGAAAATAAAACGCCCGGTATACGGGCGTCTGTTTATTTGATGTAATGGATCATATCTTCTGCTGATTTGCGAACCTTTTTGAGATTGGTCTGCCAATCGTTTTCCTCGTCGCGGTATCCTAAAGGAAGCAATAATACACTCTTTAGCCCTTTTTTATCAAACTGAAGTAACGTATCCAATTCGCCGGCTACAAAACCTTCCATAGGCGAAGAATCAACTCCCAAAACAGCTGCTTCTACCATGGCGAATGAAAAGGCGATATAGGCCTGGCGTGCTGCATGATCAAACTGATGCTCTTCAAGCCAGGAGGTCAGTTGTTTGGAAACATTGGTTTTGTATCCGTCAGAAAATCCTTTAGGGAGGCTGCGCTCTTTTTCGTAATGGTCAAAATAATGGTTAAAACGTTCGGTGGTATATTTGTTCCAGGCCGCAAAAACCAATAAATGGGAACAGTCTGTAATCTGAGATTGATTAAATGCCAGTTTTTTGATTTGCTCTTTAACTTCAGGATTGGTAACCACATAAATTTCAAAAGGCTGCAGACCACTTGACGTAGGGGCAAGCCGGGCTGCCTCAATAATCAGATCTACTTTTTCCTGAGGAACGGGCTGCCCGTTTAATTTTTTTGCGGCATAACGCCAGTGTAAAGCCTCAATTACCGACATTTATTTTTGATATGATGTTAAAAAAGCCTTAACGTTCTCTTCAATTCTTTTTTGAATGTTGGAAACATCCGCTTTGACGAATCTTTCACCTAAAATGTTTTCGTACAATTCAATATACCTGTCAGATACACTGGCAATGTAATTGTCTGTCATTTCAGGTATCTGCTGGCCTTCTTTACCCTGAAAGCCGTTTGCAATCAGCCACTGGCGAACAAATTCTTTTGAAAGCTGTTTTTGTGTTTCTCCTTTGTTTTGGCGTTCTTGGTAACCATCTGTATAAAAGTAACGAGACGAATCCGGTGTGTGGATTTCATCAATCAATACGATTTTCCCGTCTTTTGTCTTTCCGAATTCGTATTTTGTATCTACCAGAATCAGTCCTCGTGAAGCTGCTATTTCGCTCCCTCTTTGATATAATGCCCGTGTATAATGTTCCAGAACGTTATAATCTTCTTCCGAAACAATACCTTTAGACAAAATATTTTCACGGGAGATATCTTCGTCGTGTTCTCCGTTATCAGCTTTGGTGGACGGGGTGATGATTGGTTCAGGAAATTTATCATTTTCTTTCATTCCTTCCGGCATGGTTACTCCGCATAGTACACGTTTTCCGGCAGCGTATTCCCTGGCAGCATGCCCTGATAAATAGCCACGGATGACCATTTCAACCTTAAAAGGGTCGCATAGATGGCCTACAGCTACATTCGGATCGGGTGTGGCTATCAGCCAGTTCGGAACAATATCTTCTGTCAGCTGCATAAATTTGGTAGCAATCTGATTTAAAATCTGCCCTTTATAAGGTATGCCTTTAGGCATTACCACATCAAAGGCCGATAAACGATCGGTAGCCACCATTACCAATAAATCATCGTTAATATTGTATACTTCCCGTACTTTGCCTCTGTAAACCGATTTCTGATTCGGGAAATTAAATTGTGTTGTGGTTATAGTATTCATGTTATAGTGTGTGTTTGTTTAGTAAGCTAAAAGCTGTAATAGCGTGTTTTCAAAACGGACTTTCGGCAAATACTGATCTTCTAAATTTTTCATAAACGGAATAGGCGTTTCTAAACTTCCGACGCGTTTTACCGGTGCATCTAAAAATTCAAAACATTCTTCCATTATCGCAGAAGATACATCGCTGGCAATTCCTCCAAAAAGTGTATCTTCTTGTAAAATAATAACTTTACCCGTTTTTTTGACCGAAGCAAATACCGTTTCATAGTCTATAGGCTGTAGGGTTCTCAAGTCGATCAGATCGGCTGATAATTCCGGGTGCTTCTCTAATGTTTCCAATGCCCAATGTACGCCGGCACCAAAAGAAATAATGGTAATATCTTCCCCTTCTTTTAACAGCGACGCTTTACCGAATGGCGTGGTGTAATACGCTTTCGGAACTTCCTGGTAAATACTTCTGTATAATAATTTATGTTCAAAAAATATAACAGGGTTAGGGTCGTTAATGGCTGTATTCAACAATCCTTTAGCATCTGCCGGGAAAGCAGGGTAAACTACCTTTAAACCAGGCGTTTTGGTAAACCATGCTTCGTTTGTTTGTGAGTGAAATGGACCTGCCTGGGTACCACCACCACAAGGCATACGAACCACTACATCGGCATGTTCTAACCACCGGTAGTGCGATTTAGCCAATAAATTTACAATAGGGTTGAAACCGGTTGATACAAAATCAGCAAACTGCATTTCTACAACCGCTTTATGTTTATTAATAGACAGACCCATACCGGCTGAAACGATGATGCTTTCGCAAATAGGTGTATTGCGTACCCGTTCTTTTCCAAAAGCATCCACAAAGCCGTCAGTTACTTTAAAAGCTCCGCCGTATTCTGCAATATCCTGTCCCATGATAACAAGGTTCGGGTGTTTTTCCATTGATTGACGTAAACCTTGTGATAGTGCGTCGATAAAACGGATATTTTCGGTTTCTGCCGAAGAAGGCTGGATGTCTTCAAATGTATAAGGTTTATATACATCATTTAGTTCTTCTTCTAAACGGGCTTCAATAGCCTGTTCTTCCTGAACTTTTTTCCAGTCGGTATCGATTTCTGTTTTAATGTCATGGCGTATTTCAGCATCCAGGGCATCATTTAACACGCCGATTTCGAATAAATAATTTTTATAATTATCTACAGGATCTTTAATTTTCCACATGTCAAATAACTCCTGAGGAATGTATTTGGTGCCGCTGGCTTCTTCATGTCCGCGCATGCGGAATGTTTTGAATTCTATTAAAACAGGACGAGGATTTTCTCTCATAGACGCCGTAATAGCACTAAGTTTTGTGTAAACCTCTAAAATGTTGTTTCCTTCTATAATGTGGCTTTCCATACCATATCCTACGCCTCTGTCGGCAAGGTTTTTACAACGATACTGTTCATTGGTAGGAGTGGATAATCCATAGCCGTTATTTTCAATTACAAATAAAACAGGTAAATCCCATACAGAAGCTACATTTAAAGCTTCGTGAAAATCACCTTCAGAAGTAGCACCTTCTCCCGTAAAAACAGCTGTTACTTTTTTCTCTTTACGCAATCTGTGCGCTAAAGCAATGCCGTCTGCTATTCCCATTTGCGGGCCTAAATGCGAGATCATGCCTATAATTTTATATTCCTGTGTTCCGAAATGAAAAGAACGGTCCCGGCCTTTTGTAAAGCCATTGGCTTTTCCTTGCCACTGTGAAAACAAGCGATGTAAAGGGATATTACGGCTGGTAAATACACCTAAATTACGGTGCATAGGTAAAATATACTCATCGTCATGTAAAACCGAGGTTACGCCAACTGCAATAGCTTCCTGGCCTATACCTGAAAACCATTTAGAGACTTTTCCCTGACGGATTAAAATCAGCATTTTTTCCTCAATCATCCGGGGTTTTAAAATGCGCTTATATAAATGTAAAAGAACGTCGTTACTAATGTTTTGTTTATCGAATTTTAATGCTTCCATTGCCATCATTTATTGCCGATAAAATTAATGCTTTTAAAAGGAGTTAAAAAATTTTTTATACATTTATTTGTTCAATCATTTTAGTTATGAAAATAGGGTTTTTAGGATGTTTTTTATGGGTTTTTACGGCCGCTTTTTCTCAGGAAATATTGGAACATGATATGAATGGAGACGGTATAGCAGATAAAGTCTGGTTGGAGGAGGAGGTTATTCTTTGTAAGCTCTCAGGTAATGAGAACGTCCTAGTGAAATCGAAACCAATTGACCAGATAGCTGATAATGTCTCTTTTCATGCGGCTGCGGGAGGTTTTTATTTTAATGTAAACTATATGCGTGCAGGATTTTCCGTACAATTTCGTTATAATAAAAAAACAGGACGGATGGAAACAATAGGTATGAGCCGTTATGAGTTTGGCCCCGCTTCTAATGACGGCAGCGGAGAATCCAGTGTAAACCTGCTTACCCATGATTATGTGGGAAACTGGAATTATTTTGACATGGAAGAAAACAACTTAAAGGCTATTCCTGAAATAAAAACTAAGATGAAATTGAAGAAAGAAACGTTAGACCAATTTGATGGCTCTCTTTCAGATACCTATATTACCCGGTGTTCGGAATTGTTTGCTAAAAGAAAAACAGAATTACTGAAAAATAAAAAATAATGGAAATTACCTGGACTGATTTTGAAAAAGTGGAAATGCGTGTTGGAACTGTTATTAACGCAGAAATATTTAAAGAAGCCCGGAATCCGGCCTATAAACTCTGGATTGATTTTGGTTTTTTAGGTATTAAAAAAACTTCGGCTCAGATTACACAATTATACAGTGTTGAAGACGTAATAGGAAAACAGGTGGTGGCAGTAGTAAATTTTCCTCCCAAGCAGATAGCTAATTTCATGAGTGAATGCCTGGTACTTGGAGCGGTGAACGATAAAGAGGTAACATTGCTTGGCCCAGATAAAAAAGTGGAAAACGGTTGGTTGATCAGGTGAGCAGGTACTATGAGGTATAATGCATAAGTGAAAAATAATCCGATATATGATTATAGATAAGAGATTATTTTAACGTACATCCCTTTGTTTTGTAATTAACAATTTACAGACAAAATTTGTTAAGAAATAGATCCGATTTTGTATTTTTACTTTTCTAAAATTCATACAAAATGCAAAACATTCCTAGTGTTGACTTGCGTGATTTCCTATCGGATGACCCGGTACGTAAACAAAAATTTGTAAATGAAATCGGAAAAGCTTACGAAGATATTGGATTCGTAGCATTAAAAGGTCATTTTTTAAATGATCAGTTGGTAGAGGATTTATACAGCCAGGTCCGGCAATTTTTTCATCTTCCGGCAACAACAAAAGCGAAATACGAAATTCCCGGTATTGGCGGGCAGAGGGGGTATGTGTCGTTTGGAAAAGAATCGGCTAAGGGAAGAACTACGGGTGATTTAAAGGAATTCTGGCATTTCGGACAGTACGTGGAAAACAATCCGAAACTGGAAGCAGAATATCCCGCAAATATTACCGTAGCAGAACTTCCTGAGTTTAATGAAGTGGGTAAGCAAGCTTACAAGATGCTTGAAAAAACAGGTGTTTATGTGTTAAGAGCACTTGCCATTTATTTAGGACTAGAGGAATTTTATTTTGATAAGTATGTTAAAAACGGAAATTCTATTCTGCGTCCTATACATTATCCGCCCATTACAGAAGAACCTAAAGATGCCGTACGAGCTGCAGCACATGGCGATATTAACCTCATTACGTTACTGATGGGAGCACAGGGGAAAGGTTTACAGGTACAGAATCATAAAGGAGAGTGGATAGATGCCATTGCTGAAGATGATGAACTGGTGATTAATGTAGGCGACATGCTTTCGAGACATTCTAATAATAAATTAAAATCGACTATTCATCAGGTAGTAAATCCGCCAAGAGAACTATGGGGTACTTCGCGTTTTTCCATACCTTTTTTTATGCACCCTGTTAGTGATATGCCTTTAAATGTTTTGGAAAACTGCGTAGATGAAAAGAATCCTAAACAGTTTGAGGATATTACAGCTGGTGAATTTTTAACCGAACGATTGATTGAACTAGGCTTAATTAAAAAATAATCCTTATAAATATAAACTTAAAAAGCGATTTGCTCTATAGTAAATCGCTTTTTTATTTGCATTTGCCGAAGCTGGAAACCCGTCAGCAATAGAAAATATTTTTATATTTGTAAGTAAAAAAGCTTTGAAAATTAAGGGGAAAAAGATTTTAAAGTATACTTTAATTACGATAGTATCACTTCTTTTAGTATTAATCGGGTTTATTTTCAGCCTTCGGATACCAAGTGTTCAGAATTTTGTGAAAGATAAACTGGTTGTTTTCCTGGAAAAAAAGATCCAGACTAAAGTGAGTCTGGACCGTGTGTATATCGATTTTCCCAACAGCCTGGTTCTGGAAAATCTCTACCTTCAAGGGCAGGAAGTTGATACGTTGTTAGCCGTGAAGTCCTTAGATGTAGGATTACATATTCCAAAACTATTGAATAACACAGCCGATATCACTTCTGTAAATCTTAAGGGAGTACGGGCTCATGTGATACGAGCTGCCAACGGAACATTTAATTTTCAATATATTATAGATGCATTCGCTACTAAAGACGAGGAAGAAAGGGAAAGCAAACCTTTTATTATCTCATTAGATAAAATAAACCTGGAAGATATAGGTGTTACTTTCACTGACAGGCAAGCCGGAAATGATATAAAATTTTACCTGAATACATTTGCTACACGGGTAAAAACGTTTGACCTTGAAAATAATACGTATGCAGTAGATAAAATCAGTCTGGATGGTCTCCGTCTGAAATTACAACAGGATCTGGTTACAGAAGTGGCGCAGAAAGTAGAGGAAAAAGTAGATTCTTTGTCGCAGCAAAAGCCATTAAAAATTAAAGTAAACAGTATTGATTTTACCCATTTTAATGTCGATTATAATGATGATATAACCAAAACGAATGCCAGCATATTATTTGCTGAACTCAGTACAAAAATTAAGACACTAGATTTTGAAAAAAACGTTTTTGAAGTAGACCAAATAGCCCTGAAAAAAGCCAATATAAAAGCACGTCTGTTTTTACCGGCACAAAAAAACGATGAGAAACCAGATGAAGAAAGACAAACGGAAACCTCTCTGCCATTACAGTTAAAAGTGAACCACCTGCTTTTAGAAGATGTTTTGGCCTCTTATGATAACACGGCTGTTCAGCCTTTAGCAAAAGGAATAGATTTTAACCACCTTGATTTTTCGAGATTGCATTTTGAAATGACTGATTTTGTAATGCAGAAACAACTTTTTTCAGGTAAGATTATCAAAACCGAAATAACTGAAAAAAGTGGCCTAAATATCAATCGTCTGGCTACCCGTTTCTTATATAGCAATAAAGAAGCTTATTTGAAAGAATTGGTGCTTGAAACACCACAAACTTTATTACAAGATGAAATAGCATTGCGTTATTCCTCTACGGATCAATTGACGGAAAACCTGGGAGATGTTATGATAGAAGCGAATCTGAAAAAATCTAAAATTGCATTATCAGATCTTTTAATTCTGGCCCCTCAGTTACAAAAAACACCACCTTTTTCAACGTATAAAAATGCGGTATTAACGGTTGATGCTCAGGTAAAAGGAATTGTAGACGATTTGACTGTAGACACTTTTAAAGTTTCAGGTATAGACAAAACAGTGGTAAATGTTTCCGGACATATAAAAAATGCGACCCGTCCTTCTGAGCTATGGTTTGATGTGAATGTGAAAGAATTTACGTCATCTGCAAATACGGTCATGGCTATATTACCTAAAAATACGTTACCTACTACTATTGCTTTACCCCCTCAGTTCCGTATTAACGGAAAAGCAAAAGGTACTGCCAGCAATTTAAAGGCAGACCTTACCTTAAGTTCTACCTTTGGAAAAGCAGTGGTACAGGCAGTTATAGATATGCGCCGGAAGCATCAGGAAGTATACGCGGTTAAAGCAGACCTGCAACAATTGGATGTCGGCAAATTTATTAAAAACCCAACCATTGGTCCTGTATCCGGAACTATAGCAGCCTCGGGAGAAAGTTTTAATCCGGAAAAAGCTGATGCTAAAGTTAATGCCCGTATTGCTTCGGCATATTATAATAACTATACCTATCAGCATCTTGATATAAACGGAACCGTGAACAATGGCCAATATGACGTGAAAATTAATTCGAAAGACCCTGCTGCATTATTAGCGTTACAGGCAAATGGAGTTTTCACGAAAGAACAGTCAACCATTGCGTTAAACGGTCGTATTGAAAAACTGGATATTCATAAAACAGGCTTTTATGAAAATCCGTTGATTATAGCAGGAACAATTGACGCTGATTTCCAGAATCTGGATCCTGATGCGCTTAACGGATATTTACATCTGAATGATTTTGCACTTTCAGATACTAAAGAAATCATACCTGTAAGCGATATGAAATTGGAAGCGGTTGCCAATGACAGTATCAATCAAATTAAATTATTATCGCAGATAGCAGATGTAGAGCTAAACGGTAAATACAGGCTCACACAGATTTTCGGCTCAGTTCAGCAAACTATTAACCAATATTATCAGTTTCAAAAACCAGCAGATACAAAGGAAGATAATGGTATAGATCCTCATCAACATTTTACATTAAATGCCAGAATTAAAAACGATGATCTTATTCAGAAGTTTGTTCCTGAGCTGACCTCTTTTGAAACTGTTATACTAACAGGAACCTACGATGCAGATACAAAAAAGATAGAAATTGACGGAAATATTCCTAAACTTACATATGGCAAAAATACTATAGAACATGCGGTATTAAAGGTAAACAATACGAATGAAGCCCTACAATATGGCTTCGTAGTAGATGCTCTGCAAAGTGAAAGTATGGCGGTGCGCAATATAGCAATACAAGGAAATGTAGCAAATAATACCATTAGCTATGACATAAGTACAAAAGACGAAAAGAAAGAAGTACAATATCAGCTGGCCGGAATAGTAAAATCTTTCGAAAATAGCACCCAGATTGCCTTAAATGAAAACGGTCTCCGGTTAAACTATGAAAACTGGAAGGTAAATCCGGAGAATATGATACAGTTTTCCGACCAAGGTATATTGGCACAGCATTTTATTATCACGAATAAAGGAAGCCAGATAGGTGTGCAATCCCAAACCGTTCAACCGAACAGCCCTATAGAAATTTCTATTAAAGATTTTAAAATAGAAAGTATTACTGAAATTATTAAAAAAGATTCCCTGTTGGCAAAAGGAACTATTAACGGTTCGGCACAATTACATGATATAAAGAATAACATGACGTTTACGTCAGATCTTAAAGTAGGCCATTTAACAGTATACGGCAGTAAGGTGGGAAATCTGGCGGTTAAGGTTGATAATACCACTACCAGCAGGTTAAATGCAGATGTAACGCTTTCGGGTTTTAATAATAATATAAAGCTTTCCGGTTTTTATAATACCAGCCAGCAGCTTTTTGATCTGGAGATGAATATCGAACAGTTGCAAATGGAAAGTTTACAGGGTTTCAGTATGAATGCTATTACCAATGCCCAGGGGTATGTATCCGGCAGGTTACAAATTAAAGGAACAGCAGATGATCCGGATATTATAGGAAAATTAAAATTCAATGAAGTAGGTCTGAATGTTACACAGCTCGGAACTTCATTCAAAGATATTAATGATGCTATTGCCTTTACAGAGGAAGGTTTACAGTTTAATCGTTTTAAGATTAGTGATGAAGAAGGAAACGCACTGATGTTGAACGGAAAGATAATGACGAAGACATACCGGGATTATGCTTTTGCCTTAACGGTAAACGGTCGAGATTTTAAAGTAGTAAACGCTGAAAAATCGGATAACCAGATGATGTATGGCGTTATGGCTATTGATGCAAATTTAAACATTCGGGGTGATATTAATCTGCCGAAAGTAGACGGAAGACTTACCGTTACGGATAAGACTGATTTCACATTTGTATTGCCGCAATCAAGTCCCGGTTTACAGGAACGCGAGGGAATAGTAGAATTTATAGACGAAGACCAGATTGCTCTTCAACATACGATAAAAACAGATACGGTCAGTTCACAGTCTACTTTGAAAGGAATGGATGTGTCGGTAAATATTGAATTGAATAAAGACGCTAAACTATCCATAGTTATTGATAAGGCCAACGGTGATTTTATTAAACTTCAGGGAGAAGCTGAACTTACCGGAGGTATAGATCCGTCCGGTAAAACAACTTTGGTGGGGCGTTATGAAGTAAATGAAGGTGCATACGAAATGTCGGTTAATATATTAAAACGCAAATTTGATATTCAGAAAGGCAGTGCTATAACCTGGACCGGAGAACCGATGAAAGCCGATGTAGATATTACTGCTGTTTACAAAACGAATGCGGCACCTATTGACCTGATAGAACAGCAGATTGCAGGAAAGAATGATGCACAGCTAAACATGTATAAGCAGCGGATGCCTTTTAATACTTTGCTAAAAATGAAAGGAGAATTGCTTAAACCAGAGATTACTTTTGATATTACTACCGATGAAAACAATCCTACCGTTTCATCAGATGTACTTAACGATGTGAATGCCAAACTGGCGCAATTGCGTACAGAAGAATCCGAAATGAACAAACAGGTTTTCGCTTTGCTGTTACTGAATCGTTTTATAGGGGAAAATCCGTTTGAAAGTAGCGCAGGTATGTCGGCTGAATCTATAGCACGTCAGAGCGTTAGTAAAATATTATCACAACAATTAAATAACCTGGCAGCTGATTTAATTGCGGGTGTAGAGCTTAATTTTGATTTGGAATCTACTGACGATTATTCTTCAGGAGAAAAAAATACCCGTACTGATTTAAATGTAGGCGTAAGCAAAAAACTGTTTGATGACCGTTTGAAAGTATCGGTAGGAAGTAATTTCGGATTAGAAGGGCAGGAACGGCCAAATGAAAAAATGACCAATATTGCCGGTAACGTAACATTTGATTACGCTTTATCAAAAGACGGACGTTATACACTTCGTGCTTATCGAAAAGATGAATATCAGGTAGCATTGCAGGGACAAATAGTAGAAACTGGTTTAGGTTTTATTATCACCATAGATTACAATAAATTTAAAGAGATTTTTGAGAGTCAAAAAAGCAAACGTGAATTCAGACGCAATCAACGTAACGAAAAGAAGAATGAAAAGACGAAATAAAATAGTATTGTTTCTTGTCTTGGGAAGTTTGGCTGCGTGCAGCAACACTAAATTTCTAAAAGATAACCAACAGTTATATACGGGTGCTACTATTGATATCATAGGCGATTCGCTTTCAAAAAAGCAAAAGTCGAACCTGGAAAAAACGTTACAGGAACAGTTAAGACCGAAACCAAACAAATCTTTTCTCGGTTTACGCCCCAAACTCTATTTTTATAATACAACTGCTGAACCTAAAAAAGAAAAAGGATTTAGGTACTGGAAAAAATATAAATTAGGAGAAAAACCTGTATTATTCAGCGATGTAGATATAGAATTTAACAGAAAAATTATTGAAAATTATACGGAGAATAAAGGATATTTTAATGTAACTACCAGCTATGATACCATTGCTAAAGATAAAAAAGTAAAAATAGTATACCATGTACAACCTCATCAGCAATACAAAATTGAGAAAGTAGTTTTTGAGAAAGATTCAACACTTCTCAATCAAGAAATACAGAAAGTAGCCGATAAAAGTCTTTTAAAAGTAGGGCAGCCATTTGATCTGGATGTTATTAAAGCAGAACGTGAACGTATTGATAACTACTTAAAAGAAACAGGTTTTTATTATTTTCACCCTGATAATATAATCGTTCAGGCCGACAGTACGGAAGCAAAACACAGAGTAAACTTAAAAGTCAGGTTAAAAGAAAGCACCCCAGAAATGGCTACCAAACAGTTTGCAATTGACAAAGTCTTTGTCTTTGCTGATTATAACCTGAGAAGCAGAGGGAGAAACAACCCGCTAAAAATGAATACAGACTCGCTGACGGCTTATAAAGACATGTATATAATAGATCCTGAAAATAGGTTTAAACCCCAGATTTATGACCGTACCTTATATTTCAAAAAAGGAGATCTATATAACAGAACAAATCATAACCTGTCTCTTAACCGGCTGATCAGCCTTGGAACGTTTAAATTTGTAAAAAATCAGTTTGTTATAAGCGATTCTGTACATAATAAATTTGATGTATACTATATGCTTACGCCTAATAGTTTCAAATCGTTGCAGGCAGAATTCCTGGGCAAAACCAATTCAGCTAATTACGCAGGTAGTGAAGTGAATTTAAACTGGAGCCACCGGAATTTCTTAAAAGGAGCTGAATTTTTTAAAGCTACTATTTTCGGAGCTTTCGATTTTCAGATGGGTGGCCATCAGAACGCTAAAAATATCTACCGTATAGGTTCTAATATAAGCTTAACATGGCCCCGTATCATTGCGCCTTTTGAATTTAAATCTTCCAGTGCTTATGTGCCCAGAACACGTGTAAATCTTGGATATGAATATCAAAACAGAACACAGGAATATACGTTGCATAATTTTAATGCTTCATTCGGCTACTTATGGAAAGAGGATGCAAAGAAAGAACATGAGTTAAAGATAATAGATATTACGTATGTATCACCCGAGAAGATATCAGATGCATACCGAAAAGAGATGGACTCGGCGGCTTTTCTGGGAAACAACTCCCTTAAACGCGCAGTAGAAAAACAATTGATTTTTGGACCTACCTACAGTTATACATTTACCAATACTATGCTGCCTAAAAAGCATACCTTTTATTATAACGGTAAGATTGATGCTTCTGCAAATCTGACAGGCCTTATTTCCGGTGCGAGTTACCGAAAAGGAAACCAAAAAGAAATTCTGGGAGTGGCTTTCAGCCAGTACATAAAAACAGAACATGATGTACGTTACTATTTAAAACTGAACGAGAAAAGTATGCTGGCCTCTAGGTTGATTGCCGGGTATGCCCATCCGTACGGTAATTCGGAATATATGCCGTTTTCCAAACAATTCTTTGCCGGGGGCAGTAACAGTATACGGGCTTTTAGAGCGCGTACTTTAGGCCCCGGAAGTTATGACCCCCGCAACGCAAGATCTTCATTTTTGCATGATCAGGCCGGCGATATCCGCCTGGAATTTAATACAGAATACCGGGCCAACCTCTTTAGCTTTTTAAATGCTGCGGTTTTTGTTGATGCCGGTAACGTATGGTTATTAAATGAAGATCCGGAAAAACCGGGAGGAAAATTCTCCAAAGAATTTTTGAGTGAAGTAGCGGTTGGGGCAGGTGTGGGGTTACGTTTTGATTTTTCCATACTGATTTTGAGAACCGATCTCGCTATCCCATTACGGGTACCTTATTATGAGAAATCTGAACGCTGGAATTTTAAAAATATAGATTTTGGAGATAAAAGCTGGCGTAAAGACAACCTTATTCTCAACATTGCTATAGGTTATCCTTTTTAATATGAAGTAAAGTGTTGTTTATCCTAAAAAAATAGCTACATTTATATTCTGATTGCCATACATAAAAACTATATTAAATCTCGATTTAAACTAATGAGTTCGAAGATACTTGTAATTGACGACGATGTTGCGTTTTGCATGATGCTTAAAACCTTTCTGACCAAAAAGGGATATGAAGTGTCTAATGCGTTTAATTATGCAGAAGCAGAACAACTGATTTCTTCCACACATTTTGACTTGGTACTTACTGATGTACGTTTGCCTGACAGTGACGGTATTTCGCTGTTAGAGTTTATAAAAAATAAGAATGCTTCTACGCAAGTAGTGTTGATGACGGGTTATACCGACATTAAAACAGCGGTAAATGTAATGAAGCTTGGCGCTTTTGATTATGTAGCCAAACCCATTAATTCCGATGAAATTCTCCATACTATAACAGAAGCGTTAAAACGAAAAGCCGGCGGTGGTATACTGGAAAAAAAAGTAGAAGATACCGGTACAGGCAAAGCTTTCTATAGCGATGAACCTTGTTTTGAAAAAGAAGATGTTATTAAAGGAGAAAGCGAAAAGTCAAAAGAGTTACATAATTTTATTGATGTAGTAGCTCCTACTAATATCTCGGTATTAATTATAGGTGACAGTGGTACAGGAAAGGAAAATATTGCGTATTCTATTCATAAAAAAAGCAAAAGAGCTAACGAGCCTTATATTGCGGTAGATTGCGGTGCTATTCCGAAAGATTTGGCCGCAAGTGAATTCTTCGGACACGTAAAAGGGTCTTTTACCGGGGCTACTACTGATAAAATAGGTCATTTTGAATCGGCGAACGGCGGTACCATATTTTTAGATGAGGTAGGTAATCTGACTTATGAAGTACAGGTACAGCTTTTGCGCGCTTTGCAGGAACGTAAGGTAAAACCGGTCGGAAGTAGTAAGGAAATAGATGTGGATATACGTGTTATTGCTGCCACTAATGAAGACTTGCAAAAGGCTGTTCGGGAAGGTACCTTTCGTGAAGATTTGTACCATCGTTTAAATGAATTTTCCATAAAAGCACCCCGCCTGGCAGAAAGAGGACGCGACATTCTGCTTTTTGCTGATTTCTTCCTGGAGCAATCCAATCGCGACCTCGATAAAAAAATTGAAGATTTTTCAAATGAAGTAAAAGATATTTTCCTGCGGTATGACTGGCCGGGAAACCTGCGCGAAATGCGTAATATTATAAAAAGAGCTGTTTTATTAACTACTACCCGTATTATTGATAAATCGGTTTTACCAACTGAAATTTTTGAGCCTTCCAATCATTATATGCCGAATGACACGGTGAATGTAGTTCGTAATGAAGAAGATTTAAAATTATATTCTTCTAAAAACGAAGAAAATACAATACGAATGGCATTGGAAAAAGCAAAATATAATAAAACAAAAGCCGCACAGATTTTGGGAATTGACAGGAAAACGTTGTATAATAAAATTAAACTATATGAAATCGAGCTTTAGAAAAGCTCGATTTTTTTTAATTTCTCTAAGGTTTTGCTCACTGAAATATTCAGTTCAGTAAGGGTTGACATTAATATCATTTCCGATAGAGTAGCTACTTCCCGTTCTAATAATTCCAGAACAGGAATTTGTGCATGCATTTTTAGCTGACGAAACATCGGTAAAATCCGGTGGGCAACTTGGCTTATTTCTTTATAGTCTGATATTTCAGCTGCTTTATGCAGTTCTTCCATGGCCTGATAAGCCGAACTTATAAAGGCATGTAAAATATCGCCGGTAGCTTTGTAATCATTTTGTGTGAATACTAATAATTCCGACAGATCATAATCTTTTCCGATAATTTTAGGATGATCAGTCTTTTCCATATTTAGTACGGGAGTATTTTTCAAAGGGTTTATTTGCAGTATCTTATGTACCATTTTCATCAGTTTGGTAATATTTATAGGCTTTTGCAATAAGGCATTAAACCCTAGTTTGTAATATTCATTTTCATCCAGGTCGGTTTTACCCGTAAAGGCAATGACAGGAGTGTTTTTATACTGTTCGTGTTTTTTAATATCATTGATAATACTGTAACCGCTGTAATTCGGCATTTGAATATCTGTAATAATTAAATCGTATCGATTGTTTTCCAGATACGTATGAAGCTGTTTGCCATTGTCTAATAAATCTGTTTTTTTAACTTTGTCTTTGAAAATTTCATACATCAGTTTCAATTGTAATTTATCATCGTCAATAACTAAAATGGTTTTATTACTTAATTTCTGGTCGTTGTCGTATACTACTTCCAGTTCATTCACTTTGCTATCTTCGCCTTCCACATACGGAAGGGTAATACTAAAAGTAGTACCGCGCTCCAGCTCACTCTCAAAATAGATATCTCCGTTGAGTATATTTACCAGTCGTTTTGTAATATTTAAGCCCAAACCGGTGCCACCGTATACTTTTTCGATACCGTCATGCGCCTGTTGAAATTCATTGAAAATAACATTATGAAATTTTTGGTCTATACCAATACCTGTATCGGTAATGACAATTTCAATTGTGTTATTCTTTTTAGCTGCTTTAAGGCTGACCCCTCCCTGATGCGTAAATTTAATTGCGTTGGTAAGTATGTTCACCAAAATTTGCCGTAAACGATAAGGATCTGTATAGATATAACGATTTACGTCTTCACTGACCTCAGCGGTTAATGTAATGTTTTTCTTTTTCGCTTCATTTTCCAGTGGCAGCACAATGGTATTTATAAGCTCGCCGAAATGAAACGATTCTTTTTTTATAATTAACCTGTTATGTTCCAATTTAGAAAAATCGACTAAATCGGTAACCAGGTTCTGAATGTATTGGGTAGAATGTGTGATATTCTGTAAATATTCTTTTTGTTTTTCATCGGTTAAAGTTTTTTCAAGTAAATTAGAAAAGCCTACCATGGTATTCAGAGGAGAAACAATATCATGTGTAATAGAAGCAAAGAAAAAGGTTTTTTGTTTTATCAGATCTTCCATTTCCAGATTTAACCGCTCAAGTTTACGTTTGTATTCGAAATTCTGATTCAAATCTCTAATAACTATTATGCCCAGAATGAAAACCAGAAAAAAGGAAATACTTCCCGACCAAACCAAATTATTGGCCGTTTCATCAATGATTGCTTTTGAGCGGTCAATACTTTGATAGGATTTTTGGAGAACGTCCTGTTCTACTTCGGCAAAAAGGGAACGTATTTTTTGTGTTATTCGTTTGTTTTCTAAAATGAGTTGCCCTTCTTTCTTGATAATCTGTTGTGACAATTTGCTTTCGCTTTCTACGGCACGGTTAAAAATATTTTCGGCAGCACGCGCAAAACTGTCCCGTTTGGCTTCATGTGTTTTTTTTATGAGTTCTTCTTTGGCTTTGTCTCTTTCTTCTTTTTTACTGCTATTTACCACATTGGCCATACGGGTCCAGAATCCGTCCTTTTTGTTTAAACTATCCGGTACCTGAGTGTTATTCTGATCAATTTCTTCTTTGGTTTTTCTAATTTCCTGAAAAGCTTCATCAAAATTCTGAGAACCCATATGCTTTTTCCGGAAAGCAATAATATCATTAAAGCTTTTTGTTTTTTTGTCGAGTAAAAGCTGTATACTGTCCAGTTTTTGTGTTATTGTAGGCGATGCTACCGAACTGTTAAATGTACTTATCTGTGTTTGGATAGAATCCATAATAGCGTGGTACTTTTTTATATCGGCCGATTTGGCCGATAACATGGCGATACGTCCGGTAGATTCTGAAGCAAAAACGTTGGTTAAAATATCGCTTAATATAAAAATACGATTGGTTTCTGTAGCAACATTTTTTTTCGGAAGTGAAATATTTTCTACTTGTCTGAAAATATACCAACCAGAAAAAACAGTGGTAGCAATGAGAATGAGATAGGCTAATGCGATTTTATATTTTATAGATTTGTCGTTATTCATGGAAACTGTCTCAAATTTAGACGAAAGATAAAAAAAATGTCCGACATAACTGCCGGACATTAACGTTGAATTAGGAAAGCTTATTTCGCAATACCTCTGGAAATAACAATTTTCTGAATTTCTGAGGTCCCTTCATAAATCTGAGTAATTTTAGCATCGCGCATCATGCGTTCTACGTGATATTCGCTTACATAACCATTACCACCGTGAATTTGTACTGCTTCAATAGTAGTATCCATAGCTGTTTTTGACGCAAATAATTTTGCCATAGCACCTGATACTGAAATATCTTCTCCATTGTCTTTTTCTGCTGCTGCTTTAAAGCATAACATACGGGCAGCGGTAATATTTACAGCCATATCAGCCAATTTAAAGGCAACGGCCTGGTGGTTGATGATTTCCGTTCTAAATGCCTTGCGCTCTTTTGCATATTTTAAAGCCAGCTCGTAAGCTCCCTGGGCAATACCTAATGCCTGTGAAGCAATACCTATACGTCCACCGTTTAAAACGTTCATGGCAAAAGCGAATCCGAAGCCATCCTCACCAATACGGTTTTCTTTTGGTACCTTAACATCGGTAAACATAAGAGAGTGTGTGTCAGAACCTCTGATACCCATTTTTTTCTCTTTTGGGCCTATCTCAAAACCTGCCCATCCTTTTTCAACAATAAAAGCATTGATGCCTTTATGTCCTTTTTCAGGATGTGTATGGGCAATTACCAGATAAGTAGATGCAGTACTACCGTTGGTAATCCAGTTTTTTGTACCATTCAGCACATAATAGTCGCCCATGTCTATTGCTGTGGTTTTTTGCGACGTGGCGTCAGAACCGGCTTCCGGTTCTGATAAGCAGAAGGCACCAATAACGTCTCCTTTTGCCAATGGCACTAAATATTTCTGTTTCTGTTCTTCATTACAGTATTTTTCCATTCCTGCACAAACCAAAGAATTGTTTACAGACATTACAACAGCTGCAGAAGCGTCTACTTTGGCAATTTCTTCCATAGCCAGAACATACGATACACTATCTAAACCTGCACCGCCGTATTTAGGGTCAACCATCATTCCTAAAAAACCCAGCTCACCCATTTTTTTTACAGCTTCTGCGGGAAATTTTGAATGTTCGTCACGTTCAATAACACCTGGTAATAATTCAGTACGGGCAAAATCACGTGCTGCCTGCTGAATCATTAATTGATCTTCAGTTAATTTAAAATCCATTGATTATACTGTTAGTTTATTTCCATTAAAATGTTGTCAAATATACCTTATATTGACAAATTTTCAAAATATCTCCGTAATTTTAGAGAATGGAAAAGCAAACTTATAAAGTCATAGGCGTGATGTCGGGTACTTCGTTAGATGGGATTGACCTGGCAGAAGTAGACTTTACATCTGGTAATAATGAATGGAAATTTACTTTGGGAAACGCTACTACTATTCCTTATCCTTCAGAATGGTTTTCTGTACTTAATGAAGCCGTAAAATTATCGCCAGAAGCGCTCGGTGTCTTAGACCGGAATTATTCACTTTTTTTAAGTAAAATTATTGCGGATTTCCTATACAATAACAGAATTCATACCCCTGATTTAATTGCATCACACGGGCATACAGTCTTTCATCAACCGGATAAAGGATACACCCTTCAAATAGGTAACTTACCCGAAATAAAGAAATACTTATTCAATACGCCGGTTATTTGTGATTTCAGGGTTCAGGATGTAACATTAGGAGGGCAGGGTGCACCATTGGTACCCATAGGAGATAGTTTATTATTCTCTGCCTATGATTTTTGTCTTAACCTGGGGGGATTTTCGAATTGCTCCTTTGAAAAAGAGGGGAAGCGTTTGGCGTATGACATCTGCCCTGTAAATACGGTTTTAAATCATTATGCGAATAAAATAGGAATGCCATTTGACAAGAATGGAAAAACGGCCTCAGAAGGAAAAATAAACCAGGATTTGTTTCATCAACTTAATGAAAATCATTATTATCAGGGTACATATCCCAAATCATTAGGTATTGAATTTGTATTGTCTGATGTTTTTCCTGTAATAGACGCTTATCGATTGTCTGTACCGGATATTTTGCATACCTATACCCATCATATCGTGTACCAGCTGGCCCGAAATATGGGAAAAGAAGGAGCGGTTATATTCGTTACCGGCGGTGGCGCTTTTAACAGCTATCTCATCAACCAGCTTCAGAAAGCCTTGCCGAAACAAAAAATACTTCTTCCTGAAGATGCCATTATTAATTATAAAGAGGCATTGGTGTTTGCCTTACTCGGGGTTTTAAAATGGCGTGGCGAAATAAATGTTCTCGCTTCAGTTACAGGAGCTGCAGCAGACCACTCTTCGGGTACTGTTTACAGATAGAATAAAAAAGACTAACTATTGAACTTAATGCGAGTTTAACACTATATTTGTGGAAATTTAAACAAAAGCTAAACGATTTCATAAATGAAAGATTTATTAAAGAAATTTGAAAACAAAGCTCCTGAAGTGGTTTTTCATTGGAGTGATGCCGAAACAGAAGCCGAAGGCTGGACAGTGATTAATTCTTTACGCGGTGGTGCGGCCGGTGGCGGTACCCGTATGCGTAAAGGCTTAGATATGAATGAGGTTTTGTCATTGGCTAAAACCATGGAAGTAAAGTTTACTGTTGCCGGCCCTGCTATAGGGGGAGCAAAATCGGGTATTAATTTTGATCCGGCAGACCCTCGTAAAGAAGGTGTTTTAAGACGTTGGTACCAGGCTGTATACCCATTATTGAAAAGCTATTATGGTACAGGAGGCGATTTAAATGTAGACGAGATTCACGAAGTAATTCCAATGACGGAAGATTGTGGAATATGGCACCCGCAGGAAGGTGTTTTTAATGGACATTTTAAACCGACCGAGGCTGAAAAAATTAACCGTATCGGGCAATTACGTCAGGGAGTTGTAAAAGAAGTACTAGACGAAAGATATTCTCCCGCAGTTGATAAGAAAATAAAAGTAGCTGATTTAATTACCGGTTACGGGGTGGCAGAAGCGGTACGTCATTTCTACGCTATCTATGGAGGTACGGTAAAAGATAAAAAGGTAATTGTACAAGGATTTGGAAATGTAGGTGCAGCAGCAGCTTATTACTTTGCTGAAATGGGCGCTAAAGTGATTGGGATTATTGACAGAGACGGAGGTATTATTAATGAAAACGGTTATAGCTTTGAGGAAATCAAAGAATTGTTTTTAAAGAAGAAAGGCAATACACTCGTAGCGGAAAATATGATTCCTTTTGCCGAGATAAATGAAAAAATATGGTCTATAGGTGCACACGTTTTTGCTCCGTGCGCGGCCTCACGATTGATACAGAAAAGTCAGGTTGATGCAATGATAGCATCGGGTCTGGAAGTTATTACATGTGGAGCAAATGTTCCTTTTGCCGATAAAGAAATTTTCTTTGGTCCTATTATGGAATATGTAGATAGTAAAATATCATTGATTCCGGACTTTATTTCAAATTGCGGAATGGCACGTGTATTTGCGTATTTTATGGAAAGCAGAGCTGATATGACCGATGCGGCTATTTTTACAGATGCTTCAACCATTATTAAAAAGGCTCTGGAAAAAGTGCATGCAATAAATCCTGATAAGAAAAATATTTCGGCAGCGGCTTTTGAAATTGCTTTAAAACAACTGGTATAATCAGGTTATACTGTTTTTTTATATATAAATACCTGTGTTTCTTAAAAGGAAACACAGGTATTTTTTATACGAGTATGCTTTAAAAGTTTGGACTCAGATTGTATTTTTTATAGAAGTTATCAAGTATTTCAACTACTTCATCTGAAGAGTCAACAATTTTAACGAGATTCAGGTCATCTGGTGATACATTTGTATATTGTTCTACTAAAACAGTTTTAACCCAATCTAATAAGCCGGCCCAAAAAGCACTTCCTACTAAAATAATAGGGAATTTACCTATTTTTTTGGTCTGAATAAGTGTAATAGCCTCAAAAAGTTCGTCTAAAGTGCCAAATCCTCCGGGCATAACTACAAAAGCCTGAGAATATTTCACAAACATTACTTTTCTTACAAAGAAATAATCAAATTGAAGGTTCTTGTCGTGATCAATATACGGGTTAAAATGTTGTTCAAAAGGCAAATCAATGTTCAGTCCTACTGACGTCCCATTTCCTAAATGTGCCCCTTTATTTCCCGCTTCCATTATACCGGGGCCTCCTCCTGTAATAATTCCGTAGCCTGCTTTAGAAATTTTGAAAGCGATTTCTTCAGCCAGTAGATAATAAGCATCATTCGGTTTGGTACGTGCCGACCCGAAAATAGAGACACATGGCCCGATACGCCCCATTTTTTCATAGCCGTTTACAAATTCCGACATAATTTTAAAAATTGCCCATGAATCGTTCGATTTAATTTCATTCCACGATTTTTGTTGTAAACGTTCTGTTATTTTTAATTCTTCTTCGTTGAATTCTTTTTTCATAACTATTTGATATTTAGCTCTTTTTTTAGAAAAAAAGCGGTATAACTTTTGTTGTTTTGCGCAACTTCTTCAGGTGTACCGTGTGCTATGAGCTGGCCGCCCTTTTTACCTCCTTCAAAACCTATGTCTATAAGGTAATCGGCCATTTTTATCACATCCAGATTGTGTTCTATAATCAGAACCGTGTTACCTTTATCAACTAATCTCTGAATCACTTCCATTAACACCCGTATATCTTCAAAATGCAGGCCTGTAGTAGGTTCATCTAAAATGTAAAAGGTGTTTCCCGTATCTTTTTTAGACAATTCAGATGCCAGTTTTATCCGTTGTGCCTCGCCACCTGATAATGTTGTACTTTGTTGCCCCAAAGTGATATAGCCTAAACCTACATCCTGAATTGTTTTTAATTTACGGTAAATCTTAGGAATATTTTCAAAAAAAGGTACCGATTCGTCAATAGTCATATCCAGCACATCGGCAATAGATTTTCCTTTATACCTGATTTCAAGTGTTTCGTGATTAAACCGTTTTCCCTGGCAGGTTTCACATTCTACATATACATCAGGTAAGAAGCCCATTTCAATAGTCCGTAAACCGGAACCTTCACAGGTTTCGCATCTTCCGCCTTTCACATTAAAGCTGAAGCGTCCGGGTTTGTAACCGCGGATAGCTGCTTCAGGTGTTTTCGTAAACAAGGTTCGTATTTCAGAAAAAACATCGGTGTAGGTAGCCGGGTTTGAACGTGGCGTACGGCCAATTGGACTCTGGTCGATACCAATTACCTTGTCTATGTGTTCCAGACCTTCTATTTTGGTATAAGGTTGCGGTACTTTTACAGCATTGAAAAAATGAGCGTTTAATATGGGATATAATGTTTCGTTTATTAAAGTAGATTTACCGGAACCTGACACCCCCGTAACACCTATTAAAGTACCTAAAGGAAAACGAACATCTATATTTTTTAAATTGTTTCCGGTAGCACCATAGAGCTTTATCTCATGTCCGTTGCCTTTTCTTCTTTTTTCAGGAACCGGAATTTTTAACGTTCCGTTCAGGTATTGTGCGGTTAAGGTGTTTTCTGCCAGTAATTCCTGAGGTGTTCCGGAACTGATTATTTTTCCTCCATTAATCCCCGCTTTTGGGCCGATATCAATTACGTAATCGGCACGTTCAATCATATCTTTATCATGTTCAACAACTAAAACGGAATTACCGATATCGCGTAATTGTTCTAATGATTTTATGAGCCTTTCGTTATCGCGCTGATGCAGTCCAATGCTTGGCTCGTCTAAAATATAAAGCACGCCAACAAGCTGTGAACCGATTTGTGTGGCCAAACGGATACGTTGTGCCTCACCTCCTGAAAGAGACTTTGAGCTGCGGCTGAGTGTTAGGTAATTTAAGCCTACATCAAGTAAAAAAGACAACCGTGTTACAATTTCTTTTAGAATCTCTTTAGCAATAACCGCTTGTTTTTCTGACAGATGTTTAGGTAAGTCTAAAAACCAGCCTTGAAGCTGGTCCAGATCCATAGCTGCCAGATCGCCTATGTTTTTTTCGTTAATTTTGAAATAAAGCGATTCTTTACGAAGACGGCTTCCGTGACACTCCGGGCATGTTTTTTCATCCATAAACTCCTTAGCCCATCTGCGTATGGTAGAGCTGTCGCTGTCGTTATACTGATTTTTTATAAAGGGTACTATTCCCTCAAAATCTATTTTATACTCTTTGGTAATCCCCATTACCTCTGATTTTACCGAAAAACTTTCCTTTCCTCCATTCAGTATCATATCCATAGCTTCTTGCGGGATAGTTTCAATGGCATCAGATAATTTAAACTGGAATTTTTGTGCAATGATTTCTAATTGTTTAAAAATCCATGTGCTTTTTTGTTCTCCGATCGGGGCCAGTCCTCCTGCTTTAATAGACAACTTAGGCTGAGGGATAATTTTATGAATGTTTACTTCATTTACCATTCCTAATCCGTTGCAATGCGGGCAGGCACCTTTGGGAGAATTGAAAGAAAAATTATTCGGTTCGGGATTGGGATAGGAAATACCGGATGTAGGACACATGAGATGCCGGCTGAAAAACCGATGGTCTTCACTTTCGTGGGCAATAACCATCATGATATCATCTCCGTGGTACATAGCTGTTTTAATGCTTTCCGCTAATCGTTGACGTGTTGCTTCCGTATTGTCAACAGCAAGGCGGTCAATAACAATTTCTATATCATGTGTTTTATAGCGGTCTAGCTTCATACCGGGTGTAATATCACGTATTTCACCATCTATTCTGACTTTAACAAAACCTTGTTTGGCAATTTGCTCAAATAATTCCCTATAATGTCCTTTCCGGGCTCTGACTACCGGAGCTAGTACATTAATTCGCTGGTTGTTATAATGTTCTAAAACAAGTTCCTGTATTTGTTCATCGGAATAACTTACCATTTTTTCGCCGGTTACATAACTATAGGCCTCAGCAGCACGTGCATATAACAGACGTAAAAAATCATAAATCTCAGTAATGGTTCCCACTGTGGAACGTGGACTTTTACTGGTTGTTTTTTGCTCAATAGCTATAACCGGTGATAAGCCGTCTATTTTATCCACATCAGGGCGTTCCAGCCCTCCTAAAAATTGACGGGCATAAGACGCAAATGTTTCTATATAACGACGTTGCCCTTCGGCATATATAGTATCGAAAGCCAAGGATGATTTCCCTGATCCGGAAAGCCCTGTAATCACTACCAGTTTTTCTCGTGGCAGGATGACATCAATATTTTTAAGATTATGGACACGGGCGCCTAAAACCTCAATTTTATCTTCAAAATTTTGCATACAAAAACAGAAAGCACAAATATACGATTTTATGCTTTTTTAAAGCTTCCATGGAAAGCTAAAAAGTTGATAAAGTATTATTCTATACGTAAATTCTTAAGATTTTCGCGATATACCTGTAAGATATCATTTTTAGTGATATAACCTACCCATTTATCGTCTTGGGTAAGCACTACGTAATCGGTTTTGTGTTTGTCCATCAGCTCAATCACATTACCTGCGTTTTCTGATATAGAAGCGGTTACAGCATCTGAAATACAATCTATGAAGTTTGAATATTTGATTTGAAAATCGCTAAAAATAGTACTTCTTACCCTGTCCAGGTCAATTACACCTAATACATGTTTCTGCTCATCCGTAACCGGGATGAATTGTTGCCGGGTAGCTGCGAAAATATGCTTTACATCTTTTAAAGAAGCATGCAGGCTAAGGGTTTGTATTTCTTTATGGTATATTTGATGAAGCTCTATACGGTTTAACAGGTTCTTATCTTTATCTGATGTAAAAACAATACCTTTATCCGCAATGGTAAAAATATCCATAGAATATTTGTCGTATCTTTTGGCAATAGCAAAGCTAATAGACGACACAATCATAAGTGGAACAATCAGTCCATACCCCCCGGTGATTTCAGCAATTAAAAAGATAGCGGTTAAAGGAGCATGAAATAATCCGCTCAAAACGCCTGCCATACCTACTACTGTAAAGTTACCGATAGGCAAATCTTTTAACCCGATAAGTGTAATGAATTTTGAAAGCACAAACCCGAGATAAGAACCAACGAATAAAGAGGGGGCAAAATTACCTCCGTTACCGCCACTTCCTAAAGTTAGCCCTGTAGCCGCCGCTTTTATAAGCATAGTAGCTGCTACGAAACCTAAAACAACCCATTGGTTTCGTTTGAAGGATTCCAAAAGAGAATTTTCTAAAATTCTGCCGGCCTGGTTATTCGATAAAGCTTTGATACTTTCATAACCTTCACCAAATAGGGTAGGGAACAGAAAAATAAGTAAGGCCAGGATTCCGGCTCCTACCAAAGCTCTTTTATATACATTTTTTGAATAATGACCTATACTGTGTTCTACTTTCCGGAATAAACGGGCATGGTATACAGCCACCAAACCGCACAAAATACCGAGTATCACATAATAAAAAGTATTGTGAAAATCGAAAGACAATTGTTTTTTAAAGGATAACAGAATACCTTCTTTTAAGGTAATGTTCGCCATAATGGCACCTGTAGCGGAAGAAATCATTATAGGAATGAAAGCACTTACGCTCATATCAGCAAGAATGACTTCAATAGCAAAAAGCACACCTGCTATAGGGGCGTTGAAAGCGGTAGCAATACCCGATGCTACACCACAAGCCAGTAGTAAGGTACGGTCTTTATAATTTAGCCGGTAGTTTTGCGCAAAATTAGAACCAAAAGCAGCCCCTGTAATGGTAATAGGAGATTCCAGTCCGGCCGATCCTCCCATACCTACGGTTAAGGAACTGGTAATAATTTGTGCATACATCTGTTTACGCGGCATCATGCCTGAGCGTTTGGCCACAGCTATCATAATATGCGCAGTACCTTTTTCAATAGAACCGTCCAGAAACTTTCGGATAACAAATACTGTTAATACAATGCCTGCCACTGGTAAGATACTATTGATATACGGAAGCTTTAATAAGCTGTCGAGATAAGTAGCCAATTCAAAAACGCTATGTGCAAACGTTTTAAGTACAGTTACAGCAAGAGCTGATGAAATACCTACAACTACACAGGAAAGATACAGAAACTGCCGGTCCGATAAAACGGATTTTAAAAGGTATAATATACCTTCCAAATAGCGAAACCCCCGTTTTATATAATGACCTATCCCTTTTCTTCTTTTTTTCTGCATATCACAAAAGTAAATGACATTTCTAATTCTGTCAATAAAAAACAGAAATTAATTCATCTCTTTTTTTAGAAGTGAATTGTTGTAATTCTTCAAAAAAAACAAAAAATTCTTCCTGATACAAATTATAATCTTTCTGTAGATCTGCAACTGCTTTATACATAGTTGACGGGTAAGGGAAACGTTTGTCCATCTGTGATAGGATTTTTTGCAGATATTCCGTATCTTTATAGTGATACAGCCAGTTTTGTTCTATCATATAGGGCATTAATCCTTTTGTTTTTTCATTTAGCTCGGTTTTATATACCTGTAAGGTAGTATAAAATTCGTTTGTAAAATCCGCCAGGTCAATAAGACTATACCTTGACCAATTTTTTCCCAGAAAATGATCATAAAACATATCTACTATAATGCCGGAAAAATGATTGTAACGGGGCGACAGCCTGTGTTTTGACGCCCTGAAAACCGGGTGTGCATCAGTAAATGTGTCAATTTCGCGATGTAGGAGCACACCAATCTGTATGTCTTTGTGAAAAGATTCGTATTCTTTACCTCTAATACCATCGCCCATAAAGTTGCCAATTTGTATACGCCGATTGGAACCGGACAGAAAAATATGTGCTAAAAAGTTCATAACCTCTAAGATAGGGAATTCTTCCTATTTTAAAGGAAATTGTAAAAGGTATCTACAAGTTTTTTATATTTGTTAAAATTGAAATTGAAATGACGCTAATTAAATCCATCTCTGGAATCAGAGGAACAATAGGAGGAAATGTAACAGAAAATCTAACCCCGCTTGATGCGGTTAAATTTGCTTCAGCTTACGGCATGTTCTTAAAGAAACGCCATCAAAAAGAAGCTATAAAAATAGTTATCGGCCGCGATGCCCGTATATCCGGACCAATGATGCATCAGCTTGTACAAAACACTCTGATAGGACTGGGCATTGATGTTGTTGATTTGGGGTTGTCTACCACGCCTACGGTAGAAATAGCTGTTCCTTTAGAAAAAGCCGACGGAGGAATCATTTTAACGGCATCACATAATCCCAAGCAATGGAATGCCTTAAAACTGTTAAATGAGAAAGGAGAGTTTTTAAGTGGTGACGACGGGGCTGAAATTCTGGAAATTGCCGAAAAAGAAGCTTTTATATTTGCTGATGTGGATCATTTAGGACAGGTGGTTTCCCTTACTGATTATATGGACAGGCATATTGAAGAAGTATTGAAATTGAAACTGGTAGATGTAAATGCGGTTAAAAAAAGAGCGTTTAAAGTAGTGGTTGACGGTGTGAATTCATCCGGAGGTATAATAATTCCTGCTTTACTCAAAAAAATGGGAGTAGAGGTCATAGAATTATATTGCACGCCCGATGGACATTTTCCACATAATCCGGAACCTTTAAAAGAACATCTGTCCGATATTTGTGCCCTGGTACAAAATGAGAAGGCTGATTTCGGGATAGTAGTTGATCCGGATGTGGATCGTCTGGCTTTTATATCAAATGACGGGGAGATGTTTGGTGAAGAATATACGTTAGTTGCTGTAGCAGATTATGTGCTGAGCAAAACGCCCGGCAATACTGTTTCAAATATGTCGTCTTCAAGAGCTCTTCGTGATATAACCCAAAAACATAACGGAATTTACCAGGCGTCAGCCGTAGGAGAGGTAAATGTGGTAGCGCTTATGAAAAAAACGAACGCTATTATAGGGGGCGAAGGTAACGGAGGTATTATTTATCCTGAACTGCATTATGGCCGTGATGCATTGGTTGGAGTGGCTTTATTTCTGACGTATCTGGCGCACCAGGATAAAACGGTGGCTGAATTACGTGCTTCTTATCCGCAGTATTTTATGAGTAAAAAGAAAATTGAACTTACACCAGAACTGGACGTAGATCTTATTTTAGAAAAAATGACTGAAAAATACAGTAAGGAAGAACTGTCGACTATTGATGGTGTAAAAATAGATTTTGCCGATTCTTGGGTACACCTGCGTAAATCAAATACAGAGCCTATTATCCGCATTTATACGGAAGCACAAAATCAGGCTAGTGCAGATGCTTTAGCTGATCGAATTATTTCGGAAATTAAAGAGATAGCGCAATTATAAATAAAAAGTATAAAAAAGCCCGGAGTACTACTCCGGGCTTTTTTATACGTAATGGCTATGCCATAGTATGGAAAACGTTTTGGACGTCATCGTCTTCTTCAATTTTCTCGAGGAGTTTTTCCACATCGGCTATTTGTTCTTCCGTAAGTTCTTTGGTAACCTGCGGTATACGGTCAAATCCTGAAGATAAAATATCAATGCTGCGTTCTTCCAATTCTTTTTGTATAGCCCCAAAACTATTAAAAGGCGCATAAATCATAATACCGTCTTCATCTTCAAAAATTTCATCAACTCCCAGGTCAATCAGTTCCAATTCAAATTCTTCAAAATCCAGACCTTCTATTTTTGGAATACGGAAATTGCAGGTGTGGTCAAACATAAACTCAACAGAACCCTGTGTACCCAATGTACCGTTGCACTTGTTAAAATAGGAACGGATATTAGCTACTGTTCGGTTGTTATTATCTGTAGCTGTCTCAATCAAAATAGCAATTCCGTGTGGGGCGTACCCTTCAAAAAGCACCTCTTTGTAGTTAGCCGTATCTTTGTCAGATGCTTTTTTGATGGCGCGTTCCACATTTTCCTTAGGCATATTGGCTGCTTTGGCATTTTGCATTACAGCCCGTAAACGCGCATTGGTTTCGGGATTAGGTCCGCCTTCTTTTACAGCCATTACGATATCTTTACCAATACGTGTAAACGTTTTAGCCATAGCCGACCAACGTTTCATTTTTCTAGCTTTTCTAAATTCAAACGCTCTTCCCATTTTTTATTTTATTAATTTTTTACAAAAATAAGGAAAACAATATTTCTATAAAAAAAACAGATTTTTTTTTTGCTTCTACCCTGTAAAAATGATAGGAAAAAGCAATGGCAACCGAATTGAGATAATTGTAATTATTGCAATACCTTTTCCGCTTGATTTTATTTGATTTAAAGAAGGAAAGGTAGAGAGAACAAAAGGAAAGACGGATTATTACGTTCTATCTTTTTAATCAAACCCAATCCTTTTCAACATACCGGGTGACATTAAAAAGAAGATGTACTTTTTTACCTACCCGCTTTTCTTTGGTGAACAAAAACCGATGAGCTTCTCATCGGTTTGTGTTACAATTTTATTTTTTATAAAAAGGTGTTTTGACCACTTTTGCCTTTACATCATTTTTACGGATGCGGATATAAATTTCACTACCTTCAGCAGCAAAATCTTTTGGTACATATCCCATACCAATTCCTTTTCCTAAAGAAGGCGATTGTGTACCGGAGGTTACTTTTCCTATAACCGTTCCTTCAGCGTCTACAATTTCATAATCATGACGCGGAATTCCACGTTCTATTAATTCAAATCCTATGAGTTTGTTTTGAACACCCGTTTCTTTTTCGGCCTTAATATTTTCACTGTTTACAAAATCTTTCGTAAACTTGGTTACCCAGCCCAAACCGGCTTCTAATGGAGAGGTTTCGTCATTTATTTCATTTCCGTATAAACAATAACCCATTTCTAAACGAAGCGTGTCACGTGCAGCAAGTCCAATTGGCTTTATGCCCCAATTTTTGCCAGCTTCGAGAATAGCATTCCAGATAGTTTCTATATCTTCATTTTTTGCATAAATCTCAAACCCACCGGAACCTGTATATCCTGTAGCGGAAATAATAACGTTATTTACCCCGGCAAAAGTGCCTGTTTCAAAATGGTAAAACTTCAAATCTGCTAAATTAACCGGAGTCAGGCTTTGCATGGCTTCATTTGCTTTTGGTCCCTGAACGGCTAACAGACTGTAAGCATCTGAAATATTTTCCAAATCAGCTTTCATACTGTTTTGTGAAGCAATCCAATCAAAATCTTTATCAATATTTGAAGCGTTCACCACCATTAAATATTCCGTATCATTTACCTTGTATGTAATAATATCATCCACAATACCTCCTTTATCATTTGGTAAATAGCTGTATTGTGCTTTTCCATTTACCAGAGTTGCGGCATCGTTAGAGGTAACGCGTTGCACTAATTCCAGGGCATTTTCTCCTGAAATTTTAAATAATCCCATGTGCGATACGTCAAACACACCCACACCGTTACGAACGGTTTCGTGTTCTATGTTTACGCCTTCGTATTGAACAGGCATGTTAAATCCGGCAAAAGGAACCATTTTTGCGCCTAGTGCTTCATGAATATTATGTAAAGGTACTTGTTTCATGGTATTGTTATTTTATTTTTCTGCGTAGCGAATGTACTTCTTTTTTTATCGATTTGCAAAATGAATAAAAAGGAAGAAAGGAAAATAGTGTTGTAGGAATTATTTTTCTCTTTTTTAATAGGTTTCTGTTTTTTTTTAAATACAGCACTATATAGTTAAGAAGCTAAACGGTCAGAAAATCTCATTTTCAATACAGAACGTAAGGTTTTCATAGCGTTAAAAAACTCTTTCTGACTTTCATTATTAAGCACAGTTTAAAGTAAAAAACTTTTATTTTTTATTTTTTGAAAGTGTTTTCGTTACCTGTTCCTTATCCGCTTTTATTTCTTTAAAATACGTAGGTGGCAGTCCGCTTATTTTTTTGAATTGATTGCTTAAATGCGCTACAGAACTGTAGTTCATTTTATAAGCAATTTCACTAAGTGTTAAATCGGTATAGACCAATAATTCCTTAACCTTTTCAATTTTCTGAAGAATATAGTACTGTTCTATGGTCTGTGTTTCCTGCGCAGAGAAAAGCTTGCTTAGCATAGTATATTCCATCTGTAATTTGCTGGCAAGATATTCCGATAGAGTAATGGTTAAGTCGTTTACATCTTTAGATACCAGTTCCACTATCTGTGTTTTAATACGTTCAATGAGCTGACTTTTTTTATCTTCTAAGATTTCAAATCCCAAAGGCTTTATTTTAGCCTCAATACGGACTCTGTCCTCAATTGTAATAGGATCATGAAACTCAACCATACCCAACTCCACGTCATTTATATCGAACCCCATTTCTTCCAAGGTTTTTTCAATTACCATTATACATCGGGGGCATACCATATTTTTTATTCGGAGGGTTTTCATTGTTGAATTTTTTACAATTAGCTCAAATATATTACAATATAAAGGGACTTGAAAATATTTTACTATAATTCTTGAGATATAAAACCTCATTAAAATATTTAGGCAGAAGGAACGGTTTGATTATGTCGTTTTTAAAACACCTGAATAGATCACTTTTTGTCATCCAGGTGTTGGCAGAGTGCTGCAAACTTTTTCAATTCCAAAACACAAGTAATACAACCAGAACATCATCCTGATGTAGCAATAAAGAGGCTTTTTCTTGGTTTACTTATAAACTGTATTCAGTTTGTTTCTTTCTATTTATATAACAGATAAGGAATAACAGGTAATAATTCAACACTATTGCCATTAGTGATTTTACCTTTCATAAAAGGTATTTGTGTATGCTTCCGCTTATTTGAAAACACTCTGAAAGTCAGTTTAATGCGGGGTAAAACATTTCTGGTGGTTTTGGGTACCTGGTGTTCCCAAAAACTATTTGTTTTTCCGGCCATAATTAAAAAAGAACCGTGATGGAGCGGAATAGAAACGGGCCGGATATCCTTACGAAACTTATGTCTCAAGCGGAATAATCTGGTAGCGCCAAACGTCACTGACACAATAACCGGATTTTCTCCTGACCGTTCAATTTTATCGCTATGCCATGATATGCTATCACGGCCGTTTCTGTACAAATTCAGTAAAACGGCATTAAATTTAAGATGGGTTTCATTTTCAATCTTTGTCCGGATTTGTTTTAAACAGGGGGTAAGTTCCGGTGTGTTTTTTGATGCAATATCATCATTTTTATCCTGATACCACGATATCATAAGGGGTGCTGTTACCGTTTTAGTATACATTGGCCTTTCATATTTGTGCCATAATGTATCGGCCAGTAATATCCGATAATAATCATCGGATTCCTGCTTGGTAAAAAAGTTATCCATAAGCATAACGTCTGCATCAGGAAGGTCAAATTCTTTTTTTCCGGAACGGCCGGTCATAAATAAATCTACAGTATCAAATAAATGCATATGTTTCTTAATATGTTTAAAATAAGTTGATCTCCTTTTATGTATTTACCCAAACAATATTACGTTTTCAACTGAACGATTTTTGATGATTTTTTTGAAGCATGAAGTGTAATTAGTTTCATGCTATATTGATTACTGGGATACCGTACCATTTGGTCTTTAATTTGCTGTGGATCGGTAAATCCCGTATCATAAGAAATATAGCCCATACCGTAAAAATGCCCTTTTTCAATCCATATACAACTGCGTTCTTCCCGCGTTCTACCTCTGTCTGTAATAAAAAAGGTAGGTTTGTCGGCAAGCATATGGTCAATAGCTTGTTCTATTTTACTGTTGTGATCTGCTGCTTCAGGTAAGTTTGTATAATCGGTTGGCTTTTCACGATCTTCTTTTTTCGAAAAGCAAAATTTGCAAAATCTCTGATCAATAGAAAACTTTTCAGTCATTGTATTAACTGTATTTATACCCTCTTGAATGGTATGAAAAACTTTTATGCAGGTTTGGTGCTTATTTATCTTACCTAAAATTAAGTATTTATAACCATTTTGTGCCGTGTAATGGTAAAGCGCAAATTTCGGTTCAAAACGTTTTAAGGCGCTGTTGTACTTTGGCCACAATTTTTTTATTTCAGCACATTCCAAAAGAAGTGCCATGAGCTCTGTTGCACATACTTCAAATGATATAGAAAAAATATCCCGAAGAAAATGCTGTCTTTGCGGCGTAGTCTTATGACCTGTAAAATGAGACGCAACGCGTTTTTTAAGATTAATGGCTTTACCTACATAAATCACTGTATGTTCTCGGTCGTAAAAATAGTATACTCCTGGTTTCTCAGGTAATTTTTCAAAATCTTCAGGCGGTAAATTCGGTGGTAACCGCTGGTCCTGTGCATTCTTTTTTACCATTTTTTCCATTTCTCCTTCCTTGTCCCATTCCAACAGCTTGGTAAATAATACGGCCGTAGCGTCTGCGTCGCCACCCGCTCTGTGCCGGTTTTCGATAGGTATACCTAATGAATAGCAAAGATTACCTAGGCTATAGGAAGATAACCCAGGTCGTATCTTTCGCGCTGCCCGTACAGTGCATAACTTTTTGGCCGACCATTTATATCCTGCTTCCTCCAATTCATGTCGCACAAATGAATAATCGAAATTGACATTATGGGCGACAAAGATTCGTCCTGTGAGCATTTGCATAACCTTTTCTGATATTTCGTTAAAAATCGGCGCATCACGGACCATTTCGTTGTTTATGCCTGTAAGAGCGAAGATAGGTAAAGGTATTTCTTTCCGAGGGTTAAGGAGTGTTTCCCAACGTTCAATAACTTGAGTACCGTCATGGATTACTATAGCAATTTCGGTCATACGGCTTCCATCGGCATTACCACCGGTAGTTTCAATATCCACAATGGCATATTCCTGTTTTTTCATTTGTGGTTGTTATGTTTGCATTTTACTTCTATTTATACTTTCATAGTGTTCATTAAATTGAATTCCGATATATTGGCTGAGTAAAATTAGTATGTTTTTTATCATAATTGTATATATTTGTTGCTAAATATCATAGCAATGTTGTTTTTGTCAGAAAATATGCGCTATCTCAGACACCAACTGAAAGTTTCCCAGCAAAAGGTAGCAGATGGTTTATTGATTACAAGAGGGCGTTATGCCAAATATGAAGATGGGGCAGCTGAACCGCCATTGGAATTACTTATAAAAATAGCCCGTTTTTTTCATATAAGTATTGATTTGTTGCTTTCTGTAGACCTGCGGAAGATTGCGCTTAAAGAAATTATGGAACTTCCGGATAACAGGATTTTACTTCCGATTAAAGTAGATGCGGCAGGAGAAAATAAAATAGAAATTATTCCCCATAAAGCTTCTATGGGATATTTGCATGGCTATAGCGACCCTGACTATATCGAAAGTTTGCAAACCATTTCATTGCCTTTTCTTAGTTCCGGGAAATACCGGGCCTTTCCTGTTTCAGGCGACAGTATGCCCCCACATAAGAATGATTCGTATATTATTGGAAAATATATTGATGATCCCGGAACACTTAAAAAAGGAAAAGGATATATTTTCATCACAAGAAATGAAGGAATGACCTATAAAAAAATCAACACTATTGAGCGGGATTTTTTGGTTGTACAGGCTGATAATGAAATATACGAATCCTATTCGATCTTTTGGGAAGATATACTGGAAATATGGGAATACGCATGCAGTATTGCCACCAGCGAATTTAATAAAGAAGATTTCAATTCCGGCAATCAGATAATTTTAGAGGTGCTTAGAGATTTGAAAAATGAGATAAAAGAATTAAAATTTAAAAATAAATAAGGGATACTTTAGCTGCAGCAATAGTTTCTTTAGAAGAAACTTTGGCTTACATTCAATGCTTTAACTATAATTAGAGTACCTTTTTTACTCATAATTTACTGTTTAATGTGTCTCTTATAGTATCTACAAACTTTATTAATAGAGATTAACCAAATGGTTCTTTTTACAAAGAAGGTACAATTATCAATTTGTTAAGTATTCCGACAGATAAAAAGTGGTAACTTGCCTGATAATATAAAGTAACTCACAATGAAAATAGAGATTTGGTCAGACATAATGTGTCCGTTTTGTTATATTGGAAAAAGAAATTTTGACCATGCGCTGACACAATTACCTTTCAAAGATGTTGTAAACGTAGAATGGAAAAGCTTCCAATTGGATGCTTCGTTATCTGATCAAAATGAGGGGATCACCGTAAAGGAATATCTTGCAAGTCGTAAAGGACTGCCTGTTGACCAGGTGGAAGCAATGCAGCAGCATATAACCGAAAAAGGAAAAGAAGTAGGAATTGATTTTAAAATGGACCAGACTGTAGTGGTTAATACTTTTTTGGGACACCGCCTTATTCAATGGGCACAATTGCAGGGTAAAGGCAGTGAAATGGAAGAAGCGTTGTTTAAGACACATTTTACAGAAGGGAAAGATGTAAGCGATAGAGACGTTTTGGGACAACTGGCTCAACAGATAGGGCTGGATAAAAATACTGCCGTAACTTATTTAAAAACCGAAGAAGGAGCTTACGAAGTACAGCAAGATATAGCGCAAGCACGTAACATAGGCGTACAGGGAGTACCTTTCTTCTTATTGAATGGAAAATATTCCGTTTCAGGTGCGCAGCCAATAGAATTGTTTATTGAAGCTATAACCCAAACCTATCGGGAAACAGTAGTACCTTTCGAAAATCGGGCAAATACAAATGATTCCTGCGGAATAGATGGTTGTAATTAACTGTTTCAACTAAAAAATCCTTACTCAAAAAAGTAAGGATTTTTTAGTTGAAAAGCATGGGAAAACAGGGGATGATATTTCACCTTTTATGTCAACGTGAAATATCGGAAAAATATCTTTTACCCTTAATGAAATATGCCCAGATAATAGAAGAAGTATAATGATAATCTGTTTTATTTTGTATTCCTCTTTTTACTTTAAAAGAACGCAAAAGACCGTAAAAAGCAAAATGAGATTTTACAATAGCAAAACAGTGCAGTGGCTTCAATGTCAGCATGAGTTTCACCCCTGATATACCGTCCAGGCACAAACGCTTAAACAATATTGTTTTTCTCCTGTGTTCAGGAAGGTTCTTATAGAGCATCAAAAGAGCGTTCCTGTAGTTTAAAAATGTTTTTTTGACGCTTGATTTTTTTAAAGTAGCTGCTCCTATATGATACACTGTTGAGAGTCCGGTATAGTATACTTTTATACTTTTGTTATAGGCCCGCCAGCATAAATCAATCTCTTCCTGGTGTGCAAAAAAGTCAGTATCAAAACCATCAAGCTGTCTGAAAACTTCAGACCGGATGAAGAAACAAGCACCCGAAGCCCAGAAAACAGGGGTTACGTCGTTATACTGACCATTATCTTTTTCTACTGTATCAAATAAACGTCCGCGACAAAAAGCAAAACCGTATTTATCAATAAAACCTCCTGCAGCACCTGCATATTCAAAATAATCTTTAGCTTTAAAATCCAGTATTTTAGGCTGTATAATACCTATGGATTTATCCGTATCAAATAAACGGAGTACAGGCGTAAGCCAGTTTTCGGTCACCTCTATATCTGAATTCAAAAGACACCATAAAGGTTCTTGAATGTGTTTTAAACCTTCGTTATATCCTTTTGCAAAACCGTAATTTTCAGGATGCCGAATAAGTTTAATTTCCGGAAAATTTTCAGTTATATATGGTACTGAATTGTCAGTAGATGCATTGTCGATTACGTAGACAGTTGCATTTTCTGAGAGTTGAATCACTTTGGGTAAAAACTGTTGTAAAAGGTTTTTACCGTTCCAGTTTAAAATAACAATGGCTATATTTTTCATTTATTTTAAACTCTTCTCTATTTCTGCTTTGCTGTATTCTTTAAGTTTCTTATTGAGTTCGTCAGGTTTAAAATTCCCGCTGTTTTTAATAAAATATTCGATAAAGTCTTTGGTTAGTTTTCCCGAAATAGTTTTCGGATTTTTCTTTACCATAATAACGAATTCCTGTTCAAATTCAGGCAGCATCTTTTTATTGGAGAACTCAATAGTAGGAGTTGTTTCGGTACCGAATAAATAAGTGGTTAAATGATCCTGATACGTTTTTTTTGCAATATCTATATATTTTGCTTTAGGGTATCTTTTCATATAATCTTCCCAACGCAGCACTCTATTGCGTAATTCTTCCCACGAAACAATTACTTTATTCCCCTCCAGGTAAGGCGATTTCTTGTCGTCGGTCCGCAATTGTAAAAAAGCCCGAACATCCGGAGTTACTTTGTTTTTAAAAATATTATAAAAATATCCGGGTTTAAAACTCAGCGTATAAGTTAAGGTATCGGTTTCTTTGAAATAAATACCTAGTTTGTCGTATAGTTTTATTTTTTTCTTAATACTATCTGGTATATTCTTGGTATCGTGCCATTCATTATACCTGGCCAGAGCTTTTGCTTCCGTATAGTTTAGAGAATCAAGAAGTCCGTTTAAGATCTTATGGTATTCGCTCAGTAAATTATTAGCTTCTTCAGCTTTTGCTTTTCGAAGCTTTTTTGATAAATCTGCCTGTTTGCGCTCTAACAAACCAATATATTCCTGCGCATTTCTGTTAGATAGCGCGTACTCAGGATTGGAGGAGTAAATAACTTCTGTTAGCGAATCCGAAATATCATTTGTCTGGGGTTCCGAATTTCCTTTCCTGCAACCTGTCAGAGTTATGGCTAATAAAAAGGGATATATATGTTTTATTTTCATCACATAGTCGTTTTTAAGGAATATCATTTAAAAAATGATATTTTTTTGCCTCGTAATCCATTTTACAATAATAATGATTAATTCCGTTAGTCACCATTAAAAAATCGGCCTTTAAAGTTAAATTATACCTTGCAATCTGATCAAATGTGCGCTGATCTATCGTTACGTTAGGTTCTTTACATTCTACCAATAAGAAAATACTGCCGTCAGGTTTATAAACCACTATATCGTATCTTTTATTCAGCCCGTTAATCTTTATCACCTTTTCCACATTAATATATGATTTCGAATATCCTTTTATCTTAAAAAGATAATGTACTGCATGCTGGCGTACCCACTCTTCTGGAGTAAGCAGTACAAACTTTTTACGAATGTCATCAAACACTAACAGTTTATTTTCACTATTTTTGAGTCGAAATTGAAAGGCTGGAAAATTAAGGGTCTGCATAGCGCAAAAATATTGAAACCTTAGGTTTTAAAAAACCTTCTGTGCTATTTTTATATTTTTTTTATGGAAGAAGTTAAAAAAATAATTGCAAGTATAAAGAAAAAGGAATATAAGCCTATATATTTTTTAATGGGTGAAGAACCTTATTATATTGATAATATTGCAGATTATATCGCCCATAATGTACTGACAGAAGAAGAGCAGGGGTTTAATCAAATGGTGCTGTACGGCCGTGATGTAACCGTAAATGATATTATTTCAAATGCGCGCCGTTTTCCCCTCATGGCCGACTATCAGGTGGTTATTGTAAAAGAAGCTCAGGAGCTGGCTAAAAGCATAGATCAGTTAGAGAATTATTTTACCAGTATACAGCCAACAACTATTCTGGTTTTCTGTTATAAATACAAAAGTTTAGACAAGCGGAAAAAACTGTATAAAAGTATTGAGAAACACGGTGTCTTGTTTGAAAGCAAAAAACTACGGGATTACCAGATGGATAGCTGGCTAAACCAGTTTTTAAAAGCTAAAAAATATACCATAGACCCTAAAGCGGGTGCCATGCTGGTAGAGTTTTTAGGTACCGATTTACATCGCATTGTGAATGAACTTAAAAAATTACAGATTCTGTTACCTGAAGGCACCCATATTACTCCTGATCATGTGGAAACAAACATTGGTATCAGTAAGGAATTTAATAACTTTGAACTCATTAAGGCTATAGCTGAAAAAAATATTCCGAAGGCTTACAAAATCGGTTATTTCTTTGCCCAGAATTCAAAGAATAACCCTTTGGTACTGACTTTCGGACTGCTTTATAATTACTTTTCGAAATTATTACAATACCACGGTATGGTTTACAATACCGGTAGAATACATCCGAAAGACAGTGCACGTGAACTGAAAATAAGTGAGTATGCGCTTAAAGATTATGACAGCGGAGTAAAAAATTATCCCATGAAAACGGTTAGCCGTAATATCGGTTTTTTACGTGAGTTTGATATGAAAAGCAAAGGCGTAAATGCTTCCAATATGTCGCATATTGATATCATGAATGAAATGTTGGCTAAAATATTCTCTTAATTCGTATTTTTGCTGAAAAGATAAAAATGAGCTTAAACAAAAATAAAATATTAGGTATTGCTACCTTAATCATGATTTGCATGGGGATACTGCTTATCTTTTTAGGCGCTTTCCGCTATAGCGATATATCCGGTTGGGGATTTGCAGCTGTTGGCATCGGTTTTCTGGCCATAGCCTGGGTATTCAACGCTCTCAAAGGAAGAGTATAAAAATAAAGAGCGGCTTTTATAGCCGCTCTTTATTTTTTCGGGTACATTTTATCGTATAATGCAGCATATTTTTCTTTAATTATTTTTCGTTTTAATTTCAGGGTAGGGGTTAATTCTCCTCCTTCTATACTCCATACTTCAGGAGTCAGTTCAAAAGTTTTAATCTGTTCCCAGTGACCGAATTGCGAATTAATAGCATCTATAACTGCTTTAAACCGTTTTCGCACTTCTTCATTCTGTACCAAATCAGCATTGGTGTTGCCTGTATCGATACCTTTTCGTTTAGCCCATTCCTTCACAAAGTTAAAATCAGGCTGTATAAATGCTGCGGGCATTTTTTCGCCTTCACCCACTACCATAATCTGTTCGATAAAGCGCGAAGCCTTCATGGCATTTTCTATGGCCTGAGGCGCTATGTATTTTCCACCTGAAGTTTTAAACATTTCTTTTTTCCGGTCGGTAATTTTCAGGAAGCCATCCCCATCAATTTCACCAATATCTTCTGTATGAAAATATCCATTGGTCATTACCTCATTGGTTTTTTCTTCATTTTTATAATATCCCATCATTACACAGTCGCTTTTTGTCAAAATTTCACCGTCTTCGGCAATTTTAACTTCTACATTATTCAGTGGCCTGCCCACGGTACCGAATTTAATGCCTTTATTAATAAAGGCATTTACAGCAATTACCGGAGAGGTTTCCGTTAGTCCGTATCCTTCCAGTACTGTAATTCCGGCAGCTGAAAATATACGCGCTAAGCGTTGTTGCAACGGGGCGCTTCCGGATACAATAACATCCAGATTTCCTCCGAGGCCATCCTTCCATTTTCTGAATACCAGTTTCCGGGCCCATTTTAATTTTTGAGCATACCACCAGCCATTCGCATTAAAAGGTTCATATTTTTCTCCTATGCTTACAGCCCAGAAAAAGATTTTTTTTGAAATCCCATTCAGGGCGGTACCTTTTTCAATGATCCTGTCATACACTTTTTCGAGTAAACGCGGTACCACACACATGACATTGGGCTTAACCTCCATAAGATTCTGGGCAATTTTGTCGATGGACTCTGCAAAATAAACACCTATGCCGTTATATTGGTACAAATACAATAACATACGTTCGTAAACATGGCAGCAGGGTAAAAAACTCAAGGCTTTATCTTTTCCTTTTTTTAACGGTACCCGGTCATCACTTCCTATAAAGTTTGCAATAATATTCTTGTGGGACAGCATTACGCCTTTTGGTTTGCCGGTAGTACCTGAAGTATAAATGATTGAAGCCAGATCATCAGTCTTTACCTGTTTTTTCAGTTCGTCCACTTCAGATTGATTCGTTAAGGTTTCACCCAAAGCAATTAAATCATTTACCGTCCGGCATCCTTCTATGGTATCAAAACTAAAAATATCTTTTACCAAAGGAAGTTTGGCTTGAATGTTTTTGACTTTATCAAAAAGGGCCTGATCTGACAAAAAACACCAGCTGGCTTCAGAATGATTAAAAATATAATCTAACTCTTCTTCCGAAACAGTAGGGTATATAGGAACTGTATAAGCACCTATCTGTAAAACAGCCGTATCGAGTAAATTCCATTCTGTACGGTTGGCAGAAGTAATGAGCGCTATTTTTTCTTTGGGCTGAATACCTATATGTACCAAAGCCTTTGAGATCTGATTGGCTTTATATATAAAGTCTTTATTCGATGTTTTTACCCATTTATCCTGATATTTTGTTACAAAAAAATCATCTAAGTGATACTTTTCCAACGCATAGTAAGGAACATCAAATAAGCGTTCTATGTTTTTCATAATTGGATTTTAAAAACAAATATCTTAAATAATTAAACCGGATATTTAATTGTTACTGCAAGTTACTATTTTAATAATAATAAATTAATTTTGCATTTAAATTTATTTAACATGTTAAATGCAAACTCTAGAGGTAAAGAAGCATTACTGCTTTTATATCGTTTGTTACTCGCCTTTTTATTTTATGGCATAGCACGGGTACTATTTATACTCTATAATAATCAACTGGTACACGTAAATTCCTTTTCAGAATATGTTTATTTAGCTACCAAAGGGTTGACGTTTGATGTAATTACTATTTTTTATACCAATTTATTATTTATACTATTGTCGGTTCTTCCCCTGATGGTAAATACAGGAAAACGTTTTCAGAAAATACTTATTTATGTCTACTTTATTCCGAATCTGACAGCCTATTCTACCAATTTTATAGATCTTATTTATTATAAGTTTATTCAGGCACGAACTACGATGAACGTGTTTGATACATTAAAGAACGAAACGAATCTGGTAACGCTTTTCTCTGGGTTTTTAATCCGGTACTGGCATGTGTTCTTCCTCTTTGTTATAGTAGCTGTTTTATGGGTTTTTTTGTATAAAAAAATAAACATTTCTGAAGCGAAAATTACCAACAAAGTATTGTATTTTACCTCTTCATTACTTTATTTACTCTTAACCGGAGTAGTTGTGCTGGGGGGAATAAGAGGTGATTTAAAAAAATCGACACGCCCTTTGAATATTGTAGACGCAAGCCGCTATGTACAGAAGATGGAACATGCCGATGTTATTTTAAACACACCATTTACCATAATTCGTACAATTGGGAAGAATACGTTTGTAAAACAACATTTTATGTCGGATACAGAAGCTGAAAGACTTGCGAATCCTGTAAAACAATACAATTCCGATACGCTCATAAAACCAAATATTGTTTTATTTATTACAGAAAGTTTTGCCAGGGAATATAGTGGAGCCTTTAACGAAGATTATGCCATTAAAGATTTTAAAAGCTATACCCCTTTTATAGACTCTCTCGCCAGAGAAAGTCTGTACTTTACAAATGCTTATGCCAACGGACGGAAATCAATACATGGCATGTCATCTGTTTTGGCAGGTATTCCTTCTTTCAAAGATGCCTTTACGTCTTCTCCTTTTCCCAAACAAAAAATTCAATCACTGGTTTCTGTTCTGAACGATCTGGGGTATGATACTTCTTTTTTTCACGGTGCCCCCAATGGTTCTATGGGATTTTTAGGTTTTGGAAATATCTTAGGCTATGATCATTATTACGGAAAAACAGAATACAATAATGATGATGATTTTGATGGGGTATGGGGGATTTGGGATGAACCTTTTTTCCAGTTTATGAAAAGAACACTCGATAGCAAAAAAGAACCTTTCTTTGCCACTATGTTTAGTGTCACTTCTCATGAACCTTACCAAATTCCGGAAAAATATAAAGATACATTTCCAAAAGGAACCATTGCTATCCATAAAACAATCGGATACACAGATTATGCTTTTAAACGCTTTTTTGAAGAAGCTAAAAAGCAACCCTGGTTTAACAATACGCTTTTTATTATCACGGCCGATCATACCAATTTAAGTGCGTATGATTTTTATGGACAAATGATGCACAGGGCAGCAGTTCCTATTTTGTTTTATACACCTAACGGTAGTCTGAAAGGAAAGCGCACTGATATGGCTCAACAAATTGATATCTATCCTACGGTTTTAAATTATATGGGGTATAATCAGCCTTTCAGAAGCTGGGGACGTAGTTTGCTAAGCGATAAAGAGATCCCTTTTGTATGGAATTACGTTTCTAATCAGTATATGTTTACCAGAGGAAACTATATTGTCCTTTTTGACGGAAAACAGGCAATTGGTTTTTATGATGTAAACGACAAAGGCCTGACGAAGAACCTGATCAGTCAGCGTAATGCGGAAATGGATCAGATAGAAACAGCATGCAAGGCCTATTTGCAAGATTATTTTTACCGGATTATGGAAAGAAAACTGGACAAGCCTCAATAAAAAAAGCGTACATTTTAGTACGCTTTTTTCAATCTGTCGAGATTTATTTTGTTTTCCCTGTCTTTTATTGTTTCTCTTTTATCGTAATTTTTCTTACCTCTGGCAAGTGCGATTTCAAGTTTAGCCAATCCTTTTTCATTTGTAAAAAGACGCAAAGGTACAATGGTTAGCCCCTTATTCTGCACACTTTTATGTAACGATTTTAATTCTTTTTTGTTTAAAAGCAATTTGCGTTCGCTTTTGGCTTTGTGATTATAATGTGTACCGAAGCTGTATTCTTCAATGTTAGAGTTAATTACAAACAACTCACCGTTGTTGAACTCACAAAAACTATCTGCTATATTGGCTTTGCCTAAACGAATTGATTTTATTTCAGTACCCGCCAGTACAATACCCGCAGTATACCGTTCTAAAATTTCATATTCAAACTTGGCGCGTTTGTTTACTATGTTTACTGTTTTTAACATAAGGCAAAAATAATCAATTTTTGATAATTTGCTTGTATACGTAACTTATTTGTCTTTTTGCCAGATAGAAAAAATGATTAAAATGCCCAATATGCCGGAAATTAAAAAACCTAACAGTCCCAAAACGGAATTTCCAAACAATAAAGGCGGAATTTCAGCCATCATCAGAATAGAGGAACCTATTGACAGCGCAGCAATTATAATAGCATAGGTTAAACGGTTCGTCGCATTTTTTACGGTTTTACGCATGGCTTCCATTTCAAAGACGTGGTGGTTAATTATTAACTTATCATCTTTTACTTTTTCAAGCAGTAATGTAGCATCTTCAGGCAGGTTTTGAAAACCTTCAGCCAAAATACGCATATTGTTTAATCCTTTTTTTAGCAGTTTTTTAGGGGCTAAACGGTTCTGAGCCAATTTGGCGGCATAAGGCTTTATACTGTCTGTAATATTCATGTCAGGATTTAACTGTTTCCCTATTCCTTCAATTAAAGATACACCCCGCATTAGCAGGTAAATGTACTCGGGCATAAGCACATTATTATTGGCCAGAATAGATTTTAACCTGTTGAGAATAGTACCTGCATTTACTTCTTTTAAGGCGGAACTGTTTAAAATGGTGAAAATTTCATAGATATCTCTCTCCAGAGCCCTTTCGTCTTTTATTTCATAGCTTATGGCGAGTCGTTTTATATTTTTTATAACTCTACGGGCATCTTTCAGTACAAAATTGACAATCAAATCTTCCAGTTGTTCCATTTCAGACGGCATCATTTGGCCCATTGCACCAAAGTCTATATAGGCAATACGCTTATCATACATCATAAAAACATTGCCCGGATGAGGGTCAGCGTGAAAAAAACCGTCTTCGAGAATCTGTTTTAAAAAACTGTTCAGGCCTGTTTGCGCTACTTCAGACGGATCCATTTTTAGAGCTTCTAATTGAACCTTATCGTTAATTTTAAAGCCGTTTATGAATTCCATACAAAGAATAGTATTATTGGACAGTTCTTTGTAGGTGGCCGGAACATAGATATCCTCAAAATCTTCGAAATTTGCTCTGAATCTTTCTATATTCTGTAATTCGTTTATAAGTGAAAGTTCTTTGATAACCGAACTTTCGAATGAATTTATAATCTGTTTTAAATTCATCCGTTTAGCCATTTCATAATTATTTTCAAGAAGAGCAGCCAGGTCTTTCATGATTAGGATGTCCGATAAAATAATACGGTCTATTCCGCTGCGTTTTATTTTTATGACTACTCTCGATCCGTCGAGTAATTTGCCTTCGTATACCTGAGAAATAGAGGCTGAAGCAATAGGAGAAGTGCTGATATATTCAAAATAATCAGCCGGATCAATCATAAGTTCATCTGCAATTTTCTGATAAGGATCCAAAAGTTCAGGCGGTACGCTGTCTTGTAATTTTGCCAATTCTGTAATGAGCTCTGACGGAAAAATATCTTCCCTGTTACTGAAGGTCTGACCGAATTTTACGTAGGTAGGCCCCAGTTCTTCTAAAGCAAGCCGCAACCGTTCATACATAGACAGTGAAAAAATTTTTTCAGCCCGTTTGCTGCGTAAAATACCGCCAGGTAAGTATTTTTCTACATTCGTGCGGGCAATCACGTCATCGAACCCGTATTTAGATAAAATGCTTAATACATTGCCGATACGTTTAATTTTTTTCAGGTTGTCCATAGCTGTTTTTTAATCTTTTGAAGATATAAAAAAAGTAGTAAGGAAATTCTTACTACTTTCTTAAATTATTCTTTTTCTTTATTGTCTTCTATGGAAGGCTTTCGGTGCTTGATTTTAACCGTAAGGGCATCCGCCTTATCTTCGTAATCCATCGTAATGGAGTCGTTCTCTGATAAATTACCGTTTACGATTTCTTCAGCTAAAGTGTCTTCTACATACTTCTGGATAGCCCGTTTTAAAGGACGTGCTCCATATTGTTTGTCAAATCCTTTATCCGCAATAAAATCTAGCGCCTTTTCGGTTAACATCAGGTTATATCCTAAGTCTTTTACCCGTAAATAGACTTTTTCAATTTCTATATTGATAATCTTGTGTATATCTTCTCTTTCAAGCGGGTTAAATACTACTACATCGTCTATACGGTTTAAGAATTCGGGAGCAAATGCTTTTTTCAGCGCATTCTCAATAACTGATTTAGCATTGTCATCTATCTGATCCTGACGTGATTTCGTTCCGAAACCTACTCCTTGTCCGAAATCTTTTAACTGACGCGCGCCTACATTAGAAGTCATAATAATAATCGTATTTCTGAAATCTACCTTACGGCCTAAGCTGTCGGTTAAATGTCCGTCGTCCAATACCTGTAACAACATGTTGAATACATCAGGATGCGCCTTCTCTATTTCATCAAGCAAGATAACCGAATAGGGTTTTCGCCGTACTTTCTCGGTCAACTGGCCACCTTCTTCATATCCTACGTATCCCGGAGGTGCACCTACCAAACGAGAGATGGCAAATTTTTCCATGTATTCGCTCATGTCCACCCGGATAAGGGCATCTTCTGAGTCAAAAATTTCTTTTGCGATAACTTTTGCCAATTGTGTTTTTCCTACTCCGGTCTGGCCTAAAAAAATAAAGGAACCGATAGGCTTGTTCGGATCTTTTAATCCCGCACGGTTACGCTGTATGGATTTGGCAATTTTAGCTACGGCTTCGTCCTGTCCAATCACCTTACCTTTAATAGCTTCGGGCAGTTTTGCCAGTTTTTTGCTTTCTGCCTGTGCAATTTTATTAACAGGTATACCCGTCATCATAGATACTACGTCAGCCACATGTTCTTCAGTAACCACAATTTTGTTGTTTTTCGCTTCCTCTTCCCAACGTTCCTGTGCTACGGCCAAATCTTTTTCAATACGTTTTTCATCATCCCGCAAAGCAGCGGCTTCTTCATATTTCTGGCGTTTAACTGCGCTTGTTTTTTTCTCACGCACTTCTTCCAGCTCTTTTTCCAGATTCAGAATATCTTCAGGTACCTCAATATGTGTGATATGCACTCTGGAGCCCGCTTCATCCAATGCATCAATAGCTTTGTCCGGTAAAAAACGGTCGGTCATATACCGGTTTGTAAGTTTTACACAGGCTTCAATAGCTTCAGGTGTATAAATAACGTTGTGATGGTCTTCGTATTTTGCTTTGATGTTATTCAGAATAGTAATGGTTTCACTTACTGAGGTAGGTTCTACTATAACTTTTTGAAAACGTCGCTCCAATGCACCATCTTTTTCAATATACTGACGGTATTCATCTAAAGTTGTGGCGCCAATACATTGGATTTCACCTCGTGCAAGCGCAGGTTTAAACATGTTAGAAGCATCTAGAGAACCTGTAGCGCCACCTGCGCCTACTATGGTATGAATTTCATCAATGAATAGGATAATATCAGTATTTTTTTCCAGTTCATTCATTACTGCTTTCATCCGTTCTTCAAACTGTCCCCGGTATTTAGTGCCGGCAACCAGGCTGGCAAGGTCTAAGGTGACTACACGTTTATTAAATAGTATACGCGATACTTTCTTTTGGATAATACGTAAAGCAAGGCCTTCGGCGATAGCTGATTTACCTACTCCGGGTTCACCGATTAACAGCGGATTATTTTTTTTGCGGCGTGATAGGATTTGCGAAACTCTTTCGATTTCTTTTTCCCGTCCTACCACAGGATCTAACTTCCCGGCTTCAGCCAATTCAGTTAAATCTCTTCCGAAATTATCTAATACGGGAGTACGTGAATTCTTTTTCGCCTTATTGCCTGATGGTGAATTAAAGTTGTCTGACATATTGTCACCTTCATTGTCATCAAAAGCTTCATTTTTTGGCTGCTGATCCGTTATATCTTCTCCGTCACCGTCATGACTTGCTAAAATAGCTGAAAACTGATCTTTACATACTTCATAATCTATTTTACAACGATTTAAAAGTATAGTTGTAGGATCTTCGGTATTGCGAAGAATGGCCATAAGTATATGTCCTGTATTAATAAATTCTGTTTTAAAAAGGCGTTTTTCTAAAAAAGCTCTTTTCAGGGCATGTTCTGCCTGTTTGGTAAGATGTATGTTACGTTTTTCGGCGTTGAACATCTTGTTGGGATTCTCAGGCACCAAAGCTTCAAATCTATTTCTTAAAAAATTTAAATCTACTTCTAAATTATTTAATATAGTTATTGCCTCGCCCTGGTTTTCTCTCAAAATGCCTAGCATAATATGTTCTGTACCAATATAATCGTGCCCTAATCGTAACGCTTCGTCTCTACTGAACGTAATGACTTCTCTTACTCTTGGTGAAAAATTGTCGTCCATGATAATTTATTTAGGGTGAATATTTTTTTACAGCAATGGTATTGCAAATTTTGTTCCTTAAATTTCCGATGTCAGCTTTTTGGCTGATACGTTTTTTAAATGTACTAATGAATTTATAGAAAACCTAATGATAGGATATGAAAAAACAAAAAACAGGAAAAGAATACTTTATTAAAAAGGGTGACAAAATTAAAAAGCCGGGAATTCTGTTCCCGGCTTTTTTTAAATTTTAATGTAGTTTACCTCATTCTCGTAAGACCGGACAGCCCCGCTTGCTAAAGTAACCAAAAGCCTTCCTTCATCTGTCCAACGTGCATGTTTTACTTCTTCTCCTACAAAAAGCTCCAATTCTTTTCCGTGTTCATCAACAATATAAAGAAATTGGCCATTTATTCTGAAGTTATTGGATTTTTTAAAGTTTTCTGTAAATTCCATACTACTCTATTTTTTTGATAAATATAAAACATCTTTCCTGAAAAAAACAAGCAGAATAAGGAATATTATTCTCATTCAGAAAGCAGTATTTTGAAGATGAACAGGTAATGCAGCGCAATAAAGAAGAAAAATTTGTACATTTAGTAAACGGAACAAGAGTAAGATAAACCTGAAGAAAGTACTTTTTTAGTTGAGTAGTTAAACAACAAACAAGATGAAATATATATTATTTTTAGTAATGAACATAAGTATCATGAGTGTACAGGCACAGCAGTTAAAACCGGTGGTTTACCTGGACGGTAAGCAGAAATTAAACGGTATGGTTACCTCTAATGCAGGTAGAAGCCTTCCGGGAGTTCTTGTTTTACCCGCCTGGAAAGGTATTGATCAGGAGGCCAAACAAGCTGCACTGGATTTGGAAAAAGAAGGCTATATGGTAGTAATTGCGGATATTTACGGAGAAGGTTTTGTTCCGGCAGATAATACAGCAGCTTCTAAAATAGCTGGGCAATATAAAGAAGACTATAAGGCCTATCAGCACCGTATTGCGCTGGCTTTAAAAGAACTGGTGAAACAAGGCGCACAGCCGGATAAAATAGCCATTATAGGATATTGTTTCGGTGGTACTGGGGCTTTGGAGGCAGCTAGGGCAGGATTTAAAGTACAGGGTGTAGTATCTATACACGGAGGGCTTAAAAAAAGCGGAGAACGGCCTCATGTTCCTGTAACAACTAAAGTACTGGTAGTGCACCCGGCTGAGGACAAATCTGTAAGTAAAGCAGACTATGACGGGTTTATTGAAGAAATGAACAGTTCAAACGCTGACTGGCAAATAATTACCTATGCGCATTGCGGTCATACTTTTACCAATCCTGAAAGCCCAGAATACAATGCCGTTATGGCCCGGCGCGCCTGGAAGCATACCTTACTGTTTCTTGCAGAAGTATTAAAATAAATAACCATTAAACTACTGATTATGACAAATTCATTTTTTAAAACCATTCGCAGTTCTGTAAAGCATTGGTATGTTCCTCTGATTATTGGAATTATTTTATTTTTACTGGGAGGATATACCATTGCTACTCCTGTAGCTTCTTTTCTCACATTGAGTTTTATTTTCTCCTGGTCGTTTATTTTTTCAGGTCTTCTGGACATACTATTTGCCTTGCAGAATAAGAACGAGATAGAGGGGTGGGGGTGGTACCTCACAGGAGGTATTTTATATATATTATTGGGAATATTACTGGTAAGTAATCCTGCTGTTTCAGTTGCTTCATTAACTTTTATAGTAGGGTTTTACGTAATGTTCAGGTCCATACAACTCATGTCTTTTTCTTTTGACCTTAAAAATTATGGAAACACAAATTGGGGGTGGGTTACGTTCAGCGCCGTACTGGGGTTACTATTCAGTTTTATTCTGATCTGGAATCCTGTGTTTGCCGGTTTTACGTTAGTGATATGGGCAGGATCAGCTATTATGGCTGTTGGTCTTTCTGCCTGTTTTCTGGCTTTCCAGCTTAAAGGATTAAAAAAACGATATGCCAGCATGTCGGAAGAATGGAAACAACAATATCAGCATTTAAAAGAGGAGTTTGACCGATTTCATAAGAAATAAATATGAAAATTTCTTCAAAGACACAAAGTATTTTTTCCCAGATAGCCAGTGAAACTACTAACCTTGGCGATTTACGCGCCATAGCAAAGAGTATAAAAAAAGATCATGAACTGGCGGTTGAACTTTGGTCTACAGGTAACTATTTTGCCCGTCAGCTCGCTATTCTTATTATGGACAAAAAGCTCCTTTTTCCGGAGTTTGTAGACCGGCTTGATGCAGATATTGCTTGCCACTCTAAAGAGGAACAAAAGCAATTAGCAGACTGGTTAATGGCCAATCAGCTTTCAAAAGATAAAAAGACAATTGCATTAATGGAATCCTGGGAAAATAGTGTATCTTCCCTTAAGAGACGAATTTTCTGGTATTACCAGGGGCGTTTGAGATGGGTAGGACAAACACCTCCTTCTAATACAGCATATTTACTTTTAACAATGGAAGAAAAAATTGGGCGTGAACAACCGGAAGTGCAGTGGGCTATGAATTTTACGGCAGCTCAAATCGGAATTTTTCAGCCTGAATTCCGTTCCAGATGTATTGAAATGGGTAAGCGTACAGGTCTGTATAAAGATGAAGTGGTACCTAAAGGATGTACGCCTAATTATTTACCGGAATGGATTGCCCAGCAAGTAGAGAAATTAAAGAAATAAGCTGCATCTTTGCTATGTAAATGGGAACACTATTAATTTAACATGAGAGGTACAAGTGTACAAAACGAATCGAAATGGAAGATAAGGCTAACAGTATTGATGCATATATAGCGCTATTGCCGGATGATAGAAAACAGGCGGTAGCTAAATTGAGAAAAATTCTTTCAGATAATCTTCCAAAAGGATTTTCTGAAACGATGAGTTATGGTATGATCGGATTTGTAGTGCCTCATGCTATTTACCCAAAAGGGTATCATTGCAACCCTAAATTGCCTTTACCCTTTGTAAGTATTGCATCACAAAAAAACTTTGTGGCATTATATCATATGGGAATATACGCTAAACCTGACTTGTATAACTGGTTTATAAACGAATATCCCAAGCATTGCAAAACAAAATTGGATATGGGTAAAAGCTGTATTCGTTTCAAAAAAATGGATCAAATACCTTATGAACTTATTGCAGTGCTTGTTCAGAAAATAAGTGTGAAAGACTGGATTGAAACATATGAAACGAATTTAATGAGATAAGGCGTACTGTAGTAGTAATTTAGTAAGAAGCCTCTAATAAAAAACTATTAGAGGCTATTTGTAAATAAATCAATTTTTGTGGTTTAAAGTGATGAAAATCGATGTTGCAACTATTAAGCGGTTTTGATTATTGCCGTATAAAATTACTATCGCTCAAGGTTTTCATAAACAAGATAAGATCTTGTTTTTCTTGTTCGGTAAGCGGAATCCGGTTGTTGTTGGTTTTAAGAAAAGGGTCTAAATTTGGTGCTTCTATTACACCGTTGTCAAAATAATCCAGCACATCTTTTAACGTGGCAAACTGACCGAAACTTCCGTAAGGTGCCGTATATTCCACATTGCGTAAAGAAGGTACCCGGAAACTCATATAATCATTCATATTGCCTGTTACTCTGGCTCTTCCGGCTTCGTTGGAATTGGTATTTACGGGAAAACCGATATTCCGGAAGCTTTGATCGGTAAACAGTTCTGTACGGTGACAACTGGCACATTTTTGCTGAAAAACCTGATATCCTCTTGCTTCGTCTTCCGTAAAAATGTCATTGTTTCGCTTTACATTGTCGTATTTACTGTTAGCAGAAATAAGTGTATATTCATACTGAGCAATACTGCTGTAAATTCTTTCAGGGGTTATGGCTTCATCGCCGAATGCTTTTCGAAAAAGTTCTTTATATAAAATATCATTTTGAATTTTTCCAATCACTTCCAGTATAGACGAATCCATTTCTTCGTGTGTAATGATGGGAACAATAGGTTGTTTTTCTAAACTCAGTTTGTTTCCGTCCCAGTTATAAAACTGCATAAACGCCAGATTTTGAATAGGAGGGGTGTTGCGAAGTCCTATTCTTCCTTTAATTCCTATAGCCTGTACATAATTATCTGCAAAAGCAGCTGACGAAATATGACACGTAGCACATGAAACCGTATTGTCTGCACTGAATCTTTTTTCACGGAATAGTTTTTTTCCTAGTTCGGTTCCATATTTTGTTGGTTTATTTGCATATACTGAGCTATTTAGTTCGGGAAAACCAATAGGAATATTCAATGTAATTTCCGGATTATAATAAACCGGCTCGTAATCCTCATGGTTATTACAACTTAAGAGGAAGAGTAAGAATACGAGAGATAAAATTTTTAAAAAAGTATTCATTACAGTGAAATATTTGAAATAAATTTTAAAAGAGCCGCCTGAAACAGGGCGGCTCTGTTTGTTAAAACTAGTTTTCTACGCTAAAAACAGAGAACATTCCTTTAAGGTCTGTTGTGCCATTTCCGCCTAGGTTATCTACAAATTTCACCATTTGAACAGCTGTGTGAATGTTAGGTGTGGCGTTATCTTCCATTCCGGTTCCTGATGATAAGGTAATGGTATTGGTGTTCCCGCTTAACAGCCTGTCAAAATCTGCCTTAATGTTAATTTTTGGTACTTTATTATTCACTACTGCATGCTGAGGAAGATCTAATATTATATCTCTGTAGGCGTCAACACCCTGCGTGTAGGTAGATGAGTCGCCGCTTGTTCCCTCTACTGTACTTCCGGTATGGATAGACATCTGTTTATTATCAGTATCATAAAAGCCTTCTATTTTGGTAAAACGATACCCGGTTCCCCATTCCCACATCATTTCGGTATCGTTGGCTCCTGCGGTTGCATAAAAAGCGGGAAATCTTGCCTGGTCTAATGTGTTTAAATCACTTCTTACTCCCAGTCCGAATTTGATTTGTTTGTATTCTCCCGCCGGAATATTATGCATTAGGTAGATCAACGAAGCGGTTTTGGATTGGTCAATAACCATTGCTCCTTTATCCAGATTGTTTACATTATAAGGTATTTCAGTACCATCTGTTTTTACAAGCCTGATGTTGCTGATAACATATTTCAGCTCTGCAAAATGATGAACTTGTCCTGTAGCTGAAGTGTTTACCGTTGCGGCGGCTGAAGTCGTTCCTCCCAAAACAATTTCGGTATCGCCAAAAGTGTTTTTGAATGTTAATTGCACATTGTTTGCAACGGGTATATCATCATTAGAATTGCAAGATAAAAATGTTGTAAAAACAACGGATAAGATCAGGTATTTTTTTAGATTTTTCATTTTTTTAAAATTTAATTAGTATTGTGACTTTGTGATAGATTAAAAATTGATTTTCAAAGACGTAAAAACATTACGCCCCATCCTGGGAATATTTCCCCAGTCGGCATACGTACTGTAATAGTGATTCAGTACATTTTCAACTCCTGCCTGAAAAACAGCTTTGAAGTTGTTTACATAAAAAGTAATATCAGCCGACAGATTCCATATGATATAAGAAGGGGTTGCGTCTTCACCATATTCCGGGCTGTAATTAACCTGTTCTGAATCGCCATTTACGGAAGTCTGGAAACGAAACGCTTTGTAATGATAATGTAGCGAGGTCTGATAACTTAACGGACGAATAAAGGGCAAATTACTTTTTTTATCATCCATACCCCGGGCGTAGGTTAAGGTTCCTTTCCAGTATAAATTTTCTAAAACGGCATAGCTGGCGTTTAATGAAAAATTAAATAAGGTAGCATAATCAAGCGAAGTATAACTTTTTACACCTACTGACTGATAATTCATAGGGCTTCCCATACTCAGAATACTGCCAATAATGTAATGCCGGATATAAAAATAATTGGCTTTTAACTGAATGCTAAATTTCTCATTATTAAAACCCGCCGCTGCATTGACCTCATAAGAAATTTCATTTTTCAAATCGGGATTTCCGATATAATCGTAACGGTCAAAACTATTATAGATATAATACCCGTAACCTTCCGAAACAGAGGGGGCACGGTGGCCATAACCGCCACCGGCAGAAATGTTAAACCGTTTGATTTCTAAGTTATAACCGGCATAAATACGAGGTAAAAACCTGGTTTTTTGCTGAGGTGCCCCCGGATGAAAAATCCAGTTAAAGTCAGGATATTTGGTATAATTATAATTCACCCCCAAAGAAGCCCCGAAATGTATCAGGCTTTTTTCAGCAATCTCTAATGAATTATTTGCTGAAAGACCGGCATAACGGGTTGTTACCCATGGCCAGCTATAAGCAAACATTGTTCTTTTACTCCGGTCTTGCGGGTACATCCGCATTTCGGCAATGGATAGATTGTCATAAGCATTTAACTGAATTTCTGAGGCATATTTGTTTTTATTCAGGATTATTTTTGAAAGTACTCCATATGTTGTACTCCATCCGGGCATGTCCATATGCACCCGATTTTCTGGCCGGGAGGTATCGTCCATATAATGTTCTACCGCATTGAAATAGATTTTAGTATCCCATGCTTTAATCCAGCTTTGCTCAAACAAGTGTTTGTAAGAAACAGAGGTAATTAAAGCTCTTGAAAGCCATAAATCCATTGGTAATGCCGGGTATCCTACATCTTTTGCCATGTCAAAGATAGCGTCAATCCGCACCGCTGACAGTGAACTTGTTTTATAGGCGAGACCTAATGAACTATTGAATTTTTTAAATTGCGAATGACTGACTTCGTCAGTATGTCCGTCGGAATAATTTTCCGCTTTCCGATACGAGATACTTCCGTCCGCCGCAAAATTATGACGGGCGTATGAGATATTTCCAAGGTTAAAAAACTGTTTGTTATTCCACTCAAAACCTGATTGGTAAGCTCCTTTCCAGTCGTTTTCACCGCTGAACGAGGTGTTTTTACGTTTAAGATCGATACTTCCGGAGACAGTTGCGCCGTGCATACCGCCTTCCTGACCTGATTTTATCTCAATTGCCGAAAGATTATTGCTTTCCACATATGAGGTTACAGGATCCATTTTATCGGTACAGGCGCCAAAAACGTGCATCCCGTCAATTGTAATGGCAGAACGCTCCGTACTCATATTATTAAGCAACGGTTCCCACGCATAAGCTCCGCGTTTAATAAAACTTACCTGATTGGAAGAAGCCAGAAATTCATCGACTGAAACGGCCATTTTCATCTCGGTTTCAATTTTCTTTTGGGCAACGGCATTTATTTCTATTTCATCTAATAGTATAGAGATGCTGTCGTTTTCTGTCTCCTTATTTTGGGCATTAAGGAATACTCCCCAAAAAAGCAAGAATATTATACTGTATTTCATGGTATCAGAATAAAATGTCAATATGTAATTCGCTTTTCACTCCTTCAACCCCTGGCGTGAAATCAGAAGATACTTCTGTTCCTTTTACAACTTCTCCGTTCTTATTCAGCATAATAAAGTTTAAAGTCCAGTTGCCGGTCATGGTATAATTGACCACTCCGTAATATAAGCCGTCGGCTTGCTGACTCAGGTTAACATTATTAGGTGAAGAGTGATTTCCCATTGATGGTTCCGGCATTCGCGGATCTAATAACAAGGTATAATGTGCTGCTTCGGAATATGAAAACTGAGACGGATTGGGAAAAGATTTCGCAGATTCCGCTGGCTGGTTGTATTTGTAAATTCCTGCAACCAATTTGTTTTCTGCTACCTTTGGTTTCTGGGGAGCAATAAGTGCAATACAGTAATGTTCTCCATCATTCCCGGTAAACACTGTCATGTTCAGATTTTTGTTGGTTTGATTCTGAACAGATACTGCCTGGTTAATTTTGTATGTCTGATTATGGTCGGTAAAAGAGATATACAGATTCCAGTTTTCTGCCGGATTGCTTACAGTTGTGAATACCACATATCCTGAATAATAATGCTCTTTTGATTTATAGACCAGATTATACCTGTGAGGACAAGATATTTTATTATTATCAGAATCTGTATATACCGGTAAAAAAGTAACTGCCGAGTTCTCCAGCGTTTGATTTGTCTGGTTATTGACAATTTTTAAACGAACCTCATTATACCCTTTATAAAAAGTTCCGTTTAAAGCTTCGATACTGATTTTATAGTCACCACTAGTAAATGAGACTGCTTCTTTAAATTCAAAATATTCAGTAACCTCCTGATTGATTTCGGCTTCAAAATCCGTTTTGTCAAGAGTACACGAAGTGGTAACTGCAAACAAGGCTGCAATTATAAAAAGGTTAAAAACTTTCATTGTGTAATGAAGATTAAGAAATATTGATAAATACCAACCCATCACAATAGCATCAAAAACTTCTGGTTTAAAAGCACAGTTAGCGTATACGAGCATAACAGCCAGCCTAAAATATATTTTAGCTGCAGCTGTTGTTTCGCAGTAGCTGTTAATGATATAATGATCTGTTGAGTTGAAAAAAATGTTTATTCTTCTAATACTGCACAACAATTTTGCTGATCATTTTAATCAGGGAAAAGTACAGCAAACCGCAACCAGTTACGGAAGGTTTAAACAGATTTAATAAAAGAATAAGAAGATTAATTCAGTACGGGAGGTCTGAAAACAAGATTTGTAAAAGAAAAATGATACGTTATTTTGTAGGAAAAAAGTGCTTTTTGAATGCAAAGAGGAAGAAAAGCAACAACACTGTCAAATAGGATTTCCTGATAAACGGCAATATGATTTTCTGTAGTAGAAAAACGATGTTTTTCTTTATCACTGTCCGTGTTAGAAGCCTTTGCCATCTCTTTTTTCAAATGACATTTACCGTTACATTTTAATTCCGGTTTGTCTTTATTAATACAGAGCTCATTTTTAATATAATCATACAATACTACATATTCTGCTACCGGAAGCACCGGTTTAAAAAGCATGAACAATGATAATATGAATGTAGCTGTTTTCACAGTGCAAAATTCTTATTTTTTTTGTCAATAGCCAAATTTTGAATGATGTATAAAAAAATATTTCCGGTGTTTTCCTTTATACGCTATTCAAACAAACCTAAAAATCGCCCCTTAAAAAAATTGACAGAAAATAACATTATACAAAAGAAACGGGGAAATTCCCCGTCTCTCAGACAAAAACCAAACTATAACTAAACTTGCTTCTTCAACCCTTTCAAATGAAATAAATCAATTTTATATACAAGCAGGGTTGACTATTAAAAAGAGAGCATTACTTTTGTAAAAATATAAAAAAAGAAACGTGAAAATTATCTTTCTTGCCGGTCAAATGAAATAGAAGGCTATCTTAATACATCTCTCAATATCATCGTAAGCTCTTATAATTACTGAAAAAAATGCTAAAAAATACTTGTTTTTTGTAGTAATAAAAAGAAATGATTTGCTTAACAATAGAAATGGAATTTACAACTAAATTTAATTTTGCATGCAGGCAAATAGTGCTTCTTTTGTATACAAAACAACTATTTTAGGTACTTTTTAAAATGAATATGAGATTGCATGGATCAGAGGTATTTTTTTACTATTTGGTCAAAAAAATATTAGCTGTTAAGTTGTTCTTAACCACATTCTCCTTAGCTTCGCAAAAATAAGTACAGTCCAGTATAGTCAGTATAACATTTTTCAAATTAACTATTGAAAGCACTACTACGTCTTTATGTAAATTCGTACAAAGGATTATCACCTTCGGCCTGGTTATTGGCCTTGGTGATTCTCATTAATCGTACCGGTTCTATGGTTATTCCTTTCTTGGGAATTTATATGTCTTCAGAACTAAACTTTACAAAAACACAGATTGGCTTAGTATTGGGATGTTTCGGATTAGGATCGGTATCAGGTTCCTGGTTAGGAGGATGGCTGACCGATAAATTCGGTAACTTTAAGGTACAAAGCTGGAGTCTTATCCTTGTTGTACCGCTTTTTCTGATTCTTCCTTTATTCCGTACTTTTGAAAGTTTGGCTGTAATGATTTTTATATTAACATTAGTAGCCGACACACTTAAGCCGGCAAATTCGGTGTCGGTGGCTCGCTATGCAAAGCCCGAGAACATTACACGAGCATATTCTCTTAATCGTATGGCGGTAAATCTTGGGTTTTCCATTGGTCCGGCCTTAGGCGGTTTTTTAGCTTCTATATCATATAACTGGATCTTTTATGGCAATGCTATTGCCTCAAGTATAGCAGTACTAGTGTTTGTTTATTTTTTTAAAAATAAGAAAGGACATCGTACATTTATTCCTACTGAACCGGGCACAGCCTTAAAGCCCCAACTATTACCTGAAAGAAATGCTTACAGAGATAGCCTTTTTATAGGTTTTAATATCTTCTGTTTCCTGTTTTCGATGGCTTTTTTTCAATTAATCACGACGCTTCCGCTTTTTTACAGAGATATCCATCATTTGAATTCTAGTCAGATAGGGTTACTCTTGGGATTTAGTGGTTTTGTAATTGTTTTGTTCGAAATGGTGCTGATTCATCTTATTGAACATCGTATGACCGTACGACAAATCATGCTTGCCGGGACGGCAATTACGGGTATTTCTTACTATATGCTTAATTTTGATATGGGAATGGTCTGGTTATTTGTTGCTATGTTTATATTGTCAACAGGCGAAATGCTCACACTCCCTTTCACTTCAACAATCGCAATACAACGATCAGGTGCAACCAATCAGGGTGCCTATATGGGGTTTAACGCTCTGGCTTTCGCAGCAGCCAACATCTTTTCGCCTTTCCTAGGAACATACATTGCTGAAAACTTCGGATACCATACCTTATGGAATATTATAGGAACAATTTTATTGTTACTCAGCATTGGTTTTTATTGGATTATCACAAAAATGAATACCCGTTAAGTGAAATAATTAATTCAGGTTAAAACAATGCTGAACTTGAGATATTGATTGTTTGGAAATAAAAAGTTAAACCGTGATAAATACAAAACAAATGCTTGAAAACAATTATTAATTTTCTAAAAATAAAGCTTAAAAAGATGCACCGGTTAGCCCACGTTTACTTTACAATCCATTGCTATATGCTGATATAAAAACCTGTAAACTCATAGAATTTAGGGTTTTACCCCTTTATTAAAGGGAGTATTGCCAAGGTGACAGGAGTTGAACCTGCTACCTCGTAGTTCCCAATCAGGATCGGATTACAATGATAAAACCAGCTTTTGCATGGAAAGATATAATGCAGAGGCTTTAAATTTAAACTTGTTAAAGGTGTCTGTTATGAGCATAAAGTAATAATTTTTGCAATAAATGGAATTATATCAAAAACATGAGGGTACAACTTTTTCTTAATTTTGAAGATGATTTCATTTCTGCCGGGAATCTGTCGTAACAGATGAGGTACTTTCTGAAAATTCTTTTTATAAAATACAATTCAATCTTAAAATTAAGAAGATGATGAACAGATTACTACTTTTACTTTCCTGTTTTACCGGTATATCAGCCTATACCCAAACGGGTATTAATACCCAAAATCCAAGAGCAACTTTACATATTGAAGGGCAACCTAATAACGCAACAATCAGTGACGGATTTATTGTTCCGAGACTTACAGGAGCTCAGCTCAGAGCTAAAGACGGGGCTTATACAGCTGATAATAACGGTCAGATTGTATTTGTAACAGAAGCAGATCCGGCTGCACAATCAGACCCTCCAACTGCCGTGAAGACAAAATACGTAACGCATGCAGGACATTTTTACTATGATGCAGAACGGGAAGCCTGGATTGGATATAGTTGGTCAACCGATGAGGTGGAAACTCACATAGTTTACGGAGATGCACCCATTGCAGGTGTAAATGCTCTGGAATGGAGCACGCAATATGATACCGGAGGTAGCATTGATATTACACCGGGACAATGGTGGATAGAATTTGGTGCCTATATTGAAATGGGAACGGTGGCCAACGGAAACGGGTCTGTTTATCCTAATAACAGGGGTATACAGGTAGATGGATCGGTATGGTGTTCCTGTTCGCTTTCCAGTACTTCTAATACTTACACGGCCATAAATGCCTCTACAGGACTTGTTGGAAGTGGCAGAGCAGCTGCAGCTGGGATAGCAAGAGGGCAGCGGGCGGCATTTGCCCAGGGAGGTGTTCTTATAAACATTGCGCAACCCAGAACGTATTATCTTTTTGTTGCTTGTAACAATCACGGGGCGTCTTTAGGATCGGACAGACCCGGAAATATTTTCGGACCTGCATGGGAACGGTGGTTTTTTGCTACAAAGTTTTAGAATAAAAACAGCAGGGGATAGGTATATTATATCTCTGAAGAATGATATTATTTTTTTATATTTGAAATACATTTTTGCGAAATACGTACGCTGTAAAGCCCGTTCAGTATGACCGTTTGGTATTTAAGCTTTTGAGAGAACGATTGCTGATAAACTTTTAAAAGAAATTACCATTTCAATTAACAATAATGAAAAAAGCAGGCAGAATCTATGATTGCGTGGATGCAAAAAACATTCGGTACGACCAATAACCCCAAATATACGCACAGGCATCTTGACGACTATCAAGGCGTAGACAATCAATATGGAAATGGCTTTAAAAATGATTTACAAGGTAAAAAAGACATTTTTTCTATGCTACCTATAGATCCCGTATCATTTAGGGCAACCGGACATGTTGATATTTTTGATGGAATAACGTGTAAAGCCGGATGCTACTTTCAGGATGTGTTAGAATTCCATTTTTGGAAATTGGAATAAAGCATGTAGCTAACAATTCGCTTTACACTACCACAATGGAATAACAATGCTGCTTTGTTCAAAAATAACGTTTCAGTCTCTATATATCCTCTATATACACAGTTAAATCTGAACCAGTAACCGCATATTCTGGGTAATTATCAAATTCCTGCTGGGTTTTAAATTTCTTATACCTTTCTTTAGGGCTTAAATGGAATTTTTCCATACTGTAATATTTCACCTTTTTTTTAAATGGTTTCATAAAAAGGTTAAGCTGAGCAGTAACGGACGATTCTATAAAAAATTCCTTAAGTTCGTCATAAGTAACTACTTTTGAACCAAATTTTTGCTTGTACTCGTTGGATAAAGCTACATCTAAATCTGGATAGAGCTCAGTCTGTTCAAAAGTTATGTATTGCAGTTTTGATAGGTTAAAGTCTTTTCCAATTTCCGGCAGTACATGCTCCAGGCTATCCAGTAACCTTGCAAAGTTAACTTCTTGATAATGCTCACAGTTTAAAAAAAATGTACTGTCCGCCCTTCTTTCATATAAACGGAAATTCAAATCGGATGTGTCGCGACCTACCCAGTAATAGTTAAACGCTCTAGAAAAATATTGTTGTTTTTGCTCGCTAAGCTTAATTATCTCTTTCTTGAGCTCATGTTCACTAAAATTCTTTCCGCTGTTCTTGACTGTGAAAAGCGACCCTAAAAAACATAAGATGACGATTAATGTTTTCATAGTAACTACCTTAGAATTTAATCTCGCTAACTCTTCAGGCTTTCCTAAACTTTTTAATGTAACTACTTGTAAATAAACTAATTTACAATATTTAACTGAAGTAGATGTGAAAAACAGGCAATAATATGTTGTATATATTTCTGAATTACAAAAGGTGACTATTGAGGTTCGCCTCATGTATTTTCTACAAAAAAATAATAGCCTTTTCTACTTTGATAAAAAGTACATTGAATTTAATATACATTTATTAAAACATGAAGCCGACATAAAAAAGACGCCTCATGATTATGCTTGCTCATAGAGTTTCAATTGTACTAATTTAAGAAGCTGTAGTGCAGAAAGTTATCATACCCGATATAATGACAATATAAAACAGGTCATCGAAGCCAATTACAGGCAGATTAAATCCGACATTATTCGAATTGTTGAGATGGAAATGGAGCGTATCAGCAATGACCCCGAATTACAGCATTTGATACAGCGGAAATAGTCTTTTATGGTAAAAACAAGCGACTAACAAAAACACAGCAGGAAACATCGAATACATACATTGCGGGCAAATGTGCTAAATGGCAGGTTAGCCCTTTTTGTTATCTTTGTATTCGGTTGAAAGTGTTATGCTTTCAAATCTCTTATTACGCTTATACTGGACTTTGGCTGCAATCATTGCACTCCGAACAAAGTATGGTGTTAACTTGAAACCAGTTTTAAAATGACAAATAAAATTAAGGGCGAAAACAAAGCGGCAAAACCGAATTTGCCAATTCTGACATTCATCTCTACTGAAGAGTTTACTTCATGGTTGGCAAAACATCATAAAGAATCATCAGGCATTTGGATACGACTTTTCAAAATAAAATCTGGAGTGACAACAATCACATATGCGGAGGCACTTGATGTAGCATTATGTTATGGTTGGATTGATGGACAAAAAAAAACTTATGATACAGCATCATGGCTTCAAAAATTCACGCCAAGAAGGCATAAAAGCATATGGTCTAAAAGAAATCGGGAGCATGTTGAACGACTTGACAAATTAGGAATGATGGAAGCAGCAGGTATTGAAGAAGTAGAAGCAGCAAAAGCAGATGGGAGATGGGAGCAAGCGTATGAATCGTCAAGCAACATGGTTGTACCTACGGACTTTCTAAATGAATTAGCTAAGGATAAAAAGGCAGAAGCGTTTTTCAAAACACTTAACAAAACAAATATCTATTCAATTGTGTGGCGACTGCAAACCGCCAAAAAACCTGAAACAAGAAATAAACGAATGCAAACAATACTTGAGATGTTAAAGAAAGGTGAAAAATTTCATCCGTAAATTAAAACGTTCTCAACAGTGCCTGAGTACTGCAACGAAAAGCACCACCAAAGCTTCTGCTGATAGCAAAGTCGATATATTCTACCTGCACTCCTTCTTGTTCTATTTGTTTGCCCAGATGCTCAAACGCAGGATCGGTAATATATAGTTCCGGAGAAACCGGCAAACCATTTGTTGCCAGATTAGTTGCTTCCTGTAGGGACACTGTGATTTTTTTCCAGTCTTTCAATTTATCGGGTATACCATCCAGAAATGCAGATTCACAAATAAGCATTAACCCTTCCTTTATCAGACCCAACGCACAGTCTAAATGCAGGATATCAGGGTGTAACCGCACCTCTTCGACCATATAACCCTGTGGTTTTAAAAACTTATCTAACCATTTAATGCCTAGATCGTTTGATGCTAAGCCTGAATTTCCGACAAAAATATGCTTCCCTAAAACCAAAACATCCCCACCTTCCAGAAAAGGACCTTTGCCTAAGGCAGAATCTGTCGGTTCTGCAATTTCAGGTTGGGGAACTGCAACGTAGCTGCAATCTTCAGGATATACAAACTGCTCAAATAAAGAACGCAACGGAAGAACCTCGTTTCTGCGGTGCAAAAAGCGCAACGAACCCTCCACTACGCAGTTGCCAACCGTGAAAAACGGATCACGGACGAAAAAATTGGCGTATCCCTTGTTTCCTACAGCATCTTTTTCGGTATTTGTCAGTTTTCTTGGACGTAACACTTCAATACCGTGGTTTTCCAAGGCCGTTTTCAGATTAGTTCGCTCTTGTTCCCATTGCTGTTGGAGTTTGGGAAACGCTGTTGAATAGTCTTTCCCTTTATGCTCCATGTTTTCTTGTATTGCGGTTTCATTCAAAAAACGCAGATCTTCAGCACGAGGTTCTTTAGGATAACCAAATTCCGACTGTGTGAGGACTATCTTTTTCAAAGGAGCAAATTCACTTTCTACAAAAATCATAACGCACAAAGTTATCAAGTTTTAAAAGATGTAAAGATACAACTTTAACACTTTCTGCCTGTACACAGAACCAGGAAACAGTTTAGGTGGGAAGTTTCTGTTGTAAAGGATTCTCAGGTACACGAGAATTATAGCAATTATCTTCTGTTGACATATTACATCCCTTTCATTTTAGGAAGTAGATAAAATCAAATTTACCTGATTATTCCCCTTTTCACAAAAGCAATAAATGAGCTGGATAGCAGCATGTACAAGCACAGTCAGCTAATAGTTCCTTCGCTAACGCCAGTAATAACATATTATTTGTATATTTAGTTAGTAAAGTGCAGCTACTAGCTAGTAATAATTTATTAAAGTAAGCTATATATGGAATTAAATCTTATATAAAGTTACTATTTGAAGGCAGGAGTCGAAGATCATGGAATCAAACACCCGAATCTTTTTTAGCTTTTGTGTATTGGATTCGTAAGGCAGATTATCGTTTTAGAGTAGATTTAATAGATAACAGGGAAAATATTGTGGATTAAAAGTGTTATGGGTTTGTTATGGATATTTTTCTATGCTACCTATTGATCCTGTATCATTTTAGGCAACCGCACATATTGATAGTTCTGACGGGATTATGCGTAAAACATTATTACAACAGACGATTTTGGAAATGACCATACCAGCCTAATAAACAAATTGTCGGAGATTTTTTTTGTAAATTTATTGCCCGGTTATGGCTTGGCTCTCATGGTTGGGAACAACGATCAAGATTAAATATGAGCGAATATATTAAAATAGGGCTGAATGCAACCTGGTTAACTGACGAAGGCATTAATTCCCTATCTCTTATAAAGCGGCAACACACACAACAGGTATTTGACGTCGGAATGCCTTTCTTCACCCCCACCAAACCTTCTGCTCTGCGTGTTGGTAAATCTCAATACCGATAAAGTTTCCTGATCAAATTCATTAAGTATTCCTTAGACTTCCTGTTTACTTTTATCTACCCCCTTGGTAACTAAAATGGTGACGCGACCGTCACGTTATTTCCCGCAATACATCATGAGACTAACACATGCACCTGGATATAATACAGAATTAAGGCAGCTTATCTGCAATGGATGGAGCGACCTTAACCGTTTTTAAAACATAGCCAGATCACAATTTGCTTACTTCTGTTCCCTGGAACAAAATAGTTGAAGAAAAATTTGTGTAGTTAAATAACTACGTTTATATTTGAAGTCAAATGACTACATTATGAAATTAAGACGAGATGTATTTCAGGCTATTGCCGACCCAACACGAAGAGGGATACTCCTGTTGTTGGCAGCTCAGCCGATGACGGCAGGGGCAATCGCTTCCAATTTTGATACGGCAAGACCGACAGTTTCAAAACACCTACAAATCCTGACGGAATGTGAACTTCTAAAACAGGAACAGCAAGGCAGAGAAATTTATTATCACTTCAATCCACAAAAAATGAAAGAAATCGCAGACTTCATCGAACCCTTCCGACAAATGTGGGAAGCTAAGTTTAATAAACTGGAGGCCGTCATGAAAAAATATAAAAAGAAGTAATATATGGAACAGAAAACAAAAATCAATGCCGAAGCTGGCAAACAGGAATTAGTGATAACCAGAACATTCGATTTGCCCGTAGAGTTGTTATTTAAGGCCTATTCAGAAGCCGAACTTGTGGAACAATGGATGGGTACAAAAGTGATAAAACTCGAAAGTAAAAATCATGGTAGCTATCAGTTTGAAACGTCATACCAGGGCAAGGTAGTCTTTAAAGCCAACGGAACAATCCACACGGTGGTTCCCAACCAGAAAATCATCCGGACATTTGAAATGGAAAATGCGCCTATCGGTGTCCAGCTTGAATTTCTGACCTTTGAAAAACTTAATGACGATACCAGCAAATTGACGATTCAAATCATTTATCAGTCAGAGGAACATCGAGCTGAACAACTCAAACTACCTTTTGCGAGTGGGCTAAATATGGCACATGACAGGCTACAGGAAATTATAAACAAATTAAAATAGCAATTTATGGAAAAGCGAAACAAGATCATTTATTGGATCACTACAGTATTTCTCTCCATCGGGATGACGGCAGGTGGCGTACAGCAAATGTTACAAATCGGCGGATATAATGAAATTGTAAGTTCATTGGGTTATCCATTGTATGTTTTAAGTATTCTTGGTGTATGGAAACTATTAGGAGTGGTAACTATTCTTATCCCCAGATTCTTATTATTGAAAGAGTGGGCTTACGCAGGATTTTTCTTTGCCATGTCCGGTGCTTTCATTTCCCATTTAGCTGTTGGTCAGCCATTCACGGAAGCCTTACCTTCGTTACTATTATTATCCGTAACTGTTTTGTCTTGGTATTTCAGACCAGCGGATAGAAAAATTAACTTCAAAAACAATTTAAATAAATAAAAACATGGCTCATAAAATAGATTTTAAGAATGTCACCGTATCGGGGTTAGAATCATCTCCCGTGGCAGAAGCGCTCGCCGGTTTTCGGGCAAATGAAGCGCGTTATTTCATGAATAAGTATAAGGCTGAATTTATGACAGAACCCGCCTCCGAAAGTCAAGATACCATTGATTGGGTGCATAAGATTTTAAAAGAAGAACGAAATATAGAGATTGAGGCTAAACCACTGGAGACGGCAATCATGAACGTTGAAAACATTAAATGGGTGTTTGTGTTTTACGAAAGTGGTCTTGGGATTAATGTATTATATCCGCTCGATAACCCCAAGAAAAGAGCTGTTGGTTTCAAGCTATCCGAAGGAATGGAAGTTCCAAATGAATTATCCAAGTTTAAGTTCGCCAGACAAAAATCTAAATTGGCAGGCACCATTCGGGGTACGTTTTTCGTAATAAAAGACGAATATTAAAAGTAAAAAAACATTTTATGAACAAAACAAGACTTTCAATTGTATTATTGCTCTTCTGTGCGGGTATCGCAGTGCTTTCAATTGTATTAATGCTCTTCCGCACGGGTATAACAGCTCATGTCCAGTCTGAGAACCATGACTATGTAACGACCGATGACGGCACAAAGTTATTTGTTAAAAAATCCGGTACGGGACCAATCTGTATTTTTATTCACGGCGGGCCGGGAGCTTGGAGTAAATCCTTTGAGGGACTTGTTGGAGACGATCTGGAGAAGAATCTTTCGATGGTGTACTATGACCAGCGGGGATGCGGCCGTTCACAGAAAGCCGCAGAAGAGGACTACTCCCTGACAAGGATGGTTAAAGATATCGATTTAATACGCGAGCACTATGGTGCTACAAAAGTGTATCTGATGGCACATTCTTTTGGGGGTATTCTGGCTCTAAATTATGCATTAAGTCACCCTGACCGGGTAGAGGGGCTGATATTAGTGAATTCAACGCTCAGCATGCGTTATTCCATCGAAGGTCAGATCAACTATATAAACCATCTTTTGCAAACGAATTATGCTGCGCCCGATAGTACTTCTGCTTCCTTGATCTCTACATTTATGAAGGCCAATAAAGCACTGACCCAGAAGGGACTGGCGTATAAAATGCTTTCTGATAATAAAATAAATGTTGACCGTGTTGAGGAAATTGACACCCAGAATCCCAGTGATTATGATTTTGCCAAACATGTTTTTACAATAAATGATTACTGGCGGGATTATACACCTATGACCCAAGAGGTCAGGTTGCCTGTTTTGATCATTGCCGGAGAGAAAGATCATTCCATAGGTAAAAACCACTTTTCCTTGTTCCATTTTACCAATGGAAATGTCTGGAAAATTAACGGGGGGCACATACTGTATTATGAAAAAAACAAGGAGTTTATCACCTCCATACTTAGTTTCTTAGATGGTAATTAATCTTGCCCCCGTTTCTGCGATTATCTAACTTGGGTCTGCGATACAAGAACAATATAAACTAAGATACTTTAGTCCGGCATTTGCGAGACAAGAAAATGTCTTATATTAATTTATAAAAAACCATAAACCAAATGATTTTATCTCAACGGACAATTGCATTATTTTTCATCTTGCTCTTCTTTTTCCCTGTTTTTAGTAAAGTACAGGCACAGCCCATACATGTCGTTGCTGATAGTTTGCCCCAATACAATAAAGTACTTTCCTCTCAGGAGATGCACGAGGATTTACAAGTGTTTCTCAATATTCGTAAGAAGGCAAATTCAGGTTTATATACCTATCGTAGTAAAAAACAAATAGACAGTTTGTACCGTTGGGCGGAGGAGAGCGTAAAAACACCTTTGCGAACAATTGATTTCTATAAAATCATTTTACGGCTGACCGATTTTGAAGGGAGTTGCCACAATTATACTGAACCGGACCTGGCTTTGATGAATTTTCTAAAAAGGCAGCCTTCTTTTTTCCCTTATACATTGACTTATATAGAAGGACAAATCATTTTTGATTCCCGATCTGCCAAGATACCGCCCGGATCCCAAATTTTAAGCTTGAATGGTGTCGCTGCTAAAGAGCTGATGCGATCTTTTTACAAATACTATCGAACCGACGGGTATGCCCAAACTTATAAATGGTCAGCGAGTGTGAATAAGGCCTTTGATATCAGCTATCTTTTGGAATATGGCCTTACAGACACATTTGTCGTCGAATACCTTGCACCGGGTAATAACAGTATGCAAAAAGTTGTCATACCTGCAGTTAGTCTGGCGGAGCGGATAAAAAACGAGGGAAACCGCTACAGCACACCGGTAACCGGTGAGATTGACTTTAAAACACAGGCACCTTATAGTTTTCGTTTGCTCACACCATCAATCGGTATGCTGAACTTGCGCTGGTTTGGTATGGTAACCGGCAAAGACGATCCCAATTTCACTGTTTACTGCAGTTTCATTGACAGCGTTTTTAAAGAACTGTCCCAGAAAAAAGTAGAAAATCTGATTATCGATGTCCGCAATAATCCGGGAGGCGCCGACCCGACTTTTGAACAACCGGTTCGTTATCTTACCCAACAGACTTTTAAAGAAAACCGTGAGGCGTATATTACTTTTGACCCGGAACATTTTCCGGATAAGAAGTACTTTTGGGGTTTGGAGATGTCGACGCGGATGGATAACGCCGATTTGGAAAAGGGTCTTCTGATGCTCAAAGAGCACTTTCCTGTCTATAAAAACGGACGGAGTAGCCAAAATCCGAAATATAGATTCAGAAACCGGAAATAATAAGGGAAGCTGCGGACAACTGGTAAACTATCTGGAAAAAGAGAACCATACTGCCGAGGTAAAAGAACAATGGTTTAATAATAGCAACAGGGAAATCATTCCACAGGAAGTCAGGGTAAAAATAGACCACAATGTTGCCAAATTGGGAAGAGATGATGCGAAGTTTTTCCTAATCAATATCAGTCCGGGTCAAAAAGAAATTGCATTTCTCAAAGAAAAATTTGGAGATCAGGGTGCAGAAGAAAAGCTGAAAGACTATGCAATTTCTGTAATGGACGCTTATGCTCAAAACTTCAAACGCGACGGTATTAACAGCAGTAAAGACCTGCTTTGGTACGGCAAACTCGAATGGTATCGCTATTATCATCATAAAGACCCCGAAGTGAAACAAGGATTAGTAAAAGCCGGACAAAAGAAGGAAGGAGAACAACTACACATTCAGATCATTGTCGGCCGAAAGGACATGACCAATAAAATAAAACTCAGTCCGATGAACAATTCCAAAGGTAAAAACAAAGTACATTCTGCAAAGCTCGGTCAGTTTGAACGGGTGGCTTTTAAGTCTTCCGGTGAAAAGCTTTTTGATAAACTGTTCAATTTTGACAGGTCATTGAAAGATACGTTGAACTATGCCATCACCATGAAAAATGGCAATGCGCAGCAGAAAAGAGACATGCATCTTCTGGAATATTCCGAAAAACATAGAGATAATGATCGGTTTGAATTTCTAACTCGCAAACCTGCTATCGGGGCAGAACCTAGCGGATTATTGGAGATTCTGGAAAGTATGGGTGGTCTGCTCCCGCAACCACAGGGAGAAGATTTTGAAGAGCGTGAATTTGAGAGAAAAATGAAAAAGAAGAAGAAAAGACGTAGACTTAACTGATGACGATGGAAAAAATCTTGCAGGAATATCAGGCACAAATGATTATCATCCTAAATATTGTATTTTTAAGTAGCTGGATAATACAAAAACAAACGGAAAGCCATCATACGAAGGCTTTCCGTGGAATTTGATTATTCTCAATTTGGGCGAACAATTATTGATTTACCACTAAAGATTATAAAATTTCTATATTCTTTTCAATTTATTAGACCCGAGACAGTTTCCTAAGTAATCGATATATAAATTGACTCAATTAATTCTTCGATTGATCTTTTAGAAAACTGATCAAATTCATTTTCTATAATATAAAAAGCAAGTACATAAGATTTAATATCAATCATTAAAATTCTTAAGTGATATTGCACATCATTTGTTAGATCGTTAATAGTAAAATTAATCTGTGGTGAAATACATGCAGGATAACTACTAATGATTATATTTTTAGGTTCCGGTTTTTCAGTAATAGCAAAGTCCTCTATAAAGTAGGGAACCATCATCATTTCAAATTTTACTATGCTTCTAATTTTGAGATATGTGCTTCCTGTTAGAGCCTCTCTATTATATAAATACCCCAGGATGAAAGCTCTCGGATTTCCATTGTTATTCTCCCTGTTCTTCAATGTAAATAATGGAGGAAAAATGCTGCTCTTTAAACTCAAATGATCTTTAGCGGAAAGCCTGTCATTAGAGGGAAATTTATATATTAACAAATGAGCCTTAAAATCTCTATTCTCATCTATAACGAAAGAGTTCGGTATATTAATTTCTGCCCTAATATCTACTATTTTAATAGTTTGATCACAGAAAGATATTTTCGGATGAACGTCTAACTTTCTATTTGCTATTTCAGCTATAAAATCCATCATTAAATAAAATTTATGTTAATAGAATCCTTATATAGTATATGAAGCCCTGTTATATTTTCTTTCAACAAAGCATCAATTAATTGTTCGGAATAGAACTGTTTGCTAATAGTTTGTATTGATATTATGTCTCTATCAGCATACTTTTTGGGGATTGATAGTTTTTCAAAACTAGAAATAGGTTCTAGTTCTTTGAATTCGATAAATTCTTTTTTATTTTTAATTGGATGGTACTTAATATTATTTAATTGCTTATAACCTGTTGTGATTATTGATTTAGCGAAATCAATTTCTTCTAAAACTAGATACTGTGTAAACATCAAGTAATATTTCTGAGAAATATTTTCTATATCAAAATCAAATACTTTACATTTATCAACATTAAATTTCTTTACAATTTCAAAATATTTTTCACTTACCAAATTATATAAAAAAGAAAATACTGGTCCATACTCCATAATATCAGTGATTTTTGCATTTTTACGCATTTTACCTTTTAAAATTGGAGGATTTAATGTAAGAGCTTGGCTCTGTAAATGCCAAAAATCTTGATTATGCCCATTAAAAAAGCTTTTGAAATCTTTATAATTTTGATTTTTTTCAATTGCATCTTCATCCAGTTCCACTTGCGATGTCCCGGTTTTTATACCAATAATGTTTGGCTCTGCACTTCTTGATATTTGATAGTATTTCATAAATTATTTACCATTAAATTGTCTAAAATAATCGTTCAAATTTTGTCCCGTAGCTTTGTAATTATCATAGCTTTGTTAATTAAACTATTCAGATCTTTTTGTAATACTTGAATAGAACCTGGTGTAATTTCTGGCAAATTCATCAACCGTTTATTTACATATTTATTGTACTGTGGATGATTCCCATGGAAAGGTGTAGGAAGTTTTTTAAGGTTATTCCCAGCATCTAAATGCATAGCTTTTTTAATAGCATCCCCAGCGTCTCTATACACAGCTTTAGGTATAATATGGTGCTTTTGTATCTTAACCAGTTTCCCCAGATCACCCACAAAAGGGAAAATGGCTATTCCTGCTAGGGCGGTATTTCCATACTGGTCTCGGATTACGGAATTAATATCATTAACAAGAACGGAAAGCCATCATGATGATAACTTTCCGTTGTATTTGAAAGCCCTTTTAGGCATAATCAAAATATTCAATTATTAAAAAAGGCTTTTGCTAGACAAATTCTAAATCAATTGAATTAGTATAATTTGGTTCTAGATTTGTTATTCCACAATCAAGTAGAAAATCGATTAATCGATCTGAGTAAAATGGTAATGGCCCTTGAATTTTGATTATATCCCTACCAAAATATTTTTCAGGAATCGCTATTTTTTCAAATCTAGCCATCGGATTCTTTTGCAAAAACTCCCAATATTCAGAAAAACTGAGAAAATGAAAATATTTTATATTATTTAGTGCTTTATGGCCTGTAAATATAAAGGAATGTTCAAAATTTATATCCTTGGATTGTATTGTTTCAAAAAATAATAAATGAAAAATGTCGTTTACACCTTCTATTGCAACATCAAAAGACGAATAATTACCTGTATTAAATGTTTTTATGATATTTAAGAATTTATCACTAAATATTTCATTCAAAAAAGTAATACTGGGTGTATAACCCATAATATCAGTAATTTTTGCTTTTTTTAGTAATTTTCCCTTAATCGGTGGAATCTTAAAGTTCTCAATTTCATTCTGCCTTTCCCAAAAATTATTATTTGAGTAATCGAAAAACTCTTTAAATTTCTTAAACTCTTCTTGTTTTTCTATAAATGACTTATCAATCTCTACCTGATAAATTCCATCCTTAACTCCTACTATTTTAGGATCAGCAGTCAATCCTACCTGATAATATTTCATGTCTAAAATTGTTTAAAATAAGTATTTAGATTATCTCCTGTTCTATGGAAGTTATCCAAACCATTATTGATCATTCCTCTTAATTGTCCCTGCAAAGCATCAATAGAACCAGGAGATATTATTCCCATCTCTCTCATATAATTCAGTTCCCTTCTTACAAAATCATTATATTTTGGATGATTTCCATGAAAAGGAACAGGTAGATCCATTAAATTAGTTTTACTGTCTCGTTTAATTATTTTAGCTAAATCACTTTTAAATTCTCTGTATACTGCTTTTGGAATAACGTGGTGTTTATTATATTTTACCAATTTCCCCAGATCACCCACAAAAGGTACCATAGCTATTCCTGCTATGGCGGCATTGCCATACTGACCTCTGTACAGATACCCTAATCCGTTAAGACCATCTACAAGGAAAGTAGGATCAAAAGTACCTAAATAATCCATACCTTCCTGGAACTCATCCATCTGGCGTTCCTTCATCTGGTCTCTGTGGTACTGGTACAGACTACTGTTTCGGTACACATGATCCTGTATTCTTCTGCCGATGTTAAAACCTCCCAAAGAAGACCAGTTGATACCACCACTACCGCCTGCCTTCACTTCCACGTACATCATACTCAGCACTTCTTCAACGGTACCGTCATAATAAACTGCAGAAGCGAATCCGTTGGCATTCATTTGGTCACTTACAAAATAACCTCCCATGTTGCTCCAGAAAGTATTCTTACCCTCAGGTGAATTGGTCCAGATGCTGTTCCAGAAAGGCTCGTAAATCAATCCGGTCGGATCTGCCCAGTATACCGGGTTGTTCAGTGCGTAATGGTAAGGGGTTACATCAAAGGAATGTTCAGATAAGGCATCTATGGAATAGAACCTGCCTAAAGCACTGTCGTACTGTCTGAAATCGGTTTCGGTTACATTAAGACCAAAGCTGCTTTCATATTCTCTGTCAAGGAACTTGTTTTTCTGCGCCTGTTCATTGCCGCAGCTGCTGGCAATATCGTTATACCCCTGGTGCTTGAGACCAAACGGATAATAGTTGTTAAGGTAAAATAAAAGAGATTTAAAAAACCTCTTTTAACAAAAATCTTATAGAATAATTAGAACTGAACTAGCTTATTACATTCTTCTTATGTTATTTTACAAATTGCTAATATTTAATATATCAGCCACTTATAGCATAACTTGCACTTTTGATTTAACTATAGAAGAATCTTTTCTAATTCTATATATTTATTTCTACATACCCAACACATCTCTTTGAACAAAATAAGCAGATACAAAAAAACCTACAATTATTGAAATTATTAATACCCATACAATAATCCCACCCAAAGTATTCTTAGGTCTTGGTAGCTCGTCAAATTCTTTCATGTATTCTTTCCATCTATCAGTATATATAAATAAATAGTAATTTATAATCAGAAAGAGTAAGAATGGAACTATTATGATTGGATGACTAATCTTTAATTCTAATATCTCATTTTTAATAATAGATCGGACATTAAATAATAAGAATAGTAACCAAATTTCAAGAGCTGTAATAGATATACTAGCTTTCCAATCGCTCCAAAATCTTGCGGGAGCTTTTTCATAAAATTTATATATTTTATAAAATAAATAATAATATGCTTTCATTTACAATCCAGGTTTTATTACTGCTCCGTTATTTGTTTGTCTATATATTGCTTGTGCTTCAGAATAGTCGCGCATAGCACCTAATGTTCCCCCTGGGTAAAGTGCTTCTAAACCTCCATATAATGCACCTGCTATTGGGTTTACTTACATCCCGTATAACCCCATTCCTGTATTGAGGCCAGCCTTTGCCAAAGTTGTCTGCCCTGTTGATACGCCATATGTATCTATTAGAATTCCAACACCAAAAGTCGCTTACCCTAAGCCTTTTCCAATTTTTGCAATGTTGTAGGTTCTAATTCTTGCGATACTTCCTCCGGTCCAACCACTAGGGTAATATTTTGGACTAAAGACATTTCCATTATATGCACCATTTCCTAGCCTAAATGAACCTGGTGTAAATTCGAATGCCGTTCCTATTGTGCCGGCCATCCAATTTGCCTTGTCTATAAAGCCTGATGATTCAGAGTTAGCAGATGATTCAGAAACATTATTATCTCCATAGCCACCACCACCTTTCTTTTTTGACGATTCCAAAGGTGAATGAAAATCATAAAATGACTGTCCGTCAAATTCACCTCCGATTACCGTTACAACAAATCCTTGTGACGAATCCTTCTCATTTAAAAGATATATTTTTCCTTTTAGTTTATTAGATTCTAAAAATTTAAAAGCATCTCTGTAAGTTTCAAAAAGTCCTGTTCGATCCTGCCAGAATACCGGATTATTAAACCCATATCGATAAGGTGTATAGTCATACGCAATTTCTCCTAAAATATCCATCACGTGAAAACGCCCCAAAGCACTGTCGTACTGTCTGAAATCAGTTTCGGTTACATTAAGACCAAAACTGCTTTCGTATTCTTTGTCAAGGAACTTGTTTTTCCGTAATTTACTATATCACAATGGCTAAAAATATTCCCCTATATCTAAAATGGATAAGGGGAATATATGGTTAGTCTATTACTACTACATCTTTAAATACTTGCTGTTTTTTTCTAGCGAAGTGAACCGAATCCCTTTTTCCTTTATTGTCATAAAAATTATACATTATTTCATCATATATTAAACCGCAAAAAGTAAACGTTCCTTTTTCTTTAAAGACAATATTTTTTACAAGAAACTCTCTATTAGGTATAAACGTAGAATCTTTTAATATTAAATCATTTTCGTTTTTCATTGAAGGTTTAACAGGTACATAATGATAAAAAGTTATCAATCTTGTCTTAGTCGAATCACTAACAGCATCTATCTGTACAGGTGGTAATATTGTATCAAAATCGCTTTCAAATCTAATAGTTGCCTGATAAGGTTTATTCACTTGTACTGTATCAGGAAATGTTATTCTATATTTAAGCTGGTTGTATGGCGGTTCTGGATTCTCTGATGAAATTTTCAGGTCTTTATACATTGCATTTTCATCTTTTTCCTTTTTGCAGGAAAAAAGGAAAAGTATCAATACAAAAGTTAAAATTTTGTGTGTCATATTATTATACGTCATGATTACCTGATCCAAGTGCATGTCAGTATTATCTTTTTTACAAAATCCCAACCTCAATGGTTGGGATTTTTCTTTTTATTCATCCTCAAAATCATGTGAAGTTTGATGAAGTCTATTATTTTTCTGCTTTATGTATAATATCCTAAATAATAAAATCAATGTAACAAACGAAACGATCATTACATAATTTTTCCAAATCACAAAATTTGTTGTTTCTATCATTGTATTTATTGTAATTATAGAAATATTATAAACTATATGAAAAATAATACATAAATAAATATTCTTAAATTTTAAATACAACCACCCCAAGAATAAACCCGAAATAAAAGGGTATATCAAAGCGATGTCTGAATAAAAATGTGATAAGCTAAAACCAACAGCTGAGAGTATTAATGATTTCGTGAGAGACATTTTTTCATTTAAGTACTTTAACCAAAAGGACCTAAAAACAAGTTCTTCAAGTATGGGATATAAAAAACATATTATAAGTACCTTTAACAAATTCAAATTGTAAAAAGTATTATAACTTCCGATAAATTCAGTTTTATGGTTTAAAAGCGCAAAAAACAAGGCTGAACTTACTGAAAATAATATTATAAAAAATACTAATGATGTTGTAATTGCTTCTTTTTCAATACTTGTTTTTGTGTAAAAAACAAAATAGGTTATAAAAATTAATATGAAAATTAAATGTATCCCAAAAAACAATTGTCCATCTAGATAAGCACCTAATATTGAAAGCGCGACGTATAAAAAAAATAATAATATTCTCATAATGATCTAGTAATATTTGGTTTGCCATAAACTAATCCCCGTTGGGGTTACAGTTCTCGTCATATTATTTAACATTGATGGTGCGCTTACCTCCACTGGTCTATAAAATATGTGGTTTATTAATTTATCTCTTGCCGTATCTATTAATGCTTCTCGTTGACTTCTTTGAAGCGGAGTAGGACTATTGTTCAAACCCTGAGTCTGAAATATAGTCATATTAGCAGCACCTCCTATTGTCATTGGTTGTTATATAAGTAATTGTTTTTTTTTATGCAAATTGAGAACCACTTGCCACACCTTTCTCTACCAATTTTTCTATTGTTAAACCAGGCTCATTTCTATTATTGGATCCATGCTGATATCCATTCTGTTTTGAATCTCGGCAAAATTACTTGTTATCAAAATCCCTTGACTTGAAGGGATATAGTAAATTTAGTATCCATCTTGTAACATATAATTTTTTCCTGGTGATGTAATTAATCGGATTCATATCCTTCGGGGTAACGTCTGGAATACTTTATTTTTTAAATATTAAAGTTAATAAACCTTTATCCATATATATTTACCATCTTTAATATATGATAAACAAGTAGAATTTTTGAGTGATAGTTTATTAGAGTCATTTAATAATTTTTTTGTGGGATTTTTCATTAGATAATCAATATATTCTATTCCACTCATGGTCAATATTTCGGGCATTTCACCCTCATAATCATATTTAAGGTTATCAATTCTATAAGTATTAACAGCTGTTATTTGAGGTTTTTTTCTATAGTCCTTTGATGTGTCAAATATAAATTGTGTTTCGGTATAATCGGATAAATCATAAATAACATAAGAATAATAATTAGTATTAAATAATATAACTTCTTTTACTAAATACTCTTTTTTCTCTTTTATTTCAGGTTTATTTAATACTTCTTCCAGAATCTGTTTTCGATAAGGGATTTTAAAAAAATGTTGGGGTAGCTGATGCTCTTTAATCACCTTATTGCTTTCTGTGATAATTTCATCTGCAAGCGAGGGTGGGGTCTTTAGAGAAACACATCCTGTAAATATAAATACTGTTAAAATGAAAAAATAAGTTATTGCTTTCATACTGGTTATGGAGTTTTAGGGTTATTTCTATAGTAGTTATAAGCTTCTTTAGCTTTTATATGGTTATATTTATTATTAAATATTTCACCTCTGTTAGCGGCATTAAAAATACTTGGTGGTGTTTGTTTATAAAACAATGAATTACCTTTATTATCAATTAGTTTCGTGTCATAATTTGGTGTGTTAAATTTAGCACCTTCAGCTTTTGATAACGCATAAAATTTTCGTAAAGGTCTTCCGGATTCTGCCCGTATTTGATTTTCAATATGGCTTGCAAAAATTTCACTTCGTTCAATTATTTTTCCATTACTTGCAACCTGCCATGTGTCTTGATAGGTTTTAAGATTTTCATATGCATCAATTACATGAGCCATTTCATGCCCTAAAGCTAAAAATAATTCCATAGTTTGAGAACCGTCTAATGTATATACTTCACTTAAGGCGTAACCTTTACTAACATTAACTCCGTATCCGCTTGCCCAAAAACCGTAATCTCTTCGAAAGTCTTGAATATTTACATTTTTAGCATCATTACCAAAATATCCTACAACACCTCCTCCTGTAGGACCGCTAGATTCCAAATCATATAAAGCACTGATAATATCCGCTACGTATTGAGTAACTTCTGCGATACTAACTTTCTCCCATGATTTACTATCTTGATTCCACCTTTCAATATTATTACCCGCCATATACCGGTATTTTTGGCCTTCATCATAAATATTTATCCATTCACCATTTTCATCTATAAAGCGAACGGGATTATTAGCTGTATAGTTATAAGGAGACAAAGCTTCATACTTTTCAGCTAACGGGTCGATATTAAAAAATCTTCCTACAGCCGGATCGTAATTTCGCGCACCGTATAGCTACCAAAAAAAGCAAGTAATATTTCTCAATTACATTTTCTATTGAGACCTCAAAGATTGTAAAACTACCAGTATTAAATACTTTCAAAATAAAACCAGTCTTAACAAATAAGGAATACTCGGAGTATACCCTATAAGATCGGTAAGTATTTATTAGTGTAAACTAATAAATACTTACCGAAATTTTTAAACTAAATAGGATTTTTCTATATAAGGTATTTATCCATTTAAGCAATTTTAATAAGGAATATAAATCCCATTAAAGAAGTTTGTGTTCTTTAATAACTTTCTTAATCTTTTGACTGTTATAATTATTGTATTTCTTTTAAAACCAAATTGACTTTGTAGGCCAACATTAATACGTCTCGTTATAATATTTATAATAAAATCATTGTAATTAATATCTTTTATAAATTTTTCAGTTTTTCTATCAAACAATTCTATTAATAATTCAGTCATAATTTATATTAATCAATATCTTTTTTGGAATATCTCGTAGATATATTTACAAAAAAATCTTCATAATTTACGTCAGATAATTCAGCTATATATTGTTTAAGTAAAATATATTGATCTTCTGTTACATCAATCCCATCACAATACTCAATATCATCAGGGTCTTCTGGTGGACATATTTCATTAATCCTTTTTAAATCGTAATGTGAGATATCGATATCTTTTATAAATTTTTCAGTTTTTCTATCAAACAATTCTATTAATAATTGAGTTTGTATTTCCATTTTCTAATGTATTTAAATTCCTATTGGTATTAATAATATCATAATAATTATCATTGTTCCTGTGGCATAAGTTGAAGTTGAAGATGGATTAATGGGTTGTTGCGGACTCATCTTCCAATCTCTTTTTAAATTTAAGTGTTCTATTGGCATTAAATACTTTGACCTACTCGAGATCCTTCCTTTTTCACCCTCCTTCTTCTTTTGTCCTGTATCAGGATCATAAGCTCCCTTATGTTTTTTTCCTGTTTTGTCATATACTTCCAATTCACCATGTGCACTATCCCATTCTGCAAGATCTCCATTCGGTAATCTCCACCCTTGTCTCAGTCCTTTTCCATTTCTTAATTTTTCGGCACCAGGAAAACCTGGTAATTCTTTAGGAGCAGGGTTATATGTAGGTTTACCGTTGTTACCAGTACCTTTTTTACTTTTTGATCCTCCTTTTCCATTGCCAGGATCGCCATTTCCCTTTCCACCACCGCCATTTCCATTATTCTCATCAAAATCAGAAAACTCATAAAATTTAGCAGCAAATGCTTCCGGATTATTCAGATAATTACCAAACTGTTCAGGATCAAAACTCCCTAATAAATCATCATTTTTTCCAAATACGTCGTAATTACCAGTATCCCAATTGTATCGTACAGAATTTGCCCCACTAGGGTCACTCCAGTATACGGGGTTATTGTCAAACGCGCTGTAGGGTGAAAAATCATGGTGTGTTACCGGATCCATTACTGTCCAACGTCCGATAGCAGGATCGTATTGGCGAAGATCCATTTCGTAAATGTTCAGTCCAAAACTGTCTTCGTACTCCTTACCGTTGTATTTATAGTTTTGCGCCTGTTCATTCCCGCAGCTATTGGCAATATCGTTATACCCCTGGTGTTTCAGGCCAAACGGGTAATAATTGTTTTCTTCAATAATCTCGGTCGGGGTTACCTGTCCGTCACCATTACAGTCGGCATAACTCAACCGTACATTGCCCAGGTGGTCTTTGTACTGGTACACGTAAAGGTACGTATTATTTTCATGCTTTACATAACCTTCCGGATGCGGGAAAAACTGTAATACAGAGTCCAGGTACTGAAAGCCTCCGAGGTAATCGGTGGTCTGTGCACTGCCACCGGTTGGGGTTACCGTTTTGGCCATACGGGTACCCGCCGCATCATAGGTATAGTTTATAGTACCGCCTGTAAAGGTAATTTGTACCGGCAGGTTCAGGTGGTTATAGGTAATAGCGGTAATGCCTTTGTTTTTATCAGCCGTCATATTCCCAAAGCTGTCATAGGTATAATCGTTACCTGTGGTATTGCCATCGTTAAAGCCCTCTGAGTTATTGGTGGCATCGGTTACACTCATCAGACGGTTGCCCTGGTAGGTATAGCTCAACTCATCCAGATCAATAGGCTGACCTGCTTCTTCTTTACCAAAGCGTTTAAGAGTCTGGATATTGCCGTTTTTGTCATAGGTAAGATCCTCGGCAAATTGCCCGTCACGATTGTACCGGGTAACAATTAACCCTCCTGAATTAAAATCGGTTTCTTTTAAATGGCTGGCGTAGTTCAACCGGTTCAGGTGGTCATAATCGTACCCATAGCCTTTGGCCACATTGTCTACCAGGGTATTCCAAACTACACTGGAAATATTACCGTTATACTGTGGCTGGGAAATGTCGCCCGGAAAAATAGTATTGTATTTTAAAAGTAAACAGAATAGTTTATTTCGGGAATTCAAGCTATTAATATTTGTCAGCCACCCTCTTATATTATACCTAAAATCTACCGCCTGCAACGACTTGGCCGCTGTGGCAAGACCGCCTACTTTTTTGCTTTCCAGTACGCCCAGTTCGTCATAGGTGTTCTGGGCAATGAGTTCTTCAGGGTTGCTGCCTGTTTTTTGGGTGTGTTTCGTGAGCCGTTCACGGTTGTCATACGTATAGGTATCGGTTACGGTAAGCTCGCTCGCCGCTGCGGTGCGTTTGTGTTTGGTTACCGTTTTAACAGGCAGTCCCCTAAAAGTCAGTTTGCTGTCGGTCTGCGTATACCCGCCCAGGTGGTTCCCGGTAAAATTACGCAGGGGCTGGTATTTGGCATTGTATAAGGTATAACTTACCGAAGCTTTATACTCTGAAGTGGTTGTTATGACCCGCACCCAGTTGCCTGTTACGAGTCCTTTTACACTCGTTACAGGTGTGGCACCTTCTATCGCCGCAAAGCTTGTGGGGGCTCCCGGAAATTCATAATTGTCGTAATAGTTTACCGTAAGCGGGTAAACCCCTGTGGTAGGAAACACGGTATTGGAATAGCGTACGGTAACTCCATTTATAGTCCCGTTGGAGGAGGTTTTAACCTCGTTAAGCTGGGTTTGGCCGTATACCAGGTCTTTGAGTACTTTGCGGTTGGCCGATGTGGGGGTATGCCCGTTGTAATACCCGGTATATACCGCGCGGTCCATTACATCGTATTTGGTAAAGAGCCAGCCTTTTAGTCCTGATCCAAATGGACTTAATGCCGGCCCTGTCATCACGATACGGTCGGCTTTGTCGTAGACGATGTATTCCCACTGCTTACCCGGCAGCTTTTTCTCTACCAGACGGTTTCTTTCATCGTAGCGGTACTGGTAGCACAGGTCATTCAGGGTAGTGGTGCCGATACCTCCATTTGCCAGTGGCGGCAATACATAGGCCAGGTTGCCGTAAAAATCATACAGGTAATACGTATCATGTGCTACCCCGTTGTTATAGGCGCGTTTAAGTAGTACTTTACCATCGGTGCCTTTAAATTCTTCGGTGGTGTTGTTCTTACCGTCGGCCGCTTTCCAGTTTTCATTCTTTACTACTGTTTTATGCAGGCTGTTGGCGGCATAAAACCCGGCTTCGGAAAGGCTGTTGGTATACATTCCTGCAGTAGCGCTCCAGGTAGTGTTCAGGGTAAACTGCTTTACCTCGTTGGCGGTATTAAAATCATACTGATAGCGTATAGTATGCTTTTCAGGGTTGTCCATCGCCCAGTCGGCCCCGGGTGCCGCGGTTTCCAAAACCCGCTGTGCAGGTGAGGCTTCCAAACGGTTCTGGCTGTACGGATTGGTGGTATTGCCGTACTTGGGGGTGTTGTAATAGGCCACGGTCTGCGCCCCGGCGTTATCGGTAAAATCGGAAAGCGCGGCAAAGGGCAGATAGGTTTTGGTCTGCCCAACGTTTTTGTCGTATTCGATATGGGTGACGATGTTTTTATCCGCTACCGGCGAAAGGTTGTGCTGTACCTGCTGTATGGGACGGCCCAACCCGTCCTGATAGGTAGTGGTGGTATACCGGTTACCCGAAACAGATCCGTCTATATAGATAATCTCCTGGGTATAATTCTGTGTGGCATCCTGCGCCTTTGCTGCAAAGGCTATACCGAGAAAAACAAGGGTGTATAGATAACGTAACATAAGGCGTTTATTGGTTTTTGGTGTTATACTGGTATTCTTTGGTTACCCGGCCTTCGTGGTTGACCACACGGTAGAGCCGGTTAAAGCTGTCGTAGTGGTAGCTTTCCCTACGCCCGTTGGCATCGGTAACACTGGTAATGCCTACCAGGGGTTTATAGGTATAGGTCGTGATAAAACCGCCTGCATGGGCACCTCGCAGCTGGGTAAAGGCGGTGTTCAGGTTGGTTTCGTTATAACCGGCGGCATTGGAGGCCGTTTGTATAGCGGTAATCGTGGCCGCACTGATACTGCTGTAGGCCACGTTTTTGAGTTCGGCTACCAGTTGGGTGCCGTCATACCCCCAAATCTGCGATACCACCCTACCTGTTTTGGTTTTGTATTCCAGTACGTTGCCATAGGCATCGTAACGGGTGATTTCTTTGTCTATTTCCAAAGGCAGCGTGCTTTTGGCGACATAGGATTTGCTCAGGTTCACTACCTGCGGGTTACCGGTAACGGGTGTATACTCAAAAGCGCTTTGGTTCAGCAGCTGGCTGTTTTTGTATTTTTTTACCGTTTCCGGAAAATAGGTCTGGTGTTTTTTTACAAAGGTGAAGGCTTCTTCAAACACCTGGTTGTTGTTGACATCGGTTATTGTACGCCGGGTTAGGTTACGCGTAAGGGTATCATAGGTTGATTCGCTGATGGTCACCAGCTTTTTCGCCGTTGTACCCGCATAGGTATGAGCTGTTACTTTTTCATACGAAATAACAGGCTGTGTCAAAATAGGCTTGTCTTGTACGGTCGTGTTCAGTCCATGGTAGGTGCGCTCAAAAAAGGATTCCTCTACAAGGGTGTTGCTGTTGTTATATTTTTTGATGCTTTGTACATAACGGGCCAATGCGCTGTTTTTCTCCAGTACGTTCTGAGGGGTCTGATTCGGGAGCTCTTCTCCGATAACATATTCCGTTTTTCCTAGCCCGGGAGTGGCCACCGTCACATTTTTGTACAGGGCCAGATCGGCATAATCATTTTGTTCAAAATCAGGTGTCTTATTATTATTGACATCATATGTCACATTAAGTTTTGTATACCCGCTGCTGGTATTCGATTCGTTAAAGAAATTATAGTGGTACAATTGTTCACCCGCCACGTTAGTCGTAGCCTGTATAGTGGTCACAGGCGCATCAAAGGTTTTGATGCGTTTGATACGGATACCGGGAGCGAAACTGTAAAGGGTCAACTGATGTATGGCTTTTTTCTTGCGTACAAAGGCTTTAACATACGTATAGGCGCTTTGGTACTGCATTTCTTTTTTAAGGATGTATTTAGTAGTAGGGTCTGACCGTCTTATTCGCTCACCCGGATAACAACTGTTTTGCGGTACGTTGTTTTCCTGGATATGATTGGGATCGGTCCAGTATTGCCCTACTTTTAACACGGGCGTATAGTACCTCGGAGGCATTATATTGCCATCGGGATCCATCATACCTCCCGGAGAAATCATCACTTCACTGGCTTTGTAATCCACAAAAATTTCTCCTATATAGTTGGTGGTGGCATCGTAATAATCATCCGGGTTAATGATATATCCCTGGTATGTGGTATTGTAGGTCAGAGGGACTTCTTCAAAATAGTAATTTTCACTATTGCTGTCATAAATACCATTTAGTTTCAGTTCAAAAATAGGTGTGCCCTGATTGCTCAGGTCGATTTCATTTTTTGGATAGGTTCCACATGTATTGGGTTCGAATTCATAAAAGGTCACCCCGCCCTGCGGGTTGGTGATTTTCTCTACCGAACCATGGTCAAACCGTAGGTTGTTACGGTTAAAATTCCAGGCGGCACAAGCGTTGTGCAGAAAGCCGTAATACTGATTAAGCGAAGGGGTGTTCAGGTCGCCGTAATACTTGTATTTGATTTTGTATTCTTCAAAAGCGGTTTGCGGAGTATTGTAAAAACGTACCTTCTCCACATAAAGTTTGCTAAGTGGAGGTTGCTGGGTAAAGTAAAATTCGATCTTTTTAACCACTACATTGTTTAAATCAAGGACTTTAAACTCCCGTTTGATTGTATTGGCCTGGCCCAAATCGATTTTGCCTACTCCTGGAATCTCCATGCCTTCCAGCTTGGAAAAATGCCGGGCGTTTAGTACCAATGTATTCGGGATATTGTTTTGATAGAGATAATTAACCAGGATATTGTTTTTATTATCCACTATTTTCGATATAAAAAAAGCTGTTTTTACTAAAAATTTGGTTGTGGACGGATGGGTTTCGTTTTTTACGATATACTCCGCGTTTTCAAACCGGTACTGAAATCCGTTTTTATCGACAATGATAAAGGACTGAATTCGGAACTGGTTGTTGGTAGTGGTATAGTTTATCCAGATATCGGCATAGTCATTTTTTTCGAGAATCCGTACAGAAAACTGCGACCCCACTTTTTTTATAGCAAATGAGCCCTGCAGACCAAAACAGTTGAACGTGTATATGGAAGAACCATCTTTATCTTCACTATCTCTTAATAATTCCGAATAATATTGCTCATCATACCGGGTTAAAGCTAATGCACCTGAACCTGTTTTATAGGGCTTTATCGTAATGGAAGCGTTGGTATTCAGTGACCAGGTGTCGCCGATGTCCCGTGTAGAGAAAAAGGCATTGGTACTGGCATACAGGTTGTTCTGGAGGCTCATATCCAGGCTAAAACCGGCATTTCTTGTGGGTAATGACAACAGGGGAATTTCTATTTGCGGAATACCTGTTGCAAAAGCTACGGGAAAGTCGGCTGCATTAATAGTTTTGGGAGCATCCGCAGATTGTGCAGCACCTATACAGGGCAGCAACATAAGGAGTAGTAAGCGTAAAAGTTGTTTCATGGCATTTATTTTTTAATGATTTTGACCGATGCGTCCAGCACATCCGTTTTAATATGTACGATATACACCCCTTTAGGGTAATTGGTCAGGTTTACAGTAGCCATATCGTATTGCAATGCTTCGGTATACAATACCCGTCCCGATACATCCAGTACCGAAAACTGCCCTTCTTTATACTCGTGGTTCAGCACCACCCGGGTATAGCCTTCGGTAGGGTTTGGAAACGCCTCCAGCTTTATCTCCGGGTCTTTTACCTTTTCTTCCGTATGCAGCTTTACCACCCAGTAGTCGTTACGGCCTTCATAGCCCTTCTTTACTCCGGAATGCTTTCCTGTGGAGTTGCCTGCAAACACATAACCGCCATCGCGGGTGCTCACCACCTTGCGCAACAGGTCATCTCCGTTAGTGGACAATTTCTTTTCCCACAGGTTTTCCCCCTTACGATCAGTCTTGACCGCTACATAGCTCTTTTTGCCTTCGGTATTGATGCTGTATCCCGCCAGTAACAAACGGCCTTCTTTATCGGGTACCACACTGGTAAGGTAATCGTCCCCTTTAAAATCAAACCCGAACTGGTCGGTAATCTCCAGCTTTTTATCCGTTTTGATCACCCAGAAATCATTTCCTTTTTCCGCTCCCGTGGTTTTGTTGCCCCCGCTTTCCGAAGCACTGCTTCCGGCGATAAGATACCCCTCTTCAAAAGGCAGTATAGCGGTTACTTTATCGTCCTGCTCGCCGCCAAACACTTTCTGGTTCAGTAAACGACCTTCTGTGTCCAGCTGCAGTACCCAGATATCGTACCCGCCAAAACTGTCGTCCGTTTTATCTTCTCCTGCTGGTGAATTGGAGCTGCCTGCCACCAGAAACCCTTTTTCGGTAGGCAGTATGCTCGTGATGTCATCGTTGTAATACCCGCCAAAGCTTTGCTGCCATTTTAGAACGCCTTTGCTATCCAGGCGGATAAGCCAGAAGTCCGTTCCCCCTTTGTTAAGGCTTGTTTTATCGCCCGATACAGGGGAGTTGGTGGTACTGCCGATGATATAACCGTCGGAAAGCTTTTGCACAACCGAGAGCTGGTCATCGCCTTTACCGCCAATGGTGGTTTCCCACTGCACCCCGCCGGCTGCATCGATTTTAATGAGCCACAGGTCGTTCTTTCCCTTGGCATCCTGTGCTTTTAAACCGCCTTTACCGGAATTGGAGGTACCTGCCAGCAGGTAGCCCGCATCGGGGGTAGGCACAATGCGTTGCAGCAGGTCACGACCGGAGGCGCCAAAGCTCATCTGCCATTCTTCTTCTCCGTCTTTGTCCATTTTCCAGATCCAGTAGTCCAGGTTGCCGCTGCCGGGGCTGGTTTTACCGCCGGACCTATCGGAAAAGGAACTGCCGGCCAAGAGAAACCCGTAATCGGGTGTGGGGGTCATATCAAATAAATACTCGGAGTGTTTGCCGCCAATGGTTTTTTCCCACTGTACTTTTTGGGCATGACCGCTCAGTACAGCACCGCCAAAAAGCAGCAATAGTAATTGATGTTTCATAAATGTGGTAAGTAAAAGTTTATAATAGGCTGATTTTTAGATTTTTTTCAGCAAAATTAACCAATTCTTAAAAAATAACAAGTTTACGTTAAGCTATTTCACACCAGTGTGTGGTATTTTGTTCTAGACCCTTGCAGCCAAGGGGTTTTCGAATCGAATTAAAAAGTGATGCATTGAAAGCATAAAAACACAGAATGTTCTATTCAACCTCATAAAAAAACAACAAAAAGCACCGCAAAAATAACGGACGTACGCCTACTACGCGCGCATAATGGCTTCGCCACCCTTCGGGACTTATAGCGCTTGGTAGCCGGACATCCGTTGAAAGCGCCGCTTTCTTTTTTCCTGTTTTTTCTTTTGAAGTGAATTATTCAAGGATTATTCTGCAAGGGATTATAATGTAACCCTACGGGACTTAGTCCCTTAGGGTTAGCCTCCATCAACACCGTTCATAAGGTTTCGTATATCCTCATAACGGTAATACATGAGGCCGCCGATTTTAGTATACGGCAGTGTTCCGTTGATACGAAGGTTCTGAAGCGTACCGGCTGAAATGCCCAATAATTTTCTTACTTCATAACTTTTTAGCCACTGTTTTTGCGCTTGGTTGGTGTTTTTTAGTTGAAAACGGTTTTTTCTGATTTCTTCAAAAAGCTCTTTTTTAAAGTTCTCCAGATCTTCCTTTGTTATAAGCTCTACTTTCATTTGCATCTGTTTTTTTTAATTAGTACAAGTGCTTACATGAGGATCGTTTCGCTTTCCTGTAAACACGATTACAAATGAAGCAAGAATAGTTACTGACCTTATTTAAATGGCGTTTTGTGGCGTTAGAAGACATTAAATAGGTACTTTCTCTACAATTCTATTTGAAAAATCAACCTTGTAAAGCCCGTTTTAACTTTAGATTCTGCATATCTTCACTCAACTTGCTTTCCACCACCTTTGCATAAATCTGTGTCGTTCGGATGGAAGTATGACCGAGCATTTTGCTCACCGATTCGATAGGAACACCATTGCTTAAGGTTACTGTAGTGGCAAACGTATGGCGTGCGATATGGAAGGTAAGGTCTGTGCTTATTTCGCATATCTCTGCTATTTCCTTCAGGTAGCCGTTCATCCTTTGATTCGAGATAACGGGAAATACCGTACCGCCTGCGATTGCCCTGGGATCATCCCGGTACTTTTGTATCAGTTCCATTGCCTTTTGCAATATGGGGATACGCACACTTGTGGCTGTCTTTACTCTGGTTGTATATATCCATAAATCGCCGCCTATCCCCGTTATGATATTATCGGGTGTCAGTTGGGTAAGGTCAATATAGGCAAGCCCTGTATAACAACTGAACAAAAACATATCCAGTACCTGTTGCAAGCGTTCGACCCTGAAGTGTTTGCTTTCAAGCCTGTCAAGTTCCTGTTTTGTCAGGCTTTTGCGCTCTACTTTATCAAAATGTTTCCTGAACTTGGCAAACGGGTCTTTTGCCAGCCAGTCCATTGTAACGGCCATGTTGACCATCTTGCGCAGACGCTCGATATGTTTCATGATACCGTTATTGTTAAGGGATCTATGGTGATCTTTCGGTTTATAGCCTCGCAGGTAATGTTCAAAATCAGAGATAAACGAGTAGTTCAGTTCCAAAATGGCTATATCGTTACGGCGGTATTTCTCTTTCAGAAAGCGTTTGATATAGCGCGTTGTGTGGTATAATAGTTTTTCATGGTACCGTAGGCAAGTTTGCTTGCCTGTTCTTTATTGTGGTAGTCCATCAGATTGCCGAGAGTCCGCCCTGACTGTGCAGACCCTGTTACCCGTTCACGGATGATCGCTTCATCCACTGTGTTGCCCGACAATACCAATTTCTGGTAAGCATCAATTATTTTTGCCTTGAAACGGGTTAGAAATCGGTTAAGTTCCGCTGTTTCTTCACGACTTCCCTTTGCCAATCCTTTTTTAGTATCCCATGCCGAAACCACTATGGAGCGTTTGACGGATATTTCCGTACGCCTGCCGTTCACCGTTACCCTTGCATAGATAGGTGCTTTTCCCAGTACTGTTGTTTTCTGTTTCTTGAGGTAAAAGATCACCCCGAATGTACAATTTTGTGTTTTCATATCAACTTACTTTAATGGTTGCATATCCGTGTTTTGATGCTATCTGCCTGGGTTTGATAGGAAAAGAGTCACCAATCGGTTAAAACCCTGTATCAAACGACTGCAAAAAGCAACAAAACAAACAAGTACAAAAAGCTGATTTTTAGATATTTGAACCAATTTTAGTGACCTAAAAATAAGAATAGAAAACGGGTAACCGAATAGGTCCCATTTTCTTTGGTTTTACTTGAACAGATTGGGGTGAAAAAAAATAAAAAACCCCTCTAATCGTATAATTAGAGGGGTTTTGACCGCCTTTGCAGGCTTCGTGGTCGGGGTGGCAGGATTCGAACCTGCGACCTCCTGGTCCCAAACCAGGCGCGATGACCGGGCTACGCTACACCCCGTACAATTTTCCATTGCGAGTGCAAATGTAATGTTATTTTTAGAGTATGCAAATAAAAATGTAAAAAATTAATAATCGGGTCACTTTTATAAATGGTAATATAAGTGTATTTTTGTAGCTAAATTTAAAAAAATGTCAACAACTATAGAACACGTTAAATGCTTAATAATAGGTTCCGGACCTGCAGGTTATACAGCGGCCATTTATGCTGCCAGAGCTAATATGAAACCGGTATTGTACCAAGGAATGCAGCCCGGTGGTCAATTAACCACAACAAATGAAGTAGAAAACTTTCCGGGATATCCTGAAGGTGTTACCGGCCCTGAAATGATGCTGCAATTACAGGCGCAGGCCAAACGTTTTGAAGCCGATATACGTGATGGGTGGGCTACAAAAGCTGACTTTTCAGGTGAAGTGAAAAAAGTCTGGATAAATGATACAACAGAGATACAGGCCGATACGGTTATTATTAGTACAGGAGCTACAGCAAAATATTTAGGGCTTCCTTCTGAACAGCATTACCTGCAAATGGGGGGAGGTGTATCTGCATGTGCGGTTTGTGACGGTTTTTTTTACAGAAATCAGGAAGTTGTGATTGTAGGGGCAGGTGACAGTGCATGTGAAGAAGCTCATTATTTATCTCAATTGTGCAAGAAGGTAACCATGCTGGTACGTTCGGATAAATTCCGCGCATCAAAAATTATGGAAGAACGCGTGCGTAAAACACCGAATATTGAAATATTGATGAATACTGTTACGGATGAAGTTTTAGGTGACGGACAGCTTGTTAATGGTATTAAAGTAAAGAATATAGTGAACGGTGAAACTTCTGTTATAGCGGCTACCGGTTTTTTTGTAGCTATCGGGCATACACCAAATACACAGATTTTTAAAGACTTTGTAGATATGGACGAAACGGGTTATATTCTTACTAAAGGCAAAACATCACAAACAAACGTACCCGGAGTTTTTGCCTGTGGCGATGTACAGGATAGTGAATACCGCCAGGCTATAACAGCTGCGGGATCTGGTTGTATAGCGGCTTTGGATGCAGAGAGATATTTAGCAAGTAAACTTTAACAAAGCGACAGAATGTCGCTTTTTCTTTTATGTTAACAGTACATTCCCTTTCATTTTCTTATCAGAAAACAACCATACTTCACAATATACGTTTTTCGGTAAACGAAGGACAGTCCATCGCTATTATGGGGGAAAGCGGTAGCGGAAAATCTACGCTGTTAAAACTTTTATATGGCTTGGCAGATGCTGATAAAGGTGAGATCATGTGGAAAAATCAGCCGGTATCAGGACCAAAATTTCATCTGGTACCAGGTATGCCGTTTATGAAATACCTGGCTCAGGATTTTGATTTAATGCCTTTTACTACTGTAGCTGAAAATGTCGGACACTTTTTGTCTAATTTCTATTTAGAACATAAGTCAGAAAGGGTCAAAGAACTACTTTTTTTAGTAGGTATGGAAGAGTATGCAGGAGTTAAGACGAAATATTTAAGCGGCGGGCAAATGCAGCGAATTGCTTTAGCCCGGGCACTGGCATTAGCACCGGAAGTCTTGTTATTAGATGAGCCTTTTACGCATATAGATACACATCTGAAACGACAGTTAAGCCGGCAATTGTTTGCGTATTGTAAACAAAAAAATATAACTGTTCTGTTTGTGACGCACCAGCCGGAAGAAGCATTACAGCTTGCTGATGAAATAGTAGTGATAAAAAATGGTTATCTCGTAACAAAAGATACACCTGAAAAATTATACAATACGGCAACAGATTTGTATACTGCTCAGCTTTTAGGTGAAATTAATGTACTGCCTGCCAGCTGGTTTGGTGGTAATGCGGAAGAAGAGTTATTGTTACGCCCGCATCAGTTGAAAATAAGTGAAAGTGGTATTCTTTGTACTTTTCAAAAAGCATACTATTCCGGGGCTAATTATTTGATAACAGCCATTTTTGATGAGAAAATCATCTGTTTTGAACATCCGGTATTGCCAGATACATCTATTTTTCGGCTTGATTTGGTTGTATAAAGATACAATGAATACATTAATAAGATTAACTGAATAAATGATTATAAATAAAAAGCCTTTCAATAAAGAAAGGCTTTTTTTATACAACTACGTTAAACTCGCGTAATGCGTCGTTTAAAGATGTTTTTAAATCAGTCGACGGTTTCCTCTTACCTATAATCAAGGCACAAGGCACCTGGAATTCTCCGGCAGGGAATTTCTTGGTATATGATCCGGGAATAACCACTGAGCGTTCCGGTATATAACCTTTAATTTCAACAGGTAGGTTTGCTGTAACATCAATAATTTTAGTAGAAGCGGTAAGTACCACATTAGCGCCTAAAACGGCTTCTTTTCCTACACGTACACCTTCTACTACAATACATCTCGACCCTATAAAGGCATTATCTTCAATAATAACCGGAGCAGCCTGCAAAGGCTCCAATACACCTCCAATACCAACACCTCCGCTTAAATGTACATTCTTGCCTATTTGGGCACAAGATCCGACTGTAGCCCAGGTATCAACCATGGTACCTTCATCTACATAAGCACCTATGTTTACATAAGAAGGCATTAATATAACACCAGACGAGATATAAGCGCCGTGACGGGCTACAGCATTGGGTACTATGCGTATCCCTTTTTGTGCATAATTTTTCTTTAAAGGCATTTTGTCGTGATATTCAAAAATACCGGCTTCTAACGTCTCCATTTTTTGAATAGGGAAGTAGAGTACCACGGCTTTTTTTACCCATTCGTTAATCTGCCAACCATCGGCAACAGGTTCTGCCGTACGGAGTTTTCCGTCATCTATAAGCTGTATAACTTCCCGTATGGCTTTTTGAGTAGTATCATCTTGTAATAGGGCACGGTTATTCCATGCGTTTTCTATTAATTGCTGTAAATGCTCCATTGCTGTTTTTTTATTCTATACAAATATAAAATAAGCAGCTTGTATTTACTAATGAAGATAGGAGAATAAAATAAATAAAAAAACCTGCTTAAAAAGCAGGTTTTTTATACGTATTGTAAGTAAGATAATCAGGTTTTACAAAACGTTTATTTTACTTTATTGATAATAGCTGCGAAAGCCTCAGGGTGGTTCATCGCTAAATCGGCTAAAACCTTACGGTTTAATTCGATATTGTTTGCTTTGATTTTACCCATAAACTGAGAATAAGACATCCCGTGCAAACGTGCACCAGCGTTAATACGCATAATCCATAATGAACGGAAGTTTCTTTTCTTTTGCTTTCTGTCACGGTAAGCATATTGCATTGCTTTTTCTACCGCGTTTTTAGCTACTGTCCAAACGTTTTTACGTCTTCCGAAGAAGCCTTTGGCTTGCTTCAAAATTCTTTTTCTTCTTGCTCTTGAAGCAACTGAATTTACTGCTTTTGGCATAATGTTACATTTTTTTTGTAGTAGGGCGGATATATAATCACTTCTGACATTTCGTCGCCCACTCCAGGGTTATTAAATAAATTGTTAACCTAAAAGAACGATTAAATTAAACGTAATTGTTCTTTTACACTTCTCTCGTCTGCTTTATGTACTAAAGTAGCGTGAGTTAAAGCTAATTTACGCTTTTTCGATTTTTTAGTCAGAATGTGACTTTTGAAAGCGTGCTTTCTCTTGATTTTTCCAGAGCCTGTTACTTGAAAGCGTTTTTTGGCACTAGACTTAGTTTTCATTTTAGGCATTTCTTTCCTAGGTATTTATGTTATCTTACTTACAAATATTTTGCAAAAATACTACTTTTTCTTTTTAGGTGCAATATACATGGTCATTCGTTTTCCTTCCAGAACAGGCATAGATTCTACTTTACCTAATTCTTCCAGATCCTGAGCCAGTCTAAGCAATAAAATCTGACCTTGTTCCTTATAGATAATGGAACGACCTTTAAAAAATACAAAAGCTTTTACTTTAGAACCTTCTTTTAAGAATTTTTCGGCATTTTTCTTTTTAAACTCATAATCGTGCTCATCAGTTTGCGGACCAAAGCGAATTTCTTTAACTGTAATCTGAGTAGATTTAGCTTTTAGCATTTTATCCCGTTTCTTTTGTTCGTAAAGAAACTTTTTGTAATCGATAATTTTGCAAACAGGAGGTTCTGCATTTGGTGAAATTTCCACTAAATCCAATCCTAAATCGTCAGCCATTTGCAGAGCTGCAGCCAATTTATATACTCCGGGTTCTACGTTATCGCCTACAAGGCGCACTTCCGGAACTCTAATCGCATTGTTTGTTCTATGCGCATCTTTTTTTTCCTCACGAGGCGTGTAGCCTCTTCTGTTATTTAATGCTATGGTACTAATGTATTATGCTTGATCACAAGCGGTTAAACTTAAAATGATTTCTCTGTTTTGCGAATCTCGTCTTGGATAAAAGTAACAAATTCATCAATTTTCATGGTTTGATTATCTTTACCCGATTGCCCTTGCCTGCGGACTGAAACGGTGCCGTTTTTCTCTTCTTCTTCCCCTACAATCAAAAGGAAAGGATATTTCTGAAGTTCGGCTTCACGGATTTTTTTTCCGATAGTTTCATTACGATTATCTGCAACGGCGCGAATTTCGTCATTTTCCAGCAAATTTAAAACTTTTTTTGCATATTTTTCGTATTTCTCGCTCAAAGACAGTATAATAGCCTGTTCCGGCATTAACCACAAGGGGAAATGTCCTCCGGTATGTTCCAGTAAAATAGCGATAAAACGTTCCATGGAACCAAAAGGAGCACGGTGAATCATTACCGGACGGTGTAACTTATCGTCAGATCCTTTATAAGTAAGATCAAAACGTTCCGGAAGGTTGTAATCTACCTGAATAGTACCCAGCTGCCAGCTGCGGCCCAATGCGTCCTTTACCATAAAATCCAATTTTGGACCATAAAACGCAGCTTCTCCGGCTTCAACAACATAATTCAAACCTTTGTCTTTTGCGGCACTGATGATAGCATTTTCAGCTTTTTCCCAATTTTCTACAGAACCGATATATTTATCGGGAGTATTTAAATCGCGTACAGAAACCTGAGCGGTAAAATTTTCAAAACCTAATGAACCAAATACATACAATACCAGGTCTATTACTTTTTTAAATTCTTCATCTAACTGATCAGGGGTACAGAAAATATGGGCATCATCTTGTGTAAATCCGCGTACACGTGTCAAGCCGTGTAATTCTCCAGACTGCTCATAGCGGTATACGGTTCCGAATTCAGCATAACGCTTCGGCAAATCTTTATAAGACCAAGGTTTTGCATTGAAAATTTCACAGTGATGCGGACAGTTCATCGGCTTTAATAAAAATTCTTCCCCTTCAGCAGGGGTATGGATAGGCTGAAATGAGTCAGCTCCGTATTTCGCATAATGCCCGGATGTTACATAAAGCTCTTTCTGACCAATATGTGGTGTCACGACTTGTTCGTAACCCGCTTTTTTCTGGGCTTTACGCAAAAATTGCTCTAATCTGTCACGTAATGCAGCTCCTTTAGGCAGCCATAAGGGTAAACCCTGGCCCACCCGTTGCGAAAAATGAAATAATTCTAATTCTTTACCGAGTTTTCGGTGGTCTCTTTTTTTGGCTTCTTCAAGTAATGCCAGATATTCCGTTAAGTCTTTCTGCTTTGGAAAAGAAATACCATATACCCGCGTTAATTGTTTGTTTTTTTCATCACCCCGCCAATAAGCACCAGCCACATTCAGTATTTTCATGGCTTTGATGATTCCGGTGTTCGGAATATGACCGCCGCGGCAAAGATCAGTAAACGTATCGTGGTCGCAAAATGTTATGGTTCCGTCTTCGAGATTATTGATAAGCTCGGTTTTATATTCATTGTCTTTATACAAATCCAACGCCTCAGCTTTTGTGACTGAACGCATCTTAAAATCATGTTTTTCACGCGCAATTTCTAAAACACGATCTTCTACTTTTTTAAAATCAGCTTCTGAAAATTTATAATCTCCAAAATCTACATCGTAATAAAATCCATTATCTATAGCAGGACCAATGGTTAATTTTATACCGGGATATAATTCTTCCAGTGCCTGAGCCATAACGTGTGAAGTAGAATGCCAGAATGCTTTTTTACCTTCTGTATCGTTCCATGTATATAAAACTAAACTACCGTCCGTGGTTAGCGGTGTAACGGTTTCAATGGTAGTGCCATTAAATTTTGCGGAAATGATGTTACGTGCTAAACCTTCGCTGATACTTAAAGCGACATCGTGTGGAGTAACGCCTGAGGCATACTCTTTTACCGATCCATCGGGTAATGTTATTTTAATCATAATTTAGTTAAATATAATGAGTGCAAATATAAAGGTTTCCGTTTTCTGTAACAAAAAATATACAGAGTTTGTATGATTATTAAGAGATTTTACGTTATTTCGTTGACTGTTATTGTTTTTTTGATTTTGAGCTGGTCTGTACTAAAATATCAATCTGCCTTTTACGAAGAATGGAATGCGTTTATTGCCGAGGCAAAAAATGCCACATTCTTATTTCACAGGGATTTTATGGAATACCATAACGATCGTTTTGACGATTGTTCATTAATGGTTTTTAAAAACAACAGTCTGTTGGCTGTATTACCGGCTCATGTAAAAGGTGATGTTCTGTATTCACATCAGGGGCTGACATACGGAGGTATCGTGGTTAAGGAAGAAATGAAAACGGAACTTTTTATCAGTCTTTTTAAAAAGCTTCTGTATTACCTGCACGAGAATGGTATAAAAGAATTTGTGGTAAAGAAAATTCCTTCTTTTTATACCCGTCATTTTAATGACGAAATAGATTACCTGGCTTTTGCTTTAAAAGCGGTATGTTTCAGAGCAGACACCTGTAGTGTTCTGGATTTGCATAATCCGGTAATATCCAAGTCACGTCTTAGAGATGCGAAAAAAGCAGCGAATTTAGGAATAACCGTTAAAGAAACAGCTGATTTTTATCATTTTTGGAAACATGTGCTAACGCCTAACCTTGAAATGAAATACGGGGTAAAACCAGTACATTCTTATGAAGAAATAGTTATGTTAAAAGCGCGTTTCAGTGAAAATATCCGTTTTTTTCAACTGGTTCTCCATAATGAAATCATAGGAGGCACTGTATTGTTCCTATCAGAAAAAGTGGTACATGTGCAATATATATCCGGCTTACCGGCTTACAAGAATACAGGAGCGCTGGACTTTCTTTTTATAACATTGATTGAAAAGTTTAAACATACTTATACCTTCTTTGATTTTGGAACATCTAATGAAAATCAGGGAAGGCAATTGAATAAAGGACTAATCTCGTGGAAAGAGGCTTTTGGTGCCCGAACCTGTATACAGCCTTTTTATTGTTTTTCTACTGCCGCTTTTTCACAAATTGACACTATATTTACCGTATGATACCATATCTTGATTTAAAAAGAATAAACCAGCCGTACGAAAAGCTTTTTCACGATAAAGTGGCGCATATCTTTGCCGGCGGACGGTATATTTTAGGCGAAGAACTGCTTTACTTTGAGAATAAGTTTGCCAAATATTGCGGGGTAACACATTGTTTAGGTGTAGGAAATGGTTTAGATGCCTTGGTTTTAATTTTTAAAGCCTATGTGATTTTAGGAAAATTGAAAGTAGGAGACGAGGTATTAGTGCCTTCCAATACCTATATTGCCAGTATTTTAGCAATTATAAACGCTGGATTAAAGCCGGTTTTGGTAGATACTAATATTTTGAATTATAATTTAACAAAAGAGGTAGTTATGCATCATATGACACAAAATACAAAAGGTATTTTAATGGTGCATTTGTATGGCCAGGTAACGGATGCGGAGGCGCTACGGCAAATTGCAGATGAATACAGTCTGCTTTTAATTGAAGATGCTGCTCAGGCTCATGGCGCTATGGAAAAAGATAGAAAGGCAGGTGCCATTGGGCATGCCGCAGGCTTTAGTTTTTACCCGGGTAAAAATCTGGGATGTCTGGGCGATGGAGGAGCTGTTACAACCAGTGATGATGAACTGGCAAATTGTATAAATGCCTTGCGAAATTATGGTTCGGAATTAAAATACCACAACATTTATCAAGGAATCAATTCCCGTTTAGATGAAATTCAGGCTGCTTTTTTAAGTTTAAAACTTAAAGACCTGGACACTGACAATGAAAAACGCCGGGGCATAGCCAAATTATATATCCAGGAAATAAACAATCCGAAGGTGGTACTTCCGTTTTATGACGGCACGGAGAATCATGTATTTCATGTTTTTGTGGTTAGGGTAGAGGATAGGGATGACTTCCAGACTTTCCTGTTAGAACGGGGCATTCAGACACTTGTGCATTATCCTATTGCACCGCACAGACAGGAAGCTATGGCAGAATTTGCTCATTTACAGCTACCGGTAAGCGAACTGATTCACCGGCAGGTCATAAGCCTGCCCATGCACCCGAAACTTACGTATGAGGAGATTCAACGAATTATAGATGTTGTAAATGCCTATTAATGTCAAATACCAACCAGTCGTATAAAAATATATTAAAGACAACCACTCTTTTTGGCAGTGTACAAATCGTGATACTTGTAATGGGGGTTATACGGGCAAAAGCAGCGGCATACTGGCTGGGAACCAGCGGGGTTGGATTATTGGGATTACTAACATCAACTATAGCATTAGTTGTTAGTGTTACCAATTTAGGATTACCTGTAAGTCTTGTAAGATTTTTATCATCTGATGCTGATGCGAATGTTACCTTATCGAAACGGATTGCCGTGGTGAAAAATATACTATGGCTGGTCAGTTTTACAGGTGGTTTTTTAACTTTTATCTTTGCATCAGTCCTTTCAGAATTAACCTTTGATAATGCTTCGTACACCTGGGCATTTCAATGGTTGGCTATTTCGGTTATATTTAAGCAGTTAGCAGCTGGATTTTCGAGTATACTTCAAGGGAGTAAAAAGCTGAATATGTTGGCAAATGCTAATATATTCGCTAATATCTGCGGCCTTTTTATCACATTGCCCATTTATTATTTTTACAGGGAAGAAGGAATCGTTTTTAATTTTATCATCATAGCTGTATTTGAGTTTTTAGTATTAAGTACCGCTTTACGTAAAACGGGAATAAACAGAGCACCTGTCTCAATAAAATATGCACTGTATCAATCCAAGCCTATGATTAAAATGGGACTAGTGTTAAGTATTACAGGATCTCTAACTTTGTTAAGTGCTTATTTAGTGCAGGTTTTTATTGCACGTTATGATTCGTTGAACAATGTTGGAATATATGTTGCGGCTTTTACTATACTCAATTCTTATGTAGGGTTGGTATTTACTGTTATGGGAACAGAGTATTTTCCAAGAATAGCACAGGAAAAAATAAATGATTCAAGTCTGAATACAGAAGTAAATAAGCAAATTTATATTGGTTTTCTGCTAATGATGCCCATTTTACTTTTGTTACTTCTCGTTTCTCCTATGCTCGTAAAAATTTTATATAATACCTCATTTTTAGCAGCCATACCCTATATTGAAATAGGAACATTGGGTATGTTTTTCAGAACTGTTTCCTGGGCTTTAGGATTTGTTATTTTAGCTAAAGGAAGCCGTAAATTGATATTCAGAAATGCTCTTATTTATAATACCCTCTTTTTGTGTACACATATATTAGGCTACTATATCAATGGCTTTGTTGGTATGGGGTGGGCATTCTCTGCTTATTATTTGTTTCATTTAGTAGGAAATTATTACATTTGTAGAAAGCATTTCTTTATTACTTTGGATGCATCTAACCGTTTATATACTTTTGTCTTAGGGTTGATTATTACTTTGAATCTATTGCTTTCATTTTTTATGACTAATGATAGCATAAAAATAATTTTGCAACTATTTTCTTTCTTTATTTTGAGTGGTTGGTCGGTTTATAAGCTTTATACATTGTACAAATGGAAAGATTGAAAAGCATTTTCAGGGAAACGAGAAGAAAAATTCGATTGTATTCTCAAATAAATTGGGTTAAAACACTTTATATCAACTTAAAATTTTTTGGTGTTAAAGATGGTTTTAAATTTCCTATTATTGTATTTGGATATTGCCGATTTACTTCTTTGAAAGGACAATTTGATTTTAAAGTACCCATTACTACAGGGCTTATCTGTTTTGGACATCCGTTTGAAATTTTCAAAAAGTCAAGTAATTGTGCTGAGATTTGTTTTGAAGGAAATTGGGTGGTGAAAGGAAATATATCCTTTGGGTATGATTTTAAATTATATATAGAAAAAGGGGCTTATTTTGAAAATGGGGCATGGTGTACCATTGCGAATAACTGTAAAATTATTTGTACGCAAAAAATTGTTTTAGGGGATAGTGTTAAATTAGGCGATGAAAGCCAGATTCTGGATAGTAATTTCCATGATTTGCTAGATTTAAAAAACAATACTGTATTATATAGAAAAGGAAACGTTTTTTTAGGATCATACATTTATGTGGGCAATAGAACTACTATAAAACTAAAAGCCATAATACCGGATTATTCGTTAATTGCATCTAATTCGCTATGTAATAAAGATTTGAGTTCTTATGGAATAAACAATTTATTTGGCGGCGTCCCGGCCAGATTTATTAAAAGCGATATCACACGAGATTGGAAATCGGAAGAGCAAGGCATGATAGCTTACCTGACAATTAAACTGTAACAATGAAAAGCACTATACTGATCGTACCAAAAATTGAAGACCCCAGAGGAAACCTGTCGGTTATTGAAAAACAAGTTATACCTTTTACCATAAAGCGGGTTTATTATTTATATGATGTACCTAGCGGAGCCGAAAGAGGTGGGCACGCACATATTGAGCAAGAAGAATTTATCATTGCGGTATCGGGAAGTTTTGATGTGGTTTTAAATGACGGAACCGTACAAAATGTTTTTCCGTTAAACAAACCCAATCAAGGCCTGTATGTCGCCAAAAATACATGGCGTGAATTACGGAATTTTTCTTCGGGTGCAGTTTGCCTTGTTATTTCTTCAGGGGAGTTTGATGAAGACGATTATATCAGAGATTTTGAGAGGTTTAAAGAGCATCTTGCGAAGAAGTAAACCTGATTTTGTACTCCGTTTTAAGTTTTAAAGCCACTAACCGGAGTACAAGACCATAATTTTTTAACCGGATATTGTGTTTTACCTCATGGTGTATACGTTTGAGTAAAGCCAAGAACTCTGTTTTAGTGCTGTTCATTTTAAAAGCTTTCTTCAGTATTCGATAGGTAGAAAAATTAATTTTCTTTGCATAGTCGTCTTTCTTATGAAAATAAGACGATTGAGAATGTTGAACAATACGTTTTTTTATAAGCGGCTTATCAATAAAAATAACATCATTTTTTCTTGCTAAACGCAACCATATATCCAGATCTTCATAAAAAAGAGTTTCATCATAACCATTTACGGCATCAAATGCAGAACGTTTCATCATGGCACTCACCGAACACATACAATTTCCCCCTTGTAAAATACTTGTATAGCTGGTATTTTTAATACCCCGATTAACTACTTTCAGCTGAGCATCTACATCAAAATGATAACGCACATGTTCGTTTTTCTCATTGATAATTTCTGCATTTCCGAAAACAAGAGCGGCCTGGGGATATTTTAAAAAAGTATTCATTTGCCATTCGACGGTATCGGAAAATAATACATCATCTGTGGCCAGGTCTATAATAAAATCTCCTTTTGCCCATGCCAGTGCTTTGTTAAATGCTTTGTTGTTACCAAGGTTATGTGCGTTTCTAATAAATACGATATGTGGATAATCAGCTAACCATTTTTCAATTACTTCTACAGAATTATCAGTACTTTTATCATCTACAATAATTATTTCTATATTTTTGTAGCTTTGACTTAGCAGTGCATTTAAACTTTGAATCACAAATTTTTCGTGATTATAACAAAGACAAACGACGCTAACCATAGGCAATTGAAGCATAGTAGTATTTTTATCAAAAATAAACAACCCCTTTGAAACTTCAAAACAAATATAAGATTGCTTTAATAGGTTACCGATTATCAGGTGGTGGAGCCGAAAGAGTAATGACAAATTTATCGAAATATTTTGATGCCTGTGGCATAGAGGTACATATTATAACTGTAATAGATGAATGGGGAGACGATTTCAAAGGAACAGTATTTTCTACACAACAGCACAAAGCTAACGAAGGAATATTAGGACGTTTTACTCGATTAAAAGCATTATATGCTTATTTTAGAAAACATAATTTTGATTTTATTATTGATTTTAGATTCCGCAGGAAAAAGATACAGGAATTTTTAATGGCACGCTGGGTATATAATGCACCTACTATTTTAACGGTTCATAGTTCGGCTATTGATCATTATATTCCAACGAATAAAAAATGGGCAAAGGCAACCTATAAAAAAGCATTTGCCGTTATTACTATTACGCGTTTTATACAACAAAAAGTTCAAAAAGAATATAATTTTAACACGACACGTCTTCTATACAACCCTGTTGATTTTAAAATAGTTCACCAGCTTATGCAACAAACTATTGAACTAAAAAAACCTTTTATTCTAATGGTCGCCCAAATGGAAAACAGGGTCAAGCAGGTAGACCATTTATTAAAAGCATATAAGCAAACCATTCAGAAATGGCCGTTGATTATTTGTGGAACGGGAACTTTAATGGAAGAATATAAAAATTTAGCAGCTGATTTACAGATTCATCAGAAAGTACATTTTTTAGGATTTCAGTCAAATCCGTATGCTTATATGCATCAAGCCAAATTTACTGTATTATGCAGTGCTTTTGAAGGATTACCAAATGTATTAATAGAAAGTCTGGCTTGCGAAACGCCTGTTGTATCTTATAATTGTGTTTCAGGACCTGATGAAATTGTAATACACGAACATAACGGATTATTGGTGGATAACCAGAATATAAATGCTTTGACAAAAGCAATGGACAGAATGATGACAGAAGAAGATTTTTTAGCCTCTTGCAAAAAAAACGCGTTGACTTCTGTACAGAAATTTGATTTGCAAGTAATTGGAAAACAGTGGGTACATCTAATGAAAATGGTATGAAAACATTATTGTATTTTGCCTCTGATATAACCAATTCGGGTGGCGTATCGCGTGTTTTATCATTAAAATTGAATTATTTGGCCGATGTTTTAGGGTATCAAATCCATATTGTATCAACCAATAATACCTTTCGTCAACCCTTTTATTCTTTTTCATCTAAAATTACATTTCATTTTATAGATGTAAAGATGAATACTCCTTTTCATCTCATTGCCTTTAAAAAGCAAAGTCAGCAAATTATAAAAAAAGTGTTACCTCATGTCGTTTTAGTAACCGATAATGGTATTAAAGGACTGTTTGTTAAACAATGGGTACCTAAAGGTATTTTTTGTATTTATGAGCTGCATATGGGAAAATCACATTTTTTAAACAGTGGATATAGCGGGATTAAAAGAAAAATCAATAAATATCTTCTTAAAAGAAATATTCCAAAATTTGATAAAATAGTAGTTTTGCAACCGTCTTTCCTGTTTGATTTTATCCCTGAATCGAAGCAAGTGGTGATAGCTAATCCTTTATCTTTTGAAACAAAAGAAATAAATGTATTAAACCATAAAAAAGTTATTGCTGTAGGACGGTTAGTTGCTTTAAAAGGATATGAACGAATGCTAAAAGCATGGCAGAAAGTAGTTCAGAAATATCCGGATTATGTTTTGGAAATATACGGGGCAGCATCTTCTGGTTATGAGATAGAAAAAATAATTAATGATCTTCATCTGAAAAAAAATGTGAGTGTTTTTCAGCCGACTTCTCAGATAAAAGAGAAATATTTAGGTGCCGATTTTTTAATTCATGCTTCTTTTTATGAATCGTTTGGTATGGTTTTTTTAGAAGCTATGCAGTGCGGCTTACCCGTAATTTGTTTTGATATCGGAGTAAATGATTTTCTTAAAGAGGATAATAGCTTTACGGTTACAAACGAAACCGATTTTGTTTCAGCTGTAACCCGTTTAATTGAGAATCCGGTTCTTCGTCAGCAAATGGGGGGGAACGGAAAAATACAGTCTGATAAGTATAAAATATCAAAAATAATGAGGCAATGGGACAACTTATTTAAACAGATATAATAACCGATACAAATCAAAAGCCCAAAGACAAGGTTTGGGTTTAAAAAATAATTTTTTTAAACCGGAATTAAAACAATAAAAAGACAATTTTAATACACTGTTTAAAGGAAAAAAGTTTACTTTATTATACGTTTTAATTAAAGCATTGTTCTCTGCAATTTCTTTTATATGCCGCCAGTTTTTTTTTCTGAATAATACAGACTTCAAAGATTTTTCCAAGAAAATGTCATTATCTTCTAATCCGCAGTGCCATACAGGATTATCGATATGTAAGATACTTTTGTTGTTTTTTATCAAGAGATAACTAAAAAAAAGATCCATACCGTAGACATTTGTATCGGGTATTTTAAGTGTTAAAAAATCTGTTTTAGAAATGAAAAAATTTGCCGATAGAATATGTTTAAAAGGAAATGCATTTCGTTCTTTAGCCTTTACTGTTTCTCTGTTTTTACCGTAATAATATCGCAAGCTCTTTGATGGTTTGTAAGCATCGGGTCGATAATCGCACCCGCCAAAAACAACTTCACTAGCATTAGCATGGTTTAAATAGTTTGCTATGAAATTTTTGGAGATAATTCTAACATCGGCATCCAAAAAGAGAAGCCGGTTATAATGTGCTTTTTTCGCTAATACATTACGAATGGCACTTCTTCCAATATTTTTTTCTAAAATCGTATAACTGCAATTATTTAACGTATTTATTACACCATTTTCTTTACGAAAATGCTGAGAAGCATCGTCAAAAACAATGATTTCAAAATCAACTTTTAAGGCGTTACATTGAGTATGGATTTCTTCGGCTAAAGGGAAAACATTGTAATTAAACGTCGGAATTAAAATGGATAGCATTATACCGTTTTTTGTACTACTTCAAATACTTTTCCGTTTTCGCATTTAATGGTTTTGGCCGGGTATTTCAACAATAAAGCATAATCGTGGGTCGCCATAACTATTGTTCTGCCGTTCTGATTGATTTTTTGCAATACTTCCATTATTTCAACTGATGTCTGCGGATCAAGATTACCAGTAGGTTCGTCAGCCAGAATAATCTCCGGATCATTTAAAAGTGCACGGGCAATGGCTACACGCTGTTGTTCTCCTCCTGAAACCTGGTGCGGCATTTTCTGCGCATAAGGCAGCATACCTACCCGGTCTAATACTTCCTCAATTCTTTGACGCATTTGAGTTGCATCTCTCCACCCGGTAGCTTTTAAGACAAAAACAAGGTTATTATAAATATTACGATCGGGCAGTAATTTAAAGTCCTGAAAAACAATACCTATATGGCGTCGTAAAAACGGAATCTGGCTTTCTTTAAGCGTACGTAAATTAAAATCAACAATAAATCCTTCACCTTCCACCAAATCCAGGTCGGCATAAAGCGTTTTCATAAAGCTGCTTTTTCCTGAGCCGGTTTTTCCAATCAAATAAATAAACTCTCCTTTAGCTACTTCAAGGTTAACGTTGCTTAAAATAGGGGTATGTCCCTGGTAGATAGTTACATTTTGTAATGATAATATGGTTGACGACATGTTGTTGGCGTATTTATTTTTTGTAAAAATAACAAGTTATTCCTACTCTACCAACGTAAGTACAAAAAAAGGAATAATCTTTTCTGATTATTCCTTTTTATAGGTTTATTGATCGTTCAGTGCGCGCATAAAGGCAATCAAAGCCTTACTTTCCTCTGGTGTCAGGTGCAGTTTGTCTTCGGGCAATGTCTGGTTTTCAACTGGCAGTCCAAAACCTAAACCACCACCTTGGTTATAGAATTCAACTACTTCTTCCAAAGTTGTATATACGCCGTTATGCATATAAGGCGCTGTTTTGTCAATATTTCTGACAGTGGCTGTTTTAAAAGCATTTTTAAGCTGTAATAAATCCATATTGTACAACTGCCGGCCAGGATCGGTATCTAACCTCCTGTTGGTTTTATCTGCGGGAATGCCCAGTACTTCCTGTTCAGAAGAGGTAAATCGGGGAGGCACGGTGCCGTTAAAGAAAGGAAGAAAATGACAGGTGGCACATTTGGCCTTTCCCATAAAAATATTGAATCCTTTTTTTTCTTCGGCATTCAGGGCATTTGTTTTGCCACGCATATAGTCGTCAAAACGCGATGAAAATACAGAGAGCGACCGTATGTAACTTGCCAGTACATTTTGCAGCTGCCAGGTTTCGATCTTAGTTTCCTCTGGAAATACTTTTTTAAATTTTTCTTTATAGGCACTGTCATTATTCAGCTTTTTCACAATATCTTCCATATTTCCGTGCATTTCATCTTTGTTTTCGATAACGGAAACAGATAACGATTCAATATCCATTTGACGCATATCCCAAAACTGGCCATGGTAAAAAGTGGCATAATTTAAAGAAGGGGTATTGCGCTGTAAGGGTTTTCCGTTTAAATCAAGAGCTGTTTTTAAACCATCGGTGAATGCTTTTTCAGGTTGATGGCATGAGGCACAGCTTCTCGCATTATTTTTGGATAAATGGGTATCATAAAACATTTCTTTCCCCAGAGCAATTTTGGCATCGGAAATGTAATATTTTTCGGAAGGGGTAAACGAATTTACATCAAAAGCATTTTCCTGAAATAATGATGCTGTGGTGGACGGAACAACTGAAGACCGTTTTATAAAATCGATACCGGCCTCTTTTTGCAAAGTATATAGCGTTTTGGAGATAGGATCGAGATAGGAGGTAATAAACGTTAAATAATCAAAACTATTTTTGTCCGGATTTTTTTCACAAATGGCAATTGCTTCTGTTAATAATCTTTGTAAAGCCAATCCGTTTTCATCAGAAGTAAAATTGAAGTGGTTGACAACACTCCGGATACTTTTCAGGCTTTCAGCTGATTCTACAAACAACAAATTACTTACGGGTGTATCAAAACCGGCAATACCCAATGCGGTAATTTTAAATAGTTGTAGACGCAATGCATCAAAAATATGGGCATCGGAAATTTCCGAAACCTCAATATTTGTTTTGCCGGTTCGGATAAGATTTTCTATAATTTTTACCTGCCTGATCATTTCTTCTTTTTCATTGAGCTGAACTGAAGGATACAGGTATTCTTCCAGCACCTGAAACCCTTCAGCAGGTAAAAATTTATTTTCATCTAAATCGAGCATATCTAATGCAGGCCCGTTAATGGAACGCGACGATTTAGGCAAAAAATATTCAGTAGCCCATTCTATGTGTTTAAATAATTTTCTGCTGGTTACAAAAGCTTCTTTTATTTTAATGGTATCGGTAGTTTGCTGTAAAAGGTTTTCGTAGTCTTTTAACGAAACGGAAAGACTATCCATCTGCAGCAAAAGTTCGTTTTTGGTTGTATAAGCAGCATCAATGTTCTGAGGCTCGTTTTTTTTACAGCTGGTAGATAACCCGCTTAAAATTAAAAATATAAAAATTTTTTTCATGAGTTTAAAAAGCTAAAGCACTGATACCTATCAGTGCTTTTTATGATGTAGATGTCTTAAAAATTAACGTTCAACGTTTCGTATAATAACTACCTGACCTCCTTCTTTATTGGATTGGGTCCCGGAACCGTCAGCATTTTTAAACGCTTCACTTTGCCACGTATGTGAGTGAATATTCACAGCAAAAGTACCCGGAACACCAATTAAATCTGAAATATCAGTCATGGCACCAAACTCCCATGAACCGAATTTGTTCAGGTTGCCCGACTGGTCAAATCGTTCAAACCAGGAAGCATCTCCACGATTGTGTTTCATATTTAACCAAGGTTTATAACTTTTGGTAGCCATATTGTATTGCCATATATAAGAATCGTGTTTAGCGTCGGCATAATACGAATCGCCGTCTTCCTGTATGTATACATAATTCTCCGTTACACATAAGTTATCAGGATTAATGAGGTCGTTCCCCGGGTTAGAATCACCTTCTGCAATAATTGACAATTTACCCTGCATCATATTGTTTTTATCCAGTTCTAAACGGTATACACGCCCCCACATAGTATAACCTTCTACCGGAGCGCCCCCGCTTGCCTGGCCGGTAGCTGTAAAGAAGATTTCGTTTCCTTTACCTTTACCTTTTCGGTAATCCACATCTTCTACTCTTGAGAAACGAAGCGCGTTGATTTCTATATTTACGGTATTGATTTCAGCTCCGGTCAGGTTTTTCGCATTTGGTATTTCAACAAATTCCACATCGTATTCTGCGTTTTTTGTCATGCTTCCTTCTGTAATGGTTCCATCTTTTCGTTTTAAGGCATATAGTTTTCCATTATCCAAATCGCCACGGTTACCCACATACATTAATAATTGCCCGGCACTTTGATGGCTTGTACTGTATCCCTGGTCTTCACCTATTAAAATATATGTTTTATCACCTGAAACATCCATTGGAAGTGGTACGGCATTTTCCATACTTGCTTTACCAAGAGCCGGTTTTACGCGGTCGGTTCTGTTTCGGTCTGCTACAGATCCGTTCGGGTCAATGGCATGTACCAGACTTTCTTCCCCTGATTCTCCTGCTGTTAAAAATAACGGACCGAAGCCATGAATAGACGGTTCTGCCAATGTAGCGGAGCATAAACGCGTCATACCGCCCACACCATCTACAATATATTCTCCTTTTACAGGTTTAAACGTTTCATCCAGGTATACACGCGAAACCGATTGTAAAATTTCGTGATTGGTAATCATGATATAACCATTGCCGTTCGGATTCTTCATAAAACCGGTACCATCCGGCTGTGCGCCAAAAACAAATGAAGGCGAATCTGCCAATTTGTCTGAAGATGAGATTAAGGTATAAATTTCCATCTTACTTGCTGCATCCATTGGATAAACAAATGCCGGAACAGCAGAATGGTTCTCAAATTTAATTTTTGATGTTTGAGGGCTTTCTGGTGTTGGGTTTTGACCGTCTACTTCAATAGTGTCATCTCCTTTACAGGCTATGAATGCAGGAAGTAGTAACCCGGCTAATAAAAATTTAGTCGCATTGATTTTTTTCATTGTTTTTTAATTTTGTTTGGTGCAAACTTAGTAGGGATATGTAACCTGAGTTTTAACAAGCTTTTTAGAAATGGTAATAAAAGGTTAAAATAAATGTTAAAATGTTAATTTTATTGATTTATGTAGACGTGTTTTAAATAATAATCCGGCTATAAATACGTTATTAACCCAAGATAATTTGATATATTTGGTCTTAAAAAATGGAAAATGCGAAAACGAAATAATCTATTTTACCTGGCGTTGGCTTTTACTTCTTTACAAGGATTTGCACAACAGTCTATTATATATACCCACAACAACGCAAAATTTGATAAAGCAGTTGCGCTTTATAGAGAACAGCAATATGCCGTAGCGCAGATTCTTTTTGATGAAATCCGTCTTAATAATACAGACAATGAAATTCAGGCAGATTGTGCTTATTATATAGCCAATTGTGCTATTCGGTTAGGACAGGACGGCGCTGAAGAAAAAATAAATCAGTTTATTACAGATTATCCTACCAGTGCAAAACAAGCGCAGGCTTATGTGGAAATCAGTGATTTTTATTTTAAACAAGGCAATTATGAAGAGGCCCTGCGTTACGCAGGAAAAGTAAATGAAAAAGTATTGGCTCCTGCTGTAAAAGAGCGAATGACCTTTCAAAAAGCATACGCTTATTTTTATGCCAAAAATTACAATAAGGCCAAAGAACTGCTGACGGAAGTTGAACATTCAGAAATGTACGGTGAACAGGCTAAATATTATTTAGGTTATATTTCGTATGCAAAAGATGAATATTCTCAAGCGAATGAATACTTTGAAGAAGTGGCCGCCAAAGAGAAGTATACGGAAAAAATGGGCTATTATAAAGCCGATATGAATTTTAAAGCAGGCGCTTTTGAAAAAGCCATTGAAGAGGGTAAAGCTCAAATGGATAAAGCGGCACCAGAAGAGCAGTCGGAATTGTCTAAAATTATAGGGGAAAGTTATTTTAATTTACAGCAATATGACGAGGCATTGCCTTATCTGCTGGCCTATAAAGGTAAGGACGGTCGTTGGAGTAATACGGATTTTTACCAGTTAGGGTATACCTATTATAAACAAGGTAACTTTGAAAATGCTATTGCGGAGTTTAATAAGATTATCGGTGGTTCGGATGCTGTAGCACAGAACGCTTATTATCATTTGGGAGAAAGCTATTTAAAGCTCAATCAGAAAACACAGGCGTTAAACGCTTTTAAAAACGCCTCGGAAATGAGTTTTAACACGCGTATCCAGGAAGATGCTTATGCGAATTATGCGAAATTAAGCTACGAAATAGGGAACCCTTACCAAAGCGTTCCGGATGTACTTACATCGTTTTTAACGAAATACCCTAATTCGGCTTATCAGCAGGAAATGAACGATTTACTCATTGATGCGTACATTACGTCAAAAAATTACAAAGAAGCGTTAACGTTATTAGAGAAGAACCGTAATGCGAACAATAAACTGGCATATCAGAAAGTAACTTTTTACCGTGGTCTGGAATTCTATAATGAAGCACACTACAATGAGGCACTGGATATGTTTAAAAAATCCATAGCAGAAAGACAGGACAATCGCTTTGTTGCCCGGGCTACTTACTGGCGAGGAGAGGCTGAATTTGCTTTAAATCGTTTTGGAGACGCTTACAGTACGTTTGCTACCTTCAGAGACTTGCCTCAGGCGGATAAAACACCTGAATATAAAACAGCTCAGTACAGTTTAGGATATGCAGCATTTAAACAAAAAAAATACGATGTAGCGGCTGCTCATTTTGATGCGTATACTAAAGCCTCTAATGATACTTCTAAAAAAAATGACGCCTATTTGCGTCTGGCAGACAGCCAGTTTGTAAATGGGAAGTACTGGCCGGCAATGGAAGCCTATAATAAAGTGATTGAAGCCAATACGGCTGATGCTGATTATGCTTTATTTCAAAAAGCACTTTCTTATGGCTTTGTAGACCGTACGGATACCAAAATTCAGGAACTGCAGAAATTTGTCACTGCTAATCCGCAGTCCAGCTATGCTGATGATGCCTGGTATGAATTAGGCAGTACATTGGCAAATCAAAATAAATCAGCAGAGGCTATTAATGCCTTTAATAAGGTTATTTCGAATTACCCGTCAAGTGCATTTGTTTCAAAAGCTGTTTTACGCCAGGGACTTGTATATTACAACGCCCATGATAATGCAAAGGCACTGGAACGTTTTAAGAAAGTGGTAGCTGATTACCCGGGAAGCTCAGACGCTGTAGAAGCTGTACAAAATGCCCGTTTGATATACGTAGACGCCGGACAAACTTCCGAATTTGCTGCCTGGGTAAAAGACCTCGATTTTGTGGATATTTCTAACGCCGATTTAGATAATGATTCGTTTGAGGCGGCTGAACGCCAGGCGATGCAAAATAACGCTAAACAGGCAATTAGTCATTATAACGATTATTTAAAAACATACCCTACAGGGATAAATACCTTAAAAGCGCATTTTAATTTGGCCGAGCTGTATTATGTAGATAATCAGACTAAAAACGCCATACCGCATTATGAAGCTGTGCTGGGGAAATCTAAAAATGAATATACAGAACAATCTTTAGTGCGCCTTGCCACCATTTACCTGAATGACAAAAATACAGCCAAAGCTGCAAGTTTGTTAAAACAGCTGGAATCTGATGCGAATTATGATCAGAATAAAGCTTTTGCACAGGCCAACTTAATGAAAGTCTATTACGATACTAAAGAGTTTAGTAATGCAGCGTCTTATGCTGAAAAGGTACTAAGTAATAAAAAAGCAGATAAGAAAATGATAGCCGATGCTCAGGTAATTATTGCACGTGCTGCATTTAATGCCAATGAAATGGCAAAAGCCAGAAAAGCATATGCCGATTTACAGAAGAATGCGTCAGGCGAGCTGGCAGCGGAAGCTTTGTATTACGACGCCTATTTTAAAAATCAGGATAAGAAGTACGAGGATTCCAATAAAGTAGTGCAGAAATTAGCGAAAGATTATGCAGGATACAAATATTTTGGTGCTAAAGGACTTATTGTTATGGCCAAAAACTTCTATGGCTTAAAAGATAGTTACCAGGCCACTTATATTCTGGAAAATGTTATCTCTAATTTCGGTAATTACAGCGATATAGTGTCAGAGGCCAAAACAGAGTTATCTAAAATAAAATCGGAAGAATCTAAACGCAACTCTTCTGTTAAATAATCAAATCCCTAAAGAATGAAAAAAAACTGGTATATATATTCGGCATTTGCATTATGTTTTGGAATGGTTGCGAATGCGCAGGAAAAAGATAAAAATAAAAAAGACAACATTGGTACAGAAACCGTAAATGTGACGTCTGCTTATCAGGCTTCAGTGAATGATGCGTTTAAAATCAAAGATAATCCTTTGATGGACGATGAGGATAACTCTCAAAAAAAGGAAATTAAATACACTATATTTTCTTTTCCTGTAGCGTCAACTTTTAAACCCGAAAAAGGAGAAGCGGCAAGTGTAGATCAGGATTCTTTACGTAATTATTTCAACAATTATGCTTTGTTGAGTTATGGAAATTACACTACCATTACAGGTGAATTGGGTATTGTAGAACAGTTAAATAACAATATGTATGTAGGAGGGATATTGTCGCACCGTTCCTCCCAGGGAGATATTTCAGGGGTAATGCTGGATAATGATTATTCCAAATCCAATCTGGATTTTACATTGGGCAGCAAAAATACCAGCAATAACTGGAACGCCAATTTCGGTGTCATGCAAAGTAAATATAACTGGTATGGTTTACCTGAAAATATCAGCAATTATACACCTGCTGATCTGTCAGATTTAGATGTAAAGCATAAATTTAATGATGTGCATATAGGTGGAGAATTTGAAAGCAATGTTGGACCTTTCGAGTCTGTCGATACGCAATTTAACTATTTTTGGGATGGGTTTGATTCCAAAGAAAGCCGCTTTTTTATTACGCCGAAATTCAATATAGAGCTTCAGAATACAACAATCAATGTAAATGTTTCAGCAGACTATGTAAATACAGAATTCGGTACCAACAACCTGCTGAACAATAAAGACAAATACAGCTTCTTTAATTTGGCTGCCGAACCAAGTATCCGTTTTTATAATGATGATTATTCAGTACAGTTAGGTGCCGGTATTGGTTATGTAATGGGAAAAAGCAATGATAACACAGATAATCGTTTGTTGTTCTATCCTAAAGTAAAAGCGCATTATGATCTGGTTAAAGATATTGTAATGGTTTACGGAGGAGCAGAAGGTGGTATCAAACAAAATACCTATGCCGATTTAAGTGCTGAAAACCCGTTTGTGGCTCCAGGCTTCGAACTTCGTCCAACGCATACTCAATATGATGTATATGTTGGGTTAAAAGGGAAGCTGTATCATAACGCATCGTATAATGCCCGTGTTTCGTATAAATCAGAAGATGATAAAAACATGTTTGTGCTTAATCCGTATGCTTCATCAGTACAAAACAAAGAAGGCTATCATTATGGTAATTCCTATAGTGTGGCGTATGACAAAGTAAGTACGTTTACGGCTTTCGGAGAATTAAATTTTGAATTTGCCAGCAGTGTTTCTTTAGGCTTGTCAGGAGAATACAATAGTTATGAAGCTACTGATCTGAAAAATGTATATAATATGCCTGAAGCAAAAATAGGCGCAAAACTACATGTGGATTTTACCGACAAATGGTTTGCAGGTATGCAGGTATTCTACATCGGGCAACGGTATGAACGCAATGTGCAGAACCTGATGAATCCACAGGTAAACTTTGAGGATTATATACTAAAAGGTTATACCGATTTAAATGCCTATGTAGGTTTTCGTCCCACACCGAAATGGACCGCTTTTATAAAGGGAAATAATCTGTTTAATGAAGATTATATGCAATGGCAGAATTATAAGGTACAGGGATTGCAAATTAATGCCGGAGCCATATATAAATTTGATTTTTAAACGTATAAAATATTTATTTATAAGGCTCCTTAGCGGGCCTTTTTTTATTAGATGACTATAGAAATGAAAGAGAAAATTGTCCGGCTGCAATTACAGCTTCTTCAGGATAAAATAGATGCCTTTAAAGATATGGTAGATGGGCTGGCAACAGATGCACAAAACGATGCAAAAAGTTCGGCAGGTGATAAACATGAAACGTCGCTGTCAATGATGCATCTGGAACAGGAAAAAATAAACATCAAACTTGCTGATTTTTTGAATATTAGAGAGCGTTTGTTAAAGTTAGATATTACTTCTGGGACAACTACAATAAGAAGAGGAAGCCTTGTGCAGGTAAATGATTTATGGCTGTTTATAAGTGAAGCCCTGCCCAAAGTAGAGGTGCAGGGCCATACCGTTTTTTCGTTGTCAGCACAATCACCTTTGGGGAGTGCCCTCATAGGAAAACAGGAAAACGATGAGGTAGAAGTGCAGGCTAAAAAATACCGTATTTATAAAATAGTTTAAAAACAGAAAAAATATTTGGGAGAATAAGATAATCCTGATGGGAATTTCTCATCCATAAAACAAAAATACAATCTGAATAATAGAGAAAAATACTTGCTTCAAAGGCTTGTTACATCTTTAAAAAGTGTTAATAACTTAGGTATTTGGTCGTTGTAAATAGATGAAATGTCGATAAAATTTCGTATATTTGCTTGTTTTGAAGATTAAATTTTAGTCATAACACATTATGAGTGAAGAAGTAAAAAAGAACGGCTATTCAGCCGACAGTATCCAGGCTTTGGAGGGGATGGAACACGTACGTATGCGTCCGTCCATGTACATCGGAGATGTAGGTTCAAGAGGTTTACACCATTTGGTATATGAAGTAGTTGATAACTCTATTGATGAAGCTTTAGCGGGATATTGTGATACCATACAAGTAATTATTAATCCGGATAATTCTATCAGCGTTCAGGACAACGGGCGCGGTATTCCGGTAGATATTCATAAAAAAGAAGGGGTGTCCGCCCTTGAGGTGGTAATGACCAAGATTGGAGCCGGAGGTAAATTTGACAAAGATTCCTATAAAGTATCAGGTGGTTTACATGGGGTAGGAGTATCGTGTGTTAACGCCTTATCTGATCATTTGCGTGCCGAAGTACACCGCGACGGAAAAGTATATGAACAGGAGTATGAAAGAGGAAAAGCACAGTATCCTGTACGGGTTATAGGAGAAACCAATATTACAGGAACCAAGGTCAGCTTTAAACCGGATGCGACTATTTTTACCCAAACTTTAGAGTATTCGTATGATACGCTTGCAGCGCGTTTGCGTGAACTTTCGTATTTAAATAAGGGGATCACAATTACGCTGACCGATTTGCGGAAAATTGATGAAAAAGGTAACGCACATTCTGAAGTATTTCATTCAAAAGAAGGATTAAAAGAATACATAAAGTTTCTGGATGGTAATCGCACGCCCATTATTACCCATGTGATAAGTATGGAGAATGAAAAAGGGGAAATACCGGTAGAAGTAGCTTTAATCTATAATGATAGTTACTCTGAAAATATTTTTTCATATGTAAACAATATCAATACCCATGAAGGAGGAACGCATTTACAGGGATTCCGGATGGGATTGACCCGTACCCTCAAAAAATATGCTGATGCTTCGGGTTTGCTGGATAAATTGAAATTTGAAATCTCAGGAGACGATTTTCGTGAAGGCCTCACAGCTATTGTTTCGGTAAAGGTAATGGAACCTCAGTTTGAAGGACAAACCAAAACTAAATTAGGGAACAGAGAAGTAGTATCTCCTGTATCACAGGCAGTGGCAGAAATGCTGGAAAACTACCTTGAAGAAAACCCACAAGATGCGAAAATTATTGTACAAAAGGTAATTTTAGCCGCACAGGCCCGTCATGCTGCTAAAAAAGCACGTGAAATGGTACAGCGTAAAACGGTAATGACCGGTGGCGGATTACCCGGAAAATTATCGGACTGTTCTGAGCAGAACCCTGAAAAATGTGAAATTTTCTTTGTTGAGGGAGATTCCGCAGGCGGAACAGCCAAACAAGGACGAGATAGAAACTTTCAGGCTATTATGCCATTACGTGGTAAAATTCTGAATGTGGAAAAAGCCATGCATCATAAAGTTTTTGAAAACGAAGAAATTAAGAATATTTTTACGGCATTGGGGGTAACGATAGGGACAGAAGAAGACAGCAAAGCCCTTAATCTCGAAAAATTACGTTATCACAAAGTGGTTATCATGTGTGATGCCGATGTAGACGGTAGCCACATTGCCACACTTATTCTGACATTTTTCTTCCGTTACATGCGCGAATTAATCGAAAAAGGGTATGTATATATTGCTACACCGCCTTTGTATATGGTGAAAAAAGGAAATAAGAAAGACTACGCGTGGAACGAAGAAGAACGTATTGCTTTGATAGAACAGTTTGGACAGGGAGCAAATGTGCAGCGTTATAAAGGTTTAGGAGAAATGAACGCAGAACAGCTATGGGAAACTACTATGAATCCTGAACACAGAACCTTGCGTCAGATTAATATTGACAGTCTGCCTGAAGCAGATCGGGTGTTTTCTATGCTAATGGGAGATGAAGTACCGCCACGTAGAGATTTTATTGAGAAAAATGCTTCTTACGCACGTATTGATGCATAATAACCATTGATAAATAATAGAAAAACGAGCTTTCTTTATCTAAAAAGAGGCTCGTTTTTTTGTATACGTCTTTAAAAGAAACATTTAAAATTAATAGTACCAATATATTTTGTGATTTTTATTGGTATATTATATATTTGCTCGTTTATAAAAAATTATATTAATTATTAGTACTAATGCAGAATAAAGGACTCGTTAAGTTTATTGCAATTATTTTTGCACTGGTGTGTATTTATCAGCTGTCGTTTACTTACGTAACTGATCATTTCGAAAAAAAGGCTAAAGAATTCTCTAAAGGAGATTTAACCAAAGAAGCCCGTTATTTAGATTCGATCGGAAACGAAAAAGTATTTCTAGGCAATACATTCCAGGAAGTTAGAGAAAAACAACTTCAAAAAGGTTTGGATTTGGAAGGAGGTATCAACGTTATGTTGCAAATCTCTGTAAAAGACATCCTGAAAGGTTTATCAAACAATTCAAACAACGCGGTATTTAACCAGGCGTTAGCTGAAACTGAAAAAAACCGTTTGGGAAATCAAACATTTTTAGATGCATTTTACGATACCTTCGATAAAATATCTCAGGGAAAGGTAAAATTAGCTTCAGCAGATATTTTTGCTAACCGTAACTTACAGGAAGTAACTACTTCTATGGATGATGCGCAGGTGAAAAAAATATTAAATGCAAAAGTTAAAGAGTCTATAGAAAGCGCTTATCGTGTTTTAGGTGAACGTATAGATAAGTTTGGTGTGGTTTCTCCGACTATTCAGATGTTAGGGGAGTCGGGACGTATTTTGGTAGAATTGCCAGGTGCAAAAGATATTGACCGTATCAAGGCTTTATTACAAAGTACAGCACAATTAGAATTTTGGGAAACCTATAAAATAGAAGAGATCGGTAATTTTTTATTGGCGGCCAATGAAACATTGAAAACGTCTGTAAAAGATACTAAAACAATAACAAATGATACTTTAACTAAAGAAGCCAAAACAGATGTTGATAAATTATTAACAGGGGTTTCGAAAGATACTACAGCCAATGCAAAACAAGATGCGGGTCCTTTATTGAGCCTGATGCAGGCGCCGGGTATGCAGGGCTCTCCTGTATTGGGGTACTTCAATGTAGCAGATACGGCAAAAGTAAACAGCTATTTAAAGCGCCCAGAGGTACGCAATTTATTGAACGGTGAGTTGAAGTATGCGCGTTTTGCATGGGGTAAAACCAAAAAAGGTGCGATTGTCACAGAACTTTACGCATTAAAAGGAAATGCTCAGAATGTAGCGCCTTTATCCGGAAATGTTGTAACAGGAGCAAGAGATGAGTTTGATCAAATGGGACGTCCGGCAGTTTCTATGCAGATGAATCCTAAAGGAGCAAAAGAATGGGAAGAACTGACAGGAAAAGCCTATACACAAAAATCAAACATTGCTATTGTATTAGATAATATTGTGTATTCTGCTCCTGGTGTGTCTACGGGACCAATTGCAGGAGGAAATTCATCAATAACAGGTGATTTTACTGTGGCGGAAACAAAAGATTTGGCGAATATCTTAAAAGCAGGTAAATTACCGGCTTCTGCCGATATTGTTTCTTCGGAAATTGTAGGACCATCTCTAGGTGAACAGGCTATTCATAACGGATTGATTTCGGCTGTTGCTGGTTTATTAATCGTAGGATTCTGGATGGTTTTCTACTACGGACGTGCCGGATGGTATGCAAACGTAGCGTTGATAGTAAACCTGTTGTTTATGTTTGGTGTTTTAGCTAGCTTCGGTGCCGTATTAACCTTACCTGGTATTGCCGGTATTGTACTTACCATGGGTACAGCTGTTGATGCTAACATTATTATTTACGAACGTGCAAAAGAAGAATTACGTGCAGGTCACAGTCTGGCCTATGCAGTAGAATCATCCTATAGCTGGCACGGAGCTATGCGTGCTATTGTAGATGCCAACGTGACGCATATATTAACAGGTATCATCCTTTTTATTTTCGGAACAGGTCCCATTAAAGGTTTTGCGACGACTTTGTTAATAGGTATCTTTACCTCATTATTTACGGCTATATTCATTGCACGTATTTTTATTGACAGGGATATCAAAAATAACCGCTCGTTAATGTTTGCTACCAACATTACGAAAAACTGGTTTACTAATTTCCATTTCGATTTCCTTAAACTGAAAAAAGTAACGTATTTTATTTCAGCTATCATTGTAATTGGTTCATTCGCTTCATTTGCGGTAAACGGTTTAGATGAAGGTGTTGATTTTGTAGGAGGAAGAACCTTTCAGGTACGTTTTGACAAACCTGTAAACCAAACTGAAATTTCCGAAAAACTGAGTAATGTATTCGGGGTAAATGTAGAGGTAAAACAATTTGGTGGAAAAGAGCAGATGCGTATTATTACCAAATACAAAATTGAAGATGAAAGTTCTGCTATCGATGAAGAAGCGAACAAATTGTTATATGAAGGGTTAAAACCGTTTTACAATAAACAGTTAACCTACGAAGAATTTATAAAACCATCTTCAACTACCTCTATGTTGGGTGTGGTACAGGCATCTAAAGTAAATCCGACTGTTTCGAATGATATTAAAGCAGATTCGTTCTGGGCAGTAATCGGTTCAATGGCTGTAGTGTTCATTTACCTGTTTGTGTCATTCCGCAAATGGCAATATTCATTAGGCGCCATAATTTCAGTAGCACATGACGTAATTTTTGTACTGGGAACCTATTCGTTACTCTATAAAGTAATGCCTTTCCATATGGAAATGGACCAGCACTTTATTGCGGCTATCCTTACTGTAATCGGCTATTCTATGAATGATACCGTAATTGTATTTGACCGTGTTCGGGAATTTCTTATGGGTAAAACAAAAGGTGATTTTAATCATATTGTAAATGATTCCGTAAATACTACTTTATCGCGTACGATCAATACCTCCCTAACTTTAATTTTAGTGTTATTGATTATGTTTGTTTTCGGTGGTGATTCTATCCGCGGATTTATATTTGCAATGTTGATTGGTATTGTAGTAGGTACGTATTCCTCATTATTCCTGGCCACTCCTGTATTGGTTGACACAATGCCGAGAAAAGATAAAAGAGAAATTGAGCGTTTGCATGCTGAAGCAAATGCAGAACCGGCAGAATAAAAATATTCTTGTCTATTCAATATTAAAAAGACCGTTTATTCAAACGGTCTTTTTTAATGGTATAAGGTATAAGTATTAAGGCGAAAAACTTATAAGTTTTTTCGGGTCAAAGAAATGATTTAACGGACCATTACCTTTGCCTATTTTCAGTTGTGAACCTTCTGCAATAGCTTGGTGCGTATAGGTTAAGGCATTTTCTACAGATTTTTCAAGAGAAGCTCCCTGAGCGAGATAAGCGGCAATAGCTGAAGATAATGTACAGCCGGAACCATGTGTATTTTTTGTACGCACTTTTTGTGAGGTAAAAGCAATAGATTCTTTATGGTGTTGCATAAGGTAGGAGGTGAGTACAGGCTGCAACAGATGCCCTCCTTTTATCAAAACAGCCAGGTTACCCATTTCCAGAATTCGTTTGCCTGCAAGCTGCATTTCGTCTTCAGTAAATACGGGGTTGCCCACTAATATACCCGCTTCATTTAAATTGGGGGTTACAAGGGTTATCAAAGGGAACAGATGTTTTATACAGGTTTCCGCTATCTCTTTTTGCATTAAAGAATGTCCGCTTGAGGCTATCATAACCGGATCAAAAACCACGGGACCTTTGTAGTCTTTTAAAAAGGGGATTAATTGTTCTATTATGTCAATACTATATACCATTCCTATCTTTATGGCATCTGGATGAATATCCTCAAAAACAACCTCTAGCTGTTCTTTAACAATAGCGGCCGGAATATGAAATAAACGGCGTACACCCTGTGTATTTTGTATTGGAAGAGCGGTAAGCACATTGGTAGCATAACAACCTAGGGCAGAAATAGTTTTGATATCGGCCTGAATGCCTGCTCCGCCACTGTTATCAAAACCGGCTATACTCAAAACAGAACAAACTTTTTTATCCGGGATAATGTCTTTCATCTTATTTTCAGTATGATGATAAGTAAAAAACCGCCTGAAACTTCAGGCGGTTATTATTATTTATTTTCGTTTTGTGCATCAATCCACTTACGGGCATTAACAAAAGCTTCTAACCAAGGCGAAACCTCATCTTTACGTCCGTTTGGATAATTTGCCCAATGCCATTGAAATACAGAACGCTCAATATGTGGCATGGTTACTAAGTGTCTTCCTGTTTTATCCGACATCATAGCGGTATTATAATCGGAACCGTTCGGATTGGCCGGGTATTTATCATAAGCATATTTTGCTACAATTTGGTACTGGTCTTCACTGTAAGGCAAACTGAATTTTCCTTCTCCGTGTGAAATCCATACGCCTAATGTAGTGCCTTCTAAAGTAGAAAGCATTACCGAATTATTTTTCTGTACTTTTACAGAAATGAAATTCGATTCGTGTTTCTGTGAAGTATTGTGTAACATCTTTCCGTGCTGCTCATGTTCTGGGTTAATCATTTCTAATTCCATAAATAGCTGGCAGCCATTACATATTCCGACAGATAACGTATCGGGGCGTTTAAAGAAATCTTCTAAAACCTTTTTGGCTTTCTCGTTATACAGAAATGCACCAGCCCAGCCTTTAGCAGAACCCAGTACATCTGAGTTTGAAAAACCACCCACAGCTCCTATGAATTGAATATCTTCAAGAGTTTCTCTACCTGATATTAAATCCGTCATATGTACGTCTTTTACATCAAAACCGGCTAAATACATGGCATTTGCCATTTCGCGTTCCGAATTTGAGCCTTTTTCGCGTAAAATAGCTGCTTTAGGTTTTGGTTTGCTAGGATCAATTTCAGGTTTTCTTCCCGTAAAATGCGCCGGGAATTTAAAATGTAACGGCTGGTATTTATAATTATTGAAACGCTCGTCGGCCATACCGTTTTTCGACTGTTTCTTATCCAGTAAATACGATGTTTTAAACCATATATCACGCATTGCAGTAACACTGAATACATAATAATCGTTCCCGTTTTTGATTTTGAAATCATGCCCTTCAGAAGGATCACCGATTTTAACGAACTGAACCTGCTGAGCTGTAAGAGCTTTTTCAAAAACGGTATCATCGTGAGCCTGTAATACAACCGCAATATTTTCATTAAATAGTGCCTTAACGGTATCTTTTTCGTTTAAAGGAGTTAAATCAATATCAGCATCTAAATTATGACCTGCAAAACACATTTCTAATAAAGTGGTAATGAGGCCTCCGGACCCAACATCATGGCCGGCAGCTATCTGTCCGTCATTTATCAGTTGCTGAATGGCATTGAATGCTTTTTTGAAATAAGCAGCGTCTTTAATAGTAGGCACTTCATCACCAATACGGTTCATAGTCTGGGCAAAAGATGACCCCCCAAGTTTAAAAGTATCTTTTGACAGGTTAACGTAGTAAATAGATCCTGCAGATTTGTGTAATACAGGTTCTACTACTTTCGTAATATCCGTACAATTTCCGGCAGCTGAAATTATGACTGTGCCGGGAGCTATAACATCACCGTTAGGATATTTCTGCTTCATAGAAAGCGAATCTTTTCCTGTTGGAATGTTAATGCCCAATTCTATTGCAAAATCAGAACATCCTTTTACAGCCTGGTATAATCGGGCATCTTCACCTTCATTATTACATGCCCACATCCAGTTAGCCGATAAAGATACACCAGCCAATCCGCTTTTAATAGGAGCAAATATAAGATTCGATAGAGCCTCGCCAATAGCATTTCGCGATCCGGCAACCGGGTCTACCAAGGCGGTTAAAGGAGAATGACCAACAGTAGTAGCAATACCTTCTTTTCCTTTAAAATCAAGCGCCATAACCCCTACATTATTTAAAGGCAGTTGCAAAGGTCCTGTACATTGTTGCTTGGCTACACGGCCTCCAACGCAACGGTCTACCTTATTGGTTAACCAATCTTTACAGGCTACTGCTTCAAGCTGTAAGACACGGCGTACATAGGTTAATATTTCATTAGTGTCGTATGTTAACGGAGCATATTGTGGTTTGACAGACTTGTCAGCCATAATGGTTTTAGGAGAAGATCCGAACATATCTTCCAATGCGAAATCCATTGGTTTACTTCCATTTGTTTCTGATTGAAACGTAAAACGATGATTATCCGTTACCTGACCAACCGTGTACATAGGGGCCCGTTCACGGTCAGCAACTTTCTGAAGCGCGTTAATATCTTTTTCGCCGATAACGAGTCCCATACGTTCCTGTGATTCGTTTCCTATAATCTCTTTTGCAGAAAGAGTCGGGTCGCCTACCGGTAATTTATCTAAGTCGATTAATCCTCCCGTTTCTTCTACTAATTCTGATAAGCAGTTTAAGTGACCGCCAGCACCATGATCGTGTATAGAAACAATTGGGTTATGATCAGCTTCTACCATGCCCCGAACAGCGTTTGCTGCGCGTTTCTGCATTTCAGGATTTGACCGCTGAATGGCATTTAATTCGATTCCGGAACCAAAAGCACCTGTATCAGCTGAAGAAACTGCAGCTCCTCCCATACCAATCCGGTAGTTTTCACCTCCTAAAATTACTACTTTGTCTCCCGCTTTAGGTGTTTGTTTCTTCGCCTGGTCTAATTTACCGTATCCTACACCACCAGCTAGCATAATTACTTTATCGTATCCTAATTTCCGGGCTTGTTCTTCATGCTCAAAAGTTAAAACAGAACCGGTAATTAAAGGCTGTCCGAATTTGTTTCCGAAATCAGAAGCCCCATTCGAAGCCTTGATCAGGATATCCATAGGGGTTTGGTATAACCATTCCCGTTCTTCCAGGTCTTTTTCCCATGGACGGTCTTCAGCTAAACGTGAATAAGAAGTCATATAAACAGCTGTTCCGGCTAGGGGTAAAGACCCTTGTCCTCCGGCTAAACGGTCTCGTATTTCACCTCCGGAACCAGTTGCAGCTCCATTAAAAGGTTCAACCGTAGTAGGAAAATTATGTGTTTCAGCTTTTAAGGAAATAACAGAATCAAACTCTTTTTCTGTATAAAAATCGGGTTTATCAGCTGATTTGGGTGCAAATTGTGTTACACGTGGTCCTTTGATAAAAGCGACATTGTCTTTATAAGCCGAAACAATCTCGTTAGGGTTGGTCTCGGATGTCTTTTTTATGAGTTTGAATAGGGAAGAAGGCATTTCCTGTCCGTCTATAATGAACGTACCGTTAAAGATTTTATGACGGCAGTGTTCTGAATTTACCTGTGAAAAACCAAAAACTTCGGAGTCGGTTAATTTCCTTCCCAGTTTTTTTGCTAAATTTTCAAGATAATCTACTTCTTCAGTGCTTAACGCCAATCCTTCTTCTTTGTTAAAAGCGGCTATATTGTCAATTTCTAGAATAGCCTGAGGAGCTATGTTAATGGTGAATATATCTTGATTTAATGCAGGATACTTCTGAGAAATCATAGGATCAAAATCTTCAAAATCTTGCCCAACCTTATCAAATTCTTCAATACGAGTAATGCCCTCAATAGCCATATTCTGTGTTATTTCTACGGCATTGGTGCTCCATGGCGTAACCATTGCTGCACGAGGTCCTACAAAAAAATCAGTGATGATAGTGGTGTCAACTGGTTGTGCTTTGCCAAAAAGCCAGTTGAGTTTCGCAATATCTTCTGTGGTTAATTCTTTTTGTGTTTCTACCGCATATACCTTACGCGATACGTTCTCAAAGAAATAAATCATTGCTTGTTATGTATTTAGTTGTGTTGTGTGAATAAGCTACAAAAATAATGTTTTTTCTCCAAACATTAAAATTATTCTTGGGGTTGCGATACGTGTAAATAGGCACCTAAATCGGTCGCGTTTCTTGGACGGCCGGTAATATCAAACGGTACGGATATACCGGTATCGGCAGTGCCGTAATTGATCAGGTCAACGGCTTTGTCTGTAATCATCATTTTGTTTTTGGCAATGTTATAAAAATAGGGCTGATAAGTAGTGCTGTTGCGCGCAATTAAACAGTGATTGTACATGGTGTTATCCTGAAAATTATAAGGGAAACTGCCACTTACGCTGTTACTATAATCTACAAATTTTACGAGTGAATAATTGAAAGTTACATTAAAATTGAGCGCATTGTTGTTGTTTGGTTTTAACACCAGCGCTTCAGTACTTCCGCTGTAAATAATCGAGTTCACGAAATGTGCCTTCTGAATAGCAAATTCGGCAGAACCGTCGTAGTTATCTATAACAACAGCTGTATGGCTTGGCCGGTTCCAGTAATTGGCAAATGTGCAGTAAACAAATTCATATGAACCGCCATATGTTAGGCCCAGAGCTGCATTACCACAGTTATTCGTTACTATATTGGTACCTTGTATTGCCGCCGCCCTGGCTAATAGGCCATAGTTAGAACAATTATATACCTGTAAATTATGGAGTTGAACTGTTCCTTCGTTTTTATTGATAAATAAACCGTTTTTAGCATTTTTTATAATAGCGTGGTTTATCTGGCCTTTACTACCTACTGCCATCCAGATCTGTTCCCATTGTCCGGGAACATCTTCATAAGAAGGCTCCAGCCTGTCGCCCTGGATAGTAACGGGCTGTTCAGCTGTTCCATTAACAGTAAGTGTTGCTTGATTGCCAACTATTAATCCTGAACCGGCATGAAAATGAATCTGGGCGCCCGGTTCAATTTGTAGTGTTTTATCAGGAGGTACAGCGGCATAACCGTATATAACATAGGGTTTTGCTGATTTCCAGATTAACTCGTTACCGTTTACAGGATCATTCTCATCCAGAAAAAAGCCATAAACACGTTCGTTGCCCACAGGAAGTGTTTCGGTAGTTCCGTCCGTAAACTTCTGAGGATACAGGAAAACAGCGTCTTTTACTAATGTTACTAAATCTACATGCTGCTGGTCAGCGCCTCCGGAAAATACAAGTTTATCGGTATACAGGTAATCGGAACCACTTGTCTGGCTTTTAATATCAATAGTTGTTTCAATAAAAATAAACATACTGTCTTTAGCAAGCAACTCTACATTCTGAAACGATTTTCCAGACATACCGTCTACCATTAAACGATAATGGGATTGTTCACCGCGCTCTAAACGGATACTTGGAATTTTGATATCGTTATTAGAGGTATTGTATACTTTTAAACGATAGGTACTGGAACCGATATTGGAAAAAACAGTATCAAGATAAACCGTATCTTTTGAAAAACGCAGTTCAGCACCGGAAGAAGGTTCAAAATCAAAATCTTTCCGACACGACGACAAAAATAGAAGTAGTATGGAAAAAACAAGTAATGCGGTATAATTTATTTTCATCTTCTTTTATCTTTAAAGGCATAAAACAACTTTTTATACCATACGTTATAATATTTTTCTTGATAAGGATAAGCCTTTAGTAAATTTTCAAAATCGTATCCGTTTTCACTGTAAAACGCATAATGTTTATTGTATATTGCCAACTTGTTTTCAGCCAGGATATTTCGGTTCTTTTTGGCATTATCTGTTACAGAAGTAGGTTTACTGTGTTGGAAATAATAAAACAGAACTTCCGGTATCTGGTATACTTTTCCACCTTTTTTTACTAATTTTAACCAAAGTTCCCAATCTTCGTAAAAACTCAGATTCTCATCAAAACCACCTACTTCTTTAAAATCTTCCGTTCGGATTAATGCGGTTATAGGAATGCAATTATTTAATAAAAAAGATTTTAAATAGAAAGAGGGAAGTTTCCATGAGCCTGTTTTTTCTCCAAAGAATTCCGATAAACTGTAAACAATAGCAACATCGGTATGGGCCGTTAAAACAGTACAACATTTTTCTATACAATCAGGAGCTATCTTATCATCGGCATCCAGAAAAAGTAAATATTTTCCTGTAGCATATTTGGCTCCTGTATTTCTCGTTTTTGTCTGTCCTTGATTTTCCTGTGTGTAAAAACGAAATTTAGGATTATCTTTAATAAATTCTTTAATTACAAGTTCGGAAGTATCGGTAGAACCGTCATTTATTAAAATGATTTCAATAGCGTCATGTGTTTGGTTTAAAACAGAACGAAGCGTGTCTATAATTGTATTTTCGCAATTATATAAAGGGATAATAACCGAAACAAGGTTTTCTTTCATTTTAAAAAATTTAAGTCTAAGATATAATTTATTTGTGAAAGTTTGATAAATAGGAAGACCCTTATTACTATTTTTGAATTATATGTTTAAAACCGTTTGTATCCATGTTTTTAAAGTATATCTGTGATAGATTGCATCAGGTAAAGGTTCATATGAACCCTGCAGGAATTCCTGAGGAATAACCGGATTTTCTTTATCAATAATCAGAATATTTTTTGGATTATAAAAATCATAGGTAGCCACATCCTTGTTCGTTGTAATGACCTTCTTTTCATAGGCCATGGCTTCAAAAAAACGAAAACTAAGTCCGTTTTGCTGTTCACGCACAAGATCAATAATAATTTCAGAAGTTTCAAATTTCTCTTTTAAACAGGTAAAATCAGTTCTTGAACTTCTAAATTCAATTTGTTTATTTAGCCCTGAAATATATTTTCCGTATATAATAAATGAATAGTTATTAATGCCATATGAGTTAAATATTTCTGCAATATTGTTTAAGGTGTATAACCTTCCTTTTGATAGTGATTGAATAGTAAAAGCCTTTAAAAAATAGTGCTGCTCAGCTTGCTGTTTGTCAAAATAATTAAAGTTGGTTATAAAATTGAAACCATAGATTTCACAGTCCTTCTTTTCAAAAGAAAAAAAACGGTCGAAATAACCAATATATGATAACGGGAGCTTTAAAATAGCTGTGCTGTCATAATTATAAGCCACCATTTTTTTTGCATTTTGACGTGCAAATATTAAAATTTGTTCATTGAAATGTGCGGGATCTATGATTAAGATAATATCTTGTTTTCCGGCTTGTTTTAAAATGTTATTTACATACAGGGTTTTTTGAATATTTTTTATGTTTTTTTTCAGCAGTACTTTTTGAACAGTATTCTGTAATCGATGAAAAATGCTTTTATACGTATATGAAAAATGAGTAGTTGATATATAGGTTACTTCGTGTGCTTGTTTTTCTAACGCAACAGCTATGTGTTTATTGAAACCATATAAATCGTGACTTAAAACTGTAATTTTCATCTATTGTAAAATATCTTTATAAACCTGTAATGTCTGTATAGCCATATTCCGGGTAGTGAACCGGTTTATCAGTTTGGTGTAAGCAGTAGATGTAAATTGATTTTGTAGTTGTTTGTCTTGGAACAAATATACTATATTTTTTGCTAAATGCACAGCGTCATGAGCCTTGCTTAAAAGCCCTGTTACGTTATGTTCTACAATTTCGGGAATGCCTCCTACGTTTGTCGTTACTACAGGAACTTTAAAATAAAAACTTTCATAAATAGCTTGTGGAATACCTTCGCTTTGCGAGGTCATCAAAAATAAATCAAATTGAGGAAAATAAGAAGAGGCCTGATCCATATGTCCTGTAAAATGAATATGGTTCTCTAGCTGCAAGGTTTTTACTTTGTTTAGAAGGGCAGGAGTTAACTCGGTAAAAGTACCTATTTGCACAAATACAAAATGCAGATGCCTTTGTTGGTTTATTATTATATGTGCCGTTTCTATAAAGGTATTTAGGTCTTTAGCTTCAATATGATTACCTATAAGACCAATTATGGCTTTGTCTGTGGGTATATTAAGTTTTATACGTAAATTATCCGCTTCTGAGAGAACCTTAGGTACTTGTGTACCATGATAAACTGTAATGAGCTTATGAATATCAGTAATAGCTTGTGCCGCAACCCGTTTCGTCTCATCAGATACACATAATATCTTTTTTATTTTCGGATAATTATATTTGTATAAAGTTGATTTTCGTTGTTTTATGGGAAATGATGTCTTTTTACTGAAGACCATTTGCGGTAAATTATAAAATTTATCAGCTATAACAACTAAAGCAAGGGCAATGGGGTCGTGTATATGAATGATGTTTATCCGGTATTTTTTCACCATTTTTATAATGTGAAAAGCATAACGTATATCCATTTTAAATGCTAATGGAGCTGACTCATATGTAAGCTGTGTAGCGGCTAATTTTTTTTCGAAACGACCATTCCGGGCACAAAGAATAATATTGTTAGCCATAGAATTCATTTCTGCTAACTCCGTACACAGGCTAGTTATATGGTTTTCTCCGCCTCCCCAATTCGTTACAGCCGAAAGATGCAATATATTAATCATGAATTATAATTTGCTGATGTTTTAGTGATTGCGATACGTCAATACCACTCAACAGCAGTAAAGCATATTTTCTGTTTTTATTGCTAAAAATACCTTTTAGTATAAATTTTAAGGTTTGTAAGATATAAAAAATATAATAAGCAACGCAGGGCAGGTGCTTTTTTAAGGTATAGAATTGCGAAATTTTTAATTCTTTCTGAATGACAAACGAAGGTGTAGTACTCTTTCCTTTTAAATGTATATAATGGTATTCAGGTAATGAGAAAATTTGTTTTTTTAACTTTTTTTCGATCCGTATCGACAGCTCTTTTTCTTCATAATACAAGAACAGATTGGTGTCAAATCCTCCAACAGCGTCAAAATCACATGCTTTAACAGCAAAGAGAGATCCTGGAACCGCTCCTACACGCATAGGTTTTATGTACTGTTTTTTCCGTAGCGGATACTTTTTAGGATTCAAAAAGTGCAATGCATTATCACTTAATAGTTCGCTCCAAAAGCTCAATCTGTAATCAAAAGCTTTATAAGGTTTTTGATCTTGATCTACCGAACTGCATCCTGTTATACTTACCTCATTGTGGTTCACTAAAAACTGTAACATAGGAGAAATACAATCCTCAGCAAATACTACATCGCTATTTACAAAGATGTAAAAAGGCATACTAGCATGTTGAACTCCCAACATATTTCCGCCTCCAAAACCTAAATTAATCCGGCTCCGGATAAGTTTTATAGACGGATAATTTGGATTTAATTCATTTTTAAGTGTTTGATAATCTGACTGGTTGCTGGCGTTGTCTACAATAATAACTTCAAAGGAATTATTGTTGCAAAAGGAATAGAATGACTGTATGCATTGAAGGGTTAAAGCAGCAGTATTGTAATTTACAATAATAACAGAAGCTTGAGGCATTTATCGGTTTGTTTGTACAAATATACTATTCTTTACAAAACAGGAAAGATTAGTTGACAGAAGTACGTGTTAAATCTGAGAAGAAATATTTTTTTGTCGGGATAGCAGTTCCATCTCTTGGTAACGGATGTATACGCTGAATGCCATGAGATAACTTAAAACAAATCCTTTATTTCCGTCTAATATACCTCCTCTGATCAAAAATTTACATATAAAAGTATAGGCTGGGTGTACATATTTTAAGACAGGATTCGGATATTTTCCCTGCCGTATTTTTTCCCTGCCTTTGAGAACACCATACCGGAGCATTTTTTCTTTATAAGTAGCGTAATCTTCATAGGAAAAATGAGTTAAAAAGTTTTTCAGTACTTTAAAGTGCCCGTTGAACTGAAGTTTTTCATGCACCAGTCCTTGATAATGAGTAGTTGGATGGTTGTAAAACAAACGCACATTTTTATCGGTTTGCAATCCGCCAAAATAAACCGGTTTATTGTTAAAAAAGAATCGTCTTTTAAAGAAATAAGCTTCGGATGTCTTATTATGGTTAACGGTTGCTATTATTTCTTTTTTCAGAGACTCTGAAATCCGTTCATCCGCATCTAAGAAAAGAACCCAGTTGCCTTTTACATACTCCAAAGCAATATTACGTTGTGTGGCGTAATCCTGAAATTTGTGCTGATATAGGGTTGCTTTAGGGTATGACGCTACTATTTGGGCTGTTTCGTCGGTGCTGAATGAATCAATCACAATAATTTCATCTACAAAATGAAGGGTTTCGAATAAACTGGGAATGTTTTTCGCTTCATTATACGTAATGACTAACCCGATTAGTTTATGCTGTAAGGCGTTATACATTTATTATGATTTGATTGGTAGTGTTATGTTGTCTTATAAATTTTTTAAAAATAAAGCCAGTTTTGGCAGAATCATACTGGGTATAAATTTTTTATATATATCCGTTGATTGTTTTTTCAAATCCTTTGTTTTTTGTTGTAAAAATAGCTCAGGTTTAAAATCATTTAAATGAACGGAAGTATGATTTAAACCATCCTCAAAGGTAGCCCAATTTTTTTTCTCTATCCAGGGCGAGAATATAATAAACGATTTTTTTCCTAACGCTTTGGCCATATTAACTGAGCCCCCGTCATTGCCCACAATGGCATCACAATGGCTCATAATGGCAATAAACTCACGTAAATCGCGTCCCAAAACATCAAAATAAATTTTATTTTTCGTTATTTCAGAACAACTATTGTATATCACAAGCGCTTTTTCTTTTTCTTTCGGAAAATAATTAAATAACAGGTTAACATCATAATTGGCGCCAATATAATCTACAATTTCAGCCATATATTGTAATGGATAGGTTTTTGTTTCATCACTTCCCAAAGCACTTATCATGATTGTTTTTTTTGAAGTGTCGATACCGAAAGATTCAAAAATACATCCAGCCAGCTGATGTTCTTCCTCAGAAACATAAATTTTCGGAAAAATATCCTTTTCTATAGAAAGGTTAAGAGGATCAAGAAGCGATAACCGGTGTTCAATGGCTAAACCCAGGTTCGATTCTGAATGGAAGATTTTTTCGATATTGTCTGTATATAAAAAAGTTCTACCGGTTTTTTTATAGGAAATACGTCGTCGACCTTTGCTTAAATATACGATTATCCAGCTTTGCAATTTGGAATATGCATCAATTACTAAATCATAATGTTCGGCTCTGAGTTTCCGGCCAAATTTTATTAATTCAATGAGACTATTCTCTTGTTGCGCAGTAAACAGCACCAGGTTACTAATAGCAGGATTACCTTCCAGAACCTGAGCCGTGTTTGCATTTACCAGGTAATCTATCTGCGCATTAGGGTAGGCTTTACGCAAATTGTCACAGATTAAGCTACTTAGTAAAACATCTCCAATCATTTTCTGCTGGATGACTAAAATTTTTTTCATACTTTTTGTCAAAAGTTATTTCTACAAAACTATTAAAATACTCTATATTTGTTTACATGAAATCGAATATTTCAATAATTGTTAGTACTTATAACTCGCCTGAATGGCTAAAAAAGGTCATCTTAGGATTTTCTGTGCAAACCTACAAGCATTTTGAACTTGTTATCGCTGATGACGGATCGACTGGAGAAACAGCCGATTTAATTCAAGAATTTCAGAAGCAAATGAATTTTCCTATAGTGCATGTCTGGCATCCAGATAACGGTTTTCAAAAAACAATTATTTTGAATAAAGCTATTATGCAAACTTCAACAGATTATATTATTATGACCGATGGGGATTGTATTCCCCGAAAAGATTTTGTTGAAGTTCATGAAAGATTACGAAGACCAAATGTCTTTTTATCAGGAGGCTATCATAAGTTACCCCTGAAATTATCCAATTTAATATCAAAAGACGATATTCTTTCAGGAAATTGCTTTAACATTAAATGGCTTCTTAAGAATGGAATGAAAAGGTCCTTTAAGAACAATAAACTGAATTCCTATCATTTTAAAAGTACCTTTTTAAATTTTATAACACCAACTAATCCTTCCTGGAACGGACATAATGCATCGGCCTGGAAAAAAGATATCCTGGCAGTAAACGGATTTGATGAGCGAATGGAATACGGTGGGGAAGACAGGGAATTTGGCGAGCGCCTGATAAATAAAGGCATAAAAGGCATACAAATCAGGTATAGTACCACCTGTATACATTTAGATCATGCGCGTTCTTATATCAATGAAAAAGCATTAGCTTTAAATGCCCAGATTCGCGAAAATACTAAAAAAACCAAAAGTACGTGGACGGTTTTTGGTATCAAAAAAAATAAACAAGTCTGTTAATCTTCTTCACCGGTTAAAAAAAGAACATTTTAACGTATAATAAGCTGATTCTTAGAAACCCGTGTATTGAATGATTGTATATAAGCTTTAATAAATTGTTCCATTGCTACCACTCTCTTGAGTTGATGGGTAAGCAGGTTATGCTTTAAAAGCGGATCTTTTTTCCAATTGTATAATCCAATCGATTTCTTTCCGTCAAAAGCCAGATAATAGTCACCGGTTATGTAATTGTAGACATTGTCTAAATACGTTACCACAAACTGGTCTTTATCTCTAAAAGACTGTCCGTATGTTATAACATCACTCTTTAAATCTAAATAGTCCAAAACACTTGGCAAGATATCAATCTGCTGAAAACAGTCCGTATTTTTTCCGACAAACTCAGGATTACCCGGCTCAAAAAATAAAATAGGGATTTTGAATTTACCGATGTTGTTTTTATAATAAACTTCTTCGCCCGATGAAGACGTATGATCAGCTGTAATGATAAAGAGTGTGTTAGAATACCAAGGCTTTTTCTGGGCCGTTTCAAAGAATTTTCTCAACGCAAAATCGGCATAGGCAATGGTTTCATGAATTTCAGTAGTACCTTTTGGAAATTTTCCTTTATACTTTTGAGGAATAATAAAAGGAGCGTGCGATGAAATAGTAAACAGTGTAGTGAAAAAGGGCTGCTTAAATGATGTGATTTTATAAGCAAAAAACTGTAAAAATTCCTCATCAAAAATGCCCCATTTGCCATCAAAAGCTTCCGGTCCTTCGTATTGATCTTTGCCGAAATAAGTGTCGTAACCCGCTACGTTGCTATATTGATCAAAATTCTGACTGCCGTTGAAAGCCCCGTGAAAAAATGACGTATGAACATAACCATTTTCTTTCATTACCTTCGGAAAAGCTTTTACATCGTTTAAGGCATAACTGGAAGCTATAAGGCTGTTGTTCATCAGGCTGGGAATACTTGAAATAGTTGAAGGAACAGCATCAATGGATAATTTACCATTGGCAAAGGCATTTTCAAAAAAATACGATTTCTGAATAAGAGAATCCAGAAAAGGTGTATATCCTCTTTGAATGTTTTCTCTTCCAAAACTTTCGAGAATTAAAACCACTACATTCTTCTTTACCGCAACACTGTCGGTTTTAAATTGCCTGATAGGATTAAAAATAGCATTTAATTCTTCCGGTTTGTAATAAGAAATAACATCTAATTTTTCTTTATTACTTAGTGTTTTTAAAATAGTAAATGGAGTGTTTAATACAAGGGCTGACTGTCCTAATTTTCCATAGGCGGAAGCATCCACAATACGCAAAGGTTTTTTTTGAAATCCACCACGTCCCATTATAAACAAGGCTGAAATTGTGAGAAAACAAACTCCCAATGCTTTCCAGGAAAAAGAATTTTTTTCCTTATTTTTGTCAGTAGGCAATAATTTCCAGAAAAGAAATGCCGTAAGCATAAAAATAAACGGTATATACCAGAAATCAACACTATAAGATACTAATAATCCTCCGATTTCCTGGCCCATACCACCGGCAGTAATCATACTAAAAGTGCTGCGCTTTCCGGTAAATTTAAAATATTCTAAATCAATGAAATTAGTTGCGATAAATAGAAGATTTGCCGTATAAAAGCCAAACTTTAGTCCTTTCTGATAAGTAGTGTTGTTTTGTAACGTTCCAGGAAAAGTATGCAACAGTCCAAAGAGAAGATTAATATATCCTAGAGAAGAGAGGTCAAACCGAAGCCCCCCTATAACTACATCTGGGGTAATTTCTGTAAAAAATTTTTTATTGAAGCAATAAAAAAACAAACGAGATAACTGATAAATAAATACGACAACCAGAAACCTTTTAATAAATAGTAGAAGTGATTTTTTTACCGCCTGCATAAAATAAATTTGGCGGCAAAAGTCGTGAATAATGTTTTGTTAACCAAAAGTTAATGTAAGAATATACAAAAAAGTAAGGCACCTGCCTTACTTTTTTGTATATTCAGCCAGTACCTGTCCATTTTCATTTAAAAGTTGCAATATGCCCGATTGAATTGAGAATTGTGTTACTTTATAAAAAGGTATATTATAAGCTTGTTCCATAAATTCAGAATCACAATATCGGGTGGTCCCTTTAATATCAGTCATTGAAATAATTAAACCATTTTGTTTGAAATCACCGCCTAAGCTATTACAGCCATCAGAAGTAGAAAAATACCCTTCAGCAGTAATTTGTAATTCTATATGATCAGCACCCATTCCGTCAATCTTTTTAAACGCTCTTTCACCTACTGATTTTAAAACCCATGTAGTTCCTTTTAAATCCATGTATCCTGATTGTTCTTTTTCTGCATTTTTACCCGATAAACACTTACAAGATGAAAAACTTGTCACGCTCATCAGAATTACAGCTAAAACGATTATTGTTTTTTTCATACTATTTCATTTTAGGTAAAGATAAACAAGAAACACGTAATCAGATTACTTAAAAGATTATTTTTTCAAACTAAAACCATACGCTATCCGCAGCCCAATCTGGTCAATTTTATAATCTAAATAGTTTTCGTAACGCACACTGATATCAATATACTTATTAGCATATCCAAAGGAAGGGGCCAATAACGCTGAATTATCCAACCCGCCGTTTACCCCGATGGCACCACCAACTTCTCCCATAGCATAAAACTGATTACCTAAAAATGCTTTAAACCCTGCTTTAATAGGAACAAATCCCGCATCTTCACCTTTGATAAATAGGTGGGTGTAACCCGGAGTAAAAGTTAACGACATTTTTTGCGATAAATCGTATTGTAACCGAACATCTGCTCCGACTGAAGCCTCATAATCCTGTCCGGTATCAAAACCGCCACTTAACCCAAAACCTAATCTAAATCCTTTTTTGTATGCTGTAGTAGTCTGCGCTTGAACAGTAGAAGTAAGAGCGCCGAAAACAAGAGCTAATAAAATTTTTTTTCTGAAATTCATAACTTTTTCATTAGGTAATTACAACTAATATGCCATTCCTCGTCCTGCTTTTTCTTTTGTAGAAAGAAGTGTACCTTTGCGCAAATTTTTTATATGAATTTATCACTATATCTAAGCGAGTTCAGATACAATTTTAAACTGGCATATCCTATTATTATTGCCATGTTAGGTCATACTATTGTAGGGGTTATTGACAATATAATGGTAGGTAAAATAGGAGCTACTGAACTGGCAGCCGCTTCATTAGCTAATAGCTTTGTTTTTATAGCCCTTTCTATAGGAGTTGGGTTTTCTACAGCCATTACTCCTCTTATAGCTGCGGCAGATTCAGAAAAAGACGATAAAGAAGGCCGTTCAATCTTTATTAACGGGCTATTGTTGTGTACTTTCTTGGGCATTTTGCTTTTTCTGATTTTATTTATAGCCAAACCTTTGATAGTCTATATGAATCAGCCAGAAGAAGTTATCACAATGGCTAAACCTTTTTTAGATGTAGTGGCTTTATCTTTAATCCCATTAGTTATTTTTCAAGGATTCAAACAGTTTGCTGATGGAAAATCATTGACAAAATATTCTATGTATGCTACTATTATTTCGAATGTGGTGAATGTATTGTTTAATTACTTACTTATTTACGGTGTGTGGATTTTCCCCGAAATGGGGATGATGGGGGCTGCTTATGGTACTTTACTGTCACGTATAGCTATGCTTATCTATATTTACTGGGCGTTACGATCGAATCTGACTTTACAGTTCTTTGTCAAAAGAATATCATTAAAAGAGTTTTTATGGAAAAAAAGTAAGTTAATTTATAGTATTGGTATTCCTTCCAGTATGCAATCTTTATTTGAAGTAGCTTTGTTTACAGGTGCTGTCTGGTTGTCAGGTATGATAGGAACCAGTGCACAGGCCGCCAACCAGATTGCCTTATCAATGGTTTCCATGACTTTTATGTTTGCTAACGGATTAAGTGTAGCGGCCATGATAAGGGTAGGGAATCAAACGGGACTGAAAGATTTTCATAAAATGAAGATTGTGGCACAATCTATCATGTTAATGACTGTGATACTCTATGTCTTTTTTGCAGGAATTTTCTTCCTTTTCCATCAGTATATTCCGGTGTTGTTTTTAGATATGAAAGATTCTGCTCATATAATGATGAATAAAGAAGTGCTGGAAATTGCAGGTAAGTTACTGCTTATAGCGGCTATTTTTCAGATATCTGATGGTTTACAGGTTACTATTTTAGGTTCGTTAAGGGGGCTTCGTGATGTAAATATTCCTATGATTATTACGTTTGTTTCGTATTGGATAGTAGGGTATGGTACCTGTATCTATCTGGGGTTGTATACCCCGTTAAAAGCAGAAGGAATTTGGTACGGATTACTGGCAGGTTTAACCACCTCAGCGTTTTTTTTGTATATTCGCTTCCGATACAAAACCAGACAATTAATAAACAATATACTATAAATGGAAGTACCAAAATTTGTTTTAGCTGATAATACCGATTTTCCGGATGATATATTTATTATTCATTTAGAATTTCCCCGGTTTTTAATTAACCTGGCCAATGATGAGATCGAGTTTTTAGAAGAGATTGATGAGAGCGAAGAAGCTGAAGTAGAAGCTGAGATGGAGCATCTGATAACCGATGCGGGAGCATTTTACGACAGGGAAATGAAACGGTACGAAGAAGAATAACTTTATTTTTGATTCTTGTATAACTGAATTAATCGGGCAGCAGCTGAAAACGGAGAATATTCATTTTCGGCTACTGCTTTTTTCATCTCTGCTATTAGCCCGATAATCTCTTCATTTTGATAAAAATCCTGAAGCAACCACGTATTAATAGTTTCCTGCATCCAATACTGGTTTTGATTCTGCCTGTTTTCTTCAAAGAAATGATTAGATCGGGTAAGCTCTATATAAGCTGAAATCAGGTCCCATATGGTATCAATGCCCTCATGATGTAAGGCACTTGCCATTTTTACCACGGGTTTCCACCCTGAAGGTTTGGCCGGAAAAAGCTGTAGAGCCCTGTTAATATCCAGTTTGGCATGTTGTGCACGGTTTTTATTATCTCCATCCGCTTTGTTAATGATAACCGCATCTGCCATTTCCATAATCCCTCGTTTAATACCCTGCAGTTCGTCTCCGGCCCCGGCAAGATTTAATAATAAGAAAAAATCAGTCATACTGTGTACAGCTGTTTCTGATTGGCCTACGCCAACTGTTTCCACTAAAATAGTGTCAAAACCACAAGCTTCACAAAGAATAATAGCTTCCCGCGTTTTCTTGGCTACACCACCCAGGCTTTCGCCCGCTGCGGAAGGACGAATAAAAACATTTTCTTCTTTTACCAAATCTTCCATTCTGGTTTTATCTCCCAAAATACTTCCCTTCGAAATAGTGCTACTTGGGTCAATAGCTAAAACAGCTATTTTTTTGTCCTGCTTTAATAAAAAAAGGCCGAATGCTTCAATAAAGGTACTTTTTCCCACGCCGGGTACACCTGTAATTCCTATTCTTACAGATTGGTTGGCATAAGGCAAACAGGCATTTATTATAGCATTTGCTTTTTCCTGATGATCGGGATTGGAACTTTCTATTAATGTAATAGCGCGGCTTAAAGCCACTTTATCGTGTTGGAGAATACCCTCAATCAGTTTTTGTTCATCGAGCGATTGGCGGCGTAATTTTTTGATGCGCTCAATTGCTTCTTTTCCTGTAATTTGAGGATGTTCTATACCTTCGTTTTCGCTCAGGGCAGAAGTAAAATCAGAATTGTTGGTCATCATCAGGAAAATTTTCTTATTCAAAGATACGTAATTAAAGAGATAATTACGGTAGACACAGAAGGCAAAAAAATAACCGGTTTCCGCCCGTTAAGCAATTTGATATTTGTTAACTTTGTAAAAAATGATAGAATGTCTGCATTAAATTTAACCGGTACCCGACAGAAACCGGTTTATATTATTTTAGTAGCAATTAGTTTTGCCCACTTACTGAATGATTTATTACAAGCTGTTATTCCTGCCATTTACCCGAGATTAGAACAGAAATTCGATTTATCTATGTCTCAAATCGGTATGATTACTTTATGTTATCAATTGGCAGCCTCTATTTTTCAACCATTAGTAGGGGCGTATACCGATAAATATCCTAAACCTTTTTCGCAGGTAATAGGAATGTTTTTTACCACCGTCGGAATTATTGCCCTCGCTTATGCGCCAAGTTATCATTATATTCTGGGAGCTGTTATTTTTGTGGGAATAGGTTCTTCTATTTTTCATCCTGAATCGTCGCGGGTTGCTTTTATGGCTTCAGGTGGAAAACGAAGTTTTGCACAATCGGTTTTTCAGATAGGAGGGAATATGGGAACGGCAATGGCGCCGTTGCTTGTTGCCTGGATTGTACTGCCTAATGGTCAAAAACATATACTCTGGTTTGTGGCCTTTGCTGCTTTTGCACAGGTTATTTTAGGGTTTATAGGTAACTGGTACCATCGAAATTTGAAAATTGCAAAGCGAAAACCTAAAAAAGCCGTTTTACTGCCTGATTTATCACCAGCACGTATTGGCTCTGCAGTGGTTATTTTACTGATACTTATTTTTTCGAAATATTTTTATGTAGCGAGTATTACCAGCTATTTTCAGTTTTATACCATGCATAAATTCGGATTGGGAGAGGTACAGGCACAGGTGTATTTATTTTATTTTTTAATTGCTATAGCAGTGGGTACATTGCTTGGCGGGATTTTTGGAGACCGTTTCGGACGAAAATTCATTATCTGGTTTTCCGTTTTGGGAGCTGCTCCGTTTACCCTGATGTTGCCTTATGTGGGGTTGGAATGGACGGGTATTTTAATCGTAATTATCGGTTTGATCATTTCCTCTGCCTTTCCTTCTATTTTAGTATATGCTCAGGAATTATTGCCTAAAAAAATTGGAATGGTTTCCGGGTTGTTTTACGGATTTGCTTTTGGTATGGGCGGGCTGGGATCTGCTGTTTTAGGTTGGTGGGCCGACCATACTTCTATTGAATACATTTATCATGTTTGCTCTTATTTACCTTTGATGGGTATTATTGCTTATTTCCTGCCCAATATGAAAAAAGTAACTTTTAAATCACCAGAATAATGAAAACATATCATAAAATATTGCCTGATGATATTTTACATTTACAGGAAATTGTAGGCGAAACGAATGTGCTTTCTGATGCCGCTACGCTGAATGATTATGGAAGAGACCATACGGAAGATTTATGTTTCCCTCCGTCAGTAGTTGTAAAACCTGCTTCAACAATGGAAGTTTCTGCTATTATGAAATGGGCATTTGAAAAACATATTCCTGTAACGCCTATTGGAGCACGAACAGGATTAAGTGGCGGAATGTTAGCTGTTTTTGAAGGTATTGGTTTAAGTCTGGAACGTATGAATGCTATTATAGACATTGATGAAAAAAACCTGCAGGTAACAGTTCAGCCCGGTGTGATTACGGAAGTACTGCAGCAGGCTGTCCTGGAAAAAGGATTGTCTTACCCGGTTGACCCCAGTAGTAAAGGAAGTTGTTTTATTGGAGGAAATATTGCAGAAAATGCGGGGGGAGCCAGAGCTGTAAAATATGGTGTAACAAAAGATTACGTGCTAAATTTAGAAGTAGTACTTGCTTCCGGCGAAATTATTTATACTGGAGCCAACACTTTAAAAAATGCTACCGGATATAATCTGACCCAGTTAATGGTAGGGAGTGAAGGGACGCTTGGTATTGTTACACAAGCAGTATTGAAGCTGGTGCCTACTTATAAACATTCTTTATTGTTATGGGTACCCTTTTTTGATATGGAGGAAGCGGCGCAAGCTGTTTCGGCCATTTTCAGGGCAGGTATAATACCTAGTGCAGTAGAGTTTATGGAACGTGATGCCATTAGCTGGGCCATGCAGTTTATAGAAGTACCTCCTATAGGTTTAAAAGAAAATGTAGAGGCTTTTTTGATGGTTGAAGTAGACGGGAACTATCCGGATATATTATTTGAAGAGGCGCAAATAATTACACAGGTGCTGGAACAGTATCACACCGATGATATTCTGTTTGCAGAAACCGAAGAACAAAAGAACGCTTTATGGCGTATGCGAAGAAACATTGCAGAAGCAGTAAAATCACATACGGTATATAAAGAAGAAGATACGGTGGTACCTCGTTATGAACTCCCAGCTCTTTTAAAAGGTATTAAAGAGATAGGACAAAAGTATGGATTCAAGTCAATTTGTTACGGACATGCGGGGGATGGAAATCTGCATGTAAATATTATAAAAGCTGATAGTACAGATGAGCACTGGCAAAATGAGGTGCCTAAAGGAATTCGTGAAATATTTGAATTAACAGTGCAGTTAAAAGGGACATTGTCGGGTGAACACGGCATAGGCTGGGTACAAAAAAATTATATGCCTATTGTTTTTTCCAATACAGAACTGAAGATGATGCAAGGTATCAAAACTATTTTTGATCCTACTCATATTATGAATCCGGGGAAAATCTTCCCTGATGCATGAAAATATAGAATATAATAAAAAACCGGCATTCTAGCCGGTTTTTTTATTATCTCAACTGGGCACCTAATTCGGTTTCCAGCTGTTGCTGTACTTTAGTCATTATAGTATCAATTGCTTCATCTGTCAATGTTTTTTCGGCGTCCTGAATCTTTAAGCTTACCGCATATGATTTTTTACCTTCCGGTAATTTATCACCTTCGTATACATCAAACAGTGTTACTTCTCTGATGTTTGTTTTATCTACAGTTTTAACCAAATGATAGACCTCTGTAAACGTAACGTCATTATTAAGTAAAAGAGCCAAATCACGTTTTACGGCCGGGTATTTAGTAATTTCTGTATATTTTATTTTATCTGATAAAACCGGTAAAATGTCATCCCATATAATATCTGCGTAAAAAACATCCTGTTTAATATCAAAGTGTTTGATAATTCCTTTCTTTACCAAACCAAACTCAGCAATGAGTTTATTTCCTAAATAATAAGCTAGTCCTTCTGAAAAAACATCATTATCAGACGGTTTTGTGGCTATTTTATTTATATTCAAACGTATAAATAAAGCCTCTACATAACCTTTAAACCTAAAGAAATCCACAGGTGTGGGGGTTAAGTTCCAGTTGTTTTGTCCTTCCTGCCCTGTAACAAATAATGACAGATGTTTATTTTCCTGATAATTGCTGATACCCAGTTTATGGTAGGTTTTACCGAATTCAAATAATTTCAGGTCATTATTTTTCCGGTTGATATTATAGGCAATAGATTCCAGTCCGCTAAACAGTAAAGACTGGCGCATAACTGATAAATCATTACTTAACGGGTTGAGAATACGTACTTCTCGCGCGTCTGAAATCTGATCAGATAAAGAAGTATAGTCAGAAGTAGTAAGCGAATTAGCCATCATTTCATGAAAGCCTTGACTTACCAGCTGATTGGCTACAATATTTTGTACTTTGTGATCTTCGGTACGTGATGAATTAGCAATAGTAGCATTTAGTTTTGACCCTGTACGGATATTATTAAAACCATATACACGCAAAATTTCTTCAATTACATCGATTTCCCGTTGTACATCTACCCGGTAAGACGGAATAGTAAGTCCCAAGCCAAGATCTGAAATACTGTTTACCTTTATATCCAGTGTAACCAGAATCTTTTTTATAACCTCTTTGGAAATATCTTCACCCAGTATACGGTATACGTTATTAAAGTTTAAGAAAACAGAAAAATCTTCTATTTTTTTAGGATAGATATCAATAATATCGGAGGTAATCTCTCCTCCGGCAACTTCCTGAATTAAAAGGGCAGCGTGTTTCAATGCATATGCCGTAATATTGGCATCAATACCTCTTTCAAAACGGAAAGAAGCATCAGTACTGATGCCGTGACGTTTGGCCGTTTTACGAATAGATGTAGGGTTAAAGTAAGCACTTTCTAAAAAGATAGAAGTAGTCGTATCGCTTACACCTGAGTGCAAACCTCCCAAAACTCCGCCTATTGCTAATGGCCCATGATCATCACAAATTACAATATCATTTTCATTTAATTCCCGTTCCACTCCGTCTAACGTAATGAATTTTGTGCCCGTGGGTACATTCTTTACAAAAATCTTAGACCCTTTTATACGGGCCGAATCAAAAGCATGTAAAGGCTGACCCAATTCATGCAGTACATAATTGGTGACATCTACAATATTGTTTTTAGGAGTAATACCAATAGCCTTTAACCGGTTTTGCAACCATGATGGTGACGGTTTTACATCCAGTCCGGAAATGGTTACGCCACTATATCTTGGCGTTTGCTTATGATCGGCCACTTCAACATCATATTTTAAAGTACGTTTTTCTACTTTGAATTTACTGACAGAAGGTGTGATAATTTCGGAACTTACATAATTTGGATTACGTTGCATGATGCCTGCACGTAAATCACGGGCTACCCCTAAATGGCTCATAGCATCCGCACGATTTGGTGTTAAACCGATTTCAAAAACATCATCGGTTACCACATCAAAAAGCTCTGAGGCAGATATTCCCGGCTGTGCATCATCACTTAAAATCATAATACCGTCATGGCTTTCTCCTAGACCTAATTCGTCTTCGGCGCAAATCATTCCGAAGCTTTCTTCTCCTCGTATTTTTCCTTTCTTGATCTGAAATTTTTCACCATTGCTGTCGTATAGATAAGTGCCTATTGTCGCAACCAATACTTTTTGGCCGGCAGCTACATTGGGAGCACCACAAACAATTTGTACTGGAGTTTCTCCATTACCCAAATCAACCTTGGTAACTTTTAATTTATCAGCATTCGGATGCTGTTCACACGACAAAACATGACCAACAACAACTCCTTTTAACCCTCCCTTTAAACTTTCAAAAGATACAATTCCTTCTACTTCCAGACCCAAATCTGTTAGTATATCAGCTGTTTCTTCCGGAGAAATTTCTAATTTAATGAATTGTTTTAGCCAGTTATATGAAATTTGCATGGTTTACCTTTTTTAATGAGCAAATATACGCATTGCCTTTTTGTGTTGAAACTATTTTATTGTTTAATAAACGGGAATTATAAGAACCTGGATCTGACTTCCGGAGTAGGAAGCATACAGGCGTCTTTTTTACCATACCATTTATAACGGTTTTTAGCGATATAATCATAAATTTTATCCCGCAGAAACTTTGGAAGAATTTTACCGGCAGTCAATAACGGATACCAGCCTTTTAACTGTCGGGCTATCTGTAAAGCCGCATCACTTTTTGTGTAATATGCAATCCCCGGAAGGTATAAAACAATAGAGTCCGTATCGGGCGACAACCCGATATGTTTTTTTATTTTTTCACCAATTTCAGACTGCAGCGATGCAAATACAAATGTATTTTTTGTATCGTTTTCAATAACTTTATTTACCACGTCATTACAAAAATTGCAGACGCCGTCAAATAATATAATCTGTTTGTTTTGAGGTAAATCCTGTATGTTCATTATTTTTTGCGTTCTACCATTTCTAACTGCTCTATAGCTACCTTTGAAGTAAAGAAACCATAATTTACCGTAGCCCTGTTTTTTTCAATACTGTCAATTGTTCCTACCGCTTTTCCGTCTATCATGCGTACCCGGTCGCCTACTTTTAAAATAAAATGGGTTTTATTTGCAGGAGAAACCAGCTTTAATGCCTTTTTTTCCTGCTTTTCTTTACGAATTTCAGCTACTTTTTCTTCTACTTCTCTTGTTATTTTCTGTTCTTCAATTTGCTTCGCTTTTTTTTCCTTTACAGTAACTTTTTTCCGTTTGGAATTTTCTATCTCAACGGTTTTTAACAATTCTCCAATCAGTGTTTTTTTATCTTTATTGTTGAAGTATTTTTCCGATAAATCGTCTATCCGCTGGCCTAAATAAATCAGACGCTGATTGGCATCATATAACTCCTGATAACGTTCTAACTTATCCTGTATTTTGGTATTTATTTGCTCCATACGTTTGCTTTCTTCCCGGGCTTTGGTTTCCTCTTCCCGAAGATTTTGTGACGTTTTCTCTAGCCGTGAACGTTCTTTCTGCAGATTGGCAATTGTTTTATCAAACCGAACCTTATCAGTTTCTACTTTTTTCTTCGCCCGGTTAATTAAACTATAAGGGATTCCATTTTTCTGGGCCACTTCAAAAGTAAAGGAGCTACCTGCCTGGCCCAAGCTGAGTTTGTACATGGGTTCTAAAGAGCGTTCGTCAAACATCATATTGGCATTGGTGGCATGGGGCAGCTCGTTGGCCAGCATTTTTAAATTAGTGTAGTGTGTGGTAATAATACCAAAAGCTTCCCGCTCGTAAAATTCTTCCAGAAAAACCTCGGCCAGGGCACCTCCTAATTCAGGATCTGATCCTGTGCCGAACTCGTCAATTAAAAATAAGGTTTTATGATTACACTTTTTTAGAAAATAATGCATATTCTTTAACCGGTAACTATATGTACTCAGATGATTTTCTATTGACTGGTTATCACCGATATCAGTGAGTATATAATCGAATAAAAAAGTTTCGCTACGTTCATGTACCGGAATAAGGATACCACTTTGAAGCATAAGCTGAAGTAAGCCTATAGTTTTTAAAGTAATGCTTTTTCCGCCTGCATTAGGGCCTGATATTACTATAATTCGGTTTTCTTTATCCAAACTTATGGTTTGCGGATACGTAAGTTTGCCTTTTTCTTTGTTATTCAGCCATAAAATAGGGTGAAAGGCTTCCCGAAAATACAACCTCTTTTCTTGATTGATATGAGGAAGTATCCCGTTGATTTTTTGTGCATATTTAGCTTTGCCGTATACCACGTCCATATACGTTAAGAAATCCTGGAAAGCGACTAATTCATCAGTAAACGGGCTGATATCTTTGGTCAGCTGTTTCAAAATACGTATTATTTCTTCCCGTTCTTCGTATTCTAAATTGGAAAGCTCACGTGAAAAACGAAACGTTGTCTCCGGCTCCATATACACAATACTACCTGTTTTAGACTGCCCCAGTACCGAACCATTTACCTTTTTTCTATACATGGCGGTTACAGCCAGAACACGACGGTTATCAATAATCGTTTCTTTAATATCATCCAGATAACCTGCCTGGTTGTATTGGGAAAGTGCTATGCCGAAACTTTGATTGATTTTGCCTCTTACCGTATTAATATTTTTGCGGATATGCATCAGTTCAATCGAGGCATTGTCTTTTATTTCTCCATATTTATCTAAAACATGATCAATTTTCTGCAGAATGATCTTGTTTACAGCTAAATCAGACGCATGTTGCAGGAGGTAAGGGTAGTAGTCTTCAAACTTCTTTAAAAAAAGAAGTAATTCATTCGTAGTTTGTACTAATGTGGCTATTTTTTTAAAACCCGCTGCTTCCAAAAAACTGTCTTCTATCCGCAGAAATTGAATTTCGTTCGGAATAGCGTCAAAATAATGACTGGGTAATATGTTGTTATTGGTAAAAGACGAGGTATATTCTGATGTTTGTTTCAAAGCAGCAAATAACTTTTCCTTATGGGTGTAAGGTACTAACTGCAAAGCGCTTTCTTTTCCCATTTCGGTTATACAAAGTCCCGATATGGTTTCTAAAACGGTTAAAAATTCTAAATCCTGTAAGGTTTTTTGATGGATTGATTTCATCTGTTGTATTATGTAGTACAAATTTACAAACTAATTCTGAAATATGTTTTATATCGGTATCTTTGACTGTAAAACAACTTTTGTATGACTTGGAAATATTTTATAGAACAGGAAGCAGAGAAGCCTTATTACAAGCAATTAAAACAATTTGTGGAACATGAATATGTTACACAAATTGTTTTTCCTCCTAAAAATCAAATCTACAATGCATTCAGATGGTGCCCTTTTGATAAGGTAAAGGTGGTTATCCTGGGGCAAGATCCTTATCATGGCTTAGGGCAGGCAAATGGTTTGAGTTTCTCTGTCAACGATGGAGTGCCTTTTCCACCTTCATTACGTAATATTTTTGCTGAAATAAAACAGGATATTGGTACAGACATTCCATACACCGGCAATCTGGAACGATGGGCGAAACAGGGCGTATTATTATTAAATGATGTGCTTACGGTGAGACAAGCTTCACCAGCCAGTCATCAGAAAAGAGGTTGGGAGCAGTTTACAGAGGCAGCTATCCAAAAATTGTCAGCTGAAAAAGAGGGTCTCGTATTTATGCTCTGGGGACAGCATGCACAAAAAAAAGGGGCAAAAATTGACAGAAACAGGCATCTGGTGTTAACTTCTGGGCATCCGTCACCTATGAGTGCCAATCAGGGAAAATGGTTTGGCAATAAACATTTCAGCCAGGCAAATGCTTATCTGGTAAAACAAAATAAACAGCCTATCATTTGGTAGGTTGTTCTTGTCTAACTGTTTCGTTTGAATGATTTGAAACTCATGGAAATTTTCTATGTTTCCGGTTAAAATTATACTTCTTTACCTGCTTTTGTTATTTAAGGTTTTTTAATATTTTAGCGCCAACTTAAAAAAACATAAAATGTTAAAAAAACTACTGCTACTCGTCTTTATTATTTCATGTAGAAATATACTTTTTGCACAAGAGGTTTCTCTATTCAAACAGTTTTACGGACATTATGACTTCACGATGATCGGAAATACTCTAAACCTGCAAGCAAATGGACCAAATGTGGACTGCGAAATCTTGACACAATCATCAGCTGATTTAAATTTAAATACAAACGAAAAAATCATTGCTGCATATTTATATTGGGCGGGGAATGGTTTGAAAGATGAAATGGATTTAAATGTAAAATTAAATAATATTCCCTTGACGTCTCAACGTACATTTAATGAAATTTATGGCGATGAAAGTAATAGGGGTGGTTATTACAGTGCTTTTACAGATGTTACTGATTTGATCAAGAGAACTGGTAACGGAAATTATTTGTTTTCTGATTTTGATAGAACTAAAATAATACCTCAATATTGTAAAGGATTCGTAAATTTTGGTGGCTGGGCAATAATTATTGTTTTTGAAAATCCGTCATTACCAAAAAATACAGTTACTATATATGATGGATTTAAAGGGATTTTAACTTCCAGTAGTATAGAATTTAATTTAGAAGGTTTTAAGGTTACTGATACTAAAGATTCGAAAATTGGTTTTTTAGTATGGGAAGGCGATATTATGTCTGCAAATGAATCTTTAAAAATAAACAATCAAGTGGTTAGTAATGAAATTAACCCTCCGGGTAATCCTTTCAATTCCACAAATAGTTTCACAAACCGTACCGATCTTTGGAATATGGATTTAGATTATTTTATGCTGGAAGATTACATTTCTGAAGGAGATTCGTCATTGAATATTAAAATCGCTACAAGCCAAGATATTGTCTTTGTAAATGCAGTGGCATTGACTATAGGTTCCCTTTTACCCGATGCAACTATACTTTTAAATAAAATTGAGTTTCCCTGTTTTTCAAGAACAATTGAAGTAAATTATACAGTGTTTAATACTGAAACTGAACACATACTGATTAAAGATACACCCATTGCTTTTTATGTTAATAATGAGCTAGTGGGGACTGACAAAACAAAAACTGATATACAAATCGGAGAGAATAAATCACAAACTACTACCCTTGTAATTCCTGTAAAGCATGGAATGAAATTCGATATTAAAGCTGTGATTGATGATGATGGAACTGGAAAGGGGCGCATTTTTGAAATTAACGAAAACAATAATACCAACACTATCTCTGCAGATTTATTAAAAGATTGTTCTTTGCCAAAAGGTGTTTCCCCTAATAACGATGGGATAAACGATGTTTTAGATTTATCTTATATAGATATTACCGAGTTGAAAATATTCAATCGGAACGGTACAATGGTTTATAAACACGGAGAGGGATATACGAATCAGTGGCACGGACAGAATAAAAACGGAAAGCAACTTCCGACCGGAACATATTTTTATGTTATCAAAACAAAGTTTGATACGCATAGCAGTTATGTCTATTTATTGAACGAATCAAAATAAAAAAACGTCTCAAAGAGACGTTTTTTTATTTTCTTTTCTTCTTTTGTACGCGTTTTCGTTCTACCGCCCTGTTACTGGGAGCCGTTTTTCTGGGGTTTCTTCTGCCGGGACCGCCAAGATTCACTTTCTTGTTTTTATCTTTTTTCTCATGAAAAGCTTCGCCACGTTCTATTACTTTACGTTTATTGGTTGACATTTTTAATTTTGAGTGGTCTTTTTCAAATTCTAAACGACGTTCTTCTACCTTTATATGTTCTGGAATAGGAACTATTTCAAGCTCTTTTTCCATCAATACTTCTGCCGCAAATTGCTTTTCTTCTTCTTTAGGATCAATAAAACTGATGGCAATACCTTCTTTATCGGCACGGCCTGTACGGCCAATCCGGTGAATATACTGTTCAGGAAGTTCTGAGAATTGCAGGTTAATCACGTGTGTAATATCCGAGATATCTAAACCGCGTGCCATGATATCGGTAGTTACTATACCCCTGATTTCACTGTCACGAAATAGCTGCATCGTATTTAACCGGTAGTTTTGGGTTTTATTGGAATGTATAACACCAAACTGCCCCGGAAAATCTTCTTCCAACGCTTCAAGCACGTAATCAGCTATACGTTTATTATTGACAAATACTAATAAACGATTCATTGTCTCGTTCGTAGCCAGTAAATCTTTTAAAATATTCAGTTTAGTAAGAAAGTTCGGTGTTTTATATCCAATCTGCCTGATTTTTTCAAGAGGTGTACCTGAAGGCGCTAGCGTAATTTCTTCTGGATAATCAAAAAACTCTTCCAGTAAATCATCTACTTCTTCTGTCATGGTGGCCGAGAAAAGGATATTCTGGCGTTTGCTTTTCATCATAGACAAAATAGAGGTAAGCTGGTGACGAAAGCCTAAGTTTAAAATCTCATCAAATTCATCAATAACCAGTTTTTGTACTTCATCAAAACGTAAATCATTATCCAGAGCGAGATCGAGCATTCTTCCCGGAGTTCCTACCAGAATATCCACACCGGTTTCTACCTGATTTCGTTGCGAATTTATATTTACCCCCCCGTAAACTCCTACAGTACGTACCGACATGTGTTGGGTAAGTTTTTCAATTTCTGTAACTACCTGCACTACTAATTCGCGGGTAGGGACCATAATGACTACTTTCGGATTATAAGAATGTGAAAATTTCCATTGCTTTAAAATAGGAAGTAAGTAAGCAAAGGTCTTTCCGGTCCCGGTTTGAGCAATTCCCATAATATCTCTCCCCGACATGATAACATTGAATGTTTTTTCCTGTATGGGGGTAGGTGATAGAAAGCCTAAAGTATCTATTGCTTTCTGTAATGATTTTGGTAAGTTAAACTGCTCAAATGTTGCCATATCTTGGATTTTGGACAAAGATACAACTTTTAAAATGGCAGAAAGACACTTAGATAATTTTCTTGATTACGCGTAGTTTGTGTGTATGACGACCTGTATCAATATTAAGAATGCCTAAATGATCTAAACGGTCTATCCGTACCTTACCGTGAGCATGTATGATATAGTTGTCCTGCATAATAATACCTACATGAATAATTTTTCCTTCCTCATTATCAAAAAAAGCCAGGTCGCCCGCTTCACTTTCCTCTATAAAACTTAAAGCTTCACCAATCATTGCTTGTTGTGAAGCGTCGCGGGGTATACTAAAACCGTTCAGTTTATAGACCATTTGAGTAAAACCGGAACAATCAATACCAAATGGTGTTTTTCCTCCCCATAAATAGGGGGCATTCAGATACATAAAAGCCATTTTCAGCAGATTGCTTTTAGGTTCTTTACGTGTTATTTTTTTTCCCTCAAACTGATAGTTTTCTTTGTTAAGAGCCGGAATATCCAAAAAGGTAATATCACTTCCTAATGGAATGGGAAGAAGTGCATGGTTTGTGGTGGTAATATATTCTATAAAATCCCCGTTAAGTATATGCGGTTGATTTTGAAGTATCTCAAAATCTGATGCAGAAATGAAAGAAATCTGTTTCGTATCTACCCAACCTTCATAGTGGTCAGCAGCTAGCATTACCCTTGACCATTTTTCATTTTTTTCCAGAATGGTTAATGTTTCACCAAATAAAATCTGGCTTACTAACTCGCTTCGGTCTGAAGCTTCGGCGCGTAGAGGGACTATAGCTAAATTACAAAGGGCAAACATAGGTAGATTTTAAAAAGGACAATGAGTCTTAAATACGTATTAAGACTCATTGGGTATATAATTTATTGTTTTTAAGCTTTTTCAATTACAATAGCAGAAGCACCTCCACCACCGTTACAAATAGCTGCAGCTCCAATTTTAGCATTATTTTGTTCTAACACGTTTAATAACGTTACAACAATACGTGCGCCTGAACAACCAAGAGGGTGCCCTAATGAAACGGCACCGCCGTTTACATTGATATTATGATTGTCTAAATTTAATATCTTGGCATTTGCCAGCCCCACTACAGAAAAAGCTTCATTAAACTCAAAGAAATCTACATCGCTTATAGATATTCCTGCTTTGTCAAGAGCCTTTGGTAAGGCTTTGGCAGGAGCGGTAGTAAACCATTTCGGTTCTTGTGCTGCATCAGCGTATCCTTTGATATATGCCAAAGGCTTCAGACCTAGTTCATTTGCTTTTTCTTCACTCATCAACACTACAGCTGCGGCTCCGTCGTTAATAGTAGAAGCATTTGCTGCCGTTACAGTTCCATCTTTAGTAAATACCGCATTTAATGCAGGAATTTTATCTAACTTCACATTGGTATACTCCTCATCTTTTGTTACCATGATAGGATCACCTTTACGCTGAGGAACAGCTACCGGAACTACTTCATTGTCAAATTTTCCCGCATCCCATGCAGCAGCTGAGCGCTGGTAGGATTGTATGGCAAAATTATCCTGTTCTTCACGAGAAATTTTGTATTCAGCTGCGCATAAATCAGCACAAACTCCCATGGCATTGTTATCGTACGCATCTGTTAATCCATCTTTCTGCATTCCGTCAACAAATGTAGCAGGGCCGAATTTTGCACCTACGCGTAAGTTTGCGTAGTGTGGAATAAGGCTCATGTTCTCCATTCCACCAGCCACAACAATGTTAGCGTCACCCGCCATAATGGCTTGAGCTCCCTGCATGATTGCTTTCATACCCGATGCACAAACTTTATTAATGGTAGTGGCCGCTACTTCATTAGATAATCCGGCAAATAAAGCTGCCTGCCGTGCAGGAGCTTGCCCTTCACCAGCCTGTACTACATTCCCCATTAAAACTTCATCAACCAGTTCAGGTTTTAAATTTATTTTATCTAAAGCACCTTTAATAGCCGCAGCTCCCAATTTCGGAGCAGGAACAGTTGATAAAGCTCCCATAAAACTTCCTATAGGGGTTCTTGCTGCAGACACAATTACTACTTTTTTATTCATGATATTTAGTATTGTATAATTTGTTTTAAAATGCGAATTTAATCAAAAAAATGGCAAAAACCAACAAAATAACCAACAGGGTAATTACAGAAATTTAATGTAATGAAAAGTTAATGGCAAATTAGTCCTTTGGTAATAAGAACATTTAGATAAAATGTGCAAAAAAGAAGAAAAAACATTTGCGAAGATTAAAAACTCGTATTACATTTGCAACCGCTTTGCTTAGGAAATGTAGGCAGAGAAGGAGAGGTGCCGGAGTGGTAACGGAGCAGATTGCTAATCTGTCATCGGGTAACCGATGCCAGGGTTCGAATCCCTGTCTCTCCGCAATAACAGCATAACCGAACGGGGTGTAGCGTAGCCCGGTTATCGCGCCTGGTTTGGGACCAGGAGGTCGCAGGTTCGAATCCTGCCACCCCGACAAAAATTAATCACTGGTGATTAAGGTTCGGTCCAGTAGCTCAGCTGGATAGAGCAACTGCCTTCTAAGCAGTAGGTCTTAGGTTCGAATCCTAACTGGATCACAATAGGTTCTTTATAAAATGTATAATTTTTTAGGAGAGGTGCCGGAGTGGTAACGGAGCAGATTGCTAATCTGTCATCGGGTAACCGATGCCAGGGTTCGAATCCCTGTCTCTCCGCAATACATACTATAACCGAACGGGGTGTAGCGTAGCCCGGTCATCGCGCCTGGTTTGGGACCAGGAGGTCGCAGGTTCGAATCCTGCCACCCCGACAACACTTCCACTAAGGAAGGTCGAAAACCCGCAAATTCTATGGATTTGCGGGTTTTTTGTTTTTTTTCGTATCAAAATATCCCAATGCATAGCAAAGTAAATGTGAGCTAATCGGTGAGTCTTTTTAAGTTTTATTTTTACTCACCAAATAGTTTACAAGTAATTGTTTTTCAGTTATTTGAATCATTTATTTTGATACTATTTATCACTGTTTAACTTTTTTATTGCATCCCGGTCAATAGTTAGGATGAAAGAACTGCACCAAAGTGTATCAGTTAAACATAAAATAAAGGAATATGAAAAAGAGAAACACCCTTGGGATTCAATTTGTCATCAGGTTACCCAAACAACAAAAAAAGGAACTGGCGTCTGTTTATGCACGGGTCACCGTAAATGGCCGTCGGTCAGAAATATCACTGAAAGCAAAAATAGCTCCGCATAACTGGGATACGATTAAAGGCAAAGCAAAAGGAAAAAAAGAAGAATTTACCAAACTCAATGCGCATATCGATAGAGTCCGCTCTCTTATCACGGATTGTTACCATCAGCTGATCCAACAACGAAAAGCCATCACAGTAGAAGCTGTTAAATCACTTTATCTTGGCGAGGATGACCAAACAGCTATTACCTTATTCAAACTGGCTGACTATCATAAGCAGGTAGAAACAGGAAAACTTGCCCGTGGTACCATGAAAAACTACTCCACGACGGAATTGTATCTCAAAAAATTCATCAAGAAGACCTACCGGAAAGAAGATATCGCGTTGGAGCAGTTGAATTACAGGTTTATTCTGGATTTTGAAAATTTTCTCCACAACTATAAACCTGTAGACCATCATAAACCCTTGCACAATAACGGCGTGATGAAGCATTTAGAAAGATTAAAAAAATTAGCGAATTTAGCGGTTACGTTGGATTGGTTGGATAAAGATCCTTTTTCCAAATACAAGTTACATTTTGAAAAAGTAGAACGGGGCTATCTTACCAAAGAAGAGCTTAGGATTCTGTCGGACAAAACATTTTCTATTGAACGCCTACAATCCGTTTTGGATATGTTCCTCTTTAGTTGTTATACAGGATTAGCTTATATTGATATTTCGCAACTTTCCCAACACCATATTGTAAAAGGTATTGACGCAAAAGACTGGTTAATGACCAGTAGACAAAAGACCAATACGACAGTAAAAGTTCCTTTGCTCCCGGAAGCAGTTCTCCTTATTTTTAAATATAGAAACCATCCTTCAGCAGTCGCGGGTGGCACATTGTTTCCGGTGATAACCAATCAGCGGATGAACGGTTATTTAAAAGAAATTGCCGATCTCTGTGCTATTAAGAAAAACCTAACGTTTCATTTGGCACGCCATACGTTTGCCACTACAGTAACCTTAAGCAATGGTGTTCCTATCGAATCGGTGAGCAAAATGCTCGGTCATACTTCCATCCGAACGACACAGATTTATGCAAAGGTGGTGGAAAGCAAGTTAAGTGAAGATATGCAGAACCTAAAGTTAAAACGGGCTTTACAAGGTTAATTTTTCACATAGAATTGTAGAGAAAGTACCTATTTAATGCCTTCTAACGTCACAAAATGCCATTTTAATAAGATCAGCAACTATTCTTCCTTCATTTGTAGTGGTGTTTACAGGAAAGCGAAACGATCCTCTTGTAAGCACTTGTACTAATTAAAAAAAACAGATGCAAATGAAAGTAGAGCTTATAACAAAGGAAGATCTGGAGAACTTTAAAAAAGAGCTTTTTGAAGAAATCAGGAGAAACAGGTTTCATTTCAAAAAAACAGAGGAAGCTGAAAAGCAGTGGCTAAAAAGTTATGAAGTAAGAAAATTATTGGGCATTTCAGCCGGTACGCTTCAAAACCTCCGTATAAACGGAACACTGCCGTATACTAAAATCGGGGGGCTCATGTATTACCGTTATGAGGATATACGAAACCTTATGAACGGTGTTGATGGAGGCTAACCCGACGGGACTAAGTCCCGACGGGTTACATTATAATCCCTTGCAGAATAATCCTTGAATAATTCACTTCAAAAGAAAAAACAGAAAAAAAGAAAGCGGTGCTTTTTGTTGTTTTTTTATGACGTTGAACCAGGCTATGCTCTATACAGCGCCTCAAAATAACTCCCAAGCCTTTCCGCCCTTACCGTATCGGCATTTCCGATGTATCGTTGAAATAGCTGCTCGGTGCTGTGTCCCGTGGCTTCCATAAGCAAAGCGGTAGGAATACTGCCGTAGAAGTTAGTGGCAAAGCTCCTGCGCCCGGTATGGCTGGTAATAGCCTCCCATTTGGGCAAAACGGATAACAACGATCGGAATCCCAGTCTTTTAGCAGCAGTTACCGGCGTATCTATCCCCGCATGTTCTACCACCTGCCTGATTTGCCTGTTGTACTTTTGCAGGGGTATCTTTTGTGGAAAACAGCCGCCATTTTTTTCCAATAGCGCTGCCACCACAGGATGCAAGGGCAAGAGCACATGTTTTTTCGTTTTCTGCTGCACAAAGGACAGGTATTTTTTACCGTCTGTATGCTGTAGCATGTGGTGGGTAAAGGTCATAAAATCCGATACACGCTGCCCGGTATAACAGCTGATCAAAAGCCAGTCTTTGGCCGCCTTTAGTTCATCTGGCACCTCTGTAGCTTTGACCGCTGACAGTTCCTGTGAGGTAAGGGTAACCACGTTTTTCTGCTGCGGAGATTGTTTGGGGAGTTCCAGTTCATATACAAAAGTGCGGATACCCCGCTTTTCAAGATAGTGCAGCACCGTTTTTACAAAATGCACCGTCCGGTAAATCGTCGAGGTGCTGTACTGTTCCTGTATTCCAAAAGCCAGAAAATCCTTTACAAAACAGGCACCTGCCTTGTCAATACTTATGTTTTCCATACTATACCCCTCAAAACGTTCCACCAGTTTCAGAAACACCCGGTAACGCTTATGGGTAGCTCCTGTAATGAGATGCAAACGCGAGGTTATATACCGGTCCATATGATACAGCAGGCTGTCGGGTAAAAAAGCATCGGTTTTGACCTGACAACATTTTCTGATACGCTGTGTGAGTGCCTTTACTGACCATTTTCCTTTTGTACCTATCGCTTTAAAGTACTGCGCAACGGCAATACGAATCCTGCCTAGTTGCGCGTGGAGCTTTTTACCCGTTTTAAGATAAATGTTCACCGGGCGCTGCTTGGCCGCATCCCACCCGTCGGGCGCTATACGCAGGGGTGTTTTTATGCGATATTCCTGGTTATTGTGGTCGGTACATTGCAGGATAATTTTACTGAGCGGCAGGCTGTGGTCCAAAATGAAGCAGAAGTACATGGTTGTGTAAAAATTAATTTGTAATTAATTAAAAGACAGAAAAGTAACGACTGTAAAACGTCTAACCAAGACTACATTTTGATAGGGCTAAACTAAAACTTTTTTAATAATCCAACAACTAAAATTTTAATTTTCAGTATAATTTTACCTCTAAATTACGGAACTCTGTTTTATAACACAGACCTAAAAAATAGGGTTTTAAACAGCTAACAAATTGACAGTAAGAGTACTACAAAAACAAAAACGTCTTGGTTAGACTCCTTTTTGATCCAACCACCTGAAACAAAGCCTCTTTTGAGGTTTTGTCGAGAGGTTTTTCGTCTGTTTACTGTATGCTTTTTGTACAGCTCCTCTAACGTCTTTGGCTTATTTTTAGCATAAACCCTGTCAAAGCTCTCTATTTTAATGCATCACTTTTTAATTCGATTCGAAAACCCCTTGGTTGCAAGGGTCTAGAACAAAATACCACACACTGGTGTGAAATAGTTTAACGTAAACTTGTCATTTTTTAAGAATTGGTTAATTTTGCGGCTGAAAAAAATCTAAAAATCAGCCTATTATAAACTTTTACATTCCACATTTATGAAACATCAATTACTATTGCTGCTTTTTGGCGGTGCTGTACTGAGCGGTCATGCCCAAAAAGTACAGTGGGAAAAAACCATTGGCGGCAAACACTCCGAGTATTTATTTGATATGACCCCCACACCCGATTACGGGTTTCTCTTGGCCGGCAGTTCCTTTTCCGATAGGTCCGGCGGGAAAACCAGCCCCGGCAGCGGTAACCTGGACTACTGGATCTGGAAAATGGACAAAGACGGAGAAGAAGAATGGCAGATGAGCTTTGGCACCTCCGGTCGTGACCTGCTGCAACGCATCGTGCCTACCCCTGATGCGGGTTACCTGCTGGCAGGTACCTCCAATTCCGGTAAAGGCGGTTTAAAAGCACAGGATGCCAAGGGAAAGAATGACCTGTGGCTCATTAAAATCGATGCAGCCGGCGGGGTACAGTGGGAAACCACCATTGGCGGTAAAGGCGATGACCAGCTCTCAGTAGCTCAAAAACTCTCCGATGGTTATATCATCGGCAGTACCACCAACTCTCCCCAATCAGGCGATAAAACAAGCCCCAACAAAGGCGGCACCGATTTCTGGCTTGTACGCTTAGATAATAAAGGAACTATAAAATGGCAGCAAAGCTTTGGCGGGTATTACAACGATGACATCACGAGCATATTGCCTACCGAAAAAGGTTTCCTGGTGGCAGGCAGCTCTAATTCACCAGCAGGTGAAGATAAAACGGACGACAGTTTTGGCGGGTACGATATCTGGGTACTGGAGCTGGATACAGAGGGTCGTTTGCTGAACCAGAAAGTGTTTGGCGGCGAGCAGGACGATAAAGTAACGGCGTTACTGCCTTTTGAAGAGGGGTATCTTATCGCCGGAAGCAGTGCTTCGGAAAGCGGGGGCAACAAAACCACGGGAGCGGAAAAAGGAAATGATTTCTGGGTGATCAAAACGGATAAAAAGCTGGAGATTACCGACCAGTTCGGGTTTGATTTTAAAGGGGATGATTACCTTACCAGTGTGGTGCCCGATAAAGAAGGCCGTTTGTTACTGGCGGGATACAGCATCAATACCGAAGGCAAAAAGAGCTATGTAGCGGTCAAGACCGATGGTAAGGGGGAAAACCTGTGGGAAAAGAAATTGTCCACTAACGGAGATGACCTGTTGCGCAAGGTGGTGAGCACCCGCGATGGCGGTTATGTGTTTGCAGGCAACTCTACCGGAAAGCATTCCGGGGTAAAGAAGGGCTATGAAGGGCGTAACGACTACTGGGTAGTAAAGCTGCATACGGAAGAAAAGGTAAAAGACCCGGAGATAAAGCTGGAGGCGTTTCCAAACCCTACCGAAGGCTATACCCAGGTGGTGCTGAACCACGAGTATAAAGAAGGGCAGTTTTCGGTAATAGACGTATCGGGACGTATACTGTATACCGAAGCATTGCAGTACGATATGGCTACGGTAAACCTTAGTAACTACCCTAAAGGGGTGTATATCGTACATATTAAAACGGATGTGCTGGACGCATCGGTCAAAATCATTAAAAAATAAATGCCATGAAACCATTTTATACTTTTCTTATCGCCCTGGCGGCATTGGGAAATCTCTATGCTCAGGAAATAGCGCTTCCATCCCCGGGCTACAGCACCGACTTTAACGCCGATATGGTAACGGGCAGCTTTTCGGTTGCCGTGCCCCTTTTTGATATGGAAACCGCCAGCCCGGATCTGAGTTTACAGGCACGGCTTATCTTTAACCGGAATGTTTATGACAACAGCGTTGAACAAAACTATGCGCTGAAATCCTTTTTACCTCCCGGTATGGAATTTAATATTATCCCGGCCATTAATAAATCAATAAAAGGACATGATGCCATAGACGATGAATTGTATTATAATACACCCAACCTGTATACCAATCCCGTAGAGGCCCGTCCCATGAGGCCTCAGCCCAATATCTATTCCTTTGACATCTTCGGTCTGCAGGGTAAATTCTATTTTGAACAGCAGGAAGGTCAGATGGTGCTTAAAAAATTGTATACCTCTGACTATGCCGATATCAAAGCGAACATTACCTTTACCCGTGTCAAGATTGCTGACAGTTCTCCTAGTTATAACAGACCCGAATACAACTATACGTTCCAGGTGCATTCTTTTGAAGTGACAGACAAAAACGGATTTGTTTATATGTTTAACGATGTACAGGAGTCCGGTTATTATTTTAGCAGCAGTAACGTATTTTACGACGGTAAGCGGGCACAGTTTAACCCCTATAAAAAATCCTTCCTGCTAAAACAGGTAAAGGACCGGTTTGGACGGGTACTGCTTGACTATCATTACGGCTCCTACGCCAGTCAGATTACCAATGGATCAAAAACCTATAATTATACACAAAAATACCTTAACTACATCACCGTTGCCCATACCGGAAGTGTGGTGTTTGAGTTTGACGAGACCGTTAAAAAATACCGCGGCGTAAAAGTCTATAACCTGTTTGACGGGCAGAGCAGCCTGATACACGATATCACGATTTCCACGGGTCCTGATCCTCAGATTGTTTTTTACAACAAGGACCGCTCGGCAGCACACCGGTATTCATTTAACCATACACCTACTACCACGCAGTATATCCTGCCCACAGGAGGCAGCACCCTCTATGAAATGGAAGACAATACCTACGGTTTTACGCGTTACGGAGCCAATAACTTCTTCACCGAACCGCTTGACCAGATGGAGGACACCTTTACCGATGTACCGGTTACCTTTAACCTTGTTTCACAGCGGTGGCAGTTTTCCTACCCGGATGAAGACCTTTACAACCACCCGTTATACCTGACCTTTAACGCCAAATTATCACCTATTGTAGACGGCAATGGCAATATGTCTTCTATCAGGCTGGGGCTGGCGAATCAAGCAGGCAGTATACTGACCTATTTTTCCGCTGAAATGGAGAATGAGATCAGGCCTACCCTGGAGTTGCACCAGAGCCAGTTTCCCACGCGTCAGTTTTACTTTAAGTCTGCCTCCGGTAATACTTCCGATATCAGCAATATAAAACTCCGCAAAAAAACACGGGTACTTAATCCTACCAAGATGATGGAAAAGAAAGCAGAGGGTAAACGCCTGAAAAAGGTGACACAGTATGAGCGCAATAATGTGATAGCCTCCGAAACCTTTTTCCGGTATGTGATGCAGGGTGACCCGTACCGAAGTTCCGGTGCCGTTCCGCTGCAGTATTACCGCCAGAACGATTTTTCACAGTTATACGGCGTACCTTATGTGCCGTGTGTATACCGGTACGTAGGCGTGGAGAAAGCCGGTGCGGGAAAAACCGTATACGGTTTTGATTACACGGGTGCCGGCGGGTCAACTGTGGCGCTGCTCATACGACCGGAAACCAGCATCCCCGTAGAAGAATATGCGTATACCGATAACGGTACCCTTATTTCACAGTCCAGCAGTACCATTTCCTATTTCAATTACCCTGTAGCGGATACCTCCATTGCCTATGAACAAAGCGGTATGGTGGAGAGAATGGACAAGACCACAACAGAATATACGGGAACTGCGTCTAGAGCAGTTCAAACCATCACGCAGTGGGACATGGATACGCGTCATGTGATCAAGCAGGAAATCAAAGATATGAATACGGGTGAGGTATTTGTTTCCGACCAGACCTTTGTAAAAAAACACCAGACCTATTTTCCGGAAACGGTAAAAAAATACAAAAACAGCCAGCTGCTGAACCAAAGCGCATTTGAGTATACACCCGTTAGCGGTAACCCGCAGGTGGTGAACCTGAGCAAATCTTATGTCGCCAAAAGCACGCTAGCGTTGGAAATAGACAAAGAAATCACCCGTTACGATGCCTATGGCAACGTACTGGAATACAAAACCAAAACAGGTAGGGTGGTATCGCAGATCTGGGGGTATGACGGCACCCAGCTGGTAGCCGAACTCAAAAACGTGGCTTACGGCAGTATCAGTGCGGCAACAATTACCGCTATACAAACGGCCTCCAATGCCGCCAGTTACAACGAAACCAACCTGAACACCGCCTTTACCCAGCTGCGAGATGCCCATGCTAACGGTTTTATCACGACCTATACCTACAGACCCCTGGTAGGCATGACCAGTGTTACCGATGCCAACGGACGCAGGGAAAGTTACCAGTACGACAGCTTTAACCGGCTCTACCGTGTGGTCAACCACGAAGGCCAGGTAACCAAAGAATACCAGTATAACACCAAAAACCAATAAACGCCTTATGTTACGTTATCTATACACCCTTGTTTTTCTCGGTATAGCCTTTGCAGCAAAGGCGCAGGATGCCACACAGAATTATACCCAGGAGATTATCTATATAGACGGATCTGTTTCGGGTAACCGGTATACCACCACTACCTATCAGGACGGGTTGGGACGTCCTATACAGCAGGTACAGCACAACCTTTCGCCGGTAGAAGACAAAAACATCGTCACCCATATCGAATACGACAAAAACGTTGGGCAGACCAAAACCTATCTGCCCTTTGCCGCGCTTTCCGGTTTTACCGATAACGCCGGGGCGCAGACCGTGGCCTATTACAACACCACCAAGTACGGCAATACCACCAATCCGTACAGCCAGGAATTGCGGGAAGCCTCGCCTGCACAGCGGGTTTTGGAAACCGCGGCCCCCGGGGCCGACTGGGCGATGGACAACCCTGAAAAGCATACTATACGCTATCAGTATGATTTTAATACCGCCAACGAGGTAAAGCAGTTTACCCTGACCACTACCTGGAGCGCTACTGCAGGAATGTATACCAACAGCCTTTCCGAAGCCGGGTTTTATGCGGCCAACAGCCTGCATAAAACAGTAGTAAAGAATGAAAACTGGAAAGCGGCCGACGGTAAGAACAACACCACTGAAGAGTTTAAAGGCACCGATGGTAAAGTACTGCTTAAACGCGCCTATAACAACGGGGTAGCACATGATACCTATTACCTGTACGATTTTTACGGCAACCTGGCCTATGTATTGCCGCCACTGGCAAATGGAGGTATCGGCACCACTACCCTGAATGACCTGTGCTACCAGTACCGCTACGATGAAAGAAACCGCCTGGTAGAGAAAAAGCTGCCGGGTAAGCAGTGGGAATACATCGTCTACGACCAAGCCGATCGTATCGTAATGACAGGGCCTGTTTTAAGCCCGTTCGGCTCCGAAGCCAAAGGCTGGCTGTTTACCAAATACGATGTGATGGACCGCGTGGTATATACGGGGTATTACAACGGGCATACCCCCACATCGGCCAACCGCAAAGTACTCAAAGACCTGGTATATGGGCAGACTACTGTAAATGAAGTAAAAACCACCTCCAACGGGACTATAAATGGAGTTACCGTGCGCTATTCCAATACCGTGTTTCCTACCACAGGGGTTCACCCGCTTACGGTAAACTATTACGACAATTATGAATTTCCGGGCGCCCCCACAAGCTTTGCGGCGATAGAAGGTGCAACCCCTGTAACGAGTGTAAAAGGACTCGTAACAGGCAACTGGGTACGGGTCATAACGACCACTTCGGAGTATAAAGGTTCGGTGAGCTATATTTTATACAACGCCAAATACCAGCCCCTGCGTAATTTTACGCAAAACCACCTGGGCGGGTATACGCAGACCGACAGCAAACTGACTTTTAGGGGACTGCCTGTTAAAACGGTAACCAAACACAAACGCACCGCAACGGCAAGCGAGCTTACCGTAACCGATACCTATACGTATGACAACCGTGAACGGCTCACGAAGCACACCCAAAAAACAGGCAGCAACCCTGAAGCACTCATTGCCCAGAATACCTATGACGAACTGGGTGTACTGGAGAGCAAAAAAGTAGGCGGTCTTGCCACAGCGGCCAAGTCGTTGCAGGACGTATCGTATAAATACAACGTAAGAGGGTGGTTAACCGATCTTAATGATTTGTATGCACGCAACAGCCAACTGTTCAGTTACCGTATAAAATATAATGATGTCTTCTCGGGCGATACTTCCACTCCGCAGTACAATAGCAATATTTCCAGTGTGGTCTGGAATACCCTGGTAGACAATGTGGCCAAAGGCTATGGGTACGATTATGACCACCTGAACCGCTTAAACTACGCCAGCCATTTAAAACAGCACATCCGCACAATAGGAAACATTACTTTTAATCGTTACTTACGTGACGGGCAGTTTGCCGAGGATCTTACCTATGATAAAAACGGCAATATCCAGACCCTTAAACGCTTTGGTAAAGAAGAAGCGGGTCAGCCTATTGATCTGGATGAACTGAGCTATACCTACCAGGGCAACCGTCTGATGAGTGTAACCGATGCCACCAATAACTCAGAGGGCTTTAACGATGGTAATACCACAGGTAACGATTATACCTATGACAGCTTTGGGAATATGACGGCTGATAAAAACAAAGGCATTACCGCTATTACCTATAACCACCTGAACCTGCCTGTACAAATTACCTTTACAGGCGGTACTATAAACTATACCTACGACGCGGCGGGCACCCGTATGACCAAAACGGTAACCCCAACCGGTGGCAGTGCACAGACCACCGATTACCTCGGAGGCTTTCAGTACCTGAACAATGTATTGCAGTTTTTCCCGCATCCGGAAGGTTATGTAAAGCATGAAAATAATACGTACCTTTACGTGTACCAATACAAAGACCACCTGGGCAATGTACGGCTGAGCTATGCCGACTGTAACGGTGACGGACAGGTAACCCCGACCGAGATTATTGAAGAGAATAATTATTACCCGTTTGGCTTGAAACACCAGGGGTATAACGATATTGCCAATAGTTGCGGGAATGAACAGGCGCAGCAATATAAGTACAATGGGAAAGAATACGAAGATAGCTTTGGGTTGAACAGCTATGAGATGGATTTGCGTCAATACGATCCGGCCATAGGACGCTGGGTCGTACAGGATCCTATAGTACATCATGATTTTTCACCCTACAGCGCGTTTGACAATAACCCGGTATACTGGAGTGATCCCAGCGGGGCAAACTCTGTACGATACAATTGGGATACAGGTAATTATGACGTTTTTGGGAAAAACGATGATTTATTAGGGAGTTTTGATCCCGAACAGTTTGGTAATTATCTGAATAATCCGGAAGCATTTGCTGCTAAATTTTATGAATTTTCTGATTTTGATGAGAATAATGGAAATGGTGGCGGCGGAAAAGGTGGCGGTAAGAACAAGGGGGCCAATGATAAAGGAGTGGGTAGAAGCTATGTACAGATAAGTTTGCTTAACATGAGTGGTATAACATTTTTTGGAGCACCTGTGAGACTAATTCCTTATGACTTTGGTGCATCATCTTATTTTGGTGGAGCTTTAAATATTTATATAGGTACTTGGAAAGAATATTTAAAAAAAGGATTAGATTCCAATATTGGCAGACATTTAATGCATGAATACGGGCATTATTTGCAGGAAAAATATGGAGGATTAATTAATTATTACGGAATTGTACCATACAAAAGTTTAGGAACAATTAATGAGTCTTCAGAAATACACGCAAGCAATTGGGTAGAATTACAAGCCAATACATTAGCTTATTATTATTTTGGAACACCTAAAAATTTTATCTCTAAAACGAGTAAAATAGATTATTTTAGTATAAATTATAATTATATTAAGATACCATCGCAAGTTTTATTTCAAATTCAAAACGGATATTTACAACACCCAGATTATAAACAATGAAAAGATTAATATTTTATACATTCACATTTTTTTTATTCATATCATGTATGGATAAAATTGATATAAGAGATATTGTGGTTAACAATAAGTCTGAAAATGATATTATCTATAGTTTATCGAAAACAGATACGGTTTTTGATATTGAAAAATCAAAAATTTATAAAAGTGAGCATGGATTAGAAGTTGATATTTCTCATTCTTTTATTGATTCATTAAGTAGAAATAAAATAGATATAATAGATAGACGCCCTTTTGACTGGAAATCGTATTATGATCCATATAATACAGGTAACAAAATGAGGTTATTTATTATCAAAAAGGACAGTGTTGATAAATATGGATGGGAAGGTATTTATAAATATAATATCTACAACAAAAAGTATTTATTAGATATTGATAATCTAGATAGTTTAAAGTGGACGATTGAGTATAATGATAATTAATAAAAAAAGTCTCTCTGCTGTTTAGTGAAGAGACTTTTTTATTGAAACATTGATTATTATATATTCAGAATCAAAATCTTTAGAAAGTATTATTCTATATTGTAGTTCCTTGTACATTATTCTGAGGTATCTATAAATAGAAGAAGGGAATTTTAGATACAAGACCTTGTAGTACATCATGATTTTTTACCCTACAGCGCGTTTGACAATAACCCGGTATACTGGAGTGACCCCAGCGGGGCTGATGCCACAACGTATACCTTAAACGGGAATCTCGTGGGGGCTACCTTTACCGGAAAGGATGCCATAGATGCCTTTTTGCATTTAGCTGATGGCTCCTCGGAAAAAGTATTTGAGGCTGCGGTAACTAAATTTTATGAATTTTCTGATTTTGATGAGAGTACCGGAAATGGTGGTGGCGGTCCTAAAGGTAAGGGAGGTAAATATAATGGAATTGAATTATCAAAAGTTAAAGCTTATAGAAAAGAAACATTATTTTCTTTTGATCTTTTGTATAATACTAAAATGAATCATGTAGAAACAATAGAATTATTCCAACAAGTTTTAGCAGGAAGAACAAATCTATTTAATGAGATTTTAGATTATATTGGTTATAGTGGTTTTGTACCTGGCCTTGATGTAAAAGGATTATTACAAGATTTAAAAAATGGTAATCCTTCAAAAATAGCTGTAGGATTACTTATTGAAACATTTAAAAATAAAGTAGATAAAGTATCTAATAGTAATCTAGAAATATTAAATAATTATTTGAAAATTCATCAAAATGATCCGAAGAATATGCAAGGATTATATCAGATTTATGAAAAAAGTGGAAGTAAAATAATTCCATACGGTAATTTAAGTGTACATTACTATGATTTTTATTCAGGAAAATATTTAGGAACAGTTGAATAATTTTAATTTTATGAGATATAATATTATATGGATTTTCTTAGAAATCGTAATACATTTTTGTATTTATTACTTCAAATTGCAAGATACTCTTTTAGGTAAAATACTATTTCCCTATAGATATCTTTTTATAGTAATTCTATCAATGATGTTTTATATGTTTTTTAAACAAAAGGATATAGATAGGCTTATCAAGATTGTGTTTTTTGCTAATCTTTTCTACTTATTTGTTAGTATATTTTTACTATACTTATTTAATAACATTTAATTTCCGAATTTTATAAAAATAAGAAATTAATGCTATCAGATTTGCCGAACATTCTGCGGTAACGCACAGGCGCAGCAATATAAGTACAACGGAAAAGAATACGAAGATAGCTTTGGGTTGAACAGCTATGAAATGGATTTGCGTCAGTACGATCCGGCCATAGGACGCTGGGTAGTACAGGATCCTATAGTACATCATGATTTTTCGCCCTACAGCGCGTTTGACAATAACCCGGTATATTGGAGTGACCCTAGTGGAGCCGATGCCACAACGTATACCTTAAACGGGAATCTCGTGGGGGCTACCTTTACCGGAAAGGATGCCATAGATGCCTTTTTGCATTTAGCTGATGGCTCCCCGGAAAAAACATTTGAGGTTGCGGTAACCAAGTTCTATGAGTTTTCTGATTTTGATGAGAATAATGGAAATGGCGGTGGAAATGGGAATGGTAAAGGAGGTGGAAAAAAAGATAACCGAACGTTAAAACAAAAATATGTTGATAATTTACTATCTTCACATAATATGAATTCTATGTTACAAATGGCATATTCAATTGTTGGAGATGTACTAATAGAATCAACTGAATATGGTGATTTCGTAACAAATCTTAGAGAAGCTTTATATAAGACTTATGGTGATTATAGAAGCGAAAGAATAAATGAGGAGATAAGTATGATAGTGAATGTTGTAAAAGCATTAAAACAAAATATTGACAGAGGAAATGTTTCTGATAGATATTTTACCATGACTGGTATAGCTTTATTAGCGAAAGCTACAGAGTTTGGAATTAAAAATATTGCAATAGAAAAACAAATACAATTTTTGGACAACGATGTATATCAAAGAAATATTTTACGGAAACATTTAGGAGGCTCTTTTTCTGGCGGAGGTGCAGGGTATTATTGGTATTAAAATTATTAAAAAATGAAAATAAAAAAAACATTAATTATAATAAGTTTATTTTTGGGATTAGGTAGTCTCAGCTTTATTTTAATGAAAAATACTATATCTGAAAATTTATTAAAAGATGAATTAAAAGTTAGAAATTCCTGGATCGAGTTAAAAAAAAGTATTATTGATAAAAATAATACTTTAATAAAGCTTTATACTTCTAATAATCTATTTATTAAAATAGATTCATTAGCCTTGGTTTCAAATAACGAAATAGAGAAAAGTGATGAATGTAATTTAGACATTGTAGAAAAAGAATTCTACTTAAATGAAGAAATGCTAAAAAATAAAGTTAGTGGAGGTCGTTTAAATGAGCATTTGAATATTTTAGTTGAAGTTTATAATCAAAATGTTTTAACATTTAATAAAAAGTATCGTAGTTACCCTAATAGGTTTTTCTTTAAAAAGTTTGATTATAAGGATAAAGAATTTTTTTACATAAAATATGGTGAAATAAATAAAAATCCCAAACAAAAGAAAGAAGATATTCTAAACTCTTTTGGAATATAGATTACTGTATATTACCTATAAAAAACAATTATTACCCGTTTGGTCTCAAGCACCAGGGCTATAACGATATTGCCAATAGCTGTGGGAATGAACAGGCGCAAAACTATAAATACAACGGAAAAGAATACGAAGATAGCTTCGGGTTGAATATGTACGAATACGGTGCGCGAAATTACGATCCTGCTGTTGGTAGATTTTTTAATATGGATCCGTTAGCTGAAAAGTATGAAGCTTTGTCTCCTTATAACTATACAGCTAATAATCCTGTGCGTTTTGTTGATGTAGATGGTGAATGGATAAATATTTATGATGAAGGCCATAAATACCGGTATATGTCTGGAGGAAATATCGAAAGATGGGATCAGGAAAATAAAATATGGGAAAAAATCAGTATAGCAGATGTTACTCAATATGTAGCGGATATTATCAGCGCTCTATATGATTTGGAATCTAGCGGTCCTACAGGAGGAAGCGTAGTGGGGTATTTTGGTAACGATGCTAAAAATGTAAATATAAAAGATTATCCAAAAAGATTTGGATTTCAGGCTGACGGTTATGGAATAAATATTGACAAAAATTATTCTTTAAGAGAAGTATATACATTAGACGGCTCCCAAAAAATGGAATTGTTTTTAGTTTTAGGGCATGAAATGGCTCATGTAATTGATGCATATGAAAATCCTAAAATATACATGGATCAATGGAGAATTACAAACGAAGGCGAAATAATAAAAAGAAGTGAAATTTTTGCAAGCCATATTGAAAATCAAATACGGGCAGAATCCGGAAGACCTTTACGAAAATTTTATGCGCTATCAAAAGCTGAAGGTGCTAAATTTAACACACCAAATTATGACACGAAACTAATTGATAATAAAGGTAATTCATTATTTTATAAACAAACACCACCAAGTATTTTTAATGCAGCTAACAGAGGTGAAATATTTAATAATAAATATAGTCATATAAAAGCTAAAGAAGCTTATAACTACTATAGAAATAACCCTAAAACTCCATAATAACCAGTATGAAAGCAATAACTTATTTTTTCATTTTAATAATATTTATATTTACAGGATGCGTTTCTCTAAAGACTCCACCCTCGCTTGCAGATGAAATTATCACAGAAAGCAATAAAGTGATTAAAGAATATCAACTACATCCCCGTTTTTTTAAATTTCCTTACAGAAAACAGATTCTGGAAGAAGTATTAAATAATCCTTTAATACAAAATAAAAAAGAATATTTGTTAGAAGAAGTTATAATTTCTAATGATAATCAATATTATTATATCATATATGACTTAATAGATAAAACAAAAACGGTTTTAATATATAAACCGTTTGAAAATAATTCAAAAACAGCAAAAGTTGTGGTGTCTGCTACTACAAAAATGGATACTATTAAATATGAATATGAGGAAATACCACAAGAGTTAAGAATGAACGACACAGAATATGTAGATTATCTTATGAAAAATACTATTTCAAAATTATTAGAAGAACCTAATGAGAGATTACATAGAAATTCTACCTGTCTGTCATATATTAAAGAAGGGAAGCTTATATGGATAAAGGTTTACTATACTTAAATACTCAGAAATATATAAAGCTAATATATAAGGAACCCTAAAGTTCAAAATAATGATTATAAAAACCATAACTTATTTTTTCATTTTAATAATATTTATATTTACAGGATGCGTTTCTCTAAAGACTCCACCCTCGCTTGCAGATGAAATTATCACAGAAAGCAATAAAGTGATTAAAGAATATCAACTACATCCCCGTTTTTTTAAATTTCCTTACAGAAAACAGATTCTGGAAGAAGTATTAAATAATCCTTTAATACAAAATAAAAAAGAATATTTAGTAGAAGAAGTTATAATTTCTAATGATAATCAATATCACTATATCATATTTGATTTAATAGATAAAACAAAAACAGTTTTAATATATGAACCATCTGAAAATAATTCAAAAATTGCAAAAGCTGTAGTGTCTGCTACTTCAAAGATTGATACTATTAAATATAATTATGATGAATCTGCTCTGATATCAGAATATATGAAAATGAGTGAACAAGAATATATTAATCTATTAATTAATGATTCTAATTCTGAATTATTAAAAAGAAGAGATAATTCTAGAAATTCCGTCTGCTTATCAAAAATAAAGAATAATAATTTAATGTGGGTAAAAGTTTTTGAAGAACTTTAATTATCAGAATTTCTCACAGCTTTACTGTTGGGTTAGTAAAGATAAAATATACGGCTGAGCTATGCGGACTGTAATGGTGACGGGCAGGTAACCCCGACCGAGATTATTGAAGAAAATAACTATTACCCGTTTGGCTTGAAACACCAGGGCTATAACGATATTGCCAATAGCTGCGGGAATGAACAGGCGCAAAACTATAAATACAACGGAAAAGAATACGAAGATAGCTTTGGGTTGAACATTTACGAAATGGATCTTCGCCAATACGATCCTGCTATCGGACGTTGGACAGTAATGGATCCGGTAACACACCATGATTTTTCACCCTACAGCGCGTTTGACAATAACCCCGTATACTGGAGTGACCCTAGTGGGGCAAATTCTGTACGATACAATTGGGATACTGGTAATTACGACGTATTTGGAAAAAATGATGATTTATTAGGGAGTTTTGATCCTGAACAGTTTGGTAATTATCTGAATAATCCGGAAGCATTTGCTGCTAAATTTTATGAGTTTTCTGATTTTGATGAGAATAATGGAAATGGCGGCGGCGGAAAAGGAAAGAAAAAAGGAAATAATAATGTTTCTCAAGGTGTCGTCGTGGTAGCCGGCACTATTTCCGCAGAAGGAGCAAGTTTGTCTGGCTTGGCGCGAGGAGGATTAATCGGAATATTAGGAGCAGCGATCATTGAGGTATTTGGTAGTGGACCTACACCTGATTTTATAATCAATCGGTTCACAAAAGAAGGTCTTTTAACAATAGAACAGGTAAAAGCTATAACTAAAGATAGATTTTATAAAGAAAATAATCAATATGACGGTTCCTACACAATCATTTTTTCAGATGGAATGAAATACCACGGGAAAGGCCCTATAAAAAGAATGATGGAATCTGCTACAATGCGCATGGCTTTATTTGGACTTAAAGTTAGTGCTTTAGACTGGACTTCATCACCAAGCGCAAGAGAAGCTTTTAAGGCGGAATATCGAAGAATGCAAACAGACAAAATGCTTCCTGATTATCCTGAAGGATATAGGAACCCGATAAATTATAATATATTACAATCACCAGGAAAAAATTATATGTTACAAGATGGATACTAAAATTTACTATATCCCTTCAAGTCAAGGGATTTTGATAACAAGTGATTTTGCCGAGATTCAAAACAGAATGGATATCGGTATGGATCCAATAATAGAGTATAAACAAATTGAGCTTTCAGATTTAAAACAGTATATAATAAGAGCAATTGGATTTCAGAAAGTTAGTGCTGAGTATTTTGAAGGTATAAAGGAAATAATTTCCAAATTTAAGTTTGAGGCCATCGCTTTTCATGAAACAACAATAGATTTATCAGATGTTATATTGGATGTAGAGCACTTAATAATCGGAGATAAATCTAAAATAAATCTTTCTTCGAAGAACTTTAAAAATCTTAAAGAGATTACTTTTTTATCTGTAAAAACATTTAAAGGAAAACTATTAGACACGTTCGATACAGTTAAAAAACTTATTTTATGGTATGAGAATAAGAAATCGAATGAAATTCTTCTCCATTTTAATCATTTAAAGGAATTTTACATATATAATGGAAGTATTCCAGAGTTGGATTTGACTCATAACGTAGAAATTGAAAGATTACAGTTGCACAGATGTTTGAAATTAGAGAAGGTGCTTTTAAAACCAGGTCATAATCTAGATTATGTTATTGTAGAAGCATCTAATAAATTAGATATTAGCAATTTAGGAGATAACGTAAGAAGAAGGTAATAAGTAATCTACTTCTTCCTGAAAGAATTTCGTTTAAAAAGAGGTTTTTAAAAAAAACCTCTTTTTAAATCAATTCCGGATAATTACCGATACAATACAATTATTACCCATTTGATATACATCTCTAGGGTATAATGATATTGCCAATAGCTGCGGGAATGAACAAGCGCAGAAAAACAAGTTCCTTGACAGAGAATATGAAAGCAGCTTTGGTCTTAATGTAACCGAAACCGATTTCAGACAGTACGACAGTGCTTTAGGCAGGTTCTATTCCATAGATGCCTTATCTGAGCATTCCTTTGATGTAACCCCTTACCATTACGCACTGAACAACCCGGTATACTGGGCAGATCCGACCGGATTGATTTACGAGCCTTTCTGGAACAGCATCTGGACCAACTCACCTGAGGGCAAGAATACGTTCTGGAGCAACATGGGAGGTTATTTTGTAAGTGACCAAATGAATGCCAACGGATTCGCTTCTGCAGTTCATTATGACGGTACCGTTGAAGAAGTGCTGAGTATGATGTATGTGGAAGTGAAGGCAGGCGGTGGTGGTGGTGCTGACTGGTCTTCTTTGGGAAGTTTTAACATCGGCAGAAGGGTGCAGGACCATGTGTACCGAAACAGCAGCCTGTACCAGTACCACAGAGACCAGATGAAGGAGCGGCAGATGGATGAATTCCAAGAAGGAATGGATTATTTGGGTACTTTTGATCCTACTTTCCTTGTAGATGGTTTTAACGGCGTTGGGTACCTGTTCAGAGGTCAGTATGGCAATGCCGCCATAGCAGGAATAGCTATGGTACCTTTTGTGGGTGATCTGGGGAAACTGGTTAAGATACAAAGACACCACATTATACCAAAAGCGGTGTATAGAGAATTTAAAAGCGATTTAGCTAAAATAATAAAACGAGATAGTAAAGCTAATTTAATGGATTTACCTGTTCCTTATCATTTGGGAGGGGTTAGGTAAATAAAATCTTTTACAGATTACACCGGTAAATTCACTGAACTTGCCGGTATGCTATTTAGAGCTAACATTTTCCGGGTAGTTAACGGCAGTGCTCAGGTGTTTTCCGTTTTTTTTACCTTATTTCATCAGAATACACAAACCGGATTTCATCCCGGAGGTTATATCCGGAAGCCATTACCTCTCCATAGGCACCCGCTGTACGGATTGCAATTAAATCGCCACGTTTGCTGAATGGTAACGGTACTTCCTTACCAAAACAATCGGAGCTTTCGCATATCGGGCCCACAACGTCGTATTTAACACTGCTTTCCATCTCTGTAAAGCCTAACCTTTCTATTTTTTGATACGCCTGATAAAGTGCTGGTCGCAGCAATTCTGTCATCCCGGCATCCAAAATCAGAAAGTTTTTCTTTATTCCGCTTTTGGTGTATAGTACTTTACTTACCAGACTTCCTGACTGGGCAACAAATGCCCTTCCTATTTCGAAATGAACTTCCTGATAGGGAGCTCTTTCCAGAAAACGGTCAAAAATGTCAAAATAAGCTTCGAAATCAGCAAACGGATGCGTATCAGGTTCGTGGTAGTTAACCCCAAGTCCTCCACCCACATTCAGTACCCTGATTACAATCCCCCTTTCCTCAAACCAGTTTTTCCATTCATTTACCTTTACACAAAGACTTTTGAAAACCGTGAGATCTGTAATCTGTGAACCCAGATGAAAATGCAATCCCAGCAATTCAATATGCCCACATGTTCTTAATACAATCACTGCCTTTTCCAGTTCTGAATTAGGTACCCCAAATTTATTTTCATCAAGGCCGGTGGTGATATAATGATGGGTATTGGCATCTATATTGGGGTTAATTCGCAACGAAATTCTTGCTGTTACATTATGCTCAGCGGCCAATTCGTTAATAACCTGTAACTCCTGAACAGATTCTACATTAAAAGCAAAAATCCGGTGTTTCAAAGCAAGCACAATTTCTTTATCTGCCTTTCCCGCACCTGCAAACGTAATCTGGCCGGGCGAAAACCCTGCATCTAAAGCTTTCTGTATTTCATTGCCACTTACACAGTCTGCGCCAAAGCCTTTAAGCTGTATCTTTTCCAGTATTCTGTCGTTGCAATTCGCCTTTAACGCATAATGTACATGAAAACCTCTTTTATCAGCTGCTTGTTTTGCACGTGACAAGGTTTCCTCTAGCAGGTCAAGATCATAATAGTAAAAAGGAGTTGGTAATCCGCTTAATCTGTCCGGATCAATCTGATGTATGTTCATTTATTCAGAAAATTCTAGTATGTAATGATCGCAAAGCTTCTGTTTTATGTTCAGAATCTAATAACAGGGAAACGTTATAATCCGATCCGCCATAAGATACCATACGCAATGGCAAATGTTTAACGGCGTCCAGTACGCGTGCGGCATAGCCATGTGTGTTGGCGGCAAAATCACCAACAATACAAATAATGGTCTGTTCTCTATCTACTCTGACTGTTCCAAAGTCTTCCACCTCGCGGATAATATCTTCCAGATTACGGGTATCATCAATAGTTACTGACACAGCCACTTCCGATGTGGTAATCATATCTATCGGCGTCTTATATCTTTCGAATATCTCAAAAATCTTTCTTAAAAATCCATAAGCCAGCAGCATTCTTGACGAATAGATATGTATCGCGGTAATAGCATCTTTTGCCGCTACTGCCCGGATAGCTCCTTTTTTACCTCCGTTCTGAGATATTAATGTACCGACTGCAGTAGGATCCATCGTATTTAAAAGACGCACGGGAACATTATAGCGCTGAGCCGGAAATACACTTTGTGGATGCAGGATTTTTGCTCCAAAATAGGCAAGTTCAGCGGCCTCGTCAAAACTCAGCTCAGCAATAGGAGTTGTATTTTTTACTATACGGGGATCGTTATTATGCATGCCGTCAATATCTGTCCATATCTGGATTTCATCTGCCTGAATGGCGGCTCCTATTAAAGATGCGGTATAATCGGATCCGCCGCGACGGAGATTATCAATTTCACCAAAGGAATTTCGGCAAATATACCCCTGAGTTATGAATAATGTATCTTCTTGATAACCAGAAAGTATTTCCTCCAGCTTCTCCTTTATAAAAGGAATTACCGGTTCGTTATCTTCGTCAATTTTCATAAAGTTGAGAGCCGGTACCAAAACCGATTTTATTCCCTTTTCCTCAAGATAAAAATGCCATAAAGCTGTGGACATCAATTCTCCCTGTGCGAGGATAATCTTCTCTTCGGTTAGCGTAAAAAGGTCGTTTGATAATGAGAAAATAATATTAAAATGATAGTCTATTAATTCTTTGCCCTGCTTATATCCGTTCTCTGTGCTGAAGAGTTCCTTAAGTAAAGCTTCGTATTGGATCTTATGGTCTTTTATCAGTTGCTTGGCTTCTTCCTGTTTACCATTTAAATAAGCTTTGGAGATGTCAACCAATGTGTTAGTTGTTCCAGCTACTGCTGAAAGCACCACAATCTGACGCTCTTTTGGATTGACGATATTCAAAAGACTTTGAATACGTTCAGCACTTCCTACGGATGTTCCGCCGAATTTTAGAATTTTCATATCTGTTTATTAACTGTTTATTTTTACAGGGTGTGAATATAAATATTTTGATAAAAAAAACGGTACAAATACAGATAAAGCTTTTGCACTACGGAACTATTTCTTCGTTTGAACATCGTTTTATCCAGTTTGGTCTATCTTTTTTAGAAGATTTAACAAAATATCGATTTAAAAGGCGCAGTATACAGCTCATCTTTCAAAACAAAACCATTTGCTGAGTACATGTTTTTTTCCATTCAGCCAGTTTGAGACCATATCCATTCCCGTTACTGAAAAAGTAATACCATTGCCCCCAAAGCCTAATACAAAATAGCTGTTCTTGAAATCTTTATGTGTACCTATATAGGGCAGGCCATCTTTGGTTTCTCCGAACGTTCCTGCCCAGGCAAAATCTGTATGAAACGGGATGTCGGGCAGGTGTTTTTCAAAAGATTTAACGAGCTTATTCTCTTTTTTGCCAATCAGTTCATCTCTTTTCTGTGGATTTCTGAACTCTTCATCTTCACCGCCTATCAGGAATCTGTTGTCATCTGTAGTCCTGAAATAAATATACGGATCAGCAGTATTCCAGATCAGGATATCTTTATATAACTTGCTTCGTTCCGGTTCCGGTTCAGAAACGATAGCATACGTACTGATTAAATCAACAAATTTTTGTTTAATCATTGAGGTACTTTCATAGCCTGTACAATAGATAATTTTTTTTGTTTTTATCGTTACAGCTGTACTCAACAAAACCTCATTAACAATACGGCCATACTTAACATCAACCAATGCGGTTTTGTCATATACCCTTAATCCTCTTTTTATATTGTACTCTAAAATCTCGTGCACCAGTCTGAAAGCATCTATACTTGCGCCCTGTTTTGAAATAATGCCTCCGAAAGTTTTATACAATTGATACTTTTTTTCAATAGCCTCAGCTTCTATCCAACGTACATCAAACCCTGCTTTTTTTCGGGCATCATATTCTTTTTTTAAATTTTTTACATCTTTTCTGAAAGCAGCGAAATAAAGTGATTTTTTTTTCTGAAAACCAGCTTTTGATTTAATTTTTCTGGTTATTTTTTCCAGTTGGTCAATAGCTGCGGAACATGCCTTATAACTGGCTATAGCGCCTTTTTCTCCGATCATTTCTATCAGCTTATAAAGAGGGGTGTCTATTTCATATTGCAGCATAGATGTAGTAGCGGCAGAACTGCCGTTGGCAATCTCTCTTTTATCTATTAGAATAGTATCATAGCCGTCATCCAAGCATTGATGTGCAATAAGGCAACCTGTAATACCACCTCCTACAACCAGCACTTCGCACGTTGTATCTTTTCTTAATGAAGGATAACTGTTAAGAATACCATTTTTTACGAGCCAGAAAGGCTCATTCGATTTCAAATCCATAAAATGTTTTTATTATTAAACGATAAAAATATCCTTTTATACTGTCATGTATTCCATTAGTATTTTCCAAAGATCAACAAAGTTTTCTTCGCTATTATTGCAATGACCTTATTGTTATATATTCTAAATTTACAAAAAAAACGCTACTTATTTATAAGAAACCAATTGATTTACAGTCGAGCATTCTATACGACTTAGATAGTGATTGAATTGTGGTTAAAAAAATATACTAAAACTGTTGCGTTGTATCTTAAAACAAAATACATTTGCATTGCTGAAATTCTAAAAAGAGAAACAAACAGTTTTTCTGCTGAATAAATAGTTTGAAAGTATTGCGGGGTGTAGCGTAGCCCGGTCATCGCGCCTGGTTTGGGACCAGGAGGTCGCAGGTTCGAATCCTGCCACCCCGACCACGAATCCTGCAAAGGCGGTCAAAACCCCTCTAATCGTATGATTAGAGGGGTTTTTTATTTTTTTTCACCCCAATCTGTTCAAGTAAAACCAAAAAAAATGGGACCTATTCGGTTACCCGTTTTCTATTCTTACTTTTGGGATGATAGGATAAAGATAAAATGTAAAAATAATTACTTTTTAAATAGTATTTTAAGTGTTTTTTTGCGAAATTCACTGGGTGAAACTCCTGTAGCAGATTTAAAAAAAACGGCAAAATGGTGTTGTTCTTTAAAACCTAACTCAATAGTAATTTCTTTTATAGATAAACTCGGTTTAATCAGCCGTCTTTTTGCTTCTGAAAGAAGCTTGGTCGTAATGACGTTACTTGCGGATTGATTTAAATATTTCTTGCATAAAATTTCTAGATAATTTGCAGTTATATTTAATTTTTCAGTATAAAAAACAAGCTCTTTTTCTTTTTTATAATAAATATCTAAAAGATCTAAAAATTATAAATTATATTAGATGAAAACCCTATAGGGATGTTAGGCGACTGGGTTTCTATAATTTTATGGGCTTTTTGTAAAATAATACGGACTTTTGAACAAATCACTTCATAAAATGTACAATTGAAATTTAGCTTTTTTTCAATCTCTTTAAATTCAGACAAAAGGTAATCAAAATGTATTTTTGTTAAATTGACTACGGCATTTTTTTGATAAAAAGACTGATTAAAACGTAAAACCAGTTTAATAAAATCAAAATCATCATTATTTAGTATTATTTGGTAAATTTTGGTAGTAGCACCTAATTTCCAATGGTGTGTTTGATTAGAAAATAGGTAATGGAGTTGCCATCCTTCTACGGGATATTTTTTATTGTCAATTATATGATAGCCTTCTTCATATGCTTCTACCAACATTAAAATAAAAGACTGATGACGAGACAAATTATTTGCTTGGAAAGGGAACCCTTGAGATTCATAATAAAAAACCTCATTTTTCATATTTTATATGTTTAAATTCAGACGCACTATTTCCCTCTTCTAATGCTGTCAGATAATTACTTTAATATTTTTTATCAAATATTATTTTTTTTAAAATAGTGCGAAACTATGTTTATTATTTGAGCAATATTATGAATGAAATACGCAACTAAATATGCTTTTTCACTAGACTAGGTGCTAAGAGTTATATACTGTAACATTTTTTGTCCGGGAGGGAGTGTTTATAAAAGGGATAAGAATATTAATACCTGATTAATTCTTCTCTTAATGAGGATGTTGTTTTAATTATTAAAAACTGATTTCGGGGATACTTCAAATACGGATAATGTATAATTATAACTATTGAAAATGAAAATAGGTTAGTAGTTGGTCATTATAGCCATCCTACTTGAATTACTCAGAGGTATTATTATGGGGATGAGAATAAAAGATTGAGAGTGATAAACGAAACGGATATTTCTACAATGATCTCCATACCAAAACACAATTGCTTGAAATTCAGTTATATAAATGTTTTTTTTGGAACTATTGCTAATCATCTCATTTTATAAAGCTGAAAGATATGAATAGTGGTACAATTACAATTATCGGAAAGAGAGCAATTTTAATATTATAAACAATCTGAAGGGAGCCTACCGGTACAAAATTTAAAATCTTTAATAAAATGGGACTGGTCATAATAACCTGCTTCTAATGCTATTTCTGTCAATCTCTTATTTTCCTGGGGTTTTTCGAAAAGATGTCTGAATCGTATAATACTTGCATACTTTTTAGGTGTTGTGCCTACCAAATGTCTGAATCGTTTTTCAAAGGTATCTCTGCTAATAGGAAAATCACGAACCATTTCTGTAATGGAAATTAAACCTTTATAGTTGCTTATTTTAGAAATGGAATCATAAATAATGACATCTAAACTATTCATAGTTATTTTTTGCAATAAAAAATCTTCCATAATGCGCACCATATTTTCATAAGAATTTTGGTTTTGTAATTTCCTAATCATAGTCAGGTTTATCGCATGGTCGAAAAACGTATCAATTGGAATAAACTTTTCGAAAAATTCATTTAAAGGTTTATTTATTATAGTGGAAGCAAAACCCGGATTAAAAATAACAACAAATAAGGTTGTATAATCAGAAAACGTAAAATGAAAGAATTTTTGTGTAATACCAAAAGATACCGCTTTTGGTAAATCAATCTGCAATCCATTGGCCTGTGATAAAGACACGCTCCCTTTTAAGATATAATTAAGCGAGAAAGAGGTACTCGGTAAAGTTTCTAACACAGTATTTTGAGCACATTCCAAAAACATATATTCTTTAATGGGAATTTTAAGATTATCACAAGGTTTAAACCTGTGTTCTATCCATTTTTTACCATCCTTTTTTTCAAAAAAAATACTATTCTTATTATTTTTTTCCATTTCATTTAACGCATGCTTGTATAAATCAGGTCAATAAAAATCAGAAAAACGACCTGTTTCCAATGGTTAAGCCTGTATACGAGATTATTTAATTTTTGATAATAGCCGCTTCGTTTTTACTTTTTTACGAATGTTATTATATATTTTAACGACATGAAGTTACTCAAAAATTTCGATCGATGGAATACATAATAAAGTAATGACCAAAAAATCATATGCAATATGCTATTCTTACTGGCTTCCATCTAGTTTTCCCTGCTGTATCAGATATTTCAATAAAGGTCTGTGCCCTGTCAGTATATTTCATGTGTATCTTTCCTTACTAAAAAGCATTCCTGTCTTCAGTAATTAAAATATCCGTTTTGAGGTAGTTTGTAAGTAAGTTGTTTTGCGTATATTCCTATGGCGTATTTCTTTTATTCAGATTTTTTTTATAAATTCCACAAGGAATAGTATTATAGCTATTCTGCGTTTAATAATCTGAATTATGCAGAAACGCGCAAAAGAGAATGATATAGCTGTTATACGTATACAAGAGTTTAGAAAAGGCCAGCTGGCGGGTAATGAAGAACTTCTGTTTAATGAGTTACATGGCGAAAGATATATAGATAAACCTCATAAGCATGATTTTTTTATCATTATTCTTTTCGAACAGGGTTCAGGTATACATACTATAGATTCTATAGATTATCCGATTGGAAATCAGGAAGTACATGTTTTATTTCCGGGACAGCTGCATAAATGGGCCATTAAAGACGGTACCTTAGGCTATCAACTTATGATAGAGCGGACTTTTTTCGAACAGTTTGCTCCTTATTTCAGGTTTTCATTTACCAATTATCAGAACCATCCTGTTATCAGAATCAGTTACCATACTTTTTCTTTGCTGATGTATGAGTTTAATGCGATTAAAGAAGAATTGGAAGAAGAGCATTCTCTTGCCAATCTCATACATGCTCGTGCGGCTGTTATTGCTGCTATTGTGAGTAAAGCGGCTGAGCTTATTTTTACAGAATTTAAAGTTTACCAGTCAAATCCGAGGCTGGCAAAATTTAATATGCTGATAGACGAATTTTACAAAGAATATAAATCGGTGGCTTTTTATGCAGAAAAACTGCATATATCAGCAAATTATTTAAATATTCTTTGCAGGAAACATTTAAAAATATCAGCTACACATCTTATTCAGCAGCGGGTCTATACAGAAGCTAAACGACTACTTCAAACCAGTAATTTATCTATTAAAGAGATTGCTTTTGAACTGGGTTTTGTCGACCATGCCTATTTTTCAAATTTCTTTAAAGTACAAGCGGGAGTAACGCCTACCGTATTTCGTAAAAAGTGATAAATAGTACAAGTTTTGATAGAAATCTTTCAGGTACTGTTCGGTGAAAGGAACGTAATTTTGTAAAGAATGAAAAAGGGATAATTACTTTTTTGAAAAAATTAAAATAAATAATGACAAAATCACCTATTTCACGTAAAGACTTTTTAAAAAATACTGCTTTGGGTATAACGGGATTTTCTCTTCTGCCTAATTTCTTAAATGCCGTTACCTCTGCTAAAACAGGTACTGAAAACACTGTTATTAAAAAGGCAGCAGCTTATACGTTAAAAAATGTGAGACTGGAAATAGGTTTTGAATATGAAGAAGGAGAGGTGGTAGCTACCAGAACAGAATTATTTACTGTGGATATTACCAATGGAAAAATTACAGCTATACGTGCCAATGAGGCTGATAAGGACGCTGTTGATGCGAAAGGCTTCTTAATGCTGCCTTCTTTTAAAGATATGCACATTCATTTAGATAAAACGTTCTACGGCGATAAATGGCAGGCGGTGAGAAAAAGGGCCGGCGGTGTAAAAGGGATGATTGCACTGGAACAAAAGATACTGCCGGAAATGTTGGAAAATGCAACATACAAAGCGGAAAAGCTGATTGAACTGTTGCAATCGATGGGGTCCGGATTTGCCCGCAGTCATGTGAATATTGAACCTACCTCTAAATTAAAGTCATTGCAAAATCTACAGCAGGCATTAGAAAATAAAAAAAATGTTTTTAATACCGAACTGGTTGCCTTTCCGCAACATGGTGTATTTTATACAGATTCAGCTCCTTATCTTAAAGAAGCTGCACAAACCGATATTGATTTTATCGGTGGAGTAGATCCGTATACAATTGATGGAGCCATAGAAAAAACAATGGATTTTACACTACAACTGGCACTGGACCATCATAAAGGTATTGATATTCATTTGCATGAATCTGGCGATTCAGGTTATAAAACAATAGCCTACCTCATTGATAAAGTAAATGAAAATCCTGTTTTAAAAGGAAAAACCTATATAAGTCACGCCTTTGCTTTGGGTAAACTGGATAAAGCAAAACAAGAAGAAATGGCGGAAAAACTGAGTGAAGCTAAAATAGGTATTGTTTCCACGATTCCAATAGGTGGTTTCATAATGCCTATTCCGATATTGTTAAAACATGGTGTAGAAGTAACTACTGGTAATGACAGTATTATTGACCATTGGAATACGTTCGGAACAGGAAGTGTATTGCAGAAGGCTAACCTTGCAGCACAATTATATGGCTACACAACAGAATTGGAATTGTCAAGAGCTCTGAAACTGGCCACAGCAGGTACTTTGCCCCTTGATAATAAAGGAATACAACAATGGCCCAAACCGGGAGATGTTGCCGATATAGTTTTAGTGGAAGCAAGTTGCTCTGCCCAAGCCGTTGCACGTATATCACCTGTAAAATCTCTTATACATAAAGGGACTATTGTATATTAAATAGCATATTCATGAAAACATTATCTATATTATGGATTATGGCAGTATCCGTCATAACCTGTCATTCAATTTCAGAACATCAGAACACAGAAAGTATGAACAAAAAGGATATTCTCACATTAGTCAATAGTAATGACATTAAAGGCGTAACAAAAGCTCTGGAAAGCGGAATAGAGGTAAACACCACAGATTGCAACAAACGCTCTTTATTATTAATAGCTGTTAATAACAGCAATCTTCAAATGGCCGAGTTACTTGTTAAATACGGAGCAGATGTTAACCAGCAAGCAGATAATCTCGATAGCCCTTTTCTGTATGCGGGTGCCACTGGCCAGACCGAAATGGTACAATTGTTTCTGGAAAATGGTGCCCGTTTTGATATTTTTAACCGGTATAATGGTACAGCTTTAATTCCGGCATGCGAACGCGGTCATGTGGATACAGTACGGTTATTGGCGAATACTAAAAATTATCCGGTAAATCATGTCAATCGTTTGGGATGGACTGCTTTGATGGAAGCGGTTATTTTAGGGGATGGAAGTGAAAAATACCAGAAAATTATTCAGATTCTGAAAGACGCGGGTGCAAAATTGGATATTCCCGATCATGATGGGGTAACCCCCTTGCAACACGCCCAGAGAAGAGGATTTGAAGAAATAGTGATTCTGTTAAAATCATAAACCGAAATCATACAACATATGAAAAATTACTATTCTACATCTTTAAAAGGAAATTACGCCTTACATAATGTCCGACTGGAGACAACTTTTATATATGATGATGAAGGAGATATAAACGGAACAAAGACAGAATTGTTCTGCATTCATATCAAGGAAGGAAAAATAGCGGGTATTTATCCGAACGATACCCGTTTTCCGGATGCCATTGATGCTAAAGGCCTGCTGATGCTGCCGGCTTTTAAGGATATGCATGTTCATATAGACAAAACATTATATGGATTGCCGTGGCAGGCCCTTTCGTCCAAAAGAAAAACCGTGGCAGATATGATTGCTTACGAACAGCAGATTATTCCTGATTTGTTAAAAACATCTGTACGGAGGGCTGAACAGCTTATTGATCTGTTACAGTATTACGGTACTACTTTTGCCCGGACGCATTTTAATATTGATCCTACTTCGGGGTTGCATTCATTAGAAAATCTTGAAAAAGCATTGGATTGTAAAAAAGAAAGCTTTAAAGCTGAACTGGTAGCTTTTCCTCAGCATGGATTGTATTATACCGATTCTGCTTTATTGATGAAAGAAGCCGCGCAGTTAAAAAGTGTAGATTTTGTAGGCGGATTAGATCCTTTCAGTATCGATAAGAACATTGAAAAAAGTATTGACTATACTGTTCAGTTGGCGATAGATTATAAGAAAGGTATTGATATTCATTTGCATGATTCAGGGGAAGGAGGTATAAAAACCGTTGAATACCTGATAAAAAAAGTAATGGAAAATCCGCAACTACACGGTAAAACCTATATAAGTCACGCTTTTGTTCTTGCCTGTATTCAACAGAAAGAAATGGAAGCTGTTGCTGAAAAATTAAAAGAAGCAAAAATAGGTATTGTTTCATCTGTTCCGTTTCGGGGAAAAGTAATGCCTGTTCCGACATTGTTGAAAAAAGGTGTTGAGGTACTGATAGGGAATGATAATATTCAGGATTATTGGAGTACTTTCGGAACCGGTAATATGCTGCAGAAAGCCAATCTTATAGCCGAACTTTACGGATGGGAAACAGAATTTGACCTCTCCAGAACGCTGGGATTTGCCACCGGAAACATACTTCCATTAAACCATAAAGGAGTTATGCAGTGGCCCAAAACCGGAGATCGGGCAGAATCAGTGTTGATAAAAGCAAGCTGCTCGGCAGAAGCGGTTTCCAGATTATCTGAAGTGGTCGCGTTTATTCATGAAGGTCATCTATATGAGAAAAAGAATAAAACAGCAAATGATTAAAAATAATGATGGCAATACACCGGGAAAGAATAGGCAATAGCTCCAATTTTAACGTTTTACCCTAAGAAAAGGATAAAACATATAAAGCGGCTTTAACAGAACAGCCAATAAACCTATTTAACCGGTTGCTCAGTAGGTAATTTTAAGGCCAGCTGATAGTAAGGTACAAGCGAATGATGCAGCATCATATTATCGTCAGCCGACTCATCGTGCATTTTTAAATATTCTTCATCAGGTGTAAGTATAATATGCGTGCCGGTACGGACATAATTATTACTGGGGAAATAAACAGGTTCTTCAAAATCAGGCAGGTGTTTTTTAATCATCTTAGATACCTCATGGCCCAGAATTTTTTGATAATTTTTTACCCCTTTCTCCGCCGGATTTTTAAGCATTCTGAATGCTAATCTTTTTTTTAATCCTTGCTTTTTTATGGAAGAAGCAACAAGAGATACAGGGTTTCTACTGGTAAGATCCTGATACTTCTGAACGGAAAAAGGTGTTTGAGGTACCCAGTCTTTGGTATTGACAATTTGATAAGCCCATCCGTATGTTTTACTTTCATAGTCATATGCAAAATAAAGATTCCCGGGTTTTGGAGCCGCTGTACAATAGGTTTTAAAGCGGATATCCTGCGGAATTCGCCCAGACTTTTGCAGCTGACCGAAATAGGCGGTGAGAAGGTACGAAATACCACCTCCTTGACTGTGTCCGGCTATTATAATGTTTTTGATCCCGGTATTATACAGCGAATCTATTTTAGGAAGCATATCTTTGGAAAGAAAAGCCGTACTGATCAAATAACCAATATGTACCGCTGCATTGGCATCATCCGATAGTTTATAATCAAAAGTAAAATGTTTGCTGATACGCAACTGACCTGTAGCCGGAACCATAGCGGAATAGAAATTAGCTAACCAACTTAAATCCGTATTTACTGATCCTCTTGTACAGAAAACAGCTATAGCGTTGTCTTTTATCCATATTTCATAAAGATTGTCCAGTCCCATTTCCTTACTTCTATACAGCATAGTAGACTGTACAGGCGGAGGAACCTGAAATTTATAACGTTCATCAGGTCCGTAAAGATGTCCATTTATTCGGAGAATTTCCCTGTATTCTTCCTGATCAAAACCTGCCTGAAGTGATTGCGAATAGGCAGCGTGTATAAAGATCAGTAGTGTTGTGAAAAAGGTTAGGATAAACTTATTCATAAGAATTTTATTTTACAGATAAATTTAACAAAAATAACGGAAAAGTAACCTTTATCCTATGTAATAACCGCTACTTTTGTTTGGAAAAGCATTATAACGTATAAAAGTTTTCCTGATGTTAAGTATTATGTTTGATATGTTTTTCTTAGTTTAGTTCCTTATTTCCGGAAAGAAGAATACAGACATGCAGATTTGTATAAATTCCTTCAATAAAAAGAAACGAGGCACAACAATAATAAGGATAAAAATGAAAAAAGTAACAGGTATCGGTGGCATTTTTTTTAAATGTAAGAATCCGGATAAAATGAAAAAATGGTACAGCACTCATTTGGGGTTGGATACAGATGAATATGGTGTGACCTTTCAATGGAGAGATATTTCCGATTCAAATATAAAAGGTGCTACACAATGGAGTCCTTTTGCGGCAACAACAAACTATTTTGAGCCTTCTGAAAAAGATTTTATGATTAATTACAGAGTGGATAATTTAGAAGCACTGGTTGACGAATTGAAAAAAGAAGGTATTACCATTGTCGATAAAATAGAAACATACGATTACGGCAAATTTGTTCACATTATGGATATGGAAGGAAACAAAATCCAGTTATGGGAACCTTTTTAAGAAGTAACTGTATATAAAATCTTCTTCTTTTTGATAAGATATTATTATAGGCAGCTGATTGGCAATCAGTTTTTTGGGCGGTAAAGAAGAGCAGAAACATCATATTTAGCAACCGGGATGATTTGGTCATTGGAGCCGCATTTGATACTATCTTAACTATATTGGGTAGCCATAGTCTCATTGCCAAGCCAGCAGGTAAAGTGACGGTTTTTCAATGCTTAATAGGGTATATATCAATACAGAATAATCGTTCATCATTCAGGTGAGGAGGCTCTGATAAAGGGAGCAATCCGGCCCTACATTGATTACTTAGATATTGTCCTTTTTAAAATCAACTTTTCTGTGGCCATATTATCTTCGGTTCCTACAAAAAAGCTTTTAAATCCAAATTTTGTCAACAGCCGCTTTGATGCAGCATTCTGCGGGTCAATAATGCCTATGACATCCTTTTGGGGATTGAGATTTGTCGCTAAAGCAAGCATAGATTCACAGATTTTAGTTCCCAAGCCCTGTCCCCAAAATTCTTTTCGCAGCAGATAGCCTAACTCAAAAACGCCAGGGTCCTTTTTGTAATTTACTAATTTGCAATCGCCCAAAAGTAGGTGTGTTTGGGAATCGATCACTTTGAAATAACCCAAATCGGGATCTTGATTGATGTCCAATATGGAGTCAAATTTTATTCTGGCCTGTTCTGCCGTCAATCCTTTTCCTGTAATATATTTCATGACATCGTCTTCGCTGACGAGATTGGTAAAGGTGGCAAGATCTTCCAATAGGTATTTTTCAAATACGAGTGTACTATGCATGGCTTATGTGTGTTTATATAAAAAAGCAAATCTTGTTTGGTTTAGGTACCGGCATATTAAAATACTTTGTTTCCAGCATCCGAACCGCTATAAAGCAGTGCTAATCACCATTACCTATAATTGTAAATCTCCATTCCTAATCTGAAAAATATATTTTCTTGATTTTTTTGATAAGATATACCTCCGAAATAGCAATCTTATATGCTGCTATGAATTATTCGTTAATATGATCCGGATAAGAACGAAGAATTTGTTCTATCTGTTTAAGATGATGCAAAGGATGATAAGACATCAGATAAAACATTTCTCTTATAGTTAAAAGGCCAAGAAGAGGATGGGGAAGAACAAGTGAATCGAGTTCTTCTTCGGAATACGCATCTAATAAGTTTTTTGTACTGCTAAGTATTTCATTAATCTCGGAGATGATTTCTTCTTTTTGTCCGGGAGCAATGTCCTTTTCCGGTAAAAAGCGTTCAGGGGCCTTTAAGCTGGTCTTTGAATAATTTTCCAAAACAGTTTCGTATGACCAGGTGTCTCGGTTTATTTTTCCAAATTTTTCCAGAATAAATGACTTGGATGAAAGAACTTTGGGAAAAGGGAGTAGGGTAAGAAGAATGTGCTTTAATTGTTGCCCCGCGCTCCACTTTTGCGGTAAGCTGTATACAAATTCTGCATCAGTAAGGGCGTTGATATAATAAACGGTTTCCTCATGATTGTGTATAAAGGTTTTGATGAGCTCTTGTTTTGTCATGCTGTCTTGTTATGGGGTATTACAATTAGAAAAGTAAGGTACTAATTTTTTTGTATTTATACTTAAAAAATAAAAATTTATGCCTCTTTGCTGTTTTTAAAGACAGTGGGGGCTTAAAGATAATGGTTGAAAATATAGTTAAAAAGGATAACATTTCCGTGTTTGGTATAATACCATAAATGAAATTTTGGTGATTATACGGTGTGCCTATTCCAATTGCAGCTTCATCATGATATCTGTCTGCTTATCGTTACCTAATTTAAAAATGTGCTTGTCAAAAGCTGTAAAGCCATTTTTTTCATAAAAACGAATAGCTTTGTGATTATTCTCCCATACACCTAGCCAAACATAGAGAACCTTTTTATTTCTGGCTATTTCTAGAGCTTTTTCATAAAGCAATTGACCTATTTTTTTACCTTGAAATGCTTTTAGAACATAAATCCTCTCAATTTCAAGGACTTTTTCCTCTTTTATTTCAGTTTGAGATATTCCGAAATTAAGTTTTAAATAACCGACTTGTTTATTGTCCACTATGACAAAGTAAAATGCAGAATTTTTATCGGCAAGTTCACCGGCAAGCCGCTTTAACGAAAAACTTTTTTTCAGGTAAGTGTTCATATTTTCTTTGCTGTTATCAGCTGAAAATGTTTCGTAAAATGTGGTAATACCTATGCTTTTTAAAAGATGTATATGTTCAGGTTGTACTTTTATGATCTGAATGTTTTGCATAACGATAAAGATTGGAGTTGTTTATTCGTAAAATTCCGGTGGGTATTCTACTGTTCCTTTTACCTTATGAAGTGCTTTTTCTGTTAGTTCAATAACCATACAGTTATGATCAGGTACATCAAACGGCAACTTTATACCGTATTTGTTTGTTAATTCATATCCAAATCTGGGATAATACGTTTCGTGTCCTAATAAGATGATAGAACCAAACTCTAATTCTTTCGCTTTTTGATGGGCTTTTTGTATTAATAGTCCTCCTATTCCTTTTCCCTGATAATGAGGCAAAACAGCAACGGGAGCCATAGCCAAAGAGGGTGTTACTTCTGAAAAACTATTTATAATCTTAATTTTTGTCAGCAAAATATACCCCACTATTTTATTATTTATTTCAGCAACCAACGATAATTCCGGAACAAAAGCATGAGATTTTCTTAACCGTTCTACCAAAAACTGTTCTCTATGATCACTATAGGGCTCATTTTTAAAGGCTTCTTCCACCACGTTAAATACATTCTGCCGATCTTTTTCTTCTTCTTTTCGTATTATACACCTCATCAAATCATATTAATTTAACAAATTTCAGCAAAGTACTCTTAATTATTATGAAATATAAACATCCGAATGTGTCTTTTTTATTGAGTGTTTTTTCAGAAAGTAAAAAAGTAAACCAGGTAAGTGAATGAGTACTATACTATAATTTTCTGTACACCTGCTTTTACAAAGGTAAGGATTTGGAAGAAATTATCCAATAAGCAATTATTTTATACCGATGAAACTGTAATTTTTTACGATAGCAATCGACAAGTGTAAATCCATCTCTTTGCACTTTAAGAATAGTTGAATGTAATAATAGCATACGGTGCTTTTAAAATTTGAAAGAAGGGTTTGTATTATAAAAAGAGCAGACAGAACAATATAGGGTAAAACAGTATATCCATAGGAATTTAAATAAGTTGAATTATTTGTCTGTTTCTTTATCATTAAAAAATGTTTAAAAACCCTTGTGTTGTTGACAGAAATAGCTAAATTTGCACCGTTAAATTATCGTGTTCAGATAATTTTATAGCAAGAACTAAACAACTATGAATTAAATTGTTTAGTTTTCAAGTCGGGTCCAGTAGCTCAGCTGGATAGAGCAACTGCCTTCTAAGCAGTAGGTCTTAGGTTCGAATCCTAACTGGATCACAAAAAACACCTCTCTCTGAGGTGTTTTTTTTATTACGATCACTTATCTTTTCCCGTATTATTTATTACGTCATTCAATGATGGCGGCTGAAAATAAATAGCTATAAGAATAAAGCACCTGAAGATGAGACTCCAGATGCTTTACATAACCAAAAAAAACACTTATGAAAGAACAAATTTACTATAATATATTGGATAATATACTTAATCTAGATTAAGAAATTTTAGATAGAACTGTAAAGAATTGAGATATAAATACGTTTTGAAACATATTTTATTTAATTGAATTTTTAGTTCAATTTTAACGAATGTTAAATTCAAAAAAAGAATATAAAGTTTAATTTTTGTAAATTATTTTTATATATTTACACTAATTAACAATTAAAATATCAAATTATGAAAAAATTATTTTTAATGTTTGCTTCTGCGGCTTTTCTGTTTTCATGTAATTCAGATAATAATCTGATGGCAACTAACAATTTTGCGCCACAGGCGAATAATACCTCTGATGCTTTGCAGCAATTACGAAATCAGGCGTTTAATGATATGAACGGGGGAGGAGTGGTTTTTTACAATTCTAAAGAAGGAGTTGTATTTTACCCAAGAGTAAAATCAAATACCAAAATAACAATTCCGCCTCGGGCCATTGTAAGTGCTTCAGGTCAGGAGCTGAATGGAGAAATCAGAATAGATTATGTAGAAATTTTTGATAAAAGTAAAATGGTGGTAGCGAATACCCCTACTATGGGTATAGGAGCTGGTAGTGAGGTTAAGCGCTTGTTGGTTACCGGAGGAGAATTTTATCTTAATATAACGGATATGGAGAATCAGCAGGTACAAATTGTTGCTCCCATTGAAGTAAGTATTGACACAGGAAATTCTGAGGCTGATCCTAACGGAATGGTTTTATGGAACGGAGAAAGAAACGACAATGATAATTTAACCTGGAATCAGACACAACCTGACCAGATGAGTTTTGAAAATAACGAGCCTGTTTTTCTAGAAGGAGGGCAGTATAATGTTTTAATAAAAAGCGCAAACAATTTTGGCTGGTGTAATATTGACAAATTCTTTCAATTTGGGGGCAATCCTACAACCATAGATGTTATTGTTCCTTCCGGATTTGATTATACCAATGCGTCGGTGTATATGGCAGTGGCAGGACAAAATAATATGATGGCGCAGTTAGATGTTTACCATCCTGGCACTAATTCTTTTTCAGAACATACAGGTATTGTTCCTGAAGGATTGGATGTACATTTAATCTTTGTGGGAGAGCAGAACGGGAATTATGTTTACTATATAGAATCATTATCCCTAGGAATGAATGCTACGTACGATTTTTCAAATGCCAGTCTGATTACGGCACCTTCTTACCATGATCTGGAACAAGCTATTCAGCAGCTTCCTTAAAAAATAAAGAGCCTCGAAAGAGGCTTTTTTTATCCTTATTCTTTTTTAGAAAAAAGCTTTATCAATATATTTTTGTAACTTACTACATAATAACCTTTTAAAATTTTATATTATGAAAAAATTATTAATGACCGGCTTTATGATCATGGGCGCCGTTACCACTTTTGCACGTGGAGGAGAAGATGTTAACCTGAAATTTGAAGCAGAAACAGTTGTATCGGATAATACCCCTCAGGGTGAGGTACTTCGAAAATACCATCTTACTATTTATGTAGAAGGCTATAATAGCCAGTTTGGTGAACCCTATATCATTATTCTTTATGATGAAACGGAATGTATGACCCTGTTGGATATAAAGTATAAGATTCAGCAATACCAGCAGTCAAGGCCAAATGATACTATTACATTTACTGCTACAGTAGTAGGAAGCTGTAGTATTCCATTGTAAGTTTATTAATGTATAAGATATGGAAATGGGCTCACGCGAGCCCATTTTTTAGGATAATGTAGTGTATTTTCAAAACTGTTTTAATTGTAAAAACACCTATCAAGATTTCAGTAAAATATTTACTTTAATAATCGTAAAATTTGACCTGGTCAAAAAAATATAATAAATAAACTACTAAATATTCAGATGATGAAAACAATTACTAATAGTCGATTTTTTTAGTAGTTGATATCATTTCTGTTATTGCACGGGCTTTTAATTGCTTTTGAAAGCTCGGGAAGATATAATACCAGTCTCGGATTCAACTCCGGGATTTTTTTATTCAAAGATATCGTTTAACACTTTGGCCAGACGCAATCCGCCTTTAGTGAGCTGGCGTTCCACAATATATTTATTTTCAAAATGATACCGGTAACCCAGTTGGTCATCAATTTTTATCCGGGCATAAATATAATTGGCTTGTTGGTAAGAATCGTACAGCCAGTCTGAAAAAGTACCCTGCATAAGTTGTTGTTTTTCTTCTTTGGACAATACATTCAATACTTCTGAATATTCGGTATAGCTGTACTTTTCGTAATCTATTAGTTTCGAATCCCATACGGAGTGTATATTGGTCTTATTTTTAAACCACTGTACAGAAATCTTATTTCCTCCAAGATCTTCTTCCCGGCCAATATGCAATGGCTGATGGGCATCACCTATGATATGTATAATGAAATACAAATACTGCTGCCGTTGTTCGGCGGTCATTTGTTTATCATGTTTTAAAGCATGGATAAAGAATTGGCCTTTTTTATAGAGATTTTCTTCTGATGTGTTTTCCAAAGCTTTTATAAAATCGGGATAACTCAGTTCCCCGGGAATATTGACATAATGGTAGGAGCCTGCATGATCCCAGCTTTTATCTGATTTAATAAAATCGGGCCAGTTGGCCCAGTAAGCTAATTTTTGAGGACCTATTATTTTCTGCAGGTCCTTTTTAGTTTTACTGCTGATGTTTCGCTCAGCAATTTCAGCTACAATTCTATGGCCGGTTAGTCCCCAAGCCCCTGCAGAAGAACTGGCTAAAAGAACCATGAATACACTTATTTTTATCAAGTACTTTTTCATAAGACGTTCATTAAAAAAACAAAAGTACGACTCTCTTTTTATACCAGACAAAAAAGAGCGTTTAATAAATCATTAAACGCTCTAAATATTTTATAAGGCCGACAAAGAAATGTAAGATCAATTATTTAGCTCTTCTATAGGAAATTGTAGGATAATATAACTAAAAAAAAATCCACCTCCCACTAAAAAAACGAATAGCAGCCAGTATAAAATAGAATTCCATATCGTGACCGGATTTTTATCATATTTTTTTCCGAAAAGAATAAAATAAACTATTCCAAAACAAAAAATAAGCACAAAAATGGCCATGCCAATACGTGGGTCTTCTATAAACAGATCTACTATTCCAAGTACAACCAAAATACCTGATAGCGTATACATACTGTGCTTAAAATGCACAACCAGTCCTTTAAAATCGATGTTTTTGTGTTTTTCTTTTGGCATTGTATTGATGCCCGAAATCATATAAGGAGCATTTTCTTCATTTAAAATTGAAGCAATAAAGCAAAGAATAAACGCGGTAATAAGACTTATTGTTAACATTATAGTAGTTAAATATATTTAGTGTTTTTTTCGTTCTTTATCCCGGTTACGAAAACCAAAATACAGTAAATATCTTCAAATTATTTCTTGATATATTTGTTTAACCAATGTAAAATATCTTGCAGTACTACCGGAGCTATAGTTTCTTCAATAGTTCCATATTCATCAGGAAGTCCTTTGTCTGCATGCTGGAACATATGATTTAATTCGGAATACGTTTTTACAGTTACTTGTTTATTATGATGTAAGCCGTTAGCTATAGCTTCTGTATTTTCTTTCCAGGTTACCTGCAGATCTTTTTTTCCGTTTAAAACCAAAGCGGGAATAGTTACTTTAGGAAGGTAATCCTGCGGATTGAATAATAATAACTGACGAATTTGTTCGTTATACAAACTTTCTGTCATTTTGTCTAATTTTTCTTCAGGTAATGACTGAAAATGAGGGGTTGTTTTATAATAGGCTTTCAATTCAGCTACAGCTTTTGTCTTGTCTGTATTGTTCATTACAATTTCGTAAGTTTTCTCGTTTAGTTTTTTGTTGAGTAAACGGGTAAATTCCGGAATATTCATGGCCTGAGATAATGCATCGTTTTGCAGTACGAGCAAATCATTTCCTTTAATTCCAGGTGAAGCCATAAGTACAATAAATGCCAGATTCTTATTTTCTGAGGCAACAAATTGTGCTACCGTGCCGCCTTCGCTATGTCCGATAATTCCTATTTTTTTGGGATTAATTTCAGGGCGTCCTGCTAAATAATTGAAAGCGGCCTGAGCATCCGAAGCGAAATCAAAAACGGTGGATGATGCAAAACTACCTTCGGAATTCTTCACACCGCGTTTATCATAGCGCAACACCGCATATCCGTAATGTGTTAAATAATCGGCTATAACCAAAAATGGTTTATGTCCTAAGATTTCTTCGTTACGGTCGTTAGGTCCGCTGCCGGCTACTAAAATAACAGCAGGAATGGTTCCTCGTTGCTTTTTAGGCAATGTCAGAGTTCCGGCTAATGTAACATTCGCTTTTGTATTCGGAAACGTTACCTCTTCGCTATAGTAGGAAAACGGCGGTTGGGGTTCTTGTGGCCGTTTTAGTTTAAAATCGCCTTTGGTCAAACGTAAAGGGAAGGCTGCACCATTTTGCGAAAAAGTACCTTGAATAGTGGTAGTGTTTACCAGTTCTCCTTCATAACTCATTCGCATTGCAGTATCAGACAAAACCAATTTATTGTTAGTAAAAGCCCCATTTTCTATAGGGAAACCATAGGCTTCCTGATCCGGACTATCAGCCGTAATTTTTAATATTTCTCCCTGCTTTGTGATATGTATAATAAAAGTAAGGGGAGTTTCCGGAATTTCAATTTTTCCATGCCAAGTACCTTCTATCTGAGCAGATATGTATATAGGAAAAAAAATAAGTAAAAAGGAAAGTAATTTTTTCATGATTTATACTGAATGAATTAAAAATGAAGTAAGAATATCTGTTATAATAAGTGTTGTAAAAAACAAAACATAATGCCATATTTTTTTGGCGTTGGTGGCTGTTTTAAAACCGATGAACAGAAGATAGATATAATAAACAAAAACACACAGGCCCATTAAACCTACGAGAATAAACATAAAAGAAGGTGATTGCGTGTAGATACTGCCGTCTTTTATAGCATTTTCAATATGCTGGGTTTCCTTCAATAAAAAGTCGTCAATATTTTGAAAAAGAGAAATATAAAGCGGAATTAAAGCGATAAATACGGTATTTAAAATATCGATAAATCGGGTTTTTTTATTGATAATTTTACCTATTCCGAATAACGCGAGAGTAAGCATTCCCACAATACTTGTATGATTGAAAAGTATTTTATTAAAGGTCAAGGTACTTAGCGGATTCACACGCAAAATCTGCATTTCTATATGCATGCTATAAGCAACAAAAATGCCGGTAATAAATGTTATTACACCCATGATAAGTAATGTGCGGTCTTGTATAACGGCAAAAGGATTGGTAAATATTTTTATTTTTTTCATAAAGACAGATTTAATTCGTTAATGCGCTGTATCATATCATCCAGCTGATTGCGAACAGTCGGGTAACTGACACCCAATTGAGCAGCCATTTCTTTTAGACTGCCGCTGGTGAGAAAAAACTGCAGGATAAATTCCTGCTCTTTCGGACTTAATTTCAGAAATAAAGGCAACGGATAATTACCGTTTACAACTGTCTGACAATTCAGACAGGTAAGCTGGGTAACACTTAATATCGTTTCGCAACTGGGACAATAGGTGGGGAGTTTGTTTTTCATTTATTAAAAATGATTTTAATTTTATTAAATCAAATATAAATAAAATTAATTAATTTTTAAAAAAAATAAATAAAAAGAAATAAAAAAACTGCCTGAAAGGCAGTTTAATCAAATTTATTTTTAAAGTAGTATTTAGCATCCAGTTCATCTAAATCGTCATCAACGAATCTCGGTTTCGGTTTCTTTGCCATAATTCGTTTTTTCCACATTTCGTATTCTTCAGCGGAAAATCTCTTTTTTAACAACTCAGTTATCTCTTTTTCATTATAACCAAATTCATTCTTAATGGCTTCCAGCGGGCGCTTTTCTTCGCGGGCCATAGTTATAATTCGTTCAACAGTTTCGTAATTTAATTCCGAAATTTTTTTCTTTTTCATCGTGAATGAAAACTTAAATAGTACTATTTTGTTTTATTAAATTATGTATTCAATATTAATAAAAAAAACTAAAACAGCAAATATCTTTTTTAAAAAAATGAAAAATTATAAAGAAGAAGACTTTTTAAGTAATTGATAATTCATTAATACTATAGCACTTAAGATAATGAAAATACCTAACCATTGCCATACGATTACTTTTTCGTCAATTAAAATAAAGGCAAAGGTTACAGAAATAGGCAGCTCTAAAGAAGATACAATACTTCCCAGTCCAACACCTGTTAACGGGAAACCTTTGTTTAGGAGAAGGGGAGGGATAATAGTCCCGAATAAAGATAATATAATACCCCATGTGTAAAATATGTCGGTACGGAAAGCCGTGGGAGTATTGAACTCATTTCCCAAACCTGGCAGTCCGAAATAAAAGGGGCCAATTTGGGTTAAAAAAACAAAAGTACCTACAATGACTCCTCCTCCTAACAACATAAATAAACTGCGTTTAACGGCAGGCAAATGTGTAGCTATACTGTTTGTAGTATAGAGAGTAAGACTAAAAGATAAGGCGGCTAAAAAGCCAAAAATAAGCCCCCGGATATCCAGTGTAATAGCGGTATTGAGTAAATTAGTAGCCAGCAAAGTGCCTGTTAATACTAAAATAACCGCACTGATTTTACGAACACCAGGCATTTTCTTGGTTTGGAATGCTTCAATTACCACTCCGATCCATACCGATTGCATAAGTAAAACTACTGCAATGGAAGCGTTGATGTATTTCACGGCCAGGTAATATAAAACACTGGTGAACCCCATCGTTGTGCCTGAGATCATGAGTTTTGCGATATCACTTGATGAAGGTTTTTCTGGCGTTTTTTTTGTAAACAAAACCATAAAAAAGAGGCAGAAAATACCCAAAAAAAATTGCGAAGAGGTTACTTCTGCAGTAGTATACCCCTCTTTATAGGCCATTTTTACAATGGTAGCCAACATGCCATAACTTGAAGCGCCTAATGCTACAAAAACAACGCCCCGTGCCAGATTATTCAAAATAAATAGTATTAAAGTTCTTTAAAGGAATGATTCATTTGGCTAAATGTATCCCGGTATTTCTCTTTCAGGTCAAGATACGTCCAAGCCATAATTTGATAATAATGTGAATCACCTTCTACAATAGTATATAAATAGTATAATTTTTCTCCTTCAATTTCTGCCTCGATACTATATTCACGGGCGTTCAACTCATTGATTTTTAGTTTTTCAATTTTTGACATACGGATTATTTTGCCGCCTGCCGCTTCTATATTATGGTGCAGCTGCTGTAAGAAAAGTGTGATACCGTCTAAATTGTTAGGAAACTCATTCTGCATTTCATTAATTTCAAGGGTATTCTGAAACTCTTCTTTGCTGTCAGCAATTACCATTACCAAAAAATCATTAGTACTATTGGCATATTGTAAGGAAGCGTCCGGGTTTAAATGGTTCACCTCTTTTGTAAAATCAGGGACTTCTATACTGTATAAATCTTCAATTTCCACTTTCTGAAAAGAGGAAGGCTGGCAGGCCAGAAGAAGAAGCAAGCAACTAAACAGGTATAACTTTTTCATTTTTTCTTACAAAATTACGCTTTTAGATATAATCTGAAAATGAAAAAGCCGAAACTCTTTCGTTCCGGCTTTTGTTATTTACTCCTTCTTTTATTACTGTAACGTTGCAAAATTACGTTTAACAAAGGCGGTTAATTCCTCACCTTTTAATAAACCTTGTGAAAGCTTGGCTAAATCTAATGCCTGGCGAATTAAATCTGTTTGTTGATCTTCATCAGTATTATTTAAAATTTTTGAAGCCAGCTCAGAATTGGTATTTACCACTAAATTATACATTTCCGGGAAATTCCCCATACCAAACATACCGCCGCCGCCCGTAGCCTGCATATCTTTCATACGGCGCATGAACTCAGGTTGTGTAATGATAAACGGTGCGGCATTACTTTCTAATGCACTGGTTTGTACCGTATAGGTCTGTGAAGCAATGCTTTTTTCAACGATTTCTTTTAATTGCGTTTGCTCTTCTTCTGATAATTTAGAAATAGCCTCATCTGATTTCTTGATTAGATTATCAATATGATCAGAATCTACACGTGTAAAGGTTAGTTTTTCATTATCACCTTCTAATTTTTGAATGAGATGCGGGACAATAGGAGAATCCAGTACAATTACTTCGTATCCCTTGGTTTCAGCTTCTGCTATATAACTATGCTGCGCTTCTTTATCGGAAGTATACAATACAACAAGATTACCGTCTTTGTCTGTTTGGTTCGCTTTCAGTGTTTCTTTCAGTTCTTCTAATGTATAGTAGGTGTTTTTTACGGTAGGATACAATACAAAATTTCCGGCTTTTTCGTAAAACTTAGGTTCTGTAAGCATACCGTATTCCAGAACAATTTTGATGTCGTTCCATTTCTGTTCAAAATCTTCACGGTTTTCGTTGAATAACGATTTCAATTTATCTGCTACCTTACGGGTAATATAATTTGAAATTTTCTTTACATTTCCATCTGCCTGAAGATACGAACGCGATACGTTCAACGGGATATCAGGTGAATCTATTACCCCGCGCAACATTGTTAAAAATTCGGGTACAATGCCCTCTACATTATCTGTAATAAATACCTGGTTCTGGTAAAGTTGAATTTTATCTTTCTGAATCTGCAGATCACCGTTTAATTTAGGGAAATATAAAATACCGGTTAAGTTAAAAGGGTAATCAACGTTTAAATGAATATTAAAAAGAGGTTCGGCAAACTGCGTCGGATACAGTTCGCGGTAAAAGTTTTTATAATCTTCTTCTGTTAACTCGTTAGGTTGTTTCGTCCAAGCCGGGTTAGGGTTGTTAATAATGGTATCAACTTCGGTTTTCTCATCGCCCTCTCCTTCGGTATGTGTTCCAAATTTAATAGGAACGGGCATGAATTTGTTGTATTTTGTAAGCAATTCACGTATCCTGAATTCTTCTAAAAACTCAGTAGAGTCATCCGCTATATGTAATATAATCTCCGTTCCGCGCCCTGTTTTACTACTCGCAGTCAATGTAAATTCAGGCGACCCGTCACACACCCAATGCGCAGCGGGTTCTTCTTTGTATGATTTGGTAATAATTTCTACTTTTTCTGCTACCATAAACGCAGAATAAAATCCAAGCCCAAAATGACCAATTATACCTGCATCTTTCGCACTATCTTTATATTTTTCAATAAATTCTTCTGCTCCCGAAAAAGCGACTTGATTGATGTATTTTTCTACCTCCTCAGCAGTCATTCCTATACCCTGATCAATGATATGAAGTCTTTTATTTTCTTTATCGATTTTAACTTCAATTATAGGGTTTCCGTATGCTACTTTCGCCTCTCCAATAGAGGTAAGGTGTTTTAATTTTAGGGTAGCATCAGTGGCATTTGAAATTAATTCACGTAAAAAAATCTCGTGATCGCTGTATAGAAACTTTTTAATTAACGGGAAAATGTTTTCTACGGTTACATTAATTTTTCCTGAAGTCATATGAATTACAATTAAATTATTTACAATTTGATTTTATGTGTAATATGTTTTCAAAATAAATACCAGATGTATAAATAATGACAAAAAGTCATGTTTCTGAAAAATATTTTACCAATGATTTTCAACTAAGGCACAATATTTGTATTTTTGTTAAAGATTTAAAAAAAGAAAATATGAAAAAGCTTATAGGATTAGGAGTAATTGCGCTTACTTTGTTTGCGTGTAAGCCAACAAATGATGTAAAATCACAGATTGGTTTAAAAGGTAACTGGACCTTAACGAGGGTATCTTATCCTTCGGGATATAAAGTAACATCGTTCAGTATTGCCGATGCTAAATGTCTGGAAGGAAGCCAGTGGAAGTTTGTGTCAAACAACAATACCGGTACCATGCAGTTAAATGCCGGCGAAAACTGTCCTTCTTTCAGTTCAAACATTGTGTGGACTATTGGAGTAGACCGCAGTTTCAATCTGAAATTTATCGGTGACGAAAAAGCGAAACACGTGAAAGACGGATATAGACTGGATATTGAAAATCAGACCGAATCATCATTTCAGCTAGTGGATCGTTCAACTGAAGCGAATATTGTCTATCAATTTCAAAAAAATTAAATATAAAAATAGAAACGGGTTATGAGAAAATTAAATGTCATTTTATTAGCGGGAACCTTGATGGCGGGTTCACTTTTTACGAGTTGTAACTCAGTAAAAAATGCCAATAATACACAAAAAGGAGCTGCTGCCGGAGCTGCTGCCGGAGCTGTTCTTGGAGGCGTTTTAGGTAACAATGTAGGAAGTAAAAACAATAGTGCTTTAGGGGCTGTCCTTGGAGGTGTAATTGGAGGTACTGCCGGTGCTATCATTGGAAAAAACATGGATAAGCAAGCTCAGGAAATTGAGCAGACCCTTCCGGGAGCTCAGGTTGAACGTGTAGGAGAAGGTATTAAAGTAATTTTAGGTGAAAATACGGTTAATTTTGAATTTGACAAGTCGGATCTGACAGCGCAGGCAAAAACCAATTTGGATAAATTAGTAAGTGTATTCAGAAAAAACCCTAAAACAAATATCGCTATTTATGGCTATACAGACAGTAAAGGAAAAGATGAATACAATGCTAAATTATCCCGAAATCGTGCCAACGCGGTAAAAGCGTATTTGGTAAGTAAAGGAATTGGCACAAAACGTATGACTACCGAAGGAATGGGAGAAGCCGATCCTGTGGCATCAAACGATACAGAAGCAGGAAGAGCTAAAAACCGTCGCGTAGAGTTTGGTATTCTGGCAAACGAAGATATGGTAAACGACGCACAAAAAGAAGCGAGCCGTTATTAATCATAATGATATTGAATACATTATTAAAGGAAGGGATTTTTCCCTTCCTTTTTTATTCATATAATTCTGCCCGGTGTGGTTTTAAAATATCGCGAAGCAATTTCATTTGCTCGTCATTAACTACCATAAATGCAATGGCATGATGTTCGTTAACAGGTTCAAACCCTGTTATATTCACAGCCAATTTTTCAATGACAATATATTCTTTCAAATGCAGTTCATGATGTTCGGCTGTTTTTAATGCTCCTGGGCCTCGGAAATCCCAGATTAATTTTATTTGTCGTTCCATGGGTTTTATTTTTATTAAAGTACAAAAATACAGATTCCTTTTTTATGTATTTTTGCCGTCTAATTTTTATTGCTTTATAGAAAAATGCCACAAGAATTACAACTTCAGATCCTGCCAGAAATTGCCGGAACTAGTATACTTTTAAAAGAAGCCGTAAGTAAACAGCTGCAGGTAAATGGCCGGGACATACAGCATATTAGTATTTTAAAACGTTCTATAGATGCCCGGCAGAAACAGGTAAAGGTTAATCTGAAAGTATTGGTTTTCTTTCAGGGAGAAGAAATAACCCCGCAAAAAATCGATTTTCCGCAATACAAAAACGTCTCTAATGGAACCCCGGTTTTAGTAATCGGAGCGGGACCTGCCGGTTATTTTGCTGCTTTACAGCTGATAGAATTAGGCTGTAAACCGATTGTAATTGAAAGGGGAAAAGATGTCCGCGGTCGCCGGAGAGATTTAAAAGCCATCAATCGCGACCATATTGTTAATCCGAACTCAAATTATTGTTTCGGAGAAGGGGGGGCAGGAACCTATTCAGACGGAAAACTATATACCCGTTCAAAAAAAAGAGGTGATGTAAACCGCATTCTTGAAATCTTAGTTGCTTTTGGAGCATCGTCTGATATTTTAATAGAAGCACATCCGCATATAGGTACTAATAAATTGCCTAAAATTATGGCCGATATGCGCCATAAAATAGAAGAATTTGGCGGACAGGTGCTTTTTGAGCATTGTGTAACCGACATTTTACTGAAAGGAAACGAAGTAGCAGGTGTTCAGATTAATAAGGACTATCCTATAAGAGCCTCAAAAATTATTTTAGCAACAGGACATTCGGCGCGTGATATTTATGAACTTTTACATAAAAAAAACATTGTAATAGAAGCAAAGCCTTTTGCATTGGGAGTAAGAGCCGAACACCCGCAAAGTCTTATAGACCAGATACAATACAGCTGTGATTACAGAAGTGTATTCTTGCCCCCTGCCCCTTACAGTATTGTAAAACAGGTAAACGGAAGAGGAATGTATTCTTTTTGTATGTGTCCGGGAGGTGTGATTGCGCCCTGTGCCACATCGCCGGGTGAAGTAGTAACTAATGGCTGGTCACCGTCAAAACGCGATCAGCCTACCGCTAATTCCGGAATTGTAGTGGAGCTGACATTGGCTGACTTTAAGCCATTTGCTAAATTCGGACCGCTGGCAGGTATGGAATTTCAGAAAGCCATAGAGCAGAAAGCATGGCACATAGCAGGAGAAACTCAAAAAGTGCCTGCACAGCGTATGGTCGATTTTTCGAATAAAAAACAATCCGAAAACATTCCCAAGACGTCTTATGTGCCGGGAACAACATCGGTAGAATTAGGAACTGTTTTTCCTGATTTCTTAACTGATATTATGCGGAAGGGATTTCAGGAATTCGGTAAAAACATGAAAGGATATTTTACTAATGAGGCTGTTTTACACGCTCCTGAAAGCCGTACTTCCTCACCTGTACGAATTCCGAGAAACAATGAAACGTTAGAACATATACAAATTAAAGGGCTTTATCCGTGCGGTGAAGGGGCCGGTTATGCAGGAGGTATTATTTCAGCAGCCATTGATGGGGAAAAGTGTGCTGTAAAATGTGTTCAGAGCCTTACTGTGAACTAAAAAAAACGTGAAAAAGGAACCGCTTTTTTTAATTCCCGTTGTGGCAGTTCCTCTCAAAAGCCTATCTTTGTACAGCAAATGCAATATATTATGGAGTTAAAATTAAACAGGCCGATTTGTTTTTTCGATTTGGAAACAACAGGAATTGATGTAGCTAAAGATCGGATTGTGGAAATCGCAATATTGAAAATATACCCAAACGGAAATAAAGAAAGTAAAACCTGGTTGGTAAATCCCACTGTACCTATACCCGCACATGCAACGGCTGTACATGGTATTACGAATGAAAAAGTAGCTCATGAACCTACTTTTAAGGAGCTGGCTACTCATGTTTATAACATGATTAAAGATTCGGATTTAGCCGGATATAATTCTGACCGTTTTGACATTCCTTTATTGGCTGAAGAATTATTACGTGCCGATGTCGATTTTGATATGAAGAACAGAGTAGCGGTAGATGTACAGACTATTTTTCACAAAAAGGAAGAACGTACCCTAAGTGCTGCTTATAAATTTTATTGTGGAGAATCTCTGGAAAATGCGCATTCAGCAGCAGCAGATACAAATGCTACTTACGAAATTCTGAAGGCACAGCTGGACAGGTATACGGACCTTGAAAATGATATCAAAACATTATCTGTCTTTACCAGCAGAAAAAAGTCAGTTGATTTTGCAGGTTTTATTGCGTTGAATGATAAAGGACAGGAAATCTTTACTTTCGGAAAGCATAAAAACGCGTTGGTAGAAGAAGTGCTGGAGCGCGAACCGGGCTATTACGGATGGATTCAAAACGCAGATTTTCCGTTATATACCAAAAAGGTACTGACAGCTATAAAATTAAGAAAATTAAGCACTAAATTTTAATAGGACCGGATAGCGTATAATTATCAGAAGCCTAAAAAAAGTGATAAAAGGAAAAAGCTAAATACGAATGAAAATTATTTGTGTAGGCCGTAACTATACGGACCATATAGCCGAACTAAAAAATGAACAACCAGAAGCTCCTGTTTTATTTATGAAACCTGATACTTCATTGTTGAATAAAGGATTTCCTTTTCCTATACCCGACTTTTCTTCGGATGTGCAGTATGAAGTTGAAATAGTCGTTAAGATTAATAAAGTAGGAAAATACATTCAGAGCAGATTTGCCCATAAATATTACGATCAGATGAGCTTAGGGATTGATTTTACCGCACGTGATATACAAACCCGGCTCAAACAAAAGGGATTACCATGGGAAATAGCAAAAGCATTTGATAATTCAGCACTTGTAGGAGATTTCCTTTCGAAAGAAAGTCTGCAAAATATACAGGATATTTCTTTCTCTCTGTACAAAAACGGCAATGTCGTACAGCAAGCGAATACTTCGCAAATGTTATGGCAGATAGATGAGCTTATAGCATATGCATCGCAATATTTTACCTTAAAAACGGGCGACCTGATTTTTACAGGCACACCTGCCGGCGTAGGAACAGTTGCTACAGGTGATGTATTGGAAGGTTATATAGAAAACCAGTCGATATTCAGAGTAAATGTATTATAATGGCTTTGTATTATAATTTAACGCAACTAATTGCAGCTACAGGAGATAATTCGGTTTTACTGAAAGAACAGATTATACACCATACAGCGTTACTGGAGCACCGCTTAGAGAAACTCATAAAAGCGGTATCGAAGAAAAAATATGATAAAGTGGTAAAACACCTTTTAAAAATAGAGCCTACAGTTACCGTTTTAGATTTGCAGGAAGCTAAACATTTTACTGAAGCATTGCTGGAATGGAAAACCAGGGAAGGAAAAAAGAGTGAAGGAATAGAAATGGTACAGGCATTAAAAAAAAGCCTGATGAAAACCCTTAAAGAATTAAAACGGGATTTTTCGATAATATGAAAGCAGCAATAGTAACCATTGGCGATGAAATTTTAATAGGACAGATTCTTGATACCAATTCCGCGTATCTGGCTAAAGTACTGGATGAAAATGGTTTTGAGGTGGAAGAAATAGTAACTATTTCCGATACAAAAGAAGCAATTGCCGATACGTTATTGTATTTCCAAGATAAACTTGACCTGATAGTACTTACCGGCGGATTAGGTCCTACAAAAGATGATGTAACCAAGAAAACCTTCTGTGATTATTTTGGGGATAGCCTGATACAAGATGAAAAAGTATACCAACATGTGAAGTCGTTGATGGAAAATTTTTATAAACGTCCTATCACTCAGATGAATGCCGATCAGGCTTTGGTACCTTCAAAAGCCAAAGTGCTTTTTAACAAAGTGGGTACTGCACCGGGTATGCTGATACAGCAAGGCAAAACAATATATGTTTCTTTACCGGGTGTGCCGTTTGAAATGAAGCATCTGGTTAATGAACAGTTACTTCCTTATCTTGCTGAACAATTTCAACCTTTTTACAATATCCACCAAACGGTTATTACACAAGGAGTGGGGGAAAGCCTATTAGCAGAGCGAATTTCAGATTGGGAAAATAGTCTGCCTTCCTGTATTACCTTAGCTTATTTGCCAAGCCCGGGTATGGTAAAACTGCGTTTGTCTACGCATGGAGAAAACAGAGAAAAATTAAAAAGAGAGCTGTCTGACCAAATACAAAAACTGCAGTTATTGCTTTCGGACTGCATTGTGAGTTTAAACGAAAATGAACCTTTAGAAGTCGCTTTAGGTACTCTTTTGACAAAAGGAGCTAGAACATTGGCAGTGGCGGAAAGCTGTACAGGAGGAAAAGTAGCCCAAACGCTTACTGCTATAGAAGGTGCTTCTTCTTTTTTTAAGGGAGGGGCGGTAACTTATGCTACAGCAGCTAAGGTAGCTGTTTTAGGTGTTCAGCAGGAAACTATTGATCAGTATAGTGTGGTAAGTGAAGAAGTAGCAAAAGAAATGGCTGTGGGTGCAAGACGAATTTTCAAAACCGACTACGCACTGGCAACTACCGGAAATGCAGGCCCTCAAAAAGGGGAAGCAGACGCGGAAATAGGAACAGTATGTATAGCTCTGGCTACACCGGACAATGTAGTGGGCTACACATTTAACTTTGGGCAACCAAGAGAAAAAGTAATTCAGGCGGCAGTGAATAAAACCCTGGATATACTCTACAAAAAGTTATTAAAAAATACATATTAATATTTGTATAAACGATTTTTATTTTGTTATTTTGCACCCTGATTATAATAATTTATTTAAACGTAAGAAATAATGTCAAGAGTTTGTGAAATTACAGGTAAGAGAGCAATGGTTGGAAACAACGTCTCTCACGCAATGAACAAAACTAAGAGAAAATTTTCGGTAAACTTAGTTAAGAAACGTTTCTACATTGCAGAAGAAGACAGATGGGTAACTTTGAAAATATCTACATCTGCATTAAAAACAATTAATAAAAAAGGTATCGCAGCTGTTTTGAAAGAAGCAAGAGCGAACGGATTAGTTAAGTAATTCAGTACCCATAAAAATTTAATACAATGGCAAAGAAAGGTAATAGAATTCAGGTAATTTTAGAATGTACTGAGCACAAAGCAACTGGTTTACCAGGAACATCTCGTTACATCACTACAAAAAATAAAAAAAATACTCCGGACAGATTGGAAATTAAAAAATTCAATCCTATCTTAAAAAGAGTAACTGTTCATAAAGAAATTAAATAATTGAGACGTCATGGCAAAGAAAACCGTAGCAACATTAAGAGGGGGATCTAAAAAATTAACCAAAGCAATTAAAATGGTTAAATCTCCGAAAACGGGAGCTTACACTTTTGTTGAAGCTGTTATGGCTCCTGAATTAGTTGATGATTTTTTGAATAAGAAATAATCAATAAAAAATGTAAAAAAGCTATCTGAAAAGATAGCTTTTTTTATGATTTCTCATTTCGTATAAATCCTTATATTTGTGGTAAAATATTGCAAACATGAGTTTTTTTAAGCGCATATTCTCTTCCGAAAAAAAAGAAACACTAGACAAGGGTTTAGAGAAATCAAAGACTTCCTTTTTTTCTAAATTAACCAAAGCTGTAGCCGGTAAAACAAAAGTAGACGATGATGTTCTGGATAATCTGGAAGACGTTCTGATTACTTCCGATGTAGGAGTAAATACAACCTTAAAGATTATTGACCGGATTGAGGAGCGTGTGGCCCGGGACAAATACATGGGTACTGATGAGCTAAATGCTATTTTGCGTGATGAAATCATGGGGTTGCTCTCCGAAACGCAATCAGGTGAGGCAAGCGATTTTATACTTCCGGAACATAAAAAACCGTATGTAATAATGGTGGTTGGAGTAAATGGCGTGGGAAAAACAACTACTATAGGCAAACTGGCGCATCAGTTTAAAAAGGCCGGTTATAAAGTGGTTTTGGGGGCCGCTGATACATTCCGAGCAGCGGCTATTGATCAACTTCAGATATGGGCTGACAGGGTACAGGTGCCTATTGTAAGACAACAAATGGGGTCTGATCCTGCTTCTGTGGCTTTTGATACTTTAGAGTCGGCGGTAGCCCAACAGGCAGATGTCGTGATTATTGATACGGCCGGGCGTTTGCATAATAAAGTAGGATTGATGAATGAACTAAGTAAAGTAAAACGCGTCATGCAGAAAGTAATTGGCGATGCACCTCATGATGTAATGCTTGTACTGGACGGATCAACGGGACAGAATGCATTCGAACAGGCTAAACAATTTACCGTGGCAACAGAAGTCTCTTCTCTGGCAGTTACCAAGCTTGACGGAACAGCTAAGGGAGGTGTTGTAATTGGCATTTCAGACCAGTTCCAGATACCGGTAAAATATATAGGGGTAGGTGAAGGAATAGATGATCTGCAGGTCTTTAATAAATATGAATTTGTAGACTCTTTTTTTAAATAATGAAAAATAAGATAGGGTATATCTTTTTGGTACTTGTATTACTGGTAAGCTGTACGAAAAAAATAACACCTTCGGAACTGGATAAATTAAACGGTTATTGGGAAATAGTAGCTGTAAAGGGACCAGAAGGTAATGAAAAAGAATATAGCGTAAATACAACTGTAGAGTATATTGAATTTAAGAACGGAAAAGGTTTTCGTCAGAAAATGGTGCCTCAATTCAATGGCAAATACCAAAGTAACGGTATAAAGGAATCACTGATACTGCTCAATAACAAAGAGAAAACGATTTTAAAATGCCAGACAGAATATGCTGACTGGACAGAAGAAATAATCGAAATTTCTGATGAGGGATTTCGTATAAAAAACAGCTTGGATATCATATATACGTATAAAAAATACGAACCTATTACTGTAAGCCATGAATAAAAAATTTAATCCCAACGATCGTTTAAAGGAACAAACTACTCTACACGATGTGTTACATGTGCTGATAAAGGGATATAAATTAGAAAATGGCATAGACAAGCTTAATGTAAAAGAGGCATGGATAAATCTGCTTGGTCCGGGTATTGCCAGCTATACAAAAGAAGTAGTTTTACGGAAAAATGTTTTATATGTAGCGTTAACTTCAGCGGTATTACGGGAAGAGCTGAGTTACGGCAAAGCAAAAATTATCCAGATGCTGAATGAAGAACTTCAAAAAAATATTATAAAAGACATCCTTTTTAAATAAACTTCTTTACTGAAAAGTTTTTATATCATCGTAATATCCTATTGTTTTTTTTATTATTTTTAACATAAAATGAAGGTATTATGATAAGAAGATTACTTTTTATAGTGGGTGCTTGTGTTGCTCCAACATTAGGACAAGCGCAAAGCCAACATCTTTTAAACCAAGCTAAAGTATGGTATAAAGGATCAGAGGTATACAACGCAAAAGGACTGAACAAATTAAACGGCCATATTCAGCTACAATTTGACGCCGGTACAAAAGCAAAGCTCCTGAATAATTTTCAATCTAAGGATGCGAGTTTTTATGTAGTCTTTAAATCGCAGGATCGCGACAGTATCGATTTGATCAATTATCACTTTAAATGTTATGATATTGCCCTGAGTACACGTATAAAAGATAGTAGTGTAAAAGATGAGGCAACCTTGCAGCGTAAGATAGAAACCGGTGCCATTTTTAAACATAACTTTACGGTTCCTGTTAATGAACAAAGACCCGATGATAACTTTTTTATAATTAATGATGATGTAACGGACAAAACGGATTTGTATGAGGTTTTGTATTTTGACAAAGCATTTACCGAAGCAGATCATCAGCAAATGCAAACCTACTTATCACTTAAATACGGTATAACATTACTTAATCTCAATAATTATGTCGCGACAAATGGTACAAAATTATGGCATTCTGAAGCTAACCCAAAAACAAACCAGCATATTATAGGATTAGGTAGGAATGATAACTTCAGTTTACTTCAGAAAGAGTCGGTAAATTCATTGGATAACTTTTTAACGTTATCTACACCCTATGATATAGAAGATGCAGCTTTTGTTCTGGTTGGGGATAACGATGGAGCCTTGACTTTTTCTCCTAACGGAACAGAGTTTATACTGAACAGGGAATGGCTTGTGCAGAGTCATACAGGAAATACCCCGATAACCCAGTTGCGTTTTGACGTTTCACAGATTGCTGATTTTGATTCTTCCCAAGCTTATTCTTTGGTTATAAACAGAAACAGCACTTTTTTTAATAGAAATACGGAAAACGAAAAAATTAAAGGTGTTCTTGAAAACGGTTATTTGGTATTTAACGACGTGGCATGGCATACGGGCAATGAAGCATACGACAGTTTTACACTCTCTTACAGTACTAAAACTACTGATACTAAGCCCGAAATAGTGACGAATGATTGGGGGGTCTACCCTAACCCGGTAAAAGCTAATGAAGTTTTTACTGTCCGGTTTGATCTGAAAAAAGAAAGTAATGTAAATGTGTATATCTACCAGTCCAATGGCAAGCGTATACAAAGTAAATCACTTGAAAGTATAACAAATTACGGCTTTGATACCAGTTTATCTGATAGGGGTACCTATATTGTTCTGGCTGTTATAAACGGTAAAACCCAGATTAAAAAAATAATTGTAAAATAGCTTAATAAAAAAACTCTTGAAAATTTCAAGAGTTTTTTTATTATTCACTATCGTCACTGGATTGGATAAACGGAAAATTACCAAATTTTTTGGCCAGTGCTTTTGTTTTATACGCCAAAGGTGAATTTTTATTGGTAAAACAGATAATGGTTGCGGAATCTTGCCGAATGGTTATATAAGAAGTTTTATTCCCTCGCCACCAGCCGTTATGAAAGGTGTAAAGATCGCCTTCATCTTTGGGTTCTATCATACGTAATCCTAAACCGTAGTTATTTTGCCCTGATTTTTCATAACTATAGCCTTTAAACATTTGTTCTTTTATCTTTTTACTTAAAAAAGCATCCGAGTATAAGGCCAAGTCAAGTTTTAACATATCGCGGGGAGTAGTATATATGTTCTTATCCCCGTATGTGCCATCAAGGTAATCCCAGTGCATTTTGCGGTTATTGGCGTAATAAGATTGTGTAACACTGTCTTTTCTGGATAAATCATCTAAAATAAAAGTGTTTTTCATTTTTAAAGGCGCAAGAATAAGCTCTTTTAAGGCATTATGAAATGTTTTTCCCGTTGTTTTTTCAACAATCAAAGCCAATAAAACATAGTTTGTGTTAGAATAGGTAAAACGGGTATCCGGCGTAAAATCAAGTTTAACCGTACCGCTTGTTAGTATATTCAGCACATCTTTATTATAAAGTGTTTGTTTTCTGTCCCAAACACCGGCTTTTTCTGTAAAATGACCGTAATACGGAATACCAGACCGATGATTTAACAACAAGCGAACCGTAATATTATCATATGGAAAACCTTCTAAAATAGTATTTACCTTTTGGTCCAATTCTATCTTTCCCTGGTCTACCAATCGTAATATGCTGACGGCGGTAATCACTTTTCCAACAGAAGCCACATGCATCGGAGTTTCCTTAGTAATAGGTGTTTTTTTCTCATAATTAGCATACCCCTGGTAATCTTCATAAATAATCTGTCCGTTTTTAGCTACCAGAAACCCTCCTGAAAACCCTCCTTTGTCTATATAGGTATGGAAATAATTATCAACAATATGCCTTTTTTCCTCAAGGTATCCCGGTGTTAATTTTTTAAAAACCACTTCATATGGATTTTCCTTGGCTTTAGGCGGCAAACTTTGTGCATTAGCTTCGTTTTTACTGCAAGATGATGAAAATAACGTAAAAGCTATTGCAGAAATATAAATAAATTTCATGATGGATTAAATAGGAAATAAAAGCAAATATAGAATAATGTAAGGTAGTTTGTCAACCTTTTGTATAAAATGAAATGTTAAAATTTTTATACCAAAATAATTTTTAAGAACCTTTATTTTACGTTAACTTTACAGCAAAAGTTATTATTTATGAGTACAATTCAGTGGGAAACAGCTCTACATTTTGATGATATAACCTATAAAAAAAGCAATGGTGTGGCACGCATTGCATTTAATCGTCCTGAGGTACGCAATGCCTTTCGTCCTAAAACCACATCTGAATTGCTTCGTGCCTTTCATGACGCGCATGAAGATACTTCCATTGGCGTAATATTGCTATCGGCTGAAGGACCGTCTCCGAAAGACGGGGTATATTCTTTTTGCAGCGGAGGCGATCAGAAGGCGAGGGGGTACCAGGGATATGTTGGAGAAGACGGTTATCATCGTTTAAATATTTTAGAAGTACAACGCCTGATTCGTTTTACGCCTAAAGTGGTAATTGCAGTAGTACCGGGCTGGGCCGTAGGTGGCGGACATTCTTTACACGTTGTGTGCGATTTAACACTGGCAAGCAAGGAACATGCTATTTTTAAGCAAACCGATGCAGATGTTACAAGCTTTGATGGCGGGTATGGCTCTGCTTATTTAGCCAAAATGGTCGGGCAAAAAAAAGCAAGGGAAATTTTCTTTTTGGGGAGAAATTATTCCGCTCAGGAAGCGTATGAAATGGGAATGGTAAATGCGGTGATTCCGCATAATGAGTTGGAAGATACCGCTTATGAATGGGCGCAGGAAATACTGGCAAAATCTCCTATTTCAATAAAAATGCTAAAATTTGCCATGAATCTGACAGATGACGGCATGGTAGGACAGCAGGTTTTTGCGGGGGAAGCTACCCGTTTGGCCTATATGTCTGAAGAAGCCATAGAAGGAAGAAATGCCTTCCTTGAAAAAAGAAAACCTAATTTTGATAAAAAATACATACCTTAATAAAAAAGCTGTTGCCATGGCAACAGCTTTTTTATTTTGCCTGAATATTTACTTCTTTAAAAAACTTTTCTTGCTCGGTGAGAGCTTCATCTTCCAAGGTACTTAATTTTTCTTTAATTGTTTTCAGGTTTTGCAAAGCTGTCTCTTTTTCAGAAGAAGTATCATTGGCTAAAATATATTTTTTTGCTTCCGGATAGTAGCTGTCAGAGAGAGTGCTTAAATATTCAATTACTTTCGCATGAAAAGCATCTGCAGCACCGGAGTGTTTTAATTCGTTAATATCTTTTACCGTACTTTGGCTAATCTGGATAAAATTATTCGCTGACGTTTCACTAAAATGCTTAGCTGTTTCACTTTGATTGATAAATTTCCCGTCTAAAACCTCCTGGTGAAAATTTTCCAGTTTTTCCCGGTTACTTAAAAAGTCATGAGTTACCTTTTCGCTATAGGCGAAATCACTTTTATTGCAAGCAGACAGGCTCACAAAAAGCACTAAAAGAATACCTAATTTTTTCATATTTTTATTTTAAAGATATGAAATTCGCCGGTTAGTACCAACGCTTTTTATTCTTTTTTGAAGTGTCTGATTTTCGGGAAGAACTCTCTTTTTTCGAAGTATTTTTTTGTGCCATATTTTTTGTTTTTGATTTATTCCGGTAGTCTTTTTTTAGGGGTTCGGCTTCACTGTTTTCTTTCCAGCCGAACGGATGATCTTTTACTGTTTTTACCTGTAAACGGATTAGTTTCTCGATGTCTTGCCAGTACGCTTTTTCATCTTTTCCTACAAAAGACCAGGCAGTGCCGTCGTTTCCCGCTCTTCCGGTTCGGCCTATCCTGTGCACATATGTTTCCGAAATATTAGGAATGTCAAAATTGATAACATACGGCAACTGTTCTATATCAATACCACGTGATGCCAGATCGGTGGCTACCAATACATCAATTTCCTTATTTTTAAAAGCCTCCAGAGTACGTTGGCGGGAATTCTGCGATTTATCTCCATGTATGGCACCCGCCTTAATATTTTGTTTGGATAAAAATTTCACTACATTATCAGCACCGTGTTTAGTACGCGTAAAAATAAGAACGTTCTTTAATTTTTCTTCCGTCAGAAGATGTAACAACAGTTTACGCTTGTCTTCTTTTTCAACAAAATATACTTTTTGTTTTATTTTTTCTGCTGTACTTGACACCGGATCTACTGAAACATATTTGGGCTGACTTAAAAATTCATCTGCAAGTTCACGAATAGCCAAAGGCATAGTTGCAGAAAAAAGTAATGTCTGCCGGTTTTCAGGGCATAATTTTACAATTTTTCGCACATCATTAATAAAACCCATATCAAGCATTAAATCAGCTTCATCCAAAACCAGTTGGTGTAATTGGTCTATATTTATAAAATTCTGTTTGTATAAATCCAGAAAACGGCCAGGAGTAGCAATTAACACATCAACACCTTCTTTTAACGCATTTACTTGAGGGACCTGATTAACGCCTCCAAAAATAACATGTGTTTTTATAGCTGTATATTTGGCAAACAAATCAAAATTCTCAGCAATTTGTATAGCCAGCTCACGTGTTGGTGTTAAAACAAGTGTCCGGATGTTTTTTCTTTTTTTCGGCGACCCTACAATGCGATGTATGGTGTTGATAATAGGCAAAGCGAAAGCACCTGTTTTTCCTGTGCCTGTCTGGGCACATCCTACAAGGTCTGTTCCTTCCAGTATAACAGGAATGGCTTTTTGCTGTATAGGAGTAGGCGTGGTATAGTTTACATCTGCCAGTGCCTGAAGTATATTATTGTTAAAACCGAAATCAGAAAATTGCATGTTGTTTTTTTGCAAAAGTACGTCTATATTTCCATTTTTAAAGGAAATAACCCAAAGCTTTATAAAATGAATTTGTATTTTTATAGCGAAATCTTTATTTAAATGAAAAAAATAATACTCTCCTTTTTATTTTTACCGCTATTGCTACAGGCACAACAACGGGAAAAAGTAGATTTTTTAACGGCAGATACCGATATTAAGTTTAATCTGTCTGAACGTAAGGTAATGGGAAATGTAACCTATACTTTTGAAGTAAAAACAGAAATAGATACCATAAACATAGATGCTAAAAATATGCATTTTACTCAGGTAGTGCTAAACGGCAAAAAAGTAAATTTTAAAAATAACCAAAAACAGTTAAAACTTTTTTCGGGGTATACGGTCGGAAAAAATACAGTAAATATTCAGTATGAAGCTTTACCGAAACAAGCACTTTATTTTATAGGTACAGGTTTAGATCTACAAATCTGGACACAGGGACAGGGAAAATATACCAGCCACTGGTTACCGAGTTTTGACGATTATAATGAAAAAGTTATCTTCTCTACTAAAGTTACCTTTGACAGTGATTATCACGTAGTGGCAAATGGTGAATTAGAGCAAAAATCAAATGTAGGTGGCCAAACAACCTGGACGTATAAAATGAACCAGCCCATGGCTTCTTATCTTGTTATGCTTGCTGTAGGCAAATATCAGGTAACTACTGAAAAAGCCCGGTCAGGGGTTCCCATAGAATCTTTTATACGGCCGGCTGAAGCTTCCCGTCTGAAAAATACCTATCAGCATACTAAAAAAATGTTTGATTTTCTGGAAACAGAAATAGGAGTGCCCTATCCGTGGAAAGTTTACCGTAATATCCCGGTTGAAGACTTTTTATATTCAGGAATGGAAAATACGACCTCAACTATTTTCAACCAGGATTTTGTAGTAGATAATATAGGCAGGAATGACAGGGATTATGATAATGTAAATGCGCATGAGATGGCCCATCAATGGTTCGGTGATTTGATTACTGCAAAAGAAAACAGAGATCATTGGTTGCAGGAAGGATTTGCCACGTATTATGCTCTTTTAGCGGAACGCGATATTTATGGAGACAACCATTATTTCTGGGAGTTGTACAATATGGCCGAAAATATAGAAAAGGAAAACGCTAGCTCAAAAAACACAGTTATACTGAGCGAAGGGGCCACAACGCTTACCTATTACCAGAAAGGAGCTTGGGCTTTATTTGCATTGAACTCTCAAATCGGAGCAGACAATTTCAGAAATGCTGTTAAGAATTATTTGGCAAAATACGCCTATAAGAATGTTTCTACTGCACAATTTCTGGATGAAGTAGAGGCTGTTACGGCCTTTAACCGGCAACATTTTGAAGATGTTTGGCTAAAGGGCAATAAGTTTCCTATTAAAGAAGCGCTGTACTTATTACAGAACAGCCCGCTAATCAGTGAATATTTGGCATTGGTTGAAAAACAAAAAGTACCTTTTGAAAGTAAGAAAGAAGAACTGCTTCAAATCTTGAAAACATCTGCTTTTGAGCAGGTGCAACAAGAAGTAATTTACCAGCTGCACAAAGTACCTTACACAGACGCCCGCGAATTTTATGATTTTGTGGCCCAGTCTAAAAATATAAAAGTAAGACAAGCCTTGGTACAGATTATAGAAGAAATTCCGACAGCATTTGAAACTTCTTATAAAAATTTTCTGAATGATGAATCTTACATAACACGTGAGATGGCCTTAAAGAATTTGTGGTACCAGAAAGAGAGTTACCGTTCTGAGTTGTTGGAAAGAACCAAAACCTGGGTAGGGTTTAATGATAAAAATTTACGGATTACCTGGTTAATGCTGGCATTATCTACTAAAGGGTATCATGACGATAAAAAGCCGCACTGGTATATTGAATTGCAAAATTTTTCTACAAGTAAATTTAATAGTAATGTTCGCCAAAATGCTATTCAGGCCATGTGGTTTTTGAATAAATATGACAGTAATGTATTGCCCCAGTTGGTTGGTGCACTTGTACATCCGAAAAGTCAGTTTCAAAAATTCGGCCGTGATGCCATTACGGAACTTATCAAAAGAAAAGAGTTTAAAGAATACTTTGTAAATCTGGTGCCTTATCTGCCCGATGATGAGCATGCTGCGCTTAAAAAGCTGTTACATCTATAAAATAAAAAAAGATCGCTAAGCGGTCTTTTTTTATTGTTTGATAGCATCATAAATTACCTGTTGTATATCTTCGCGCACATTGGCTTTAGACAGTTTATTATCATCGGCATTAGGGTAGGTACGGTTTGATAAAAACACATATACCAGGTCATACTCCGGATCTGCCCAGGCTATTGTTCCTGTAAAACCGGTGTGTCCAAAGCTTCTGGCCGACGCACACCCGCAGGTAGGTCCACCGCCTTTCAGTTGCTGTTTGTCAAAACCAGCCCCTCTGCGACTGCCTTTTCCACACGAATAACAAGTATTAAAATCATTAATGGTTTTGGTTCTTAAGATACGATTGCCTTTATAACTACCTCCATCCAGATAAAATTGCATCATTTTAAAAACATCTTCTGCATTACCAAATACACCGGCATGGCCAGCTACTCCTCCAAACATAGCGGCACCCATATCATGTACATAGCCCTGTATCCGTGTATAACGATAGTATTCGTCTTCTTCGGTCGGTGCAATAAAATCCATATCTACTTTATGAAGCGGGTTATAGGTTAGTTGTGTACCTATAGGCTTGTAAAACGTTTCACTGACCAGAATATCAAGTGGTTTTTTATAATGACGTTCAACGATTTCTTTTAAAAGGATAAAATTTAAATCACTATACTTATAGCTTTTTGCCCCGAGCTTGGATTCTTTGATGGTATTGATAATGGTTTTGTTATAGTCTTTTTTCAAGAATAAGTTTTCCGCTACCTGTATAGGATATTCAGGAGAATAGGTGTTTTTATACAGTTTAGGATCTGGGTGGCCGTTTAATAACGTTTCTTTATAAAAAGGAATCCAGGCTACAAGCCCTGATTCATGTAATAGAAGTTCTTTTATGGTAATACCCGATTTGTCGGTGTTTTTGAATTCAGGAAGCCATTCTCCCAGAGTTTGTGCAAAAGTAAGGACTCCTTCATCGTACATTTTCATGACCATAGGGAGCGTACCCAAAATTTTAGATAATGAGGCCAGATCATAAATTGTGGCGTCTTTTACAGGCAATGCCCCGTTGTCGTAGGTCTGTTTACCGTACGATTTTTCATAAATTATCTTCCCGTTTCGCGCTACTAAAACCTGGATACCCGGAGTATATTCTTTATCAATTGCTGTCTGGGCAATACGGTCAATTTCTTTTAGTCTTGATGCATTCATCCCTTCTTTTTCAGGGGTTGAAAATACAAGGGTGGCATCTTTTACAGGAATAGTGTTTTTTTCCTGAACTACCGGAATCTCCTGTTTTACGGTATTACTATCATTATTTTTTAGAGGCGTAATCTTGCTTTTTACGACCTCTTTTGGTCTTTTTTCTTCTTTTTTAATTTCATTAGAGGTATACCCTGTTGCTGAGCTTCCGTTTACTTTGTACATAGCGTTAATAGAAACAGGTAATTTTCCTTTAGCTGATTTATTTCCAAATAATACTTCAACAGCAGCGTTATGGGCAAATACATTGTTTTGATAACCTGATACAACGCCTTTCAACGCGTCAAAATTTTGAATGGCTGATAAAGCATAAGGTTTGGTAAAGGCTACCAGAACTGTGGGATGACTTGTTGCAATGGTGTCTAATAAATCCAGCTCAATCTGGGTAAAATCATGATTTTTCCAGGCACCGTCGGCTTTGTGAAAACCAACAATCACTTTGTCAAAACCATCCAAATCAGCGGCACTTTCGATGGAGGTGGAAAAGAAGGTGGTGATATTGGCTTTTCTTTTTAAGGCGTCAATAAAAGTATTGTTTATATCATCTCCCAGTTTTACATAGGCAATTTTTTCTGATTTACGCAAAGGGAGCATATCTTCATCTTTAATAACGGTTATAGCCGCTTCATATAATTTTTTATTTAGATCGTCATATTCTGAAGCATTTAAATCATGGTACAGGTTTTTATAGTCAATAGGCCTGTATTTATATAAACCGGCTTTATACTTATAAGCCAGGATTTTCTTTACTGAAGCGGCCAAACGATTTTCCGTAATTTTTCCATTATCATAGGCTTCTTTTATCTTTTGAATGGCTAATGGCACATTTTCAGCAAAAAGCATGACATCGTTACCTGCCAGAAAAGCTTCTAAATCTACTTCGCCTGCCGGTTTATAGTTGGTAGCGGCTTTCATATTTAAAGCATCAGTAAATATTAACCCGTTAAATTTTAATTCATTTCGCAATAAAGTAGTAATGGTGGCATAAGATAATGATGTAGGTACTCCGGGACGCGGTTCCAGAACAGGTACATCTAAATGAGCTACCATAATGCTGGCAAGACCCTTTTCGATAAGTTTTCTGTACGGATATAATTCAATGTCATCTAAACGCTTTCGGGTAAAATCTAAATAGGGTAGGGCGTGGTGTGAATCTGTAGAAGTATCTCCGTGTCCGGGAAAATGTTTTGCTGTGGCAAATACATTTTTAGATTGTAGCCCTTCCATAAAAGATAAGGCATGATCGGTTACAATCTCTCTTGTTTCGCCAAAAGAACGATTTCCGATGATAGGATTTTTAGGATTGGTATTGATATCTACTACAGGCCCAAAGGTGAAATGAATGCCCATACGGTTGGCCTGTTCTCCCATCTGTTCTCCCATTTGTTCTATGAGGTCCAGTTTCTGAACGGCACCGAGTGTCATGTTCCACGGGTAACGGTAAGTAGAATCTAAACGCATACTCAGTCCCCATTCGGCATCGATACCTACCAGGAGAGGAACTTTAGAAGCAGCCTGAAGCTTATTGGTTATTTTTGCCTGTCTGCCGGGGCCTCCCTGAAAAAAGATAACTCCTCCTATTTTATAGTCTTTTACCAGATTAACCAGCCCGTCTATATGTTTATTGTCTTTGTTTGAATAGGCCGCTACCATAAATAATTGCGCTACCTTTTCATCAAAATTCAACTGGTTATAAACACTGTCTACCCATACTTGTTCCGGCAATGGCTTTCGTTTCTGGGCAAATGTTAATTGTGATAAAAGAATTAGGCTTAAAAATAAAAATCTCATAGTTATCTTGTAAAATAAAACATCCTCAAAAATAAACTTTTGAGGATGAAAATTATAATTTTTTAGGAAATATTAAGGATTAAAAAAAACGACTGTGCCAGCTTTCAGCGGCCGGTACTTCCCAGAAATCTTCAAATTCTTCTAGCGTGTTCACCAGATTGTTAAATACGATGGTAGCACCATTTACGGCTTTTTCTTTTGCCATCTTTTTAAAATCGATAAGTGATTTATGCGCAATAAACTCTCCGGTTTTATAGGTTACATTCATTTTATCTAATAGATCGATACCAAATTTTTGTTCCAGTTCCTGAATGACCCGCACAGAGGCATCTATAGAACAACCTGATGCGGCATGATAGTCAGCATCTACAGCTAAAACAATAAAACGGTTGTATTTTAGTTCATAAGATGCTTTTAAAGGAGTGCCATGCGCGGCCCAGTTTTCAACAAACTGATGAATTATTTTCTGTATTTCTTGGGTTTCTTCATCACTCCATTTCCGGTTTGACTGGTATATCCAGACACGTGATGATTTCGGCATATCGTTAAAAGGTATAAACATTTTATTTTTTTATTAAATCGGTAACTATATTAAAGTTTACAAATTTACCTATTTTAGCATCGAATAGTTCTTCTTTATAATAACTTAAATCTATGGTATCATTTTCTTTTATCAGTCCGTCGGTTAAAAGATAGGAACTGCTAAAATCATATAATAAAAGAAATTCTGTTGTTTTTCCAGATGCTTCCGTTAAAATGAACGATAAAAACTGCTCTTTCTTTATTTTAGTAATTTTACCTGACAGTTGAATAAGTTGTGGCATATCATACGGGATGGTATCTTCTTCTATAAAAGAACTGAAGATATTGGGGCATTTTAACGCCAGATATAATCCGATTTCTTCTCCTAATTTCACCATGGTTTCATCATTGGTAAAATAATCTTTTCCATAATAAAAAATCATATCTTCTTTATGTATGGAAATAGCATTTAACATATAAATACCCAGTAGATTATTGGTTACCTTTTCTGGTGGATTACTTAGGTAATGGTCACAGATTTTATCAGCTACGTCAGCCAGCAAATCTTCTTTCAGCATTTGTTGTGCCCCTGCCAACTGACTGATCAGCAAAAATAATCCCGTGATTTTTTTCATGGAAACATGTTATAAATCTTCAGCATTAGCAATGAGTTCGGCCACGTCCAATACCTTTACCTCACCTTCTTTATGATTGAATTTAACACCGTCGGTCAACATTGTGTTACAGAAAGGGCAACCCGCCGCAATAATATCGGGCTTTGTAGTAAGCGCTTCTTCAGTACGCTCCATATTAATGTCCTTATTTCCTTTTTCAGGTTCTTTAAACATTTGAGCGCCGCCTGCTCCGCAGCAAAGACCGTTAGCCTTTGAGCGTTTCATTTCTACCAATTCTGCATCCAGTTTCCGTATTAAATCGCGTGGTGCTTCATATATTTTATTGGCGCGTCCTAAATAACACGGATCATGAAAGGTAATGCGTTTGCCTTTAAACTGCCCGCCTTCTATAGTCAGGCGGCCATCGGCCAATAATTGTTTTAAAAACTCGGTATGGTGTACCACTTCATAATTTCCTCCTAAACCAGGATACTCATTCTTTAAAGTATTAAAACAATGCGGACAGGCAGTAACTATTTTTTTTATCTCATAGCCGTCAAATACCTGAATATTCATCATGGCCTGCATCTGAAATAAAAATTCGTTTCCGGCTCTTTTCGCGGGATCACCCGTACAACCTTCTTCTGTTCCTAAAACAGCGAATTTTACCTGGGCTCTATTTAAAATACGCACAAACGCTTTAGTAATTTTTTTTGCTCTGTCATCAAAACTGCCTGAACATCCAACCCAGAATAAAACTTCGGGTTGTTCACCTCTCGCCATCATTTCGGCCATTGTGGGCACTACTATACTTTCTGACATAATTCTTTATATTAAAACTATAAATTCAGGTTAATTAATTTTCGTCTTTCCAATTTAAACGATCCATCTGGTTGTATTGCCAAGGCGCACTGTTGTTTTCAATATTGGTCATCATATTGTTTAATTCAGTAGGTGCGGCACTTTGCTCCATTACCAAAAAGCGGCGCATATCCATTATAATGGAAAGCGGACTGATATTGATAGGGCATTCTTCTACACAGGCGTTACAAGTAGTACAAGCCCACAATTCTTCGGGTGTGATATAATCATTTAGTAACGATTTTCCATCATCTACAAAGGTTCCTTTGTTGGCGTCTATATTCTTTCCGACTTCTTCTAAACGGTCGCGGGTTTTCATCATAATTAAACGCGGCGATAATTTTTTACCTGTGATATTCGCAGGGCAAGAAGACGTGCAACGTCCGCATTCGGTACAGGTATAGGCATTCAATAATTGTACGCGGTCCAGATCCTGAACATCTGAGGCCCCGAATTTAGCCGGTATAGCATCAGCTTCAGGGGCCGGTGCGGCAAACGGATCGGCATTAGGATCCATCATCAGTTTTACTTCATTGGTTACCGCCTCCAGATTATCAAATTCCCCTAACGGATTCAGGTTAGAAAAATAGGTATTGGGGAAAGCCAATAAAATATGCAAGTGCTTTGAATAATATAAATAATTCAGAAAAGTCAGCACCATGATAAAATGTCCCCACCAGCCAATACGTTCTAAAATATGCAATGTTCCTTCGTTGAAAGAACCAAATACGGCAGGACCTAAAAACTGGGAAATGGTAAAATGAAATGAACCTTGCCCTTCAAAATGTGATTTCCCGATATTATACAAAGCTTCATCAGCACCATTCATAGTGAAAATACACAGCACCAGTATAAGTTCCATTAGTAAAATCAGGTTGGCATCTTTTTTTGGCCAGCCCAATAACTCAGCTTTGTTTAACCGGGGTAATTTTAATAGATTTCTTCGTGATAAAAAGAAAATTGTAGCTAGTAAGGCGCCCACTGAAAGAATTTCAATAAAACTGATCATAAAAGTGTAAAAACCACCCAAACTATTTTTAAAAACGCGGTGTGTACCCAGAATACCATCTGTTAAAATTTCAATCAGTTCAATCTGGGTAATAATAAAAGCTACATAAATAGCCAGATGCAGAAGTGCTGCAATAGGTCTGGTAAACATTTTCTTCTGACCAAAAGCAATTAAGAGCATCGTTTTTAAACGCTCCGAAGGCCTGTCGGTTCTGTTTATGGCCTGACCCAGCATAATGTTTCGGTAAATTTTCTTTGCATTTTTTGCAAAAATACCGATTCCTACAATGAGTAAGAGAATGAATAAAACACTACTTACAATTTGCATGTGTTGTAAAGATTAATTATTGTTTTTGTTTTGTATATTTTTGTAATGCAGCTTTTACTTTTTTAAAGTATCAGGCGCTACATAAGGCCCTGCGTTTTTTCCGAAAACAGAAATGCTTACATACCGTTTCGGATTTAGTTTCACATCTTCTAACAGCTGACTCAGTTCTTTTGATGCCTTGTTCAGGTTCTTATACAAGGTTTCATCTTTCATGAGTTTTCCGATATTCCCTTCCCCTCTGTCAATAGAAGAAATCAGATTATCCAGGTTAGTTGCCGCATGATCAAATTTTGACACAATAGCGTTCAAATCAGCCTGAGACAAATTAGTGGATAATTTATTCAGGTTTTGCGACGTCGTGTTAAAATCGGTCATAATATTGTTGATTTTTCCTTCATTTGAAGAAACGATACGGTCAAATTTTGATGTAATGCCCTTGGCATTCACCATCGTTTGGTTGAGTTCAGCCAATGCATTTTGCAGATTCTTTTGGGCAACAGGGTCTAAAGTTCCGTTTATTCCGATAACCAGTTTGTTTACATTGTAAAGGACTGAGTCCAGTTTTTGCATAACAGGATCTGCCTTTGCGCCTAAACCATCCAGTAAACCGGCTTGTGTACCGGCAATTAAATAATCGCCGCTCTCGGCCATTTCTCTACTGGCATAATTGGTTTCAATAGCAATTTGTTTACCTCCTATTAATGCGGGTGCATAAATAATAGCTTTACTCGATTTCGGGATTTCAACAGGATTGGTCATCAGGATTTCTACTAAAAGCTTTCCGTTTGGCTGAATGGCAATATGATTGACTTTTCCAACACCCAGTCCGTTAATGGTTACAGCTGAAGCTGTTGATAATCCTTCTACATTAGTGTATTCTACATAAAATTTCCGACTGCTATCGAAAAGATTCTTCCCTTTTAAGAAATTGTACCCCCAAAGCAACAAAGCAATGGACACTAAAACTAATAAGGCGGTTTTTATTTCTTTAGATACTTTCAAAATCTTGTGTTTTAATTTAGCAAAAATAAGGTTTTTTATAAAATTACGCCTTTTATTTTAACGCTTCTTCAATACTAACTTTTTTGCCATTTTTGTAAGCTACTAGGAAAGCTGAACCATATCCTTTGTTTTTTGCTTCTTCTAATGCTTTTCGAGCTCTGTTTATATCAGAAGTTTCATTATAATAGTATTTATAATTTGAACCTTCTTTTACCATTTTAATATTTTTAAGACCTTTAAAATTAGCAGGGGTAGTAGCAACTTCTTTACTGCTTGCCGCAATTTGCACCATGAATTTTACACCTTGTCTGGTTTCTTTTTCAGGCCCGGTAATTTCAATAGAAGATGTCTTAGCAGGTTCAGCTTCCTGTTTTTTAGGTTTTTCCACTGTATCTTTTGCTTCCGAATCCTTATCGTTTTGTATATTTTTAATAATGTTGGCGGAATGGTACTGCTTTTTATAATCTAAAATAGCATTAGCAATAGCGCGCGCCAGCTCCTCTCTTCCGTCATCTGAATTTAAATAGGAGCCTTCTTCCGGATTGGATACGAACCCGAGTTCGATCAGGATACTCGGCATAAAAGCACCGTGAAGTACCCAGAAAGGTCCTTGTTTAACCCCTCTGTTTTTGCGTTTTAAATCATTCGAAAATTTCCCCTGTACTTTGCTGGCCAACTCAATGCTTTGCGCAATATACTGCTCCTGTACCAATGTAAGTCCTATTAAGGATTCCGGTTTGTTCGGGTCAAAGCCTGCATAGGTGGTTTTATAGTCATCTTCCAGCGTTATTACAGCATTCTCTTTTTTAGCTACTTCAAGATTTGAAGCTGTTTTGGAATTACCCATTACAAAGGTTTCTGTACCGGACGCATCGGTAGAACCTGCTGCATTTGCATGAATGGATACGAAAATATCTGCCTTTTCATCATTTGCAATTTCACTGCGCCGTTTCAATTCAATAAAAACATCGGTTTTTCGGGTATAAACTATCTCTATGGTTTTATCCTTTTTCAGCATTTCACCTACACGCAGGGCTACATCCAATACAATTTTCTTTTCTACATAATTACTCCGCACTGCACCAAAATCCTTTCCGCCGTGCCCAGGATCAAGCACTACTTTAAATTTCTGAGCATGAGCGACAGATCCTATGGTGAACAAAACAATTCCTAAAGCAACTTTTATTTTATTTACTATCATACGATAATTTTATACGGTTTAAATTAATTAAAAGAATAAAATTAAAAAAAAATATATGTAAGTTTGAACTCAAATTTTTCAAACAACAGCTACAAAAATAGTATTTATAAAAATTGCAAACAAAAGTAAAATATATCGTTTTTATTTCTTTGTTCTTAATATGGGCAACAGCATCCGTTCATGCACAGGTGAATCCTAATAAAAAAAATATACTACCACCTGAAAATAAAAAAGATAGTGTTTTAATTAAAAGTGATTCTTTAATAGCTAATGATTCTATTAAAAATGGTTCTAAATCAAAAAAACAAAAAAAGAAGCTGGAAGGTGTGGTAAACCGAAAAGCAAAAGATTATGAAAAGCTGGACCAGAAAAATAAACGGGTTACCTTATATAATGAGGCAGAATTCAAGTATCTTGATTATGAATTAAAGGCAGGTATTATTGTATATGATTACGCGAAAGAAGAACTGCATGCAGGACGTATTAAAGATTCGCTTGGGAATTTAACGCAGCGGCCTGTTTTTAAACAGGGGGGACAGGTGATTGAACCTGACTCTATCAGGTTTAATATGAAAACCAAAAAAGCTATTGTGTGGAATACCCGTACTACTTATAATGATTTCCGGATTAAAGCGGAAAAAACAAAAAAGCAGAATGATTCTGTTTACTTTATGAAGGATGTCATTTTTACAACGGCAGAAGACATTGATAACCCGGAATACTATTTTAAAACCAATAAAGTAAAATTTGTACCCAGTAAAAAAGTAGTTACAGGGGTCACGAATATGGTTATCGCAGATGTACCTACTCCTTTAGGATTGCCTTTTGCCTTCTTTCCGATGTCTGAGAAATCAGTTTCAGGTTTTATTATTCCGAGTTTCGGAGATACAAATTTAAGAGGGTATTATTTACAAAACGGTGGGTATTATTTTGCTTTAAGCGATAATATTGACCTTACGGTTTTAGGAGATTACTATACGAACGGGAGTTATATGCTGCAAGGGCAGTCCAGTTACGCCAAACGCTACCGATATAGTGGTAATGTGAATGTACGTTTTGAAAATCTCATAGAAGGTGAACTGGGGTTTCCTGATTATTTCAAAGCCCGTAACTATAACATCCAATGGTCGCATACACAAGACCAGAAAGCAAATCCTAATTCGCGTTTCTCAGCTTCGGTAAACCTTGGGAGCAGCAATTACTTCCGTCAGTCTATGAACACCCAGAATATAGGAGCTGCATTAAATAATACCTTAAGTTCATCCGTAAGTTATTCCAAGACTTTTCAGTCTGTACCGCAAGTGAATATGAGTATTTCGGCTACACATTCTCAGAATGTGAATACCAAAACCATTAATATGACCTTACCAACTATCCAGGCCAGTATGGATAGGGTATACCCGTTTGCTCCCAAAAACGGAAGCAAAAAAGGTATTTTGCAAAATATCAATTTACAATATAATATTAACGCGCGCAATCAAATCACTACAACGGATACGTTGTTTTTTAAAAGTGAAATGTTCAGTAATATGGAATCAGGTATTCAGCATACTATTCCTATAGCTACCAATTTTAAAATTCTTAAATATTTTTCTGTTTCCATGTCCGGAAATTACCAGGAAGTATGGTATTTCAATACCTACAGGAAATATTACAGTGAAGTGGAAAATAGGGTGATAGATGAACGTGTAAACGGTTTTGACGCTTTCAGAACCTATAATTTCTCGGCGAATATCGGTACCACGCTTTACGGTACATTTAATTTCGGAAAAGATTCTAAGATACAGGCTATCCGCCATGTTATGCGCCCATCGGTGTCCTATACCTATACCCCGAGTTTTGAACAGTATTACGATACGTATGCGATTGACGCTACCGGAACTACCATGGAAGAGTATACACGTTTTCAACGTGGTATATACGGATCACCCAGTTTAGGAATGTCTAATATGATGAATTTTTCCCTTGGGAATAATTTTGAGGCAAAAATACGGGATGACAATTCACCTACAGGAGAACCTAAAAAAATGATGTTGCTCAATTCATTGAATTTAAGTACAAGTTATAACATGTCTGCAGATTCATTAAAACTGGCACCATTGCGTTTGAGTGCAGGAACACAGATTCTGGACAATAAATTAAACATAAACCTGGGCGCTACTATGGATCCGTATGCGATAGATAACTCAGGTAAACGTATAGACAGATGGAACATCGACAACGGAGGAAGTTTGTTTCGTATGACCAGTGCCAATATTACACTGAACTACTCACTGTCAAGTGAAGATCCGTTGTTTGGTAATACGGATCGTTCAAAAGAAAGCTCTGACGATCAGAATGTACGCAACGGAGGACGTGCAGATGATTTATTCGGACAAGCTACTGATTTGGCCGACAGACGCAAGAGCATGTTTGGTGAGGAAGATAAGAAAAAAGAACCTTTTAAAGGTTTTTATAACAGCGATATTCCCTGGGATTTAACTCTTGCTTATTCACTGACGTATAACAATAATGCCCGAAACCCTGATATTACCAACAATTCTCTTATGGCTTCAGGAAATATAACACTTTCTCCCGGCTGGCGGTTCGGATTTTCAAGTGGTTATGATTTTAAACAAAAGGGAGTTACATATACACAATTGCGTTTTGAGCGTGATTTGAAATCATGGCGTATGGATTTTTCCTGGATACCCAACGGGTATTATAAGCAATGGACATTTTTTATAGGTATTAAATCATCTATTTTACAGGATATTAAATACGAGAAACGCAACGCTGCCGACAGAACGTACAGATAAACAATTTATAGCATGAAAAAAATAATTAACTCAGACAAAGCACCGGCACCTATAGGGCCGTATAACCATTCTAATCAAGCGGGTAATATGCTTTTTGTTTCAGGTCAGATTCCGTATAACCAGGCTGAAGAAAAACTGGTTACATCAGGCATACAAGATGAAACCAGACAAGTAATGGAAAACCTGAAATATATTCTCAACGAAGCGGGTTTTACATTTGAAGAAGTAGTGAAAGCTACTGTATTTATCCGTAATATGGATGATTTTGGATTGATAAATGAGGTGTATGCCGGTTATTTTAACGCCGACACAGCTCCTGCGAGAGAATGTGTACAAGTAGAACGTTTACCGAGAAATGTAAATATAGAAATATCGGTGATTGCGCATAAGTAAGCAGCTATGAGATAATAGCACAAATAAAAAGCTACAGGAATTTCTGTAGCTTTTTTATTTGTAACCAAGAAGAAATTCTTTTATTCAAAATAGGAAAAAGAATGTTTGTTTTCAATTTTTAATAAGGTTTCATAAATGAGACGAATGGTATTTTCCACATCTTCCTGATGCACCATTTCAACAGTAGTGTGCATATATCGCAGTGGCAAAGATAATAAAGCTGAAGGTATGCCTCCGTTGCTGTAGGCAAATGCATCTGTATCGGTGCCGGTTACCCTTGAAAGAGCTGTTCGCTGAAACGGAATGTGTTTTTCTTCGGCTGTGGTTACTATAAGATCACGCAGATTATTTTGTACGGCAGGTGCATAGGCAATTACAGGACCTTTTCCTATTTTTATATCACCTTCAATCTTTTTATCAATCATTGGTGTAGTAGTGTCGTGACATACATCAGTAACTATAGCGACATCTGCCTTGATTGTCTGGGTAATCATTTCGGCACCCCGCAAGCCGACTTCTTCTTGTACAGCATTCGTAATATAAAGTCCGAAAGGAAGTTTTTTCTTGTTCTCTTTTAATAAGCGTGCTACCTGGGCAATCATAAAACCTCCCAAACGATTGTCTATGGCGCGACATACCCATTTGTTGGTATTCATAATTTCAAAGCTGTCGGGATAAGTAATCACACATCCCACATGAATGCCTAACGCTTCTACTTCTTCTTTTGATGTGCAACCGCAATCAATAAAAATATTTTCCACCTTAGGAGTGGGTTCGTTAGGGGTGTTGCGCATACGGGTATGAATAGCCGGCCAACCGAAAACACCTTTTATAACGCCATTTTTCGTATGGATATTGACCCGTTTTGAGGGGGCAATAAACTGATCGCTGCCTCCGTTGCGTACCACATAGATAAAACCGTCGTCAGTAATATAGTTTACATACCACGAAATTTCATCTGCGTGACCTTCTATTACTACTTTATAGTCGGCTTCCGGGTTAATGACCCCTACACAGTTTCCGTATGCATCTATTATAAAATCATCTACAAATGGTTTCAAATAACGCATCCATAATTTCTGTCCGTTGCTTTCGTATCCGGTAGGTGAAGCATTATTTAAATATTCTTCTAAAAAAGACAGTGCTTTCGCATCTAGTATGGTTTTTGTGTTCATGATTTGAGGTTTTCACAAATTTAAGTGATTGTGCTATAACTTAAAAAAATATCTATAAATTTGATTAGAATATAAAGCCATGAAAAACACATTAATCACTCTTTTTTTATTCGTTGTGCAATTTTCTTTTGCACAGGTAAATGATTGGGAAAAATATGCCGACAGTTTATCTTCGACCATTAATGATAATGGTGATATTGAAGTGGAATTTCTTTTGCCAGAAATGATGATTAATTTCTCAAAAGAAGAGATGGAGCGGGTTAAATCAATGGGTATTTTAAGAAAAAGAATTTTAAGGGTTTATCCTTATGTGGTGGCAACATCGGACAATTTGACCATTTTAAATAAAAACCTCGCTAAAATGGAAACCTCCAAGCAGAAACGCAACTATATTAAGCGGTCAGAGGATTATTTAAATAAAAACTTTAAGGAACGATTGAAAAAACTATCCCGTAAAGACGGCCAGATTTTAGTAAAATTAATCAACCGCCAAACCGGTGAAACGGCTTTTGACCTGGTAAAGGAATTCAAAAGTGGCTGGTCAGCGTTTTGGTCCAATCAGACAGCCAAATTATTCGATATCAATCTTAAAACAAAATACAATCCGCAGGAAACCCTTGAGGATTTTTATATTGAAACCATTCTGTTGGAATTGCGCGACGAATTAAAAATAGATTACCGCGATCCTGCACAGGGAATAAATATGGAACGTTTACGGACCTCATGGAAAACAAAGCTCGGCGATTCAGGCTATTACCCCGAACCACAATAAACTTTTATAATTTTACTAAAAACATTACCTTTGTAGGAACTTGGAAAATATGGAACAATTTATAGTATCTGCGCGAAAATACCGCCCGCAAACCTTTAAAGATGTAGTGGGACAGGAAACTATTACCAATACATTGGTTAATGCTATTGACCATAACCATTTAGCGCAGGCGCTTTTGTTCACAGGTCCAAGAGGAGTTGGCAAAACCACATGTGCCCGTATTCTGGCCCGTAAAATCAATCAGGAAGGGTATGATGACCCGAATGAAGATTTTGCTTTTAATGTATTTGAATTGGATGCGGCGTCTAACAACTCGGTAGATGACATCCGTAATTTGATAGACCAGGTTCGTATACCGCCACAAACCGGAAAGTATAAGGTTTATATTATTGACGAGGTGCATATGCTTTCAACGTCCGCGTTTAATGCGTTTCTTAAAACACTTGAAGAGCCGCCGAAACATGCTATTTTTATTTTAGCCACCACTGAGAAGCATAAAATTATTCCAACCATTCTTTCACGTTGCCAGATTTTTGATTTTAAGCGAATTACTATTGCTGATGCTAAAAATCATCTGGCCGAAGTAGCCCAAAATCAAAATATAACTTTTGAAGAGGACGCTTTACATATTATAGCACAAAAAGCTGATGGAGCTATGCGCGATGCCTTGTCTATTTTTGACCGTGTGGTATCGTATTGCGGCAATCATTTAACACGCCAGGCAGTGGCTGAAAATCTGAACGTACTGGACTTTGATTATTACCTGAAAATTACAGACATGATCATTAAAAATGATATTCCACAGCTGCTGATTGCCTATCATGATATATTGTCCAAAGGTTTTGACGGCCATCATTTTATTATTGGGCTGGCATCGCACTTCCGTAATCTAATGGTGTGTAAAAACCCGGATACTTTAAAACTGCTGGAAGTAAGTGAGGAAAATAAGCGTTTGTTCTTTGAACAGGCACAGAACCTTGCGCAAGATGTTTTGATAGAAGCCATTGAAATAGCCAATGAGTGTGACTTAAAATACAAAGTAAGTCAAAATCAGCGTTTACTTGTTGAGTTATGCCTGATGCAATTGGCCTCTCTTACACATTCGGCTGAAAAAAAAAAGCTAAACGTTACCTGATTCCCCCGGCTTATTTTAAAAATAATTCACTGAACAATCTTCCGGTAGAGGTTGAAAATCAACCTAACCATGAGATAAAAAAACAGGAAACTGCAGTTAAAGAAAAGATAGCCGAATCAGAAGAAGAATTGGTAACACAAAAAATAACGGTTAACAAAACCGGGAATGAACATACCATTTCGGCACTTTCCTTAAAAAGTATTAAACTAAAAAAAGAATTAGAGGCATCGCTGAGTAAGGTAAATGTAAACCCGGAAGACCTTCCCAAAGATACCTTTACGTATGAAGAGCTGATGACGCAATGGGACTATTTTGCAGATAAATTTCACAAAACAGGTCGTATGCTTATGTCCTCCATTATGCGTATGGGAACCCCTATGCTGGCAGGTGATTCCATTACATTAGAGCTCCCTAACGAAGGTTCTAAAATAAGCTTTGATGAAAACAAATATGATTTGGTAAATGCGCTTCGCAAAAAGCTCAATAACTATGCATTGGAAATACATATTGTGGTAAACGAGGAAATTAAAATAAGAAAAGCGTTTACCATTGAAGATAAATACAATCTGTTACTTGAAAAAAACCCTGCTTTGGATGTACTGCGTAAAACTTTTGACCTGGATTTAAAAATTTAAAATTCAGATTATCTGTTAAAGAATAATACAATGTGTTTCGGGATAGATTGTAAAGTATAAAACAATCATAATTAAGCTAACCCCCCTGAAAATTGCCTGATACTCCTAAAAGTCAGTTTTATAAACAACAGCAAGAACAACGTCTGTGCAGCAAAAATACAACATATTACCTCATTTTATTTTATCTTCTTTTTTCCTGTTTTCAAAAGCAGTATCTTCCTGATTTACTGTTTTCTTTTGATTTGTGCTTTGCCTGATATTTTTCTGAATCCGCTTTATATGAGGGTCTGGTTCGTTCGTTATCTTCGATTCGGGAGATACATCTATAGTCGCAGAAATTATAGCATAAACCAGTAGTGTAATAATTTTTATCATTTCTATGTTTTTTTTACAATATTACACAAAGAAAAAGTCAAAAAATTGTACAAAGGTAAACTCATATGAATAACCAGGGATTAGATGTTTTAAAATCAACCTTATGGAAAAAAACTTTTGGAGAATTATGAGTCATTTTGTGAAACTCCTTTATTAAATGAGACTGATCATAGAATAAGGCGTCTAAGCCTTTTTGGGTCAGATTCAGATGGGGTTGTTCTAAGGTTGCTCTGAAACGGTGGATACGTTTAAATTCTGTAGGTGATTTTCCTAAGTGCGAGTGAAACAGCTTGTTGATATACTGACGGGACAGACCGTGTTCAGATGCAATTTCCGTTATATTTTTAGATATGATATCGTTTTTAATCTTTTCCACTAATTTTAAATTTACTTTCTGTAATTTTCCTATTAAATAGGTTTCCAGTTCTTTTATACATAGCTCCAAATCGTCCTTATTCAGAAGTGCTGTCATAAATACTTCAAAGTCATCAAAGGGCAGAAAGTTTACAAAGTTTTCTTTTTGGGCATAATATTTCTGAATATCGGAAACAAAAAAATTTAATCCCAAAGGTTTAAAATAAATGGTAAGCTCATTCACTGCACCGCGGTAATTGACCTGCAGAGGTGTCGTATAATTATAAGTGAAATTAGAAATAAAGGAACCGGCGTTGTTTGAAACGACATTAATTTGATGCTTTTCAACCTGAACACTGCTGTTTAATAATATAGAGACAATTTGATAATTATTGGGAAAGGTTAAATAAGTAAGAGAAAAATCTTCTTCTGTATTTTTTAAAAAATAATACCCTTCAATATAATCCGACAACAGGCTATTCTGGGGTTTTTCAAAACGTATATTCATTTTAAGCAAATCGCAAGTGATAAACAATAAAATACAGGGAACATTTTCTTAATCGTAAGAAGAATAGTTACTTTTTATAAAAGTAAGTATATTTCCGGTTCAGATTGTTAAAACCAGGTTATATTATTTATAAAAAGACGATTGAAACCACATTTAAGTTTGTATTTTTGTTGAAATTGTAACAGACAAAAATGAAACTCGGCGAATATAATACACTTCAAATAGCACGAACAACAAATGTAGGACTTTTTCTGACTGATGGAAATCAGGATGTGCTGCTTCCCAAAAAGTATGTTCCTAAAAACTACGAAGTAAATGAAGAAATTACTGTTTTCTTGTATTTGGATCACGAAGAACGTTTAGTGGCCACTACATTAGAACCTAAAATTTACCTTAACGAATTTGCTTTACTGAAGGTAAATTATAGTAACGAGTTCGGCGCTTTTATGGACTGGGGGCTGGAAAAGGATTTGTTTATCCCTTTCAGAGAACAGGCGCGCAAAATGGAAGCCGGTAAGCGTTATCTGGTATATATGTATTTAGATGAAAAAACCAATCGCCTTGTCGGTTCTTCAAAACTTAACCAGTTTTTAGATCAGCATTCTTTTGATCTTGAAGTAGGAGAAGAGGTAGACTTAATTGTATCACATATTACCGATTTAGGTATAAATGTAATTATTAATGAACAGTATAAAGGATTACTGTACAAAAATGAAGTATTCGAAGAATTACGGACAGGAGACAGAATTATAGGTTATATTAAAGGCATTCGTCCGGACGGGAAGGTTGATGTATCTCGTAATAAATCCGGCTATGCAAAAGTAGAAAAGAACGCTGCTATACTTTTAGAAGAATTACAGCGCAATAACGGCTTTTTAGGCATTCATGATAAAAGTCATCCTGAAGAGATAAAAGCTATTTTAGGCATGAGTAAAAAAACATTTAAACAAACGATAGGTACTCTCTACAAACAAAAGCAGATTACGATCAAAAATGATGGTATTTATCTGCTTCCGTAACTTTGGTATTAATCTTGTATTAAATAGTATGCTTAATAAGCCACAAATGAAGAAAAGTTTAATTATAGGGATGTTTTTATTCGTCTTCCAGTTTTCTTTTGCCCAGATAGAAGAAACACAAATGGAAGAAATGGTTATTGAACGTATTTCGAAAAAAAATATAGCGGATATCATTAAAAATGTAAAAAGACAGACCTATAACAATTATACCGGTTCTACTCAAAAGTATTTTATTCGTCAGGAAGCGTTTATGAATGATGGAGATACACTGGTTGACAGTAATTTTTTGTATAATGTTTCGATAGATCTGAAACAAAAAAAAATCAATAAGACACAAGCACAGAGTAGTAAGAATAAGGAAAAATTAAATAATGATTTTTTTGCCCGTTATCCGGGAACAAACGACTCTCCTTTGTATTGGTTAACGGAAATTGTATTAAGAAAATATGTAAATATACCTGAATTGGACTTTTTTAATAATTTGGATGATTATCATTTTGACCGGAAGGTAAAAGGGAAAATTACGACTATACATTTTATGTCAGATGAATTTTATGAAGGCTTTTTTTCTTACGATGAAAAATACAACTTACAAAAAATACAATTCAGATTAAATGAACCTTATCCTATAGACCATTCCCAGTCTAAAAACGGTAAAGCCATGTTTGTTAAAAACTGGAAATATAAAGTAGAGCAGGTAACTATAGAGTTTGGGCTTGATGCTAATCAAAAACTTTATATTAAAGACCTGAAAGCATCGGAAGAGATCATAGATTATAATTTTATACGATACGACTCTAAAGGGCAAATTATTGTGCGGGATGATAATTTGCGATTCAAATCGGTTTTGGACTTTGAAAAACAATAACAAATAAAATAAAGATGCCACCTTAAATAGTTTTTTAAGGTGGCACTCTTTGTTTAAAAAATAACTATGAATTACAAAATTGTGTTGTAATAAACAATATCAAATATACTGATATTCAATAGCTTTAATTGTTAAAGTTTAAGTAATAACAAAAGTTTAACTAAACTAATAAGCGCGTTTACATGAGTGAAATACAGCTACTAAAAATAGATGATTTAAATAAACAGAATTCAGAAACCCATTTTTATGCCAATACTATTTCTGATCATCTGACAAAAAATCATTCCCGTATAGAAGCTCATCATAAGCATAATTTTTTTGCCGTTTTTTTGTTTACGCGGGGCAGCGGTATACATGAAATCGATTTTAATTCCTATGAAGTAAAACCGGGATCTGTTTTTTTTCTGTATCCGGGGCAGACACACAAATGGGAACTTTCAGATGATGTAAACGGATATTTGTTTTTCCATAGCCAGGAGTTTTACGAAACAGGACATGCTCTTAATATATTACGTGATTTTCCCTTTTTTGAATCGAATCAGACCGAGAAATGTTTTTATTTAAAAACGCCTGAAACCCATATTGCACAACAATTATTTGAAGCCCTTCTTCAGGAATACCTGACAAACCAATGGAAAAAAAAGGCTATGATTATAGGGGTGCTTACCCAACTCTATGTTCATTTTACCCGATGGATTGAACTAAAAAGTGATATTAATTTTAAGGCTTTACAACAATATCAAACTATTTTTACCCGATTTGAAGAAGTTTTAAATCAGCATTTTATAACGCTTCGCCAGGCAAATGCGTATGCCGATATACTGAATATTTCACAAAAACACCTCAACCGGGTTATAAAATCCATAACGGGGAAAACCACCACTACTGTCATTACGGAGCGTGTTCTGTTGGAGGCCAAACGGCAGCTTGTTTTTACAAGTAAAAATGTTAACGAAATAGCCACCGATCTTCATTTCGAAGACGCTTCATATTTTAATAAACTGTTCAAAAAACATACAAAAGAAACGCCGCTCACTTTTTTAAGACGCAACAGAGCTATTCCGTTGTAGAAGTATCATCTTCTTTCTTGTAAAAAACATTTAGCCACATTAAACGGGACAACTTGTAATTTACGGTAGATAAAAGCAGAATTATCAATACCACACCTACGAATGTCTGCAACGGCGTAAGTTTAAAAATAAGCCCTAAAATAAAAACGGCTACCATTTCGGCTACTGCTAGCGCATAGCTCATATACATGGCACCAAAATAGAAACCGGTTTCTCGATGGAATGAGTAACCGCAGTTTTCACATTCCTTTTTCATTTTTGGCATTTTAAATATTAAAGGATTTCCATTAGTTCCGAAAACCTTTGTCTTACCACAATTCGGGCAAGTTCCCTTTACGACTCTTGAAACGTAAGACATACTTTTTAATTTTTTTACAAAGATAGTGTAACTTTGTACCCGAATAAAGAAAAATTGGTACCATAAATAGTATTTTTCGGACATTTTGAAATTAATGTAATTTAGTACTTTAATAATGTAAAAAGCTGTCAACGAGTGATAGTTATATTATTGTGGTACTTTACCCTATAACAAAATAATAAAAGTCCGTCACCTCCAGCTTACGATATAAAAATTATTAAAATGAATACGCCTTCCACTGCTCCTTCAAAAATGCAATGTTTTAAAATGCCTGTACCTACTATTGCAATGCCTGAGCGTTTTACGTTTCCGTTTGCATATACGCCGCATGAACTATCAGAAATAGCAATGAAAGAAGTGCAGGAATACCTTGCGCATCAAACCGATTTTGATCATCCTTTTTTTTACGATACGTCTACCGGTGAAATGCCTATAGGTAAAATGTTCGGAGTACTTGTTGTAAAAACAGCTTCCGGAAATTTAGGGTATTTAGCCGCTTTTTCAGGTAAATTAGCCAACAGCAATCACATAAGTTTTTTTGTACCTCCCGTTTTTGATATGTTGCAACAGCAAAGTTTTTTTGTAAAAGAAGAAAAAGAACTTAACGCCATTAATACTGAAATTGACCTTTTGGAAAAAGACAGTACATACCGTGCTTACAAAGAAAATAAGGTCTGTTTCTCAGAACAGGCGGCTTCTGAAATTGAAAATAAAAAGCAGCTTTTAAAAAATCTCAAAAAGGAGCGAAAACTAATACGTATTAATCAAAAAACTGTACTTTCATTATCCGATTACCAAGCCTTTGAAGAAGATTTAATCAGACAAAGCCTTAGAGATAAACATGAACTAAATGTGATTAAGAGGCATTGGGAGAACATTCTGAAAGAAATTGAAAATAAAATTAAGCTTCATGAAGATAAGATTAAACTTTTGCGCGAAAAACGGAAAAAACGCTCTGCTGTGTTACAACAAAAATTATTTAAAAGCTATCATTTCTTAAACGCAAAAGGAGAGGTAAAAGACCTTCTTGCTATTTTTCAATCGCATGCTTATCAACAGCCGCCTGCTGGCGCGGGTGAATGTTGTGCACCTAAACTGTTGCAATATGCCTATACTCACCAACTGCAGCCGGTTTGTATGGCAGAGTTCTGGTGGGGAAGTTCGCCTAAATCGGAAATAAGGCTTCATAAACAGTTTTACCCTTCGTGCTGGGGAAAATGTGAACCTATTCTGTCTCATATGCTGCAAGGTTTGATGGTAGAAGAAAATCCGCTGCTATTAAATCCCGCTGAAGGACAGCAGCTGGAAATCATTTATGAAGATGCATATTTTATAGTTATCAATAAACCTTCTGGCTTCCTGTCCGTTCCGGGTATTCATATAAAAGATTCTGTATACGAACGAATCAGGATAAAATATCCGAACACTACCGGACCTCTTATTGTTCATCGGCTTGATATGGCTACTTCCGGTTTAATGGTTATTGCCAGAACAAAAGAGATTCATAAACAACTGCAAAACCAGTTTATTAAAAGAATAGTAAAAAAAAGATATACCGCTTTATTAGATGGAGAAGTTGCCGCTCAGAGCGGTACTATTATTCTTCCTCTCCGGGTAGATCTGGATGACCGACCCCGGCAGCTAGTATGTTATGACTATGGAAAATATGCTGAAACGTATTATGAAGTCCAGGAAGTAAAAGAAGGCAGGACGTTGGTCTTTTTTTATCCGTTAACCGGCCGTACCCATCAGTTAAGGGTACATGCTGCCCATAGTGATGGTTTAAACTGTTCTATAGTAGGTGATGATTTATACGGTAAAGCCGGCCAAAGACTCTGTTTACACGCACAACAACTGTCATTTATTCATCCGGTAACTCAGCAATGGATGACTTTTGAAACTTCTTCTGATTTCTAGAACATGTTTAGTACATTTGTGTTGTTATAACATAACTTTATGCAATTAATAGAAGTAAAAAGTCCAGACACAGCAGAAGCTTTTTTAAGACTGCCTTTATTTATTTATAAAGATGATAAAAACTGGATTCAACCTTTAGATCAGGATATTGAAGCCGTTTTCAATCCCGAAAAAAATAAATTATTTAAAGAAGGTGCGCAACTAAAACGGTGGATAGTAAAAGATAATCAAAAAACAATCGGAAGAATAGCAGCTTTTGTAAACCCGAATTATCAAGAAGAGCAACCTACAGGCGGAATAGGCTTTTTTGAGTGTATAAACAGTAAAGAAGCTGCACATATCCTGTTTAATACTGCCGGAAAATGGTTACAGGAACAAGGCATGCAGGCTATGGACGGACCTATAAATTTTGGTGAACGGGACCAGTGGTGGGGATTACTGGTTGAAGGGTTTCACCCCCCTCTTTACAACATGAATTATCATTTGCCTTATTATAAAGATCTTTTTGAAGGCTATGGATTTCAGAACTATTTTAATCAGGAATGCTTTGTGCTTTCTATAAATGCCAAGCTCTCGGAAAGAATGAATAATTTTCATAACCGGCTGGTAAATAGTAATATGTACAAGGCAGAACACTTGCAAAAGAAGAATCTTACTAAATATATACGTGATTTTTTAACAATTTATAATGACGCATGGTCTGTACATGGCGGAGGTAAGCAGTTAACACTAAAACAGGTAGAAAATATTTTCAAAGAAATGAAACCGGTTATTGAAGAAAAACTGGTTTGGTTTGTATATCATGAAGAACGGCCTATTGCCTTCTGGATAAACCTGCCTGATTTGAATTTTTATTTTAAAAAATTAAAAGGAAAATTCGGATTATGGCAGAAATTAAAGTTCCTGTACCTTCAGAAATTTACTACAAATACAAAAGCGGTAGGACTGGTATTTGGTGTAGTAAAGGAATTTCAGGGAAGGGGAGTTGACGCTTATATGATTATTGAGGGACGTAAGGTTATAGCGCGCGATTTACCCTATACGGATTATGAAATGCAATGGATTGGCGATTTTAATCCTAAAATGATTAAAATTGCCTACGAACTCGGAGCGCATTTGAACCGCAGATTGACCACTTACCGGTATTTGTTCAACAAAAATATACCTTTTGAAAGGCATAAAGTATTATAAAAAACACCTTTTAAGGTGTTTTTTATTCTTTCACAAACGTTAATGTCATGCCGCTTTGCTTTAAAGTCAATGCTTTTTCCAGGACATTGAAGTGCAAGATTATTCCGGCCTGGTCAAACGTAAAAGTGTCTTTTTCAACTGCTTCAAGCGGAAAAGCAGATTGGCCAGTAGCCTGTGCTGTTAATATATTTCCTTCTTTTACAATGGTAATCTTCATAGCAATCTGTGACGATGCATATACTCCCGTATAGGTCTCTAGCTCTTCAGAAGATACCTTGTATGTTTTAAAAGAAGGAATATCAAAAGGCTTATCAAAAACAGCACTCAATACAGCAATTGCAATGTCGTTTATAGGCATACTTGCACCATTGGATGTAATAGCGAAGGAGACATTTTCCTTTTCAAAATACCCGAAAACCGAAGAAAAACTATCAATACCTCCTGTATGGCCATAACTTGATTTTCCATAAAAAGGCATCATAAAAAGTCCCATACCGTATCCGTCGTGAAGCGTTTTCATTAATTTTAAGCTTTGTTCAGATAAAAGCTTTCCAGTAAAAAGGGCATCGCTGAAACGTATAAGATCTGAAGGCGTAGAACTGATATTTCCTGCTCCCAACGGAATGGAACTGTCTGTTTCATTATCCTTTTTCCAGTTTCCTGCCCACTGATAAGATGTACATTCATTTTGTTTAGGATCTATTTTTCCCCCGACCGAAGTATCTTTTAATTTCAGAGGTTTAGTAATATACTCCGCAACTAAATCTGCATATCCTTTTTTAAAACTTTTTTCGAGAATAAAGGTTAAGAGTACAAAATTAGAATTACTGTAAGCCGCTTTGCTGCCCGGAACAAAATCACTGCCTCCTTCAGCAATTAATGCAACAAGCTCTTTTTCTGTTTTGGGCGAGGTATTCCATTGTAAATAATCTTCATTATCAGTAAAGCTGTGTATACCGCTACGGTGTGTAAGCAACTGTTCAACAGTAATTTTTTCCGCATTTGGAATAGTGGGGAAAAAGGCGACAATAGACTGTTGTAAGCTAATTTTTTGCTGTTCTACGGCTTTTAAAACTAAAACGGAGGTAAAGGTTTTGGTTATAGATCCGATACGGTATTTTGAATTACCATCAGCTTTTATATGCTTTTCTACATCAGCAAAACCTACTGACCGGCTATAAAATATTTCTCCATTTTTAGAAACAGCTATGCTTCCCATAAACTTATTATTGCTTTCCAGTGCATTGAAATAATCATTCAACCGGGCTGAATTAAAACTTTGTGCCTGGCAGATAGTCGTTATTACAAAGGATAAAAGTATAGTTTTCAGTCTCATAAAGGGTATAGTAATAAAGAGGTTATTATTCTTTTTTAATAATGCCGTTGATTATTTTTTCATTATTCATCTGCTCCATTTCCGATTTTGAAAACCCTGCAGTTTCAGAATAATCATTTTTATGTAAACGGTAAATGTCATCTAATTTGGTAACAGAAGATGTTTCATAATCATTTTTTTCAAAAATGATCGAATCGGGTGTAATTCGGGTAATTCTGTATAAAGTATAGATTCTTTTTCCCTGTGTTTCAAACTTCATTTCATATACATCTCCGATTTCCGGATTTTTGATATTCTTATTGAGTTTAACAGTACTCAAAATAATGCTCAAAATAATCAAGGCACACAATAAGGCTATGACTAATAAGCCAAAATAATAACCCCAGGGAATTTTTCGGTATATCGTAGCTTTAATCCGTTTTAAATCATCTGGCCTGATTTCATTTTGGTAATTTACCTTTTTACAATGAGAACATTGTGTGCTGATATGGTGGGAAAACGGGAAAAACGGAATCCAGAAAATATGAAAATATTTAAAAGATTGTATTGCTTGAACTGTTTTTAAAGACCCACAATTTTTACAGTCAAATAAAGGTACTCCGCTGACAGAATGAACACTTTTATTTTTTAATACTTTAGTCCTTGTTCCGAAAATAATCATATGTTTTTTTGGTTGAATAATTTACTAAAATAATAAAAAGGGCTGTTTTATAAATTAGAAAATAGCTGTTTTTTACTGGATATATTCTTTATTTTCTTTTACCCAATCTAAAACAGGATCATTATGATTAATAACATCATTTACAAGAGGTTTTATCACAACATCAGGCATAATACCACGTCCTTCTTCAGATGTCTGAGAGGTGGGTTTAATACTCATGGTGCCTAAAATCCATTTTAATTTGGTATGAGGCAACTGAAGTACCGGCATACGCCCTGCCACTGTACCGTTAAAAGCACCTCCTGTTTCTTCACCTACAAATATAGCCCTTCGGGTACCTTTTAAGTTAGAAGAAATGGTACTTGAGGCAGAAAAGGTGGCCCCGTCAATTAAAACAAAAAGCTTTCCGTCATAAAAATTGTCTTTTCGTTTTTGTTCCCTGGACTCACTTATTTTATAATATTTTTTCCCGTCTGTACCTGCGTGACTTTTTGCCCAAAATACACCGGTTTGTATAATATAAAAAGGAGATAACAGGGTGTAATGTAAAACCGAATGTCCTTTAGCTGCGTAAAATGGAAAATGAAACGAAGAGGTAATTTCAGCTTCGTTTAAGAGTTTATAGGTTTCTTCATTAGATAAATAACTGTATAATTCCGCCATATCAGAAATTCGGCCACCAAGATTACCTCTTAAATCTAAGGCCAGATGCGATACTTTTTTATTATGAAGCTCTTCAAATATAGCTTTATAAGCCTCTTTACTTTTGCCTTTTGTAAAGTTTTTAACCGTTAAGACAGCAAATGTACTGTCTTGCGCTACAGGATAGCTAAGAGCCTTGCTGAATGTTTGGGAAGCTTTATCGTAACCAAAGATATTGCTTTTCTTTTCCCAGGCTTTTCGTTTTTCTTTTTGCGCTTTTAATGCTGTTTTGGAAAGCTGTTTAGAGGGCAAAAATATACTATCTTGTCTGATTTCCGGGGATTTACCTTTTTTTTCATTAAAATCGCGGTATACTTTTTTGCGGTAAACAGAGTCGGCACAGCTTAACGTAAGCTGAATAGAATCCTGAATACCCAATTCGAGACTATAGAAATTACTTACCAGCATAGAAAAACGTTTGTCAAGAAATGAAGTATTATATCCGTCAGAAGCATAGGTTTTTCTGTATTTCTGATAAATATTTTGTGGTGTAATCTGATTAATGCTCAGTATTTTGGAGCCAGCGATTAAAGTAGCATCGTTAGTCTTGTTTTCAAGCAGGTATAATTCACCGTCACGCCAATAAAAATTCAATTGAGAAAAAGGGCCTTTACTTTTTTTATAGCGCTTCCGTTCTTTTCCTTTTTTTACAATAGTTGGTTCCAGCGGAGAAATACGCATATGACCTTGTCTAACGGCGGCCACTACCGGGCTTATTTTCAGATAAAATTCATTAGGTGTCAACGGTTTGGTTATATTATTTCTTAAACTATCAAATTTTTGATGTAATGTTTGTTTGTCAATATACCAGTATAGATCGGGGTGCATTTTTTGTATAGTGCGCTCTACATAATCTATATCTTTTAAAAGCCTGGAAGTTGCTACCGGGGTTTTGGCCCGCTTTAATTTCTTTTCTGCAGAAGCACATCCTATCAAATTTAAACAAATAACAAAAAGTAGTAGTTTTTTCATATGCGTTGTTATTTCAGTATAAGTATATAAAGCGATGGTTTTGTTACAATAAGGCATAAAAAAACCACCTTTTTAAGGTGGTTTTATAAAATACTGATTATCTGTTTTGCATTTTTTCTATCCAGTCTTTTTGCATATCCTGTATACCATCCATACCAAGTGTAGTAAATAATACAATCATATAAACCAAATAAATGATACTGAGTATTAAACCGATAATACACAAAATTCTTCCGGTATTCAGATTTGAATAGTTGTTATAGGCATTCGGGTTTTGCTTGTACAGAGCCATGTCTTTCTTGGCCAGTACTAAACCGATGGCACCACAAATAATACCTACAATACCATAACAACAGCAGCCCACAATTGAAATGATACCTAAAACCAAAACGGCTGTTGCATTGGGCAAATTACTTTTCATAAAATTAGGATTCCCCATGGGATCTTGCTGAAAAGGTTGTGATTCAAAGTTTTCCATAGTTATTTATTAAAAGATTAGAGATTGTTTGTAAAAATAAGCAATTACCATAATAACGGCATTAGTTATAGCAAAAAAAACTATAAATTTTGTATAATTTCTGGATTTATCTATAAAATGAAGACCGATAAGTAAAAACAGAAGCAACGTTGTATAAATGGCAGGAAACATTTTAAAAGCAGCCCAAAATTCACCACGTAAAAGCAAAGCCATAGCCCGTTGGGTACCACATCCTAAACATTCAACACCAAAAATAGCTTTATTGGTGCAAGGCAACATATATTCTTCCATAACTTAACTTTAGTACAATTTTACAAAAAAAATGTTAAATGCACATCATTGTAAAATTAATTTTACCTTTGATAAAAAACGGGATGAAATATATTCTTTACTTCCTTGGTTTTGCATTATTGATTTGGGCTATAATTGACCAAACCAAATCAAAGCCCAATATATATATACAAATTGCCGCCATAGCTGTTTTTTTTATGGCTATGATGAAATTAATGGATAAAACACCGGGTAAAAACGATAGGGATAACGATAATCAAGAAGAAAATTAACTGATGTTTAGAATAGGAGATAAGGTTGAAGTTTTAGATGACGCTTTACAGGGAACAATTATACAAGTAAAGAATGGGCTGTATGTGGTAGAAACTTCCGAAGGGTTTGAACTGGAATTTAAAATAAATGAGCTCATTCCGGCAGGCGATGAATCTGTTATAAGAGAAGCCAGTAAAAGAAGTGTGATTGAACAAGCCAAAGCTGAAAAAATTAACAAAAATCATCACAGGATAAGTACTGAAAAAAAATCGCGTAAAGATGAATTTGTTCTGGAAGTAGATTTGCACATTGAAAAACTCGTAACTGATTTTTCACGAATGACCAATTTTGATATTTTGAATATTCAGGTCGATACAGCCCGAGGCCAGCTGGAATTTGCTATAAAAAACCGCATTCCTAAAATTGTATTTATTCATGGCATGGGCGAAGGTGTGCTTAAAACCGAATTGGAATATTTATTTGGCCGTTATCCAGAAATTAACTTTAAAGAAGCCAATTACAGAAAATACGGCTTGGGAGCTACGGAAGTGTATATTAAGCAAAACAGCAGTTTATAAAAGTTCTCTTTTCCATGCTACTACCTGTACACCCGGTGAATAATGGGTAAGAGGGGCAACGGTGCTAAAATTAAAAGTGTTGATATGGTAGAAAATATCTCGTCTGGTAAAGGAAATATGATATAATTCCCACGGGAAATGGTGAATATCATACCGGTATAAATGATCTTGTATATGTAAATAAAGGCAGTATCTTTCCGTTAAAAAAATGTCAAGTGCTGATTTATGAAGTATAGGAGAGCCTATCTGGTACTGCAGGTTGAGGGCAAATTCCTTTTTGTCGAAAGAAGATACCCATTCTCCTTTGGCTATATTCCGTATAATACGGGATTTTTGATACGGCAATCCGGACAGTGTTTTAGCTATAAGAGCAGATAACCATTTTTCTGCTTCTATATTCAAGAAAAATACGCCCGGTTTTCCGTCTTTTACCACATAAGTACGCATATTTATTTCGTGAAAATCCGAAACTGTAGAGAAAGCAGGAATAAACCTGGGCCGTATGGTCTGCATAGTGAAAGGTACTATCGAAATCCAGGCCTCTCCATTAAATGTATCCAAAAATAATCCTTCAGGTAAAAGGGGTTGAAGCATTTCTTCCGGTACGGGCCAATGAAAAAATAACGCGCGATTCCATTCCTGGTAATAGATCCAGTTGTTATTAGGAACTGGCCAGGGACGATGATTGGTATGTTGTAATATATCGGTAAGCGACAGCAACAGTTAAAGATGTATTACTAATTCAGCAACTTTTCATATAATATAGAATACCTAATTTATTTCTATACACATCTTAAAGTTAAAAAATATTTAAAAATAAAAATGCAAAAAATAGAATTATTGGGAGGTATAGTATAATAAAAGATAAAATCTGCTCATTTCATTTTTATTAGGCCGTAAACAAAAAAACATTATAAATGCTCTTATGATTAGAATCATAAAAAACAGTTGTCTCACCCTTCTAAATTTGCATGCAATAAGATTTTTATAACATGCTTACAGATCAACATAAACAAATTATTTTAGCTACAGTTCCTTTGTTGAGAGAAGGAGGTATTGCGCTGACACGGCATTTTTATCACAGAATGTTTACACATCATCCAGAATTGAAAAACCTGTTTAATATGGGGAACCAGAATTTGGGGAAGCAACAGACGGCTTTAGCTATGGCCGTATTGGCATATGCGGAAAATATTTCAAACCCGGCTGTTCTGATGCCCGCTATAGATATGATAGGGCATAAGCATACCAGTCTGAATGTTCGGCCGGAACAATATGAAATAGTAGGCACGCATTTGCTGGCCTCTATTAAAGAAGTACTGCAAGATGCTGCTACTGATGAGGTAATAGAAGCATGGACCTTGGCTTACCAGCAATTGGCTGGTATTATGATAGGACATGAGCAGGCAATGTACCAGCGCAAAGATGAAGAAAAAGGCGGTTGGACAGGGTGGCGTACTTTTATAGTAAAAAGCAAGGTAGAGGAATCGTCAGAAATTACTTCTTTTTATTTAAAACCAAAAGACGGCAAAGCAATTCCTGGGCATTTACCGGGCCAGTACCTGAGTGTAAAAGTCTTTTTACCGGAACTGCAGCTTGAGCAAATCCGGCAATACAGTATTTCCTCCGCACCCAATGGAGAATATTTTCGTATATCTGTAAAACGTGAAAAAGGATTACATATTCCGGTAAATGGCCTAATCAGCAACTATCTTCATGATGCTGTTTATGAAGGAAGCGAAATAAAGCTTAGCGCTCCGGCTGGTAATTTTATCTTACAAGAAACAGCCAACAAAAAAGTATTTATTAGTGGTGGAATCGGGCAGACTCCTTTATTGTCTATGTTGGAAACATTAGATCTGAAAGAAGAAATAGCACAGGATATTGTATGGATTCATGCCTGCAGAAATCGACAGGTTCATGCATTTGCTGACAAGGTTAAATATATTGAAAATAACCATGAAAATATACATAAATATCAGTTTTATGATAATGTAGAAGAGTCTGTGGCACCTAATGTACTGGAAGGACAAATTGATTTTGCCAAGATAAAAAACTGGAAATTTGATCAGGATGCAGAATATTATGTTTGCGGACCACGGCCTTTTATAGAAAAAATGATTATTGATTTGAAAACGAACGAAGTAGAAGATCATCAGATCTTCTTTGAAGAATTTGGTCCCAAATCTATTTAAAGAATTTGTAACAAATAAATATAGAGAAGCAGTGCTTCTCTTTTTGCGTTTATGGAATTTAAAACAAATGTATCAAGAAAAAACTACCAATGGGTAAAATGGAGCCGTATTGTATTATGTTCTGTTTTGGTAGGAATCGTAGTAGGACTTATTACCTCTATGTTTAAAAACCTGGTAGAAGAGTATGAACACTTACTTTTGTATAAAGCCCAAAATTTTAAGCCGTTCTTTATTCTTTTTCCGTTTATTGGCCTGGTTTTAATCTATTTTTTACGACAATTTGTTTTTTATAAAAAGAAAAACAAAGGTATTTCCGAAGTTCTCGAAGCAGTACGTGGACAAAAAAAAATTCCGGTATATAAGATACCTTCTCATTTTTTTAACGGGTTTCTTACTGTTATATTTGGAGGAACTACCGGGATAGAAGTTTCTACTGTTGTGGCTACAGCAGCTTTGGGTGATATGGCGTCCCGTAAAGATAGTATTTTTAAAAAATACCGTAAAGAATTTATAGGTGCGGCCATTGCAAGCGGTGTAACCATTTTGTTTTCCAGCCCTTTGGCAGGTCTTTTTTTCTCATATGAAACAATTGGAAAGCAGAAAACAAAAATTTTCTGGACCACACATATCGTAAGTGTAACTTTTGCTATGACCATTCTTTTATTAACAAATGCTGCGCCTTTGGTAGATTTAAGTAACCGGGTGACCGATTGGCATATAGAAGCCGTTCCCTTTTTTATTATACTCAGTATGCTTACCGGGTTATATAGCGTATATATGACAAAAACCGTTACCTTTTCAAAAAATATCATATTTTTTGAAAACCGTTCTCTTCTTCAACTGATTACAGGTTCATTATTGTTAGGAGGCGTTCTTTATTTACTGCCTCAGCTGTACGGAGACGGATACCATACCATTCAGCAACTAACTACAGATAAAAAATATACTGTTATGCTGGCGCTTTTCGTACTTCTCATTGTTATGGTGAAACCCTGGACAACAGGTTTAACTTTAAAACTCGGAGGAGACGGCGGTGTTTTTGCACCCAGTATTTTTGCCGGGGCTTGCTTGGGGCTGATTGTAGGTATAGTAACAAAAACCTATTTTTTTTCTGATGCAGTAATACTTAATTTTGTCGTTTTAGGTGTGGCATTAACGGTTGGTGCAACACTTCATGCGCCCTTCACCGCTATATTTTTAACCTTCGGTATTTTTAATTCGTATAGTTTATGGTTACCTTTAATATTGTTAACATTCATAAGTTATTTTTTGTCTAGAAGAATTTACCCGTATACGGTGTATACATTGGCATTAAAAAAGGAAGGAAATGTTTGATAAGTTATTAGAAGAAATTCATGCATGTAAGGTATGTGATGCCTTTTTACCATTAGGCGCTAAACCCGTTATCCAAGCGCACCAAGAATCTAAAATTGTAATCATAGGTCAGGCTCCGGGATTAAAGGTGCATGAATCGGGAATACCGTGGAATGATGCCAGTGGTAATCAGCTCCGCAAATGGCTGGATGTGACGGATAAACAGTTTTACGATCCCAGGTTATTCGCCCTTATTCCAATGGGGTTCTGCTATCCGGGAAGAGGGAAGTCCGGTGATTTGCCACCCAGAAAAGAGTGTGCTCCTTTGTGGCATAACCGCCTGTTAAATGAAATGGAACAAGTAGAATTGATATTGCTTATCGGTCAATACGCACAACGTTATTATCTCAAAGAAAAAATGCGTAAAAATATTACAGAAAATGTGCGCCATTATGCCGAATACCTTCCTGATTATTTTCCTTTACCCCATCCGTCACCCCGTAATTTTATATGGATGAATAAAAACCAATGGTTTAGTGAAGAAACACTCCCTGAATTAAAAAATAAAGTAGCCGCTATTTTATGAACCAATGCTTTGAGCTACCTTTACCTGGCTTTTGTATTTAGATTATGATAAATGAAGAATTATTATTGCAGTTTGGTGCAGAAATAAGAAAGATAAAAAAAAATGAACTTATTTTTGAAATAGGGCATTTCCCCGGATATTATTACCAGATAATGGAAGGTAAAGTAAAAATGAATAATTTTACCGATGACGGAAAAGAATTCATTCAGAATATATTTGTGGCGGGACAGAGTTTTGGTGAACCTCCTCTTTTTATTGATGAACCTTATCCTGCCAATGCAGTAGCAATAACAAAAGGCAAAATACTGCAAATAAAGAAAACGCAGTTTTATGAGCTGCTGCATTCCCATCCTGAAGCTTCTTTGGCTCTGAATAAAAGCCTGGCCAGGAGATTGTATTATAAATCGATAATGGCTCCTGAAATTTCTTCACAAAGTCCTGAGAAACGCATTATAAAACTTCTGAGTTATTTAAAAGAACATGAAAAACAAAAAGAAGTTGCGTTTCTGGTAGATTTGTCAAGGCAGCAATTGGCTGACCTTACCGGCCTCAGGGTTGAAACGGTTATCCGTACCATTAAAAAATTGGAAACAAAAGGGCTTTTAAAAATTGTAGAGGGTAAAGTTATATTTTAGTAAATTTATCTCATGGCCATTAATGGCCATTAATGGAATAGACACTTTTATTAATGCTAAAACTCTTATAACCCAAACTGAAGATAAAAAATTTACTACTCTCTTACCATTTTTACGATACCGTTTGCGATTTATTTTTTATTCCGTTACTTCATTCGTAATCTTATGATTTATATAAGAAGTACTGGCTGAAGGTAATTTTCCATATTTTAAAGAACTATCATTCAACAGCTGCTGAAGATAGTTAGTAGGTGATAATCCTGTGCAGCTGTTAAAGGCATTGGCAAAACTTCTCCGGCTTCGAAAACCAAGTGTCTCGGACAACGATTGTAATTTAAAAGAACGCCATTTAGGATTAGTTTGCCATTGATGCAATAAATAATTGATTCTTAGCGTATTGATATACTCCGTAAAAGAAACGCCTTTATAGGTGTTGATACACTGCGATAAATAACTTCTGTTAGTATTAAATTGCTGTGCCATCTGTATTAAAGACACCTCAGGCTCCAGAAATAATTTTTCCTTTTCGAATACTTCAAGTTGTTGCAATATTTTTTGCGCCATTTCATCAGGAATACCTTTCTTATCATCCGAATATCCTTCATCCGTATCAATTGTTGCTTGTTGAAGCACATCTACTTCAGGATGGTAGGAGCTCCAATTTGTTTCTGGAATTTTTCCAGCAGTAACTGTTTTTAAATTTACAAAAAGTTGTGGCTCTTCCGTTTGGGCAATTTCTTTTAATTGCAACTGGAGTTTTTGGTATTGTTGAAAAAACATTTTTTTGCGTTTCCATGTTTTCCATAAAAAAGTAAGTAAAGCCAGAATTAATACAGTAGCTGTTCCAGCTAAAAGCCATTGATTACGTTGTTCTCTACGAAGCGTTTCTTCTAACCGTAGTTTTTCTTTTTGTGCTGTTCTGGTATCTAGGTCAATATGTAAAACTTCCTGCAAATATTTGTATTCTTTTTGCAGGTGCTGCATGACTACCAGATACCGGTTCATATAATAAAGCTGTCTTTCTGTGTCCTCTTTTTGTTTATAATATGTAATGATATGATTGTAAACATTTACCGTTTGTAAATTGGCATATTGGTGTTGTGTATAGATTACATCTATTTTCTTGAAATAGGTAACGGCTTCTTCAGGTTTGTTCTCTTTTTGAGCATTTAGCCCCAAATACATATAACTTAATGCTTCGTTTGCAAAATCATCGTTTTTAATAATGGCAGGCAGTGCTTTCTGTAAAAACAGCACACTCTGATGATTGTCATTTAATGCATATAAATTCATCCCTTTCACCAAGTGATAATAAGCTTCATCATAAAAGAAATCTTCCTTTTTCAGCTTATCCAGCACTGCATAACCCTCTTCAAGAAACAACGTACATTGGTGGTGCTGTTTCAGATAGAACGCACAAAGAGCCTGGTAGCGTTTTGTGTTTTCAAACCCTAGTAAATGGTCATAATCGTTTATATGCTGCTGAAAATAATCAGCAGCTTTTGTAAAATAAATCTGTGCTTCATTATACTGCTCCAAATGTACTTTTACTAATGCAATATTATAATAAGTAGAATGTAATGCATATTTATCGTTCGTTTTTTCTAACAAACTCAATAACTGCAGTTCATAATCCAGCATTTTTGAATAATCCTTAATGATATAGTAATACAGGCTGCTGAGCTGTAATAATTCTTTTTTAATAACCGGGTCCTTTACAGATGGTAAAGCATATTGAAAAACGATGGTAAGCTGTTTTCTGAGTCTAGTATCATCTTTTGATTTGAATAAAATGATCCATTCTTTAATCTGAGATGTTTTTTCTTTTTCAGTCAACTGTTGAAAAACGGATAGATAAGGATTGTCAGAAGGTAATATTCCTTTCAGTTCGTTATTGGGAATAGAGGCATACACCTGAATGGGCAGTACAAAAAGCATCATACTATACAGTAGAAGAATAAAAGTATGATATAAGGTGTTTTTATACGTCATTTTTACAGGATTTTTGTCAGTTTTTCAAATATACAAAATTTTAACATACGTTTGCAACTCTTTACTTAACAAGATATTAACAATTTTAAAAGAGGTAAATTGATCAAACTGCACCTATATTGTTTTCATATAAAAAACCGTTGACATACATTTGATATTCATAGAAATAATAAAATTATGGCAAAGCACTACACATACTACTTTTTTTCTGTTACCACATTATTTTGTTTTTCCTGTAACCAGGAAGATATAACAGAGCCTAACAACGAGGTTTATATGAGCAAAAATATGATACCTTCAGACACTTTGCATATGCCAAATGAATCGGATACTTTTTATACCTCTCAAAGTACCTCTTACGTTTCATTGATAATGATAGAAATGGAAATAACAAATCCTTTTAAACAGCAATTAATAGCAACAACAAATTGGACAACGCAGCAATATATTAATAAACTCGACAGCGTAGCAAACTTGACGGAATCATTTGAAACAATTAAACCGGCTACATACGTAACATTAACAGTGCAAGAAGCAGATAGTTTTTTACATAATTATGATATTTCTTATAATCAACTTAATGTTTCTGCTACTGTAAAAGTCTATATGGATCAGTTACTTCAATACAGAAAATTAAAAGATCTGATCACCCTGTATGAAAACATACAAAATGACCCAACACTTACTTTATCAGAAAAACAGTTATTGACTTATTTGGTTGATTCATTATCTAAAAACACTATGGGGCAAGGAGATAACCCTATATGGCGTAAACGGAAAATATGCGCCATCACTATAGGGTGGCAGGATAGCACAGCTCAGGCTGTGTTTAATGCCGCTTTGGTAAATGTCTATAACGAGTAGGCATTTTTTACATGAGTTAAGTTATCTTTTTTAGACCGTCTGTTTATGAATAATGTTGAACCTACCCATTTAAAGTTAATTTCTGAAAGTGAAGAAGTTATAGACCAGTTATTTAAACAAGCAGCTATTTTTGGCAATCTGTCTGCCACAGATCAGCAAAAATTAGTAGAAACATTAAAAAAAACTGTAAATACACTTGATAGATTAATAGCTATTGTAAAAAACACAAATTAAAACGCGAGTATTTTCTTAAAAAATACTTCTTATTATAAAGAAAATTGCTATAAAAATGATTGGGGGATTATTTTTTAGTGTATTGCCAAACCACACGTGCCCATTTTACCCACGTGTGGTTTATTTTACTTGTTTCTGCTTGCAATCAGATATAAACGAATAATAGCAGGAATTACGCACTATAAAAGGACGTGAAAGAAATATTTGAAAAACGCGGCTCATCTTTAAAATCTTCCAAATGGGACACTGCTTATTTTTTCTTATGACCCAAAATAGGAGAAATGGAAAAACCGTAAAAGTGATTAAAAGGTAGATTCGATTTTAATAATAGAAATAAGATATTAAATTTTAATGTGACCATAAGCTCTTTTCAGTACATTGAGTACCTGATGCATTTCATTTTCATTTAAATGGCCGAAACCTAAACGCATAGCAGTTAATTTTGAATTTTGATACAATAATGTTCTGGGTATGAATATATTTTCTTTAAGGCATAAAGAACTTAATTTTACCAGATTAACAGGATTTAGCCATTCTAACCAAATGGCTAACCCCCCTGAAGGGATATCAAACTGAACGGCATCTTCTAAATAATTATTCAATAACTGAACAAAAGTATTCCGGCGGTTTTCATAAATTTTAACCGATTTTTTCAAATGCCGGTTAATCTCACCGTCTTCAATCATTTCCCCTAAAGCCTGTTCCATTAATATATCACCCTGCCGGTCTATTACACCAAGATATTTTCGCATTTCGATCATAATATTTTCCGGAGCTACCACAAAGCCTGTTCTGAAACCCGGGGCTAATGATTTACCAAACGATCCTATATAAATTACCATACCGTTTTCATCAGCGCTGGCTAAAGGCAAAACAGCCCTTTTATCATAATGAAAATCGTAATCATAATCATCTTCTATAATAATAAATCCGTATTGGTGTGCCAGGTCTAACAATCTTATTCTGCGCTCGGCACTTAAAGTAACAGTAGTAGGATAGTGATGATGTGGTGTAACATATAACATACGTATAGGATATTTTTTACATAATGCTTCCAGTGCATCTACCACTAAGCCGTTTTTGTCTACAGGAATAGTCATTAGCCGGGCCCCTGTTTTCTGAAAAATCATATTTACAGAAAAGTAGCTCAGATCAGTAATGACGACTATATCATTTGGTTGCAGAATGATTTCAGATACGATGTACATACTCATTTCGGTACTTCGGGTAATAAGCAGGTTTTGATTGGATATATGCAAACCTCTTGACAAATTGAGGTAATAAGACAGTTGCTGCTTAAAATATTCACTTCCTTCCTGGTTGTAATATCCTAATTTACGTTGGTTGCTTTTTCGTTTTAAATTAGCACTGTAAAACCTGGACAACTGATCTATTTGGGTAAGACGTATATCAGGTGTACCATCATTAAAGAATAAACGACAGGTGGAGTACTCAAAAGGATTATCCAGAATGTTTGATTTTTTGAAGGAAAAACCTGTTTCTTTCGGATATCCGTGCAATGTGCGCGATGATTTTATAGTTAACCGTTCTTTCTTATCTTCATTTATGCTTATTACAAAAGTACCCTTATTGGGCACTGTTTGCACCCAACCCAGCGCATCTAATTCTTCATAAACGGCTACTACTGTTTTTCTGTGTACCTGTAATAGTTCACTTAATGTACGTGTACCCGGTAATTTACTGCCTGCGGGAACATATCCGCGTTGGATAGCATTTATTAACTGATGGGAAATTTGTAAATATACAGCTGTTGACGACATACGGTCAATAGAAAGAAAACGCTGATAGGGAATAGTAACCGGACTACTCATAATATAAAAACTGGCACCTTTTGTTAACCGGAAAGGTACTAATTTTGATTGAAAAGAAAAAAAAGTGCAGCAAATATTACAATTTATTGTGTCAAAACCTGATATTCATGCCAAATGGCTGAATACATTGTCATTTATGGAAAATGCCGGAGCCCGTAAAATATCGGCTTGCGAACATAAAACCCGGGTAAGTATCATCCAGTTAAAACATGCTGCAGAAGAGCACCGGCATGCCTATTATCTCAAGAAACAAATTCAAAAACTTTTGCCGGATGCTTGTGAAAACTATGAATCAGATAATCTGTTAGCCGCCTATGCTACACAACATTATCTTCATAAGCTGGATATACAGGCGTGCAGGTATTTAAAAAAAGAATTTGGCTTATCTGGGAATGATTTAAAGTTCGCGGCCTATCTGTTCGTAACGTATGCTATTGAGGTCCGTGCTGATGCTCTTTATCCGGACTATCAGGAAGTATTAACGGAGTATAACCAGAAAGTCATGGTAAAATCAATTATTGCAGAAGAAGAAGGCCATTTGGAAGAAATGAAAGAGCAGCTACAGCAATTTCATCCACATTGGGAAAAATTTGCTGTACAGGTTATTGCTTTAGAAGACTTGTTGTTCAGCGAATGGATACAAGCCATTGAAAAAGAATTGCAAAATGGAACAATTGCTTAATGCATTGCAAAAATCATTATCCGACAGAGAAAGACAAGGTATAAGAAGAACATTATGCACCTATTCGGAACCTGTAGACTTCTTCAGTAATGACTATTTGGGATTTGCGAAAGATAAATCACTTCATCGTAAGATTATACAGTATTGTACAGCTTATCCTGAAGTAATGAATGGTGCTACAGGTTCAAGGTTAATAAGCGGAAACTCGGCCTATACACAGAAAATAGAGAAATTTCTGGCAGAAGAACATAGGGTTGAAGCCGCGTTGCTCTTTCCTTCAGGATATAATGCGAATGTAGCCTTGTTTTCAGCATTATTACAGAAAAATGATACCATTCTGGTAGATGCTCATATACATCGGTCTGTACATGATGGCTGCAGACTATCTTTCGCTAAAAAAATAAAATTCAGACATAATGATACAGCTCATCTGGAGTCCTTACTTCAGAAAACGCCAGGCCGTTGTTTTATTGCTATAGAAAGCCTTTACTCCATGCATGGCGATTTCGCCCCGCTGTCAGATATCTGTTTTTTAGCCCAAAAATACCAGGCGGCTTTGATGGTAGATGAAGCACATGCGTTCGGTGTTTTTGGTTATGGTCTTGTGCATCAGCAGTATTTTCAGGATAAAGTACTGGCTACCGTAGTAACCTATGGAAAAGCAATGGGAATGCACGGTGCTGCAATACTGGCTGATAAAACGGTCATTGATTACCTGGTCAATTATGCAGCACCGTTTATATACAGTACAGCTATGCCCGATTTTCATGTAGCAGGGCTGCGGATAGGATATGACCATTTAAAAAAACATGCTTTTTTAAGTGAAAAGCTGCAGAAAAATCTACTGTATTTTCACACGAAGAATGTCCCTGTTATTTCAGATAAAAAAAGCCCCATACAGCTGCTGGTTTGTGTAAATACGTCGCAATTGCGCAGCTTGCAAATAGAACTGGAGAAAGTAAACCTTCAAACATTTGCTGTTTTTCCGCCTACGGTTCGGAAAGGAGAAGAGCGATTAAGAATTTGCTTACACGCTTTTAATACAAAAAACGAAATAGACCAACTTTGTGAAATCATCAGAAAATATGAATAAAAAATGGTTCATTACCGGTATAGGTACTGGAATAGGCAAAACCGTGACAGCTGCCATCATATGTGAAGCATTGCAGGCTGATTACTGGAAACCTATACAATCAGGTGATCTGACAGCCTCTGACAGCCAGTTTATAAAAACTTTTACTGCAAACACTACCGTCATACACCAAGAAAGATACCGGTTACAGTTGGCCGCTTCACCTCATAAGTCTGCCGGAAAAGAGAATATCGGTATACAGTTAACAGATTTTTCTCTGCCAGATACATCAAATCATTTGATTGTTGAAGGAGCTGGTGGTCTTTTTGTTTCTTTAAATGATAACGATTTTGTAATAGACCTCATAGCATATTTAGAACTTCCGGTAGTAGTAGTCGCTAAAAATTATCTGGGATGTATTAATCATACATTATTATCAATAGAAGCCTTAAAAAGCCGGTGTATACCAATAGATCTCTTTGTTTTTAACGGTGATTTTGATGAAGATACGCATCGGGTTATTTGCCGTCATTTACCCGCAGACCTATGCAAAATATACATTAAAGAAATGGTTGTTTTAACAAGAGAAAACATACAGGAAATGGCTATTACAATGCGCGAATATTTAGATAATCGCAATAACTTAGTTTCAAAAATCAGTGTAAAACATAACAAATAATACGAATAAAACAAATGCAGACAACAAAACAAATTCGTCATGACTGGACAAAAGAAGAAATACAAACCATATATGATCAACCCTTGCTGGAATTGGTATACCAGGCAGCAAATACCCACAGAATATGGCATACACCGGGAGAAGTACAGGTATGTACCTTATTGTCTGTAAAAACAGGAGGCTGCCCTGAAGATTGTTCCTATTGCGGGCAGGCAGCCCGCTACCATACCGATATTAAGGTACAGGCATTGTTACCGACAGAAACAGTTATTGCCCACGCAAAAAAAGCAAAAGAATCAGGCTCTTCACGTTTCTGTATGGCCGCTGCCTGGCGTGAAGTACGAAACAACAGAGATTTTGACCGGATTATAGATATGGTAAAAGCAGTAAATGATTTAGGACTGGAAGTATGCTGTACACTTGGGATGCTTACTGAAGAACAGGCCGTTCGCTTACAGGAAGCCGGCTTACACGCGTATAATCACAATTTAGATACCTCTGAAGAGTATTATGATGAAATTATTTCCACCCGAAAGTTCGACAACCGTATCAATACCATTCATAATGTACGCAAAGCCGGTATTACGGTTTGCTCCGGCGGAATTATTGGCTTAGGTGAAACCCATAAAGACCGTATTTCCATGCTGCTGACGCTGGCTACTATGCCCAAACATCCTGAATCGGTTCCGGTAAATGCACTGGCCCGTGTAAAAGGCACGCCTTTAGAAAACAATCCCAAAGTTGCTATATGGGATATGGTACGCATGATTGCCACCGCACGTATTGTAATGCCTTCTTCTGTAGTACGTTTAAGTGCCGGCCGTATAGAAATGACCGAAACCGAACAAGCCTGGTGCTTTATGGCGGGTGCTAACTCTATTTTTACAGGTGAACGCGAAACACTATTGGTAACACCCAATCCGGGCGTGACGGAAGATATGCAGATGTTTCGGAACTTAGGACTTACACCTATGGTAAAACAGGAAAAAACAGGTATATGCTCACATTAAAACAGCGCGATCAGGCGGTAAACTGGCACCCTTATACCCAGATGAAAACGGCTAAAGATAGTATCCCTATTGTGAGGGGAGAAGGGGCTTATATTTTTGATGAAAACAACAAACGTTATATTGATGCTGTTTCCTCATGGTGGGTTACCTTACACGGACATGCACATCCATACATCGCTAAAAAAGTGAACGAACAGCTGCATACACTGGAACAGGTAATTTTTGCCGGTTTTACACATCGTCCGGCTATTGAATTATCCGAACGCCTATTAGAACTTCTGCCATCCAACCAGGCCCGGGTTTTTTATAGCGATAATGGGTCTACTGCAGTAGAAGTGGCTTTAAAAATGTGTATGCAGTTTCATTATAATAATCAAAAACCCCGGCAAAAAATACTCGCCTTCAAAAATGCCTATCACGGCGATACCTTTGGAGCCATGTCGGTAAGTGAACGGGGCACCTGGACAAATCCGTTCAGAGAACGCTTATTTGAAGTCCTGTTTATAGATGTTCCCGGTCCTGATACTATACAGGAAATAAAGCAGCAGATAGCGGAATGGAGTGAAGATATTGTTTGCTTTATTTATGAACCTCTTGTTCAGGGAGCAGCAGGAATGCTGATGCATGAAGCTTCTTATTTAAATGAATTAATGTGTTTTTGCAGGCAGCAGGATATATTATTGGTACAAGATGAGGTTTTTGTAGGATTCGGCAGAACCGGAAAACTGTTTGCAGCAGACCATCTGTCTGAAATACCGGATATTATGTGCTTTTCAAAAGGACTAACAGGAGGTACCATGCCTTTAGGAGTTACCACCTGTGCAAAAACAATTTATGAAGCATTTTACTCTGACGATGCTGATAAGGCATTGTACCATGGACATTCTTTTACTGCAAGTCCTTTGGCGTGCACAGCTGCACTGGCTAGTCTTGATCTACTAGTAGAGATACCGGTACAGGAAAGAATAGCTGCTATTGTAAACCAGCATCAACAGTTTTGTGAACGAATCAAAAACCATCAGAACGTAAAAGCCATCAGACAATGCGGAACCATTTTGGCACTGGAATGGAAAATACCGGAAGAAACGTCCTATTTCAGCGATATGAATCAAAAACTGTATCCCTATTTTCTGGAACGGGGTATTCTACTCCGACCATTGGGTAATGTTATTTATTTAGTACCGCCCTATTGCATCGCACCAGATGATCTGGAATATATTTACGATACAATTTCAAATGCATTGAATGAATTATAAAAAAGGGTGTCTTTATATAAATAAGACACCCTTTTTTAATTAAAATTGAAACCTACTGTTATTTGTATGCGATTCGATTTTTTAAAGTAATCTTCATATCTCGGGTTTGTCATAAGCACCTACTGCAAACGGCATATTTTGGAATTTCAGCGGGTCATCTATCCTTTTATAACCTACGTCATCGTACTTTATTTGCTTACCATTACTTGTATTAATAAATAAAAAAGTTAAACAAGAATTCGTATGCCATTATTTCCTTCAGTTCGCCAACTGGTAAAGTGGTGATTTTTTAATCATCTGACAAAGTATTCCCGTATTTTTAAGTTTTTTTACACTCAATTTTTGTTATTGGATCTATTAATTATCGATAAAAACTTCCTCAGGCGGTAATTTTTTTATGATTTTATGATTACGCCATGAAATCCCTATTTGTCCCATTATAGTGTGTGGTGCATTGCCAATAGTAGTTCCACCCGATAAGTCTACCTGCAGGTTATTATGCACCAGATAAGTCAAGCCTCCACGGATCATACAGTCATTTTTGAAATCCTGCCGTATACCTTTGTATTTTCTGAAATAACCCTGGTTTTCTCCGAAAACAGACCAGCGTTTATTAAAGCCATATGAAAGGGTAGCCATATAGCCGTAGCTTCTGAACTCATTTGTATCAGCGTTTTCAATAATAAGATTGGTTACAAATGACAGATGATTGGTGATGTGTTGCTGTGTAATAATCATACCTTTTAAGGTGATGCCAGGCATTTCAGGATGGGTATAAAACGTTGATTTAAAATCAGCACCTACAAAAACGGCTACGGTAGGTACCAACCTGCGCCATTTGTAGCGTTGGTTGGCTCTCCAGCTATATACATTTCGTTTCTCTACATAATTTTTGTAAGAATCAAAAATCATGTATTTGGCGCCGATTACGGCAGATCGAAAACCGTTTTTAGATTGTGTTTCTTCGTAAAAAGTTTGTTTATTCCAATCCATTTTAAAATCACCGATTAATTCAAGTTGTTCGGTAAGTAAACCGTAACGCAACTGTATATCTACATTAAAATGATTAGTGTATTTTTCTGTATGATAGTCATCTTTCTGAACCCCGACACCATTTTCCACCTGAAAAATACCTTTGCTTACGGAGTAGGCACCCATAGACAGGCTGGGACGATTGGTATTAATTTCCTGTGTGTACTGCGCATTGACACCTAATGAAAAAAATAAAACAACAAAAAGTAAACGGTTAATTTTCATAATTTAGGAGGCTTTTTTTTGAATAATGATTACTTCATTTTTATCGTCGAACTCCGGATAACGTTGCAGCGAAAAAAGAGCAGGTGTAAAATAGTTGCAAAATGCATTATTTAACTCGGCTATTTTTTTGTTAAGTACAATCGTATTAAATAATAAGTAACCATTTGGAGCCAAGCTGTTTTGCAGCGCTTTTATAAATTTGGGATGGTAGACGAAATCAGGTATGTGGATATCCTGGAATAGATCGACAATAATAAGGTTAAAAAACGTTTTATTGTTGTACATAAATTGCTCAGCATCATGTTGAAGAATTCGGACATTCTTATAATAGTCAAGATGATAATACTCGTAAGCAATTCCGATCATCACCGGATCTATTTCAACGCCTGTTATATTGCCTGTAATTAAAATTTCGTCATTTAATGTTTTAATGACACTGCCTCCGCCCACACCCAAAACCAATACCTGTTCTAATTGTTTAACAGTAGTAAAACCTATTTTTTTTAATCCTTTTCTTAATATTTTCTGTAAACTTCCATAGGAATAATTAGCGTGTTTCGTATCTACAACAAGCTCTCCGTTTATCCAGGTGATCTCTAATTGTTCACTGATTTTCGAGCGGTATATTTTATGCTTTACGGGAAAGAGGTAACTAAGGTATTTTTTAAACATTTTTATAGCTTTCTTCTCCAAATATATAAATTATCTCGGTTCAAACTTATCAAAAGTTCCGTCGGTATAGAAAAGCATGACTAAAGTTACTGTTTTGGAATCTTTTACAGGTACAAATACATTTTTATTGGGTGCATCAGCAGGAAGTTCCGGAGTAGCAACAGGTATTTCTTTGCCCGATATATCGTTATTCTTTTCTCCGGTTTCAGCCGAAGGAGAGACAGGCAAGACCATTTCTTTTTTACTTTCTGAAATAGTGGGGTCATTTTCTGTCAGAAAAGGTTCGGTTCCGTAAATAAGCCAGTATAAATTTATAACGGGAAAGGCTTCTCTTATTTTTAAAATAAAGTCCAGGCTTGGTTTATTTCTTTCAGAAAGGATATGTGAAATGTTTGATTTTTGCACACCTATACTATCGGCAAATTGCGATGAAGTCAATCTGAAATGTGAAAAAATATACTCTAAACGTTTTGAAAAATCGTCCATATTACTATTAAATAAGGGGGTTTACAAAAGTAAATCAATTAAAAAAACATTTGTAAAGCAACTATATTGTATTAATGTTTAACCATATATAATACATTTTAAATTATTGAATACGTGTGTTTTAAAACAATATATAAATAAAATTATGCAATCGATTACATTTGTAAAAAAACAATTGTTTACAAATGTAAATAAATAGTATAAGAAAAATAAGTCTTTTTTGAATTAATATTAATAACACATGTGGAGATAACTGTTTTATTTTAATTATGCCGTTGCAAAACGAGAAATATTTGACAACTGAAGCGGTATTTATTTTAAAAATATTTCATTTTTTGTGAAGCATACGTGACAAAGCATACCCTGAACTTTACTAAAAAAATAATAAATCTGTTTTTTACTGTTTATTCAAATTGTATATTAGCCTAAAAAAGATGAGATATATTGTTTTAATTTGTTGCTTTGTATTTATGGGTTGCGGATTCAGTAACCAGAAAGAAGAATTGGAAACATTAGGTAAATGTGAATTTAATTTGCATAAAATACAGTCGTTTACTATTGCAGGTACTTCAGTAAACAGCCTTATAGAAAAGAAAAACTTTGATCTTGCTCAAATGCCCCAGTTCCTTTTGGGATTTATGAATAAAGAATTACCGTTAGATGCGGTGCTGGATGTGGAGATTAAAAATCCTACTGCTAAAAATGCAGCTATTAACCAGTTTGAGTACATTGTACTGTTTGAAGGAGTGGAAATTGCAAACGGAACTGTAGATAAACCTATTAATGCTGCTGCAAATAAAACCACTATTGTACCTGTTCAGGTAAAAGGAGATGTCTATGATTTAATTGCGAATAATGGAGATATGTTTTTGCATTTTTTAAAAGGCGAGGCCGATGCTAAAGCAAAGATCACCTTTAAAATAAAACCAACAATTCATATCGCTGGTCAGCCTGTAAAATCACCAACTTATTTTTCGTTTGATAAGCAAATTACCAAATCAATGTTTCAAAAATAATAAAGGTGGCTTTTTAGTCGCTTTTATTGAAACTTTTCAAAAGTCTGCCAGTATTTATCTTTAAAGATTTCATAAGAAACTTCAAATTCTAATCCGTAGAGGAAAGAAAAAAACTGAGCTATTTTAGAGCAGTTCCGAAATTCATTACAGGCAAAAAACACTTCCCGTATATTTTTATGACTTTCACGGCCTATATGCAAGCAGCCTTTCTCAGGTGTTAAATAATGAATCAGTTCATCTTCCATATCGTTTAAAACATTATAATCATTTGGTTCAGGCAACCCCTGATTATTATTGCCGTTATAACGAAAACTAAAAACAAGAATCCATGGATGGGAGGCTTTAGCTTCCCAATTTAAAACAGAGGTATTGATTATACCCAGGTAAGGGCTGTTATCGGTAGCATTTGCTTTAAACACTGTATAGGTTTCCGGTAACTGAAGTAAAGTTTCTTCCTGGTACTTTTCAATAAATTCTTTTTCGCGCCAATTGAGGTAGTCAGGCAGTTTAGCAATAGGAATGAGTGCTGCTTCGGCTTTTGATGTATTCACTATTTGAAATCTGTCAATCAGGGTAACAGAATTAAGTTCTCCTAATAAATTGTCGACAAACGTTAAAGCTCCGTTCGAAATAATCTGCTTGTTATCTTCGACATAATCTGTATGGGTAAGAACAATTTCAATCTGATCGGGATAGTCACTGTTTTCTATAGCATAAAAAGCCATGGTTTCCTGGTTAAAGAAAAGACCTTCCATTTTTATTTGTAAATAATCTACGGGTATTTTTTGTTTTAAAGCTGTAAATTTCCAGTTTGGCAGATCAGGAGCATGATGAACTAGTTCCTCAATAAAAACGATATTTTCTATTTTGCCTTCAGGTGTCAGGATAAGTTCTGCTCTGTCATCTTCATACATGCCGGTTAGAAAATAAATACCTTGTTTTATGGTGAGAAGTTCAATTTCAAGTGTGTCCAGAAATAATTCGTCTATGCGATTTTTGTTTTTTACCGTATCGAAAAAGGTTTTTTCATGCAAAATAAACCATTTCCAGAAGTTTTGGTAAACGACCGAAAGCTGAGTGTTGAACTCCTCTGGTGTTTGGGCATTGTGGGCATTTTTCATAGTAGGTAACGGTGTTATTTTAACGTTAAATTTTGTTTTCAAAATTATATTTTTCCAGCTTTTTGATTATATCTTTGCAAAAAATTTAAAAATTGCATTTTTTAGCCCAGAAATATTATCAAGATGCTATTTATGGCCGTTATATCACCAACAGGCATATAATGCCACTGTTACAGCGGTTGAGTTCTAAATGTACAACAGAAATTTTGGGTTTTTCGGTAAATAAAGAAGAAATTTATGGTGTAAGAGCAGGTACAGGTGCAAAAAAAATTATACTATGGTCACAAATGCATGGTAATGAGTCAACTACAACCAAAGCATTAATTGACTTTTTATTTTTTCTGGATGGAGATGAAACTACAGCCAAATTCTTTTTAGATACTTTTTCATTTGTGGTGATTCCTATCTTAAATCCAGATGGAGCACGAAGTTATACGCGTGAAAATGCAAATGGGGTTGATTTAAACCGGGATGCTTTTGCGGTTACACAACCTGAAAGTGCTTTATTGCATCAGGTTTGTATGGAAGAATCTCCTTTTTTTACTTTTAACCTGCATGACCAGCGAACTATTTTTGGAGCAGGAAACGAAAAATATCCGGCTACTTTGTCGTTCTTGGCCCCAGCCTTTGATGAGGAAAGAACCCTTAATAAACTACGTGAGCGTGTAATGCAGGTGGCGGCAGCTCTACAAAAAGCCTTACAAGATGATATTCCTAAACAGGTAGGACGATTTAGTGATGCTTTTAATATAAATTGTATAGGAGATTATTTAACAGCTGCGAATATTCCGGTGATATTAGTTGAAGCTGGGCATTATCCGAATGATTATCAGCGCGAAGAAACAAGAAAGCTGGTTTTTGCAGCACTGTTCAGGGCAGTGGAATGTTTGGCAGATGACTCGTATTTAGCCTTTACAGCAACCGATTATGCCGCTATTCCTGAAAATAAAAAAACATTCTGCGATGTGCTGATTAAAGGTAAAGAAGGGGATTCTTTAGCCTTGCAGTATAAGGAATATCTGGTTGATAATACGGTGAAATTCGAACTTCAAGAAACGAATGCAGATATAACCTCGGGTGCTTTCGGACATGTGGAATTAGAGCTGCCTATTCGGGGAGTTTTAACAGCTGATGGTATTATCGAAAAATTAGAATGTTTTGGTTGTAATTTGCAATCAAATGGGTTAATTGATGTTAATAATTTATTAAAAAAATAAAAAATTGTAAAAAAAAGACAAATAAATAAAATTAAATGTGGTAGATTTGCATCCGTGAAAAATGAAATAACCACGAAAAATAGTAATGAAGTAAATATTGTTTTATGAGTAAGTTTAGATTAGATGAAATCGATCACCAAATCTTAGATATGTTGATTGACAATACAAGGGTTCCCTTTACAGATATTGCAAAAAAATTATTAATATCGGCAGGTACTGTTCACGTACGTGTAAAAAAAATGGAAGATGCCGGAATTATTCAGGGCTCTTCTTTAACCTTGGATTATGAAAAATTAGGATATTCCTTTATAGCATACGTAGGTATTTATTTGCATAACACGTCGCAAACAAAATTCGTATTAGAGCGTATCAATGAAATTCCATTCGTTACCGTAGCTCACGTAACCACAGGGAAATTTAATATTTTTTGTAAAATAAGAGCTAAGAACACACGTCATGCCAAAGAAGTTATTTTTATGATTGATGATATTGACGGGGTGTACAGAACGGAATCTATGATTTCATTAGAGGAAAGTATTAACGATAAAAAACGTTTAATGCATACCATATTTAAAGATTTATAATAATTGGTAGGATAATATAAAACACAAAACTGCTCCGGCAGTTTTTTTTATGTTTGAGCTATGGATTCTTTAACGCAGATTGTTTTAGGTATTGCTGTAAGTAATGCGGTTTTAGGTAAAAAAATAGGAAACAGAAGTATTGTTTATGGAACTGTTTTGGGGACACTTCCCGATCTTGATATTTGGATAGGTCATTTTTTTTCTGATCCGCTTGCGGCTGTGGAACTACACCGGGGATTTTCTCATTCTGTTTTGTTTTTTGCATTATTATCAGTCCTTATAGCTTTAGTACTAGCAAAAAGAGAACAAAAATACTCCGTTTCTTATCAGGAAGCTTTTTGGGGATCTTTTTTAATCTTACTGACACATGCTGTTCTGGATGCCTTTACCACATGGGGTACCCAGTTATTCTGGCCTTTACCCAACAAAATAGCCTTAAAGTCTATTTTTGTTATCGACCCTTTATATACCCTGCCTTTTGCTGTATTTTTAATCCTCTCTCTACTAAAGAAAAAAGGAGATAAAAAACGTTATATTTTAAACAATATGGGACTTCTGGTAAGTACCGGTTATTTGATAAGCACGTTGTGTTTACAGTTGTTAGTAAAAGAAAAAACCATTCGTTTTTTACATGATAAAAATATAATGTATAAAAATATAACGATAAAACCTTCAGCTTTTAACACTGTTTTATGGAATATTAGTATTGAAGATAGTAACGGGTTTTATCTGTCGGATTATAGTTTTTTTGATAAACAGCCTTTATATTTAACTTATTACCCTAAGAATGAAAAGGTAATACAACATCTTAAAAACGAACCTGTTGTTAAACGTTTAAAAGCTATTTCTGAACATCAGTATATTATTACTACTATAAATAATGAAATATACTTTAACGACCTGCGTTTTGGTTTGCTGAAGAGTGGACTGGATAAAGAACAGTTCGCATTTGCCTACCGCTTATACTATAAAGATGGAAAATGGCAGGCAGTAGAGATGCCGAAAAACAGAGAAGACGGAAAGCTTTTACTTAAAAAGCTTGTGAATAGGATAAAGGGAAATTAACTTTGTAGAAATAGATTATACAAGAACACCTGATTATGAAAATAGTATTATCTCCTGCTAAATCACTTGATTATCAATCCGATTTGCCTACCCGGATTTTTACTCGGCCTGCTTTTATTAAGGAAGCTAAAAAAATTCAATCGGTATTGAAAAAACAAAAGCCGGCAGATTTGAGTAATTTAATGCATATCTCGGATAAACTGGCCCACTTAAACTGGACCAGAAACAAGGAACGTAAATTTACAGTTGACGAAATAACATTCAACGCTCGCCAGGCTATTTTTGCTTTTAACGGTGATGTTTATGAAGGTCTGGATGCTTATACCTTAACAGGGGAACAACTGGAATTTTTACAACAAAATCTGAGGATTCTCTCCGGTCTTTACGGTTATCTGAAGCCTTTAGATCTGATAGAGCCGTATCGTTTGGAAATGGGTACAAAATTAGCAGTAGGGGAAGCCAAGGATTTATATGCGTTTTGGAAGCCCGTGCTGGTTAAAAAACTTCAGGCAGAGATGGAAAAAAATGAAGTATTGGTAAATTTAGCCAGTAATGAATATTTTTCGGCAATAAATACAAAACTATTCAAACACCAACTGATTACGCCAGAGTTTAAAGAATACAAAAACGGTCATTTAAAAACCATTAGTTTTTTCGCTAAGAAAGCCCGCGGGTTAATGGTGCGTTATATTGCTGATAATAAAATTACCGACCCGGAAGCCCTAAAAAACTTTACTATTGAAGGTTATCAGTTTGATGAGAATTTGTCAAACGATAAAAAATGGATCTTTACAAGATAAATAATAGCTATTCGTTGAGTTAATTCTGGTTTAAAGAGAAAAAACAATGTAACAAACATTTGTATATCCGTATAAGTTTACGGAATTTTGAAAAAAAATAAAATAATGAGACAAGTACATTATATAAGCACCGATATTATTTCTATTGAAGATGTAAATACAATTATTACTGAAAATCATCAATTGGCTTTATCAGAAGAGGCAACGGCAAAGATTGAGAAATGCCGGGCTTATCTAGATAAAAAAATGCAAACACAAACAGAACCAATTTACGGAATTAATACTGGTTTCGGTTCGTTGTATAATGTGAAAATATCAAATGAGAACCTCTCCAAACTTCAGGAAAATTTAGTAATGTCACACGCTTGTGGTATCGGAGAAGAAGTACCTCAGGATATTGTAAAGATCATGTTGTTTTTAAAAATTAAATCGCTGAGTTACGGAAATTCAGGAGTTCAATTGGTTACAGTGCAACGTTTAATTGATTTTTACAACAATGATATTCTACCAGTTGTTTACAATCAGGGATCGTTGGGAGCATCTGGAGATTTAGCCCCGTTAGCCCATTTGTCTTTGCCGTTGCTGGGTATGGGAGAAGTGTATATGGACGGTTTTAGGCAGCCTGCCAATAAAATTCTGGAGAAAATGGGGTGGGATCCTATTGTATTACAGTCAAAAGAAGGACTGGCTTTATTAAACGGAACACAATTTATGAGTTCTTATGGATGTTATATCCTTATTAAAGCGATGAAATTGAGTTACCTATCAGATGTTATAGCAGCAATATCTTTGGAAGGTTTTGATGGAAGAATTGAGCCTTTTACTGATTTGATACACTTTGTGCGTCCGCATAAAGGCCAGATTGTCACTGCAAATTTCTTTTCGGAATTATTAGAAGGCAGTGAATTGATTGCCCAATATAAACAGCATGTGCAAGATCCTTACTCTTTTCGTTGTATACCGCAGGTTCACGGCGCATCAAAAGATGCTCTGGATTATGTAAAACGCGTGTTCAAAACTGAAATTAATTCCGTAACGGACAATCCGAATATCTTTTATGAAGAAGATATTATTGTGTCAGGAGGTAACTTTCACGGGCAACCTTTAGCGCTGGCAATGGATTTTCTGGCTATGGCTATGGCAGAAATAGGTAATATTTCAGAAAGAAGAACTTATCAGTTAATTTCCGGATTGCGTAATTTACCGCCTTTTTTAGTAAAAGAACCCGGACTGAACTCAGGTTTCATGATACCACAATATACGGCTGCCAGCATTGTAAGCCAGAACAAACAACTTACTGTACCTGCCAGTACAGATAGTATTGTGTCGAGTAATGGGCAAGAAGACCATGTGAGCATGGGGGCTAATGCAGCAACAAAAACATTGCGGGTTATAGACAATCTGGAACGTATTTTGGCTATTGAATTGATGAATGCTACACAGGCATTGGAATTTAGAAGACCACTTAAATCAAGTCCATTTATTGAGTCTTTTGTTCAATTATATAGAGAAGAAGTTCCTTTTGTGGAAGTAGATCGCATATTGCATTATGATATTGAAAAATCTATTCGTTTTATGGATACCTTTCAGGTAGATTTTTCAGCATAATTCGTAAAAAATAGTAGATAAAACTGCACTTTTGTTTAAAAAATGAAGTGCAGTTTTTTTATTATAATTATATTTGTCTGTTATTTAAATAATAGGCACATTTGGCAACCAATAACAAACTGAAAATATTAAACGATCCTATTTACGGATTTATCTCTATTCCCAATTCATTATTATATGATTTGATAGAGCACCGTTTTTTTCAACGTTTGCGACGTATCAACCAAATGGGACTGTCATATTTGGTCTATCCGGGTGCACATCATACGCGTTTTCACCATGCGTTGGGATGTATGCATATGATGCAGAAAGCCGTACAGGTATTGCGTTTTAAAAACATTGTTATATCCAAAGAAGAAGAAGAAGCGCTTTACATAGCTATTGTATTACATGATATTGGCCATGGGCCTTTTTCACATGCTATGGAACACAGTATTGTGGAAGGTATTCATCATGAAGAACTGTCACTTCAGTTTATGACTGCTCTGAATGAAGAGTTTAATGGAAAATTATCACTAGCCATCGCTATCTTTAAAGGTAATTATCACCGAAAATTCCTGCTTCAACTTATTTCCAGTCAAATGGATATGGATCGGATGGACTATCTGAAACGCGACAGTTTTTATAGCGGCGTAGCAGAGGGTAATATCAATTCGGAACGGTTGATCCAAATGATCAACGTAAAAGATGATGTGCTGGTAGTAGAAGAAAAAGGTGTTTATTCTGTAGAAAAGTTTCTGGTTGCCCGCCGTTTGATGTACTGGCAATGCTATTTACATAAAACAAGTGTGGTAGCAGAGCTCATTCTGACACGCATCTTAAAAAGGGCTAAAGAACTAACTCAAAGCGGCATCACTTTATGGTGTAGCGAGGCCCTGCATTATTTTCTGAAGCAGGTAGTTACAAAAGAGGCCTTTACTTATTCCGATTTACAACAGTTTGCACTGTTAGACGACAGTGACATTATAGGAGCTATAAAAAACTGGCAATTCCATGATGATTTTATTTTAGCTACTTTATGTGACAGCATTATTAACCGTAAACTTTTTCATATCAAAAAAGTAGAAAAGGCAGAACAGGAGCAAAAAGTACAACAATACAGAAAAAAACTAAAAGAAACCCATCATATCCCGGAAGAAGGACTGGATTACTTGGTATTTGCCGGAAAACTGAAAAACCAGGCTTATGATCTTTCAGCCGAACCTATCCGTATTCTTACTAAGAAAAAAGAAATTATAGATGTGCTTGAGGCATCAGATCAAAATCATCTAAAAGCTTTATCTGAACCCGTAATGAAATATTTTGTTTGTTATCCTAAAAGGTTTAAATAAAGTATTATCATAAAAATTTATATTTTTGTCCCCATGAAAATTACAGCAGCACAAATAGCAGAAGTTTTAGAAGGCGAAGTAGAAGGAAATGCCGACGTAACCGTGTCAAGTCTGTCTAAGATTGAAGAAGGTAAAGAAGGTACTATTTCATTTTTAGCTAACCCAAAATACCAGAGCTATATTTATACAACCAGAGCTTCTGTGGTGATTGTAAACAAAACGTTTGTTGCTGAACAAACCATACAGGCTACCTTAATAAAGGTGGAAGATGCTTATAAAGCATTTTCGAAACTTTTAGAATACGCCAATCAGGTAAAACTGATGAAATCAGGTATAGAACAGCCCAGTGTTATTTCTGATGGAGTAACGTATGGTGACGATTTATATCTAGGTAGTTTTTCATATGTTGGAAAAAACACGAAGATAGGTAATAATGTAAAAATTTATCCTAATTCATTTATCGGTGATAATGTAGAAATTGGTGATAATACTGTATTATTTGCTGGAGCGCGTATTTATTCCGAATCTGTAATAGGAAAAAACTGTGTGATTCATTCGGGAACCATTATCGGCTCAGATGGTTTTGGATTTGCTCCTTCCGAGGGTGGTTCCTATATTAAAGTACCTCAGATTGGTAATGTTATCATAGAGGATAATGTAGAGATTGGGGCCTGTACTACTATAGACAGAGCTACATTGGGCTCAACCATTATCCGAAAAGGGGTTAAATTGGATAATCAGATACAGATTGCACATAATGTGGAAATTGGTGAGAATACAGTAATTGCCTCACAAACAGGTATAGCTGGTTCTACTAAAATAGGGAAGAACTGTCAGATAGGAGGGCAGGTAGGTATTGTTGGTCATATTATTATTGGTAATAATGTGCGTATACAGGCACAGTCAGGCGTTGGTAAAAGCATAAAAGACGATGAAGTAATTCAGGGGTCTCCCGCTATCGGATATGCTGATTTTTCAAAATCATATATTCATTTTAAAAATCTGCCAAAGATTGTAAAAGATATCGATTCTATTAAAAAAAATATAACAGAATAAAAAAATCTATTATTATGGTTAAACAGAAAACCATTGCAAATGAAGTACTGATTGAAGGGGTGGGGTTACACACCGGACAACAGGTAAAAATGGTGTTTAAACCGGCACCGGTAAATAATGGCTTTACTTTTATCCGGGTAGATCTGGAAGGCGTCCCGGTTATTGAGGCCAGCGCTGCTTTTGTTGTGTCTACAGAAAGAGGAACTAATTTAGAACATAAAGGAGTACAGCTACATACTACCGAACATGTTTTAGCCGCTTTGGTAGGTTGTGATCTGGATAATGTTATTATAGAGCTGAATGCTTCTGAACCTCCTATTATGGATGGTTCTTCAAAATATTTTGTTGAAGCAGTTGAAAAGGTAGGTGTAGTTGAGCAGGAAGCAGAACGAGATGAGTATATTGTAAAAGAAGTTATTTCCTATACCGATGAAAGAACCGGAAGTGAAATTATTGTAATGCCTGCTGATGAATACCAGGTAACCACAATGGTTGATTTTGGTACCAAAGTATTAGGTACACAAAATGCTAACATTAAAAACTTATCTGAATTTAAAACAGAAATTGCACCAGCCCGTACCTTTAGCTTTCTGCATGAAATAGAAACACTTTTAGCTCACGGTCTGATTAAGGGAGGCGATCTGAACAATGCCATTGTTTATGTAGATAAAGAAATTTCACCTGAAACTTTATTAAGGTTAAAAGATGCTTTTAAGAAAGATAATATTGCGGTAAAATCAAATGGTATTTTAGATAACCTTACATTGCATTATCCTAATGAAGCAGCCCGCCATAAATTATTGGATGTGATTGGCGACCTGGCGCTTATAGGTACACGCATTAGAGGTAAAGTAATAGCTAATAAACCCGGGCATTTTGTCAATACTCAATTTGCCAAGAAAATGGCGAAAATTATTAAAAATGAACGTAGAAATCAGGTACCGGTGTATGATTTGCACAAAGAACCTCTGATGGATATAGTAAAAATACAGGCGATGTTGCCACATCGTTATCCGATGTTGCTAGTAGATAAAATTCTGGAACTATCTGACAAACATGTTGTGGGCTTAAAGAACGTAACAATGAATGAAAGCTTTTTTCAAGGACATTTTCCGGGTGCACCGGTAATGCCGGGTGTTTTAATTGTAGAAGCAATGGCGCAAACGGGAGGTATTTTAGCATTGAGCACCGTACCTGATCCTGAAAACTACCTTACTTATTTTATGAAAATAGATAATGTACGTTTTAAGCAACAAGTATTGCCGGGAGATACTCTTGTATTTAAACTTGATTTGCTGACACCTATCCGCAGGGGAATCTGCCATATGCAGGCAAATGCTTATGCTAACGGTAAACTGGTTACAGAAGCTGAGCTAATGGCCCAAATAGTAAAAAAAACAAACTAAACTATACAGAGAATGAATCAGCCTTTAGCATATGTTAATCCGGGGGCTAAAATTGCTAAGAATGTTGTAATAGAACCTTTTACAACCATACATAACAATGTTGAAATTGGCGAGGGAACCTGGATCGGCTCAAACGTAACCATTATGGAAGGGGCCCGAATTGGAAAAAATTGCAGAATTTTTCCCGGCGCAGTAATTTCGGCTGAACCACAGGATTTAAAATTTGACGGTGAACAAACTACAGTTGAAATAGGAGATAATACTACTATAAGAGAATGTGTTACGATAAACAGAGGAACCAAAGACCGTTATAAAACCGTAATCGGAAGCAACTGTTTAATTCAGGCCTATAGTCATATTGCACATGACTGTATTGTAGGCGATAATTGCATCTTTTCAAATTCCAGCACGCTAGCGGGCCATGTTACAGTAGGAGATTATGTTGTTTTGGCAGGCATGGTGGCTGTACATCAGTTTTGTACCATCGGCTCGCATTCTTTCGTAACAGGAGGTACTTTGGTACGTAAAGATGTACCGCCTTATATAAAAGCAGCAAGAGAACCTATTTCATATGCTGGTATTAATTCGGTTGGCCTGAGAAGAAGAGGTTTTGATACGGACAAAATACGCGAGATACAGAATATCTACCGTATCCTGTACCAAAAGAATTATAACAATACGCAGGCTTTAGGGATAATTGAAGCAGAAATGGAAGCAACCCCTGAACGGGACGAAATTATACAATTTATTAAGAACTCTTCAAGAGGTATCATGAAAGGATACACAGGAGTATATTAAAAATAAAAACTAATTATAAGCATATATTTATGGCAACAACATCTGATATCAGAAACGGATTATGCATCAAGTTTAATCATGATATTTATAAAGTAGTAGAATTCTTACACGTAAAACCGGGCAAAGGACCTGCTTTTGTGCGTACAAAATTAAAAAGCGTAACCAACGGAAAACTTCTGGATAATACCTTTTCTGCAGGACATAAAATTGATGTTGTTCGCGTAGAAACACATAAATTCCAGTATTTGTATGCAGAAGGAAGTGATTTTCACTTTATGAATACCGAAACGTTTGAGCAAATCACATTAAATAAAGATGTATTGGATGCTCCCGATCTTTTAAAAGAAGGTGAAAACGTAATGGTTCAGATTAATACTGAAACCGAGATGCCTTTAGCAGTTGATATGCCGGCATCGGTAATTTTAGAAGTAACTTATACAGAACCGGGAGTAAAGGGCAATACGGCAACAAATGCTACAAAACCCGCAACAGTAGAAACCGGAGCAACTGTAAATGTGCCTTTATTCATTACTGAAGGTGACAAAATTAAAATTGAAACGGCAACAGGAAACTATTTAGAGCGCATAAAAGAGTAAACAATGCGTTTTCCTCAAACATATACTTTACAAAACATAGCCGATATTATCGGCTGTCGTTTTGTTGGCCCAGATGATTTTCCTGTAATGGGTATGAATGAAATTCATGTTATTCAGCCGGGCGAAATTGTTTTTGTAGATCACCCGAAGTATTACGATAAAGCTTTACATTCAAAAGCTACCGTAATCCTGATGAATAAAGAAGTAACTCCACCTGAAGGTAAAGCTTTACTGATTTCAGATGACCCTTTTCGCGATTTCAATAAGCTTTCACAATATTTCAGGCCTTTTCAGCCGGCTTCTCAAGCCATAGCGACCACTTCTGAAATAGGCGAAGGTACACTTATACAACCTAATGTTTTTATAGGTAATCATGTAAAAATCGGAAAAAATTGTACCATTCATGCAAATGTTGTAATTTACGATTATTGCGAGATAGGTGATAATGTAATTATACATTCGGGGACGGTTATTGGTGCTGATGCTTTTTATTTTAAAAAACGGCCTCAAGGCTTTGACCCGTTACTTTCAGTAGGAAAAGTAATTATCCGGAACAATGTCAGTATTGGTGCGCTTTGTACCATAGACAGGGGCGTTACAGGTGAAACCACTATAGGAGAAGGTACCAAAATGGATAATCAGGTACATGTAGGCCATGATACAATTATCGGAGAAAAATGTCTGATTGCCGCTCAAACAGGTATAGCCGGATGCGTAATAATAGAAAATGAAGTAACTTTATGGGGGCAGGTAGGAACAACCAGCGGAATTACCATAGGGGAAAAAGCGGTTGTTTTAGGCCAGACAGGGGTTACCAAAACTATTGAAGGAGGTAAAACCTATTTTGGAACTCCGGTTGAGGAGTCACGCGAAAAATTAAAACAGCTGGCGTATTTAAAAAGATTAATAAAATAATTTCATATAAAGATGGAGGCTAAAGAATTGGTTCAGAAATTTTACGAATCGGCGGGTATTTTAAGCAAAGCCTACTGTTTGGACGTATTACATAAAGATGTGATGCTGGAATGGTATAGCTCAAAAGGTTTGGTAATACTCGATTTGAATGATATTTTAGCCTTGTCAAAAGATCTGCGTCAATCTTATTATTCCTTACGAGCCGAAGTAAATCAGCTTTTGCAGGATGGCGATTTTGTAACCATACGGTATACCTATTTTGTAAGAACTTTAGAAAATCCGGATGAAGAAATGATACTGGCCACCTTTTTTACCATCTGGGAAATAAAAGAAGGGAAAATGTATAAAGGGCATCAGATGAGCCAACTTATGAATTAATTGTTTTTTAATGTAAAATAATTTTATAATCAGATTCAATAACCTATTTTTGTAGAATAATTAAAAACTATACAATAATTATGAGCGTTTTAGTAAATAAAGATTCAAAAATAATTGTACAAGGGTTTACAGGAAGCGAAGGAACCTTCCATGCCTCTCAGATGATTGAATACGGAACCAATGTGGTAGGTGGTGTTACTCCTGGAAAAGGAGGAACTACTCATCTAGAGCGTCCTGTATTTAATACTGTAAAAGACGCTGTAGCACAAGCAGGAGCAGACACCTCAATTATTTTTGTACCGCCGGCATTTGCTGCCGATGCCATTATGGAAGCAGCAGAAGCAGGAATTAAAGTAATCATTTGTATCACAGAAGGAATTCCTGTGGCAGATATGGTAAAAGCTTATGATTATATTAAACATAGAGAGTGCCGTTTAATCGGACCTAACTGTCCGGGTGTTATTACCCCTGGAGAAGCAAAAGTAGGTATTATGCCAGGTTTTGTTTTCAAGAAAGGAAAAGTAGGTATTGTATCTAAATCAGGTACTTTAACCTATGAAGCTGCCGACCAGGTTGTAAAACAAGGTTTAGGTATTACTACTGCTATTGGTATTGGAGGAGATCCTATTATCGGTACCACAACTAAAGAAGCGGTAGAATTGTTAATGAACGATCCTGAAACTGAAGCTATTATCATGATCGGAGAAATTGGCGGACAATTAGAAGCTGATGCAGCGCGTTGGGTAAAAGCAGACGGGAACCGTAAACCTGTTATTGGATTTATTGCGGGGGAAACAGCTCCTAAAGGTCGTACTATGGGACATGCCGGTGCTATTGTTGGAGGAGCTGATGATACAGCAGAAGCCAAGAAACGCATTATGAAAGAAAATGGTATTCATGTAGTAGACTCTCCTGCTGAAATCGGTAAAAAAGTAAAAGAAGTTTTGGGATAATCATCCCTGCTTAAATAAAAATAAAACAGCACTGTTAGGTGCTGTTTTTCTTTTAATGTATCTTTAATATAAAAATTTTGTATGAAAAGTATAGCCGTTATACCTGCCCGTTATGCCTCTACGCGTTTTCCGGCAAAATTAATGCAGGATTTAGGAGGAAAAACAGTGATTTTACGAACCTATGAAGCTGCTGTTGCCACTGGCTTATTTGATGATGTTTTTGTTGCCACCGATTCGGAATCCATTTATAAGGAAATCATATCTAATGGGGGAAAAGCTGTACAAAGCCGGTACGAACACGAGAGTGGCAGCGATAGAATTGCTGAGGCTGTAACAGATATAGAAGCTGATATAATAATTAACGTGCAGGGAGATGAACCTTTTATTGTAAAAGAAAACATCGAAAAATTAATTGCTGTTTTTAAAGACGATATAACGCAAGAAGTAGATTTAGCCTCCCTGATGTTTGAAATAACAGAACCGTCTGTTATAGAAAACCCTAATAATGTAAAAGTAGTAGTAGACCAGAATAATTTTGCTCTTTATTTTTCCCGTTCCGTCATTCCTTACCCGAGAGAACCGCAGGCAGGAGTCCGCTATTTTCAGCACGTGGGTGTTTATGCGTTTCGTAAAAAGGCTTTGCTGGAATTCACGAAGCTTCCAATGAAAAGCCTGGAGGCCTCCGAAAAACTGGAGCAATTGCGTTATCTGGAATTTGGAAAACGGATAAAAATGGCCGAAACAAAGCACATAAGTATTGGTATAGATACACCGGAAGATCTAGAAAAGGCCCGTTTATTTTTAAAAGAAAATAAATACAACTAAAAAAGAGCAATTTTTGATTGCTCTTTTATTGTTTTTGATACGACCCCTGCATCGTTACTTTTTTTCCTTTACAAATGTTTGGCAGAGAATCCTGAAGAACATCTTTATAGAAAATATGTGCCTCACGTTTCGTGAAGGTTATTTTTACATTTCCTTTTAAGCTGTCCTTTAGTTTATGCAGATCAGCTTCTAAAATATGTTCTTTATTTAACTGCGCTTTAAAATCAAAAATACAAGGCAGGCTGTCTTGAGCTGTTTTGGAATAAAAGGAGAGCAAAAACTGTGATTTCTTAGGAGAGGAAATAACTAATTTCTTATAATCGGTTAAAGTATCACCAGCTATATAAGTACCTGAAATAAAACCTGGGTTAAACGGAAGAGCCTTGGTGAGCACATAATCTTTAGCCAGTTTTCCTTCCACTTCCTTTAAATCAGATCCCACACGCAGTATCGTATTCTGATTCTTGATTTTATAAAACAGTTTTTCACGGTCAAAAGAAGCCTCAAAAATAGAATCTTTAAGCTTCCAGGTACCGATTTTTGTTTCAGGTAATTCATTTCTACCCTGATAGTATACGGTTCTCGATATGGTACTGTCGTTAAAAATACGGATTACCGTTTCAATACCTGGGCAGTCCGGACACGGAATAGTACCTTCATATGCATTATTGTAAATAGTGTCTAATAAGGCAGGCTGAATAAATACAGGTGCTTTGTTTTTGTCTTTTAATGAGCAGGATGCCATAAACATAAGACCAAAAGCTGCAGCTAAAACATTATATTCAATCTTCATAGTTATAAGGGTATTATAAAAGCATAAGCATTAGGTGATATAACAAAAATAGTTCCAAAAGTCAATATTTGCAATATTTTTTAATAAAGTAAGAAAGATATTTTTCATTAATAAAGAAATAATTACTTTTGCATATGCAACACAATGTACTTATTTTAGATTTCGGATCGCAATATACACAACTTATTGCGCGTAGAGTTCGTGAATTGAATATTTTTTGCGAAATTTTACCTTACAATCAAATTCCAGAAGATTTATCTTCATTTAAAGCAGTGATTTTATCAGGAAGTCCGTATTCTGTCCGTTCGGAAGATGCTTTACATCCTGATTTATCAGAAATAAAAGGCAAAATGCCTTTGCTGGCAGTTTGTTATGGCGCACAGTATTTAGCCCATTTTAACGGGGGTGAAGTAGCACCATCAAATACGCGTGAATATGGCCGTGCAAATCTATCCTTCATAAAGGAAAATGAAGCTTTTTTTGCCAATATTCCGTTAAACAGTCAGGTATGGATGAGTCATTCCGATACAATTAAAAATCTGCCCGAAAATGGTATTTTACTGGCCAGTACACACGATGTGGCCAATGCCGCTTATCGTATTGACGGAGAAGATACGTATGCTATCCAGTTTCATCCGGAAGTGTATCATTCTACAGACGGTGCACAATTATTGAAAAACTTTTTAGTTGATATAGCTAAGGTCAATCAGGATTTTACTCCTAACGCATTTGTGGAAGAAACAGTTGAAGATTTAAAACAAAAATTAGGGAACGACCGTGTAATTCTTGGACTATCAGGAGGCGTGGACTCTACTGTAGCAGCTGTTTTACTACATAAAGCTATTGGACAGAACCTGTATTGTATTTTTGTAAATAATGGCCTGTTGCGTAAAAATGAATTCCAGAATGTTTTGGACCAGTATAAAGATATGGGATTAAACGTTAAAGGTGTAGATGCTTCAGACCGTTTTATGAAAGAACTTGCCGGTGTGGAAGACCCTGAAGCAAAACGTAAAATCATCGGGAAAGTTTTTGTTGATGTTTTTGATGATGAATCGAAATTAGTGGAAGATGCCAAATGGCTTGGTCAGGGAACGATTTATCCGGATGTTATTGAATCAGTTTCTGTAAAAGGACCTTCGGCCACCATAAAATCACATCATAATGTGGGAGGATTGCCTGATTATATGAAATTACAGGTAGTAGAACCTTTACGTATGTTATTTAAAGATGAAGTTCGCCGGGTAGGAGCTTCTTTGGGAATAGATGCCGAGCTTCTCGGGCGTCATCCTTTTCCGGGACCGGGTTTGTCTATCAGAATCCTCGGAGATATAACACCTGAAAAAGTAGCTGTTCTGCAGGAGGTAGATTCTATTTTTATACAAGGACTGAAAGATGCCGGTTTATATAATGATGTTTGGCAGGCCGGAGCTATTTTACTACCTGTAAACTCGGTAGGTGTTATGGGAGATGAAAGAACTTATGAGAAAGTAGTTGCTTTGCGTGCCGTTCAATCTACGGATGGAATGACAGCAGACTGGGTGCATTTGCCGTATGATTTCTTAATGGAAATATCCAATAAAATTATTAATAGGGTAAAAGGCGTTAACAGAGTGGTATATGATATCAGTTCAAAACCGCCGGCAACAATCGAATGGGAATAAACTCTTATAGGGGTGGGTAGTACACCTTGTATCCGTTTTGAGGAAAATATGAAAAGTCATTGCAAAGCAATGACTTTTGTTTTTATCTTTGTTATATGAAGAAATTGTTTTTTACATTATCGGCATTAATATTTGTAAGTAGTGCTTATACGCAAAACACTACAAAGATTCATGTTGTTTCGAAAGGAGAAACCCTTACACAAATTGCAAAAAAATACCATACGTCAACAAAAGTATTACTTGCTTTAAATCCTGAAGCAGCAAATGGTATTAATGAAAATCAAAAAATAGCTATTCCGGAACCCCATACGGCTGGTACAACACATGAAGTGGCGTCAAAAGAAACATTATACAGTATTGCGAAAACATATAATGTATCTGTAGATCAGTTATACGCATTGAATCCCGATGTAAAGAACAGTGCTTTACAGGTAGGGCAATTGCTGGTGGTATCTAAATCGGGTACATCTAAAAAAACGACCAGTTCTTCAGCAGTGCCTAAAGAAGTAAAAGAGAATGATCCGTCTGTAAAAAGTATAACAGTACAACCGGGAGAAACCATATATGGTATTGCTGTCAAAAACAGTACTACAGTATCCCAGATTTATGAACTGAATCCTGAAGTTGAAAAAAGGGGTATACAGCCGGGCCAGGAGTTGAAAATACCTACTGTAGAAACCCCTGCTGTAGCAAGATTAGACGGAACTAAAGTAAATACTTCGGCAAAAACAATAATTGTACAGCCCAAAGAAACGTTATACAATATAGCTAAAACGTATAAAGTGACTACCGATCAATTGCTGGAATGGAACCCGGCATTAAAAGAAGGATTAAAAACAGGCATGGAACTGGTAGTAGGAAAACCTGCTGTGAAGAAATTTGAGCTAATAAAAGATGAGGAAATAAGAAAAAGCAGTGAGGACGGGTTAAAGAGTTTTAAAAAAGCAAAAGAACAACGGGAGCTCGTGTTACTGCTTCCCTTTAATATGGATAAGGTAAATCTGAATGATAAGGTAAGCCTGAGCCAGAAGCTGAATTCCGATGTTTTTTTAAACATGACGCTCGATTTTTATTCGGGCGCTATGATAGCTATTGATTCGGCAAAAGCCATGAACCTGCCGTTACAGGTAAAAATCTTTGATTCAAAAGAATCCAACCGCTCCATGGATGTAAATACACTGAAATCTCAATTTGATTTTTCAAACACTGATGTGGTAATCGGTCCATTTTTTCAAAAAAACGTAGACGCTATTTCAGAAGCTTTTAAAGGCAGTGAAACATTAATTGTATCTCCACTTTCAACAGATAAAGGAAAACCTTACAGTAATCAGGTGCATACCATGCCTAATAATGAGCTTTTAGCAAAAGCCATGCTGGGTTACCTGAAAGAAAAAGGCAAGAACACCATTGCTGTCATGGATCCGAAGAACAATAAAAAGGCATTATACGAAGAAGTGTATCCCGGAATGAAATATATAGAAACCGATACAAAAGGTGCAGTAAAGGCAGAACAGCTTGTCCTACACCTGTCTGAAGAAGAAAAAAATTATGTGATTCTGGATGCCAACTCGCTGGAAACGGCTATAGATCTGGTAAATGCTTTAAACAAGTTGAAAAAGAAATACGATATTCAGTTGGTAAGTTTGGATAAAAACGAAAACCTTGATTCTTCTGAAATCAATATGCAGGATCTAGCGCAATTACATTTATTGTTTCCTTCAGTCACGAAAGACAGCGATCATTGGAAAGCCGATAAATTTGCTGAAAAATACAGAGAAATAAACGGAAGCAATCCCAACAGATTTGCTGTAAGAGGTTTTGATGTAACATTTGATATTATTTCCCGTATGTTTACATCAGATAATCGCGCACAAAACATTTTTGATAACGGAACCGAGCAGGTAGAGAATAAATTTACATATGTAAGCGAGAACGGGGGTATCTATAATAACGCTGTATACATTATGTATTATAATGATGATTTAACCATTAAAGAAGCTGAATAATGACAACATCTAAAATTACATATCTGGGCGATTTACGCACGAAATCCATTCACTTGCAATCAGGCAGCGAACTTATAAACGATGCTCCGGTAGATAATCACGGAAAAGGCGAAGCGTTCTCGCCTACAGATTTGGTGGCTAATTCTCTGGCAACCTGTATGCTTACCACAATGGGTATAAAAGCTGATAATATGGGTATTTCTATAGTAGGATCAGAAGCAGAAGTCATCAAAACCATGCGGTCTGAACCACGGCAAATAAGTAAAATAGAAGTGACACTTCGGATGAAAGGGACTGGCTTTGATATGAAAGTCAAAAATATATTAGAACGAACAGCTATGACATGTCCGGTATTTTTAAGTCTTCATCCCGAGATTGAAAAAATAGTGAATTTTAACTGGGAATAATAGTGGAAGATCACAGAGAGGCACTTATACAATTGGCTCATACAAAAATGCCCTTTGGTAAATACCAGGGGCGTTTTCTTGTTGACCTGCCTGAACCTTATCTGGTATGGTACAACCAAAAAGGATTTCCGAAAGGTAAGCTGGGTGATCAGTTACATTTAATGTATGAATTAAAATTAAATGGTCTGGAAGGAATGATCCGGAATATAAAAAAGAATTTCTCCAAACCTTAAATTATTCAAATAAATCTTTGTTATACAATCCTTTTATTGATTTTTTGCGCATTCTTATATAAAAGAAAAAATGAATTACTAAAAATGGCAACCAGAATAAAAGGGTATAATGGGTAATGTCAATATGCTCATATGTTGAGGCAAAGCCAAGAAACAGCCACAGTTCAGAAATGCCGTTATGAATAAGGAAGGTGATAAGATGAAATCGGAAACCTACATCATAAATGGGTAAATAATCGCCATCTTTCCTGCCAAAATACCAGCCGGAAGCAAACATAGCTGCGCCGTATACTCCTGCTGTTGTTAAAATAATGGTGCTACTTTGTTCTTCAATTCCATAGCTTAGAAAATACCTGAAAAGCAATGTAAATAAAAAAGCAGTTCCTGCAAATTTTATTAAATACGGTGTGATGGTTTTCATACTTTAATTGTTTAAAAGTTTTTTAATGGTAGCATTATAAAAAAGTGTGATATTTCGTTTTACAAACCGATCAAAAAGCTCATTTCCAAGCGGTGTGAGACTGTAATATTTTCTGTCCGGCCCTTTATTTCCTTTCTGATTTTTGAACTGTAAAACGTCAATATGCTCAAATTTCCGAAGTACCCTGTAAAGACTCTGCTCTTCGCATGTCATAGTACCTTCTGATTGGTTTATAATAAACTGTTTAATTTCATCAACATATTTTGGTTGTTCTTTTAATGCCAAAAATATCCATAATGTCAGCTGCCCTTTTTTATAGGTCTCTTCCCATGATAACAAAAGTTTTTCGAGTAAATTTTCTTTTTCCATTATATAAACAACATGTATTAATCAATTTGTATAATACAAATATATATAATTATTTTTTTAAATTTAATAAGAGAAACCATTTTTTCATTTAACAGGTGACGAATGCTATGAAAAACTGTATTTCTATTTCCATAACCAAAATTATAATCGTACTTTTGCCAAGTTTAAATAATTGCAACAACACAACAATACACAATGAAACAAACAAAGTATATTTTTGTAACCGGTGGTGTTACGTCCTCTTTGGGAAAAGGAATTATAGCGGCATCATTAGCCAAATTACTTCAGGCCAGAGGATACAGAACTACTATACAAAAATTTGACCCTTACATTAACGTAGACCCGGGCACACTGAATCCATACGAGCATGGTGAATGCTTCGTTACAAATGATGGTGCCGAAACCGATTTGGATTTAGGCCATTATGAACGGTTCCTGAACGTACCTACCTCACAAGCGAATAACGTAACTACCGGCCGTGTTTATTTATCCGTAATAGAAAAAGAGCGCCGTGGAGAGTTTTTAGGAAAAACCGTACAGGTAGTACCGCATATAACCAATGAAATTAAAGAACGCATGCAACTGCTTGGTAAATCAGGCGAGTATGATATTGTAATAACTGAAATCGGCGGCACGGTAGGAGATATTGAATCGTTACCCTATATTGAATCAGTACGCCAGTTATTATGGGATCTGGGAGATAATAATGCCATAGTTGTACATCTTACTTTAGTACCTTATCTGTCTGCAGCTGGTGAATTAAAAACGAAACCTACCCAGCATTCTGTTAAAACTCTTATGGAGAGTGGTATAAAAGCAGACATCCTCGTTTGCCGTACCGAGCATCAACTGTCAACGGAAATAAAACAAAAGCTGGCTGCATTCTGTAATGTAAAACAAGAAGCGGTTATCCAGTCAATTGATGCTTCTACTATTTATGAAGTACCTAATTTAATGTTGGAAGAAGGTTTGGATCGCGTGGCACTGAAAAAATTGGATCTTCCGGAAAAATCATTACCCGATTTAGTAAAATGGAATGATTTTTTACATCGTCTTAAAAATCCGAAACATACGGTGAATATTGGTTTGGTAGGTAAATACGTGGAATTACAGGACTCTTACAAATCTATTTTAGAAGCCTTTGTTCATGCCGGAGCGAAAAATTACGTAAAAGTAAATGTCATCAGTATTCATTCCGAATATGTTACAACAAATAATGCGGTGGAAAAACTAAAAAACCTGGATGGAATTTTGGTTGCACCCGGATTCGGATCAAGAGGTATTGAAGGAAAAATAGAAACTGTTAAATACGCACGTGAAAATAACATACCGTTTTTAGGCATTTGCCTGGGTATGCAAATGGCGGTTATAGAATACGCACGTAATGTACTTCATTATGAAAATGCGAATTCTACCGAGATGAATGACAATACGCCTTATCCGGTTATAACGGTTATGGAAGAACAGAAAACCATTACAGATAAAGGTGGTACTATGCGTTTGGGAGGATGGGATTGTGAAATTAAAGAAGGTACCAAAGCATCTGATATTTATGAATCAACTTTTATTAACGAACGCCACCGCCACCGATATGAATTTAATAATTACTATCTGGAAGCATTTGAAAAAGCCGGTTTAGTAGCTTCGGGGTTTAATCCTGATACCAAATTGGTGGAAATTATAGAATTGCCCGAACATCCGTTTTTTGTGGCCGCACAATATCACCCGGAATACAAGAGTACTGTAGCAAACCCGCATCCGTTATTTGTGAGTTTTGTAAAAGCGACACTTGACAAGAAACTGAACGGGTAAAGAAGCATAATCTCATCAGTATAAATTTTTAGCATAATAAAATGGAAGAAAAAAAATTAGACAAGAGTAGTTTAATTGGGATGATTGTCATATCTGCCTTATTAGGCTGGTTTTTATTTACCAATAATAAAGCAGACGAAAATAAAGAAAAAGAAGAAAAAAGCAAAACGGAGCAGGTGAATAAAACGGTAACAGGCCCCTCTGTTACAGATACCTTAGCTCACGAACAGCTCAAAGCTTCTTTGGGAGCTTTTGCTTATAGTGGTACTTTACCGGCTGCACAAGGTGGAGAAACCAAAATTTCTAATAATCTTTTAAATATAACCTTCTCAAATAAAGGAGGTTATATATCTTTAATAGAAGTAAAAGACCAACTTAGATTTAATAAGCATTCTAATGAATTAGTTAAGCTGATTGCAGAAAATAACTCAAAATTAAACCTGCAATTTGCTACTGCTGATAACCGTATCCTGAATACACGAGATTTATTTTTTGAACCTGCAATAACAAAAGAAGGCGAAAATCAGGTGGTTTCGATGAAGTTGAAAACCTCTGAAAATAATTACATCGAATACCGTTATGTAATTAAACCAAATGATTATATGCTGGATTTTTCCGTTCGTTCAGTTGGTCTTAATCAGGTACTTAATGCTTCAAAAGAAGCCCAATTAGAATGGCAGTTAAAGGCGTTGCGTAACGAGAAAAGCATCAGTTATGAAAACCGTTATTCAGAAATTATTTTCGAATACGAAGGAGGAAAAGACGATTATTTGAATCCAAACAAAGCACTGGCCGAAGATACCCCTAAAGAGGTATCATATATAGCTTTCAAACAGCATTTGTTTACCTCTATCTTATTAACGGACACCCCGTTTAAACAAGCCAAACTGACATCTGAAAACCTGGTAAAAGACGAGGCTATAGATACGCTGTATACCAAGAATTTTGCAGCTGTGATGCCTTTGGACTATAAAGGTGGCGAGTTAAACTATAATATGAACCTTTATTTCGGACCGGCTGATTACCAGATATTAAATGATTACAAACGTAACCTGGATGAAGTGATTCCGTTAGGTTGGGGAATTTTCGGTTGGATCAATAAATGGATCTTCGTACCATTATTCGGTATGCTGACTACTTTAATTCCGCACGGTATTTCTATTGTTATTTTTACCATTGTAATCCGTTTGGCAATGTCGCCAATACAATATAAATCGTATGTTTCTCAGGCAAAGATGAAGGTAATTCGTCCTGAAGTAACGGAGATTAATGAAAAATATAAGAAAGACCCGATGAAAAAACAGCAGGAAACAATGAAGCTGTATCAGAAAGCGGGTGTTAATCCTATGGCGGGCTGTATTCCTATGCTGATTCAGATTCCGGTATTCTATGCTTTATTTCAGTTTTTTCCATCGGCATTTGATCTACGTCAAAAAGCTTTTTTATGGGCGGATGATTTGTCTTCTTACGATAGTGTATTAACCTTACCATTCCGTATTCCATTTTATGGAAACCACGTGAGTTTATTCCCGATTTTAGCAGGTTTAGCTACCTTTGTTTATATGAAAATGACAACAGGCGATCAGGCAGCTATGGCGCAACCGCAGGAAGGTATGCCTGACATGAGTAAAATCATGAAGATCATGATTTACATTTCACCCGTTATGATGTTGTTTTTCTTTAATAATTACGCGTCGGGCTTATCATTATATTATTTTATCTCAAATGCCATTACAATAGGTATTATGTATGTTATTAAAAATAAAATTGTTACAGAAGATAAAGTAAAGAACATTGTCAATACCAACAAATCAAAAGAACGTCCGAAAAGCCGTTTCCAGAGAAAAATGGAAGAAATGATGGATCAAGCTCAACAGCAAAAAAACAATACCAATAAAAAGTAATTCAAATTAAATAATTACATTTAACAACTCGGTTTTACCCGGGTTGTTTTGTTTTATAACCATGATCTAAACAAAGAAATATACCTCAGCTTACAAGTAAAGAATAGTCGTAATAAGTATGCTTTGAACGTACTTCTTTAGTAAGAATAGGAGTTTGGCGTAAAATTTGAAATGAATAACAAAATGAACAACTCGTTTTATCGAAATTAAAAGAATCCGTATGACATATGCGGTAAAAAATAGCAGAATAATAAAAATAAGAATCAGATGAATAGTAAACTTATTGTTACAACAGTATTGAGTATAACCTCCCTTGCCGTGTTTGCACAGGAGGTAAACAAAACGGGAAGTAATGACAAACGCGAAGGAAAATGGATGGGGTATTATGAGAAAACAAATAATCTGCGTTATGAAGGAAGTTTCATAAATGGTGTGGAGCAGGGAACTTTTACTTATTATGCCGATGACCCTCAGAAAAAGATTATTGCTACGCGTGATTTCAGTAAAGGAAACGGAAATGCCTATACTATTTTTTATGATGGAAAAGGGAAAAAAATGAGTGAAGGCAACTTCAAGAATAAATCAAAAGATGGCCGGTGGATTGAATACCATCAGGGAGGTACCCAAATCTTAAATGAAGAATATTATGTAAACGGTAAACTTGAAGGAGTTCGCAAGGTATATTACAAAAGCGGGAAAGTGTCGGAAGAATTGGGTTATAAAAAGGGCATACAACACGGAATTTCCAATCAATATGCTGAAAATGGGGTAAAACTTCGGGAAGAAACTTATGAAAACGGTTTGCAACACGGTAAAGCGATATACAGAGATGCTGACGGAAAAATTACTTTAGAGGGCGAGTATGACCATGGAAAAAAAATAGGCGAATGGGCCAAACAAAAACCTGTAGAAGTTAAACCTAAGTCAAAAAAATAAAGTGCTGGAATAAAGTTGTAATTTTGCACTTTAGTTTTTAATATAATGAAAAAAAGAGTAGTGGTAGGCTTGTCCGGTGGAGTGGACTCCAGTGTGGCCGCGTACCTTTTAAAAGAGCAGGGATTTGAAGTAATTGGCCTTTTTATGAAAAACTGGCACGATGATTCCGTGACTATTTCTAATGAATGTCCTTGGCTTGAAGACAGTAATGATGCCTTAATGGTAGCCGAAAAACTCGGTATTCCTTTTCAGACTATAGATTTAAGTGAACAATATAAAGAACGTATTGTAGATTATATGTTCAATGAGTATGAAAACGGACGTACACCAAATCCGGATGTTTTGTGTAACAGAGAAATCAAATTTGACGTTTTCATGAAAATAGCTTTGGAATTGGGAGCTGATTATGTGGCTACAGGTCATTATTGTCGTCGCGAAGTGGTTGAAGTAGATGGAAAACCTGTTTACAGATTATTAGCAGGAAAAGATCAGAATAAAGATCAATCCTATTTTTTATGTCAGTTATCTCAGGAACAATTGGCAAAAGCCTTATTTCCTATAGGCGATTATTTGAAACCTGAAGTTCGTGAAATTGCAGCTAAGAATAATTTAATAACAGCTGAAAAAAAAGATTCCCAAGGACTTTGTTTTATAGGCAAGGTACGACTACCGGAATTTTTACAACAGCAGCTTAAATCTAAAAAGGGCAGTATTTATGAAATCGCAAAAGACCATACTGTTTTTTATAAAACACAGCAGCATACAGTTACAGAAGAAGAGCGTTTAATCCAGGCGGCTTCACCTCTTGTTTTTACAGCAGATATGGGAAAAAAAGTTGGAGAACATAACGGAGCTCATTATTTTACGGTAGGACAGCGCAAAGGATTAAATGTAGGCGGTACAGCAGAGCCTTTGTTTATTTTAGCTACAAATGTTACAGAAAATTCTATCTTTACCGGGCAGGGCCATGACCATCCCGGTTTATTCCGCCGTGCCTTAAAAGTAAAACCACACGAAATACACTGGGTACGCGAAGATCTTCGCCTACAAAATAATGAAACAAAGGAAGTAATGGCACGTATACGGTATCGTCAGCCATTACAGAAAGCTATTCTTCATCAATATGAAAGCGGTTTGTATGTGGAGTTTGATGAACCACAATCGGCTATTACTGAAGGACAGTTTGTTTCGTGGCATTTAGATGACGAACTAATAGGTTCAGGTGTCATATCATAAAAAACTGTCCTGTTTAGGACAGTTTTTTATAATGATAAGTGGGGTTTGGCCTAGGTAATTCCCCAAAAAGGGCGAACAATTCTACACTTTGTATGCCTTTATATGCTTTTGTTAACTCTTTTTAACTGTTTATAAGGCAGATTGGCGGATGGCACAGTACTTGGAAACTTTTTAAGGAATATTTTATCCAGGTTTTTAATTTTTCTTTATCCACACTTATTCAAATAGATATAAGAAAGTAGTTATGAGCCTGATTGTAAATGTCAAGAAAGAACCAATTAATCTATGCCTAAATAATCATGAAAGAGTCAACAAAGCAAATTCTTAAGTATGACCCCGTCAGAACAGAAAAAAACATAACCAATGAACAACCCAAACAGACTATTTTTAACCGTATAACAGACGCAGCATTAACCACAACCGATTATTTGGTATTGGTAAGTACATTTCTGTTAATGTTTGGAGGTATTTTCCTAGTCATTCAGCTACAACCTTATTTTGAACAGTTACATTTTGAACGGATGAAGACTTTCTGGGGATCTGTTTTATTAGGAATAAGTATTGTATTATTAGCTGCCCAGATCAGTTTTTTACTGTATATCATCTATCTTTATACAAAGTACAAACCTACACCCACTGCAAGTGATGAACAGTTACCTACTGTAACCGTGATTGTACCTGCATACAATGAAGGCAAACTGGTATATGATACGTTAATGAGCCTGGCTAAAAGTGATTATCCGGAAGCAAAATTACAAATCATATCTATTGACGACGGAAGTAAGGATGATACCTGGTACTGGATGAAGCAGGCACAGCAGGTGCTGGGTGATAGGTTATCTATTTTCCAACAGCCTAAAAATATGGGAAAAAGGCATGCGTTATACCGTGGTTTCCATTTAGGGAAAGGACAGGTATATGTAACTGTGGATAGTGATTCTATTGTAAAAGAAGATACCTTACGTCATCTGGTGAGCCCGTTCGTATTTAATGAGAAATGCGGGGCAGTAGGAGGCAATGTACGTGTATTGAACGATAAGAATGGTATGATTCCACGTATGTTAAACGTAAGTTTTGTATTCAGTTTTGAATTTATCCGTTCCGCACAAAGTGCTTTGGGCTCTGTACTTTGTACACCCGGTGCCTTAGCGGCCTACAAACGAGAAGCTGTACTCAATTGTCTGGAAGACTGGATTAATCAGACCTTTATGGGGCAGCCTTCTGATATTGGAGAAGACCGCGCGATGACCAATATGATATTAAAACAGGGATATCATGTTGTGTTCCAGCGAAATGCTTATGTGTTAACCAATACACCTGAACATTACAAAAATTTATATAAAATGTTTATCAGATGGGAGCGAAGCAATGTCAGAGAAAATATTATGATGAGCAAATTTGCTTTCACAAAATTCAGAGAAGGTTCTACTATAGGCCCTAGAATTTTGTTAATCAATCAATGGATTAAAGTAATTATGGCCTATCCTTTAACTATCCTAATGTTGTTCTTTGTATTCACACATCCAATAATGTTTATCAGTTCAACGTTGGTAGGAATCTTTATTTTCTCTAGTATTCAGGTACTGTTTTACTCTAAGAGATATAATGTGTTAGAATCATTCTGGGCTTATCCGTACAGTATTTTCTATACTTTCACCTTATTCTGGATTACACCTTACGCCATTGCCACAGCTAATAAAAGAGGCTGGTTAACACGTGGATTATCATAACCTTTTAAATAAGTAAACAACAAACAAATAGTAGTATTACCAACTAAGCCCGGATTTCCGGGCTTAGTTAATTTTAAAGAAAAGCATATCATCTCAAACTTTTCAAATGTTTAAAATTTGATTTGATATTCTCAAAGACTTCGTCCATTTTACCGCTTAACATAAGTTTAGTCATGGATTTGGTCATACCTGCAAGCTGATCGAATTCAATTTTAGGTGGCATAGCTAATGCATTCGGATTCGTAAAAAAGTTAATCAGTACAGGGCCGTTATGCGTAAAGGCTTCTTTTAATACTTCACTTACCTCTTCTGGTTTTCGTGCTGTTAACCCTTTAATCCCCATTGCCTGGGCCACCAGAGCAAAGTCAGGATTAATCAGGTCTGTTTCGTTATCCATTAAACCGGCTACTTCCATTTCTAATTTTACCATGCCTAATGATCGGTTGTTGAATACCAGCAGCTTTATGGGCAAATTGTATTGTTTTATTGTAGCCAGATCGCCCAGAAGCATACTTAAACCTCCGTCACCACACATAGCAATAATCTGACGTGACGGATGCGAAAAAGCGGCTCCTATTGCCATGGGCATAGCATTGGCCATAGAGCCGTGATTAAAAGACCCCAGCATTTTTCTTTGGCCTGTAGCATTAATAAAGCGAGCTCCCCAAACGGATGTCATACCTGTGTCTACGGTAAATACTGCCTGGTTGTCTGCTAATTTATCAATCATATACGCAATATATTCAGGCTGGATTTTATTTTCACTTCCGTTGTCATTTACATAAGTTAGGAGATTCTCTTTTACTTTTTCATAACACATGAGTTGTTCAGTTAAAAAATCATCATTGTTTTTTTCTTTTATCAAAGGTAGAAGTGCTTGTATGGTAGGGGCAATATCACCTTGTAATCCCAGTTCTAAACGGGCCCGGCGTCCTAAGCGTTCTGCCTGTACATCAATCTGTACAATTTTATTTTTTACCGGCATAAAAGATTCATACGGAAAATCAGTCCCCAATAAAATGACCAAATCCGCTTCATGCATAGCATGATAAGCAGAAGGCAATCCTAATAGTCCTGTCATACCCACTTCGTTGGGATTATTGTGCTGAATACCCATTTTACCCCGGAAAGAATACCCCACCGGTGCTTTAAGATGTTGTGATAATTGTATAATCTCAGTATGGGCCTTTTCGGAACCTATTCCGCAGAAAAGTGTAATTTTACCTGCTGCATTAATCAATGTAGCCAGTGCCTGGAGCTCTTCGGATGAAGGCCGAAGATAGGGCTTTGTTTTAAAAAGCTGTACAGATGTAACGCTTTCTTCAGCTTCTTTTTCAGATAAATCTCCGGGCAGACCAACAACAGCGACGCCTTTTTTGCTTATCGCATGTTGCAAAGCAGCCTGTACCATGCGTGGCACCTGCTCAGGGGTGTACATCATTTGATTGTATACGGAACAATCGTCAAAAAGCTTGACAGGATTGGTTTCCTGAAAATAATCTGTTCCAAACTGGTTACTTGCAATAGTAGAGGCAATGGCAATTACAGGTACATGGCTTCTGTTGGCATCGTATAAACCGTTAATAAGATGTACATGGCCGGGGCCACTGCTACCTGCACAGCAGCCTATTCCGCCTAATTCAGCTTCAGCTGCTGCTGCGTAGGCACCCACTTCTTCATGACGGACATGTACCCATTGAATCTTGTCATGAATACGAACGGCTTCATTCAAATGATTTAAACTATCGCCGGTAACGGCATAAATACGTTTTACGCCGGCATTTACCAACATGTCAACTATCTGTTCAGATACGTTTTTTCCCATAATTCAACTGTTATTTGGTTTGTGTTTTATAAAGTTAGGAATAAATGGTGAGATGATTTTTACCGAAGATATCTTATTTTACGCTCTTCAAACAAGAGATACCGGGGGTAAAACAGCATGAGATATGACATTTACCCGGCGCTCTCTTTTATTACATTTATATATCATTGAAATGCTAGCGAGTACAGATACAGTTAGGGTTTTTGGTGCGTTTAGTATATTCGGATTTGTTTTGCTTCTGCAAGCTGTTTTTAATACTTACAAAAATAAAAAGTGTACTATTTTTCCTTGTTTTGTAAAAAATTGCACAAATAATTATATACTATAGAAAAGAGAGCAATAGAGTAAAGGGACGAAAATTTAGCTGTTTTTAAAAAGATATGAAAAATCTAAAACAGCTGCTTCAATGAAATAGAGTCTTTTTATAAAAATGATTGTTTGTTCCTTATTTATAATATAAATGTAGCGCAAAACATATCTTATCCTTATGCCTGATATAAAACAATTGTTCGTTTTCTAACCGTACGGTTTCAATAAAAACGCTATCCTGGTCATTTAATTCACGGATAAAATTCATCTCTAAGGCTGTGATGCTATTTTTTTCCAAAATAGTCCGGTCTACATAATCCAGACACCATTCCAGGTACTTTACATTATTAACGTGGTTAACCACATCGAGATCAGAATATTTCACCCTGTATTCTGCGACTATTTCGGTAGGGAAATCTAAAGCAATTGCCTGGTACTCTTTTGAAGTAGCTTTTTTATCGGGAAACTTTTGTAAATGATCATGCGAAATAGCAATGCTGTCTGGTCGCCTTTTTTCGGTATTCAAAACCACCCATAAGGTGGAAGCACCTACTATCTTTTTCCCGTTTTGAATCATCTCTAAGTTGCGTACAGAACGTACCCCGTCTAAACTTTCTATCCAGGTGGTTATTTCCACTTCTTCATGCCATTTTGGTAAATCAGTAATTTCAAAACGCATGCGGCTCGATACCCAGGCCTGATTGTGCCGCTGCATGTCAAAAAAACTCATACCTCCTAAATCAGAATGTTTGGCTGCCGTTAACTGAAACAAATTACTGAGCTCAGTATAGCGTAATGTTGAATTTGTACTGCATTGCGATATATAAATTTCCCATATTTTGGTATAGATAGAAGAAAAGTCAGGAGATACGGTCATGATAGTTGTGTTTTGATATAATCTGCAATAGTGTTGAAAGGAGTATTATAATGGAACCAGACAGTGTTTTTATTGCGTTTAAACCAGGTGAGCTGTCTCTTGGCAAAACGACGGGTATTTTTTTTAATTTCCTCTACGGCAAAATCAAACGATATGTCTTCGTCCAGAAAAGAAAAAAGCTCTCGGTATCCTACTGTTTGCAAGGCATTAAGCTGTTTATAAGGATATAATTCTTGTGCTTCATTCAATAAACCATCCGCCAGCATTATATCTACACGCTGATTAATGCGTTTATACATTTCGTCTCTGTCAGCCTCCAAACCGATTAAAATGGGGGTAAAGTTCCGCGTACTTGCAATTTGATTAATGTAAGATGAATAAGGTTTCCTTTCGGCTAAACAAACCGAAACAAACCGTTTCATCCGTTGCGGATTGGCTAATGTCTGGGGGTTTTCTTTTTTTAATTTCTGATAGTAACCCGGATCATGCTGTTGTAACAGGGTGTTTAGGCCGGAAAGGCCGTCTCTTTCATATATTTCTTCTACAGAAATCCTGATATTTTCGGGAACGAAAGGAAACGTGTCAAAACCTCTTAAAACAGCATCTGCATATAAACCGGAACCTCCTACCAATACCTGTACAGAATTCTGTTTAAAAAGCCGGTCCAGAAGAGGTAGAACCTCCCGTTCATAGTCGCCTACTGTATACGTTTCAAAAATACTTTTATTTTGTATAAAATGATGAGGAGCAGCCTGTAGTTCTTCTGCAGACGGAACTGCTGTTCCTATTGTCATTTCTTTAAAAAACTGCCGGCTGTCGCATGATATGATATCACAGGAAAAATGTCGGGCCAAAGCAATAGCTAAAGCTGTTTTTCCAATGGCAGTAGGGCCTACTATGGTTATAAGGCAGGGGGACTTAATCGATTTCAACTTTACCTTCTACTAATTTTTCACCGCAATTGTAACAATAATTTGCATATTCATTGTAAATATAGGTATTACAACGCGGACAGTGGTTTTTAATAAAATTTTTTCTGCGGTTTTTAGCTAGTTCTGCCGTTACAATACCCGTAGGTACAGCAATGATTCCGTATCCCATAATCATAATAAAAGAAGCAATTACTTTGCCTACAGGTGTAATAGGCGCAATATCGCCATATCCTACAGTAGTCATGGTGACAATACACCAATATATGCTGTTCGGGATATTGGTAAAGCCACTATGCCTTCCTTCTACAAGAAACATGATAGTACCTAGTAAAACTGACATGACTAAAATAAAGTAAACAAATACAATAATTTTGTTCATACTGGCTTTTAAGGAATCTTTAATATGAGAGGATTGATTCAGAAAAGGAATAAGGTCGAGAATGGCAAACAACCGCAGTAAGCGCAACGATCTTATAATAACCAGTACTTCCGAACCGGGAAAGAAAAAACTAAGGTACATGGGTAAAAGAGAAAGTAAGTCTACCAGGCCATAAAAACTAAAAATATAGTCCAGAGGTTTTTTATTACTTATAAGCCTTAAAATATATTCAATAGTAAAAAAAACAGTAATTATCCATTCACTGACTACGAAAAAAATATGGTATTTTTCATCATATTTTACCACACTAGCCATCATTATCAAGATAACACTCAGTAGAATAACAAGTAATAAGAGTAAGTCAAATGCTTTACCGGCTACTGTATTTGAGCCGTAAATAATGATGTAAATTTTTTGTCTTAAAATTTCATACTCCGATTTTATCTTCTTCATCACCATAATTAAAAACGAACTATTTTATAATCTTTTCTTTTTTCGAGATAATATTTTATACTATGTATTGTTTCTTTAGTAGGTTCCAGGGGGATGATAATATTTCTCAATACCTCAATATTGGTCAGCTGATAATTTAAATCAAAGAAACAATAACCTGTCAGTCTGTTGTTTTCTATAAGTAAAGCGCTTTTTTCATTCAGATTACGGCCTTTTAATACCAGTACAACATTTTTAATTCTGTTTTGTTCGTCTTGTATAAGGCTGACTATAGCAGCATCTCTTTCTTCCGGATTTGTCATCTCTTTAATAGACAGCTGTGTTATATAACTTTCAGCCTGTTGCTGATTTTTAAATGCCCTGATCTCTTTTTTACGGCCGTCTAGTTTGGAAGTATGTAAAAGATAATGCCCCGTTGCATTTTTATCGGCATATAAAGCCCATCGGAAGCTGCTTTTTCGCTGCACCGTGTTTAAAACAGGTTTATTTATAGTAAGTTCCTGTCGTTCTTTTAAAAAACCTATCAGCTCATTTCCGGTTTCCTCAAAGGTAATATTATATACCTCGTTTTGTATGCGTTTTGACGTTTTTGATGTGCCCGTAAACAATTGGCTTACCTTTTTAAACATATTATTGCTTTTGGCCAGGTAAATAATTTCGCCTTTACTATTGTGAATATAAAAAATACCTGTTGTAGGAGGAATATGATCTAAAATATGGTGCCATTTAGGAAAAAAACCATTTAAAACTTCTGTTTTTACCAGTTTTTTTACAATTTCTTTTTCCTGATCTTTAGAAAGAAGAAGTTTAAATAATTTTAAGGTAGCCATAGCATCACCACTGGCCCGGTGACGATCAGCAATCGGAATACCTAAAGACCGCGTTAACTTACCTAAGCTGTAAGAAGGCACCTCCGGAAGCAACTTTTTCGAAAGTTCAACTGTACATAATGAGGGCATTTCAAAATCATACCCCAGTCGTTTAAACTCCAATTTAAGCACACGGTAATCAAATGATGCATTGTGGGCTACAATAATAGTATTGGCAGTAATTTCAATGATTCGTTTGGCAATTTCATAGAATTTAGGAGCAGAGCGCAGCATGGCATTGTTTATGCCGGTAAGTTTGACGACAAAAGGTTGGATGGGAATTTCCGGATTCACCAGACTGATAAACTGATCAGTTACTTCACTACCGTCAAAACGGTAAATAGCAATTTCGGTAATACCTTCTTTATTGTATTGTCCGCCTGTGGTTTCTATATCTAAAACTGTATATACCAATTTCTACAAATTACGTTCTCCAAAAATGCTACTGCCAATGCGTACCATAGTACTACCACAGGCAATGGCCAATTGATAATCGCCGCTCATACCCATAGACAAAATTTCGAAATGGCAATTGGGCAATTGATAAGGTTTAACATATTCAAATATATGTTTTAAATGTATAAATTCATTTTTTACGATGTCCGGATTATCGGTAAAAGAAGCCATACCCATTAACCCCGTTATTTTAATATTTTCGAGAGATTTAAATTCTTCAGAATGAATGATTTCCAAAAGCTCTGCTTCAGATAATCCGAACTTAGTTTCTTCAGAAGCTATATATACCTGAAGCAAACACGGAATAATACGGTTATTTTTTTGTGCCTGTTTGTTAATTTCTTTAAGGAGCTTCAGACTGTCAACCCCATGAATAAGAGCGACAAAAGGGGCCATATATTTTACCTTATTGGTTTGAACATGACCTATCATATGCCATTGTATATCTTTTGGCATAATTTCCTGTTTTTGGGCCATTTCCTGAATTTTATTTTCTCCGAAAATGCGCTGACCCGCTTCATAAGCCTGCATTATATCGCTTATAGGCTTGGTTTTTGAAACAGCTACCAGAACAACATGTTCAGGTAACTCTTTCTTTAATTTTTGTATCTGGGAAGCAATTGGCATTTCTCTCTTTTTAAAATTCGTAAATAAGTAATCCGTTACGCAATTTAGGCTCTATATAAGTACTTTTTGGCGGCATGGTTAAGTGATTATCTGCTAAAAATTTTATTTCTTCAATAGTAGAGGGAAACAAGGTGAAACCCACTTTATAATCGCCATTATCAATCTTTTTAAACATTTCCACAATGCTTTGATTTCCGGGAATGTAATCAATACGGCTGTCGGTTCGCAGATCGCCTATATCCAAAAGACTATGTAATACTTTATCATATAATATTTGTGCGTCAAGAATATGAAGCTTGTTTGCTTCAGAAGGTTTTTCTTTTAAGGTAAGGCTAAAATAATCTCCGTCTAAATACATGCCGTATTCATACTTTTTAGTAGGTTTCCAAAGCTGTTGCTTTATTTTTTTCAGATTAAAATCACGTTGCAGCAGGGTTAGGAATTCTTCTGTTGTGTGCTGGTTTAAGTCATGTACCACACGGTTATATTCATTAATACGGATGTTACTTTCGCATACCAGATAACTCATAAAATGCTGTAATTCCGGTTTTGAAGAATCTTCTTTATACAACATTTCCGATGCTGCTGATCTGTGATGACCGTCTGCTATATACAAATTTTTAAATGTTCCGAACACTTCTGTTAAAAATTGTAAATCAGTTGCTTTAGAAATTCGCCAGAGCGTGTGTTTTTCTCTATTAGTAGTGGAAAATTCATAGAGCGGGACATTTTTTTGAAATGTTCTGATCCATTGGGTCAATGCATCATTTTTCGGATGCATCATTAGTACCGGCTCCGTATTAAAACCAGATACTTTAAAATAATCTTTTAGCATACTTACGCGGTATGCAAGCGTATTTTCATGCTGCTTTATAATATTTCGCTGGAAATCTTTAATTGCTGTTGCCGCCATTATACCTTCAAACTGGTAATTTTTACCCTGAATCTTATAGATGTACATGGCTGGCTGTTCTTCTTTTACAAAAATAGCGTCTCGTTTGAAATCCTGGTATTTCGTAGCGACCATCTTATAACGCTGCTGAATGTCAATTTTTTGCTGATTTACATAAGCCGGATTGATAATATGCAGGAAAGAAAACGGATTAAAATCTAACCATGAAGCCAGTTCAGCTGCTGTATATTCGTCATAAGCACGTGTAGTTACCAGCGAAACTTTATCCGTAGTAGGACGGACGGCTTTAAACGGAATAATTTTTGCCATATGTTATAACTTAAAGAACAATAAAGGCAACTGAAGCAAAACTTCAATTGCCTTTATATAATGCTTTTATTAATACTATGTTATGAAAACATTTTTGCAACTTTCTCTGCTTTTTTGTTTTCGGAATAATCATAAAACCCTTCTCCCGACTTTACTCCCAGTTTACCAGCCATTACCATATTTACTAATAGCGGGCAAGGAGCATATTTTGGATTTTTAAAGCCATCGTACATAACGTTTAAGATAGATAAGCACACATCCAGACCAATAAAGTCAGCCAGCTGTAAAGGCCCCATAGGATGGGCCATACCTAATTTCATAACGGTATCTATTTCCTGTACACCAGCTACACCGTTATACAGCGTTTCAATACTTTCGTTGATCATAGGCATTAAGATACGGTTAGCTACGAACCCGGGGTAGTCATTTACTTCAACAGGAACTTTATCCAGCTGTTTAGACAAATTCATGATAGTCTGCGTAACCTCATCTGTTGTATTATAACCACGAATTATCTCAACTAATTTCATGATAGGCACCGGATTCATAAAATGCATTCCGATAACACGCTCCGGATGCTGTACAACGGCTGCAATTTGTGTGATAGAGATAGAAGAAGTGTTCGAAGCCAGAATAACATCTTCCCGGCATACGGCACTCAGTTCTTTAAAAATGTTCAATTTTAAATTTACATTTTCAGTAGCAGCTTCTACCACTAAATCAGCATTTACCACACCATCTTTAATTTCAGTATAGGTAATAATATTTTCAATAGTAGCTATTTTGTCCGCTTCTGTAATAGTGCCTTTGGCAATCATACGGTCTAAATTGCCTATGATGGTTTGCATGCCGCGTTCAATTGATTTTTCGCTAACGTCAATCAGGCATACCTTAAACCCTTTTTGTGCAAAAGTATGCGCAATTCCGTTACCCATTGTACCGGCACCAATTACTGCAATATTTTTCATATATACGTTTTTATTTTTAAGAATTTATGCGAAGATACGTGTTTTGGTTTATTTTTTAAAACAATCTATAATTTGATAAGCAACCCGTAATGCATTGGTTCCATCTTCAAGCGTTACCACAGGCGTTGTGTCATTTGTAATAGCGTCAGCAAAGGTTTCCAGTTCGTCTAAAATAGCATTATTAGCTCTAACTTCCGGATTATCATAATAGATCTGTTTACGGATGCCTTCAGCATTTTGTAATATCAAATCAAAGTCTCCGGGAATTTCCGGTGCATCCTTCATTTTTACCACTTCACAGATTTTATCTAAATAATCTACGGAGATATAAGCATCTTTTTGAAAAAAACGTGCCTTACGCATATTCTTCATAGAAATACGGCTCGAGGTGATATTAGCCACGCAACCATTTTCAAATTCAATACGGGCATTGGCAATGTCAGGAGAATCGCTTATAACTGCTGTGCCGGTAGCATGAACTTCTTTAACAGGCGATTTTACTACGCTTAGAATAGCGTCAATGTCATGGATCATCAAATCAAGTACCACCGGAACATCTGTACCTCTTGGGTTAAATTCAGCCAAACGGTGTGTTTCAATAAACATCGGATTTTGAATCTTATGGCGAACTGCCATAAATGCAGGATTAAACCGCTCTACATGTCCTACTTGTCCTTTTACGTGATGTTCTTTAGATAAAGCTATAATATGTTCAGCCTCAGCTACTGAATTGGCAATGGGTTTTTCCAGAAAAATATGCTTACCTGCCTGAATGGCCTGTACAGCGCAATCATAATGCGATAGTGTAGGAGTTACAATATCCACAACGTCTACTTCACGAATTAAAGCTTCTATAGTAGCAAATGATTTATAGCCAAATTCTGCGGCAACTTTATCTGCATTTTCTTTAAAAGGGTCATAAAAACCAACCAATTGGTATTTATCAGATTGATGCAATAATCGTAAATGGATTTTTCCTAAATGACCGGCTCCGAGAACGCCAATTTTTAACATAAAAAAAGATTTTACACAAAGGTAAAATTTATTTGAATACAGCCGATGGAATATTCTTTTTTTTCATTATGGAATAGCTTATTTTCATAGGAAAATTGGGGTTTTATATGTATTTTTGCTTTTGATATTTAAGTGTTTTAATAGTGAGAGATACAGCTAAACATCAAGGGTTACGGAATCAACTTATACAGCTTCTTGAGCAGAAGGGTATTAAAGACAAGCGGGTTTTGCAGGCAATGCAAAATATACCCCGCCATTTATTTCTGGAATCAGGTTTTGAAGATTTTGCGTATCAGGATAAAGCATTTCCCATAGGTGCCGGCCAAACCATTTCACAACCCTATACCGTGGCTTTTCAATCACAGCTGTTAGACGTAAAACCAGATGATAAAATACTTGAAATAGGTACCGGATCAGGGTACCAGACCGCTGTTTTATGTAAAATGGGGGCGAAAGTATTTTCGATTGAACGTCAGATAGAACTTTATAAAAAAACGACAAAGCTTTTAGCAAAACTCGGATATAAGCCCCGGGTCTTATCGTTTGGTGACGGTTATAAAGGATTACCAACTGACGCACCTTTTGACAGTATTATTGTTACTGCCGGCGCGCCTTACATTCCGCAGGCATTAATGGCACAATTAAAAATAAACGGAAGACTGGTTATCCCGGTAGGGGAAGATAAGCAGATTATGACGCTGCTGATTCGTAAGTCTGAAACACATTTTGAACAGCATGAATATGGCGATTTTCGTTTTGTACCTATGCTGGGGGATAAAAACCGTTAGTCTTTTTTCCATTTTTCATAAGTACTTTCCGCATCAAATTCAAATTGCCGTTTACAGGAAAATTCCTTTTTATAGCTAATAATTGCTTCCAGATGATCAAGTATAAATTTTTTGACGGAAATTATATGTTTATCATCTAAAGTGAAGGGGTAATCTATATAATAAAAAGTGTTCTTTATTTCATCATATAAAAATGTGTAATGTTCTGCTATACGCTGAAAACGGTAAGCCTGAAGTTTATAATAAGGGAAATAAGCAGAAGGCCTTCTGATAATTTCAAATTGTAAAGAAGCTTCTTGCCGGGTACTGCTGGTATATAAATGGTGTAATGAAATATCATTTATGGCATCATAGTATTTTTTAAAATCTTTTAGAATCTTTTCTTCTCTTGCGTTGTAAATATAAGGGTAAGGTAAAAAAGTACCGTTTTCCAACTCGTAATCTTTTTCGTGTTTTTTTACAGCATAAGGCTGTACTTTTTCTCCTTTTTTATTGACATAGCCTTTGAACCATTCTTGCATAGAAGGCACCACCGTCCAATGTTCTTCATCACTATATTCTTTCTTAACATTTAGATACACCTCGGCGTATCCGTAATTAAACGGGGTGGCAAAATCCCATTCGGGTTTTACAATAACAGTACCTTCATCATTGGCAAAGCCTACTTTTCCATTCTTTATAGAAATAACCCGTTGCGCATCTTCCTGAAAATAATCGCTCCCATTGTCAAACAATAAGGTATAATAAAGCGCTTTACCTTTTTTGTCATAAACAGTGGCTACAGGAACAGCCGGATTGTCAGGTGAAACAGATTGCTTATTAAGTGTTCCCGGTAATTCAAAAACAGGAGACTTTATTGAGACGGTAAAATCAATAGAATAAGTATAAGGATGCTTTTCTAAAGGAACAATAATTTTTTTATCCGACTTTACGCCCAAAAGAGTAGTGTCTTTATTTGTAAAATAATAAAGGTTTTGTGAGAAGGCAAAAGAAGTACCGAGTAAAAGAAACCATAGGAGTTTTTTCATAACGTTATTCGATTATAGGCTTAAAAATAAGAAATTACGAGGTATAAGATAACAACAATACCAAGAAGAGCCGCCTCAGTATTAAAAAAAGCGGTATCTGAATTCCAGACACCGCTTTTCGAATTATGTTTGTTTAGTTGCAGTACTATTTATCAATAGAACCTAAAACCCGCTGCATAAATGTGTTGAGCGCTTCTTTTTTAGGTATGCCATCTTTTATCATTTGGTTTACTTCAATTGAGCCATAAAGGTTTGAAAGTAATTCACCAATTACATCTAATTCTTCTTCTTTTAAAGAAGGAACATCAATTAGGGTTTCTAATACCTCGATAGTTTCGTGTATATAATCCTGATCGTTTTCTTCAATAAACTGTGTTAATTGTTTAATAACCGGTAATTTCATCGTTAGGCAATTTCGTTTACTAAATCGGTTAGTACCTCAGCTTTATTCGTCTGTGTCTGGTTTACTAATTTACCATCAACAAATGAGGCAAATGTAGGCAGGTTAGATACATTAGCCAGTTTTCTTGATTCAGGAAACTTTTCAGCATCAACCACCACAAAGGTAATGCCTTCTTTTTCTGTTGCCAATTTTTTAAACTTTGGTTTCATGATACGACAGTTTCCACACCATGAAGCCGAGAACTGTACCATTACTTTTTTATTGCCGGTTACCAGTTCCTGTAAATTATCTTGTTCTAATTCTATCATTTTCATGCATTTTTAGGGTTAGCAAATCCGGATTTTAAATACATCCGGATTTTAATATGTTTTTTAAGGAAAACCTTAATTTTTTGATAAATAAGCTGCTGTGGCTATACGGTTTGCTGACATTGCTTCTTTTCCTTCTTCCCAGTTTGCAGGACAAACTTCACCATGTGTTTGTACGTGTGTATAAGCATCAATCAAGCGCAAAAACTCGTTTACGTTGCGTCCAAGTGGCATGTCGTTTACCGATTCGTGGAAAATCTTACCTGTTTCGTCAATTAAATAAGTGGCACGATACGTTACATTTGATCCTTCAATCTGTACAGAATCCAATTCTTCATTATACGTTTCTCCTGTTACATCCAAAATACCCAAAACACTTGACAAATTACGGGTAGTATCAGCTAAAAGCGGATAAGTAACTCCTTCAATACCTCCATTGTCTTTTGCCGTATTTAACCAGGCAAAATGCACTTCGTTTGTGTCGCAAGAAGCCCCGATAACAACTGTATTTCTTTTTTCAAATTCAGGTAAAGCCGCCTGAAAAGCGTGTAATTCTGTAGGGCATACAAATGTAAAATCTTTTGGATACCAGAATAATAATACTTTTTTGTTATTTTTTGTAGCTTCTTCAAAAATGTTAATTCTTAAATCGTCTCCCATTTCTGAAATAGCATCTACTGTAATGTTCGGGAATTTTTTTCCTACTAAAGACATAATTTTAAAATTTATAAGTTAAAATGATTTTCAATTTTGTATGGCAAAGATACCTTTTAAAAACCGTATTACTATAAATTTTTTATTGTATAATCTTATTTAAGTATAGATTACGTTTATAGTAGTAAAGGGTTCTGACAGGAAAATCCGGAGTAAATATACAAAATATTCAGCTATTTTTCGTTTATTTGACACTCTTTAATAACCTAATGCGTAACTCAATAAATGAATGTATTCCGGAAAAAATCGGTTACCGATATATTATCACAATTAGAACAGACAGAAGCTGCTAATAAAGGATTAGGAAAATACCTTACCTTAAAAGATTTAATTTTCTTTGGAATAGCTGCCATTGTAGGCGCCGGAATTTTCAGCACAATTGGCCAGGCTAGTGTGGATGGTGGTCCGGCTGTTATCTTTTTATTTATGTTTACAGCATTGGCTTGTGGATTTGCGGCATTTGCTTATGCTGAATTCGCTTCTATGGTACCTGTTTCAGGGAGTGCCTATACTTATTCATATGTTGCATTTGGCGAATTGGTGGCCTGGATAATAGGCTGGGCTCTTATTATGGAATATGCAGTAGGCAATATTACACTGGCTATTTCATGGAGTGATTATTTTACAGGTCTTCTGGAAACCGGTGGCCTATATCTCCCGCAATGGGTACAGATGGATTACCTGTCTGCTCATAACGGGTATAACGAAGCCGTAGCTCTTTTAAATAATGGGAAAATTTTTAGCAATCTACCCGAAAATCTTCAGCATGCGCATACGGCCTGGATTACAGCTCCTCAAATTGGAGGTTTTCATCTGGTAGCCGATATTCCGGCCTTACTTATTATTATTCTTATTACATGGCTGGTATACAGAGGCATGAAAGAATCACGTAATGCCAGTAATGCAATGGTAGTAGTGAAATTAGCAATCATTTTACTGGTATTAGCGGTTGGTGTTTTTTATGTAGATACTGCCAATTGGGATCCGTTCGCTCCGAATGGCCTGTCGGGTGTATTAAAAGGAGTATCAGCTGTCTTTTTTGCGTATATCGGATTCGATGCTATTTCTACAACAGCCGAAGAATGTAAAAATCCTCAGCGTGATCTTCCCAGAGGAATGATGTGGGCCATTATTCTATGTACCATTCTTTATATTGCTATTGCACTGGTTTTAACAGGAATGGTTAATTATACCGAATTAGGCGTAGGCGATCCGCTGGCATATGTCTTTAAAAAATTAAACTTAAAATGGCTCTCAGGTATCATAGCGGTGAGTGCCGTTATTGCAATGGCCAGTGTGTTATTGGTATTTCAGATGGGACAGCCGCGTATCTGGATGAGTATGAGTCGTGACGGCTTACTACCGCAGAAATTTGCAAAAGTTCACCCTAAATACAAAACCCCTTCATTCGCAACAATTGTTACAGGTTTTGTAGTAGCAGTTCCGGCGTTATTTATGAACCTGACTATGGTAACGGACTTATGCAGTATAGGTACTTTATTTGCCTTTTCGGTAGTTTGTGCAGGAGTACTGGTACTACAAGATAAGGATGTACCTCGAGGAAAATTCAGAGCACCCTATATTAATGCAAAATACCTATTGCCCGTACTTTTTTTAGCAGGTATAGTATATGCTTTTACAATCAATAAAGATAATACGCTGCGCTTTATAAAAAATGAGCCACAGGTTTTTGAACCTACCGATTTTGTTACTTCTCTTACTAAAACCGATGCTGATAGTGTATTGAATTACTTGGGAGAAAATGATTTGATTCATACCACGGAACATGCCGATGATGTGGAATATATTTTAGCAAAAATTAAAGAACAATCATATACCGATTATACAGGTGTAATAGAAAATGCACCGGTAGCTTATCATTTGAAATACGAAACCGGTTTTGCCCTTTTTAAACATAAAATACCCATGTGGCTTTTCTTTATTGCTATGATCGGGTTGTGTAGTTGGGCCTATAAAAAGAATTTATCGCTTATTCCCATGCTGGGACTAATTTCTTGTTTATACCTTATGGCTGAACTCACCATTTGGAACTGGATTTATTTTACTATCTGGTTACTGGTAGGTCTGAGCATTTACTTCGGGTATTCTATTAAAAACAGTAAACTGAATAAAAAGTAATGTTTGTAGTAAAATACTGTTTAAAAACATGTCATAACTGAAAAATTTAGCTATTTTTGATAAGAAATTGATAAATATATGGCTTTATTTTCTAGAAAACCTTTAAGCAGTTTATTGGCAGAAGCTGATGATCACGGAGGGAACAATTTAAAGAAAACCCTTGGTTCCTGGAGTTTGATTGCCTTAGGTATTGGTGCTGTAATAGGGGCAGGCTTATTTTCCATAACCGGGATGGCGGCAGCCAATTATGCAGGTCCTTCTATTATGATATCCTTTATTATTGCTGCTGTTGGCTGCGCTTTTGCAGGACTGTGTTATGCCGAATTTGCTTCTATGATTCCAGTAGCTGGCAGTGCGTATACCTATTCTTATGCTACCATGGGCGAATTTATAGCCTGGATTATAGGATGGGATCTCGTTTTGGAATACGCGGTGGGGGCTGCTACTGTAGCATCAAGCTGGTCAGGGTATTTAAATGCTTTACTGGGTAATTTCGGTACTTCGTTACCTACAGAGCTTATTAATACCCCTTTTGACGGCGGAATTATAAACCTTCCCGCTGTTTTTATTGTATTTCTTGTATCCCTGATTCTTATAAAAGGAACAAGTGAGTCTGCTTGGGTCAACGCTATAATTGTGATACTTAAGGTAGCCATTGTATTGATTTTTATTGCAGTCGGTTTTCAGTATGTAAAACCGGAAAATCACGTGCCGTTTATTCCGCCTAATGAGGGAGGTTTCGGCGAATTTGGATTTTCAGGCGTTATCCGGGCTGCCGCAGTTGTCTTTTTTGCCTATGTGGGTTTTGATGCTGTGAGTACAGCTGCTCAGGAAACCAAAAACCCTAAAAAGAGTATGCCAATTGGTATCATGGGCTCTTTGTTAATCTGTACAGTTTTATATGTGGCCTTTGCATATGTAATGACAGGTGTTGTAAACTATAGAGCTTTTGCAGCCGGTGATGCCAGCAGTCACCTGGCTCCGGTAGCTACAGCTATTCAGAATATGGGAAGTAGGAATGCGGATGGTACCATTATTCCTGAATATCCCTGGTTAAACACCTCTATAATTATAGCTATTCTATTAGGATATGCTTCTGTAATTCTCGTTTTATTACTGGGACAGAGCCGGGTGTTTTATTCCATGAGTAAAGACGGTTTGTTGCCCCGGGTTTTCGCTACTATTCATCCTAAATTTAAAACCCCGTATAAATCAAATATTTTTTTCTTGCTGTTTGTCAGCCTGTTTGCTGCTTTTGTTCCGGGAAGAGTAGTAGGAGAAATGACAAGTATAGGTACATTATTTGCTTTTATTTTAGTATGTATAGGTGTTTTAATCATGCGTAAAAAAATGCCGGATGCTCCAAGAGCTTTTCGTACACCATTAGTACCTTTAGTACCGGTTTTAGGGATTATTACCTGCTTTTTTATGATGGCTTTTCTGCCTTTAGATACATGGGTACGTTTGGTAGTATGGATGATAATAGGTCTGGATGTTTACTTTTTTTATGGTGTAAAAAACAGCCTGTTTTCAACTGACAAAACAGCTGCAAAATTACAGGCAAACAAAGTAGTGGGAATATCGAATATGATTTTAGCCGTTGTATTAGTTCTGGTAGCTTTATTGCATCATAAAAATACCGATGGAAAAGATACTGTTTTATATTATTTTTCTTTGATTTTTGCTACTCTCCATTTCCTGTATTTCAGCTACATATATACTCTTAAGAAAGGGATAATCGGGAATGTAAATAAATGATAAGGGGCATATAACTGAACTGTGTTATGCGGTTTTTTAGTACAACTACGACATTGTATGCCAGATAAAATGCCAATAATTCTTTTAATAAATTATTTATTTCTCTGTCTTTCTTATTTTAGAAAATGAAATGACAATAGAAAACAACATTCTGAATTTTGATTTGTTTCTATACTGTAACATTCAAAATATTATTTTAAACCAAAAGTGTTTTTGTATAGTTGATTTAGTAAAGCAATATACTGCTGATTTCTACTTATTTATCTGAAAGAACACTTGTTTTTTCCATCAAATATGAAAACAAATCATAATTCTTTTTATGTCATAACCGGCGGCCCGGGTGTAGGCAAAACAACACTTATTGCTGCGTTGCATGCGTATGGATTTCAAATCGTTGAAGAAGATGCGAGGCGGATAATTAAAAATCAGATTGAAACCAAAAGTGAAGGTGTTCCCTGGAAAAATAAAATACTTTATGCACAACTGATGTTCGAAGCATCTTTAAAAAGCTATACCGGAATAAATAGACAAAACAATTCGGGAACTATATTTTTCGACAGGGGTATTTTAGATGCCGTTTGCTATATGAAAATGGAGAAAATACCTGTACCTAAAAAAATCACAGAACAAGTAAAACAACATGTCTATAACAGAAAAGTTTTTATTCTTCCACCTTGGAAAGAAATTTACGAAACAGATAGTGAACGAAAACAAAATTGGGACGAAGCTGAACAGACATTTAACGAAATGAAAGCAACCTATATCAGTTATGGATATGTCATTATAGAAGTTCCAAGAATGACGACAGAAGAAAGACTGCAATTTATACTTCAACATATTCATCACTTCTGAACAGTAGATTTTCTTTATCAGATGTACTGATAAGGAGCATTTATTTTTTGTTATTTGGTATAAAAAAAGTAAATTGGTAGTTAGACAAAACACTTTACTATGTTACCGCAAAAAATTCTGGACATTACCACTTTAAGACTACGGTTAAGCCCTCCAGAAGAAACAGATATACAGCGTATTACAACTATTCTTACTAATGACATCTATTCAAAAAATACGATGAACATTCCGTTTCCATATACCGAAGACAATGCGAGATTCTGGCTGGCACTGACCAAAAATGGTTTTGAAAAGGGAAACCAGTTTATTTTTGCCATTCGTTTAAAAGAAAATAATCAATTAATAGGCGGAATTGATCTCGGAATTGATCAAATATTTAATAAAGCTGAACTAGGCTACTGGCTTGATAAAGACTATTGGAACAATGGATATACCACAGAAGCTGTAATTGCAATGATTCATTTCGGATTTGAAAAACTGAAGCTGAAAAGAATATTTGCCTCGCATTTTGATTGTAACACATCATCGGGGAGAGTGCTGGAAAAAGCAGGCATGAAAAAAGAAGGTGTTCTGTTATGTCATACATGTAAAAATGGTAAATACCAGAATCATCACCTGTATGCTATTATAAACAAATAGTATACTGTTGATTGCTTTATCAGATATTTAATCGTTACAGAAACTGCAAAAAAATATACAATTAAAGCACCGTTTCTTATGATGCAATAATAAGTACTACTTCTCTCGATTAATTCAGCAAGTATCAGCTCTTTTTAAGGAATTGTCAGACAAAAAATTGTTGACTATAAGATTGACAAGCAGCAGATTAATTTTAATATAGTGAATTGGGAGACAGTTTTTAATTGTACTTTTTTTAAAAATGATTTTTTTGTTTATTGTGTTGCTATTACAATCTATAGCATTTATGCTTTTTAACATCTAGTCATAGTAAATATGCTGAGAATAGGCACTGTTATAGCATAAACCTTTTCTTCTATTGAAAACATCTGCGTTCAGTCATTAATGCAAAAATAAATGCAAAAAAATTTGTGAAACCAAAAAGGTGCATGTATATTTGAAACTAATTAGTTGCTTAATTTAAAACACTACTAGATGAGAAGAGATGTTTTTCAGGCCATCGCCGATCCGACAAGACGGGCCATTATTGCCCTAATTGCCTTACAGGCCATGACACCAAACGCTATTGCTGAGCATTTTGATGTTACCCGGCAGGCCGTTTCCAAGCACCTGCGTATTTTGACGGAGTGCGAACTGATTACACCAGAACACAAAGGAAGAGAAATTTATTACCAACTGGAAATAAGCAAAATGCAAGAAATAGACAAATGGCTAGAGCAATTCCGTCGTATATGGGAAACCCGTTTTAACCAATTGGATGATTTACTCATTAATCTAAAACAAGAAAATTGAATATGCAGAAATCAACTGATAATACCACAACATTCTGTGCTTTTTTACGCGGTGTAAATGTAAAAGGGACCAATATGAAAATGGCTGAAGTTTGTGCTGTCTTTGAAAAAGCAGGAATGAACAACGTAACTTTCGTACTGGCATCGGGCAATATCTTGTTTACAAGCAGCAAGAGAAAAGAAGAACTAAAACAGTCTCTAGAAAAAGCCATGTCGGCTTACTTTAATTACGAAGCCTTCCTCTTTTTAAAAACAAAAAAGGAGATAGAAGATATTGTTGCAAAATGTCCGTTCCAGCCAAACCCAGCATCTCATATCTATGGTTTTGCAGGCATTGATGGTATTGAAAAAATATTGCAGGAAGAATTTGAAAAATGTTCTTACACAGCAATGGAAAAAGCAGCCATCATAGAAAATAATTTCTATTGGCAATTGCCAAAAGGCAATACATTAGCCTCTGAATTTGGTAAAATACTGGGTCGTAAAAACCTTAAAAATGCCTTTACATCCCGTAACCTGAACACCTTTGAAAAAATTCTGAAAAAAAGATAAGAGATGACAAATAATAAGAGTAATAATAGTAAAAATATATAAAATGGCAAAACAAGTATTTATCAATCTGGCAGTAAAAGACCTTCAACGATCGATGGATTTTTACAGTGCATTAGGATTTTCAAACAATCCGCAATTTTCAGACAACACAGGAAAGTGTATGGTCTGGAGTGAAAACATTTTTGTAATGCTTTTGACACATGAAAAATTTGCAACATTCGCAACCAAACCTATAGCTGACACCAAGTCAAACGTGGCCGGACTTTTTTCCCTGTCATTAAACAGTGTAGAGGACGTGAATGATTTAATGGAAAGTGGGCTTAAAGCAGGTGGAACCGAACCAAACGAATTGAGAGATTATGGTTTTATGCAACAGCGGACCATTGAAGATCCTGACGGGCACACCTGGGAACTTTTTTATATGGATCTTACAAAGATTCCGCAATAACTCTAAAACAACAACAATATGAAACCGGTATTAGCCTTTGATTTCACAATCAACAAAGAAAATAAGACTATTTACATTATCCGAGAATTTGCTGCTGAACTCGGATTGGTTTGGAACGCCTGGACCAAGCCGGAACTGTTAGACCAGTGGTGGGCGCCAAAACCTTACCATACTGAAACCAAAATACTGGATTTAAGAATAGATGGAATGTGGCTTTACGCCATGGTTAGCCCCGAAAATGAAAAAATATGGTGTAAAGCAGATTATAAAACTGTCGAAATAAACAAACAGCTTTCCTGGTTAGACGCTTTTTGTGATGAAAACGGAAATGAAAATACCATCAAGCCGCGTTCGTTATGGACAACTAATTTCACGGAAGAAAACGGTATCACCACTGTAAAAGCAACTTTAAAGCATGACAAATTGGAAGAAATGGAACAAATGATTGCAATGGGCTTTAAAGAAGGTCTTACAATGGCTCTCGGGAATCTGGACGAGCTATTGTTTATAGTAAAAAAATAAAATTTTTAAAACATCAACAATATGAAACCGACATTCGCATTTGACTTTATTGTCAACAAAGAAAACAATACCATTCACATTATCCGCGAATTTGCAGCTAATCTGGAACTGGTTTGGAAAGCATGGACAACCCCGGAATTACTTGACCAATGGTGGGGACCACAGCCTTGGAGAGCGGAAACCAAAACGATGGATTTTCGCGAAGGCGGTTACTGGCTGTATGCTATGGTAAGCCCCGAAGGGGAAAAACATTGGAGTAAAGCCAACTTTCTTTCTATTGTAAAAGAAAAATCCTTTAGTTCTAAAGGAGGATTCTCGGATGAAAACGGTAATCTAAATACCGCTTTTCCTCAAAATGTATGGGAAAATACCTTTATTTCTAAAGAAAACAAAGTACAGGTAGACATACTGTTAAGTTATGATTCACTTGCCGATCTGGAAAAAGAAATTGAAATGGGCTTTAAAGAAGGAATGACTATTGATTTTGAGCAATTGGACGAACTGTTGGCCGCGCTTCAAAAATAAAAAGTTGTCACAAGACAAGTCAAAATAAGCAGTCTATTTTTAAATTAGTAGAAAATAAAGGTATTTTTATGAAAGAAAATAAATTGCTGGAAATGAATAACATCGGCATCGTGGTAGAATCACTCGATGCTGTTGTTGCTTTTTTTACAGAGCTGGGAATGAAACTGGAAGGACGCACCATGGTTGAAGGCAAATGGGCAGGCAGAGTTACAGGGCTGGGTACCCAAAGCGTGGAGATTGCAATGATGGTTACCCCTGACGGACATAGCCGTATTGAATTATCCCGGTTTCTGAATCCTCAAACCGTAGCAGACCACCGGATGGCACCGGTAAATTCACTTGGCTACCTTCGTATGATGTTTACTGTTAAAGATCTTGAAGAGATGGTTACCAGACTCAGTAGCTACGGTGCACAACTTGTTGGGGAAATTGTACAGTATGAAAATGCATATAAGCTCTGTTATATCAGGGGAGTAGAAGGCATTCTTATAGGGTTAGCGGAACCATTGCGAATGCCTAGCAGCTAAAAGGGAAAAATTAAAAAGGATAAACTATAATTTATAAACGAAATATGCAGGCAAGAGACGAAAAATTAAAAGCCATTATCAATTGGTCAGAAAACAATAAAGAGGTAAGGGCTGTCTTGCTTACAAGTTCTCTGGTAAACCCGCTGGCACCTGTTGATGATTTAAGTGATCTGGATATCGAACTTATTTTCGGAGACAATACCTTATACGTTACAGATCATAACTGGACATATCATTTTGGCACTCCTATAGCAATGGTTGAAGAAGACGAAAGGAACTTCAATAACAAGCATGCCATGAAAATGGTACTGTACGAAGATGGTATAAAAGTAGATTTTAAGTTATACAGCGCTACGCCTTTTTTAGAAGAAGTAAATCAGGAAGAATTACCCGAAGATTGGGATATAGGCTATAAAGTTATGCTGGACAAAGACGGGATAACGCAACATATGAAAAAACCCACATACCGGGTTTCAATCATTAAGAAACCAACCGAACACTATTTTAAACAGGTTTTAAATGACTTTTGGTGGGATACTGTATATGTTGCAAAAAGCCTGGTACGAGATGAACTGTTTTATGCAAAATTTTTATCAGAAACCTGTATACGGAAAGATTATTTAATTCCATTAATTGAATGGTACATTGCCAGCCAATATCAATGGAACATCACTACAAATAAACACGGACGGCTTTTTAAAAAATACCTGACCACTGAAATGTGGAAAAAAATAGAACAGACATTTTCAGGCAGCAAAATTAACGAGAATTGGAGTGCGTTATTTGTAATGGCAGATATGGTAGCTCAAATGGGGAGAGATGTAGCCGGAAAATTAGGTTATGCCTACCCTGAAAAACTGGAAAAGGATATCCGAAACCACCTGAACCACTTAGCTGCGAAACATTAAACGACTTTTGCTGTTTATTTTAAAATAAACCAAAGATATACTAAAATCAATCTTACCGTCACTTTTATAATATAAGCTTTACAGGTAATAAATATAAAAAAAATATACTATATTGTGTTATATATAGTATAGACTATGGAATATGAATAAAATAAAACGATTAAGTGGTGTATTTCTTCTGATGGCTGTTAACGGAAGGGCACAGTCAGAAGATTTTGTATACCGGTTTTCCGCAGACATTGAAAAAGCAATAATAAATGATACCGCTTCATGGAAATATCAGCTGGGGGCAAACGAATATTCCTTTATCGGAAACTACAAAAAAACGCGTGAAACCTGGGATAAAAACGGAGTACGAATTCCCAAAATAACACAAGAAGATAGTCTTTATTTTATTGGATTTACTCCCGTTAATGCGAAGGATTATATTATTGAACGTTCAAAAAAAGAACAGATCATCATCATTAACGAAGCTCATACCAATCCCAATCACAGGACATTTACTTATACTTTGTTACAGGGACTGTACGATAATGGATACAGGTATCTGGGGCTGGAAGCTATTTTTGATACGCTTATAAACAAACGAAAATTTCCGACTATAGAAAGCGGATATTATAGTAAAGAACCGGAATTCGGAAATTTAATTTCCACTGCGCTTCATATCGGGTTTACCGTATTCGGTTATGATGATACCGCGTACAACGGAAAAGATCGGGAAATAGCACAGGCCCGGAATATTGCCGGCTTTATAGAAAAACATCCCGGGGGGAAAGTACTGATACATTGCGGACACGACCACGTAATCGAAGGAACACCTAATAATCCGTCCTGGGAAAAAGCAATGGCAGGAAGGCTGAAAGAATACACCCGCGTAAACCCTTTTACGATAGACCAGGTACAATTTACGGAACGCAATGACAAAAAATATAACCACCCGTATATTGCTATGGTCAATAAGGCATTTCCTGTTGTTCTGATTGATAACAACAACAACCCGTTCAACGGAAAAAAAGGAAGCGATCAGGTTGATGCGAGGATCATTCATCCTGAAACACATTATATAAACAATCGCCCCGACTGGCTTCTGAAAGGAAGCAACAGGAAAGAATATTACCCGGAACGTCCGGTAACAGCAAAATATCCGCTTTTGGTGCAGGCGTATCGTAAAAATGAATTCGAAAATAAAGGAATACCGGCAGATATGATAGAAATTCTTGAAAAAAAATCTGTTTCCCCGCTTATACTGGGGAAGGGAGATTTTGAAATTATCCTAAAAGACAGCACTTATAAAGTAATCCACAGGTACACTATAAAAATAGAGTGATAATAATACAAAGAAAGCGCCCAGATTTACACATTTACAGTAGGTAGAACGTTTTTAATTTTAATTGTTCAGCTAGAACTTAAATTCTTTTATGACAATTCGAATTATAGCAACTAATCAACATCTAATTAGGAGGAGAATAAATATATAGCCTACTTTTTTGTCCTAAATAAGTAGGTAGCTAATTGAAAAATTACAAGAATACTTTATAAGGGTAAATTATACCTAGAATCCATGAGCCGAAAAAACGGGTTCATTCCAAAAAGCGACTATAATTTACATCCTTTTTTTTGTATATTTAGATATGCAAGAGGGATGTCAGACGTTTCACCCCGTAAAATGAAAATAACATGAAAAATTATAAACCCGAGCAGTACAATTCCCTTTCACCTTATTTAATTGTAGACAATGCCCAAAAGCTGGTCGATTTGCTCGTTGTAATTTTTGATGGGGAAATACGAAGACGATTCGACCGTGAAGACGGAAAAATTGGTCACATAGAAGTAAAACTGGACGACAGTGTTATCATGATAAGCGACAGCACCAAAGCGTATGGCGCAAACAAAACCATGCTGCATCTGTATGTTCCCGATGTTTTCAAAACATTTGAAAAAGCCGTTGAAAACGGCTGTGAACCTATTGAAAAACCGGTCAACAAACCAGGTGACCCCGATACCAGAGGAGCATTCTATGATTTTGCAGGCAACTACTGGGCGGTAAGCACACAAACAGATTGATATGAAAACAACACCTGAACACGATGCGCGTATTGCGAAAATGACCTTTGCATCCGTATACCCGCATTATATCACCAAAGTAGAAAGCAAAGGTCGCACAAAAGAAGAACTGCAGCAGGTAATTGAATGGCTCACCGGTTTTGATGAGAAACAATTGCAAAAACTCATTGACGATAAAGTCACGTTTGAAACCTTTTTTAAACAGGCTAAACTTAACCCCAACGCCAACCTGATAACAGGTGTTATCTGCGGCTATCGTATAGAAGAAATCGAAAATCCGCTGACCCGGCAAGCCAGGTACCTGGACAAGCTGGTGGACGAACTGGCAAAAGGCAGAAAAATGGACAAGATCTTACGGCAATAATTCTGAAATCATGGCAAAAACTAAAACCACCTATACGGGACAGGACGTGACCGATTTTGTAAACAACTGTGTTGACAACGACCAGAAAAAAGCGGACAGTTTCCGGCTGATAGAACTCATGCAGGAATGGTCCGGTACTGCACCTGTTATGTGGGGACCAACCATTATCGGCTTTGGTAACTACCATTACAAATACGCAAGCGGACACGAAAGAGCTGCACCCGTTATTGCGTTTTCCCCTCGAAAAGCTGCATTTTCCCTGTATGTTTATTCCGACACAGAACGCAGTAAAACTGTGATGGATCATCTCGGCAAATTTAAAATGAGCAAAGCCTGTATCTATGTTAAAAAACTGTCCGATATTGACCTTTCCGTTTTAGAAACACTCTGCAAAGAATCTATTGCCTATATCAGTGCGCATCATGAATGCTCCTGCAGGATGAAGTGACAATAATAGCTCACAGACTACACAGAATAACACAGATTTTTTTAGTTCTGTGTACATCAGTGAAATCTGTGAGAAAAAGATAACCATAACATTATCAAAATCAACTTAAAAACAACCATTATGATACAAGAATCAAGCAAAGAACCCGTTTTTGACGGCATCGGTTACGAACCATCACCGTTTTCGCGCGCGCAATTTGTAGCGGCTAAAACCGATTACGATTTCAGCAAGTATGACAACCCGAATACCGACAAACATAAAAAAATAATGGTCGTGTGCACCGAAGAGCGGTATATGACGATGAAAAACGGCAAAAAGTTCTCGACAGGAAACCATCCCGTAGAAACATTAGTCCCCATGCTGCACCTGGAAGCAGCAGGATTCGAAGCTGCTATTTTCACGCCTACAGGTGCTCCCGTAGCCATAGAAATGTGGGCAATGCCTTCAGAAGACGAAGCTGTAAAAAGCATTTTCGAGAAATATAGTACGCAGTTTCAGCAGCCCAAAAATTTATCAGATTTTGTAGCTAACAATATGCAGTCCGATACCGAATATGTCGCAGTATTTCTGCCCGGAGGCCACGGTGCTATGCTGGGATTACCGGAAAATGACGATTTGAAAAAAGTCATCAACTGGTCCATCGATACCGGTAAATTCATGCTGGCCATCTGCCACGGACCGGCCGCATTATTGGCTGCTGCACATAACGAAGCGCCCGAAAACTTCCCGTACAAAGGTTACCGGATAAAATCTTTCCCGGATGTAATCGATACACAAACACCCGGAATAGGGTATGTACCGGGTGAAATGCCATGGTTCTACGGCGAAAAATTAGAAGCTTTAGGTGTAGAAATTTTAAATAATGACATTTCCGGGGCCTGTTTCACCGACAGGAAATTAATTACAGGCGACAGTCCTTTAGCTGCCAATAATTTTGGTAAAATGAGTGCCGAGGCATTGCTGAATGGATAAAAATAAGCGCACAGAAAACACAGAATATATCGTTTTCGGATTAGCCCATGGTTTAAACCATTGGTGAAAAAAGGTACCTTTCCGTGAACATCCGTGGAATCTGTGAGAGAAAAAATAGCTCACAGAAAGCACAGAATAACACAGATTTTTTAGTTCTGTGTACATCAGTGAAATCCGTGAGAGAAAAAAAATATAGCTCACAGAAGACACAGAATAACACAGATGTAATTTTTTTCCGTGTATATCCGTGAAATCTGTGAGAGAAAAAACAAACGATATGAAATTAAATGATTTGACATACAAAATAAGAGGAGCATTATTTTCTGTCCATCGCGAATTAGGCCCCGGATTATTAGAACACGTTTATGAAGCGGCGCTGACGTATGAGCTTATCGAATCAGGATTAAAAGTCCGCACACAAATTCCCCTTCCGGTAATTTATAAAGATATCAGGCTGGAATTAGGGTATCGTATAGATGTTTTAGTAGAAGAACAAGTCATTATCGAAATAAAGTCGGTGGAAACCTTGCATGATGTACATAAAAAGCAATTACTCACATATTTAAAATTATCCGGAAAAAAACTAGGCCTGTTGGTCAATTTCAATGAAGCAACCTTAGTTGACAAAGAAAGTTTGATAAGAATTATTAATTAAGCTCACAGAAGTACAGAACAATACAGATTTTTCTATTTCTGTGAACATTCGTGGAATCTGTGAGAGAAAAATATAGCTCACAGAAAACACAGAATAACACAGATTTATTTTTCTGTGTACATCCGTGAAATCTGTGAGATAAAAAACCGCAAAAAAGCAACCTATGTCAAGACTATTCATCCTTTTTATCACCATTGCATTGTTTTCATGCCGGGGACCTTCAGACAATAAGACCCAGCAAGCAACAGATACAGTTCATGTCAACAGTAAAATGACACAAACAGCCGTTTCGTGTGAACAACTGCTGTCGAATCTTGTCAGGTCGAGTAATGCCGTTGCGTTTACACACTTTAACGATACAGTAGTAAAAGCACGAATTGCCTACCTGACACCTGAAAAAGCCACCATTAAACTGTATGTAATCCATGATATTTCCGAAACACCTTCCGAAAAAAGAGTAACAGAACATGCCGTAGGCTGGCTGGAACTCTACCGGCAGACAGGTAAACTGCTGGACATTACCAACGACCCGGATAATCCACAGGTTTTACAATACGACACAACCCTTCTTCAGAAAAACGACTGGTACAAGTTATGTACTACCGGTGCAGCTATTGCCAATCCCGGTACGGGTACTGTCTCAAATGACGTGATGCTGGCAGACGATATCCGGTTCAACGGTAAGCTGAAACGGTTTTTTACACGCCGTGAATTTGAAAAAGTCTTTGGAAAACCCGACAGCATAAAACGACTGTCAGAAGAAGCTCCATGTGTGACCATTTTCGATACCGAAGCCCCCGACGATACCTATTGGTATAAAAACGGCTCGCGTTTTGAAACCAGTAACGACAGCGTAGCAGTAGATGAATTCTGGTTTCGCGACGGTAATTTTATCACCTACAAAGGCATCCGTATAGATACCCATACCACAATGAATGCGATAGAACAACTGTTTCCGACTGCCGTAAAAGGAATGTTGGGCATGGATAAAGAAGGAAAACTGTGGGTTATACAGTTAAAAGAAGATGAAAAAGGCATCTCCGACGGGCATATCAAACTATTTTTTAAAGACGGAAGAGTCTACTTTATGCACTGGTGGTTTCCGTGTTAACACAATAATAGCAACAAAAAAATACAAATGAATATGCTGTCTTTACTAATCCTTCTGCTGACGATTACCTCTGGCTGTACGGGGTGCCATACAAATGATGATTTCCAAACAGAAAAGAAAATCAGCTACAAAGTGTACCAAAAAACAGGTGTACAGGATACCGATACACTTTGGGTTTCGCAAAATGATACCGCGGTTTTCCGGGCAGAAGAATACGTACAGCACCGACCATGTTCAAAAGCACAATTAGCCATGCGTTATGAACTGCGCAATCCGAAAGATGGCGCGTATTATTTTATCTATAACGATAAACAGCAGCTCATTCAGGAAGGAAAATATACCGCCAGCTACGTTTATGAAGGTAAAACCATTGAACAGGGGAATTTTTATAATTCAAAAATGTATTTTTATAAAAAGAACGGCAACCTGAGCAGCATACATTACCAGGAAGACGGCCGGAATCTTAAAACAGAGCTGTTCAACAGAAAAAGAATGGTAACCGAAATCATCTATTTCAATAAAAAATCGGGCGACAAAGAGAAAGTCGAAATCTATAAAAACGGAAAACGGAAAGAAACGCGTATTTACACCGCTTTTAACGTCTACCATATCCTAAAAGCCAAAGAATAATTTCAGACACAACAGATGGATAATAAGAAAACACAGCTGGAAATCGTATCATACGAAAATATAAAAGAAGATTATCTCCGGCTCCATATTCAGCAGGACAACCGGCCTTGTGGTACTGTCGATTTTATCAGCGATAAAATAAATTTTACAATCTCCTGTCAAAAGGATTTCTTTAAAGGAATGGAAACCATACGGAATTGTAGCTGTGATTACAAAGAAGGAACATTGCGGTTTATGTTCAACAACACACAACAGTTGACTTTTCGGTGCTGTACAGCAGTTTTTGAGCACCTCAACCAGCATATCCAACACTATGGAAATACGGATAAAAACAGTGAAATAAAAAACGTTTTTTTTGAGGAATAATGGCGTATAAAAACAGGAACAGAATGGATATTGTAAAAAAACTATCGGTCATTATCGTATTGACTACAGGAATCATATCCTGCAAACAGGAGGTCAAAATAACTACCGTCAAACCATCTGATGAAACCTTACATCCTAAAATAACAGTAACCGATACCGTTGCTTCGTCACATCCGCATCCGGTTGCAACAACACTGCAAATAGAAAAAATAAGTGCAAAAGAATTTCATACCGCCCGTCAGCACGCCAAAGTAAATAAACCGTTGGAAAAGATCACCGATTTTAAAACCGTGCAACAACAATTATCCGGGGTAGTCGATTTTAAAGAAACGGGTAATTATTTAGGGATTAATGCCATCCATTTCAGAAACGGAATTTCGAATCAAAACGAAGTCGATGTCAGCGAATGTAGTTTCGTGGCGTATTTTCCGGCAGAGGATGTGTTATTGCTCGAATGCGGCCATACCACCGATGTCAGCTTTAATTTAACAACCGGACAAGGCACCTATGCTATAGGTAATCTGGAACTGATTATAACATCGCCCGGCGAAAAATACAGGCTCAATAAAGTATTTGAAGGGCAGGAGTGTTACTATTATTTTATCCAGGAAAAGAAAAACGGGACATTTCAAAAAGTATTCGAACTCGATAAAATATTTAAAAAGCACTACAACCAATGGCTTTGTACAACCGAAAAAGAATTCTGGACAGACGATACAACGCTCTATTTCGGGGAGATTATCCAATACAAAGAAGAGGGCAACGAATATGCCTATTACAAAGTAAAAATAACCGACAGCCCATAGTTTAAACTATGGGATATGGGCGAAAAGGTTAAACCATAGGTGAAGTTTTTCGATTTTTCATAACTTTAGGCTGTTATTAAATATTTTTTATCCTTAACATGAATGCTGACCATTTAGTAAAACAAATAGCCTTTATTAAAGAGATTGACAAGTTAAAATACATACTGCGTAAAACGAAACTATTCAATAGCGACAGGCACGAAAACGATGCGGAACACAGCTGGCATTTAGCCATGATGACTATTGTACTGGCAGAACATGCTGACCATCCGGTTGATATGCTAAAAGTTTTAAAAATGGTATTAATCCATGATATTGTAGAAATAGACGCAGGCGACACATTTATTTACGACACTGCCAAAAAACATACGAATACAGACGAAGAGTTGAGCGCTGCAAAAAGAATATTCGGACTTTTACCGGCAGAGCAGGCAGAAGAGTTTATCACCATCTGGAAAGAATTTGAAGACGGTCATACCCATGAAGCTAAATTTGCAAAAACCATGGACAGGTTAGAACCGTTGCTGCAGAACACCTCGAATAATGGGGGTACATGGGCAGAATTTAATGTGCCGTATGAAAAAGTATATGAAAAGAAAAAAGCCATTAAAGAAGGTTCAGCAACCATTTGGAAGTATGCAGAAAACCTGATGAAGGAAAGTATAGAAAAAGGAATTCTGAAAAAAGAGGACTAAAACCAATGATAACCAACGACAACAACCTCGAAAACCGTGTGAGAGAATACCTGAGCACCGTTCAGGGTATAAAAATAGAAGAAAAGAAAATGTTTGGCGGATTAGCCTTTTTGGTTAATGATAAAATGTGCATGAATGTAAAAGGTGATATCCTGATGTGCCGTTTTAATCCCGAACTCACAGAACAGCTTTCCGAACGGACAGGCTTTCTGCCCACGATTATGAAAGGACGCGAATACAAAGGTTATTGTTATGTGGAACCCGGCGGTTACAAAACCCAAAAAGAGTTGGCGTTCTGGTTAAATCTCTGCCTCGATTACAATGAAAAAGCCGTAGCATCAGCAAAAAAGAAACGGAAGAAATGAGTATAAATTCTATATATCTGTAAAATATTTGAATAAAACAGTGAGCAAATCACACACGACACAGAGAAAGATATAAAAAAGCCCGCCAATAATAATGTTATCTACCATCGTATACCCCTTAAACTCGTTATCTGTTCTATAACAGCATTATTGCTGTTTGCCTGTAATAATCCTAAAATATCAAGTAAAAACTGTAGTTGTGAAAAAAACATAACGGCAGATTCCGTACTGTTTGCCACCAACGTCCGGTTAACAACAGAAGCGGGCAGGCGAATGGTGCATTTTAATTGTGCAACGATAGAAACCGCCATAGCATCAGTTAGCGATGCAGAGGGCAATAACGAACAATGTACCAACCTGTACGACCTCAAATGCGTTTCCTCTCAGGAACACCGTTTGGACTTATCCGACGATTTTACCTATTTCACGACCAAAACAGTACCACAACACCGTTTTTTTGAAACCCTGGAAAACGACAAAAATACCTTTTTTGAATTCACCCTTGAAAAGCAAAAAATAAAATCTGTTCTAAAACTGAAAATGGGAGAATAACGGGGATTAGAGGATTAAAAAATAATGAAAACCCGAAATGATAAAAAGAATAAAAATTAAAAGTTGTATCTTTTTCTACCATTTATAAAATTCATCAACCTTTTAACCATTAACCGAACCTAAAAAACATAACATAATGAGTGAAAATAAATTCAACATAGCCATTTTAATTGATGGCGACAATGCACAGGCAAAACTATTAAAAGAAACCATTGCGGAAGTTTCCAAATACGGAAAAGCTACCATCAGGAGAATATATGGCGACTGGACTTCGCCGGTGATGAATTCGTGGAAAACCTTAATCAATCAGCATTCCATTAACCCGATTCAGAAATTCTCTTATACGTCAGGGAAAAATTCGACCGATAGTGCGTTAATTATTGATGCCATGGACATTTTACACAGTAAAAATGTAGAAGGATTCTGCATTGTTTCCAGCGACAGCGATTATACCGGCCTGGCAAAACGAATCAGGGAAGAAGGGCTGTTTGTCATGGGAATCGGCGAAAAGAAAACACCCGAGTCCTTTGTGCAGTCCTGCGATATTTTTACGTATACCGAGAATATCACTCCAAAAGTAATCGAAGAAAAAGAACCGAAAGAACCCGAACAGAAAACGGCAAGCCGGCGCAGCACAACGCCGAGTAAAACCGAAAAAACGGTTAAAAGAACGCCTAAAAAGAAACGTTTTTTAACAGAAAAGGACAATGACACCATTTCCAAAGCGTTTGATATCTCAACCGATGATACTGAAACCGCTTACATTTCGACCGTCGGGGGAAACATCAGAAAAATAGACCCGAGTTTTGATACCCGGACGTATAATTTCACTTCCCTGTCCAAACTATTTGAAAACCTGGACGAATATGAGGTTATCCGAAATCAGGTGGGGGCTTTAAACCATCCGTTGGTCAAAAGAAAATAATACCCCAGCCCATGGTTTAAACTGTGGGCAAATCGTGGGTGAAGGGTTTTGCGTGAGGGATAGCAGTGGAAAGCCCGCAGCGGAGTGTAACGGGAGCGAGGACTTGAAACGGAAAGCCCGACCCGCAGGGACACGCCCCATAAATACCGCGAAAACAACATAGTCATTTATTTTGTATTTTAGTGCATCTCAAATCCGGACCATGAACCATTTTTTTACTTTTCTTGTTACACTGATTATTGGTACGAACCTATCCGCTCAGCAGAAAGCAAATACAGAACACTATACCGTTCCGATAAGAGAGGAGCAGGGCGATTTGAATAACGATGGTAAAATGGATGAAATAATCGTGCTGATGGATACCCTAAACGACACACGTCCGCTAAAACTGGAAGTGTACCTTTCGCAGCCCAATGGAAAAGTAACCTTGGCCGTCGCCACGACTCAGCTGATTGAACCGCAATATCCGGCTGAAAAACAAGGAAAATTTAACGGTTACCAGATCCCGAGTTTTTTTATTGAAGACGGTATTTTGCGTATGTGGCGGGAAACAAAAGGCGGAAATACTACGTATGATTTTAACTATCAAAACGGGAATTTTGAATTGGTTCGCGTACATGTGCTTACGAATAATGCGACCAAAGGCTATATTGACGAATATACCACCTTTACAGAAATAGAAATTGATTTAGTGACGGGAATCCGAACCGAAACGGATACCCTGTCAGGTTCAGGAGAAATCGTAAACAAAAGAGAACGAACCGTTTTTATCAGGCCCTTGCCCAAACTGCAGGAACTTCATTACAGTGAAACACCCAACCCATGAAACACATTCAACACATCCAAACCATCTTGTATGTAAACGACCAGCAGGCGAGTGCGGACTTTTATGCCCGACTGTTCCGCCAGCCACCGGACCTGGATGTACCCAGCATGACGGAATTTAAACTGGCCGAAAACTGTAAACTGGGAATAATGCCCAATAAAGGTATTGCTAAAATCCTGTCTGATAAAACACCACATCCGGATGAAGGAAACGGTATTCCGCGATGTGAACTTTATTTTTATGTAGACAACGTCGAATTTGAATTTGAAAATGCCGTAAAAGCAGGAGCATGGTGTATCAGCCCGGTGGAAGACAGGGATTGGGGTGATAGAGCAGGGTATGTTGCCGATCCGGACGGACATATCATCGCGTTTGCTGAAAAGTTGTAAAATAAATCACAAACAAATCCATTATATTTACGCTTTGGTAAACAACAGCAAGCAATGGAAATTAATGCAGATAACGGAATCGTCACACTAAAAAAATATAACCTGCAACTCCGAAAAGGAATGCTGCTGGAAGACCTTCAGCAAACCGAATTTTATAAAAAGTATACGAACGGCATGCGCGATGTGAAGACAGGCTATTTCTGGTATTATTTTAAAGCGATTAACGTAGATGGGTATTAGCTGACCCTTGATCTATGCTTTTTGGGAAACCAGCTGGACCGGATTTTTATGAATACCCACGGAGAATCCGATGCAAAAACATGGGACGACTGGACAGAACAAAAAGAAAAGAATGTCTTTCACCGAAATAATACCTTCTTATCGCACATACTGGGAATACCGCCAACACGAAAAAAGAAAACACCTTACCCAAGCTGCTTGTTTCGTTTTTCATGGGGCAGTGTATGGTCAGTGTACGACCCGAGAAGCGCCAACAGCTTTATGGGAATCAATTACGATGAAAATTAAATCCCGCAGATTACGCAGATACACACAAAGAAAAATTCCGTTTACTTACGAAAAGAATAGCAGATTTAACAACTTAAAAAAGCATTTACAAGGTTTATATAAAGCAGGTAAAATGAAAATTAAAACGCATAATGTCAATGGCAAAAAAGTGGCGGAAATTATTACGGATGAAATTATTTTAAGAACGACTGAAGATGGATTAGATGTATTAGGTAATTTGTACGATCAGGCGTTTGATAAAATTATTATTCACAAAAAAAATATTATTCCGGACTTTTTTGAATTAAAAACTAAAATTGCGGGAGATATACTTCAAAAATTTACACAATATCAAATGCCATTATTAATTGTTGGAGATTTCTCTGCATATAAGAGTAAGAACTTAAATGATTTTATCTTTGAAAGTAATAAAGGCCGACAAGTAAATTTTATTGCCTCTGTTGAAGAAGCCTTAAAATAGTCTCGATTTTCTTAGCTGGTGCAAAGGGTGAGCAGACATTAATACGTGAAATAAAAAAAGAATTGATATTATTCTCCTAAATTGTCCCCTATGACAAAATTAGTTTTAAATGTAGCAGTAAGTATACTGTTGCTTTCATCAGGCACAAATAAACCTATTGAAGCAAGTCGCCCTGCAAGTGACAACAGAAGCCTACAAGAAACGAAACAATTGGTTCAGGCCAATGAAGAAATCATTTATGCCTTTACCACAAAAAATAAAAAAGAAGTCGTTGTGGTAAAAGACACGAGCAACAATTATATCAAATACCGGTACGGAACCCGGCAGCATATTGAGTTGGAATTCCCGGCGGAAAACACCAAAGAAAGCTGGAACAAATTCCAGTACAATTCATATTGGAGAGGCGGCGGAAAAGAAAATTCGGGAATGGAAATAGATAACCTGCAGTTTACGAATAACGGGTACACGTATTTAATTTACAGAACTTATTTTGCCGAAAATGAAAAACAGGCCGCCGGTATCATCATTACCGATGTCAAAGGCAAAGAAACACGTATAAACGGAGTGCCCAAAAGTATAAAAGGCTGTATCTGTAACCTGGAAGACACCGGTTTGATTGAAAAAACGGATATAGGGTTGAGTTTTTAAATAAAAAAACGCCTGAATAAATTCAGGCGTTTATGGTATTTGATAGGTGTGTTTATTTAACGATAGTTTGCTTTCTGTCGGGCCCGACAGATACAATTTTTATAGGCACTTCTAATTCTGCTTCTATAAAACGGATATATTCTTTTAATTCGGCAGGTAATTGCTCGTATGTTGTCAATCCGGTTAAATCAGCGTTCCATCCTTTTTTCTCCACATATATAGGTGCAACATTTTCCGGTTCAATATTAAAAGGCAAATGCTTGATTTCTTCCCCTTTATATTTATACCCTACACATACCTGAAGGGTATCAAATCCGGAAAGAACATCTCCCTTCATCATATATAATTCTGTAACACCGTTTACCTGTACAGCATATTTTAAAGCTACCAGGTCTAACCATCCGCAACGACGTGCTCTCCCGGTTACCGAGCCAAATTCATTTCCTATACGGGCCATAGTCTGACCTATTTCATTATCCAATTCGGTAGGGAAGGGCCCAGACCCCACACGGGTGGTATATGCTTTAAAGATACCGAAAACGTCTTTTACTTTATTAGGTGCAATCCCTAAACCTGTACAAGCACCCGCAGCTGTAGTGTTAGAAGAAGTTACAAATGGGTAGGTGCCGAAATCGATATCTAGTAAAGACCCCTGAGCACCCTCTGCAAGAATAGATTTTCCATCTTTCAGTGCCTGGTTAAGATAAGCTTCTGAGTCAATGAATTTTAATTTTTTGAGCTCTTCAATCGCTGCAAAGAATTCATCTTCCAGTTCTTTTAAATTATACTGCAAATCGACTTTATAGAAATCGATCATTTCAATATGCTTATCGGCTAAAGCCTTATACCGTTCTTTAAAATCAGCCAATTCTATATCGCCCACACGTAAACCGTTACGTCCTGTTTTATCCATATAAGTAGGTCCGATACCTTTTAGAGTAGAACCTATTTTTGCTTTGCCTTTAGATGCTTCAGAAGCTGCATCCAATAAACGGTGTGTAGGTAAAATAAGATGGGCTTTACGAGATATAAAGAGACGGGAAACCACATCAATAGAGAACTTCTCTAAGCCTTTTAATTCAGTTTGGAAAACCACCGGATCTATAACCACGCCGTTTCCGATAATGTTTATAGCATTTTTATGAAAAATACCGGAGGGTACAGTGCGTAAAACATGTTTAATACCGTCAAATTCTAACGTATGGCCTGCATTCGGTCCCCCCTGAAAACGGGCAATAATGTCGTATTTAGAAGTGAGAACGTCAACAATTTTACCTTTACCTTCGTCTCCCCATTGAAGGCCTAGTAGTAAATCTACTGTCATGATTTTAGTATGTTAAATTATTTTATTTCGTTGTGTTGTTTTCTTTTGTTCCGTAAAGGTAAAGAGAATGGTTATGCACTTTGATCCCGAAAATTTCTTCGATAGTCTGCTTGATGCTTTGTATACGAGGATCGCAGAACTCTATTACCTCGCCTGTATCAGTAAGAATGATATGATCGTGTTGTTTATCAAAGTAAGATTTTTCGTAATGTGACTGGTTCTGGCCAAACTGATGGCGGCGAACCAGGCCGCACTCTAAAAGTAATTCTATGGTATTGTATAAGGTAGCCCGGCTTACGCGGTAGTTTTTATTCTTCATTTTGATGTACAATGATTCGATATCAAAATGTTCATGACTTTCGTATATTTCCTGAAGAATAGCGTAACGTTCGGGCGTTTTTCGATGTCCTTTATCTTCTAAGAACTTAGTGAATACGTTTTTTACAATTTCCTGATTCTTATTTTCTTCCATGGATTTTCCTCCTTATACCTTGCAAATATAACGCTAATTTTTGGTGTTCAAAAATTTTTGAATGCGTTAAATGTTGTATTGTTATTTTGAATTAATACGTGTTACTTTTTCTATACCGTCTATGGCCCTTATACTGTCTATAAGTTTTTTAAGTACAGCATTGTTAGGTACTACTACTGTAATTTCCCCATTAAAAACACCTGCATCGCTACTTAAAGATATACTTTTTATATTAACGGTTAAATCGTTAGATATTACCCTTGTAAGTTCATTTGTTAAACCTAATCCGTCAATACCTGTAATACGTAAGGCCACATAAAATTCCTGGTTTGAAGAATCTACCCATTTGGCCTGTAAAATTCTGTAAGCATAATTTGACTGTAAGCTAATGGCATTAGGACAGTCTTTTTTGTGTACTTTAATCCCCTCGTTTATGGTTACAAAACCAAAAACATCATCACCCGGGATAGGATTGCAGCAACTGGCCAGTTTATAATCCAGTTTTTCTTCGTCCTTACCAAAAACAATCAAGTCAAATTTTGAAGCAGGAGTGGCTTCAGGTGTTTCGGTTCTCTTGATTGATTTTTTAAAGAAATTGAAAAATGAATTGCTGTTTCTATGGTTAGCGAATTCTTTTAACTGATGGTTATCAATAGCTCCGATACCAACTTTGTAAAAAATATCCAGACTGGTTTTTTCTTTAAAATAGGTCACCAGCTCGTTCACTACTTTTTCATTCAGCTCAATTTTAATATGTCTTAATTTACGCTGTAAAATTTCTTTACCTTCTTCCGCAATTTTCTTGGTATTTTCATTTAATACATTCTTTATTTTATTGCGTGCTCTGGCGGTAGTAACAAAATCAAGCCAGTGAATACTCGGTTTTTGATTTTGAGAGGTTATAACTTCTACCTGATCTCCACTGTTTAACAGGTGATTAAGAGGTACTAATTTTCCATTCACCTTGGTACCGCGCGTATGAACACCTACCTCAGAATGTATGCTAAAAGCAAAATCCAGAGCTGTAGCGCCCTTTGGCAACGATTTTATCTCCCCCTTAGGGGTAAATATATAAATCTCTTTAGCATATAAATTTAGCTTGAAATCTTCAACAAAATCAACCGCGTTGGACTCTTGGTTTTCAAGCGTTTCCTTTAACATATTCAGCCATTTGTCCAAACTGTTTTCTTCCGTAACGCCCTGTTTGTATTTGTAATGAGCAGCATATCCTTTTTCCGCAATTTCATCCATACGTTCGCTTCTGATTTGTATTTCTACCCATCTTCCCTTAGGGCCCATTACAGTAATGTGCAAAGCTTCATATCCCGTTGATTTAGGCGATGAAATCCAATCGCGTAAACGGCTTGGCGACGGACGGTAATGATCGGTTACGATAGAATAAATTTTCCATGCAAGAAATTTTTCTTCCTGGGGTTCCGATTTATAAATAATGCGAAGGGCAAACTTATCATATACTTCATCAAACGTAACGTTCTGAACCGCCATTTTCTTATGGATGGAATAAATGGATTTTGGCCGCCCTTTCATGGTGTATTGTATAGCTTCTTTATCTAAAGATTCTTTCAAAACATCAGAAATTAATTTAATGTAAGCTTCCTGTTCTTCTTTCGATTCTTTTATCTTACTCAGAATATCGCGATATACATCCGGGTCAGTATATTTTAAACCTAAATCTTCCAGTTTGGTCTTAATATTAAAGAGTCCCAATCGGTGCGCCAGGGGCGCATAGATATACAGGGTTTCTGAAGCAATTTTAGCCTGTTTATAAGGTGCCATGCTTTCCATGGTTTGCATATTGTGCAAACGGTCGGCAATTTTAATCAGAATAACACGAACATCATCATTCAGTGTTAACAGCATTTTTCGGTAATTCTCCGCCTGGAGCGATACGTCCGGATCGGGTTCCATTTTTGATATCTTGGTTAATCCTTCTACAATTTTTGCAATTTTAGGATTAAACATACGTTCAATATCTTCAATAGTAATAGCAGTGTCTTCTACCACATCGTGCATCAGGGCAGCGGCGATAGAGGTAGGGCCTAACCCTATTTCCGATGCTACAATTTTAGCCACAGCAATAGGATGAAAGATATAAGCTTCTCCCGATTTTCTTCTCTGTTCTTTATGCGCTTCCACAGCTACATCAAATGCTTTGCGAATAAGCTTTTTTTCGTCTTCATTTAACGTTTGGTAGCTAATACTGAGTAACTCTTTATATTCGCGTGCAATGGCTTTATTTTCCTGTTCAATTTCTAATTCCGTCATACGTTCCTTTGGACAAATTGTGTTTTATAAACCTTTCATTTTCTCTTTAGATTCCATTTTCATTTCACCTTATAATGGAGTATATAAGGTGAACACCTCTTTAAATATAGTAAAAAAAGAGGAAAAATACTACGTAATATATAGTAAAAAAACGCATCTTAAAAAGATACGTTTTGCTTTAGCTGTTTTTATAAGGTCTTACTCAAATACATAAAAAATTCCGGCAGAATATTGTAAGCTTGATCCTGGTCCGTCATTGGTAATATTTTTGCGTCCTACTGCTTCTACATTCACTCCAAAGCGACTGTACCATTTTTCTGTAGGATAACGATAATCTTTACCAATACCGAAATCTACAAGGTAAAAGTTTAAACCGCCACCAATACTAACGGTTGTCAGGTTTTTATCGCCAAATCCCAAATAACCCGCTCCTCCTTTAATATACGGATCTACGTAAGGAATATTGAATAATCCGCCCAGACTGTAAAGTAACGAAGCATCGCCCATATAAATGTCTTTATCTTCGGTCATTAATACACTGTTCGCATAATTATCTTTTTCAATTTTGTTCATTGAAAAGGCTAATTCTACGGATAAATTAGGGGCTATTTCCCTGGCTAATGTTAGTTTGGAAGGAATCATCATAGAAAGCATTTCAGCTCCTTCCGCTTTTTCCGCCTGGTTAAAATTCATATCCATCATGTTAATTCCCAGACCTACCCGCCATTTATAATCGCCTATAAAGCGTTCTCTTTTTGTAATGATTTGTGCTTCTGCCGTTAGTCCGGTAAAAAGAGTTGCGGAACATAAGGCAAATGTTAATAGATTTCGTTTTATTAATTTCATAGTCATCCGTTTAATGATCATTGCATAAATATACTGAAGTTTTTTATAAAAACCATACACTTTTAATAACGTTGTCGTTTCGCTTCAAATAATAAAATAGCGGCAGCTACAGAAACATTCATAGAATCTATGGTACCTTCCATAGGTATAATGATAGTTTGGGTGGCATTATTCCGCCATGCATTGGTAAGTCCGGTAGCTTCTGTACCTACCACAAGTGCAGAGGCCTGTTTGTAATTCTGCAGATAATAGGGTTTTGCCTCCTGCAAAATAGCACTGAAAATGGCAATATTGTTTTCTCTTAAAAAAGCGATAGTTTCTGCTGTACTTGCCGTGGCTATCTGATTAGTAAAAACACAGCCGACACTTGAACGGATAACATTAGGGTTATATAAATCCGTTTTAGGTTCGGCAATAATTACAGCATCTATTTTTGCTGCATCTGCTGTGCGGAGCAAAGCACCTAAATTTCCTGGTTTCTCAGGCGATTCAGCTACTAAAATCAAAGGATTTTTACTTAATTTTAAATCGGATAACCGGTTTTCTTTAGCTTCAGCTACAGCTATAATACCTTCTGTAGTATCGCGATATGCCAGTTTTTGATAGACTTCTTTTGTAATTTCAATGCGCTCTGTATGTGCAGCAATACCTAATGAAGCGATATCATCTTCTGAAATATAATCAATGCAAAATAAAACCGTATGTAATCTGAACTTACCGGCTAATGCCAATGTAATTTCTCTTCGTCCTTCGACTAAGAAAGTATTTGTTTTTTTCCGGTTTTTTGCTTTCTCCTGTAATTGAAGCAACGATTTAATATAAGGATTCTGCGTACTGCTAATATGTTTCATAATTTAAATGAGTCCGCGGGCTTTAAGCTCGAGATATTTGTTAATGACGTCCATAGTTAAGCCTTCAGGGCTGGTTAAAACGGAATAAATGCCATATTTTCTAAGCTCCTGCACTATCAAACGCTTTTCATAATGTAGTTTTTCTGCAATTACCTTATCGTATATTTCCTGTGTGTTTTTAGGAGTCGATTTAGCTAAAGCGTCTAATTCAGTATTTTTGAAAAACACTACTACAAGCAAATGCTGATGTGTTATACTTTTTAAATAAGGTAGCTGACGGTGCAGACTGTCCATAGTTTCAAAATTCGTATATAGAATTAATAAGCTCCGTTGTTTTATATTCTGTCTTACTTCTGTATATAATTTGCTATAATCAGACTCAAAAAAATCTGTCGGTACTTTGTATAAGGTTTCCAGGAATTTCTGGATTTGAACAGGTTTACTATCTGGTTTAAGCCTGTTTTCTACCTTTTTTGAAAAGGTAAACAAACCGGCTTTGTCGTATTTCTTTATAATGATATTTGACAAGATTAAAGAGGAATTAATAGCATAATCTAATAAAGATAAGCCATTAAAAGGCATTTTCATTACACGTCCCTTATCAATAATCATATACACGTTCTGTGATTTTTCGTCTTGGTACTGGTTAATCATAAGATGCCCTCGTTTGGCAGTAGCTTTCCAGTTTATAGTTCGGATATCATCACCTTTGGTGTATTCTTTTATATGTTCAAATTCGGTAGTATGACCTATTCTCCTTATTTTTTTCAAGCCATAGAGATAGAGTTTATTATGAATGGCAATGAGTTCGTATTTACGCATTTGTAAAAATGACGGATAGGTAGCTACCATTTGCTCATGGTTAAAACCGTAACGTTTACTCACTAAGCGTAAAGGAGAAGCTGCATATATATTTAAAAAACCAAAATGATATTCCCCGCGTTCAGTAGGACGGAGGCTATATACCAGATGATCAGCTGTTTGGGCTGCCAGTTTCTTTGAAATGGCAAAATCTCGTTTTTGAAATTGAAAAGGCAGTTCATCAATGATTTGGATGTAGGTTTTAAAAAAATGCCTGTTTTCAACATGGACAGCAATAAAATTTTCATCTCCGTTAGATAAACGCTCAGGTGTATTTCGTGAGGCGATAATACCTTTTTTTGAGCCAAAAAGCAACCATATGTCAGCCGTTACCAGAGCAAAGAATACAACAACACCTATCCACGCTATACTATACAAAGATTTAAAGAAAAAACTGAGTATAAAGAGCAGGATAAGAACGGCCAATCCGTAATAGAACCGGGGTTGTGTATATAAAAACTTCACAGGCTTTATCTTGGAATTTCGATAGTTTCTACAATTTGCTGAATGATCTCACGACTTGTAATACCTTCCATTTCTTTGTCGGGTGATACAATAATACGATGTTGTAATACGGGAACGGCTACAAACTTAATATCTTCAGGTGTTATAAAATCCCGGCCGTTTATTGCGGCAAAACCTTTTGCTGCATTTAACAAGGCAATTGAAGCGCGGGGAGAAGCTCCCATATATAAAAACGGATTACTTCGAGTATTGGCCACAATCTGTGCAATATATTTTACCAGGTGTTCTTCAATAATCACTTGTTTTACCAAATGTTGGTAACTGATGATTTCACTGGCTTGTACCACTTTTTCAACCTGTGCTACTTTATCTTTGTCCTGCCATTGGTGCTCACGAAGAATAATTTGTATTTCCTCTTCAACACTTGGATAATTGATAGATATTTTAAACAAAAACCTGTCCAGTTGCGCTTCCGGAAGTTGATAGGTACCTTCTTGTTCTATAGGGTTTTGAGTGGCTATTACCAAAAAAGGGGCCTCCATAATGTATTGTGTTCCGTCTATCGTAACCTGGCGTTCTTCCATTACCTCAAATAATGCCGATTGTGTTTTTGCTGGTGCCCGGTTAATTTCATCGATCAATACAAAATTAGAGAAAACAGGTCCTTTCTTAAACTCAAAGGTATTGGTTTGTGTATTAAAAATAGAAGTTCCTAAAATATCAGACGGCATCAGGTCTGGAGTAAACTGTATACGGCTAAAATCGGTGGCAATGGTTTTTGATAATAATTTCGCTGTAATGGTCTTGGCCACTCCGGGTACACCTTCAAGCAAAATATGACCATTTGCCAGCAAACCTACCAGAAGCAGATCTATCATCTCATGTTGTCCTACAATAACTTTTCCGATTTCAGTCTTAATCTGATCTGTTTTCTGTTTTAAATCATTCAGATTGATACGGTTGTTGAACGATAGCTGTTCATTTGTTTCTGTGTTTTCGTTTTCTGTCATAATTCCATTATTTTTTCAATGCTTTTATAAAGCCTGTTTACGTCGGTTTCGGTATGTTTTTTTGAGGAATGTTTAAAATCGAGAATCAGTTGTACCAAATACAAAACCTCGTCTTTATTTTTCCGTGATTTTAAATGAAGGTTTTCTATAAATTGCCCATCCAGCCTGGAAGTATCCAATCGCCATTGGTTACGTACATGATCTAAGAAATAAACAATCATTTTATGCATCAGGTCATTATAATCTTTTTCCTGGTAATATAAGTTGGCAATGGTTTTGGCAAAATCAACTGATTTATTTTCAAGTGGTGTAATAATGGGAATAACACGCTGTTTGCGACGGCTGTTAAAAAAGGTGAACAGCAATACAGCTATTAAAAGAAAATACCATGCCCATTGCAATTCTTTATTTTGCAGGATGTAGCGTAATGGTGACTGGTTTACTCCTTCCGTTTTTGCTTTATCACCAAACCACACTATTTTTGGAGTATTAACATAAGATAAGGCTCCTTCGGCATATAAATGCGTATTGCTTTCCAATAGATGGTAATTGGTTAACAGGATAGCATTGGTATGAAGGTATAGATTTCCTTTTCCTATTTTCTTACGAATGTAATTCGGAGAGCTGCCAATAGTGCCTAAAACGGTAATTTGTGTAGAATCATGAACATTTAAAGCGCTCATCAGCACATCTAACCGAAAAGGAGATGCTTTTAAATTCGGATTGGTCAACCTGACAGTAGCACGGTCGATAAATGTACTGGTAAGTTTTAAAGTATCAAGCAGTGCAACCGGTAAATCGTTTGAAAAAATAAAAACATCATTTCCGGCTTCAACGGCTTTTAAAAGTTGTTTTAATGACGGAGTGTCCAACTGAAGTCGGTCGTCTACAAAAAGCCATGTTTCTTTTACCGGTTTCACCGTATCCAGTTCTTCCTTGTAATATTCATAGACGGTTTTAGTGTATTTCTTTATCTCTGATGGATATAACAGATGTGGCAGCTCATGGTCTAATATGTAGAGGCCATACGGAATTTTATCTGCGGTTTTATAGCTAGGATTCCAGTTTACCGGTTTAGGAATAGCGCTTTGCACCAAAAGAATAACAATGATACCACTAATAAGGTATAGTATATATTTAGTATTGTTATTCATATTTCTGGTATTGATTTAAAAGCTTTTGAAAAGCATATTGCACTTTTAAAAACTCCTGTTCGTTAATTTCAAATTCGCCATACCAGATATTATTATAGAGGTAAGACAAGTACTGAAAAGAAATTTTTAAGCTGTCATCTTTAATTTCGGCTATATAATCGGCATTGGTTTTATCCGGATTCCAATGTATCGTTTCAGCATTCGATAACCGTTTCAACAACCATAAATAATAATAACGGACAGCCAGGCGATAATTCTTTTCATGAAGCGTATCCTGTAACAGCCTTTCAAAGTTAACCTGATGTATATTTTTTTCAACATCATAGACATTTACATCTATTTCTTTTGATTTTTTTCCCAAAAAGCCGGACAGGTCTTTCGAAAGAAGAATCTTTATAAGAAAAGCTACAGCTAGCACAATAACCAAATATCCTAAGATTTTTAAGACAAATAGCAAGGTGTTTACAGAACTATGTGACGGATTTAATTTTATAGAAAAAAAATCACGTAAAAATTCTTTTATCTTATCCCAGAGTGTACGTTTAGCTTTACGTTCATATGTATAATCAAAATCACTGCCTGAATACTCTTCTTTATACCCGGTGCGGAATTTTTTCTGATGAATACTGGAACTATCACTGGTTAAATCTTTTAAAAGATAAGTATTTTCATAGGTCAGATTACTACTGTCTGTTTGAATTAACAGAGAATCTACACTGATTTTTGGCGGCACGGTAAGCAAGGAATCTTTTTCCGGCGACTGCGCAGACAAAACAGTGTAAAAACAACATAGTATGTAACTGAAATATTTATGCATCTAAGCCTATTTCATCTAATTCATTACGAGCAGACCGATTTTCTATACGTTCGCGTTCTCCGTAATAGATTAAACCGAAATTAACGATTACGATATTATTCAAAAGAAAACTGATCAATAATACCACAGCATATGTGGCAGCCAGCGCATACATCATACCGCTCATATCGGAAGGATCGGTAATTTGCCCGGATGATAACGTTGTAAACATACTTACAAAAAAGAACATATAAGGAATCATACTGATTATGGAAACCAGTATTTGTATAATTACCGTAATAAGTAAATTGCTGCCAATTACCCGCCAAAAATTGTTATGAATAGTACTGAAAGCAAAACCCAACGCATCAAAATACCCTATACTCCGGTGACTCATATAGTGATAGAATGATAAATAGATAATTCCATTAATATAAGGAACGAGAATAAGCAACAGGAAAAGGCCTATAAGGACAAAAATTAATAAAGTGGCAATGGTAAGGGCAATTGCCGAGGCAATTCCTACAATAAAAAAAGTAAGAAGAAAAAATACTACCAGTTTACCGAAATTTTGTCTGATTTGCTTTGATATTTCTGAAGCCTTGGGCTGGTAGTTGCCATTATTTTCCAATAATTTAAGATAAAAAACAGGATATGAAATCTGTATAAGACTGATTAAAACAATCACGATAAAAATAAGGGCTCCCATACCTAAAATAAGCCCTATGTTATTTTCAAAATACTGTTCCATATAATCATTCTGTACAGCAGTATCCAATCCACTGAAAATAACGCCAAAATAGAATTTTGACATGATAAAGATCAATACCACCAGAAGCACTAAAAAAAGTGCGGTTACTTTTAAATAATTCCCCAGGTAATTTTTTCCCTTTTGTTTGAAAAAAGAAAAAGTATCGTTAAATAATTCTCCGAAATCTCGTTGTTTAAATAATTGAAACATAATTTATTGTTTTAAGTGCTTTTTATGAACCATAGCAGGATATATAAGATAGTAAAAACTGATGAATGCCAGGGTGATAATGATGATACTGTAATTTAAAATATTTGGCATGGCTCTGGCGTACCGGGTAATATAGCCTTCAATCAGACCGGCAAATAAGGTAAACGGAATAGTACTTATGTATATCCTGAAACTGTCTTTAAATCCGATTTTAAAAGAATTAAACCGTGAATAGGTTTTGGGAAACAGAATGCTGGCACCTAAAATAAAACCGGCAGCCGCCTCAATAACAATTCCGAAAATCTCCATAGCGCCATGTAACCAGATGCCTCGTATACTTTCCATAAATACTCCTTTTTCGTAAAAGAAATACTGGAAAGACCCCAGCATAATAGCATTATACAATACAAAAAGCAAAGTACCTATACCTCCGAAAATACCATATACGTAGCAGCGAAGCCCTACATAAAGATTATTAAGCGTAATGCCGAAAGCGCTGCCCCAGCCTGAACTGCTTTGGTATACTGCCATAGCGTCTCCTTTTTCAATATTCTCAAGAGTCATGTTCACGTAATGGTCACCCAGAATCAGACGTACAAATGTATCGTCATACCGGGATGACACGACACCTATTAAAACAAAAAGTATAAAAACAACAAATGAAAAGTAGATATACTTTCTGTAATTATAAACCGTAAGTGGTACTTCTGTTTTAAAGAATGCTACCAATTTGTTTTGTTCATACCTTTTCGTCTTGTATACTTTTTGGTAGATCTGGGCGGCCAGGAAGTTAAGATAAGGGGTGAGCTTGCTTTTGGGATAATAAGTCTGAGCAAAAGATAAATCATTGGTCAGCTGAATATACATATAAGCCATTTCGTCAGGAGTTTTTTTTAATTTTCCTGATATGATTTGCTCATATTCCATCCATTTTTCTTTATTTTGTTTTATAAAAGCAATCTCTCTCATAGGCTTGCTAAAATATAAATTATGAACGAATTATCCATCAATACATCGCAAAATGTTAATATAAATTTTACCACGGCTTCTTTAGGAGAACGTATGCTGGCTTTCTTTATAGACATGATTGTAAAGGTAGCCTACTTATATGCAGTTATTTATATTACGTCAGAATTAGGTATTTATGGTAATTTAAATTTTGATTCATGGGAACAAATGGTGATTATTTTTATTCTTTATTTCCCGGTACTCTTTTACAGCCTGATTTTAGAAGCGCTTTTTAATGGGCAAACTATCGGTAAACGCATGATGAAAATCAAAGTAATAAAAATAGACGGATACCAGGCCAGTTTTACTGATTATCTGATGCGATGGGTACTGCGATTGGTAGAAATTACCATTTTTATGGGAAGTATAGCCCTGCTCACCATTATTTTTAATGACAGAAATCAGCGGCTGGGCGATATAGTGGCCGGTACCGCAGTTATCAGTCTTAAGAACAAATACCAGATTAGTCATACGTTTTTACAGAATATGCAGGAATCTTATCAGCCTGTTTTTCAGCAGGTATTGCGTTTTTCCGATAACGATATTCGTATAGTCCGGGAAACGTATGATAAAGTGTTGCTTAACCGTGATTACGATTTGCAGACAAGATTAGTTCAAAAGATAGAAGATACGCTTCATATAAAAAATCCGTACCAGAATCCGAATGAATTTATCGGCATTATTTTAAAAGATTATACCTACCTAACCAGTCAGATGTAATATGGTTGTTGATATTTTAGATGTTTTAGGAATAATGGCCTTTGCTATTTCAGGTAGCCTGGCAGCCATAGAAAAAAAATTAGATATTTTCGGCGTATTAACTATATCCTTTGTTACTTCAATAGGTGGAGGTACTATCAGGGATATGGTTATTGGCGATACGCCTGTTACGTGGCTGCAGAATTTAAATACTTTTTATATTATTATAGTCAGCACTTTTCTGGCAATTATTTTTAGAAAACGGCTTAATATATTCAGAACATCTATTTTCCTGTTCGATACCATAGGTATAGGGCTCTTTACCATGACCGGAATAGAGAAAGGGCTTGCCCATGATCTGCATCCGCTTATCTGTATTTCACTGGGTACAGTTTCAGCTTGTTTTGGTGGTGTTATACGCGATATCTTATGTAATGAAATACCTGTGATTTTCAGAAAAGAAATTTATGCAACAGCATGTATATTCGGAGGCTTTGTCTTTTTTGCCTTACGGTATTTCAATGTACCGAGTGATATTATTTTTGTATTCACAGCCGGAAGTATAATAGCCGTTCGTCTTTTAGCCGTAATAAAGGAATGGTCGTTTCCGAATATTGAAATGTAATTCTTTTTCGGTAGTGTAGCAGCTACCATCACATTTTTATATTTCCGTGATAAAAATCATCCCAGTTTCGGGTAGCCTCGCTGATTTTATCTTTCAGTTTGTTGCGCACTTCCTTCAGTAAGTGTTCTTTATTCTCCAACGTAAAGGTAGCTTGGTATTCCCGCTCTATGATGGTAATGTATGCTTTTAATTTGTTTTTTTCTTCTTTATTGCGTTTTGAAGTATGTAAAAAAGATAATGTTTTATCAATTTCCCAGGCAGCCATAGAATCTTCAAGGTAAATTTCCGCTTTTTTCAACTCTAATTCGCCTGCAGGTGTTATGCCGTATACCTGTTTGCGCGCGCCAAAAATCAATAACGGGCTTCTCATTCTGTCGGCACTTGCCCAATAGGAATAAAAAGTTACTGTATTGCCTGTTACTTCATAAGTACCTAATTCTATAAACTCACTACTGCAGTCACCGTCAAATAGAGAGAGGGTATGAGAGTGTATTTTTTTATTATCCCGGAAAACGTCAACTACTTCAGAAGAAAGTATATCGTTTGTAACTATTCTAAACTCAAATGGAATATGAGGTATGTTCATTTTTTCCTGTGCGAAAAAAACAGGAGGCAGCAAGATAAAAAAGCCTATTATATAGAATAATCGTCTCATCTTTAAGAATTTTATAACCAGCTGTCAAACAGCATCTGTTATGGACTTGCTAAAAAAACACATCAGGTATTTACCAGAGGTGTATAATCTTACTTAAAGGTATCAAAAATAAAAGAGTTCTTAAAGAGAACAGTCAAATTTCTGTTGGTAATACGATGACAGGAGGTAAAACAGCAACTATAAAATTTTACCAATCGGAATTACAACCTGATGTGATAGGCCGGAACTATCTTTATAATAAAGGTATAATGTTTTAGCCATTACTTTCATCGAGGTAAAATTATATTCCGGAATTAGATACGATTCTTCGAAATGAAATCTTTTAAAGATTTTTTTATGGGTATAAAGATTTTCAATCATCAGTTTATTGCCTTTAGTATTAAAATACACTACAAAAGGAAAAGAATAGGAAATGCCATCCAAATCAGTATCAATCTGAATAAGCTGGTTAAATTTATTGATTATTTTTCCTGATACCGTATCAATAAGTACATAATAACACGGTCCGTTGGCAGGACATCCTGAACGGAAAAGAAGTGTAGTACCGAATTCCTGTATAAAATGATATCCCAGACGGTAGGTGTAGGGATACAGATTTGCGTCTACTTCATCCAGAATATATGTTTGACCGGTGGTATTTTTTAAAGTAAGCCAGATACGGTCACAGGTAAATTGCCAATACAGCTGGCAGCCATTTTTTAAATGGAGGGTTTCACAGGAAACAGTGGCTTCGTTCATAAGAGAATTATTACCACAAAAACAATCCTTCTGTTGTGCTTCAGCTGAAAAACACAGCAGGAAAAACAAGGCTGTGAAGTAAAAAAACATCGTTTTATAACTTACCATCACTCATAACCAGCTTTCGGTCTGCCATATCTGCCAGTTCTTCATTATGGGTGACAATAACGAAAGTTTGTCCGAAAGTATCACGAAGCTCAAAGAAAAGCCGGTGAAGATTTTCAGCAGACCGGGTATCGAGGTTTCCTGAAGGTTCATCAGCAAAAATAACAGCAGGTTTATTGATTAGGGCCCGTGCAACAGCTACCCGCTGCTGTTCACCTCCTGAAAGTTCAGAAGGAAAATGATGACTTCTTTCAGCCAAACCTAAATAAGTTAAAAGTTCATTAGCCTGTTTTTCAACCTCTTTTTTTTCCTTACCAGCCAGAAAAGCAGGAATACAAACATTTTCCAATGCCGTAAATTCAGGTAAAAGCTGGTGAAATTGAAAAATAAACCCCAGATTCCTGTTACGGAACTGAGCCAGTTCTTTACCTTTGAGTTTCAGTACGTCTACCTTGTTTATTAAAAGCTCGGTAGTTGCATTCTTTTCAGGAAAATCCAAAGTTCCCAAAATCTGAAGAAGTGTTGTTTTCCCAGCCCCTGAAGCACCCACAATAGCAACAATTTCTCCTTGGTCAATATGTAAATTTACTCCTTTTAGAACGTGTAAATTAGTATAAAATTTCTGAATATTTCGGGCGGTAATCATCACTTTTTTTTACAAAATAACAAACTATTTTTACAAATGCAAAATACTTATTTTTTTTACTATGCCGCTATAAGAATTTTTAATAATTGACATTTTTTCTGTTTTTGTTTCATTTTTAATGTATACCATAATATTTATTAGTAGTTTTGCTTAACATTTATATATTATGAGGTTTTTTTGTTTATTATTCCTTTTATTAATCAGTAGTTTCGGTTTTTCTCAGCGTGCACCAAGTAAAGAGTACCTTACCCATTTAAATGCTGCAAAATCCCATAAAATAGGACATATACAGAATAAAACACAATTAAACAAACTGGCCGCTAAAGGAAAACTCGTAAAAATTTCGCAGCGGGGTTACGGCTACAGAATAGCCCCTCTGACACATAGTCACAGTTATCTTGTTCCTAAAGGAAAAAGGGTTTTAAATGCTATTGCACGTGATTTTGTAAAACAGGCCGGTCAGAATTTTTTTGTGGTTACCTCATTAACCCGGACAGAAAGTGATCAGGGACGCTTGCGTAAATCGAATGTGAATGCGGCTTCCAACGACAGTTCGCACAGTTTCGGGGCGGCATTTGATATTTCATATGTACGTTTTAATAATAAAAAACAATCCAACGGAAAACTGGAAAAAAAGCTGGAAACAGTTTTGCAATCTTATCAGAAACAGGGAAAAATATACTACGTAAAAGAACGTAAAGTAAGCTGTTTTCATATTGTGGTCCGATAAAGCTATATCAAAATAATTCCCTCAAGAAATAAGTATTGTTTCCTGCCTCTCTATTTTTTATATCAGCCATTTCTCTTTATCAGATGTAATGAATAAGTGCTACATAAAAATTGCTCTCTCTTTTTTTATCTCATTATATTAACTACACAAAACAGGGATTCTTTTTAATATAATTGACAATCAGTTATTTGTTTTTAAATAGCTTTGAAATTTTTTGTTAATTAATACATAAGTTACTTTAAAATATAGTAAATTTATACTTCTATACAAGAAGTATGAAGGTAAGTATAGCGGTTCTATTTTGCCGCTGATGATTTTATCACAACTGTTTTTAATACTGCACAAACCATCCAAACAAAAAACAACATCATCATGAAAGAACAATCACACAATGTAGCTATTTTGGCCAATGGCTGTTTTTGGTGTACAGAAGCTATTTTTCAGGAATTAGAAGGAGTAGAAAAAGTAGAGCCGGGATATATAGGCGGAAACCTAGACAACCCTACTTACGAGCAGGTAAGTACCGGAATTACGAATCATGCCGAAGCATTGCGGATTTATTATAATCCTGCTTTAATTTCTTATTCTGATTTGCTGGAGGTCTTTTTCGCTACCCATGACCCTACTACTTTAAACCGGCAGGGAGCTGACGTGGGCACACAATATCGCAGTGAAATTTTTTATACCACGCTCAAACAAAAAGAAGAAGCCGATTTTTTTGTCACCCAGCTGAATAAGGCTCATGCATTTGACAGTCCCGTAGTAACACAGGTTTCGGCCGCCACTACATTTTGGGTGGCAGAAAATTACCATCATAATTATTTTAATAATAACCCTAATAAACCTTATTGCAACGCGGTTATTTCTCCTAAAGTAAAGAAATTCAAAACATTATTCGCTGAAGAATTAAAATAAATGGCATTAGAATTGCTGTATGTAATATAATTTTTATAGAGTACGAAAATGAATGAAATTGTATTGCCAAAAGAAAATGTAACGGATAACAGACGAGCCAAGCTGTTGTTTGGAATTTTGTTTGATGCTATTGGATATCTGTCCTATCTCATCCCTTTAGCCGGTGAGTTTTCTGATATTATCTGGGCCCCGCTGGCAGGACTTTTGCTAAAAAGTATGTACAAAGGAACTGTGGGTACAGTAGGCGGAATTTTTGCTTTTATAGAAGAAGCTGTTCCGGGCTTGGATTTTATACCAACCTTTACGCTTACCTGGTTATATACATATGTGTATAAAAAGCAAACGAACTAATGTTTAATAAGGAAGGCCGGTATTTCACCGGCCTTTTTCATAATCTATATTAAGTTTATTTTTGTAAAACAGGGGGTATTTTTGTAAAAAAGGAAGTGATGGATCAACTATATAAAAGCACACAAAAGTTTAAAGTAAGAGATAAGCTGCAGCCTGTATTTTTTATAGGACACGGATCGCCCATGAATGGTATAGAACAGAATGCATTTTCTTTACAATGGCAGCAAATAGGGCGATCGCTTGAACTACCGTCAGCTGTTTTGGTAATCTCAGCACACTGGTTAACTGAAGGTACTTTTGTAACCGCCATGCAGAAGCCCAAAACCATACATGATTTCGGAGGCTTTCCTCAAGCACTTTTTGAGGTGCAATATCCTGCACCGGGCTCTCCTTTTTTGGCAGAAGAAACCGTCCGGTTAATCACCACAGCACATGTAGGGCTTGATCATGAATGGGGACTTGATCACGGTGCATGGACTGTGGTTCGCCATATGTTTCCCAAGGCCAATGTACCTGTTTTACAACTGAGTATTGACTATTATAAACCAGCAGATTATCACTATCATCTGGCCAGACAATTGTTCAATCTGCGAAAAAGGGGCGTGTTGATTATCGGTAGTGGAAATATGATTTATAACCTGCGTATGCTGGACTGGAAGAACATACATAACCCCGGGTTTGGTTTTGACTGGGCTTTGGAACTAAACACCATTTTTAAACAGAAAATTTTATCTCACGATCATAAAGCACTACTGGATTATGAAAATCTTAGTAAAGCCGCTAAACTGGCTATTCCCACCCCTGATCATTATTACCCTATGATATACAGCCTGGCCTTGCAGGACAACAAGGACACTATCGAAATTTTTAATGATGATTATGTAGGAGGGTCTTTGAGTATGACCTCTTTTCGTTACGGTTAATTATTAATTCTGAAAATACTATCTTTACATCAAAAAATGAAAAGGATAGTATTTTTTATTTTACTCATAACGGGTTCTGCTCTCATGGCACAACCGATCCCACAGGCTGTAAAAGGAAAAACCAGTTATAATTTCTGGCTTTCAGTTCCTGATGATATAGCGCAGAAAAAAGCTCCTCTTATTCTATTTTTACATGGAAAAAGCTTATCAGGTATTGATTTAAACCGGGTAAAACGATACGGTATATTAAAAGGGCTTACCAAAAATATCCAGGAACTTAACCATAGTATTATTGCAGCTCCGCAACTACCTTCAGGCCCCTGGGATGCTCATAAAGTAAATGAAGTGATGGAATATGTTCTGGCACATTATAATGTGGATGAAAGCCGGATTTATGTTACAGGGATGAGCCTGGGCGCATACGGTACAATGAAATATATCAGTACTTACCCCGATAAAATTGCGGCGGCGGTATCTATTTGTGGCGGCGGTGATGAAAATGAAGTATGTAAAGCATCCCGTATTCCGATAAAACTGATTCATGGAGATACCGATAAAGCGGTAAAGCTTTCCGAATCGAAAAAAGTATTGAATGCGGTAAAAAAATGTGATCCTGATGCGCCTATTGAACTGGATATAATTAAAGGTGGTACACATGGAAGCGTAGAAGATTTATACCGCCATCCGGCCTTATATGAATGGTTGTTTACGCATCAAAAACCATAGGTTTATTACACGAATCAACCAAAAGGTAGTGTGATATTTATTTGTATTCAATTTGAAAAATAGAGTTTAAGACTATAACTCCAAAATAACTACGCCGTTTAATAACGAAATAAAACGTTCTGTGTTTTTTGTTTTGTTAATCGTAAGGTCAATAAAATAATAGTGCTGCCATTCTTTGGTTTTCTCAGCTTGCCTGTTTTCTGTTTCTGCCCAGGGTGGATAAACCCTAAAACCAAGTTTTCCTTTTGTATGCATATTCTGGAGAATATGTTTCTGGTTTAATATTTCTTTTGGAAACAGGAAAAAACCTGAGTGGTTCTCCTGCTCGGTAACTATTATATAAAAATCAAACGGGTCATTAATAGTAAAAGGTGTCGTTTTTTTTTCGGTATTTCGTTTCCATAAGGTTACAAACTGCCCGGTTTTCTTTGGAGTAATTTTTGCTTTTCTGTATTGTATATTCAAATTCCCGATCTGAAAACTGTAGGCAGAATAGTCTTTACTTTCCCGATCTGCAGCTAGTTTATTTATGCTGCTTCCTTTTGTTTCTATTAATAAAGTTTCAATAAGCTGTAGGTCTTTCGTCATCCTTTTTTTCGTAACTTTCTTTGGTTGAATGGTATATATGAAATGGTATTAAAATTTGAATACTGTAAGTTAATAAAGTAAACGTACAAAAAATAGTAGGTAAAAATAGAGGTGATCTTTTCATAATTTTTTGTATTGTAATGGTAAAGGTAGGTACTGAAAACCTTACTTTAAATTTTACTTTGTTATACAGGATACTGCTATAAATTAATGTATAAGACTGCTATAAATTAATGTATAAGAATGATGCATTGCTAAACATCGTATAATGAGATAACGCTATTTGCATTTTATTGTTCCCATTCTCGTTGTAATAAAGAATAACAATCGGAATCTTCCCTTTTACCTTTTACCATGTAATCTTCTCTCATTGTTCCTTCTTTTATAAAACCATAATGCAGCAGCAGCTTAACAGACGGAATGTTTTCCTTTGCTACTAAGGCCTGAATACGGTGAAGGTGTAGTATCTTGAACCCATATTCCAAAACAATTTTCAGAGCTTCCGTCATCAACCCTTTGCGTTTATTGGCATCGTTCCGAATATTATAAAATAATTCAGCCCTTCGGTGTGTTTTATTCCATGTATGAAAACCACATTCTCCAATAGGTAAATTCGTGTCCTTATCAAGTAATAAAAAGAAAAATAAAGACAAACGGTGGGTTTCCATGCCTTTTTCATGCATGTCTTTTAAATGCAAATACCCCATTTCGTCAAAACCAAAGAATCGTATGATCTCATTTTTGGTTTGTGTATGGAACAAATGGTGAATAACAGCTGGTGTAATGCTTTTAAGGAGTAACCGATCTGTACTAATCTCAACGGAATGTTGCATAATCTCATCTATTGCGAATGGTATTATTTTAATGTAATCTGTTGTGCGTTTTTGGCGCTACCAACTTACAAAAAAACAATCATATTTTATAATTCCCATTTAACTTGTATTCCGTAGTAAGGAGACTAGGGATATCATATATTTAATGAAAATATCAATTAATTAAAGTATATTTGCGGGATTTAAAAAATAGTCTAAACTTAATATCAAGATATGAAAGCAGGAATTGTAGGTTTGCCCAATGTAGGAAAATCAACTTTATTTAACTGTTTGTCTAATGCAAAGGCACAAAGCGCTAATTTTCCATTTTGTACCATAGAGCCTAATATAGGGGTGGTAAATGTGCCGGATCCGCGTTTGCAGAAGCTGGAAGAGCTGGTAAACCCGGAACGTGTTTTACCTGCAACTGTGGAAATTGTGGATATTGCCGGTTTGGTAAAAGGAGCCAGTAAGGGAGAAGGCCTGGGAAACCAGTTTTTAGGTAACATTCGCGAGTGTCATGCTATTATACATGTGTTGCGTTGTTTTGATAACGATAATATCGTACACGTAGACGGAAATGTAAACCCTATACGCGATAAAGAAACAATTGACATAGAATTACAGCTGAAAGATTTGGAAACAGTTGAGAAACGATTGGAAAAAGTAAAAAAGGCAGCCAAGACGGGTAACAAGGAAGCTCAGGATGAAGCTGGTTTACTTGAGCGTATACGCGAAGGTTTATTAGCGGGAAAATCAGCCAGAACTGTTATGCCAAATAACCAGGACGAGGAAGACCTGCTAAAAGATTTTCAGCTTATAACAGCTAAACCTGTTTTATATGTATGTAATGTAGATGAAAGCGCGGCGGTAAACGGAAATGCTTATGTAGAGCAGGTAAAAGAGCTGGTTAAGGATGAAGATGCAGAAGTAATTGTGTTAGCTGTGGCAACAGAAGCAGACATTATGGAGCTGGAAACATACGAAGAACGCCAAATGTTTTTAGAAGATGTAGGCTTGGATGAGCCGGGAGTATCCAAACTCATTCGCTCTGCCTATAAACTACTGAATTTACAAACCTATTTTACTGCAGGAGTAAAAGAAGTGCGGGCCTGGACTATACATATTGGCGATACGGCTCCTAAAGCAGCGGGTGTTATTCATTCTGATTTTGAAAAAGGGTTTATCCGGGCTGAAGTTATTGCGTATGATGATTATGCGCAGTACGGATCAGAAACAAAAGTGAAAGAAGCCGGTAAACTAAGAGTAGAAGGAAAAGAATATATTGTAAAAGACGGAGATGTGATGCACTTCCGTTTTAACGTCTGAAAACTTTAAAATAAATTTTCAGCAAATATACATCAAAGATTAAGAACAGGTAAAACGGTTGTAAATAAAGGCTTTACAATCTTTTTTTGATTTTTTGGTAATGTGATAAAAAGCAGGAAAAAGCGAGGTTTGGCAAAAGTAAGGTTACTAAAACGTTACTTTTAAACATCGGAAATAATCGCTTTAAAAAGTTGTATTTCAGCGTTTTGCATAGTTTTTCATATTGTTTCGTGGCTCACATAGGTTTAATTTTATCATTAAGAATTGTGAGTATGGAAACGACAAAAAAATCAACGTTTAAGGTATTGTTCTACCTTAAAAAGAACGCCCCGAAGAAAAACGGAAAAGTTACGGTTATGTGCAGGATTACCGTAAACGGCAAACAGTCTGCATTCAGTACCAAGTTGGATATTTCCTCAACAAATTGGGATTTGAAGTACGGCAGGGTTTTGGGCAAAAGCCGAGAAGCCCAAGAGGTAAACGGTAAACTTGACAAGATACGTTTGGGTATCGAGGAATGTTATTCCAAAATCCTAAAAAACGAGGGAATGGTAAACAGTACGAAACTTAAAAATGCTTTTCTCGGTATGGAAAGTGGAGAACTGACCTTTTTCAAATTCTATGAACAGTTTATAGCAGACTTTGAAAAAAAGGTAAACAGCGGACTTCGGGTAAAAGGCACACACCGCAGATACAAAACGCTTTTAAAGCATCTACGGAATTTCGCCCTTGTAAAATACGGTTATACTGATGTAATGTTTAACGACCTTACTTCTAATTTTGTACAGGATTTTGACTACTATCTGCGTGACGATTTAACTCTAAATCATAACACTATTTGGAATTATATGATTGGCTTTACCACCCTTTGCCGATTGGCAATGAACAGAAAGCACCTTGCTTTTAATCCGTTCAGCGAGTACAAGAACACCAAAAAGGATAAAGACAGAGGTTATCTGTTGCGGAATGAATTGGAACAGCTTGTAACTTTCAACTGCGAGAAAAAGAAAGACGAATTGGTTAAAGACCTGTTTGTTTTCAGTTGCTTTACAGGACTTTCGTATTCGGATATAAAAGGGCTTAAAAACAGCAATCTTCAGGAGTTTTTTGACGGTAACCAATGGATTATCGTCCGCAGGAGAAAACGGCTACATCGTCCAATGTAATGCTGTTGGATATTCCAAAAATGATTATCGAAAAATATGCAGGACTATCAAAGGACGGAAAGGTTTTTCCTGTTCCGTCTAATAGTTCTTGTAACGATAGATTAAAAGTAATATCCCAACAAATCGACTGCCTGAAAGAAAAGAAAGTAACCTTTCATTTGGCACGGCATACGTTTGCCACATTGTTTTTGAGCGAGGGCGTTCCATTGGAGAGTTTGAGCAAAATGTTAGGACATAAGAACATTGCTACCACACAGATTTACGCCAAGATACTCAACGAGAAAGTCGGTAAGGATATGCAAAAGGTATCGCATAAATTTAAAGGTTTGGAACGCTCTTTTGTTGCACAATTATAAAAAATAATCTGTAATCCAATAAAAAAGTCAATGCTGTTTACATTGGCTTTTTTTGTAATTTGGCTGTTTATATAGCTTAATCTTGTCAAACCTTTATAAATGAAACAAATTTTAGAAACAAATCGTCTGATATTAAGAGAGTTAAATCCAAGTGATGCAAAAAGCTTTTATGATTTAAACTCAAATCCCAATGTAATAAAATATACGGGAAATTCAGCTTTTGAAAGTGTGGAAAAAGCAAGAGAATTTCTTGAAAATTATCAGGACTATATGCTGAATGGTTATGGCAGGTGGGCGGTAATAGAGAAGACAACCAATAAATTTATTGGTTGGTGTGGATTGAAATTTGGCGAAATGGAAAACGAAACTGATATTGGATTTCGTTTCTTTGAAGAAGAATGGAACAAGGGTTATGCAACAGAAAGTGCAGTTGCTTGTGTGCGGTATGGCTTTGAAAATCTAAAATTGAAATGTATAATTGGGCGAGCAATGAAAGAAAATATTAGCTCTATAAAAGTCCTTGAAAAAATTGGTCTTAAATACGAAAAAGATATAGAATTTGACGGAAAGGAAGCTGTAATCTACAAAATCGAAAAATAATTGATATTTATTCCATAAACACCACAGCCCACTGCTTGAAGCAGTGGGCTGTTTTTTTAATTGACTGATACGGTTACAGTTTCAGACAATCGGCTAACGCTGATAGTTATCTTCCAACACCTTGATAATATCGCTTTCACGGAAAAGGATTTTCCGTTCGAGTTTGATAAAAGGTATCAGTCCGTCATCCCTGTACTGTTGCAACGTCCGTTTGCTGATGTGTAGCATTTCGCAAACCTGTTCGCCCGAAAGGTAGATTTCCCCTTGCAATAAAGGGTGGAAATATTCCCTGATATACAGCAGTTCGTTTTTGATACCTACCACAGCTTCGAGCAGGGCAAGTATATCCTCGTCTGAATTTCCAATCTGTTTCATTTCCTTTGCTTTTTTAATGGTCGCTCTCCCTGCATAAGTAACTCCACTTCGGACAATCTGAAATACGTTTTCCGATTGATTTGCGTTGCCCCAAGAATACCCTTTCCCCTGTATGTTTGCAATGTTCTTTTGCTGATATTGAGCAGTTGGCAGGCTTCCTGTTGGTCGAGCCATTTCGTTGCCTGTTGCAATGCTTTGTAGGGTGCGGTAATTTCTGCAATCAAATTGGAAACTTCCTTTACTTCCTTGTGCAATGCTTTCAAAATCTGAATGTCTAAAACTGTTATTTCCATATCTACATCATTTAAACTTCAAAAATATAAGATACTTATTCAGGGCTTTCCAATGTTGCAGTCAGAGGTTGTATTTGGCGTTCAGATGCCAAATACTAAAGGAGAAATATTTAAAAATGTACCCAAAAAAGAACAAAAAGGTAGCAAAGGTAAGGCGGACAGCCACCGCACCGCCCAACCAAAAGACTACGGCATAATGGCAGGGCTAATAGTGGCTTCGCCGAGTTGTAGTGTTTGCCCTGCCACCCTTCGGGACTTATTCCGTTTCCTTTTGGTTTTTCCGCTTGTCCGCCTTGATTGAATGGCTTTCTTTTTTTTCTGTTTTTTTATTTTGAAAAATAATTTTAAGAGGGAGAAACTCACTACCGCCCGACACCGCACCGCAATCAGAACAAAGGCTTGTGCTTCTCGTCATAGATTTCGTTAATCAACTCCCCAAACTCCTGAAAATGGTATTCGATAATGTTGTCGAGATATGCATAAATCGTGAGCTTGTCAATGCCCATAATGTTGGTAAGCCTATTGAACTTATCGTGGTGTTCCTGCCGTACATAGACCGATTTGCCTTTGCTTGCCGTAGTATTCGGGATTTTAAAGAACTGTCCGCAGTAATCCTCTTTGGTCAGCTTCTTCGGCTTTGAGGTCGTTCTTTTGGTATTACTTGCAATCGGTTTTGTATCTTCCGTTTCTACGGATTTTTCGTCTGCGGTAAAGTCGTCCCGATGTGTTACGGCTTGCTGTTCCTGTTGGGGATTTTTCTTGTCGTTACCGATAATCATTTTCATAAAATCCTGTTCTTGGGGTTGCTGTTTTTTGTTTTCTTCGTGTATCATATCTTTCGCTTTAAATTAGCTGTTTGGTTACCTGAATAGTCAGTTGCATATACTGTTGTACCTATGCACCTGCATACTCTTGATTAACTGTTTCATTAGCTGAAAAATCCGTAATTCATCTGCAATCAATCACGCAAATTTGCTGTCGGGATTTATGCTGATTAGTTACATCATTAAGACTGTAACCAATCAGCCAACTAACCACACAAAGGAAATAAAAGCAATCCCAATCCGTATAAACGTGGCAGTCAGTGGCACTATTTGGCGTTCATTGTCGTGGTTGTAAGTTGCTGTTATTCAAATAGTCTTGTCGAACTTTGTAAACGAAAGCGGTTGGTTTTCTCGGCTAACTCCAATCCGTTTGCAAAACGGATTTTTCTGAACTCCTGTTCAGAGCAAGTTATCTCTTGAGGTCCTTGAAATGAATTTCGGCACCTCAAAAGCACTTGCCCTTGCAGGGGGCTGGAAACGGCTCCGAAGTCGCTATGTTTGTCAAATGTTGATGATAAAAGACGTAAGTAATTATATGGTTTTATAAATTTGAAATAAAATATTAACTACCAAATAAACAACAACTTATGAAAGACCAAATAGCTAAAATTATTGAAAGTAAACAAAAACTTTTTATTGGAATAGATGTACACTTAAAAAGTTGGACAGTGACAATCTTGACAGAAAATATCGTTCATAAGACCTTTACCCAGCCTGCTGTAGCTTCTGTTTTAGCAGACTATCTAATTAAAAATTTTCCTGATTGTGAATATCATTCTGCATATGAAGCGGGGTTCAGTGGATTTAGATCCCATTACGAATTGCTTGATTTAGGAATAAACAATATCGTGATTAATGCAGCGGACATTCCCACTACACAAAAAGAGATGTTCCAAAAGAATGACCCTGTGGACAGTCGAAAAATTGCAAGGGCCCTAAGAGCTGGACAGCTTCAACCTATCCACGTTCTGAAAATACAAACTTTAGAAGATCGTTCTCTTGTCAGAACACGTGACATGTTGGTGAAAGACTTGGTTAGACTGAAGTGCAGGGTTAAGGCTTTTCTCCACTTTTATGGGATAGACATACCAATACAGTTCAAGAGTCCTTATACACACTGGACTAAACGCTTTATAAAATGGTTAAGGGATGATGTCCAGTTAAGTTCTCCTTATGGGAAAGATGCGTTGGGGTTCCTAATATCAGAAGTGGAAAGCATGCGTAAATTATTACTCGAAGTAAATAGGAAAATTAGGGATTTGTCTGAAGAAGAAAGGTACAAAAAAGAGTTTGGCCTATTGATAAGTGTTCCTGGAATTGGGAGGATAAGCGCCATTACTCTTTTGACCCAAATCGAAAATATAGACCGTTTTAAAAATACAGATTCTCTTGCATCCTATATCGGATTGATACCCAACTCTTATTCAAGTGGTGAGAAAGAGCGAATGGGAGAAATCACCTTCAGAGGGCAAAAGATATTGAAAAGAATACTGGTGGAGTGTGCTTGGATGACTATCAGGTTTGACCCTGCATTATCTATTTCTTTTAATGAATATTGCAGACGAATGCAACCTAATAAAGCCATTATACGCATTGCGCGTAAATTATTAAATAGAATTTATTATGTTTTGAAAAATGAAAAATTATATACTTGTGGTATTAAAAATTAAGAGCTATAAGAACAACAAAAATTTGAGGTGACCGCTTAGTGATCGACTGCAATAAAATTACTATCCGAAGTTTGCGGCCCTCATTCTATAAAAATTGAAAAAGCGAAATGTAGCATATCATGTCTACTGATAGAAGGTTGTTTTTATAGTAACTATTTTAAGGAAAAAAGGTTTTTTAGCCATTGATCGATACCTGTAATAGATAAAAAAAAGAAGATGATTAATCATCCCCTAAAAAAACATTACAGTGTAACGCAGGGAGCTTATTGCTGACAAGTTGCTCCTCAGCAGAGTCTGTTTCCTCTTCAACTCCTTAATACAAAAGAAGTTATTTCGTGATTAAAATAAAAATAATACTTGAATTATTTGGAAGACAACATAGAAGTCGCACGTTTATTAAAAAAAATAAAAATGGATTATTATGGAAGAGAAAAACAGAAAACAGATTAGGAAAACAGGAAGAAAACCAAAGATTGACCCTGCGGTCAATCGGTACTCCATCAACCTGAATGCAGAGGATAATGCCAAATTTCTTGCCCTTTTTGACCAGTCAGATATGAAAGTAATCGCCCATTTTATTACCGCTTGCATCTTTCAAAAGACGGTAAAGACCGTAAAAATTGATATGGATGCAATAGAATATCACGAAAAGCTGACCCGATTTTTTAGTCAGTTCCGAGCAATCGGAACAAATTACAATCAGATTGTGAAGATATTGTACCGCAATTTTTCCGAGAAAAAAGCAGGAACATATCTTTTTAGATTGGAAAAGGAAACCATTGAATTGGCAAAAGTGACTAAGGAAGTCATCCGTTTAACACAGGAATTTGAAGAAAAGTATCTGAAAAAAGAGTAGAGTTATGATTGCAAAAATTGGAAAAGGAAGCAATATGTACGGAGCGATTTTGTACAATCAACAGAAAGTAGATAAAGAAAACGGAGCGGTTCTGCTCTTGAACAAGATACCCGACACGGTGGATGGCAGGTATTCTGTAGCCTATTTTAATAAATGTTTTGAGCCGTATTTATCGGCAAACATCAAAACGGAAAAGACGGTACGCCATATTTCGCTGAACCCAGATCCTGCGGATAAGGTCAGCGATGAACAGTTTACCGAAATGGCTCAGGAGTATATGGAGCGTATGGGTTACGGCAGTCAACCTTATATTGTTTTCAAGCATACGGACATTGACCGAACGCATATTCATATCGTTTCGACCTGCGTAGGTATTGACGGAAAGAAAATCCCCGATGATTACGACCATCCACGTTCAATGGCTATCTGTCGGGCTTTAGAACAGAAATACAACCTCCAAAAGATAACTGAACAGGAGAATAAACAAACCAACAAAATTTTCAGACCTGTGGATTACCACAAAGGCGACATCAAAAGTCAGATTGCTTCGGTAGTTCGCCATTTGCCAAAGTATTATAGCTTTTCAACTATGGGTAGTTACAGTGCTTTGCTGTCACTATTCAATATTACAGTGGAGGAAGTAAAAGGCGAACGGAACGGACAACCTGTAAACGGATTGGTCTATTTAGCTTTGGATGAAAAGGGCAACAAGGCAAGCAATCCTTTCAAAGCATCACTTTTCGGAAAAGATGCAGGGATAACACAGCTTCAAAAACATTTTGAGCAGTCCAAAGAGAAATTGAAAACCAGTTCTGTGAGATCTGTTCTGAAAAACACGGTTGAACTTGGCATTCATACGACAAGTAACGAAACGGATTTTAAAAAGCAATTGACTGAACAAGGAATTAATACGATTATAAGACGTAATAACGAAGGACGAATTTACGGTATAACCTTTATCGACCATGAAAGCCGTAGCGTTTGGAACGGCTCACAATTAGACAGAAACTTGTCGGCAAACGTATTCAATGATTGGTGGAACAATGGAAACAAACCCAAATTGAAAATACAGGATAGCCCTGTTTCCAATACCAACATGATAGACCAGCAACCAACGAAAGACCTTTTTGAATTTATCTCGCAGGAGCATTCGTCTAATTCTGATTTAGGATTGTTCAGCCTGTTGCCCGATGTACAAAGCGACGACTACGAAGAGGAACAGTTTGCTATCCAGAGGAAGAAGAGGTGGAAAAGACGAATACACTAGTACTAATAAAAGATTTACTCATAATTCATTAACTTCTTTTGCAGATGTTATAATAAGTTGGTATAATAAACTTAAAACAGCTATAATAATTGTAAATTCGCATATAACAATTTAGCTTAAAAATGGGCAGAGTATTAATAATAGACGATGAGGAAAAGTTGAGAAATCTCCTTTCAAAAATAATTGGTTTTGAAGGTTTTGAGGTTTTTCAAGCATCCAATATCAAATCAGGGTTGCAACGGTTAGAGGTAGAAGAAATCGATGTGATAATTTGTGATGTCAAACTTCCTGATGGTAGTGGTGTAGATACTGCTAAAGTTATCAAAGAAAAATATCCTGCCATAGAAGTTATTTTGTTGACGGCGTTTGGCAATATTCCTGATGGTGTAAAGGCGATTAAAAACGGTGCTTTCGATTATATCACTAAAGGTGATGATAACAATAAGATTATTCCCCTTCTATATAAAGCCATTGAAAAGGTAGCATTAAATAAAAGAGTCCAACAATTAGAAAAACAGTTGGGTAAAAAATATTCATTTGATAAAATTATCGGTACATCAAAGCCAATTTTTAAAGCAATTGAATTAGCAAAGAAAGTTGCTCCAAAAGATACGACAGTGTTATTAACTGGAGAAACGGGTACTGGTAAGGAGGTTTTTGCACAGGCCATTCATCAAAGTAGTTCTAGAGCCGTCCAAAATTTTGTTGCGATAAACTGTTCGGCATTTAGTAAAGAACTCTTAGAAAACGAATTGTTCGGACACAAAGCGGGCTCATTTACCGGTGCTACCAAAGACCAAAAAGGCCTTTTTGAGCAGGCACACAACGGGACTATATTCTTGGATGAAATCGGGGAATTGGCGTTGGATCTCCAAGCGAAAATTCTACGTGTCTTAGAAACAGGTGAGTTTTTGCGAGTTGGTGATGTAAAACCCATCAAAGTCAATGTCCGTATCATCGCTGCAACCAACCGAAATCTGGAAAATGAAATGGAGTTAGGTCATTTCAGGAGTGATTTGTTTTACAGACTTTCTGTATTTGGCATTCAGCTTCCATCATTGAGAGAACGTATCATAGACATCAAATTATTGGCTCAATATTATGCAGATCTTTTCGCTCTCAAATCCAATAGGAAACCCTTAACCTTATCCGAAGATTATATTACCGCGTTGGAAAATAATGCATGGAAGGGGAATATCAGGGAGTTGAAAAACGTAATCGAAAGAAGTGTTATTCTGGCAGATTCTGACATATTAGATCTGGATACTTTGCCTGTCGAGCTGCAATATGCCAAATCTAATACGCAGCAACTATCTACATTTTCTATGGCCAGTGCCGAAAAATTACACATTCAAAAAATACTCAATCATACAGACGGCAATAAAGCAGAAACGGCCCGATTGTTAGAAATTGGATTGGCAACATTATATAGAAAAATGGAGCAATACAAAATCAAGTGAAATCCTATTCTGATTTCCCCATAGCGAATTTCTGTAAATCTTCGTTGGCTCCATAAATCACGATGATATCCCCCCCCTGAAGCATCGAATTGGGTCCAGGAATTCCCTGTACATGGGGCACACTCTCATTTAACTTGAAAGAATCTACCACGGCTTTTAAACATAGTTTTTTAGCCTATCTTTCAGCGGTTTCTTTTTCCGGAAGTACAATTTCATTAACGCCAAGCTGTAAGCGCTGCCAAATGTAATACCACAATTAACCGCATTGTCCATCTGGCATTTAATAATTCTTTCATTCTTTCATTCTCTCAAGCAATTCTGACTGCATATTTTGTCAGGAACAAGGACATTGATTTCCTTAACTAACCTTGGTTCATTTACCTTATATCTGTTCAGTTCCTGGTTCAGGTTATTTATTGTGACATCTTTTTCTGATAGTGATGCATCCTGCTTTTTCAATTCGTTTAGTATCTCCGGCTTAAGGTCTGCACTATCCTGTCTAAAATTCAAGGTTGTATTATGTATACCTATTTCATTCAAAATCCGATTATAGATATCCATTTCTTCTCTGCTGAATTTACGGTCTAGAAAGGCTAACTCTACTTTTTAGGGTTGGAATTATAATTCAGTTTTTTGTAAATAACCGTATAGTCCTTGTTACTGAATTCAGAATTGATAAATTCCTCAACCGTTTTAGTGAACTTATTGTCCTGAAAAAGATTGTACGCCAAATAAAAACTCGGTATGATCATCACCATCATCAAGGTCGTAATGCCGTATCGGATACGTTTTTCGTCTTTAGGATCAATGATAGCCGAAGCAGGATATTTTAAATATTTGATGACCAAAAAAGTGGCAATACAGATGAAGAAACAGTTGATTGTTTACAGGTAAAAGGCACCGAAGAAATAACTAGAATTATAGGTTCCCAAGCAAATCCTGCTCCTAAAATTTGCAAATAGAACCCATCAAAGGAGATATCAGCATCGCACCGATAATCACCGCTGTGGAATTGACGTTTAATCCAACTGAAGCGATAATAATTGCACAAGCCAAGATCCAGAGGTTGGAACCCCGGAAGGATATGTTGGCGGTTACATTTTCTAAAACCTTTTGTTTATCTTCTTCACCATTGTGCAGGTTGATAAAGTCCAGAAATTTATTACTCATTTACCCACGAATATTAAGATTACTTTTTAGCCTGTTTACTGAGTACATAATACCCCAGAAAACCTCCGGTAATAGATGCCGCAAAAATTCCTATTTTGGCCTGTGTCATATATTCTTCATGCGAGAAAGCCAATGAAGTCACAAATAAAGACATAGTAAAACCAATAGAAGCGAGCAAACCTAAACCAAACAGATTTCTCAGATTCATTCCTTCGGGGAAAGGAGCTACCTTCAATTTCACCAAAAGCCATGTAAAACCGACCACGCCAACCACTTTCCCTACCAACAACCCTAAAGCAACACCCAAAGCCACATTGGTACTGAACAAATGCTCCATATCTATAGTCAATGAAACACCTGCATTTGCCAGTGCAAATACCGGAATAATAATAAATGTAACCAAGGGGTGCATGGTATGCTCCAATCGCTGTAGTGGCGGGGTCGCCGCTACCGTACTGTTTTGGATTTCTTCCAGAATATGCAACTGCTCATTTGTCAACGTAGGCTTGCTGTTGTCGGGATCTATTCCCCTGAATTTATCCAATAACCTTTGAATATTATTGCTGAATATTTTCTCATTGATCTTCACATCTGCCGGAATGGTAAATGCTGCCAAAACAGCGGCGATTGTAGCATGCACACCCGATAACAAAAATGTAGTCCAAACACCACCTATCCCTAAAATCGCGTAGAACAAAATGCTTCGCACGCCTATTTTATTGCCAATGTACATCGTCAACAATACCAAAGCACCGATGATCAAATGAAACATAGATATGTCCGAAGTATAGAAAAAAGCAATAACCAAAACTGCTCCCAAATCATCGACAATAGCCAAAGCCGTTAAAAATACTTTGAGCGTTAGCGGAATTCTGTTGCCTAATAAGTAAAGTACGCCCAAGGCGAATGCAATATCGGTCGCCATAGGGATTCCCCAGCCGCTGTGCACTTCTCCGCTTGGGTTTAACAACAGATATATTGCAGCAGGTACGGCCATTCCACCAAATGCGGCAGCAATAGGCAACAATGCTTTCCTTGGATTCGATAATTCACCACCAACGATCTCTCTTTTTAGTTCCAAACCAACCACAAAGAAAAATATGGCCATCAAACCATCATTGATCCAATGATGTAGGTTATATTCAAAGTAAGTTGTTCCATCCAGCTGAAAACCAAACATATGTTCCAAAACATGATGATACTCTTCTGCTAAAGGAGAGTTTGCTAATACCAACGCAATAACTACACTGATACCCAATACTATTCCACCTGCCTTTTCATTCTTTATAAAGCTCTGTATTGGCGATACAATTTTTTCAATAGGCGTCTTTCTTACTTTATTCATCTTTAATAATTACCTCTATATTTTATGCTGAAAAAGACTTAGGAATCAGTCATTATTCGATTATAATGTACAAAAATATAAAAATCATAACGATTCTACTTACTAATCAAAGCAATATCGCACCGCCAATATTGGATACCACTTATCACAAATTGACACAGGATTATCATTATGAGAATGACCCTATCATTTTGAGAAGGTTTTTTACAATAAGGAATCACGGTATTTATGCTAATTCTCTTGTTTACAGGGTTTTACAATGCAATTGGTTTCACTGGAATAGATTTTGGCTCAGGGTATACAAACGAAATTGAAAAATGAGAAAAAGAAATGTTAATTGGAAACAGCAGAAAGAACCACCCTCGTTTCCAAAATGGCTTAAATCTTATCATCTATTGATTTTAGCATTGATCGTAATGTTGATCTTCGGAGCGATCCTGAAGCATATCAGCGAAGTATAATATTAAACTTTTAAAACAATGATAACAATAGTTTTATTACTCGCAGGTTTAGCCTGTTTCGGCCTGTTCATTAAGTCAATTGACTTCTTTGAAAAAATCTAAAAACAAGATGAAACCGAGATGTAAAATCATCGAGCTGTCATCAACCATTTTAAGGAAAATAAATAGATGAAAACAAAAATCATAAAAACGATAGAACAATGGGCTCCTGAAGCTGCAGGACTGATTTCTGATGTTGTTAATCTGGAGGACTCTATTGCAGACTACCTATTGCTTCACAAACTGGCAGAGGTCTGTTCCCAAAAAATCTGTTCAGGATTGGAAGACGAATTAGAACGGGTTCAGGAGATAGCCAAAGTGATTAACCTGTTGTACCAGGGAGGAAACCAATACACCCGGAATGCTATAGAGAATGAATTTCTGACAACATTGTCTTTTGAAGAAAGTCCGGGGAGTTTGAAAAAGCATTTGGATTTGTTTCCGATCGAATTACGAAAAGGATACATCAAGACCATTTTGGAAAATTAAGTGAGCATGAAAGAAACTGAAGAGAACGGACCTCGGTCGGGCACAATAAAAAAAGTGGCATTAGCACTCTTGTTGTTTGGCCTGGTTGCAGTGACAGCAAAGTTCGGTGGATTTGCGGGTATTTTAATCGTCTTCGTCTTTCCCTACTTATTCTTTCAGTTAATTACCAGATGAAAAAAGAACGAAAATCAAACTGGGAAATAGCGAGAGACCTATTAGCAAAAATACTTTTAGGTTTTATTGTCTTCTTTATTTTCTATGCGATGTTTTTCAGTAAATAAAAAAAGTATTTAAACCAATGAATGAAATAAATGAGAACACTGCCAGCACTTATCTGGCACATCACTATGGTGAAATTAAAGAAGAAATCAACGAATTGTCCTCCAAAGGAAATTTTGCTGGCATAATTCAGGCTGTCATCAACCATATTAATCTTTTGCTCTCCAGGAACCAGACAGAAAAGATTGGGGTAAAGATAAGGTTTATCGGTTGGCTCCATAAACGGGGAAATGAATACATAAAGTACATTATCGAGAATCTTTTTGTACGCTCTTTCGAAGGAATGAAAAGGCGTTGTGCAGCAGAACAATGGATATGCGTGTATCAACTTATTCCCAATAACCTGAAGCATGTTTATCAGCTTCAGAACATGAATTATTTAACACAAAAAACAAGTCTATGACGGCATTATTCATCGTAGCCATAGGTGTATTTGCTTACATCTGCTACGTATTACTCAAACCGGAAAAATTTTAAATCGCTTAAACAGATGAAGAAAGGTACAAAAGGGAAAATCAATGAATGCATATCCATCATATTCTGGATACTGTTTTGCATTTCCATCATTTATCTGGCTATTTTGAAAATTCACATATTGCTATGAAAAAGATAATTGCTGAAATGAAAGATGTAGTCCGGATCGCCTTGATATTCCTGATTGTATTGGCAATCGTTAGACTGTTGGGCTGGATGTTTAAAACCATATTTAATTAAGAAAAATGAACACAGAAATTTTAGGAATTATCGCGATGTTTACGGTAACCGTACTTTTAGCAATACCATTCGGTAAATACATTGCAAAAGTATATAGCGGTGAAAAAACGTTGCTTGATCCGATCTTTAATCCAATCGAACGGATTTTTTATAAAATCGGTGGTATCAACCCACAATCGGAAATGAACTGGAAACAACAAATGTCCGCATTGATTACCATCAATATGGTCTGGTTCCTGTTAGGGATGCTCATCCTGATGACTCAAGGAAGTCTTCCATTAAACCCCGATAAGAATCCGAGCATGTCGGCTGACCTTGCATTCAATACCGTCATCTCCTTTGTGGTAAACTGCAACCTACAACACTATTCCGGGGAATCAGATTTAAGTTATCTGGGACAATATTGGTTAATGTTCTTACAGTTTGTAAGTGCCGGTACCGGAATGGCTGCTGCAGTGGTACTGTTCAGAGCCTTCAGAGAAAAATCATCTGAAACCTTAGGTAATTTCTACAATAATTTTGTAAAATCCTGCACGCGTATCCTGCTGCCAGTCTCTTTTGTAATTGCTATCATCCTAGTGTTCCAAGGAACCCCAATGACATTTGAAGGCAGAGATACCATTACCAATTTACAGGGGGATACTGTTGAAGTAGCAAGGGGCCCAGCAGCTGCTTTTATCCCCATAAAACATGTGGGAACCAACGGCGGTGGATTTTTCGGCGTGAACTCTAACCACCCCTTTGAAAATCCATCCTACCTATCCAATATGGCAGAAATGATCGGTCAATTAATCATTCCGTTAGCGATGGTATTTGGTTTCGGCTACTTTATCAGGAGAAGAAAATTATCATGGATGATATTCGGTGTTATGACGACAGGATTTTTAATGCTGACCATTCCAAATATCCATATGGAAAAGAACGGAAACCCAGCCATTGCAGCAATGGGTATCGACAATTCACTGGGAGCCATGGAAGGAAAAGAAATTCGGTTGGGTGCTCCTGCTTCTGGTTTTTGGAGCATCGTGACCACCGTTATTTCAACAGGCTCCATCAATTCAATGCATGATAGTACCATGCCGCTTTCGGGAATGAATGAATTGCTTGCTATGATGATCAATGCCTTTTATGGAGGGGTTGGCGTGGGAATGCTTAACTTTTTTATATTCATTATTCTGGCAGTATTTATCAGTGGTTTGATGGTCGGAAGGACTCCGGAATTCTTAGGCAAAAAAGTTGAAGCAAGGGAAATGAAGATTGCCATGATCATCGCTTTGCTACATCCGTTTTTGATATTAGTTGGAACAGCTTTGGCAGCCGCTTTGCCTCAGTATACAGCAGATTCGCTCAATAACCCGGGATTCCATGGACTGAGCGAAATGCTGTACGAATATACGTCCGCATCGGCTAATAACGGCAGCGGCTTTGAAGGATTGGGAGATAACACACCTTGGTGGAATATCAGTACGGGATTTGTACTTATCCTTTCCAGATTCTTGCCGATCATAGGACCTGTAGCTATTGCAGGCTTATTGGCACAAAAGAAATTTGTTCCGGAAGGGGACGGAACATTGAAGACGGATACAGCCACTTTTGGACTGATGGTATTTGCCGTAATCGCTATTGTAGCTGCTTTGGCATTTTTCCCCGTATTGGCATTAGGGCCAATTGCAGAGTTTTTTACACTTTATTTATGATAACAGCTTAAAGATTTTAAAATGAACAATAATACATCATTGTTTCAAAAAGATATGGTTCAGGGAGCATTCAAGCAATCTTTTATGAAACTCAACCCGAAGACCATGTTCCGCAATCCGGTCATGTTTACAGTATGGATCGGGACCGTGGTCATGTTAGCCGTAAGCCTCTGGACATTGACAGGAGCTCAGGGACAAGGTAGTTTTGGTTATAATTTTACGGTATTCATTATCCTGTTACTAACATTATTATTTGCCAACTTTGCGGAAGCTATCGCCGAAGCAAGAGGAAAAGCACAAGCTGACAGTTTGCGTAAGACCAGAGAGGAAACTCCTGCCAGGCTGAAAAACGGAAGAACCATCTCCTCTGCCGAGTTACAAAAAGGAGATGTTTTCATCTGTGAAGCGGGTGATACCATTCCTTCTGATGGAGAAATTATCGAAGGCCTGGCGACCATCGACGAAAGTGCCATTACCGGAGAATCTGCTCCCGTGATACGGGAAGCTGGCGGAGATAAAAGTTCCGTTACCGGTGGCACAAAGGTGCTTTCGGATAGAATAGTAGTCAAAGTTACGACACAACCAGGTGAAAGTTTTCTGGACAAAATGATTGCATTAGTAGAAGGTGCTGCGCGACAAAAAACACCTAATGAAATCGCTTTAACCATTTTGTTGGCTGGTTTTACTTTAGTGTTTATTATCGTATGCATCACGTTGAAACCTTTTGCTGATTATTCCAAAATCAACATTACCATAGCTTCCTTTATCGCGTTGTTTGTTTGCTTGATTCCAACAACCATTGGAGGGTTGCTATCTGCAATCGGTATTGCGGGGATGGACCGAGCCCTGAGAGCAAATGTGATTACAAAAAGTGGGAAAGCTGTTGAAACAGCTGGCGATATAGATGTTTTGCTGCTGGATAAAACAGGAACCATTACCATTGGCAACCGTAAGGCAACACATTTTCACCCAGCTCATGGTATCGATGAGAAAAGATTAGTTAAAGCTGCTGTATTGAGTTCAATGGCTGATGAAACACCTGAAGGTAAATCTATTATCGAATTAGCAGGTATCAATCCGTCAATCACCGATTTTAAAAATGCCGAATTCATCCAGTTTACAGCAGAGACCAGAAGTTCAGGAATAAACTATGAAAACCTACGTATCCGCAAAGGTGCAACTGATGCGATTAAAAATATTGTTATACGAGCAGGCCATGTGTTCCCAAGAGAAGTCGAAGACAAAGTCAAAGCTATCTCGGGCAATGGCGGTACACCTTTGGTTGTTTCAGAAAATGAAGTCGCTTTGGGGGTAATCGAGCTCCAAGACGTCATCAAACCGGGTATTCAGGAACGTTTCGAACGTCTGCGCAAAATGGGTATTAAAACTGTAATGGTCACAGGCGACAATCCCTTGACAGCCAAATTTATTGCTGAGAAGGCAGGTGTGGACGATTTTATCGCGGAAGCCAAACCCGAAGACAAGATGAATTACATAAAAAAGGAACAGTCAGAAGGGCGATTGGTAGCGATGATGGGAGACGGTACCAATGATGCTCCGGCATTGGCTCAAGCTGATGTTGGCGTGGCGATGAACTCCGGTACGCAGGCAGCCAAAGAAGCCGGAAACATGGTTGATCTGGATAATGATCCTACCAAATTAATTGAAGTAGTAGAAATCGGAAAACAGCTGCTGATGACCCGTGGTACATTGACCACCTTCAGCATTGCCAATGATGTGGCCAAGTATTTTGCCATTATTCCTGCATTGTTTATCACAGCTATCCCCGCATTGCAGGGACTTAATATCATGAATCTACAAAGCCCGGAAAGCGCCATCCTCTCAGCTGTTATTTTCAATGCCATCATCATTCCGATGTTGATCCCATTGGCTTTAAAGGGAGTTGCATATAAACCTATCGGCGCAAGTGCTTTGCTTCGCAGAAACCTATTCATTTTTGGATTGGGAGGTGTACTGGTCCCTTTTGCAGGAATCAAGATAATTGATATGCTGATATCGGTTTTCTTTTAATCATTTAAAAAAAGTAAAAAATGAAAAAACATATTTTGCCCGCAATAAAATTGACTGCTGTTATGATCCTGTTTTTTACAGTCATATACCCACTTGCAGTCTGGGGTATTGCACAGTTTGCTCCAAATTTTGGAAAAGGAGAAATTATAGAACACCAAGGGAACAAGCATTACGTGAATATTGGTCAGTCTTTTACAGAAGACAACTATTTTTGGTCAAGACCATCAGACGTGGGTTATAATGCTGCCGGTTCGGGAGGCAGCAACAAAGGGCCTTCCAATGAGGAATATCTGGCTGAAGTTCAAGCAAGGATTGATACTTTTTTAGTGCACAACCCTGGAGTTGATAAATCTGAAATACCTGTTGATCTGGTGACAGCCAGCGGGAGTGGATTGGATCCGAATTTTTCTGTTCAGGCTGCTAAGGTACAGGTGAAACGAATTGCTAAAGCAAGAGGTATTGATGAACTGAAATTAAATCAATTGATTGATCAGCAGACAGAAAAACCTTTGTGGGGCATATTTGGTCCTGAAAAAATAAATGTGCTGAAACTAAATATTGCATTGGACGAACTCAAATAAGGGAATCCAATTTGATCAATCCAACAATTCAGATCTATACGTTGGTTGCCATCTGAAGATGTGGCGCACAAGTAATTCAATATAACACTCAAACTTTAACAATTTAAAAATGAAACCATCATGGTTTATTCAAACAAATCGAGGAGAATAAACCTGACAGCTTTATCACGTTTTAAAAATACATTCAGATGAAAAAGATAATTATGTTCTCCGCTATCCTGCTGGGAGCAGCAGGAAGCGTATGTGCTCAGGAAACCGAACAAAAAACATTGACTATTAGCGGATATGCTGAGGTATATTATCAGCAGGAGTTCAATAACCCGATATCCAATACCAGACCAGGATTTGTTTATAGCCTTAGCCGTAACAATGAAATTAGCTTAAACTTGGGTTTAATTAAAGCAGCCTATGAAACAGATCGAGTGAGAACTAACTTGGCACTAGGGGTAGGCTCCTATATGAACGCCAACTACGCCGCAGAAGAAGGTGTTCTTAAGAACACCTATGAAGCTAATGTGGGAGTCAAACTTTCAAAAACCAAAAATCTTTGGTTTGATGCCGGGATTTTGCCGTCACATATCGGTTTTGAAAGCGCTATAGGAACAGATTGCTTTACGTTGACCAGAAGCATGATGGCCGATAATTCTCCCTATTTTGAAACAGGGGCAAAACTGTCTTATTTAACTGACAATGGCAAATGGAATATGGCCTTATTGGTGTTAAACAGCTGGCAACGCATTCAGCGAGTAGAGGGTAATACCACCCCAGCTTTTGGGCATCAGCTAACCTTTAGTCCTTCCGAGAAGGTTACCCTGAACAGCAGTTCATTCATTGGCAATGATTTCCCTGATAGCGAACGCAGAATGCGTTATTTCCACAATTTGTATGGAAAATTTCAAATCAGTAATCAATTTGCCCTGATCGCGGGTTTTGATATTGGAGCACAACAGAAAGAAAAGTCAAGTGATGACTATGATATCTGGTATACTCCTGTACTGATAGCGAAATACAGCCCTACTGAAAAAGTAAGTATTGCTGCAAGAGGAGAATATTACCATGATAAGAATGGCGTTATCATTTCTACGGAAACAGAAAACGGATTTCAAACATTTGGAGCATCATTGAATGTCGATTATCAGATTTTACCAAATCTGATTTGGCGCACCGAAGTCAAAAGCCTGAACAGTAAAGATGCGGTATTCTTGAATAGAAATGACCAAATGAAAAAAGACAATGTAGTGGCGGTTACATCGCTGGCGATACGTTTCTAATATTTCCCTTTACTGACGATTCCCCTTGACAATTTGTCTAAGGGGAATTAGTAAATTTATATATCCAAACAGATGGTATGGACGAACGAAAAAGTGCCGAATATTTTTTAAACCTCATTCAAAAGTCCCGTAGAGGAAAGTTTAAGCTCTACATTGGGATGAGTGCCGGTGTGGGCAAAACTTACCGTATGCTGCAAGAGGCAAACACCCTCTTGCGCAATGGCATCGACGTGAAAATCGGGTACATAGAAACACACAATCGACCTGAGACCCAGGCTCTACTCGATGGTCTTCCCCTTATCCCAAGACGTAAACTCTTCTACAAGGGAAAAGAACTGGAAGAGATGGATTTACAGGCAATTGTCAATCTACGCCCGGAAGTGGTCATTGTAGATGAACTCGCACATACCAATATTGAAGGCAGCAATAACGAAAAAAGATGGCAGGATGTACTCGATATTTTGGATGCAGGTATCAATGTAATCAGTGCTGTCAATATTCAACACATAGAAAGTTTAAATGAAGAAGTACGGGAAATTACAGGTATTGATGTTCAGGAACGTATTCCCGACAGCGTAGTCGCTCAGGCAGATGAAGTGGTCAATATCGACCTTACCGCAGAAGATTTAATAGACCGTTTAAAAGCCGGAAAAATCTATGAAAGTTCTAAAATAACATCGGCACTCAACAATTTTTTTAAGAGTGAGCATATTTTGCAGCTTCGTGAGTTGGCTTTGAAAGAAGTAGCTTCGCAGGTACAGCGAAAAGTAGAAACTGAAGTTGTGCTTACAAGAAGTATTAAAAAGGAACGTTTCTTGGCCTGCATCAGTTCAAACGAAAAGACCGCCAAAAACGTTATTCGAAAGACCGCACGCTTAGCAAATTACTATAATAGCAAATGGTATGTGATGTATGTACAGACCCCTAGAGAAAGTGCCGATAAAATCGCATTGGATAAACAAAGACACTTGATTAATAATTTTAAATTAGCTACCGAGTTAGGGGCAGAAATAATTAAGGTAAAAGCCAAGAATACCACTAAGGCAATCATCAAAGAGTGTGAAGATCGTAAGATAACGACGGTCTGTATCGGTAAACCACATTTAAACCTATCTAAAATCATTTTAGCAACTGACACTTTCAATGCTTTGCTGAATAAGCTGTCACAAGAAAATATAGATCTCGTAATACTATCGTAAGATGAAAATAAAAGCAAAATTAACAGTTGGAGTTGGTGCGCTATTTTTACTGATATTGGCACTGGCAGTTGTTAGTGGCTGGTATGTTAACCAACTGAAAAAAGACACTAATAATATCCTAGTCGCCAATTACAATACTTTACAGTATGCCCGGAATATGTTGCTTTCTTTGGAAGATGTTCATTCAGACAAATCCGCTGTAGATACTTTTCAAAAAAATCTCGACCTGCAAAAGCAGAATGTAACAGAAATTGGCGAAGTGGAAGCCACAAACCTTATCGTTAAACACTTTAAAGATTTAAAACAAAACCCAGAAAATTCTATAATTATATCATCCATAAGGAAAGATATCACGGAGTTAATGCGTCTGAATATGGAAGCTATCAACAGGAAAAGTGATATAGCCGATGATACAGCTCAAAAAGCAATTGTTATCATTTCAGTTACCGGCTCACTGTGTTTCCTTATTGCATTTATTTTACTGGTCAATTTGCCTTCTAATATAGCCAATCCGATTAAGGAACTAACTGATAGTATAAAAGAAATAGCCGGACAGAATTATAAAAAGAGGGTTCATTTTGAAAGCCATAGTGAATTTGGTGACTTGGCAAAATCATTCAATACGATGGCAGAGAAGCTGGAAGAATATTCCGAGAGTAAGCTCGATAAAATTCTGAAAGGCAAAAAACGTATTGAAACTTTGATTGATAACCTCCATGATCCTGTTATCGGTATTGATGAGAATAAAAAAGTACTCTTCGCTAATGAAGAAGCTTTGAATATTTGCGGTCTAAAAAAAGAAGAGTTTATTAGTAAACAAATACAGGATATAGCCGTTACGAATGATCTAATCAGAAATATTATAAAGGATATTTTTTTTCCAAAGCCCGAAAATGCTAAATCCGAACAATTAAAGATTTATGCCGACGGAAAGGAAAGCTACTTTGAAAAAGAGGTAGTTGATATTAACATCGTTCCAACCGGAGAAGCTGATAGCGAATTTATCGGTCAGGTTATTCTTTTGAGAAATATCACACCATTTAAAGAACTGGATCTGGCAAAGACAAATTTTATGGGAACTGTTTCACATGAATTTAAAACACCGATTTCATCAATGCAGTTAGGTATTCAAATTCTAGAGAACGAAAAGACAGGTCACTTAAATGAAGAGCAGAAAGGATTGGTTAATGGTATTAAAGACGATGCTGAGAGACTTTTACGAATTACCGGAGAACTTCTAAACATCACACAGGTTGAAAGTGGTGCAATTCAAATAAACTTAATTAGTTCGGAAATAAAACCTATGATTGAATATGCAGTTAATGCAAATAAGTCTGCTGCTGAACACAAGAATATTAAAATCGATGTTAATATAGAAGATAATATACAGGTTGCTGCCGATAGTGAAAAAACGGCATGGGTTCTTACAAATCTTATCTCTAATGCCGTCCGGTATTCATATGAAAATGCGACAATTGATGTCAGAGTTGAGAAAATAGAAAATCAGTTGAGATTTTCCGTAACAGATACCGGACAAGGTATACAGTCTCAATTTTTGAGTAAGATTTTCGAACGCTATTTTCGTATCCCTGGTACCAAAAAAGAAGGTACCGGTTTAGGATTGAGCATCAGCAAAGAGTTTATTGAAGCTCAGGGAGGTAAAATATGGGTAGATAGTGAATATGGTGCGGGTAGTACTTTTTACTTTACGCTCAACTCTATAACCAAAGACTTTTAACATATTAATACCAATAATTTTAAGTGTCCGAGCTAATATTTTATCTGGCTCGTCGTTAACACTTTTATCATTTTTTTCAAATGCATAAATTTTATAAAGATAGACTAAAAGAACTTGAGGGACAAATTGAAGAAATTGAGTTTGATGAACCAATTCAGCTGGTTGAGGCAGGTGTTACTCTCATCTTAGCAACGAACAATTAAGGCTGAAAAAATACTTTGATAATAATTTGGAATTTTATAAATACTATAGAACTAATAGTACTTATTTGGATCAATAATATATCGCAAGGAGTAAACATGATATCAAGCTTAGCCTTGACACATATTTTTTTGAATCAGATCATAATTTTTCAACATCCCACGATTATAAAGTTGCAAAAATTTTGGCAAATGACTTAATACAAGTTTATTTGGAGGATCGGCTTTCCTGCTTACAAAAAAGGAGCAAACCAATAAATCATAGAAATTTAAATTGGACTGCAAGTAAAACTGCATTAATAGAGTTAATTTATGCATTGTACTCACAAGGAGTATTCGAAAATGCAAATGCAGATGTAAAGCATATTGCAAAGTATTTTGAAAGCGTTTTCAATATCGAATTAGGCGATTTTTACCATACATTTATGGAGATTAAATCTCGAAAAATAAATCGCACAAAATTTATTGATAACCTTAAACTTAGTTTGGTTCGAAAGATAGAAGAGAATGAAAAATAGATTTTAAAATCATTTTCTTTAAATTAATAGAACAGAATTAAATTTCATATATTTGCTATGAGCTAACGGAAACACGTTGAAAAGCAAAGCAATAAGCACCGTTACCAAATCGTTACCTGACTTTTTTGATAACCTTTATAAAAGCTTAGTATTCAGTCGATACAGCTTTTTCCTGAAAACTTTAAAATAAATTTTCAGTAAAAGTACATCAAGGATTAAAAAGAAATAAAATGGTTGTAAAGTATGTATTTACAACCATTTTTTATGTCTTTTTTGTATTACTCTAAAAAACCGAGGTTTGACAAAAGTACAACAAACGTTACTTTTAATATCAAATTGCTTTTTCAGTTGTTTTTATATGAGATAGCTCTGGTGCATTAAAAAATGAATCTTACTTAGATACAGCCTATTGCCTTGAATAATTATAAAAGAATAAAAACATTGAACCGGCAAATGTATAATCAAAACTTTTTTTAAAAAATAAAGCGTCAGCGTATTACTTTTTCCAAGCGCCAACTGATAAAAAATTTTCTCCTTCAGTAGTTTTTTTGTAATTTAGAAAGAGTGTAGTATCTGATCTGGGACGACAGAAACGTATTACCATCATTTAAAATGTAAACATATGAACTGGATAGCATTAATTGTAGCAGGACTTTTTGAAATTGGCTGGCCATTAGGTTTGAAAATGGCACAGGAATCCGGAAATAACAAATGGAGCTGGGTCACTTTAGCCATTACGTCTATGGCCATCAGCGGTGCGTTTTTGTTTTATGCCCAAAAAACCATTCCGATTGGTACGGCGTATGCCGTGTGGACAGGAATAGGAGCAGTGGGGACGTTAATGGTTGGAATCGTGTTTTTTAACGATTCGGCGAGTATACTGCGACTTTTATCTGCGACTTTAATTGTTGCCGGTATCATCGGGTTAAAAATCTTTTAAAAGATAGAAGAATGTTTTTCTCACAGATTTTACAGATGTACAACCTTTCGTCCACGATTTAAATCGGGGCTAAATTCAAACCGTTATGACAAACAACGAACCTGATATAGCACTCCGGCCAACAGAGATTGCAGACCTGGATGCTTTATTTCAATTTCAACTTGACAAAGAAGGCGGACATTTGGCTGCATTTATGCCGAAAGACCATACCGACAAAACAATCTATTTGAACAAGTACACAAAATTATTGAGCGACCCAACTGTCAATAATCAAACCATTACAATTGACAAAACAATTGTGGGAAGTATTGCAAAATTTGTAATGGAAGGCGACGCAGAGATTACGTATTGGATAGATCGACATTTTTGGGGACAAGGTATTGCAACAAAAGCATTGAGCAAATTTCTTACAATTGAAACAGCAAGACCTATTTTCGGACGAGTTGCGTTTGACAATTTTGGTTCACAAAAAGTTTTAGAGAAATGCGGCTTTGTCAAAATTGGCTCTGACAAAGGTTTTGCAAATGCCCGGCAAACAGAAATAGAGGAGTTTATTTATAAACTGAATGACTAAACGACAAAAAATCACTGCCGCTCATAGCGTAAATCTTCACTGATTTATTTCTGCGGTTATTTGCGTAATCTGCGGGCTGGATTTTCTCTCACAGATTTCACAGATGTTCACAGAAACAATTCTGTGGGCTATTTTTTTCTCCCGCTGATGTTTTTTTGCTCACGGATTTCACGGATGTACAACTTTTCACCTATGGGTTAAAAATAGTTTTTCTGTGTAGACAAGTCTATTTCCGTTTTAATTTTCCGATAAGGGAGAGCAAGGCTTTCCGGTTTTTGGCTTCGTGGTAAAACTTTGGCAGTTTCTCTAACAATGTAAAATGCGTCCGGTCTTTATGCTCGCGTAATGTCGCCCCGATATAGGCTTCGAGGTAATCGAGGTGTTCACCGTTATACGCAAAAAACACGTCATTTTTAAACGGATACTGCAACCAGAGTTCGGCTCCGAAATAGCTGTGTGCCGCCATTTCCCAGTGCCCTTTTACACCAAATACCGAAGTTTCGGTCGAGGTTTGTTTGTTATACCCGCAGCTTTCACAATACAAACGTGCTTGTTTTTCCTCGTAGTTCACTTTCGCGATGGCTTTTTTGGCACAGGCAGGACACACCACCCAGACTTCTGTATAGAAATCGGAAGGGGTTTTATTCTGGTCGTTGAAGCGTTGGTTCATGCAGCAATTTTTTCGAAATTATTTTTAAGACAATTATTCAAAATATTTGGTTATGTGCTTATTTAGAAATTTTAGAATCTGCTTGAAACTTAATTATTAACCTGTTGCTTGTAACGGAAATCTTTTACATATTTAATCTTATAGCCCATTTCTTTATACCGTATAATGTCTTCCTCTCTGTTTTTGTAAACTTGTAAGCTATCTGTTAAAAGAATACCTGTGAAACCCTTTTGGGCAGGAACCCAATTGGTTTTATCGACTTCTCCAATCAATGGTTTTAATTTTTCTTTCCATTGACTGGTCAGCTGCCATGAATCAGGATAGGAATAGTTTGGATTTCCATTAATTGCATTTACAAGATTGGATATATATACTTCTTTAATATCCATATTATAAGCGGTACAATAAGCATATATTTTTTCTGATATAATTTGCGCATTCGCTATTCCCAATCCAAGGAATAAGACGAATAATGTAAGAAGTTGTTTCATAAATAATAGTAGCTAAGACATGATTTACTTTTAGTCCGAAAGTTCTGAATACAGCTTTCCTCCACTAAGCTTTATGGCATATTCCCACGCATAAGCCATTTGTATATAACTAACCTGCGGAGAAAAAGTAAATTGAGTATTCCAGAACTCATAGGTTTGACCTGTTTCTTTTTGAACAGTTTTAAATGCATCTGATTTTCCATGGGCAAACAACATTCCAATCATTCCTCCATCTTTTTTCATTCCCTGAAATTCTGTAACATCCTTAATGTAAAAAGTGGTCGTAGAGTTTTCTTGCTTGGAATTATTTACATATTTTTTATTAAACTTCACTTCGGACGAAAAAGGATTTTCCATGTCCCATTCCATATTGGTGTACTGGGTATGTTCAGTATTGTCAGAATTAATGTCTTTAAAAATAACTTTTTCTCCCATGAGCTGGCTTATCCAGGATAAAATCATATTTAATTCTATTCTTTTTTCAAATTTTGACATTTGTGACACATCTTTGTGGTCAAGTATCTCAAAACCATACGCTAGTATTGCAAGTAAATTCCGTTGATTCGCAGATTTTTCAAAATAAACCTTTGCTGTATCGGTATTTTTATCAACTCCATTTCCATAGGCATACATTGCAGCCATAAAGTAAGCGGCATAGCCATTATCTTTTGCATCAGCTTTCTTATACCATTCCATAGCTATTTTAGGATCTTTAGCCACAGCCTTTCCTTCCGCGTACACGTTTGCTAATGCTACCATTGCATAATCAAATCCTTCATTTGCTAACTCATGATATAATTTCAAAGATTCCTTATACTCTTTTTTGTGATACAACGCTTCAGCTTGTATAAAACGTGTTTCCTGAGGGGTATAAGTATTTATTTGCGCATTCGTTATTCCCAATCCAAGGAATAGAGCGAATAATGTAAGAAGTTGTTTCATATTGGTATTATTTCATAATTTGAATCAGTCGGTAATCTTTGTACTGTTTATTTCTTGCAAAGACTGCCGGCAAACCGGAAAACTTTTTCGTAATAAACAGCATTGAATTCTTCTGTGTCTAATCTCACCTGGTCAATTTCTTTCAATTTTATCACTTTGTTCAGGTCTTCTTTATCATCTGCAATCCATTGGTCATCAACCATACTAATAAGTTTTTTGGTCGCTATTTCTTTTTCATACGTAATAAACCCTCCCGGTTCTATCTCCTTTATTTTGGTTGGCAATACCAGTTCATATACAGAACCGTTTAAAACGGAAGTCAGGTGTAATTTGATTTGACATTCGTCTGCACTCAGTATTTTTATTTTATCGCCTGCAATAAGACCAATTAGATGCTCTGGAAGAATATGATCTTTAAAATAGTGTAGAAATTCTTCTTCCGTTGGAGGTGTGGAAAACTCATTTGCAAAATAGAGAATATTCAAATTGATTATTGCATCATGATGTTTCTTATCGGCAGCTTTTCTATACCAATTATACGATTCAGCTGTATTCTTGACACCGTAATCATCATAATAATAGATAACTCCAAGATTATACATAGCTCCATTATTGTCCTGCTCTGCTGCTTGCTTAAACCATTTTATAACTGTTGGCACATCTTTATATTGTTCATTATTTAAAAAGATTATACCAAGATCATTCATGGCACCCGTATTATTTTTAGCAGCAGCTTGCTGATACCATTTTATGCCTTGCTTTATATTTTTTTCAACCCCCAACCCGTTGTCATAAAAATGTCCGATATAATAATCTCCATTTGAGTTTCCTTTCTCAGAAGCTATTTTAAATTGATCCATAGCCAAAGCATAGTTCTTATTTTTAGCGGCTTCTAATCCCGCATCTACTTCTTTTTGTCCGTTGTCCTGTGTCTGCGCATTCGCCATTCCCAATCCAAGGAATAAGACGAATAGTGTGAGTAGTTTTTTCATGGTTGAAGTATTTTGTTTAAAATGGATAATTTAAATCATTGTTGCCACTGGTTACAGGATACAACAATTTTATATGACGAATTAGAGTAAGGAGAAGATTCAAAGTATTCACCAAACTGTCCATTATTTGAATGTTCGTAACGTTTAGATTTTACCCAATTCGTTTCTATTTCTTCAATATCTTCTCCTTCATCGCTTTCTAATACAATATATCCTTCTAAATCATACTTTTGTGTTTTGTCATTAAATAAATAGGATTGGGTAATGGTTTCGGCACATCGACCTCCCATATTCTGTTGCATTTGGTTCATTACTACTAATGCTGAGTCGCAGCCGGTAAATAAAAAGCCTATTAATAATAATGACAGTAATCGTAATTTTGTTTTCATGATTTTTATATTTTAAAGGTTAAAAGGTTTATTTCTTATCACTGATAGTACATATAACGAACAGTGTGAGCAGCTTTTTCATGTTGTTATCCTTTTAAATTATAATTTTAGTAAACCAAAGGAGCTCCCACAACAATGGAACTGCTCCATCGCCATGCATAATATAATTGATGTATATCTTGTTCATAAGTAGTGCATGCAGCGGGGTCACTTACAATAATATAACCTGTAGTAGGAGAAATGCCTTGTAACATAATAAAATGTCCTACCATTGGATTATTTGACGGATTAACAAAAGCTATTAACTTCCAGCCAGAAGACAAAGTACTATATAGCTGCTGTGGAGAAGCGGGGTAGGCAACACTCCATGCTCTAAAATTGTATGAAGAAAGTAAACCAATGACTTCTTCGTTTCTTGCAGGTCAGTTTTGTGGCCACCCTGTAAGTCGTGATACAATTTGAGCTTGACTTTGTTGAACCCCTGCCTGCCCTAGAGCACTTTGAACGCAAGCTGCCCAACACCACATACTTTGTTCCTGACAATTTATCTGAGCTTTTACCACTCCTGTATATAACAAAAGCAGCAAGACTAAATGGTGTAAAAGTGTTTTCATAGCTTTAAGTTTTGTAGGTTATTATTTTTTACGGTCATTAAAGAGAAATAATGGTTCCTTTTTTTAATCAGGAATCAGGTGATATTCACAATCAACATGAATACGGAAAATAGCTTTGGTGAATTATTTTTTATCAATATTTTACCTTTAAAAACTAAAACCATTAAGCTCTTGTATCCTTGTTAAAACTTTATCAATTTTTATGTTAGTTCTTAACCCGTTTTTATCTTCTTTATTTAAAAAAGGTAGATATATAGTCATTTCATCTAAATCTGTATTTATTCCTCCATATTGATAGAGATCATTTCCAAATCCATCAGAACAATAGCCTGTGCGTTTTGTTTTTTTCGCATTATCATCCGCATTTCTATCAAAAAAAATCATATTATAAATAGCTATTTGAGAATCCTGTTTTAATTCGTCCGAAGATGGTCCGGAATTACCAGCGTTAATATTTGTCCAATCTATATTTTCAAAATATTCGCCAATTGAAGGTCCTTCAGCGTTAATATTTTTAAACTGACGAGCAAAAGAATTTCTATTTTTTCCGGTAATTCCTATATTATATTTTTTATCCGCACCTAAAGATTTATCCAATTTAGCCACTTTATAAACTGTACCGTCTTGGAAAGCTATTAATCCTCCTTCAGCTTCTTTCATAACAGCGTCCAAAAAATCTAAACATTGCTCCATATTCCATTTGCTTATTTCCTCCTTTGTCTGTGCCTGACCATGCATGGCAAACATTACACATACAAACAGGCAAATGGTTTTTAATAGCGTTTTCATCGTTTTAAGTATTAATAGTTAATGTTCCTTTTACTTATTTTTTTGCCGTCAATAAAGAAATATAATGGTTTAGTTTTTTTTGAAAATCTGGAATCAGATTGCGTTCACAATTAGGATTAATCTGAAAAGCTGTTTCAACAGAAAGCCGCTGTCCATCTTCAAATATATAATAGACATAATCTCCATTCGTTTTCAACCAACCCGTTTCATCGATTTGTTTAACTTTATCCAAATTTACTTGCTCGCTATGGAGTTTATTCTTATATTCTATTGTGTATTCAAGTAAGTTGTTATTAAACTTCACTGCTTTTATTGTACTTATGCTTCCATCTGGAGAATTATATAAAAAACAAGGTTTCATCATTTTCTCTGTTAGCCATTTTATTGTTTTTTCCTTGGTCTGTGCCTGACTCTGCATGGCAAACATCACAAATACAAGCAGGCAAATGGTTTTTAATAGTGTTTTCATCATTTCAAGTTTTATAGGTTATTCTTCTAATGTGCATTCCAAACGGTTTGGGGAATTACATCGGTACAAGGGCATGTTGACGGATCTTCTAAAAACGATTTAAGCGTTACAATAACACTTGCCACATATTCATTCGCACCTTGCTCGTTATAGGTACATTTTACGAGGGCTGCTGCACCGCAGAACGTCCATACCTGCGCATTGAGTTCGTCTTCTCCCGAAAGGGTAAGGTATTTGGTATACAGCGGGCAATTTTCTATACCGTCTGCCAGCATTTCATCAACGCTGTTTCCGGAATAGGTAAACAGGTATTCCGTTCCGCCTTTTTTACCTGTATAATATTGTTGCCCACCCGTTACTTTCAGGTAATAATCGGCATATTTAGGTTCGGTGTGGTAGTACACATTGCCGCCCGAACTCCGGTACAAGTTCACTTTATTGGGTTCTGTCAGCGTGATGTCGTTTCCTTCCTGGCTCACCGAAACGGTATAATAGCCATCGGCAGAGGTATAAAGTCCGGTGGTTAAGGGCTGGGCATTTACCATAAAAGCTGCCCACAGCAGGAAATAAAAAAGGCACAATTGTTTCATAGGTTTAGGTTTTAGGTTTATCCTTCCGGACTTTAAAGAACTGTTTTGTATAAAGTTCCCTATTTTGGGACGATTAAAAAATACCTCAATCGTAGTATTTTTAAGATTATTTTAACTATTTTTAAGACTCAAAACAATGCTTTATGAAGCCCGTAAAACATATCCTGAATGCTATATGGGAGCAGTACCCGGATGCCATTTCGGATCATTACCATGCCGTTAAAGTTCCCAATATGGAGCGCCTGTTTGGTGATATTTTCGTGCCCGGCAGTTATTATTACTATGTGCTTGATATCGTCAACAGTACGCTGAGTCATTTTCACCCGCAGATACTGCCGCTGCACGGTCTCGAAAGTTACCCGGTGCATTTAAAAGAAATTATTGATCTGATTCACCCCGATGACCTGGCCTTTGTAACGGAAGCGGAAGCCTGGTCGTTTAAAAAGATTAACGAAATCGGAACAGAATACCTGCTCAACCTGAAATCGGGTTATTGTTTCCGGATGAAAACGGGGGACAACAGCTACCAGTTGTTCCATCACCAGGCTATACATACGGCAAAGGACGATAACGGCAAACTGGTGCAGGCGGTAAACATCCATACCAACATTCACCATATTACGGAAAAAAACAATTATACGGTAACGGTAACCGGGATTAACCAACGGACAGATTTTTACCAGGAAACGCTTAAACCGACGTTGCTTCCCGAGCAAATGGGAGAGCGCCTGACCAAACGCGAACTGGAAATTTTTATGCTGCTGCTGAAAGGGTATTCTGACAAAGAAATTGCGTCGCTCTTATTCCTGTCGTACCATACCGTGCGGACGCATCACAAAAATATCCTGAAAAAAACACGGTCGAAAAGCAGTTTCGATCTGCTGAAACGCAGCCTGGAAAACGGATATCTGTAAACCCGCGATTTAAATCGTGGGCGAAAAAAATCTGTGCTTTTCTGTGCCTTCTGTCGGCTGTTTTTCTCATACATCAGACAGTATTTTTAAAACAGCGCACGTTTCGGATTTTCTGTCACAATCGACATTCTAATCTTTGCAATAGAATTTTAAAACAAAAACCATGCAACGATTTAAAGACAAGTACGCGCTTATCACAGGCGGTACAAACGGAATGGGGTTTGCTACCGCACAGCAATTCATCCATGAAGGCGGAAAAGTAATCATCACGGGGCGTAGTGCTGAAACGGTAAACAACGCCGTACACCGTTTAGGAACAAATGCATCCGGTATCGTATCCAATGCAGGGAATATGAAAGATATACTGCTTTTGCAGCAACAGGTAAAGCAATACACCGATAGCATTGATGTGCTGTTTGTCAATGCGGGTTACGGAAAATTTGCAGCTGTTGAAGCGACGGATGAAGCCCTTTTTGACGAGTTGTTTAACACATTGGTAAAAGGTCCTTTTTTTACCGTTCAGCAAATGCTGCCGCTGATGAAAAAAGGAAGTGCAATTGTATTCAATACCTCGATGGTAACGGGAATGGGCATGCAGCATTTCGCAGTTTATTCTGCGGCAAAATCAGCCGTTCAATCCTTTATTAAAACGTTTGCTGCGGAGTTTACCGAAAAAGGCATTCGGGTAAACGGCATTAACCCGGGACACATTAAAACGAATATTTTCAACAATACAGGGTTGAATGCGGAACAAATTGAAGGAGCTATTCAAAACATTATTCCGACTATTCCGTTCAAACGATTGGGTGAACCGGCTGAAATAGCCCATGCGGTTTTATTTCTGGCATCGCAGGAGGCATCATATATTCATGGCACCGAATTAACGGTGGACGCGGGAATTTCAGTCATCAGGTGCTAAGACAAAAAGGACAATCCCCGGTTTTGAAATTCCTGCCTGAAATGAAGAATCAGATAAAATGTTTATTTTTTTTTAATTGTTTCTTTGGGAATTGAAGTATCTTAGGGATTGTCAATTATCAGGCATCATCAGCCTGACCAATTCATACCGGAGTACATGAAAAAATTTGCATTAATGGGGTTTTTAGTGATTTCTTGTGCGGTCTACAGCCAGACGCCAAAGACGGATACAAAGACCGAAAAGGAAAATACGGAACCTTATTTTGATTACTACCGCGATTTTCAAAACTATGCCACCAATAAAAGCAGCAGGTACCGCGAATTATACGATAAGTATACAATTGTAGATTCGCTCCCTGTCTATCACAAGATGCTCCGGAAGCCGGAAGAATATCCGTCGCCTTGTTACGAGATTGCAGGGGATGGTACGGCCAGAATGGGGATGGCCTATCATTACACGTTTCTGCTACAATTGTTTTATAAGCGACTGAGCTGCCTGAAAGACGGGAGTAAGTTGGATCCTGATTTTATGAAATATGAGGCGTACGATGCTTTTAGCAGCGAGACCACCAGAGAGGCTATTGAGCTGCTGGAGCTTTACGAAAAAAAGCGGATAGGGGATGATGAACTGGACGCTTTATTTGAGCGCGCCAAAACGTATTTTAAAGACGGACTTTACACGCATTCAAATGCGCTGTTCAGTTTTTTGGCAACCGTAGATGAGTCTTACCGTGAAGCAGCTATAAACAATGTGGGTTTGTCTTTTTACCACGAAAAGGCGTACAAAAAAGCGCTGAACTATTTTGAGTATGCGATCACCTTATACCCGGAAAGTTATCTGGGATATTTAAATGCTGGTGCTGCTAAAAGTCATCTTCCGGTCGATTTGGGTGATGAAAACCAAAGTATTTACTATTTTAAAAAAGCGTATGAGCTGGCACCGGATAATCCGAATGTGATAAACAATTATAAGAATGCCTTAAAAGGAAGGTTAGCGCCATAACATCTCCGTCCACGATTAAACCGTGAGCGGAGATGTTTGCGTGAGGGATAGCAACGGCATCCTTTTGTGAAACGCAGTGAAGCAAAAGATACAGTGAATAGCCCGACCCGCAGGGACACGCCCTAAGATTTAGAACGATGATAATATTCTGTCACCAGGGTTTGCAGGTCCTGAAAACTGATATCGAGCTCGTCGGCGTTCAGCGGAAAACCGTTTTCTATAATAATTTTGCGGGACTGTGGATTGGTCACTTTAGCCGCATAGTGCTGTGGATCGGTGAATGTCATCAGCAGCTGGTTGGTGTTGTATACTTTTGCGAGCTGAATGGATTGTATGTCCTGCCATTGAACGCGGCCCAGTTTATGGCCCAGCGGAGTGCCGAGGAAAAGCAGTCCGTTGTCATCCAATTCGAGTCCTGTGCGGTTTTTGCTCATCATGTTCAGGATTCCGGCGATAAGCAGAACAATTCCGGCAAGCAGTAGTCCGCTAAACAGGACGGCATAGGTGACTTTTACCGGGTTGGTAAGCAGGATAATTACGAGCATACCACCCGAAAACAGGGTTAAAAGGACGGCTCTCAACAAGAGTTTCAACCTTTTTTTAGGATTGAAAAGAACGGTTTTTTTCATGATGGTGTTTTGCTTTATTGGTTTGGGTATGTGAATCTCGTGTTATTGCGTGGCACTTGCGCCGGCATTCTATTTCTCTTTTACTATAATTTGGTCAATAGTATTTTTGTAGTTCGCATAAATTGTATTTCCTCTTTTACTCGGCACATTAAAATCTGTCATTTTTGTCATTTTAATGAGTTCAAAAATAGGGTATAAGTCGTCAAGACTTTCCTGCGCTAATGGTTTTGATTTATTGAGTTGCTTATTTTCTATTTCATTGCATAACAATTCAATGGTGCTAATTCCATAACTATCAGTCGAATGAATCTGAGCACCTTTTTCTATTAATAATTGTAGCACTTCCATTGCTTTTTGATAATTTAGTGTCGGTTCTTTTTTTATTGTCCATTGGTCTTTTTTGAAGAAACCTAAGAAACCTGATTTGTTTTTAGCGCTGTATGTAGGAATATACACTGCAAATCTGGAATTGTGAACCACAGCGGAAACCGCAAAATGCAGAACGGGTTTTCTCCATTCTTCATTCTCTGTTTCGTTTTCCATAAATTTTATATTTTCGCCGCGTTCAATCAATAGCTTTGCGATATCATAATTATCTGTTTTTATTGCTGTCTGTAACGGTATTTCCCCATCATCTTTCTTCGATATTCCTTTGGCAATACCATTTAGCAGCATTGGATTTTTATCCAGAATTTCACAAACATCGTGACTGTTTTTAGCTCTTATTGCACTAAATAATTTTTTCATCTTCGGCTTGTTGATTCTATTGAAAATGCATGTATAGTTACACGTTTTTCTTTTTATCGATATAGGCGTCGTGGTACAGTTTGTTGGGTTTCATGTAAATGACGTTGTTTTGAAAATCGAAAAAGGTGTTGAACCGTTTTAAAACTTCATTGCCAAGGATATGGATATTGACACCTTTCATGGGTTTATGGGAAGTGACCTGCTGAACAGGGACATTTTCCAGTTCGTAATCCCCGATTTTCAGGCGTTCCAGGTTAGAGGTAATGACAGGTATTTCATTGCCCTGCGCGCCTTTCATGATGACTTTTTTGATTTCTTCCATTTGCGCGAAAGGAAAGTTGTCTTCTTTCATCAAATCATCATCCAGCATGGCTGTCCGCTGATAACCGGTATCGAACAAAAACGACCCTTTGACTTCAACTCCGTTTTGAATAAGGGTGCTTTCTACCGAAAAGACATTGTTAAAAAAGTGGATATTGAGTTTTGTATAAGCAGGATCATTTACCACATCATCCGGCATTTTATCGCCTACCACCAGTATGTTTTTGTCGTAATTGAGCTCAACAATCTGCCCGTTAAAGAAATCCCAGCCAAATCTCCCGTCTGTCCCGTGTCCCGCTAACTGCGCATCATACACTTTTGTCTGGTAATGGCTTTTGCCGATGTTCAGGTTATAGAACGTGTTGTATAGTTTGGGTGCTGCTTTTAGTTTGTTTTTCAGGGTTTCATTGGTCAAAACCAATTCAGATGTCCCGGTATCAAAATTGAGATTCAGCGTATCCAGCTTATTAAAAACGGCTTTGACATAAATGGTATTGTGTTCGTTAATCACCAGCGGAATGGTATCGTTTACTTTGTTTTGTGCAAAAGCGCTACCCGCTGCAAGCGTGGAAAGAAGAAGTAAAAAAGTTTGTTTTCTCATTATTTTTTTGGGTTAAAATGTTATTTCATATCGTGTAATTCTTTTGGCACGAAACATCTTTAGTCCACGGTTTAAACCATGGGGTAAAGATGTTCCGATCATTTAAAATCCAATGAGCAATTTACAATTATTTTGAATACTTCATTTTATAAATGCGGTGTTACAGCCCGTTTTTCTTTTTGGCGGTCAGTATGGTATGCAGTTCAAATGCTGTTTCTGAAGTTTTATATGCCACGCTGAATGTTTTGATATCGTCAAATTTTGTGTTGATAAGTTGTGTTTTCAAATCGTTCAGGTCATGGTAATTAAAGTAAACTCTTCCCGCGGCACCCGTTTTAAAATCAGATTGTTCCGGACTACCTTCTACAAAACTAAGGTACAGCAAACCATTGTCGTGTAACAGGTGGTAAGCGTCGGTAATCAGTTTGTTACTTTCTGTCTGCGATAAATAGGGCAGGCAAAACCCGCCTATAATGCCGTCATATTTTGTGTCAAGTGTATGTATATTCCGACTGTCCATAACCGCAAAACGGGCTGTAGGGTTATTTTGTCCGGCAAGCTCAATCATATTGGGCGCAATGTCAATTCCGAAAATATCAAAGTCAGGACGTTGCGACAACAGGTATTTTGTAATGTTACCGGGACCGCAGCCGATTTCCAGTAATTTTGCTTTTGGTTTAGCAAGGGAAGTACAGATATAGTCGTAAGTGTCGTTATACAAATCCATGTCCATGAACTTGTTTTGGTAGACTGAAGCAATTTTGTTCCAGGTATCAAATGTTTCTTTGTTTTTGTCCATCGTATCTTTTTTGCCCATGGTTTAAACCCTGGGAAATGGGTTTTCAATTTTATACTTTACGGCAGGTTGTCCGTCCAGCTCACTATCTTTTTCATATGTGAGCCCTATTTTTTCCAAAACATGTATAGAAGCGGTATTTTCTTTCATGGCACGTCCGACAATCCGTTTCAGATGAAACGCTTCAAAACCATAAGCCAGGCACGCCTATGCGCTTTCAGTTGCATACCCTTTGTTCCATTCTTCTTCGAAAAAGCGGAATCCGATATCCGTTTCGTCTTCTATTTCGTCGTATTTCAATCCGCACCAGCCCACAAACTGCGCCGATTCTTTTACCATAACAGCCCATCTTCCGTAACCGTTTCGTTTGTAATCCTCATAATCCTCAAGGAATTTACAGGCTTTGTCTATGTTTTCAAAAGCTGCATTCCCGGTATATTTGATGACATTCGGATTGAGGTTCAACCTGTAAAAATCTTCCGCATCATCCGGATGCAGTTCCCTCAAAAAAAGCCGGTTGGTTTCTGTAATTTTCTTCATGTCTAATAATCGGATAGATTTAATGACACTAATTTACCAAAACCCACGGTTTAAACTGTGGGTTAAAAACACCATCACAAAATAAAACACAAAAAATTTTTGTACCTCCAGTTAATATCGTAATATTGCGATATTAAATGCAAACGCTATGGGACTTACAAAATCAGAAATATTCACAGCAGAGCAAAATACACTGGCATCGTTATTTAAGGTTTTGGGACATCCGGCCCGAATAGCCATTCTGCAATATATTATCAATCAGAAAACCTGTATCTGCAACGATTTGGTTGATGAATTAGGCTTGGCACAGGCCACCATTTCACAACACCTGAAAGAATTAAAAAACACTGGTATCATACAGGGAACCATTGAAGGAAAATCCGTTTGTTACTGTATCGACGAAAAAAAATGGAACGAAATACAAACCCTCTTCAATACATTCTTTGAGCAGGAAGTAAACGTAAAAAAATGTTGTTAAACACATTTTTTATACCCTTTAATATCGTTATATCGCAATATATCAATATAAAATAATCATATGAAACTATCCGAAATTAAAGCCATCCTGCCAACTACAGACCGTGTAGATTTCCAGTTCGAAAGCGGAACATTCGTACCGGAACACTTTCACGTGACAGAAGTAGGACAAATAACCAAACATTTTATCGACTGTGGCGGCGTAATCCGTACCGAAAAAGTAGTGAATTTCCAGTTGTGGAATGCCGACGATTTCGAACACCGCTTAAAACCCGGCAAATTGTTAAACATCATCAGGCTGTCTGAAGAAAAATTAGGCGTAGAAGATGCAGAGATAGAAGTAGAGTACCAGGGCGAAACAATCGGGAAATACGATTTGGAATTTAACGGGAAACATTTTCTGCTGAAAAACAAACAAACCGCCTGCCTGGCACAAGATGCCTGCGGTATTCCTGCCGCTAAACAAAAAGTGAAATTATCTGAACTGAACAATACGTGCTGCACACCGGATTCCGGATGTTGTTAACCTAAAACAGAAGACAAAATGGAACATTTTAACCGAAAAGCCCACTGGGAAAACATTTACGAAAACAAACCGCTGGAAACCGTAAGCTGGTACCAGCCCAACCCGGAAACGTCACTGAATTTTGTAAAACAGTTGGCACTACCGAAAGATGCTAAAATTATTGATATCGGTGGGGGCGATAGCCTTTTTGCGGATTACCTGCTTGATATGGGCTATGAAAATATTACCGTATTGGATATTTCCGAAGCCGCTATTGAACGGGCAAAGAAAAGACTGGAACATAAAGCCGGTAAAATAAAATGGGTGGTAACCGATGTGATGGATTTCCAGCCAGCAGAACAGTATGATTTCTGGCACGACAGGGCGGCATTTCACTTTCTGACCGCTGCGGAGGAAATAACGCATTATACCGCTGTCACGGCTAAAGCAGTTGCCCAAAACGGTATCATGGTTGTCGGGACTTTTTCGGAACAGGGACCGGTAAAATGCAGCGGTATTGACATTAAACAATATTCAGCAGCCACCTTAACCCGTTTATTTCAGGACATTTTTGATAAAATAAACTGTTTCACTGTTCAACACACCACACCATTCGACACCATTCAGGATTTTGTGTTTTGCAGTTTCCGAAAAAAATAACCACCAAAATATGTACCCTCTTATCTCGGCAACCATCGCACAATTAAAATTGCAGTCCGTCAGCGAAACACGTAAAAAGGCCCTGCAACCGCTTATTGATATTATACAGGAAAAAGTAAACCGTCAGGACACCATCAACCTTACTTTTATCTGTACCCATAATTCCCGCAGAAGCCATCTGGCACAGGTTTGGGCGCAGACAGCCGCAGCCTGTTTCAATATTCCGCGTGTCTGCTGTTATTCAGGCGGCACAGAAGAAACCGCCTTATTTCCAAAAGTAGCGGAAACATTAAGCCGCCAGGGATTTACAATTTCCGGAATAGCAGATACACATAATCCCGTATACGCCATCAAATATGACGATAACACATTGCCTGTCATAGGTTTTTCCAAAAAGTACGATCATTCTTTCAACCCCGTAGCCGCATTTATAGCAGTAATGACCTGTTCGCAGGCCGACAGCGGTTGTCCTTTTATTGCCAGGGCAGAGAAGAGGATACCCATTACGTATGACGACCCGAAAATGGCAGACCATACACCCTAACAAACAAAAGTATACGAAGAACGAAGTTTACAGATAGCAGCAGAAATGGTGTACGTCTTTTCACAAATAAACCCTAAACCATGCAGCCCAAATTAAAATTTCCCGATAATTACCTTACCCTGTGGATATTCCTTGCCATGGCAGCAGGAGTGGCATTAGGACATTTCTTTCCGGGTATTTCAAAAATAACCAATAACTTATCTGTCGGTACAACAAACATTCCGCTGGCTGCCGGGCTTATCCTGATGATGTACCCGCCCCTGGCAAAAGTAGAGTACAGCTTATTGCCTAAAGCATTAAAAGATAAAAAAGTCATCGGCATTTCGCTGCTGCTCAACTGGATAATCGGTACACTGCTGATGTTAGGGTTAGCCGTTTTATTTTTGCGTAACGAACCCGGCTATATGAGCGGGTTAATCCTGATAGGACTGGCGCGGTGCATTGCCATGGTTATAGTGTGGAGCGACCTCGCAAAAGGAAATCGGGAATACACCGCCTTACTCGTGGCACTGAACAGTATCTTCCAGGTTATCAGTTACAGCTTTTTCGTCTGGCTCTTCATCAACGTCATTCCCGCTAAATTAGGACTGCCCGGGTTTAATGTCAGCGTATCGATAAAAAACGTAGCAGAAAGCGTTGCCATCTACCTTGGAATTCCCTTTTTAGCCGGCTTTCTGAGCCGTTACCTGCTGGTAAAACGAAAAGGCTTAGATTGGTACAACCGCAAATTTATATCCCGTATAGCTCCCGTTACACTATACGCATTATTGTTTACCATTGTACTGATGTTCAGCCTGAAAGGCGACAAAATCTTAGAACTGCCCATGGATGTCCTAAAAGTAGCCATTCCCCTGATCATCTATTTTATACTGATGTTTTTGGTAAGCTTCTTTATCAATAAATCCATGAAAGTACCGTACGATAAAAATGCATCCATCGCTTTTACCGCCACAGGAAACAATTTCGAACTGGCTATTGCCGTAGCCATTGCCGTATTCGGACTCCATTCACAACAGGCATTTGTCGGCGTAATCGGGCCATTGGTAGAAGTACCCGTACTAATCCTTTTGGTCAGAGTAAGTTTGTGGTTAAAAAAGAAATACTACAGCTAAAAATAGAATTGCTAAAACCGGTAAACCTTTCGCCCACGGTTTAAACCGTGGGCTTATATATTTTTCAAACTCCGGTTCAGGCTGCGTACCGAAACCCCAAGATAAGCCGCCATATCCTCTTTCGATAGTTTAATCGACTGCTTCGTTTGCAAATCCAGAAGTTTAGTCAGGCTGTGTTCAATTGTGTACAGCTGTTGGTACGATGCACGGCTAGACGTATTCACAATACGTTCCGCAAAAACATTCAGCAAAATACCATTAAGTCCAATATCACTTTTCAGAAGCGACTCAAAATAAGACACCGAAAACGCATACACCGTTACATCCGTCATCGCCTCAATCGTACACAGACAGGGAATATTCCGGATAAATTCAATTTCACCGATAATTTCACCCTTGCCCAGAAACTCCAGAATATACTCCTTTTCATTTCCCTCCGTAAAAAAACATTTCGTAATCCCTTCCTTAATAAGCATTACTTTAGACGCCGCCTCATCCTGGTTCAGCAATCGCTGTCCTTTGGCATACTGCTTCATAACAATTGCTTCTTTGCGTTCCTGCTGCTCGTAAAGCATTTCCGCATAAGCTAAAAATGACTGATTCGTTCGTAACATATTCTCCCGGGACAAATGTCCTTTTTTAACGTATTTCTCTTGCCGAAATTTACACAAAAAAACAGAAGAAACACCAAACAATTAGCAAGATGAAAACAAAAATTACAACCATAGCCTTTGATGCAGACGACACCCTGTGGGTAAACGAACCCTATTTCCAGCAAGCCGAAAAACAATTCTGTCGTTTACTCGAAGATTACCTGCCGCAGCATACCATATCACAAGAGCTGTTTAAAACCGAAATGAACAACCTGCACCTTTACGGTTACGGGATAAAAGGCTTTATATTGTGCATGATAGAAACCGCAAGCCGCATTTCAAACCAAACCCTGACACTGGAATTTGCCGACAACATCATTGCCATCGGGCACGAACTTATTCAGAAACCCATCGAACTGCTTCCCGGTGTAGAAAAAACATTAGAACAACTCAAAGGAAAATACAACCTCATTGTAGCCACAAAAGGCGATTTACTCGACCAGGAACGAAAATTAAAAAACTCCGGACTCGAAAATTATTTCCATCATATCGAAATCATGAGCGATAAAAAACCGGACGATTATCAGAAACTACTGAAACACCTCGATTGCCGGCCGGACCATTTCCTGATGCTCGGAAACTCCGTCAAATCAGACATCCTGCCTGTTCTGGAACTCGGTGGTTTCGGCGGACACATTCCCTACCACGTAACATGGACGCACGAACAGCACGAACCAAAACTACAGCACCACCGTTTCCTGGAACTGAAAAGCATCGACCATATTATCCATTATTTAAAATAAACCTTTCGCTCAAGGGCGAATGGATATTTGCCCATGTAATATTGAGCAATCGGCTTTTTATTCCGTTTTAAATTTTATTTCGTAATCTTTTATGGATATTCCTTCGGGCGATTTGAAAGACAATCCGGTTAGTACAAATTCGTACGTTTTATTTTCTTTTAATTCCCATTCAATGGTAACTGATTTTTTGTCTTCTGAATAGGTTATTTTCTTAAAATCAGGAAAAGCATCTTCGTCTTCTCCATAATTTATGGAATGTCCTTTTCCCAACAATGGTTTGTCAAAGTTTATTGTAATTTTATTTAAGGAATGATTTACTTTTTGCTCTCCGTTTTTAAACCCGTTAATTGAAACGATTTTCGGTCTTTTTTCGTCGAATTTTTTAGTGTACATGTCCATTTTGCTTGCGTATGTCTCATACACTTTTATCAAATGGGGCATATAACTTTCTAAAGTAGGGTAGTTGTTTCTTTGTTTGTCGTAGTTTTCAAGTTCTGTAAGAAGTTCCTCAATCCATAAAAAGCCACGATTGAGTTGTGCGGTTGTTTCATTTTTAATTTCTTCTTCACTGAAATGATGGTCTTTCATATATTTTATAACGGCTGTGCGTACCAACGCCTCGTTTAGCATCGTTTCCCAGTTTCCGTATGCTTGGTTCTGCATCTCATTTTCAACAGCTTTATATATCATTTCTCCGTTTTTTCTAAAAGGTTCGGGATTTTTCTCTAACAGGTAATTGACAAAAGAGTGGTTGAATTCGTGAAGTAAAGTAGGGAAGTAGCTGTTAATCGTAAAGTCTGCCATTCCTAAACTGTCCGTTTTCCAGGTTCCCATTATGGCATACACGTCTCTTTTTCCATTAGGAAAATCAATAGCAGGCCCGTAGTTTCCTCCGCCATTTCCAAGCCCGTTTATAATGACAAACTTTTCATTGGGTGCTTTTCCGTAAAATTTTGTGTACCAATTCAAATCGAGATGTTCGTAAACAGGAAGAAATCTTGTGCTGGCATCTGCATATAATTTTTCGTTTTCTTTGAAAAATTGTTTGGAATTAGATGCTTTGTAAAATTTCTTTAGTAATCTGACAAATTCATTCGCTTTGTCTTTTCCCCAACGTTCATCGGGAATTTTGTCTGTAAATTCCACTAATGGATTCAGTTGATCATCAAGATGAATTGCCATACTCATAACTGCATCATATCCTACACCATTCTCCTTTCGAAGTGTTTTTATAAACTGAATGAGTTCGTGATTTTTATATGGCGCGTAGTGGCTTTCTATTTTGTCCGTATACAGCTTAAATCTTTTGGAGCTGTATTCTTCGCTATCTGCAAGACGAAAAGCGATACTTAAAAGTTCAATTCGTTCATCGACTTTGGGTTTGTCCAATGTATTTGTTTTCTGTCCAAAACTAAAAATTGTCAGTAAGCTAAAAAATAAGGTTGCAATTAATTTCATTCCGTCTGTTTTTTTCGTGTAGTTTGTTTTAAGCTGTTTTTAAATGTATAAAAAAAGTTAATGTGAACGGCATGGATGACAAAAAAAGGAGAAACATTTCCTTTCTCCTTTAAATTGTTGTTTTGCAAAATTCTTTTTAGCCGATGTTTTTTTATTTTATCCCAAATTGATGAATCATCCAATGATTTGAATGATTTCTAACTAAGTCTTGCTTTATTTGATCGTTTTTTGTATCTAAATATTTGTAGACTTTTAAAGGAACTGAATTGGGGAATGTTTTTAAACTTGAATCAATTAGTTCTGCTGATTCTTTTGTTTGTCCGTTTGAATTGATGTAACTTTCCTTTTTTTCGGTAAATCTTATGCAATGTTCATATACTGCTAAATAATCATTGTTGATGGGTTCTGTTGTGAAAACTTCCTTTGATTGCCCCATATAAGGTCGTATATCTTCGGTTGAAATTACCGGATAGATTTCTGCATTTTCATTCAGATACAAATCGGTATCGTAAGAAACAAAGCACAATCTTGTAATGTCTTTTCCTGATTTATCAATCGGCAATTGAAGCAATTCTTCATAATACTTTTGCAGTATTAAAAACGCTTCTTTGTGGTTTTCCTGTGATGAATTGACTTTAACCAAAATCTTTAATCCATTGCCTGACGGACTAGTAAAACAGGAAAAAGTATAAGGTTCTTCTTTTGCCAATGCTTTAGCTTTCTGTAATTGTTCTTTTGAAAGTTTATCAATATCCAACACCAACAAAGGATTATAAGCGGTAAGGTATTCGGGTTTTCGTCCGCCTTTAAAAGTTGCTGACGGTGTAAAGGCAGGCAAAGATTTTTTTGCCCGCTCATAAGCTTCCATTTTGTTTTCGGCTAATGATTTTCGCAGATAGGTAATCACATTGATGTATTTGCCTGTCTTGATGTCGTGGAGTACTTCAATGATTTTCTGGTTTTGTACCACTTCATTGAAGTTCTGAAAGATACTTACTACCATAGTTCTGATGTTTTAAGGTTAGCACTATTTTTTAGCAAAAGCTTTGTTGTAGTGTTCCTGCAGGAGCTTTTCCACATCAGAAAGTTTGTAGTAAATCTTGTTGCCGACCTGTGAAAACGATATACGACCTTCATCACGCCATGTTTGAGCGGTGCGTTTGGAAATCTTCATCAGCAAAAGAAATTCCTGATTGTCCAAAAACGTATCTTTCTTAGGTTCGTTTTTGGCATTGATGCGTTTAACGAGTTCGTCCAGTTTTTCGATGATTTCGGTGTACTGGTCTTTTGATAAAATTACTGCTTCCATTTTCTAAAAATTTTATGGTTATGGAAGCAAAGGACTGCAACTGTAAAAAGTCAAAAAATCCCGAAATGGTCTTTCGGGACAATGTTTATTTACAGCAACTTATCAATATCTATCCGCTTATGCGGTTTGGGGCGTTTGTCGGATTTTGAAGGAGTGATAACCGTTTTAATGGTTTCGGGACTTAATTCCTGTCCGTTTTTATCTACGAATGAATTTACGATGACAGCAACAAAATCATTGATATTACCATCCAAAATTGGTTTGCCATTTACAAATAACTCTCTATGTAGCTGGTAAAATATATCAACGAGCTGATTGATGTTGCAATTAATTTTTAGTTTATTGAACGGAATGCCCTCCGCATTTTTTTTCATTTGTTGTTTTGAAAATTCATCGGTTAAACGAATTAAATGCTGTATCTGATCTATTTCCTTTTGACACTGGTCGGAATAATCAGGTAATTTTGGGTTGATGAAATCAATGCTTGCCTGTTCGTAATCGAATTTTTCGTTGGTCAAAAACATAATCTTTTCGGTGTAATCTTCCATACCGTTTACTTTGCTTTTTACTTCTCTGAATGAAAAATACCGCTCTTCACATTCGGCATTGATGTATTGCATTGGTGGCTTTCATCTTGCGTGACGGTTTCTTGTAATTTCTAATTCCTTTCGTTTGCTCTCAATAATAGTGTAGCATTTCATCATTCTTCCACGCTTAGTGGTATTTACGAATAACTCCTCATTTTCAAATAACAGTTTTTCAACCTTATTTATCCATTTCAACGGATCGGTTATAAATTCGCAATGGTACGAAAAGAAATCAGGTAACTATGCATACGGTAACTTGACTATTTTATTGATTAATTCCTGACAATAGGCATGGTTATTTAGCACATTCTCCTGTAAAATATCAAACAAAACATTTACTGACCGTTCCTTTGGGATGGCTGTCAGTTCAGGGAATTCTACCGATTGTTTTATCTGATAACGTTTGGGCATAATTCATTGTAGTATTTATAAATTCTCCTTACTCTGTACTCCACCACCCAACGATTTGTATAAATAAATCAAGGATTGATACTTTAAAAGACGTTCGTTTGCCATCTGTAGCTGTGCCGATAATAGAGCTTGCCGGGCGGTCAAAACATCTGTATAATTGGTTGAATTATGGTACAAAAGCAGCTTTCGGGTGTGTTCCAATGCCTGCTCTAATTTGCCCAGTTGCGCTAATCGCTGGTGTTCCTGACCGGATGCCGAATGATAATTGAACAGAGCATCTGATACTTCCTGACCGGCAATCAATACTGTTTTCCGGAAATGGAGTTCTTTCTCTCTGTAATCCGATTTTGCTAATTCAAGTCGGGTTTTGTTTACTCTTTTAGAGAAAACCGGTTGCAATAATCCACCGCCCACATTGGCGAAAAATCCGGAGGGCGTAAACCAATTGGCTATCCCAAAATTAGTAAACCCACTTGATGCGTTGATGGTCAAAGACGGATAAAACGCTTTTCTTGCCACATTAATTTCTTCAAAATAAGAGGCTAATTCAAATTCGGCTGCCTGAACATCGGGTCTGTTTCGAAGCAGTTGCACAGGAATTCCGATATGTACATCCGGAAATAGGGGTTCGGTTTTGAATGTACTCCGGCTGACGGTTGCCGGCGACTGACCAAGCAATACATTCAATGCGTTTTCTATCGCACGTATTTGTCTTTGTACAGCAGGAAGCTGGTTTTCAGCTTCGAGATATCCTGCCTCACTTTGGGAAACTTCGGCAGCAGTAACGATGTTTGCCTCTTTAAGTTTTTTCATCGTCTCGGCTTCTTCCTTACGGACGCCTATGGTTGTTTCAAGAATATGCACCTGCTCGTCCAATGCCAGCAATTGGTAATAATAATCTGCAATTTGTGCGATCAGTTCTGTTTGAACCGCTTGTTGGATTGACTCTTCCCGGAGTAATTTGTAAACCGCTGCTTTTTTCCCGTTTTTTAATTTGCCCCATAAATCTATTTCCCAGGCAGTTCTCAATCCGACCTCATAAGTGGTGGCATTTTCTACGAATCCAAAACTTTGCGGATAAGCCATCCGAGACTGCTTCACTCCTCCGTCAATAGACAATTGAGGAAAGAACGCCCCTTTGGACTGTGCTAAAAGGGATTGGGCTTTATGAATTCTTTCTAACCCGATTTTTAAATCAAGGTTGTTTTTCAAGCCTGTATCTATCAATTTTTTCAATTGCTCATCGCTAAAGAAATCCTGCCAGGATAAATCAGCCATATTGAGCGTGTCCTGCGCCTCATCCGCACGGTACAAAGACTCATCGATATGTGTTGTTTTTATATAATTTTTGTTCGTCATACAAGATGATAACAAACTGATGAGAGCCAAAGCAACTGTATATTTAAAATGTAATTTCATTGTTTGATCTGTTGAATTAAGTTTTACGAAAAGGATTCTTCCGGATCCTAATTTTCTGTCGTATGCACTTTCCCTGAAATCCGTTCGTGTAAATACTGAAAAAGAACATACAGCGAAGGGATGACTAATACACCGGCTACGGTACCGATGAACATTCCGCCTACTGCCGCTGTTCCAATAGATTGATTGCTTAAAGCGCCCGCTCCGGTTGCCAGCATCAATGGTAAAAGACCAAAGATGAACGCAAAAGAGGTCATCAGGATCGGCCTTAAACGCACTTTTGCACCTTCTAAAGCAGCATCTGTAATAGAGGCTCCAGATTTCCTGTGCTGCAAGGCAAACTCAACGATCAGAATGGCATTTTTGGCTAAGAGTCCTATCAGCATAATCAAACTGATTTGTAGGAATATATTGTTTTCAATACCGAACATACGCGCAAAAAGAAAGGCTCCGGACAAACCTATCGGAAGAGAAAACAATACCGCAAACGGCAGAATATAACTTTTGAACTGAGCACTCAGCAGGAAATAAACGAACAGCAGAGACAGTACGAATATGATAACCGTCTGGTTACCGCTCAGGCTTTCTTCCCGGGTAAGTCCTGCGTATTCGAACCCGTAGCCTTTGGGCAATGTTTGTTCGGCCACTTCTTCTATGGCCTGAATGGCATCTCCGGAACTATAACCGGGGTTAGGAGCTCCATTTACATAAGCTGCATTGAACAGGTTGAATCGGGTGAGAAATTCAGGTCCGTACACTTTTTTCAGATCAATGAAGCTGGTAATGGGCGCCATTTGTCCATCACCGTTTTTCACATAGAGCTGTTCTATGGCCTGTCTGTTTTGCCGGGATGAAGGATCAGCCTGTATCATTACTTTGTATTGTTTTCCAAACCGATTGAAATTGGTAGCGTATATTCCTCCGAGATACCCTTGCAAGGTTGTCAGTATCTCCGTTACCGATACATCAGCTTCTTTTGCTTTTTCTACATTGATGCTGACTTCATATTGTGGAAAATTGGTATTAAACGAAGAGGTGGCATACATAATTTCGGGCCGTTGATTTAATGCACCAAGAAAATTTTCCATTACTTTTTCAAAAGCATCGTAAGCACCATTGGTTTTGTCCTGTAGTTGTACTTCAAATCCGGTATTGCTTCCAAATCCCTGCAATGTAGGACCGGCGAAGAAAACGATATGGGCATCTTTGATAAACGCTGCTTTTGCAAATAACTTCTGCACCACGTGGTGGATGTTCTGTTCTTTGTCCGGACGATCATCCCAATGCTTTAACTTAATGAAAACCACCGCATACGAACTCCCGTTTCCACTAAAAAAGTCCATTCCTGCCAAACGCGATGAATATTCCACTTCGGGGATGGTCATTGCCAGGCTATCTACCATATCGGTGATCCTTTCCGTTTCTTCTAAAGAGGTAGAGGGATTTAAAATAATGTTGGCGTATACCGATGAACTGTCCTCGTTGGGCACAAAACCTGTTTGGGTGTTTTTCGCGAGGTAGTAGAATAGTGAAACAAAAACGACCACGCTCCCTAACGAAAGCCATTTATATCTATTCAAGAAACGCAATGTACCGAGATAACGATCTGTTATTTTATTAAAACCCTGGTTAAAAGCTGTTTTAAAACGTGATGCAAATCCTTTTTCCTGTCCCTGATTTCCTTCGGATGGTTTTAATAGGATCGCACAAAGTGCCGGACTTAGCGTTAGAGCGTTTACTGCTGAAATTAATATGGCAACTGCCAGTGTTATTCCGAATTCCCGGTAAAAAATACCGACCGAGCCGTCAATAAAGGTTACGGGAATAAAAACTGCCGACATGACGAGCGTAATCGAAATAATAGCCGTCGTAAGTTCGTGCATTGCACTTATGGTAGCTTGTTTCGCTGATTTAGCACCGTCGTGCAGTTTGGCGTGTACGGCTTCCACTACAATAATAGCATCATCTACCACAATGCCGATGGAAAGCACCAAAGCAAAAAGAGTCAGCAGGTTAATGGTGAAACCAAAAAGGTTCAAAAAGAAAAAGGTCCCTATCAAGGCTACCGGAACGGCGATTGCCGGAATCAACGTTGAACGCCAATCCTGCAAGAACAATAGTACAACGATGAAAACCAGTACAAAGGCTTCTATCAATGTGGAGATTAATTTGTTGATCGATGCTAATAAGAAATCATTGGAATTGGCATACTGCACAAACTTAGTGCCCGCCGGCAAGTCCGATTCGGCTTCCTTCAGTATCTGTTCACATTCTTTAATAATATTGTGTGCATTGGAACCTGCCGTTTGGTTGATTGCAACGTAAGTCCCCGTTTTTCCGTAAGCTGTAATAGAGGTAGTGTGTGAGTAGGCGCCTAATTCAATATCGGCTATATCTTTTAACCGTAGAAAACGTCCGTCTCCGGTGGAGCGAATGACAATGTCTCCAAATTCCGTTTCTGTTTCCAGCCTGCCGGTATATTTGAGCGAGTACTGGAATGTCTGATTGCTGTTTTCTCCTACCTTACCGGGTGCGGCTTCCACATTTTGTTCTGCAAGTGCCTTAACTATATCTGAAGGAGTAAGGCCATAAGCCGTCATTTCATTGGGTTTGAGCCAGATCCGCATACTATATTCTTTCCCTCCGGAAATAGAGGCGTCTCCCACACCATCAATTCGTTTCAATTTTGGCAGGACGTTGATCCGTATATAGTTTTCCAGAAATGCCTGATCGTATCTGCTATCTTCGCTATAATACATAAAGCTGAAGATCTCACTGCTTAGCCGCTTGGTGGTGGTAATGCCATATTTTACCACTTCTTCCGGCAACTGGCTCATTGCCTGATTGACCCTGTTCTGTACATTCACTGCGGCCATATCTGCATCTGCTCCTTGTTCAAATACAATTGTAATGACGGCAGAACCGTCGTTACTTGCCTTCGAGCTCATATAGGCCATTTTCTCCACACCATTGATTTCTTCTTCCAACGGTATAATGACACTTTTCATCACCGTTTCCGCATTTGCTCCCTGATAACTGGCGGCTACCTGTACGGTTGGCGGTGCGATTTCCGGATATTGCGTAATCGGCAACGAAAATAGTCCTAAGATGCCGAGAATGACAATGATAATGGATATAACGGTAGATAAAACAGGGTTTTCGATAAAACGTTTTAACATAATACAGTCTATTTGGTAGTTGTTTTAATTTTAGCACCCTCTCTTATACTGACCAACCCCTCTGCAACAATCCTGTCGCCTGCTTCGAGTCCCGACTCAACAATAAAATATTCGTTTGATGGGGTATTGTCCGATAAATTAACCGCCACACTTGTAACCATTCCTTCGTCATCCACCTTATAGACGAATCGTTTTCCCTGTATTTCTACGGTTGCCCGTTGCGGTATCAACAAAACCTTGTCTAATTTCTCATACACCCTTACTGTAGCACTATTACCACTCCGAAGGACTTGATCAGGATTGGAAAAAACTGCCCTGAGTGTGATGCTTCCCGTTTTGGAATCTACCTGTCCGCTAACCATATCCACAATACCTTTTTGATTGAATAACTGGTTATTGGGCAGTATTAAATTAACTTCGCCCTGCCGGTTGATGTAATCGGTCACGGATTTTCCACCGGATTTTTCTGTCCAGTCAAAAAATTGCTTTTCGTTTATGGAGAAATAGGCGTGAATTTGAGATATATCTGATATATGAGTAAGTGGATCGGCGGAAGTACTGCTGACTAAACTTCCTTTTTTGTAGGGGATTAACCCCATCACCCCATTAAACGGGGCACGGATCTGTGTATAGGCAATATTTACCTCAGCACCTTTACGAACAGACTTCGCCTGATTTAGCTGTGCGGTTTTATTCCGCAATTGATGCTGCGCCGATTCCAGTTCATATTTTCCAATTACTCCTTCCTGCACAAGCGGCTGTGTTTTCTCAACCTGCAGTTGGGCTTCCTCCCATTCGGCTTCTATGCTTTGTATGGCAGCAAGAGATTGAACCAGTTGTTCTTCGTATTCAGGAGCAAAGATGCGAAACAGCAATTGTCCTTTGCTTACCTTCTGTCCTTCATCTACCTGTATGTCGGCTATGAAACCATTGACTTTCGGACGAATAGCCACATCCTGTACACCTTGTAAGGTTACCGGGAAATCGGTATAAACGGTTGTTGTCTGAGGAGCCAGTGTGATAACCGGATAAGCTTCGGCTTCGTCCGTATCAGAAGTATGCTGCTGATCGCTTTTACAAGAGATAAAACCGGTAATGAGTAAGAATACACACCATCTCAGGGTTGATTGAGTTGCCATAATAAATTGAATTAATTATCATTGGCAAAATTACCCTTTAGGTACTCCTCAGAAAGGGCTCAAATACAGTAAAAATGGTCAAAAGGTAAGATTATGGAAAAAGTTTTTTACGGTAGGATACGGGACTTATTCCCACATATTTTTTGAAATATTTTCCAAAAGTACTCTGATCGGAAAAGTTGAGTACGTAAGCGACTTCTGAGATATTAAGTTCCTTGTTCTGAAGCAGTATTTTGGCTTCCAGGACGACGATGTGGTGAATCCATTCGCTGGCAGGCATTCCCGTCACGGACGAAACAGTTTGGGTCAGATGTTTGGGGTGAACATTGAGCATATCAGCATAGAAAGATACCGATCTGCTTTTTTTATAATGCCTGAATATCGCCTCTTTAAATTTGCTGACAAGCAGATTGTTATGTAGTTCCTGCGAAGGAAATTTTCGGTACAAATGACCAATCTCATTAATCATACTGTAAATAATACCTCGAACGACTTCCTTGTGATACGGAGAAGCAGATGAGCTTCTGGAACTAACCACTTCAAAAAGCTGCTTAAAAACCATATAGTCTTTGTCCTCTATTTGCAACGCATATCCTCCATTATTGGAAAACAGGGCAAAAGCCCGAATGATATCAGATTCGATCAATTTTTCCTGCAGAAATTCTTCCGAGAACAAGATAGACTCCATTTCACAAGGAGACAGCGCAGTATTCCATCTTTTGATAGACGATGTTCCGGTAAATATGAGCGCAGGTCCTGTGATACGATGCTTTGTCAGATCCGTATAAAATTCGATTTCTCCCTTTTTAATGAGCCCTATTCCGTAATAATGAGAACGATAAGGCTCTGTGGGATAATATTCTAACTTATTGGTGGGCATATAAATATAATGTTCATCAGAACCCAGCTCGGCGAAAGTTTTCTGTAGCGATAATAAGGTCATCCATTTTATATCCATCTCCTGAACTTATTTAGCTTTGGTGGGGTTGACATACGGAGATAAAACGGAGCGTAAAGTTGAGACAAAATCCTGACGGGCCTCATCTCCCGTATATTGTTTGTACAAAGCGTTATGCGAAATCCAGAAATCACCTACAATAAATAGCTTTTTGATGATACCTTCCCTTGTTTTGTCAGCAAGATTCACTATTACTCCTTGTTTTGTAAGAGCATCCAGCCAGTTTTTAAACTGTTCTTCTCTTTGGAGCAGCAACTGTTGATAGTCCTTCTTTATTTCCGGGATCCAGCTACTTATTTCCACAAAATGAATAAATAAAAAGCGGTAATTGTTTATTTGATCATATAATATATCGAAAACAGGAACCAAATCATCCAATTGTGTTAAGGACAACTCTTGCACTTCCTCCATCATTTTGTCGTATTTCTTTTTCAATTGCTCAAAAAGTGCGATGACAACATCTTCCGTATGCTTGAAATGGTAATGCAAATTGCCCGGGCTGATGGACATTGAAGTTGCTATATGCCTCGTTGTAGTGCTCCGGATTCCCTGCTCATTGAACAATGTTCTCGCTGTGTCCAATATTTTTTCCTTTGTTGTCATGATACAAAATTAGAACAAATGTTCTAATTTTACGGTAAAATCTTTATTTTTGCTGTCTGGATTTCTATCCGGTTGAAAAAGGATTGAACCTTATACAAAATCCAATACTATGACTGAAATACATCATTTAAACTGTGTCAGCATCGTTTCACCTTATAGTGATAATGTCTGCGGACACTGTTTACTTTTAAAAGAGGAAGACCGTATGGTGCTTATAGACACCGGGATCGGTTTGTTGGACACGCTTTATCCAGAAGAAAGAATAGGCAGAGAACTTGTAGAAATGGTTGGGTACCGCTTTGATCAAGACCTGACCGCCATTCAACAAATTAAAAATTTAGGATTGAACCCTGAAAAGGTACACGACTGCGTCATCTCTCACCTGGACAATGACCATATTGGGGGAGTGGCGGACTTCCCCCAGGCAACGGTACACGTTGGGGCGGAAGAATATGAAAATTTCCTCTCAGGGAACCCCCGATATTTAAAAACACCTTTGCTTCACCATCCTGTCATCAAAACTTACCCGGAAACAACCGAAGAATGGTTTGGCTTTGAAGCGAGAAAAGTCTATACAGCGCTCCAGACGGAAATACTATTCGTGCCCTTGTTTGGGCATACCTTAGGGCATTGCGGAGTAGCTATAAAAATCAATGAAAACTGGATATTTTATGTAGCGGATGCTTACTACCTGCGCGAAGAGCTAAATGATCCCGAACATCCTGTCAATGCATTAGCAGAAGCCAGAGCAGATGATAATGAGATGCGAATAAGATCACTCAACAAGATTCGCAATTTGGTTGCATTGCATCCGGATATTACCGTATTCGGATATCATGATATCCAAGAATTTAAATCGTTTGCAAAAAAATAATTGACTAGTATGATACAGATAAAAAACAGTACGAAGGAAGATATTGAAGAAATTTTCAGGTTGTACAAAATAGCTACCGATTTTCAAAAGACGAGGTTTACGGTACAGTGGCCGGAATTCGAACGTGGACTGGTGGAAAGCGAGATCGACGAGAAACGACAATGGAAACTGGAGATCGACGGCAGGATTGCCTGTGTCTGGGCGACGACGTTCGATGATCCACAGATATGGGAAGAGCGGAATATAGATCCTTCTGTTTACATTCACCGGATAGCGACGAATCCTGATTTCAGAGGACAAAATCTGGTGGTTGAAATTGTAAATTGGGCAAAAGACTATGCAACTGAAAACGATAAGAAATTTATAAGAATGGATACCGTGGGAGACAATACAAAACTGATCGCGTATTACGGCAAATGCGGATTCGAATATCTGGGACCTCTAAAGCTCAAAAATACGGAAGGACTTCCGGCACACTACGATAATGCTACCGTTAGTTTGTTTGAAATTAAATTAAAGTAATAAAATGTCAGCATCCTTGATAATAACTTTGAAAACACTATTTGAGCGGGATCTTAACAAGCTCAAAGCGGAGATAGAGTCCTACCAAGATGAACGAAATATCTGGCGTACTGAAAAAGGAATTGCAAACTCTGCAGGAAACTTATGTTTGCATCTTATAGGTAACCTGAACACCTATATTGGGGCGGAAATTGGAAAGTCGGGATATATACGAAACCGTCCATTGGAGTTTTCTATAAAAAATGTCCCTGTTTCCGAACTGCTCCATGAAATCAAAAGGACTAAAGAAATTGTGATAAGTTCTCTTGAAAATTTAACCGATAAGGATTTAGAGAAAGAATATCCTATTTTAGTATTTGATGAAAAAACATCTGTTGGGTATCTTTTAGTACATCTGACCACTCATCTCACATATCATCTGGGACAGATCAATTACCATCGGAGATTGCTAGACTAAAAAAACTATTTCAGAAATCATGAGCAAATCTTTGGTGAAGACCCGGATGGCTGGAGAATCATTCTCTTTAATGGTGTTTATAGTCCATGAATCTTCTGCATAAAGAAATAACTGTTACGCTATTTTTTAAACGAGAAACACAAAATTTTTGTGTTTCTCGTTGCGTCCAATTTAATTTATATCAAAAATCTGATAATTGAAAATAATTGCGCATCATTTTCTGATTGGTTTTGTCAGGTGTTGCTTTCATAATTGTATTTCTCAGGAATATGCCGGGGCGGTTGCCCAGATGTGCCAGTTTGCCCACTTTCCAACTTGTATTGACGATGGAATGTGCTTTTTTTAACCGGATTTTCGGATACAACTGAATACTTGTTTTTAAATCGTTTTTCTCCAATAATTTATACAAAACATACGCATCTTCAACGGCCTGGCAGGCACCTTGCCCCAGATTGGGCGTAGTAGCGTGTGCGGCATCGCCCAACAAACAAACATTGGGTTGCGACCAGTAGGCAAAAGGTTTTAGGTCATATAATGCTGCTGCAATTATTTTTTCTTTTGGCGTTTTTCTCATCACAGCATCTGCTATAGGCAGAAAGTCTCCAGAGAATTCTAAAGGAGAGGAAGATAAAGTCCCCATCGACTTGTTGATGAGCAAGTACCAGTATACACGATTGTTTCTTAATGGAACAAAGCCAAATCTTTTACCTTTTCCCCAGGCTTCTACGAGTTCGTGTTTATAGGGATCGGGAATATCGAATTCGGTGACTCCTCTCCAGCACAGCTGTTTGGCATCACGGTAATCTTCATAACCAAAAAGTGTGGTGCGTACTTTTGATTTAATGCCGTCTGCACCGATCAGGTATTCGTGGGTCTCTTGAGAATTGTCCTCAAATTCTATCCGAAACTGCTGCTTTTCCCTGGATACATTTTTAAGTCTTTTATTCAGCTTTATATTGTTTTGCCCCACAGCATCAACTAATATTTTATGCAAATCTGCCCGATGAATGGTATGGTTTTGCACACCAAATTCCTGCTCAAAAGGTTTCAGGTCAACCCGGGTAAGCGGAGAAAAATCGGGTTGGGATAAAGTGGTAAAATATAGTGGGTTTCCGATTCGTTCTATTTCCCGGTGTATTCCCAGATGCCGAAATACCTGCATGGCATTGTTGGCTAAAATAATGCCCGCCCCAACAGGTTTAAGTTCGTTTGCGGCTTCATATACTGTAAACGTGATATTGTGCTTTTTTAAAGCCAAAGCAGTGGTGAGTCCGCCGATACCTGCTCCTATAATTGCTACACTCATTTTGTCATTGTTTTTATTTCAGAGCAAAATTAGAAGCGAGAAATGGCAAAAAGATTCACTTAAGTTAATAAATCTACTTCATAATCCGTTTCCGAATACGGCTGAGCGACTGTGGCGTGATGCCTAAATAAGAAGAGATATATTTCTGGGGGATTTTTTGCAGGACTTCCTGGGATTTTTTCACGAGGTTTACATAACGTTCTTCCGGGGTGAACAATAATAAATCTTCTATACGTCTTTTTGCTTCCAGAAAGGCGTAATCCGACATTCTGGCTTTAAAATCTATCCAAAATATGTCCTGTTGCCCCAGCCGGTTGATTGCTTCTTTGGTGATGACAAAGAGTTCTGTTTCAATGAGTGCTTTAATGGAAAAGCCGGCTTTCTTATCGGAAATATAACTTTCGTAATCGCCTATAAAATCCTGATTCACCTGTAGCAAAAGATTGATTTCTTCTCCCTTTTCATTGACCAGGTAAGAACGCATAGCTCCCTGTATAATGAACGCTAATTTATCTGCACGATCTCCCTCCGAAAGCCAGTTTTCATTCTTTTTAACCTTTTGGATCTCACCATTCTCTAATAGTGTCAAGGCCTTATCGTAGGGAATGGATATATTTTCCTGAATTTTTCGGATAGAATCCTGATCCATCATTCACTTTTTTAAATCATTTATCTAAAGATAATTCTATATTCGGTGTAATTTCTTGATTTTTTTCCATAAAAACAGTCTTGCCAATGACCCTGTGATTGATTGTAACAAATCAACGATACCGAAAAATACCTTATTCAGAATGTAAATTTAAAAAACAATTAGGCTCTATAGCTTCAACTGAAGTATTTAAATTGCATTATCCAATTTTTCGCTGATTATTTTGACATAAATCTGCAGAATGACCAATGTCAGAAAGGTCTGATTTTTACTATTCAAGCAACCCGTTAAAAACGTTCAGGTGTTTTATGCCGCTTTGGTCCTATTTAAAAGAGTCGGTTGTGAGTAAATATTAAAAACAAATTATTAAAATTTGTACAAACCGCAAATTTTAATGATTAATAAACATACTCATCTACAGCTTTATCCAATTCCTCACTTACAATTTTTGCGTAAACTTGTGTTTGCTGTATCGTAGCGTGGTCAAGCAACTTGCTTACATACTCGATACGCATACCATTGTTTAAAGCATTGGTAGCAAATGTATGGCGGCTTAAATGAAAGTGGAGGTTAAAAGGTGGCTTTAAATCTTCGCCCATTTTCTTTAGGTGTACACCGCCTAAACGCACTTTTGAACGTATCCGGGTACTCTTGTATACTTCGTCATTAAATATTCGTTCGGGATGTTCCAATACAGGAAATATAAAGGCTTCCGGATCTATTGTTTCCGGTTTGTATTTGTTGAGTATGGCAACAGATTTAGCTCCTAATTTGAAACTGTGTTGTTTTTGTGTTTTCTGAATGACTTTGGTAATCTTTTGGGTTTCTTCATCGTAACATTTCCATTGTAACAACATTACATCGCTGATACGCAAACCACCACCAAAGGCACTAAACAAAAACATATCCCTGTGAACTACAACTTTTGGTCTTTGGCTCAAATCCAGGTTTTCTAAATCTTCTATCTGCTTTTTGCTGAGGTACAATCTTTCTACTTTACTTTTTGGAATATCTATTTTGTAGAATGGAGAAGGGACTAAGGGTATCAATTCTTCTTCCATTGCATCGTTATAAAAGAAACTCAATATTCGCAATGAGGTAAAAACCGTTGTATTTCCGTTGCTTAATTTCTTTTTGCAATAGTTGGCATAGTCATTCAGAATACCACGTTGATATCAGAAAAATAGAAATCCCTATATCCTAGAAAGCGTTCAAACTATTTTGATGTAACCTTCGTAAATAACCGTAGTACGATAAGAAACGATACCTTTTAAAACCTCTAAACGTTTATCGCAATAGTCAAAGAAATTCGGGTCTGCTTTTCCTTTAATGGCTTCTTTAAGTTTTCGGGCTGAAACTGATTTTCTGGTTCTTTCGTGGTCTGCTACCTGTGGTATAGGCTGACCTTCCAAAATCTTTAAAGTACCTGCTGTAACTGCTTCAATACACTTTTAACACTGGTTTTCTCAATGTGACGATATGTGGATAACGGAAAAAGCATTGGCGGTAGTTAAAGTCTCAACCACCATTTTTCGTATTTTTCTTTCATTATAATAGTAGCGGCTTCTTCTGCAGAAAAGTTTTTCGTGATGTCCATATAATAAAAACTCTTGTATATTTCTATGCCGAATTTTGCCATTCCGACAAAAATAAGGACTGCTAAAAGGTGTTTTAATTTGATGGGTGTGTTTAAAATTTTTTTCATGGTATGTATTTAGTAAAGGTTGTTAGTGTTTTTTTATCTTCCATTTTAATCATTACCTACCCATTCACGGCCGTAAATATTTCCAAGAGAATCCGGGTTAATGGTTCGAAATTTAAAAAACTTTCCGCCCTTTATGGTATCTTTTGGTTCTAAAAGTACTATAAAATCCAGTTTGGTACTTGTCAGTAGCTGATCAAAATTTCCTGAAACGTCTTTTGTGCGGTAATTGGGTAGCGTCTTTAAATTGACATGGGTTAAACTGTCTTCAAATTCTACAAATGCGCTATCTTTTTTCCCGTTATCAAACACGTATAAAACAGAAATAAAATAAGAGGGTGTCTTGTAAGGTTAATGTTTTTGAATGAAGATTGTAAACCAAATCGCTTTGCTTTGTTTTGGGTTTGGTACAGGATGCCAGACACCCGAGGAGAATACAGCCAACAACAAGATGTAGTAGAATGATTTTTTTCATTCGATTTAGGTGTAAGAGGTTATAGCTCAAATATATGTTTTTTCTCTCTATGTAGCGATATTTATATGAATTCTTTTCTAAGAAACGGGGGAGGGCACGAGCCTGAAAGTTCACCTGCATGAGGTAATTCTTTTTTTACGGATTGTTCTCTGCGTGTAGCTGCTTCATCTGCGGGCTAACTTTTATCTCCCGCTGATATCGCAAATTTTCGCTGCGGGCTTTTTATTTCTCACAGAAAACACAGATTTTCACAGCGCTAAAAATAGCTTCTTCCGTTAGCGCAAACTTCCAAATTTAAACCGTGTTGCGTGAGGGATAGCAGCGGCATCCTTTTGCACAGCGTAGTGAAGCAAAAGATATAGAGGATAGCCCGACCTGCAGGGGCACGCCCCAAAATTTAAAATTCATTATAAAAATGGCCGTCAGGGGGATACATTTCAATTAAAATAATTACATTTAAACGTGATCTTAAGCGATGGTTTTAAGGTTGCGGAAATGTTAATAAACACTGATATGAAAAACACTTTTTTACTACTGGCGGCAATGCTGGTATCGCTGTCACTTTATGCCCAGGAAAAACAGCCACTTCTTACGGGAACGGTTACTATTTCGATAAAAAACGGGACGTTTGACAGTGACCTGACGTTGCATGATATTCCGCCTTTGAAAAATTATTTTATCCGGCTGAATTCCGGAATGAATCTGCTTTATTTCAAAAGCAAGAAACCGGGCGATTTCCTGATTAATTATGACAAATCGCTGAAAGATTCGACATCAACGGGGGAATCGTCGGCTTATTATTTTGCTGATAATACCCGGAAAGGGACATTTTTGCCGGAATCGCTACAGCTAATGTATGTAGGCAAATTTCCGGTTGTGAAGGATACGATTGCGGATTACAGTGCGCAGGACTGGAAAGGGAATATTGCGTTTAATCATAATTCGGTACGGGCAGACGGTGCGCAGTCGGCCTGGTATCCTGTGCTGTACGACAGGGATAAAGATAAGGAGTTTGAAAAGGTGAGGTACGATATTGAGGTTATTTGTGCGGATTGCAGTACGTTGTACGTTAACGGAAATTTACCGGTAAAAGGGACATCGGCGCGTTTTAAAAGCGAGGTGCCGCAGGAACTGGCTATTTTCTGCGGGAATTACGACTATTCGAATACGGGTGGTACGTATATTTTAAATCCTGATTTAGACAAAAAGCAGGTGGAGGAGTTCAGTGCGTTGATTAATGCGTTTAAAAAATACTATGAAGCTCAGCTTCGTATGCCGTTTGAGCAGGCTACTGTGTTTATCAGCACTACGCCGACTTCGAGGAAAAACGGCTGGCTTTTTGTGTCTTATCCGTCTATTTTTAGTATTGGCTGGGGCGACAACGGTTTAAAGAGTTTGTTTAATCCTAAGATCCAAAACTGGTACCGTCCGTTTATTGCGCACGAACTGGGGCATTATTATTTCGGAAATTACAAGGTGTTTAATGCGGAGCTGGGCGATATGATGAGTGAGGGTTTTGCAGAGTATTTGGCGCTTCAGTTGACGAAAAATGTGATTGGAAAAGAGGTGTATACGAAAAAAATACAAGAGAAAATTGACGATTTGCAGGAGTTTAAACCACATGTTGTACCGTTTGGTCAAATTAAATCGGCAACGGAATATGCAGACCGGGAGTTGTATGTGTATTATTATGCACCTGTTATTTTTTCTGCCATAGAAAAAGAGATTGGGGAAAAACTGATGTGGCAGTGGCTGGCTAAAATTCTGAAAACGGAAACGAAGTATACCAATTATGCTTTTTTATGTTCGACGCTGCAGGAAACGCTTCAAAACGAGTCGTTATTTGAGAAGATTAAAAAAACGTATTTCGAAAGCGAGGCTTCTGTTGACAATGCGGCAGCACGGCTTTTGCACAACTAAAAACTATTATTCATACATATAAAAGTAGGGCGGAACGGCAGATGGAAACATACTGTTATTCCGCCACACTTTTTTTGTGTTTTACCGCCCAGTCTTCAAGCTGGCGCCATACCGGAATCAGCTCTTTTGAAATATCCGTTAATTCATAATCGACCCGTGGCGGGACTTCTGCGTATACGGTACGTTTTACCAAACCATCTTTTTCCAGTTCGCGCAATTGCAGGGCGAGCATGCGCTCGGTAATCTGCGGGATAATCCGTTTTATTTCGCTGAAACGCAATTTTCCGTTTTCCAGTTTGCATAAAATCAGCAGTTTCCAGCGTCCGCCGATTTTACAAACGGCATAGAGTAACTCGCATTCCATTAATGTCTTTTCATTCAGCATATTGGTTGAATTTTCCTTTCTTTTTCCCATGGTTTACAAATTTGTTAGTACCTCACATTTGGTTGTGTACCCTGCAAAAATAGTGATTGCACACTAATTTTGACGCTCATTTTAAACGAATTTATAACAATGAAAAAATATGCGTATATCGGCAGCCTCGGCTTTGTCGGGGTTATTACCACAGAATTTGGTGTCATCGGAATTTTACCGCAAATAGCGGCACATTACGGCATTAGTATTGACAAAGCAGGTTATTTATTAAGTGCTTTTGCATTGGTTATTGCATTGACGGGTCCGTTTATGACGCTTTTGGTTTCGGGGTTCGACCGTAAAAAAATAATGTTTGCGGCCCTTTCTGTTTTTGTGGTCACCGGTGTGATTTCTTTCTTTTCGCCGCCGTTCTGGCTCTTGCTTCTGGTGCGGATCCTGCCTGCTTTTTTGCAGCCGGTTTATATTGCAACAGCCTTATCCGTAGCGGTTTCTCAGGCTGATAAACAGAATGAAAATGAATTGATGAGTATTGTATTTGGCGGTGTGGCAGTGGCTATGGTGACCACGGTTCCGTTTGCCACCTGGCTGGCGAGTATGTGGTCGTGGGAATATTCGTTTATGGTACAGGCGATTGTGAGTGTGGCGGCGCTGGCGGGTATTTATTTTGTACTGCCGCCGATGCCTGTAAATGAAAAGAAATCATACGGCAGTCAGCTGAAAATCCTGGCAAAACCTGTTTTTATTGTGAGTACGGCTATGAATTTCTTTATGATTGCTGCCTGGTTTTCGACGTATAGTTATTTTACCGAATACCTGAACAGAGCTAAAGCAATGGAGACTACCATGGTGAGTTATATGATGCTGGTATTTGGTGTTATCGGTGTTTTTTCGATGAAAGTGGCCGGGAAAATGCTGAACCGGAATATTACTGTAACTACAGCTTTTTTTCTTTCGGGAACTATCCTTGTGCCAATATTGCTGCATTTTTCGGGAGGAAATACCCAGGCAACGGTTGTTGTTATTGATATTTGGGGGTTCCTGTATTCTCCCAGCTTTCTGAATGCTTCTACCTATATGATTTCGTCCGTTCCGGACAGTCTCGAATTTGCCAATAGTTTATCGACATCGTTCGGGAATTTAGGTATTACTTTAGGCACAACTGCAGGCGGATGGATAATCGTGACAAAAGGTGTGGCGTATACGCCCTGGATGGGTTTTGTATTTGGTATGTTAGCTTTTGTGATGATAGCACTTCGGCTGTTTCTCGAAAGGAGGGAAGTGCCTGTAAAGTGTACCGCATAAAAAAATAAAGCCGGAATTTCCGGCTTTATTTTCAACGTAGTTTTATGGATATCTTTAAGTTTATAAAAGATTAGTTAAAAAAATAGTAGAGATAACAAAAAGTTAAGTAGCTTTGAAAAGTTGGCAATTTAGATTTAAGGAGTTTTAATTGCTACGAGACGTTCGCAAGGGAATAATTCATATTAGTTGTTAATTTATGTTTCTAATTCCCTTGCTTTTTTATTGTTGCTATAGCCTTGTTCGTTGCGAGGTTATAAATAGCTCACATAAAAAATCACGACTTAACTGCCGTGATTTTTTATTATATCTAAAATGGAACGTTTACTGTCGCTTTTTATTTAGCGTCTTTTTTCGGCGTAAGCAGCGAAATATATTTGCCGTACCCTTGTTTTTCCATTTCCTCTTTCGGAATAAATTTCAACGATGCACTGTTGATACAATAACGGAGTCCGCCTTTGTCTTTAGGACCGTCGTTAAAAACGTGGCCAAGATGCGCATCTCCCGTTTTACTGCGGACTTCTGTGCGCTGCATGCCGTAAGAACGGTCGTTTTTCTCTTCTATCAGCGAGGTATCAATCGGTTTTGAAAAGCTCGGCCAGCCGCAGCCCGATTCAAATTTATCGGTCGATATAAAAAGTGGTTCGCCTGTGGTAATGTCTACATAAATGCCCTCGCGGAACTCGTCCCAGTACACATTGTCAAACGCCCGTTCCGTGGCGTTATGCTGCGTTACGTCATATTGCTCTTTCGTCAGCTCGGCACGCAGTGTTTTGTCGTCTTTTTTGGTATAGGTTGTCGGGGTATTCGCTTCTTTTGCGAGGTCAAACAAGACAGGGTTAATATGGCAGTAACCGCCCGGATTTTTATCCAGGTAATCCTGGTGATAATCCTCTGCCGCATAAAAGTTTTGCAACGGTTCTATCTCAATCACAACAGGTTTATTATACGCTTTCGACAACTGGTCAACCGCCTTTTGAATAACAGGCAGTGCGCTTTTATCCGTAAAATAAATGCCGGTGCGGTAACGTGTGCCGCGGTCGTTTCCCTGCTGGTTCAGGCTGGTCGGGTCAATCGTTTTAAAAAACAAATCCAGTAGCAATTCCAGGTTGACTACTTCCGGATTGTACGTAACTTTTACCGTTTCGGCAAAACCGGTTTTGTCTGTCGACACTTCTTCATACCCCGGATTCGCTGTTTTCCCGTTCGCATAACCCGCGCTGGTTTCGAGTACGCCGTTTATTTGTTTAAAAAAATGTTCTGTTCCCCAGAAACAACCGCCTGCAAAATAAATTTCTGCGGTATTTTCGTTTTGTACATGATTTGGTGTTGCCATAGCTGTTTGTGTTTTAGAGTTGTTATTTTTAGCCATACATCCCAGGGTCAGGAAACCGCTAATTACGATTCCCAGCAGGGTTAGCCATACGGTGATGTTGCGTTTATTTTTCATGACGTTTGTTTTTAATTGATTAACGATGTATGTTCACAGCAGGAAAGGACACAATCATCAGTCCAAACCCGAGACAAACCACATCTTTTAGAATAAAAAAATCGGTTACCGGTACGCCGTCTACCATTTTCCAGCTTCCCGTGGTAAAAAGAAAGCTCAGTGTAATGACAAATGTGGCCAGAATACCCACTGCTGCCGCATAACGGAAGATCCGCTGAAACGGAGAAAGCAGAATGCAAAGTGCCGTGAGCAGTTCAATAACGCCAATCAGGTTCGAAACTGCCTGCACGCTCAAAACACTATACAGCCAGCTCATCAGCGGGTGCGAATTCACCAGAGGCTGTATGGCTGCTGCTTCGGTAGGCGTAAATTTAAAAATTCCTATCCATATTAAAACAAGGGCAATGCCGAAAAGCGAGCTGTAATACCCTATGGTAAAAAGTTGACGGTCGAGTGGCGTTGGGGCCGGGTTGCTGTAATCTTTCATAATTTGCTGTATGTATTGTTTCTATACCTATGGTCGCAGCAAACCCGGAATCCTGACAGTTAAGACAATTTATTTTTTAATTTTTTTTCAATGCCCGCTGTTAACTTTTGGGTATCAAGCTGTTTACCCGTTTGTTTTTCACTGTCCGAGCTGATTATTTTTTGCAATGCTTCCTGCAGCAAATGACTTTTCCGGTTGTACGACCGGCACCATTTACACACCGCCAAATGACTTTTCAGGCGGATAATCTGTCCGAAAGTAAGTTCTCCGTTCAGCTTTTTTTCCAGCAAAAGTGTGGCCTCCGCACATGAAAGAATAAAAAAATGTGTTATTTTCGAAAGGTTGTTTCTCATGGCTGAATGTTGTGTTGTTCAATACATGCGCGCAGTTGCAACCTGCTTCGTTGCAGAATCTTCCAGTAATTCGTCTTTGAAATTTGTGTTTCCTGACAGATTTCGGCATATTTTTTTTCCTGCAGGTAGGTCAGTTTTACGAGAATCAGCCAGCAGGGCGGCAGTTTTTCAAGACAGCGTTCCAAATACTCCTCCAGTGTTTCATCGTCCGATTTTTCAAAAGCATTCCAGTCCGCCAATACCGCATCAGGATTTTTCCAGAAATCGTTCTCGTCAAAAAAAGCATCAACGGCCACCCGCGGCTCGTGTTTGTATTTCCGGCGGTAATGATCGGACACCTTATGATGAAGAATCCCCATCAGCCACGTAAGCGGTGTACTCTCGCTTCTGAACCTGTCCATTTTTTCAAAAGCAGCTACAAAAACATCCTGCACCATATCCTCGGCATCCGCCTGGTCCGACAGGAGGTAGAATGCCCGGTTGTATAGTTTTTGCGCATAGGCAGCAACCCATTGCGCCATGATTGTCTTTTCGTTGTCCACAGTTCGTTTATCGTCTTACAAATATAACGGTTTATGGTTTTGATGCGGAAATATTGCAAAAAAAGCATACCCAGTCGGAAGAAAAATAAGAACGAGAAAAACGAGTGTGTAAAAAAACCATTAAAAACCCTTTAGATAGTTCCAAAGGGTTTTGATTATTTTTTAAAAGCCGTCGCAATCTGCTGTAGGCACATTTACACCGCCTGCCTGTTCATATACCACGTTGGCTCCGAGATGACCGGCATACGCGAGGGTTGCTGTTCCGATGAGAAGACCAATGAGTGTCACACTATTGGCCACCGTTTTAAAACGCTTTTGTCTCAGGCAATGGTACGCCACATCTGCTAAAAAAGCCCCACCGAACAAGTAACCGGATAGTTGTACCCAGTACAGATGGTCTTTCAGTACCGTGGGATCGCACAATTCGCGTACCACAATAGGATAGGCGCTGTTACCTGTATAAAACGATATCCAGAAACACCCGAAACCAATCCACAGCAAAAAAGAAGTGGTAAACCTCAGGTGTGCGGCTATCTTCTTTTTACGCAACACGAAGTACAGCAGTCCCGTAACCGCCGATAGCGACAAAAGAGCAATAGGGAAATGGACAGAAACCGCATGGTAGAGTTCTGTACGTCCTATAAAATCAACCGATGTCATTCAATGACTTTATTCCAGAATATTAACCGCTTTGGGATCCAGTTTGTTCCCGACTTTTTCTACGGTTACTTCCACTTGTCCACCTTGTTTCAGATCGCCAAATACAGCAGGCTGCCCCATTTTGGTGATAGTAGTGCTGTCCTTCAGGTATAGTTCCAGAATTTTGCCGTCAGCCGTTTCAACATATATTTCCTTTTCTTCCGCGTCTACTTCTTTAGCTACACCTTTATATACGCCAGACGGTACCACATCGGTATGCTCTATTTCGGCACTTCCGCCGCTCTTTTCCTTGTTACACGACGTAAAGGCTAATCCGGTAAGGAGCAGGAAAGCTCCGGTAATAAAAAACTTTTTCATGAGTCTGATTTTTTAACGTTTCTATAAAGTTAACCATTTCAAAATAAAACATCTTGTTATTTAACATTTGATAACAGAGAAACAGGATATTCAAATGTTTAAATTACGTGAACCTTCCTGTGAAAATCTGTACTATTCGTAGACGGTATAATTAGAATGTACTGTCATTTTATGAATAAAAAGAGGAGTTCTATATTTTTCCCCAACTAAATTATTTACGTACTTTGTGCGAACAAATAACGTACAAAATGGCTACAGGAACAGAGAAAGCCGCTATGGCGGAAAAAACGGTATATTTCAGTATTCTCGGAAGTTTGGGGCTTGCAATCATCAAATGGCTGGCGGGTTTTTTCGGAAATTCATTCGCGCTGATTGCGGACGCAATCGAATCGACAACCGACATTTTTTCCTCCGTTCTCGTACTGCTGGGTATCAAATACTCCAAACGCCCCGCGGATGATACCCATCCATACGGTCACGGGCGAATAGAGCCTTTGGTTACGTTTATTGTTGTTATTTTCCTGGTCATATCCGCCACTGTCATTGCGCATCAAAGTATCATCAACCTGAGAACGCCTCACGAGCTGCCCGAAGCCTGGACGCTGTTTGTATTGGGCGCGATTATCCTGTGGAAAGAAATCAGTTATCAGGTGGTGAACCGCCGTGCAAAACTGCTGAACAGTACCTCGTTAAAAGCCGATGCCTGGCACCACAGAAGCGATGCCATTACCTCAGTTGCCGCATTTATCGGGATATCCATTGCCCTTTGGCTGGGCAAAGGTTACGAATATGCCGATGACTGGGCGGCGTTGTTTGCAGCCGGTTTTATCCTCTACAACTGCTACCATATTTTCCGGCCGGCACTGGGTGAAATTATGGACGAAAACCTCTTTGAAGATATGGTAAGCAAAGTAAGAGAATTATCGCTGCACGTTGACGGTGTACTGGCCATTGACAAATGTTACGTCCGCAAAATCGGGATGTCGTACCTGATTGATATTCACGCCGTGGTGAACCCGCAGCTAAATGTCAAACAAGGACATGAAATTGCCCATGCCCTGAAAGACTACCTCATACTGCATATGCCCGAAATTGCCAATGTTTTTGTGCACATCGAACCTTTTGATGAGAACAAGGCAAAATCGTATTTAAATGATGCTGCAAAAAACAGCTAACAAATTGTCAGCGCAAACACCACTTTGTGTCTATATCACATTTTGATGTTTTGGGCGTGTCCCTGCGGGCCGGGCTATACGCTACAAGTCCTCACTCGTTCCTCGCTGTGGGCTTTCCGCTGCTATCCCTCACACAAACCCTCTTTACCCGAAAGACTTGTTTAAAAATTGTAAATTAGCACGTAACAATGACTTTTGAAGTGCATTGTTTAAACCAAAACACAAAAAATGAAGCATGATCAAAATTTCATCAGCATAAATCCTACGTTAAATCCCAGGCGTTTCACGAAAATAGTTATCTTCTTTTTCTTCTTTTGGAGCAGTGCAACTTTTGCGCAAACGAAATACCAAAAGGATTTTTCGGCATTCTGGACAGACATCAATAATCATTATGCGTATTTAGACCAGCAGCATATCAATTGGGAAAAAGTCAGGGAGCTTTACGAACCGAAAACGGAAAACATTACCACCGATGAGGAATTTATCCGGTTTCTGGAAACGGTTTTAAATGAACTTTATAACGGGCATTCCTCCTTGAACAGTAACCTGATGTCGTCGAACAGGTTAATTCCTTCAGGTTCGGATCTCTACATGGAAAAAGTCGGGAATAAATATGTGATCAAAGATATCCGAAAAGGTTTCGGAGCGGATCTGTCGGGATTGAAAACAGGAATGGAAGTAAAGCTTTACAACGGAAAACCGGTTGAAGAACAATTGAAAAAATTTCTTCCGAAATTCACCGACACCCCGAATCAAAAAATGGTTCAGTACGCGCTTAATATGCTTTTTGCGGGAACACACGACACCAAAAGGGAGATTACCGCAATGGTAAACGGAAAAGAAACGAAATTTTATTCTGTTACATACGGAAACCGGGACGAATTGCTTTACAGCAAAGCACTGAATGGCAATACCGCTTACATCAAAATCAATAACTCTTTGGGAAATAATAACCTGATTGCGGCTTTTGACAAGGCCCTTGACAGTTTGTTCCGGTACAAAAACCTCGTTATTGATCTGACCGAAACGCCCGGCGGAGGAAACTCAACCGTTGCCCGCGCTATCATGGGCCGGTTCACGGCTGAACTTTTGCCGTACCAGGTTCATGAATTGGATGAAAAACAATACCAGACCAAACGGCATTGGGTGGAATATGTCCCGTCGAGAAAAGACACCTATACCGGAAAAGTATATGTACTTGTCGGACGCTGGACAGGAAGTATGGGAGAGGGGATGGCGGTTGGATTTGACGGAATGAAACGAGCTAAAATCATCGGCACGGAAATGGCCGGGCTAATTGGGGCTATCTCAACTTTTCAACTACCCGAAACCAAAATAGGCGTCCAGTTTCCGACAGAGCGCCTGTACCACATCAACGGAACACCAAGAGAAGATTTTATTCCGGAAATCCGGACACAAAACAGTGAAGAAACCCTACAAAAGGCAAAAGAAATCAGGTAAATGAACGTTTCGTTGAACTTTGTTTATTTGTTTTTATCCGAAAACAGCGTCTTTAACAAGATGATAAAACCAGGCAGAATAGAGTGAATAGAAATGTATTAAAAAAATTGCCATAAAATGTCCAAAAGGATACCCTTAAAATGTCTTTATTAAAATTTTAAAACCATTTTACCATGAAACAATTCTTAGTATTACTGCACGAAGACATTAAAAAAATGAGTGAATTATCTCCGAAAGAAATGGAGGAACTCGCCAATGCGCATATGAACTGGGCGGCGAAATTAGCCGAAAAAGGACATTTTATTTCAGGAGACGGACTGCACGAAAAAGGGGTGCTTATCACCGGAAAAGACAGCGTGGTGAAAGACGGGCCTTATTTGGAATCTAAAGAAATCATCGGGGGGTATTACCTGTTACAGGCCGACGATTTAGAAACCATTGTTGCATTGGCCATAGAATGTCCTACACACCTTTATGGCGGGACTACCGAAATCCATCCGATTATGGAAATGGAGGAGTATGAGCAATGATGATGCAATACATTACAGAACCGTATACGGAAAGCTGTTTTCGGCTTTGTTGCATCTGTTCGGGGCAGCTTACGTTTCGGAGATTGAAGATGCCATTCAAAATGCTTTTTTAAAGTCCCTGAAAATGGGGAAACAGCATCTGACGAATAAAGAAAACTGGCTTTTTATTGTGGCCCGCAATGATGTGCTGAACCAACTAAAGAGAAAGCAAAAAGAAAACCGGAACAGTACAGTAGAAAACCTTGAAGAACGTACGGCTATCCGTGATGAAAAAGATTTACGTCTGCAAACCATTCTGTTTATTGCCGGTATAGAAAACAGTTCAAACCAGGCCAAAATACTTTTTGTGCTTAAAAACATCTTTGGTTTAGGCATTAAAGAAATCAGCGATTGTACCTTACTGCATCACGAAGCCATTTACAAAAGCATCAGCCGGACAAAGAAAAACCTTCAGGCTGCATTTAAAGGCAAAACAATTGCACTCAATGCCATAACGGTTCAGCAACCCATTATTTCAATCGTGGAGGAAATGCTTTATGCTGTTTTTAATATCGGGTTTGATTCGTTTAATGAAAAAACGGAAAACATTGTCAATGAAGACCTATGTCTGGAAACTTTTGCCCTGACAAAACGTTTATTCAGTGACTACCAGGCCGATTCTACCCGCAATTTATTAGCGTTGTTTTGTTTTCACGCGTCGAGAATACCGGCAAAAACAGAGCAGGGGAAGCTCATTTCCTTTTTCAGCCAGAACCGCAACAGATGGAACAAAGAATTGCTGAATTTAGGATTTTATTACCTCAAACAACCTGAAAGGAATAACAAGTTTTATCTGGAAGCCCTTATTATCAGCAAGTATATGTCGGTAGTTGAACTGACGCAAAACGACTGGACAGATATTGTGCATTTATACGAAATGCTGCAAAAAGTCTCGCCATCGCCCATTGTAAAGCTGAACTATTGCTTTTGTTTAAGCAGCGCCGGTAGAACAGAAGAAGCGTTACACCTGCTTTCAGCGCTTGAAAAAGAATTACCTGCCGAGCATCTCTATTTCTCACTGGTAAAAGCCAAAATACTGAAAGAAATCAATCCCGCAACAGCCGAGGCCTTATTCAGTTCGGTTATCGGAAAAATGGGCCAGAACATCCGGAAAGAATACTTATTGGAAAACGAATTAATCAGACTGGAAGATTAGCTCAGTTTTATTTATTGTTTTTAATGGTGCAGCATTCCTTCTAAAAAGTGCTTGAAAATAGGAGAGAGAACGGTCATGGCGGTACTTTTTCTAACCGTTAAATAATCAAAAAATAACCTGCAAAAAGTAGGATGCTTCAGGATAAATTCGTATCTTTAATGTAGACACAATCAAATTTATTTCATTTTGTTAAGTAGTTCATAATTAGATAAAAAAAGATCGTTAATTAAAGTTTTTAATAACTATTAAGATGAGGTATCCGTGATTGTTCGAAAGATCATAAAGAACACGGCAAAATGAGCAAAACCGCAATAGACCTAAAATGCCCGAATCGAAACTTGCAGCCCCGGAATTAAGTACCCGTATCACAGTCACAGAAAAAAAAGAAATAGCTTCACCCGCTATTTTACCACCATCATTCTCAGAAGCCTTACGGTTTTGGTTTATTTTAGGCTGGATCAGTTTTGGTGGTACTACGGGACATATTACCATTATGCACGATTTCCTGGTGACCAAAAAACAATGGATCAGTAATAGTAAATTCTACCATGCCCTCAATGCCTGTATGATTTTACCAGGGCCAGAGGCGCACCAGCTTTCCATTTATATCGGGTGGAAACTGCACGGTATTAAAGGAGGTGTGGTTTCCGGTGTTCTGTTTGTCCTGCCGTCTATTTGTATTTTACTCGGACTCAGCATTATCTATTCCGTTTACGGCAATACGCCGTTACTCCTTTCGATTTTCGACGGACTGAAACCGGCTGTACTTGCCATTATCGTATTCGCTACCTGGAAAGTAGGACAAAAAGCGCTTATTACTCCTGTTCATTATCTCGTGGCCATTGCCGCTTTTGTGCTGTCGTATTTTGTGCATATCCCGATGCCGTGGATTGTTTTTTCAGTTATCCTGTTTGGTATCCTGATTCACCTGTTTTTCCCAAAATACACCCGGCTGAAAAAGAAAAAAACGGGAAAAGAAGAGCGGGAACAGGACTATTACATCCATTCGGAACAGCTGCCGCAAAAAATACCGGTTTCGCGTATGATGAAGCAATCTGTCGTATTCCTGCTGCTGTGGCTGCTGCCCTTTATCGGGATTCTCTACTTTTTAGACGATGCCGCTTTCTGGCAAAAATCGTCGTTACTCTTTACGCAAGCCGCCTTTTTTACCATTGGCGGTTCCTATACCGTTATTCCGTATGTTGCTCAGATGGTCACCAACAAGCTGATGTGGCTTTCCAAAACGCAGATGGTTGACGGCTTTGCACTTGCCGAAACCACACCGGGACCGTTGGTTATTGTACTGGCGTATGTGGGGTTTATGGCGGGATTCAACCATTTTAACGGCTCCATTCTCATGGGAAGTGCCGGCCTGCTCGTTGCCGCATACTTTACATTTCTGCCCAATTTTGTCCTGATATTTATGGGTGCTCCTTTAATCGAGAAAGCGCAGGATTACCCGATGATTCAATATGTGCTTTCGCTCATCACCGCTACAGTAGTTGGAGTAATTGTAAACCTTGCTTTTTATCTGGGTGGTGAAATTTTGTTTAAATCGTCTGCTGCTTCATTTGCTGCGATGGACTGGGTAGCCTTAGGCTGGGGTCTTTTCTCTTTATTGCTGTTGATAAAATACAACATCAATATGCTTTACCTGGTGCTTATCAGCTTAGGATTCGGTCTGTTGCGGTATTTTTTTCAGTTTTAAACATTTATCAGTTCGGATTTATTCTACTTTCTGACAGCTAAAAATACCGTTTCAAAAGCAGCAAATAGGGGAAGTGCAACCGGTACTTTTTCTTGTATTTAGTATTTCAGGATGTTTAAAAAACAGTAAAATAAGGTATTTCAAGTGAATTATTTTGAAGGTAAATTTGTATATTAACAAGAAATTTAACGCCACAAATATGCGGAACGAAGACAAATTATCAACGGCAAGTAGTAAAAAATTAATCAAAAAAAGAGACCTTTTAAAAGGTGCCACGATTGGTTTTGGCATTGTCTTTCTGCTGGTTATAGCCTTTTTTAGTTATCTTTTGGTCACAAAAGGAACAAAAGATTTTCCTTTTGTAATTCTTATGCCTGTTTTTATATTACCAGTTATGTTTCTGCCTTTGCTGGTTAGTTTAGGTATAGTGAATAAAGAAATAAAATCAAGAAAAAACAATTAATATAAACCACAATGGCCTGAACCCTATATGATGGGAAGTCCATGAATTGTTAAAAATAGCCAAGATAAAGAATTGATCGAGACTTAAAAAGACAGGCCGAGATTAAAAGTAAAGCAGAATAGAGGAGTAGTTTGTACTAAAAATGTAGAAAAATGTAATTTTGTAATTGAAAATGATAAACAACACTATATGTATCCTTATCATAATAAAATAAAACAACGTATAAAAAACGGCGAATTGCTCCGATATGAGTTTGTGGCAAAATACAAAAACATCAGTCCCTGCCTGCTTTTCTATTTTAATACTCAGCCTTATATAAAGCCAATCCGCAAGCACAGGTTCAGGGAATACAAGCTCTTTTTTGAAAATGAAAATATTCGGGTTGACGGCCCTTCATTCTGATGTTTTATTCGCTGAACGATAATTTTGTTTTGATAGTTAAATATGAAAAAACGGGCAGTACTGCCCGTTTTTTATTTTGTTCTTCGTCTGTCGATTTCTTTTTTCAGCAAGTCCAGTTCCCTGTTGGTTTGTCCTGCCACAGAAGTATTTTCTTCCGCTCTTCTGATTAAATAAGGCATCACATCAAAAACAGGTCCGAATGGCAGATATTTAGCTACATTATAGCGGTGTTCAGCTAAATTGTAACTTATATTATCACTCATTCCGTATAATTGTCCGAACCAAATGCGGGCATCATTACTGATAATATTATTTTCCTTCATTAAACGCATCAGCATATAGGTACTCTCTTCATTATGTGTACCTGCAAATAGCGCCATATTATTATTGATATGTTCCAACATATACGTAACACTTTTATTAAAAGTAGCATCCGTTTGGGCTTTTGTAGCGCATATGGGCGAAGGGTAACCTTTTGCTTCAGCACGTGCTCTTTCTTTTTCCATATAAGCTCCGCGCACTACCTTTAGGCCGATATGAAAGCCTTCAGCCAAAGCAATTTGATGAATTTGTTTTATATAGTCAAACCGATCCCAACGATAGGTTTGAGCCGTATTGAAAACGATTGCTTTTTCTTTATTGTATCGGCGCATCATGTCTAAAACAAGATCATCAGCAGCATCTTGCATCCAGCTCTCTTCCGCATCAATCAATAACAAAACATCTTTGTCATAGGCCGCTTTACAAATGGTGTTAAAACGGTTTACCACACGTTCCCATTCTATTTGTTCTGCTTCCGTAAATGTCTGGTTTTCACCTTTCTTTTCAAACAGATAGAAACGGCCCACACCGGTCGGTTTAAAAACGGCAAAGGGTATAGCCTGACGTTCCTTGGCAAAATCAATTGTTTTTAATGTCATCTGCAAAGCGGCGTCAAATTGTTCCTCCGTTTCTTTTCCTTCTACTGAATAATCCAAGACCGAAGAAACCCCCTTTGTATACATTTTGTCCACTACCTTAAGGCAGTCTTCTTCAGTAACCCCTCCGCAAAAATGATCAAAAACGGTAGAACGGATCAATCCTTTAACAGGAAGTTTGGCTTTAATAGCAAAGTTGGTTAGTGAAGTTCCCATTTTTACTAATGAACGGTTGCTTATCATTTTAAATAAAAAGTAAGCCCTGTTTAATTCTTTATTATTCTTTAAAGCAAAGGCTACTTCTGTATTTTCAAAAATCTTTTCCATTATTTGAGTACGTAATAATTGCAAATATACTTACACTTCCTGTTTTTTAGATTATTTTTGCTAAAAATAATAGGTAATGCAGATTATTATTTCTCAAAATAGCCCAATTCACTTTGGTATAAGCGCTTATACGGTTTTAGCTGATTATCTGAAGCAGTCAAACTATAGTACTATCTTTATTTTAACTGATACAAATACAGTTGAATTTTGTCTACCTCATTTTTTACGTCATCTCGCTACAGATATTCCAATAGAAGTTGTTGAAATTGAAGCGGGAGAAGAACATAAGAATATCGAAACCAGTGTTGGAATATGGGAAACCTTATCGGAACTGGGTGCCGACAGAAAAAGCGTAATGATTACCTTGGGAGGCGGTGTAATAACTGATATTGGCGGTTTTACGGCTTCTATGTTTAAAAGAGGAATAGATTACATTAATATTCCTACCAGCTTGCTGGCCATGGTAGATGCTTCGGTAGGAGGGAAAACCGGTATTGACCTCGGGGGATTAAAAAATGAAATAGGCACGTTTACACTGCCCAAAATGGTTGTAATAGACAGTTTATATCTGGATACATTGCCACAATTGGAAATGCAGTCTGGCTTTGCTGAAATGTTCAAGCATGGATTAATTGCTGATTATTCCTACTGGAAAGAGCTTATTGATATGGAACAACTGAGTATGGATGACCTTGAACGGCTTATACATCGGTCTGTTACGATTAAGAACGAGATGGTCCTGAACGATCTGACGGAAAAAAAAACAAGAAAATGCTTGAACTTTGGCCATACATTAGGACACGCTATAGAAACCTATCATCTGTCTGAACATAAAAAAAAGACTGTAAAACATGGGTTTGCAGTCGCTGCCGGTATGGTTTTGGAAGCTTACTTATCTTATAAAAAAGGCCTCATTTCTTTTGATTTTTATCACGAAATCAAAACCACACTTCTGGGCTTTTACGGGAAACTCGATTTTTCTGCTGAAGATATAGAAGTTTGTCTATCTTTGTTGAAACATGACAAGAAAAATGAAAACGGAAAGGTATTATTTTCTTTGTTAAAAAATAAAGGTGAAAGCACTTATAACCAAGAAGTTGAAACGGATTGGATTACAGAAGCTTTTACCGATTATGTTAACTAATATTTATAAGTAAAATAAAGTTAACTAACCTGTTTAATTTTTTACATTTGTAGGGTGAAGCATTTGTTACAAATAACAGACAATAAACCGCGAAAAAAAGTAACGGTTACCATCGTTTTTAAAAAGTTAAAAACGCCGTTGTATGTTCAATGGCGCCGTTTGTTTAAAATGGCACGTATAACTAATATTTACAGTGAAAAGCTTCCTATAGCTTTTGCAAATATCAGGGTTTGACAAAATATATGTTTTTCAGTTATTATAATTTTTATTGACTTCTAAACATCAAACCTAATGAATACTAAATATTTCGATTTAATCAACCAGACATTTTACTTTCCTCAGGAAGAATTTACATTAAATAAAGACAATTTGTTATTTCACAATATTGATCTGATGAAATTGGTTGAGCAGTACGGTACCCCGCTGAAATTTACCTATCTTCCACAAATTTCAAATAATATCAATAAAGCGAAAAACTGGTTTCGAAAATCAATTGAAAAACATAAGTACGAAGGTAAATATTATTATTGTTATTGTACTAAAAGTTCGCATTTTAAATATGTGATGGATGAAGCTTTCAAAAACAATATTCATGTGGAAACTTCCTCTGCTTTCGACATTAATATTGTTGAAAATTTATTGGAAAGCGGAAAGATTAACCGGAATACCTATGTAATCTGCAATGGTTTCAAACGCGATCAGTATATTGAGAATATTGCCCGGTTAATAAACAACGGTCACCAGAAAACGATTCCCATCATCGATAATTATGAAGAGCTGGATTTATTACAGGAATCTATCAAAGGAAAATTTAAATTAGGAATTCGTATAGCATCTGAAGAAGAACCAAAATTTGAATTTTATACTTCCCGTTTAGGTATAGGTTACAAAAACATATTGCCTTTTTACCGCAAAGCCATTTTAGATAATAAAAGGGTAGAGCTTAAAATGCTTCACTTTTTTATTAATACGGGAATTCGTGATACTTCTTATTATTGGAATGAACTTTTAAAATGTTTAAAAGTATATATTTCATTGCGTAAAGAATGTCCTACATTAGACAGTTTGAATATAGGCGGAGGATTTCCTATTAAAAACTCTCTGGCTTTTGAATATGATTATGCCTACATGATAGATGAAATTATCAACCAGATTAAGCTGGCATGTGACGATGCAGAAGTACCTGTACCAAACATTTTTACAGAATTCGGTAGTTTCACGGTAGGTGAAAGTGCAGGTGCCATTTATAAAGTATTACAGCAAAAACAACAAAACGACCGTGAAAAGTGGAACATGATTGATTCTTCTTTCATTACCACTTTACCCGATACCTGGGCTATAAATAAACGTTTCATTATGCTGGCTATTAACCGCTGGAACGATTCATACGAACGGGTACTTTTAGGCGGGTTAACTTGTGATTCGGATGATTACTATAATTCCGAACAAAACCTGAACGCTATTTATTTACCCAAATATAATAAAGATAAGCCGCTGTACATCGGTTTTTTCAATACGGGAGCTTACCAGGAAACAATAAGCGGACAGGGGGGTATTCACCATTGTTTGATACCACAACCCAAGCATATACTTATTGACAGGGATGAAAATGGCATAATTGCTACCGAAATTTTCTCCCAGCAGCAAACCGCAGATGATGTACTTAAAATTCTAGGTTATAAAAAAGAAGAAAAATCAGAAATAAAAGAATAATAAATAATTAAAATTGAACATGAGTAAAGGACCGATCAGTCAGTTTATAGAAAAAAATTACCTGCATTTTAATGCAGCCGCTTTGGTAGATGCGGCCAAAGGCTATGAATTACACATTAATGAAGGTGGAAAAATGTTGGTATCATTAGCCGGAGCTATGAGTACCGCAGAGCTTGGTATCTCTTTAGCAGAGATGATCCGCCAGGATAAAATTGCTTTTATTTCCTGTACAGGCGCTAACCTGGAAGAGGATATCATGAACTTAGTAGCACATTCCCACTATAAAAGAGTACCTAACTATCGTGATTTATCTCCTCAGGACGAATGGGACTTGCTGGAAAATCATTACAATCGTGTAACAGATACCTGTATACCTGAAGAAGAGGCTTTCCGCCGTTTGCAAAAACACATTCATAAAATCTGGAAAGACGCTGAAAATGCTGGTGAACGCTATTTTCCACATGAGTATATGTATCAGATGTTAAATTCCGGCGTTTTAGAACAGTATTATGAAATTGATCCGAAAAATTCATGGATGCTGGCTGCTGCAGAAAAGAACTTACCAATTGTAGTACCGGGCTGGGAAGATTCTACTATGGGAAATATATTTGCATCCTACGTAATTAAAGGTGAATTAAAAGCATCTACTATGAAGTCCGGAATTGAATATATGGGATACCTCGCAGATTGGTATACCAAAAACGCAGACGGAAAAGGAGTCGGCTTTTTCCAGATTGGAGGAGGTATTGCAGGAGATTTTCCGATTTGTGTAGTGCCTATGTTATATCAGGATATGGAAATGGAAAATATTCCTTTCTGGAGTTATTTCTGTCAGATATCTGACTCTACCACTTCATATGGTTCTTATTCAGGAGCGGTTCCAAACGAAAAAATCACCTGGGGTAAATTGGATATTCATACGCCAAAATATATCGTAGAATCAGATGCAACTATTGTTGCGCCGTTAATCTTTTCCTATATCTTAAATATGTAAAAAACATTTCGCAAAAAAAAACTATTTTATTTTTGACGATTTAAAATAGGGTAGTATTTTTGGCGAAATAAAGTACAAAATAAGAATGAAAAGAGTAATTGTTGATTACGCCAAATTAACAAACGAGATTTTAACACTATTAGTGGAAAAGTTTCCCGACGGTTACGATGATTCGGATATCATCCGTTTTAAAAACGCCAAAAACGAAACGGTAGAAGCAGTGGAAGTGTGTACAGAAGATACTATTTATTTAGTAAAAGTAAGTACAAAATTAGCCGATCGTATTGAGAATTTTGACGAAGATGATGATATCATTCCTGTGGATTCTATCAATGTAAAAGATATGGATATTGAGGAAGAAGAGGAAGAAGATAGACCGAAAAAGGCAAAAAAAACACCTAAGAAATCAGATTCAGATGAGGAGGATGAGGACGAAGACGACGAAGAGGAATATGATGAAGATGACGACGATTATGATGATGAAGAGGAAGATGATGATGAAATTTAAAATATAAACCGGCAAATGCCGGTTTTTTTTATTTATCGGCGCATAGGTAATATCAATTCTTTTACTTACCTGCACCGTTTTTTTCTTTTTAACTTTATACAACTAAACAAACAATATCAGGTTATGGAGAACAAAAACAAAAAAATCACTACCAACGCCGGAAGTCCGGTAGGCAAAAATCAGTATGAGAATTCTCAGACAGTAGGAAGGCGGGGTCCTGTGCTTTTACAGGACTTTTTTCTACATGAAAAATTAGCACAGTTTAACAGAGAACGTATTCCGGAACGGATAGTACACGCTAAAGGATCAGGTGCTTTCGGAAGATTTGTAGTTACCCACGACATTAGCAGGTATACCCGTGCTAAAATATTTTCTGAAATAGGTAAGGAAACCAGAATGTTTGCGCGTTTCTCTACAGTAGGAGGTGAAAAAGGATCTGCAGATACAGAACGCGATCCAAGAGGTTTTGCTCTGAAGTTTTATACTGAAGATGGGAACTGGGATTTAGTAGGGAATAATACGCCTGTATTTTTTATTAAAGATGCTAAAAAATTCCCTGATTTTATCCATACCCAGAAAAGAGACCCTCGTACCAACACGAAATCACCAACTATGATGTGGGACTTCTGGTCCTTAAATCCGGAATCACTACATCAGGTACTTATTTTAATGTCAGACAGAGGAACGCCAGACGGATATCGTCATATGCATGGCTATGGTTCGCATACCTTTTCTATGGTGAACAAAGAAAACGAACGTGTATATGTAAAATTTCATTTACGTACACAACAAGGTATTAAAAATTTTGACGGTTCGCATGCTGACAGTATGCGGGGAATAGACCCTGATTATGCACAACGTGATTTGGTTAAAGCTATTGATGCTAAAAATTTTCCAAGATGGATAATGTATATTCAGGTTATGACGGAAACACAGGCATCGGATTTTTACTGGAATCCGTTCGATGTAACGAAAACATGGTCGCAGAAAGAATATCCTTTACAAGAAGTGGGGTATTTTGAATTAAATGAAATTCCTTCCAATTACTTCCGGGATGTGGAACAGGCAGCTTTTGCCCCTACAAATGTTATAGACGGAATTGGTTTTTCTCCTGATAAGATGTTACAGGGCAGAATTTTTGCTTACCCAGATTCCCAGCGGTACCGTATAGGATCAAACTATCAGGATTTACCCGTAAATGCATGTCCGTTTATGGTAAACAATTACCACAGAGACGGTGCCATGAAATTTACAGACAATGGCGGAGCCGCTCCTAATTATTATCCTAATTCATTTGACGGAAATTACGAACCGGAACAATATGAAGGGCAACCCTATACATTAGAAGATACTACGGTTTCTTATTTTGACCGGAATTATGGGGCTAAGGGAGATGAAGATCACTATACGCAACCCGGTATCCTGTTTGATGAGGTAATGGATGACCAGGCAAAGCAAAATACCATACAAAATATTGTGGGAGCGATGTCGGGTATTGAAGGACCAAAAAAGCAGGAAATAACCATGCGTCAGTTATGTCATTGGTTTAGAGTTTCCGCTGCTTTAGGCATGGGTATTGCCAAAGGCCTGCATATAGATATGGACAATCTGAAAAAGTATATGCCTAAATAGTACACAAAAAAAGATGCTTTATTTAAGCATCTTTTTTTTAATCACAGCTTATATTTCTATAATCATAAACTTCTTCATCCCTGTCAGGCAAATCCTCACAACGTCCATCTTTGCTGCCATAATAATCCAGACTAACAACCTGCCCGTTTTCATCATATATTTTTTTCGATACTTCACAGTGGCAGACATCTGAACTCTCACAACTCATGAGCCCTATACACAGGAAACTCACAAAAAATACTGTTTTTTTCATCGTACAATCATTTTTTTTTAAAGTTTTATCCAAAATTATACCAAATCTGCTACCTCTTTGCGTAACCGGGTCTTTGCCAGGTCAGTTATAGAATCTTTAGTATTCCTTTTTAATAATGCGGTTCTTAGTTCATCAGCCGACAGCAGTTCTTCTCTTAAAGCTGTTTTTAAAATATCCTGAATAATGGTATTTTTTGCAGTGGTAATCAATGCCCAGGCTTCATCAGTAACATAAATTTGCTGTCCTATATTAAACTCATATTCCTGTTCTATAGTTTGAATTAAAAAATGAGCATAATCCTGTTTAACCGGCGAAATGGGCAATACACGATTAACAAGACGATGAAGATCTGTACGTTCCATTAAAATAGTCAACCGCTCATAAGCTTGTAGTAGCTGAGGAGACGATTTTCGAGGTGGGACAGTTCTGTCTGGTTCGTTACGGGAAACTTCTAAATGTTTTCTGAATAATAGTTTGGCTTCTTTTTCCTGGGCTATAGATTTTCTGTTGAAAAGATAGTACAGCAAAATAATGACTACCAAACCTAACAAAATTAATAATGACTCTTTCCAGTCAACTGTGAAATTCGGAAACATAGTATCTAAATTAATTAAAACAAATATAAACCGAAAATAATATTATTTGTTCTTTATTTATATGAATAGTAACTTTGAGAATTAATTTTCTCCTCCATTAGTATGCAAAATTATATTGACCAGCTGAATGAAGCACAACGTGCCCCGGTGTTGCAAAAAGACGGGCCCATGATTGTTATTGCGGGTGCCGGATCAGGCAAAACCAGAGTACTTACCCTGCGCATTGCCTATTTAATGCATCAGGGAGTAGATGCTTTTAATATTCTGGCGTTGACTTTTACCAATAAGGCGGCCCGTGAAATGAAAGAACGGATTGCTAAAATTGTGGGCGCTTCCGAAGCAAAAAATTTATGGATGGGAACATTTCATTCGGTATTTGCGCGCATTTTAAGGGCCGAAGCTGATAAATTAGGTTATCCTTCTAATTTTACTATTTATGATTCGCAAGACAGCCAGCGCCTTATCGGACAAATTATTAAGGAAATGCAGCTTGATAAAGATATTTATAAACCAAAAGAAGTGCTGAACCGTATTTCTTCTTATAAAAACAGTCTGATAACAGTTAAAGCTTATTTTAATAATCCGGAATTGGTAGAAGCTGATGCTATGGCTAAAAAACCCCGGATTGGGGATATTTATCAACATTATGTAGAACGTTGTTTTAAATCAGGTGCCATGGATTTTGATGACTTATTGCTAAAGACCAATGAGTTATTAAGCCGTTTTCCAGAGGTTCTGATGAAATATCAGAATCGTTTTCGCTATATTTTGGTAGATGAGTATCAGGATACCAACCATTCGCAATATTTAATTGTACGTGCTTTATCTGATCGGTTTCAGAATATTTGCGTCGTAGGCGATGATGCGCAGTCTATCTATGCTTTTCGCGGTGCCAACATTAACAATATTCTCAATTTTCAGAAAGATTATGAAGACGTCCGTACCTACAGATTGGAACAAAATTACCGTTCTTCTAAGAACATTGTAGAAGCTGCCAACAGCATTATAGATAAAAACAAAACCAAGCTAGATAAAGTAGTCTGGACAGCAAATGATGACGGACCGAAAATCAAAGTACACCGATCCATAACCGATGCTGAGGAAGGACGTTTTGTAGCCTCTACGATTTTTGAAGAAAAAATGACCAGGCAAATGAAAAATTCTGATTTTGCCATACTTTATCGTACCAATGCGCAATCCCGTGCTATGGAAGATGCACTCCGCAAAAAAGATATCCCTTATCGTATTTATGGTGGTTTATCGTTTTATCAACGTAAGGAAATAAAAGATGTTTTGTCCTATTTACGATTGATCATTAACCCTAAAGATGAAGAAGCCTTAATACGCATAATTAATTACCCTACACGCGGAATTGGAAATACGACAGTAGAAAAACTGAATATTGCTGCGAATCATTACAAGCGCTCTATTTTTGAAGTGATGGAGCATATTGATAAGATAGACCTTAAACTAACAGCCGGAACAAAAGGGAAGCTGAACGATTTTGTTACAATGGTCAAAAATTTCCAGGTCATCAATGAAAGCCAGGATGCTTATTATTTAGCGGATTATGTCGTAAAAAAAACCGGGTTAATCCAGGAGCTGAAAAAAGACGGTACGCCAGAAGGGATTACGCGACTGGAAAACATAGAAGAACTTTTAAACGGTATTAAGGATTTTATTGAAGGGCAAAAAGAAGTGGATGGTGCTAGAGGTGCTTTATCTGAATTTTTAGAAGATGTGGCACTAGCTACGGATTTAGATAATGATAAAGGAGATGACGACAGGGTAGCTTTAATGACCATTCACCTGGCTAAAGGACTTGAATTTCCTACAGTATTTTGTGTAGGTATGGAGGAAGATCTGTTTCCAAGTGCTATGAGTATGAATTCCAGAAGTGAGCTGGAAGAAGAACGGCGATTATTTTATGTGGCATTGACAAGAGCCGAACATCAGGCCTATCTGACCTATGCACAATCCCGATACCGGTGGGGAAAACTTGTAGATTGTGATCCGTCGCGTTTTATTGAGGAAATCAATCCTGCGTATTTAGAATTTTTAAGTGCTCCGGAAACGAATTACAGGTACAGGTCAAGTATAAATCCTGATATTTTCGGTGATGTGGATAAATCAAAACTCCGGTTAACAAAACCTACATCAAGTACTCCTCCCAAATGGCTTACTGAAAATGAACCTCCGAAACCTAATCACGATATCCGTAAACTCAAGCAAGTGAGCAAAATGATAGATAAACCGGCCACTGGGGGAATCAATAATGTTTCGTTACAGGAAGGGCAGATTGTAATGCATGAACGTTTCGGAAAAGGGATTATTCTGAATTTGGAAGGTGCCGGGGCAGACAAAAAAGCCGAAATTAAATTTGACGTGGGTGGTATCAAGAAATTACTGCTCAGGTTTGCTCGTCTGACTGTAATTTCGTAACTTTTAAAGAAAAATGGCACAGTTTATAAAAATTTACCCGGAGAATCCCAATCCAAAAGAAATAGCTAAAGTGGTAGATACGCTTAAAAATGGAGGATTAATCATTTATCCTACTGATACTGTATACGGATTGGGATGTGATATCACCAATTCAAAAGCATTGGAGCGTATTGCCAAGATTAAGGGGATTAAACTGGAGAAAGCAAATTTTTCATTTGTCTGCTCCGATTTAAGCAACCTTTCCGATTATGTCAAACAGATAGATACTTCAACTTTTAAAATTTTAAAAAGAAGCTTACCAGGACCTTATACTTTTATTTTACCGGGAAATAATAATCTTCCTAAAGAATTTAAGAAAAAAAATACCGTGGGGATAAGGGTTCCGGACAACAATATTGTCTTGGAAATTGTGCGAAAACTGGGTAATCCCATTGTTTCTACCTCTATATATGATGAAGATGATGTAATTGAATACACTACAGACCCTGAATTGATTTTTGAGAAATGGCAAAATAAAGTAGACATGGTAATTGATGGGGGATATGGCGACAATCAGCCCTCTACGGTCATCGATTTATCAGGACATGAACCTGAAATCATCCGGGAAGGTAAAGGAAACACAGATATTTTTTAAAGTTTACATTACATTGGCTTGGTATTTCCTGTTTTACAGAAAAATTAAAAATAAAAGCAGAAAAAAGATTTTATGAAATAGGGTAATGGCGTTTTATCTAAAGAAAAACGGACTAAATAAGCAAAATATAAGCATTAAACAGTAGTACTAGTTATACCATAAATTTGTTACGTGCATCATTGATGATGGCTAAATGGTCAAAAGCAAGAGGCGGCAGTATATCCAATCCAAACCATTTTACTTCTTTTGCGTCGTCTGCAGCCTGTGCCGTTGTTAAATTGTCTATTTCAGAAAAATAAGCAATTGATACCATATGTCCGCGCGGATCTCTTTTCGGATGACCATAAGCTCCGATTTGTTTTACCTGGAAAACACGTACAGATGTTTCTTCATATAACTCACGTTTTGCCGCCGTTTCCAAATCTTCATTTTCATCAACAAAGCCTCCCGGAAGCGCCCAAAAATCTTTAAACGGTTCATTTAGTCTTTTGATAAGCAGAATTTCAAAATTGCCTTCATGTTTGCGTACCAGAACATTGTCAACAGTAACAAAAATTTTAGATATATACATAATTACTTATTTTGTGAAATAACAATCAAAGTTATGGCAAGTAAGGCTAAAAATAATCCGATACCATTTAATTTTGTCAACTTTTCTTTAAAGAAAAAAGTGCCTACAAGGGTACCCAATAAAACGACACCAAAGTTCATAGTAGCAAAAACAGTAGTAGGGGTATCTTTAAAAAACTGATGTGCCTTTAAATAGAAAAAAATATTCGCAAAATTTATTATGCCTAATACTATACCATACATAACCATATTAGCTTTAAAGCCTGTTTTTATTTTTTCAAATTTTACAGCTGTAGCAACTAAACATACTAGAAAACAGCCGGTAAAAATATAAGTCAGCACAGCTGTATAGGATATCGATTGTGAAAGTGCTACCTGTTTAAACAAAACATCAATACAACCATATCCAAAAAAAATGACCAGTAAATAAAGAGAATTTTTCTGGGACGTATTCTTTTTGTTAAGAATAAAAATGACAGACAGAAAACCTATAACAAGAGCAGCCATTTTTAAAGACGAAATACGTTCTTTAAATAACCAGAAACTGCATAGAATAGGGATAATAAGAGACAAACGCTGGGCTATATCCGTTTTTATAATACCGGAATTTTTTATTGCTAAAGGTAAAAACATGAAAATACCGGGCAATAAAATGATTAATGGTAAAACCAACGACCATGGAATATGTGTAAAACTAGCCGGGAGATCCGGCTTGAAAAAATAAAAAGCAGCACAAGTAGCTACAGCATAGTTAAAAGTAAATAAAAGAATAGTAACGGAAGCTTTTGATCGTATCAGTTTAAAAAGTATTCCTACTGAAACGCTTGAAATAATACTGAGAATAAGATATACCATTTTTCTGTCAAAGATAGGAATTGGCCCGTTATCTTACTAGCATAAAAAATATTCTATTTTACATAATATATATTATAGGTCAAAAGTATACTAAAATATTATAATTCATTAGGAAATCCATTTGCTAAGATTTATTTTTGCCCCATAAAATGTAGAAAATTGTGGAAAATACAAACGCTAACAGAATTATTAAAGAATTACAGGTTGAAGTAATCTCAAATGGTATTGCTGCAGATAAAATTGTTCCTGAATTAAAAAAGCTCAGAGAAATTGCTTTAGTTGAACAAAATCCTGTTGTAGTTAAAGCACTACGCTTAGCTTATGAGCATATTGACAAAAACAAGGATTTTCTTGTAACCATGCCATCTGATGAACCTATTGACGAAATGGAGCAAACTGTTTCTGAAACCAGCCATTCCGAAAATTTTAATTATTTTTTATCTCTGATGCTTGATTTGAATAATAAACACAATATTTCAGATTTGAGAGAATTTAATAACCAATTATTAGACTACTAATAAGGAAAAATGCTACGCTTTTTTAACATTATAGGAATTTTAGAAGGTATTTCGTATTTAGTTTTATTTTTTAACATGTTGGTTATCAAAAACATAAATACAGAACTATACAAATCTCTTCTATTTCCGATAGGAATGGCACACGGTTTGCTATTCATCTTATATATTGTTCTTGCAATTATGTTAAAAATCGAACTGAAATGGAGTGTAAAAAAGTTCTTGTTGATATGCTTGGCTTCTATCCTTCCATTCGGTACTTTTTACTCAGAAAAAAAATGGGTAAATAAAATTTTTTAACAAAAAGCATTTTTAAAATTTGTATAATCAGAAAAATTGGGTACTTTTGTACCATAATTATCAATTAATTATATACTAATAAAAAAAAAGATTATGAAAAAAATAACATTACCATTATTGGTAGCTTTATTTTCACTAGGAAATGTAAATGCTCAGGAAACGTCTAACAACTACAACAAGTGGTCAATTGATGTTAACGGTGGTTTAACCAAACCAGCCTCACCTATGTCAACTGGTTATCATAGTGATACATTCTTTAGCTTTGTTCATGGTGATGCAGGTGTGCGTTATATGTTCAACAACAAATTCGGTATTAAAGCTGATTTTGGGTACGATTACATGAAAAACGGTGAAGGATCTCAAGAATTCAGAACGAAATATTACAGAGCAAGTTTACAAGGGGTTGCAAACTTAGGCCGTATTATGAACTTTGAAGAATGGACGAAAGTATTCAACTTACAAGCTCACTTAGGTGCTGGTTATTCTTGGATGACACCTGGTAAAGAAAATGTATATCCTGATGGTTTATATGAAAAAGACCAGATGGGACACGTTATTGTTGGTTTAACAGGTCAGGTAAAATTAGCTAAACGCGTAGCTTTAAATGCTGATTTCTCAATGATCAACAATGTTCGTCAAGACAGAACTTTTGATGGTGCAGTTGCAGCTGAAGACAGAGCTTTCAACGGAACGCTTTACAATGCTACTTTAGGTTTATCTTTCTACTTAGGTGGAAACGAAGAACATGCTGACTGGTTCTCTTACGAAGATATGATTACTAACCGTTTAGAATCATTAGAAGGACGTGTTACAGATATCGAAAACAAAATGTTAGATTCTGATAATGACGGTGTAGCTGATTATTTAGATTTAGAACCAAACACACCAGCTGGTAATATGGTAGATGTTAAAGGTCGTTCAATTGACCAAAACAAAAACGGTATTCCGGATTCTTACGAGCAATACTTTGCTGAGAACTATGGTAAAGGAGAAACTTTTACAAAATCAGATTCCAATACTGCTAAAGACTTAATCAATGATGGTTATGTAGCTGTATACTTTGATTTTGATAAATCAACTCCTAAAAACTCTGAAGCAACTAATTTTATCTTAACTTACTTAAGAAGTAATCCTGACGCTTCTGTTGAAGTAAACGGATTTGCTGATTCAGTAGGTAATGCAAACTACAACAAACGTTTATCTGAAAAACGTGCTAAGAATGTAGCTAAATTGTTAGAGCAAACAGGAGTTTCAAGTTCAAGAATCAAAATTAATGCTCAGGGAGAAGATGCTTCTATAGATGGTGCTAACAAAAATGTTGCTAAATTTGCTAGAAGAGTAACTTTCAAAGTTAACTAATTTATAAAATACTTAATTTAAAAGCGAAAGGTTCCCTTTCGCTTTTTTATTTCATATATTTGTATATGAAATTTAAGATTGCTTCCGAATTTAAACCTACCGGTGATCAGCCTGAAGCTATAAAAGCTTTGGTAAATGGTATTCAACAAAATGAAAAATTTCAAACCCTTCTGGGGGTTACAGGCTCAGGAAAAACCTTTACTGTTGCCAACCTTATTGAGCAGGTAGAGCGTCCCACTTTAATTCTCGCACACAATAAAACACTGGCTGCGCAGCTCTATTCTGAATTCAAGCAATTTTTTCCGGATAATGCTGTTGAATATTTTGTATCGTATTACGATTATTACCAGCCTGAAGCATATTTGCCGGTTTCCGGGCAATATATTGAAAAAGACCTTTCTATTAATGATGAGCTTGAAAAGTTACGGCTTAGCACTACTTCTTCCCTACTTTCAGGTCGTAGAGATATAGTGGTAGTATCTTCTGTTTCTTGTTTATACGGTATCGGAAATCCGGTTGAATTTCAAAAAAATGTTATTTCGCTGGAGCAGAACCAGCAGATTTCGCGTACTAAATTACTGCATCGTTTAGTACAGAGTTTATATTCTCGTACAGAAGGAGAATTTAATCACGGTACTTTCCGGATAAAAGGTGATACTGTGGAAATTTTCCCTAGTTACGCAGACCAGCCTTTTCGCATTCATTTTTTCGGAGATGAAATTGAAGAAATTGAAAGTTTTGACGTTTCCACACAAAAGGTACTAGAACGTTATCCCCGCTTGAATATTTACCCCGCCAATATGTTTGTTACCTCTCCGGACGTATTACAAAATGCTATATGGGAAATTCAGCAGGATATGGTAAAACAGGTCGACTATTTTAAATCTATAGGCAAACACCTGGAAGCTAAACGACTAGAGGAACGCACTAATTTTGATCTGGAAATGATGCGCGAGCTGGGTTATTGTTCTGGTATTGAAAATTATTCACGTTATTTAGATCAACGCCTGCCCGGTACACGTCCTTTCTGTCTGCTCGATTATTTTCCTGATGATTATTTAATGGTTATTGACGAAAGCCATGTAACCGTATCACAGGTACATGCCATGTACGGTGGTGACCGTTCCCGAAAAGAAAATCTGGTTGAATACGGATTCCGCCTACCCGCTGCCATGGATAACCGGCCTTTAAAGTTTGAAGAATTTGAAGCCTTGCAAAATCAGGTTATTTTCGTTTCAGCTACGCCGGCAGATTACGAGCTGCAAAAAACGGAAGGGGTATATGTGGAACAGGTGATCAGGCCAACAGGCTTGCTTGATCCTATTATTGAAATACGCCCAAGCCTGAACCAGATTGATGATTTAATTGAAGAAATTCAGCAAAGAGTAGACATAGACGAACGCGTATTAGTTACAACTCTAACAAAAAGAATGGCTGAAGAACTGGCCAAGTATTTTACAAAAGTAGGTATCCGCTGCCGGTATATCCATTCGGATATTGATACACTGGAACGTGTTGAAATTATGCAGGACCTGCGTAAAGGATTATTTGACGTACTGATTGGTGTAAATTTATTACGTGAAGGTCTGGATTTACCAGAAGTTTCTCTAGTTGCTATTTTAGATGCGGACAAGGAAGGCTTTTTAAGAAGTGCACGTTCTTTAACGCAAACCGTTGGTAGAGCTGCAAGAAATGTAAATGGGAAAGCTATTATGTATGCGGATAAAGTAACTGACAGTATGCAAAAAACAATAGATGAGACCAATTACCGAAGAGCCAAACAAATGGCTTATAACCAGGAAAACGGTTTACAACCGAAAGCATTGAATAAAAAAATTGACAGTTCTCTGGCAGGTTCTATCTCATCTGTTAAACAGTATGAACAGAAAAACAATCTGGAAAAGGTGGCTGAAGAACTGGTACAATACGGCTCGCTTAATGACATCGAAAAATTAATCCGTGAAAAACGAAAAACGATGGAAAAAGCCGCAAAAGAATTGGATTTTATCCAGGCGGCTAAGTTGCGTGATGAAATTAAACTATTACAGGAACGATTGAAAGACAGTTAATTAATCCTCAAGAAGTAAAAAATGTATCATCAAAACCAATCAGATACAATTTTTCCTTGGCTCTAGTCATGGCGGTATACAACCAACGGATATATTCCCGGGTAATACCGTCGGGTAAATAAGGGTGTTCTATGAATACTTTATTCCATTGCCCTCCCTGTGACTTATGACATGTGACAGCATAGGAAAATTTAATCTGCAAAGCATTAAAAAATTCATTATTTTTAATGCTTTGTAATTTTTTATAGGGCGTTTGATCTTCATAATCCATAGCCACTTCATTATATAACCGTTGCGATTCCTCATAGGTTAAAGAAGCCGATTCTGAAGTAAGTGTATCCAATAAGACAATAGTATCAAACGGAGCCAGGTTTGGGTAATCAATCATCCGCACTTTAACCTGAGCGAATCTGAATCCATAAATTTCATTAAATTTATAAATCTGTAAAATTTCCAGAATATCTCCGTTAGCAATAAAATCCGTTTCATGCTGCTCTTTCAACCAGAAATAATTATTCTTTACCACCATTACAAAATCACCGGCACTGATATCACTTTCTTTATCCAATATTTTATAGCGTATTTGTTGATTGTATTGATTTGCTCTTTTGTTTGACCGTACAATAAAAACCGTTTCTTCCATTCCGTCTTTCGCATACGCCTCATGTATAGCATCTAAAATATCATACCCGTCTTGCAGGCGAACAATATCTTTAAAAACACCTACGTCAAACGCAAAAGTATCATAAAAAGTGGTAGGCAATAAAGAACGTAATTCAGTAGCGTTAAAAAGAATACCCGAATTTTCTTCCTGTCGCATTACTTCGTCTAATTCCATATGGTAGACTTCCATCTGATAATTTAACGATAATTTATCAATATCCAAAGCCGGACTTACTTCCATATGTACAGGCGGTAATTGCGCAGTATCACCAACCAGAATTAACTTGCAATTATAACCGGAATATACATAATACATCAGATCGTCTAATAATGAGCCATGCGTATACATGGTACTTTCAGTAGCTGTATCGGCAATCATAGACGACTCGTCAACAATAAAAACAGTATCTTTGAACTTATTAACCTGCATGGTAAAAGCCATACCCGTATTTTTATTTTTTTTAGGATAATAAATCCGTTTGTGTATAGTATGAGCCGTTTTTAGGGAGTAGTTTGAAATCACTTTTGCAGCCCGTCCTGTAGGAGCAAGCAATACGTATTTTTTACCGGCATATTTCAGCTGGTTTACCAATGTACTCAAAAGTGTGGTTTTTCCTGTTCCTGCATATCCTTTTAAAACAAAAAGTTCATCCTGTACCTCACTGGTAACGAATTGTGCGATTTTTTGTAGAAAAATATCTTGTTTTAAAGTAGTTTCAAACGGAAATTGTTTTTTTAATATCCGGTAAAACTCAGTAGAAGTCATAATAAATTCTTTTGGCAAAGATACCAATGTTTCTTCTATAAGCCTTCTATCGCTAAAAAATTGTACATTTGCTGTCATTAATCTACTGAAATGAGTACGCCACTATATCATAAATTAATTCTTGAAGTTGCATTACAGCATTTTTCTTATTGTGTGAAAAATGAAGTCAGTAACCAGATTAGTCATTTCAAATCATTTTCAATTGACCATTTAGCACCTTTGGAGCCACAATTAGAACGTATTTTCAGTTCAGAAGATGTTTTAAATGCTACCTACAACGAAATTCTCGTATTACATGATAATGCTTTAAATACTTTGGTTCCCGAGATTATTTTTGACGAAACCATTTTGGGAAATTATCTGCAGTATACGACAAAAGTATACCCTACTGATTATTTTGATTATGATGACGTAAACAGCCAAAATTGTAAAAATGTATATGTTCCTTATATAAATTACAATAATTTTCTTCTGGATAAATGGGGAACGTTTACGTTCAAGCATATTTCTACTGTATTAATAGATTATATTACGCATACAAGTGAAGGGCTTCCCTGCGAGTTTTGGCTACATCTGAATACTTCGGAGTTTCAGATAATAGTGTTAAAAGATAAAAAGATTATCTTTTATAATACTTTCCAGCATCAGACAAAAGAAGATTTCATTTACTACATTCTCTTTGTTTTTGAACAGTTGAAATTGGATACTAACCAGGTACCCCTTATCCTTTTTGGTGAAATTGATGCACAGAATGAGTATTATGAGATAGCTTATAAATACATTCGTTATGTAAACGTGCTGGATCATCATACCATCGCACAAACCCTTTCAGTTGATACCGCCTCTTTAAAACCACATTTTATAGCCCTTCACGCATGAGAATTATTTCCGGAAAATATAAAGGCCATCGTTTAACCGCCCCTAAAAACCTGCCTGTTAGGCCCACTACAGACCTAAGTAAAGAGGCGCTTTTTAATATTTTAAATCACCAGTTTAATTTCCATGAGCTGAGTGTACTAGATCTATTTGCCGGAACAGGAAATATCAGCTATGAGTTTGCCTCACGAGGTGCAGCTCCTGTTACAGCTGTTGATGCGGAATTTAAATGTGTACAGTTTATAAAAGCCACTGCACAAAAGTTTGACATGGATTTGTCAGCCGTAAAATCCGATGTCTATAAATTTTTAGAGCGTGAAAAAAATACATTCGATATTATATTTGCTGATCCGCCATATGATTTCTCTCAGGAACAGTTTGAAAACATACCAACACTTGTTTTTAACAACGGCTTATTAGCTGATGAAGGTTTGCTGATTATAGAACATTCCGCCCATACAAAAATGGAACACCTTCCCTATTTTTCCTCTAGCCGGAAATACGGCGGTTCTGTATTTTCTTTTTTTGAATATGAGATAGAAGAAGTTACTGATGATGAAGATGGTGAAGAAGAGTAAAAACATAAAGTTAACATACTTTTAATAATAAAAAAGCAGGTCTGTAAGCCGGGTTCTGTAAAAACTGTTTATAGTTTTTCCTTATCATTTATCTACGCTTCCGGTTACCCGAAAGCTTTATCTGCCTACCCTCCAACTTGGGCGAGCTACCCTCAAACATTGGTATACATGGCATTTCACCGCCAAGAGTTTACCTGGTTTCACTACAGCATTACCTGTACATTCTTTCTGTTGCACTTGTCCTCACCTTACGGCGGACGGGTGTTACCCGCTTAGCTTGCTCTATGGTGCCCGGACTTTCCTCTGACTTACAGCCAGCGATAAGGCGACCTACTTTAATGACAAAAGTACTAAAAAAAGCCTATAGTCGCTGTATAAATGGCGGAATCAACTGAAAAATAATTACATTTGTAACGATCAATCTCCTGATATGAATTATACTAAAATTACAGAAGCAGCTTCACACTATGACCACCTGGAAAAAATGTCAGTGAATGAGTTACTGACCCATATCAACCAGGAAGATCAAACTGTACCGACCGCCGTACAAAAGGCTATTCCACAAATAGAAAAAGTCGTTTATAAGATAACCGACCAACTGACAAAGGGAGGGCGTTTGTTTTATATAGGAGCCGGAACTTCTGGACGTCTGGGCATTGTAGACGCCTCTGAATGTCCGCCCACTTTCGGTGTTCCACACGATCTGGTAATTGGTTTGATTGCTGGTGGAGATACAGCTATCCGAAAAGCAGTAGAAAATGCTGAGGATAATGCCTTTCAGGTAGCGAATGATTTGAAAGCATTTCATATAAATTCCAATGATTTTCTTATAGGTATAGCTGCCTCCGGTACAACACCCTATGTATTAGGCGGTATGCAATTTGCCAGAGAAAATAACATTCCAACAGCAGGTATTACCTGTAATCCCGGCAGCCCTCTTGCTGTTGCTTCAGACTTTCCTATAGAAGTAACGGTGGGTCCTGAATTTGTAACGGGTAGTTCGCGTATGAAAGCGGGTACGGCTCAAAAACTCATTCTGAACATGATTTCTACCAGTGTAATGATACAGTTAGGTCATGTAAAAGGAAACAAGATGGTAGATATGAAACTGTCGAATAAAAAACTGGTAAAACGTGCCCATCAAATGCTTGTGGACGAACTACATATTGGTGAAGAAGAAGCTATAGCATTAATAGAACAATATGGTAATGTCCGCAATGCCATAATACAGTACACGCATGACACCCGAAACCGATAAAAAACAATTATTTGCTGGCATTCGTAAAATAGGGCTAGCTATACCGCTTATGTTTATAGGCCCGGTAATTATAAATTCTTCTTTTAAAAATCAATCGCATCCGTTTTATTATCCTATTTTAGGTTTAGGCATTTTACTTTGTGCTTTTGCCGTATTTTGGTTTTTTAAAGGGCTCTTGAATATGGTCAGCGGTTTTTTTAATGATAAACATCACACCTAATGAAAACAATACCTATACTTATTCTAAGCTTTTTAGCTGCTTCCTGCTATAATCAGCAGCGTAACTGTGCTGATTTTAAAACAGGTACTTTTATTTTTGAACAGGAAATAGACGGCGAAAAACATTCTTCTACTTTTATTCGTAAAGAAAGTATAGAAATAGAAACCTATAAAGGAAAAACAGATACTGCTTCTATCCGCTGGATAAATGACTGTGAATATGTTTTACAAAAGTTGCATCCTAAAAACCGGGCAGAACAACAGGGTATTCATATGAAAATTTTATCTACCAATGGTAATGAATACACTTTTGAATACGGATTGGTAGGAGCTATTGAAAAACAGAAAGGCGTTATCAAAAAAACAGATTAATTTTAACTTCTGTTTTTTTGCTTTATACTGCTATATGCTATCTTTAATTGTCTTGCTCTACCTGATACAAAATAGCTTTAATCTAACATCGTTTTATGGAAGTATTTTTAACTGCTGATGCCATTGTGGCTTTTTTAACCCTTACTTTTTTAGAAATTGTTTTGGGAATAGACAACGTCATTTTTATTTCTATTGTAACGGGAAAACTCCCCGAAGAAAAACGTAAAAAAGCTACGCGTCTGGGGCTATTTCTGGCAATGTTTATGCGTATTGCCATGCTGTTTGGAATTACCTGGCTTACCCGTATGAAAGCCTCCTTGCTTAGCATAGACTGGGGATGGTTTAAAGCAGATTTTAACGGACAGGCCATGATTCTACTGGCAGGTGGTATTTTCCTTATTTACAAATCCACGAAAGAAATTCACGAAAAAATAAGTCATATAGACCACGTTACTGATTCAAAAGAAGCAAAAAAAAGCGCTTCGGTTTCGTTTGCTTCAGTCATAGGCCAGATTTTAATTATAGATCTTATTTTTTCTGTAGACAGCATTTTAACAGCTGTGGGAATGACAAATGGTATAGAAGGTGCCTTGTATATTATGGTAGCAGCTGTCATTATATCAGTAGCCATAATGATGTTGTTTGCCGTACCGGTAGGTAACTTTGTAAACCGCAATCCGTCTATACAGATTCTGGCATTAGCTTTTCTTATTCTCATTGGGTTCATGCTAACCACCGAAAGTATGCACCTTTCAAATGCTGTATTAGCCGGTCAGTATGTTGGAGCTGTCCCAAAGGGATACCTGTATTTTGCTATTGCTTTTTCCTTAGCTGTAGAATTCTTAAATATGAAAATGCGTAAAAAAAGCAACTAATTTGGTTTTTTTATGTGCTACTTTTTGTTTATCTTTAAAATAAAACAAAAGAATATGAAAAAGTTAGTATTTAGCCTTTTAGGTATGTTTACACTCACATTATCTGTGCAGGCACAGGAAGTAAAAACAGATATCGAGGTTGTAGACACAGTCAAAACTGTTATTATGACTATTAATGCTGATCGGTTCCAGGATTTAAAAGATTTTGACTGGCACGGTAATTTGGTCAAAGTATTTAAAGATGTACCTGATGAAGCTTTGATTGGTATTCGTGTGAATATCGGGGCCAAGCAATTGACAGATGACATTGCTACCCTAAACAACAAAATGTCATTAATAGAATACGGTACGGCTATTAATAAAGAAAAAGTATTACGGAATTTAGTAAACAACGTAAAAATGTTTATTGATGATGATCAACAAGGTCATAATATAGAGCCTAAAAAGTAAAACAACATCCGGATAATCCGGATGTTGTTTTTTATATAAAATAAAAATCAGACGGTTACATCTGATTTTTATACAACAATTAATCAATAAAGTACAATTTCCTTTTTCACAACTATTAATAAGACCATAAATTACTGAAAAGTCACCTTTTTTTATTTGAAAAAAACATTTTATTTAAAAATGGCCTGCCAGTAATAGTATGTTTTACATGTATTATCTTCTAAATTAATACAGTATGACTTTTCTTCCACCCGGTCTATCTCGAAAAAAATATCAGTAGAAAATAAAGGGCCACTATAAGCTAATGTATGGTATTCCCCATTCTCACCACATACATCTATAATATGCGGCAGTTTGCTTATCGTTTCAGCCGTTATATCCTGACCTACCCATTCCTTACTCAGATGTTCTGCTTGTGTAACCACAATTTTGGTTTTAATACCCGACTGTAAAAAAGCGTTCATAATTTCTTCAGACGTATGCTCCCACAAAGGTGTTACCACCTTTATTCCATATGGATGCAGCTGGTTTTCACGGTAAGACTTTACATCATGCAAATGTATATCTCCGAAAATAAAATGGGTGACTCCCAGTGTTTTAAAATGAGTAACCGCATTTTCCATAGCCTTGTTGTATCCGTCCATTTCACCGGAAATTTTTACAGGATATAAAGGAATATTCAGGCTTTCGGCCTGTTGTTTCAATATTGAAAACGGAATATGATGTATAGAAGATTCAAATGAATCTGCGTTAATGGTCGTAAGCAAAGCAATTACCTCAAATTGCTTCTCCTGAAGTATCTTCTGCAGTGCAAAGGCAGAGTCTTTTCCTCCGCTCCAGTTAAAAACCGCTTTATTCATCTTTTACAGTACTGAAATTAAAATTATTAAACAATGTAACCATAAACTGAGAGCGATTTGTTTTTTCCTGCAGTTGTGTCATAAAGCCGGCTTCCAATCTGAAATTCTTATTAAAGACATATCCTACTCCGCCATATACCCTGTTCCGGTCAAATACATTATTTTGTCCGTTCAGGAAAATTTCATTACTTGCCGCTGCATACCATGTACCCTTAGAAAGGTCAGCATTATTCAAAGTAACGCTCATCAATAACATATAACGGAAACGCAGTTGAAAATCATCCGATAAAAAACGTTCTTCAACTCTATACCGATGAGATATATGAAACCGATTAAAGGTTTGTTTTGTCAGAAACTGCTGGAATATACGGTGCTCTGTATTGTTCGTTTTATAACCGGCATTGTTTAAATAGTTCTCTGAATATACAAAAGCATACCCCAGTAATATGTTATTATTATTTTCGGTTACATTATATCCTAAACCTGTTCGTATCAATACCTGCTGTATATCGGTCAGGGTATTATAACTTCGGTACTGGGTTTCTGTCCATATATTCCATTTTTTTTGTAATGTGTGATTTCCTAAATATGAGTACCAACTTCCGATGTCCGATTGCTGGCTATAACCATGAAAAGGAATAAAATAAAAAAGTAAAATAAGTGTTGTAAAATGTTTCATAGGCGTATAATTAAGTAGTTTCTCTCTTTTTTTTAATAGCTTCATAAGCACCATCCCATAACAGAATGCGTTTTTGTAACGATGTTGTAACAGCTTGCTGGGCTTCTTTCCAGAAAGTTTCGTTTTCACCGCAAAGCCGGGCGGTCATCTCTAAAGCAAGATGGCTGTGATGGTCGCCATCCACTTCTATATGTCGTTCCAGGTAATATTTATATATAGATAGTTCTTCCGGAAATTTCTGGTGAATATCATTTACCATAGTAATGAACATATTAGGAATAAGGTCTTCTCTTCCAAAGGTAAAAACAGCTGCCTGTATATGAGGTTTTTGCGTGTTAATAACATCAAATGTAAAATTGACAAACGCTTGTACATTTGTTGGTGTTTCGGCTGCTTTATAAGCTGACGGAAAATTGTTGGTCAACTTAAGCTGTTCAATAAACTTTTGTATTTCTTCTGTTGCTGCACCGCATTGCTGCATGGCATCTAAATACAGTTCAAAATGACTTTTACGATTGCCGGAAGCATCAATATCTGTCTCTTCCCCTAATACAATTTCATTAATCAGATAACGCGTATTACTGTTTTGCGTAGGAAACCACGGTGTTTTTACACATGTTAGCTGTTGCTGCAAAGCTTTTAACAATGACATGAAATCCCAAACGGCATAAACGTGGAACTGCATAAAAATCTGCAGCTCTTCCATATCGTTAATTTCTTCATATACTTTGTGATGAATAATCTGTTGACGCAGCGGTTCAATACTATTTTGGATGTGTTGGATATTTTCTTGCATTATATTCTTTTTTAAGGTGCGTAAAGATATCAAAAAGGCCGATTTTTATAAAACCGGCCTTTACTAATGTATTCTTAAAGTTTCTGCTTTTTACTTTATTTCTTAGGTATTGTACAGAGTTATACCAGGCTTTTAAGAATGTTCTCTCTTACCTGATCTTTATAATATGAAAATAGAGGTTTAAAATTGAAAAAGTTATTTTCACTTATTTTTCTATTTCACTCAGATTTTCCATTTTTTTATGGGCTAAGAATCCTTTTATGTCTTCAAAATGTTCTTTTACCCGTTTATTACCGAATTCAAAAACTTTTTCGGCCAATCCGTCCAGAAAATCACGATCATGCGATACCAGAATAACGGTTCCTTCAAATTCTTTAAGTGCCTCTTTTATAATATCTTTGGTTTTCATATCCAAATGATTGGTAGGCTCATCCAGAATTAACAAATTCACAGGCTCTAACAATAACTTGATCATAGCCAGGCGTGTTTTTTCACCCCCGGACAATACTTTTACTTTTTTCTGAATATCATCTCCGGAAAACATAAAAGCTCCCAGAATGTTCTTTATCTGTGTACGGATATCACCTTCGGCGATACGGTCTATGGTATCAAAAATAGTAAGGTTTTCATCTAGTAAAGCCGCCTGGTTTTGCGCGAAATATCCGATCTTGGCATTATGCCCTATTTCACATTTTCCTTCGAAATCAATTTCGCCCATAATAGCTTTTATCATGGTCGATTTACCTTCGCCGTTTTTTCCTACCAAGGCTATTTTTTGCCCCCGCTCAATTACCATATTAGCGTCTTTAAAGACAATATGATTCTCATAATTTTTGGATAAATCTTCTACTACTATCGGATACTGCCCAGAACGCGGTGCAGGCGGAAATTTTAAGCGTAATGCCGAATTATCAACCTCATCTACCTGAATAATGTCGAGTTTTTCCAACATTTTCACACGTGATTGTACTTGCAAAGTTTTTGAATAAGTCCCCTTAAACCGTTCTATGAACTCTGTAGTTTCGGCAATCATTTTTTGTTGTTCTTCATAGGCTTTTAACTGATGTGCCCGGCGATCTTGCCGCAGTACCAGATAATCGGAATATTTAGCACGATAGTCGTAAATACGCCCCATAGTTACCTCAATGGTTCTATTGGTTATATTGTCTACAAATGCTCTGTCGTGCGATATAACCATTACCGCTTTAGCAGCATGAAGCAAAAAATCTTCCAGCCATTGAATACTTTCAATATCAAGGTGATTGGTAGGTTCATCCAGTAAAATTAAATCGGGCTTCCGCAGTAATAATTTTGCTAATTCAATACGCATCCGCCACCCACCGGAAAATTCGGAGGTTGGTCTGTCCAGATCATTTTGCGAAAATCCTATACCTTTTAATACTTTTTCTACTTCAGCATCGTAATTTATTTCTTCGATAGCGTAGTATTTTTCACTTAGTTCTGAGACGCGTTCAATCAGTTTCATGTAACTGTCACTTTCATAGTCAGTGCGTACAGTAAGCTCTTCATTCAATGCGTCTATCTCAGTTTTCATCTGAAACACTCCTGCAAAGGCTTTTGCTGCTTCTTCACGAACGGTGGCATTGTCTTCAGTCAGTAAATGCTGTGGCAAATAAGCAATAGTAGCTTCTTTGGGTACTGCTACATTTCCTGAGCTTGGTTTGTTTAGTCCTGCTACAATTTTTAACAATGTTGATTTTCCCGCGCCGTTTTTCCCCATCAAGGCAATTTTATCATTTTCATTAATAGCAAAGCTCACACCGCTAAAGAGCGTAGTAGCACCAAATTGCACGGCTACATCATTTACTGTAATCATCTTTGTAATTTTTGGCAAAGATACAATTAAGAAGCATAAAAAAACACGCCTTTAGTACTAAAGACGTGTTTAAGATTCAAAAGTGTTTTAATTTATTTTTTGATCATTTTTCGAATGATTTTTTCAGATGCATTCTTTAATTCCAATACATAAACTCCGGGAGGTAATACAGAGGTATTTATTTCAAAAGATACCTTTTTCTGATGTATCCTTAGTTTTCCATATATGTCATATACCGTAATCTCAAAAGAGATACCGGATTCATTTTGGACATATAAATAATCTTGAAACGGATTCGGATAGACAATTACCGGTTCTTTATCAACATCATTTACAGCAGCCGATGCCTGATGAATAACTCCTACAGCCTGAAGATCAAAACCTCCTGCATCAAAAGGAGTAGGAAACGAATCGTTTATCATATTACCAAAATTATCCGGCGTTCCGTACTGCGGGTCAATACTTCCCACCACATCAATAACTTTTACATATTTAATATTATTTTTATCTAGAAGCGGATGATTAGGAGCTTTACTTATATCGAAAGGAGTTCCGTAAGTTCCTATGTATTTACCCGCAATATTATCCAAATGTTCTGCAAGAGGAGTACCAAACGAATTTATTTGAGTTAGAGTTTGCGTTAGACTATGTGTTGAAAATTTAAAATAATGAATGCCGTCGGAACTGATTTCTACTGTTGCCAGTTCCAGATATCCTGGAGAACCATTTTCAAAAACAGCAAAATCAAAACCCGGCCCGTTTTTAATGGGCAGGTTAAAAGTCAGTACGGCAAAACCATTATCTCCGAGACTTACTACTTCTCCGGTGGGAGGACCTAGAGCATATTCCGGCTCACCCGCAGTTACATGGCCTATACTCGGATTACTTATATCCTTGTATCCCCTGGTAACGGTTATACCAGTTGCCCACGCCACAAATGACGGATCATCTTTATGAACAGCTGTAGATCCGGCTTCGCCTGCCTGGGGAGGATACGTTTGAGCCTGTATACCAAAGGTTATAACTGCAGATAAGCTTAAAAATATACCTTTCATTCTATTTATTTTTTCACGAAACGAATAGTTTGGCTACCTTCATTCTGCACAGCTTGCAGCAAATAGGTGCCGTTAGCCAAACGACTGATATCAATTCCCGTACCTGCATTGTAGCTTCCCGCATATACTTGTTTTCCTAGCATATCATAAATTTTCACGGTAGTCGCTTTTTCAGTTGTTAAATATAATTTATCCGATGCGGGGTTAGGATACAGTGAGATTTGAAGTTTTGATGGATTTTTTATACCGGCAGCAGTCTGCATAGATTTATGAAACGAACGTGGAGAAGAACCTACCGTGTACGTTTGCATTAATTCGCCATTTAAATGATATACCATTGCATATCCTGGCGATAGATAGTTATGAGCATCAGCAATATATATCTTATCCCCCACAATATTCATTCCATATATACCGGAATATCCCGTAATCCCTGTTTCAATTAACGGAGTGTCCGCCAGTTCATTTTGTTCTAAATCATATGTATATACATTAGTATCTGCTGCAATATATAAGTTACCTTCTTTAATACCCATGTTTTTAGCACCAAATCCTAAAGGGAATGTTGTTAAGCTTTCTGTTTCAAGTGTTGTTAGATTTATTTTTGATAAAGAGCCTGCAGTTTCATTGTCAGTCCAAGACGGTACTCCTCCGTTTAAAATATAGGCATAACCATCATTAAATACTAATTCTCTTGGTACGTCTCCCAGGGTTATTTCCTGAGTGTTGCCTGTTGCTATAGTATATACAGTCATTTTATTTCCAAAATTGTATCCTCCCTCATGTAAAACAATAAGTTTACCCTCATGTTCATAAATCTTTTCAATACCCGTATCTAATGGTATTGTTGATTCAATAGAATAATTCGTTAGATCAACAACAGCAATATAATCTTCATCATCTACTGCATTTCCCCAGCAGGTAACATAAGCTTTATTGTCATAAAAAGTTACATAACGAGGGTTAATTAGTCCTTCATCTATTGTAGCAACATGCTGATAGGTTTTATTGTTCATAATTTCGATCTTATTCGACATATTTAACACTACAATGGCAATATCTCCGTGGTAACCTATAGACTGCCCTGTTCCCCCCAAAAGCTGTCCGTTATTAGCCAATCCATAAATATCATTCGTAAGTTCGTTATTTTGATTGAAGAATGAAAGTGTAGCTCCTTCAGTACCTGAAGCACCTTCATTCAACAAGATAACTCCGTCTAGGTACTCGGTTTGCGCAAATGTTGATAATACCCATAAAAAGCATAATCCTAAAAAGTAATTTTTTTTCATCATTATTTAAAGTTTAAGTATAAAAAAACCACAAGAATATATCTTCTTGTGGCTATTATAGTGAGTATGAGGTATAAAAATACCTCTTGCAGCAGCAACCTTTCTATAACAATCTTTTTTCCCGAAGATTATTTCTCTGAAATTAAAAAGGCAGGTCTCCTGGCTTGCATCTTACTTTACTCCTTCCCGGTATTTCCAGTGGATAATTATTAAAGTTCGTTTCTAGCTCACAGTTGCGGGTACAGCCCGAGTTTTACACTCGATTCCCTATTAATTTAAAAAACCTTTTTAATTAATACGGGCAAATATACTACTATTTGCTCATTTTTCTATTTAAAATTAAAAATCCTATAATTCCGCCTACTAATGACGCCATAATAATTCCTAACTTGGCTTCGTCCGGATATTCCGGATGTTTAGTTACATCAAAAGCAAGTTCAGTTACAAACAATGACATCGTAAATCCTATCGCTGCCAAAAAGCCTAAACCGATCAGGTTTAAAGTAGTCATTCCTTCCGGTTTAGGTGCCCATTTTAATTTTATAAAAAGTAATGTCAGACCGGCTACACCAATTACTTTTCCAACCACTAGGCCTAATGCAACACCAATGGTAACATTTGCTAGGTTAAATCCATCTGCAAGGCTTATCGGAATAGCAGCATTAGCCAGCGCGAATACCGGCATAACAAAAAAGCTGACAAAATTATGCATCCCGTGTTCCAGCCTTTGTGACGGCGGAAGCGCATGGGTAGACAATTCACGCATATCTTCTACTATACCGATCTGAGCATCGGTAAGGTTTTTTCGTGAATTATCCGGATCAAGTTTTAAAAATTTGTCTCTTAAATAATTCATTCTTTTAGAAAAATAGCCCTCGTCAACACGTGAATTTGTTGGGATTGTAAAAGCCACCAGAACAGCCGCAATAGTAGCATGAACACCGGAAAGTAAAAAAGCTAACCAAACGCCTCCAATACCTATAATAGCATAAAAAAGAATACTTTTTACGCCTAGTTTATTACAGATTAACAAAAATAAAAAGAGTCCTATTCCGAGTGTCAGGTAAGGAACTGATAAATCAGATGTATAAAAAACAGCAATAACTAAAACGGCTCCTAAGTCGTCTGCTATAGCTAGCGCTGTTAAGAAAACCTTCAACGAAGTAGGCACCTTGCTTCCTAAAATATACAACACCCCTAATGCAAAAGCAATATCTGTTGCCATAGGAATACCCCATCCGTGCGCCGCATCGGTATTCCCATTAAAAACGGTATAAATCAAAGCCGGAAAAACCATTCCTCCAATCGCAGCAATTATAGGTAACATGGCTTTTTTAGGAGAAGACAATTCTCCTACTGTTAGTTCTCTTTTTAGCTCTAACCCTACTACAAAAAAGAAGATAGCCATTAAACCATCATTTATCCAATGATGTAAGGTAAGGTTCAGATGCACTGTATCGTTTATTGAAAAACCTACTTTATGTTCCCAAAGGTGGTGGTACCATTCTGCCCAGGGTGAATTGGCAAAAAAAATGGCAATTACCGCGGCTACAAAAAGAACCATTCCGCCGGTGGTAGATTTACTCATAAATTTCTGCATAGGTGAAACAATGTATTTATCTACCGGAGTTAATTTAATCTTATGTTCCATAAAAAATTTTTAGCGAAGATACCTTTTTTAAAAAATCCTTACAACTAACCCTATAGAATTGATTTTTTTATGATGTAAAACTGTCCTTTGTTTTCCTATGGCAAACCGTCAAAAATATGTATATTTGCATCTAGTATTTTTTAATTATGGATACAGTTTTAGACCAAAATAGTACAACGCTGGGTAAACCTAAATGGCTACGCGTAAAACTACCTACCGGTAAAAAGTATACAGAACTACGCGGTTTGGTAGATAAATATAAACTCAACACCATCTGTACCTCAGGCAGCTGCCCCAATATGGGAGAATGCTGGGGAGAAGGAACAGCTACTTTTATGATTTTAGGCAATATCTGTACACGATCTTGCGGGTTTTGCGGTGTTAAGACCGGCAGACCTGAAACAGTAGACTGGGATGAGCCTGAAAAGGTAGCACGTTCTATTAAAATTATGAATATAAAACATGCTGTCTTAACCAGTGTAGACCGTGATGATTTAAAAGACGGTGGCTCTATCATCTGGGCAGAAACCGTGAAAGCTGTTCGTCGTATGAGTCCCGGAACAACAATGGAAACTCTAATTCCAGATTTTCAGGGCATAGAGCGCAATATTGACCGTATTCTGGAGGTTGCCCCAGAAGTCATTTCACATAATATGGAAACGGTACGCCGGCTAACCCGTGAAGTACGGATACAGGCAAAATACGAAAGAAGTCTGGAAGTATTACGTTATTTAAAAGATAACGGTGCTAACAGAACCAAGTCAGGCATTATGCTGGGTTTAGGGGAAACAGAAGAAGAGGTTATTGAAACGATGCATGACCTTAGAAATGTAGGTCTGGATGTGATCACTATTGGACAGTATCTTCAACCCAGTAAAAAACATTTGCCCGTAAAGCAGTTTATTACACCTGATCAGTTTAAAAAATTTGAAGAAATCGGGTTAAACCTCGGATTTCGCCACGTAGAAAGCGGTGCCTTGGTTCGCTCTTCCTACAAAGCACAAAAACATATTTTATAATACCGGGTCGTTCTTATAGGAACGACCTCCTTTTTTAACCTATAAAATACTATGCAAAAAGTTAGAATCGCTATAAATGGTTTTGGACGTATAGGCAGAAACCTTTTTCGTTTGCTGCTCCATCATCCGCAAATTGAGGTAGTTGCCATAAACGATTTGGCTGACACAGCTACAATGGCGCATTTATTAAAATATGACAGTGTGCACGGTAAGTTAAAAGAAGGGATATCTTTTACCGAAAACAGTATTATCGTTAATAATAAGCCTATAGCTTTTTTTCACGAAAAAGATATTAGCCGGTTAAACTGGCATTCTCTTGACATAGATTTTGTTATAGAGTGTACCGGTAAGCATAAAACTACTTCATTGCTTCAAAATCACATTATAAATGGTGCGAAACGTGTAATCTTGTCAGTGCCGCCGGAAGATGCAGAAATGAAAACAGTAGTGTTGGGAGTTAACGAGTTCATTTTAAACAAATCTGACAAAATTGTGTCGAATGCAAGCTGTACAACAAACAATGCAGCGCCGATGATTAAAGTAATTAAGGAACTTTGTGGTTTAGACAAAGCGTTTATTACCACAGTACATTCCTATACTACCGATCAAAGCCTGCATGACCAGCCGCATAAAGATTTACGCAGAGCAAGAGGGGCAGCACAATCTATCATACCTACTACTACCGGCGCTGCCAAGGCATTAACAAAAATATTTCCTGAATATGAAGGAAAAATAGGCGGAGGCGGTATCCGGGTACCGGTACCTGACGGTTCTCTTACCGACATTACCTGTTATGTAAACCGGGATGTAACTGTTCAGGAAATAAACGAGGCATTTAAAAAAGCAGCAGAGAACCACTTAAAAAATATTCTGGAATATACAGAAGATCCTATTGTTTCCATAGACATCGTAAATAATACCCATTCCTGTATTTTTGATGCGCAGCTTACCAGTGTTTTAGACCGAATGGTAAAGATAGTAGGCTGGTATGATAATGAAATAGGTTACTCTTCCCGATTGATTGACTTAATAATACATATGTATACACAAGATTCTCATTAAACGAGAGTCTTGTTTGTGTTGAGAAGAAATAAAATAGGTACAAGCTATTCTACTCTTTCCATTCCGTTGTATTTTTAATACCTAATTTTTCCGGGTTAAAAACAGGATCTTTGCCTTCTTTCTTCTGTTGTTCATAATCTTTCAAAGCAAGGAGCGCAGGTTTCCTTAGGATAAGAATAGCTATAAAGTTTATCCATGCCATTAAACCAACACCTATATCTCCTATGGCCCAGCTGGACCCGCCGGTATTTATAGCCCCTAGAAAAACGCTTGTTAGAAAAACACCTCTCAACACCCAGGTTAGCATTTTTCTGTTTTTAGCAATCAGGAATTTTAAATTTGATTCTGCTATAAAATAATAGGCCATAATAGTAGTAAAAGCAAAAAACAACAGAGCTATTGCCACAAATCCGGCACCTATAGAAGGAAAATCACTTGCTATAGCATATTGCGTGAAACCGGCGCCATCTTCAACACCCTTTAAATGTTCAACAATATAGCTGGAATCGGAAATATCTTTTACATTTTTTCCATCATTGGTATAGACATTAAATGCGCCCGTAAATAAAATCATTAAGGCGGTTGCCGTACATACAAAAAGAGTATCAATATAAACTGAAAATGCTTGAACAAGTCCTTGCTTGGCCGGATGAGAGGTAGCCGCAGCCGCAGCCGCATGTGGGGCCGTACCCTGTCCGGCCTCATTACTGTACAATCCTCTTTTTATTCCCATAGCAATAGCTGAACCTACTATACCTGCAAACGTTGGTTCTAGCCCGAAAGCCGATTTAAAAATAAGCGAAAATACATCGGGAATATGTGAAATATTCATGCAGATAATTACTACCGCCATTACTATATAGGCTCCCGCCATAAAAGGTACAATAATTTCGGCTACTTTACCAATACGTTTGGCCCCTCCAAAAATTACCAGTGCCAGAAAAATTATCACCAGAATTCCTGACCATTTATTATCGATCCGGAAGGCATGGTTCATGGCATCTGCTATACTGTTACTCTGTACCACTGGTAAAAAAATAGCACAGCTAATTATGGTAGCCAGACAAAAAAGCAAAGCATACCAATTATTATTCATTCCTTTTTTTATGTAGAACGCCGGGCCTCCCCGATATTCTCCATCTTTATTCTCTTTGTATATCTGTCCTAAGGTTGCTTCTATAAAAGCTGTAGCACTGCCAAAAAAAGCAATTACCCACATCCAGAAAACCGCTCCGGGTCCTCCGATAGCAATAGCAGTAGCTACCCCAGCAATATTTCCGGTACCTACACGACCGGCAATGGCCATAGAAAAAGCCTGGAAAGGACTTACACCTTTGTCATTACTTCCTTCCTTAAATAATAACCCAACCATATCTTTTAGTAAACGAACCTGCAGTAAACGTGTAGCAAACGTAAAATAAAGTCCTACCGCCACACATAAAATTATGAAAGGTGTAGACCAAATAATGTTGTTTAAAAAATCAATAACCTGATGCAATAACTTCATACTTTCATTTTATTTTACGAAAATGCGAAAAAATATTATAAATCCGGTATATAAAGCACTAAAATATCCTATAGGTTATGAAGAATAAATTATAAAGAAATGTGGATTAATTGAGATAATATTGTAATTTTACCCTCCAAACACAACACTTCGTTTATGAGTTCCAAAGTACTGCTGACTTCTAAAGAAGTTGATATCATACTTCATCGTTTGGCTTGTCAGTTAATTGAAAAACATACTGATTTTTCAAATACCGTTTTAATTGGTTTACAGCCAAGAGGTAAATATTTTGCACAACGCATACAGTCTATTCTTGAAAAAGATTATCACATTAAACACCTTACTTTAGGCTTTCTGGACATTACTTTTTTCAGAGATGATTTCAGAAGAGGTGATAAGCCATTAGAAGCCAACAAAACACAGATTGATTTTTTGGTAGAAGATAAAAAGGTAGTTTTTATTGACGATGTTTTATATACGGGACGCAGTATACGCTCTGCCTTAACGGCAATACAATCATTTGGCCGCCCGAGCGAGATTGAGCTCATGGTATTAATTGACAGGAGATTTAGTCGTCATTTACCTATTCAGCCAGACTACCGTGGACGTCAGGTGGATGCTTTTAATAATGAAAAAGTAAAAGTACAATGGAAAGGTATAGATACCGACACAGATCAGGTACTTTTAATAAACGATAACGAAGCGTAGTAGTTGAAGAATATCACACCACCATATTATGATAAAAGAATTAAGTGTTAATCATTTATTAGGAATTAAATACATTACCAAAAACGATATCGAGCTTATTTTCGAAACCGCCGATCATTTTAAGGAAGTCATCAACCGCCCTATAAAAAAAGTGCCTTCGTTACGGGATATAACCATTGCTAATATCTTTTTTGAAAACAGTACCCGTACAAAACTTTCGTTTGAATTAGCACAAAAAAGACTTTCTGCCGATGTCATTAGTTTTTCTGCAGCGCAATCATCAGTAAAAAAAGGCGAAACTTTAATTGATACGGTAAACAATATTCTGTCTATGAAGGTAGACATGGTGGTAATGCGTCATAGTCATCCCGGGGCAGCTTATTTTCTTTCCCAAAATGTAAAAGCCAGTATCGTAAATGCCGGCGATGGTGCGCATGAACATCCCACACAGGGCCTGCTCGACAGTTTTACCATTCGGGAAAGATTAGGTGAGGTAGCCGGGAAAAAAGTGGTTATTGTAGGCGATATTCTGCATTCCCGTGTTGCCCTTTCGAATATCTTCGCATTACAGATGCAGGGTGCTGAAGTAATGGTATGCGGTCCTAAAACATTAATACCCCGTTATATAGAAAGCCTTGGCGTAAAATATGAATCTGATTTACGCAAAGCGCTGGAATGGTGTGAGGTTGCCAATATGCTGCGCGTTCAGAATGAACGCCTCGATGTTAACTATTTTCCATCTACCAGAGAATACGCCCAGCAGTATGGAGTAGATAAAGCACTGCTTGACTCTCTGAACAAAGAAATCATTGTAATGCATCCGGGACCAATTAACCGGGGTGTTGAAATCACCTCAGATGTAGCAGATTCGCACCAATCAGTTATTTTAGATCAGGTAGAAAACGGTGTAGCTGTACGAATGGCTGTTATTTATTTATTGGCTTCCAAAATAAAATAATTTTATATCTTTAGACAAAAAGAATGAAAGTAAAGGAAAAAGAACATAGCTATATTATTACTAAAGTAACGGATTCTATTGAAGATTTTATACACAAAATAGAAAATCAGTATACCACATATAAATCCCGTCATTTAATTTTAGATTTGGGTAATCATGCGGATGTAGCAGATTTAGTATTGTTCGAACCGCTTTCTCAACAACATAAATCCAATAAAAAGTCCATTGTACTTATTGTAAAAGATACCGAATTTACTGAATTTGAAAATGAATACGTAACGGTTGTACCTACCATACAGGAAGCATACGACATTATTGAGATGGAAGAAATTGAACGTGATCTGGGATTTTAACCGGCACTCTTCATTTGAGTTGCCCTTAGTTTAGCTTAAATGAAATTAACCATATTAGGCTGTTATTCAGCCACACCCCGTACTATTACCCACCCTACCGCCCAGTTACTGGAACTCAACAATCAGATGTTTTTGATAGATTGTGGTGAAGGTACTCAGGTACAGTTACGAAAACATAAGATTAAGTTTTCTAAAATCAATCATATTTTTATTTCGCATTTACATGGCGATCACTTTTATGGCCTCATAGGTCTACTTTCTACTTTTATGCTGCTGAACCGGCAAAACGACTTGCACGTATATGGTCCGAAAGGTATAAAAGAGGTTATTTTACTTCAGCTGCGTCTTTCAAATTCTTTCACAGGGTATAATTTATATTTTCACGAATTGACATCAAAAACATCTGAAGTTATTTTCGAAGACGATAAGGTGAAAGTAAGCACTATTCCACTCCTACACAGGGTATATACCAACGGTTTCTTATTTCAGGAAAAACCGGGACTACGACGTATTAATCCGGAAGCTATCGTTCAGTATACGATTGACACAGCCTATTACCAGAAAATTAAAAACGGAGCTGACATCACGCTGAGTGACGGCCGGGTAATTGCAAATGAAACGTTAACCTTTCCCCCTCTTCCAGTTCAGTCTTACGCTTTTTGTTCAGACACAAAATATACCGAAACCATATTACCAATTATTAATGGTGTAGACGTATTGTATCACGAAAGTACATTTCTGGAACAAGATAAGGTAAAAACCGATCATACTATGCATGCTACCGCTATTGAAGCAGCCACTATTGCGCGTAAAGCAAACGTGGGTACTCTTATTTTAGGTCATTATTCTACACGTTATGCCGATATTAATGTGTTTAAACAGGAAGCAAAAACAGTCTTTGACAATGTAGAACTGGCTGAAGATGGTAAATTTTTTCATTTTAAAGCAAACAAATGATGAACGATCTAAGCAATTACAGAAAATCGTATGAAAAAAGAGAACTTTCTGAAACCACAATTGACAATAATCCTTTCATGCAGTTTAAAAAATGGTTTCACGAAACGGAAGAATTTGGCGGCGTAGACGAAATAAATGCGATGACAGTAAGTACAATAGGAACAGACGGTTTTCCAAAAGCCCGTGTGGTGCTTTTGAAACAATTTAACGAAGAGGGTTTTGTTTTTTATACCAACTACCTTTCAGAAAAGGGAAAAGCTATTCTTAACAACCCTCATATATGCCTGTCCTTTTTTTGGGCATCTGCCGAACGACAGGTTATTATAAAAGGAATTGCCGAAAAAACATCGAAAATACAATCTGACAATTATTTCCACAGCCGTCCCAGAGGAAGTCAATTGGGAGCCATAGCGTCACCTCAAAGCAGTATTATTACCGGTAGTGATGTATTACAAAACGCCCTCCATAATTTAGAAAAACAGTTCGAAAACAAAGAAGTTGAACGTCCCGAAAATTGGGGAGGTTTTTTAGTAAGACCTGTTTCTATAGAATTCTGGCAGGGCCGACCAAATCGTTTACATGACCGAATCCGATACACGTTAACGGGACTGGACTGGAAAATTGAACGTCTGGCACCTTAAGAAAGAATATGTATTACCAAAAATAGTAAAAGCACTTCCTTTAAAATAAAGAAAAAAGTATCATATTTTTTTGTACCTTTGCCAACACTTTTCAAAGGGGCCGATCGGTTTTGACAGCGGGTGGAATTGAAAAGTAAGCACGTCGAGCGCTGATACACAGCTCGTAAATCTCATGTTTCAGACTTTTTTAAACGGCGAAGAAAACTACGCTTTAGCTGCTTAATTCTGAATTATAGTAAGATCAAGCCTTAGTCCTATTAGATAGGAAAGCTAAATTCCTCTAAGAAGCCTTGATTTATGGCGTTTTGTAAAGGGGAACCGTAAAAATAAATCTAGGTAGTTTAGTGCTTCGGACAACTATTGAAAATCTTAGAAGCTAAGTAAACAGTGGATGTTTCTGGCCAAGCTGTTTGCCTAAAATTCAAACAGAAACTAAACGTGTAGAAAGCTCTTTGATTGCTCGTTTGGACCAGAGTTCGATTCTCTGCGGCTCCACAAAAAATAAAAAAACGAACCGTAACCGGTTCGTTTTTTTATTTTTTCATAGACCCCGTTTCATTAAAACGGATATGAAAAGTAAAAGCTTCTTCCAGCAAATGCGGTGTATGGCCACCGCGTTCACAGGCCCGTTTAAAATAATCTTTTATTTCTTCTTTATATTCCGGGTGCACACAATTCTCGATAATTGCTTCTGCACGTTCCCGGGGTGATAAACCGCGTAAATCGGCCAATCCCTGATCCGTCACTAAAATATCCACGTCATGTTCTGTATGGTCTACATGCGACACCATAGGTAATACATGCGATATCTTATTCTCTTTACTGGCGGCCTGGGTAACAAAAATGCTTAAATACGCATTACGGGCAAAATCGCCTGAACCGCCTATTCCGTTCATCATTTTATTGCCTCCTATATGGGTGGAATTTACATTTCCGTAAATATCAAACTCAATAGCTGTATTGATTCCTATAACGCCTAAACGCCGTATGACTTCCGGCGCATTTGAAATATTCTGAGGGCGGAGAACCAGTTTGTTTTTATAGCTGTCAAAATTATGCAGTATATTATGGTACATTTTCTCCGTAACTGTAATAGAAGAGCCCGAAGCAAAATCCATATTTCCGGCATCTATCAACTCAAATGTACTGTCTTGCAATACTTCTGAATACATGGTCAGGTTTTTAAATTTACTGCCTTTAAACCCCATTAAAACAGCATTGGCCACTTTACCGATTCCCGCCTGTAAAGGCAATAAAGAATAAGTCAGTTTGCCTTTAGCCACTTCCTGTTCAAAAAAACGCAGTAAATGCCCGGATATTGCTATCGTTTTTTCATCCGGATCTGAAATAACCGCTGGCTGATCTAAAATATCAGTAAATACAACTCCTATTACTTTTTCAGGATTTACCGTAATAAAAGAATCGCCTATACGGTCAGTGGGTGTATGTATATTTATAATATCCCTGTCAGGATATGATTTCGGCACAATATTATCATGTATACCTGTAAAGGTTTTAGGAACCAGGGTATTGATTTCAATGATAACATGCTTTGCCGACGCTGCAAAATATGCTGAATTACCTACAGAAGTCGTGGGAAAAATATTCCCGTTTTCATCAATACTAGATGCTTCGATAATAGCAATATCTACGGAGGGAATGTGTCCGCAGATTAATTGTTCAACCGTCTCACTTAAATGCTGGTCTACATATTTTACCTCATCATTATTAATACTTTTTCTTAGGGTTCTATCTGCCTGAAAGGGCATACGGCGCAGTAAAGCATGGTTAGCCGCCAGATCGGCATCTGTAGTATGCCCAAGAGAAGCTCCTGTAATTAAGGTAATAGCTACATCTTCAGTAGCTGCACGTTTTGCAAAAGCCGGAAGCACTGACTTGCTATCTCCGGCTTTAGTAAAGCCACTTGCCCCTACTACTGCCTTATCGGGAATTAATTGTGCCGCTGCATCGGCACTTATAATCTTTTGTTTATAGTCTTCAAATAGAATCCTGTCAAGTTGAGTAATTTCACTGGTCATTGTAACGAATGTAAACGGTAAAATTACAAATTTTATCCTAAACGAGAGGAAATATGTGTTGTATTTTAGTTTTAAGACATCATTTTTAAATAAATGTTCAAAAAATTAAGAAATTAATTCTATTATAAAATTAAATCCCAAAATAAAAATGCTATTCCGCAAATTGCTGTAGTGTATGGTCAATTAAATGTTCGATTGTTTTATAAGGGTCTTTACTGAATGTACCATCTGCTCTGTTGGCTACAATAGCATTTAAGGATAACGCATTATGTCCTAATAATGCTGCAAGACCATAAATAGCAGCTGTTTCCATTTCTAAATTGGTAGCGCGGTATCCGTTGAACATAAAAGAATCTATTTTTGCATTCAGTTGGTTATCCTGTAATGGTAAGCGTAATATTCTGCCCTGAGCGCCGTAAAATCCTCCTGCCGTAATGGTTATCCCTTTAGTTATTTCTGAAGAAGAAAATTTATTTACAAGCTTTTCGCTTGCTGTTACCGCATACGGCCTTCCCTTCATAATATCCCAGTGTGTATGATGCATAAATGCATTTTCCATAACACTATCTGTTATATGATCGATAGCATAGCTGCGCAGCATATTATCAGTACCAATAGCCGATACCGACATTACTAATGAATCAACAGGAACATCTTTTTGTAAAGAACCCGAGGTGCCAACTCTTACAATATTTAATGAAGTTAGCTGAGGTTTTAATGTACGTGTTTCAAAATCTATATTTACCAGGGCATCCAGCTCGTTCAGTACAATATCAATGTTATCAGGACCGATACCTGTAGATATTACAGTCAGTCTTTTTCCGTTTAAGCTACCGGTAGTTGTTTTGAATTCCCGTTTTTGAACAGAAAACTCAATTTGATCGAAATAACGGGTTATGGCTTCTACCCTGTTCTGATCGCCTACAAAAATAATATTATGCGCAATCTGGTTCGGGGCAACGTCTAAATGGTAGATACTTCCGCTCGGATTTAAAATAAGTTCTGAATGTTTGATTTCTGACATACTAACCTCCTACTCTTTTTACTTTATATCCCTTTTTTGTAAGATACTCCATAATTTTATCTCTGAAGTTTCCCTGAATGATAATATCGTCTTCTTTTACCGATCCCCCCACTCCGCAAAGCGTCTTTAGTTCTTTTGCCAGGTTTTTTATATCTTCTTCATTTCCTGTAAAACCTTTGATCAGAGTAGCTATTTTACCTGCCCTGTTCTTTTTATCTAAATGTACCTCAAGCAATTGTTTAGAAGGCTCAGGTGTTTCTTCATTTTCAGCAGGTATATCAAAATCGAAATCTTTATTCGTCGAAAATACAAATCCGCCTAAATCATCCAGGCTGCTTATTTTTTTCTTTGCCATTAATGTTTGTGGTATTTAATTAAACCGTCTAATGGTTTCTGCACTACTTTTCCATAGGTTAAACCATTAGCTGTTATTACTTCTCTGAATTCATCCTGGAACAAGTAGGCCACTGAACCAACAAAATGGATAGGAACCGTTTTCCATTCCGGAAACTGCCTGATATAATAGTCTATAAAAAACTGCACTTTGTCGTGCAGCAGCTGCCTACAGTAAGGGTGCTTTTTAAATTCCAACAAGAAAGGCAGGAATGAGGCCATATAAGCATTTGGGTTTTCTTTTTTATACAAGTGATTCTTCACAATATCAGTATCGGTTTCAAACAAATTGCGGAATGATGCACAAAGTTCTTCCGGCATTTTTTTCAGATAGAAATCGCGAATCAGCTGGCGGCCAAAATCACATCCGCTACAATCATCCATGGCCAAATATCCCAATGAGTCTACTGCCTGGTGTAAAACATCACCGTCAAAATAAGAACAGTTGGAACCTGTTCCGTTTATACATACTATTGCTTTTTCTCCGGGCAAAGCAGTAGCGTAGGCAGCGGCGTATGTATCTTCCTTAACTTCAAAATAGGTAGCATTTGTAAAAACAGAACGCAATACTTCTTCCATTAATTCTTTTGAACGGGGTGTACCGCAACCTGATCCGTAGAAATAAATCCGGTCTACTCCATTCTTTATCTGCTGGATATCGGGATGTAATTTTAACCGGTTTTCCAGTTCTTCTGTGGTAAGTACTTCAGGATTCAGGCCTAGAGTAGCAAAAGCTCCCGCGCATTTATCCTGTTCTTCAAACATAATCCAGTCCGCTTTGGTAGAACCACTATCTACAACAATCTTCATTTAAAGGTCTTTAAGTTAAACGTTGTGCGCATAGGCAATTAAATCGAGTAATTTTGCAGCATATCCGTATTCATTATCATACCAGGATACAATTTTAAAGAAAGTATCGTTCAGGGCAATTCCTGCTTCAGCATCGATAATGGAGATACGTGTATCGGAAACAAAATCCTGCGAAACTACGGCATCTTCTGTAAATCCGATAATATTTTTGTATTCATTTTCAGCTGCTTCTTTAAAAAGATGCATAAGAGCTTCATATGTAGCCGGCTGGGCAAGCTTTACCGTTAAATCTACTACTGATACATCTACTACGGGAACCCTGAATGCCATACCCGTTAGCTTTCCTTCTAATTCAGGAATGACCTTAGTCACCGCCTTTGCCGCGCCTGTTGAGGCCGGAATGATATTGTTCAAGGCCGAACGTCCCCCTCTGAAGTCTTTTTTAGAAGCGCCGTCTACCACAGTTTGTGAAGCAGTAGCCGCATGAATCGTAGTCATGAGTCCTTCTACAATACCGTATCGGTCATTCAGTATTTTAGCAATGGGCGCCAGGCAGTTTGTAGTACAGGATGCATTTGAAATAATGCAATCAGCAGCTGTTAACGCTTTGTGGTTTACCCCCATTACAAACATAGGTATATCATCAGAAGGTGAAGAAACCACTACTTTTCTGGCACCGGCATCAATATGTGCCTGAGCCGCTTTCTTCGTTTTAAAGATACCTGTACAATCAGCAACTATTTCAGCCCCAATCTCATCCCATTTCAATAAAGACGGGTCTTTTTCAGATGTCACCCGGATGCGTTTTCCGTTGACAAGCAGGTCATTCCCCAACACCTGTATATCTGCCTCTAATTTTCCATGAACAGAATCGTAACGGAGTAAATAGGCCAAAACTTCCGCATCCATCAGATCATTAACAGCTACCACTTCAATATCCTCTCTGAAAAGTGTTTCACGTAACATAATACGGCCTATACGGCCGAAACCATTAATTCCTATTTTTATTTTCTTCATAGTTTTCTATATTGATAATATATCTGAAATTCTCATTAATTCTTCATCCACAGGTGCTTCCCCTTTTATTGCTTTATCTAAAGGTGTCAGCCCCATTTTATCATTAATCAGCCCTACCATTACCTGTGATTTTCCTTTTAAAAGCTGTTCTACAGCCTCTACTCCCAACCGGCTTGCGAGTACCCTGTCAAAACAAGAGGGCGAGCCTCCTCTTTGCAAATGTCCTAAAACAGAAACCCGCACATCATATTCAGGCAGATTATCTTCTACATAAGCACTTAATTCAAAAACATTTTTTCCTGTTTTATCCCCTTCCGCAACAATTACTATACAAGATGATTTTCCTGATGATTTGCTTCTTTTTAATTTTTCCAGTAATTTGGGTAATCCAACATTTTCTTCCGGGATAAGAATAACTTCAGAGCCGGCACCAATACCTGAATTTAAAGCTATATGACCAGCATCACGCCCCATTACTTCCACAAAAAACAACCTTTTATGTGAAGTGGCGGTATCCCGTATTTTATCAACAGCTTCTATCACAGTATTCAACGCGGTATCGAAACCGATAGTATGACTGGTACCCTTTATATCATTATCAATTGTTCCCGGAATACCGATAACAGGAATATTAAATTCGTTACTGAACAGTAAGGCTCCGGTAAAGCTGCCGTCGCCACCTATAACAATCAATGCTTCAATACCTGCTTCTTTGATATTACGGAAAGCTTTTTCACGTCCCTCTTTCTGCATAAAATCCTTGGACCGTGCTGATTTTAATATGGTCCCTCCTTTGCTTATAATGTATTTAACATCTCTGGGACCCAGCTCTTTAAAATCCGCTTCAATTAACCCTTGAAATCCTCTGAATACACCTACACATGCCAGTTCATAGTATGCACAGGCGCGCACAACGGCACGCAGCGCAGCATTCATTCCCGGAGCATCACCACCGGAAGTTAAAACGGCAATTTTTTTTATCTTGTTTTCTATCATCTTTTATAATAATAGTAAATATACGTCTTTTACAGGCATTGCCAAAGAAGAGATGTCCTAAAAAAGCCGAAAGGATTATTCTTTCGGCTTTTGTTCTGTATTTTCTTTGTTGTCATCTCTTCGATTTTCCTGAAATTTCAGAAATTCCACTCCGTAATCGTCATCAGGAACTTCAGTTGGCTGATTGCGTTCCAATGCTTTTTCTTTGGCGCGTTTATCAGCATTCATAAATATCTTTCGCAATAATTCTTTAAATGTATCAAAATCAACTTCATAGTTCAATCCGACTCCTTGCGTATACCCTATACCTTCTCCGAGGTAATTAATATTATTTTCCCTGTTAAACACTCTTGCACGCAAAGACCCATCTTCGTTTAAAAGCAATTGTACTTCTACATCACCTACAATCACATTATCTTCCGCACCACCAATAGGTACGCCTAGTTTTCCGTTGATCATAATTCTGTCGTTTACCCGGGTAGACAGTGTTACCCCTACACGTGCGGCGTCAGTTTCCGCATACGGATTCCGTTCACTCTGCGAATAATTCAGCCCTACCTTAAACTTACCATCAGCATCAGAAAACAAATCATCAAACAAGCTGCTTGCCCGTTCAAACAAGCTACCGTATACAGCATTTCCAGCTGTTTCAGAGGTAATAAAACTACCTGTTGCCAACAAGGCCATAGCTTGCGTCTGACGGGTGTCTTTATCCGCTAATTTATATTCTATTTCAGATTTTATAGTAGAGCTTACATTCGGAAAATTAATAAGGAAATCAATATCCGGGTTACTAAGATTTCCGGTTAAAACCACAGATACGTCGGTATCAATTTTTCGGTTAATAGCAGAGCTTTCCAACAAAACACCCGGATTGGCTTCTGTATGGTATACGGCTTCCAGATCTAACAAGGCATTCATAGGATCGCCATCCCAACGGATGGTACCATATTTTTTGACCTGGAGTTTTTTATCTATTATAACATCATACTTAAAATTGTATACCCCTTCATATACCTGAAAATCGCCCCACATGTTAAAACGTCCCAGTGTATTTATCTCCATAGTAATAAAACCGGCACCTTTTCCTTTCATACCATGACCTGTTTCACGGTCTAACAGCACTTCTATTTCTGCATCTGGTGTAATTACAAATTCAAAATCCAGCTGAATACCACCAAATTTGGTACTATTTTCATTTTCAAAAATACCTTTTTCGCGGTCACGTTTTTCCTTTTCAGTTAAAAAATGAATAAAGTTATTGTCTCCAACACCTCCTGCTTCATTAAGCGGAATTTTTATTTTTGTTCCTTCTTTTGATTTTGCTTCAATCTTAATATTCAAACCTTCAGCCGGGCCTTTAATAGTAGCAAATCCGTCAATAAAAGCAGTTCCGTAATAAGGAGAGCCTTCCTGGTATTTCCTATCCAAAGCCAGCAGGTTACCGGAACTCAGCTGTACATCGAGATTCCAGTTTTTGAATTTATCATGTGAGATGGTACCATTCAGCAAGCCTTTTGTCTGGTATTTTGAGTCTGTAATAGTAAGGTTTCGTAAAATAAATTTCTTTTCCGTAACATCTAAAGGTGCATTCTCATCAAAAACGTAATCAACACCAGTAAATACAGGACGCATACCGGCATTGTTGAGATACAGCCTTCCATCTACTGTAGGGTCTTTATGTGTACCCCCTACCGTTAATCTTCCGGTAGCATCGCCGCGCACATCGGTCATAATTGAACTTAAGAAAGGGGCAATTGCTTTTAAATCAAAGTTATTAAACCCGGCATCCAGATTCAAGCGGCTTTGTCCTTTTTGAACAAAAATATTTCCGTTCATAAAAAAACTTTCTGCCAGATCGTTTACAATAGTAGAATTTACCCTGAAATTTTGTAGTGATTCGTCTCCCACCACATCAAAATTAAACTGCCCGAGAAAAACATCATTCACTTCTAGCTGATCAATAGTTATGTTTGATGAGGGCCTGAATACTTTATCCCGTTGCTCAAAAGCCACCTGTCCGTTAATTAACCCACCAAACCGCAATTTTTCGATATCAGGTGTAATTTTATTCAGATCTACCTTATCAAACGTTAGTTTGAGATCTTTATAGGCATTTCCATGCATAACACCGCTTAACAGAACTGACTGATCTTCATGTGACAATTCAATATGTTCTATATCAAAATCCGTTATTTTCTGGTTGAAAACAATGCGATTTTTATCATCATCTTTTTCATTAATATACCACATAAAGTCTTTAAAGCTCACTTCGGATTTCTGAAAACCAACCACAGATTTTTTTTCTTCATTAATGGTGTAGTACATATTCAGATTATAAAAATCTTTCGCTTCTTTTCCTCCTTTAAATTCTGTACGGGAAAAAAGAGTATCGTTCTGGGTTACATTGATAAAGTTAAAATCTGTAATATCGTATCCTTTCAGCTTGATTGAATCTATTGCAATATAGGCATTATACAACGGGTTCTTATTGTCAACCTGGACAGCAATATTACGCAGTGAGTTATTGGATACGTTTACAAAAGGTGTATTAAAACGTAATTCAAAATCGCCGTCATCAGCATTAATGCTTCCTTCCAGATGGGTGTTTTCGCTGATTGATACGGAAGGTGCAAAAAGAGAAACAATCTTATTGTTGATATCAAAATCGAACTCAAAAAACTGACCCGGTTGCAGCTTTATAGGCGAATAGTTGGTATATAAGCTTCCCAAAGCATTTTCAACTATACCTTTTAACTGGTTCACTTTGAATTTTCCTTTTACATAACCTTGCAAAATATCAGGTGAATTCATTTCTACTAAACGGCTGCCGTCTTCTAAAAAAGTAGATTTAAGTTCAAAATCTTCAAAGGTGTATGCTTCTTTTGCATTTTCATAACTGGCGTTTAAGATGTGTACTGTCCCTTGAAAATCATCAGCCGTATTTCCAGTAGCATTTAGTTCTATTCGTCCTTTAAAGGTACCTATACTGTCTTTTACAAAATGTAAAGCGTTTAAATTCAGGTGCTCAATATCTGCTATAAAGTTGTATTTTTTTACAGGTGCAGTAAAATCAATAACCCCGTCAAAATCCAGTTTTGCATTCGGGTCTTTACTACTTATAAATCCCTGATAGTAAGGAAGTTTTAAATTCCCATCAATAATAATATCTTTATACGTATATCCGTTAAAATCAAAAGCATATACATCGCCTGTAATGATGGTTTGCAACTGTTTCGGATCAAAACCTTTACCGTCAATAAACAAATCTACCGTGGCTTTCCCGAGTTTTTCCTGACCGGAAAAAGCCCCAACATCAAAATTATCTAAAACCACCTGGCCCCTGTATATGGCATTTTTGGCATCGTTCAGTTTAGAAAGATTCATTTTAACATCAGCCAATCCAATAGCTGTAGATGCTATTACATCTGCTTCTACAGAAAAATCACTGTACGAAATGGCGCCGCTCATATCCATTTTTCCCAAAGTCGATAACTGCTGGGGTAACGCTTTGTCTAAAACAGACGGTAACAATGCTACCGCTTCATCTCTTGAAATAAACAGGCGGTCTAAATTTGTCGTTATTTTAAACGTTTTTGATTTATCCAACAGGTTATCAAATTTAAAGTTTCCCATAACCTGAGCCCCGTTGGTATCAGCCAAAACCACATTGCTCAACATAAAATTGTTTAAAGTTCCACTGGCAACGGTTTTTAAATAAAGGGTTTTGCCTTTTCCTAGCTTATTATAAAAATGACGGATATCATTTGTGGCCAATCGACTTTTATCGATAGTAACCGTCAAGTTTACCCTGTCTGTAAAAAATTTTAAATCCCCTTCTTTATAGCGCATGGCCACATTCCCTGTTAAAACCGATTCTTTCGTTTTAAACGTAAGGTTGGTAAAATCCATGGATGTTTTAGTCATTTTGAAATCTGTCGAAGAATTTTCCAGTGCAATACCTCTGTGATCTTTTAAGCTTAGACTTGCTATTTTTGCAGAAATATTGGGACCTTTAACCAAAAGATGATCCAATACGCCATTTATGCCGGTAAATTTTACAGAAGTGGGATTGACATGGTTTTCATCAACTATACTAAAATCTCCGTTTTTAAGGGTCAGATGCCCTATATTCATCAGGAATTTACCTGAACCTTTTTTACCGTCGTCAAATGTGGCAATAAATTTATCCAGGTTAGTAAGCGTATCATTTTTATATTTTCTGATGTGAAACTGCAGATTTTCCAGTTCAGTCCTTCCAAAATACAACTGTCCGTTTAACAGCAGCTGAAAATCCAGAATATTAGTATACAGCCGTTCTGTTTTGGCTAATGTATTGTTTCGGTCGTCAATTACAGATACATTTTTCAATAGCACGCGACCATCTAAACCAATTGCAATTTTTTCAATATGGGTGTTGATATTGAACTGTTTGTTAATTTTTTGAGTGGCATAATGTGCAATCTCAGTCTGTACCACAGGAGTGGTAATCGTAACTGAAACCAATAGCAACAACAAGATGATTCCTAAAAGAAAACCAAATAGTATTTTAAAAAATTTTTTGATAGGGCTATTTGTTTTTAAATTTGCTTAATTTTTACCTACAGAAATTCACAACAAAAATAGCTAATTTTATAGTTATTTGTATGTTGATTTCTGCATAATTACATAAAATATTCACCATTTAAATGGAAGACAAAATCATATTTACGTTAGCTATTGAAAGCTCTTGTGACGACACAGGAGCTGCTGTATTACGTAACGATAAAGTTGTGGCAAATGTTGTGGCACGACAAGAAATACACGAACAGTACGGCGGGGTAATTCCTGAACTGGCCTCACGTGCGCACCAGCAAAACATTGTTCCGGTAATCGATATTGCTTTAAAAAAAGCAGGCATTTCCAAAGAACAGTTATCCAATATTTCTTTTACACAGGGTCCCGGTTTAATGGGATCTTTGCTAGTAGGCGGCTCCTTTGCCAAATCTATGGCTATGGCCCTTAACATTCCTCTTATTGCTGTAAATCATATGCATGCCCATATATTAGCCCATTTTATTCATGAAGATGGATTTGAAAAACCCGATTTTCCTTTTTTAGCTTTGACCATTAGTGGTGGGCATACGCAAATTGTTAAAGTAAACTCCTTTTTTGATATGGAAATTCTGGGCGAAACCACTGATGATGCTGTTGGTGAAGCTTATGATAAAACCGCCAAAATATTAGGGTTTCCTTATCCAGGCGGGCCATTAATTGATAAACACGCACAGAAAGGCAATCCAAAAGCGTTTGCCTTTACCAAACCAAAAGTGGAAGGGCTTCACTTTAGTTTTAGCGGGCTTAAAACCCAAATTCTCTATTTTATTCAGAAAAATATCAAAGAAAATCCGTCATTTATTCAGGAGAACTTGGAGGATATTTGTGCTTCTGTTCAACATACCATTGTGGGGATTTTAATGGACAAACTGAAGCTGGCTACCATGCAGACTGGAATTAATCAAATTGCTATAGGAGGAGGTGTTTCTGCTAATTCCGGGATACGGACAGCATTGAAAGACGCAGAAAAAAAATACGGATGGCGGGCTTTTATTCCGAAATTTGAATATACAACCGATAATGCTGCCATGATCGGAATTGTAGGTTATTATAAATACCTGGATCAGCAGTTCAGCAGCCAACAAGTAGTTTCTAAAGCCCGAATGACTTTTTAATTATGCAGTTATTTTACACTCCAGAACTGTTTTCTCAAGATACTTCCTATCAATTTGATAAAGAAGAAAGCAAACATATTGTTAAAGTTTTACGCAAAAAAGAAGGCGATATACTCTACATAACCAATGGATTAGGTTTTTTATTTACTTCAAAGATTACAACAGCAAATGAACGGGGCTGCCGGGTAGCAATTCTGGATGTGTCGGAAACACCTAAAACCGATTATCATATTCATCTTGCCGTTGCACCCACTAAAATGAATGATCGTTATGAATGGTTTTTGGAAAAAGCTACTGAAATTGGTATTCATGAAATTACCCCTATTATTTGCGACCATTCTGAACGTAAAATTATCAAAACAGAACGTTTTGATAAAATTATACAGTCAGCCATGAAACAATCTAATCAGTTTTATCTTCCAAAATTAAATACTGCTACAACATACAAAGATTTTGTTATAGCTCATGAAAATGAGGCGCTGTACATTGCTCATTGTGAGGAACAAAACAAAACTGAGCTTCATAAGGTTATACTGCCTCAAAAAAGATACACTTTACTAATTGGACCTGAAGGGGACTTTTCTTTAGCCGAAATTGAATTGGCCCTTCAAAAAGGGTATCAGCCGGTAGCGCTTGGAAATACTCGTTTACGTACAGAAACAGCAGCCATCGTAGCCTGCCATACATTTGTTTTAAAAAATAATGATAGATAAAGATTTTTTATTACAGCCTTTTGTTCAGTCATTTATTGACGAGCACATAAATACCGATATAAAACAATTGGCGTTACAAAAACATCCTTTTACAACTGATCAATGGTTGCAGGTATTGCATCAGATTCAAGCCAAACAGAAATCAAAGGCAAAACTCCCTACCTGGTTTAATACCTCAGGTATTCTTTACCCCCCGCCACTTTCAATTGAACAAACTTCATCTGAAATTCTGGCCGGCTATAAAGCCGCACAAATCAGCGGTAATCAACTGGCTGACATTACCGGCGGTTTTGGCATAGATACCTATTATTTTTCAAAGCAATTCAGCAACGTTACACATTGTGAAATCAACCAGGAGCTATCGGAAATAGTTTCCCACAACACCAAAGCATTACACACTGAAAACATCTATTGTATACCCGGAGACGGATTACAGATTTTGAGTCAGCAGCAACAGGTTTTTGACTGGATTTATATAGATCCGGCACGACGCGGCAACCATAAACAAAAAGTATTCCGCCTTAAAGATTGCCAGCCCAATGTACCGGCGCATCTGGAAACCTATTTTAAATACAGTTCCCGTATTTTACTAAAAACAGCTCCCCTGCTTGATATTACAGCAGGCCTGCAGGAACTTCAGAATGTTTATAAAATTGAGATTGTGGCGCTGCATAATGAAGTTAAAGAGTTATTGTGGTTTTTAGACAAGGATAGTGCAGGTCATATAGAAATTGCGGCCACAAACATTGAAAAAGAAACGGGCAAAACATCCTTTATTACTACTTTAAAAGATGATCGTTATTTTAATATAAACCAACCTCTTACCTACTTATATGAACCTTTCAGCGCATTGCTTAAAACCGGAAATTTTAATGCGATAGGCAATCAGTTCGGGTTGTATAAAATAGCGCAGCATTCCCATTTATATACAGCTGAAAACCTGGTTGATTTCCCAGGCAGGCGTTTTAAAATACAGGCCGTTATTCCTTTCCAAAAACAACAGATAAAAGAAAAATTAGAAGGCACCAAAGCACATATTACCACCCGAAACTTTCCATTAAAAGCGGAAGAAATCCGAAAAAAATTTAAAATACATGACGGGGGCGATGTATATGCTTTTTTTACCACTACTGCCCAACAGGAAAAAATAGTGATACTTACTACTAAAGTATAAAATGATTATTAAATCTATAAAACAAAAAGCCCGGAATATTTCCGGGCTTTTATGCAACTAAAATGTATTATTCTTCTTTGTTTTTGATAACCAAACGGAAACCTTCGCCATGAATATTTAAAATTTCAACATTTTCGTCTGCTTTTAAATATTTACGCAATTTTGCGATATACACATCCATACTACGGGAAGTAAAATAATTATCGTCTCTCCAGATTTTGGTTAAAGCAATTTCACGCGGCATCAAATCATTTTCATATAACGCCAGCATTTTTAACAGTTCGTTTTCTTTAGGTGACAGCTTAATAGGCTCTTCGTTTTCAAAGGTAAGAAAACGCAATTTGGAATTTAAGTGAAACTTACCAATCTGAAACTCAAACTGTGTATTTTCAGCTTTTACTTCAGATGTTTTGCGCTGCATAATCGCTCTTATCTTCATAAGCAGTACTTCTGAGTCAAAAGGTTTGTTCAAATAATCATCAGCCCCTACTTTGTACCCTTTCAGCACATCTTCTTTCATGGTTTTGGCCGTTAAGAAAATAATAGGGATTTCTTTGTTTTTATCTCTGATTTCACGAGCCAGTGTAAAACCGTCTTTATAAGGCATCATCACATCCAGAATACATAAATCGAAGGTATCTTTTTTAAATTTTTCAAACCCTTCCATACCATTCTTGGCCAGTGTTACCTCAAAATCATTCATGCTTAAATAATCCTTCAAGATAGCTCCGAAATTCGGATCATCTTCCACAAGCAAGATTTTTTTATTGTTCATCGTTTCCATTTCTATCTAATATTTGTTGTTGTTTCTAATTTATTAAAGGCAATTTTATCACAAACGTACTTCCTTTTCCTTTTTCACTTTCTACATACACCTGACCGTTATGATCGTCTATAATCTGTTTCACATAGGCAAGTCCCAAGCCATGTCCTTTAACATTATGTAAATCGCCTGTATGTTCTCGGTAAAACTTCTCAAAAATACGCTTTTGAGCTGCTTTTCCCATTCCTGCTCCCTGGTCCTGAATTTTAATCAGAATACTGTCTTTCACATTTTCAGTATACACATCTATCTGAGGTGCATTGGGAGAGTATTTTATAGCATTATCCAATATATTAACCAAAACATTGGTAAAATGCATTGGGTTTACCAGTACTGTGTCTCTTTTTGCATTCAGGTGTAACCGGACCTCTCCGGCTCTGTCTTCTATGATTAAAATAACATGGTCAAGAGCTACTTCAATCATTTCGTTTACTTCTACCTTTTCTTTCTGAATGTCTAATTCCCGCTTTTCTAATTTTGATATCCGTAAAATATTTTCAATTTGCGCGTGCATACGCTTATTTTCATCCCGGATCATCTGTAAATAACGCTTCACCTTTTCTTCATCATTAATAATTTTCGGGTTTTTAATAGCATCTAGCGCAAGGTTAATTGTAGCAATAGGTGTTTTAAACTCATGCGTCATATTATTGATGAAATCGGTTTTAATTTCGGATATCTGACGTTGTTTGATCAACTGCTGTATCGCGCTCAGATAAGCCGTGATAATAACAAAGGTAAATATGAGCGACACCAGCACAAAAGGCAACAGATCTGAAAATATAAATCTTGATTTTTCCGGAAAACTTACATACAGTTGGTATTTTGTATTGTTCTCATAATCCTGTAGAATAGGCGTGGAGAATGTTTTATTTTCATCGTAAATAAACCTGTCTGAACGTATGGTAGTGGTTAAACCATTACTGTATACGCCGTATTCAAAATGAGTATTTATACCGTTTTGTTTTAATTTCTGTTCTAACTTTTCCTTAATATCTTCATTCGTTATCCTGTCTTCTATAGGATACGTCGATACGATATCATTTAAAGCAATATCTAATGATCTCCGGTTAAAGTCATTTAATTCCCCTTCCTTTTCAATTGTCTGATCGGGCTGAGTATCCGCATTAAATCCTTTGCTTACCTCTGAAAAATTACTATTGTCCAATGATTGTTTATCACCGTGATACACCTCCATTCTTCTTTTTGAACTGTAATTTTTAAGCGATACATCTCTCTTTTTATCAAAGAACGTTCCCTTCAAATTGTAATCTTCTAACGAAATAATGTTAGAATAAATTATTTCATCATTGGTTAATTTATCACGTTCAATGTAATAAATTTCCTTGATATCTTTTTTTTCGGGTTCTTTTCCCGTGGTATTTCTGTATTCGTCTAATTTTTTGTAAAAGTCGTAACGTTCTTTCTCCTTTACATCTTTAGCCACGTCGCCGATTATTTGCGTAACGCGGTATTTAAACTGTTCATTATTATTTTCATACGATTTACTTATCCAATACAATTGAATAAGAATAATGCCTATTAAAGACAAGCTCATCAAGGCAACCAGTAATTGAAATCTATATTTATTCATTTTGCTCTTACAAATTTAACATTTTATGGAAAGAAATTTTAACAGTTAACGGAATATTAACATTTAAATCAATTTCTTAAAATATTATTCAAAATATCCGATATTTGGATAAAAGCTTGATTTAAGTTTAAATTCTGCACAACAAAATGGGCTAACTTTGCTTTTTCTTCATCTGTCCATTGGTTACGAATACGGCTTTTAACTTCTTCAAAAGAAACCTTATCACGCCGCATTACGCGTTCGATTCTCACATCTTCAGGAGCTGTAACAAGTATGGTATAATCACATTGTTTATAAGCGCCCGATTCAAACAAAATAGCGCTTTCTTTTACTATAATTTCTTTTTCCGGCAGTACTTTTACCGCGTTTTCAAAATCTTTTTTCACCGCCGGATGGATAATATTGTTTAAGGCCTTTAATTTTTGCGGATCGGCAAATACAGCCGCACTTATTTTCTTTCTGTCCAGCCTGCCGTTTTCCAAAATTTCTTTTCCCAGTAACATGGTTATTTCCGTTACAATCTCCGGATTTTCCATTACTTTTTTACCAGCATCATCTGCGTAATAGGTCTTGTATCCTAAAGTTTCTATATAGTTCATGATGCTTGTTTTCCCGCTTCCTATACCACCGGTTAATCCTACTATAACTGCCATAATTACTTAAAAAACATTTCAGGCATTGCTTTTTCTGCCTGTTGATTCAATACCTTGAGCTTAAAAACGGAGGTTAAAAAACCTCTACCATATCCATAAAACTGGATTACGCTAGCTACTACAGCCAGCCCGGCAATCTTTATATTGCCGGTGTAGCTTACCGCCATTAAAAATAAAAGCAGGTAATAGCTTATATAACTTAAAAGTAGTGGGTAAAACCCCCAAAAAACAGCTATCAGGCTCACTATAAAAAAGAAACAGAACAAACCTGGGAACCAATAGGTTGCTTTGGCATATTCAGGATAACGCTGGTTTAAGATAGGGCGTGCCTTACCGAATTTGTTCACCTGTTTATAGAATTTTTCCCAGTCAATCCGGCGCTTATGATATACAAATGCCCTTGAAAACAATGCTGTCTTAAAACCTAGTTTCCATAACCTGATAGCGAGATCCGGATCTTCTCCCGGATGAATTTTGCCAAACCCGCCCGATGCTTCAAAAGCCCTTTTTGAAATGCCCATATTAAAGCTTCTGGGCTGGAATTTCCCTATTTTTTCTGAACCACCGCGTACACCTCCGGTTGTCAAAAAAGAAGTCATCGTAAAATTAATGGCTTTTTGTACATCTGAAAAAGAATCCAATGCTGCATCCGGTCCTCCGAAGCAATCTACATTATGTACATGTAAACAGACATCTACCTCTGCTAAATAGTGTGATGGAACAATACAATCTGAATCTAAAATAATAAAATAATCGCCTTTAGCTTTCTGCATTCCGAAATTGCGGGAGTCACCCGGCCCGGAATTCGGTTTAAAAAAATAAGAAAGAAGAAGCTGCTCTTTATATTTCGTTATAATATTTTCACACGTAATACTTGATCCGTCTTCTACCACAATAACTTCAAAAGGCGCTTTATAGGTTTGAGTTACCAAACTGGCCAACAGTTCATCCACTTCGTCAGGCCGGTTAAATACCGGTATCACAAAAGAATATTTCATTCTAAAATTTTAACATACAAAGGTACAGTTAAGTCTTTTAGGTTTAAAATTTTATTATTATTTATTGCGTTAATTTTTTATTTATTCATTTGTTCAACGTTTAAAAAAGAAACATGTTTTAAAAAATTAATATAAGTTTATCATATTACAGTGGGCAAATTATGTAATTTAGTAGCATTGAAATGAAAAAGAAATAACACGGCAACACATGCAACCATCACTTTACAAAAACAGTTGTAATGTATTGTTTTAAAACAATTTAATTAAATTATGAATGAAATAAAAATTTTATGGGTTGACGATGAAATAGATTTACTGAAGCCACATATTTTATTCTTGGAAAAAAAGAACTATAAGGTTACTACTGCCAACAACGGACAGGATGCTTTAGACCTTTTTGATAATGAAAACTTTGATATCGTATTTTTAGATGAAAATATGCCGGGTTTAAGCGGTCTTGAAGTATTATCTGAGATTAAAGAACGTAAAGCCAATATACCTGTAATTATGATTACTAAAAGTGAGGAAGAGTATATCATGGAAGAGGCTATCGGGTCCAAAATTGCGGATTATCTCATAAAACCGGTTAATCCCAATCAGATTTTACTGAGTTTGAAGAAAAATCTCGACCATTCACGCCTGGTCTCAGAAAAAACATCTCTGGACTATCAGAAAGAATTCAGAAAAATCGCTATGGATATGATGAATGCCCACTCACATGAAGACTGGGCGGATGTATATAAGCGGTTAATTTTCTGGGAAATGGAACTGGAACAAACAGACGATAGCAACTTAACTGAAATTCTGGAAAGCCAGAAACATGAGGCCAATGTACAATTCGGAAAGTTCATCGAAAAAAACTATGAAACCTGGATAAATAATGACGAGCTTGCGCCTATGTTTTCGCATCAGCTGTTTAAGCGATGGGTAGTACCTGAGTTACGCGGTAACCAGAATGTTCTTTTTATAGTTATTGATAATTTACGTTACGACCAGTGGAAAGCATTTGAAGGCACAGTAGGCAATCATTATAAGGTAGAAAAAGAGACCTATTATTATTCTATTTTGCCCACTGCCACGCAATACGCACGTAATGCCATATTTTCAGGCCTTACTCCTTTGCAAATGGAACAGCAACTGCCCCAATACTGGAAAAATGATGTAGATGACGGCGGTAAGAATTTATTTGAAGCTGAATTTCTGGCCGATCAGCTGAAACGGCTGCGCCTAAATATCAAGCATGATTATGTTAAAATCACCAATTTGAGAGATGGTAAAAAGTTTGCCGAAAATTTCAAATCCTATAAAGAGAATAAACTTATTGCATTGGTTTACAATTTTGTCGATATGATTTCGCATGCCAAAACAGAAATGGAAGTAATAAAAGAACTGGCATCTAATGACAAAGCTTACCGTTCGCTTACACAAAGCTGGTTTAAGAATTCACCGTTACTGGAAATAATTCAACAGGCACAGCTGGCTGGTTATAAAATTATTATTACTACCGACCACGGCACTATAAACTGTAAAACACCATCAAAAGTAATCGGAGATAAAAATACCAGTTTAAACCTGCGGTATAAAACGGGTAAATCACTTACTTATGAAGAAAAAGATGTATACGCCGTAAAAGAACCTAAAAAAATACAATTACCCAATATCAACATAAGCAGCTCTTATATTTTTGCAAAAAACGATTATTTTCTGGCCTACATTAATAATTACAACCATTATGTAAGTTATTTTAAAAATACCTATCAGCATGGTGGTATTTCGCTGGAAGAAATTATTGTACCGTTTGTCGTTTTAAATCCAAAATAATTATGGAATTTATTTTTTCACTCCAGCAAATAGAAGAAATTGCAAAAAAAGTTGTACATTTAAGTTCATCGAAGATTTTTTTATTGCATGGTGAAATGGGTGCCGGAAAAACAACTTTGGTAAAAGCAATTGCTAATGTTTTGGGTGTTTCCGATATGGCTAGTAGTCCTACCTTTTCCATCGTCAACGAATATCACAATCAACAGGGAGAAATTCTCTATCATTTTGATTTATATCGTTTGAATGATGAAGCGGAAGCTTTTGACATAGGTATTGAAGAGTACTTTTATTCCGGGCATTATTGTTTTATTGAATGGCCGGAAAAAACGCCTAATTTAATTCCGGAGCACCATACCGTTTTAAATTTAGAAGTACTGGATGAGACAACGCGTAAATTAACGATTAATTAATAAAAAGATGGGAATTGCAACTCCTTTTTCCAAAAGCGAATTAATGCCGCAAGAAGAAAAGTTAGATGTCCGTAGAAAAAAAGGAAAATTATTTATCGGCATTCCTAAAGAAAATTTCAAATTTGAGCAACGGGTTTGTTTAACACCCGAAGCGGTAGCTATGCTTACAGCATACGGTCACCGGGTATTGATTGAATCTGGTGCGGGTTTACACGCCAGTTATTCCGACAAAGAATATAGTGAGGCCGGGGCTGATATCACTTCAGATACCAAAAAGGTCTTTGCTTGCCCCATTATTTTAAAAGTAGAACCTCCCAACTTAGAGGAAATTAATATGATGAAGCCGAAAACTTATTTGTTTTCGGCTATTCAGCTTAAAACACAAACCAAAGATTATTTTATTGCTTTAAGCAAAAAAAAGATAACCGGTATGTGTTATGAATTCATTAAAGATCATGTGGGAGCTTATCCGTTTTTACACGCTATCAGTGAAATTGCAGGTATAGCATCAGTACATATTGCCAGTGAATTTATGAGCAAATGCAATAATGGTAAAGGATTGCTTTTCGGAAATATTACGGGTGTACCGCCTACTGAAGTGGTGATTATAGGAGCAGGTACTGTAGCTGAATTTGCTGCCAGAACAGCTCTTGGACTTGGAGCAAGTGTCAAGATTTTTGACAATTCTATTCATAAGCTAAAGCGCATACAACAAGTATTGCCGTATCGGGTATTTACCTCTACCATACAGGAAAAAGTTTTGCTTAAATCTTTAATGCGGTGCGATGTGGCCATAGGAGCCATCAGAGGATGCAACCGCTCACCTATTGTAGTATCGCAGACTATGGTAGAACGCATGAAACCGGGAGCGGTTATTATAGATGTCTGTATTGACAATGGTGGTTGTTTTGAAACATCTGAAGTAACCACCCACGATAATCCTATCAAAATAAAAAACAATATCATTCATTACGGTGTACCCAATATCACTTCCCGTTATTCCAAAACATCATCACAGGTTATCAGCAATATCCTATCACCTTACTTACTTGACTTAAGTGATAACGGCGGACTGGAAGAAGCTTTGCGGTCAGACAAAACTATTCGTTCCGGTGTATACATGTATCAAGGCATTTTGGTAAATGAACAGATTGGCGCCTGGTACGGTTTGGATTTTAAAGACATTAATTTGTTTGTGCTATAACCGATGGTTTAGTTATCTTTGCCTAAAATTTTCCAGATGAAATTTTCGCAACGTTTAGCCTACTATCTGCTAGGTTTATTAATTGGAGGCATTATCGTTTTATATTTTATGGATGCAAAAGGCACCCAATTCTGCTATTTACCCAACTGCCGCGTTTTAAAAGACTTACGCTCAAAACCTCTTACTTTAACTCCGGAAGCCGAAAAAGCTTTAACAATATTTTCTATGGAAGATGTAAAAAAGTGCCTGACCTATGGCGATGTAGATTTCAACAAAAGCAATCTTCCCGAAAAGAATGGTAAATTATATGTTATTGAAGGAAAAGATGAAAATGATAAGGCCATTACGGTTGAAATGATCAATTACTCCGATAAAGTAGTATTAAAAAGCATTAAGCATATTCAAAAATAAAAAGCCCGTAACAGGCTTTTTATTTTATATCTTTTTTAGCTTGGTTCCAATATACATCCATTTCTTCAAGAGATAATTCGGTTAGCACTTTATTTTCTTTTTTCACAGCCTCTTCAAGATACTGAAACCGTTGGATAAATTTTTTATTCGTACGTTCCAACGCATTTTCCGGGTTTATATTGACAAAACGCGCAAAATTAATCATAGAAAACAACACGTCACCGAATTCACTTTCCATTTTATCCTGTTCTTTATGGTCGGCTTCTGCTTTAAATTCTTCCAGTTCTTCCTGTACCTTTTCCCATACTTGTTCCGCATTGTCCCAGTCAAATCCTACCCCTCTTGCTTTTTCTTGTATACGGCTGGCCTTTACCATAGCGGGCAGGCTTTGAGGCACTCCTCCTAAAACAGAGGTATTGCCTTCTTTCAGTTTTAATTTTTCCCAGTTTTGTTTTACCTGTTCCTCGTTTTCCACTTCTACATCGCCGTAAATATGTGGATGGCGGGAAATCAGTTTATCTGAAATAGTATGGCATACATCCGCTATATCAAAAGCTTTTTTCTCACTTCCTATTTTAGCATAAAAAACAATATGCAGCAACACGTCTCCTAATTCTTTTTTCACTTCATTGAGATCGTTATCTAAAATAGCATCTCCCAGCTCATATACCTCCTCAATGGTAAGATGACGTAGGCTTTGTAAGGTCTGTTTTTTATCCCACGGGCATTTCTCACGCAAATCATCCATAATGTCCAACAGGCGTTCAAATGCTTTCAATTGTTCAGTTCGTGTACTCATACTTATTTTACATATATAAAAAATCCTGCATACAGCAGGACTTTTCATTATTTATTCTTCTTTTTTCGCTTTTGGTGTGCGTTTTGCTTTTGGCTTTTCTTCGCCTTCTACCACTTCAGCTGTTTCTTTTTTCGTTTTTGTTGTTTTTTTTGCTTTGGGTTTCTCCTCAACAATCACTTCTTCTTTCACTTCTTCAGCAACAACAGGTATATTAAATTGTTCAGCCATACCTGCTTTTTGTATAATATTATACCAGTTGAATACTTTTCTGATATCTGAAACATATACACGGTCTATATCATAATTGGGAACAATTTCTCCGAAATAAGCTACCAAATCCGCATCATTTGACTTATGAGAAGGTGCCTCCCCGTTATTTTCTTTTTTCGCGATACGTGCAAATACTTCAAATAATTTAACCTCTCCGGTTAACGTATAGATAGATATTTCTGATAGTAAACTTACGTTACTTTTTAATCCTACGGTTAATTTCTTACCATCTACTAAAGATTCCGCAATAAAACCTGATCTTGTTTGTAGTTTTAACTCATATAAACCTGGCTTTCCTGAAATAGCCAATACTTTTTCTACACTCATTTTTATTGTTATTTTTTCGAGACGACAAATATCATCATTTGAAATTAATATCCAAAAAATTATCGTCCTCTTTTGTTTACAAATTTCATTTTATAATCAGGATGTACTTTTCCATCCATAATGTTCTGTAATTTTTTACCGTTGAGTTTCTTTTTTAAAGACGATATTTTATCTGTAAATAAAATACCTTCTATATGGTCATACTCATGCTGCACTACACGTGCGGCGTACCCATCTAAAACTTCACTTTTTTTCTTGAAATTTTCGTCAACGTACTCAATAGTGATAACGGGTTTTCGATATACATCTTCCCGTACACCGGGTATACTTAAACATCCTTCATTAAATGCCCACTCTTCTCCTTCTTCCTTAACTATTTTAGCATTAATAAAAACACGTTGAAAATGCTGCAGTTTTTGCTGCTCTTCTTCTGAAAGATCTTCATCATCGGCAAAAGGGCTGCAATCAACCACAAACAAACGGATAGGCAAACCTATCTGAGGTGCTGCCAGACCTACACCGTACGCATTTTCCATGGTATCGAACATATTATCGATTATATTCTTTAAATCAGGATAATCTTTTGGTATATCTGTACACTCTTTTCGTAATACCGGATCTCCATATCCGACTATAGGTACTATCATTAACTTCTTTTTTCTGTTTTTAAAGTGCAAAATTACACATTTTTAATGAAATACAGCTTTTGTACAAGCAGGAATAATTATTATGGAGGATAAGGGTTTGCAAACCGTATATTTTATAGCTTTGTATAAGTTAAGAAAATGCTATGTATCAGAAAATTGTTAAGAAAATCGGCGATAACCATCTGTATGATGCTATCAAAATTACTACTGCCTGTGCGTTACCGTTTTTATTTTTTAATACAAAAGAGACTTTTCCCGTTGCCTTTACTCTTGCCATGGGAGCTATGCTGACGGCTCCGGTTGATATTGCCAGTAGTTTAAAGCATAAAGTTCTGGGGTTATTGTTAGGAAGTTTTACTATTGCTGCTATTACATTAATTTTGGGGACTACAGTTCATTTTCCCTGGATTTTTTACCCCTTATTTGTTTTTATTATTTTCAGCGTTTCCATGATTGGTGTATATGGCCAGCGTGCTAATCTATTATCCTTTACCGCCCTGCTTTCTATCAGTCTCGCTTTTATTCACGATTATGAGGGTTATGATTTGTGGATGAACTGCCTGTACCTGTTTTTAGGGGGACTGTTGTACCTGGTTGTGTCGCTTTTATTCTATTTGTTACAACCTCATAGATATATCATTATAGAAATTGCTAACTGTATTGAAATAACGGCTGATTATTTAGATTTACGCGCCCAACTGTGGTCTGCCGATGCCGACAGGGACAAAATCATTAAAGAACAATTAAATCTTCAGGTAAAACTAAATGAATTGCATGAAAGTATCCGGGAATACCTGATACATCATAAAGCCCATACTTATAATACCAACAACAACCGGAAATTACTTATCTCGCTTTCGTCTTTGATAGATATGATGGAACTCACCAACGCCAATGCGTTTAACCATGAACAAATACGTAGCTTATACAAAAACGATATTTCGGTTATACACCGTTACCAAAAACTGGCAGAACATATGGCAGCAACACTTCATGCTTTATCCTACCATATCAAAGCCAATAAAAAATACCATTCGCCTGTAAGCTTAAATAAAGATTTTAAAGCATTAAAACAGCAATTCGAGCATTTTAAACAGCAAAATCACCTACATAATCATTCTGACGAAATTACGATATTTTCAAATGTTTTACATTACGCCGAAAAACAGATTGAAAAAATAAAAGGCCTGGAACGCGTGTATAAAGGACGCGTAAATGCAGATGAGTTGGGTGGTAAATATAAAGATCTGGAAAAATTTCTAACACCACAACATTACCGATTGGCTATACTGAAAGAGAATCTAACGCCTTCTTCTATGATTTTCAGGCATTCCGCTCGTCTCACACTTACATTGCTTTTAGGATATGTTTTAGGAAAATTACTCCCGCTTCAAAATGAATATTGGATTCTTATGACTATGGTGGTAATCATGCGACCAGGTTACGGGTTAACCAAACAACGGTCGAAAGAACGGGTGCTAGGTACTATTTTCGGGGGATTCCTCGCTTTTACTTTTCTGTTTTTTGTACATCATACCCCTTTCCTTGTTGTCCTGACCATTTTATCTATGATTGCGGGTTACTGGTTGTCGTATTCCCAGTATAAAATAGGAGTAACTTTTATTACCATTTATGTGGTACTTATTTATGGAATGTTGACTCCAAATTATGAAAGCCTCCTAATTTATCGTATTATAGACACTGCTATTGGTGCTTTTTTGGCTTTTTCTACTACGCACTTATTATGGCCGTCCTGGGAATTTTTAAAAATCAAAACACATTTAAAAGAGTCCATATCCAGCAATAAAAAATATGTACAGGAAATAAAACTATATTACAATGAAAAAGGTGAACCTAAAACGTCGTATAAACTGGCACGTAAACATGCTTTTATCGAAGTGGGTAATCTTATGGCATCTTTTCAGCGAATGATTCAGGAACCAAAATCGAAACAAAAGAACAAAGCAGAACTATATGAATTGGCCGTACTGAATCAAACATTGGTTTCTGCAGCAGCAAGTATTGGTACATACGTACAATCACATTCTACTACTGAAGCTTCCAGAGCTTTTAATATTGTAATGAACAAGGTTATTGAAAACCTGGAACAGACCTTACGGTTATTTGACAAGAACAGCGAGGTTACCGTTTCTGAGAAAGAAGAAGATTTTGAAGTTAGTTTTTCCAAATTAAAAAGTATCAGAACGTATGAAGTAGATTTAACAGAAACGGATGAGGAAAAGAAACGTCAGCTTATAGAAGAGTCGCAATTGGTAATTGACCAGCTCATCTGGATGGTTTCATTATCTGAAAAGATATTGAGAATAAGTACCAAGATTAAAATTGAGCGTCAGAAAAACAAAGATGAAAAACGGTTAAAACAGGCTTTTTAATATAAATTATAAAATTATATTTGCAAAAATATATCATCCATGAAATTAGAAGAAAAATTAGCCGCAAGAAGCAACAATGTATGCGAATTATGTGAAGCAGCTGCCCCGTTACAGATTTTTAATGTTATGAGCACACAGAACGCTATTACCGAAAAAGAGATTTTTATCTGCCAGACGTGCAGCAACCAAATAGACAAAAGAGAAATGCCTGATGCTTCACACTGGCAATGTCTTGCAACAAGTATGTGGAGTGAGGTTCCCGCTGTAAAAATTGTCAGCTGGCGTATGTTAAACCGATTTAAGAACGAAAGCTGGGCTGCCGATTTACTGGAAATGATGTATATGGAAGAAGATGAACTGGAATGGGCCAGACAGTCAGGAGATCATGAAGGTGAAGGCGCTATGGAACTGCACAAAGACTGCAATGGCAATATTCTTATTGCTGGCGATACGGTGACTTTAGTGAAAGATTTGGATGTAAAAGGTTCTTCTTTAAATGCAAAAATAGGAACAGCAGTACGAAATATCCGGTTGGTACACGATAATACCGAACAGATTGAGGGGAAAATTGACGGACAAATGATCGTTATTTTGACTAAATATGTAAAAAAACAATTGTAATTAAAAAACTGTATATCAAAAGGATGTGTTTTAAAGACACATCCTTTTTTTATTTTATGGATCCTCTGATTATTTTTTTGGCATATTGTTTGGTATTTCGTTTATAGAACAACAAATCAATAAAAAATTGTAAAAATCAATTGTTATGAAAGTATTTTTCACTTTAGCATTTTTAGCAATAACGACTATTGCAAGTGCGCAGCCGGGACATCATAAACACGACAGAGGACGTGGAAAAGGACACGCTAAACATTATAAAAATAAAAAATACAACAGACATGACCACCACCATCGAAAAGAAAGACGTTATGTACGGGATTATCATTACGAAGTAGAAAGAGAAATGAGCCGTTATGACTTCTTACGATTGTCACGCCATCAGAGATCACGTTTAAATGTTACCCTAAACTTTCTCGTAAGCAACGGGTATGGACCTCGGGAATATGAAAGAAGATTGCGGAGTGATTTATATGATATTTTAAGCAGAAGCCAGTACAGTATGTGGGAAGATAGGGCTTATGCACGTAATAATGTATTTGTATTTAACTTTGGTAAATAAAAAGTAGTATAAAAAACGATAACAGAAATGTTATCGTTTTTTATATCATTTTTAAAATTTTGAAAATCTCGAAGGTAATAGTATATTTGAAAGCAGCGAAATCTTTAACCGGTATATCCTCAATAGATTTGTAAATACGGGTAGAAAAATAATACGTATCCGTTCTGGTTTTCAGAATCCCTATCCACCAGTCCGTTGCTTTACCCTTATATACTGTATATGCATTATACCCGTATAAGGTATAATCAGGATTGTCTTCCACCAACATTTTACCTAATACATACTGTTGGTTTTTTGCAGCAAACGGCAATTTATTGTGGTATAATTTTTTCAAAAATTCCAGTTGCTGTTCAGGCGTTACCAATAATCCTCCGTAATTCCAAAAACCACTGATATCTTTTCTGACGACACGATTGGAATACTGAAGCCTATTCAGGAAATAATAATAATCCTTTGGTTTGAGCTCATGTGCCAACCGGTCAAAATACCAGTCATTACTATAATAGAGTGCTTCATCAAGATTGGTATTACAATTCCATTGTGTCATTAAATTGCCAAAATAGTAACGGTTTATACCATCCCAACGCTCATATATTTCAGGTGCTTCAGAAAGCAGCCCTAAATCCAGCCCGATTAAGGCGTGTAGAAGATGGAAAGTAGCTCCGGGAGGAGTACCTTCTTTTACATCAAATTCATTATTAAAAATCCAGGTGTTCTGCGTTTCATTATAAATAATAATAGCACCGTCTATATCTTTTGATTTGAAATAAAAATCTAAATAGCTCTGTGAAAACAAAGTGCCTGTTGTAAAAAGCGATACCACAAAAAAAATTTTTCGAATCATATTCAGACTTTTAGCAAAAGTACTTATTTATCTTTAAAAAAAAAGAAGTTAAAATTGTGCAAACATAAAAAAATATGTATACTTGTTGCATTAAAGATAACATACAAAATACAATATGAAAAAAATTACATTAGCTTTATTATTACTACTAGCTTCAGTACCTTTTGCTTTAACAAGCTGTGAACCTGATTATGTAACTGACGCGCCTACTTCTGTACAGGGAGGTACTTTTTTTGCAGAAGTAAAATCAGGTGAAAATACAGGAAAAGTATACAGTAGCCAAGCGCCTGGCTTAATGACAGGCTCTATAGGGTCAGTAATGGGAAAAGATATTTTTATGGGCTCAGGAGTTTTTGGAGCTGAAATTGATTTATCCTTTAATTTATCTCTTCTTGATTTTTCAAATGGAGACCATAATTTTAAATTTGTTGACAATACTTTAATGATAACCCAAACTTCCGGAAATATTATTTATGAATCTACTTCCGGAACCTATACAGTCAGCAATTTTGAAATGGGTGAACCGGTTGTAATAAACGGTATGTCAATGGCTCCGGCAAAATGTAAAGTTACTTTTAAAGGAAAGTTCAAATCCACTACACGGACTTTTGAACCTAAAGAGGAAAATATTGAAATACAAGGCGAAATAAACTTTACTAAATTAATGAAATTGACGCCACAACCATCAAATTAATTGGTGTAAAAATGATTAATCTATTAACTTTGTAAACTTTTATAAAAATATGGTTTACAAAGTTTTTTTATGTATACTTCTGCCGTTTGCTGCATTTGCGCAGGTACCGGCATACTATCAGTCCCTAACACTTTCTTTAGAAGGAGAAGCACTTAAAAACGAATTACATGAGCTTATTACCGTAACACATGTTAATGAATTATCTTATACACCCGGTGTCTGGGATGCGCTGAAACAAGGCGATGTAAATCCTGGTAATGATGAGGAGATACTCCTCTTTTATGGCTGGAATGACACGGACAATAACCCTTATAATGATCGTACACGGAACCGGTGGGCATCATGCCATACGTCTAATTGTTCGGGAAAATGGGTTCGCGAGCATGTTTTTCCACGTTCAAAAGGTACGCCAAATTTGGGATTTGAAGGGCCGGGATCAGATGCCCATCATTTACACGCTGTAGATTACGAACGAAACAATCTGCGCAGTAATTATCGTTTTGCCGAAAACAATACAACCGAAAATGGTTTTTCTAAAGTAGTGATGGCTGGGGGCACTTATTGCTTTTACCCGGGTGATGAATGGAAAGGCGATGTAGCCCGGATGATTATGTATATGTATGTACGCTACGGTATACAATGCCAGCCGGTAAACGCCGGTAAAAGTGCTATCACGTATGCACCTTTACATGACATGCCTGATATTTTTTTAGAATGGAATGTAGCCGATCCTGTATCAGCACATGAAATACAGCGCAATGAAGCTATTTACCAGGCGCAAGGCAACAGAAATCCTTTTATTGACAATCCTTATTTAGCTACCCGGATATGGAACGGTCCTGAGGCGGAAAACAAATGGGGAGCTGCCACTACCGATTTTTTTGAAAAAAACGGAGTATACCTGTACCCTACCGTTACCCAAACCACTTTTACCATAGAAGGTCTGGACTGGCAGCAATTAAAAGAAACGGAAATGTCTGTATATGACCTGTCAGGAAAACTTATAGTACATGTCCGGGAAACCCAACCTACTACTGATGTTTCAGCCTGGGGAAACGGTTATTATTTTATAAAATTACAACACACTACTCAAAACAGGGTTTTCAGACTTATAAAAAAATAAGCCGCTTTTTAAGCGGCTTATTTTTTTATAAACTTATTCCTAAATAATTACTAGGTGTTATCTGTTTCAGTTCTTTTTTAATGGTCTCCTCTATTTGAAGATTTTCTATAAAATCGTGAATAGCCTGACGGTTTATAACACCATTTGTCCGTGTCAGATCTTTTAATGCTTCGTACGGATTAGGATATCCTTCTCTTCTCAGTATAGTCTGGATAGCTTCAGCTACTACCGCCCAGTTATTTTCAAGATCTTCTAAAAAAGCAGCTTCATTCAACAACAATTTATTTAATCCTTTTAAAGTAGCTTCAAAGGCAATAATCGTATGACCAAACGGCACACCCACGTTACGGAGCACTGTACTGTCAGTTAAATCTCTCTGTAAACGAGAAATAGGAAGTTTAGCCGATAAATGTTCAAAAATGGCATTGGCAAGACCTAAATTTCCTTCGGAATTTTCAAAATCAATAGGGTTTACCTTATGAGGCATAGCTGACGACCCTATTTCTCCTGCTTTGATTTTCTGTTTGAAATATTCCATAGATACATACGTCCAAATATCTCTGTCTAAGTCAATCAAAACAGTATTAATACGTTTTAAAGCATCGAAAAAGGCAGCAAAATGATCGTAATGTTCAATCTGAGTTGTAGGAAAAGAATGTTGTAGTCCTAAAATTCCTTCAACAAAATGCGCTCCGAAGGCTCTCCAATCCTGTTCCGGGTACGCAATAAAATGCGCATTGAAATTTCCTGTTGCACCGCCGAATTTAGCGGCGAAAGGAATATTATTCAATAACCGCAGCTGCTCTTCAAGGCGCGTAACAAAGACCTGTATTTCTTTACCTAACCGGGTTGGAGATGCAGGTTGCCCGTGCGTACGCGCCAACATGGGCACATCTTTCCACTCAATGCTCAATTCCTTTAACTTAGTAATAACACTTATTAAAGTGGGCATATATACTTCTACAAACGCATCTTTAGTTGAAAGCGGAATAGCCGTATTATTAATATCTTGAGAAGTTAATCCAAAATGTATAAATTCTTTAAATGCCTGTAATCCTAAATGATCAAAAGATTCTTTAATAAAATACTCTACTGCTTTTACGTCGTGATTGGTTGTTTTTTCAATTTCCTTAATTTTTAGGGCATCTTCAGCAGAAAATTTACGGTATACATCCCGTAATTTATCATATACCTCACTGTTTATTTTTTGTAATTGCGGTAAGGGCAGTTCACATAAAGCAATAAAGTATTCTATTTCAACTAAAACACGGTATTTAATCAGCGCTTCTTCCGAAAAATAAGAAGATAAACTTTGTGTTTTTCCTCTGTAACGCCCGTCAACCGGCGATATGGCATTCAATTCTGTTAACATAATAAAAGAGTGTTGTTCGTTGCAAATATACTTAACCTTTATGTAGTTTAAAACTTTATTCGTTACGAATGTTTAGGTATTTTCGCCTTGGCGAAATACTTTTATAAATGAAAAAATGGATAATAAGAGGTTCTTATTTTACTTCTGTTAGCAATAGTAGAATAGAAAATAATACGCAGCATATGAGGCAAATGGGGCCTAAGTACTATAGCGATAAATTCAGTATTCCATAAAAAAACCGGCTCTAAAGAGCCGGTTTTTTTATTATTTAGACCATTGCAGAATAGAATCTCTGTTCATCTTTACATACTCTTCATTTTTGGCTTTCTGCGCCGCTTCCATTGAAATTTTAGCTGTTTCAATGGCTCCTTTTTTATCTCCTAATTTTGCCTGTATTAACGATTTCTGGCGGTAAATATAAAAAGGTGTTTCTTCTTGCATGGCAATACATTTATCTATATAGCTCAACGCCTTATTTAAATCACCACCTGATGTATACAAATACTGCCCGGCTGCGTAATAATCAGAAGGTTTGGCATTGTCATTAAGTGATTTTTCGATGCTGTTCATTGCTTTTTCATGTGTAGGTACTTTAAATTTCATAGGTACAGCTGTACGTTCCCACTGCAATACTAACTCACCGTTATTTTCATCAATAGGGTTTACCAGTATCGAGAAGAATTCCACATCTTTTGATAAATTAACAGGAGTTACTTGGGTACGCAACATTACTTTATTCTCATCCCATTGAGCAGGTAGTCCCCAGTTTTTAGTATCATTATAAAAAATAAATTCCCAGGCATCCGCTTTTGGCAATGTGTATAAAGCGTATTCTCCTTTTGGCAATGTTTTGCCGTCTACTACAACATCATCGCTAAAGGTAACAATGGTATTTTCATTTGCTCCTGTTCTCCATATTTTGCCGTAAGGTACCAGTTCTCCATACACCAGACGTCCTTTTTTAGACGGACGGGCATATTCAACTTCTACTTTGGTTAAGCCTACTACTTGTTCAAAATCAGCTTTCGGGCTTGCCTGAGGCGTGGTTACCTGCGCCTGCATTTGCAAACCAAAGGCAAATACAGCCATTACTATTAACTTTTTCATGCTTATTTATTGTTAAATTTACTTACACCGTTTTTCAACCAGTTGGTATATTCTTCCACATCAGGTGTATACCCTACAGGTTCATTTAAATTATTACCTTCATGGTCCAGCACTATATAATAAGGTTGTGCATTGGTTTGGTATTTTTCTATCTGGAAATCACTCCATTTATTTCCAATGGTTTTGATTTTCTTTCCTGTTGTTTTGGAAATATACTGTTCTGCTTCAGGCAACTCCTTTTTATCGTCTACATATAATGAAATTAAAATTACATCATTATTTAAAATGGATAATACCTTTTCTTCCGGCCATACATAATCTTCCATTTTCCGACAATTTACGCAGGCATACCCCGTAAAATCCAGTAATACCGGTTTTCCTGCTTCTTTTGCATACGTCATTCCCTTATCATAATCATGGAATGTCATAATACCGTGTGGTCCTTCTTCTGCTCCTTCAGGCTTTTCACCCGTTATTGTTTTAGCTATGGTTTTTCCACCTCCAATTCCATGAGGACTTTCAGAATAGGTCATCGGTGGCGGGAATCCTGAAATTAATTTAAGCGGGGCTCCCCAAAGACCTGGTATCAAATACACGGTAAATATAGATACCAAAAGTGCCATAAACAGACGTCCGACTGAAATTTTATCTGTTGGTGAATCATGCGGCAGGCGTATTTTTCCAAAAAGATAAACAGCCCATGCACCAAAAATCACAATCCATATAGCCAGGAATAGTTCACGTTCTAACCAATGCAGCTGTAATACTAAATCGGCATTTGATAAAAACTTAAAGGCCAATGCAAGCTCTAAAAATCCCAAAGAAACTTTTACGGTATTCATCCATCCACCGGAACGCGGCATAGTATTTAGCCAGCCAGGGAACATCGCAAATAGCATAAAAGGCAACGCCAGCGCCAGTGAGAAACCAAGCATTCCTACCAAAGGTGCTATTCCTCCTTTACTGGCAGCTTCTACTAAAATAGTACCTACAATTGGCCCGGTACATGAAAACGAAACAATAGCCAGCGCCAGCGCCATAAAGAAAATACCTATCATTCCACCTCTGTCGGCCTGCCGGTCTACTTTATTAGCCCATGAGTTAGGCAGCATAATTTCGAAAGCACCCAGAAAAGAAGTAGCAAAAATTACCAAAATAGCAAAAAACACCACATTAAACCATACATTGGTAGACAGGGCATTTAATGCGTCAGCCCCGAAAATTTTCGTTACGATGAGTCCTAATACTACATAAATAACAATAATGGAAACACCATATATAACAGCATTTTTAATGCCTTTTGCTCTTGATTTGCTTTGTTTGGTAAAAAAGCTCACGGTCATAGGTATCATCGGAAAAACGCAAGGTGTCAGCAATGCTGCAAAACCCGAAAAGAACGATATGATAAAAATAGTCCATAACCCTCTTTGTTCGTGCTTTTTAGAAACGTGTTTTGTTTCAGCCGGTTTTTCTGCAGCTGCAGCTGTTGTTTCAGCTTTAGCTTCTTCAAAATTTTTAACCTCTTGTGAAGTCAATTTTTCCAGATCAAAGACAAAAAATTTATCCTGATTAATACAAACATCTATACAAGCCTGATAAAATAAATCCAGTTCAATTCTTTTATTAGCTGGGTTAGTTACTTTTATTTTTTGTTTAAATGTAACATTATCTGCAAAATAATACTCATCTACACCAAAAACATCATTAAATTGCTTGGTATATTGACTTTCTTCCGCCTTACCCAATACGTCATAATTTCCTTCCGTATTATTAAAAATAAATTCGGTAGGAAGTGGTCCTCCTTCTGGCGTATGTTGGGAATACATATGCCATTTTGGTTCAATAGTTCCGTTTAAGGTAATAAGAAACTCCTGATCGTTAATCTTTTCTATTTTCGATGACCATTTTACAGGGTCCTGTATCTGGGCATGCCCTGAAACTGATAGTATTACAAAGAGTAATGCTAAAAATAGTTTTTTCATGAATTGAATTTGATATTAATTATAGTTTTTGTTGACTGGTCTGTTTTAAATCGTTCATCCGCTCTTTGTCCTACAATCCATATAATCTGGTGGTTGGCGTCGGTTAAAAGCCAAGTATTTTCTTTAGCAAACAATGATAATTTCTCATCTTTAAAATACTTGCTTACTTTTTTCTTACCCTTCATTCCCTGGGGAAAGAATATATCGCCTTCTCTCCTTTTTCGCAAGTACAGCGGAAACACCATTTTATCTCTATCTGCAAAAAGCTCATTTTTAGATGATTTAATGTCTTCTTTTTTTTGAAATGTGTCAAATTTAAGAGAAATTGGCTGATTAATCTCTATATCTTTTTCATTAATTTGATAAAATTCTTCCTTTGCATCGTATTTTTTTTCTTTTAACAATAAAAAGCTTCTGTCTTTTAATAAAATATAATTTTCTGACCAGATCTGTTTTCCTGATTGCGAAGTTAACAGCCGCTCAATATCCTCCCAAGCGGTAAATCCATAAGGCTTTAATATTTTATAGAGGTATACTCGTAAGTTCTCGTATTTCAAAGCCTTATTGATATTTAGTTTCAACATACCATCTTCTAAAGTGCAAACCTCATTCTTAAAAGATGTTACAGCATCTTCTATAAGCAGCTGCGCCTCTTTTAAATGGAGAAGTGTTTGCTGAAAAGACGACAAAAAAGAAGGATTCTCTTCTTTAAAGACCGGAATGACCTGATGCCTGATTTTATTTCTAACATACTTAAGGCTGGCATTGGAGGCATCTTCTCTCCATTTTATTTTATTCTCTTTTGCATATTCCAGAATTTCTTTTCTTGAAAAAGGCAAAAGCGGGCGAAGAATATAATTGTTAACTTTGGGTATACCCTGCAGTCCGTCCAGGCCTGTACCTCTGATAAGATGCATTATAAAGGTTTCTGCTACGTCATCAGCATGATGGGCAGTTATCACATAATCAAAATTGTATTGTTCTTTAATTTGTTCAAACCAGTTATAACGCAATTCACGTGCTGCAATTTGAATAGACACTTTATTTAAAGCAGCGTATTCTTTTGTTTTAAAAGAAGTTGAAAAAAAAGAAACAGCGTTTTCTGCAGCTACTTCTTTCACCAGAATCTCATCCTCATCACTTTCCATTCCCCGGAGCTGAAAATTACAATGAGCAATACCTATATTTTTCCCTTTAAATAGTTTCAGAAACAGATCGGTTAAAACCATACTGTCAACGCCTCCGCTTACAGCCAGCAATATTCTTTTCTGGTATAAAAAAGGAAAGTTCTGTTGGAGGTGATTGGAAACGTTCTGTACCATCTTTTTATTCGTAAAAAACAAATGTAAAAATATAAAACGGTTAATGATCCTTATTTAAGGAATTTCTAACAGCCCAAAACGCTTTGCATGGCTTTTGCTTTCAACAGACATTCTTCATATTCCGTTTCTGCTTTTGCCTGGAAAGTAATAGCACTGCCTACTGAAAAGGAAACATATTTAGTAGCTTTATTGTATAAAATAGTGCGGATAACCACATTAAAATCGAAATCATTTTCTGGCGTAAAATAGCCTATAGCACCACTGTATAACCCGCGTTTAGTAGCTTCAAGCCGTTCTATTACCTGCATAGCAGAAAGTTTGGGGGCACCAGTCATACTGCCCATAGGAAATGTTGTTTTCAGTATATCGGCCGCAGTTGTTTCCGGGGTCACTACCGAAGTTATGGTGGAAATCATCTGATGTACCTGTTTGAAACTGTATACACCAAACAATTCTTTAACCTTTACTGATCCGCGAATGGCTGTTTTTGACAGGTCGTTTCGTACCAGATCAACAATCATAACATTTTCCGCACGTTCTTTTTCATCATGCTGTAAACAGTGTTTCAGCTCTTCGTCTTTTTGCTCATCCGGATCTCTTTTAGCCGTTCCTTTAATAGGTTGTGAAACTATATGATTTCCAGTTCGTTTCAAATAACGTTCAGGAGAGGCAGACATCGCATACAGTTGGTTTGCTTTAAGGTAACACGAAAAAGGTGATTCTGAAATCGCATTGAGTGTCCAATAGGTTGATAAAGGCTCCAGTTCGGCTTCTTCGCCAAAAAATTCCATGCAAAAATTAGCTTCATAAATATTGCCCAACCGTATCTCATCCTTCATCAAATTTACCTTTTCGATATACGCTTCTTTTGTAATACGCTGCTGTATATGTATTTCAGGAGATTTTGTATCCGGAATTTTTATTTGTAAGATGCTTTCAAAATCAGATTGAATCTCATCTTTGCATATATTTAAGTACAAAAACTGGACAGTAGTGTCTGTAAACAACAGTAGTTTCTTGGGTTGAAAAAACAGCAAATCGGAAAAACCGAGTCCGTCAAAATTAAGAGATGACAGGTTTTCTACCTCATTTTTTATATCATAGGTTAAGTACCCAAAAAGCCAGTCTTGTATTTTTTCCTGATACTCTTTTAATTTTTCAAAGGCATGGAAAGCATCGGTTTCCATACTTGTAAAAGCATCAAAAGCCAAAAGAGCCTCATAAGAATGGAAGGCATCGTCCTGCTTATTGTTGTTTAAAAATAGTACTTCCCGTTGATGCTGTGTAAAAAAAAGCGCTTTATGTTGAAAAAGCACCATATCCGGAACGTCAAAAATACGTGAAGTACGATTCATCTTTAAGATTTTAACGCAAGCAACTGGTTTTTGATTGCAGTTTCCAGATCCTCATTGCTGATTTTCTGTGTACTGGTATCAAAGTTTTCATAGAACGAAGGAAAACGTTGCTGAAAAATTTCTTCAGCCTTACCACGTGAAAAATAAACATGCAGGTAATCATTTGCTGCCGCCCCTCCCAGATAACCGTTGGAAGAAGAGAGAATGCCTATTTTTTTGTTTTCGAAAGTAGTAAAATCTATTCGGGAAATCCAGTCTAAAATATTTTTAAAAAAAGCGGAAACATTACGGTTATGCTCATTCGTTCCAACCAAAATAAATGCAGCTTCTTTTAATTGTTGCTGAAAAGCCATCAATTGTGGCGGATAACCTTTCTTTTCCCGGTCTTCACTGAACATGGGAATATCCCAATCTTGAATATTCACAAATTCAATACCGGCTGCCTCGTTGTATTGTAAAACCGAAAGCAGCAGTTGTTTATTGATGGAGGTACTTGAGTTACTTCCTGAAAAAGCGATACCTTTTTTCATATTTAATCTTCAATCATTTCGTGTGAACTGGAATAATTGCGCCATTTTTCAATACAGGCCAGCATATCTTCAGGCAGGTTGGTTTCAAAACGCATAAATTCTTTTTTAACAGGATGCATAAATCCTAATGTTCTGGCATGTAATGCCTGGCGAGGCAGTAACTGAAAACAATTTTCAACAAACTGCTTGTATTTGGTAAATGTAGTACCTTTTAAAATCAGGTGTCCGCCGTATCGTTCATCATTAAACAAGGTATGTCCGATAGCTTTCATATGCACACGAATTTGATGTGTACGGCCTGTTTCTAATCTACAGGAAACCAATGTAACGTATCCGAAGCGTTCTAAAACCTTATAATGGGTTACAGCGTATTTGGCGCCGTTTCTATCGTCAGGATAGCTTGCCATTTGCATACGGTCTTTTACATGTCGCCCGATAAAGCTCTCAATGGTTTCTTCATTTTCCTCCACATTTCCCCAAACCAAAGCAACATATTCTCGTTCTGTCGTTTTTTCTGCAAACTGTTTTTGCAGCTCACTCATAGTCCATTCGGTTTTGGCAATTACCAGCAATCCGGTAGTGTCTTTATCTATCCGGTGTACTAATCCGGGACGGTCTGAACTGTTTAAAGGCAAATGGTCAAAATGATAAGCCAGTGCGTTTACCAGAGTGCCCGTATAATTACCGTGACCTGGATGTACTACCAAGCCTGCCGGTTTATTCACTACCAGCAAATCATCATCTTCGTACCGTATATCCAACGGTATATTTTCAGGGATTATAATATTTTCAAAAGGAGGTTGCTCCATTAACACCCGAACAACATCGTTTGCTTTCACCTTATGGTTAGATTTTACGGGAACATCGTTTACGAATATATTGCCGTTTTCGGCCGCTTTCTGTATTTTATTACGGGTGGCATTTTCTACCAGGTTCATCAGAAACTTATCCACACGCAAAGGCTGTTGCCCTTTACCGGCTTCAAAGCGGTAATGCTCATACAATTCGTCATCAGACGAATCTGTTATTTCTTCAAATTCCTTCATCTTAATAAATAGAATCCACTTTAGGGGCTACATCTTCAAACGCATCATTTACAGTATCTGTAGCGGTCGGTTTAAAGCTTAATGAGCCATCTCCCAAAACAAAATCAATTTTTGAATTTTTCAACACTTTATCTCCTTCTTTTAAAATACGGCCTTCCTGTTCCACCTGAATAACAACATCTTTTGCCAGATGTGGTTCATAACGCACTTCTCCTTTTACCAATCCGAGTGCTTCAATACGTGAAATAGCAAAACGGAAAGTATTATCCACCAGGTTAGGCAGACGTACAGAAGAAAAGTTTTTGGCATTGATTTTCACATATACTTTACGTCCCTCCTTTACATGCGCACTATTTACAGGGTCTTGCGAAACTACCGTAAGCGGCGGAAAATCTTTATTAAAATCAATGGTATCCAGAATAACCATTTCCAGGCCCAGTTCTTCCAGCTTTTGCGCGGCAGTTTCCGGTTTCAGTTTCGCTAAATTAGGCACTTTAATTTCTTTTCCATGTTGTGTATAAACACCTAAAAACTGAAGTGCTCCGAATCCGAGCACCAAGAAAATGACTATAGCTGCCAACACGGACAGAAAAAACGGTTTGCTTTTGAGAAATTGCGTAAAGCTCATATTAAATAATTTTGACAAAGATATAAATTAATTTCTTGCTGAAAATTGTATACATTTGTTTCTACAAACAAAGGATACCAAGCAAATTTACAATATAAAAATACATTATTTCATGAAAAATGTAGCAATAATTATGGGAGGATATTCCAGTGAATATCAAATTTCATTAAAAAGTGGTGAGGTAGTATACCAGCATCTGGATAAATCTATATACCAACCCTACCGCGTTCATATTCTCAAAGAAAAATGGGTTTTGGTTTCAGACAACCAAACGGAGTACCCCATAAACCGGCATGATTTTTCAGCTGAAATAGAGGGAAACAAAATTGTTTTTGATGTTGTTTTTAATGCTATCCACGGCACACCGGGCGAAGATGGTCTGTTACAGGCTTATTTTGACTTACTGGGCTTAAAACATACTTCCTGCGATTTTTACCAGGCCGCTTTAACATTCAATAAACGGGATATGCTTTCTGTATTAAAACCTTACGGAATAAAAACGGCTATTTCCTATTATTTAAATGCTGGTGATGTGATTTTGGAAGACCAGATCATACAACGGGTAGGTTTGCCGTGTTTTGTAAAACCGAACCGTTCCGGATCGAGTTTTGGAATATCAATGGTTAAAGAGAGTAAAGACCTTTTGCCCGCTATAGAAAAAGCTTATAAGGAAGACACTGAAATTATCATTGAAAGCTATCTTAAAGGTACCGAAGTTTCTGTTGGTGTTATTAAATACAAAGGCGAAACAATTGTTTTACCTATTACTGAAATTGTTTCTGAAAACGATTTTTTTGATTACCAGGCAAAATATGAAGGAAAATCTCAGGAAATTACGCCTGCACGCATTTCAGAAGAAGAAAAACAGAAAGTGGATGATGTGGCAAAACGCATTTATACTATACTAAATATGAGCGGCTTTTCCAGAAGCGAATTTATTTTAGTAGACGGCGAACCTTTTTTACTGGAAATGAACACGGTGCCCGGACTTACCGCTGAGAGTATTCTGCCGCAACAGGCCCAGGCCGCTGGTATATCATTGGGTGAATTATTTGGCAATGCCATTGAACTGGCTTTAAAAAAATAATAGATGAGACGAGCTATTTTTCCGGGATCTTTTGATCCTATCACCAATGGTCATGTAGACATCATTAAAAGAGCATTGCCTTTATTCGATGAAATTATTATTGCCATTGGTATTAATACGGACAAAAAATACATGTTTACATTAGAAGAACGTATGCGCTTTATTGAAGAAACCTTTGCAGATGAGCCCAAAGTAATTGTAGATACTTATTCAGGTCTGACAATTGATTATTTCAACGAGAAAAAAGCTAATTTTTTATTGAGAGGACTGCGAAACCCTGCCGATTTTGAATTTGAAAAAGCTATTGCACATGCCAATCGTTTTGTGGCAGAAATAGAAACCGTTTTTCTTCTCACCGCTGCAAGCACTTCCTTTATCAGTTCAAGTATTGTCCGTGATTTTATCCGTAACAATGGCGATTATACCAAACTGGTTCCGCAGGCAGTTCGAAAAAAACCATAAAAAAGCGGTAGATGGCCGCTTTTTATAATTCCTGTATCCGGATTCCGGAATTATTATTATAAATGGCTTTTACAATACCATCTGACAATCCTATTTTCGGGACAAAAATATGTTTGGCACCGCTCCATTTCATCGCATTTGCATATATTTTTATTGCCGGAATGATCACATCGGCACGATCTGGGTTGAGTCCCAGATCATAAATGCGTTCTTCGTAACTCAGTGATTTTAAATAGTTAAGTCTGCTGTTTAAATAAGTATAGCTTAACGGCTTACTTTGCAGTTTTCCTGACATTTTAAACAATTTATTGATATTGCCTCCGGAACCTATCAACTGAATATCTGCATAAGGCGCAGTGGTTGTTTTTATCCATTTTTCAATTTCATTCCAAACTGTTTCGGTCACCATGTTGTTCAGCAAACGTACCGTTCCGTTTTTAAAAGATTTAGAGGCTATCTGGGCCCCCTCTGAAAACAAGGTAAATTCTGTACTTCCTCCGCCCACATCTACATAAAGAAAATTACCATCAGAATGTATAAATGTCTTTAAATCAGAATTGGCAATGATGAGAGCCTCCTTTTTTCCATCTATAATTTCAATATCTACAGTAGTTTCTTCTTTTATTCGTTTGGCCAGATCAGTACCGTTATAAGCTTCACGCATAGCAGAGGTGGCACATGCCGCATACTTTTCTACCTGATACACTTCCATAAGCAATTTAAAAGCATTCATTGCTTTACTCATCCGCCGGATATTGGCTTCGGCAATTTCACCTACCGTAAAGGCATCCTGTCCCAGACGTATAGGTACCCGCACCAGGTGGCTTTTGTTAAACTGTGTCGGTTTATTCTTTTCTTCTATAATATTGGTAATAAGCAAGCGCATGGCATTAGAACCAATATCAATAGCAGCATATTTCTTGATGTTTATCATAGTTTATAAAATCACATCTATCTTGTTGCGATAGTAATGGTACATTTCTATTTGTGCACGGAAGTTTCCCTGACCGTCTTCACGGTATTTATTCGATAAGTTTTCGGTATGTAAGCGCACTTTTACGTTACCCCTCCAGCAAATATCAAAAGTATCGATTAGTTCCTGCTTTATACCTTCATCATATACAGGACAGGTAACTTCTACCCTTTCATCAATGTTACGCGTCATAAAATCGGCAGATGAAATATAAACTTCCGGTTTATTATTATTGCCAAAAATATAAATTCGGGAATGTTCCAACAGGTTGTCTACAATACTTATGGCTTCAATATTATCGCTCATACCGGGAACTCCCGGAATCAGGCAGCAGATACCTCTTATAATAAGCCGAATTTTTACACCCGCCCGGCTGGCATCATATAAACGGTCGATCATTTTATAATCAGACAGACTATTCATTTTCAAGTGAATAAAGGCCGGTTTGCCGTCTAAAGCGTTGGCTATTTCACTATCTATAAGTTTATAAAATTTATTACGTGTGTAATGCGGGGAAACGATTAAATGTTTATAACGCTGAATTTTATAATTTACCTCAAAAAACTCAAAGACTTTGTTTACTTCTTTCAGTATTTTCTGATGTGCTGTAAGCAGTGTTACATCCGTGTATATATTGGCCGTACTCTCATTAAAATTTCCGGTAGAGATAAAACCGTAGCGTTTTACTTTTTTATTCTCCATACGTTCCACCACGCAGATTTTACTATGAACCTTTAAGCCTTTTACTCCAAAAATTAAATTCAGGCCTTCGGTCTGCATCAGTTCCGCATAAAAAATATTACTGGACTCGTCAAAACGTGCCTGCAGCTCAATCTGCACCGTTACCTTTTTACCGTTTTTTGCCGCGTTAATCAATGAACTGATAATTTGTGAATTCTTTGCCAAACGGTACAACGTAATTTTAATACTTGTTACTTTTGGGTCCAGTGCTGCCTCACGTAGAAACCGCACCACATAATTAAACGACTGATAAGGTGTATGAACCAGAAAGTCTTTCTTTTTCAGCTGTTGTATAATACTGCCCTCTAGAGATAAACCGTTAACAGGAAGAGAGGCGATAGGCTTGGAAAGCAAATCATTTCTTTCCAGTTTGGGAAATTTCATATAATCCCTTCTGTTATGATAACGTCCACCCGGTATAATACTGTCTATTGCTTCTATATGCATTTTATCCAGAAAAAACTGGAGTGTGTCTTTATCTATTTTATCATCATATACAAAACGTACTACTTCTCCTATACGCCGGTCTTTTACACTGGTAGATATTTTCTCCAGAAAGCTTTTATGTAAATCGGAATCAAAATCCAGCTCCGCATCACGTGTTACTTTAATCATATGAGCAGCAACGGATTCGTAATCAAAAATTGAAAAAATCTGATGCAGGTTAAAACGAATAACATCATCAATCAGCATTACAAACTGTTTGCTGTCTTTTCCGGGCAGTACCACAAACCGGTTGATATGATTGGGAAGTTCGATCAAGGCGTACCGCACTCTTTTCCGATCAGGTTTGGTATCGTTCCCCGCTTTCATTACCATTTTAACAGCCAGGTAACCGTGCGAATCGCGTAAAAGTGGAAATTCTGCCAGGTCATTAAGGATAACCGTTACCAGATCGGGGCTTACTTCATGTAAGAAAAACTCTTTAATAAAACTTTTTTGTGAAGCATCTATCTGAAATTCATTTACAATGTAAATGTTCTCATGTTCCAGCTGCTGCTCAATTTCATTCAGAATTTGCAGACTCTTGCTCTGCAGATGAATAACTATTTCAGTAATACGCTGCAAAAGCTCATTGGCCGTCATACCGCTAATCAGCCTGTTCTTTCCTTCTTTCGAAAGTGCGAGGCGGCGTACGGAAGCGTACCGGACCCTGAAAAATTCATCCAGGTTGTTTGAAAAAATACCCAAAAAACGAAGACGATCCAATAAAGGTACGTTTTCATCTGCCGCTTCCTGTAAAACACGTTCATTAAAAGATAACCAGCTGATTTCTCTGTCGGTATATCTGTTTTTTGTTTCTATAAGCATCATTGCTTTATATCTTTTGGAAAAATAGTTTTTATTATCTTGCCATTTGTAATTGCCCTCCAGTCGTCTTGTTCAAACTCCATAATTACTACGCCTGATGTCGGAACATTATCAATAACTTTGTCGCCAAATTTATTAACAAAATCGGTAATGGCATTGTTATGACCAAAAAGAATAAGGTTCGAATGTTCATTTTTACATTTTTTTATCATAGATGCTAATTTCTTAACATCAAAAGTATACAACTCCGGAGCGACAATCAATAAATCTTCAGGGATATTCTGATATTGTGAAAAAATTATGGCAGTATTCAAGGCTCTTTTAGCCGGGCTGGACCACACCATAAAACGTTGCGGCAGGTATGCTGTAATATGTTCCGCTATTAAATGGGCATCATTTATCCCTCTTTGCGCCAATGGCCTATCTTCGTCATTTACCGGAATATCCCAATTCGATTTCCCATGACGGATTAAAATCAACTTTTTCATACTATTTTTTATAAAATACTACTTTTCTAGCAATAAAACCCTTTTAGGGGTAGTATTAAATATAGTCATTTTTTTTAATTAAGCAGGATTTTTTGTGAAAATTTTCTTCTTTCTATTCTGGTGAATTTAGAGTACCTTTACGTTTCAAAAACGCATTGCATTCTATGACAAAATTTGGAATTGAAGTAAAATGGGCAGCCCTGATTACTCTTTTATATATCATCTGGGCACTTGTTGAAAAACAACTGGGCTGGCATGAAGATTTTACCCATATTTTAAAAAGTACTTTTTTATTTTTCATTATTGTTTTTATCTTCTATGTCTTTGCTTTTTTAGATAAGAAAAAACACACCTATCAGAACAATTGGAGTATAAAAGATGCTTTTAAATTTGGTATGTTTTTAACGGGGTTGCTGGCAATTTTAAATCCTATGGTGCAATACATTATTTACCATTCCATATCACCAGACTATTTTAGCAATATCACCCGTTACAAACTGCAGCAGCCCGGAACAACACTTACTGAGGAAAAACTAGCAGCGCTTTTTAATCTGGAGGTATATATCCGGAACGGCATTTTTGACACTTTGTCATACGGTGTCATCTATTCTATTGCTTTGGCGTATTTTTTGAAAACTAAAAGTTACGCTGCACCACAACTAATTTCTAAAAAAACAAAAAAATGAACCTAAATCATATTCCGAATATTAAAAATACCGAAAGTGGTAATTTCTTTGTACTAGCCGGTCCTTGCGCTATTGAGGGAGAAGATATGGCTTTTAAAATTGCGGAACGCCTGGTGAAAATCACATCCGATTTAAAGATTCCTTTTGTCTTTAAAGGTTCTTTTAAGAAAGCCAACCGCTCGCGCATTGACTCGTTTACCGGTATTGGTGATGAAAAAGCGCTTAAAATACTTGAAAAAGTAGGAACCGCTTTTAATGTTCCTACTGTAACCGACATACACGAAAGTTCTGATGCCGCCATGGCAGCAGCATATGTAGACATATTGCAGATTCCGGCTTTTCTGGTACGCCAGACTGATTTAGTGGTGGCGGCTGCCAAAACCAATAAAACCGTAAATCTTAAAAAGGGCCAGTTTATGAGTCCTGAAAGTATGAAGCATGCTGTACAAAAAGTATTGGACTGTCATAATGAAAAGGTGATGGTAACTGACAGGGGTACAATGTTTGGTTATCAGGACATGATTGTGGATTACCGGGGTATACCTGCCATGCAGCAGTTTGCTACTACCGTTTTAGATATTACCCATTCACTTCAACAACCTAACCAGGCCAGCGGAGTAACAGGAGGACGTCCTGATTTAATTGAAACAGTGGCCAAAGCCGGCATTGCTGTGGGTGTAGATGGTATATTCATTGAAACACATTACGATCCGGCAAACGCAAAAAGCGATGGTGCCAATATGCTTCATCTTGATTATTTTGAAGGGCTAATGAAAAAATTAGTAGCGATTCGCCAAACCATACAATCCTTTTAAATAAAATATTTGAGTACTTTTGCCTGATATAAAAACCGTATTAACCGTAAATGAATAATCAAAAAGATTCCTTTTTCCTCGGCCGTTTAAAAAGCTTAAAATATGCGCTGGCAGGTGTTTATAAACTGGCCACTACCGAACATAGTATTATTTCGCAGTTAAGCATCGGCTTGCTGATTACCATTGCGGGGCTTTATTTTGAGCTATCCGCTACCGAATGGATGTTCCAGACTATGGCACTGGGGCTTGTACTGGCTGTGGAAGGGCTTAATACGGCAGTGGAAAAAATTGCTGATTTCATTCATCCTGATTTTCATGACAAAATTGGTTTCATAAAAGACATTTCCGCAGGTGCTGTTGCTTTTGCTGCTTTAGCCGCAATAACAATTGGTGCCTTTATATACGTTCCGAAAATATTTTAAGTTCATTCTATGGCTTCAAAAACAAAAGAAAAAACAAGTACTAAAAGCACCTCAACAAAAAGTGCAGCTAACAAATCAAAAGTAACTAACGGTAAACGTATTATGTTTATCTTAGCTACGATACTTTTGTTTACCGGCTTTGCCTTACTGCTTAGTTTTATCTCCTATTTTTCTACCGGAAATTACGATCAAAGCGTTGTACACCTCCTACAGGACAGAACTGTAGAAACGGAGAACTGGCTGGGCAAATTAGGTGCCTATCTGGCCAACTTTTTTATTTACGACGGTTTTGGAGTGGCTTCCTTCTTGTTTGTAAAAATAGCCTTTACCTTAGCTTTCTACTTTGCTTTTCCTTTTTCAGGAAGCAAATTGCGCAAGCTGTTATTTTGGGATTTGTTTGCCGTACTCATCATTTCCGTTGCATTAGGTCATTTTGGAGCCAATCATCCTTATTTAGGAGGTACAGTGGGATATGAAATTAATACGTATCTTCAGGATTATCTGGGTAAAATAGGTACAATGCTGCTGGTTATTTTTGCTATTATTTTCTTTTTAATTTTCAGGGTAAAGATGGCCCCGGAGCGCTTCACAAACATCATCAAAGACACCAAATCTAAATTAAGTGACAATTTACATAAGGCAGAAGAAATAATTAAAAATCAAGAAGATAAATCCTTCCCAAAAGATAGTATAACTACGCCTTCTTTCAAAGATAACAACTTTCCTACACCTGATCATAATGTGGTTCCTGTCGCTACAACAGAACCTATTCCGATAGTGTCCCAACCTGTTGCCGAGCAAGAAGCAATAATAACGAATTTTGATCTTTCTCCAAGCCCTAAAAAAGAAACCGAAACGTTAGCTTCAAATGAAGATTTTATTATACAATCATTTGAAGAAGAACCAACGCTTGAAGAGAATTTAGCTGCAAAACTGGTTGAAGACTTCGGAGAATTTGATCCTACGTTAGAATTGTCTCATTATCAGTTTCCATCAGTTGATCTCCTTCTGGACCACGCATCTGGCGGCATTACGATTAACCAGGCGGAACTTGAAGAAAATAAAAACCGGATTGTAGATACACTGAATAATTATAAAATTGGTATTGCACAGATAAAAGCTACGGTAGGTCCTACAGTAACCCTTTATGAAATAGTACCGGATGCGGGTATCCGTATTTCAAAAATTAAAAGTCTGGAAGATGACATTGCTTTGTCGCTAGCCGCTTTAGGGATTCGTATCATTGCTCCTATACCGGGAAAAGGTACCATTGGTATAGAAGTGCCTAATACCAAACCAACAGTGGTTTCTATGAAATCATTGATTGCTTCGCCAAAATTTCAGAATGCCGAAATGGAATTACCGATAGCCTTAGGAAAAACCATTTCGAATGAAACCTACGTGGTAGATTTGGCCAAAATGCCACACTTGCTTATGGCGGGTGCTACCGGCCAGGGTAAATCGGTCGGATTAAATGCTGTTTTAGCTTCTTTACTGTACAAGAAACATCCGGCTGAGGTTAAGTTTGTTTTAGTAGATCCTAAAAAAGTAGAACTGACCTTATTCAATAAAATAGAACGTCATTATCTGGCAAAACTTCCCGACACGGAGGATGCGATCATTACAGATAACACAAAAGTAATCAACACGTTAAACTCACTTTGTATTGAAATGGACAACCGTTATTCTTTGCTCAAAGATGCGATGGTTCGAAATATAAAAGAATACAACGAAAAATTTAAACAACGGAAGTTAAACCCCGAAAACGGTCATAAATTTCTACCTTATATCGTATTGGTGGTAGATGAATTTGCCGACCTGATTATGACGGCCGGTAAGGAAGTAGAAACCCCTATTGCCCGTTTGGCACAGCTGGCACGTGCTATTGGTATTCATTTGATTATTGCCACACAACGGCCATCGGTAAATGTTATTACGGGTATTATCAAAGCCAATTTCCCGGCCCGGATTGCTTTCAGGGTAAGTTCAAAAATTGATTCCCGGACTATTTTAGATGGCCCGGGTGCCGACCAGCTTATCGGACGAGGCGATTTACTCTACACTCAGGGGAATGACCTGATTCGTGTACAATGTGGATTTGTTGATACACCGGAAGTGGAAAAAATAACCGAATTTATTGGTTCTCAAAAAGCCTATTCCAGTGCTTACTTATTACCGGAATATGTAGGAGAAGAAGGTGGCACAAGTCTTGATATTGATATTTCAGAACGCGACAGTATGTTCCGTGAAGCTGCAGAGATTATCGTCACAGCACAACAAGGATCTGCTTCTCTGCTTCAACGAAAATTAAAATTAGGCTACAACAGAGCCGGACGTATAATTGATCAGCTGGAAGCTGCCGGAATTGTAGGTCCTTTCGAGGGAAGTAAAGCCAGAAGTGTGAACATTCCCGATTTAGCATCGCTCGATCAGTTTTTAAGCAATGAAGAACAAAATTAGTACAGATGAAGAAGATTATAACCCTGGCCCTACTTGTATTAACTACTGGTGTTACACAGGCCCAAAACACAGATAAAGCCAAAAAGTTATTGAATGAAGTTGCGGCAAAAATAAAATCCTATAACAATGTTGTATTGGATTTTACGTATACCTATAACGGAAATAGTAATTCCGGAAAAGTAGCTATTGAAGGTGATAAATATGTGGCTTCTTTAATGGGTATTACCCAGATTTATGACGGCAGTAAACTCTATACCATCAATCCGGAGGATGAAGAAATAACAGTTTCTAAAAATAACGGATCAGATGCGGTTACGCCATCAAAAGTGCTTACCTTTTTTAATTCAGGGTATACCTATAGCTGGGACATTCAGCAGAAAACAGGAGGTAAAAATATTCAGTATATCAAACTGAAACCAACCAGCAGTAAATCGTCTACAAAAGAGATTTTACTGGGTATTGACAGCAGTACCAAACAGGTATACAATAAAATTGAGGTTTTTAAAAACGGAAGCCGTTCTACGCTGACCGTTAATTCGTTTAAAACCAATCAATCATTAGGCAGTGGGTATTTTTCGTTCAATGCGTCCAAATATCCCAATTATTATATCAATGCTATAGATTAACAAAGAGTGAAAATTCTCGACAAGTATTTGCTTTTTACGTTTGTTAAAACGTTTTTATCGGTATTCGCCATTCTTTATTTTATTTTCATATTACAGGGAGTATGGGTTTTTATTGCCGAACTGGCCGGTAAAGATCTCGATTTCCTGACCATAGTAAAGTTTTTGTTTTACTATTCGCCTCGGATGATATCGATGGTGCTTCCCCTATCCGTCCTCCTCTCTTCTATCATGACTTTTGGAGATTTTTCCGAAAATTATGAATTTGCTGCGATGAAGTCAGCCGGTATCTCGCTGCAGCGCGCCATGCGTCCGTTAATTATTTTTATTGTAGGACTGGCCTTGCTTTCGTTCTGGTTCGTAAACAATGTGGCCCCGAAATCGGAATATAAATTTGTAAACATGCGGCGTGATATTCTGCAAACCAAACCCGCTATGGCCATTGCTCCGGGGCAATTTAATGACCTTGGGAATATCAATATCAAAGTCGACAAAAAAGAAGGCAAAAAAGGAGAAATCCTGGATAATGTTACCATGCACATGAAATCGAACGGTTCTATCAACAACAAGGTGATAAAATCGGATAGCGGCCGTATTGAAACCAGCGATAAATCGAATCTTTTAAAGCTGCACCTTTTCGACGGAAATTATTATGAAGATGTGGCAGCAAAAACTTTCGAGCAGCAAAAAAGAATGCCTTTTGCCAAATCACATTTTAAAAAATACACCATTAATATTGACCTGAGTCAATTTGATAAAAACACCGAAAATCAGGAAGAAATCACGAATACGGCTGCCATGATGACAGTAGGGCAGCTCGGCTATACTATTGATTCGTTGAGTACCAGTTTGCGCAGAGAAGTAGCCTCACAAAATGACAATTTAGCGACGCGGACCGAAAATGTCATGCGTTTTAAGCAGCAGGCTGTCAACAAAACGGTAAAAACGGAAACAAATGATATCCTGAAAGATAAAACGCGGAATGAAAAGCTCCAAATTTTACGGAATGCATCATCCAATGCAGAAAGCATTGCTTTTACCTCAGCAAACAATAACAGCATGATTATTGAGCGTCTGAAAAACATCAACCGGCATGAGCACACCTTTCACGATAAATTTGTACTGGCTTTTTCCTGCCTGCTGATGTTTTTTATAGGTGCCCCTTTAGGTGCCATTATCCGTAAAGGAGGGCTGGGATTACCTATGGTTTTTGCTGTTATTATTTTTATCACGTTTCACTTTATCAATACTTTCGGTAAAAAACTGGCACAGGAAAACGGTATTTCAGGATGGGCCGGAGCATGGCTGGCAACGTTTATACTTCTTCCGCTGGCTATAAGCTTAACGCGAAAAGCGACAAAAGACCGGGGTGTAAACAGCATAGATAATATGTTTTACCCTGTAAAAAAATATTTCAAGAAAATTTTTAATAAAAAAGATAAAACACAACAACATGTCTGATATAAAATTAAACACTATAGAAGAAGCTATTGAGGATATCCGTCAGGGAAAAATGATTATAGTAGTAGATGATGAAGACCGGGAAAATGAAGGCGATTTTATTGCCGCTGCTGAAAAGGTAACCCCGGAAATGATCAATTTTATGGTGATGCATGGCCGAGGTCTGGTTTGCGCTCCTTTAACGGAAAAACGCTGTAAGGAGCTTAACCTGCACCCTATGGTTACGAATAATACCGTATTACATCATACCGCTTTTACCGTTTCCGTAGATTTAATCGGACATGGGTGTACTACCGGTATTTCTGCACATGATCGCGCCAAAACCATTGAAGCACTCGTCCATCCCGATACTAAAGCTGAAGACCTGGGAAGACCCGGACATATTTTTCCTTTAATAGCAAAAGAAGGCGGTGTATTACGCCGGACAGGGCACACCGAAGCGGCAGTTGACTTTGCCCGCCTGGCGGGCTTTAAACCAGCCGGAATCCTTATTGAAATACTGAATGAAGACGGCAGCATGGCCCGCCTGCCTCAATTAAAAGAAGTAGCCGAACGCTTTAACCTGAAACTGGTTTCCATTGAAGACCTGGTGGCTTACCGTATGAAACACGACAGCCTGATTCAGAAAAAAGAAGATTTTGAAGTAAGAACCCGATATGGTACGTACCGTTTGCGTGCCTACTTGCAGGTAACCAATAAAACGGTACATATCGCACTTACCAAAGGCGTATGGAATGAAGGTGATCCTGTATTAACCCGTATCAATTCTTCCCATGTCAACAATGATATTCTGGGACTTTTAACGCACACAGACGATGAAAAGCTCGATCGTATGTTCCAGGCATTAGAGAATGAAGGCAAAGGCGCTATTATTTTTATTAACCAGGAAATAAGCAGTATTGATCTTTTAAAGCGTTTGCATCAGTTAAAAGAATCACAAACCGAAGCCGGTGATCTCATAAAAGCACCGAAAATAGAAATGGATGACAGAGATTTTGGTATCGGGGCACAGATTTTACATGATTTAAATATTACTAAAATAAAACTAATGAGTAATTCTGCCCTGCCCAAACGTGTTGGAATGACCGGATATGGCATAGAAATTACAGAACATGTAATGTTTTAACCGGCTGTTTCTTTTCGCAATAATTAGTTGTAAAGTTGGTAAGAATAAAAAAAACAGCTATATTTGCGCCACCAAAAATAGAAATATTTTTAAGGAGAAATGGCAGAGTGGTCGATTGCGGCAGTCTTGAAAACTGTTGACTGTAACAGGTCCGGGGGTTCGAATCCCTCTTTCTCCGCTGATTTATAAAAGATAACTTTTTAAAAGTCATCAAAAAAGCACAAAACCTATGATTCACAATGAGTTATAGGTTTTTTCTTTTTTAGGGGTATCGCATTTTGTTCAAAAGTGCACCTAAAAAGGTTATAGATTCGGTGCACAAAAAAATATTCAAGTGATGCGCACCTTTCAACTTAGCAAACCCAGACGCCAAAGGATGCCAGAGAGTTTTAGACTGTGATTTTGGAACGTTTTAATTCGACATTTATTAATATTAAAAACAGTTGAATTATGTTAGAAAAACAGTTATCAATTAATTTCTTTCTCAAACCAAGTAGAGAGAAAAGTGATTTAAGAGGTGTTTACCTTAGAATCACAGTAGATGGTATTCGCAAAGAGACTTCTTTAAGTCATAAATGGGATATCAAAAGATGGAACCAAAAAGCAGGTCGTGCCAATGGTGCTAAAGAAGATGCTAAAACGCTAAACTACATCTTAGATACAATCATATCTAAGATTACCAAGTACAAATTAGAGCTCTTAAGTAATGAAGAGCCTATTACTGCCTCTGTGCTTATGGATTATATCCAAGGCAAAGGAACTAGTAAGGCTAAAGTTTTAGAAGAATTCCAAAAGCATAACGATGAAATCTTTAAACTTGTGCCTAAAGAGTATGCTATTGGAACCCACGAAAGATACGTAACAGCAAGATCTCACGTAGCTGAGTATATTCGTTATGTATATGGTAAAGAAGATATAGAGTTTAGAGAACTCAATTATGAGTTTGTACTTGGCTATGAACACTATTTAAAGACCGTTAGAGCATGTTCTAACAATACAGCTATAAAGTACATCTCGAACTTCAAAAAGATTGTTCTACGAGCAGTTGCTAAAGGAATTATTGCTTCCAATCCTTTTATACAATACAAACCTAAAAAGACTAAGCTCAATAAAAAGCCATTAAGTAAGGAAGAGTTATCTATTTTAGAGAACAAAGAGTTTACCAATGAAAGACTGAGCACTGTAAGAGATGTGTTTGTTTTTCAGTGTTATACGGGACTTGCTTATATTGATGTATTTCAGTTAAAGAAAAGTGATATTACAAAAGATGAAGAGGGCAATCTGTGGATTAGAATTAATAGACAAAAGACAGATGCTAATATCACTATACCATTACTTCCAAAAGCTATTGAGATAATGGAAAAGCATAAAGATCATCCCGCTTGTATTGGTAAAGATATTGTGCTTCCTGTTCGCTCTAATCAAAAGATGAATGAGTATTTAAAAGAGATTGCTTCACTGTGTGAAATAAGCGAACTAAACACACACAAAGCAAGAAGGACTTTTGGAAGTACTGTAACTCTTGGTAACGGTGTACCTATTCACGTAGTAAAAGAAATGTTGGGACATCATTCTGTTAAGCAGACTGAGGAATACGCTCTAACGGAAGAAGAATCTATCAAGACTGAAATGCAGATACTAAAAGGTAAGCTTGAAGAAAAAGCAAATAAACATACAGATAGTTACACAGACTTAATTGAGAGTTTAAAAAATCTAAATCCTGATAAATTAGCTCAGCTAACTGCCTTTATTAATCAGTTAAATGCATAACAAAAACTCCCTTAGATTCTCTACATTTTATAATAATTCAACTGTCATATTTGTAGCACAGAATTCGAGGGAGTCAGTTTTCAACCTTTTTAGTGAATAGAAGTTAACTTCTACTCACTAAAAAGGTTCATAATATCTTTTTTGTTGTAGTAATACGAACCAAGTATTTTTCGATACTGCAATTTACCACTAATTCGAAGGGTTTGTAGTGAAGCTGGTGAGATACTTAGTAATTGTCTTGCTACTTTTGCCTTTACCCAATCAAGAGAATTCTCTTTGTTTTGTTTAACTAAAATTTCTTTTATCTCTCCAATGATTGTTTGAGCAAACAATCTTAAATCTTCCTTTGTAATCTGATTTTCCATGATAGTTGTTTTTTAGGTTAAACAACTAAGATATATTGAATTAAAAAGGTTAGTGTTCTGTTGGAACTACTGAGGTGGTTTTGGCTTTGAATGATAAAAATATCTATTTAACTGAAATCCACATAGCAATATTGTCATAGTATCTATCATTATCTTTAATAAAATTTGGTGTAGTACCTATTTCATTAAAACCTAATTTACAATACAATGCTATTCCTGCTTGATTTTCTGCATAAACATCCAATGTTATTATTTCTAAAGAATCATTATTCCTAGCCCATTCTAGAGCTTTATTCAATAATTCTTTACCTAAACCTATACCTCTCCACTTCTTTAATATTCCCATACCAAATATTGCTGTATGCATGAGCGCCTTTCTATGATGTCCAGTAATATCGAGATTACCTATTAATTTACCATTACATTCAGCAACTAACATAATCGAATTATCAGAGGAAATAAGTTTCTTTATCCACTCCAACATATCTAATTCAGTTTTATTGAATTCATCTGCATTAATAGGGATATATTCGGAATCATCTAAATATTCTTTAATTAGGTGTAATAGTCCTCTAGCATCAGTAATCTCTGCTTGTCTAATTAAAACTTTTATCTCTTTTTTTAGCAGAATCTGTTGTTGAATAAATTTCATTCTATACTTTTAGATAAATATGTAAATGCCTTATTTACTTGAAAGCAGTTTTTCTAAATAAGCTATTTTCTCTTTTTCTGCTTCAAGTAATCGCTCATAAAGTTTTTTATTTTCTTCATAAGCTTCTACTAATTTATCAAGGGGATTGAATGTAGGATTGTATAAATTCTTTATTGCAGAAGAATCATCTTGAAAGGTATTATTGGTAATAATATTCATCACCTTGTCGTCTGAATATTCTTTAATTACCTCAATAGGTACCTCTAATATTTTAGCAATGCTTTCTAATTTAGTTTCCTCAACAGACTCACTGTTTTCAATCATCGATACTTGTTGCTGACTAACGCCTAAAAGCTCAGCTAACGTTATTTGCTTCATTCCTTTTATTTCTCGGATTCGACTAATATTTCTTCCTATATGTTTTTGAGTGGCTGTTGTCATGACTTAATCTATTTAGGAGTTTTACAAATGTATCAAAGAGGTTTCTAAACCTATTACATATCTATCTCTAATAATAGTGTAAGATACTAATTTTCAATTGTATTATACAAGTAAAATTAGTTTGGTACCGCTAAATCTATTGCAAACTTTGACAGTATTAATAACCAAAATACTGTCACTTTATGAAAACTAAATTAGAAATCAACGAATTACAAGGTATTCCTCTTGTCGTTCAAGAGAAACTACTCTATGAAATAAACAATGGAAATGTTGAATTAATCTTTGCAACAAGTGCTCATTTTTCAGCTATCAAGCAAATAACGGTTGTTCTAAATAAAGATATACCTAGGACTAAAAGACAAGAACTACCAGAATCTTCTTGGACTAAAGAAGTATTTGAACAGTTTGGTGTAGTTGTTACGTTTTGTAAACACATCGTCTTTCCTTTTGAAAGTGATTTTCACTTTACTTATCTATCTCTTTACCTGAACCCACAGTTTATAATCTATTCTCGTAAAGAAAGTAGTTGGGGAAGTTTATTACAGAACTTTTATACTTTCTCCATTAGAAGGCAACTACTACAGCTTGATAATTGGGTATTGGAGATAAAACAGAAACACGAGGATTATAAAACTCGTTTTATTGATTCACTTGTTAAACAGAAGCAATTGCAAGCTGTATTGATTATGTATGTGCATATTATACGCCTTTATCTTCACAGCGTTCAAAACATGCTGTTTCCCAAAAGTGCTTTTATTTTTAATTCAGATGTAGAGCTATTAGAATCAATAGAAAATAATTACCCAGAACTAGGTCAAATCTTTATCAATAGTGATATTGATAAAACGTATTTGTACAATCTATTAAATGTTGATAGCAATAGCGAGATGACAATCGAAGAAAATGATCTTACTAAAGTTGAAAGTCTATGTACTGCTATAAGCGAACAATTTGAAAAAGGAGTCAATAGCTTTTTTACTCCAAGAATTGAGTATCTACTTAGTGATTTGAAAGGAAAGCAAATTTTCTCTAAAGCAGAATATGAACAGTTTATGCTTAATGCTGTGATTAAAAGACTTCTTCAAAGCTACCGCATTGACTTAATCTATTTGATTGAAAGTAAAGTTTCTAATGACTCTATAGAATTCCTCTTGTTTATAGTGGGTACTGATATCAAGATACAAATGGAACAGCATATGTCAACCTTAATTAGAAATCATTTTAATCAACGAGTTGAAATTACTTGTCTACTACATAAAACTACTTGGACAGAACGTCATGGAACAAAGTTCTTGCCTTTTATCTACAAGCGTATCACAGATGATAATATAGTATATAGTAGAACCTCAAAAAAGCATTCTAAGTTTATTCTTCCTGTTTTTGAACTACCCGAAAATACTGATAGCTGTAATTGGCAAAAGGACTTTTGGAAACTATGTCAAGATAACTTAGAGAGTCAATGGTTACAAATGGATTTGTCTGGTTGTTCTACCTATCAAATCGGACATGTTGTACAGTTAGGAAGTATTTTCAAGCAATTGTGTCTTTCATTTTTATATAAGAAGCTGAACTATGTACCCCATTTTGCTAGTCCTCGTTACTTGTGGAAACTCGTGCAATGGGCTGATAGAGATTATAGCAATCAGTTAATGAATACAGAACAGTCAGATGCTCTTTTCTATTTTCTAAATACAAAACTGCCTTACTTTCCAAGACAATTTACCTCTGCTAATAATCCTTCCCAAGAGCAGTATATAAACACACTACATATTTGTAATCACTTCTACAATCACATCAAAGAATTATATACCAATTAATAACCCTTAAATGTTTTAAATTATGGAAACTAAATTTAAATTACTAAAAGAGCAAAAGTTCCCTGAGAACTTAGAGAAAAAACTAATAAATAGTATAACAGATAAACAAGTTACTACTATTTGGTACGGAGGAGTTTATGATTCATCCTATGACCTTGAAGTATTTTGGCTTCGCGTAAAAGACAAAGAGGAAGCTACTAAAGTATTTAGTAAAAAGTATACTAAAGCACTCTTAGAAGACAGTAATTATCATATTGTATTATTAGACGATAACGATTTTGAATTACAAGATAAAGCAGGTAGAGCATTCACTAAATTATGTTTAGGTGATACGCTTTTACTCTATAAAGATGATAGTATAGAACTACCAAGAAGTGATGGTTATTCGTATGATGTAGAGAGGTATAAGCTCAAATATATAGAAACCTACAAACGTTTATCATCTTATTCAGATGATTTTATCAAAGAGGAAACCTCAGGAGTGTCTTATCTCTATTTAAAATTCTTTGAGCACGATTTAGATGTTATTGAAACAATGCTCTTTGGAACTACTAATACAAAATGTAACATTACAGAGAGACTGTTATTGCTTGAGCGAGTATTTGCTCCCATCAAGAGCCTTTTTATAAAGAAAGAGGAAAACCTATACTACGTAATAGATTCGATTGATAGGGACTCTGAAACTGCATTATATGATGATTGGGCGTTAGCACTTCAGAAAGTTCAAGCGAAGTTGCATAGTGTAGTTATACAGTTGCTTGAGAAACTTGAAGTAGATTCAAGATCATATAAGATAAAATCAAAAGTTAAGGCAAAGAAGAAAAAAATATTCAAGCATTTATATCAATTATTTCCTCTAACTAAGACTAAGGGAGTAGAGGAAATTTACAAATTTCATGAAGCTGTAATTTTTGAAGCTAAAAGAACAATTAAACATTTTTATCTTTTAGTGCTTACTACTAAAGAAGAAGCTCTTGAAGTACAAAAGGTAATTGATAATTTTAGTTGTAAAGATGATAATGTTAGATTTACGATTATCGCTCATACAAGACTTTTTATTCAAGAATATAGCTTTGAACACATCTATTTTTTTGAAAAGATAATTAAAGAAGAGAATATAATCTACTCAAATGGATATTATCCTTCAATTCATTGGATGAGTAATTATGATTGTGATTATAGCGAAAGTGCCTTTAGACTAGATTATTCACTCCCCAAAATTAATAAGTTAATCAATAAGAATATTGTGAATCCTAAAAAGGAAGGCTTTATCTCTACAAATAAATTACATAGGTGCTTATATATAAAGTTACAGATGTATGTACTTTTTCACACATACTATTTACCTCACACGAGAAACTTAAAAACACTCATAGATTTAGCTCTTTATGCAGACAATGAAAATGCATCTAAGTTGAGTAAGCTGTTTAGTCAACTAGATTCCTTTTTGCTTACCTACACGCAGAAGAATACGGAGCAAAAAGACAATAATCTGATTTTAGATAGTTCTATTATTGAATCATTAAAGCAGTTCTTTGATTTTATAAATGCATAAAGTAAATGGGGAAATTTTTATTAAAAATTGCACAAAGTTAGGCGTTAGTAAAAGAGAAATACGGAGATAAATAGTTGCTTAATCTCCATAAAATCACATATATTTAGAATATGAAAAAAGAGCAAAAACTAACAGATATTTCAACTTTAGGAACTCAATTATTTTGGGATACAGATGTTAATAATCTTGATTATCAGAAAGCATATGTTCCCATTATAGCACGTGTAATTGAACGTGGAGATCAAAGTGAAATAGATGAAATAGTTCGACTGTATAGCAAAGAAATAGTGCTTTTTACAATATGTAAGGAGATTAAGTTCTTACCTAATTACGCTATTAAAAGAGCTATTAGATTTTTTCCAGAACTTATAAAAGAAGATATACTTTGTTATCAAAATAGAAAAACCGAATCTTATCATTGGATATAAACAATAAAAAAAGGTAGAATTACTATGGATGGTATTCTACCTTTTTTATTTAATATAATCTTAAATAATTGTCTTACTAATTTTGCGACCTTCGGGAGAAAAACGAGTAGTCTTTGATACTGAAAATTTTTCAATTTGTAAGGACAAAGACACATCTCGATAATTTAAACGTCATTTCGTTGTGGATAAGAACTTCGTTTATAAATTAACCAACAAGCATCAAGTAACTTATATAAATAAATAGATAGGAGGAATTTGGTAGTGTACTTCAAAAATTTGCTTTTCTTTCTTGCAGAGCGCTGGAAAACTACTCTGAAGTCGCAAGTTTTTGATTGAAATGGTAGGTAGACTCAAAATATTGAGGGGTTTACGGATTTCCGTAATAGAATTATAGAAAGTTTTAATATGTTTGAAATTAATACTTTTTGATTATTTCGCTATCTATAATAAGCTAATTTCAAAAGGTTTAATTTACAAAAACAATTATATTAATATAAATTAAACGAAATACAAATATAGGTATTTTTTACGAAACAAAACACGATGTAGTTTCGTAAAAAAACAATCTTACATTCAATTATAACCAATTATGGCACAAAAAAGAAATAGAAAAATAAAATCTTTCAAAGAAGAATTATTAACGAAATCTAGAGAAGCAATGCTTTCAGCTGTACAGATTTTCAATAATCCTAACATACAATTCAAATCTGAAAATTTCATTATTCTAGCAAATATTTCTTGGATGTACTTGTTACACGCATACTACCGAGAAAAAAATATAGAATATCGTTATTTCAAACAACAAGGTGCTAGAAAAAAATTTGATAGAACTAAAAAAGGAGCATATAAATTTTGGGAATTAGAAAGATGCTTGGATGATGATAATTGTCCTATTGATCAAGTTTCAAAAGCAAATCTTAAATTCTTAATTGGCTTAAGACATGAAATTGAACACCAAATGACAACAAGAATTGATGAATATTTAAGTGCACGTTTTCAAGCTTGTTGCCTAAATTATAATAATTTGATTAAGAAATTATTTGGAGATAAATACGGAATTGATAAGCATTTGTCTTTTTCACTACAGTTTTCTTCTATTAAAGAAGAACACGCCAACCAATTGAGAAAATTTACCGATTTACCTCAAAACATTGCTGCTTACATAAATGATTTTGACGAAAATTTATCTGATGATGATTATAACGATATAAAATATTCATATCGTGTTTTATATGTTCCAAAATCTGTTAATCACAAAGGTCAAGCTGATAAAGTAATTGAATTTATACCTGTAAATTCTCCAGAAGCACAAGGTCTGAATAAAGAATATGTCTTGGTAAAAGAACGAGAAAAAAAGAAGTATTTACCAAGTGAAATTTACGAAACTATGCAAGCTAAAGGATATCCAAATTTTAACGCTTATCAACATACACAATTTTGGAAACAGAAAGACGGAAAAAATCCTAAAAATAATTTTGGAACACAAGTCGTAAAGACATGGTACTGGTATCAAAACTGGTTAGAAGAAGTGGAAAAACATTGCCAAGAAAGTGGAAATAAATACAAGTAAAACTGCGGTAACAAGGGTTTGGCACAATGGCGGGTTAAGGCTTAATTTTAAGTTTCGATTTTCTATTCTGCAAAGAACCAACTATATTGACTTTTTTCTTAAATTTAGCTAATAATAGGCTTTTGTTCTAAGTTGCGTGCTAAATTGAAACTTTTGCTTTTAATTCCCACCATTCCGCAAAGTCCAACCATACTGTACCACAAAATACATTCTTAAAAAAGGAAAATATTTTTTTAATTTTATAAAAACAAACTATACTGTGTTTCAATCTTAGGCTGAAAAGTTCCGATAATCATAAACGGATTATGTGAAGTATAATGATACAATGCAGATGTACCTAGATAGAAATGCAAGTCTTTTGTTTTTGCAAAATCTTCAAAATATTTATCCTTAACATCTTGAATAGCTCTAGCTTCATTCCCTTCATGTTTGGCTAAACATTTCCAAAATAATTGACCAGTTTCCCAGTCTTCAATCATCATATTACTTACTCTACCTTTATCATCTTCAAATTTAAATTTGAATGTATAGGGCAATTTTTTTACGACCTCAAAAGGATTTTCAGGATGTTCATATTCGAACATATTGGTTTGATCTCTATTTGCTTTTAGTTGATCTATCTTTTTTTTATTCCATTCTCTTTCAACTGATTCAGCATAAAAATCGAGAATTTTAGTTGGTTTAAAAACGGCTAATGACGTTCTAATTTCTTTATTTTTAGCTTCTTCAATCAATTTAGTCATATTGGTATAGACATTTTTTAAGACTATTTGTTTACGTTCATACCAAGATCTATCTTTTCCGGTACCTAGATGACCTAAAATAGCTATTTCACTATCAATAGAATACGGTCTATAACTTTCAAATCGAAAATCACTTCGGTTTTTTACTAAATCAATTTCAATCCAATCATACTTACGGTATTGTTCTTCATATGATTTTTTTCTAAAAGGAATTGGATATATTCTAATCCAAGAGCCATCTTCTAAAAAACCTGCAGTACAGACTAATTCATCATATTTGCCAGAAATAGTAGGATAAGTTTTAACGGTAATAAGGACTCTTTTTTTAGCCATATTTAGATATGTTTTAATTCATATTCGAATATAGTGTTTTTTGCAATAGCTTCAGCTAATGGTTTTCTGTGGCATTGACAAATATCTGCTTCAAAACATGTTAAAGCAATTCTTTTGTATTTTGAAAGTAAATCAATTATTTTATTTTGATAAACATCAGTTTCTTTTAAAGTAGTTTTTTTATAGACTTCAAATAAAGCATTATAATCTTGTTGTGTATTTAACTCTTGACGTTGGTCTGAATTGATACCTACTTCTGGAATATGAATGTATTCGATACCCAAACTTTCACAATATTTTTTTAACAAACTTTTGCTAAAACCAAATTTCATACTTAAAGAATTTTTTCTAACATCAACTAAGAGTTTAACATCATTACTAACTAATTTATTTAAGTATTTTTCAAGTGAAACTCCTTCGTAACCTATTGTAAAAAGTATTGTTTCATTAGTTTCTTTTTTTGAACACATTACTTTTTGAAGTTGTTGTTCGTCTAAAATTTTACTAGCAATTGTACTGTTAATAGCATAGTAAGGAAAGTTAATGTATGTATGTTTAATAAGAGTGTTAATATTCATAGTACTATATAATTGTACTACTTCGATTAGTATTTTCTTATCATCAATTTTTAACATTTTCACAAAGTCATCTGAATTATTTTTGATATAATAGTTTTCGTTTTCTAGTAAACTACTATTCTTCACCATAGTATTCAAATCTGCTTTTACTGAAAAGGAATAACAACCAAATTTATAAGGTATAAATTCATATTCTGGCTTTTTCTTTTTCTGACTGTATAAAAACAATAATTTTTGGATGCGAATTTTTTCTAATTCTCCACCCAATAGTTGTATTAAAGCTAATATTATTTTTCTTCTGTAAAACATATTGCAAATTTAGGTAAAATGAAACTGATAAAATAATTTAAGTGAAAAAGCATATTCTAAAAACTTCCTTTAATCTTTACCGGATATGCTAGATGTTTGAATTGTAAAACTTTACATAGACAAAAAGAGTTCGTTATAAAAAACTTAGTGTCAAATAGTGGGGGATTTGCTAATATGAAATCACTTTAGATTTTACTTTGTAAAATTGGTAAATTTAGTTACCGAAAAGGTAACAGCAAGTTATGTTTTGAGGCACTCGAAACCGCGTTCGTGCCATCAAAACGACTTGCTCTTGCAGAGAGCTGGAAAACTACTCCGAAGTCGCTATGTTTGTCAAATGTTGATGATAAAAGACGTAAGTAATTATATGGTTTTATAAATTTGAAATAAAATATTAACTACCAAATAAACAACAACTTATGAAAGACCAAATAGCTAAAATTATTGAAAGTAAACAAAAACTTTTTATTGGAATAGATGTACACTTAAAAAGTTGGACAGTGACAATCTTGACAGAAAATATCGTTCATAAGACCTTTACCCAGCCTGCTGTAGCTTCTGTTTTAGCAGACTATCTAATTAAAAATTTTCCTGATTGTGAATATCATTCTGCATATGAAGCGGGGTTCAGTGGATTTAGATCCCATTACGAATTGCTTGATTTAGGAATAAACAATATCGTGATTAATGCAGCGGACATTCCCACTACACAAAAAGAGATGTTCCAAAAGAATGACCCTGTGGACAGTCGAAAAATTGCAAGGGCCCTAAGAGCTGGACAGCTTCAACCTATCCACGTTCTGAAAATACAAACTTTAGAAGATCGTTCTCTTGTCAGAACACGTGACATGTTGGTGAAAGACTTGGTTAGACTGAAGTGCAGGGTTAAGGCTTTTCTCCACTTTTATGGGATAGACATACCAATACAGTTCAAGAGTCCTTATACACACTGGACTAAACGCTTTATAAAATGGTTAAGGGATGATGTCCAGTTAAGTTCTCCTTATGGGAAAGATGCGTTGGGGTTCCTAATATCAGAAGTGGAAAGCATGCGTAAATTATTACTCGAAGTAAATAGGAAAATTAGGGATTTGTCTGAAGAAGAAAGGTACAAAAAAGAGTTTGGCCTATTGATAAGTGTTCCTGGAATTGGGAGGATAAGCGCCATTACTCTTTTGACCCAAATCGAAAATATAGACCGTTTTAAAAATACAGATTCTCTTGCATCCTATATCGGATTGATACCCAACTCTTATTCAAGTGGTGAGAAAGAGCGAATGGGAGAAATCACCTTCAGAGGGCAAAAGATATTGAAAAGAATACTGGTGGAGTGTGCTTGGATGACTATCAGGTTTGACCCTGCATTATCTATTTCTTTTAATGAATATTGCAGACGAATGCAACCTAATAAAGCCATTATACGCATTGCGCGTAAATTATTAAATAGAATTTATTATGTTTTGAAAAATGAAAAATTATATACTTGTGGTATTAAAAATTAAGAGCTATAAGAACAACAAAAATTTGAGGTGACCGCTTAGTGATCGACTGCAATAAAATTACTATCCGAAGTTTGCGGCCCTCATTCTATAAAAATTGAAAAAGCGAAATGTAGCATATCATGTCTACTGATAGAAGGTTGTTTTTATAGTAACTATTTTAAGGAAAAAAGGTTTTTTAGCCATTGATCGATACCTGTAATAGATAAAAAAAAGAAGATGATTAATCATCCCCTAAAAAAACATTACAGTGTAACGCAGGGAGCTTATTGCTGACAAGTTGCTCCTCAGCAGAGTCTGTTTCCTCTTCAACTCCTTAATACAAAAGAAGTTATTTCGTGATTAAAATAAAAATAATACTTGAATTATTTGGAAGACAACATAGAAGTCGTTGTTTTTTGTTGAAATAGTAGGTAGACTCAAAATATTGAGTGGTTTACGGATTTGTGTAATAGAGATTAAGGAAATTATTATATGTTTGATTTGAGAACTATTTCGCTATCCATATTTTAAAAAGCGATTTTTATTTAAATAACTTCGCTAACCTTAATAAATTAGCTTATTAATCATTTAATTTACAGAAAACTAAATATATTAGCAGCATATTATCCGAATTACGGATATAGATGTGTTTTACGAAACTATGCTCTATTTTATTTCGTAAAAAAAACAATGTTAGCAGTAATTTTAGTAAGACCGTGACAATGATTGATTGGTATAGACGAAAAACGTGGACAAAAACAGACGAAGAAGAATATTTCGCTAAACTTGGCCGTGCAAGAAAAGACAGCCGTGCTCAATATCTAAGAGTCCAGGCAATAGAACTTATTGAGACGAAGGACGAAAATTTACTGTCAGTTGCAGAAACACTTTTGAATAAAATACTGACAGACTATCCGGAAAATCAAATTGAAAAAAGCCAAACATATAATTCTATCGGTGAGATTTATAAACTTAGAGGAAATTATGAAACTGCGTTGGAATATTTTCAAAAATCGCTTGATTTTGAAAAAGAATTCCCAAATGTAATTACAAGTGCATATTTGAATTTTTCTGAAACTGTTATTTGTGCAGAGAAAACGGAGTTATATAATAATATTGAAAATTTACTGAAAGAACAGTTAAACAAAGACACTATAAAGTTCCCGATTCAAAATTACATTATGTATTCTGTATTAGCGGTAATTTCCGAGTATAAGGGTGATAATGAACAAGCAAAAATCTATGCAGACTTTGCAGACAGGAATGCTACGACGCAAAAAAATTCACTTTGGAACACGCAAAAAAGTAAAATTGGAATTGTAAAGGACAGAATAAAATGGTTGGACAAACTTGTAGTGCGAAAATAAAAACTACTGCTAACATCAGCTTGGCAAAATGCGGGGTTTTGGTTGAATTGAACGCCATTGTTTTCTAATCCGTCAAAAGCTGTCCATATTCGTATTTTTCGTAAGTTTACAAATAGTGGAACAGCTTTGGCTTCGCTCGGTCTGAATTGAACATTCGCTCAATTCAAGCCCGCACTTCGCCAAGCCAAGTCCAGTTGTGCGAAATTTTGAAACCGAATGAAAGATAAAAATAATGTATTCTTTTCTTGGCAATCAGACTTACCAAAAGAAACTAATCAGAATGCAATTCGAGAATGTTTAAGAAATGCATCGAGTTTAATTGAAAGTGAAATTGAAGAAACAAGAATTGTACTAGATGAAGCTACACGAGGCACATCGGGTAGTCCAAACATTCCTTTGACTATTTTTTCAAAAATAGAAACGTGTGAAATTTTTGTTTGTGATATCACAACAATTAATCATGATCAGCCTGGAAAAAAAACACCTAACCCAAATGTATTAATTGAATTAGGATATGCAATTTCTTCATTAGGTTGGGAAAGAATAATTTTACTCTACAATACTGATTATGGAAATTTTCCAACTGATTTACCATTTGATATTGATCGTCATCGGACTACCACATATAAAGTTAAAGACAAAAATGACAAATCTGGAAAAAATCAGTTATCTAATGTATTGAAAGAAGCGATTATAACAATACTAAGACATTCTCCGTTAAAACCTTCAGAAAAATTAAACGAAACTCCTGAACAGAAGAAGAAACGCTTAGATACTGTAAATTTAAAATGGTTCTTGCAGTCTATTCACATTCCAACATTTGATGCTTTCTTTGAAGAAATGCCTGATAGAATTTTGAAAAAGATTTTCTTTTTCAAAGAAGGAATTTCATCAACTTTTGAAAGTAATTCTTTTTATTTATACGATAAAAAACTTTTAAAACTCATTACAGATTTTAAAACAAATCTTGACATTTCATTATCATATGGTCAACATTACTTACCTGAACCTTACAGTAAATATTACAAATTTCAAATCCCATCTGATGAATTTAGAAACGAAAAAGAAGAGAAAGATTTCTACTATTTAGTGGATATTCGTGCCAAATTAATTGAAAATTTCAAAGATTTATTGAATTATGTAAGAACTGAGTTTTTAGAAATTGACTTAACAGAAACAGATATTTTAGCTCATGAATCTTACGTTGAAATGATTGAAAAATAAAAACTACGCACAACATCGGCTTGGCAAAATGCGGGGTTTTGGCTAAATTGAACGCTTTTGTTTTCTAATCCGCCAAAAGCTGTCCATATTCGTATTTTTTGTAAGTTTACAAATAGTGGAACAGCTTTGGCTTCGCTCGGTCTGAATTGAACATTCGCTCAATTCAAGCCCGCACTTCGCCAAGCCAAGTCCAGTTATGTGAAATTTTTTATTTGAACCGCATCAAGTATTTGGTATTCATTTTCTTTAATTTTAAATAATGCATATTGAAAATCATCAATATTAAAATTTTCCATTATAAAAATATCTTTTAACTCTTGTGAATTTATTATTATTCTAGGATTAATAAAAAAAATAGAAAAATCAATTTTTATTAACTTTATACTTTCTTCTTGTAAAATATAAGTTATATTCGATTTGTTTTCAATTGAAATTTTTAAAATATTTTCGTTTTTTTCAATATTAATAAAAACATTATTTTCTATTTCAACAATATTATTATATAACCAACTAATATCACCTTTATCAATATGTTTTAATTTAAAAACAAGTCTATCTAATGATACATATGGATTATTGTTATAAAAATTGACATTATCTTCGGCCTTATCTCTACTTACTAAAGCGTGTAAAAAAGCTTGTTGAAATCCACCTTTATAATCTTTATAATCAAAATTTTTAGATTTATTATAACTAACAAATCCTTTAGATACCAAACGACCTAGAACACACTTATCCCCATTACAATCATTATCGTTAGTATAAGTACCACAATCAAACGATTTTTTTTCATTATCTCTACATTGTGATTTCAAAAACTTAATATCACAATATTCAAAATGCATTAATATCCACTCTTCAAAAGAAATTGAAGAAAAACCAATATTTACAATTTTTTCACAGATATTATTATCTATAGCTAATTTAACAGCAGTTTCATGATCAGGATGACCATCTTTATCATAAATAGCCCAAATTTCAGAATAACCTTTTTCTTCGTAAGCTAATTGTGCCTTTCTTACATAACAAGTTGGTTGAGATTTATATATATCTTCGATTACATATTCTACTGGTTCTAATTTATTTATTGCTTCTTTAATTTGTCTCTTCTTAGCCCCTTTTCTGATTCTAAATTCCTCTACTTCTTTATCTATAGCTTCTTGTTCATTTTTAGGTATTGGAAGAATATCTATTGAGATATCAGAAATTTTAGATAATACTTCATTTCTTAAATTATGAAAATAATCAGGTTCCGATCTTTGACCCTCACAGACAATTAGAATAGTTTTTCTAAAATCTTGTGTCATACTTTATAAAAAATCAGTTAATGACTTAATTTGTGGAACTCCACCAAATTTACCAGCTAAATACCATTTATCAAATGAAGTATCTTCTCTTAAATTTTCAAAATCTTGTAAACTATATAAATCTGTTATGCCCTTTTCATTTTTTTCAGTTATCCATATTTGATCTTTTCTAATCAAGTCTTTATCTAATAAAGAAATATCATGAGTAGTAAATATCAATTGTGCATTTTTACTATTTATATTTTTATCTTGAAATAACATAACAATCATTTTTGTAATAAATGAATGTAAACTTGTATCTAATTCATCAACAATCAAAACTGTTCCATTCTCAAGTGCCTCGATAATTTTAGCTCCTAATACAAATAAAGTTTGAGTACCTACCGACTCCTCTAATAAGGAAAGATCGGATTTCCCGACTAGAGTATCTCCATCAAATAAATCATGAATACCTCTTATGTTAAAATCATTTTTTTTCCAGAAAAAATCAACTTTACTATTTTCAGATTTACCAATTTTAATAATATCCAAACCTTTTATTTTGGTATCGGCATAGTTTATAAGTTTTTCAAGTTTATTCTTTAAAACATCATTTTCTAATAAATCTTCTGAAACTTTATTGCTAAATACTTCATAATGAATTTTACTTGTAGAATTGTAAACAAACATTTTATTAAAATAGCGATAAACTTCAGTAATTATTTCGTGTGGTTCATCATCACCGAACTTAGATAATAGTAATTGATTTTTAAAAACTGAAATTTCCTTTTTTCCAAATTGAAAGCCTAATATTCCTTTTTGAATTGTAGTCTCGGAATTAAATTCCTTTCGTTCAAACAAAACAGCTTCTCTCTTATTTGGATAATAATATAAATACTCATCTTTAATATAGTCTTCCACTATATTAACCACATATTTATATTTAATATTTTCAATTAAAAATTCTATTTCTATTTCTATAGGACTCTTAGATGAATTGATATCAAACTTAAAAGGATCATAAATTAGCAAAGCTTCATCAACTTTTGGTTTTTTTATAATGAGATTTCTCAACTCAAAAAAAAGTCTAACAATATTTGACTTTCCAGAAGCATTTGGGCCATACATTAATGAAGTTTTTAATATTTTGAAGTCATCACATTCAAAGTAATTAAATTCCTTTGCTTTCGAAGTACTTGCTTCTAAAGTATAAATTACGTCTTCTTTGTAAGATCTGTAATTTTTTAATTTCAAGTTCAGAATCATATATTTGCTTTTTTTTTGTAAAAATACACTTTAAAGATGCAAAAATAAAAAATTAAAACCAAATTTACGCAAAAAAACTTCACATAACATCGTATTGGCGAAATGGCGGGGTTTTGGCTAGATTGAACGTTTTTGTTTTCTAATACGCCAAAAGCTGTCCATATTTGTATTTTTCGTAAGTTTACAAATAGTGGAACAGCTTTGGCTTCGCTTGGTCTGAATTGAACATTCGCTCAATTCAAGCCCGCACTTCACCAAGCCAAGTCCAGTTAGCTGATATGCTACCAAAAAATCGTATAAAAATATGGCAGAACTAAAGGAAACTGAAAAATTAATTCTCGAGAAATTATTTGAAATGCAAAGTGGCTACGTGCTCGAATTTTCAAACTCCAAGTTTCAGCAATTTATTTTCAATAATTTTAAAATAGATATATATACTCCCAAATATTCTATTTATGGAGATTCTAAAGCTAAAAGACTACGAGCATTTTGGAATATCGAAAGTAATCAAATTGTCGGAAAATTAATAAAGGAATTAGTTGCAGTCTGGGAAACAGAGAAAATATTAAAAAACAAGACAATTACTGAAAATGAGAAGATTTTACAAAGTGAAGCAAACAAAATTGCAAATAATCTACTAGGTGTTAAATCTGAACCTAAGAAAACTGAAGAAACAATTGATGATTTTCTAAATAAAGATTTTGAGGAAGTTTCATTAGAAAAATTAAAAATCGATAGTGTAGTTATTGATATATTAAATTCAAGAATTACTGAAATAAAAAACTCCATAAAATCAAAATCAGCATTATCCTGTGTAATTTTATGTGGGAGCGTTTTAGAAGGAGTTTTATTAGGGATTGCAACAAGCAAGATGAAAGAATTCAATCAGTGTGAAATTAGTCCAAAAAACAAAGACACTCAAAAAGCTTTAACATTTAATGATTGGACATTATCAAATTTTATTGATGTATGTCATAAATTAGGATATCTGGGGCTAGACGTAAAAAAATATAGTCATTCTTTACGTGATTTTAGGAATTATATTCACCCGTATCAACAAATGGTATCTCGTTTTAACCCCGATATTGAAACAGCAAAGATTTCTTGGCAAGTTTTAAAAGCTGCAATAACAGACTTATCTAAAAATGTATAAATACAAACACATCGGCTTAGCAAAATGCGAGATTTTGGTTGGATTGGACACTATTGTTTTCTAATCGCTAAAAGCTATCCATATTCGTATTTTTTGTAAGTTTACAAATAATTGGACAGTTTTGGCTTCGTTTGAGGCTGAATTGAACATTTGCTCAATTCAAGCCCGCACTTCCTCAAGTCCAGTTAACGGCAACCATTTGACCAATCTTTCACGAAAATGACAACACGAAAAAATCCCAATCATAAACTTAAGGCAAGATTATTACAAGAAGTAAATAGTAATTGTTCTTTCTGTGATTTTTCTGATGCGGGCTTATTAGAATTTCATCATATTGATAATGACAACAGTAATACAATATTTGAGAATTTAATTGCTGTTTGCCCGACTTGCCATACCAAAATAACTTATAACGAAATTTCTCAGCAAGAAGTAATAGAAACCAAACGAAATTTAATAGTTGAAAATATGGAGAAAAATAACAAACAAGCCAGTATAAACTCGTTCAATATTAACTCCGAAAACATTAATAATTCTGTATTTGGAAACAATAACAATGTTACAGTAAATGTAAAAAAACAAGTTGTAAAGAAAAACAAATATGTCGAAGGGGAACTTGGTTATGACACTTTAAAGGCTAATTATGTAAGTCATTTAATTAACCGTTATAATGATTACAAAACAAACGAAGTTGGAAAAGAAAATATGAAATTTGGAATTTTTCAAGCCAGTTTGAAAAAGCATTTCAAAATTGGAACGACAAGAACATTAAATCATTTACCTGTTGAAAAATTTGACGAATTAGTAATTGTAATTCAAAGACGAATAAATGCAACAACGTTTGCTAAAAAAATGGGAAAAGGACATAAAAATTTCTCAACGTTTGACGAATATATAGAATTTCAAAAGTAATTTATGGCAGCCGCTAACATTGACTTGCCAAAATGCAGGATTTTGGTTGAATTGATCGTTTTTGTTTTCTAATCCGTTAAAAGCTGTCCATATTCGTATTTTTTGTAAGTTTACAAATAATGGAAGAGCTTTGGTTTCGTTTAGGTCTGAATTGAACATTTACTAAATTCAAGCCCGCACTTTGCCAAGCCAAGTCTAGTTATGTGAAATTTTAAAAAATCAGAATGGGTAAATATGACGCTTATCTCGTATGTGAAAAAGGTCACGGAGTAAATAGTTCTTTTTATAAAAGTCCTGAATTCAATCAAAAATTTTGTACCACTTGTGGTTCCAAAACTTTTAAAGAATGTCCAAATTGTGGAAGTGATATTCAAGGAAAAATGCATTTTGAAAATATAATTGATTTATCAGCAGGAATTGATTATGTACCTGAAATTTGTAAAAATTGTGGAAAAGATTTTCCTTGGAGAACAGAAAAAAAAGAAATTGCAAAAAATATAAAATCAGTAGAAAAGAATAACATAATTCTAATTGAAAATTTAATGGACAAATTCCATTTAATAGCAAAACAATTAAGACAAAGATATAATGAAAGAGAAACGTTAGATATTAAAGATGAATATGATGTTCAGGATTTATTTCAAGGTTTATTAAGGATTTATTACGAAGATATAAGAGCCGAAGAATGGAACCCAAGTTATGCTGGAGGAAGTTCACGTTCAGATTTCTTATTAAAAGATGAGCAAATAATTATTGAAATTAAAAAGACAAGGTCTACCTTGAAAAGTAAACAATTAGGAGAACAATTAATAGTTGATATTGCTAAATATCGAACTCATCCTGATTGTAAAACACTATTTTGTTTTGTATATGACCCAGAAGGTTATATAATTAATCCTAAAGGCATAGAAAACGATTTAAACAAAGAAAGTACTAATGAAATGAAAGTAATTGTTAAAATAATTCCTAAAGGACATTAAAATATATAACCTAAAAAATTGAACATAACACTGTATTGATGAAATACACATTTTAGAGATAAATTTAAAAAACCTCTCTTTTCCATCAAAATCAACTTATAAATAGTATATTTGATTTAGAATCAAACGATTCCAATCATAGTTAAAAACTTTCGTAATAAGGTGCTCACCATAATTCAAAAAAGTGAACCTCCCTATTTATAAAGCATACGGCATAAAAGAGGCTAACCCTCTTTCTCCGCAAAGAAAACCAATAACTCGTGTTATTGGTTTTTTTATTTGTGCCTGTTTACCTCTCATAATATCTATAATTCCTTTTTCTCCACAATAAACACTCATACTTAGTATTAAAATATAAACCACTGATTTATAACCATAAATCAAGATTGAATGTTTTAGATTAAAAAAATAAAGGACTGGATATTGATTTTCATCAACATCTGTAATGTATAGGTATACATATGCTGCACACCTTTCTGACCAAGATTTTGTGTATATTATTGTTTAATGATTATTTTAATGTCTTTTCTCAAAACTTAGAAGAAGTAAACATTTTACTTAAAGAAATTTCTAAAACTAATGATTCACATAAAATTGCTGAAACTAAAGCAGGGAAAAAATTGATAAATTATGGTTGGAAAATTACACCACTTTTATCTGATTTTTTTTACCTAATGAAATTACTAATGTGTATTCAGAGTGCTTAAATAGACACTTAACTTTTGATGAATTAGCAATAATAATTGCTGATAGAATTGACGGTATAAACTATTTTAGATTAACTTTAGTACAAAATTGTCTAGGAGCATTTTGCAAAGAAAATTTAATTGAATATTATGTACCTTATATAAATGAATTAGGTTCATCAGATTTTAACGAGAGGTATCTATTATGGATTAAAAGCGAAGCATATATAAATTCCAGGTACTTGTTTACGAACAAATCCAAAAAGCAATTAAAAAAATAAAAGATGTATTTGGCAATTTTGAAAGTTGTGGCTACCAAGTTGTGACCCGTTACAGGCAGTTTTAATATAAACACAAGAATCTAACGTCACTTTTAAGACAAAAAACAATGAAAAAATTATTACTATTATTTATAGCTTTACAATTAAATAATTCAGTATTTGCACAAAAAGCACAAGAAAGATTAGACAGTTTATTTACTGTACTTCAGCGTAAAAACTCATTTAATGGAAATGTTTTAATTGTAGATAACGGAAAGATTATTTTAGAAAAAAGCTATGGTTTAGAAAATATAAAAGAAAATATAAAACTAACCGGCAAGTCTGTTTTTAACTTGGCTTCTGTAACAAAACAATTTACCGCATCAGGTATCTTGTTGCTTGAAAACGACCACAAGTTGTCTTTATCGGATGATATTACCAAATACCTCCCTGAATTATCTTTTTACAAAGGAATAAAAATAACACATCTCATCCATCATACTTCAGGACTTCCAGATTATATGCAATTAGTAAACGAAAAAGCTGATAAAAACAAAGCTGTGACAAATGATTTTGTAATAGACCTATTTGTAAAAGAAAAACCGCATGTATTGTTTACTCCTAATGATAAATTTGAGTACAGCAACACAGGATATCTTTTTCTGGCCACAATTATTGAAAGAGTATCAAATACGACTTATCGCAGTTTCTTAAAAAAGAATATATTTTCCCCGCTTAATATGAACAATACTGATGTTTTGTTCTTGTATAAAGATAATTTAAAAATCCCTAATTTAGCCGTTGGATATACGCAAGAAGGTGTTGGAGGCGAACTGATAAGTGATATAGAATATGTAAACTATTTTGACGGAGCATACGGACAAGGTAGAATATACACCACCGCAAAAGATCTTTTAAAGTGGGCGGAATCTCTTAAAAACAATACCTTGTTTACAAAAGAACAAACCAATATGATTATTGATAATTATCAACTTAATAACAATGTAAATACAAATTATGGTTTTGGTTTGTTTGTAGGCGAAAGTAAAAAATATGGAAAACTAATCAATCATTCGGGTGGCTGGGGCGGCTATACTACTTTTTTGGAACAACACCTTACCCATGATAAAATCATTATTCTTCTTCAAAATCATGCATTGATTACAACTAAAATTCCTATAGAAGAAATACGAAAAATTCTTTACCATGAGCCTTTGACATCTGCTAAGCCAATTGAACTTAAACCGCAGGAACTTGATAAATATTTAGGCGACTATGTGAATGCAGATATTCCGTTAAAAATTTCAATAACCAAAAAAGGAAATATGCTATATTCTCAAGCCAGTGACCAGATGGAAATTCCGATGGATGCTTATGAAAATCATATTTTTAAATTTGAGCCAGCCGATATAGTACTAACTTTTAATATTGAAGAAAAAAGTTTTGAATTAGCTCAGGGAGGAATAAAATTTGTTTTTAAAAAAGAATAAAAATTGGGTGTAACAAGGGCTTAATAAAATGGTGAGTGCCGTTTCAATTGAGATTGGTGTTTCTTAATCCGCAACAATTTTTATATTTCCTTTTTTCAGCATTTAGTAAATAATAAATAGATAAAGCTTCTTATGCGTACATATTTTTTTCTTGGTTTTACGGTATTTCTATCGCATTTTTCCTATGCGCAAAGTTTCAAAAATGATAGCATCAAATTGTTTATCGACAAATCTATTGAGCTTATAAAAACAAACGCAATTCATACCGACAATTTGGATTTGATAAAAAATAAATTGTACAGGAATGCCAGAAACTTGACTTCATTAAACGACGTTGCTCCTTTATATAAAGACATCTTTAAACTTTTAAACGATCATCACGGAAATCTGACATACAAAGGAAAAAGCTATGGTTGGGCAAAAGACATATCCTGCACTAACATTTATTTAAAAGAAAAATTAAAAATTGAAAAAAGGGTCGTTAGTCGCATTATCGACAAAAAAATGGGGTATGTCAGAATCCCGGGTAACAATGACTTCGCCTTTAAAAAAGTGGATAGTATTGCTAATGATATAGTCGCACACATTAACAGTATTAATTCAAATAAAATAAAAGGATGGATTATAGACCTAAGGTTAAATACTGGAGGAAATATGTATCCGATATTACTTGGCCTAAAAGAGTTTATCGGAAATGATATTGTATTTGGAGGTTTTAAAAATTCTAAAGATGAGTATACCGGAAAATGGGAAATAAAAGATAACAAAATGCTAATTGATGGTGTTGAATTGGTGAGATCGACCAATTTAGATTATCCCATAAAAGAAGATATTCCAGTAATCATCTTAACCAGCTGTTATACTGCAAGTGCGGGAGAAATGACAGCAATATCTCTGATTGGACGAAAAAAAACGTATTTGGTTGGTGAACCCACTGCAAACTATACTACTGCCGTACAAGGTTTTGAAATCAATGAATCTGCAGGTATAAATTTATCGACAGACTATGTAGTCGACAGAAATCTTACAATATATAAAGCTAATGTCTTGCCCGATTTTGAAATTTTAGGTGGAGATGATTTTGAAAACTTAGAAAACGATAAAAAAATCATTAAAGCCTTAACGTTAATTAAAAAATAAAAAAAGCATTGCTTTTTTTGTCCATTTCAAAATTTTTAACTTTATATTCCAAAAAAACCCATCATATTAACTTTTTTACTACATTTATTCCATTAAGCGACTTATTTATGCTGTTGCTAAATTGAAGCTTTTCGCTTTAATTACACATAGGAGCACCGCCTATTAAAGAATTGATTGTGAAGAATGAATGTAAATAAAGCACTGCATACAACAAAAGTTATGTGCAATAATTTTGAGATCATGAATAAAATACTGCCTTTAGTCTTTTTAATGCCACTACTGATTTTGCAAAGTTGCGCATCATTTGATAAAAAAGTGATCAATCCCTATCCGTTAAATAAACATAATGTATACGAATTAAACGGCTTATATGAAATAGTTCAAATTGATTATGATTCCGTTTATAAAAAATACAATAAAAAAATGTGGGGTTGGAATAACTTTTTTAAAGAAATTGACAGAAAACGCATTAAAGACACTTTGCACCTTGACAGTTTAAAAAGTTACAAATTTGAATTAGAAGTATTAAACAAAAATAAAATTAAAATAAGTTATATTGAGAACGAAACTGTTTTTAGAGAAAGAATACAAAAAACTAGGTTAAAAAAAGACGGTTATTTGTATCTGAAAAATAAGAACACAAGATTCATTCTAGTTCCTTATATAGCTGGAGCCATTGATGTTAAAAGAACCAGATTAGGCAAAAATATAAATGGAAATCTTATTTTTGATTACTCTAATCACAGATCGGGTGCATTTTTGATAATTGCTTTTTTAAATAGCCGGACATCGAAAAACCGGCTTGAATATAGAAAAATGACTAAAACATGATACAACATCGGTCTTGTGAATAATGACAGGTTTAAAGTTTTGGCTTTCTATTTTCGATAACACAATATCATTGTTCTTTTAGTATATTTATTCTTAAATGTCTTTTACTTGCCGCATTAGTAAACTTCAAATTATTATAAACAATTATACCGGTACCTTACCTATATGAAACGAATTAAATTTTTGGCTTTAGCTGTTCTGTTTATGGCCTTTAACGTAACATTTGCCCAGCAAATTAAGGTTGAGTTTATCAGCAAAAATGATTCTCTTCCCAAAAAAGAAAAAAAAGAGTTCATTTACCTGGATAAACAAACGGATGTTTCCAATGCAAGATATATCGATAGAATCAAAGCAACCAGTAAACTGAATGAAATTGCATTGTCAATGATTTTTATTGCCGATAAAGCAAAGAAAAAAGGAGCAAATGCTTTTAAGTTTATTGATTTTAAAAAAACAGATGGTCAATATGAACTGCTACTCGATACGTATGTAATTGATGGTACCATTAAGGAATCAAACAAAAATTTTTTACCCAAGCATAAAATTTATTTTTTTGGAAAAGACAATATAAACAAAAACAAAACGGTGGAATATAAAGTAAACGGCGACATAAAAACATTACATTCCTTGCAGTATACAGAAATGGCATTTACCAAAGAAATGGTAATTGGTAAAGGCAAAACTTTTGGAACCACACTAACACTGATGCCGGATAGTGATGAATCTGTTTTTATAAACTTTTCAGGTTTTGGCGCTTCCCCCAATGCTTCAAATGGCGGAATTGGCTTGTCTTTTTCAGGAGGTAGTGGGGTTATAATGGATAAAGACACTGGATTGTTATTAACGAATATTTTTACCAAAAAGAATGAAATTAATGCTAGGTTAGCACAAAAAGCCCAAATAGCTAAAGAAAAAAGCTTTCCTGATATGGCTCACAAGTACTAACTATTCTTTTGGCTATGATACTATATTGTTAACTGTTATTAAAAAAAAGACCACAATGATAAAAAAGCATTCTCTATTACTTTTTATTTTCACTTTACTGACTACCACTCTATTTGCTCAAAACTATGAAAGATACAAAACACTGAAGGACACTATAATAAGCTCAAAAAATCTCGATTTTGAAAAAAAGATTTCTGTAATCGTTCCCATTGAGTGGCAAAACGGCATAAACAATACGTTTCCATTGATTATTGTTTTTGACAAACAAAATCAAAGAAGTCATCATTATATCATGAATACAATTGACTATCTGACCAGTACTGAACAAATGCCTTCATCTGTAATAATCAGTGTAGTATCTGAACAACGTTACCGTTATATTGAAACACAATATAAAATTTCTGATCCTAACGGGCTTGCTTTAGAAAATGAAAAATTCATTTTTGAAGAACTGATTCCTCTTGCCGAAAAAGAATATAAAGCGTCCTCTTTCAGACTCTTAATTGGCCATTCCAGATACGGTTATTTTACAACGTCGCTTTTTTATTCCAGAATAAATGATATAAATGGTGTTATTGCTATGAGTCCGTTTTTCATGCAGAAAAATACTGATGTAACAGATTCAATAAGCAGCTTAAATAAACGTTCTTATAAGGCTAAAAAGTATTACCGTTTCGGTATTGGTAACGATTATCCGGACGATTTTGCTCAAATGGATGCCGTTATAAAGAAGTATATAAACCATCCTTTTTTAGACCTTAAAGGGTATCATTTTAAAGAAGCAGACCATACTACTACTCCTGGTTTAATCATCAGTACTGCGCTGTATGAAATATTTGAAGATTGGGCGGCCATTCAGGCAAAATATTCTTCTCTAAAGCAAAAAGATTTACACATTAAAACAGCTCTTGAACAAGAAATAGTATCCAATTACGGCGTCAAATTACCTTTTTCAATTGGTGTTTTAAATGGTAAAGGGTGGCATTTTTATAACGAAAAACAATATGATAAAGCTATTGAGGCCTGGCAGCTGTTAATGGAGGCTTATTCCAATTTTTCGCAAGGCTACTTGTACATCATAAACGCTCAAATTCAATCACAGCAGGATTATCTTCAAACAGCCGAAAAATTCAGGAAATCTTTGATTATTTCTGAATTTTATACCGAAAAAGAAAAGAAAGAGTTAGAAGCTGAGTTGCAAGAAATGATAAAATAAACGTGAGTTAGCAAACAATTTTACAAACTGCTGTATGTAAGGCTATTTTAAATTTTCTACATATAATTTCACTTTTTCGCCAGACAGCCGAATTGTTGATACTAAAAATAGCCTTTTGAAACTAAACACCTGATGTTCTTTTAAACACTTCAGCTTGCTTTTTGTTATTCTCGGCAACATGGTAACAAAGTTACTTTATAACCGCTCCCGTTTTGCCGTTCAATCTTCCGTTGAGCTCGAATACTGAAACATTCCCTGTTTTTCAAACCAATTAAAATCCTTATATTTAAAGAAACATATGCAACAGGATAACCGGCCTTAAATTCAGACAGCATATGCCTGTAGTAAAAAGACAAACAAAAGAACGCATGTAAAACAGCTGGCAATGGATTTTAACACACTATTTCAATTACAAAAGGCATTTTTCAACACCCATGCAACCAAAGCCGTTCCGTTTCGGAAAGCAGCACTCAAACAACTGAAACAGCTATTGAAAGAAAATGAAAGCCATTTGTACGAAGCTATTTACCAAGATTTTCGCAAAAGCACTTTTGACACCTTTTTAAACGAACTGAGTCTGGTGTACCGTGAGATCGATTTTTTTGTCGGGAATCTCAGCAAACTCAGCAACCCCCAAAAAGTAAAAACGCCCCTCAGTCTGCAACCCGGGAAAAGTTATATCACGTACGACCCGCTGGGCGTTACGTTAATCATCGGCGCCTGGAACTATCCCTACCAGCTTACGCTTATTCCTTTAGTAAGTGCCATTGCGGCAGGCAACACCTGTATGGTAAAACCCAGCGAACTGCCCCAAAATACCATGCATCTATTGGCAGAATTAATCAATGCCGCTTTTCCTCCACATTATATCTATGTGGTAGCAGGCGGAATTCCGGAAACAACCGAATTGTTAAAGCTTCGCTACGATAAAATATTCTTTACCGGAAGTCCTAAGGTGGGTAAAATCGTATACGAAGCGGCGGCAAAAAACCTGGTACCTGTTGTACTGGAACTCGGCGGAAAATCGCCAGCTATTGTTACACCGTACGCCAACCTTGAAATAGCTGTAAAAAGAATAATCTGGGGGAAATTTCTGAATGCAGGGCAAACCTGTATAGCTCCCGATTATCTGCTGGTAGAAAAATCGGTAAAGCCAAAACTCGTACAGCTGATAAAAGAAAAACTCAAGGAAATTAACTACTCCGATGGCGCGACATACTATACCGGTATTATCAATAAAAGTAATTTTGACCGTATTCTAAACCTTATAGACAACCGTAAAATAGTATATGGTGGAAGGTATAATGAAAAAACCTTATACATTGAACCAACCCTTTTAGATAATGTTAGCTGGGATGATGCTGTGATGCAGGAAGAAATATTCGGCCCTGTACTCCCCATGATCAGTTATACGAGCTACGACGAAATGCTGCAAAAAATCAGCGAAGGCGAAAAACCACTCGCGGTGTATCTGTTTTCTAAAAATAAAACCGAAAAAACCAGGTTATTGCAACGGGTTTCTTTTGGCGGGGGCTGTATAAACGATACGCTGATGCACGTGGCGAACGAATTCCTGCCTTTTGGCGGTATAGGAAATTCCGGAATAGGCAACTATCACGGTGCATTTGGCTTCCTGGCCTTTTCACACCAGAAAGCCATTGTTGAAAAAGCGAACTGGGGCGAACCCGATTGGAAATATCCCCCCTATTCCGATAAAAAAATGAAATGGATTAAAAGATTATTATAACTAGGATAAAAACAAGATGCAAACCATACTGGGTGCCAACGGGCAAATCGGCGAAGAACTGGCACGGGAACTGAAACGGAACTATACCTCCGATATTCGGATTGTAAGCCGTAACGCCCAAAAAGTGAACAACACAGATGAGGTATTTTCAGCCGATTTAACTATTCCGGAAAAAGCCATTGAAGCCGTAAAAGACAGCGAAGCAGCTTACTTTACATTAGGACTTCCGATGAATTCCGATTTATGGGAAAAGCAATTCCCGTTAATACTGGGCAACGTTATAGAAGCCTGCAAAATCAACGGCACCAAACTCGTATTTTTTGACAATACCTATATGTACCCACAAGATGACCGTATACTCACAGAACAAACCCCATTTGCCCCGGTAGGCAGAAAAGGACAGGTAAGAAAAAAAATGGCTGAAACGGTACTGAAAGAAATGGAATCGGGCAAACTAAAAGCTGTGATCTGCCGTGCCCCCGAGTTTTACGGACCGGATAAAACACAGAGCATTACCAATACACTTATTTTTAACAACATCAAAGCAGGCAAAAAACTAAAAGTACCGTTAAGCAACACTAAGAAAAGAAGCCTCATCTGGACCCCAGATGCCAGCCGTGCCACCGCTTTAATCGGCAATACTCCTGACGCCTTCAGGCAAACCTGGCACCTGCCTGTACACGAAAGCCATCCTACATATAAAGAATTTATCGCCCTGATCTCAACAGTATATGGTAAAGAATTTAATTATTCCACAATACCCAAATTCGTGTTCAAAATCGGTGCCCTGTTCAGCACACTTACAAAAGAATTACTGGAACTTTTGCCCAGATACGAACACGATAATCTGTTTGATGATTCCAAATTCAGAAAACGTTTCCCAGATTTTAGTGTCACCTCATACGAACAAGGCATAACGCAGATCCGCAACCAACAACTCTCCGTAAAAAAATAAAAAATATGCTTACCCACATCCACCCAAAACTGCCCATGCGCAACAAAACTGCCACAAAAAATTTTTACCTCAACCAATTGGGATTTCAAATCTCCGGAAGTGATGATTTTGACGATTACCTCATGCTTGAAAAAGAGGCCATTCAGATTCACTTTTTCGAATTTAAAGAACTTGACCCAAAAGAAAATTACGGGCAGGTCTATATCCGAACAAACGACATAGACACTTGGTACCAAACCCTACTAAACAACAAAACCACCATTCATCCCAACGGAAAATTACAGGTAAAACCCTGGGGGCAAAAAGAATTTTCCCTGCTGGACCCCGACAATAACTTATTGACTTTCGGACAGGCAGAATTATAGTAGCACTGCTTCGAAGCAAACTGCAATAGCCTAAAATATTCTAAACAACTAATCATGATGCCCTGATTACGCATTTCTGTTAAAGTTATACACCTTATATGCTTAAAAAAAGAGTTTTAGTTATAATATTTTAGGGATTAAGTTACGTTTTCTCATATTTTAATCCGAACTTTAAGATGCATAACAATCAGATTCATAGCTGGTAAAACGCCTGTATAAAAAATTTTACACATAGGTAAAATTATAATAAAGACATTTCATTTTACTCGTAAAACACTAAAAATAAAAACATGAAAAAACTTTTATTAATCGTGACAAATGTAGATCAGTATGCAAGCGGACGCCCTACCGGCCTTTGGCTGAGCGAGCTGACGCATATGTACCAAACCGCTAAAGAAAAAGGCTGGCAGGTTACCATAGCAAGCCCGAAAGGCGGCCATATACCTGTTGACCCGGAAAGCCTGAAACCATTGGTACTGGATAAAATATCGGTAGACTATTATGAACATCCTGACTTTAGGCACGAACTCAACCATTCCAAAAAGCTGGAAGACCTGCGGCACGATGTTTTCGATTGTATATATCTGGCCGGCGGTCATGGTACTATGTATGATTTTCCGGATGATAAAACGCTACAGGCCATTATCAAAACGCACTATGAAAAAGAAAAAATAGTAGCAGCTATTTGTCATGGTGTTGGCGGCCTGTTAAACGTCAGGCTTTCCAATGGTGATTACCTGATCAAAGGAAAAGAAATGACTGGTTTTGACTGGTTTGAAGAAAGTGTAGCCAGACGGAAAAAAGAAGTGCCTTTTAATCTTGAAGCAGCGATTAAAGAACGGGGTGCCCAGATGAAAAAAGCGTTCCTTCCCATGACGTCAAATGTAGTAACAGACGGCCATCTGATTACAGGACAGAATCCTTTCAGCTCCAAAGAAATGGCAAAAGTGGTGACCCGGACATTGGAGAACACCTAATATAAACCAACCTTGAATAAATAGCAACCAATACAATTTCACAATTATGGCACAAACAGTAAAAGCAGAAAACGATCCTAAAATTCTTGCCGGAGTACGGGAATTTTTAAAAGAATTAAATAACAGCGGCAGCAAGCCTCTGGAAACATTAACCCCGCAGGAAGCCAGACAGGTACTGGCCGATGCACAGAAATCAGCAACAGTAGATTATTCCGGCATTACCGAAACCGAACGAAACATTATCCAAGACGGCATTACAGTAAACATCCATATTGTAAAACCAGCAAATGCTGCTTCTGACAATCTGCCCGTATTTATGTTTACCCACGGCGGCGGCTGGATATTAGGTGATTATCCTACGCACAGGCGACTGGTAAGAGACCTGGTGGTAAACAGTGGTGCAGCAGCCGTCTTTACAGATTATACGCCATCGCCGGAAGCGCAATACCCAACCGCTATCAATGAAATATATGCCGCAACAAAATGGGTGGCTGAGAACGGAACGGAAATAGGTGTTGACGGTAAAAATATGGCAGCAGCCGGAAACAGCGTAGGCGGAAACATGACAACTGTTTTATGCCTCATGGCAAAAGACAAAGGCGGTCCGAAAATTAAACTCCAGCTGTTGCTATGGCCGGTAACCGATGCTAATTTTACGCGTGAAAGCTGGCAGCAATATGCAGAAGGCAGGTTCCTGACCGCCAGTATGATGAAATGGATGTGGGATAATTACTTACCCGATACCGAAAAACGAAAAGAGTACTACGCAACGCCTTTCAATGCCTCATTAGACCAGCTGAAAGGATTACCCCCGGCTTTGATACAGCTGGCCGAGAATGATATTTTATATGATGAAGGATTAGCCTATGCCCGCAAACTGGACGAAGCAGGTGTTCCGACAACTATTCAGACCTATAATGGATTTATACATGATTATGGTTTGTTGAATCCTTTAGATCATATCGAAGCCGTCAGGTTTTCTACCGAACAAAGTGCATTGGCGCTAAAAAAAATGTTGTTTTAGTCATTAAGCGCTGATAGTTATGCTGTTATGATATACCGATTAAAAGTTTTAGCTTTTCTATTAAGCACATCTTTCCTTTATCAGTCCTGCCTGGGGCAGAGCTTTGATTTGGAAAAACTTGTACTGCCTGTAAAACAAACCGAACTGAAAGAGCTTTCACTCACCTCCTCCGGTGCCGGGGTGGGCACGGAATCTGTTCAGTATACATCCTACTTTTCTGATGCTGCCGATAGCGGTAAGCTTTTAGTACGTTTCGGCGGTATTACTATTCAACCTGCTGCAGATGAAAAATACCATACAGAAAGCCGGATACGGGTATACGGAAAGCAGAACGGAAATGTTTTTGAAGGCTACCGGCTTTATATGGATAGTCCCGAAAATTTTGACGCTGTAATCAGTTATTTATTGAAAAATAAGAATACATTCCGGCTTGTTTTTGATAATGGTGACGAAAAAACAGAAAGAGCCAGGGTTTTTACCGATGAACAAAATCAAATCACTTATCTTGTGTTGTCATTACAGCAAAAAGGTCATAAAGCCGGTTATCTGGAAGCTATCAGCAATCAGGAAGAACCTTTATTAGAAGCAAGACTGGGTGGCGCATTCGGATATTATAAAGAATACCTGGAATATCGTAAACACAAATCTGCGGATTTTAGTTATCTTGATTTTCTAAAAGAAAGAGATAACGATATATATACATCAAATAACAACCTGAAGTAACGCAAGAACATCTGTTGCTTATACAATTACCTTTTTTAAACCAGTATACTGATTGTAAGCAAATTGGCTGTATTAGCTCTGCGTATATTTTTTGTCGTTCATGCCCGGTATCCAGTTACTGTCAACTCCCCTATAAATTTTTATGCCTTAAAACTTGTGAAATAGAAAGAACCGTCATATACTTGCACCATAAAATGAGAAAGAGAGGTGGCCGAGTGGTCGAAGGCGCACGCCTGGAAAGTGTGTATACTCCAAAAGGGTATCGAGGGTTCGAATCCCTTCCTCTCTGCTTGATTACAACAAAACCAACTGATTATCAGTTGGTTTTGTTGTTTTATAAACTTAGGGGGAATGATTAGGGGAATGTTTTTTAATTAAACCACAAGCTTTGAATAAATTTTTACAGTCTGCTTTTTTGAAGTTATTTTGCAACCAAATTAAAAGATGGCTGAATGGGTCAATATTTTTTAAGGATTTCAGAGCTGTGAGTATAATATTTTTTAGGGTTTGCCAAGTATCGGATTTAGTGTTACTAAATTTCAAAAGAAACCTTGACGTCAACTGTAACACAATAGTTTAAATCGATGTCAATTTTTTCTAAACCTTTGTTATCGGTTCGTTGATTATTTTTTTCGTTTATAATGCAGTTGTGCCAATCCAGTGTCAAATTTTTTTGCCTCGATAAATTCAAGTATTTGTTCAGGTCTTCCATCTTTAAAAAGTCTTGTTCCATCGCCTAATAAAACTGGCACAACCGAAATTATTAGCTCGTCTATTAAATCGTATTTTAATAGTTCATTTATTACTTCCGCACCACCGTCACAATAAATATTTTTTCCTTTTTCAGACTTTAGTCGCTTAACTAAGTCAGCAATATCTCCAGTGTAAAAAATCGTTCTACCTATTTGAGGCCTTTCAGTTCTGGTAATGACATAAACATCACGTTGTCCGTTGTCATAATGAGATGAGCCAATTTCTTTAAGTACATAATCATAGGTTCTTCTACCAATAATCAATGTGTCAATCGTTTCTGTAAATGCTGAATAACCATAATCTTCGCCTTCTTTTTCAACGATTTTTAAGAAACTTAGGTCGTCATTTGGCTGAGCAATGTAACCGTCTAAACTCATTGCTATGAAAAGTGATAATTTTCGCATCTGTTTTTAATTTAAAGTTTCGACAAAGTTACTTTTTAACAAGGTGCTGCACTTTGTAAAAATGCGACAAATTAAAGCAATGATGGAGAAAGACCTGTAATTCGTTTAATTTCGTTGGCAAGATGTGAATGATCATAATAGCCACATTCAAAAGCAATATCTAATAGGCTTCGGTTTTGATTTGATTTTTTAATTAAACTGAATGCATGCTGAAAACGTATAATATTTGAATATTCTTTTGGTGAAATACCAATAAATTTTTTGAAATTCCGCTCCAATTGTCTTACCGTAGTAAAATTTCGTTTTGATAGCTCAGAAATACTGATTTTTCCGTTTGTTGAGTGTATATCGTTAATAACTGATTGGAGCGGAATGTTTTTGCTTTGTATTCTCTCTGAAAAAAAATGGTTAAAATAATTGAATGGGTTGTCAAAAGTTCTATCGACATCAAATGAATTGGATTTTTCAAATTCAACAGTGTCGTTAGTCAATTCATTTTGGGAGGAGTATTTATAGAAATTTACAAAAGCTGCAGGTTTTAGGCACACACCTATTAAATGGGTTTCTGGGTTAATAAAGCTATCCTTAAATGAAGTCATTGCACCAACTACGTAAGTTTTCCCGAACTCAATTAAATTCGTGCCGTTGTCAGTCAAACAATTATCTCCCAAGCTCATTACTATACCAGCACAGCCATCTGGAAAAACCCGTTCCCATTGGCTTTCCCTTTCGTTTCCTTTCAATTCCCAATAGAATTGAATATAGGCTTCTAATCCTTTGTATGGTTTTACTTTCTTGTACTGCATTTGTTTCTGCTTTGAGGGCCATTACAAGGACCGCTAACGCGCCGCGTGTTTGCGATGTTGACATATTAGAAAGCTAAAATTTTTAATTTTGTACTTAACTAAGCCACAGCCTTTTATTATTTTCTAAATTTATTAAAAAAGGAAATATAAAAGGCTGTTGAGACAAAAAAAGGAGAAACTTTCAATTTCTCCCTTAAACCGCCATTTCGCCAATACGATGTTGTACGATCGTGCATATTTAATATTTATTATTTGTATATCCTGCTATCAAAAATCCCATATTTATAACTCCAAGAAATGCTTCTATTGAAGAAAATATTTTAAGCCAACTAATAGGACTATAATCACCATATCCTAATGTTGTGAATGTAATTGTACTAAATATTGAAACGGCACCTCATTTTAATGCATTTTTTAAAAGAGAAACCGGTTTTTCACCTAAAGAATTCCTGGAACTGCGCGCAAAGAACCTTAAAAACTGAATTTTAAGTCCTGTGCCTGGGTAACTGTTATCCTGCGGGAAGTGCCACAGCCGTCATTCATCTGATACAACATGCCATCAGAATTTAAACTGCACCGCTCTGCTTTACAATGAAATCCACCGAATTTTAACCTGTAAAATATTTCCGTGCAATGCTCTTCAATCAAATCTAATACAACTATGAATAAAATGACCATTCTATTCACGGTATCAGTAAATCATGGAATAAAATATATAAACAATAGCTCGCTGCATTTAAAAATGCACCTGCTAACTTTAGTAAAACTTAAAAACCTGAAACGATATTTATTAAAATAAGCCGCGATTTCCAATTAACGTTTTAATTGAATATTCTGGTTAAATCCCACTAAAGGGATTATTGGGAATGAATGTAGTTTTATAGCATTGGTTTTGCAGAAAGTAAATAGAAACTCTTATAAGATTGGTACGATGGAAGCTTTCCGGAATGAATTTCAACTCTATATGAAACGAAAGCTTTTTTGGCTTCTAATGGAACTAAATCTTATTGCTTTTATCTCATAAGGTTCCTTGTTTCAATTTTGGAAAGTTTAGAATAGTCATAAATGGAATTGAACATGGAGCACTACACATGTATTATTTTTATAATACAAACCCATTATTTAAATTATTTGTATGATTTATAAAAATAATAGAAATTTGCAGTATCAATTATTAAAATAACAGAAATGAAAAATATATTTATCATAAACGGCGGACAGGCCTTTGCACATTCCGGAAGTGCGTTTAATAACACATTAACCACATGGACAAAGGAAGCTTTAGAGAAAAAAGGATTTCAGGTACGAGTGACCTATACGAATAACGAATTTGAACCAATGAAAGAAGTTGAAAACTTTAAATGGGCAGATGTTATTATTTATCATATGCCGATCTGGTGGTTTCAGGTTCCAAACCGATTGAAAAAATACATCGACGAGGTCTTTACAGCCGGGCATCAAAACGGGATGTATGCTAATGACGGAAGAAGCCGTAAAAATCCTGAGATTAACTATGGAACCGGAGGATTAATGCACGGAAAAAAGTATATGGTTATTTCTACTTGGAATGCACCTGAAACAGCCTTTACATTACCGGGAGAATTTTTTGATCAAAAGTCAGTAGATGAAGGTATATTGTTTGGTTTTCACAAAATGAATCAGTTTGTCGGGATGAAAAGAATTGAGGGTTTCCACTTTCATGATTTGGAAAAAAATGCAACACCTGAACGCATCGAAAATTACCGTATAGCTTATAGAAAACATTTAGAAGACGTAATTATCACAGAAAAAGAATTGGCATGATTTACCTAACAGCAATTATCAAAACAAAACCTGAATATCGGGAAGAAGTTTTATCCGTTCTACAAAATATGGTAGCTGAAACCCGAAAAGAACAAGCTAACCTTCAGTATGATTTACATCAAGGAATAACCGATGAAAATGTATTTGTTTTTTACGAAATCTGGAAAGATCAAGTACATTTAGATGCACATAATCAGCAACCGTATATTGCAGAATTTGGTAACTTAGTAAATGAAAAATTACAGGAAACACCGCAAATTTATATAACGAATAAAATTTAAAAGAAAATGGAATACAGAAAATTAGGCGCTACAGATTTAACATTATCAGCAATTACTTATGGTGCCTTTGCAATTGGCGGCAACATGTGGGGTGGAAATGAAAAAAAAGATTCTATAGAGTCGGTAAAAGCATCTATTGACAATGGCGTTACAACTTTGGATACCGCGCCTTTTTACGGTTTTGGGTTAAGCGAGGAAATGATTGGTGAAGCCATTAAAGGGTATGACAGGAACAAAATCCAATTATTAACTAAATTCGGATTGGTTTGGAACGGAAGCAACAATGGAAAAGGCGATTTTTTCTTTGATGCCGAAGAAAATGGAAAAACAGTTCCTGTTTATAAATATTCGTCAAAAGAAAGCGTCATTAACGAAGTAGAAGACAGTTTAAGACGTTTGCAAACCGATTACATCGACTTATTACAAATTCACTGGCCAGATTCCACAACGCCTATTTGTGAAACAATGGAAGCGATGGAACTCTTGATTCAACAAGGAAAAATTCGTGCAGCAGGTGTAAGCAATTACAATGTAGCTCAGGTAAAAGAAGCCAGACAATCATTAAATATTGCCAGTAACCAAATCGGTTACAGTATGCTGAACCTTAGCATAGAACAGGATTTAGTTCCTTATGCTTTGGAAAATGATTTAGGAATTATTGTATACAGCCCTATGGAAAGAGGTTTGTTAACCGGAAAATATTTCAAAGACGGGAAATTGAAAGAAAACGACCATAGAAATGGTTATTTCCAGCAGTTTGATTTGAAAAAAGTAGAAGCTTTCTTGAATGCAATTACCCCTATTGCAAGTGAAAAAAGAGCAACTTTATCACAGTTAGTTTTACGCTGGACAAGTCTACAACCGGCAATAAGTGTGGTTCTGGCAGGCGCAAGAAACGCCGAGCAAGCAGCTGCCAATGCAAGAGCAATGGCTATTACCATTTCTGCTGAAGAAATGAACTTTATCAATACTGAATTAGCAAAAATCTAATTAACCATGAATCGTTTGTTTTCAAGAACACTCATTTTTGCAATTATAATCTGTTTTGCAACAAATATGTTATACGCACAAGAATCTTCCAGATATATCAAAACTGAAAATGGGTACCTTATGGTTTTAAGAGAAACCGACAATGTTATTAAAGCCATGGAGGAATTTGCTAAAAAAGAGCAAATCCCTTCTGCTAATTTTAGCGGAATTGGTTTTGCAGGGCAGGTAACGTTTGGGTTTTATGATTTTGAACAGAAAAAATTTAACCCAAAAACCTTTGAACGTATGGAAATGGGGAACCTAACGGGTTCTATTGCTTGGAATGGCAAGAATCCATCTATCCATCTCCACGGCGTGGCTACTGATGAAAATTTCAACGCCTATGGCGGACATATTTTGGCGCTGAAAGTCGGAACAGGCTCTATGGAAATTTACATAACTGTACACCCACAAAAAATAGAACGAAAAGTAGAGCAACCGTTGAATGCAAATGTTTTACAAATTCCTCTAAAATAAAACAAAATGAAAAGAAATGTTATAAACAAATTTATCCTCGCCGGAATGATTTTATTCGGTCTGAACAGTTACACACAAAATAAAATTTTAATCGATCCGAATGACATGAGCTGGCAAAATTCGCCTTATGGAAAAGGAGACGAAATCGGTGCTGCCAATCTGATGACGCCCGAGCTGGTCATGCAATCTATTAAATTGGTTAAACAAGGAAAAACGCTTTCATTAGCTGTTCCAATCGACAAAAACCTACCTGCTTTTCGTCATCGTAGTTTCAATCTCTATAATATTCAGCCTGGAGAACAAGGCGGGCAAACTTTAGGTCCTAATAAATTCAGTTTTAATGATGAATTGGTGAATGGCTGGACAGGAGTTGGCACACAATTAAATGGAATTGGGCATATCGGCATCAATAATGTCTATTACAACGGAAATAAAGCAACTGATTTTGTAACCGTGGAAGGCGTGAAAAAATTAGGAATCGAAAAAGTGCCGCCAATGGTAACACGCGCTGTAGTGCTGGATATGACTGATTATTACAAAAAAGATATCGTACCGGGTGGAACCGAATTTACGGTAAAAGATATTGAAGCTGTTTTGAAAAACCAAAATATCGAAATCAGAAAGGGTGATGTGGTTTTGTTCAATACTGGATGGTTAGAATTGATTGGGAAAGATAACAAGCAATTCTTGGAAGTGGAGCCAGGGATAGGAATGGAAGCCGCAAAATGGCTGGCAGATAAAGGAATTGTAGCTTTTGGAGGTGATACTTGGGCTTCGGAGGTTTATCCAAACCCTTATGGAGCAGAAGAATTTCCGATTAATCAATTTATGTTGGCTAAAAAAGGAATTTATAATTTAGAATTAATTGATACAAGACCTTTGGTGAAGGATAAAGTTTGGGAATTTTTATTTGTTTTGGGACAACCTTTGTATATGGGCGCAACACAGGTAAACATCAACCCTATAGCTATTTATTAAGCAGAAAAATATTTTTTAGTTTTGACCATTAACACACAATATTTAGAAAAAAGAAAATAGGATTCTTTATTCTTTTGTTATCCACTTTTTTGCAAACGCACATTTTATTTGTCGTGTCCCGACATAATAAACAAAGACGATACACGAGATAGACGGGTATTATTTGGATGAAGTTTCGCGTACTTGAGATGTTTTAAAGCGGGATGCAAAATTGATATGATGATTCAATATTTACATATCCAATTACCATTATTATTTAAGTAGTATACAATGTGTTTGATATTTATACTATTGTTTGAAAAAGGAGAAATCTTCAAAAAGAGTTCTCTTCTTCATTAAAGATTAAATTCTATTTTATACTTTCTATTCATCAAATAAAAACTATATTCGTTTTATTCGTAAGCTTAAAAACACTATTAAATAAATTGACAACGTATCCTAAAAACATCAAGTTTAAATACAACTATAGAAAATACCAACAACGCGTACTTGACGATCTAAATAATCATCTAATGAACAAGCATTTGCATATTGTTGCTCCTCCGGGTTCAGGAAAAACCGTTTTAATAATCCACAATTATAGTTTCTTTTAACAAAAACAAATATCTTGTAACCGCTGGGCTCCTGTCTCAAAAAGACAAGGTAACCCTTTCTTTGAAAAAGCTAAAAAGCAACTAACGGAAAATCATGTACATGGGTTTAACTTTTTTTCTTTTCCTTTTCGCGTTCGTCAAAATCAGCTACTTCAATAATTCGGGGAATACTGCTTTTAGGTGCCATATACTTAAGTCGTTTAAGTTTTTTACGGGCACGAATAACGCGGAAGGCTTTGTTATTTTTATACAGATTCCAATTCATGAGCAGTACGGAAAATAGAATGATCATTAATCCGAAAATCTGCAACCGGGTTACAGTATGATCCGTAAAAAAGTGTGCTAAAAACAATGCCACAATCGGATTTACATAGGCATAGGTACTTACCTCTGTGGCCGGGCGAACCTGTAAGAGCCATATATAAGAACTAAAAGCTACAATAGAGCCCATAGTAATGAGATATGCTATAGCTCCCCAATCAGGCAACGGCACGTTTTCGAAGTAAAAATCTGTATACTCACCACTCAGTAAAGCAACCGTTGTAAAAGCTACACCTGCCGTTACCATCTGCCAGGAAGTTTTTACAATAACATTTAAAGGCTTTTCTTTTTTCTCTTCTGTTATAGGTGCTCTTTTATCCTGTGTATATTTAGTATACAATGATCCGACTGTCCAGCCTATTGTTCCCAATGTCATTACCACCATAGCAATAATATTCTGGCGACCATCATTATTTTGCTCTGATGCAAATATTTGTTCAGCAAATAGCATAACAACTCCGGAGAATCCTAATAACAATCCCATTACAATAGGCAGACTTCCGAAATTGGCCTTCCATTTAGGTTTATCCAATAATACAAACCAGATAGCCGCTGCTGCTGCAAGTATAGAAACAATGGCACTTGATATATATTGTTCTGACCATATTACTGCAGCCATATCAACAAATAGCAACAAAAAACCTATAAATGCAGCTCTTTTCACATCTTTTTTATTGAACAGCTTATAGCCGCGCAACGCACAATACCCCATAAGGAGAGTACCCGCTATGATAAACCGGATAGATCCCAATACAAACGGCGGAAATGAGTGAAGTGCCTTTTCTATAAAAAAGTAGGTGGATCCCCATACAAAATACACCACCAGATAGGCTAGTACAATACTGAACGTAGATGTTTTAGTTGATGTCATGCTTATTCTTTTGAAGGAATTACTAATTTTTGTTCTTCTTTAATCGTTTCAAGCACGATAGTAGTTCTTGTAGATAAGATACCTTCTATTTTTCCAAGGCCATTACGCATAAGGTCTACAAGACCAGCCGTATCTTCTGTGCGTACTTTAATAAGATAACCGTCGTCTCCTGCTATATCATGTACCTCCTGCACTTCAGGAATTGCAGCCAGCATACTGGGAATATGTTCCTGCTCCATTATATCGGCACATTTAATAAAGATAAACGACAGCAATGTCTGGTCAAGTGCCTTCGGATTGATCTTTGCATTATATTGCAGGATTACCTCTTTTTGTTCCAGTTTTTTTACCCGTTCCAAAATAGCAGAAGGTGCCATACCCAGCTCACGGGCAATGTCGGCATTGTTTATCCGGGCATTATCCTGAATCATACGAATAATCTGAAAATCAATATGATCTAAGTTAAACTCTATTCTTTCCATAATTCTGCAAATATACAAACAAAAAGAATAATATTCGAATATTAAATATTAATTATGAATTAAATTCTTTTTATTCACATCAAACAGTCACATCTTCTTTTCAATAAAAGAACAGCGCATACTGTAAAACCAATTTGTTTTTTTATGTAATTTTACTTACAGCGTTATACTAACTTACCATGGCACACAGAGCTTTTTACAACGATATTCCCCCCTATTATCACTATTTTTTTGACCTCGTGAACACAGATGACCTGATAACAGCACTTCTGGAAAGTAAACGAATAACAGAAGAGATTTTTGCCAGTATAACTCCGGATAAAGAAAACTTTTCTTATGCTCCGGGTAAATGGACAGCAAAACAGGTAATCCGGCATATAATTGATTGTGAAAAAATATATACTTACAGAGCGTTGAGATTTTCAAGATTTGATGCTACAGAATTACCCGGATTTGATGAAAACAGTTATATGGAACATATAAAATGTATGGAATATAGCCTTGAAGATTTACGAGAAGAATACGTAAGCGTAAGAAATTCTACTCTTTTTCTGTACAAAAATATGACGGACGAAATGTTGCATTTTAAAGGTATTGCCAATAAGGTGAATTTTACGGCGAAAGCACTCGGATTCATGACGGTAGGACATAACCTCCATCATTGTAATTTTATAAAAACAACTTACTTAAATCAAGATACTGCATCTGGTATTACGGATAAACGTTTTACATAATACATTGCAAAAAGTTCATTTTAAAATAATTACAACAAATTAAAACAGCCACCATCCCATTTCTTTTTTCTGCTAACACTTACTATATAATTAGCAAGATATAAAAACGCCGGTCAGGTAGCTGTTGATGTTTAATCCTTTTAAAGTTCTTCTTTTTTACGTCTTCCCAGCTGCATTAAGGAAGGTGTCAGAAACGAAAGTATCCCGATCAGAATCACAAACCCACCACAAATCAGAAACGCATTCGTAACGCCTATCTTTTCAGCAATCAATCCGGTAAACAATAAACCTATTACACTGGGAAGTACTGCCATACTGAAATAAAGAGAAAAAACACGTCCCAGCATATTCGGAGCTATTTCTACCTGTAAAATAGTAGTAAAAGAAGCTGAAAATACAGACAACGCAATTCCTCCAAGAATAGTAGCCGCAGCAAAACCGGCAAACCAGCCCGATGGCAGCCAACCACATACTACAAATGATATTCCCAATATTACATGCATGGTATTTACCAAAATAACTTTAGAAGTCTTTACCTTAAAAACACCTAAAAAGGCTCCTCCTATCAGCATCCCGATACCCCATACAATTTCAATAATACCCATTTCCCATTTTCCGCCTTCATAATGGCCTGTGGTTAATAAGGGGAACATAATAGCCGCTGGCATGATAAAAAATGTTACCAGCATAGCGTATAAAAAAAGAAAACGTAATCCTTTATTTTTTAATACAGCATTAAATCCTTCTTTTAATTCAATCAAAACGGTACGAACAGATGATGTTACAAGTGTTTTAATATGAGGAATAGTAACAAAAAAAAGCGAAATTATGGCCGCTGCCGCACCTATAACATCCAGAAATAAGACGTCCGATATGGGGAGATAGGTAATGGCAAGAGTTCCGATAGCGGGTCCGGCTATACTGCTCATTGATTGTAAAATCTGATTAATACCTGAAACCCTAAGCAATTCATTTTCAGGTACAATAAGTGGCGCTACCGCCTGCATGGCAGGGGAATGAAAGGCGTTTCCTACTGACCGGAATGCCAGCATCAGGTATATCCAGTTAAGGTTTACTGTTTCGTTCTGCAATAAAAAAACCATGACCAATGCACATAACGCCAAAAAAGCATCAGAGAAAATCATTACTTTTTTCCGGTTCCAACGGTCGATGAATACCCCAGCAAAAGGCCCTATAATCGCCTGCGGGAGCATACCAGAAATTCCTGCATACGCTAGTATTTCAGCAGATTGATGTTCTAAACTCAACCATATAATCACGGCAAAATGTACCGCATAGCTGCTAAGCATTGATATAAACTGACCTGACCATATAAACAGGTAGGTTTGCAACCATTTTTTATTTTTCATAAAAATTACTAGTAAAAATTATACAACATACCACGGAAAAACAAGAAATAAAATGTCTTCCTAGAGAAAAAGTGTGCTACTATGACACCTGGATCAGTAAATCCAAGGCTTTGCCATCATTGTTGTATGTGCTGAGATTTCCATAAACGCAAATATATAAAAATAAAGAAATAATTACCTACCTAAAAAATAATTTTAGCCTATTTCTTATCTTCATCATATTTCAAAAATGGCTACTGGTAAAAATACCGGTTTAAAATATAAAATTAACCAAGGCAATAGCAAGCTGCCACTTGATTCATACAACAATTATAACGTCTTATTCTTCCTTCATTCGCTTTTAATTGCTATTTTTGCCAACTAACCCAAACAAGTAGTATTTACAGATGAAAGACTTACTAGAAAAAATCAGTGCAGAGTTTGAAATGTTTAAAGCAGATGCAGACCTTCAGACAGAAAAAGGAAATAAAACTGCAGGCACGCGTGCACGCAAATCAACTTTAGCATTGGAAAAACTTTTAAAAGAGTTTAGAAAAACCTCTTTAGAAGAAAGTAAAAAGTAATAATATAGACCCCGAATCGGGGTCTATTTATTTGGTGCTATTTAAACACATTCCAACACCTACCTATTTTAGTTACAACTTAAATATACCGCAAAAAAAGGAGTTAGTGTCTTTTATACTTCTCTGTTCTTAAAAAGATTTTAATAAAACGTGTTTTTCTTACTCCTAAAATCTTCTTAATTAGCTTAAAATCTCTCTTTTTTTATGTAATTTTGAGCAAATTTTATTCGTTTGAAATCCTATTTCTTCATTCTATTTATCCTGCTTTTGTCCGCTACGGGAAAAGCGCAAAATCCAAATGCCGCACCCGGCAAGGGAAAAAGTATCGAGATACTTCATGCCAATTTTACAGACAGGAATGAAAGCGAAGTACCCGGTGCAACTATTTTAACAGGAAACATTCAGGCCCAGCATGACAGTATCTATATTTACTGTAATAAAGCGTATTATTTTCAGACAGATAATTATATTAAGTTATTCGGTGCCGTACGTATCATTCAGAACGATACCCTTCAGTTAGACAGTAATTATGCCGAGTACAACGGTGTACAGCAAATTGCTTATGCCTCCGGAAATGTAGTAATGCGGTCGCCTGATTCTAACCTGAAATCCGAAAAAGTATATTACGACCGTAAAAACGGTGTGGCCTATTACAATGACAATGCCACTATTGTAAATAAGAATAATACACTCAAAAGTAAAACGGGAAAATACTTCACCGCTGAACAGAAATATGAATTCCGCACACAGGTGGTTATTACCAATCCGGAAACAGTTATCACGTCCGATTATCTTGATTATTATGAAGTTCCCGGACATGCCTATTTGTTCGGCCCTTCCACAGTAAAAAATAAAGATTCTTTTATATACACTGAAAACGGGTTTTACGATACCAGATTAGATATTGGCAAACTGACTAAAAATTCACACATTCTTACTGATAATAAAAAAATTGAGGGTGATGATATGTTTTATGATAAAAACAAAGGGTATTCCCGTGCTGAAAATCATGTAAAAGTAACCGATACGGTAAACAAGATGATTGCTACCAGCCATTTTGCAGAAGTTTTTCAGCGGGAAAACGGAAATGACTCTATTTTTATCAACAAAAAACCACTGGTACGTATGCTGGCTGAAAATGATTCTACTTTTTTCCACGCCAAAAACATCATTATCACAGGTCCGGATAAAGAACGTATCATAAGAGGATTCAATAATGCCCGTATCTTGCGAATGCCTGATATGAGCGGAAAAGCCGATTCGCTCCATTTTAACCAGAAAATAGGATTAACGCAACTTATCGGTTCTCCGGTTGTTTTTAAAGGCGAAAGTCAGATGACCGGAAAGCTTATTCACCTTATCAATAACCCGGTTACCGAAAAGCTGGATTCACTTAAGGTGCTTACAGATGCCTTTTTAATAGAACGCGACACGCTGGGTACCGGTTATAACCAGGCAAAAGGTATTAATTTATACGGAAAGTTCAGAGAAAACAAACTGCATGAAGTAGATTTGGTACAAAATGCTGAAATGATTTACTATGTATATGATGAAGATGATGAGCTCAGTGGCATTGACAAAGGAGTGTGTTCTAAAATTCATTTGGAATTAGAAGACAATAAAATAACCACAGCCACGCGTTTGGTAAACCCGGTAGCCGAAACCTACCCACCTGAAGATTTTCCCGAAAGTGCCCGTAAATTTCCCGGATTCAACTGGCGCGGAGAAGAAAGAATTCTAACCCGTGGAGCCATCTTTCCGCCTGAAGAGCTGGAATCTGACACACAGGCACAAACCGAAAAAGAACAAAGTAAAGCTGAAAAAGACAACCCTTTACCTCTACAGGAAGCCACCTTACAATATAAACCAACTGGTAAAAAAACAAACAAAATTAAAGGAACTCCTTAAAGACATGACACAAGATTTTTATACCTATCAGGCACAAACCTCTGCCCACCCATTAGCGTTAGAAGTATCACATGCTAAAGGAAGCTATGTGTATACTACTGATGGTAAAAAACACCTCGATTTTGTAGCAGGCGTTTCGGCTTGCACATTGGGTCATCAGCCTAAACGGGTAAACGAGGCGATAACAACACAATTAAACCGTTATGCCCATGTGATGGTATATGGTGAATATATCCAACAACCTGCCGTAGAGTACTGTAAATTATTAGCACAAAACCTTCCGGCAAGCCTTAATAAAACGTACCTGGTCAATTCAGGAACCGAAGCAGTTGAAGGCGCTTTAAAATTAGCCAAACGGGTTACGGGCCGCACACAGATTATCTCATGCGTAAATGCCTATCATGGCAATACCCAGGGATCGATGAGTGTTTTGGGAAATGAAGAACGCAAAAGAGCTTTTCGCCCTTTATTGCCTGATATTGATTTTATCACGTTTAACCGTGAAGAAGACATTTTAAAAATTACCCGTAAAACCGCTGGTATCATCCTCGAAACCATACAGGGAAGTGCCGGTTTTATAACTCCGGAAAACGGTTTTTTAGAAAAAGTAAAAAAACGCTGTGAAGAAGTTGGCGCCTTGCTTATTTTAGATGAAATACAGCCCGGATTCGGACGTACGGGCAGACTTTTCGGTTTTGAATGGTATAATGTGGTGCCAGATATTTTAGTAATGGGTAAAGGTATGGCCAGCGGTATGCCGGTAGGTGCTTTCACAGCTAATGAAAAATATATGGATTTATTGGCAGACAATCCCAAGTGCGGGCATATTACCACTTTTGGCGGACATCCCGTAATAGCAGCTGCCAGTCTTGCCACACTACAAGAGTTACTTGAAACTGACCTTATGCAGCAAATACCTGCTAAAGAAGAACTGTTCCGAAAATTACTGGTTCATCCTCTTATATCTGAAATACATGGCAAAGGATTAATGCTTGCTCCCATGACACTTTCAGAAGATATTACTAACCGGGTTATCTTAAAATGTAGAGAAAAAGGACTTATTTTATTCTGGCTGATGTTTGAAGGAAAAGCCATACGTATTACACCTCCTCTTACTATTTCAATGAAAGAAATAGAAACAGGTTGCCACCTATTGTTAGAAGCCTTGAATGAAGTACAGGCTGCCTTATAAATTGTTCATTAATATGTTCATAACATTATCAGGTAAGGCCTAAACAGCTTTTACATTGTTGTAAATTTATATTAAGGAACTTAAAAATCGTTCAGTTATGTATATGAATGACGAAGAAGAACACTTCCGTTTCTCGATTTCACGATTCGAATCGATGTTAAAATCAAATAAAATCTTATTCTTTGATTCAGAAGAATTTGAAAATATCATTCTTCATTATGTAGATTCGGGTAAGCTGAACCTCGCCAAAAAAGCATTAAAGCTGGGGTTGGAGCAACATCCGCATTCCATTGGCTTGAAACTGGTAAAGATTGAAGTGCTGGTGTTTGAAGATAAACTGGATGAAGCGGAGCGCCTGGTTACAGAAATACGACAGGTTGACCCTACCAATGAAGAAGTTTTTATTCAACAGGCCAACATCCAATCCAAAAAAGGATTTCATGAAAAAGCTATTGAATCTTTAAATGTAGCGTTACAATATACAGAAGATTTAGCAGATGTCTATTCTTTAATGGGAATGGAATACCTGTATATGGACCGGTTAGAACAAGCCCGTTATTATTTCAAAAAATGTATTGATAATGATCCTGAAGATCAGTCAGCCTTATACAATATCATCTATTGTTATGATTTTCTGGACCAGTCTAAAGATGCGGTTGTTTTCTTAGAGGAATATATAGACGACAATCCGTATAGTGAGGTTGCCTGGCATCAATTGGGACGTCAGTATGTCAACATACAAAAATACGAAAAAGCAGTTGAAGCATTTGATTTTGCAACCATTATTGATGAATCGTTCCTAGGGGCTATTTTAGAAAAAGGCAAGGCTTATGAGCAACTGAAAAAGTTTAAAAAAGCAATTACCTGCTATAATGAGGCACTGGAATTAGATCCAAACTCAGCCTATGTATATTGGCGCATAGGTTCCAGTTACGAAGCATTAAACAAGAACAAACGAGCACTGAAATATTTTTTACGTGCTGTACATGAAGATCCTATGCTGGATAAAGGCTGGATATCCATTACCGATCTGTTTATCAAAACCGGCAATTTTCAGAAAGCCCTTTTCTATGTCAATAAGGCGTTGAATATAGACGAACAAAACAAATTGTACTGGCGGCGGTATGCTATCATAAACAAAGAATTGTTTTTTATGGAAGATGCTGAGTATGGTTTTAAGAAAGCTATTGAATTTGGCGATTTATTTCTTGACACCTGGCTTTTCTGGGCCGATACACTACAATACCTTGGTAAGTTTGATGAAGCTATACAACACCTTCTCAAAGCAAATGAGATGTTTCCGAATGAGTATGAGCTTGAATACCGTTTGGCTGGTTTGTACTTTAAACTGGACGAAACCCAGCAGGGAGCTTATCACCTGTCAAATGCCATGCATAACAATTTTAATAATATCGATTTGTTTAAGAACCTTTTCCCTGTCATATGGGAAAACAAATTGGTGCAAAAGTACATAAAGGAGTATAAAAAAGCTTCCGGTTTATAAGTGATGAGAACCTTTGGTTTAATTGGAAAAAATATAGAGTATTCTTTTTCGCGCTCCTATTTTAAACAAAAATTCGAGCGCGAAAATATTTCTGATGCACAGTATGTCAATTTTGATATTCCCCGCGTTGACGATTTTTTAAAGATACGAGATACCGGACATGCCGGTTATAATGTTACGATACCCTACAAAACATCTATCCTTCCTTTTTTAGATGATATAAGCCCTGAAGCACAGCAAATAGGTGCTGTAAATACCATTAAAATTGTAAATGACAAATATATCGGATATAATACCGATGTTACCGGCTTTTCCCAATCATTAAAGCCGTTGTTGAAACCTTGCCATCTAAAAGCCTTAGTATTAGGAAATGGCGGCGCGAGCAAAGCAGTTGTCTTTGCATTAAAAAAAATGAATATCCCTTACCTGATAGCAGCCCGTAAACCACTAAACGGTCAAATCCTTTTTCAGAACATAGACGCTAAACTATTGCTCTCACACCAAATTATCATCAATTGTACACCCCTGGGCACTTACCCGGATACAGGTGACTGCCCGCCTCTCCCTTATACTGCTATTACTCCAGAACACCTTTTATACGATTTGATATACAACCCGGTAAAAACCCGATTTCTATTACACGGCGAAACACAACATGCGCAAATTAAAAACGGATATGAAATGCTTGTTCTGCAAGCGGAAGAAGCCTGGAAAATATGGCAAACCGCCTTCTAAACCATAAAAAATAAGTACAAATATTTTTTTGTATTTTTATTTTGTTTCGTTATCTTTCGTAAAATATTTGTTAATCACAAGCCTAAAAGCGATGTTAGAAGAAAAGAATGATAACCTGCACCCAGCAGACGGACCTATTGAAAATGAAAATTTGCATCAGGAAAAAGATGCCATTCAATCTATTACCAACTCAAATGCAGAAGAAAGTGAGGAGATAGGTATAGAAGAAACTGTAGAAATTCCTGTTCAAGATTATGAAAGTATGCCACTGGAAGAATTGGTAAAAAATGCCACACAACTGGTAAATAATCACAAAGCCATCACTATCAGGGAACATATTGAACAGATTAAAAAAACATTTTACCATAAATACCATGACTTTATAGAAGCTAAAAAAGAATTGTTTTTAGTGGAGAATCCCGATGCTTCTGAGTCAGATTTCCAATATGAGCTGCCAGTAAAAAACCAATTCGATTCAATTTACGCCGTATTTAAAGACAACAGGTCAAAACATTATAAAAACATACAGGATAATTTAAAGAAAAATTTAGCTGAACGTCAGGCCATAATTGAAGAATTGAAAAATATTGTAGACCATACAGACAATTATAATACTGCGCTGAAAGACATACAGGTGTTACGTGACCGATGGAAACAGGCCGGCCCTATTCCACGTGATAATTATAATCATGTCTGGAATAATTTTCATTTTCATATCGAACGTTTTTATGACCAGTTGCATCTGGATCGAGAAGCGCGCGACGTAGACTTTAAATTCAATTTAGAGCAGAAACAGCGTTTAATAGACAGGGCTAAAGAATTGCTTGAAGAAGCTGACATTCAGAAAGCCTTCAGAGAACTCCAGACCTTACATCGGGTATGGAAAGAAGAAATTGGCCCTGTGGCAAGGGAATATCGTGAAGACATCTGGAATGAATTCAGTGATATTACGAAAAAACTTCATGACAAACGCGAAGGTTTACAGCAGCAATTGCGTGTTAAAGAAGAGGAAAATGCCTTGCATAAAAATGGGATAATCGCGTCAATAAATAAGATCAATCAATCAACGGTTACCTCTCATAGTCAATGGCAGCAGGCCATAAAAGAAGTAGATGCTTTACGCGATCAGTTCTTTAAAATCGGAAGAGTTCCTGCAGAACTGAATGAAAAGGTATGGGAACAATTCAAAGAAGCTACCCGCGTTTTTAACACCGCAAAAAATAATTTTTATAAAGACATCAAAAAAGATCAGCAGGAAAATTTAACCCAAAAACTCGCTTTAATTGAAAAAGCAAAATCGTTAAACGAAAGCGATGACTTTGATAAAGTAACACCTGTAATGAAACAAATTCAGGAGGATTGGAAGAAAATAGGCCATGTACCCCGCAAGCAATCGGATGAAATATGGAAAGAATTCAAAGCTGCCTGTAATCACTATTTCGACCGCTTACATGCTATCCGAAATCAAGCCATGTCAGCTGAAATGGAAAATTTTGATAAGAAAAAGGTATATCTTGAAGAACTGAAATCGTTTGAATTGGTAGGCGACCATAAAATTGATCTGGAAGCCATTAAACAACATATTGAAAACTGGAAACAACTGGGTGCCGTACCCCAGTCCAGAAGACATATTGAAGGTAAGTTCAACAAGGTACTCGACGCACTGTTTGACAAATTAAGCCTTTCTAAAAAAGAAGCAGAACTTGTAAAGTTTAACAACCGGTTAGAACAATTAGCTGAAACAGATGATATTCGGCGTATTCAGAATGAGTTTGTTTTTATTCAAAGAAAAATAGACGAAGTACAAAGCGATATTTTTCAGTTAGAAAACAATGTGCAGTTTATTTCAGGAGCCAAAGCGGATAATCCGCTGGTTAAGGAAATCAACAAGAACATTGAACGCCATAAAGAAGAGTTGCACCTTTGGAAGGAAAAACTGGAATCATTACGAAGAATTTCTGAAAATAAATAAATCAAAAACCAGAGGCTACACTCTGGTTTTTCTGCTATGAAAAAGTTATTATTACTTCTGTGCTGTAGTATTTTTCTGGTAAACTGTGGTTCATCAAGATCAAGAGTAGCTACGGCCAAAAACTCCAAGTCCTTTACCGATAGTAGTTCGGCCAAAACCGTTTTAAAAAAGCGCAATAATTCTATGGCCGATTTTGCTGCTGTTTTAGGGGTACCCGCTTCTTCTTTAAAAAATGAAAAATTGTATCATTATATAGATGAATGGATAGGTACTCCTCACAAAATGGGAGGTATGTCTAAATCCGGGGTAGACTGTTCGGCTTTTGTAGGTGAAGTATACCGGAATGTATATAACGAAAATTTACCTCGGACATCACGCGATATGGCTGATAAAGTAAAAAAGAAAAACCACAGAAATCTGGAAGAAGGTGACTTGGTATTTTTCTCTTTTGGCAATAAAAATATAGACCATGTAGGTATTTATCTTCAAAACAATAAATTTTTGCATGTCTCTACCCGGAAAGGGGTAATCATTTCTGATTTAACCGACTCCTGGTATGCTAAATATTTACAGAAGGCAGGAAGCTTAAAAAAATAAGGCCGTTTTAAACAAACAGCCTTATTTTTTAAAAATTTACATATTTACTTTTGTTCTCTGCATTTCGTTACCGGTTTCCCAAATTTTATAACGGATTTCATAATCATTTGGTACATATATTACTACAGGTAATTTACTGTTATAACGGATAGTCATACCGGGTGCCGTTACAAATTTTTCTTCCCGTTTAGCATCCGGACAAGCCATCATAGTACTGCCAATGCTACCATTAGTTGAGAAAGTGTAATAGGTATACCCCCAGCCTTCTAAATTTTCTTCTTTAATTTCTCCTGATAAAAAATAACGGTTACACTCATCTGTTCCTACCATTCTGCCTGCAAACAGCTCTATTTTGTAGTTTTCTTCCTGCTGCTTTTCGGATAAACCAATTACAACTTGTTTATAACCTATTTCCGGTTTGGGAAACATAGATACGTTTGGATTGTTTTTTTCCTGCGCTGTGGCAGCAAAAGATACCAACAGACTTAAAGCAAAAATCTTTTTTTTCATGTTTTTAATTTTTACTGACTTAACCAACAAACAGGCCAAGCCAGGGTTATGTATTCTTAATTTTATGTTATATTTTTTCAAGATATCTTTGAGTAACGCGGTCAATATCTTTAATGGTTTTTCTGCACCAGTCAATTCTTTTTTCTAAAATCTCTTCTTCCGTCAGCTTCCATTTTATTGAGGAACGTCTTAACCTTGATGCAATATCCTGTATAATAATAGCCGCCGAAACCGAAATATTCAGACTTTCGGTAAATCCTACCATAGGAATTTTAATAAACGCATCAGCCTGTGCCATAACCTCTTCCGAAAGACCGAGTTTTTCTGTACCGAAAAAAAGGGCAGATGGTTTGGAAATATCAAAATCGGACAAATAAGCGGCATCGGAATGCGGAGTGGTAGCCACTATCTGGTAGCCTTTATCCCGTAAATTATCCACACAGCTTTTATTGGAATTATACCTGTGAATATCTACCCATTTTTCTGCACCCATAGCAATTTCTTTATCTATACGCTTACCAAAACGCTGTTCAATCACATGCAGGTCTTGTATACCAAAGACTTCACAACTTCGCATTACAGCACTTGTATTATGCAGCTGGTACAGATCTTCAACAACAATGGTAAAGTGTCGGGTGCGATTTTGGAGAACATTTAAAAAACCGGTTTTTCGGTTTTCTGTAACCATTGCTTCCAGATAGGTCAAATAGTTCTTATCTTGTCGTAAACGGGCAGGAATCTGTTCCATAAATACATTAAAAAAAACAAAGATACAATGCATACGTCTAGAAAAAAAATAATCGTATTAAGCGGAGCCGGCATAAGTGCTGAAAGCGGTATAAAAACGTTCAGAGATACTGACGGATTATGGGAAGGACACGATATTATGGAAGTAGCCAGCCCTGAAGGCTTTAAAAGAAATCCGCAGTTAGTTTTAGATTTTTACAATACGCGGCGGCGCCAGCTGAAAGAAGTTTACCCTAATAAAGCGCATCATGTCGTAAAAGAATTGGAAGCTTTCTATGAAGTGGTTGTCATTACACAAAACGTAGATGATTTGCATGAGCGGGCCGGCAGTACTACAGTTATTCATTTACATGGTGAGTTATTAAAAGCCCGGAGCAGCTTTGATGAAGATTTTGTAATAGACTGGCAAGAAGATTTAACACTCCGTGATAAATGTCCGCAAAACTACCAGTTACGCCCCGCGATTGTATGGTTTGGTGAAACGGTTCCTTTACTGAATAAAGCCATTCGGGAAATAAGAACTGCAGATTATGTAATCATTGTCGGAACTTCACTACAGGTATATCCTGCTGCCGGACTGCTACATTATGCTGATAATGCCAGGCAAATTTTTTACGTTGACCATAATCCGGCTGAAGTTGCTCTTCACAATAAGGACATAGTTATACTAAAAGAGAAAGCATCTGCGGGAATGCAACAGGTTGGAGAGCTGTTACGACAGCTTGCAGCGGTTTAATTGTGTAAGAAAATGAAATGGCACATCGGTAGTGATACCCAGCATCTTTTGTTCAAGAAATAGCTTTGCCAGCGACCAGTTATTCAGTGTCCAGCTTCCATAAAACAAGCCAAGCTGCCTGCAATCCGAAAAATAGGAAGGGTGTTGTAACCATACATTATAATGGTAATTTAGACCATTAAGATGGTGTTTTTTTATTTCTTCGGGAGATTTATCGCCTCCTAAATAGAGAATATTCCATTCCGGCTTCCTCTTTTTAAAATACAGGGCCGCCTCCCAATTGAACAATATAAAAATGCCTTTTGAGGCGCGAAAAAGAGGAGGAAGTGTTTCAATAATAACATCAACCAACCAGAGTGTGTGAGTAAAAACCGGCGCCGATTTTAATTCAAAAACCAGTACCGTATATTCCTGATACAGCCCATATCTGAGAAAATCAGTCAGCTTAGGAAGTATTTCATTATTGGATAACCTGAACCTGCTCAACTCATCATAAGTATGGGAAGCTATAACTAACCCGTTATAATCATCATCATGTGCAATTACCGGGATACCGTCCTTTGTAAGATGAATATCAAACTCAGTAGCTCCGGAACCTATTTCCAGGGCCTTCCGAAAAGCGGCCAGACTGTTCTGAGGCAGGTTAAATTCTTTCCATGCACCGCGGTGTGCTATTATCGGATTTGAAAGTAGCAACGTTTGTCTCTTTTATTTTGTGTCCTCAGGAGTATTCTGTGCTTCCTGCTCCTGGTTAACCAGTGTACATGAGCTATCCGGGTCATTCTTCATTTCATCTATAATAGAATCTTTCCATAGCTTAATACCGGTAATGTAAGCTACTCTTCCTATAAGAAAACCTGCCACGGGAGATGTCAGAAACAGAAAGAAGATAATAGCCAGCGCTTTGGTAGTAATCGGAAATTCCTTAAAGTGTAAAGAAGCAGCAATAAGCAAACAGCCAATACCTAAAGTAGCCGCTTTTATGGTAACGGACAAACGGGCATAAAAATCAGGCATTTTGAATATGCCGAAGGAAGCAATAAGCACAAACAAGGCACCTATGGTACTAAGTATAAGAATAATTATTTCAGTCATCTTTTTTACTTTTAAATAAATAATAGGAAAAAGCCACGGTGCTCAAAAACGCAATAAGGGCAAAAATCATTGCTACGTCCAGGAAAATGGCATTGTTGGTTATAATGCTGAACAGGCTGATAAAACCAACACCTACGGTAATCAGTAAGTCCAGTGCCACTACCCTGTCAGCTACCTGTGGCCCTTTTATGAAACGGAGCACAATAAAAATAACAGACAGGCATAAAATGGGCATTATTACATACATTAAATACTGTTCTACCATTGTTTTTTATCTTAAAATTTCCAACATTTTTTTCTCTATACGTTCGCGAATATTGTATTCGAAACGTTCTCTGTTTTTCAGGTACATTCCATGAATATACAGGTATTTTTTATCTTTTGAAATATCAATAACCAAAGTACCCGGCGTCAGGGCAATCATATTGGCCAGCATTGTTATTTCAAAATTGGTCTGCGACGCCATCCTGTATTTAATAATCCCCGGCTTCATATTATAGTTGGGGGTAATCACATCTACTGCTACTTCCAGATTAGCTTTTAGCATATCATAAAAAAAACTTAGTATAAAAGCCAGTATTTTAGGTACCCGGTAAAAATAATCTTTATTACCAATCGAGGTTCTGTTTATCATCCATAAAATGAAAAATCCCATAACAAAACCGAATACAAAATTGGTATAATTAAGCTGCCCGGTAAGCGCCACCCATACCAATGTAAGTAAAATATTTAATAAAAAATTCTGCAACATATTACTGCTCTTTTAAAACGGCATTGATATAAATAGAACTGTCTTTCATCTCATGAGCTACTTTCTGCGCTACTTCAAAAACAGTATTTGCGTTCAGGCCAATATACAAGCTTACTGCAGCCAACGTGACTATGGGCATAACAAGTGCAATTTTCCCACTCAGGCCAAAAGGGGCAAAACGATCAATTTCTTCGGTCAGCGGTTTGGGCGAATCTTTCCAGAACACTTCGGTCCAGATTCTGGCTATAGCATATAAAGTTACAAAACTGGCCAGAATAAGTGTTATAAGCAGGATAAATTGTTCTGCTTTAAACGCTTCCTGAAAAAGCAAAATTTTAGGCCAGAAACCTGATAAAGGAGGAATACCCACCAACGAAAAAAGCACAACAGCCACCACGAACGAAAATTTGGGATAATCTTTCAACATACCTCCCAAACGCTGGATATCAACCGTTTCCCGTACTTTAAAAATAACCCCTATAATCATGAATACATTACTTTTTACAATAATATCATGAATAAGATAGAAAACCACGGCGGTAAAAGCCAACTCAGTATACAACCCTAACCCGGCAATCAGGTAACCTATATGACAAACAATAAGATACGACAAAAGCCTGCGAATATTTCGTTTATTTACAGCCCCAAAGGCGCCGGTGAGCATGGTGAGTATGGCAATAACCACAAACAGGATTAATGTGAAATGATCGGGATGAAAAACAATAGTAAATACCCGGAACAAAGCGTAAATTCCCATCTTAGTCAGCAGTCCCCCGAAAATAGCGGCAATGGCAGAAGGTGGTGTGTGATAGGACGAAGGCAACCAGAAATACAAGGGAAAAACAGCTGATTTAATGCCGAACCCTATAAAAAATAATAACGATGTTACAGTTACCAAGCCTCTGTTTTCTACCTGTTCTACTTTTAATGCCAGGTCGGCAATATTCAGCGTTCCCGTTATTCCATATAAAATACCAATAGCAGTCAGGAAAATAACGGAAGCCAGCATATTCATCGTTACATATTTTATGGCTCCTTCCATCTGCATTTTTTTTCCTCCTACTGTTAACAGGATAAAAGACGAAATAATAACCACTTCAAACCAAACGTACAAATTGAAGATATCACCTGTTAAAAAGGCACCCAATAAGCCCATAATAAGGAAATGAAAAATAAAGAAATAACCATATTTTATGCGACTTCTATTTAAACCTGCAGTAGAATAAATACCTACTGTAAGTGACACCACAGCTGTTAGCACTACCATTACGGCACTTAACGTATCGGCAATAAATGTAATTCCGAAAGGTGCCTGCCATTTTCCTACCTGCAAAAGCAAGTGGTCATGCTGTAGCGTAAGCTGGAAAAGGCGTACGCACACTATAAACGCCATACTGTTGCCGAGAATGCTGATGATTTTCTGAGCTCTTACATTTTGCCAGAAAAACAACAACAGTATGGCTGTAAACATATGTACCAGTATAGGTGCTAATATAAAGTTGGTTGTCATATATCTAAATCTTGAATATTTAAAGAATCTAAGTCATCAGATCCTGTTGTACTATATACTTTTTTCAGTAATACGATAGCAAATGCGGTTAAAGCGAAGCTGATAACAATAGCTGTAAGAATTAATGCCTGCGGTACAGGATCGGCATATGCATCGGTAAAGTGTTTCTGATCGCTGTCAATAATCGCCGCTTTTCCTTTTGTAAGTCCACCCACCAGGAAAATAAGAATATTGGCACCGTTGCCTAAAAGCAGCAGCCCTAAGAGTAATTTTACCATACTCCGGCGAAACATCATATATATGCCTGATGAATATAATACACCAACTAATATCACTAATAGTAATTCCATAATTATTTATACATTTTCTGATATGGTGAACAAAATAGTCAATACTACACCTATTACCACTAAGTACACACCCAAATCAAAGATTAAAGCTGTTCCGAAAGCCCCGATAACCACTACCGATTCGGCAAACCAGACACCTGTCATAAACGGATCGCCAATCAATGTCGGAAGCAAACCGCTGAAAAAAGCCATCATCAGTCCTGTAGGAATCAGATACATGGGGTTATATTTAAATAAAGCCACCGTTCTTCTGGTATTATATGCAAAAGAATGCAACACAAAAGCAATAGAAGCAATTAGTCCTCCTACAAAACCTCCTCCTGACAAATAATGTCCTCTTATTAAAACAAAAAGAGAAAACAATATAAGCAAGGGCAATAAATAATTGGTTGCCGTTCTTAAAATAGTATTATCCAGCCGTACCGGTTTATTCTGATTTTTCTCCATCCTTTACATTATATTTTAAAATACTAAGAACACCTATGGCAGCAATAGCAAGTACTATAGTTTCAATCATGGTATCAAATCCGCGGTAATCGACAAGAATAACGTTTACTACATTTTTTCCTTTTGCCAGGGTATAGGCATTATCGGCATAAAATTTACTTACCTCTTTGTCAGATGGATATACCAATGCCTGTAAGGTAATTAAAGCAATCAATATCCCGAAAGCAATAGCAACAACAGCGTCTCTGAATTGAATTTTCCGGTTGCTGAAATTTAAGAATGAAGGAAGCTTGAACAGTACCAGAACAAAAAGAACTACGGTAAGAGTATCTATAGCAAATTGTGTCATGGCTAAATCAGGAGCGCCATAAAAAACAAAAATCAAACAAATAGAATAACCTACAATTCCCATAGCCGCAATGGCTGCTAAACGCGAGGGAGTACGCAAAATAAACACAATAGCAGCTATAGCAATTATAAATACCACAAACTCATATACCCGGAAAGCAGAAAGATGATCAGTATTAACGACTAAAGGTACATCTGCAAAAAGTTTATAACCTACAATACCTACCATAAAAAGAACTATATACATGATGTATATCCGCAGATACCCGTTGTGAAAAAAGAAGGTATAATTAAAAGCAAAAACGCGAAAGCCATTGGTTATTTTTTCTATGGCTGCTTTAGGAGAAAAACGTTCATATTTTTCAAGCTTCTCTTCTTTCCGGATTGAAACTTTAGTCATGAAATACAAAAGTGTTCCTAAGAGAATAGTAAGTATACTTAAACCCAAAATCCAATTGAAGCCATGCCAGATTTCGAGATGCTGGTTTACAAAAGAACCGTTTATAGCCCAAGATACCGAATTGATTATATTATGGTCGGCTGCAAACGGAAAAAAACCAAAAACCAATGTAAAAACACTGAGCAATACAGGTGGAAGCCATAATAAAATGCCCGGCATTTCTATTTTGGCAAAAGTTTTAGGTAGTTTTCCCGTAAATGGCTTTATTCCTACCAAAAAGCCAGAACACGTAAGCAATACATTTGTAACGAATGCTACTACCGTTAATCCAATAACCGTATACGATGTAAAAATACCCGACTCCATAGTAGCACCATATATAAGTTCTTTGCTTAAAAAACCAAAAGTCAGCGGAAAACCGGCACTGGACAAGGCAGCAATAGCCCCTGCTATAAACAAAACAGGTATTACTTTTCGCAACCCGCTCAGAACAGTAAGGTCACGTGTATGCGCTTCATGATCAATAATACCCGTAATTAAGAACAATGTTGCTTTATACAGCGCATGCACCAATATAAACGTACCGGCCGCATAAACAGCTGTTTCTGTACCCATACCCAATAAGAAAACCAGTATACCTAAAGCCGAAATAGTAGAATAAGCCAAAACACTTTTCATATCAGTTTTAAAAATGCTGTAAAAAGCACCTAACAGCATTGTAATACCCCCTGTGCTCATTAAAACAATATTCCATACTTCTCCGTCGCTTAAAACAGGAGAAAAACGTGCAATCAGATATACACCTGCTTTTACCATAGTAGCAGAGTGCAGATAAGCAGAAACCGGTGTCGGAGCCTTCATAGCACCTGGTAACCAGAAGTGAAACGGAAATTGTGCCGATTTTGTAAAAGCGCCGGCAAAAAGAAAACCGATAATAATATAATAAAACCTGCTGTCAATTAACGCCGTACTGTGCGAAAAGAGTTCCAGCAACGAATAAGTTCCAGAAATATGCCCCATTATAACAAACGATGCCAGCAGGAAAAAACCGCCGAAACCGGTCAGTCCCAAAGCCCACAACGCGCTTTTTCTTGCAGTTTCATCCTGGTTGTTGAATCCGATCAGGAAAAAAGAACTTATACTGGTCAGTTCCCAGAATACAAACAGGCTGATCACATTATCAGACAATACCAAACCAAGCATCGCTCCCATAAAAATGCTGATATAGCTATAAAAACGATGTAAATACTCGTGATTTTTTAAATAAGAGGAAGCATATACATAAATCAGTGTACCTATTCCTGTAATCAGCAGGGCGAAAAGAAGAGAAAGACCATCAAGTCTGAAATCAAGGGAAATACCGAGTGAGGGAATCCATTCATTTTTAAACAATATACTTTGGTTTCCCGTTCTGATAGTGGTAATAAAGGTCAGTAAATAACAAAAAAGGGCAAAAGGAAGCAAACTGATTAATTTAAAATATTTAGACCGCACATACCGCCCCATCAGCAAAGCTCCAAAGGCAATCACAAAAATTAAAATAATCGGTAAAAGCATATATGTAGTGTATTAGTCCTTCCTCTATAGAATCTGTTTTTCTTTAACGGAAGTAAAAATACAAAAAAAACTAAAAAAAGCCGTAAACAAAAAGGATATACGGCTTTTTTTTAAAGAAACATTAACTATTTCCTTTGGCGTAATCAGATAAAAATTGCGCCAGACCGGAATCTGTTAACGGGTGTTTTAACAAACCTGTTATAGAAGACAAAGGTCCCGTCATGACATCCGCACCTATTTTTGCACAATTTACAATATGCATAGTATGGCGTACAGAGGCGGCTAAAATCTGTGTTTCAAAAGCATAATTGTCATAAATAAGTCTGATTTCATCAATTAGGTTTAAACCATCTGTTGAAATATCATCCAGACGTCCTAAAAAAGGTGAAACATACGTAGCACCCGCTTTTGCAGCCAATAAAGCCTGACCTGCAGAAAAAACAAGCGTTACATTGGTTTTGATACCTTTATCAGAAAAATATTTACATGCTTTTATCCCCTCTTTAGTCATCGGTATCTTTACCACAATCTGCTCGTGTAAATCAGCAAGTTCTTCTCCTTCTCTTATCATACCGTCGTAATCTGTTGCGATAACTTCAGCCGACACATCTCCTTCTACAATATTACAGATGTTCACATAATGTTTCAAAATATTGTCTTTTCCGGAAATACCTTCTTTGGCCATTAAGGAAGGATTGGTGGTTACTCCATCTAAAACACCTAATTCCTGCGCTTCTTTGATCTGATCTAAATTGGCGGTGTCAATAAAAAATTTCATGTGCTGTTATTTTTAAGTAATTATAATTTATAATGATTCATTAACATTTTTTCGTACCATGTATCCGGCAGTATACGTTTTAAGAAAACAGAAAATTTCTGCATAAAGGCCCCTACCTTATAATGAACTTTTGGTTTTTTATGCTGCATAATGGCATAAATAGCTTCAGCCATTTTTTTCGGAGGAAGCCCCTCATTTACATGCGTATTTATAGTACTGAGCTGTTGCCCGTATATTTTTTCATAAGCCGAGCCTTCATATACGGGAGCGTGAAAACGACGAGAGGCAATATCCGTTGCAAAATCACCCGGTGCCACATTAACGACATGAATGCCGAAAGGCTTTACTTCCATTCGCAGGGCTTCGGTTATCAGTTCCAATGCACCTTTAGAAGAGGAATATACGCTTCGGAACGGGAGCCCCATATACCCGGCAATTGAAGTTACATTTATAATCAAGCCGCTTTTTTGCAGTCGCATGTGTGGCAATACCGCCTTTATCACTTCAATAGGCCCGAAAACATTCGTTTCAAAATTGTTTTTAATTTCTTCTGCCGGAATCTCTTCCAGCGGTCCGGTAATACCCACACCTGCATTGTTAATGAGTACATCTATCCTTCCTTCTTTTGCGAGTATATATTCTACTGCCTCAACAATCGAATTCCGGTTCCGAACGTCTAACGCTACCAGCGGAAAAACAGTATGGCCAGCTGTTTTCGGATTCCGGCTACTACCATATACCACATATGATTTCTGATGTAAAAATTCGGCTATGGCCTTTCCTATGCCGGAAGATGCACCGGTAATAAGTACCACTTTATTCATATTCTGTATTTGTCACAAATATAAGAATACAAGATTAGTTAGGGGCACTATTTAGACTATCAATTTTATTTCTATCTTTATAAAAATAAGTTTTTATGAAAAAATATATAGGGATATTGTTCCTGGCAGCTATCGGAATTACAGGCTGTAATTCCGCAAAATCACCGCTTGAAGAAACAGGCCAGAAAAATATTACGCATTATTTAAACGAAATCAGCAAGCAAAACCTTATCAACCATGTAACAGTGCTGGCTGCTGATGACATGGAAGGACGCAAGACAGGAGAACCCGGTCAGAAGAAAGCAGCTAATTATATCAGAGATTTTTATAAAAAAGAAAAAATTGTAGCGGCAAAAGGCACAAACGATTATTTCCAAATAGTGCCATCAGATGCTATGAGAAGCTCTTTCGGACCTGTATTAAAAGATAGTGAAAATGTAGTAGCTTTCATAGAAGGTTCTGAGTTTCCGGAGGAATATCTCGTCATTTCAGCTCATTATGACCATGTGGGTATGGAAAATGGAGAAATATATAACGGCGCTGATGATGACGCTTCGGGTACAGCCGGAATCATGGAAATAGCCCGCGTTTTTCAATCAGCTAAAAAAGAAGGTAACGGGCCTAAACGTTCCATCATTATTTTAAATTGCACAGGCGAAGAGTATGGTTTACATGGCTCAAGATATTATACTGATTATCCGCTTTATCCGTTGAACCATACAATGGCTAATTTAAACGTGGATATGATTGGCCGGGTTGATGATGCGCATACGAATAACCCGAATTATATTTACCTGGTCGGATCGGACAGACTCAGCAATGACCTGCATCATATTTCAGAAAGTGCCAACGCTAACTATATACACCTTACCCTGGACTATAAATTCAATGCTCCGAATGATCCGGAAATGATTTATTACCGTTCCGATCATTATAACTTTGCCAAAAACAATATCCCGGTTATCTTTTATTACAACGGTCCCCATGCCGATTACCACCAGCCTACCGATACTGTAGAGAAAATTGCTTTTGATGAAATGACAAACCGTGTAAAGCTCATTTTTGCGACGGCCTGGGAGCTGGCAAACAGAAAAGAACGTATTAAATTGAATGACGAATGAGAAAGTGGTATATTGGTTGCCTGTTTTTTTGGGTTAATATCTTTTTTTCAACAGCCCAGATAAAAGAAGATACCTCTTTAAAAACGAAAGAAATTGAACAATACATTGATCATATTAATAATACGGTCAATTTTGCAGCTGAAACATCAACCGGCACTGTCACGAAACCGGATGGAAAAGTTATTGATTACTCCCTGACATATTATGCTGCCGGCCCTGACGATTTGTTTTCTATTGTTTATCAGGAATTTGACATTCTTTCGGTTAATAAGGTATTTTATTATAAGGAAGGAAAAGTTATTTTTATTGTAGTGGAAGAAATTGACACACAGAAAGAAGGAGACCGTCTGGTCAACCAGGTTATCTATTATTTTGAAGATGAAGCAGTTATAAACACAGAAAACGAACAGGAAAAATACACGCCAGAGGCTCTTGCAAAGGAGGCAGAAGAACGCCGACAACTATTCCTGTCGCTGTAAAAAAACACCCAGAGTAATTGAGATTGCTCTGGGTGTTTTGTATGGTTAATTTAACTTGGGGTTACCGTCACTGTCTTGCTGATCATTTCCCCGTTCGGATTCAAAAACTTAATAGTATAAGTTCCTGTTTCCGTTGCTCGGAATATAAAAGGCTCCGTTTTAATTTCAACAACTTCATTACAATCACAACCGTCATAATGCGTAATGGCTTTTACTTCCCAGTCAAACCCGTTTTTAACTACTTCGAGTTTTTTTAAAACACCGCATGAATTAGCTATTTGAAATTTAATAGCCATGGATAAATCCTGGCGAACTACTACGGTATTTGCTTCATTATCCACCTCTGTAATCAATGCGTGTTCATCTTTCTGACAATTGGGCAAACTGTTATCACTGCTACAGCTGCCGGCTACAAAAGAAAGTGTTAATGCTGTACAGATAAGAATTACAAACTTTTTCATTATTTTTTTCATTTTGCTAAAAATAATAAAAAATTGATTACAAAAGAGGCTTTAGCAGATTAAAAATGTTTTTTACCTATTAAACAGACCTTCTACTGACAAATAACGTTCTCCTGTATCGTAATTCATCGTTAAAATAGTGGCCTTTCCGGCTATTTTTTCTGTTAATTTTTGTACAGCTGCCAATGAAGCTCCTGTTGAAATACCTGTGAGAATGCCCTCCTGACGTGCAATTTTACGGGTAAAATCAAAAGCCTCTTCCTTGCTTACCTGAATAATGTCATCAACCAGGCCGGCTTCATACACACCCGGCACAAATCCGGCTCCGATACCCTGAAGAGGATGAGGGCCCGGCTGCCCTCCGCTCAATACCGGCGAGAGCTCGGGTTCGACAGCAATAACCTTTATCCCCGGAAAAGTTTTTTTTAACACTTTCGCAATTCCTGTAATATGGCCCCCTGTCCCTACGCCTGTAACAAAATAATCAAGTCCTTCGGGAAAATCCGCTACTATTTCCTGTGCCGTTTTGTGGCTATGAACATCCGGATTTGCAGGGTTTTCAAATTGTTGCGGCGACCATGCATTTGGAATGGTTTTCAGCAGTTCTTCCGCTTTTTCTATGGCTCCTTTCATCCCTTTTTCCCGTGGTGTCAGCTCAAAAACAGCCCCATAAATCTCCATAAGCTTTCTTCGCTCAATACTCATCGATTCAGGCATAACCAAAATTACCTTATACCCTTTCGCAGCAGCTACCAACGATAACCCGATACCTGTATTTCCCGAAGTGGGCTCTACAATAACGCTATCCGGTTTTAAAATACCTTTTTTCTCGGCATCTTCAATCATTGCCAGTGCTATACGGTCTTTAATACTTCCTCCCGGATTGTTGCGCTCCAGTTTCATCCAGACATTCTGGCCGTTAAACAATGTATTAATTTTTACTACGGGCGTATGCCCGATAATGTCTAAAATAGATTCTGCTTTCATAAAATACGATATTGTTTTAAATTATAAAATTGATCGGCTCAGGAAAAGAGCCATTATCTTTAATAACTACTTCATTTTTGGTATATACCAGGGAATAAGGCACCACAGAACCGGTTATAAAGGCATTTCCGCCCACTAATGAATGATGACCTATAACAGTAGTTCCTCCTAAAATAGTAGCATTGGCATACACTGTAACGTTATCTTGTAAGGTAGGGTGACGCTTTATTTCAGCTTCTGTTTTTTTTACAGTTAAAGCGCCCAGTGTAACCCCCTGGTATAGTTTTACATTATTTCCTATTACTGCTGTTTCGCCAATAACAATTCCGGTACCATGATCGATAAAAAAACGCGAACCAATAGTAGCGCCAGGGTGTATATCAATACCTGTTTTACCGTGTACATGCTCTGAAATGATTCTTGGAATAACCGGTACATTCAGTTGCCATAAAATATGTGCAATCCGGTAAATACTGATGGCAAAAAAACCGGGGTACGATAATACAATTTCTTCTTTTGATTTAGCTGCCGGATCAAATTCGAAAATAGCCTCCAGGTCAGAAAAAAGCATTGCATGTACGATTTCAATTTCCTGAAAAACACGTTCGGAAGAGCAGCACACCTCGTGCGTAGCTTCACTTAGTTTTTTCAAAATATCATGCAGCTGAGCTTCCAGCCGCATGGCTTCTACCTTGAAAAAAGCGGGTTCGTATAATTTTTTATCCGTTAAAAACATCCATTGATAAACATCTTCTACCCACTGGGTCACTTCTTTTCTGTGGATATACAAACGGGGCATTTGTATATTCCTGTTATAAATTTCCTGATACATAAGCATTAAAAAAGGCCTCTACTGAGCAGAGACCTTTGTTATTTTAGTATAAAACATTTGTTATTCTTTACGATACAATAGGGCTGCTGCTTGGAATATCCAAGTAAAAACAACAGCACATATTTATTTGCATCTTTATGTTCATATTGTAAAAATACGTCTTTTTTACGTTTTCATCAAGCTTTTGAGGTAAACCGTTCTTTGAGCACGGAAAACACTATAGGTACTACAGAAACTATTATTATACCAATTACCACTTTTGAAAAATTATCTTTAATAACCGGAATATTACCCAGAAAATACCCTGCCAGCGTAATACCTACCACCCATAAAATACCACCTATGATATTATAAACAATAAAGGTGCCATAATGCATTTTTCCAATACCGGCCACAAAAGGAGCCAGTGTACGGACAATAGGCACAAAACGGGCTATTACAATAGTTTTGCTGCCATATTTCTCATAAAAACGATGCGTTTTTTCAATATGCACCGGTTTTACCGGTTTTTTACCAAAAAACGTAAGGCCAAGCATCTTGTTTCCCAGTTCTTTTCCAATGGTATAATTAAGTGAATCGCCTAAAATAGCAGCTATCAGCATTAAAAGAATAACAACCCCTATATTAAGGCTTTCAGGATATTGTGCCGCCAGCATTCCGGTAGCAAACAGTAAGGAATCTCCCGGTAAAAAAGGCATCACCACCAATCCTGTTTCTACAAAAATGATTAAGAATAAAATACCATACACCCAGCTGCCGTAATCCTGCAAAAATTGTGCTAAGTGCACATCTATATGCAGTATAAAATCAATAAGTTCCATCATAATTTAAGCCTTAATGTAAAGGTTTTTCAGCTTATTCTTTAACAGGGCCGTTCCATTCATTCATACCCCCAATAAGATTATACGTGTTTTCAAACCCTAGCTGCTGCATCAATAAACACGTTTGCCCGCTGCGGTTACCTGAACGGCAATACACATAATAATTTTTTGATTTATCCAGTTTTTCCAGGTCGTTTAAAAAATCTTGTCCTCGATAAAAGTCCAGATGTAAAGTATTATCTAGTGTTTTTTCAGCAACTTCTTCATCAGTACGCACATCTAAAAGCATTCCTTTATCATCTTTCAGAAACTGGTCCCACCATTCTTCTTGTTTTAAATCCATTTTTATATTTTTTGTTCAAATATAGGTAATTAATCTTTTCAGACAGGTCCGTTTTATACTAAAGAAGTGTTATTTTTGACAAAAAAAGATGTCATCACACCATATTGTACGGGACGATCAGGAGCCTGCTCTTATTATTGCCAATGGTGAAGCCTGTAGTGAAGAGTTGATGAATCAACTGCTGGAATGGTCGCCATTAGTCGTTGTTTTAGATTCAGCTATAGACCGGGTGCTGGCCTATAACATTAAAGTAGATGTTCTGATAGGAGATTTTGATCGGGATTTTGATTATTCGGTATATAAAAATGTACAATATCCCATAGAAATTATAAAAGTAGAAGATCAAAATTCTACTGATCTGGATAAGGCGTTTCATTACCTTATTCAGCGAAACATTCCGAGTGTAAATGTCATTTGGGCAACAGGAAAACGGGCTGACCATACCATTACCAATTTAACCAACCTCGTGCGTTTTTCTCCCTTTCTGAAAATAGTTATCATGGACAATTATTCCAGAGTTTATGTGCTACCCAAACAATTTAAGAAATGGTATACGGCCCATACCCCTATCTCGTTAATTCCTGTTGGTACTGTATATGGCGTAACTTCTGAAAATCTTGTATACGGACTAAACAATGACACACTACAACTGGGGTATCGGACAGGCAGCAGTAACAGTGTAATTCAGGACGGCATAGTAACGATTACCTATACAGAAGGTGATTTGCTGATGATGGAATGTTTTGATTACGATGCATCATACAATATACCTGTTCAAAATACTAAATAAGTATCCTGAATTATATATAAAAACACTATTAATTACGTTAACCATTTTTACTTTTAATGCTTATTCTCAGTTTAAAGTAAAATCGGGTTTAGACATATCTTCATTAACAGGAGAAGTAACCAATAAAGAATCGTCGGGTTTTATGTTGGTGTGGGGTATAAGTTTGAATTACATCATAAATTTGATATAGATGTCGAGTTGTTATATAATCAAATAGGAGCTAATAACGATAAAGATTATTTTACTTATAACCAAAATTATTTATCCTTGCTTATCACATTCAATTACAAAATAATACAAAAATTAAACATGGGTGCTGGCTTCCAAATTGATTATTTGCTATCATCAAAAACAAAAATTGACGCAATCAATTCTGGTATTAAGGAGAGCTATGATCCAAACATGAAACTTGGAAAAGATGTAGAATATAATAGTAAAAAAAATTTAAAAATGTATCATATGGCGTTCAGACTGCTTTGAGTTACGCTATTTGGAATAATCTATATCTATCTAGATGTCAGATATTATATCGGAATAAGTAATAGTTTAAAATATAAAGAGTTTCTAGTACAAATGATTTTTCAAATACTTCTTTCAAACAAGAAAAAGTGATGAAAAACAGTTTATTACAAATGGGATTGTCCTACCAATTTTAGTAAACTTCATCTACCTCTCTTTCGTCATACAATTTTTTAGTTCTATAACAAAGGTCTAAAAAAATAAAGTGTATATCTTTAATCAAGATACGATAATAAACTACAGTATATAATCTGCCAGAACCAAAGCTGTCATCGCTTCTACTATCGGCACAGCGCGTGGCACTACGCAGGCATCGTGACGCCCCCTGGCCTCTATCTCTACAAGTGTTCCCTCAACAGAGAGCATAGTCTGTGTTTGCATTAAAGTGGCTACAGGTTTAAAAGCTACTTTGAAATAGATATCCATTCCGTTGCTTATACCTCCTTGTACACCTCCTGAAAAATTAGTAACAGTGGTTCCGTCCGCATTAAAAAGGTCATTATGCTCGCTTCCTCGTTTTTCCGTGCCTTTAAAACCGCTACCTATTTCAAAACCTTTCGTTGCATTAATAGACAACATGGCTTTAGCTAATGCAGCTTCTAACCTGTCAAAAACAGGTTCTCCTATTCCTGCGGGCATATGCTGCACTACGCAGGTTATAGTACCGCCAATGGTATCGCCTTCTTTTTTAACTTCTTTAATAAGGTGTTCCATTCTGATGGCTATTTCCGGATCAGGACAACGCACGTTATTTTGCTCAATCTTATCAAAGTCCAGCAACTCATAGGGATTTTCCAGCACAATATTTCCAACTGACGACACATAAGCTGTGATTTTTACAGGTGCAATAAGCTGTTTGGCAATAGCTCCTCCCACTACTCTGCATGCCGTTTCGCGGGCACTGCTACGCCCGCCGCCTCTATGATCGCGAATGCCGTATTTTTTAAAGTAGGTATAATCGGCGTGGCTTGGCCGGAAAACATTTTCTAAATGGTTGTAATCTTTTGATTTGCTATTTTCGTTGGGGATTATAAAACCGATAGGTGTTCCGGTTGTTTTCCCGTTAAACAGTCCTGATATAAAACGTACGGCGTCGCGTTCTTTTCTTTGCGTCACCAGATTGGACTGGCCGGGTTTTCTGCGGTCTAACTCATTTTGAATAGCTGTTATATCTAAGGTAATACCAGCCGGACAACCATCTATAATACCTCCTATCGCCTCGCCATGCGATTCTCCGAACGTAGTTAGTGTTAATTTCTTTCCAAACGTATTTCCGGCCATATTTTTTTATCAAAAATACAAAAAAAAGCTATCCTGAAAGGACAGCTTTTTTAAATAAGTAAACAACAAACAAACATTAGCCTTCTCTTTCATTTAATGAATTCTAAAGACTAATTATCTATGTTTTAAATATACGCTTTTTATAAAACAAAACAACTGATTTTTCTTATATCTGCGAAATTTAACATATTAAACCACCTAATCTTATTTTTTTACAGCACCAGTTAAATAATGTTTTTTACGTGTTTATAAGCTAAAAAGAAGCCCTTTTTTTGTATTTTTGTGTAGTACAATAACTTAAAGTAAAAGATACTTTTCATATTATTTCGACATTTTTTAAAATAACTGCTATATTCTTAGGGCATATTGGCATCCGGACATAATTGAGGGGTATATCAAATTCAATATGAATATAGGGTCAGACTTATTCCAGTAGTGTTTAATTCTATTCCAATGATGATCTTTTCCGCCAAAGCACAACCTCCTAATTATTTTGATCCGCACCTGGAAGAGGTAGCCGATCTGAGCCATTTTCAGGCCATCGGTTTGGCCGTTTCATCAACCAATCGTTTATTTGTGGGCTTTCCTCACCGCAACGATCCGTATGAATACGGCTTAGTGGAAATTATTGACGGCAAGCGGGTTCCCTATCCCAATGCAGAATGGAATAGCGAAAAAGGTGCTGTTACTTCACATTTTTTAAACGTACAGGATTTATTTATTGATTCAGATGATTATTTATGGGCACTCGATTCCAAACCGACTCCACAGAATTCTGTTTTTAAAGATATAGACAGCTCTGCCAAAGGCGAGTTTAAACTAGTTAAAATCAATATACAAAATCATACAGTAGAAAACGTTTATACTTTTGATGGTATAGACAAACAAAAATCGGCTTTAAACGATGTACGTATCGATACAGAAAAACAACTGGCTTATTTATCAGATCCCGGCTTAGCAGCTTTGGTAATTCTTGATCTGGTTACCGGAAATAGCAGAACTGTTTTACAGAACACGCCGTTTACTCTGGCTAAAGAACATGTGATTTTAAGTTATGAAGGTCATGACATGCGAACAGACGAAGGAATTCCCTTCCGCTCTAATGTAAACGGGATTGCGCTGACTAAAGATTTTACTCAGCTGTATTTTAAGCCGATTAATGAGTATACACTTTACCGGATAGCCACCCAATACTTAGCTGATGCAGAGCTAACCGGTAAAGAATTGGAAACACATGTAGAAAATGTGGGAACTACAGTAATTACTCATGGCCTGGAGGCTGACGAGAATAAAAATATCTATCTCACTTCTTCTGTAGATTACAGTATTAAATACATAGACGCAAAAGGCTTCTTACCTACTTTAGTACAGGATAAAAGGCTTTTGTGGCCTGATTCTCTGGGCATTGGGTCTGACGGCTATTTATACGTTACTTGTGCCCAGCTACAGCGTGAAGCTATCTGGAATAAGGGGATAAACAGGACGCTATATCCGTATAAGATATTTCGTATAAAGCGGCCTTAAACTATTTTTTAAACATGAAATAAACAGCCAAAATTAATAAGACAAAAGCTACCAAATGGTTCCAGCGAAACGTTTCTGTTTTAAAAAACAATAACGTAAATACAGAAAATACCAACAGGGTAATAACTTCCTGAATTACTTTTAACTGTAGTAAACTAAACGGCCCTCCGTTACCTTCATACCCCAGTCTGTTGGCAGGTACTTGAAAAGCATATTCAAATATGGCTATTCCCCAGCTAATTATTATTATCCCTATTAAACCAACTTTTGAGAACCATTTCCATTCTGCAAATTTCAAATGTCCGTACCAGGCCAATGTCATAAATGCATTTGATATACATAACAATGCTATAGTTGCAACCGATTTCCACATAACAAAAAATTTATCAAAAATAGCATTAAAACTGTTTCATAACATCGGTAAAAGCTACCTTAAAACAAAAAACCTGCTTACGCAGGTTTTACATCTATTTCGTATACATTTTTGCACGAAGTTCTTTAATCTTAGGATCATCTAAATAATCATCAAATGTCATGTAACGGTCAATTACCCCATTTGGTGTAAGTTCCAGAATGCGGTTACCTACGGTTTGTGCAAACTCATGATCGTGTGTGGTGAACAACACAGAACCTTTAAAGTTTTTTAAAGAATTATTAAACGCCGTAATTGATTCAAGGTCCAGGTGATTTGTAGGTTCATCCAGCATCAAAACATTCGCCCGTAACATCATCATACGGGAAATCATGCAACGTACTTTTTCTCCTCCGGAAAGTACGGAGCCTTTTTTCAGCGCTTCTTCCCCGGAAAAAATCATTTTTCCCAAGAAACCGCGAACGTAAACTTCATCACGTTCTTCTTCTGTTTTAGCCCATTGACGTAACCAGTCTACCAAGGTAAGATCTTCTTTAAAGAAATCGTGATTATCTGCAGGAAGGTAAGATTGCGATGTGGTAATTCCCCATTCAAATTTTCCTGCATCCGCTTGCATGTTTCCGTTTAAAATTTCATAAAAAGCTGTTGTAGCACGGGAATCTTTTGAAAATACAATTACCTTATCTGCTTTCGCCATATTGAAATGCACATCTTTAAATAGTACTTCTCCGTCTATAGAAGCTGAAAGCCCCTCAATATTTAAAATCTGGTCACCAGCTTCACGTTCCTGTTCAAAAATGATAGCAGGATAACGACGTGAAGAAGGTTTAATTTCGCTTACATTCAGTTTCTCAATCATTTTCTTACGGGAAGTAGCTTGTTTTGATTTAGCCACATTAGCCGAAAAACGACGAATAAATTCCTCTAATTCCGCTTTTTTCTCTTCCGCTTTTTTGTTCTGCTGAGCACGTTGTTTTGCTGCTAATTGAGACGATTCATACCAAAAGGTATAGTTTCCTGAATAATGATTGATTTTACCAAAATCAATATCGGAAACATGCGTACAAACCGCGTCCAAAAAGTGACGGTCGTGTGAAACAACCAACACCGTATTTTCATAATTGGCCAAGAAATTTTCCAACCAGCCAATGGTTTCAAAATCCAGGTCGTTGGTAGGTTCATCCATTATTAAAACATCCGGATTACCAAACAATGCCTGTGCCAAAAGAACACGGACTTTCAATTTTGGCTCCATTTCGCTCATAAGCGTATAATGAAAATCTTCTGAAATACCTAAATTTGATAACAAAGAAGCTGCATCTGAATCGGCATTCCAACCGTTCATCTCATCAAATTGTATTTGCAGTTCACCAATACGGTCTGCATTTTCATCTGAATAATCAGCATAGAGCTCATCCATTTCTTTTTTAACAGCATACAATACCTTATTTCCCATTAAAACGGTTTCTAAAACAGTATGTTCATCAAACATATTGTGATTCTGGTTCAAAACCGACATTCTTTTGCCGGGTTCCAGAATTACATGACCTGAAGTAGGATCAGTTTCTCCTGACAATATTTTTAAAAAAGTTGATTTTCCCGCACCATTGGCCCCGATGATACCATAGCAGTTGCCTTGTGTAAAAGTAGCGTTTACTTCGTCGAATAAAACGCGTTTGCCGAATTGTACAGATAAATTTGAAACGGTTAGCATAATTTTTTATTTTTCCATGGCAAAAGTACGAATTAATATTCATATTTTTATGAATACCCGGCAAGGGTTCACATTCGGTTTAACCAAATATTAACAGAATAACACATACTTTAAAAGTAAATTTGTAGTTATATATAGTTAAAGCATGTACAAAGTATATCAGATAGTTCCTATTACTTTTTATTTTCTCCTTTTTTTTATGTTTTCGTGCAATAAGAAAAAAGTTGAGGTAAATAATTTAAGTGCCTATTTTGGGGGGGAAATCGCAAACGCCAAGGCGAACTATCTGCTTCTCTATAAAAACGACAAGATTATAGATACCCTTTATCTGGATAAATACAACAAGTTTGGCAAGAAATTTAATTTTTTAAGCCCGGGTATGTACATTATCAAACACGGCACCCTTACCAAATATGTTTATTTTGATAAAAACGACAGTTTACATCTACATATTAACACAAAAGATTTTGAAAATGCCTCCTCTTTTTACGGCGATGGAAAAGACAAAAATAATTTCTTACTGGAAATGTTCTCTCAAAGTAAAGCCGACCGGGATTTAGTTTGGGATTTTTACAGTAAGCCTTATACCGCTTTTCGTAAAAGTATTGATTCTCTTAAAGATATACGTACCGCTTTTTATCTGCGCAGAAAAACAGAAATCGGATGGAGTAATACGTTTGATGCCTATGCCAAAGCCATTATTGATTTTGATTACTATACCCGACTGGAAAGTTATCCATACGCGCATAAAAACCGGACAGATTTACCGGTAACCGATAGTTTACCTGATGATTATTACGATTTCAGATCGAAAATAAATTTAAATGATGAACGGTTCAGCGAATACAAACCGTTTACACGCTACCTGGCTGTTCGTTTAAACTCTATTTTAGATCATAAAAAATTTAAAAGTGTTTTTGATGAAAGTATTGCAAAATTAGGAATAGTAGATTCATTGATTGCAGACGAAAAGGTTAAAAACCGTATCCTAAACAATGTGGCCTTTCAGTATTTTATTGAAGATCAAGACGAAGAAAACAACACCCATTTTCTAAAAACATATAAAGCACTGGTAAAAGATACCGTTTTTCAGCGAGAGATATTTGACATAAAAAAATCTATTCATTTTTTAGCTCCCCGGCAGTCACTCCCTTTTGTGGATTTAATTGATACGAAACTGAATCCTTTAATACTTAAAGATACTTTACAGGAGCAAACGGTTATTTTCTTCTGGACAAAAAATGCCCTGAATCATTTTAATCAGTCACAACAAAAGGCATTACAGCTTATACAGAGCCATAAAAACCTGACCTTTCTTTCTATAAATATTGATAGTGACAGGAATAGCTGGCAAAAGCTGATTATCAACCGCCCAAAACACCCAAAGATTATTGAAGCCTTTGCAAGCGATTTTGATCAATTATGCGATCAATGGTTTATTACGCGACTTAACCGTACCCTTATTGTACATCAAGACGGTAGTATTCAAAACGCTTTTACCTCTCTGTTAGCTAAGGATTTTAACAAAGAGCTTTAGATAACAGGATTCAAACCATTGTCTCTGAAATAGGTAATCTTAGCTAAAAACATAGTTGCCATTTTACCGGCGCGCCAAACTGCTTCATCTGCAACAGGCCCTTTAAATAACCCGTAAACCGTTTCGGCAAACAAAGCTTTCCACCTTTCAAAATGGGTTTCATTTACGGGTAATTTTGCATGAGGAGGAAACGGACGGCCGTTATACGAATAGGCATCCAGTAGTATGGTTTCCCAAAACCTGTACATTTTCTCCAAATGATAGGGCCACCTGTCTTGGATTACGGTATTAAAAACGGGACCTATTAAATCATCACATTTTACTTTATCGTAAAAAGTATCTACCATTTTTTTTATATCTTCTTTATTTTCAATATCAGATTTACACATTTTTCATTATATTTAACATATATTTAGGAAAACAGCCAATTTATATCTTATTCTTGTTATCGGATAAATTTAAAGTAATTTTGAAGGATGAAAAAAATAACTATTGTAGGCTCAGGCAACGTGGCGCAGCATCTTATTAAAGAAGTATTGCGGCATTCGCAATTGCAGCTCTTACAAGTCTTTGCAAGACATCCTGAAACCTTACAAAAGCTTCAGCTTCCTTCAGGTATTATCTGTACAAATATACAGCTTTTACAACCAACCGATATCTGTATAATAGCTGTTGCCGATGATGGCATTGCCGAAGTATCGGATCAACTTCCTTTTCACGGGCAGCTGGTGGTACATACTTCAGGCACATTGCCGTTTTCAGTTTTGAATTCCAGGCATAAACGCGGGGTTTTTTATCCTTTGCAAACATTTACAAAAGAAAAAGATATCGATTTTAAACAGATTCCTTTTTGTCTGGAAACGGAGTTTGAAGAGAATTTTGACATACTGGAAGGGGTGGCCCGATTATTTTCAGAAACTGTTTACAACATATCAGGAGAACAGCGAAAAAGCCTGCACGTGGCTGCCGTTTTTGTGAACAATTTCGTCAACCATCTTTATACTATTGGCGCGCAGATTTGTTCCGATAACAGTATACCCTTTACAATTTTAAAACCTTTGTTGAAGGAAACCGCTGCTAAACTTGATTATTTAACACCTTTTGAAGCCCAAACAGGTCCGGCAGTCCGTCAGGATACAAAGACCATTGAAAAACACCTGGATTTTTTAACGGATTCATTAACCAAAACCATTTATCAGAATTTAACCCAATCTATACAAAATTATCATGTCAAAAAGTTTTAAAGAACTTATGAATGACATCAACACTTTTATTTTTGATGTTGATGGCGTTTTAACCGATGGAACCATTCATGTTGCCCCAAACGGAGAATTACTGCGCAATATGAATATACGAGACGGATATGCCATGAAAGCTGCCGTAGAAAACGGATATAATGTATGTATTATTTCCGGCGGAAGCAATGAAGGTGTACGCACTCGGTTACGAAATCTCGGACTTACGGATATTCACCTAGGTGTATCAGATAAAGTAGCGTCCTATAAGAAATACATTGAGCTTTATAACATCCAGCCCGATCAGGTTCTGTATATGGGTGATGATATTCCTGATTTTTGGGTAATGCAGGAAGTAGGTTTACCGGCCTGTCCGCAAGACGCAGCCCCCGAAATAAAGAAAATCAGCACATACATATCGCATATAAACGGAGGAAAAGGCGCGGTTAGAGATGTTATTGAGCAAGTGATGAAAGTGCAGGGCAAATGGCTGGAGCACTTCAACGCTAAACTTGATTAACAACTAAAACCTCAGCATATGAAAGTATTTAAAAATGACCAATGGCAAATGATCTTGCAAATTGCGTTAGCGGTATTACTTTTTAGATTTGTATTGTATCAGAATCTCGTATCACCTTTAGGTTTAACCCATTTTTATTTCTTTCTGTTTTTCATAGCTGCCGGTATTATTATTATTGCGGGTTTGTACCTGTACAGAATTGTTTTACAGGAAGAAAACCCGCATAAAAAAATTGTGAGAAATACCGAAAAGGCCTATTATGTTTACCTCGCTCTTAATGTAATAGGCATAGGTATAAGTTTTTTTGTTTCAAGCGCTATAAACAAGACCTATTATTTTGGCTTTTTTCTCGGCCTGGCCGCTATTTTATATTTGTATGTAACCCAATGGCGCAAAATTATAGTACTGGACAATATCGTTTTTGCTTTAATCATTACTTTTCCGGTATTTATGGAAGTATTTGCCGATTTACTGCCTGCTCTTAATACCGGAGATGAAATGAAAAACCTTAATGCCAGACTATTAAGCATCTCGTTTCAGCTTGTTATTTTGCTATGGTTGCTGTATTTTATTAAAACAATTGTACTTGATCTTAAATTTATGCAGTTAGACATACGGCGCAATAAAAAAACCCTGGCTACTTTACACGGACGCGAAGTAGGCGCCAAACGGACTACCTATTTGTCATTACTTCCGCTTCTGCTTATTGTAAGTTTTATGATATACCATGCGGCTGAGTTTAATTTGTTGGTTATATATGTAGCCGTGGCAGTTGTTTTACCTTTTATCTGGTACCTGGTAAAATTATGGAATGCGAAGGAAGCCAAAGATTTTAACATAGCAAATAACATACTATCAGGCATAATTTGGTTAACTATTTTTTCTGTTGTAATTTTATATCTTAATTTTCAATAGAGATACATGTTATCCGAAACTTTAAAAGGGAAAAAAATAATATTAGCATCCAATTCGCCCAGACGAAAACAATTTTTAACTGATTTACAACTGCCATTTGAGGTAAAGCCATCCCATGCCGATGAGAGTTATCCGGCCTCTTTAACGCGGGAAGCCATTACAGATTTCATTGCAAAAGCCAAGGCTGCATATTTTACCGATATTTTGCCTCATGAACTCATCATTACATGTGATACCATTGTATGGCATGAAGGCAAGGCCTTGGGTAAACCTGATAACTTTGAACAGGCGTTTGATATATTACAAGCGTTATCGGGTAAAACGCATGAAGTTATTAGTTCGGTCTGCTTAAAATCTGCTGAAAAGGAAATTGTTTTTCACGCGGTTACCGAAGTTTCTTTCAGTGTACTATCTTCTGAAGACATCTCTTTTTATCTACATCATTACCGTCCGTATGACAAAGCCGGCGCTTATGGTATACAGGAGTGGATAGGGTTAATCGGCATTCATAGCATAAAAGGCTCCTATACCAATGTAGTAGGTATGCCTATGGAAAAGCTATATCATCATCTAATAACTTTTTTTGACTAATTATGACCTTTGACATTTCACAATATTATTCAAAAATTATAGGAACGATAGTTGTTCTTCTTATTTTTTGGGGATTACGTGTAGTAACCCGTAAAGTAGTTAAAAAAGTATCGAGTATATCTGAAAAAACAGACAGAAGAAGCAAGCTCATTTCAAAATATGTCGACATATTGATGACCTGCTTTCTCGTATTTCTGGTGTTGTTAGTATGGGGAGTAGACCGAAAAAGCGTGATGACCTATTTAGGTACTATTGTCGCTTTTATCGGGGTTGCTTTATTTGCCCAATGGTCTATCCTGAGCAATATTACAGCAGGGATAATCATGTTCTTTTCTTTTCCTTTTAAAATCGGGGATAAGATCCGTATTCAGGATAAGGATTTTCCTATAGAAGCAGAAATTGAAGATATTAAGGCTTTTCATACTATCCTGGTAACGGATGAGGGTGAAATAATCTCTTTTCCCAACAGCTTGTTTTTACAAAAATCCGTTGTTATAATTAAATCGTATTAAATGCGGCTACTTTCAAAACTAAAACTTCTATTTGCTGGTTGCTTTTCGGTTACTACCTTACAGGCACAGCCCCCAAAGGTCCTTACACCTTCTGAATTATACCATCAGGTAGAAAAACTGAATGTATTGGCCAGTGCTTTATACATAGCCGCACATCCTGATGATGAAAACACACAGTTGATTTCCTATCTTGCCAACGAAGTAAAAGCAGAAACGGCTTATCTTTCCCTTACACGTGGTAACGGAGGCCAAAACCTGATAAGTGACCAACTGAATGACTATCTGGGTATAATCCGTACTCAGGAACTTTTGAACGCCCGAAAAATTGACGGGGGAATGCAATATTTTTCATCTGCCAATGATTTTGGCTTTTCCAAATCTCCTCAGGAAGCCTTTGAAAAATGGGATAAAAATCTGATTCTTTCACAAATAGTATATTCTATACGGGCTTTACAACCCGATGTGATCATCAACCGGTTTGACCATCGAAAAGAAGGTATCACACATGGACATCATACTGCCTCTGCCCAGTTGTCCAAACAAGCTTTCGATCTTTCCGGAGATAAACAATCGTTTGCACCCCAACTGAAGAATTTTCCCGTATGGCAACCCAAACGTTTATTTTTCAATGTGTCCTGGTTTTTCTTTGGCGGAAAAGAAGCTTTTGAAAAGGCAGATAAATCGGGATACATTCCCCTTCAAATAGGTTTTTACTATCCTTTACTGGGTAAATCGAATCAGGAAATTGCATCAGCCAGTCGAAGTCAGCACCAGTCCCAAGGTTTTGGCGACATGTCGTCTCGCGGCGAGCAAACAGAGTATCTAGAACCTATTGCAGGCTCTTCATTAAAAGATGCCCAAAATCTGTTTGACGGAATCGATACCAGCTGGAACCGCGTTAAAGGAGGCGAAAAAATTGGCGGTTTAATTCAAAATCTGTTAGACCATTTTGATTTTAAAAAACCTGAAAATAATATTGCATCACTTTTAACTATTTACGAGGCCATAAATAAGCTGGAAAATAGTTTTTGGAAAGAAAGAAAATTAGCCGAGGTAAAACAAATAATTGCACAATCTGCAGGCCTTTTCCTGGAGGTGGCAACCGAAAATCAGGTTTTAAGTCCGGGTTCTTCTCAAAATATAACGATAGAAGTAACAAACAGAAGTAATGCGGCTATTACAGTAACATCCATAAAACTGTTTAATGGTAAAGTAATACTTCCTGTTCAAAAAGCATTGGCTCCGAATAAATCCGAAATTATACAACAAACTATAACAATTCCGGATGATGTAACCTACACGGATTCGCCCTGGTTGAAAAATCCTGAAACCGCCTTTTTCGATCAGTTTTCTTCTTCCCGTCAAATGGATGCGATATTCACACTGGATATTAACCATAAAACAATACTGTTAAATCGCCCTCTGGTTTATAAATACAAAGACCGCGTAAAAGGTGAAGTGTATGATGCCGTACATATTTTACCTCAGGTAAATATTACACCTGTACAAAATTTGTATATTACTGTTTCCAACCATTCTATTGAGATTCCTGTAAAATTTGAAGCACTTCAGAAAGCGATCAATGGTAAAGCACGTTTGGTATCCGATTCAGGCAATGCAACACCATGGCAGAAAATTCATTTAACCAAAAAACACGATATAAGTACTTTGGTTTTTTCTATACAGCCACAAAAAGAAGAAACGTTTACCATTTATTTTGAAACTGAAAACCAACGCTTTAACCAACAGGCGGAATTTATACATTACAGTCATATTCCCACCCAGGTTTTGATGAAAACGGCGCAGGTTGAAGTCAAGAAGATGGACATAAAAATAGAAAATAAAAAAATAGGTTACCTTATGGGAGCCGGAGATAAAATACCGGAAAGCCTTAGAGATTTAGGATATGATGTTACCCTTTTAAATGAAAATAGCCTGACAGCTGAAAATTTAAAACAATACCAGGCTGTAATTTTAGGTATCCGGGCCTATAATACCCAGGCTTTTCTAGCTCAAAAGCAAGCTGTTTTAATGAATTACGTAAAAAAAGGGGGAAATCTTATTACCCAGTACAATACAAATACACCTTTATTTGCGGAACAGGTAGGTCCGTATCCTCTACATATTTCAACCGACAGGGTAACAGATGAAGAGGCAGACATAACCTTTTTACAGCCTGGCCATCCTGTACTCCGTTTTCCCAACCCGATTACGGAAAATGATTTTAAAGGATGGGTGCAGGAACAAGGCTTGTATTACGCAAATGAATTTGACAACCGTTATGACGCCATATTTTCATCGCACGATAAAGGTGAGACAGCCAAAAAGGGAGGGTTGCTTATTGCGCCTTATGGCAAGGGAAACTTTGTCTATACCGGTCTCAGTTTTTTCCGGCAATTACCGGCTGGTGTAACCGGTGCTTATAAAATTTTTGCTAATTTAATAGCTTTACCTCAACATCATGAAAAACGATAAAAAATTTCAGTGGCGAAAAAGTTACAGCATGGTGCTGCTGGCTAATGTGCTTTATATTGCTTTCTTTTACTTTTTAATGCAGTTTTACTCGTAGCTTATGGATATATTAGATTGGATTATTCTTTCCTGTACCCTCCTATTCATTGTTATTTACGGCACACTTAAGACTAAAGGCAGTAAAAATGTAGAAGAATATATCTTAGCCAATAAGGAAACAAACTGGTGGACTGTTGGTTTGTCTGTGATGGCCACACAAGCCAGTGCCATTACTTTTCTTTCTACTCCGGGCCAGGCCTATCATGACGGTATGGGCTTTGTGCAGTTTTATTTCGGTCTTCCCCTGGCTATGATTGTTATCTGTATGGCTTTTATTCCAGTATACCATCGTTTAAAAGTATATACCGCTTACGAATTTCTGGAATCGCGGTTCGATTCAAAAACGCGGACGCTGGCAGCTGCTATTTTCTTAATTCAGCGCAGCGTGGGCACAGGCTTAACTATTTATGCTCCAGCTATTATTCTTTCTTCCATACTCAACTGGAATTTAACTTATATCACTATTTTAATCGGTATTCTGATTATATTTTACACCTATTTTGGCGGTACTAAGGCATTAAATGTAACACAAACCCAGCAGGCCTTTGTTATCATGCTGGGCATGTTTATTACTTTCTTCTTAATCATTTTTAATTTCCCGGAAGAAATGACGTTTAACAATGCCCTAGGTGTAGCAGCTGCTAACGGAAAAATGGATCTGTTGAATTTTTCTTTTGATCCGTCTGAACGGTATACGATCTGGAATGGTATTACAGGTGGATTTTTCCTGATGTTGGCTTATTTTGGTACAGATCAGTCGCAGGTAGGTCGCTATCTGTCGGGAAAATCTGTAAAAGAAACGCAAATGGGGCTTATTATGAATGGTTTACTGAAAGTGCCTATGCAGTTCTTTATTCTTTTGGTTGGGGTAATGGTATTTATTTTCTTTCAGGCATATAAAGCGCCGTTACACTTTAATCCTGTAAACGTATCCAATGTAAAGCATTCTTCTTATAAAGCGGATTATGAAAACCTCGAAAAAGACCTGAATGTATTGCTGGATGAAAAAAAGGAGATTACGCTTTTATATACCGGACAGTTAAATCAGGATTTTGACAATCCGATACTGGAAGAAAAAATGATTTCGTTAAATGAAAACGAAAAAGAGTTGCGCAACAAAGCCAATGCACTGATAAAAAAAGCAACTCCCTCGGCTGACACTAATGATAAAGATTATGTATTCATTTATTTCATACTCAATTTCCTTCCTAAAGGCCTGATAGGATTTTTACTGGCGGTTATTTTTTCGGCTGCTATGTCATCTTCCGCTTCCGGTTTATATGCAGTTGCCTCTACTTCGGCAATAGATTTATATAAAGCAAATATTAAAGGAAAATCAGAAGCGCATTATTTACGTATAACCAAACTATCGGTTATTTTTTGGGGAATAGTCTGTATTGTTACGGCCTGTTTTATCAGTTTGTTCGAAAATCTGATTCAACTGGTCAACATTATCGGATCCATTTTTTACGGTACTGTTCTAGGTCTGTTTTTAATAGCGTTGTTTATAAAATACTGTAAAGCAAACGCTGCTTTCTGGGCGGCTATGCTTACTCAAACTGCCGTCATATTTATTTATTTTGCCAAAGTGGTGAGCTACTTATGGCTAAATTTAATCGGGGCCGTTATGGTTATTATTTTGTCTGTGGCGTTTCAGTACCTGCTGAACCGGATAAAAAAATAAAGGCTGCGAAAGCAGCCTTTATTTTTATTTTACCTCACGCGTGAGCTGGATATACCCAGTATGTTCAAAACCTCCTATAATTAAAATGTGATAGAAATAAACCCCGTCAGGCAGTTCTTTATTACTGTTTGACTGTCCTTTCCATTCATTCTTATAATTTACTTTTGAATATACTTCTTTCCCCAAGCGATTAAAAATAGTAATTTTAGCTACATAAAACGGTTCCAGATCCAGGAAGTCGTTTAAACCATCGCCGTTGGGTGAAATTCCTTTTGGTATCACTACCTCCTGACGGTCTATATCTACACAGGTATCGCATAACGGATTTCTGTCTTCATTAAGTTCAGAGGTTGCATATACTGTATTAACAAAATCGCCTTTCTGATTGTTCGGAATACGAACCTTTACATTATAGGTTACTGTTTCTCCTACCTGAATTAAAGGTACAATATCCCGTAAGTTACCTGTTCCACTTGTTCCGATGGTACTTGACCATGACATTTCGCTTACTCCTGCCGGCATGGGATCTTCTACCAGAACATTTACAGCAGAACTTGGTCCGTTGTTTTTTACTACAATAACATAATGGGTTTCCTGTCCGGGTTGGTAGTATATAATTCCGTCATCTTTAGTCGCATTTAAATCGGCCACACGAATCATATTTACAATAGTAGGATCATCCATCAAAGTTGTCGTAGGGTCGTCAGATACTTTTTCAATACTGCCTATAGGTGTTTCAGCTACCGCTTTTGCCTGGTTTTGAACCTGGCCAGCAATAAAGTCATTAATGGTAATAGTATGATTTGCTTTAGCTGTTACCGTTTCATTCGGGTTAATTACCGTAAATGTTGCCGGAGAAATAGAACCTGCATCCGCATTAGTATCCGTTATCCGCACATTCCGCAAAGGCTGATCTCCTGTATTTTTAATTTCAAGTGTATATACGATAATCTCTCCTACTCGTTCATATTCTTTTTTTTCTGCTGTTTTGGTCAGACTCATTTTACCAAAATTCACTATAGCATCATCGCTATTGTTACCAGGGTCTTTATCAATATTTTCACCTTCAACGGTAGCGACATTTATATATTCTCCATTTTCATTAATAGTAACTGTTATTTCAAGACTTTCTTCCTGTCCCGGTGCCAGCGCACCTATCGACCAATCTCCTGTTACCGGATCGTAGGTTCCCTGGCTTGCCGTATAACTCACAAACGTATAACCTGAAGGTAAAGCATCATGTACTGTCACGTTATTATCTGTAAAAATAGCATCGTTATTTTTAACCGTTATCTTAAATACTGCCTGTTCGTCTAATTGACTTTTTACTTCTTTTATAACAGAAAGATCACTACATGGATTTACTTCTACAGCAGTAGGCATAGACATATTTCCCCAACCGCATCCTTTCTGTACTTTCACTGTATAATTTCCGCTCTCTGTAACGTTGATATGATTTTCATCAGTAGTTCCTATTGATATACCATTCCGGAACCATTCATATTGTGTAATATCCGGGTCTTGCTGAGCTTCAATAGTAACTGTACAATCATCATTAACCGTAACTACCACAGGAGCTAAAGCTGCTGCTCCGAAAGCTGAAAAGAACGCTGACATTGATGAAACGTTGTCTTGTTGCTGTACAATACTTGTAGTAAGCGGCATTGTTGAAGAAAGCAAGAGGTTAGCCGGATTACCGATTTGCGTTCTAGTAAAACGAATCATATCAAAACCGGAAGTACCTAGCGTTGTTCTTGTAACGCCTGTCAATGTTTCAATATCCGCCCCGTTTAACATTACCGGAACCGTCTGGCTTTCTATAACCGTAAAGGCAAAGTAATCTAAACCGCCATCGTTATAATCAATAAATTTTTTGGTCTGAATATTCGTAGAACCTGCGCATCCTCCTATTGGCAATACCGTTGAGATATCCGTTTCACAACCTACTGCAGTTCCTGAATACACAATAATAGGTTTATCAGCAATAATTAAAGAAGAAGAATACTGATTTTGTCCGTCCCCATGATAAAATGACTCAAAGTTTCCGGCAAGCGCCAGCGGAATCGTCAGAGGAGTACCAATAGCTACTCCGGCTGCATTAAAATGCTGAACCGTTACCTGTGTATTATCTTCCGAAGCTACCACCAGGGTTTGTTCAGGTCCGTAAAACAAGGTTTGCTGACCTGCGGTAGGGGCCGTTCCTCTTCCTCGTACTACTAAATATTGGGTACCCAAAACATTTACCGGTGCTATCTGATCAAAAGCACCGTCTTCTCCATTTGCACCACAGGTTTGCGGCACATCGCCCCAACTCCCTGTATTCATTACAACCGGTTTATCTGCTGTTAACAAACTACCTAAAGGCGCTTTAAACAAGCGACTTTCTCCTGTCTGTAGTGTAACCGTTAACGGGGTTCCGCCTGTTGGTATGGAAACCACGGTATTATCTTCGGTTGCCATTACGGAATAAACCGGTGCTCCGTTAAACAAGCCCGCGGTACTTTTTCTGTAATACCCTAAACGAAATGCCATTCCCAATCCTTCTTTTCCGAAACTCACCAAAGAGGCATTTCCTTTTATGGTTCCTGTTCCTAATTGGATAAATCCCTGTGAAGCATCTGTAGCTATATTTCTTAAATTAACCAAGACAGGCTCTGTTGCTTCTACTATAAGCCCTCTATCGGTATAGTTTACATCAGGAAGGTTTCTTGTCAATGCAAAAGCATCACCTGCAAAACGATAGGAAACGGGAGCATCAAGCGCTACCGTTAAAGTGGTCAGTAATGTTCCGTCACTTTTTTTAAGCTGTACCGTTGCGGGCGCAGCGGAAAGAGTACCGATTACAATTTCATTTGCGGTACTCCAATACTGCCATGGAGCCGGTGCAATATAATGTTCCTTATAATACTGGGCGTTTAGATTTGTGCAGAAAATAAGAAAAATGCAAATAAAGTAGAGAAAATGTAATTTTTTGTTCATTATATAGGGGATTTAAATTTTGAAATAGTTTTAAAATTCAGCCCTAAAATAGCAATTTATAATAAACAAAAAACATTTAAACCAAAAATTACCCAATAAATTAATTAAAAAGAGGTGTATTACCTATTAAAATTATTTTTAAAGGCGTAAAGCAGAATTATGGGAATTATTAATAATATGGCAATAATACTATGGTTTATCAATAAAGTATAATCAAAAATAACCGTTGTTACCAGCCCGCCAATAGCTCCTCCAAAATGAGCGGTATGGCCAATTCCGTCGTTGAGTTTTTTCATGCCGTATAAGGAATATAACAGGTATCCTATTCCAAACACATATGCCGGTATGGGAATAGGAATAAAAAAAAGATATAACGACATATCAGGATAAATTAAAATAGCGGCATATACAATTCCTGTTACAGCTCCTGATGCTCCTATAGCCGAATACCACGGCTGCTTTTTATGCAATTGCATTGTTAACAAGCTTCCTGCCAGCAGGCTGCTCACGTAAATGATCAGGAAACTGACATTTCCGAGATAATTGACCACAACAGGTGTGAAAATATATAAGGTAAACATATTAAAAAACAAATGCCCCAAATCGGCATGAAGAAAGCCCGATGTAAACATTCTGAAAACTTCGCCCTGTTGTATTTTTGAAACCTGAAATTTATACTTTTCAAAAAAAACCACATCGTTAAATCCTTTAAAACTAACTATGCCCGTTGCTACAATAATAAAAATTAAAATGATGCTCATACTATGATTTTTAAGGATTGAAAGATACAAAAATACATTAAACACATAAAAACATTATCTTTGCACAAAAATTAATTAATGCAACTAGTAGCCTATTTAGTAGCATACCCGCTTTTATGGTGTATCGCAATACTCCCTTTTAAGGCCCTGTATTTTTTATCAGATGTTATCTATTTCCTCCTTTATAGAATAGTGCGTTACCGTGTAAAAACGGTTCGTCAGAATTTGGCCTTGACTTTACCTCATTTATCTGAAAGTGAACGAAACGCTATAGAAAAAATGTTTTACCACCATGTATGCGACATGTTTCTGGAGATGATTAAAACCGCTGTTATCTCTGAAAAGGAAATCATGAAAAGGTACCAGTTCACTAATATAGAGCTCGTAAAAGAATATGAGCAGAAGGGCAAAAGTATTGCTTTAATGGCCCCGCATTATGCCAATTGGGAGTGGCTGGTTGTTTTAGGAAAATATATTGACTACAAAGGGTTCGGCATTTATAAAACACTTTCTAACAAGTATTTTGATCAATTGATGCAAAAAATACGCGCGCGGTTTGACGCCGGTTTAATCAGTGCAAGAGAAGCCTCATTAGTCATAAGAAGTAATCAGAATAAGGGTATACACGGTACATATTTGTTTCTTAGTGACCAAACACCTTATTACAGAAAAGGCTTACACTGGGAGTCTTTTTTAGGAATTGAGGTTCCCGTACATATGGGGGCTGAAGCTTTAGCCAGGAAACTGGATTTAAACATTTTGTATGTAAATGTTGAAAAGGTAAAAAGAGGCTATTACAAGGCTACCTTTATTCCTATAACCGATACTATTAAAAACGAACCTAAGTTTGCACCTACCCGTAAATTTTTAGATCTGGTTGAGCAACAGATCCTCAAAGCACCTGAATATTATTTCTGGACACATAAACGCTGGAAACATATGGATAAAGAGCACCTTATATAAAACATAAGTCTTCTTACCCCTTTTTTGCAGCTTCTTTTTTTAAACTGTAAATTAAATAACCCAGAAAAGCTAAAAAACCTGCATACGAAAACCAATTGGTTGCCAGGTCTGTAGTATTCCTGTCTAAATAAAACAAACCGAACAACAGCCAGGAAATAAAAAAAACTTTTATGATATAATTTTTAAAATCTGTTTTCATAGGTTATATGGTTGAAGAAAATAGTGTTTTTTCCTGAACAGAATCTTTCAGGTATAAATCAAACAACATGCAAACATTCCGTACAAACATCCGGCCTTCCGGAGTAATACGGATAACGGTTCCTTTTTGTTCTACCAGGTCGTCATCTAAAAACGGCCGCAAGCTTTCTGAGAATCCTTCTTTATTTTGCGTTATATCATATAAAGGCTGTATATCTGCTGTAAACCGGCACATTAAATCCAAGATAATCCGGCGCACCACAAGATCTTTATCGGTTAAAAGATGTCCTTTAGTTACGGGTAGAATTCCTTGTTTTATCATACTTATATAGCCTTCCACAGATTTTTCATTTTGTGCAAAACCGGTGCCACAATCACTTATAGACGATACACCAAGGCCAATCATAACATCTGCACGTTGTGTGGTATACCCCATAAAGTTACGATGCAGATTTCCGTTTTTCATGGCAGTGAATAAATGATCTTCAGGTTTTGCAAAATGGTCCATCCCTACTTCTATATACCCATTTTTCAGTAACAGCTCCCTGCCCGTTTCATATAAGGCTCTTTTTTCTTCATTCTTCGGAATGTCTTCATCTTTAAAGCCTCGTTGCCCGTTTCCTTTTATCCAGGGTACATGTGCATAACCATAAAAAGATAACCTATCGGGATTTAATGATTTGGTTTTTTCGATAGTATCTTTTATCCCGGACAACGTCTGAAAAGGAAGTCCGTATATAATATCATGAGAAATGGATTCATATCCTATTTCTTTTGCCCAGATTGTAACCTTGGCAACCTGGTGAAAAGACTGTACCCTGTTTATTTTTTTCTGCACTGTGGCATCATAATCCTGAATGCCAAAACTTACCCGTTTAAAACCAATATCAAAAAGCGTTTGCAAGTGTTCTTTAGTAGTATTATTCGGATGTCCTTCAAAACTCATTTCACAGTCAGCCGCTTTGCGTGCCCTTGAGAAAATACCTTCTACCAATTGTTTCAAATGCCGGGGCGCAAAAAAGGTTGGTGTTCCTCCACCCAAATGTAATTCTTTTATGAGAGGCCTTTTTTTAAACATATCTGTATACATGTCCCATTCTTTTAAAAGAGCCTGGATATAGGGAAGTTCACCCTCATGATTTTTTGTTATTCTTTTGTGACAGCCACAAAAGGTACATAAACTTTCACAATAAGGTAAATGGATATACAAGGCAATTCCCTGCGAAACGGATTGCATATTTTGTATTAAACGTAGTTTATAATCAGACAAACGAAAAGTAGCTACATCCCAATAAGGAACAGTGGGATAGCTTGTATATCGTGGTCCTGTTGTATTATATTTTTGAATAAGTTTATTCATTTTTCAATTTTTTGGTAAAATTAACGGGCTATTTTAGTATAATGTATGATATTTGTCATATTCAATATATTTAGTTTCATTAAAACCGAAGAGATATGAAAAATATAATTGCCGTTTTGGTTATGGCACTTGTGAGTGTTACATCGTTTGCGCAGGCAAAAGAACATTTCTTAATTCCTGAAAAGGTAAATTCTGAAATAGACCAGGTCAAATTCATAGACGTCAGAACTCCTGAAGAATACAAGGAAGGTTCTATACCAAAAGCCATTAATATTAATATTAAGGCCGAATATTTCAAAGATAATATCGATAATTTTAAACGAGACGAACCTATCGTTATTTTCTGTCAATCAGGTACCAGAAGTGCCCAGGCTTATGCTGTTTTTAAAGAACTTGGTTTTACCAATGTCAGAGAAATAGAAGGCGGATATGAAGCATGGCAGGCAGTACAAAAAAAATAATTTATTATTTTTTTAAGACTTTATATAAGGTATACCCCTCTATTTTTTGTATTTTTGAGACATAAACAAGTATCCTAATTATGCCACTATTTGAAGCGTCATTCAGAACTGTATTACAAACAATAGCTATTTTAGTATTGTTGTACTATCTGTTTAAGTTTGCCTTTAGGTTATTTGCTCCTATTTTAATTACTAAAGTAGCCAAAAAAGCCGAAGAGAGTTTTAGACAAAAGCAACAACAATATTATCAAAACCAGCAGTCTCACAATCAAAATCAGCAAACGCAACAACAGGAAGCTGATCTTAACCGTCAGTTTGCTCAGAATAAATTCCCTAAGGAAAAGAAAAAAGTAGGCGAATATATTGATTTTGAAGAGATTGAATAAGTTGGAGTTTCCAATTTTTATATAATAATGAAAAACCTTGCCCGTTCATCCGATAGGCAAGGTTTTTTTATATAGTCACGTGTTGTGCACCCTTAATTAAATTGTTACTTTAGCTACAAAATCATAAAAACCTATAGGTGCATGAAAAATTTTAAAAATTATACGCCTCATTTACTTGCTTTACTCACTTTTATCATTGTTGCCCTAGCTTATTTCTATCCTGTATTATCAGGTAAGGAAATAATGCAATCGGATATTGTACAATATACCGGAATGGCAAAAGAGCAAAATGATTTCAGGAATACGCAGCAATCGGAAACTTACTGGACCAATGGTGCTTTCGGGGGTATGCCTACCTACCAGTTAGGAGCTCAGTATCCACATAACTACATCAAAAAATTAGACCATACACTACGATTTCTGCCGCGGCCCGCTGATTATCTTTTTTTATATTTTATCGGTTTTTATATTCTACTCGTATGTTTAAAAATCCGTCCTCTTAAGGCCGTAATAGGAGCTCTGATTTTCGGTTTTTCTACCTACCTCATCGTTATCATGGGAGCTGGCCATAATGCCAAAGCGCATGCCATTGCCTATATGCCTCTGGTCATTGCCGGTGTTTTACTGGTATTCCGAAAAAGGTACGTTTCTGGAGGATTGCTTACCATGGTAGCCGCCGCACTTGAAATAAACGCCAATCATTTCCAGATGACTTATTATTTATTGTTATTTCTGGCTGTAATGACAGTATATTTTATTATTGATTTTGTTAAGAAAAAAGAATTAAAACAGTTGGCAATTGCTTTTACAGTGTTTGCTGTCGCGGGCCTTTTTGCCATAGGAAGTAATGCGACCAATTTACTGGCTACACAGGAATATGCCGCATTTAGCACCCGTAGTAAAAGTGATTTGGCTATAAACGCAGATGGTTCGCCCAAAACAAGTGATAATGCGATGTCACATGAATATATTACCGAATACAGTTATGGTATTTTTGAAACCTTTAATTTATTTGTACCCCGGTTAACCGGTGGCGGCAACAATGAAAATATCGGTATTGAATCGCATACAGCTCAGTTTTTAACTACTATTGGAGCGTCACCTGCTGAAGCGGCCGATTTTGCCAAACATGCCCCTACGTATTGGGGTAGCCAGCCTATAGTAGCTGCACCTGCTTATATTGGTGCGGTAGTTATATTCCTGTTTATTTTATCTTTATTTACTGAAAAACGCAAAATAAAGTACATTTTCATCGGAGGTATCGTATTTTCCATTTTATTATCATGGGGACATCATTTTTTTCTGACCGATTTTATGATTGATTATTTTCCTATGTACAATAAGTTTCGTGCCATTACTTCTATCCAAGTCATTGCTGAAATCTGTTTTCCTGTACTGGCTGTTTTAGGTTTACAATCTTTCTTTCAGCTTACACGGGATGAAAAATTAAATGCTCTGAAAAAAGCAGGCGGTATAACAGCCGGTCTTCTGGTTATTTTATTTATTGCCAAATCGTTTGTAAGCTTTTCGTCAGACAATGACCAGTATTATATGCAGATGTTCGGTGAAATGGCACCTAGTTTTATACAGGCATTGGCAGAAGACAGAAGTGCCATGTATACAGCCGATCTTCTTCGGACTGCTTTATACGTTTTGGCTACAGGAGGTGTTTTATATTTTTTTACAGTTCAGAAGCTAAAAGCACAAACCACTGTTCTTATTATCGGCGCTTTGGCTGTTATTGATCTGGTAAGTTTAGACATCAATTATGTGAACAAAGATAATTTTGTAGCGGCACATTTGGTAAAAAACCCGTTTCAGCTTACTCCCGCAGATGAAGTGATAAAGAAAGACCCTTCTAATTTTCGGGTATTCGATGTAAAGGGAGGCTTTTCAAGTGGAAGAGCATCTTTTTTTCATCATTCTTTGGGGGGCTATCATGCAGCAAAACCTAAGAAAATTCAGGAATTGTATGACTACCACTTGTCTAAAAATAATGTAGAAATACTGAACATGCTTAATGTCAAATACATTATCAATACAGATGAACAGCAACAGCCGGTGGCCCTTACCAACCAGGAAGCCAATGGCAATGCGTGGTTTGTATCGGAAGTTCAGAAAGTAGCATCACCAGATGAGGCTATTAAAGCTTTGGGAAATATCACTACCAAAAAAACGGCGGTTATTGAAACAAAAAAAGCAGATAATCAAATTAAAGATCACTATACAACAGATAGTATAGCTTTCATAAAAACCATATCTTATCTCTCAAATAAAATAGTATACGAAACCAACAATCCCAATGAAGGCTTAGCTGTTTTTTCCGAGATATATTACCCCAAAGGCTGGAAAGCCACTGTAGATGGTAAAGAAGCCTCTATTTATGAAGTAGATTACACTTTAAGAGCCATTCGTGTCCCGGAAGGCAGACATACCGTGATTTTTGAGTTTGACCCGGAAGTGGTAAAAACCGGAAGCCGTATTGCATTATTCAGTTTTATAGGTATGGTACTTTTACTTGCAGGTGGTGCCGTTTATATGATAAGGTCTGGTAAGAGAAACAAATAGCCTCTCAAAAGAAGTAATTCCGTTATTTTCTCTTGACTTGATTATAGTATTGTTAGGAGTAGCCTGTTTATTTTTAGTTTTACGAAGAAAATATGTCGAAAAAAGTTCTCATTATATCCTATTACTGGCCGCCTGCGGGCGGTCCGGGTGTACAACGTTGGTTAAAATTCGTAAAATACCTACCTGATTTTGGTATATCTCCTGTTGTTTATGTACCCGAAAATGCCCATTACCCTATTACAGATAAAGACTTAGAACGCGATATACGGCAAGATATCGTTATTCTGAGAAAGCCTATACAAGAGCCTTATGGTTGGGCGAAATTTCTTTCAAAGAAAGCGACCAAAGACATCAGTTCCGGTATGGTACCGGATAAGAAAAAGCAGACTTTTTTAGAAAAAATGCTTTTATATATTCGGGGCAATTTTTTTATTCCGGATGCACGTATAGGATGGGTTAAGCCATCTGTAAGCTATTTGGCAGACTATTTGGAGCAGCACAAAATAGATACTGTTATTACTACCGGCCCACCACACAGTTTACATTTAATAGGCTTTCAGCTACAGCAAAGGCATCCCGGTTTAAAATGGATCGCTGATTTTCGGGATCCGTGGACCACAATCGGTTATCATAAAGCCCTGAAGCTGTCTAAAAAATCCGCGCGAAAACATAAGCAACTTGAAAAAGACGTGCTTTCTAAAGCTCATCATATTATCGTAACAAGTCCTACCACCAAAAAAGAATTTGAGCAGTTAACCTCCCGTCCTATAACGGTTATTACAAATGGTTATGACATAGAATTTATAGAAAAACCGGCGTTGGACAAAAAATTCTCCCTTGCGCATATCGGTTCTCTCCTTGCTGAGCGTAATCCGCGTGTTTTATGGAAGGCCATTGCAGAGCTTATCAGAGAAAATAAAGAGTTCAGAGAAGATTTTGAATTAAAATTAGCAGGAAAAACAAGTATACATATCCTGGAAACGCTTAAGGAATTCAAATTAGAGGCTTACGTAAATAATCTGGGCTACCTTTCTCATAATGCTGCATTGAGAGAACAGCGTTCTTCTCAGGTTTTATTATTGATAGAAATCGATTCGGAAGAAACTGCCGGCATTATTCCCGGCAAGCTGTTTGAATATATGGCAGCCGAAAGACCTATTCTGGGTATTGGGCCTGACGGGGCAGATTTTGCTGAGATTATGAAAAATACCAATAGCGGTATTTTTTGTAAATATGACGAAAAAGACACTATAAAGTCCACTCTGATGGGCTATTATGAAAAGTACCGGAAAGATAATCTAAAAATGGCCGCTATAGGATTGCAATATTACAGCCGTAAAAAGTTAACGGAAAAACTGGCACATATTCTTTTATCTTCTGATTAAATAAAAAGAAATGGGTTTCTGAATGTTCCGGTATGATCATAAAACAATAAAGAGTGCCTTGAAGCACTCTTTACGTTTATTGTCCGCTTGATTTTTGTTCTTTATTAAAATAAACCAGGTAATAATACATTTGTTTTTCCTCATCCCATCCTTTTTCTATAAATTTCTCAGCTGATTCCGGATTAATGAAATCCAGTTTAATCTGTACATTGGTATCCAGATTAATTACATTTTTCATCTTTCTGCGCGCATCTGAAACAGCATTATTGGCAATTGGAAAGGACGACACGTCTTCTATCGAATATTTTTCTCCTCTGTCTACTTTGTAATTTTTAAATTCGGCCTGCAAATCAGGATTGTCTATTACTTCGTTTAAAAAATTTGACTCTTCAAATTCATCATTTTTAGCAAAATAATTTACGGAACGGTTCATAAACATTACTTCCTCTTTCTTATCTTCTGCCGGTAAAACCACATCTTTTGCAAAATCCTGTACAAATTTCAAGTATTTTTTCGTCATGAAGTTTTCATCCTGAAAGGCATCTACAGACAGGAAATGTTCTAACCAGTAGCGTGCATCGTACCGGTTACTGTCAACAGTCAGAATTTTATAACCTTCTTCTTTTTTATAATTGAAGATAATACAACCTTTATCCAGTTTATTTAAATTTATTCCCTGTTGTAACACCATTTCAAGGTTTGATTCTTTTTCCTCGAACTGGAGAAAATCTGTTTTCAATTCGCTTTTAAATACCGCTACCGCATCTACCGGATTATTATCAATCGTAAGGTGCGTTAAATAGGTTACATATACCTCACCATTTTTAATATGCGGGTGGTTAGACTGTTCAAAAAGGTGACGGGTAATTTTTTTGGATACTTCATGTACACTGCCAGGGTTGTTAAAAATCTCAGCGGCATAATTGTACATTTCATTATATTCCAAATCTACATCATGTGCAAACTGAAAATAATTCTCTTCCTTTTCTCTGAAAGACTTAAAAAAATATTCTTTTAGAAGCGGAGCAATTTCATCGTTCAGATTATAAGGGTTTTCCGATAGGAAAATAGCTTCATTACGGCTTTTATTTCCCACTCTGTGGATGGAAAGCGATTCAATTTGCGCATTAAATAAATTAATCATGGTGTTTATTTTAAAAAATGTAAGATTCGTAAAAAAAAGAAAACCTTTTGAGTTTTCTTTTGCATATTTCAGATGGTTATTTTTTTAGTAACGGTCATCATAATCAAAATTTTCAAAGTCTTCATCTCCGTCAAACATATCAAAATCATCCTCATCGTAGTCATCATCAAAATCGCCAAACATATCATCTTTACTCAGAGGAGTGTTAAAATTTACGGGCGCCTCGGAAGGTAAAATACCATGGGCAAATAATAAAGCCGGAAGCTCGGTTTCTTCTGTCTCGGTTTCTTCTTCAATAGCGGCTAGTTCTACAAAGAATGTCCACATATTAAACGGATCGTAAATATATAAAATCTTAGTTGTTTCCTCGCCTAGCAGATCACTTAATTCAAAATCGGCCATTGTTTTCTGTTCTCCCGGTATATCTCCCATATCAAAGAGCGGAATTTCTTCACCCTGCGTCCATTGTTCGTCACAGGTATAAAAAGAGCCTCCTTCTGCCCCATCAAAACCAAAAGCGTTGATTATAGTATTATGTAGATCTTCTAAAGTATCATTACTTCTTATAGCTATATCTCTAAAAACATCTTCTTCCGCATCAAGAATAACCCTAAATTTATAAACCATTTTCGTAAATTTTATAGCTACAAATGTATCATTTAAAAATGATTTTCTTATTGGTTCCAGGGGCTATTTTTCTAAATGGTTTATTTTTTAACCATTCATCGCTGAAATTCAACGACTCATCATTTTCTCTTTTTTTTGAAACTATTTCCATATTACTTTTGATTTATAAATAAAATATAAATGGAACCTTTTATTAAAACACTTATTTATATTCACGCTTTTTTCGGCGGTTTAGGATTAACAGCTGGCGTAATCAGTATTGCCGTTCGAAAAGGCGGTAAAGTACACAAATTATGGGGAAAAATTTTCTTATACGGTATGCTTATCAGTAGTATTTTATCGGTAGCGGTAATGCCGGGACATGAAAATCTATTTTTATTTCTAATCGGCATTTTTACCCTATATATGGTTTTGGCAGGCAATCGTGCTTTAACATTAAAGGGTAAAATAAAAAGTGCAGCCGACTGGAAAGATAAACTGATATCATACACTATGTGTTTAAGTGCCTTAATAATGCTTATTTTAGGAATTCTCTGTTTTATGAAAGGCAATAATTTATGGAAACTGTATTTCTTTTTCGGAAGCATTGGTTTGTTTATGACCTACCGAGATTTTAAAACATTTAAACAATTTACCACAGATAACATGATAGCAGTTGTAAGTCATATTGGTCGTATGGTTGGTGCTTTTATCACATCGGTTACGGCTTTTATGGTAGCCGGTTTAAGCATTAGTAATTTGGTGGTCTGGCTACTGCCTACTTTGGTAGGAATACCGTACATAATATTCTGGACACAAAAAATGAAAGCGAAAAAAGCGCTATAAATTTAGACTATGAAAGAATTTATACGACATCTTAAACAATTTTCAGTGATATTGCTATTGTGTTACATAGCAGTATTGCTAATCAATTATGAATACACCATGAAACTGAACGGTTTTGGCTTTTTAAAACAATTTGCCAGTGTATTTACGTATACTTTTGGTATTTATCTTGCCAACACATTGGTTTTATCGGATTATTATTTAAAACGAAAAAAAAATTTAGAAAACATTCTTATAGGGGGCATTCTGGTAAACACACTAACGGCATTTGTAGTTATAGTATTGGAATTTTTAGCACATATTATTTTTGCCCAAAAAACACCTATAGAAGCTATTGAATTCATAAAAAATAATTCTTTGGTTATGTTATGGTTTTCAATGACCATAGCAACTACTGTTTATATTATTTTATTAATCAGAAGAAAAGATAAGATAGAAATTATACAGCAAACCCGTATTGCTACTAAAGCCACTGCATCATTTGAAACATTAAAAAACCAGCTCGATCCGCATTTTCTTTTTAACTCCTTAAACGTGTTAAGTGCCTTAATTGAAGAAAATCCGGAAAAGGCACAAGAATTTACTATTTCCTTATCAAAAATTTACCGGTACGTACTTGACCAAAAAGATAAGAGCCTCATAACAGTTGAAGAAGAAATCCGTTTTGCAAAACTGTATGTATCTCTTTTGAAAATGCGGTTCGAAAACGGTTTAAATGTAAATTTTCCGCCGGAAAATGATTTGTTTCAATACCAGATGATCCCGCTTAGTCTACAATTACTGTTGGAAAATGCGATCAAACACAATATTGTCAGTGACCACAAACCCTTACAAATTGATTTGTTTTTTGAAGAACATCAATTAATAGTACGCAACAATTATCAAAAAAAACAAAATATTAAACAATCTAACGGTGTTGGGCTAAAAAACATTGCACAACGTTATCAACTATTATCAAAAGAGAAAATGAAAATAGAAGCCGACAACCTTTTTTTCAGAGTAGAACTGCCCTTGCTTCTACCCGATATAAAAATTGCATTACTACATCAGGAAGTAGAAAAAGAAATCTTTGAAGCAGCCTACAAACATATGACCAAATTAAAAGAATTTTATGTAAGTGTAGTTCTTTTTCTACTCATGATGCCCTTGTTTATCGCTTACAATTTATATACGTATCCAAAATTCCAGTGGTGGTATTTTGTAGCTTTTTCCTGGATAATTGGTTTAATAATTAATGGATTTCAAGTCATTAATCCACTGAAAAAATGGGAACAAAAAATGTATAAAAAATATTTAAATGAGAAATAAAATGGAAAATGTTAACAACTACAGTGTGCTACGTGCCCGCAAACGCATCAAAAAAATCAAAGAATTTTATTCGCACCTCATTACATACATTAGCGTTAATACTTTTTTAATTGTTATTAATCTCGTATTTTCTAAAAACGGTGGTTATTGGTTTATTTTTCCGCTTTTAGGATGGGGTATTGGTCTTTTTAGCCATGCTGCCAATGTCTTTAACTTTATTCCTTTTCTAGGTAAAGACTGGGAAGACAGAAAGCTGAAACAATTTATTGAAGAGGAACGCAAAAAGTATAGCAATAGTTTATGAAAATTGTAATTATTGAAGACGAAAAGCCCGCCGGACGTTTACTAAAACGAAAAGCTGAACAGTTTGGCTGTACGGTTATTGCTATTATTTCTTCAGTAGAAGAAGGACTGATATGGTTTACTGAAAATACCCATCCCGATTTGATATTAGTGGATATTCAGTTATCAGATGGTTTATCGTTTGAAATTTTTGAGCAAATCACGATTCAAAGTGCCATTATATTTACCACTGCATACGATGAATATGCATTAAAAGCCTTTAAATTGAATAGTGTCGACTATTTGCTGAAACCCATTGATGAAAACGAATTAAAAACAGCTATTTTAAAATTCTCTAATCGGCAAAGCATCTCTACATTAAATCCCCAGTTTATCAGGCAAATGTTACAGAATGAATACAAAAAACGTTATACGATAAAAGCTGGAAACGTGTTAAAGATTGTAGATGTTACTGATATTTCCTGTTTTTACAGTGCCTATAAAAGTACTTTTCTGGTTACTTCTGAAGGGCGCAGTTTTCCGTTAGATGATAGTTTGGATACGTTGGAAAAAATGTGTAATCCCGAGTTGTTTTTTCGCGTAAACCGGCAGTTTATCATTGCTATAAATGCGATAAAAGAAATCAGTATTTACAGCAATTCGCGTTTAAAAGTGGTATTGCATCATTTTAAAGAGGAGGAAATTATTGTAAGCAGAGAACGCGTCACGGCTTTTAAACAATGGATTGCCTGATTTTGACTTTATTTAACAGTATTTCATCGCTTTTTTTCTACTTTTGATATAAAGTAGAAATCTCATGAAAAAAATAATAAGCATAATAAGCATAAGTCTGTTGGCTATATATGCACCAGTAAGCATGGCACAAAGTACACCTGCCTCTACTCTGAAAAAAGGATTAGAAAAACCCTATCATCCTGATGAAGACGCCCAGAGTAAAATTGATGATCTGCTTGTTAAAGCGAAAAAAGAAAAGAAAAATATCATGATACAGGCTGGCGGCAACTGGTGTGGCTGGTGTTTAATCTTTAATGATTTTATAAAAAACACTCCTGAGATTAAAAAAGTAGTAGAGGCCAATTATTTATATTATCATCTCAATTATTCAAAAGAGAACACCAATGAAGCTGTTTTCAATAAATACGCACCTGGTAGTGATAAGCTAGGATATCCGTTTTTTATTGTAATAGACAGCAACGGAAAGGTATTGAAAATTCAGGAAAGTGGTAGCTTAGAACAAGGTAAAGGGTATAATAAAGATAAGGTACTAACATTCTTTAACAGTTATAAACCTAAAAAATCCTAATAAAAAAGCCCGGTAAAACCGGGCTTTTTTATTAGGATTGAGTTTCCATATCTACTGTCGTTTCCGTAGCAATCTTTTTATAAGTGCCATCAGAAAGTTTTCCTCTGATTGCTTCAAATGCTGCTAATGTTTCATCAATATCTGTAAAAGTATGTGAGGCCGTAGGTATTACGCGTAATAAGATAATATCTTTCGGGATAACAGGATATACGACTATAGATAAGAAAATACCATAATTTTCTCTCAGATCATTTACCATTACCATAGCTTCCGGAATAGAACCTTCTAAATAAACCGGTGTTACGCACGTATTGGTATCTCCGATATTAAACCCTCTGTCTTTTAAACCATGCTGTAAACGGTTCACATTTTCCCAAAGTTTGGCTTTCAATGAAGGGTTTTCACGTAATAACTGTAGTCGTTTCAAAGCTCCTATTGTAAAGATCATGGGTAACGATTTGGCAAACATTTGAGAACGTAAATTGTACTTCAGATAATCGATTATATCTTTATCACCGGCAATAAACGCTCCGATAGAAGCCATAGATTTGGCAAAAGTAGAAAAATACACGTCAATTCCTTCCTGACATTTTTGCTCTTCTCCCGCTCCTGCCCCGGTTTTACCTAAAGTACCGAAACCATGTGCATCATCTACCAGCAAACGGAACTTGTATTTTTCTTTTAAGGCAACAATTTCTTTTAATTTTCCCTGCTGTCCACGCATTCCAAAGACCCCCTCAGTAATAACTAAAATACCGCCATTTTGCTCTTCAGCCATTTTAGTAGCGCGCTGTAAGTTTTTTTCTAAACTCTCAATATCATTATGTTTATAAGTAAATCGTTTTCCCATGTGAAGACGCACCCCATCAATAATACAGGCATGGGAATCTACATCATATACAATTACATCATTCTTGGTAACCAATGCATCAATAGTTGATACCATTCCCTGGTAACCAAAGTTTAATAAATAAGCGGCTTCTTTTTGTACAAAGGCGGCCAGCTCGTTCTGAAGTTGTTCATGAAGTGTAGTATGGCCTGACATCATTCGAGCTCCCATAGGGTAAGCAGCTCCGTATTGTGCTGCTGCATCGGCATCGGCTTTTAGAACTTCCGGATGAGTAGCCAAACCTAAATAATCATTAATTGACCAGTTTAATACTTCTTTTCCGTGAAACTGCATTCTAGGACCCAGTTTTCCTTCTAATTTAGGAAATACGAAATATCCTTCTGCCTGTGAAGCCCATTTTCCCAACGGACCTTTATTATCTTGAATTCTTTCAAATAAATCTCTAACCATTTTTGCTCGTTATGTTAAAAACGATGCAAATGTAACTTTTTTTCAGGATTTTTCACTTATACGCCACTACCTTTTAACCGACGCTTTTGCAGGGTTCACCTATTAAACTGAAAAAGCATCCCGATTGGGATGCTTTATATTATAAAAATGCCGGATATTTAAGAGGTTGCGCTTCGTGCATGATGGCATATATCTTTTCATATATATCTTCAGCCGAAGGTTTGGAAAAATAATCCCCATCTGTCCCATATGCAGGACGATGCGCTTTAGCAGAAAGTGTTTCTGGGCGACTATCTAAATAACGGTAGCCACCTTGCTCTTCTACTATTTTCTGTAAAATATAGGCAGAAGCACCTCCCGGTACGTCTTCATCTACAACCAGTAAACGGTTGGTTTTTTCCAAGGACTTTACACTGTCGTGACGGATATCGAAAGGCAGTAAGGATTGTGCATCTATAATCTCTACCTCAATACCTACCTCTGCCAGCTCTTTAGCAGCCTGTTCCACAATGCGCAAAGTAGAGCCATACGAAACCACCGTAATATCCGTACCGTTTTTAATTGTTTCCACCACTCCTATAGGTGTTGTAAACGCCCCTATATTAGCTGGTAATTTTTCTTTTAACCGGTAGCCGTTTAAGCATTCAATAACCAATGCAGGTTCATCCGTTTTAAGCAATGTATTATAAAAACCAGCTGCTTTGGTCATATTTCTCGGTACCAGAACATGCATCCCTCTTATGGCATTGATTATCATTCCCATTGGAGAGCCTGAATGCCATATTCCTTCCAAGCGATGGCCACGTGTACGAACAATTAAAGGTGCCTTTTGACGGCCGGATGTACGGTATTGCAACGTAGCCAGGTCATCACTCATAATCTGTATAGCATATAGAAGGTAATCTAAATACTGTATTTCAGCTATAGGGCGCAAACCACGCATGGCCATACCAATTCCCTGTCCTAAAATAGAAGCTTCTCGTATACCGGCATCCGCCACACGTATTTCACCGTATTTTTCCTGTAAACCTTCCAGTCCTTGGTTCACATCACCAATATTTCCTGAATCTTCACCAAATATCAAGGTTTCGGGATATGTTTCAAAAATTTTATCAAAATTATCTCTGATAATAATACGTCCATCCACATCTTCTGCATCATCATTGTAAATTGGCAATACTTCACTTACAGTTTCAACAGTCTGATCAGATGCTGAAAACAGGTGTGAACTATATTTAGGCTGGATAGTTTTGAAATAATCCGTTATCCATTCATTCAATCGTGTATTACCGCCTGATACTGCAAAATAGCGCGCCGCCTTACGTGCCGTGCTTATGATATCTTTACGGATGGGTTCTTTTATACTGTTTAATTCCGTAACCATTTCTTGAATAGCTTCGGGTTGAGCCGACTGGCCTCCTATTGCTGTCAGTATATCTACTAAAACTTTTCGTTCTTCTTTAATAGGATCCAGGTAGGCATTCCATGCCGCTTTTTTACCTTCCAGTACCTCTTTTTTGAGTTCAGCATCTAAGGTATCCAGCTCCTCTGCACTGGTAAAATTATTTTCTATTAACCAGTTCCGCATTTTGGCCATACAGTCAAACTCCGTTTCCCAGGCTAACCGTTCCGGTGATTTATAACGTTCATGCGAGCCAGAAGTAGAATGCCCCTGAGGCTGAGTAAGTTCCTTAACGTGTATTAAAACAGGAATATGATTTTTTCTTGCTATTTCAGCTGCTCTTTGATAGGTTTCGATCAACGCTACATAATCCCATCCCTTCACGGTAAAGATTTCATAACCGTTGATATCGTCTTCTTTTTGAAATCCTTTTAAAATTTCTGAAATACTTTCTTTAGTGGTCTGGTATTTTGCGTGTACAGAAATGCCATACATATCATCCCATACACTCATTACCATAGGTACCTGCAAAACACCTGCAGCATTAATGGTTTCAAAAAACAGGCCTTCAGAAGTAGACGCGTTACCTATAGTTCCCCAGGCAATCTCATTTCCGTTTACCGAAAATTTTTCATCTTTGTCAATTCCGGGGAATTCTCTGTAAATTTTTGAGGCTTGTGCCAGACCTAACAAACGCGGCATCTGACCTGCTGTAGGTGAAATATCAGCACTTGAATTTTTTTGGGAAGTCAATTGTTTCCAATTTCCTGTTTCATCTAAGCTGTGTGTGGCGAAATGCCCTCCCATTTGCCTTCCGGCAGACATCGGGTCATGAGCTAAATCTGCATCACCATATAAACCGGCAAAAAATTGTTGTATATTCAATGCTCCTATAGCCATCATAAAAGTCTGATCCCGGTAATACCCCGAACGAAAATCACCGTTTTTAAAAGCTTTGGCCATGGCCAGCTGCGGCACTTCTTTTCCATCACCGAAAATACCGAATTTTGCTTTGCCGGTGAGCACCTCTCTCCGTCCCAATAAACTACATTCTCTGCTAATGCGCGCTATTTTGTAATCGTTAAGTACTTCTGTCTTAAAATCTTCAAAAGTTAACGTCTCTTTCGTGGTAGTCTGACTCATAATATAGACCAAATTTACTTTATATAATCAAGCTACGAATTTAAGCAAAAGGAAGGAATTTTACTAATATGTAAGGGATTTATTTTACAAACCTCACCAATTAACATTAAAAACTTATCAACAAATAAGCAAAAACACTTCTATCTGACCAAAAAAAACATTTGTTTTACCATTTTTTTTACGAAAAAAACAATTTAAAACCAACGCTTCCGCTTGAAGTAATATACCATAGCTATCACGAGAAATAACATAACACCCCAAACGATAAAATAACTGTATTTATACTCTATTTCGGGCATATACTTAAAATTCATCCCATATACCCCAACAATAAAAGTAAGTGGCATAAAAATAACAGAAACTATGGTCAGCACCTTCATTATCATATTCATACGATGGCTCTGCATAGAGAAAAAATAACTGGATGCACTGTCTAATTGTCGGGTGTCGTAATCAATCTGATCTAAAATTTCCAACGCTTTATGGTATGCCCGGTCAAAATAAATCTGGTTGGCCGGGTCTAAGAACTTATCATTCTCTTCAATATGTATATTTTTAATATTAAACAGCACATCTTTTAAAGGTAAAACAGCACGTTTCATCACACTCAAATTATCTATATGTATCTGAATATCACTAAGTACAGATATTTTATGTGACAATTTTGTTAACGATGTAATATCATCAATCTTGTCTTCAATTTCATCCAGAGTTAGAAAGAAATTTTCCAGAATGGCATCGAGCATAAGATATAATAAATAATCTTCTTTTTTACGGCGCGCCGACCCTGTTTTGGTACGTATACGTTCACGTATATGCTCAAACAGCGCATTTTTCTTATCCTGAAAAGACATTAGAAGGTTGTCTTTCACAATAAAACTGACAGGAATAATCTCTACACGGTCTTCAATCAGATGCGGAATAGTGGTTTTGGCATTGAAAAAAATAATACCATCCTGTGTTTCAATACGTGAACGGCGTGATATAGTAAGTACTTCATTTAAAATACTTGCCGGCAAATGGAAGAGTTTCAAAAGTTGCGGAAATACATCAGGCTGGTTAAGGCCGTGAATATTAAACCAAACCATTTCGTCGGGCTTTGCCTTATGTAGTATAGACTCTATACGGTCTACCGAGCTAACTGTTTCTTCGTAATACTCTTCTTCTTCATATAAAAAAAGCTGAATAGCTGTTTTTTCGTTTACATATTCTCCGTTGTACAGCCACGTATAGGGCTGTATTGTTTTCTCTCTTTTAATTTTTAATCGTTTCAAAGCATAAATTTTAAATTAAAGATACCCATTTTATAAAATATCCATAGTATTTTTACCTAAATAAACATGCATAAAAATGACAACACTTATTATCAACATAAAAGAATTACTGCAAGTAAGAGAAGAAACAACCACTTTTCTGGCAGGTGATGCCATGAATACTCTGCCTTCTCTTACTAACGCTTTTTTGCAGATAGAAGACGATGTAATAAAAGCGTATGGAAAAATGGAGGAACTGCCACAGGTAGATGCTGATGAAATAATAGACGCTACAGGACGTATAGTCATGCCTACCTGGGTAGACAGTCATACCCACATTGTATATGCAGGTAACCGCGAACAGGAATTTGTTGACCGGATTAACGGATTGAGTTACGAAGAAATATTTAACCGCGGCGGTGGTATACTGAATTCTGCTAAAAAGCTTCAGGAAACCTCTGAAGATGAACTTTACGAACAGTCAAGGATACGATTGGAGGAAATCATGCGGTTAGGTACCGGAGCCGTAGAAATAAAATCAGGATACGGTTTAACACTTGATGCTGAATTAAAAATGCTGCGTGTGATTAAACGCCTTAAAGAAAATTATCCTGTTACTATAAAAGCTACTTTTTTAGGAGCACATGCTTTTCCGTCATCCTATAAAAACGATCATGAAGGCTATATTGATTTAATCTGTAATGATATGATCCCTGCAGTAGCGGCAGAAAAATTAGCTGATTATGTAGATGCCTTTTTGGAAACAGGTTATTTTTCTATAGAAGAAACTATCCGTATCATGAAAACAGGAGAAAAATATGGTTTACTGCCTAAAATTCATGTCAACCAGTTTACTGCCCTACACGGTATTAAGGCATGTGTAGAGCACAATGCCTTATCAGTAGACCATTTGGAAATAGTAACGGATGACGATATTGAAGTGCTTAAAAGCAGTAAAACCATGCCTGTGGCTTTACCAACCTGCTCTTTTTTCATATCTATCCCCTACACACCGGCGCGGAAAATGCTTACAGCCGGCCTACCCCTGGCTCTTGCCTCTGATTATAACCCGGGAACAACCCCTTCCGGCAATATGAATTTTGTGGTGGCTACGGCTTGTATCAAAATGAAAATGACACCTGAAGAAGCCTTTAATGCAGCTACAATTAATGCAGCATACGCTATGGGTATTTTAAATGAATACGGCTCTGTTACCAAAGGCAAAAAAGCCAGTCTTATTATTACCAAGCCTTTACATTCGTTTTATGAAATTCCTTACAATTTCGGAAGTAATCTGATTGAAACAGTTATTTTAAATGGAAAACGCCTATAAAAACACCCCAAAAGAGGGGTCTTTTGGGGTGAAAAAATAGTTATGAAAAAGATTTTAACCGAACTTAATCGATTTATATTTACTATTACAAATATATAAACAAAATACTTAAAATCAACATTTTAACAACCCAATATATAAACAAAAACTATAAATAAAACTTATAGTTATTGTTTTTAGTAATGTTTCAAGAGATATCGTTATGCAAAATTTTGTAATATTTAACACTTCACACAAAAATCAATACGTTCAGCTACGAACGAATGAAATAAAATTAGGTGAACGTGTAAAATACCCTGAAACCGGCCAGGATATGGAATCTTTTTTAGCCAACACCGAGGCTGATTTCATTGTTTTTGGCATTCCCGAAGATATTGGTATAAAAGCCAATATGGGTAGAACCGGTGCCCGAAATGCCTGGCAACAAACCTTAAAGGCATTGTTGAACATCCAGCACAACAAAACATGCAAAGGAAACAAAATAGGTATTTTAGGCGCTTTTGATTTTACCGACTGGCAGGCTGAAGCGGATACGCTGAACGTGGCAGTTACCGCGCAACGCCAGCGTTTATTTCAACTGGTAACACTTATTGACAAAGAAGTGGCTTTCTTGGTCAGTAAAATTGTAAAAGCCAATAAAGTTCCTATTATTATCGGCGGAGGGCATAACAATGCCTATGGCAATATTAAAGGTCTTGCTTTAGGTAAAAGTTGCGCTGTAAATGCAGTAAATTTTGATGCCCATACCGATTTCCGTCCATTGGAAGGACGTCATAGCGGGAATGGCTTTTCCTATGCCTTTGAAGAAGATTTCTTACATCATTATTTTATTTTCGGACTTCATGAGAATTATACTTCAAAAGCCGTTTTCCAACACATTAAAGAAGTCAGTACCCGGGTAAAATACAATACCCTGGAACAGATGAAAGTGCGCCTGGAAAAAGAATTTCAATCTGAACTGCACCAGGCCTTACAACATATAAAGCAACAACCGTATGGTATTGAAATTGATTTAGACAGTATAGAACGTACGGCATCAAGTGCCATTACTCCTACCGGTTTTTCAAGTATAGAGGCACGGCAGTTCCTTCATTTTATGTCTGGTCATAAAAACGCAGGATATTTGCATATATGCGAAGCAGCTCCTGATCTGGATGAGGAAAAAAACACGCATTTAACAGGAAAATTAACAGCCTATCTTATTACAGATTTTATAAAAGCGAAACAAAATTTAGAATAGTTTGAATATTTTATTAGTTGAAGACGACTCGCGTATCAGCGATTTTATTGTGAAAGGCCTGGAAGAAAATGGTTTTTCCGTACAGTTGTGCACCTCTGCTGAAGAAGCCAGAGACGTAGTATTCACAACACCTTTCGACATCATTATTCTCGATATTATGCTGCCGGGTATTGACGGTATACAGTTTACTAAAATGATACGCTACAAAAAGAATACTACCCCTATTCTTATTCTGAGTGCGTTAAATGAGGCAAGCGACAAAATAAATGCGCTGGATAGCGGCGCTGATGATTTTTTAGTGAAACCTTTTCATTTTCAGGAATTTATTTCCAGGATAAATGCATTAACACGCCGTACAAAATACAAGCAAAGTCTCTTCGGATCTAAAAAGCTGGAAGCCCATGACCTGGTTCTTGATCTTGACAAGTTCGAAGCTTTTCAGCATCACAAAAAGATAGAATTGTCTCCTAAAGAATTCCGACTGCTGGCTTTTTTAATAGAATATAAAAACAAAGTAGTGTCCCGCACGCAAATTTTAAACGCTGTATGGGGCATTAATTATGATAATAATACCAATGTGGTAGACGTTTATATATCGTACCTCAGAGGCAAAATAAACGAATCGGAAAAACAATTGATTAAAACGGTAAAAGGTGCCGGTTATATGTTTTTAGAAGATTAATTATGGTAAAATGAATTTAAGAAGCCGCCTGACCCTATTTTCATCCATTATTTTCGGCGTTATCTTTAGCGTTGCAGCTCTGGTTATTTATTTTACTTTTTACAAATCTACCGAAAGATCTGTCATCAAAGAACTCGAGAAAACCTGCCTGATATCCGCTATTTTTTATTTGGAAAAGGACGAACAGCCTTCTTATCAGCATAAAGAAGTAAAACGTCAGTTCGACAAAGTGATCCACAGCAATATGGTAGCCATTTATGATGAAAATGACAAAGTACAGTTCGGCGACCTGCACAATGACAGGAATATTACAGAAAGTCGTTTAAAACAGCTTAAAAAGCAGCATAAACTCTATTTTCAATCCAATAACCATTTCTATTACGGCATGTATTATTTGGACAATCAGGGCGATTTTTATGTTTTTATAAAGGAAAAAAGTGCCGATTTTCAAGATACCATGAGACGTTTACTGATTATTCTGGTTATGGTTTTATTAGTGGGCTGGACGAGTATTATTATCTTATCTAAATTGTTAAGTAAAATAGCCTACAAGCCTTTAAAACAAATAGTTAAAGAAATAAAAAACAAAGAATCGAATACGTTAACCACACCTGTATCACCTATTAACACGCGCGATGAGTTACAGGAACTCGTAGAAACTTATAACCATTTATTAAATCGTATAGCCGACACCTTTGTCATACAGCGTAATTTTATCAATTATGTTTCTCATGAATTCAGAACACCATTAGCAGCTATTTCAGGTACACTTGAGGTTTATTCTCAGAAGTTAAGAAGTCCGGAAGAATACCAGGAAGCTACGCGGGTAGCACAGGAAAATATTGAAGAATTAAAGACTATTTTAAACAATATGCTTCTTCTTGCCGAAGCTAAAAATACGATACAAACCTTTACCTCATTACGAATTGATGAAATTTTGTGGGATGTGGTGTCGCAGGCGCAAATTAAATACAAAGCCTTAATACATGTTGATTTGCAGGTACAATCTCCTGAAAAATTACAAGTTAAAGGAAATGAAGTATTGCTGCAGATAGCCCTTTTAAACCTGGTTGAAAACGGCATAAAATATTCCGGCAATCAGCCCGTACGTATACGTTTGTTAGTCATAGCCTCGCAGTTGACAATAGAAATTGAAGACCAGGGAATCGGAATTTTAGAAGAAGATCTCCCTTTTATTCAGCAAACGTTTTTCAGAGGAAAAAATACGGCAGCATTTAAAGGCAGTGGCGTTGGTTTGTCTTTGGCTGTGATTATCTTTAAACAGCACCAAATTTCCTTTCAGATACGCTCTGTTGAAAAAGGAACTTTAGTACAGCTTATTTTTCCAGTATTCTAATGTAATTTTAATGTACTTTAATCTACTTTTAATGTAGTTCCTATTTTGGTATAATGTACTCCGAATAGTTTTGCTAAAAATTTTTTAATGTGAAATCTATTGTACATTATAGTTTAGTATTCTTTTGGGGTGCCGGCATTTTATACGCACAAGATAGACCAGCTGTTTACCTTTCTAAAAAAGAAATAGAACAGCAATTCTTAGACAACAATTTGCAGCTTATTGCTCAAAAGTTTGCCATTGAGCTGGCACAGGCTGAAGTAATACAAGCCAAATTATGGCCCAACCCAACCTTTAGCGTATCTGAAGTCAATATGTGGAAAAACGGCAGCAGCGAAACATTGCCTTCTTTATACGGACGCCATGGCCAGCATCAACAAATAGCTCTGGAAATTGAACAATTGATAGAAACAGCCGGAAAACGTCAAAAAAAAATACAACTTCAGCAATTATACGTTAAAGATCAGGAGCTTTCTTTTCAGGAAACATTAAGAGAATTGAAATTTGATTTGCGTCAGCATCTGATTGACCTGCAGGCTTTACAAGCTGAAGAACAACTGATTGTAACCCAGTTAGAGTTGTTTAAAAACTTATCAGATGGTTACGAAAAACAGTGGAAAGCAGGAAATGTCAGCGAAATGGACTTTGTACGCATTGCCGCAGAAAAATTAAATTTTGAAAGTGAAATAACGGTTTTACAGGCTGAAAAAACGGCCATTCTTCAAAAGATAAATCATTATGTATGCAATCCCAATCCTGATCTCCTTGTACTGACGGATGACTGGGAACTGCCCCAAATTCTTTTAGAAAACCAGCCATTCCTTTTAGATACAGCCCTGGAAAACAGAAACGATTTTCAATTAATTCAGAACCAATTGCAAATTGGTAAACAACAATTAGCGGTAGAAAAAGCCGAAAAAGTACCCAATATTACAATCAGTGCAAGTTATGACAGAGGAGGAAATATCATGCGCGATTTTGTAGGTGTGGGTGCCAGCATAGAGCTACCGCTTTTTAATCGCAATCAGGGAAACATTAAAAAAGCCGAAACAGTAATTGCCCAAACTTCTAAGGAAATTGACCGGAAAGAGCTTACAATTAAAACCGAAGTTCAGAAAAATATACAACAGCTCCGACAGTTGAATACTATACTACAACAACAAAACTCCGATTTTGAAAAACAGCTTCAAAACGCTCTGGAAAAATATACCCGTAATTTTCAAAACCGGAACATTTCCGTTCTGGAATTTGTTGATTTTGTAGCAACGTATTTAAACAATATGAAAAATCTTATAGAACACAAAAAAAGGTATTTAAACACTTTTGAAGAATTACAATACAATATTGGCAAAGATATAAACATATGAAAAAAAACATACCGCTGTTAGCCCTTACAGCATTTACCTGCTTTATGATTTCTTGCGAAACCAAAAACGAAAAAAAAGCACCGACAGAAGCTGTTGGATCACCTTTCTGTTTAAAAGGCGCTTTTAAAAAACAGCTTACTTTAGAAGAAGTAAAAAAAATGCCTGTAACCGAAACTATTTCATTAACCGGTAGCATACAGTACAATGAGGATGATGTTATTATTTTTAAAAGTATGCTTGACGGAATTGTGGAAAATGTGCAGTTTACTTTAGGACAATATGTGCATAAAGGAGATGTGCTTGCCACTGTAAAAAGTCCGGAAATGGGTAATATGGCACAGGAAAAACAAAGTATTCTGAACGAGATTACTGTTGCCAGACAAAAAGTCGTTTCATCTGAGACTATGCTGGCCGACGGGCTTGCGTCACAACGCCAGGTGGAAGAAGCAAAAATGGAACTGGCCACTTTACAGTCGTCTCTTCAAAATGTAAATAACAACCTTCATTTATACAATGCCACGGAACAAAAAGGTGTTTTCCAGATAAAAGCACCTAAAAGCGGTTATGTAGTGGAAAAGAATATAAATCCGGGCATGAATATCGGTAAAGATCAGGAAAACTTATTTGCTTTATCTGATCTTAATCAAATCTGGGTTATGGTAAACATTTATGCCAATAACCTGCCGTATATAAAAAAAGGCGCACCTGTGAAAGTTAAAACATTAGCCTATCCCGACACTTATTTTACAGGAAGAATAATGCACATCTCAAATGTATTTGACCAGGAAGAGCGTGTTCTAAAAGCGCGAGTAGTTTTAGATAATGCCGATCTGCGCCTGAAACCGGGTATGAGTGCCGATATCATTATTGATAAATCGGCCGGAGAAGAATATTTAATTGCCATTCCCAACCATGCTATTATTTTTGACAACAATAAAAAATATGCGGTTATTTATAAATCAGACTGTGATTTGCAGATACGAAAAATTATCCCTGCTGCAGAAAACAACCAATACACTTATGTAAAAGAAGGGTTTAACGAAAATGAAAAAGTAGTCACCCAAAATGAATTACTCATTTTTGAAGAACTAAATAAATAATATGAAAAAATTTGTTCAGAATATCGTTGCTTTTTCCCTGAAGCACTCTATGATAATCCTTTTTGCAACAATAGCCCTTTTACTGGGCGGTATTTATGCCTATCAGCATACTCCTATTGAAGCGTTCCCTGATGTAACCAATACACGTGCCCGTATTATCACACAATGGCCCGGTAGAAGTGCAGAAGAAATTGAGAAGTTTATTACCCTTCCTATTTCAAAGGAAATGAACACGATTCCTAAAAAGTCAGAAGTACGCTCTATTTCCCTATTTGGTTTGTCGGTAGTAACAGTTCAGTTTGATGATGGTGTTGATGATTTTTATGCACAGCAATATGTGGCCAACCGTATGGGTGCTGTAGATCTTCCCGCGGGTGCGGAAAGTGCTATTGAACCACCCTATGGCGCTACCGGAGAAATTTTCAGGTATATTATTGAAAGCGACCTGCCTATAAAAGAAACTACGGCTCTTCAGGACTGGACCGTTGAACGTGAATTGGTTGCAGTACCAGGAGTAGCTGATGTGGTAAGCTTTGGCGGGGAGGAAAAAATTTATGAAATAAAAATTAACCCCACCGAACTGGCCAATTATAATTTATCGCCTTTGGAGGTGTATGAAGCGGTTTCGAAATCGAATATCAATGTGGGAGGTGATGTTATACAACAGGGAAATCAGGCATATGTAGTACGTGGTGTAGGGCTTCTGGACAAAAAAGACGATATTGAAAATATCCTGATAACGGTAAAAGGGTCTACTCCTATTTTGATTAAACATGTTGCTGAAGTAGAAATTGCGGCAAAACCACGATTAGGCCAAGTGGGATACAATGATAAGAAAGATGTGGTAGAAGGCATTGTTATTATGCTCAGAGGTGAAAATCCGTCAGAAGTAATTGAGCGCTTAAAAGAAAAGATAGAAGAACTCAATACCCGGATACTACCCGAAGACGTAAAAATAGTTCCCATTATCGACCGTACAAAGCTCGTAGACAATACTGTACATACCGTTACCAAAAATCTGGCAGAAGGCGTTATTTTAGTTTCATTGATTGTTTTTATCTTTTTATACAACTGGCGTACAACTTTTATTGTGGCTTCCGTAATACCACTTGCCTTCTTATTTGCTATTATTATGTTGCGGATACAAGGGTTACCAGCTAATCTTATTTCTATGGGATCGCTCGATTTTGGTCTGCTTTTGGAAGGCACACTTGTTATTGTCGAAACCGTTTTCGTTGCACTGGAGAAAGAATCTCATCACCTGGGTGCAAAACGTTTCAGTAAGAAATCAAAACTGGGCATTATAAAACGAAGTGCCGGTTCAGTAGCCAGCTATATCTTTTTTGCTTTGCTCATTTTAATTGTAGCACTTCTTCCTATTTTTTCATTTGAAAAAGTAGAAGGAAAAATGTTTTCCCCACTTGCTTTTACATTGGGATATGCCTTGCTTGGATCGCTTATTTTAAGCTTAACATATGTTCCGGCTATGTGTAAATACCTTCTGAACCGTAATATAAACGAAAAAGAAAATGCGATCTCCCGTTTCTTCAGAAAACATGTCTATACGCTTTTTGCTTTTACTTTTAAACACAAAAAAATGACGATTTCTGTTTTTGTGATTTTACTTATGGGCTGTATGGCAAGGTTTCACTATTACGGATCGGAATTCCTTCCAAAGCTGAACGAAGGAGCCATTTATGTAAGAGCCACTTTACCCAATAGTATTCATTTGGAAGAATCCGTTCAGCTCACAGAAGATATGAAACAGATGCTGATGAAAGAATTTGATGAAATAGACTTTATACTTACCCAGACCGGAAGACCAAATGACGGTACTGACCCCACGGGTTTTTTTAATATTGAATTTAACATTGAACTGAAACCTGAAAAAGAATGGAAAAAATCGATTTCTAAAGACGAACTGATTGCGCAGATGCGTCAAAAGCTTGGAGTATACCCGGGCATTACATTCGGGTTCAGCCAGCCTATCCAGGACAATGTAGAGGAGTATGTGGCGGGTGTGAAAAGTGCGCTGGTTATAAAAATTTTTGGCGATGATTTGTATGACCTGGAAAAAAAAGCCGGACAGGTAGCAGCCTCAATTCATAAAGTAGCAGGCATAACCGATATTAATGTCTATAAAAACATTGGTGTTCCGGAGCTTCGCATTCAGCTGCACGATGGGAAAATGGCAAAATATGGTGTGAATACCACTGATGTACAGTCAGTTATTGAAATGACGATTGGGGGACAATCTGCTACTACATTTTACGAAAATGAGCGCATGTTTGATGTGGTACTCCGTTTTCAGAAAGACTATCGCGATACGCCTGAAAAAATAGGGAACATTATTATTACGGCGGCAGATGGAAAAAAAGTACCGCTACGTGAGATTGCTACTATAGGTTACCACACAGGTCCGGCCTTTATTTACCGTGAGGGAAACAGCCGTTATATAGGCGTAGGGTTCAGTATTGAAGGGCGTGATCTGGGAAGTACTATAGCCGAAGCTAAAAAACAGGTAGCCCAGGATGTGAAGCTTCCCAAAGAAAATAAAATGATATGGGCCGGAGAGTTTGAAAGTAAAGAAAGAGCCTCAAAACAGCTGGCAAAAGTAGTTCCGGTGTCACTCGTGCTTATATTATTATTATTGTATGCCAGTTTCGGAAACATAAAAGATACCTTTATCGCATCGGTCACTCTTCCTTTTGCATTTATTGGCGGTTTTCTGTCGCTCTGGTTAACAGGTACCGTATTCGGAATTTCTGCCGGGATAGGATTTATTATTCTTTTTGGTGTGGCTACTATAGATGGCATTGTACTTATTGGTGTTATGAAAGAGAACTTATTACATAAAATGAAATTGGCAGAAGCTATAAAAGAAGGCGTAAAAAGCAGAATACGCCCTGTAGTCATGATTGCTTTAATGGGGTCTATGGGATTGTTACCCGCCGCTTTGTCAAACGGAATGGGTTCAGAAATTCAAAAACCACTGGCTATTATGATTGTCGGCGGATTATTGTTCTGTCTGCTCTTTTCGTTTACGGTTATTCCCATATTGTTCTACCATACGTACAAGAAAAAATATGCATAAAAAAATCTCCAAGTTATCTTGGAGATTTTGTAGTTGAATTAACGGGTAAACAACAATTCTCTGTATTTAGTTAAGGTCCAGAGTTCATTATCCACCATCAGTTCCAGTTTATCCGCATGGTGGCGGATAATATCGAAATAAGGTTTTACCTCGAAACAGTAAGCACTTGCTTTTGCTTCCAAATCATCTAACAAGTTGGCTTTTTTCCGTTCATCTGTCATCAAATGCACATTTTCATTAATAGATGAAATATGACCGGATATTTTCTTAAGAATGATAATCTGTTCTTTAGCTATTTCTTCAAATTCTTTTCCGAAGATTTCTTTTAATCCTTTTACATTTTCAATGATAAGGTTTTGATAGCGAAGTGCTGTAGGTATCACATGATTGCGGGCAATATCACCTAAAACCCGTCCTTCAATCTGAATTTTCTTTATATACTCTTCTAACTCAATTTCGTAACGTGCATGTACTTCAGTACGATTCATTACTTCTAATGACTCAAATACTTCGTATGATTTTTCAGAAACCTTTGCTTTGAGTGCTTCAGGAGTGGTTTTATGATTAGAAAGACCTCTTTTTACCGCTTCTTTTTCCCATGCTTCACTGTATCCGTCCCCTTCAAATAAAATAGGTTTCGTTTCTTTTATATATTCTCTAAGGATATTGAAAATAGCTTCATCTTTTTTCAAACCTTGTGCGTCAATCAAAGTATCTACCTGCTTTTTAAATGTGATTAGCTGTTTCGCTACAATTGTGTTTAAAGTTGTCATGGCATTTGCACAGTTGGCTGTTGACCCTACGGCACGAAATTCAAACTTATTGCCTGTAAACGCAAATGGAGAGGTACGGTTTCTGTCAGTATTATCCAATAATACGTCCGGAATCTTACCTACTACATTCAGTTTTAGATCTGTTTTTTCTTCAGGCGACAATTTTCCCGCTGTAACACCTTCAAGTTCTTCCAATACCTTTGTTAACTGCTGACCGATAAAAATAGAGATAATAGCCGGAGGTGCTTCATTTGCACCCAGTCTATGATCATTTGATGCAGAAGCTATAGAAGCTCTTAACAATTCTTCATATTCTGAAACCGCTTTTATGGTATTGATAAAAAAGGTAAGAAACTGTAAATTGCTGGTTGGTGTTTTTCCCGGTGATAATAAATTAATACCTGTATCAGTTGCCAGTGACCAGTTGTTGTGTTTTCCTGAGCCATTTACACCTTTAAATGGTTTTTCGTGAAAAAGCACTTTAAAATGATGACGTTCCGCAACTTTCTGCATCACATCCATTAATAACGAATTATGATCTACTGCCAGATTTGTTTCTTCAAAAATAGGCGCCAATTCAAACTGGTTAGGGGCTACCTCATTGTGGCGTGTTTTTACAGGGATTCCCAACAACATACATTCATTTTCCAAATCACGCATATAGTTTAACACACGAGACGGAATAGAACCGAAATAATGATCTTCCAACTGCTGTCCTTTTGCAGACACATGTCCTAAAAGCGTTCTTCCGGTTTGTAAGATATCAGGACGCGAACCTGCTAAAGCACTATCAATTAAAAAGTATTCCTGTTCCCATCCTAAAGTAGGAGTTACTTTTTTTACATTCTTATCAAAATAACGTGCTACCTCGGTAGCTGCAGTATCAATTACTGATAAAGCACGCAATAAAGGAGCTTTATTGTCTAATGCTTCCCCTGTATACGATACGAAAACGGTAGGAATACATAAGGTAGTCCCGAAAATAAAGGCTGGCGATGTAGGATCCCAGGCAGTATATCCTCTGGCTTCAAAAGTATTTCGTATCCCCCCGTTCGGAAATGAAGAAGCATCCGGTTCTTGCTGTACCAGTTGACTTCCGCCAAATTTTTCTACCGGATCATTCCCGTCAAAAGAAGTTTCAAAAAAGGCATCATGTTTTTCTGCAGTAGTTCCGGTTAACGGCTGAAACCAATGCGTGTAATGGGTTACACCTTTAGACATCGCCCAATCTTTCATTCCCTGTGCAATATTATCAGCTAAGCGACGGTCTATTTTTGTACCCAGATCAATAGCTGAACGTACTGCTTTATACGCTTCAGGTGTTAAATGCTGGCGCATTGCCTTATCATTAAATACATTAGTGCCGAAAATCTGCGATTTTCGAGGAAGTTCTTCAACCACTATCGGTTTTCTTGAACTGGCCGTTTTTAAGGCCTCAAAACGGAATGAAGACATACTTTTTCTTTTAAGGGGTTCTTTTATGAGGCAAAATTAAAAAAAATAGTTATTATTTTTTCATTACCCCCTAAAAAATAGGGGTTAAAATAAAAATTAACACAATATAACGCTATAACCCCATAAAAAAAGGAACACTTTCGTGTTCCTTCCTCCTACAATTAACCGATTGGATTTATTTTAATTTTTTGATAGGAGCATTTTCTAAGCCGAACGTTTTAATCGTTGCATAATAGTCGGAATAGTCAGCTGCAGCAGTTCCTTTTGCCTGTACCAGGTCACCGGGTACTACAACTGCTCTGAAAATCTGATTTAAAGCGATATTCGTATATTCTTGGTCAGTCATCTGATCCAAATTAAAATTACCGTCTAAAAAGATTCTGAAATCATTGCGGGTAAAATCATAATTATACGTTACAATATCTCCGCCTCCCAGCTGAACGGTTTGAGGTACTAAACGCCAAACATCCTGACCTCCGTTTTGTTCCCATAAGATATACAATAATACGGTATCGCCCTGGTAACTTGGCTGACTAAAATTAAACGTCTGCGCATATCCTCTTTCACGGGTTAAATCAGCACGTACTTCAAAAACTTCTGAAGTAAAAATCTGATCTCCATCATCGTTGATTTCACAACTTTGTAATGAAGCAATTCCTATAAAGGCTGTAAAAAGTAGAACTATTTTTTTCATGACTAATATTTTTTATGTTTAATCTTTTATCTGATAGATAATATTCATTTATCGTGCCAAACTTTTAAAAACGGATATTTTATCAAATTTATTTTTTATCTAAAAACATTTGAATCTCTTCTGCCAGGTTGTTAGCGTTACCGTTTTCAGGATTTATTTTAAGTGCCTCTGTCAGATATTGTAATGCTTCTGTATACATATCTGTTTTCTGTTGGTACAGCTTTTTATACTCTGCCGAATTGGTCTTGTTACTTAAATCATTTAATTTATTGGTTATAGCCGCGTCATCCATAAGCCTGATATTCGCTAACATTACATACGCATTATCACTGGCATTTTTTCCTTTTGTAGCTTTTGTAAAATAATTTTTGGCCTTATCATATTCCTGATTCTGAAAAGCTACCACACCTAAATTATATAAAATTACTTTCCTGTCCGGGTGGGCTTCCAAAGCTTCACCTGCATATTTCTCATACATATCGAACCTGTTGGTACTCAGGTAAAGTTCCATTAAGGCCAGTAAAATAGTTTCGTCTTTTTTATTAAGGTTATAAGCATCTAACAACAGATCTTCTGCTTCGGAGTAGTTTTCTTTCTGCATTAAGATAAAAGCCAGGTTTTTATATATTTCCGGTTTTTTCCCTTCTTCTTCTACCATTTTGGCATCGGCATGTGAGCCCTGACGCACCAGCAGATCTCTCAACTTTTTATCGGTTCCGAATGATTCTACTTTTTTAGTTGATAAGTTTAGAGCAGTATAGGTTTTGGTAGTGCCATTATATTTTAACCGGATAAGTTCTTTGTACCGGTTTTCGGCAAAATCAAAATCTTTTCCGTTTAAAGCCGAACCAGCCGCATAATATAAATACGTAGTATCTTTAGGGCTCAGGTTATACGCCTGGTTAAATTTACGGGAAGCCGTTACCTCCTGATTGGAATTATTCAAATCAATAGCCTGATTAACCAAAATAGCAAGTAATGTATTTACCACCGGATCTATTTTGTCTGTATATTTTCTGCTTTTTGTTTTGCGCTCTAATTCTTTTACTTTATTAAACGATTGAATTGCTACTTCAATTTCTTTATCATTATTTCCGTCAGCCTGGGCCAGCCCTAAAGCAGTTAAAGCCGTTAGGTAATGATACTGCGTTTTCTGCTCATCATTGGCTGTTTCAAATACAGCACCCGCCTTATCTAAAGCCGTTTGGGCCTCGGAGAAGTTTTTTTTATTGACCAGTCGCTCAATATCTTTCAATTCATTTTTCTGAGAAAAAATTGGGAATGATAAAAATATCATTCCCAGACTAAAAAATAACTTCTGCATTATTCTTGTATTTTATTTGTATCTATATCTGGATTTTCAGAAATGATCGGGTTTCCCTCCTCATCTAATTGCTCTGATTCCTCATCGTCTTCCCGCATTACTTTAGCTACAGCCGCAATAGAATCGCTTCCTTTAATATTAATCAATTTTACACCTTGTGTATTCCTACCCATAATACGCAGGTCGGAAATACGCATTCGGATAGTCAGGCCTGATTTATTGATAATCATCAAATCATCATTGTCTGTTACCGCATTAATTGAAACAAGCAATCCTGTTTTATCCGTTATATTCATGGTTTTCACCCCTTTTCCTCCGCGGTTGGTTTCGCGGTATTCTTCCAAAGCAGAACGTTTTCCGTATCCTTTTTCAGAAACTACCAGAATTTCACTATTTAAGTCGTTTACTGATACCATTCCGATTACTTCATCTTTATCATCAGCAAGGGTAATACCTCTAACTCCCGAAGCGGTACGTCCCATAGGGCGGGTTTTAGCTTCGTCAAAACGCACGAGTTTACCTGATTTAACAGCAATCAGTACTTTAGAATTGCCATCTGTCAGTTTTGCTTCCAATAGTTCATCATCTTCTTTAATGGTAATGGCATTAATACCGTTTTGACGCGGGCGGGAATATTGCTCCAAAGGTGTTTTCTTTACCTGTCCTTGTTTGGTACACATAATCACATAATGATTATTGATATATGCTTCGTCACGTAAATCCTGTGTACAGATAAAAGCTTTTACCCTATCGTCATTTTCGATATTAATAAGATTTTGAATAGCCCGGCCCTTGCTTGTTTTACTTCCTTCCGGAATTTCATATACCCGCATCCAGAAACATTTTCCTTTTTGTGTAAAGAACAACATATATTGATGGTTGGTAGCCACATACATATGTTCAAGAAAATCCTGATCACGTGTACCTGCCGATTTTTGTCCGACTCCGCCTCTGTTTTGTGTTTTATATTCTGATAACGGTGTACGTTTAATATATCCGGCATGCGAAATAGTAATCACTACCTGCTCATCTGCGATTAAATCTTCAATATTCATCTCTCCTCCCGCATATTCAATCTGGGAGCGGCGATCATCTCCGTATTTATCTTTAATCTCGGTTAATTCTTCTTTAATCAGATTCATCCGCATTTCTTTACTTGCCAGCAATTCTTTTAAATGATTAATCAATTTCATGATTTCTTCATATTCGGCACGTAATTTCTCCTGCTCTAATCCGGTTAGCTGGCGCAAACGCATTTCTACAATGGCACGAGCCTGGATCTCAGACAACTTGAAACGCTCCATCAAACGTTCGCGTGCTTCATCCGCATTTTTAGAAGATCGGATAATAGCAATTACTTCATCAATATTATCTGAAGCAATAATCAATCCTTCTAATATATGAGCACGTTCTTCTGCTTTACGCAATTCAAACTGCGCACGACGTGTAACAACATCATGACGGTGTTCAACAAAATAATGAATAAGTTCTTTTAAATTCAACAGCTGCGGACGTCCATCCACTAACGCAATATTATTGACACTGAAAGAGGATTGCAATTGTGTATATTTAAACAGCATATTCAGTACTATATTGGGTACTGCATCACGTTTTAAAACGTATACAATCCGCATACCTTTACGATCCGACTCATCCCGTATAGTAGAAATACCGTCTAATTTTCCCTCGTTTACCAGATCTGCTGTTTTTTTGATCATTTCAGCTTTGTTTACCTGATAAGGGATTTCACTTACCACAATACATTCACGGCCTTCAATTTCTTCAAAATTCGTTTTGGCGCGTAGTACCACACGTCCTCTACCTGTTTTAAAGGCTTCACGTACTCCTTCATACCCATAAATAATACCCCCGGTAGGAAAATCAGGCGCTTTAATATGCTGTATAAGTTCGTCTATTTCAATTTCATTATTGTCAATATACGCCAGTGTACCTTCGATCACCTCAGTAAGGTTATGGGGGGCCATATTGGTAGCCATACCAACGGCAATACCTGAAGCGCCATTAATAAGTAAACTCGGTATTTTGGTAGGCATTACTTTGGGCTCTTCCAGCGTATCATCAAAATTTAGCTGAAAGTCTACTGTTTCTTTATCAATATCAGCTAAAATTTCTTCTGCTATTTTTTTCATACGCGCTTCTGTATAACGCATAGCTGCGGGGCTATCACCATCAACAGAACCAAAGTTACCCTGTCCGTCTACCAGCAAATAACGTAAACTCCAGTCCTGAGCCATACGTACCATGGCGTCATACACCGAAGAATCGCCATGCGGGTGATATTTACCCAATACCTCTCCTACGATTCTGGCTGATTTTTTATGTGGCCGCGTAGCCGATACACCCAATTCATACATACCGAATAAAACACGGCGGTGTACTGGCTTTAAACCATCTCTTACATCAGGAAGTGCACGAGAAACAATTACCGACATAGAATAATCTATGTAGGCTGATTTCATTTCATCTTCAATGTTAATAGGAATTAACTTTTCTCCTTCAGTCATATTCTAATTTTTTGATTTATCTTTATTATTAAACGTGCTAATATACGCTTTTTTTAAGGCTTTAACACTATAAAACCACATTAGTTTTTAACAGGTTTATCCATAATTCTCACATTTCTATTTAGTAAATGTCAGAGGTATTTCTCTCAATATTACCCACATAAAAACCACCTGGTTCTTTAATTAATTCTACAAGATGAAACAACCGGACTGATTTCGGCAATCCTTTAAACAACAAGGGGAATTTTTTGGGACAATGAGGGAGAATAGGCGTCCAATCCGGCGCTATACTTATACCTTCTGCAAACAGCAACAGGTATTTTTACCAGTTACAGCATCCATCAAGTAAGTGGTTTTCCAGATCCTAACAGCATCCTCTTCAGGCGTTGCATGTAGAGTAAAATGCAATATCACCTGCTTTTCTTCCTCGGCTATTTCATATAAATCAAGCTGCAATTCTGCAGCTACCTCAAAATCATAATCTATTTGCATGTCTTCTCTTACCATAACATCCCGTCTTAGAATTATATAAACTAAAAAAGCGATTCTACCGAACCGCTTTTGGGGTGGATGATGGGAGTTCTACTGAACCATTTATATTACTTTTAAAGCTCTTAGAAAGTGTTGTAGCTTAGTTCTAAAGACAGAAAAGCCTCTTCATGACAGAGGTGTATCAGTACCATATCTCTCCTACAGATAGTGGCTTTGCACAAGGAGTAATATTTGAAAAATTAGGAACTGTGAATAACCTGCTTTACAAGGAGGATTTAAATCAAGAGCAGAAAAGTAAAGCTATTGATATAGTTCAAAGGTTGCAGGGAACCGAATTGTTCAGTTTGTTATAGGATTCGATTGAGGGAGCGTCTGGAAAAATTGCGAAACTGTTGGACACTACACTTTTATCAGTTTCGAACAACATTCCTCCTACTGTACTAAAAAGTAATTTAAGCGATTTCGATATAGGAGAATTCATATAAAAAAAATGCACTATATTAAAATCAAAATATAATGAATAGCAAAAGAACAGGACCTGAAACTAACAACGTTGCATTTGATAAGCGAGTCAATAAAGGAATACTACCAACAATAGAATAGCCTGTCATACATTCTACATTGACATGCGAATGGATAAACTAAGACCTAAAGATAACTTTCGATCAAATGGAATCAGTTTTTCTGAAATTGAAGAATATTACAATGAGAATAAAGAGCTATATATCATCCCTTATGATTCCAAAAAGAAAGAGCCCGAGAAAATTGACTACGAAACAATTACTGAAATTCCTGAAGACCTCATTGTTGTCAAAATACCTAGTATACATAAATTAGATCCTGTTGGATGGAACATACAGCACGGTTACGATCTAAAAAATGGAATAGAAAATCAGGTTTCAAAATGACTTTCAAAGCTAAGAACGGTGAATTGGAAGATATTTACGTTCCTCAAAACATCAAGGAAAATATTGACAGACTAAAAAAATCTGAAAACAACAAGCTAATTTCTAAGCCAAAGCTATAAAATACTAAATAAGATAAATTTTAAAATCACGGAAATAATTCGATATAAAAACAAAAGAAGCTTAACAGCTTCTTTTATGTTTGTATTATTCTTACTCTTGAGATTCTCTATTAAAAAGCAATACTAAATGCCCTGTAAATAATAAAAGTATCCAGTTCGAAAACATTTAGCTATTGTCCAAAAACTATATCGCTAATACAAAAAGCGTTATGCTCATAAATTTTCTAAACATATTAATATTTTTACGACCTTCTTGTCCTTAAAGTACAGTCAAAAAGTAATTAAAGAACGAAGGTTGCTAAGAAATGATAAAATAATAAACCTAGATAAAAAAATCTTTACGGAAAACTACAATAAATAACACTGCTATAAAACACTAAATCTTCGGATAACTAAAATAGGAAATTTATTAAATAAATAACATAATATTAATATTAAAACAAAATATATTTTGTTAAATTTAATCAAAATAACATATTTATACCGTGCTATATTTACTGCAAGTAATAATCATGCTTTTATATAATAACCTAAAGTGCCCATTGAATCAATTGCTCACCATTTATAATCCTTATGAAAAATATTATATTTTTACTTGCCGTTCTTTTTCCAGCAAGCAATGTGACTGCTCAAATACAAAATCAGGAAAACCTTTTTTTGACAAACGAGTGGAGACTTCAAAAAATAGAAATCAATCAAAATACAATTTCAGTTCCGAATAATAATGAATTAAACTTTCCTATCCTAGATGCCTTCGTAATAAATGGGACTAAAAAATTTGCTATCCAGCAGTGCCTAAATGGAAGTGGAGAAGGAGAATTTTATTTTGCATCAAATACAGAAGATTTACATATTGTTTCATACGTTGCATCTGCTACCTTTTGCAATTCTCGAAGCAATGAATCTTTTAACCTTACTTACAATTACGATTCTTTTAGTCAAATATATCTTCATCCTTTAATGTTACTATAAATCAACAATCCACAGAGTAATGGAAATAAAGCCTTTTATCACAATAATCTAAGTGCTTCTTCAGAGAAATTAATTAAAGAAAAAGTTAACCTGTTTCCCAACCCAGTATCAGATATGCTTTTTTTAAACGGGGATCAAAATGTTATTGATGATATAAGTAAAATGAGAATATATGATTTACCAGGTAAGCTAATACTTGAAAGCCATAAACAGTTTGAAAACAGATTTAATCTCTCTAATATTTCAGCTGGAACTTATATAGTTTCCCTTCTCTACAAGAATAAATTTATCACACATGGTATAATCTTAAAAATTTAAATATTATGAGCAAAAAAATTACTATTTCCTTATTCTTTTTACTATTCGCGATATTTTCGAGTATTGCGCAACAAAAGAAAAGTTTTTATTTAGTTGGAAAAAATCAATCTAGTTTAACTCCCGCAAGTATAACAACAAAATCTGATGGTTCTTTAAATGTAACATTTCAAAATGAAGTTTTAAATAATTTCATGAGAAATAAAAAAATCATCAAATACGAAAGAGCCTTCCCCGGTATTTCACATCCATATCTGCAAAAAGTTTATTCAATCACTATTGAAAACATTGAAAACGTTAATGAATTAACTGTGTTCAACAGTTTAATAGATAAGTACGAACAATTTTATGAGGGTCAATTAGCATCTCACCCAAATGACTATATGATACACCCTCCTACAAGATTAGAACGTAATAATTATTTAGAACTTATTCGTGCGCCTTTGGCATGGTCTATAACAAAAGGTGATCCTAATATTTTGATTGGCGTTGCAGATTCATACTTTACCTATTCTCATGAGGATTTATCAAATAAGTTAGTTGATATAATAGGTCCTAATAACCATCCCGATCTCGGTCATGGTACATCAGTTGCTTATTTGGCTGCTGGAGATACTGACAATGGAAAAGGTGGGGCATCAATTGGTTATAAAACAAGGATGGTAGGATATGGAAATGGTTTAACAGCAAATGACGTTTATCAGCTTAGCCAATACCCAGGTGTTAAAGTTATTAATATGAGTTGGGCGTCATCATGGTACTCTTCTGTTGAAGACACTCTATACAAACATATTCACGAAGACTTAAACATATTATTGGTAGCAGCATCGGGAAACCAGCAATGTGGCGGTCAATTTAACTATTGTTATCCAGCTTCTTATGATAGTGTTTTATCGGTTACAGGAGTTGGGAGTAGATTTAATAGAGGTATTACAGACCCGTTGTGGGGAGTTTACGGTTGGGAAGATATTCCAGAAGTTGTAATTGGAGACACTTCCTCAACGATGACTATTAATGATAAAGTAGATATCAGCGCTCCTGCTTATGGCTTATACAAAGCATTAAACTCTACTTTACAAGGTGATGTTACTGGTTACAATGATTGGGGAGAAGGGACATCGGGAGCGGCTCCATTAGTGTCTGGTGCTGGTGCTTTGGTCTTCGCAGCAAATCCAACATTATCAGCTTCTCAAGTAAAGCAGATTTTAAAAGAAACAGCGGATAATATTTATACTATACCTCATAATCAACCTTACATAGGTAAATTAGGAACCGGGAGATTGAATGCATTTCGTGCCGTAATGACAGCTAAGTGCTTAGATTCCATCAATGGTTCTCTGGATTTAATGGTACGAGACAATTACGATGATTATGGTCAAGAGCCTAATGTAAGTACAAACGAACATTGGGAAAGTGTAGATATGTGGGTTAGAAATCAAAATGACGGGAAAGATATTAGGACTAATGAAAATCCCAAATATTCGGGTCCAGGATCAAAAGCGTTTATTTATGTAAGAGTTACTAATAAGAGTTGTGTTGTATCAACAGGAGATGAAGATTTAGAACTATATTGGGCTAAAGCCTCAACAACGTTAGATTGGCCGGTAAGTTGGAATGGAAATCTTATTTTAAACGGAAAAGAAATGGGGAATCAAGTAGGTACTATTAAAATTCCGTCATTAGAACCAGGTGAAGATACAATTATAGAATTTGAATGGGATATACCAAATCCGGATGACTATAATTTTCTAAATAATGAACCATGGCATTATTGCTTGTTGTCAAGAATTAATACAGTTAATGATCCTATGACTGTAGCTGAAACCACCAATACTCCTGAAAATGTTAAAAATAATAATAATATTGGTTGGAAAAATATTTCTGTCATTAAAGTGAATGCTGAACTTATTGGTGCTGATATAGCCCAAAGTGCTGTTATTTCGGTAGGAAATTTAGTTCCTCACAAAAGAAAGATGAGATTAAATATATGGGAGAAAAGAAAGGCTAGTGACGTGCCTTTATTTCAACAGGCAGAATTAAAAATTAAATTAAGCCCTGAACTAACTGCCTATATAAAGCCTACTACAATTTTTAACAATTTACAATATAATGAATATGATAATACTTACTTAGTTAAAGACGATGATTCTTTTATAGAAAATTTAGAATTAGACGGCAATGTTATTGGCACAGTTACTCTTAGCGTTAATTTTTTAGCTTCTAATGTAACTGACAAAAATGATTTCGATGTTAAAATAGCTCAATATTTCGATGGAAATAGGCTCTTAGGAGGAGAAACTTTTTTAATAAGTAAAGATTATAATAATGATATTGAATCACATATATATACTGAGACTTCCGGTAACAATATAATTCTTAAATCTAGTAATATATATCCTAATACAATTTATAATTGGTACGATTCACAAAATCAATTATTATATTCCGGATCAGATTTTACTATTAATTCATCCGTTTCAGCATTATACAAATTAGAAGTATTATCTCTAGAAGATGGATTTAAAGATTACTCTGAAATAACTGTTAGTGGTAATTCAAATAATACGCTTAATATCTATCCTAATCCTACTAACTCGATTTTGAATATTGATTATGATTTACAAGACGGATCTGGATACTTAAATATTACAAAAATTGATAATAGTGTATCCAATAACTATATCTTAAGCAATTCAAATACTACAACCTCAATTGACGTAAGCAATTACTCAAATGGATATTATAATATTGCAATAATTAAAAATGGAAATGTTGAAAAATCAGCTATATTTTTAAAAAATTAGTCATTTTTAAATTAAGAACAGCCTTATCATCTTATTTAACAGCACAAATTGAATTTTGTGCTGTTTTTTATTTATTAACTAAAATAGTATTTATTTGATACAGTACTATATTCTTACCTAAAACCTTGATTTTAAAGAAAAAAGGCTTACTTGAATACAATAAAAAAACGAGCCATTTTGAAAATGACCCGTTAAGGGTGGATGATGGGGCTCGAACCCACGACCTTCGGAACCACAATCCGACGCTCTAACCAGCTGAGCTACAACCACCGTGTCTGTTTTTGAAAAGCTTGCCTGCTTTTGGGGTGAATGATGGGTCTCGAACCCACGACCTTCGGAACCACAATCCGACGCTCTAACCAACTGAGCTACAATCACCGTGTCTGTTTTTGAAAAGCTTGCCTGCTTTTGGGGTGAATGATGGGTCTCGAACCCACGACCTTCGGAACCACAATCCGACGCTCTAACCAACTGAGCTACAATCACCGTATTTGTTTTTAATAAGCTTGTCTGCTTTTAGGGTGAATGATGGGTCTCGAACCCACGACCTTCGGAACCACAATCCGACGCTCTAACCAACTGAGCTACAATCACCGTGTTTTTGTAAACGAGTGCAAATATAGCGATATTTCACCGGTTTACAAACTTTTTTTATTTTTTTACAAGAACTATCAGACTAAATCACTTAACTGTTTCACCCCCACATATCTTTCCACCGTAAAACCTTCGGCATAATCAACAAATATAAGACGTCCTAAGTCCCTCGCCCGGTAATGAATACTTTCCATAAACGTTTGTGTGGCAATAGGCGACCCTGGTTCAGTTGAAGTAGGATCATAAAATTGAGAACTGTATGCCATTACAGCTTCATGCTTTTTATCGATAAAATCGCTGATATCAACCACAAAATCGGGTTGTATATTTTTCCATTGTATATAATGGTACACTAACTTCGGTCGCCATTCTTGTTGCGGTGTACCCTCTAAAACCGTTTCTATACGACGCAATCCTGATAAAAAACAGGCATCAGATACCAGCTTACTTCCTTTTCCGTGGTCTATATGGCGGTCATCTACGGCATTACACACTACTATTTCAGGACGGTATTTGCGTATCATTTTTATAATTTCAAGCTGATGCTTTTCATCATTTACAAAAAAACCATCACGGAAATTCAAATTTTCCCTTACTTCCACACCTAGTATTTTGGCAGCCAGCGCTGCTTCCCTGTCTCTGATTTCAGCAGAACCACGTGTGCCTAATTCTCCTCTGGTAAGGTCTATAATACCTACTTTTTTTCCTGTACTTATTTCTTTTGCCAGTGTGGCTCCACATCCCAGCTCAACATCATCAGGATGGGCTCCAAACGCTAATATATCTAATTTCATATCAAATGCTATAATATTTTTTTTATCGTTTTCGATTTGTTTACTGTTTCAAAAAATTCTGATTCCGGTATACTGTCCTTTGTAATACCTCCTCCCAAATACAGATATGCTTTATCTGATTTCAGCTGCATACACCGTAAATTTACAAACAAATCAGATGTTTCCGTTTGCTGGGTTTCAAAATTTTTATTCAATTCACCCAGATATCCTGAGTAGAACGCCCGGTGATATCCTTCATTTTCTGTAATGAATTTTTGGGCTTCATTTTTCGGAAAACCACACAATGCAGGGGTGGGATGCAAAGCGTTTACTACCTTTTCAAAATCTGAAGTATCTTTCAACATGGCCTGTATATCTGTTTTTATATGCATAACGATTCCTGCTTTATAGGTATAAGGCTCCGTCACCTCAATACCTGCCGTATAAGGCTGTAAAGATGAAACAATAAAATCGGTTACTATCTGTTGTTCTTCTTTTTCTTTTTCCTGCCACTCTACGGGTTCCTTTTCCTGAACTAACTGGGTTCCGGCTAAAGCAACCGTTTTGATCGTTTTTCCTTCTGCCTTCAGCAACTGCTCCGGAGTAGCCCCCATCCACTCCCCTATTTCAGGATGGTACCACCAATAACAAAAAACTCCCGTATACGCTTTTACCAGACGCTTAAAATAAAGCAAATAATCAGCTTCATTAATAGTTACCTGTTCTCTTCTCGACAAAACTACTTTTTCAAAAGCATTACCTTTAATGGCCGACACCCCCTTAACCACTAACTGCTCGTGAAATGCTTTTAATGCAATGGGTAGTTCTTTCAGAACAAAAGGACTGAAATCAACAACCGTATCCTTTATATTCTGAATATGCAAGGTACAATCCGATTCTGGAAAAACAATACGTTCATCGTTCAGAAAAGAGGTAAAAACAAAGCCTGTTTCATTCAGATGCGCTGACTGATGTACCTGGTTGTCCTTTTGAAAAAATGCGATAAGAGTATTACTGTTGGGTTTTCTGTAGGCTACAAAAGGCAATGATTTTTTTCGCTGTTTTTCAACTTCTAAATAGATGTTCATTCGTTTTCTTTTGGCAACACAATATTGGTTAGCTTACATAAAGATACCAAAGCGTCATTTTCGTCAGTAATACGGATTTCCCATAAATGCAAGGTACGGCCTTTGTGAATAATTTTCGCTGTGGCATAAATCATACCTTCTTTTTTGCTTTTCAGGTGATTGGCCGAAATTTCTATACCGCGGATCTCGAATTTTGAGGTATCGGTAAAAAGCATAGATGCCGCACTTCCTACACTTTCGGCAAGCGCTACAGAGGCTCCTCCGTGTAATAAGCCCATAGGCTGATGCACTCTGCTGTTTACCGGCATTTGTGCTTTTAAAAAATCTTCTCCTGCATCAATATATACTATTTCAAGCGTTTCCATAAGTGTGTTTTTTGTAAATTTCTTACAGATAGCCAGTATTTCATCTTTGGTTCTCATTATTCTTAATTTGATAGGCTAAAATTACGAATTAAAAAACAATTGTATCTTAACTTACATTCAGATTTCAATTCTTCTCTTTGCGCTCTTTTTTCGGCGAATTATTAGTATTTTTGTGTCGAAATACATTTTTAGTGATGTTATGGAAGATGTTAACAAAGAAGTAGCAAATGCTTTTGAAGTTATAAAAAACGGCGGCATTATTTTATATCCGACTGATACGGTATGGGGCATTGGTTGTGATGCTACAAATGAAGAAGCCGTGAAAAGAATTTACCGGTTAAAACAACGCGAGGAAAGCAAGAGTATGATTGTCTTAATAAATGGCGACCGTTTACTATACCAGACGTTTAACCATATACCTCAGGTAGCTTTTGATATTTTAGAGTTTGCCGATAAACCCACTACTCTGGTACTTGACGACCCCAGAAATGTAGCCAAAAATCTGATTGCTGCTGACTGTTCGTTAGGTGTACGTATTGTTACGGAACCCTTTGTTTATAAATTGGTTGAACGGATGAAAAAACCTTTGGTATCTACTTCTGCCAATATATCCGGACATTCTACTCCTGCCCAATTTAATGAAATTCATCCTGATATTGTGAAAGGAGTAGATTATGTGGTTGGGTTACACCACGATAAAATAAACAAAAAATCCTCAACAGTAATTAAGCTGACAAAAGACAGTCAGGTAAAAATTTTAAGAAAATAAGTCCGAAAAGACAGTACCTCATGATTATTCAAACCCATTATAAAGAAGCCCTTCAAGAACCTATTTTTGACCTCATATCCAAAGCTGCGCAAGAACTTAATGTTGCCTGTTATGTCATAGGCGGTTTTGTACGCGACCATATTTTGGAACGCGATACCAAAAAAGACATAGACGTGGTAGCCATAGGCAGTGGCATTGATTTGGCGCTCAAGGTTTCTGATCTTATTCCACATCACCCTAAAGTACAGGTATTTAAAAATTACGGCACGGCTATGTTGCGGTATAACGATATGGACATTGAGTTTGTGGGAGCCAGAAAAGAATCTTATCAGTTCGAAAGCCGTAACCCCGTTGTAGAAAACGGTACTTTATCCGATGACCAGAACCGCCGTGATTTTACAATCAATGCTCTTGCTTTTTCGCTGAACAAGGAAGATTTCGGCGCATTGATTGATCCGTTTAATGGTATACAGGATTTGCAAAACAAGATAATCCGTACGCCTTTAGATGCGGAAATTACGTATTCTGACGATCCGTTACGCATGATGCGTGCCGTCCGTTTTGCTGCACAACTTGATTTTGATATCGAACTGCAATCGTTACAGGCCATTACAAAACATGCAGAAAGGATTACTATCATCTCGGGAGAACGCATTGTAGAGGAATTACATAAAATTCTGGCTACTTCCAAACCTTCAACAGGATTTTTAATATTATATGAAACCGGGCTACTTGACCTTATTTTACCTGAACTGACAGCTTTAAACCATGTAGAAGAAGTTGAAGGACATACCCATAAAAACAATTTTTATCACACACTTGAAGTGGTGGATAATATATGTGTAAATACAGATGATGTATGGCTACGGTGGGCAGCTTTACTGCATGATATAGGTAAGGCTCCGACCAAAAGGTATAACAAAAAAATAGGCTGGACCTTTCACGGCCATGAATTTTTAGGCGGTAAGATGGTAAAAACTATTTTCCAACGCTTACATATGCCACTTAACCATAAAATGAAGTTTGTACAGAAAATGGTCATGATGAGCTCACGTCCTATCGTTATTGCCGAGGAACAGGTGACTGATGCTGCCGTACGCCGTCTTGTTTTTGACGCAGGAGAAGATATTGATGCTTTACTGACCTTATGCGAAGCGGATATCACGACCAAAAACCCTAAAAAATTTAAAAAATACCATAACAATTTTAAAATAGTCCGAAAAAAAATCGTAGAGGTAGAAGCACGTGATCATGTACGTAATTTTCAGCCTCCTATCACCGGCGAAGAAATTATGGATATTTTCAATCTTCCGCCATCACGGGAAATCGGCCTGTTAAAAGAAGCGATAAAAGAGGCCATACTGGAAGGCGAAATAGCCAATGAGTATGAAGAAGCTTACCGTTTCATGATGAAAAAAGCCGGTTCAATGGGACTTGTACCGGTTCATCCTAAATCTTGATGTATGAAAACTAACAAATCGTTTATTCGCATTGCGCAAACTGCATTGGTTCTAGTCTATCTGGTTATTATTGCCGGCGCTACGGTACGGATGACAGGTTCAGGTATGGGTTGCCCTGACTGGCCTAAATGTTTTGGATATTATATACCTCCTACCGATGTTCAGGAATTATTATGGGAACCCAATCATTTTTACGAAAAAGGTCAGGTTATCATTAAAGAGGAGAAGTTATGGGTAGCTGTGACAGATTTTACGTCTACAGATATCTACAATGCCGGAAACTGGGAAGTATATACAAAACATGACTATGCCGTTTTCAATGTTTATCATACCTGGACAGAATACATTAACCGCCTGTGCGGTGCTTTGGCAGGTATTGCCTGTTTAGTTTTGTTTATAGCATCATTACGGTTCCGAAAGACGAAAAAGGCCATTGCAATTTGGTCGGGTATTGTGCTTTTTTTACTGCTGTTTAATGCATGGCTGGGGGCAACCGTTGTATTTTCGGTATTAAATCCCGTGAAAATTACGACACATATGATAGCTGCTTTATTTACGGTTGCTGCTCTTATTTATGTTATTCATTTAGCCAAAGAACCTAAAAAGGACAAAGTATATGATCTAAAATTTCAGATTTTTGTCTGGATTTCCATGATTTTCTCTCTCATACAGGTAGGACTGGGTACGCAGGTACGCCAATTTATTGATAGGCAAACACGCGAAGGTATTACAGACGTATCGTTATGGCTTCAGAATCCTGACGTTACTTTTTATATTCATCGTACCTTTTCATTTGCAATCTTCTTTTTGAATTTATTTCTGTTTTTGCGTAACAAACGTTTAAACCTCAACCATAAAAAAGTAAACTGGATTATGCTTTTATTACTTGCAGAAATTGGTACCGGTATTTTAATGTATTACATCCATTTTCCGTTCGGTACACAGGCAGCTCATCTGGTGTTAGCCGCCGTGATGTTTGGCGTACAGTTCAGTTTAATTTTTGACAGCAGAAAAATAAACACCGCAGCATAATCATACTGTTGTCTGCCTTTTATCCTTATTTTATAACATATCAAATAAACCAAAAACGGATGAACTATTTTACAGATCAGCATTATACAGTTATTGACTGGAAAAATAATCCTCTCCCGTTGGGCGAGTATGAGAACTGTACATTTACAAAATGTCTACTATCCGGAGCTCCATTAAATGGATTTTCTTTTTCTGACTGTACATTTGAGTCATGCGATTTGAGCGTGATATCTCTTCAGAATACCGCTTTTAAAAATGTACATTTTAAAAATTGCAAAATGCTGGGTTTAGTATTCGATAAAGCGTCTGATTTCGCTTTTCGTGTATCGTTTGAGTATTGTAAACTGGACAATACCAGTTTTTACAGAAAAAATTTAAAGAAGACCCTTTTTGATAACTGTAATTTAACCGATGTAGATTTTACAGAGAGTCTTCTGTCAGAAACAGTCTTTAAAAATTGTAATTTACAAGGGGCTCTTTTTATGCAAACTGTATTGGAAAAAACCGATTTTTCAACAGCAGAGAATTTCCAGCTGGCCCTGGAACATAACATCATAAAAAAAACTGTTTTTCCCCGCAGCGGGCTGGCAGGCTTATTAAGTCATTTTCCTATCCGGATAACCGATTAGTAAAAATAGTAGAAATACAGCTGTAAAAAAGACTTACATGATTTGTGTAAATCTGCTTATTACTATTTACTAGCAATTCCCGTTCATGTACATTTTGTATTAACAGTTCTGAACCCTTCCTCCAACTATATATTACCATTAGTTCAGAGAACCGAAACGTATGATCGCATCTATTTTTTAATTTGCCGTACTTATCGGAGAACGGGTAAAGTACTTCTTTTTTTGAAAGGTAAACGATAAACTTCGCGAGCATATTAAAAAATTCTTAACCCAACCATAATTTTGCTTACTGTGACTTAAAAATTTTCAGTGTTTTGGATTTATCTTTACAAATTAAATAATATCACCTTATATCATGTTACAGCATGCTTCAGATAAACGTAAAAAAATAGCTACTGCTATAGCCTTTTCCTCTATCCCGCTTTCCGGATTCATGACCGACATTTACTTGCCTTCTTTTCCGTCTATGGCTAAAGAACTATCTGTTCCGGAGCGTGATATACAGCTTACCCTTACTGTTTTTCTTTTGAGTTATGGTATTTCGCAACTTTTTATAGGCAGTGTTTTAGACAGTATCGGACGTTATAAGCCTAAATTATGGGCTTTAATTATACTTATACTATCCAGCATTTTTATAAGTTTAACACAGTCTGTTTTTATTATCTGTCTGCTGCGCGTTATACAGGGCGCCTCCATATCGCTCATGGTGGTAGCCAACCGGGCATTTTTTGTAGACATGTATCAGGGAGAAAAATTAAAGAATTATTTAAGTTATTTTACCATTGTATGGTCTTGCGGTCCTATCCTGGCTCCTTTTTTAGGAGGGTATCTCGAAAAGTTATTCACATGGCATGCTAATTTTTATTTCTTGGCCCTTTACGGAGGTGTTTTACTGCTTTTAGAAATAGCCTACAGCGGTGAAACACTACCTTACCGAAAAAAATTTAACCTGAAAGACGTTATTACGCTTTACCGGAAAATGCTAAGCAATCCGCCTTTTATATTAGGTATTATCACGCTTGGTATTAGTTATTCCGTTGTAATGGTGTTTAATATCTCCGGGCCTTTTGTCATTGAAAATGCCTTCCATAAAAATTCCGTCGTTATTGGTTACTGTACATTGCTATTAGGCTTTTCATGGATGATAGGCGGTATAATGAGCAAAAAAATGGTTCATTTCAGTTTTCAAAAACGTCTATTTATTCCGTCTGTCATTCAGGTATTCCTGATTTCAGCATTGGTAGGTTTGAGTTTTTGGTATGAAAATTTATATATACTGATAAGTTTTGCTTTTGTCGTACACATTTGTTCAGGTTTTTTATACACTATATTTTTTACCAACAGTATGCTGTATTTTCCCAATAATGCCGGAATTGCCGGGGGTCTCTTAGGAGGGCTGGTATATGTTATTACTTCTATAAGCAGTTATTTTGTTGCTAATTTCGGTACCATCACTAATCAGCTTGATTTAAGCTGGCGTTATTTTATTATGTCATGTTTTATGCTTTTTGTTATAGGCATCACCCTTCGCATCAAAAATAAAAGTAGTTAACTATCAAAAAAAGAAGAATTACAAACCTGATTCTTCTTTTTGGATTAATTTATTGTCGTATTATTCCTCAATACCATTTTTAAATTTTAATTATAATTAACAACTATATCAAGAAAACGTTATGATTTTTAACATCTGTTAAAGGACGTACTAAAATATAGGTTTAATGATAATTTTTAAATTTACTATTTTTATTAAGTCTAAATAAAATAAATTTGTCTTATCTAAAAATAATCAAAATGATAAGATACATTACAATCAAAAAGATGAAGTTATTTTGTGTTTTTACCCTTTTAGGAATAACAGGAAATACTCAAGCACAAGTAGCGTATTACGAATTTTCGCAGACTCAAGGCACTTATACTGCCTTATCACAACCTACGGTTTTAGCTACCGCAACTTCGGCACAAGGCAGCGGTTCATTAGATGAAACCATCTATACCCTACCGTCGGGTTCATTACCTTTTTCATTCACTTTTAACCACGAGGCTTATACAGGTCTTACCATTTATTCAAATGGATATATCTCTTTCGGTGATTACCATTCAATTAAAAACAAACCCATCAGCCAGGCAGATAATGCAAATCTAAAAGGCGTAATCTCTGCTTTTGGCGCCGATCTTAACGGAAAATATAATATTGCCGGAAAAACAGCTCAGATTGCTTATACAACAATCGGAACAGCTCCAAACAGAACCTTTGTAGTAGAATGGTCAAATTTCCGTTTTTATTCCACCAGTACCCTTATTACAAACAGTTACACGTTTAATTTCCAGATTCACTTACATGAAAACGGTACTATAGACGTAGTATATGATCTTTCTGTTCTGGGTACGCCTACAGGCGGAATACCGGAAGTAGGATTAAGAGGAGCTACTGCCACTGATTTTAACAGCAGAAAGGCAAACGGTGTGGCTACGAGTAACTGGCAAAACGCAACTGCAGCCACCGCCAATACAGATGGTATTACCACAAATAGCGCTACATTACCGGTTTCTGGTTTAACCTATACATGGGCTCCTTCCGACTTTTGTCTTCCGGTTTTTCAATATGGTCCAGACAGTGAAATGATTACCCGTGTTATTTTTAACACAATTGATAAAACATCACCATTTCAATCAGGGAGTACCCCTCAATACGAAGACTTTACATCTGAAAGTACAACGGTTTCAAAAGGATTAACCTATGAATTAGCTGTTAAAGGGCCCGCAGGTTCTTTTCCAAGTGATGTAATGGCATACATCGATTTAAATCAGAACGGATTATTTGATGATCCCGGCGAAAGTTTTTATATAGGACGTTTACAGCCGGCAAATCCTGCGAATGCTCATACTGTAACCGCAACACTTACAATTCCGGTTACAGCACTTTCAGGAAATACTAAAATGCGTATTGTAAAAAATTCAAATATAAATGCGCTGGATAATTCAAATGCAGAACATTCCATTTCGGGCCCCTGCGCAGATAATCTGCGATCAGGCCAGGTAGAAGATTACAGCCTGATTATTGAAGAAGGAACAACAGTTACTGATTATTGTTCTGTTGAACAATCTTATACCTTGCCTATTTACGAGTTTACAGTGAACAACTTTGTAAAAACAAGCAGCAATCAGACAGATAACGCTCCCAGCTACGAAAATTTTACGGCAGAAACAATAACTCTGACTAAAGAAAGCAGCAATACAGTAACTATCAAGGGAAAAACCGACGGACAAACAAATGTACTTACCAAAATTTATATCGATTTAAACCATGATTTTACTTTTTCTGAAAATGAAACTTTTGAAATCGGGTATCTTTCCAACACAGGCAATGAAAATGGTGAAATTTCCAATACCTTCCAGATTTCCGAAACAGCATTAACCGGACCAACGCGCATGCGCGTTGTAAACATGTATCACAATCCGGAAAGCACGATGGGAACCTTCATTAATTCACCATGTCCTACCGGATGGTTTTTAGGTCAGGTAGAAGATTACACCGTAAATATAGAAGAGGACAATGCCAGCGTATGTACAAACACGATGCCTGGGAATACCCCGGGAGATACCGGCTGTGTAACCCTTACCATTAATGGTGAAAATGTAGTATATACTACTGTTAGGGCTTCTGACGGAAATGTATGGTTACAGCAAAATTTAGGCAGTACACAGGTAGCAGGTACCATGACCGATGAACTAAGTTATGGCGGATATTATCAATGGGGACGCTGGACTGACGGACATGAGAAAAGTACGTCTGACACAGCGGGCGTACCTACTTCTAATAATCCATCAGGAATTACTGCCCCAATTCCAACTTTCTTTACCGGACAGCCAGAATGGTGGGCTTCTTTTGCCAGCACAGATACATGGAGCGCAAACAGTATCACTGAAGTTAGCGACAATGAAGCGTGCGACCCATGTAAAGCAATAGGAAACGGGTGGCAGCTGCCTTCTGAGCAAGATTGGACAACACTTCAGGATACGGAGAATATTAACAATCCTTCCTCTGCCTTTGCCAGTCATTTAAGATTACCTGCCAATGGATATCGTTCAGGTTCAAACGGAAATTTCACCTTCAAAGATCAACGAGGTTATTATTGGAGTTCTACAACTTCGTCTATAGGTGCTAAATATTTTTACGTGGGTACAACTATAGGTAATCCTTCTGCAGGTGCTCCTAGATCACAAGGACATGCCATACGTTGTATTTATAAACTAGCTTCTGAAGTCCCTGTTACAGCTGTAACAGTTGCTACGCAAAATAATGCACAGTCCACCATTACCGCAACCAACGGCACGTTGGCTTTAACCGCTACAGTTGCTCCTGCTGCCGCAAATCAGCATGTCACCTGGACGGTACCTGCAGGTAGTGAATTTGTATCGGTAGACGCTTCAGGAACTGTAACAGCTATTGCCAACGGAACAGCGACTGTACGCGCTACATCTGTTACAGACACTACCAAATTCGATGAGATCGACATTACAGTTGCTATCACTGCTGTTCCTGCTGACCCTTACTGTAATGTATCAGTAGATTATGATGTAGAACCTATTACTTCTGTGCAGTTAGCCGATATAAACAATACCAGTTCGGCTGTTGTAAACGCAACACCTGCATATGAAAACTTTACCAGCATAACAGGAAATGTTACCAAAGGAACTACTTATCAATTAAAGGTAAAAGGAAATACAGTTGGTCAGTTTACACACGATATCCGCGTTTTCATAGACTGGAATCAGGATTACACTTTTGACATGGATACAGAATATTATCATGCCGATTTACTCCCTTCAAACGGCATAGATAATGTAGAAGCTGTTATTTCATTGACCATTCCAGCAGATGCTATGCTAGGCCAAACCCGCATGCGGATTATTAAAGATCAATGGAATATATACGAAGAGGGAGATTTTGACGCCTGTACGAATGCTTATTACGGACAAGTAGAAGATTATACGTTACACATTCAGGAAGGAACTGCGGAGATTATCACGAACGTAACAGTATCGACGCAAAATAATGCAGATCCGGTAATTAATACAATAAACGGTACCTTACCTTTAACTGCTGTTGTAAATCCGTTAACAGTCAATCAGAATGTTACTTGGTCAGTAGCTTCAGGAGATGAGTTTGTATCGGTAAATACTACAGGAATAGTAACTGCTATTGCCAACGGAACAGCTACCGTAAGGGCTACATCTGTTGCCGATATTACCAAGTTCGGTGAGCTTGAAATTACGGTGAATAGTGAAGACCCGGTTTCGCCTTGTCAGGCAGTAGAAACGTTCTTCTATACTTTTGATGACTTTACTGCATTTCCGGAACAATGCTGGGCTGCAAGTCATGGCACACCTATGGTCTCACTTTCCGGGAACAGTAACAAAGTAGTACAGCTGTATAGTTTAATGAGCGGAACAACTGATTTTTATATTGTTTCCCCTCCGGTGTCAACTATAGACGGGCAACATATATTGGTATTTGACATTACTTCTGCCAGTGCCCAAGGTATGTATTTACAGGTGGGAACCATGCCTGATCAAACAGATTTTACCGGCTTTGTAGCTGCTGAAGAAAGCTTTGTTCCGGTTACTGGAAGTCATCATCAATCTGTTGCCATTCCTGCACATAACGGACATCAATTTGTGGCTATTAAATTTACTCCTAACGGTAATCATAAATCAGTTCAACTTGACAATATAGAGTGGAAACTAAAAACCGGAGCAGGTACGGATGATTTTATTCAAGATCAGGTAAGCCTATATCCTAATCCCACTACAGGCATTGTTACGATTGATTCCGATATTGCTGTTAAAGAGGTTATTCTTTATGATATGACGGGTAAAAAAGTGATTCAAACACAAAAGACACAACTGGATTTAAGTTCTTTAAGTTCCGGTATTTATCATGCTAAAATTACCTTGGTCAATCATAAATCGGGAATGATAAAAATAGTGAAAAAGTAATTTTTTATTCCAATACCAAAAAAGCAGCCTAGTAAGGCTGCTTTTATTGTTTGTAGTTTTATTTTCCATTACTGATTAACCTGATAAAATCTTCTGTAGGTATATTGCTTAAAGTATGATTCCAGTCTTCTCCTGCTACAATAGTATTCTTATCAGCCAACAAACGCTGTGTATATTCATAATCTAAGACCTCATCTTTTTTTCCTAGTAAGATAATACCATTTACAGCTTTTGCTGTAGGCGGTTTTAACTGATCTGCCAAACCGGAGGTAAACAGGTGATTCTCTACTTTTCGCTGCTCAATATGAAGCAACGGGTTAATGAGTATAAAACGGGCAGGTATTTTTTTTGTTTCGAAATAGTCCAGTAACTGCAGGGCAAAATTCCCTCCTGTAGAAGACCCTATCAAACAAACCGGTTTAGTAATATCCAGTATGTTATCAAGCTGTTTTTGTAACTGATTTACAATAGCATTCTGATGTTCGTTCCATTCCAGCGCAAAGGCTTTTTGATTGGTTTCATCAGCAAAAGCTTTCAATTTCTTATACTTCGTACTTCCGGCACCTGTAGTACCAAAACCGTGAATATAAATATACTGCGTCATAATTATTTACGTAAGATAGTAGTGCCATCTGCCTGGGCTTTTGGTAAAATAGTTATATCGGCAAGTTGCACGTGGTCCGGTTGCCGCAATACAAAAGCAATAGTTTCTGCCACATTTTCTGCTTCTAGGGGTTCAAATCCTTCATATACTTTCTCTGCTTTCTGAGCATCTCCTTTGAAACGTACATTCGAAAATTCGGTTTCCACAGCTCCCGGCGCAATACCTGTTACTTTTAGGCCTAAAGGTAAAAAGTCGAGTCGCATACCCTTGGTCAGGGCCTCAACCGCCCATTTGGAGGCGCAATAAGTTGTTCCGTTGGTATAAACCTGTTTACCCGCGATAGATGATAAATTAATAATGTGTCCGTTTTTGGATTTTTGAAGTAACGGAAGACACGCTTTCGTCACATAAATAATTCCTTTCACATTACTGTCAATCATCGCATCCAGATCTGTCAGATCCGCATCCTGAAAAGAAGCTAAACCATGAGCATTTCCGGCATTATTGATCAGAATATCTATAGTTTTCCATTCCTCCGGCAGCTTTTCAATGGCATCAAAAACAGCTTTTTTGTCCGCTACGTCAAATGTTACTATATAGGTTGGTGTTCCTTCTAATTCTCTGGTTAACTGTTCTAGCCGTTCTGTTCTTCTTCCGCACAAAATTAACCGGAAATCTTTTGCCAATGCTTTGGCCGCAGCATATCCAATACCTGAAGAAGCACCTGTAATTAAGACCGTTCTCATTGTTATTTATCTTTTCTGCTAAATTAAGGTTTGTTTCAGTCCTTGCATAACAGAAAGCCATAAAAAATTAAAAAAAGAACATTCTTTTTTACGTTCAACAGGTTTTATTTCGGTTGTTACTACCTCTCCTCCCGTATCGTCCTTTATAAACCAGTTTCCTATTTTTGTCAATAATTTTCTTTCCTTTACCCCGTCTTTTTGATACAGTGTCATTTTTAAATCACGATACTGCATGCCAAATGTTCCGGCAGATATATCATTATTTCCGTTAAAATTAAACTGCATCTTATCTATAGTTCCTGATGCCGCAGCATTCATATAAGGTTTCAAAAACGGATTCATTCCAGGTGCCGGAAAATTATTAATAGTACCTTTTATGGTAAACGCATCGGTTCTGTTCATAATATTAAAGCTCCAGTTGGCGGTTAGGCGGGCACTGTTCATAAATGATGTTTTAACATCAATAAGTGTTTCCGGACCTTTGTTCCTATCTTGTCCGCTGTATATATTACGCGCAGTGAGATTAAAATTTGAAAAAGTTAATTTTCCGGGTGCTCTGCTGCTTTCTACTTCTTCCTCGTATACTAATTTTGAGTTGACAATACGGAGCAGATTAACCTCTAATCCTATTTTTAATTGTCTGAGTTTTTTACTGTACAGTGTATTTTCTTTAGGGTTATTGGGAATGGCGGCATTGCGGTAAATATTGGCATCAATATTATGAAGCACTACTTCTTTAAACTTTAAGAAAAAAACGTCTGATGTGTCAAACCCCCAGTTCATCCCATTAAACTGAAGCTGACCTGTTTTAATAGTATAATGATCCTGCCCGTATTGTAATGTGCGGTTAAATGCCTGGTGCGATTTTTTGGGTTTCATTTCTAAATTCTTTACCAGCACATTGTATTCTTTAATAACCATACCATTGGTATAGATATCATAGTTTTCACCGGTATTGTAATGTATTTTTCCTGTGGTAAGTAACGGATTTTTGTAAATAAAAGGTATTTTTTCTTTTACTGTTTTATCATCTACCCGAATATCGCTGAGTGTGAGATTAAAATCGTTAACGGTAAGCTGTGTTCGTTTACCCGATGCATCTTTTAGTTCATAACGGGCATTATTCACGTTAAGCTTATCAATCAGTATCACATCATTCAATTGACTGGGCTCGTTATTTTTACGGTTCAGCCCTCCCGATTTTACAGGAATATGTACAAATTGCGGATTATTCAGATTAAATTCTCCGATAAGCAATCGTTCTTCAACCCGATTTGAAATGTTTTTTATAGTAATGTTTACATTTTTCACGTCCAGAATTCCCAAAGATTTAAAGGAAGATCTTTTGATGTTTATTTCTTCTACATCTACCCTAAACGGGATTAAAGGCTGTATAATTTTCTCCGCATCTTTTTTAGCCTGCTGAAAGACGGTCTGTTTTTTCTGATCCAGAATATTAAAACGGATGGAATCGATATTAATTTGTCCTATACTTACAAAAAAATCATTGTTATTGTCATACCCCCAATCTGTTTTCTTCAGGTTCAGCAAGGGCACTTCTAAATTTAACCTTGTATTCGATTCCGTCTCGTTCTCCTTAAATTCCTTTGATGATAAATTAGGAAATATCCTGAACTTCGCCATATCGAAATTGTTTTTATCAATATTTATTTCCCCTGTTTTTATATATTGAAAATCGTTCATTTTACTATATACCGAATCTACTTTAAATACATAATCAGTATACGTAAAAGGGATATCTTTACCTTTAGTATATTCTCCCATATGAATACCGTCTATTTCCGCATTAAAATTATGGACTTGCTGCAACAAGGTATCACCTCCGGCCGACAACATCTTCAGGTGGGCATGCCGAACTGTTATTTTATCAATATCAATGCTGTTGGCTATTGTAGACTGTGTTTTTAAGGTATCGCGTTTTTGCTGAAGTACAGTAATATTGGGATTATCAATATAAATGGTAAAGGCTTTCAGATTCTTTTTTTGCAGTAATTCTACAAAATTCACACCGGTAACGCTGATTTCGCCCACAGTTCCGTAAAAGTCTATGTCTTTGCGTATATTCGCATTTTTTTTAGGTGTTACTTTTACGTTCTCTACATAAATACTACTGTTAAAGATCGAAAAACCAAAATCTTCATATTCAAAATTATAAGCAGAATCATTTTTTTCTCTGATAATTTTCGGAAGCTGGTTTTTTATAAGCATATTGATTACTACGTTCCCTACAAGACCGAGTAAGAGTAGGGAACCCAATACAATTCCCGTTACTTTTAAAGGTTTTTTCCACGTCATTTTCTAAGCAGTTTTAAGTTAAATATACTACTTTTTAAATAGCTGCCGACGCAGACAATCAGCTTTTTTATGAACCTGAAAAAGTTTTGGCAATTTTTTCGATATTCAGACTTCGGGCACTGGCGTCGAAGATATCTTTATATACGCCGTTCTGAGCATAAATTTCCTCATGTATTCCTGATTCTGCTATTTTGCCTTGTTTCATGGCATAAATAATATCCGCATCAATAATCTGTGAAATACTATGCGAAATAATCACAACCGTACGGTCTTTTTTTATAGCGTCAAGACTATTTTTAATCTGTTCGGTAGCTATTGCATCCAGGCTTGCTGTAGGTTCGTCCAGAAAGATAATAGGCGGATTTTTAAGAAACATACGCGCAATGGCAATTCGCTGCTGCTGCCCGCCGGATAATGAGGTAGCTCTGGTTTCATACTGATCCGGAAGTTCCATAATCTGATCGTGAATATACGCTTTTTTGGCGGCTTCTATAATTTCTTCTTTGGTTGCTTCTACTTTACCATAACGAATATTTTCCAGTACCGAACCGCTAAAAATATGGTTTTTCTGTAAAACCAAACCTACATTTTCACGTAAAAAAGCGGTGTTATACTCCTGTAAGGGCTTCCCATCTAACAAAATAACACCTTCATCAGGCACATAAAATTTATCGAGCAGATTAACAATGGTACTTTTTCCGGCCCCCGATAACCCTACTAAAGCGGTAACCTTATCGGCCTGTATGGTCATGTTTACATTATGAAGGGCCTGAATACCATTGGGATAAGAGAAAGACACGTTCTTTAACTGAAAATTACCTTTTAAACGCCCGGCGGTAATACTGCCGCTTTCTTCTGTTTCTTCCTCAGCTTCAAGAATAGAGAAATAACTTTCGGAATAGATAAGTGCATCATTCATTTCATCATAAATACGGTGCAGCTGGCGTATAGGAGCCGAAACGTTATTAAAAAGCAGAATGTGAAACATTATAGCACCAATAGTCATCTGATGTGTCAATACCAGGTAAGCGGTCAGAATGATGATTAACACCACACCTATCTGCTCTACAAACGATTTTAATCCATCAAAAATAAAACTGGTTTTACGGGTTTGCATCTGGTTATTGGTCAATTCGTTTTGTAGCTGTAGCTGCTTACCTGCTTCAATTTTCTCTCTGTTAAATGATTTGATAACCGTAATAGATTCAATAATACTGATAATACCCTGCGATTTTGATTCTCGGAAACTTCGCATATTACGTCGCCAGCCACTTAGTCTTTCTGCCTGGTTTTTCGTAATAACAAAGTATATCGGTACTATACATAATCCGACCAGACCTACATAAAAATTGGCCTGAAACATAAAAATGAGTGCCACAAAAGCATTGGCAAATAAAGGCAGAATATCTATAAAAAAATTCTGAACAAGCCGGGTGAGGCTTTCAATACCTCTGTCTATTCTGGTTTGTAACCGTCCGGATTCATTATCATTTGATGTAAAAAAACGCATCCGGTATGTTAGTATTTTTTCAATAATGGCCTGTGCCAGATCTTTTGAGATCAGAATACGGAGTTTTTCGCCATAGAATTTCTGTCCGAACTGTATAAAGGCATTTACTACTTCTTTCACCAACAGTACAACCGATATGAACCCCAAAATATGGAATCCTTTAGAAAGGCTTTGCCGTGTAGTTAATAATATTGTAATTTCATCCACCGTATAACGCAGAATCCAGGCATTGACCTGTGCGGCAAACGACCCTATAAGCGTTAATAAAAGTGTGGCAAATACCAGCCACTTATAGGGCTTGACATAAGGTATAAGCTGTTTTAACAGTTGGGTTATTTTCATAATACAAAAAGCACCTGTCTTCTAAAGTACTACTTAATATGAAACAAATTATTGCTCCGCTCTTTTATTGGTTATCGCTTCTTCTGTAGCTGCCACATGTTCGGTTTCCTCCTCTGTGTCATTCTCTGTTTTAAAACCTATTTTTCGTATAGGTTCCTGTTTTACTTTATAAAATTCAAATTCCATTTCCATTTCCATAATACGATGGGGAAAGTCGGTACCTGCATTTTGTTTGGCTTCTAATGCAAAAGCAGCGCAACGTTTCAGGTAATCTGAAGTAAGTTTTGCCCTGGCTTCGTTATAAGCAGCGGCCAGAATCTGACTAGAAACAATCAGTTCTTTACTTTCATCTTTTCTGTAAATGGCATGTAACCGTTTTTTTAACGACTGCGTAAAATCGATCAGCATCGTATTTGAAAACAGTTTCATTTGGGAAGCTATAGGTTCCCAGAACGCTTTTTCCAAAGCGTTATTGGCCTTAAGTATTTTCAATAACGGAGACCCTTCTTCCAAATTCGCCATCATATGGTATAACAGCAAATCGGCACGTTCGTCTTCTGTAGGCGGGAACACGGGAATATGCAGATCGAATCTTCCGGGAGCCACAATTTCATCATTAATTAATGAGAGTATTTCAGCCGATCCTACAAAAACGACCTCTGTATGGACGTTTTTCTGAATATGACGCGCAATGGCATTTATCAGATCTATCGTTTCAGGAGCGAAATTTTTATCTTTCGGTTTTTTCATTAACTGATCAAAATCTTCAATAAACAAAAGTGTTTTAGGCTCTTTCAGCTTCTCCATCAAAAACTTATTGAATTGTGATTTTGCCGCTGAACTACCTCCTTTAAAATTGAGATAGTCTTTATATAAATGGACAAACTGATATCCGATTATATCAGCAATTTTATTGGCCCAGAATATTTTACCACTACCCGGAGGACCATATAGTATAATACCTGCAGGACGTGAAATGCCCCATTGTTTTAATTGTTCTGTATTGATAAACGGGTCGAGCATATCAGTAATATAGAAAAATAAATCACTGTAACCAATAAGGGATTTTTCGGTAATTTTAGCGTAACAAGGAAAAGCGTTGGCAATAAATTCATAGTTACCGCCAATATATACATGAATAAGGTAGCTTGAAACGGTTGTTTTAAATGTAGAGGGATCAATACCTTCTAATCCGTTGGATTTAAAAAAATGGAGAATATCGTCTTCTTTAACACCTAAGGTTTGGGCAATATCGCCAATTGTTTTTTCTTTGCCGTGGTCTTCATTATATTTCTGAAGAAAGCTTTTATTGGTAACTGCAAATTTTTCAAATTCATCTGTTACATCCAGATTTTTATTTACCGCCTGATAGATATCGATTCCAAAATCGAAAATAAAACTTTGTAAACTTTCTAATGAAATATGTATTTGGGTTGCAAGATCTTTTAGTTTCATTTTTTTATTTTCTAAATTAAGAAAAAAAATGGAGTTTTCTTTTATTTTATCACTATTATAACAAACAAAAAACACGCTAATCAAGCGTGTTTTCGTTATCGTCTTCTATTATTTCCGATTCTTGCTTTAAAATGCGTTTTATTTTAAAATGGAGGATACCATAACTTAACACAGCGCCTATAACTGCTATAATCAGCATATTTACAATGTACGGATAGGTTAAATCGACAGGACCATTTTCAATAATCAAAATCCGGAAAGCTGGTAAAAAATGCGTTAACGGAATAATACTTGCCATGTATTGTATCCACACAGGCATCTGGCTCAATGGCCAGGTAAACCCGGATAGTATAAAACTAGGGGTGGCAATAACCATAAGTACTTCTGTGGCCTTTAATTGATTGGGAATAATACTACTAACCAAAATACCGATAAAACAAACGGCTACTACAAATACACCAGCAATTAAGGTTAATACTCCCAAATTGTGATAAAACGGGATGTTAAACCACCAAGTAAATCCCCAGTATAACAGCCACACGCCAAAGCTCATAAGTAAATAAGGAATAATTTTTACTACCATTAAAAATAAGGCAGATCTAGTTTCTTCAGCCAGTTGTTTGAAGGTGCCTTTTTCAAATTCCTGGGCAAAAGACAACGCTAATCCTAAAAGCAGTACTTGTTGCAATACAGTGGCCAGTACTCCGGGCCATAAAAAATACATATAATTGGTACTCCGGTTGTTCTTTTTAATAAAAGTAGTTTTAAAGGGTTCATATTGACTCATCAGCAAGTTTTCCGGTATCCCCTGCTTTCTGAGTGTTTCTATCTGCGTTCCTACTTTCAGTGTACCCAGCACTACCTGTAAAGCTCCTGAAGCGTAATTGGCCGTCAGCACATTTGCTGTATTTACAATGGTAGTTACCTCCGGATACTTCTTGGTGAGTACGTCTTTTTCAAATCCTTTCGGAAAAATAACCACACAGGCTGCGTCTTTTTCAATTGCTAGCCTGCTTAAATCGGTTTCATCAAACTGCAGGGCAGCTACAGAAAGGACTTCGTTATCCTGCATCATCTGTATCGCTTTTTCGCTTAAGGCGCTTCTGTCATGATCTACCACAATAATAGGCAAATCGGTTACTTTTCCCTTACTGTACACATAACCTAATAATATGCCATACATTATCGGGGCCCCGATAAACAGAATCCGTAGCACTTCATTACCCCAAAACAGCCGAAATTCTCTTTTCAGTAAACGTAAGAAAGTTTTCATACTTATGGTTTTATAGTGACAGTTGTTTTGGTTAACAGGTCTTTTACTTCAGTAACATTGTCGGGCGTAACTGTAATTTCATACAAGGCATCCTGCATTTCATAATCCGGATAAGCTGTTGCAATATTAGCATATGCGCCTATTTGTTTTATATTTTTTATACTGCCTTTTACCTGTTTATCTTTATAGGGAATATAGACGGTAACATCTTTTCCTTTTTCATAATTTTTTAAAGCACTCTCGGGAATGGTAAAACGAAAGTAAATGCTTTGTTGTAAAGAGCCTTTAAACAATGTATAGCCTGGAAGCGCCAGCTCGCCAAGTTTTAAAGTAACCGTTTCAATCTGCATATCCTGCGGGGCAATAATATAACGTTCATTTTCAGCTATCCCAGCCTCCTGTAAAGCGCCTAATGCCCGGTCTTTTTGCCCTAATGCCATTCTTTGCTGTTCTATTCGTACCCCATTTTGCACATCGGCTATTTCGGCATTAACAGCACTTAACTGTGCCAAAGCCCCTTGGTATTTGACAAAAACCTCATCGTATTGCTGCTGTGGAATAAGGGAATCTTTTACCATAGCTTCTAATCTTGCCAATGATTTTTTGGCAAACTGATACTGCTCCGTCAATGCCGTTTTTTTAGCATGTAGCTGCTTTAACTGATTAGCAGTGGCACCATGAACACTCATGTCGTACTGCGCTTCAGCCGATTTTACAGCACCCTGCGCCTGTGCTTTTTTAGCTTCAACCTCCGGAATACTCAAAACAGCCAATGTATCTCCTTTTTTTACATAATCGCCTTCATGTACCCGTATTTTTTCTAATCGTCCGGGTACTTTACTTACAACAGCCAACTCATCGCGTTCTACTTTTCCCTGTATTACCTTGGCTACTTCTGATTTATTCTGGCATGATAAGGCTGTAGCTGCCAGTATTATAAATAAACTATATTTTTTCATGTTTATTGAATGTTTAGGAATGTTGTTAAAGCCCCTGCTGATTGATAGGTTTCAATAGCAGCTTCCCGTTGTTTTATAATAGTTTCTATTTTGTTTAACGATTCTTTATAGATATCGTTTTCTGCCGCCAGCCGCTCTGTAATATTTATTAACCCGGCTTTATACTGTTTGTCAGCCATCGTATTATTATTTTGTGCTATTTTTTCACGCTGGTTGGCAATTTCCATCTGGTTTAAAAGATTCTTATACGTTATTTTATTTTTTTCAAGCTGTAAATTCAATTTTTCTCTGGCATCAGTCAGTTTATTTTCAACCTGGGCCAGTCCTATTTTAGCTTCATCAATTTTATGCTTACGTTCAAAACCACTGAAAAGTTCCCATTTAAGGGCTACACCTACCATTAAGTTAGGGTGTAAAGTAAATTCGTCTATTCTTAAATTCGCCGACGTATTTAATGAATGCAACGGAATAGTGGTTTCGGCATTAAAAACAGAAGTATAACTGTACCCTCCAAATGCTCCGAGGGTTGGTAATAAGCTTCCTTTTTCTTTTTTAACAACAAATTCCGACGCCTTTTTAAAAGATTCCAAAGCCTTTATCTCATTTCTGTTTTCTGTAGTCAATTCTTCCATAATTACGATAGGCTCTACCAAGTGTACGGTTGACCGTATTTCGGCAGTAGATAAACCTGTGGCCTGCGCTATTTTCAAGGATAACAATTCCTGCTTACTTTGTACATCTTTTCGTTTGGAATCCAATTCCAGCGTAGCCAGTTTTATTTTGTCTCTGTCATACGGAATTGCAAGACCAAGCGCAATGGCTTTTTCCACACGTTCCGTTTCTTTCAGCAATCGTTTTTCGCTGTCATTGATTAAAAGTTCAGCATGCCGTAAAAGTTCCAGCTGATCGAAACTTTCTATCGTTTCTTTTATTACCTCATCTTTACGGTTTTCCATCATAAAGGCAGTTCCTTTGTTCTTTTCTTCTAATGCTTTTGCACCATGGTAAATCTGTCCGCCGCTAAAAAGTACCGCTTTTGCTGTAATACCACCATGGAAAGCGTTTCCTTTTGCGGAAAAACCTGAATTGCCTGCAAAAAGCGGAGAGCCGGTTACGGGCAGGTATACAGTAGGAATATCCAATACACCTTCCGAATCAAAATAGGCATATAAAGCTGAAGCTTCTATCTTGGGAATATATTTTGCCTTTACACTTTTACGTTCCAGTTCCAGTTTTTGAAGTTCCAGTGATTGATTGGTCACTTCTATATCGTTATGTAAAGCTAACTGAACTGCTTTATTTACATCGGATGTAATGGTAATCTGGGCCTGTAATGCAATACCTGCGCAGAAACTGCAAATTAATGTGGGTAAAATAGCTTTCATTTTTACTTTTCGATATTGTTATAGATAATCTGAAATGCCTCTCTTATTTTAAGGATTTGTTCTTCCGTTAATCCTTTCGTCGCCTGGTTAATGGTTGTATTAACTACCTTCATTACACTTTTTTCTATTGCATATCCTTTTTCCCTCAAAAAAATTAAATTTTGTCTTCTGTCTGTAGCATGAGATTTTCGTTCTATATACCCTTCTTTTTCCAGATGATCTATTAAACGCGTGGTACTTGGTTTATCCCTGTAGGTTAAATCTGCTATTTTTTGCTGAGAAACGCCATTCTCTTTCCACAAGATAGCCAATACCGACCATTGTTCCCTGCTTAAAAGAATGTTACCCGCTTTAAAATTTTGAGACAGAAAACGGTTTAGCAGTAAGGGAACACGCCCTGTAAGAAGGTTGTATTTATCTTCATTTGTCAATATTTTCTGTGCTTCCATAATAAAGTTGTTTAAACAACTACAAAGTTACAAAAACAATAGTTAGTTAAACAACTAATTTAAAATTTTATTTATTCAAAATAAAAATTCCCTGATAACTAACATATTATCAGGGAAGTTACTATCTTTTTTTAATCAAAACTACTTTTTAATTAAGAAAATTTTAACTAAATTATCACTTTAATCGTTTTTTCAACTGTACGTTTAACCGATATATAGTGCTTTCAGGATTTTTGTCGTCATTATCTTCACATAATAAAAAGCTGATTTCTTTACCGGAGATTTGTCTATATACTGTAATTCCTTCAAATTTCTGGTTATCAGAAAGAATATCTACAAATTCCATTTCCATTTTTTTCAGGTTAATACAGCCAAATAATGTTCCTTCTACTGCACCATCCTGATAGGTAGAGGCTGCATTCTCGGCCGTAGCAATAAAAAAAAGTTTATTCTTTACAATAACAGCGTCTGAAAAGCCTGTAGGCACCCCATTTATTTTAGGAAGCGTAAAATCATTATAAAACAGGTTAAATTCATCCTCCAGGTTTTTTCCCTGCACCGTAAAGATTACATTCTTATTAGCCGGACCATTACCCCTGTTCAGAAAGAACCAGTCCGTTTTATTACGGGCCACCCCTTCTATATTAAAATCTTCTTCTTTAATTTCAGCAAAATCACGCATTGACTGGTAAAGATTGCGCAGTTGTAACGTATCTGTTTTTTGATGATCTCTTTGAACAAAAAATCCTCTCTCCCTGCCAGATGTTGAACCCGACCCAAAAACATACCACCCTTTTTCTGTCTCAAGCATGGCTTCAAAGTCCAGTTTATCTGATTTTGGCCGTTGTTCCAGTACCTCATTGTGTTGCAGCAGTATTTTATCCAGTTTATCGGCCGGGATATTATAGCTGTATAGGTAATTGCTATCGTCAGATATCAATTGAATATTTTCAGCCATATATGTAATACCTGATGCCGCTCCTACTCCAAAAATTTTTAAGAGGGTATGTAAATAAAATTTCTTCATTATATTAGTATAAAAATGAATCGTAAAAATATAACGTTTTTTAAAAAGATATGAAAAGAAAAGTATTTTTAGCAAAAGAAAACAGTAAACTGTCTGATTTCTCTACCCTTTTAGAAAGTGCCCCGGATGATCAGTTGGCTGTAAAGAAACTTAAAAAAATACGGAAACAGATCAGCGATATTCAGGATAAAATGTATGCTTATGATAAATACAGTGTTTTAATTTGTTTTCAGGGCATGGATACTGCCGGAAAAGACAGCCTGATTCGTGAGGTTTTTAAGAGTTTTAATGCCCGTGGTGTAGTGGTGCACAGCTTTAAAACGCCTTCTGAAAAGGAACTGCAGCACGATTATATGTGGCGTCATTATATGGCACTGCCCGAAAAGGGCAAATTTAGTGTATATAACCGTTCGCATTATGAAAATGTATTGGTTACACAGGTACACCCCGAGTACATTTTAAATGAACAGCTACCCGGTATTACGAAAACAGAAGATATTGATGAGGCTTTTTGGAATGAACGGTACGAAACATTTAACCAATTTGAAAAACACTGGGCTCAAAATGGCATCATTATTTTAAAATTTTTTCTGAACCTGAGCAAAGGGGAACAGAAACAGCGTTTATTAAGACGGCTTGAAGAAGATAAGCACAACTGGAAATTTTCGCCCGGCGATTTGGCGGAGCGGCAGCTTTGGGACCGTTATATGGAGAGCTACGAAAAAATGCTGCAAAAAACCTCTACAAAACATGCCCCCTGGTATGTTATACCTGCCGATTCAAAAGAAGTATGTCGCTATATAGTGGCCGATATTATTCTGGAAACTTTAAAAGAATATAAAGACATTTCGTATCCTGAACTGGATGAAGATATTCAAAACCGCATATCCCTCTACAAAAAACAACTGGAAAGTGAAGTATAAGAAAAGACGGTCATGTAGACCGTCTTTATCTTTTAAGTTACCGTATGCTATCTTTAATTCTCAGCATCTCCATTAACCGGTTACTGTTTTCATTATAGACCTTCTGTAATAATTCTTTAAGGTCAGCCGTATTTGTGTTGTCAATCCTTTTCTGAAGCGAATCATTGAAACGTTCATTGATTTCCAGATAATCCTGCGTAAAAATGCGGTCAAAATCTTTTTTATCGGCCGTAGTGAGTTTATATAATGAATTTTTAAGATTTTCCGAATAAACTGTATCTAGTACAAGATTGTATTGCTGAGCATAATTCCTGATTTCTTTCATCAGCCGTTTGCTCATTTCTACTTCTTGTTTTGAAAAGGCTTGCAAATGAACATTTGCTGAACGTTCATTCATCACTTTAAACGATTCTATATCAAATATATAATATTCATATAAACTGTTTAAATTCGCATTTACCACTTTAACATCATCATTAAAATTCTGAGGAAGTGTTGTTATTGCTTCTTTTGCTGTGGCTTTATCCTTACAGCTCATCAAAATGGTAGCAGAGAATAACAAAAAGAATGCGAATAAAACGAAAGGAAATGTATTCTTTTTCATAGGTATGTAAGTTTAATTTCCTTAAAAATATTAAATAAAACTCAATAAATCAACAATAATATTCAATTAATTTTTAAATTTTAACTGATACACTTCATCCAATTCTGTATTATTCGTAATATTCACCTCCAGATCCGTTACATAACCGGAGTTCAACCCGTATACCCAACCGTGAATGCTCAGTTCCTGATTCTTGTTCCATGCATTCTGTACAATAGAGGTTTTAGCCAGATCATATACCTGTTCTTCCACATTTAGTTCTACAAACCTGTTAAAACGTTCTTTTTCATCGGCTATAGCATCTAATTCGTCGGCGTGAAAACGGTAGACATTTTTAATATGCCGTATCCAGTTGTCAATTAAACCTATCGACTGGTTTCCCATCGCCGCCTGAACACCGCCGCATCCATAATGTCCGCAGACGATAACATGCTTTACCTGTAATGCGTTTACAGCATAATCGAGCACACTTAACATGTTCATATCACTGTGCACTACCATATTGGCAATATTCCGATGTACAAATACTTCACCGGGTTCAGCTCCGATAATCTGGTTGGCGGGCACTCGGCTGTCTGAACATCCAATCCAAAGTATAGGTGGTCTTTGCTGCTCTGATAAATGTTTAAAATAATTTTTATCGGTCTGCAGCTTTTCTTCTACCCACTTTTTATTATTATCCAGCAATTGTTTATAAAAATCATTTTTCATCAGAAGAGCTCTTTAGTAAAAATTACTTCGCCGTTTTCCACTTTATAATAGGCGCCCACTATGCCAATTTCTTTGGCAAGGTACATTTCTTTCAATACCACACTTCGGTTCAGTATTTCATCAATGGTTTCCAGCACATTTTGCTGCGCTACCCTGTTAATCCCGTTTTCAGACTGAATATCTATTTCGGGATTTGTTTCCATTACCTGATGTATGGATGGCGTTACTTTATTTAGTAAATTGGTTAAATGTCCAAGCTTTATTTTCTTACAGGCTCCTGTTATAGCCCCGCAGTTAGAATGCCCTAACACTACAATAAGTTTTGAGCCGGATATTTTGCAAGCATATTCCATGGAACCTATAATGTCATTGTTCAGTATATTTCCGGCAATTCGTGTACTGAATATATCACCCAGTCCCTGATCAAAAATCAGTTCGGCGGAAGTTCTGCTGTCTATACAGCTTAACACAATAGCGAACGGAAATTGCCTGGATCTCGATTCATTAACTTGTTCCAGCAAATTGGCATGCTCTTTTAAATTAGCCATAAAACGCTGATTTCCTTCTTTTAAAAAAGTAAGTGCTTTCTGTGGTGTTACTGAGGATTGATCTTCTGAAGTATGAAATTTCATATCGGATACATTTTACCACAAATTTAAAAAACGAAGTTTTAACTACCTATGTTTTTATAAAAATTTACTTTTCTTTCAGGTTACTAATAAAATAGTAAAAAATAGGTTTTTGAAACTGATTCATTTATTTTTTCGTACATTTGCCTCGTTAAAACAAAAAAGAGGAAAAATTTGACTGATTGCAACCTCGTTAAAAAATGCTAAAGCAGCTACGCTTTGATGGCATTTTATGTGTGCAATTTAGTCTTTAAATCATGTATTATGTCTTATTATTTTACTTCAGAATCCGTTAGTGAAGGGCATCCAGATAAAATTGCAGATCAGATTTCGGATGCATTAATCGATAATTTTTTAGCTTTCGACAGCGAATCAAAAGTAGCCTGTGAAACATTGGTTACTACCGGGCAGGTTATTCTTGCCGGTGAGGTTCGTTCCACTACTTATTTAGATGTACAGCAGATTGCCCGTGATGTGATCAAGAAAATCGGCTATACTAAAAGTGAGTATATGTTTGATGCTAATTCGTGTGGAATTTTGTCGGCTATACACGAACAATCATCCGAGATTAACCAGGGAGTAGACCGGTTAAATAAAGAAGACCAGGGAGCCGGTGACCAGGGTATCATGTTTGGATACGCTACAACCGAAACTGAAGACTATATGCCGCTGGCACTGGATCTGTCGCATAAGCTGCTTCAGGAACTGGCTTTAATCCGCCGTGAAAATAAAGAAATTACCTACCTTCGGCCTGACGCTAAATCGCAGGTTACACTGGAATATGGTGATGATAATAAACCTGTTAAAGTGGTGACTATTGTTTTATCTACCCAGCACGATGCGTTTATTACCCGTGAAAATAACTCAGCGGAAGCCAAAATTAAAGCTGAAAAAGCAATGCAGCAACAGATTACAAAAGATGTTAAAACCATTTTAATTCCGAGGCTGCTGGCCAAATACCCGCAGTACAAAGCTTATTTTCACGATGATATTGTCTACCATATTAACCCTACCGGTGTTTTTATTATTGGCGGACCTCACGGAGATACCGGTTTAACAGGACGAAAAATTATAGTAGATACCTATGGAGGTAAAGGAGCACATGGCGGTGGCGCTTTTTCCGGTAAAGACCCGAGCAAAGTAGACCGTTCAGCAGCCTATGCTACACGTCATATTGCAAAAAATCTTGTTGCGGCCGGCGTAGCTGACGAAATTTTAGTACAGGTATCTTATGCAATCGGAATTGCAGAACCTATGGGGGTCTATGTAACGACCTACGGCTCAAAAAATGTTGATCTCTCAGATGCGGAAATAGCACGTAAAATCCAGGAATTATTTGACTTGCGCCCTTATTTTATCGAAAAGAATTTAAAATTACGCCAACCTATTTACGGGGAAACAGCGGCTTACGGGCACATGGGTCGTAAATATGAAAAGGTGAATAAGACGTTTACTAATCCAAACGGACAAAGTAAAACTATTGAAGTGGAGCTTTTTACCTGGGAAAAACTTGATCGTGTAGAGGACATTAAAAAGGCTTTCGGATTGGTGTAAACGCCGGCTTAAAGTTTTAAAAAGTGATTGTGAAAGCAGTCACTTTTTTTATTGTCTGTGTTAAAAAAAGCTGTACTTTTATTACTGTATAAGAATCAAAGACATGATTGAGAAAGTTATTGTTGGCAGTGAAGAATGGTGTGCTTTACCCGATTTAAAGATACCGGCCATAAAGGTTCGTGTTGATTCAGGGGCCAAAACATCTGCTTTACATGCCGAAAGTATTACGCCGTTTGAAAAGAACGGGGAAAACTGGGTTCGGTTTATTGTAAACCCTATTCAGAACAATCAAAAATCGGCTATAAAATGTGAAGCTAAAATTGTAGATAAACGCGTCGTAAAAAGTACCAGCGGTTACCGGGAGTCACGTTATGTTATTAAAACCCTTATCTCGTTTGGAGAATCGGAATGGGAAATTGAAATTACCCTGACTAACCGCGATTCTATGGGATTCCGTATGCTTCTGGGAAGAGAGGCAATGAGCGGAAAGATTATAGTAGACCCGGAAGTAACTTACCAATTCGGTACCATTACCACTGAAAAATTAAAAAGCTACTATAATGTTGGTACTTCTGACAGTAAATCTTTACGGATAGGCTTATTGGCCAGTAACCCGGAGCTTTATTCCAATAAAAGAATTATAGAAGCCGGCCAATTACGCGGACATGAAATGCATTTTTTAAACATCAAGCATTGTTATATGAAACTTGATGCCACACAGCCTGAAATACACTATCGGGGCGGACGGGTACTAAACGATTTTGACGCAGTTATTCCGCGAATACGCCCGAGTATGACATATTATGGTTGCGCCTTAACGCGTCATTTCGAATCGTTAAAAGTATTCAGTCTTAACAATTCAGCTGCAATAACCCAATCCAGAGATAAGCTGTTTTCTTTACAGCTTCTTCTGAACAACGGGGTGGAAATTCCGACTACCGGTTTTGCTAATTCTCCCTTGGATACCAACGATTTGATTAATATGGTAGGAGGCTCTCCTTTAATCATAAAATTATTGGAAGGTACACAAGGAAAAGGGGTAGTATTGGCTGAAACAAAAAAAGCGGCAGAATCTGTAATTAATGCTTTTAAAAGTTTAAACGCTAATATTTTAGTTCAGGAATTTATAAAGGAAGCCAACGGAAAAGACCTTCGTTTATTTGTAGTGGATGGTAAAGTGGTAGCCGCTATGCAGCGGGAAGCGCTTCCAGGAGAATTCAGAGCAAATATACATTTAGGGGGAACCGCCTCTATAATTAAAGTTACAGCCGAGGAAAAACGTATTGCCATTCGGGCCGCTAAAGCCATGAATCTGAAAGTAGCAGGTGTAGATATTATCCGGTCTACAAAAGGCCCTTTATTACTGGAGGTAAACTCCTCTCCGGGACTGGAAGGTATTGAAGGAGCTACAGGCAAAGATATTGCCGGTGAAATGATTAAGGCTATCGAGAAAAATTTTAAATGGAAATTAAAATCCGAATAATTTTTTTGGTATCATTTTTGGTTTAAGAGAAAACACAGATAAAAATTTAAAACTATGAAAAAATTAATTTTAGCAACATTAACTATTTTAACGACTCAATTTGGTCAGGCACAAATGCAAAACAATATTCAAAATACTATTAATGTAACCGGCGAAGGAAAGATGTCCGTTACCCCTGATCAGGCCACCATAACTGTAGGTGCTGAATTTAAAGATAAAGACTCTGCAAAGGCAAAATCACAAAGTGATGCAGTAATGAGTAAAATGATTGCTTTTTTAAAGCAATCTGGAATTGCTGAAAAAGATATTAAAACTCAGCGTGTAAATTTATACAAATCAAGAGACTACCAGGCGAAACAAGATTATTTTTATGCCAGTCAGTCATTAAGCGTTACCCTGACTAATTTAGACAATTATGAAAAAATTATGGGAGGCTTAATGGATGCAGGTGCAAACACGATTAACGGTGTTGAATTTAAATCATCAAAGGTAGCCGATTACGAATCAGAGATTCGAATCAAGGCTGTTGAAAATGCTAAAAAGAAAGCGGAAGATTATGCCAGAGCATTAAACCAGAAAGTAGGTAAAGCCGTTTTTGTGAGCGATAATTCACAAACTATTTTCCCGCGTATGTACAGTATGAAAGCGACAGAAATGATGGATGCTTCCGGAGCTGGGCAGCAAACATTAGCCATTGGTGAAATTGAAATTACATCAAATGTCACCATCGCATTTGAGTTAAAATAAGTATTGAAAAATATATGAAAAAAGCCGGAGTTAATAACTCCGGCTTTTTTATACAATAAATTTATCTTTCAATTATTTTAAAAGTTCCGCAATTTTAGCTTCAAGCTCCGGACCTCTTAAATCGCGTGCAATAATAACACCTTTTTCATCCAAAATAAAGGTAGCAGGAATTGCTGTAATACCATATTGTTTCGCAATAGGATCTTGCCATTGTTTTAAATTAGACACATGTGTCCATGTCAATTTATCATCTTCAATAGCTTTAATCCATCGGTCAGCATCTTTATCTAACGAAACACCGAAAAATGCTAATCCTTTGTCTTTGTACTGATTGTAAATACGTACAAAGTTAGGGTTTTCCTGACGACATGGTCCGCACCATGAAGCCCAGAAATCCAATACCGTAATTTTACCTAAACTTTCTTTTAAAGAAACCATTTTTCCTTGAGGATCCGGTGCTTTAAAATCCGGTGCCGGGTTACCTACCTCAACTGCAGAAAGCTTTTTCAGCATCTCTGCTAATTCTTTTCCTTTTTTGGTATCTTTAATTTTTACATCTAACGCATTAAAATATTCTTTAAACTGCGCTGTAGTAATAGCCTGTGACTGTGCCAATTGTTCCAATAATATTAACGAAATAAAAGCATCTTTTTTCGTTTTGATAAAATTAAGGCTTTGATCCTTCATTTCATTCTGAAGCTTTTCATAATCAGCACGTAACGTTTCCATTATGGTAGGATCTTGCTGTGCCTGCTGAATACGTGCCATATTATTCGTCTGAAAATCTCTCATTTTCTTCTGAATAACAAATGCTTCTTTATTGTATGTTGTCAGATAATCGTTGTTTTGAGATCCTGATACTTTGGCGTCTTCAGGTTTTTCTTTGTTGTAATCAAAAACTATTTTCCCGTTTTCATAGATAAAAGGAACCGCAAACTCCTGCGTTTTTCCAATCTCAATAAATTTTAATTCGATATCTTTTGCCTGACCTTTCAATTCGAACTTTCCGCCTTTAATTTCAGCTGAATCAATTCGTGTTAATCCCATCTGCGCATTTTCATCCGGCTGGCTGATATACACTTTTGTTCCATCGTCGAAACCTGCTACTGTCCCTGTGATAGTATATCCGCTAGCTTCTTTGTTACATGATGCTAAAACCAAAGCGGCACTAGCAATTAAAAACATTTTTTTCATTTATAATTTAATATGTGATTTTACAAATTTTAGGCTAAAGTATAAAATACCGTAGGTATAATCAAATTTTTGGGATTAATTTATCATCAAGCAACCTGTAGTAACATCAACAGCCATCCTGTCACGAACAACATCCCTCCTATTGGTGTTACAGGACCTAGCCAGCGCCATTTTTTGCCTAAAACCCCGGTAAGGGTTAATCCGTAAATGCTGAATGAAAAAAATATTATTCCTAATGTAAAACACCAGTATATAAATGGTGAATACAGAAGCGGCGCCTCAATACCTACTACCAACAGTACCAAAGCATGATACATCTGGTATTTTACACCTGTTTCGTAACTTTTCAGTTGTTCTTCGTTCATTACTTTTTTTAACGCGTGCGCACCGAAAGCGCCGAAAATCACCGCCAGTAAACCAAAAACACAAGCTGTTGCAATAGATATTGTATTCATTTTAATTTAAAGTTAATGCGCCTAAAATTTCCTCAGACATAAAAGGTCCTCCCGGATATTTAGCTGTATAATCTAGATTTAACCATACATTTCCGCGTTCATCTATATGATAATGAATTTCTTTTCCTTTACTTTCCTTTACAAAAAGTACTTCTTTAATTAAATAAATGGCATTTTCAAGATCTGCTTTTGTTCCAATCAGCATTTCAGGATACATATGGGCTTTGGTATGGATTAAACGCGGTGTTCCGCCTACTGAACGTATTAAGGCCGCCATTAAAATAGCATGATCATCACAATCACCGGAAAAGTGCTGTAACGATTCGGAAGCGGTTGCAATATATTCCCTGTTTTTGGGGTCATTCACATAATTCCAGCGGCTTTGAACTTCTTTAAAAACTGCGAAGCATTGAATCATCTGCCGGTATTCCCTAAAACCTTTTACATCTCTGAAATGTTTTGTGGTAGCTGTTAAGGCAAAATTTCGCACCTCGGGCTTATTATATTCTATCGCCTTTAGAACTTTTGATTTATTGGGAAACGGCAATAATTTAGAAATAATAACGTCTTGCGGGTTAGGATTCTCGCTCATGGCATAAATCATAGAACGGTAATCTTCATAAACGGCCGTAAAACCATAGCCCTGAAATAAAGTTCCCCAAGCTAAAAACAGCAGGTAAACTATTAGTACAACAAAGAGAAATTTTTTTATTAACTGAAACAGCAATTGTACGAGCACGATGATAGCCAGGAAAAGTAAAATCCGGTCCAGATGAAACGGCCACTCCGGATCGACCAGGTTTTGGTGAAGTATAATAAAAACCGGAACAAGAATCAGCACGTTAAGTGTCAAGATGATAATAGTATCCCATGGCTTAGGCAAAGTAAGCTTACTGATGATACTCTTTAATTGCTGACGTTTCGGATTTGTCATGTATTTTCCGGTTACAAAACGGTTTCGTTATAGTTTAACGCCTGTTTAATTATTCCCAAATTTACCAATTGCTCGTTAATTTCTTTGAATTTTTGAGGAGATATTTGCTTTTGTGACCAATGTGTTACGCGTAACCATTCATTCACATCTTCCAGTTTTTGTTGAAAACGTTCGCTAACGGTATTGTTGATACTTGGAATATGTTTAAACTCTGCGGATGTTGTATTCAATACCTCTAAAACGGACGAAATAACCGGTTTATTTTCCCGGGCAAATTGTTGAGTAGCTACTAAAATAAAACTTGGCCAGGGTGTAGGGCATACGCCTATACGTTTAAATATTCCTTTATCAACCAAGGGTTGTGTCATAAACCTGTCCCACATAAAGTAATCCGCTTTTCCGTGAGTCAATGCTTCCACACCACCGCTTAATGTATTTACCACTTCATATTGCAACGCATCACTGTTCCAGCCTTGTTGTTTGGCATTGACAATAGCCATTAACTGAGAACCTGAACCAAAACGACTGATAGCTACTTTTTTATTATGCAGCTCTTCAACCGTAGTTACCGGATTGACTGCCGCCGTAAATATACCCCACTGTAAAGGTGAGGCTACATACTCCTGTACTACTACTGCCGGATTCCCCAGGCTTATATCCTTTAAAATGCCTTCTGTTAAAATAACTGCCAGATCTGTGTCGCCGTTTCGCAGCATTTCACACATCTTTCCTGTACCTTCCGGCACATCAAACCATTCCATATCAATTCCTACCTGGCTGAATTCACCATTTTCAATACATAACTGCCAGGGCAGATTAAAATGTTCGGGTACACCGATAATCTTAACTTTTTTCATATAAAGAAATTTTACGCTAATATATTAAACGGAATGTTGATTAATAATAAATTTTGGTTAAAAGAACCCGGTATAAAGTTTTCCGGCTTTATACCCTGATAGTTTCACACTTGTTCTTCTAACCAAAATCAAAAAATAAACAATACAGTTTTACTTTTTTAAATGTGTAATAAAATAATCGGCTATTTTTTCATTTAAATGCATTCTATCACGGCCCATTACATTATGCTCATGTGTTGGATACAAAAAATAGTCTACCTGTTTTCCCGCTTTTATACAAGCTTCAATAAATTCCATACTGTGTTGCTGTACCACTACAGGATCTTGTGCTCCGTGAATAAGCAATAAACGTCCTTTCAGATTTTTAGCTTTATCCAGAGTAGAGGTTTTGGCGTATCCTTCAGGGTTTTCCTGCGGGGTATCCATATAGCGTTCACCATACATGATTTCATACCACTTCCAGTCCATTACCGGCCCCCCGGCAACACCTACCTTAAATACATCCGGATAATTTACCATTAACGAAGTGGTCATAAAACCGCCAAAAGACCATCCGTATACCCCTATTTTTTCAGCATCCACAAAACTTTTCGACTTCAGGAAGGCGACTCCCTGCATTTGGTCAGCCATTTCGTTTTGCCCCAACTGCCGGTGGATGACTTGTTCAAAATCCCGTCCGCGGTTTTCACTCCCCCGGTTATCTAATGTAAAGACCACAAATCCTTGTTGGGCCATATAATAATCGAATAGCGTAGCACCGCCTAACCACGAATTGGTAACCAGTTGTGCATGTGGTCCGCCATATACATATACCATCACGGGGTATTTTTTTGAAACGTCAAAATCAGCAGGATAGATTAAACGGCCATTCAAATCCGTTTTCCCATCTGCCGATTTTATAGTTACCAGTTCCATTTTAGGTAACGTTATTTTTCCTTGATAAGGATTCTCCGCTTTTATAATTTCTGTAGCTTTCAGCGTTTTGCTATCTACTACTTCAATTTCTTTTGGGGTTACAGTGTTACTATAGGTATCTAAGTAATATGTTTTATCCGTGTTCATTTCAACAATGTGCACGCCTGAGGCTTTGGTAAGGCGTTCTGTTTTTCCATTTTTTATATTTACGGAAAACAACTGTGTGTCTAAACCTTTATTGGCTGTACCTACATAATATATTTGCTGGTTTTTAAACCCAATAAAATCTTTTACAATAGCATCCTGGTATCCTAATTTTTTAATTAGCTTCCCTGATGTATTGTACAAATACATCTGACGATAACCTTCCTTATCAGATAAATACACAAATTCTTTAGCATTATCAGGATTAAAAAACAACGGATGCTGCGGCTCTACATATTTTTCTGATTTTTCTTCAAATAAAGTAGCGATAAATTTACCGTCTTTCGCACTGTATTTATTCATTTTTAAATGATTCTGCTCACGATTTAAAACACCTACGTAAACAAAATCGCCTGACGGGTCCCAAGTTACAGATGTCAGAAACTGTTCTTTAGGTTCTCCTGTTTGCAAAGTAACTTTACTTTTATTGGCCATATGGTATACGACCAAGGTTACTTCTTCACTTTTCATTCCCGCCATAGGGTACTTAATATCCTTAACTTCTGCTACCCGCGTACTGAAATCAGGTAAAGGATAATTGGTTACCATGGTTTCATCTTTACGGTAATACAACAATTGCGTACCATCGTGACTAAACCACATACCTCTGTTAATTCCAAATTCCTGACGGTGTGTATAATCACTTCCGTTCACAATACCCTCATCAGTATCCTGAGTTACCTCAGTTATTGCTCCTGAGTTATCTGTAATACGTATGTTGTTTTTTAATAGCCAGGCAGCAAAATGACCGTTATTAGTTACTATTTCATTTTTGGCTTCTCCGTTCAGCACAAAGGATGACGTTATGGTTTTATTTGTAGCATCAAACCCTACCATATATTTCCTTTCTTTTCCGTCAACGGAAAAAGTAAGGGTGTTAGCATTTTTCCAGCTGTAGTCGTAGGGAAAAATAGGTAACATAAAGGCTTCGTCCGGAAAATTGTTTTTTAGTGCTTTTTCAATATCTGATTTTGATACTAAAACTGATTCATTCCAGTTATTTGCTTTATTACGTGAAACCAGATTCTGGTAGGTAGCATCCAAATACGTAAAAGTATTGGCATCTTTCCATTTAGGTGCCACCAGATTCTTAGGAGCAAACGTAGTATAAGCTCCCGATGTAGCTTCTTGTATTGTTAAATTGCGTTGTGAAAACACAAACGGACTTGCCAGTAAAAGGGCAAACAACGTTATTTTTTTCATTGAAGTTTGATTTTGAGCTAAATTAGAAATTGAAGTTCAATAAAAAAAATATGAAGTAAAAAAAGGTAGACAAAACCTTTTCTATTTCCAATTCGGCAGGTTTCAGCTGAAAAATTGCTTCACCGTATCCTTAACCGGCTTAATTACATTCTCTGTACATTATACGTTGTGTCCCTTTTATACCGTTATATATATGGCCAGAATCAACATACCCTGTTTTTAGATAAAGCTGATACGCATTTTCATTTTTTGCGTTTACACCAAAGACTATTTTGACGATGGAAGGAAAATTAATCTTTACAAAAAAGGGTAATTGTAACATAGCTGCTTTTGCGATACCTTTTCCCTGAAAACGGGGATTCACTGATAAAGATCTAAGTAAAACCGTATTAGTTTCAGGTGAATATTCCAACCGGTCAGATGAAAAATCCAACGAGAAAAAACCTGCCGGCTGGTCTTGGAATAAAATAGTGTACTGAAAACGCTCCTTTTTTTCCATTATATCACTATTATTCAATACTTGTAACGGAATTTGTGAAAATTGCGACTGTTGTTCATCCAGCATATAAGAGGTAAGTGCGGTAAAATGTTCTGGCTGGTAAGCAACTATTTTAATCATAGGGCACAGTATTTTCTGTTTTATTTTTAACTATTTACTAATCTAAAGTAATAGAAGAACAATATTTCTTTTCAACCTTCAAGTAAAGCCTTTATTTTCTCACATCCGCTTCATCATATGTCACTGAAATTAAATCATGAATAGCCGACTGCACTTCTTCAATGCCTTGTTCTGTGCTAAAATCAATACCACAAAAAGTTGACCCATTTGATTTCGCATGTAATGACAAATAGTATATTCCTCCTACTATCAAAGCCAGCCTTCCTCTTAAATTATAGATATTACCTTTTTCAAAATCGGGCAAAATAGCTTTAAACAGTTCCTCACCTACTTCTTCTCTTTTATCTGCCAATTCGCGAAGGACTTTATTTTTTTCACCGATTTCCCAGTGGATAATCTTTTGTAAAGCCTTGTCTTTAAGAACAACTTCAAACTGATTCTGCAATAAGGTAATAATTTCTTTTTTTCCGATTTTATCCGGATCTCTCAACAAATCATTAATAATTCCACTGGCCGCCTGTTTCCAAAAATCTTTTTTTCTGACATATTCTTCAACAAGATTATCAATTCCTCCAAAATAACTCCATATCAGCTTTTTATCTAATCCGGCTGCCACTGCGATACTGGAAGCGCTCAGGCCTGCATATCCTGTTCGTTGAATAACCTTACCAACAGCAGCCACTAACCGGGCTTTTGTTCTGGCTTTATCCCGAAGCGGTCCTGATATCGTTTTCCTTGGTTTAGGCTCTTTTTTTATAATTTTGTCCGTTTCATCTCTTTTTATTGCTGTCATTTTTAAAAATATCTGTACTTATTATGCAATATCTAACTTTTTACGGACAAATTCAAAAACATTCAGTGCTTTATCAAGATGCTCTTTTGTATGTGTTGCCATAAGGCTCATTCGTATTCGGGAATCTTTCATAGATACAGCCGGATACATAATAGGATTGGTATATATACCATTTTCAAGCAGCATTTTGCCTGCTTTGCTATTTTTATATACATCACCTATTTTAACCGGTATAATAGCCGATTGGGTAGTTCCTACATCAAAACCCAACGTTGTTAATCCTTTTCGGTAATATTCTATATTATCCCATAACCGGCTTTGCCACTGCGGTTCTTCATCTATCAGGTCTATTGCTTTACTGACACCGGCAACTGCCGGCGACGCAGACGCTGAAAACGCATATTGTCTGGATTGAAATTGGAGATAGGTAATTAAATCCGGATCCGCCACAAGGTAACCGCCTATATTAGCAAAGGTTTTGCTGAAAGTTCCTGTGATAATGTCTACTTTGTCAAGCACATTAAAATATTCCATTGCTCCTCTTCCCGTTTCGCCTATAACACCTATGCCGTGCGCATCGTCAACCAGAAGAATTCCTCCATATTTATGTGTTATTTCCACTATTTCGGAGAGTTTAGCTATATCACCGTCCTGAGAATAAACACCGTCAACAATAACCATTTTAGTACGGTAATTATCTTTCGTTTTTGACAGAATCCGTTCCAGGTGTTCTATATTATTATGAAGAAATCTTTGAACAGTTGTACCGGATATTCCTTCATATACACTGGCGTGAACCGCCATGTCTACAATGGCGATATCCTCTTTTTTTAATAAACATAAAAGGGAAGCACTATTAGAAGTATACCCGGTAGTATACACAATTGAAGAACCTAGAGGTCTTTTGAAAAATTGTGAAATTTTGTCTTCCAGTTCCTTATGATATTCAAAATATCCACCTATAAGCGGCGATGCACCTGCACCTGCTCCGTATTTCTCTATTGCTTCTACGGCTGCTTTTTTTATTTTTGGATGTTGGGTAAACCCAAGATAATCATTACAAACGAAACTGATATAATCACCTTTTTTTATGTACCCGCTTTCAGCCAAACCAATTTCCGGGCCGCATCCGGACGTAGCTAACAGCCTGTAATTCATAAATTCATTTTGCTGAAGAAAATTCAGGTATTCTTTTTGTGCTTTTGCTCTTTGGTAAATATCCAGACCGGAAATATTTTCATAATCTTTAAAACTAGCTTTGTTTAAATCGATGTCCATATTTTATGGTTTCTATACGTTGTATATAAAAATTAAATGTAATATAATTCTCAAATACTGGGAAATAAAATAATGTTAAAAAAAGTATGACCAATTCCCATTACGCACTATACCTGCAATAGTATGAAGTAATATCTAACTAAATCACTTTATAGGGTAGCAGTAGCTTTTTTATTTAGCTAGACAAACTGTTAACTATAGCTTTTAAATCTTCCTTTCTTTACTATTATAGTGAAAAAACTTTGTGTTTTTCGATTTGTCAATTACCGCTTTTCGTTGGATTTCTAGTATACTTTTTGCCCCATTTTTGATTAACTCAACAGTAATGTAAAAAAAGGCAAAATGCAGTCCCGAATTAGTGACTGCATTTCTGGCCGAAACAAATTGTACCTACTAAGAGAATCCGTTATATAAAACCGGATAGGCCCCTCAACAACGAACCAATTCTATTTGCAATACATGGGACAATAGATATAGGTCGAATTTTCAGTAAATTAATTCAAAACTTGATTTAGGGTTAGTTATTTTTTTATACTTGTAAACTTACATTAAATAAATTATAAATAAAAATTTTTCTCTTCAAAGTGATAAATTTAAATCATTTTTACAAATTCACAACTAATTAAAAAAGGATTGTTTATCCTTATTTTTCAGATATTTATCATTTATTACTGCTATAGTCCCCTATTTACCATAAATTATTTTCTATATTCTTTTTCATAAAAATAAATTCACAAAAAACATATCTCTTTTTAGAGATATATTGTGTGTTAAAAATATTTGCAGTACCTTTGGCCTAACTATTCGAATCTGTTTTTAAGGTATAAATATCTTAAGGATATTCCTCTTTTATGATATGCCTGTTTGAAACGATGTAAGGATGGGAAAAATTGGTTATGAAAAGAAAACGGAGTGTTATTACACTCCGTTTTTGTTATATAAGCGGTTAAAACAACATTCTTTTAAAATCAAAATGGGCTGTTTTATTGTATCTTACTAGAAAAATTCTATAAAGCGTTAGTAATTTACCACCAGGATTAAACACCCATCCGTTTCGTTTAGGTTTATTCGTATATCTTCTGTCTGATAGCTAATGCGATGATCTGAATTTATTAGGAGAAATACCTGTAATATTTTTAAACATCCGGTTAAAATGCTGCGGATATTTATAACCGAGCTCATAGGCTATTTCACTAATGGTTTTTGTACGGTCAAATATTCTGTCTTTTGCCAGGTTCATTAATTTAAAATGGATATATTCCTTTGCTGTTTTACCGGTTTCTTTTTTAACAAGGGCACCAAAATAATTGGTAGACAAATTAAGCGCTTTGGCAAAATAACTAACCTTAGGACGTCCTTCAACCCGGAGCAGGTCTGATAACAGATAATTGTTTAACATGGTTTCAAATTTTTCTAAAAACCCGATGTTGGTAGTATCAGCTACACTAAACTGTCTTTCATAAAAGCGTTTGCAATAACCAAGAAACAACTCTATATTACTAACAATTAAACCTTGACTATGATTGTCTGATTCTTGATTTATCTCCTTCTTAATATTTTTCAGGCATTGTAACAGTGTTTTTGTTTCTTTCGGTGTTATAGAAAGTGCTTGCCGAACATCGTAAGAGAAAAAGGGATACTGGTTAATGAGCGCAGCAGAAGATGTTCCTGCAAGTAAATCAGGATGAAAAAGAAGACCATAACCTTTCGGTTGAAATTTTTTTACGTCATTTACCAGTTCTATTACCTGACCAGGCGAGAAGAAAGTAAGTGCTCCCTTTTCATAAACATAGTCCGATTTTCCATATTTTAATACCCCGCATTCAACTCCCACAATAAATATGGCATAAAACCCGAAGTTCATTGCTCCAAAATTAAGTGGTTTACATTTAGAAAAATTAATCACATTTATCAAAGGATGTGAAGTGCAAACCCCTACTAAATTATTATAATCTTCTACTTTGTTAAGTTGTTTTATTTCCACGTTCAACCATAAGAATTAATAGTACAAAGTTATTCAAACACCTAAAAAGGCTATCAGTAGAATAAGAAAATGAGTAAAAATGGTAAAACTTCCGTTATTTGTATACAAAAAACAAGCCTTCTTCAAACTCCCTGTTTAAAGAACAGGTATAATACCCGATGGAAATTGTTGACTTATTGAGAATTTCGTTTATCAAAATTAAAAATTAGATATTCTACAGCTGATTATTATCTGAAACCGTTTTTAAGCATAAAAAACATATAAACTTCAAATTAACCTTAATAAAAAACGGTTGGACAGTGAAAACTTGCCTGAACATCGATTCAATATTGTACCTGGTCATTCAATTTCTCTTGAAAGGTAGATATACCCTGTAAATTCTTTTTCAATAGTAATTATCCTATAAAAATAGGTTCCGGAAGGCAGCAAGTTTCCCCGGTTGTCCTGCCCGAACCATTCTTTGGAGTACCCTTTTCCGTGATGATAGATTTCCGTACCATACCGGTTAAATAACGTAACGGATAAAGGTTGGTGTAACGAAAGATCGAGATAATCATTCTTTCCGTCACCATTAGGGGAAATACCTTTAGGAATAGTCAGACACAGTGTTACGATAACTTCCTCTTTAGGTGTAATACAATCTTTATCTGGATTTTGCGCCGCTACCCAATAAGAGATTGCCTGCTTAACGGGAGGCGTGGTAAAAATATTTCCGGAAGCCATCCATTGATCGGTTTCGCTGTTTTCATACCATCGGATAATATTAGGTGTATTCGTACTAGCCATTAATGCGACCGTTTCTCCTTCACATACCACATACATTTTCTGGTTGATGCTCAACTCAGGCGTAGGATATACCACAACCAACACTTCCTTTCTTTCCGAGGTACATCCTTGTTCGGACACAGCTTCTACCCAATAACTTTTTGTATGGTCTAACAACGGGGTTTCAAATCGGCTACCAGTAAAAACAGGTGCCATACTTGTTGGGGCACTATACCAATTTATAGTAGTATTGAGAGAGGCAATTTCCAACACAATATGCTGGCCGGCACAGACCTCCTGAGGACTCTGAATATCAATTTCAGGTACGGGAGAGAACATTATTGCAAGCTCTGTAATCTTGACACACCCCCAATCGTTTTCGGCCCTTACATATAATGTTACGGTCTGATTGGTAGCATAATTACCCGATAAGGGCTGTATTTTATTTTGCGCATTTTCCCGGGTTGTGTAAAAGGAAAGTAAAGCATTGTTTCCGGGATTAATCTGTTCATGAAACTGGTTTAAGTCAAAAACAGAAGTTTCTTCTTTATTCTGACATACTTTATGTACAACATCTCTTGTATCTGGCAATGGATTTATAGTTATTTCTTGCTGTACGGTTATTACATTAAGACCAATGGTAATGGTTAATATTACCGTATAAGTACCTGGTACAGTATAGAAGTGTTGAGGATGTTCTTCGGTAGAACTATTACCATCTCCAAAATCCCATTTTACTGTCCATTCCGGAAGTATACCTCCGTTAAAACAGTAACTAAAATCGATTGGAGATGCACAACACAATGACTGTGGTTCTTTTAATCCGTTTATATACAGGTTAGCGTGGTAAAAGGGTTGTGGAAAAAAGGTTAATCCCAAATGATGTGTTTCTCCGCCTAAAAATAACCCGAGCGGGTCATAATCCGGAACTTGAATGTTATTCGGATCATTTATAACTCCTAAATAATATATACCATTCAGTCTGGCATAGTATATTTTACCGTCCAGTCCTGCCTGTAATGCCCCGCTTACGCCATACGCAGTTGAATACATGGTCACCATTGAACCGGGGATGGTATCAGCTGTCAGGTCAAATTGCAATAAATTACTGTTTGTTGCATATAACACTTTGCTGTCAGGAGAAAATTCAACTCCGTAATAATTACCGCTCCACTCTGTAGTTGCAGTGTCAGAAAGCACTATTTCATTAGACAATGTTCCGTTTAAGGCATCAAAATCATATAAAATAAGTTTTCCGGGATTTCCATTAAAAGCACCGACTAATTTTTTTCCGTCAGGCGAAACTTTAATAGCTGCGCGCTGATCGCTTAAATCAGCGGATACCGGAATTTCTTTCATAATAGGGTTATCACTATCCAACCCGTTAGCTGTTAATGAAAAAATATAAATATTGTTGTTCAACGAGGTTATGATCCAGTAGCCAGAACAGTCTGCTTTTGCTGCCGCTGTAATGGCTTCAGATACATGCTGGACGCCTCCCAAAGGAACCGGAATATTTTTACTACCCGGAACCACCTCTCCTTCTGTGCCCAGTGCCATATTAACAAGCGTATAATGAAATCCGGTTAATGATACTTCCAGTGCATTTGTTGTAAAAATATAAAAAAGGCTGTCAACACCGGGAGCTGGTACAATTAGTGCATTTTGTGTGCTGGAATGATGTCCCATTAAATCCTCACCACCAGGCATTACCGTATGGTTGCGGGTATAAACTGTTGTACCGTTTGTATAAAATAACAGGTTTCCGTTTTCATCTGAAATACTGCTTGTTCCTTCATTACTTTCTAAAACACCATTTGTCAACGCAACCGGTGCTCCTGTAGAAAAGTCAATACCGGCATGATAACCAAAGTACCAATGGGCCGTTTGGTATTGTGCCTGTGCAACCAGAATATTTATAAAGGAAAAAAAATATATAATGTATATTTTCTTCATATTTTTACTTTTTTAGAGGATATTAATACCTGTATACGGCATTCATGATAAGCCGTATACAGATTAATGATTTATTCCTTATAGATCAGGTACGATTGCAAATCATATTATATTATGGACTTCTCCATGAAGCCCTATTGAAATTGCACATGCTTTGATTATAACGGAACCACAAGTTATTGCTTAACTACTCTGAATTCTTTAACAGTATTTATAAACCGTACTTTAACCAGATAAATTCCTGTTGGAAGTGAAGCTAAATTTATATAGCTCAGCCTATCACCGGTAGTAGATATACTGCTTACATGTTTGCCCACCATATCATATACCTGTATTGATTGCACAGGCTCACTTGTTTTAAGATGCAACATATCTTTTACCGGATTAGGATAATATTCAAACGTCACATATTCTTTATTATTTAAACCTGCCGGGTCAGCCTCAACAGTAACTGACAATGGTAAGCTTTGGCATCCATTATCAAATTGTTGTATAACGTAATAGGTTGTATTGTTAACCAAGGATGTAGTGTCCGGCAATTGAACGGTAAGTAATTCATCTTGATACCACACCAATGTGCCTTCTGCCTCAATATCTAAATCTGCAAGGGTATTTCCCGGTTCAAATACTGCCGGGCTAACAAGTTGCGGAGGTGCCGGTTGGTCAATAACGTTTATCAGTATCTTTATTTTTTCCGAACGACAGTTTGAATAAACAATTTCAACCCAATAAGAGGTTGTCTGTGTTACTTCTACAACAAATTCAGCACCTATATGAACTGGAGTAGCTGCTGTTGAACTATCGTACCAATTCAGAATAATATCAGAAGATTCGCTGATTACACCCAACTGTAAAGGAGCCTGAGTGCAAATGGTATATTCAGTTTTTACCGTAAATTCGGGTAAAATACAATCCGAGCTCAATTTTACTACCCAAAAATCAAAATTATCAACAGGTCCTCCACTTACGTCTCCATCATTCGATCCAGTTGTCCCGACAGCCATAAACCCTTCATCCGGTGTTATGTCAAAGCTCCATAAATTATCCTGACCACTCCCGCCAAATCTTTTGGTCCATAATACACTCCCATCTGTAGCCGTTACTTTCATGAGCATAAAATCGTTTTCACCTATATAGCCCGGAAAAGTTCCCGAATTAGAACGTGTAGACCCTCCTATAACGTAATTACCGTCTGAAGCCTGTTTTATTCCCATGGCTCCCTCATTGGATTGTCCGCCATAGGTTTTCTGCCATATAATATCTCCCTGATTGTTTAGGTTTAAAACCCAAAAACTACTTGAATTTTCCGGATTATTGTTATTACCGGCAGCATCTCCATCCGCAGACCATGTTTTTCCGGCAACCACATAATTTCCTTCGGTCGTTTCTATAATAGATTCTCCCTCATCTAAATCTGTACCGCCATAGGTTTTGGCCCATTGAAATGAACCGTCTGCATTTATTTTTAACACCCACAGTCTGCTGTTAGGATCAAAAAAGCCTTCAAAAATTTCTTTAGGTGGTGTTATGGCTGAGCCTGCAGCATAAGTAGTACCTGCCGCAATGTACCCCCCATCAGAGGTTTGGGTAATACTCCGTAGTCTTGACATATCAGTAGCACTATAAGTCTGTGTCCATTCTATATTACCAAGAGCATCCGTTTTGGTAATCCATGACCCGTACGGAGGATCAATTCCCTGAAAAATACCTTCGCTGGCAGCGACTATAATATAGCCACCATCTGCTGTTATCTGAATATCTGCTATATTATCATCTCCCGCATTTCCATAACTTTTTTCCCATTCCAGAATACCGTTTTCATCAATTTTTACCAGCCATACGTCATCACCGCCATAATTAACCGATACATCACCATTGTTTGATGATGTACTTCCTGCCAATATATAACCACCGTTTGGTACTGTTTTTATTTTCCATCCGATTGTTTGATTGGAGTTAAACTCATCCTGAGTGCCTCCATAAGCCTTGTTCCATACCAATGTACCATTCTCATCTAAATTGGTTACCCAGTAATCAAATCCTCCTTTAAGAACTGCCGTAACATCTCCGGTATTTTCTGCAACACCGCCAAAAAACATATAGCCGTTAGTTTTGGTAAATGCCACTGAAGATTGTTCGTCATAACCTTCCGACCCCAGTGTACGCTGCCATTGAATTTGGGGTGCTACATATTGCTGGGCATTTACGGATAATCCGAAAAAAAGCGCAGAGAGTGTTAAAAATTTCTTCATACTACTAAATAATTTTGGTTAAACTTTTCTTTACTGTTTTTACTTTTACAGTATTTCACAAACTAAAAAAAGAACCAAAAAAAATCCTAAAAAACACCTACCACATATATACTACAGCTACTACAAAATATAATATACGATTGAAAATCAATTATTTATTTTCAAAAAAACAATTACTTCAAAAAGTATAAATGAGAATATATTTTATATTCACAGGAAAAGAAGGATGCAGGAGCTTCATAAAAGAGTTCTCTCCTGCCAGGAGAAGGGATAGAATTCAAAATAGTGCTTTTATACTAGAATATTACAAGACAGGAATATTTGTTTTTATTCGCGTTTTCTCTATTAAAACTCGTTAAAAAATTTATAGATGTCAACATTTTTCTGAATATTCAGTTTTTTTCTGATACGGTATTTTTTTGCCTGTACGGATTTGGGTTCAATATTAAGAATCCGTGCAATTTCCTTAGTAGACAGATTTAATTTCATCATAGCGCAAAACTCCTGTTCTGTCTGAACTATTTGAGGGTGGATTTTCTGCAATTTTTCCATAAAGCCCGGAAATACTTTTTGAAAGAGTATCATAAAGGCAGGGTTTCTTCGATGTACCATTTCGAAAAGTTCTGAGAGTGTGTCATTATTAAGCGGAACATTCATGACTGTTTCTTCGAGGTATACTTCACTTGCTCTCTCCTGTTGTTTCAATAGTGTATTTTTCCTATACAAACGAATCATAAAAATAGACATTATCAATAACAGCAAACCTGAACCGGCACTTATATAAAATGTAGAATTACTGTTTTTTAACAATTCTTCATCAATGATTTTATGCAACGATTTGTTTTTACTTACTTCGCTTTCCAATACACTGTTTTGTAACTTTTGCAAATAGTCATTCGCCTTTCTCAAACTATCTGTATGTTTGTAAATTTCTGCCAGATTTCTATAGATATGGTTAATATTTTCGTGTGTAGCACTGAGAATCGTCAGTTTATTTTCGGCTTTTTTATAATAGTATATAGCACAATTATAATCTTTTCTTGCTTTATAGATATAACCTAAAAAAATCTCGTTATTGAGTTGAAGAAGATCATTTTTCTCTTCTTCTTTAGTAAGAAGCACTGATTTTTTAATATAATATTCGGCCGAATCTAAACTTTCTTTTTCTGCATAACTAATTCCGAGATTTGTATAGTTTGCCCGAAACATCAGTCGTTTGGTTTCGGATTGCTGCAACCTGTCAATTTCTTTATTTGCTTTTAGCAGCATACCAATTGCTTTATTGCTGTCTTTTTTATAACGGTATATTTCGTTGGCTATATTATAGGTATTGGCTTTGTGAAAAGCCACTTTCCCTTTTAGCTTTGTATCATTTATTTCGTTAAACATATGTATGCTTAAAAGACATTCCGTCAATGCTTTTTCAGGAAGATCACTTCGTACATAAATAGTAGCAAAATATTGATGGGCCACGGCCTGATGCAAAATACTCTTGTATTTTACCGCATAATCATGCAGACGTTGTGTATTCTCCATGGCTTTTTTCAAATCTTTATTGGTGAAATACCAGCTTTTACGCCCCAATAAAATTAACTGAGATTCACGGTCTTCTTCTTGATTTGCAATCTTTAACAAACTATCCAGCTGCACCATTCCTTTTTCTGCATCTGAGATTAATAATTGTTGATTTTCAATCAATTTTAACTGAAAATAGTTTTTCGCATTGGGAGTTGTCTGTGCGCCGATTGACAAAACGGTAAAAATGTTACAATAAAGTACGATCAGAAAACGAGAGAGCATCAGTTTTATAATATAATGGGTTAGGTAGAAATAGTTAGCTAAGCTAATTTATTTTTTTTAGTTTTAATTTATATTAATGATTATTAAAATGGAATCAATTTAAATAATTAACAGTCATAGACAGTTAACAAATACGTTCCCTATATATCACACATAATCCTTTTCAATATACTTCAGCAGCTGAAAAATATATAATGAAAGTTGAACAAAATTTTTAACAATTGAATTTCTGGATTGATAAATTTTGAGAAAGGTATAAAAAGCAAAAAAGCTGAAAACTGATTTCAGTAAATTTAGAGGAAACAAAACAAATGGCAAGAAATATTGATTTTTCATTAGCCACAGTTTTGGCGGCTCGTTTCACTTTAGTACCAGGCATTTCTCAGGACAAACGCCCATTAAATGTACATTGTAGTACCCGTTTTTTTATTGTTTTTCAAGCAGAGTTACCGCTTGTTGAATGTATTCTTGTTTTGCTTTTTTTACAGCTTGCATTTCTTCCTTATAAGTTATTTTATAAATTTTACCATTTCTGTCTTTTAAAACAGAAGCTGTCAACATGATAAGATAGTTATTACTGATATTATAAGGTGTATTTCCCGATTAAAGAGCTCACAATATTATATACATTTATCTTTATCTTATTGTTACAGTATTAGACCGGTTGACAAAAGCTGTATATTTCCAGTTCTGTTTGCCGTAAACCAATATTTGCTGTATTTTGGTCCCCAATTAAAAACACCTTCATCATTTATGAGATACCCAATCTTTATTTCAATTTTGTGTTCTGTAATAAATTTTGCTTTCGCTCAACCGAAGACCGACTTTTCGAAGCTGTATCTGGATGACCTGTACCATTCAAGCAGCAAGGTCAGGTCGATGAGCCCCGCTGTTAATGACTTTGACGACTTAGAGGCGATCGGTAGATCCATTGGTGATGCCGATATTGTGCTATTGGGCGAACCCAGCCATGGAGACGGAGGTGCCATTCAGATGAAAACAAGATTGGTAAAATATTTACATGAGAAAAAAGGATTTGATGTGCTTCTCTTTGAAGCGGACTTATATGCCATTATGTTTGCGTTTTCAGGTATTAAAGAAATGGTTGACATCAATCGGATTGCAGAGGAAAACATCTATACCTGTTGGTCTGAAAGCAAGGTCAGCCAAGAGTTATGGAATTATTACGCATCTGAGTTGATGGGCCCCAGACCTATCTATATCGGTGGCTTTGACGTTCGTCATGCAGGTGATTTTTCGAAAATTACCTTGGCAGTACACCTAAACGATCGACTGCGAGCTTCCCGTTACAACACCGATTCGAAAACATATAAACGTTTCCGTCAAGATCTCGAATATCTCCTGACAAATGAGTTTAGATCGAAAAAAGATTCCGTAGATTCCAAGAACTTCCATAGGGAAATCCATGACATAGAGGAATCTATTAAATTCAGTACAATCGCCGAACATGATCGGAATTTATGGCTGATCGAAATTAACAATATCAGAAATCTCTTTATCTATCTGATCGAGGGTGGAGACAGAGACAGGATGATGGCGGAAAACTTCATCCTTTTATCAAAGTATATTTATCCAGGACAAAAAATCATGGTCTGGTCACATAATAATCACAATGTACTGGACGTGAACACCTATGCATCCTATAGCAAGGAATTCACAGAGGAATGGCATGAAAAAGATACTTACCGGGGATTTACCTATTTTGGAAGTGATCTCTACAGGAAATTGGGGAATAGAATTTATTCTTTGGCGATAACATCCGGTAGCGGTAGTTATTCGCCTGCATTTTTTGGAAATGATTATTTTCATGCAGACTTTACCAAGAGAGCAAATATTCCTCCATCAGGAGAAGAATCATTAGAAAGGTATTTGGGAAACAAGAAAAGCGGTATAATTTTCATGCCGTTCCCTAAGGCACAGGGACGTCCAAGTGGCTATCCCTGGTTCACATCAAGGTTGCTGGACCTTACCTTTGAAGCGAAAATGGACTATACTTCTGCGTTTCATGGTGCTATCTATTTGGATAAAACGGTAGACCTGAATGGAAAGTAAGGTTTGGTGAAATCACTTTGCACAAGATATTTTTAACATCATCATATTTTATAATGAAAGAAAATAAATACGACGACCCTTTCTTTTTTGAGCAGTACGGAAAAATGACCAGATCTCAGTTAGGGCTCCAAGGGGCTGGGGAATGGCATATATTAAAAGAAATGCTACCTGATTTAGAAGGAAAGAAAATCCTTGATCTGGGGTGTGGTTATGGTTGGCATTGCAGATACATTATTGAAAATGGCGCTGCGTCGGTAATTGGTATTGATATTTCTGAAAAAATGCTCAAAAAAGCTCAGGAAATCAACCAACTTGATGGTATTAAGTACAAAAATGTTCCTCTTGAAGATGTTCATTTTGAGTGTGAAACGTTCGACATGGTTTTCAGTTCTTTAACTTTGCATTATATTGAGCATTACAGCACCTTATTAGATAATATTTACAAATGGCTTAACCCGGGGGGAAGATTTGTTTTTTCTGTCGAACATCCTGTGTTCACCTCTGAGGGAGGTCAAAATTGGATGTATGATGAAGCAGGAAATAAAATGCATTGGCCCGTTGATGGGTATTTTTTCGAGGGACAAAGAAACACCTCTTTTTTAGGAGAAAAGGTTGTAAAATACCATCGGACATTAAGCACATACTTGAATTTACTGCTGAAAGCTGGTTTTAAGATCATTGAAATCAATGAACCGATGCCCAATACCGAAATGCTGAACAGTATACCTGAAATGAAAGAAGAATTGCGTCGTCCAATGATGTTGCTTGTATCTGCTGAAAAATGATTTAAATAATAGTAGAGCTCATTTTGCGCATATCCGTACCTTTTCATGGTAAATTGCAGGAACAGTTATCTTAATTTTTTATTTATATTACTGCATACAAACATTTCATTCTTTTCTTCAGAAATGATTTCAATAAACCGTTCGTAATGCTTCAACACATCAGAGATCAATTCGTTCTTTGTAAAGAATTGAGTCTCATCACCCTCTCTATCATCGCCAAAATACGACTTTGGATAAAAGTCCGGTTATTTTCAATACTATCGGAAAGAAACTTAATGGCAAAAGAGATAGTTTTACCGAACAGCTTGTTCAGGTTACAAAAACGTTTAAATTGAAAATACCGACACTTTACGCGTCATCCGGAGTTCTGGATCATTATGACGCTTTCTATTATTGTGATCGTACATATTACAACAGTTACTACGGTCTTTATGACGGTTACATAAAGGAAGGCTTTGAAATGCAACTTAAGGCACTTAAAAATTGCGAAGAAAAATTTTTGCTATCTTCCTATCCGAGTGATGTATTGAACGATTATGCAAAGAATAACTGGTGCTCACAAAAAATGATACAACATGTATGTGCCACAAAAACAACCCGAGGGCAGGAAAAGAAAACTGAGATGCTAACAGCTAACTATGATCTAAACAATCCGTACCAAAATCCTCTACTGATTATTTAAAGACAGGACAATCCAAAATAGTAAATTTCCTGTAATTATCTCTCTTAGTCCATTAGGAGGGTCTAAAAATCATCGTAAACGTAAAAGAACCTGTTACCTCTATCTTGCCTTCATTATCAGCAATCATTTTTATGGTATTGGTGGTTTCGGGAAATTTAGCGTACCCAGGTGTCGGTGTCGGATATATCAATGTAATATCCAGACGATGACGGAAGCAAAGCGCGCATTGCGAACCGTAATAATTAATAGCTTCTTCTTTTATTTGGTTTAAATAGGTTTTTTGCGATTTATCCAACTCGAAATTGGACTCCATCCAGTCAGCAAAATCCAGTTCTATTGCATCTGCTTCGATAAATAATAATTCGTCTGCTAAGCCGTATAACTCTACTAATTTAGCTTTAACTCCTGCTGGTGTGAACGGAAATAACGTCATAGGCATTGGTTTTAAATTGTGCAAATAATATTGTAAATTTATTTCTTTAAAATTAAATTTCCTATTTTAAAACCAAGAGTTATGAGAAATCAAATAACTTATCTAAGACGGACTCCTCGAATTATTATAGCTGCTCTTGCTTCATTTTATATCCTTTTTCATGGTAGATCCTTTGATATAGTCGGAGCATTGAAAACACCTTTTTTTTATATTGCCTTTGCGGTCACCTTTATAGTAGCACTCGTTTTGGTAAAGTGGATTCATTATACTACCCTGTCATTAGATAAGTATAATGGCTGGTTTGTTAACCCTACTAAACGTCTCATCAAACAAGTAATCATTGGGATAGTGATACCTCTTGTTTTTGACTTTGCATTGCTATCTATCTATTTTTATTTTTTAGGCACTAATATTTTTGAAAATGGGTTTATCCGGTATGACTTTCCGATTATTATCTGCTTTATCATTATGTTGAATCTATTTTATGCTATTATATATTTTAAAAATTCTAGCCAAGTTTCCTCGTCACAACATATCGATCAACAGACTGGTACCAATGCAGTCATTGAATCCTCTGCGAAAATTATACATCAAGAAGGTTTAACAATTAACAATCATTCGCATCTGAAAACATTTCTGGAATCTGTTACCTCAACTTTGGACGCGAGCGCTCTCGATATAGAATTGGACATCTTATATTTCTACAGTTTTAATAAGCAGGTTTTTATAGTAACTGAAAACGGCGGTGAATTTACCATCAATACCAATTTAAATCTTATAGATAATCTTTTCTCGGAAGTTAGCTTTGCAAGAATAAACCGTTCTGTGGTTCTTAATCTTAAAACCATAGTCGAGGGTTTTGAAAATGGTGAGAAAAGAGATACGTTGTCACTTATATTTTTCCCCCGATATAACTTTCTCCTGAAAGAACGAAATAAAGACTTTTTTGTTGTGACCAAACACTATATGACCAATGTTAAGGACTTTTTTCACTCCATTATACGATAGATCTATTGTAAGGACGTATTTATCTTATTTTAACAAAAAGAAACCAAAAAGCTTATTTATATATTCTGATTTTTTCTTTATGTAGCAGAAAGTATGAAGGATTTCCTCTTATTTGCACTGAAAATTTTACGTTTTTTCCATATTTTCGAATCGTTTTTTATACTATTTGGTCGGAAATTATTGTTATTTCATCCGCGACGAAACAACAAATATTAGTAAATATAGACCGTTACTACAGACTTGGTGAAGAGCAATATTATCTCGTCAAAAAAGGTTGTTTTTTACGTTTTTGCTACCTAATTTTACCATACACGGTTTTTACAGCCAATCTTCTTACCGTTATTAAAAGAGGAAAATCGAGAGAATACTGTATTTATAGATCGCAGTTGTTACCATATAAATAATAAAAATAAATAATAAAACAGTAAAGACTATATACAGATTATTAGATATAGTCTGCTGCAATTGTTATAATCTTTTGTCGAATCCTGATCAGGAAAGTAACCCATAGGTTAGTCCCGCCTGCCTATGCCTTTTGCCGACCTATTATTTGCGGAATTCCTCCGCGCTAAAAAAATATAAATTTTATAAATAAATCAGTATGAAAAAATTAATTTTTACTTTGATGGCTGCATCATTTATTTTTGTTTCTTGTGATTCAGAGCAAGCAGTCAACCAAAACGATGCTCAAGCTAAACAAATGAGCATGACCTCTGCCAACGTAAATCCAGCTTTGGAAAATTTAAGAAATATAGCACTTGCCGACATCAATCAGCGAAGAACGGTATTTTATGATAACGAAAAAGGAGCTAATTTTAGGACAGAATCCGGAACCTCAATTGTAATCCCACCAGGTTCCATTGTTGGTGGCAATGGTGCTCCTATTAACGGAAACATCCAAATTGAGTATATAGAGATCTTTAATAGAGCAAAAATGGTAGTTACCAATAAACCGACTATGGGATTTTTACAAGATGGTGAAAAAGGGTTGCTGGTTACAGGGGGAGAATTCTATTTGAATATAACTTTTCAGGAACAACAGGTCAAGATAGTTAGTCCGATAAAAGTAAACATCAAGACGAATAATTCAGAGGCAGAGCCCGCAAATATGGTACTGTGGAACGGAGTTACTGATGATAATGGAGATTTAACCTGGGATTCGGCAACTCCGGATAATCTGGAGTTCGAAAACGACGGTGAAGTGTTTCAAGGTGACCTGGAACATTTTGATGTACTTATTAAAAATTCATCGAATTTTGGATGGTGCAATATTGATAAACTTGTGGAGTGGCCCGGAACTAAGGTACAAATCAAAGTCACAGTACCAGCCGCATTTAATCAAAGTAATTCTGCCATGTACTTCGCGGTAAAAGGCGAAAAGAATATGCTTGCGCAATTTGATACGTTCGATCCAGGTAGCAATACCTTCGGAGAGCATGCTGGTCTTGTTCCTGTTGGATTAGACTGCCATATTATTTTCGTTGGAGAGCAGGGTGGTAATTACGTATACTACATCCTTTCAACTGCTATATCAAGTACCGGAGCATATACAGTACCTGCAAGTGGATTGATCTCTACAACCAGTTATACAGATGTAGAAAGTGCTATATCGGCATTACCATAAAAAAGAAAGCTCACCGTTTTATTCGATTATTACCCGTAAATGTACAGTAAATGAAACAACCGGGATTATTGTATCCAATCGGGATCGTTTGAAATTTTTAAGATTTAAAAGTGCCACGAAATTACCATGAACTTTATGAAGATTTTGAGGTGATTTATAAAATGAAAAACCCTGCAAAATTTAAATTTTGCAGGGTTTACTTAGTTTTAAGCAATCTTAAAGAGTGATTTCTAAAGTGGTGGGCGATGAGGGATTCGAACCCCCGACCCTCTCGGTGTAAACGAGATGCTCTGAACCAGCTGAGCTAATCGCCCTAAAATATTTTAGAAAAATGCTTATATAAACTTGTGGGCGATGAGGGATTCGAACCCCCGACCCTCTCGGTGTAAACGAGATGCTCTGAACCAGCTGAGCTAATCGCCCTAAAAATATTTTAGAAATAATGCTTATATAAACTTGTGGGCGATGAGGGATTCGAACCCCCGACCCTCTCGGTGTAAACGAGATGCTCTGAACCAGCTGAGCTAATCGCCCTGAAATATTTTAGAAATCTGTATGTATATGAACTTGTGGGCGATGAGGGATTCGAACCCCCGACCCTCTCGGTGTAAACGAGATGCTCTGAACCAACTGAGCTAATCGCCCCTACTTTTCAAGTAAGCTTGTTGCTTATTGCGAGTGCAAATATAGAACGCTTTTTTGAATCTGCAAACAAAAAAACGAGTTTTTCTATAAAATTTCTGCTACCACAAAAGTACTTCCGCCCACGTATATCAAGTCATTCGCTTTAGCTACTTCTATTGCTTTTCGGTAAGCTTCTGGTACCGAAATACATACTTCTCCGGAAAACCCCACCTGTTTCATCTTCTCTTCCAGCATGTGGGCATCCAAACCACGGGGTACATCAGGTTTGGCGTAAAAATAATAGGCATCTTTAGGCAGTAAATATGTGATACCTTCAAGATCTTTGTCATTAACCACACCAAAAACCACATACATTCTATCATGCGGTATTTTTTGTAGCTGTGCCATAGTTTCAGATAATCCGTCCTTATTATGAGCCGTATCAGCGACTATAAACGGATGGTTGGACAAAATCTGCCATCGTCCCTGCAGATGGGTATTTTTTACGACATTTAACAATCCTTGTTTTTCATTTTGGGCTGTAATAGCAAAATGTTTTCGCAGCTGCTGCACAGCTACCTGAACGGTTCTGATGTTTTTAAGCTGATAATGTCCTTTCAAATCCGACTCATAATATGGTAAATCAGAAATATCCTGGGCAAAATAAACAGGTGCATTTTCCTTTTGGGCCTTTAAGATAAAAACAGGTTGGGTTTCTTTCAGATACTCTCCTATTACCACAGGAACTTTTGTTTTTATAATACCGGCTTTCTCCGCAGCTATTTCCGCCAGTGTATTCCCTAAAATAGCCACATGGTCAAAACCTATATTGGTTATTACAGAAAGTAAAGGCGTAATAATATTGGTAGAGTCCAGGCGACCTCCTAAACCGACTTCAATAATGGCCACATCAATATGTTGTTTGGCAAAGTAATCAAATGCCATACCTACTGTCATTTCAAAAAAACTCAATTGGTGTTTTTTCAAAAAAGATTGATGTGCTTCGATAAAAGCTGTTACCTCATTTTCAGGAATCATTACGCCGTTTACTTTTATCCGCTCTCTGAAATCTTTTAAATGGGGCGATGTATAAAGTCCTACTTTATATCCGGCTTCCTGTAAAATAGAAGCTAACATAGAGGATGTAGATCCTTTACCGTTGGTTCCTGCTATATGAACACTTTTGAACTTCTTTTCGGGATGATGTAAACGGGTGGTTAAAGCAATCGTATTGGAAAGATCTTTTTTAAAGGCAGAAGCCCCTATTCGCTGGAACATTGGAAGTTGAGTAAACATCCAATCCACAGTTTCTTTATATGTCATTATTAGCCTCCTACTCTAAAATTTACTACGACAAAACCTGTTTGTGTTTGCGGTGCCTGACTATCTGCTTTCCATTTGAAGGATTTTGCTGTCCGAATAGCGGGTTCCACCAAACAGGGTGCCGAATTAGTAGTTCCTTTCAAGCTTAATTTGGCACTTGTGACGGTACCTTGCTGGTTTACGGTAACCTGAATTACTACTGTACCCGATTCATTGCAGTTTTGTTTATAGGCATTGTGGCCGGCAAGGGTTCTTCCGTTAAGCCCCCAGCTGTTGCCACCTCCTGTACCTTGTCCTCTACCACTTCCATAATAACTGTTGGAGTACATGTCACCACTCAGACTTCCTTTATTGCCTGCTACATTATCATTTCCACTTCCTGAAGTTTTGGCGCCATTCGTTCTATCTCCTTTTAAAATACTATTGAGAGCATCAGTTGTCGACTGGCTTGGTTGACTATTTTTTGTTTTTTTTATATCATTAGCCTTGGTTTTGGTATCGGCAGGCTTTTCTGATGATTTTATTGATGTGGTTTCTTTTATTTGCTGTGTCACTATTTTTTTGTCAGGAGAAGTAGCTTGTTTGGTTTCTTCAACGGCCGGGCTTGTTTCCACTACTTCGGAAGGTTTTAATGGCCCCATACCTTTTTCATGCTGGCCAAACCGGATAGCAATATCTCCTCCTTGCAGTAAAGGGGACGATTCAGCTGCTTTAAACTGGTAGAGAAATATTATCAGCAGAAATATCACAAATAGACAAGAAGTTATTGTGAACGATTTTTTTTCATGCGGTGTTGATAATAGCTTCATATTCATGTTTATTTAGGCTCTACTGCCAAAACAATGGTAAAGTTATTCCGGTATGCTATATCCATAATAGTTACGGCCTCTTCTATAGGAACGCCTTTAGCCACGTGCAGGACTATATTTTTTTCAGGTTGATTTTCTAACTGCTGAATTAATATTTGTTCTATATTTTCAGGTAAAACAGCATCCTGATTAACAAAGAAGTTCGATTTTTCATCAATACTTACTGCTACCGTTTCTACTTCACCTGATTTTCCTTCAGATGTAGGCAGCGTCAGATCCAGGGCATTCGTCTGGGTCATAGTAGTTAAAGCGATGATAAAAAAGATAAGCAGTAAGAAAATAATATCCGTCATGGACGACATATTAAATTCAGCTGATATTTTATTGTTTCCTCTAATATTCATTATACAGGTTCATTTAATAAATCAAAGAAGTCTGCTGCATCACCTTCCAGTTTTTGCGCCAGGCGGTTGATTCTTCCTATTAAGTGATTATATCCGATATACGCAATAATGCCTACAATTAATCCGAAAACGGTGGTCATCATAGCGGTATAAACTCCTTCTGCCAATACGCTCATATTGATTTTGGCACTTCCCTGGTTTGCCATTTCATGAAACGCCATTACCATTCCTACTACGGTTCCTAAAAAGCCGGTCATTGGTCCCACTCCTGATAAGGTAGCCAGGAAACTGACATTTTTTTCCAGTTTGTATACTTCTTGTTTTCCTGCATTTTCCATAGCCATATTGATATCCTCAATAGGTTTACCTATACGCGAAATGCCTTTTGAAATCATCCGGGCAGCCGGAGTATTAGTAGACTGACAAAGCATTTTGGCGTTGTCAACTTTTCCCTGTGAAAGCAACATTCTGATCTGGTTCATGAAATTATCATCTGTTTTACCAATTGCTTTTAATGCAAACCAGCGTTCCAGATACAGAAATATTGCCACAAAAAGCATGATAAAAATAGCTACCATAAGTAATTGTCCTATAGGACCACCACTAAAAATAATATCAAACAGTTTGGTTTCTTTTTTAACACTTTCTGTTGCTATTTGATGAGCTGTGTTATTAAGCGTATCGGTAACGCCCGATACAGTCGTCTGAAGAAAATGAAACATATTAAGCCTTTTTTAGAAAACGAAAATACTATTTTTTTAGTATAATGTCACAATTTTTATACCATTTCCTGTCCTAAGTTTGGGGAAACAATAAAATTATAATTTAAAAATATATTCTTCACGAAAAGAATAAAAAAGCCAATACGAAAGCTCAAAAACTTAAGTATTGGTTTAACGTGTCACTAGTAGTACCTATACATTTTTTAGAACATCTACCAGGAAATCTATTTCCTCTTTCGTATTATCATGTCCGAAAGAAAGCCTTAAGCTTGGTTTTAACAGATCTTCATCAGATAAAAAGGCTGCCAATACGTGTGATGGTTTCTGACTTCCTGACTGGCAGGCACTTCCTCTGGAAACAGCTATTCCTTTCATGTCTAAATGAAACAACATCATGGCCGTTTTTTGCGGAGAGAAAGGCAATAATATATTTAATACATTATAAAATGTACTGCCGTTTCCATTAAATTTCACCCCCGGAAAATGAGCTTCGAGCTGCATTTTACAATAATCTCGTAAAGCTGTTATTTTGGTTCTGTCAGTATTTAAATGCTCATAAGAAAGCTCCAACGCTTTTGCCATACCTACCACCTGGTGTGGTGCTTCCGTTCCGGCGCGCAATCCTTTTTCCTGCTCTCCTCCTACAATTAACGGTTTTAACGCATTCTTTTTACGTATGTAAACAAAACCCACCCCTTTAGGTCCATGAAATTTATGTGCACTGGCAACAATAAAATCAACAGGTATTTTTTCCAGATCAAACTCAATTTTACCTACTGACTGAACCGTATCTGAATGAAAAAGAGCTTTATGCTCCTGGCACAACCGTGCTATTTTAGCTAAATCCAGAATAGTACCCACTTCATTATTCACGTGCATCAAACTAACCAAAGTAGGTTTATCTTCTTTCAGCAGTTCAGCTAATTGTTTTTCATCTATCTCGCTATTGGGAAGTATATTTAAATACACAACTTCTACCCCGTATTCTTTTTCCATCTGCTGAATAGCATAAAGCGTACAGTGATGTTCTATTTTTGTGGAAACAATACGTTTAATTCCTAAATCGCGTACGCATGACCGTATAATCCAATTGTTCCCTTCTGTACCACATGAGGTAAAAATAATTTCAGAAGAACTGGCGTTCAATTGCTTCGCAATACTTTTCCGGGCATTTTCAATCAAAGCTTTTGTATGACGGCCAATGGCGTATGTTGAGGACGGGTTTCCGAAATCGGCAGTTAACACCTTTACCATTTCTTCTACAACTTCTGGACGAACAGAAGTAGTTGCGGCATTATCTAAATAAATTTGACTCATGATATTTTTGTTGATATTCTGGTTGATTTCTGTTTAATAGAAAGTATCACTTTTGCATTAAACAAAATAATAGAAAGCAAAATTAATAAATATGATACAATTTGTAAACTTTTTACGGGTTCTTTATAATAAAACACCGCAATTAAAAATGTTATGATAGGATTAATATATAATAACACTCCTACAGTTGATGCAGCAGCTCCTTTTAACGCAAATAAATTAAGGTATAGAGGAATGAGCGTAAATAACAGGGCAATAAGCAGAACATACCCGTAAAAGCTCATTTCTTCAGGTAACCGGATGCCTTTGATGAGATAATAAGGCAATGTCATCACAAATATAGTAATCAGTTGTACAGCAAGTATATTAAACTTGTCAAAGTAAGTGTTCGTTTTTTGGGAAATCAGGTATAGAGAATAACTTAACGCTACTATAAAAGCGTAAATAAAGCTACTGTTTTGAATCATAAAATAAATTCCGCAGCCTGTAGCACTAATTAACACAGCTATCCATTGCAGTTGCCCTAACTTTTCTTTTAATAGTAAAAAAGCCAGAAAAGCAGTAGTAACAGGACAGATTAAATATGCTAACGAGGCAGACTGTACATTTACCTGGTTGACCACATAAATAAATAAAAACCAGTTAATACCTAAGAAACAAGCTCCGGTAAGCGTAAGAAGCGCTGTCCTTTTTTTATCTTTTACCGCCATTTTTTTTAACAGGTCTCTATCTTTTTTCAGCACATGTCTTCTGAAAAGAACAATAAAAAGCACAACCAGCAAACTGGCAAAAAGCAGACGAAAAAACAAAATATCAAAAGAAGGAACATATGCAATAGGCTTTAACGCCAAACTGAAAAATCCCCAAAGAAAAAAAGCACTAAACGCGGCCAGGTAATATTTAAAACCGTTCACTACTAAAAAGATTAAACTGCAAAGATATTTCAAACTTTGCAGCTTTCTGACGTTATATTCTTATTCTTTTGTTCTATTCTATACTATGCCCTTGCTTGTTTAAGAAACTGCGAACCATAGTGGCAAAAATCAAAAGATAGACAAAACAGCATAGCGATACAAGATACGACCAATGGATACCCACTATATCAGCTAATTTTCCTTGTATGGGGGGAATAATACCTCCTCCTAAAATCATCATTACCAAAAAAGAAGAACCCTGTGCGGTGTATTTACCCAGCCCCATTAACGCCAGATTGAAAATAGCCGGCCACATAATACTGCAGGCCAGTCCTCCGGCAAGAAATGCATAAATAGCTACACTACCTGATGTAGTTAATCCCACAACTAAAGCTATAATACCAAAAACACTAAATACCACCAAGGTACGTGCCGGTTTATTTTTGCTGATAAAAAAAGCTATAACCTGTAAAACAATGCAGACAAAATAGAAATATAAATGTTTCATTTCATATCCGGCTAGGATATTAGCACCGAGAATAATTCCAAACGCCAGAAAAGGCATCACAATCATTAAAAAGGTCTGTTTGCTTTTGGAAAGAGAAAAGGCGCTTACTGCCCCGGCCCACCGGCCAATCATCATACTTCCCCAATACATAGAAACGTAGGGCGCAATCTCAGAAGGTTTAAGCCCTCCAAAAGAAGGCAATTTTAATAATTCACCCAAATTACTTCCAATACCTACTTCTACACCTACATACATAAATATGGCAATCATACCCAGTACCAATTGCGGATACTTCATAGCTCCCCAGCCTTTCCCATTTTTTTGCGCCTGGGAATAGGCCACCCCCAAGCTCCCCAGAATCACAGCTAAAGCACCTCCAAGCCATAGCATACGCTTTTTTTCTAAAGGCCGTTTTATTACCCGAATTGTCTTTTCATATTCTGCTATTTCTTTAGAAACCAAAGCATCCGGTATCTTTTTTACAATTTCTTTTTTTTCCTTTACCAATTTCTCCAGTCTTACTAATTCTTTACTTTCCTCCGAACGATAGCTTTGAAAAACAGGTGTTAAGCACAAGAAAAGTAAAACTGTCATTATAATCAGTGTTTTTAGTGCTTTGCTGGCTTTCTCAATAGGATCGACCGATTTACCTTCTGGTAGTTTTTTAGAAAGATAAAACAACGTGGCTACTCCTAAAAACAGTAATCCAACACATGTATAAAGCAGCACCACTTTATCTAAGCTCAATTTGCTGATCTGGTCTTCCGTAACAGCTGTAGTTATACCGAATAAGGCATAAGCTATAATTAGCGGACCTATAGTAGTACCCAGTGAGTTGATTCCGCCTGCCAGATTTACCCGGCTTGCCCCGGTTTTTTCATCTCCCAGCAAAATAACAAACGGATTAGCCGCTGTTTGTTGCAGTGAAAAGCCTAACGCCACAGTAAACAGCCCTACCAACATGCCAAAATATACATTAGCTTCAACAGCCAAGATCATGGCTCCTGCTCCGATTGTAGAAAACAATAAACCATATACAATACTGCGTTTATACCCCCAAAACGTCACCATATCTCTTCCTTTCAGCATTCCGAATGCAAACAAAATAAGCGCACCGAGATAATAAGCCGTATAAAAAGCAAAATCAATCAGTTGCGACTGAAACTGATCAAGATGAAAATATTCTTTACAAAAGGGAATAAAAATGTTATTTCCGGCTGCAATAAAACCCCAAAAGAAAAAAACGGTGATTAAAGTATACAAAGCCGGATAGTTGGTGGATTGTTTCGTTTCCATTACCATATGTTTAGGTTTTCAAATATAAAAAATACTCGGTAAGTTCTGCTCTATTTGACTAAAAAACTTATTTTTGCTACAAAGAGTTTGTATCATGAAAAGAAGTATATTGTTACTAGGAACCTTAGCTGTTTTTTCTTCGTGTGATGATGGTGATTTGGTATATGAATCGCTTAATTTTAAAGATGCCGTAATTACCAAATGCGATCAAAATGAGTTATACTTTAAAACCAATGGTCATGAGCTATTATTAATTGATTTTACCGGGCCTAACAATACCACTATTTTACATGATTCGGTCCCTATAGGGCAGCTCAGAACCCTTACAACAACTACTACCAATAAAATTTTATACCGTTCTTATGACGGTGATATTAAGAAAGAAGCTATATGCAGCCAGATTCCACCCGCCTCTCCTAAAGTAACGGCGGAATATGTATCTGAAAACGGCGGAATAATTGAATATATGCGTAATATGGAGATTAAATCGAACGAAAATACGCCCAACCGGTTTCAGATCGTTTATAATTACACTATAAATTTAAAAAACATTACATTAAACAGTGGTTCTTCTACGCTAAAATATGAAACGTATAATTTTGGGACATTTCAGTCTAATCTGGTAAATTCTTCCAGTTCAACTATAGAATTTAACTTTAATTACCTGAGTGACTGTGGTAATAACCTGTTTTATGGCACAGGAAACAATAAACTGCTTCAGATTCAAATGGACCAGGACCTTCCTCTCCAGACCGGTACTTACCCTTTCGATCTGAATACCAACCGGTTTATAACGTATAAAGCCAAGAATACCGATTTAGGAAATGTTGCTTTCTGCGACACAAATGAAACTGCCGGCTTTAACGAAATATGGAAGGCTACTTCAGGTAAATTAATTATCGTTTATACGCAAACCCAGCAAAATGGTCAGAATGTAGATCTTTACACCTTTACACTTGAAAAAGCCCGTTTTGAGAAAAATGGAAGAAGTTTTGAAGTAAACAACATGAAATTAGGTGAGCTTAGCCGACCTGTTCAATAAAATTAAAAAATGCTCCTGAATAGGAGCATTTTTTAATGGAGCCGATGGAGGGACTCGAACCCACGACCTGCTGATTACAAATCAGCTGCTCTAGCCAGCTGAGCTACACCGGCAATCCTAATACGGTTTAGAACTACTGCTTTAGAACTTATTCCACGTATCTTTCTTTAGATGATATACTATAAAGCGTTTATTTTTTCTACCAATTCAGTAGCCGAATCTTCTAAATCTTTATAGATTTGTTTAAAATGTGTCTTTTTATTCTCTACACTTTTTTCATTCACGCGAGCAATCAAACCGTCAAATTTATCAATAGCCTCATTAATAATCGCTTCTGATGCATCAGTAGGTTTTCCTGAAGTAGACATTTCCCAAATGTAAACCGCCTCAATGATATCACCTAACACATAATTGATATCTTTTTTTAAGTTTCTTACGTTTGCCATTTCTTAAAATTATTTAGTATTTATATAAACTTCTAGTAAAGTTGCTTTTCCTTTAAGGGAAAAACGGGTGAGTACAGCCGGTAATAAAAGGGTACTGCCCTGTTGTATGGTAAAGGAAAAATCAGGCGTTTCCAATTCACAACTTCCTTCGGTGCAAATATACACCAAAAAAGATTCTGCCGACTTATTTATTTCCAAACTATCCGTTAAATCGATATAGTTGGTGGTAAAAAAGGGGCTATCAATAAGTTTATTGGCTTTATTTTCCGATTTATCATACATTACCTGGGTTTCTTTTGCCCTGTAATCTATAGCTTTCAGAGCCAGGTCTATATGCAACTCGCGGGCATTCCCCTGTTCGTCTACCCTGTCCCAATCATACACCCTATACGTAATATCGGAAGTCTGTTGAATTTCAGCTAATAATATACCTCCCCCTATAGCATGAATGGTACCTGTTTCGATAAAATAAACATCTCCTTTTTGTACATTGTAAGCTCTTAAAACGGACGGAAGGGTTTTATTTTTTAAATGCTGCAGGTATTCATCAGGTGAACTGTCTTTTTTAAATCCTAAAATAATACGGGCTTGCGGATCGGCCTGCATAATATACCACATTTCCGTTTTACCAAAAGCGTTGTGTCTTTTTTTGGCTAATTCGTCATTAGGATGTAACTGAATAGATAAATCAGTTTTTGCATCTAAGAATTTAAAAAGAAGAGGAAACTGCCGGCCAAATTTTTCGTATACTTTTGTGCCCAGCACTTCTATAGGATACTGATTGATAATATCTGCCAAGGATTGATTTTTGTATACTCCGTTAGCAATTACACTTATATTATCTTCTACCATAGAAATTTCCCAGCTTTCACCAATAGTATCTCCAGTAAGGTTTTTTCCCAAAGAAGATAATTTGTCTCCACCCCAAATACGGTTTTTTAAAATAGGTTGAAATTGCAATGGATAACATGTAAAGTCAGCCGATTTTAATTTCACTTCATTATGTTTTATACTAGAATCCAAGTTCTGAATGTTTCGCCAAAATTAAGTCGGCAATTTACAAATTTATCTGGCAATTTTGCGTAAAAAAATTACAAACCGTTATATTTTACAAAGTTTCTAGGCGTTTCATAAAGTGTAATTTCCAAATCAAATTTTATAGGTAACCTGTTACGAAGTTTGTTCCAGATTACATACGCAATATGTTCAGCTGTAGGATTCAAATCGCTAAATTCCGGTACATCTAAATTCAAGTTTTTATGATCAAAAGGCACTTCTACTTCTTCATAAATAATATCGCTCAGGTCTTTAATATCGATTACGTAACCTGTTTCCTGATTTACCGTTCCGGTTACTTCCACAATTAATTCATAATTATGACCATGAAAATTGGGATTGTTGCATTTGCCAAAGACTTTTTGGTTCTGAGCGTCTGTCCAATCCTTACGGTACAAACGATGCGCCGCATTAAAATGGGCTTTCCTGCAAACAGTTGCTCTCATAATTTATACTTTTTGTGCTGCTATATGATGATAAAATTTAGTAAAAATAATTTTAAACCATTCGGTATACAATTCCGGGTGCAGGTTCATATCTTTTTTTATTTCTTCTGTTCCCATCCATTTCCAATCCGCTGCTTCTTCCGGGTTTATTTTCGGTTCATCATTATAATAACCTATCATTACATGGTCAAACTCGTGTTCGGTTAAACCATTATCGAAAGGTGCTTTATAAATAAAAGAAAACAATTCTTTCAAAGGTACTGCAAACCCCATTTCTTCCTGTAATCTTCTTCTTCCTGCTTCGGTGTTTTGTTCTCCTTCTCTCTGATGACTACAACACGTATTGGTCCACAATAAAGGAGAATGATATTTATGGGCCGCACGCTGCTGCAGCATAATTTCATTATTTTCATTAAGAATGAATACCGAAAAAGCTCTATGCAGTAATGCTTTTTCATGCGCTTCCATTTTGGGCATCAGTCCAATAGGCTCATCTTTTTCGTTTACTAATATTACCCGCTCTTCCGTTATCATCATATAATATGTCTAGAATTCCAAAAATACAAAAAATAAACGAGGGTATCAAGTAGTAAAGGAGCCCTGCTGTTCTACTGCCTCACACAATTCTGCAGCTTCTTCCAGAACAATGCGTTTAAGTACTGTATCAAATTTAAAATGATCTAACAACACCGGGTTATCTACAATTTCGCGTACCAATAAGCAGTTTTTAGACAATAAGGTATGTTTTTGTTCTTTGCTTAATGTTGTTAAACTGGTTACCGGGTACATACCATATCTGTCTGTCAGCGACTTTAAATTCTCATGTTCGGGATAATCCCATGAAATCAGGTTGATATTATAATACGATGCAAACGCAATACTGTCAGACGTAAAATAAGCATTCGTGATCAGATATCCACGGGTAGGTTGTAAATTACGTCCAAAATAAGTAAACGTCAAAGGCTTTAAGTCATTGAAGCGCGACAAGAAATACATAGGTGTGGTAACGCTTATTTTAGCTTCTTCATCGTTTCGGAACTTGCACTCGCATATAAGGAGCTCCTGGCCTTTAGAGGCCACTATATCAATTTCGTGAGTTACAGCATTGCCTTGGAGAACCTGGCCTGTTACAGCATCTCTGCCTTCTTTCTGAAAAATTTTTGCCATCCATTTTTCAAAATAAAACCCTTCAGGCCCCAGCTCTTTCAATGCTTCTTTTAAACTATAACGTGCTGCAAAAGAATTGCGTATTTTCTTTAATGCGTTAAAAGCTCTCTGGTAAAGCTCTTTCGTTCCTATGCCTTCGTACATGTTTTCGGTTACGAACTGATATACTTTCTCCACTTCAGCCTCAGTGGCGCCTGACCTTTTCAACGATCTTTTCAAATTATCGGGATTAAAAACAACAATATCGCCGTTTTGCTTTTTTACTTGCATATTCTTATTTTTTAGACAACCGGTCTTTTACAAATTCAATTTTCGTTTTACCATGCGCTTTAGGTTTTCCGTTTTCATCCAGATTTACCATCGTTATTTTATCAACAGTAATAATGGTTTCATGTGTCATTTTATTACGCGCTTCACAACGAAGTATCAGAGAAGTGTTGCCAAAACTCACTACGTCTATTCCTATTTCAACTATATCGCCTTGTTGGGCGGAACTCATAAAATTTATTTCCGACATGTATTTTGTCACTACATGCGGGTTCTCAAGTTGGATAATGCTGTACAGTGCAGCTTCTTCATCAATCCACGCTAATAATTTACCGCCGAAAAGCGTACGGTTAGGATTCAAATCCTCTGGTTTAACCCATTTTCTGGTATGAAATTTCATGATTTAAAAATTAAAAAAAGGTTCTTTACAGAACCTTATGTTTATTTATGTAAGCATACCGCCATCTACATTTAAAACCTGCCCGGTTACGTAGGCTGACATGTCTGATGCCAAGAATACACAAGCATTGGCAACATCTTCAGGTGTACCTCCGCGTTTTAAAGGAATAGCGTCTGTCCAGCCTTTTACTACATCTTCGCCGAGTTTGGCGGTCATTTCTGTTTCAATAAATCCAGGCGCAATTACATTACAGCGAATATTTCTAGAGCCCAGCTCCAGAGCTACTGATTTCGAAAAACCGATGACTCCGGCTTTTGAAGCAGCGTAGTTGGTTTGCCCCGCATTTCCCTTTACACCTACTACTGAACTCATGTTTATTATAGATCCTTTGCGGTTTTTTAACATTGTTTTTTGCACCGCTTTGGTCATATTGAATACCGACTTTAAATTTACGTCAATAACCGAATCAAAATCTTCTTCACTTAAACGCATCAGCAAATTATCTTTTGTAATACCGGCATTGTTAATTAAAATATCAATATTTCCGAAAGTAGCTAAAACATCATCTACCAATTGCTGTGCCTGCGCAAAGTCTGCGGCATTCGACTTGTATCCTTTGGCTGTAACACCCGATTGTTTTAATTCTTCTTCCAAACTTTTAGCTGCTGCTTCAGACGAGCTATACGTAAAAGCCACATGGGCACCCTGTTGTGCAAAAACCAGAGCAATGCCACGGCCAATACCGCGTGTTGCTCCTGTAATAATGGCTGTTTTTCCTTCTAATAATTTCATTGTCGGTTTCATTTATAAATGCTAATGATGAGCAAATATAACGATTTTGTATAAATGTTAAACTGCTCTTTTTAATTTTATACCCGGCCTTAAAAACAGTGTTATCAATGTAAAAAGAAAAAGAAATAGTAAATAATAGCTATTTTGCAAAATAGCCTGATAAGCCACTTTTTGGTGTGTAAGCTGAAGAAGTAATAGCATTTGTGCTCCATAAGGAATAATTCCCTGAACAAGACACGAAAAAATATCAAGTACAGCTGTTGCTTTTGTTTTATATAATTGATATTGTTTACTTATTTGCAAGGCAATAGGTCCACTTATTAAAATGGCAACCGTATTATTAGCTACCGCAAAATTAACCAGGCCAACAATAACAGCAATAGCTAAATAAGCCAGGTTTTTTCTATATATCCATTTTCGTACGGCTGAAACGATAAATGAAATGCCACCTTCTCTTTCTACCATATAAGCTAACCCTCCGGTAATTAAGGATAAAATAAATATCTCATTCATCGAGACAAAACCTTCATACAGCATTCTCATACCCTCAATAAAACTAAAAGAAGAAGTGTACAGCCCGATAACAATTCCGGATAAGATACTAACGCATAACACCTTAAAAACATCTAATCCTAAAATAGCTAACAGTACTACGAGCATATAAGGCACTAACAACAAATAATCAGTTGGTATATCCGGTATTTGCTGTAAACGGAATGCGGGTTGTACGCTGTATAATACAACTATGGAAACAATAGCTGCACAAAAAGCTATTTTAAAATTAGCAATAAACTTAGCTTTCATAGGTACCTCCATGCTTTGTGTAGCTGCAATAGTAGTGTCAGAAATCAGCGATAAATTATCACCAAACATAGCGCCTCCAAGTAAACAGCCTGCCAGCAAAGGTAATGATGAAGGCGAGTGTAGCGAAATTCCATACACAATGGGGGCAAGTGTAACAATGGTCCCCACTGACGTGCCTATAGCAAATGATAAAATACAGGAAATAACAAAAACGCCTATAAAAATAAACTCACCTGAAAAGAGATGCAACCCTAAATTAACGGCAAAATCTATAGCTCCTATAGCTTTTGTAATGGTAGTAAATGCCCCCGAAAGCAAATAAATAAAACACATTGTAATGATTTTCTGATCGCCACATCCTTTTAAAAAGTACTGAATTTTAACACTATAAGCGGGTTTAAAAAAAATAAAGGCAAATAAAACACCGGCCATAGCTGCAATGGGAGAAGGTAATTTGTAAAAATCATGATAATAAAGACCACTTCCAATAAAGACAATGAGAAAAATAAATAACGGAAAAAGTGCATATATTTTTTTCATTTCAGCAATTTTTTTTAAAAAAGCAGAAAAACGGCTTATAATTTGCTGTAAAATTACGGATGAAATATTTCTCTTTTCTTATTTTTTTTACAAGAGCAAATGCTCATAAACATTAAAATTACAGAAATGTTTCCTCTCTTGTAAAAGGAATAGTTTTAAAGAAGTTTTTAGTAAATTTACCTATATTTAATAACAAATGTATGAAAAGATTTTTTTTAACAGCAGCAATCACATTTAGCGCTTTGTTTACAGCTCAAGCACAGGAAGGTATTTCTGAAAATGCCATTGGTATGCGTTTTAGCGACGGCAGTTTTTTTGGAGCTGAAATTAACTACCAGCGTTTGCTAGACAGTAATAATCGTTTAGAATTAGGATTAGGATTCAGAAATACCAAATATATAGATGCCTATAAGATTACAGGTGTTTATCAATGGTTATGGAACATTAAAGGCGGACTGCACTGGTATGCCGGTGTTGGAGGAGCATTAGGCACATGGAGTTATGACCATCCTGTACATGACGATAATGGTGCCATTGTGGCTGTTACCGGACAAATAGGAATAGAATATAACTTTGATTTCCCGTTACAGGTTTTTGTAGACTTTCGTCCGAATATCTATTTAACGGATTATCACGATTATGACAATTTTGATCCAGATTTCGGTATTGGCGCCCGCTTTAAATTTTAACAAAAAAAGGAGTTCAGATGAACTCCTTTTTTTAGTATTATATTTCAGCGTAATCCTTTAAATAGGAAAAGCGAGGTGTTAGAGTACCTTTAGTGCAAATAGTGGCACGTTCTAAAATATGCTCCTCATCTCCGTTGAAAAAAGCAGGGATTACTTCGTCCAAAAACATTTGGCCGAATCCTTCACTCGCGTCTTTAGGTAATTCGCAAGGCAGGTTATCAACTGCCATTACCATTACAGCAGCCGGGTGATCATAATGCACTTCGCGGTTTTCTCTGGGATAATAGCCATAAAAAGGTTCTGCAATAGTTGAACTTCTTATAGTAGATTCAATGGGTCCTTCAATATCACATGATATGTCACCAATAACCTTTATCTGATTATGAGCACCGTTTAACATAACTCTTGTAAGAATATGAGGTGATCCGTCAGCGTAAAAGTGGCCTGCAATAAAAATATCAGCAGTCCGGCTGAATTTTTCGAAATCGGACTCATATTCATCTGAATGTGTAATAAAATCTTCTTTAGTGGCCGGTTTTCCGTCTTTTCTTCTGTAATAATCGTCTACATCAATATTTACATACACCACCTCATCAAATGATTCATTTAAAAACTGTTCAACGCTTACTTCTTTCATCCGCATAGCGTCCAGCATTTCTTTTGCGCCATGCCCCACTTTTCCTTTTCCCGTTAAAACGACTTTTACCGGAGGTAAAACCAATCTGCGCAAACGGTCAATAAGATCTTGTTGCGTACGCAGGGTTTCAGCTTTTGCCAAATTGAAAAGTTCATATTTCAATCCAAATGCCCGGAAAGTGTTGTAACACCCCACAATACCGGCATAACGTCCGAAACCTATTAAACGGGAACCATGCTCATTTACCAGTGTTTCATGATCAATCAGGGTAATATTCTTTTTCAGGCAAGCCTGTAATAATTTCTTATTATGCGCTTGTTTTTTGATAGTATGGGAAAAAAAGAAATAAGTTTTATCCGGAATCAGCTGGTCAATCGGCACTTCTTTTACTCCTAAAAGCACATCACAATCTGATAAATCACTGCTTAATTCAAACCCTTCTTTACTATATTCCTGGTCGGCAAAGACTCTGATTTCAGAAGGTTCTACTTTAAAAGACGCTTCCGGATATTTCTCTTTAAATTGTGTCAGTTCTTCAGGTGAAAAAACAACACGTCTGTCAGGAGGCGTTTTGCCTTCCCGTATAATTCCAAATTTCATGTTGTATTACTATGATTAATTTTCCAAAGATACCTTTTTTTGACTGATTCGCCAATGTTGTCAAATATTTAGCTGTTTTATTTTTAATTGATCTAAATTGCCTAACTTTGCAGTATTCATTTAAAATCATCATCATGAAAAAAATTTTATTAGTTGCGTTTTTAGGTACTGCTGGCTTACTGTCTTCTTGTAACAGTGACGACAATACAATTGTTACGCCTATTAAAAGCGATTTGGAAGGGACATGGGAAGCCAAAACATTTAAGTACACTATGCCTGACGGCCAGGAGCATGAGTTTGAATTTTCTCGTATTAAACAAGGATGTGCTGTGGATATTCTGACGCTTAGCGCTGATAAAAAAGCTGTTTTGAAAGAGGAAAACAAAGTAAATGAAGCTTGTGAGCCTTCTACTACTAACGGTACGTATACTTCATCGCAGATTACGCTTGGCGAAAATGTACGCGAAGTAATTTCAGTAAATGCTACTGATCTTGTTTTGAAATACAAAATGACATATGGAAGCTTTGGAACTACTGATGTGGTGGTAACATATGGTAAAAAATAATTATAAGATGCGAGAAGTGTTCTCTTTCTTTATAGTAAAACAAGACCGGTTTTGAAACCGGTCTTGTTTTAGTTTTGATAAGAGATGTTTTAAAAGTAAGCTATTGCTACCCCGTTAATATAGAATTTTCTGCTCTACCGATGCTGTAAATTCTTTTATAAGGTCATCAATTACCTCTTTTACAGGTTTTATTTTCTTTATAAGTGCTGCAATCTGCCCAATTTCCAGCTCACCTTCTTCTAAATCGCCTTCAAACATACCTCTTTTCGCACGTGCCCTTCCCAATAATGCCTTTAATTCTTCTGTTGATGCGCAATTGGCATAAGCCTGCTGAATATCACTGAAGAACTTATTCTTAATCATACGTACGGGAGCCAGTTCTTTTAATGTCACCAGAGTATCTCCTTCCTGTACATTCACCAGCAATTGTTTAAAATTATTATGCGAGGAACTTTCAGTGGTCATAGCAAAACGCGTTCCCATTTGTACACCATCGGCGCCCAACACCATAGCTGCGTGCATCGCTTTTCCTGTTGCAATACCTCCAGCAGCAATTAAAGGAATCGATATTTTTTCTTTTACTAAAGGAATAAGAGTCAACGTGGTAGATTCTTCTCTTCCGTTATGCCCTCCTGCTTCAAAACCTTCTGCAACAACGGCATCTACGCCGGCCTCCTGTGCTTTTAAGGCAAATTTAGACGAACTCACTACATGTACTACTGTAATTCCTTTTTCTTTCAGAAATGAAGTCCATGTTTTGGGATTTCCTGCTGAAGTAAATACAATTTTTACTCCCTCTTCCACAATAATATTCATTATTTCTTCTATATTAGGGTATAGCATAGGTACATTTACCCCAAAAGGCTTGTCGGTACTTTTTTTACATTTCTGAATATGTTCCCGCAGCACTTCAGGGTACATAGAACCTGCACCGATTAATCCTAATCCGCCTGCGTTACTCACCGCCGATGCCAGCTTATAGCCGCTATTCCAAATCATGCCTCCCTGAACAATAGGATATTGTATGGCAAATAATGTTGTTATTTTATTCATTACATTCTGTTTCCTTTACTTCTATTTTTCACAAATATAATCAATTTAACACCAGCGGATACATAAAAAAGCCCGGAAATAACCGGGCTTTTATACTGCATATATAGCGTTTATTTTCTTGCTATCACTTTTACGGCACTGGCTGTAATAGCTTCGGCATTCAAACCGTATTTCTGCATTAATTCTTCAGGTGTACCTGATTCGCCAAAGGTATCGTTTACAGCTACGAATTCCTGAGGTGCCGGTAAATTAAGCGATAACACACGTGCTACACTTTCACCTAAACCGCCTAAGAAATTATGTTCTTCAGCTGTTACCACACAACCTGTTTTTGCTACTGATTTTAAAATTGCCGCGTCATCTAAAGGTTTAATAGTATGTATATTGATTACTTCAGCCGAGATACCTTTTTCTTCTAAGGCTTCCGCTGCCTCAAGGGCTTCCCATACCAAGTGTCCTGTAGCAATAAGCGTTACATCTGTTCCTTCGTTTAATACAATAGCTTTTCCTATTTCGAACGGTTGGTCAGCCGGCATAAAATTAGGAACTACAGGTCGTCCGAAGCGTAAATATACCGGTCCGGAATGATCTGCAATGGCGATAGTAGCTGCTTTGGTTTGATTGTAATCGCATGTATTGATAACTGTCATGCCCGGCAACATTTTCATTAAGCCTATGTCTTCTAGAATCTGATGGGTAGCGCCGTCTTCTCCTAAAGTTAATCCCGCATGCGACGCGCATATTTTTACATTTTTTTCAGAATAAGCTATTGATTGGCGAATCTGGTCATACACACGACCTGTTGAAAAGTTAGCAAAAGTTCCGGTAAATGGAATTTTTCCTCCAATAGTTAATCCGGCAGCCATACCAATCATGTTAGCTTCCGCTATACCTACCTGAAAAAAACGTTCGGGATGGTTCTTCTTAAAATCATCCATTTTAAGTGAACCTATCAAATCAGCACAAAGTGCTACTACATTTTCATTTTTTTGTCCTAATTCAGTTAACCCTGCTCCAAAACCTGAGCGTGTATCTTTACTTCCTGTATTTTGATATTTTTTCATGTTTTTAGTCTAATGAATTTAAAAAGTCTTTTAAAAGCTTTGCATCGCTTTTATTCAGTTTTTCGCGCATGTTTTCAATTTCCAGCAAACTCTTACGCATAGAATCTATAGTTCCGTAATAATCTATGGCCGCACCGTTCTGATATAAATACAAATCGCACATCTGCCCTACTAAATTATGTACATGTTTTTTTAATGTTTCATCTTTAAAACCGGGTACTTTTGATTTTAAATCTGTGCAATAATCCGGCATATAGGCGGAAATATCGCCATAATCATTCATTTCAGCTGCAAGATTTACCGCATCAATTTTGATTTGCTTGTAATCAGACGAATACTGTCTGTACATATCAGATGCATCATAGGCTACAGCCGCCGCATCTGCCGCCACCGCTTCAGCGGCATCTGCTACAGCATAATCCACATTCACCTCTTCATTACCTGCAGACGGTTTGAATTTTTTAGCTTCAGCAAACATTTTATCAAAAGCCTTTTGCAGTGATTTGATATCGTTTTTGCCGAAAACTTTATCTTTTCTCGCTTGTTTTAAGGCTGCGCCGGTCTGCTTTTCAGCAATAACAATAGCCTGGTCTCTTGTAATATCTGTTGTACCGTCATAATCCAGATCTAAATTCTTCATGTAGCATACAGAACTTGCCAGGTTATTTGCAAAATAGTTTAACTTGGTATTCAATTCTGAAAAGTAGGTATAATAATTACATAACGGATCGTCGTAATAGTTATCAGTATAAGCTACTGCTGCTTCTGTAGTAGCTACAGCAGCAGAATCAACATTCTGATTTAGTTCTTCTTCATACTGGGCATATGCTTCTTTAAATGTATTGTATTCCTTTTCAAAATCCAATTTCACATTTACATCAGCTTCATTTATGCTTTTAAGATAAATAACATTATCTTCGTTCTCTTTTTCAGCAAAGGCAACAATCAGTCCATCTGCGTTGGTATTGGGTAAAATACTTTTCAGGTTTTTTACTTTATTATTTGTATCGATACAAAAACATACCGTATTTAAGAAGTCCGAACCGTATTCACTATTCAATTCCTCATTGGGTTCTATGCTGTAATAGTCGCATGAAAAGCTGCCGAACTTACCTTTTTTATCCATTTTTACCAGCTTCATGTTTGCCGACAAAACTTTGGTATATCGTTCCATATCCTGAAAAACATAGGCAGATGTACTGTTCAGCTTTTTTAAGCCTCCGTCAAGCGTTACGCCCGCCAGTTTCAGCAGTTTCCCGTTTGAAATTACGGAATAGGTAGCATATTCAGGACTGTAAAGCGTAGTGGTTTCAAATAAACTCATCTTAGCGGCAGCGGCATAATAGTCGTTTAAATATAACTGCTCGCTCACGTTTCCTTCATAGTCTTTTGAAGAAGAGACATATTCCAGCTTCTTGTCAAATTTGATGGTTTTTTCTTGTGCATTTGCGCTAAAAGCAGCAAAGGCTAAAACGGATAATATAAGTGTCTTTTTCATACTGTATGTGATTTTAATAATCTCCTAATGTAACCGGATTCTGGCTCAAAGCTTTTTCTAATTGTTCATCATTTGGTGCTTTTCCGTGCCATGCATGTGTATGCATCATAAAATCTACCCCATTTCCCATTTCAGTATGCATTAAAACCATAACAGGTTTTTGATGTCCTGCTTTGGTTTTGGCTGTTTCCAGGCCTGCAATTACGGCTTCTATATCATTTCCTTTTTCAATTTCCAGCACTTCCCATCCGAACGCTTCAAATTTAGCTCTTAAATTACCCATAGGCAAAACCTCATCAGTAGCTCCGTCAATCTGTTTACCGTTTACATCTACAGTAGCAATCAGGTTATCTACTTTATTTGCTGCTGCGTACATTAAAGCTTCCCAGTTTTGGCCTTCCTGTAGTTCGCCGTCTCCCAGCAGTATATATACCAACGCAGCATCATTATTCAGTTTTTTAGCCTGAGCGGCTCCCACAGCCACCGATAATCCCTGTCCTAAAGAACCTGAGGCAATACGTATACCTGGCAAATGATCATGAGTGGTAGGGTGTCCTTGTAAACGTGTATTGATTTTACGGAAAGTGGCAAGCTCACTCACAGGAAAATAACCACTTCGGGCCAGTACGCTGTAAAAAACAGGAGAAATATGACCATTTGATAAAAAGAAGATATCTTCGCCTATTCCATCCATATCAAAAGTAGGTTTACGGTTCATAATTACCTGGTAAAGTGCTACAAAATATTCTGTACAGCCTAATGAACCTCCGGGATGTCCCGAATTTACAGCGTGTACCATGCGCAAAACATCTCTGCGTACCTGGGTGGTGAGTTCTTGTAGTTGTTGTGTGTTAGGTTTCATTGTTTGTCTGCTTTTTAATTTAGTGCAAAGATAATTTTTTAAGCTGTTTGTGACTATCTTTTTTAATGATTTATAAACGGTGTTTTAAAATTTAGTATTCTTAGAACCATCAGTTTGATCGTATCAGATTTTTTTGTTGTGTTTGCGTTTATAGTATGTCATTTTAATAGTGTTATTGCCCGAAATAATACTTATGTTTCCGTCAATTTCAAGCATGGCCAACTTTACATCTTTATAATATTCTACGCCGTGTTCTCGCATGGCTTCCTGTAATTCATCCTGTGTAATATCAAGTTTAGCCAAGGCGTTGAAATCTAATTTTCCTCCATGAATTAAAATCACAGGTTTCTGATTGATTAGTTCACGAAAAAAGGTATTTCTGAAAACCACTTTCTTCAGGATAAAATTCAGAAGAAATAAAACCGCAGCGGCACAAATGCCCCCTAACAAAGAACTATCATTACCTACCATGGCATTCTGTACTGCATTACTGATAAGCAGAATCAGCACTACATCCATTGTGTTCAATTGTGAAAGTTCTTTTTTTCCAGTCAGGCGAATAGCTGCCATCATAAATACATAAACCGAAGCAGAGCGAAAAATTATGTCTAGAAAAATATTCATTGTTATCAGGTTTACTCGTAAGTTGATTGCGTTAAGCCGGTAATACTATTTCTTTTTTACCCTACAAAAATTGATTATATTATATACGAATATTTTATATTTACCGCATTTTAACCGCAAAATAAAAATAGGAAAAATTAAAACAGCATTATTTAAAAAAACTTTTTTTCTGCGTTATTACGCCTTCTTTTATTTAAAGATAATGAATTATGATACGAAAAGCTGAAATACAGGATTATGATGCCATTATGGAAATATGGAAAAGCGCTGTTAAAGCCACCCATGATTTTTTGTCTGAAGAGGATTTTTTACTTTTCGAACGTATTATCCCTGTAGATTTTTTACCGCAATTGCGAGTTTTTATTATAGAAGAGAACCAAAAAACAGAAGCTTTTTTCGGGGTATCCGATGATCATCTGGAAATGCTTTTTGTCGATGCCGCTTCCCACGGAAAAGGGTATGGTAAACAAGCTGTTCATTTTATTATAAACCAGTTAGGTATCAAAAAAGTAGATGTGAATGAACAAAATCCGCAGGCAACTGGTTTTTATTTAAAAATGGGGTATAAAATAACGGGACGTTCAGCAAAAGACGGCATGGGTAAAGATTATCCTTTGCTTCATATGATTTATACAGAATAAAGCCCGATTGTTAAAACAATCGGGCTTTATTCTTTTAATTTCCTAATTTAACGGAAACGCCTAAGTTCGCTGATAAAAAGCTACCCGATGTCTTGTCTATTTTCAGTCCATTATATCCAAAATTCTGGCTGAAATTCATTACGTAAGTAGCGTCCAGAAAAACAGAAATACGTTCGTTAATATTATAAGAAGGCATTATACCTATTTGAAAATTCCCCATCATATCTTCCCCTTTAAGCATATTGCTTTTTCCTTGAGATAATCCTAAACCGCCATGAGCAAAAAGTTCAAAAGAAGTCAAATCTCCTGATCCATTAATGGCAGTGGTTACATTAAACATGGCTTCCAGCATTAAACGGCTTTGCTTTAAACCAAAATCGCCATTGTCTTTATGTTCAAACTTATTAAAAGCGTAAGTACCTCTTATTCCCCATAAATCATTAATCTGATACCGTACACCGGCATGAAAGCTGTTGAATCCTGTGAAATCTCCTGCTTTTATACCATCTGTTGGGCCAAACGGTGTATTGAACCCATACCCCGCTTCTAAAGATAGACTATTAAGAATACCTTCTCCCTGCTGAGCATGTACCTGACTGGCAAATAATAAAGTGCCTGCAAACGCACCTAAAATGTGTTTCATTTTCATTTTAAACTATTTTATTTTGAAATTGTTGTAAAAGCAGTTAAGTAGTGCTTTAAAAACGTCTAATTTATCAATTTATTACCTTCCGACTGTATTTTTTAGTTATTTTTTTATCTCATATGTCTAAATTACTGTAAAAAACACCAAAAACATATCGACATCGCTATAAAACCTATCAAAAAAACTTTGTTTTCTATACTTTTTACAAGATTATATTTACCAGGATAATTATCTCTGATTTAAAATGATTATGGTGCATATTAGCGGGAAAAAAATTACCTTGCAGCCATCTTACCAGAGGGTATGGTTTTTACAGATAGCCTTCAGGGGCGGATTGTATTATTATTTTTTATTTTTGATATATTAAGGGATTACGTAAATAAAACAGATGACTATTTTAAAAGCGGAACGTATTTCTATTGGCTATACTTCTAAGAAGAAACAAAAAGCCATTGCACAGGAACTTTCTTTTTCTCTGCATAAAGGAAAACTGATAGCACTTGTGGGAATAAACGGAATCGGAAAATCAACTTTGATTAAAACTATCTGTGGCATAATTCCTCCTTTATCCGGGAATATTTTATTGAATGGCCACAATCTACGGGAGTTTTCAGCTAATGAACTGGCCCAACAGTTAAGTATTGTACTTACCGAAAAATTACCTCCAAGTAATTTAACCGTATTTGAACTCATTGCTTTGGGCAGACAACCGTATACCAACTGGCTGGGAAAATTAACTTCTGATGATTATGAAATTATAAAAAATGCCCTGCGTTTGACACAGACAACCGTTTTATCAGAGAAAAGCATATTTGAAATAAGCGACGGACAATTACAAAAAGTGCTTATTGCCAGAGCCATTGCTCAGGATACGCCTTTTATTGTTTTAGATGAGCCTTCTACCCATTTGGACTTGTACCACAAGGTTCAATTGTTTAAATTATTAAAAAGCCTTAGCCAAACAACGCAAAAATGCATTCTTTTTTCAACACACGATCTTGATTTGGCTTTACAGCTGAGTGATGAAATAATGGTACTTACCCCGGATGCTTTTTATTGTAACACACCCGATAATTTAGTAAAACAACATGTTTTTGATCATTTTTTTAAAGACGATACGATTGTTTTTGATCCCGAAATGCGGAAATTCACTATTTTATAAACACCTGTTTATGGACATGCTTTTGATTTTTCGATACATTTTCTTTTGTCCATTTTACCTGATTTATAAAAGGATGCTTACGCACTGTACAATCTGTTTTAGCACATAACTGGCAAGAGTATTCTTTACAAGCATCTAAATGAACAAAAAACTCCACCCTGTCGCCAAAATATTCCTTCACTACAGCTTCAAGATATTCTATTTCCCTATGGCCTTCTACAATATTGAAATACCACGGCACTGTCATATGACAATCAAAATGCAACGTACTGCCATATTTTATAATTCGTAAATTATGTAAATCTATCCAGTTTGTCTGGCGCTTAGACTGTACCAACGCCACCACTTCTTCTAACAAAGCTTCATCGGTTTCATCCATTATACCAGATATAGCCGATCTTAATATACGATAGCCTGTATATAAAATAATACCTGCAAAAAGTAATGCCACTACGCTGTCAAGCCAGGGCAGTCTGGTAAAATAAATGGCTAGGAGCCCCAAGATAATACCCAGAGTGGAATAGGTATCTGATTGTAAATGCTTTCCACTGGCTATTAATGCCAATGAATGTTTTTTTTTTCCTTTTTTTATGGCGTAAAACCCTACTATATAATTTATAATTGCAGTAAAAGCAATAAGGTATATCCCATAATCTATCTGAGATATCGGCTTAGGATGCCGTAGATTACCTATAGCTTCAAAAATAATAATAACGCCGGCAATACTTATTAATGCACCTTCTACTGAGGCTGAAAGAAACTCTACCTTTCCATGTCCATACGGATGATTTCTATCTTTAGGAAGGGCTGACAGGTACAAGCTGTAAAGGCCTACAAAACCACTTACTACATTAATAATACTCTCAAGCGCATCAGTTAAAATTGCTACCGAACTGGTGATGTACCATGCAAAAAACTTTATGGTAAAAAGTAAAATGCCAATTATGGCTACCATTTTCTGAAACTGATAGCTTTCGTTGTTTTTTACTACTTCTCTTGTCATTATAAATGGATTGGTATTACTTGACCTGCTTGTAAATCATTTAATAAAAACTCACCTACCCGTATTCTAACTAAGCGCAATGTTGGAAAACCAACTGCTGCCGTCATTTTTCTAACCTGGCGAAATTTCCCTTCCGTTAATGTTATTGAAATCCACGAAGTAGGTCCATGCCGTTCGTGCCTTATTTTCCGCCCTTCAGCCAGACCGGGAGCAGCAACTATATTAACTTCACAGGCCCGGGTGAGGTATTTTGTTCCTTTTACGCCAATAACCACACCTTGTTTCAGTTTTAAAACGGCTTGTTCATCAATACAACCATCAACCTGGGCCAGATATTCTTTTTCATATGAACGGCTTCTTATCTTTTCACTTATCCGGCCATCTGTTGTTAAAAGCAGGAGACCTTCCGAATCTTCATCCAAACGACCAATGGCCATGGTGCCCTCCGGAAAAGGATACAATTCGCCTAAAAGTTTCTTTCTTCGCTTTTTTTCATATACAAATTGCGACAGATACCCGTGTGGTTTATGTAACAGGAAGTGATGGTGCATATCTTTTATTTCTCTTTCAAAAGTACTTTATTTTAAACGATTTCTTTATTTTTATTGGTTAATTTTAGGTGCTTAATTTTGATATTTTTCTAATGAATGATTTTGTTTTATATAGTATATTTTTTGTTACAGGTGTTTTGATTGGTTTTGTTTTTTGGAAGTGGCTAAACACGTCTAAACAACAACAATTTCAGCGTATCAGTATAGAAAATGAACAACTCAGCACGCAGCTGGCCAAATTACAAACAGAATTAGAACGTTTGCGATACGAAAAGGAAGATTTAGTGCGTGAGTACGCTAAAATAGAATCGGAATATGGCTTTTTAAAAGAGAGAACCATGCAGCAGAAAGAAGAAGTTATTAATCTTCAAAAACAATTTTCTTTACATTTTGAGAACCTGGCGCAGCGTATACTGGAAGAAAAAAGCGAAAAATTTGCCCATCAGAATAAAAATGCTCTGGAAAATATCTTACAGCCATTAAACGAAAAAATAAAATCTTTTGAGGAAAAGGTAAGCCAGTCGCATACAGATTCATTAGTAACACACGCTTCGTTAAAAGAACAGTTAGTATACCTGACATCATTAAATAAAAAAATGAATGAAGAAACACAAAATTTAACCAAAGCTTTAAAAGCCGAAACTAAAATGCAGGGCAATTGGGGAGAAGTTATTCTGGAACGTATTCTGGAAAAATCAGGTTTAGAGAAAAACCGGGAATATACCGTTCAGGAACATTTTGTAGATGCTGAAGGCAGACGGTTACAGCCCGACATTGTCATTTATTTACCTGAAAATAAAAGAATTATTATTGACGCAAAAGTTTCTTTGACCGCTTATGAACGTTTTGTGAATGCAGCGGATAAGGAAGAGCGCGACCATGCCCTTAAACAGCATCTATTGTCTTTAAAACAACATTTAAACATACTACATGGCAAACAGTATTACGATATACTAGATGGAGATTCTCCGGAATTTGTCTTATTGTTTATTCCTATAGAAACTGCTTTTACCGCAGCTATTGACAAAGAGCCTTTACTTTATCAAAATGCCTTTGACAAGAAAATTGTAATGGTAACTCCTTCTACTCTTTTAGCTGCCTTAAAAACCATAAATAGTTTGTGGCAAAATAAAAAGCAGCACGAAAATGCAGTAGAAATTGCCCGGCAAGCAGGGAATTTATACGACAAATTAGCAGGTTTTGTAGAGGATCTGAATAGTATAGGTATTCAACTCAACAAAACACAGAATGAATTTGATAAAGCTAAGAACAAATTATATGAAGGAAAAGGAAATCTCATTTCATCAGCCCAAAGACTCAAATTACTGGGAATAAAATCGAAAAAAGAATTGTAGAAGGCGTGGATTTACACACTATTTTATACCTTCAAAAACACCTAATCCGAATAAGGCAAAATCATATTTTACAGGATCTTTTTTATCGAACAATCGTAACGCAATATCCAGCTCATTTACCGCTTTAACATCATTTTGCTTACGTTTCAGAATCCCTAAAGAACGCGCAACATTTCCCGAATGTACATCTAAAGGACAAGATAGTTCAGACATTTCTATAGTCTTCCATAAACCAAAGTCTACTCCTTTCTGATCGTTACGTACCATCCACCTGAGAAACATATTTAACCGTTTTGAGGAAGAACCTTTCAACGGGTCAGATATGTGTTTTGTGGTTCTCGGAAGGTGTTCTATTTCAAAGAATTTCTTTTTAAAATTTGAAATTCGGGACAAGAGATCCAGTTCATTGTCTTTGGCAAAAAGATATTCCAGCCCTTTATGATGTGTATAAATGTTTTTAAGCGACCGGATAAAAAATTTAAAATCTTCTGTATTGAAGGTACGGTGTACAATATTTTCAATCCGGTCTATTTGATCAGAAGTAGCTTCCATAACAAAATCATACGGACTGTTTCCCATAACCTCCATCATCTTTTGCGCACTATTGATAATCATTTTTCTATTTCCCCAGGCTATGGTAGACGTAAGAAGCCCGCTTATTTCAATATCTTCTTTTACAGTGTACCTATGTGGAATTTGTATCGGATCGGATTGGATAAAGTCGGGATGATTATACTGATCTGCCTTATAATCTAAATAGTCTTTTAATTCTTCAAAATTCATGCAATAAATGTATAAAAAAACCACCCGTATGAGTGGTTTTTCCTATTAATATTCTAGTTGTAAGGTCTGCGATGTTTCAGCACGAAGCTGTTTCAGCAATTCCGGATGTTCATTCAAACGTAGACCAAATGACGGAATCATTTCTTTAAACTTGTTTTGCCATTCAACAGAAGTATATTTTTCGGTAAAACAACGTTCAAGTAAATTAAGCATGATACTTACTGTTGTTGAGGCGCCTGGCGAAGCCCCCAATAAACAAGCAAAAGAACCATCTGCAGAATTTACCACTTCAGTACCAAAAGCCAGCTCTGCTTTACCTTCTTTATTTTTTTTCATAGTTTGCACACGTTGGCCCGCCGTCTCCAAATACCAATCGCGGCTTAAAGCATCAGGAAAATAATTCCGTAAAGATTCCAGTCTTTTTTCCTGTGATTGCATTACTTCTCCGATCAGGTATTTTGTCAGATCAAAATTCTTTAAACCTACACCAAGCATTGTGGGTAAATTGGAAAAGCTAATGGACTTGAATAAATCCCAATACGATCCGTTTTTCAGGAATTTAGTCGAAAAACCGGCATAAGGACCAAACAGTAATGCCTTTTTTCCGTCAATATATCGTGTATCTAAGTGGGGTACAGACATAGGAGGTGCCCCTACAGAGGCTTTTCCATATACCTTAGCCTGATGCTGGGCTGCCAGTTTTTCATCTTTACAAATAAGCCATTGACCACTTACCGGAAAACCGCCATAATGTTTTCCTTCCGGGATTTTAGATTTTTCAAGCAGTAAGATAGAAGCGCCTCCTGCTCCTACAAACACAAACTTTGTGACTATAGTAAATTTACGTCCCGTAGTACGCTCTTTAAAAAACACTTTCCAACGTCCGTCGGTTAGTCTTTTAACATCATAGGCCTCCGTATTGAAGGTTACATTCACACCTTCCTGACTCGTTTGGTGTTGAATCATCATTTGTGTAAGAGCGCCAAAGTTAACATCAGTTCCTAAATTCATATGTGTAGCCGCTACTTTGTAATCTGCGGTACGTCCCTGCATAATCAACGGTGCCCATTGTTTAATTTGAGAAACGTCTTCTGAATACTCCATATCGCTAAACAAAGGTGATTGTTTTAGCCCTTCATATCGTTGTTTTAAAAAGCTCACATCGGTATCACCCCATACAAAACTCATATGCGGTACCGAATTAATAAAACTTTTCGGTGATTGTATAATATTTTTTTTAACCAGATACGACCAGAATTGCCGAGAAGCTTCAAATTGTTCACAAATAGCCACTGCTTTGGTGATGTCTACTCCATTTGCTGTTTCAGGCGTATAATTCAATTCACAAAAAGCAGAATGTCCTGTTCCTGCATTATTCCAGGCATCAGAACTTTCTTCTGCTGCCTTATCAAGACGCTCAACAATTTCAATAGTCGTATGCTCATTTAATTCCTTTAAAAGCAGACCAAGGGTGGCACTCATTATTCCTGCCCCAATTAAAACTACATCAGCTTCTTTCTGTTGGTTTGTTGACATTATTCCTAGAAAAATTTACTTATTTCTTTTATATCATCTTCTGATTGAGATAATCCTGCAATAAAATAGTTGCCGCAATTTCATCAACCAGTGCTTTATTTTGTCTTTGTTTTTTTTTCAACCCGCTATCAATCATGGTCTGAAAAGCCATCTTAGAGGTAAAACGTTCATCCATCCGTATTATTTCAATAGCAGGATAACGTTTCTCAAATTTCAGGATAAAGGCATTAATTTCTTCTGCAATTTGCGAAGGTTCATTATTCATGCGCTTGGGCTCTCCTACTATTGCTTTAATAACCCGTTCCTTTTTAAAATAGTCATCTAAAAAAGTAAAAAGCTGTACTGTAGGTACCGTAGTTAATCCCGACGCAATAATCTGTAATTCATCGGTAACGGCTAACCCTGTTCTTTTTCCGCCGTAATCTATAGCTAATATACGTGCTAAACTAATACTCAAAAGTTCCGTATTCAGATTTAATCGTTAATTTCTTTGTACTGCTTTCCTCTACTCTTCCTATAATCTGTGCATTTACATTAAAGGATGCAGAGATAGCCATAATATCATGAGCAATAGTTTCATCTACATACAATTCCAGTCTGTGTCCGCAGTTAAATACCTGGTACATTTCTTTCCAATCTGTTTGAGATTGTTCCTGGATCAGCTTAAATAAAGGCGGTACAGGAAACAAATTATCTTTAATGACATGAACCTCATCAACAAAATGTAAGATTTTTGTCTGTGCTCCACCGCTGCAATGCACCATCCCGTGAATCTGGGAAGCATTGTATCTGCTTAGAATCTGCTTTACAATAGGCGCATAGGTACGTGTTGGTGAAAGCACGAGCTTACCGACATTCAACGGACTTTCGGGTACTTCATCCGTCAGTTTCATGTTTCCGGAATACACAAGATCTCTTGGTACTGAAGGATCAAAACTTTCCGGATAATTATCTGCCAGGTAATGTGCAAACACATCATGTCTGGCTGAGGTTAATCCATTGCTTCCCATTCCTCCGTTATACTCTTTTTCGTAAGATGCCTGACCAAAAGATTCTAAACCAACAATAACATCACCGGGTCTTATATTGGCATTATCAATAACATCACTACGCTTCATACGGGCTGTTACGGTAGAATCAACAATAATGGTGCGTACCACATCTCCTACATCTGCCGTTTCACCGCCTGTGGAATGTATGGTAACACCAAATTTTTTAAGTTCTTCAATAAGCTCTTCCGTTCCGTTGATGATAGCTGATATCACCTCTCCCGGTACTATATTTTTATTCCGGCCAATAGTTGATGATAACAAAATATTATCAGTAGCTCCAACACATAACAAGTCATCAATATTCATAATAAGGGCATCCTGAGCAATACCTTTCCATACCGATAAATCACCTGTTTCTTTCCAATAAAGATAGGCCAGAGACGATTTAGTGCCCGCTCCGTCAGCATGCATTATTAAACAATAGTCTTCGTCTTGTGTTAAATAATCGGGAATGATTTTACAAAACGCTTTGGGAAATAAACCTTTATCTATATTTTTTATGGCGTTGTGCACATCTTCTTTTTGTGCAGAAACACCACGCATAGCATAACGATTCTGATCTGAATTCATATCAATTGTGTTGTTGTGGCAAAGTTACTGTTAAATTTATTCTTTAGCAATGAATAATAAAAATATTATAAGATGAATTTAACACAATTAAAACCTTCGCTTTCCTGTTATGGCGTCATCAGATCAAACATCCATTTACGAGAAACATCATACCACAAATGTCCGTTTTTTACCACAAGAGGCGATTCAAAATTATTTAAATAAAGTGACCCTGTACCTAACCCTTGAGGCCTATCATTTTCTAACGTAAACGTCCATTGAGCAATAGCATTTAATCCCACATTACTTTCCAAAGCCGAAGTTATCCACCATCCTATATTGTATTTCTCTGCCAGTTCAATCCATTCTTCGCAACCTTTAAACCCTCCCACTAAACTGGGCTTTAAAATAATGTATTGCGGCCTGATTTTCTGCAATAGATTTTCTTTATCGTCATACAAAACAACACCTATCAACTCTTCATCCAAAGCAATAGGCAAGGGCGTTTTTCCACATAGATATGACATCATGTCATGCTGTCCTTTCTGAACAGGCTGCTCAATGCTATGTAATTCAAATTCAGATAATTTAAAAATATTACCTAAAGCATTAATAGAATCAAAACCTCCATTAGCATCTACTCTAATTTCGATAGTTTCTGGAGTGTATTTTGCTCGAATATAGCGCAGTAAATTTAATTCTTCTTCAAAATCTATAGCCCCTATTTTAAGTTTTATACAGGTAAAACCATCAGCTATTTTTTCATCAATCTGCTCTTGCATAAAAGATGGCGTTCCCATCCAAACCAAACCATTAATAGGGATAGCTTTTTGTGTTTGTGTAAACAAACTCGGAAATAAAATAAAAGGATCTTCACTTTGCAAAGACATAAAGGCCTGCTCTATACCAAACTGAATAGACGGCCATTCCCTAAGTGCATTCCAAAGTGCCTCTTTACCTAAAAAAATATTATCACAAACCCATTGCAATTTGTCCGAATAATCCTTTTTATCATCATAGCTCAATCCTTTTAAAATACCACATTCACCTACTCCCCATTTATTTTCTTCTCTCAATATCAAAAACCAGGTTTCCTTGTCTGTCATTATACCTCTGGAGGTTCCGGAAGGACGCTTAAAATCTAAAATATACGGGGTAAAACTTGCTTGTATCATAAAAAAAGACCCTGAAGATTCAGGGCGGTATTTACAGTGTTAAACTTGATCCTATGGGTAAAAGTATTAATTCTTTCTTCTTATTGGTAAACTTCTGTTTGGCTATTTCATGATCAATTTTGATATAACCAAAGGTATCGTAATGATACCCCAGCACTTTGTTTACCTCCAGAAATTCAGCTGCAACAGCTGCATCGTCAACATCCATAGTAAAATTATTTCCTATAGGCAAAACGGCCAGATCAAGTTTTGTTCGCATAGGAACTAACTTCATGTCGTATGTTAAAGCCGTATCACCCGCTATATACACATGTTTTTCATTTGCTTCAATTACAAAGCCTCCCGGCTGACCTCCATTGCTTCCATCCGGAAAAGTACTGGAGTGAATAGCGTTTACATATTTTACTTTACCAAAATCAAATAGCCAGCTCCCTCCGTGGTTCATCGGGTGGGTTTTATAACCTTTAGCTTCATAATAACCGGCTATTTCAGCATTTGAAACAATAACGGCTCCTGTATTCTTTGCAATTGCTTCAACATCTAAAACGTGATCGCCATGTGCATGTGTTATTAAAATATAATCAGCTTTAAGTGCCTTTATATCTATATGACCGGCTAACTCATTTGCCGATATAAACGGGTCTACAATAAGATGCTTGCCGTTTATTTCAATGCCTAACGAAGCGTGTCCGTAATATGTAATTTTCATACCTTTTATTTTAAAATTAAGATTATCGCCATTAAAACAACTATAAAAAAAGTACTTAAAGATATTCTTTTTAATTCAGAATCCAAAGCTCTCGGTTCTGTAACACTATTTACTTTTTTCAGGTTCTTGATAAGTGGAATATAGGCCAGGCAATAGAAATACTCGTACCATTGAAAGTTTTTCAACATCGCAAATGTATTAAACCCGACTATAGCAAGCATAATTATGCTGAAATGATACATACGGGCTTTATTAAAGCCCATTTTTACTACTAATGTATTTTTCCCCATTACCGCATCGTTTTCTATGTCGCGCATATTATTCATATTCAGTACCGCCATGCTTAGAAAACCTATGGCAGAAGCCGGCAGAAGCATATTCCAGTCCATCTGAAGGCCATACAAAAAATAAGAACCTAACGTGCTTACCCAACCAAAGAAAATAAAAACAAAGACATCTCCCAATCCTTTATAGCCATAAGCCGAATTACCAACGGTATATTTTATGGCGGCATATACACAAGCCAATCCTAATACAAAATACCCGAATGCTTTTATAAGATGTTCTGTACCAAAAGCGCTGAAAATGACCCCTGAAGCACATAACAAAGCCAGAAAAGAAGTAACCGCAATAGCTCTTTTCATTTCAGCAGCCGTGATACTCCCCGACTGTACCGCCCGTTTAGGCCCCACACGATCTTCGTTATCGGTTCCTTTTACAGCATCTCCGTAATCATTGGCATAATTCGATAATACCTGCAGAAATAATGTAGTGAGAATGCAAAGTATAAATATCACCATGAAATTGTCTTTATGGTGATATTCCGGATAGGCACACGCCATTCCCATAATGATTCCGGAAACTGATAAGGGCAGCGTCCGCAATCGTGCTGCCTGGATCCATTTTTTCATGAAAAGCAAAAATTGAAATACAAAAGTACGTACTTTCTAAAAATTCTTTACATCCAATTAAGGTTTTTACTTTCGATTTGATACAACCAGTAATTAACTCTTTTTTTAATTTCAGTATAATCTGCAATAGTAAAAGTTAAGGTCCCTCCGGCTGTATATAAAACCACACTGCCCAAATCTAAATCTTTATGCCAAAAACGCTGGTAGGTTTCTATTTTCTGTATTTTGTGCGGTTCCACTATACAATAACTTACATCCCAAAAACCTTTGCGAAAAACTATAAAATCATCGGTCCAGTACATACGGGCATTTCTATAGGTTACCCATTGGTATAGAAGAGTTATAAACAATAGAAAAACCGCGCCAATAACAGCGTATTCCTGTTTTTGATAATAGCCGTAAAAAAATAAAGAAAAAGCCGGGATAATACTAAACCAGACTGTATGTACTATCCATTTTCGAATACTGGGCTGTATGGCATTTTTTAACATAACCGGCTTGGGAAAGAGTTGATGCAATATCGCTTCTTTCTCCTGAAATGATACGCCGGGAACATCTATCCCCGTACCTTTTTTGGTATCTTTTGTGTCGCTTTCTGTTTGCACTATCTTTAGCTCAAAAACATTCAGTATTTTTTGAAAGTAATTTTGTGTAACCTGTAAAAACTGGACCCGGCTGGGCTTTATAATGGTATTTTTTGTTTCTAACAAGCCATAAGAAATCAGCAAATTATTTTCATGAATGTTGATTTTATAATTAAAATAACGAAGTAAAGTCCGGGAAAGATTAACGATTACAACCAATACAAAAATTACTAATACAAAAAGCGGTATAAGTAATCCTGTGATATTGGTACTTGCAAAATTACCCACATCCGTATATATTGATTCTTCATTCTGTTCGTTTGCAAAATATTGGCGGTACTGTTCCAATCCCTGAATCATCAATACAAATAATAAAGCAAAAGTCTGAATATATCTGCGGGTTAGCCCAACTTTTACAAGACTTGAAAATGAAATACGAATAAATTGCCGCAACGGTATTTCATCTTGTACGGGTAATTCTAATACTGTTTCACGGACTGTGTCTTGTTGTTGTAATAATTGCTGTTTGAGCTGCTGTGCCACTTTTCCTGAAACCGCTTTTATTTTTACTTCAATATCCTGACTTCCAGCTGTATCAACTTCAACCTCATATACATTTAACAATTGGTGTAATAACTTTTGATTGAGGTTTACCTGTTGTATTTTATTCAGTTTGATAACCGTTTTTGTTTTGTTAATCCATCCACGCTGTACAATAAATTCATTCGTTTCTGTTGCAATGCGAAATGTAAAAAACCGGTAATTTAAATAACTTATAAGTAACGATACAGCTATTAAAAGTAAAACCGCTGCATATATATAAACTTGAGGAATAGTATCGCGTTTACGGTAAAAAACAATTAAAAGAAGGGGTAAAAAAGCACGTATAAACTGATAAAACACAAAAGCGAATAAAATGACCAATCCTTTTACCGATTGTCTTTGCGGCATAGATAAGTCAATATTATTCATATTGATCGGAATTTAATGATGTGTTTTCTGTTATAGTTTCACTTTCCGGAATGCTGTCGTTTAATTCTGCTGAATTGATTTTATCCAGTAATAAATGTTTGATTCTTTCAGCTTCGTCATATACAATACCGGGAATACTTATACTGCCCCCGCTGGCCGCAGTATACATCTTCAGGGTAGCCAGCCCTAATGAACGCGACAGCCACCCTTGTTTTAAAACCACATGCTGCAACCGGTTGTAAGGTATAATTTCATTTACTTCTGAAATAATTCCTGAACGATACATTGCATCATGTTTTCTGAAAACAAAACTCTTTCTTTTAAAAGAAATCAGTGTTAAATAAGTATGCAGTAGAAGTACGGCAATCAGAATTGGTAGTACCCACCAATAGTCATGTACAGGAAATTCCTTACTGAAAAAATAAAAAAAAGCCAGGACAGCCAGTATCAGTATACTATTTACCAGTAATAGATTAAACCAGACCACGCGTTTATAAGCAACAGCTATAGGCTGCCATTTTACCTTCTGAAACGCAGGAAGGTCTTCTATGATTATCTGTGGGTTTTGAAAAGGTTCCATATCATTGCTTTCAACAAAAATACAGGTTTTACAGAGATAAAGAAGAAAAAGGAGCTTATTTCGTGAAAGCTCCTTTTTACTATCTATATACGTTTATCTATAATAGACTGAACTGACTCCGGGTTTATCATGGTAGAGGTATCGCCAAAATCGTCTAATTTATTCATGGCTATAGAACGCAGCACACGACGCAGAATTTTACCTGATCTTGTTTTGGGTAAATCATCCACAAACTGTATCTTATCCAATTTACCTATGGGACCAAAGTGACTGGATATCAATTCATTGATTTCTTTTCTTAAATTTTCCTTATCACGAGTGGTTCCGTGAACTTTTAAGGTAATATACCCGTACAAAGCATTTCCTTTTATATCATGCGGATAGCCTACTACAGCACTTTCTGCTACTGCCGGATGCTGGTTAATTGCATCTTCTATCGGAGCGGTTCCCAGATTATGTCCGGATACTATCACAACATCATCGGTACGTCCGGTAATCCGGTAATAACCTACCTCGTCGCGCAGTGCACCATCGCCTGTAAAATAGGTACCCGGAAAGTCAGAAAAATATGTTTTTACATACCTTTCATGATCTCCCCATATGGTGCGTGCCATAGACGGCCATGGGAATTTAATACATAAACTTCCCATTACCTGATTGCCTTTTATTGCCGTATTTTTATCATCCATCAATGCTACCTGAACACCAGGTAAGGGCAAAGTAGCATACGTTGCTTTAGTCGGGGTAATAAAAGCAATTGGTGAAATTAAGATGCTTCCGGTTTCTGTCTGCCACCAGGTATCTACAATCGGGCAGCGTTTTTTCCCCACAAAATCATTGAACCAATGCCAGGCTTCTTCATTAATGGGCTCTCCTACTGATCCCAAAACCCGTAACGACGATAAATCATGTTTTTGTACATACGAAAAATCCTGGGTCATTAAAGAACGAATAGCTGTAGGAGCTGTATAAAACTGCGTTACTTTGTATTTGTCTATAATGTCCCAAAAACGCCCGGCGTCCGGAAAAGTAGGTATGCCTTCAAACATCAGGGTTGTAGCACCGTTTAGCAAAGCGCCGTAAAGAATATAGGAATGTCCTGTAATCCAGCCTAAATCGGCAGTACACCAAAAAACATCATTATCTTGATAGTTAAAAACATTTTTAAAAGAGTAAGCGGTTTGTACCATATAACCTGCAGTAGTATGCACCATGCCTTTAGGTTTTCCGGTTGAACCTGAGGTATATAGTATAAAAAGCGGGTCTTCAGCATCCATTATTTCTGCTATATTCGTTTCTGCAGCTTCTTCAAGCAATGTATGCAACCAGGTATCACGACCGCTTTTCATTTCAATTGTTTCATTCGTGCGTTTTACTACCAAAACTTTTTCTATAGCAGCTGTATTTTTTATAGCCTCATCTACTATTGCCTTTACTTTTATGGTTTTATTTCCCCTGTACCCGCCATCAGATGTTATGATTATTTTTGCTCCGCAATCTTCTACCCGGGAACGAACGGCTGCATCGGAAAAACCAGCAAAAATAACAGAGTGTATAGCTCCAATGCGTGCACAGGCCAGCATAGTAACAGCCAGTTCGGGTATCATAGGCAGGTAGATGCACACCCTATCACCTTTTTTCACTCCCTGGCTGCGGAGCACATTTGCCATTTTGGCTACACGCGTATATAAATCGTTATACGTTATATGCTGCTCCGGCTCATCGGGATGATTAGGTTCAAAAATAATAGCTGTTTTATCTCCTCTTTTGGATAAATGTCGGTCTATACAGTTTTTGACGATGTTTACTTTACCTCCTAAAAACCATTTAATATCGCCGGTCGGCATATCAAATTCTAAAACTTTTTCCCATGCCTGGTACCATAAAAAGTTTTCTTCAGCTATTTTTCCCCAGAATTTACGTGGTTCCCGAACTGATTTTTTATAATGTTTGAAATATTGTTCTAAATCACTAATTGTGTAGTAACTCATATATGGTCTCTTTTTATTTCATAAATATAAGGAAGTTTTAAAAATTGGGAAAGAATATTTAGGCGAGTGACGTTAAATTATGATTCCAATTTGAATATCTTTGTAAAAAAGAACAGCATGACCAACAATGATATTTTAAAAAAATTACGTGTGGCTTTACAATTGCGCGATGATCAGATTGTTGAAATTTTAGAATTAGTAGATTTCAGGGTTTCGAAAGGTGAAATCGGTAATTTTTTCAGAAGTGAAGACCACCCGAAATATGTAGAATGCAAAGATCAGATTCTTCGTAATTTTTTAAACGGACTGGTCATTTATTTACGTGGTACAAAAGAGGCACCCAAAAATCCAATGGAGGTTTTGCAATCACATAAACAGGGAATACCGCAAAAACAAAAAGTGGAGAATAAAACGATTCTTAAAAAAGAAACGCCGTCTAAACCATCTATTAAAAAGAAAACATTTGGAGCCAAACCCAATATTTTAGGGAATGTAAAATTCAATAATGGAAATAAAAACAAAAAAACCGAAGATTAATCTTCGGTTTTTTTGTTTTATAGAGTAAGCGTGTTATGATAATGCTTTTTTAACCTGGTCTGCAGCTTCCTGGAATTCGATAGCTGATAAGATAGGCATACCTGAAGCATCAATAATCTCTTTTGCCAAATCGGCATTTGTACCTTGCAAACGCACAATGATAGGCACTTTAATATCACCACCCATATTTTTATAAGCTTCTACGATACCTTGCGCCACACGGTCGCCACGTACAATACCACCAAAGATATTAATTAAAATAGCTTTTACATTCGGATCTTTTAAGATAATACGGAAAGCGGTCTCCACACGTTTCGCATCTGCAGTACCTCCTACATCAAGAAAATTTGCCGGCTCAAAACCTGCGTATTTAATTAAATCCATAGTAGCCATTGCCAATCCTGCACCGTTTACCATACATCCTACTGTTCCGTCTAAGTCAACATAATTTAATCCTGCAGCCTTAGCTTCAACCTCAATTGGTCTTTCTTCTGTAACATCACGCATTTCAGCATAATCCGGATGACGGAACAAAGCATTGTCATCTAATGTTACTTTTGCATCAACTGCAATGATTTTATCATCAGATGTTTTTAATACCGGGTTAATCTCAAACATAGATGAATCTGAACCTACGTACGCTTTATACAAAGCATCGACAAATTTCACCATTTCTTTAAAGGCATTCCCCGACAACCCTAAATTAAAAGCGATTTTACGTGCCTGAAATCCCTGTAAACCTACAGCAGGATCTATTTCTTCTTTAAAAATTAAATGAGGAGTCTTTTCAGCTACTTCTTCAATATCCATACCTCCTTCTGTAGAATACATGATCATATTTCTGCCTGAAGAACGGTCTAGTAATACTGACATGTAAAATTCAGATATTTCACTGTCTCCCGGATAATATACATCTTCCGCTACCAATACTCTATTTACACGTTTTCCTGTCGGAGGCGTTTGAGGCGTAATTAAATCCATTCCAATGATCTGGCCTGCGATTTCTTTTACCTGGTCTAAGTTTTTAGCCAATTTTACACCGCCGCCTTTACCTCTACCACCTGCGTGGATCTGAGCTTTAATAACATGCCAGCCTGTTCCGGTCTCTTCTGTTAATTTTTTAGCAGCTTCTACAGCTTCTTCGGCAGTACCGGCTACATTACCTCGCTGTATACGCACACCGTAACTTGCCAATATTTGTTTACCTTGAAATTCGTGTAAATTCATGATGTATATATTTTTCTTTTATACTATTATTAAGGAGCAAAAATAACAAACTTGTTTGTAAATGCCTAAAAAAATATATGATTACTGCATTATTTCCAAGCAAAGCTATTTTTTAATACTATGTTTATGATTTCTTAATTTTAACGCTTCCTTTATTCCAGATGAAAGCCTATTTGCCCGTCTTCTTCTACTTTTAAATTCGGATCTTCAAAAATTTCCGGATCTTCCTCCGCTAAAAGCTTTTCATCTTCTGTCTCATATGGGAGCGACTCTAACAGATTTACTTGTTTTACTTTTTCGGAAGTCAACTGATTTCCTAAGGCTTTAATACCTTTTACCGCTATAAATTCTTCAAAGTTAATGATTTGATTCTCTTTCTGAACGCCCTTATTCTTACCAAAAACCACTTCTGCCATTGGACGGTAATCTGTTGAAACGATTTCTAACTTGGAGTACGGATGCTCTGAAATAAAAATATCTTCTTTATTTTCATTTTCCACAACAAAACGTTTGACATAATATTTTGCTTTTTCTCCATCGTAATAAATAGCCGATATCGGTTTTTTGGGCACCCATTTTTCCAGTACTATCATATCTTCGTCGAAGTGTGTTGAAAGTTCAGGCACAATTGTTTTTACTTTTCCTGATTGTGCTATAATCAGCAGTCGGTCTTCCGGTTTAAACTCGCCCAGCAATTCACCTCTCCCGTCTACATTTAAACGGCTGACAGCATCGTCGAACCATATTTTTCTTGGTCGCAGCGTGGAAATTCCTTTTTCTTTTAATTCAATTTTTTTGATCGGGTATTTCGTTACTGTATTCCCTTTCGATGCCCTGCCTTTGATAATGATTTCGGAAAAATCCAGATCAAATTTTAATTTACGGACATTGCTTAACTGACGCAATAAGATGGTTACTACTTCGGCTTCTCCATTTGGATTACAAGAAAAATATAACACCATTGAACCTTGTTTACCCTGGGTAAGGTCATAATTTTTATCACGTGTTACACCTGATACGTTAAATCGTTTTACAAAAGAGGCTCCTGATTTGCCGTCGCGGTAAATCATATTGTAAATGGTTCGTTTGTCATTTTTATCAAAAACGGCTACATGCAGAATATCTTTTCCTACAAATTTTTTCTCATCTACTTTCGTTACCAGCATTTCACCATTCCGTAAAAACACGATTACATCATCTATATCAGAACAGTCCGCTACATACTCATCACGTTTCAGTCCGGTTCCGATAAATCCTTCTGTTTTATTTACATATAACTTGGTATTGCGCAGTACTACTTTTGTAGCTTCGATAGTATCGAAATTTCGCAGCTCAGTTTGTCGTTCACGTCCCTTGCCATATTTTTCTTTTAAACGCGTAAAATAATCAATGGCAAATTCAATTATATGGGCCAGGTGATATTTTACCTGTTCTATATCACCTTCCAAAGCTTCTATTTTCTGCTGGGCTTTATCAATATCAAAACGGGAAATACGTTTAATTCTTATTTCTGTCAACCGTGTTAAATCGTCTTCCGTAACCGCCCGTTTCAAATGGCCGATATGTGGTTTTAATCCTTCATCTATAGCCCGCAACACACCTTCCCAGGTTTCTTCCTCTTCAATATCATGATAAATCCTGTTTTCAATGAAGATACGTTCTAATGATAAAAAATGCCATTGTTCCTGTAATTCACCCAGTTCTATTTCCAGTTCCTGGCGTAAGAGATCGACCGTACGATGGGTAGATACACGCAGCATTTGGGAAACACCGACAAATAGAGGCTTATTGTTTTCAATTACACAGCCTAATGGCGCAATAGACATTTCGCAGTTGGTAAAAGCATACAAAGCATCTATGGTTTTGTCGGGTGATACGCCTGCAGGCAGGTGGATTAAAATTTCTACCTCTGCTGCGGTATTATCTTCAATTTTTTTAATTTTTATTTTTCCTTTTTCGTTCGCTTTAAGAACACTTTCTATCAATGATGTTGTAGTAGTGGAAAAAGGAATCTGTGTAATAACCAGTGTATTTTTATCCAATTGCGAGATACGTGCCCGCACCCGCACCCGACCGCCACGCATACCGTCATTATAATTTGAAACATCCGCAATGCCCTGGGTAGGAAAGTCAGGATATAACACAAACGGTTTTCCTTTTAGTATTTTTACGGAAGCCTCTATAAGTTCATTAAAATTATGCGGTAATACTTTTGTGGATAATCCTACTGCAATTCCCTCTGCCCCCTGTGCCAGCAATAACGGAAATTTTACAGGCAGATTAATAGGTTCATTCCGCCTGCCGTCATACGACAATTGCCAGGGTGTAATTTTAGGCGAATACAGTACTTCTAAGGCGAATTTGCTTAAACGCGCCTCAATATAACGCGATGCGGCCGCTCCGTCTCCTGTTAGTATATTTCCCCAGTTTCCCTGAGTATCTATAAGCAGATCTTTTTGTCCTATCTGTACCATGGCATCACCAATACTGGCATCGCCATGCGGGTGATACTGCATGGTATGTCCTACCACATTGGCTACTTTGTTATAACGCCCGTCATCCAACTCTTTCATAGCGTGCATAATACGGCGCTGCACGGGTTTAAAACCGTCTTCAATGGCCGGAACCGCACGTTCTAAAATCACATAAGAGGCGTAATCCAGAAACCAGTCTTTGTACATACCGGTTACCTTAACTATGGTATCCTGCGTATCAGCTTCTGGCTGATGTGAATGATGTCCGTTTAAATTTTCGTTAGTATTTTCAGATGTTTCGTTCATGAAGCGAGCATGTACCTATTGATGTGTTTCTAATAATTCTTCTTCTGTGTCGAGTTCTACTTTCAGGTTGTCAATAATGAACTCCTGCCTGTCCGGCGTGTTTTTCCCCATATAAAATTCAAGTAATTTCTCTATTGATATGGTTTTATCCAGCATTACCGGGTCAAGACGGATGTCTTCGCCTATAAAATGTTTAAATTCATCTGGCGATATCTCCCCCAACCCTTTAAAACGGGTAATTTCCGGTTTCGGTTTTAATTTTTCTATAGCGGCTATGCGTTCTTCTTCTGAATAGCAATAGATTGTTTCTTTTTTATTCCGCACACGGAACAAAGGAGTCTGCAAAATATACAGATGTCCTTCTTTGATTAATTCCGGGAAAAACTGCAGAAAAAAGGTGATAAGCAGTAAACGGATATGCATACCGTCAACATCGGCATCTGTTGCAATAACAATATTGTTATAACGCAAATCGGCCATGTCTTCTTCTATATTGAGTGCTGCCTGTAAAAGGTTAAATTCTTCATTTTCATATACAATTTTTTTGGTCATCCCATACGAATTCAGCGGTTTTCCCCGCAAGCTAAAAACAGCCTGTGTATTGACATCACGTGATTTCGTAATTGAACCAGAAGCGGAATCTCCCTCGGTTATAAAAAGAGTACTTTCCAGGTATCTCGGGTTTTTTATATCGTTAAGATGTACTCTGCAGTCCCGAAGCTTGCGATTATGCAAGCTTGCTTTTTTAGCGCGGTCTTTAGCCAGCTTTCGGATACCGGAAAGCTCTTTCCGTTCGCGTTCGGCCTGTAAAATTTTACGCAATAAGGCATCAGCAACCTCCGGATTTTTATGCAGGAAATTATCCAGTTGGTTTTTGATAAAATCTGTTACATAAGTACGTACTGTAGGCAAATCAGGTCCCATATCAGTAGAACCCAATTTGGTTTTGGTCTGCGACTCAAATACGGGTTCTTCTACTTTTACTGAAATAGAGGCTACGATAGATTTACGGATATCCGAGGCTTCAAAATTCTTATTGTAAAATTCTTTTATTGTACGAACAATTCCTTCTCGAAAAGCAGCCAGATGCGTTCCGCCCTGCGTGGTGTTCTGTCCGTTTACAAAAGAATAATATTCTTCTGAATACTGCGTTTTACTATGTGTAAGTGCAATTTCGATATCGTTTCCGATAAGATGGATAATAGGGTATACCTGATCTTCTTTATCTATGGTTTCTTCCAGCAGGTCTTTTAACCCGTTTTCACTTTGAAATTTCTCACCATTAAAAATAATGGTCAGTCCCGTATTGAGATAACAGTAGTTCTTGAGCATACGCTCAATATATTCTTTACGGTATTTATAATTTTTAAAAATGGTTTCATCAGCAATGAAGGATACTTTGGTTCCTTTTCTGCGGGTGGTTTCTGCTATAGCATCTTCCTGTACCAGGTTTCCGGCAGAAAATTCAGCTGTTTTTAATTGTCCGTCACGGACCGATTCCACTTTAAAAAAAGCAGAAAGGGCATTTACCGCTTTGGTACCTACTCCATTCAGACCAACTGATTTCTTAAAAGCTTTGGAATCATATTTACCGCCTGTATTCATTTTTGAAACCACATCTACTACTTTTCCCAAAGGAATTCCTCTTCCGTAATCACGTATGGTAACTTGCTTGTCGCGCACGGTAACTTCAATTGTTTTACCGGTACCCATAACAAATTCATCAATACTGTTGTCAATGACTTCTTTAATCAAAATATAAATACCATCATCTGGAGTAGATCCGTCACCCAATTTTCCGATATACATTCCCGGACGCATCCGGATGTGCTCTTTCCAATCCAGCGACCGTATATTATCTTCAGTATATTGCGTTTGATTTTGGTTTTCCATGAAAGGCTCTGATTTTGCGCTAATTTACAGATTTTTCATCGAATTTAAAAACAGATTCAGGAATTCGTCTGGTTCGCTTTTTCTTCTAATTTGGTATTGATTTCTTTCTCCGTTTTCGCATACTTCACTTCTTCTTCTTTATAGATAACCCTAACTGTATAGTTATTGGGTAAAATAGGTTTTCCGAAAATTTCCGAATAGTTTTTTGTAAATACAGCCCCGAAATAAAGAATAAAAGCCGAATAATACACCCAAATCAGGATAATCAGAACAGAGCCCGCCGCACCATATAAACTTGTTTGGGAAGACCCACCCACATATAAACCTATCCCCCATTTTCCGATCATAAACAATAGCGAAGTAACACCCGCACCTACCATAGTTTCTTTCCAACCTACTTTACCATCAGGTAATGTTTTAAAGATAAAGCCGAATAATATAGAGATAATTAAAAAGACTACTACCGTATTCAGTACAGAAGCTAAAAACATGGTATTTTCTGTAAACAGAAAGCTTAATTCACTGTACATAGACTGAATAAGAGTGTTTACAATTAAGCTCACCAGAAGTACAAAACCCAATGCGCCGATCATAGAAAACGAAAGCAGCCTGTTTTTCAGAAAGCGCAATAACCCTTTTTTAGGTTTGGGCTTTAACTCCCAGATATAGTTAATAGAACTTTGAATTTCGGCAAAAACAGCAGAAGCAGAAAACAACAGTGTTACAAAACCGATAATAGTTGCTAACGTATTGTTACCTTGAAGGGTTATATTTTTTATGGCATCCTGAATCTGCATTGCTGCTTTATCGCCTACAAAATCTCTTATCTGCTCAAAAAATTCACCTCTGACGGCTTCTTCTCCAAAAAAGTAACCAGTACCTGAAATGACTAAAATAGCCAGTGGTGGCAAAGCAAAAATAGTATAATATGACAGTGATGCACTAAATTTTATACAGTTGTCATCAATAAACTCGTTAACCGAAACTTTCAATAAATTCAATATGTTTTTAAACTTTTGTTTTGCCATAATTAGTTACGATAATGATAAAAAATGCCTTTATCCAAAAGCGTGAATAAAGCCGCTTTTTGATTTCCTTTCTTTAAAACATTATTTGCCCATGTATTACAGGTATAAAACAAGCTGTAACTGCCTTTTGCTTCATAAAACAGATCATTTGTACCATAATTCTGATCAGTAATAATGAGTTGATATGCATTATTTTTTCTATCAAAACTATCATGAATATAAGCTATCATTTTCTTATAATGTGCTTTTGATATGTTTATTTTTACACAGTCATCTCCTTCTTTCACCCTATTATAATAGGTAACATGCATAGCTGATTCACTTAATCCGGTTGCTGCCTTAAAAGCAACGCTGGCTTTTAAATCGGCCCATTCGGGGGTTTGCAAATAAAATCCTTTATCGCCCCAGCCAAAAGCCACCCAAGCAGGATTTTCTATTTTTCCTTCTGTTAATGCCGGATTCAAATAAGTACTCCAATCCATAACCTCATGCTTAAAAGGAACCACTATATCTGTATGCACACCGTTTGTTAAAATATAAATTTCTACCTCGGCAACATCTTTTGCTTTTTTATTTACGGGAATATACGAGATAGCTATTGCCACAAGCACATACAGAATAATTACTCCGATAACAATACCTAGAATTCTCAAAAAGACTTTAAACCACTTCATTCGGATGATTCGTTTGAGTATCTAAAATACAATAAAATCATATAAAACGGTCTGTTTTATGATTTTTTTAAAATGCTTTGTTTTTCTGTTTTTAACTGATGAAGGTGCTTATGCGTATTTATCAGCCCATCAATAAAATAATTTTGCAAATCACCTACTGGCGCATCAAAATACTGAAACCAGGAAGGGATTTCCTGTATTTCTTTCAGTTGCTTTAAAATTTTAGACGTAGCCGCCGCATTCCGCAAAACGGCTCTTCCGTCATACCCCGGATGATTTTTATGATTGTATTGAAAACCATTTAAAATTCGTTCTATAAAAAAGAAAGCCTCCTGTTCATTATTAGGATAAAAATCTTCCCAGCGCGCATACCCGATACTGATTTGTTGTGAACTGTGCTTTGTACTGTTGAATCGCCAACGGCAGTTGGCTGCCCTGCCCCAATGGTTCGATTCCCGGAATACGCCTTTGTCTGTAAAAAAATACCGGCTTCCCTTTTTACTTATGTAGTCAGGTTGGCTAAAAGGTAAATTTTCCACTTCTTCAAAAACACAAAACGTGTGTTTAAAAAAATTATGCCTGTTATATGATTTCATTTAAAACTTTATACAAGTCCGGTTTCAGAATATGTTCATCATCAAATCTGCCGGAATACTTTCCAACACTGCAAACAGTTGATGTATATGCGAAGTTGATCTTATTTTTTACATCACATATATTGAAAAAACAGGATCAAAAACATTGTTTTTAACGCTTACTTCTAAAATGGCAAATATAGTGTATTTATAAAAATAATACAGTGTTATACCACAACCAATTCTCATCACTATATGTACAATATTCCGATCAGGTAAGCGATGATAGCATCGTTAGGGCAATTGCTGTAAAGTTAAGGCTTAGATTTCCGGATGTAGCACAAGACGCAACTGTTGGTGAGATGCTACATAAAAAGACATGCAATATTTTCTGATAGTTTTTTGGTAAAGATATACTAAAGATAATTATTCCTAATTAAAAGAAATAAAAGCTGCACAATAAAAAGCATTGAATTTCTTTCAAAAATGTAATTTTGTTTAAGCATTAATCATATAGTAAGATGGAATTAAAAACCAAAAAACTCCCAACAGCCGGGCTTTTAGCCCTTCAAAACAGAAAATTACTACTGGCTTTCAGTAAAAATAAAAAAGCATGGTATTTACCCGGAGGAAAAATAGATAGTGATGAAACGTCTGAACAAGCATTAATACGGGAAATCCAGGAAGAACTAAATGTTCCATTACTTCCGGAAAAACTTCAGTTTTATTATCATATATCGGCACCCGCGTATGGCGAATACCCTGTTGTACAAATGGAACAAGATTGCTTTTTATACCCTTTACAGGAAGCAATACACCCGAATAATGAAATTGCTGCGGTGCGTTACTTTTCGTTAGAAGAATACCAGCAAGAAGCTGTACAGGTAGAAGGAGTAATTATAGCTTTCCGGAAATTGATCACTGACGGCTATTTGTAAAACGGAATAAAAACATCCCAAACCTGCTTTAAACAGCACAAAACCGCCTTTATAAAGACGGTTTTGTTTTTTATTATTTGAGCTATGCTATTTCAGTCCGTTACAACAGGAACCTCAATCACAGAGTTACTCTTAACCACAACAAATGTTGAAATAGCATAATATGCCTTACCGTTATTTCCGTTATTCACCCAGTCCTGAAATTTGTATTCAAAATTAAAGGTGCTTCCCGTCAATGTTTTGCTTAGTACATCTAGGCGAACAGGAACTGCCATTCCCGGACACCAACCTGCTCTGTTCGGTTTCCAGTTTCCGGGTGCCTGATTATTTATAGGATTGCTGTCACATCCTAAAGGTTCTAATTTATGCTGGAATGTATTTGTATTGTTAATGGCTATATCATGTGTTCTAAAACACCATTCTGCACAATTTCCGGGCATAGCATGGCCCCATCCGGAAACAATTGTTCTTAAATACGCTACTTCTGCATTAGCCGGTAGTGTTATATTTTTATTTAAATCCAAATCATGCGTTTCTCCGTAAGGTACCCCGTCTATAGACGATTTATTATATTGAAGCACCGGAACAACTGCAGAATATTTATAGTCAGGCGTACCGTATATAAAATCAAAATCCACACTGTAAACACGTCCTTTAGCCAGCCAGGTTTCCGTATAAATTTTTAATTCCGTACTTCCTGTGAGTAATGATTTAAAATCGGTAACATCAATTTCATAACCTCTTTCCAGTTTTTCAGTCCCTACCCAGTAAGGTGTAATAAAACGTCCTATTTCCAGCCATTCACCCGTTTTTTTATCTTTTACATACACATTTGCATAACGGTCCCATTCATCACATTCTTTATTCGGACAAAAGTCCTGTATATACATTTTTATTGTTTTTACTTTGTCGATATCCGTCGGAAAAGTAAAACTTCCTTCTGCACTCTGCGACAGGTTGTCACCAAAAGCATTCTTTACTTTATTAAACGTTTTAATATTAACTGTTTTTTCTTCCAAAACAGCCTGGTTATCATCCCCTTTACAGGCAATGGTACCTATAAACAACAAAACGGTTATTCCGATAATACATAATTTTTTCATAGTTGAAGCCAAGTAGTTAAAATTTAATGTTAATATTTTGTAAAAATACTGTTTTTTTGCCTAATAACACTATTTTGTGTGTTAAATTTGGCTAGTAGTATTTATTTTTAACCCATGTCTTTTTCTGTTCTTGATAAACCTATCGAATACCTTAAAGGAGTTGGTCCGGACAGGGCTAATGTGTTAAAAAAAGAACTGAATATCTTTACTTTACATGATATTTTACATCTTTATCCGTACAAATACCTTGACAGAACCAAATATTATAAAATAAATGAACTTACTTCCGCCTCCACTGCTGAAGTGCAGATAGTAGGGAAAATAATTCATATTAAAACTGTCGAGCAAAAACGCGGTAAACGTTTAGTAGCCACCTTTACAGATGGTACCGGTCAGGTAGAACTGATATGGTTTCAGGGTTTTAAGTGGATTAAGGAGAATTTAGCACTCAACCAGCCATATGTTATTTTCGGCAAAATTAACCAGTTTAACGGCCAGTTTTCCATGCCGCATCCTGAAATGGAGGTTATTAACAATCATCAGGCAAAATTACACAGTGCTTTGCAACCTGTATACCCATCTACCGAAAAGCTGCTGAACCGAAATATATCCAATAAAAGTATCCATAAAATGGTGCAACAGGCGTTGCTTGAAACACAGGATTTCCTGATAGATGCATTACCCATTCCGCTTAAAAATAGTTTACAGCTTATTTCACGTAAAGAAGCTATCTTTCACGTTCATTTTCCAAAAAATGCGACTCTTTTGGCACAAGCGCAATTCCGTTTGAAATTTGAAGAATTATTTTTTATTCAGTTACAGCTTCTATCGAAAAACATTGTCCGTAAACAGCGTATTAAAGGATTTTCATTTAAGGAAGTAGGTACTTATTTTACCGATTTCTACAAAAAACACTTACCTTTTCCGCTAACCGAGGCACAAAAAAGAGTGATTAAGGAAATACGGAACGACATGGCGCATGAAGCCCAGATGAACCGTTTGTTACAAGGCGATGTAGGTTCAGGTAAAACTATTGTAGGTTTTCTGTGTATGTTACTCGCTCTGGATAACGCCTATCAGGCGTGCTTGCTGGCCCCCACTGAGATTTTAGCCCTGCAGCATTTTTCAGGGATACAGGCATTAGCTGAAAAAATAGGCATTTCTGTCGGCTTATTAACCGGATCAACTAAAACGAAAGAGCGAAAAGAGCTCCACGAAGCCTTACAGTCGGGAGAATTACAGATATTAATAGGTACTCATGCTATTTTAGAAGATAAAGTACAATTTCACAATCTCGGATTGGCCATTATTGATGAGCAGCATCGTTTCGGGGTAGATCAACGGGCTAAATTATGGAAAAAAAACCACCTGCCCCCCCATATACTGGTTATGACGGCAACCCCTATTCCGCGTACCCTGGCTATGAGTTTATATGGTGATTTAGACGTTTCGGTCATTGATGAGTTGCCACCGGGTCGCAAACCAATTGAAACCCTGCATTTTTTTGAAGGAAAACGTTTACGTGTCTGGCATTTTATTAAACAGGAAATTGCCAAAGGCCGCCAGGTATATATTGTATATCCACTGATTCAGGAAAGTGAAACACTGGATTACAAAAACTTAATGGAAGGTTATGAAGGCATTTCAAGAGATTTTCCGCTTCCTGACTACGCTGTCAGTATTGTACACGGGCAGATGACACCAGTTGAAAAAGAAAGGGAAATGGCAAGGTTTGTAAAAGGAGAAACCCAGATAATGGTAGCCACAACCGTTATAGAAGTCGGTGTAAATGTGCCGAATGCCTCTGTAATGATTATAGAAAGCGCTGAGCGTTTCGGATTATCACAACTGCATCAGTTACGTGGCCGTGTAGGCCGTGGTGCTGAACAGAGTTATTGTATTTTAATGACGGGGAACAAACTCAGTAACGACACTAAAATACGCATGGAAACCATGTGCCGTACCAACGACGGATTTGAAATTGCCGAAGTAGATTTAAAGCTAAGGGGTCCCGGCGATATGATGGGGACACAGCAAAGCGGTGTGTTGAACCTTCGTATGGCTGATCTGGTAAAGGACCAGGAAATTTTAAAACTGGCCCGTCAGAAAGCTATCGAAATTCTGCAAAATGATCTCCATCTGGAAAAAGAAGAGAACAGATTATTATCGTTAGCTTTTCAGCAAATAGCTAAAAAAAACAATATTTACACTTATATAAGTTAAAAATGAAAATCGTATTTGCCTCTAACAATAAAAATAAAATAAAGGAAATAAACAAGCAGCTTCCTCCTCATATTCAATTAGTAAGCCTGGAAGAAATAGGTTGTTTTGAAGATATACCTGAAACCAGCGATACTATTGAAGGAAACGCCATTTTAAAAGCCGATTATATCACGAAACATTATGGTTTAGCTTGTTTTGCCGATGATACCGGGCTTGAAGTAGATGCACTGAACGGAGAACCCGGCGTTTATTCGGCTCGTTATGCGGGAAAACAACGGAATGATGCCGATAATATAGCTTTACTGCTTGCCAATTTAAAAGATAACTATAATCGCAAAGCACAGTTTAAAACAGTAATCGCTTTAAACCTGAATCATGAACAGCATCTGTTTACCGGCATCATAAAAGGGTATATTGTTACTGAAAAAAGAGGAACTGAAGGTTTTGGTTATGATCCGGTTTTCATGGCGGAAGGTATGGATAGAACATTTGCAGAAATTACCTTACAGGAAAAAACACAAATCAGTCACAGGGCAAAGGCTGTTAGTCAATTAATTACTTTTCTTTCAGCGCTGTCCACTTCTTAATAAATAATTCATTATCAGATTTTTAAAATTAGTATAGTAAGTAATCATAAAAAAGCGTACCTTTGCACCTATTTTTAAAAATTATATGAATAAATTCGAACAATTAGGATTAAACGAATTGCTGTTACAAGCCATTCAAGACTTGGGTTTTGAAAACCCTTCGGAGGTTCAGGAAAAAGCTATTCCCCTTTTATTGCAACAAGATACAGATATCGTTGCATTGGCGCAAACGGGTACGGGGAAAACAGCTGCTTTTGGGTTTCCGTTAATTCAGAAACTAAATCCAAACGACAAAAGCACACAGGCATTAATCCTATCGCCTACAAGAGAATTGTGTTTACAGATTACAAATGAAATTAAACAGTATTCAAAGTATGTAAAAGGGTTGCATACAGTTGCTGTTTACGGAGGAGCCAGCATTACAGAGCAGGCCAAGGAAATAAAACGAGGTGCCCAGATCATTGTTGCCACGCCGGGACGTATGCAAGACATGATTAACCGTAACTTCGTTAACATCAAAAATATTCAGTACTGCGTATTGGATGAAGCTGATGAAATGCTGAATATGGGCTTTTATGAAGATATTACCTCTATTCTGTCCGACACACCTGAAGAAAAAAACACGTGGTTATTTTCAGCTACTATGCCACAGGAAGTAGCGCGCATAGCCCGCGAGTTTATGAAAAAACCTCAGGAAATTACTGTAGGTCATAAAAACCAGGGATCAGTAAATGTGTCACATGAATACTATTTAGTGGGAGCACGTGACCGTTACCCTGTTTTAAAACGTTTAGCCGATATGAACCCGGATATCTTTTCCGTTGTTTTTTGCCGAACCAAACGCGATACACAGGCAGTAGCCGAAAAACTGATTGAAGACGGCTATAATGCTGCTGCATTACATGGCGATTTGTCACAGGCACAGCGCGATGCGGTAATGAAAGCTTTTCGCGGACGCCAGATTCAGATGCTTGTTGCTACCGACGTAGCTGCCCGGGGTATTGATGTGGACGATGTAACACACGTTATCAACTACCAGCTGCCGGATGAGGTAGAAACCTATACACACCGTTCAGGACGTACAGGACGCGCCGGAAAAACAGGTACTTCAATTGTAATTATTACAAAAAGCGAATGGCGTAAAATCTCACAGATTGAACGCATCATCAAAACCAAATTTATTGAGAAACCGGTACCTACCGGTATGGAAATCTGTGAAGTACAGCTGATACATTTAGCCAACAAGGTAAAAAATGTGGAAGTTGATGCAGAAATTGATACATATTTACCTAAAATAGAAGAACTTTTAGGTGATTTGTCAAAAGAAGAATTGATAAAAAAGATGTTTTCTGTAGAGTTTAATCGTTTTATCGACTACTATAAAAAGCAAAACACTTTACAATCTTCCGGAAAAAGCGACCGTACTACACGGGAAGATCGTGGCAGCAGCAGTTCAGACGGTTCTGTGCGTTATTTCCTTAATTTAGGTTCCCGTGATAATTTTGACTGGATGAGCCTTAAGGATTTCTTACGTGAAACGTTAGATTTAGGCAGAGACGATCTTTTTAAAGTAGATGTAAAAGAAGGCTTTTCTTTCTTTAATACCGATGCAGAGCACTCTGACAAGGTGATGGATATTTTAAACAATATTAACCATGAAGGACGCCGGGTAAATGTAGAAATTTCTACAAGTGGCGGAGGTTCAAGAAGTCCCCGAAGAGACCATAACAACCGCAAAGGTGACCGTAAGTTTAGTAACCGCTCATCTGAAAAAGAACGTGAAGGACATAATAGCGACCGCAGGTTAGACCGTAAGTTTGGACGTCGTCGCGAAGATGACCGCCCGTTGAAGAACGAACGATCAGCAACCCGAGGTGATCGTCCGAGACGCTCTAAATAATTATGTTAATTATTTAATAATAGCCTTTAAAACTGTAAAATATCTCTTATTTTTGAAGTATTCTTATAAAATAAAATGAGACGTTTTACAGTTTTCTTTTTTCTACTCTTCACTACCATTTTGTTTGCCCAATCAAAAGTAAAAGGTGTGGTATACAACGAACTTTCCTATAATGTTGAGCCAGGGGTAAACATCATTAATTTATCTAACTTGAAAGTGACCCAGTCCAAAACGGACGGTTCTTTTACTATGGATGCCGTTGTAGGTGACACCCTTCATTTTTCCGCAGAAGGTTATCGTTCGTTAAAACTAAGAGTAACAAACGACTGGGTAAAAGGACATGATGTAAAGGTTTACATTAAAGATGCTTCAACCGTGCTGGATGAAATTATCATTAACCAGATACGGCTCACAGGCTTTTTACAGGTAGACACCAAACTTATTGCGTTATCGGAATATCCGTATACCAGAGATTACAGTGCTACAGGTGCTTCCATGTTTTACAATAATGGATTTAACCCCATTAATGGTATTTATAACCTGATTAAACGCAACTCGAAATCGACCCAGCGTTTAAATGAAATAAAAAAGGAAACAGAACTTATTGAACTGATGAAAACAAAATATGACAGAGAAACGGTTTCTGCGTTACTGAACATTTCCAAAGAAGATATTGTCACCACTTTACAACGTTGTAATCACAGTGAACGGTTTATCTATACCGCTTCTGATTTTCAGATTTTCAACGCCATTAACGAATGTTTTGAGCACAACAAACAATAATACATCTTTCAGATGTATTTTTTGTATGTACAGTTTTCAGAAATTTAAAGAATAAATGTAATTTTGCAACGTTACAATCCATCAAACATGAACGTATTAATCAAAAATGCCTTAGTAGCAGACACTTCCAGCGAATTTAACCAGCAAAAAGTTGATATTAAAATAGAAAACGGAATTATTTCCGAAATAGGCAGCAACTTATCCGATACATCTGTACAAACGCTTACTTTTGACAATTTACACGTATCATCTGGCTGGATAGACAGTTCTATATCGTTTGGTGAACCTGGTTTTGAAGAACGGGAAACCATAGCTAACGGATTAAATACAGCCGCCCGAAGTGGCTTCACACATGTGGTGGTTAACCCGAATACCTTTCCGGTAATGGACAACCAGTCAATCATCAGTTTTGTCAAAAATAAAAGCAGTAATGCAGCTACGACTCTATATCCTATGGGCGCTTTTACTAAAATGCAGGAAGGAGTTGATCTGGCCGAATTATACGATATGAAAAATGCCGGAGCTGTTGCTTTTGGCGATTATAAAAAATCAATAGAAAATGCTAACTTATTAAAAATAGGTTTACAGTATGCACAAGATTTTGATGGATTAATCATTGCCTTTGCCAACGATTCCACCATTAAAGGAAAGGGCGTAGTAAATGAAGGAGAAATTTCTACCCGTTTGGGTTTAAAGGGAATTCCTGCATTAGCAGAAGATCTCATAGTAGCCCGAAATTTGTTCCTGCTGGAATATACCGGAGGAAGAATGCATATTCCTACGGTGAGTTCCGCTAAATCAATAGCACTGATTAAAGAGGCAAAAGCCAAAGGATTACAGGTAACCTGCAGTGTAGCCGTACATCAGCTGTTATTGAACGATGAACAATTGCAAGGTTTTGATACAAGGTACAAAGTAAACCCGCCCTTGCGTGATGAAAAGACGCGTCAGGCATTAATTGAAGCCGTATTAGACAATACAATAGACTGTATTACGTCAGACCACCAGCCTCTGGATATTGAGCATAAAAAAATGGAATTCGATTTGGCCAAAGACGGTACTATCGGACTTGAAAGTGCTTTCGGAGCTTTATTACAGCTACTTCCTCTTGAAGTAGTTATTAAAAAGCTAACCGCTGCTCATTTTCTTTTTTCAGATAAAAGTCCGGTAATAAAAGTAGGTGAAAAAGCATGTTTGTCTTTCTTTACTCCAAACGGTACCTATACATTCTCAAAAGAGCACATTCTTTCCAAATCAAAAAACAGTGCTTTTTTAAACCAGACCTTAAAAGGAAAAGTATACGGTATATACAACAACGCTAAACTTGTGATTCATGAATAAGGAGATAAGTAAAGACGGGAAACTCGCCGCTATTATCACACATTTAACGTTTATAGGCCCCGTGATTGCCTTTTTTATTAATCAGGAAAAACGTGATCCGTTCGGTAGCTTTTACATTAAACAAAGTATCGGCATACTGTGCCTGTTTTTTCTTTTAGGTGCTCTTATAGCCGCTATTCCCAATGTTTATGCCGGTTATGCTTTTTACCTGTTTGTATTCATTATCTGGATATATAGCTTTAGTGGCGCCCTTAGCAACGAATATAAACTTTTGCCGTTTGCAGGAAAATATTTCCAGAAATGGTTTACAATAAAAAATTAATGGAAACACTATTTTACGTCATTAGAGAACCCAAACAAATTTCAGATAAAAATCCATTATTGCTTTTATTGCACGGATATGGCAGCAACGAAGAAGACTTATTCTCTTTTGCAAGTGAACTTCCTGATAACTATTATATTGTTTCAGCACGCGCTCCCTACCCCGTTCCACCTTACGGAAACGCATGGTACGCCATTACTTTCGACGGTAATATGAACAAATTTTCAGATGATGAACAAGCAAAAGCATCTCGGGATCTTATAGTAGATTTTATAGACCAACTTTTAGAAAAATACCCCATAGATCCGCTTAATGTAAATCTTATAGGTTTCAGCCAGGGAGCTATTCTCAGTTATGCCATTGCGCTTTCTTATCCTGAAAAAGTTAACAAAGTAGTAGCATTAAGTGGTTATTTCAATGAAAATATTTTGAAAGAAGACTATGCTTCTCTTGATTTTAGCAAACTATCGTTTTTTGTTTCGCATGGAACCGTAGACCAGGTAATTCCTGTTGAATGGGCACGAAAAACACCTGAGGTTCTCAATCGTTTGCATATTGCCAACGAATACCACGAATACCCAGTAGGACATGGGGTGGCACCAAAAAACTTTTTTGACTTCAAATCTTTTTTGACAGAAAAACAATAAAAAACGGACTAAAGCCCGTTTTTTATATTACATAGTCCCTTTATCATCAGCTGAAGGGCCGTATAATCCCGGAACAGGAATATCCAGCATACGCAAATATACAGTCATCTGCCCGCGATGGTGAATTAAATGATTGTTCACAATAAAACGAATGGCTCCTGTTTTAGGCATTTCAGCTATAACATGATCACCTGCCTTTAATGCCCAGTTTTTAAATATTTCTGTATCGTCCATGCTTTCAATAGCCGATTTATTTTTTTGATGGTTATCTTCCAGCACTTTTATCAGTTCGTCAGCAGTTGATAGCGCAGAAGGTACATAATCCGTATGAAAATTAAATGTATCTTTTGTTATTACAAAAAATACCCAGCCGTGCAATTCTACCACATGATTGGCCAATTCACCCAATGTCATAGATTTAATATGTGGTTTCCAGCCGAAAGCATCATTTTTAAGTACTTTTAATATGCGTAACGTATTTTCCTTTTCACGCTCCAATTCAATTAATAAAGCTTGTTTACTACTCATGATTGTTCATTTTTTATATGCTTAAGTTTGTTTTCAGTTTTAAATAAAGAAAAAGCGTAAAAAATCTTTCAAAACGATAGAAGTCTAGCATTACATATCTCCCGGCATTTCATCATCTACATCGGTAATATCTTTTAAAACCGTTTTAGCTGCTTCATATTTTTTGATATTATCTACAAACAAAACATAGGAAGTACTGTTTAGTTTATATCTTTTATTTTCGTAAGTATCTTTGTCTTTCTTATCTAAAATAATTCCGGCTTTTTCATTCGGAATAAACACCTCGGCTTTTGATTTATCTTCATTAAACAGTACAAATGCACTACTGGTAGCTACATTATCAGAAGATAAAGTAGCTACCGGATTTAAGCGGTAACCTTCTTCAAAAACACGTAAACAGTTTTGTTTTACTTCGCTCCAGATATATCCTGCGGACGGAATACAGCCATGTTCGTCTTTTTCTCCCCCCACAACTTGCTGCGCATCCATCTCTTCCATCTCCTGAGATTCTGCGGGCTCTTTAAAAATTTTGTCACACGCCCAAAACGTGCTGCAACATACTAAAAGCAGAACTACCTTTTTCATTAATAAACGGTATGAGTTAGTACATTAAAATTAGTAAATTCATTTGGATTAAATGTATATTCAATCAGTAATTCGCCTGATTCGGAATCATTTTTATAAGCAGCTATCAACCATTTGTGGTTTAAAACCGTCATTTTATACATAATAGATTTACTTCCGTCTGTAGCTTTAGGCAGTAACGGATTACCGCCTTCCTGTGTATTCAGAATAGTAATATCCTGCAATACTTTCTTCATTACATCTTCATAATTATATTCATCAAACGCTTTTTGTGCTTCTTTATTTTCATCGATAGAAAAATAACTGGCCTCTCTGTACATATTCCGGTAAAGCGTAAGCGAATCGGTATCTTTTTTTAACTGTTCAATTTCGGCCGTTTTTGATTTTAGCACTTTGCCATCATTCACCAGTAAAAAAATATTGATGATTAACGAAAAAACAAAAAGGTATAAAAAAAGACTTTTTTTCATGGTAGGTTAAATTTCTAATTGTAAATTATCGTACGCCAAATATACGTTTTTTGGCAGTGTTTTTTCTATTTTTTCATGAAATCCTAATTGGTATCCTATATGCGTGATATATGCTTTTTTAGGCTGAATTACCTGAATGTAATTCAACGCTGCTTCCAGATTATTGTGGGTAGGATGTTCCGTAATGCGCAGGGCATTTATTATCAGGACATCTAAATTCTGCAAGCGTTCCAGCGTTTCTTTAGGTAAGAATTTTACATCCGTCAGATAAGCAAAATTTCCCATTTTATAGCCTAAAATAGGTAAATCGCCATGCATAACCGAAAGCGTTTCTATTTTTTTATCGTTAATAATTATATCCTGAAAAGCATCTATGGCAAACGTAGTTACTGATGGTGCCCCGGGGTAACGGTTTTCGGTTTCGAACACATAATCAAATCTTCTTTTTAAACTTTCAATAACACGAGACTGAGCATATACAGGCATCGCACCACCGCGTTGAAAGCAGAACGGGCGGATATCATCTAAACCCGCAATGTGGTCGGCATGTTCATGGGTAAAAAGTATGGCATCAATGTGCGGACATTGCGAGACAAGCATTTGCTGTCTGAAATCCGGACCGCAATCAATCTGTAAAATGGTAGCATCCCAGTCTATAAAAACAGAGCTGCGTAAACGCTTATCTTTAAGATCGGTGCTTAAACATACAGGATCAGTACTTCCAATAACCGGAATACCCTGCGATGTGCCGGTACCTAAAAAATAAACCCTCATATCTTTTTCTCCAAAAATACTATAAATCTCACTTAAAATAGGTAATTTTATAGTTTAAAAAACAGTACTTACCTCATTTTGTATGAATACCTTTGAAAATGACTTAATATTAGAGGGCGATAGAATTTTAGAGCATCAGCCGGCTATTTCCGATAAAGCATTACGGCTTAATTTAAATAAAAATATTTACGGTACTTTTTCCGAAATTGGCGCGGGACAGGAAACGGTACGTCATTTTTTCAGGGCAGGTGGTTCATCCAGAACCATAGCCAAAGCTATGTCGGCCTACGACAAACAATTCAGCGATGCTATTTATACGACCGAAACTGATGGGCGTTATGTAACAGAAAGCCGTTTAAAGAAAATGTTGTTACATGAATCAACTTTAATGGAAGAACGGTTAAACCGTAACGATAACAAGCAACGCATGTATTTTAGTTATGCCAATACTGTAGCCACTATAGATTTTGCTAAAAAGTTTAGAGGCCATGGATGGGTGGGAATTCGCTTTCAGGCCGAACCGGAAGGAGCTTATAACGAAATTGTGCTGCATATCCAGTTTAAGGAAACCGATTCTCGTTTACAACAGCAAACACTTGGGATTTTAGGCGTTAATCTGATTTATGGTGCTTTTTACCAACACAACAACCCAAAACGATTACTTGAGAGCTTGTACGACCATTTGGATAAGGACCAGATTGAAATTGACACCATAAATTTTTCAGGTCCTATTTTTCAGGCTATAGATAACAGGCTGATGAGTCTCTTTTTAGTAAAAAGCGGTATGTCTGATGCTGTTATGTTCGGCCCGGACGGGAAAAATATTTTACCTGCCAATACCCTTTTCAGAAAAAACATGCTGTTACTGAGAGGTAGTTTTCGTCCTGTGACCATTGTAAATATGAACATGTACAAAAAATCACTTGCTCTTTTTTTATCACAAAATCAGTTAAACAGCAAAGATACTGTGGTTATCTTTGAAATGACGCTGAATAATTTACTGATGGAAGGCGAGTTAAACGAACAGGATTTCTTAGACCGTGCCGAACTGCTTTGCCATTTAGGCCAAACCGTGATGATTTCGAACTTCAGAGAATACTATAAGGTGATTGAATATTGCAGCCAGTATTCCAGAGAAAAAATAGGGCTTACTATCGGAGCCGGAAATTTAATAGATATATTTGACGCTAAGTATTATACCCATTTAAGCGGTGGTGTGTTTGAAGGTTTAGGTAAACTGTTTAACCACGATTTACAGGTATTTTTATACCCTATGAAAAACGAAGACGGCCAAATTGTTACCTCTAAGAACATGCAGACAAATGATAGCAGCTTACAACCGGTATACCGCTATTTTTTAGATAAAGAACAGATTATCGATATTGCTGATTTTGAAGAAAAGAACCTGAGTATTTTTTCAAGAGATGTCTTTAAAAGGCTCAAACACAATGAAACCGGTTGGGAAAGCTTTTTACCCGAAGGAATAGCTGATATTATCAAAGAAAAAAAATTATTTACCCAATCAAAATAGCGTTTCAAAAAACGCTATTTTTTATTTTTCGTTCAAACTGCTGTAAAACCGCTACCAAGGCCTGTACGCTTTCAATCGGCATTGCGTTATAAATTGAAGCCCGGTACCCTCCCACCAAACGATGCCCTTTTAAACCGCTGATAGAATGTTTTTCCCAGAAAGCGTCAAAGGCAGCCGCTAAACTTGCGTCTTTCAAAACAAAGGTCACATTCATATACGACCGGTCTTCTTCAGCTGCTGTGCCTTCAAAAAGACTATTCCGGTCAATTTCCTCATAAAGTAATTGTGCTTTTTGCCTGTTCCTTTTCTCTATACTTGCAATTCCTCCCTGCTCTTTAAGCCATTGCAACGTTAAGTACGATGTATAAATAGCAAAAACAGCCGGTGTATTGTACATACTTTCCTTTTCAATATGTTTTTTATAATTCAGCATATTCGGTACATAACGGCCGGTATCTTGCAGTGTTTCTTCTTTTATTACTACCAGCGTGGTACCCGCCGGACCCATATTTTTCTGAGCCCCGGCATATATAATATCGAAAGTATTGAAAGCCACTTCTCGAGAGAAAATATCTGAACTCATATCACAAACAATCGGTACCTCCGTAACCGGAAAATCGTGCATCTGTGTGCCGTAAATAGTATTATTGCTGGTACAATGAAAATAATCTGCATCGGCCGGGACAATATAATCTTTAGGAATAGTACTATAATTTTGTGCCCGGGAAGAGGCCACAATTGATGTTTCACCAAAATGCCGTGCTTCATCTATAGCTTTACCTGCCCATATACCGGTATCTAAATAAGCGGCTTTGCCGCCTGTTTTCATCATATTGTAAGGCACACGCAAAAATTCCATGCTGGCTCCGCCCTGTAGAAAGAGTACCTGATACCCTTTACCTTCCAGGTGTAATAATTCCAGTACCAGTTTTTTGGCTTTTTCCAGCACCTGTACGAAAGCAGGGCTTCGATGCGAGATCTCCAAAACGGATAGTCCCGAATCATTAAAATTAAGCACTGCCTGTGCTGCTTTTCTGAACACAACATCCGGCAAAATACTCGGTCCTGCACTAAAATTATGCTTTTTCATAGTACCCTTAAACATATTTTTATCTTCTACTAAAGTACTATTCTTATCTTGAAATAAGACGTAAAAAAAGCAAAAAATGCAGTTGCTTTTCGCATGATTGGAAAACTAAAACTTTTTAGTTATATTTAGCAAAATAAAACACAAATACCTGCTTTTTTATGATAAACGTAACCCGATTATATGATATTCCGTATTACCAGCAACAAAATTATAATTTAGAAAAAAGCCTGGTAACTAAAAAAAACGGGCAGTGGGTAGCCACCTCAACCAATGTGTATATCGATAAAGCCAATGCTATATCACGCGCTTTATTGCAAATGGGAATTAAAAAGAATGATAAAATAGCTATTATCACATCAAATAACCGGACAGAATGGCATATTATGGATATTGGCATTTTACAGATTGGTGCTGTAAGCGTACCTATTTACCCGACCATTTCGGCAGAAGATTATGAGTATATTATAAAACATTCTGAAAGTGTCTACGTTTTTGTATCTGATGAAGTAATATTTGAAAAATTAAGCCAGGTAAAAGGGAATATTCCCAAATTAAGAGGCATATTTTCATTTGATGAAGTACCCGGATGTGCCAGTTGGGAACAGGTACTTACAGCAGGTTATGAGCACAAAGATCAGGAAGCTGTCTTTAAAATTATGGACAGTATAACACCTCAGGATCTTGCATCTATCATTTACACTTCAGGTACTACCGGAAGACCTAAAGGTGTAATGCTTACACATGAAAATATCGTATCGAATATCATGGGAAGCGAACCCCGGGTACCTTTTGAAAAAGGTAAATATACCGGTTTAAGTTTCTTGCCCTGCTGTCATATATTTGAACGGATGATCCTGTATTTATACCAATACTTAGGAGTTTCCATTTACTTTGCAGAATCTATCGATAAAATCAGTGATAATCTTCAGGAGGTAAAACCGCAGGTTATGACTGTAGTTCCCCGTGTTTTGGAAAAAGTATATGATAAAATTTATGCCAAAGGCTCTGCTTTGTCCGGAATTAAAAAGAAACTGTTTTTCTGGTCCATTGCGTTAGGAGAAAAATACAAACCTTATGATGCCAATGGCGGCTGGTACAAGTTTAAGTTAAAAATAGCCCGCAAACTGGTCTTTAGCAAATGGCAGCAAGCACTTGGAGGTAATTTAGAACTATTGGTTTCAGGTTCAGCTCCCCTGCAGCCCAGACTGGCACGTGTGTTTGGGGCCGCCGGTATACCCGTAATGGAAGGATACGGATTAACTGAAACTTCTCCTGTAATAGCTGTAAACGACCAACGTAATCATGGGTGGAAAATAGGTACTGTAGGGAAAATTTTGCACAATATAGAAGTAAAAATTGCCGAGGACGGTGAAATTTTGTGCAAAGGTCCGAGCATTACACAAGGGTATTTTAAAGACCCGGAAAAGACAGCCGAAGCATTTTCTGACGGCTTTTTTCATACAGGTGATATAGGTATGATAGACACAGAAGGGTTTCTGTCTATAACCGACCGGAAAAAAGAGATGTTTAAAACCTCGGGCGGAAAATATATAGCTCCTCAGGTAATAGAAGGCGTTTTAAAACAATCTCGTTTCATTGAACAGATAATGGTGATAGGAGAAGGAGAAAAGATGCCGGCTGCCCTTATACAGCCTAATTTTGACTTTATAAAAGATTGGGCCAATAAAAAAGGGATGAATGTAGGTTTCAGCTACGAAGAAGTGGCGCAAAACGAAGAGGTTCGAAAACGAATATCAGAAGAAATTGACCGTATGAGTACCAAATTCGGTAAATGGGAAAAGATCAAAAAGTTTGAACTAACCCCGGAGATATGGTCTATTGAAGGAGGAGAACTCACTCCTACTTTAAAAATGAAACGCAAGGTTATTTTAGAGAAATATAAAACGTTATACCATAAAATTTACGCTACTACAAAATAAGGAACTTTGGTTCCTTTTTTCAATCCTAAAAGGAGTTATTTTTAGGCATTTCGCCTTTTTAAAATAGGTTCATTTAGGAATATATGCTATTTTTGAATCTTTAATTATTCGATAATTTTTTTAATATGTCAGACGATAAAAAGGTCATATTTTCCATGTCTAAGGTGAGTAAAACCTACTCATCTACCAACAAAACGGTATTAAAAGACATTTATTTAAGTTTTTTCTACGGAGCTAAAATCGGTATTTTAGGTTTGAACGGATCAGGTAAATCCTCTTTATTGAAAATCATTGCTGGTGAGGATAAAAACCATCAGGGCGATGTGGTTTTTGCACCGGGTTATACGGTAGGGTATCTGGAACAGGAGCCACAGTTGGATGATAGTAAGACCGTTATTGAAGTAGTAAAGGAAGGCATGTCTGAAATTGTAAGCATTCTGGACGAGTTCAATAAGATAAACGACATGTTTGGTCTGCCTGAGGTATATGAAGATGCTGATAAAATGCAAAAACTGATGGATCGTCAGGCTGAATTGCAAGATAAAATAGACGCTTCCGGCGGCTGGGAATTAGATACAAAGCTGGCTATTGCTATGGATGCTTTGCGTTGCCCGGAGCCTGATACTCCTATCAGCGTATTATCAGGAGGAGAACGCCGGCGTGTGGCTTTATGCCGGTTATTATTACAGGAGCCCGATGTATTGCTTTTAGATGAACCTACCAACCACCTTGATGCCGAGTCGGTACACTGGCTGGAACAGCACTTACAGCAATATAAAGGGACTATTATTGCCGTAACCCACGACCGTTATTTTCTGGATAATGTTGCCGGATGGATTCTGGAGCTGGACCGTGGCGAAGGTATTCCGTGGAAAGGGAATTATTCTTCATGGCTGGAACAGAAGGGGAAACGACTGGAACAAGAAGAAAAAACAGCTTCAAAACGCAGAAAAACGTTGGAACGGGAACTTGAATGGGTGCGCCAGGGTGCTAAAGGAAGACAAACCAAACAGAAAGCGCGTTTGCAAAACTATGACCGGTTGTTAAATGAAGACCAAAAACAATTAGAAGAAAAACTGGAAATTTATATTCCGAACGGTCCCCGATTGGGTACCAATGTCATTGAAGCCAAGCATGTAGCGAAAGCATTTGGCGATAAATTATTATACGATGATTTAAACTTTACATTACCTCAAGCTGGCATTGTGGGCATAATAGGCCCCAACGGTGCAGGTAAATCTACTATTTTCCGTATGATTATGGGAGAACAGAAAGCAGATGGAGGAGAATTTATTGTAGGTGATACGGTAAAAATCGCCTATGTGGATCAGACCCATACCCATATTAATCCTGAAAAAACCATTTACGAAAATTTTGCCGACGGACAGGAATTGATTATGATGGGAGGACGTCAGGTAAATGCCCGTGCCTATCTGTCGCGTTTCAATTTCGGAGGATCTGATCAAAATAAAAAAGTGGCTGCTCTTTCAGGTGGAGAACGCAATCGTTTACATCTGGCCATGACCTTAAAAGAAGAAGGCAATGTATTGTTGCTTGATGAGCCTACTAATGACTTAGACATTAACACCTTACGCGCATTAGAAGAAGGTTTGGAAAACTTTGCCGGTTGTGCAGTAATTATCTCGCACGATCGCTGGTTTTTAGACAGGGTTTGTACACATATTCTGGCTTTTGAAGGCGATTCACAAGTATATTTCTTTGAAGGATCATTTTCAGAATATGAAGAAAACCGCAAAAAACGCATTGGTGATATTACACCTACCCGCTTAAAATACAAAAAACTCGTACGATAGCATACTAGGATGTCGTGATAAAAGCTCTGAAATCATAAGAAATCAGAGCTTTTTTAATTTTATCATTTTTTTATTCCGCAGCTTTTTTCAACCGGTATAATTTTCCGCTATCCGTAATGGCATATAAAGCACCATTAGGATGACAACCTAACACATCTCTGAAACGTTCATTTTTATCAGCCAGCAAACGTTCTTCACCTGCCACTTTATTATCTTTTATAACCAGGCGCACAATATGTTGCCCGCTCAAGGCTCCTAAAAACAAATTGTTTTTCCATTCCGGAACCTGATTGCCTGTATAAAAATCAATACCACTTGGCGATACGGAAGGATCCCAATAATACACGGGCTGCTCCATACCTTCTTTTTGCGTAATACCTTCTCCTATTTTTTCTCCGCTATATTCCAGACCATACGAAATAACAGGCCAGCCGTAATTTTTGGAAGACCGAATAAGGTTTACTTCATCCCCTCCTCTTGCTCCAAATTCACTTTCCCATAATTGTCCTGTTTGCGGATGTATAGCTAATCCCTGAACGTTCCGGTGACCGTAACTAAAAATCTGCGGCATCGCATTATCCTGGCCAATAAACGGATTACCGGTTGCTGCACTTCCTTCTTTCGTAATCCTTACTATTTTACCTAAGCCGGAACTCAGATCTTGTGCCTGGGGGCGTGTTACCATATCAGAACGTTCCCCTGTACTTACAAACAAAAATCCTTCCGAATCAAATACAAGACGTCCGCCATAATGCAGGCTTCCATTATAAGAAGGCGTAGCCCGGAATATAACCTGCGGATTTTCCACCAACTTCTCATCATCAGACAGCCTGCCTTTGGCCACAGCGGTAAGATTACCATTCTGATACGGTTCTGAAAAGGTCCAGTACAGCATCCTGTTTTGCGCAAACTGAGGATCTATGGCCACATCAAGCATTCCTCCCTGTCCGCCATCATCTACCGCAGGAAAACCATTAATGGTGGAAATCAGATCACCGTCAGGCGCAACGATTTGCATAAATCCTGTTTTATCCGTAATGAGCAAGCGTGAATCAGGTAAAACGGTAATTCCCCATGGCCTGCCTAAATTGCTAGCAATTACTTCTGTTGTAATTCCGGTTTTTGTTTGGACACTGCCAATTCTGGTTTGTCCCGGAAAAGCAGGCTCGTAATGGGTATTAGGCGGATTGGTTTCTACAGGATTACCTGTTTCAATTGGTGTATCTGACAAAATGTTATTATCAGTATTGCATGAATTACACGACATTAACAAACCAAAATTTACCAAAAAACTTATAAAAATTATACTCTTTTTCATAAATCGTTCTATTTTACGTAGCCTTAAAAATACATTTTTAATACAGTATTAACTAATATTTAAAGTTAAAATCAGTCGTTTTGGTAAAAAAAATGTACTTTTGTGAACTGAGTATGCGGACATTTTTTTTCATATTAAGTTTTTATTTAATGACACTTAACCTGGTGTCATGTTCTGATTATGAAAATTTCCCTACTACAAAAGCTGTTACTGTGTACGTTCATGACCATGCTACGCATGACGAGCATCATAAACAGGACGCGTGTTCTCCTTTCTGTTATTGCCAATGCTGCCAGATTACAGTGGTACAACATGACTCCTTATCGGCTTATTTATTAGAGAACCTTTTTAATGAAAATTATAAAAAGGTAGACAATCTTTATGTTTTAAACTTTCCTACCGAGCTTTTCGGAACTATTTTTCAACCTCCCAAGGTATAACATTTCAATGCGTTGTTAGGTATTGTGCACGGCATTTTACCATTGTTTATTGTAATGTTTAAAGTTTATGTTAGATAAAATCATCAAGTTTAGCATAAAAAATAAGCTTATTATAGCTATTTTTATGTTAGGTTGGGTGGCATGGGGCGTTTGGAGCTTAACCAGACTGTCTATAGATGCCGTGCCCGACATCACCAATAATCAGGTTCAGATTATAACCATTTCTCCTACCTTGGCAAGCCAGGAAGTAGAACAGTTTGTTACTTTTCCTATAGAACAGGCTATAGCCAATATTCCTAATAAAGAAGAAGTCCGTAGCATTTCACGTTTTGGGCTTTCTGTAATTACCGTCGTTTTTAAAGATGATGTGAATATTTATTTTGCCCGGCAACTTATTCAGGAACAATTGAAATTAGCTGAAGAAGAAATACCCGAAGGAGTAGGAAAACCTGAATTAGCTCCTGTGAGCACCGGTTTGGGTGAGGTATACCAGTATATTCTTCACCCCAAAAAAGGAAGCGAAAAAAAATATACCACAATGGATTTGCGTACTATGCAGGACTGGATTGTACGCAGACAGCTTAACGGTACGCCCGGCGTAGCAGAAATCAATAGTTTTGGCGGACTGCTTAAACAATACGAAGTAAGTGTAGATCCGGAACAGTTAAAAGCGTTTAACGTTTCCATAAACGATATTTTTACAGCTTTAGAACAAAATAATCAAAATACCGGAGGAGCTTACATTGATAAAAAACCGAATGCTTATTTCATCAGAAGTGTGGGAATGGTTTCTTCTCTTGAGGACATTAAAAATATAGCCATTACCAAAATGGGACGTTCTCCGCTGTATCTTCGCGACATCGCAACTGTACAATATGGAAGCGCCATCCGTTATGGCGCCATGACGTATAATGGTGAAATAGATGCTGTAGGGGGCGTGGTAATGATGCTAAAAGGTGAAAACAGCAAAAAAGTTGTTAATCAAGTAAAAGAACGCCTGGAAACCATACAAAAATCGCTACCCGACGATGTGGTTATTGAACCTTATTTAGATCGTACCCATCTGGTAGACAGGGCCATAAAAACCATCCAGACCAACCTCATAGAAGGTGCTTTAATTGTCATTTTTGTTTTAGTTATTTTTCTCGGAAATTTCAGAGCAGGATTAATAGTAGCTTCAGCTATTCCCCTTTCCATGCTTTTTGCCATTGCATTGATGAATATTTTTGGTGTAAGTGCCAACTTAATGAGTTTGGGCGCTATAGATTTCGGTTTAATAGTTGATGGATCGGTTATTATTGTAGAAACAACCCTTCATCACCTTCATACACGTAAAAATAACCGTAAAATGACCCAGAAGGAAATGGACGAAGAAGTATATGTATCAGCCTCAAAAATAAGAACCAGTGCTGCTTTTGGAGAGATTATTATTCTGATTGTATATATTCCCATTCTGGTATTGCGGGGAGTTGAAGGTAAAATGTTTGTTCCTATGGCACAAACCGTTGGTTTTGCTATTTTAGGAGCTTTAATACTTTCTCTGACCTATATTCCTATGATGTGTGCTTTATTTCTTCCGAAACAGATGACAACAAAGCGTACCTTTTCAGACCGTTTAATCAACTGGATATATAGTTTTTACCGCCCTGTTCTAAATAAAGCAGTATCCGCTAAAAAATGGGTTATTGGTAGTACACTGGTTATATTTGCTTTTTCTGCTTTTATTTTTTCGCGCATGGGTGGCGAATTTATACCAACTTTGAAAGAAGGTGATTTTGCTTTTCATTGTATTTTACCCAAAGGTGCTTCTTTAAGTCAAAGTATGGAAACTTCTATGCTCGCTTCCCGATTGATAAAAGAATTTGATGAAGTAGCCATGGTAGTAGGTAAAACAGGATCAGCAGAAGTACCTACCGATCCCATGCCACCGGAAGCCACCGATTTAATGATTATTCTGAAACCTAAAGAAGAATGGAAATCGGATCGGAGTTTTGATGAACTGGGAGAGGCTATTTTAGCCAAACTGGAGACCAATATACCTGGGGTATTTTTTGAAAAAAACCAACCTATACAAATGCGTACAAATGAATTAATGACGGGTATACGACAAGATGTCGCCGTAAAAATATTCGGCGAAAACCTGGATACGCTTACTCTTTTAGCAAAAAAAATGAGCGGTATCATCCAGACGGTGCAGGGAGCTTCATCTCCTCAGGTGGAAAATATTGCCGGCTTACCGCAAATTACAGTCGCCTATAATCGTGTACAACTGGCGAATAATGGAGTTACTGTTGCGCAGGTTAACGATATTTTAAGTGCTGCATTTGCGGGTAAAATTACGGGGGCTGTGTATGAAAACGAACGAAAATTTGATTTGGTTATCCGGCTGAATGAAACGTACCGTCAATCTATAGATAATGTAAGCAATTTGTTTATTCCAAACGCTTACGGTGTCATGATTCCTTTACATCAGCTGGCCACGGTAAGCTATAAATCCGGCCCTGCCCAGATAAGCCGTGAAGAAGGAAAACGACGTATCGTTATCGGATTCAACACAGGAGATGGGCGTGATGTAGCCAGTGTTGTAAAAGATATTCAGACAAAAGCGGATACCGAGCTTAAACTGCCACTAGGTTATTATCTTACCTATGGCGGATCGTTTGAAAATTTACAGGAAGCATCGGCACGTTTAATGATAGCCGTTCCGGTTTCCCTAGCACTTATTTTCTTTTTACTATACCTTACCTTTCATTCTGCCAAACAAGCTCTGCTCATTTTTACAGCTATTCCTATGAGTGCCATAGGTGGTATTTTCGCTTTAGTAGTGCGTGGTATGCCTTTCAGCATATCGGCAGGTATCGGTTTTATTGCATTGTTTGGTGTTGCGGTTTTAAACGGTATTGTTCTTATCGGAACGTTTAACAATCTCCGAAAGGAAGGAATTACCGATGCACTTCAACGTGTAATTATCGGAACAAAAGAACGTCTGCGTCCTGTTTTAATGACCGCTACAGTAGCAAGTTTGGGTTTTTTACCTATGGCTTTAAGTACAGGAGACGGTGCCGAAGTACAAAAACCCCTAGCTACAGTAGTTATAGGAGGATTAGTGTCGGCTACTCTGCTTACTCTGTTGGTTCTACCTGTTTTGTATATTTTATTCAATAGAAAATGGTCTTTCCGTATGTCTAAAAAAATAAAAACCGGTTTATCTGTACTGTTTTTTATCATGGGAAGCGCGTCTGTTTTAAATGCACAGTCTATTAACAAGGAAAAAGCCATTGCCATAGGTTTACAGCGCAATGCCTTGGTACAGGCAAAGTCGCTTGAGGTAGAGGCGCAAAAAGCGCTGCTGGCCACAGCCGGCGAAATGCCTAAAACAGAACTACAGTTACAGCTAGGACAATTTGTTAGTAATGCATTTGACCAAAATCTGGAAATCACACAAACCATTCCTTTCCCGGCGGTTTTTAAATCGAAAAGACAATTGATACAATCGGGAGTAGATTTAGCGGAATGGAATAAAAAACTCACCGAAAACGAATTGAAATACAGTATTTCATTCTATTATGATGAAGCTAATTATTACTTTGCTTACGGTCAATTACTGCAAACGTTAGATAGTTTATACCAAGACTTTGTACAATCTTCAAAAGTAAAATATACGGCCGGGGATGTTGCTAAGCTGGAACTTACCACAGCTGAAACCAAACAGGGAGAGATACGTTTACGGCTTCAGCAGAATCAAGTTGATTATACCAATACCATTCAGCATTTAAAAATGCTGATGAGAATAAATGAAGAGGTTGTTTTTAATTTCAGTTCGTTTTTACCTCATCTTCTTACAGATACCGAAATAATGGAAAATATTGACCAGAATCCCAACTTACAGTTAGTAGTTCAGCAGATGAATATGCTGGAGGCTTCAAAAGATGTAGAACGAAAGCAAAATCTGCCTGAATTTGTTTTGGGATACGCCAATACATCTATGATAGGTTCTTCACCAACCGGAAACAATCTCACATCAGCAAATCGTTTCCATTCTGCCATTGTAGGTATCAACATTCCTATATTCAATTCAGGCGTCAAAGCGCGGATCAAGAATTTAGAATTCCAGCAACAAGCACAACAGGCTTTGGTTGATAATACCAGACGCGACTTGGAAACACAGCTTGCCAATGCATTTGCCGTGTACCAGCAAAATAAACGGGCACATGAATTTTACCAAAGTACCGGTTTAAAAAATGCAGAAGAAATCAAGAAAGCCGGAAAATTAGGTTATACCGTAGGTGATATGGATTATATTGAATATATCCTAACCTTACAGAACGCCATAGATATAGAAGTTAATTACCTCAATACAGTACGTTCCCTGAACCAGTCGGTCAACCAATTATATTATATCTTATCAAAATAACCCTATGAAAGCAATTATTATAACATTAACAGGATTGTTTCTTTTTCTTTTTACCGGATGTCAGAATGCGTCTAAAACACAAGAAAAGACAGCAGAACACGAAACAAATCAGGAAGAAAAACACGCACACGAAAATGAGGCAGAAATCACCGAGCAACAATTTAAGACAGCAGGTATTCAGATGTCTACCGTTAAAGAAATAGATCTTACCACAGGAATTAAGGTAAATGGTATACTTCGGGTACCCAATGAAAAAAGAGCTACTATAAATTCTATATATCCCGGCACTATAAGCAAGATATATATTAAATTGGGGGATTACGTTAAAAAAGGGCAAACTATCGCCACTATTTCTAACCCTGAGTTTATCTCGGTACAGGAATCCTATACTACGGTAAACAGCCAGATTACTTTTGCCCGGCAAGAAGTAGACCGCCAGAAAACGCTACATGAGGGCAACGCAGGAGCTTTAAAGAATTTACAAAATGCACAGGCACAGCTGAAAAACCTGCAGGCACAGAAAGCTTCTCTGGTAAAACAGTTACAATTGATGGGCATGAATCCCGCGCAGATATCTAACGGCAACCTTAAAAATGCGTTGGCTATCAGCAGCCCTATAAACGGTTATGTTACACGTTTAAACAGTTCTATCGGCAACTATGTAGACGCTTCTTTTTCTATAGCCGAAGTAGTAGACAACCAGGATTTAAGCGTTTTTTTAAGTGTTTTTGAGAAAGATATTGCTAACTTGCAAGTAGGCCAGATGGTGCATTTTACACTGGCCAATCATAATGAAAAAGAATTTACCGCCAAAGTTTCGGTAATTGGCAGTAGTTTCGAACCTGACAGTAAAACAGTACTGGTACAGGCCGAAGTAACAGGTGATAAAAAGCATCTTATTGACGGTATGAATGTGGTAGCCTTATTACATAACGGTAGTAATAAACAGCTGGCTCTTCCGAATGAAGCGTTTGTAAATGAAGAAAACAAAGACTATATATTTGTGAGAGAAGGAAAGGGCACCACCCCTTATACTTTTGAAAAAGTTCAAGTACAACGGGGTGCCACAGATGGCAATTTTACAGAATTAATCATGATAAAACCCATAGAAGCCAATGCTGAGATTATAATAAAGGGCAGCTTCTTTGTAAATGCAGTTTTGTCCGGAGCAGAAGGACATGACCATTAAAATTAAATCAACATGGAACCTAAAACAACCTCTGTGTCTAAAGTCGAAAAATGGTTAAGAAATAAAGCCGTACTGCCCACTGCCATGCGTATTTTAACAATGGATTATTTTTTACATCACAACGGGGCCGTCACTCTATTAGAGCTTGAAAAACATTTTCACTGGGCAGATCGTACCACATTGTTTCGTACGTTAAAGACTTTTGAAAAAAAAGGGATTTTACATAGTATTCAGGAAAGTAATACAACCAAATACTTCTTGTGCGAAAAAGAGTGCCATGAAAACCATCACCATGACAAACATTTGCATTTTCATTGTACAGTTTGTAATGAAACAACCTGTTTAATGCAGATAGATTTCTCTGATGTAAAACTTCCGGACAGTTTTCAATTTGACAGTTTTCGTTTTCTGGCGCACGGCGTCTGTGAGAAATGTCTGCAAACAATGCCATAGTGTTGCATTGACATAATGGGTACTTTTGAAGTATAAAATCTATATTCATGAAAATCTTACATTATAAAGCAGAAACTCCCGAAACAGCCTGTTGCAGTTCAGGAACGGGAGTTGCTTCTGTACACCTGAAAAACACAACACATCATCATGAACACGACGGACATGACCATTCAGCTCCTGTAAAGCAGCCGATTAAACTTTTTATCCCTTCCTTAATCAGCCTTATTTTACTTCTCATGGCTATTGTATGGGATAATTTTATACCTCAAAACTGGTTTACCGGATGGATACGCCTGATATGGTATATTGTAGCTTACCTTCCGGTAGGTTTACCTGTTTTATATGAAGCCTGGCGAAGTATTTTGAAAAGTAATTTCTTTTCCGAATTTTTCCTGATGAGCATTGCTACCCTTGGTGCTTTTGCTATAGGAGAATACCCTGAAGCCGTGGCCGTTATGCTCTTTTATGCAGTAGGAGAAGCTTTTCAGACTTTAGCTGTTTCACGCGCTACTTCCAATATCAAAGCTTTACTTGAAGAACAGCCAGATGAAGCTACTATATTAGTGAACAATATTCCTGAAAAAATAGCTGCCGCTGAGGTTGCCATAGGTACTATTATTCAATTAAAACCCGGCGAAAAACTGGCATTGGACGGGGTACTTTTTTCTGAAAACGCCTCTTTCAATACCGCTGCTTTAACCGGTGAAAGTAAACCCGATAGCAAGCAGAAAGGAGAGGTTGTTCTGGCCGGAATGATAAATTTAAACACTGTATCATTGGTTAAAGTAACTACAGCTTTTGAAGACAGTAAACTGAGTAAAATTCTTGAATTGGTACAAAATGCAACTTCGCAAAAAGCACCTACTGAACTGTTTATTTCAAAATTTGCAAAAATATATACGCCTATTGTTGTATTTTTAGCGATAGGCATTACTTTTTTACCTTATTTCTTTGTTGCTGATTACCAATTCAGCAGCTGGTTATACAGAGCTTTGGTTTTTCTTGTCATTTCATGTCCCTGCGCCTTGGTCATTTCTATTCCGCTCGGTTATTTCGGGGGTATCGGTGCAGGAAGTAAAAACGGCATACTGTTCAAAGGCAGTAACTTTTTAGATGCGCTGGCCGGGATACAAAATGTTGTAATGGATAAAACCGGTACACTTACAGAGGGGGTTTTTAAAGTACAGGAAGTAGCAATTGATCCGTCCTTTAATAAAGAAGAGCTCTTGCATGCTGTAAATCTTCTGGAATCGAAAAGTACCCATCCTATTGCTACAGCTATTCATGAATATGTTGGAGAAATTTCAAATACAATAACCTTAACTGCTGTTGAAGAGATTCCGGGACATGGCTTAAAAGCTATGGCCGACGGAAAAGAGTTATTGGCCGGAAATTTCAAATTAATGGATAAGTTCGGCATTGTCTATGATAAAAAATTTCTGGATATTGTTTACACCAGTATTGCTATTGCTTATGAAGGACGTTTTGCCGGATATATCATCATTGCCGATGAAGTTAAAGGAGATGCCAAAGCTACTATTGAAAAGCTTCATGCATTAGGAATAAAAACAACCATGCTCAGCGGCGACAAAAATTCAATGGTACAGCTGGTAGCGAAAGAACTGGCTATTGATGAAGCTTATGGCGATTTATTACCTGAAGATAAAGTAAGCAAAGTCAAAAAAATCAAGGAAAAAAACGAAACCGTTGCATTTGTAGGTGACGGTGTAAATGATGCTCCTGTAGTAGCCTTAAGTGATGTAGGCATGGCTATGGGAGGCCTTGGAAGTGATGCTACTATTGAAACAGCCGACGTAGTGATTCAGGATGATAAGCCCGGTAAAATACCTACAGCTATCGCCATTGGGAAAAAAACCAAACAGATTGTATGGCAGAATATTATATTAGCCTTTGTGGTAAAAGGTATTGTATTATTGCTGGGTGCAGGGGGAATTGCAACTATGTGGGAAGCTGTATTTGCTGATGTTGGTGTAGCCTTAATTGCTATCTTAAATGCGGTGCGCATTCAAAAAACAGATTTTTCTAAATAAAATTACAAATGGTCTCCAGAAAATACCTGGAGACCCTCTCTTATTACATTTTCTGATACATAGAAAATGAACCTGTTGTTTTTTCCTGCAACATCAAAAGGTTATCCGCGTTCTTGATAAGTTTATACTGAACAATATATACTCCTGAACCATTTTCGTAATAAATCGTAATCAGATTGTCTGTTACCGTATAGGTACCCAACCATTTGGTTTCTTTTTTACAGTCGTTTTCATTAGTTACCTCCTTTAAACGACCTTCAATACTGAATTCCATGTAATCCGGCTTGGAAAAACATTCATGGTTATATTCTGCAATCATGTTTCCATTACTGTCAACCGTTCCGTTCTTACGCCATTTTCCGGCAATTACGGTGTTATTTTGTTGGGTATTGGTGCTGTTTGAACTGGCAGAAGAAGTATCATCTGAACTTGAGCATGAAACAACAGCAACAGATGTTGTTACTGTTAAAAATAAAGCAATAAGTATTTTTTTCATTGTTAAAAAGTAGTATTTTATTATGTTTTTCGAAAATAAAATAAAAAACCGCCTACTTTTAACACCCTGTTAAATTTAACAAAAAATTAACTTATCTTTTTCCCATCTTATAGCCCATATAAGCCATGGGAATATAAGCGAAGGCCAAATCCAAAGCATCAAACCAGATGGGTGAAGGTACCATAAAAACCATAGCAATTCCTCCTATTAAAAAGAAAAAACCTATAATAAGTGCCATAGCGAGTTTATATGTTTTCGCTATTTTAGTGGTGATAAAAGCTCCCGACAACGTTCCTAATGCGTGAGCCAGAAAAGGGAACACAAAATGTTTAGGCTCAAACAAAGGCAAGGCTGCTTTTAGTCCTTCTTCGGTTGTTACATCTATTCCGTTAGGAGGTGGTATAATAAATCCACTAATACTAATAAGTGCTCCATTTACAACCGACCCGATGACAAGACCTGTTAGGACGGCCAGGATGTTAACAAATATATTATTTTTCATCATGATTAGGTTTTAAACAAATAGAAAGAATCAAGACGCATCTTCATCAGCTACAGGGCCAAACCATATAGCGTCTTCCGAAACATTTTCAATAAATAATGCTGTTTTTTCCGTGATATCAGACATAATAAACAAGCGTTGTGGCTTGTCAATACTTTCAAGCAGTCGGTATAAAATACCCTCTAGCCGGTTTTTTAACAATGAATCCAACTCATAAAAAATCCAGAGTTTTAACTGGTTTACATCAAAACCTGCCGAACCGAACATTTCGTTTAAACGGTTCGGAGTACCTACCAATATATCAATGCCTATAGAAATAAGATTTTTATCTTCGTCAAAATTGGACTTATCATGTACTCCATAAAAACGCAGATCGGTATATTTACCTAATTCCTTTAATTTTTCTATGAAATGCAACACTGTTTCTTTATCAGGCACCATGATTAAAACCCTCGGAGACTGCATAACGGCTTTTTCTGTTTTTTGGATACTGTGAATACAGGCATCTAAACATTTTTCAATATCATCTTCTTCAACCAATACTACATCTGCTCCACTTTTTATAGTTCCAAAAGAAGCTTTTAACAAAGAATGAGGTATTGTATACCCCAATTCTATTAATGCTTTTTGTAAATTCTCGTTTATTTTTTTAAGCTTCATTTTATTTTGATGCAAATAATTGAACATCTGACTTGGAAATTTCTTTTCCTCCCAAAATAATTAACCGTTCTACTACATTTCGCAACTCGCGTATGTTTCCTGTCCAGTCGTATGCTTTTAAAAGAGTAATTGCGTCTTCTGTAAATTTTTTCGGGGATGTACCGGTTTCTTCTGCAATTTTTCCGGTGAAATGCGAAATCAATAAAGGAATATCATCACGTCTTTCATTTAAAGATGGTACTTTAATTAAAATAACAGCAAGGCGGTGGTATAAATCTTCCCGAAAACGGCCTTCCTCAATTTCTTTACGTAAATCTTTATTTGTTGCAGCAATTACACGTACGTCTACTTTAATATCTTTGTCCGCTCCTACCCTTGATACTACGTTTTCCTGTAAAGCACGTAATACCTTAGCCTGTGCAGGTAAACTCATATCGCCAATTTCATCAAGAAAAATAGTTCCTTTATCTGCCGCTTCAAATTTTCCGGCGCGGTCTTTTACTGCCGAGGTAAACGCTCCTTTCACATGGCCAAACAATTCGCTTTCAATCAATTCTGAAGGAATGGCCGCGCAGTTTACTTCTACCAGCGGATAAGCAGATCGGTTACTTTTTTCATGCAGATTATGTGCCACCAATTCTTTTCCGGTACCATTCGGTCCGGTAATGAGTACCCGTGCGTCTGTTTCGGCAACCTTCTCTATCATTTCCTTTATCGACTTAACCGGAGCGCTTTCGCCAATCATTTCGTAAGTTTTACTCACCTTTTTTTTCAGACGTTTGTTCTCTACAATAAGTGTTTTATTGTTTAGTGCATTACGCACAGTAGTAAGCAGACGGTTTAAATCAGGGGGTTTGGAAATATAATCAAAAGCACCTAAACGCATAGTATTTACTGCCGTTTCCAAATCTCCGTGACCGGAAATCATAATGAAAGGTACTTCGGGTTTTACCTTCTTAGCGTGTGCCAGAACTTCTTCTCCGTCCATTTTAGGCATCTTGATATCGCAAATAACTAAATCAAAATCTTCATTTTTTATTTTTTCCAGCCCTTCTTCTCCATTTTCGGCTTCCGTTACCTGATAGGTATCGTTTTCTTCCGATAATATTTTTGATAATACCCGACGAATAGCAGCTTCGTCTTCTATTATTAGTATTTTAGACATGATTAATCTTTTAATATTTTAACCATTTGATCAATTCTTTCCAGGTTGGTTTTTTACCATACATTAAAATACCCACGCGGTAAATTTTGGCCGCAAACCAGACTATAGCTATAAAGGTAGCAAATAATATGAAAATAGATAAAAGAATTTGCCATAAAGGTACTCCAAAAGGTATACGCATAAGCATTACAATAGGCGATGTAAACGGTATCATCGAAAAAATCGTAGCAACGGTACCATGAGGCTCATTCATAACGGTAAAAAAACCTACGTAAACGCCCAACATTAACGGCATGATTACCGGAAACATAAACTGCTGTGTATCAGTTTCATTATCTACAGCCGCCCCTATTGCAGCATAAAGAGAACTGTATAAAAAATATCCTCCGATAAAATAAACCAGAAAGTATACAATAAGACTTCCTATAGGCAGCATGAATATTTCTTTAAAATACAGCTCAAATTTACTCATGGTCTCAGGCGCATTCATTGCTGCTATATCAGCTGCCGGAACGGAACCCTGCATATCAAAGAAACTTTGAGCAGCAAACAGTAAGATACCCCCGACAATAGCCCAAATGGCAAATTGTAAGATTCCCGCCAAAGTTGTACCCACAATCTTTCCCATCATAAGCTGAACCGGTTTAACAGAAGATACGATAATTTCGATAATCCTGTTGGTTTTTTCTTCAATAACACTCCGCATGACCATATTGCCGTAAATGATGATAAACATCATGATTAAGTAACCAAACAGAGAGCCTATAGCTATTTTAATTTCATTTAATCCCTTTACAGTTTCTTCACCCGAAGATTTTACAAGATTTAAATTTACATTTGCTTTGGCTTTATCAATAGCTAATGTATCGAATCCGGCATTGAGTAAGTTTTGTTTGGTTAATTTGCTGGCCATAATGTTTTCTACTTCTGATACAAACATCAGACTCGGGCTGTCTTCTGAAATATATTGCACAGATTTTTCATAATCGGCTACATTGGTCAACTTCGGAATAAAAAGAACACCTTCGTATGATTTCAAGGAAACACTATCGGTCAGAATCTTTTTTTCCACTTCCGAAACATCGTGGTATTTGTATATTTCATTGCTGTGGAACTCCTTTACAAATAAACCGCTTTCATCATGTATACCTATGTGTTTTACTTCGGAACGAATATTGCTTAAATATCCGATTAAAACTGCAACGGCAACAAAAATAAGCGGACTTACAAATGTCATAACAATAAATGACTTATTGCGTACTTTGGCAATAAACTCCCGCTTAATAATTAAATTTAAAACTCCCATTATTTTGTGCTAACTGTTTGAATAAAAATATCATTTACACTTGGTATATGTTCAACAAAATGGGTTATTTCTCCATTTTGAAGTAAAATCTGCATTAACTCATTCGGCGTTTTTTCACCCAACCCGATTGTTAGCTGAAGTTCATTATCCAGTGTTTTAAATGAGGTATTTTTTACCTGAAAAGCACCTAATGACAGACGTAAAGCGTCTTCATTTGCCGTTTTTATGCCTATCTGGTACGTATTGGTGCGGAATTGTTTTTTTACGTCGACTAATTTTCCGTCAATCAATTTATTGGATTTATGAATCAAGGCAATTTCATCACACATTTCTTCCACACTTTCCATACGATGCGTAGAAAAAATAATGGTACTTCCTTTTTGCTTAAGTTCTAAGATTTCATCTTTGATAATATTAGCATTCACAGGATCAAAACCTGAAAAAGGTTCATCAAAAATCAATAATTTAGGCTGATGTAAAACCGTAACCACAAACTGTATTTTCTGTGCCATTCCTTTAGACAGTTCCTGAATCTTTTTATTCCACCAATCCTGTATTTCCAGTTTTTCAAACCAGTATTGCAGTTGTTTTTTAGCTGTTGCCTTATCTAATCCTTTAAGTTGTGCCAGGTATAAAGCCTGCTCACCTACTTTCATGCTTTTATAGAGTCCGCGCTCTTCCGGCATATAACCGATATGTTTTACATGTTCCGGTTTTAACTTTTCGCCGTCAAGAATAATCTGGCCGTTATCGGGATATGTAATTTGATTGATAATTCGGATTAAAGAGGTTTTACCGGCTCCGTTAGGTCCCAGTAATCCGAAAATACTTCCTTGAGGAATGGATAGGGAAACATTATTTAAGGCTATTTTTTCACCGTATTTCTTTACCACATTCTGTACTTCAAGAATACTTTTCATTTAAGTTGATTTTTTTGTAAAAGTACTATTTTACCTGATAAGGAGTGGCTCTTTTTATGGATATATTTAAAAAAACCCATCCCTGCTTGCGCAAGGATGGGAAAAATTGCTATGAAAAAGAAAATCCACCGTTTTATAAGTGTACGCCAAAGCTACAAATTAAATTTCAATTAAGAAAACATTTCCTTAACTTTTTCAAAAAAAGATTTGTCACTTTTTTGAGGATGTGGCTGAAAGTTCGCATCATCCTTCATTTTTTCGAAAAATTCTCTTTGTTCTTTTGATAATTTTTTAGGTGTCCAGACATTAATGTGTATTAAGAAATCGCCTGTTCCGTATCCTTGGATGCTTGGTAAACCTTTTCCTTTTAAACGTAAAATTTTTCCTGATTGTATACCTTCTTCCAGTTTAATACGCACTTTTCCGTTTACCGTATCAATCTCTTTGGATCCTCCCAGAATGGCCTCTGCCACACTTATATACAAATCGTAATGAATATTTTCGCCTTCCCGTTTTAAAGTTTCGTGTTCTACCTCTTCAATTACCACAATCAGGTCTCCCGGTAGACTGTTTGCTCCCGGAGCTTCATTTCCTTTGCCGGATACTTTCAGCTGAATACCATCCGTTACGCCTGCCGGAATTTTTATAGATACCGTTTCTTCTGAAAAGACCATACCTTCACTATCAGCTCCATTTGGCTTATGATCCAGCACCTGGCCTGATCCACTACATGTATGACAGGGAGCTGAAGTTTGCATACGTCCTAAAATAGTATTGGTAACTTTCATGATTTGCCCTGTTCCGTTACAGGTAGTACAGGTTTTATACGTTACACCATTTGCCTGGACTTTGCGTTTTACTTTCACTTTTTTCTCTACACCATTAGCAATGTCTTCCAGTGTTAGTTTAACCTTTATGCGCAGGTTGGCGCCTTTTACACGGCGCACACTGCCGCCGCCAAAACCACTAAAGCCGCTGAAGCCACCGCCAAAAGCGCCTCCAAAAATATCTCCGAACTGGCTGAAAATATCATCCATGTTATTGAAACCATGAAAACCGCCTGCCCCACCTTCAAATGCTGCATGTCCGTATTGGTCATAACGGGCTTTTTTATCCGGGTCACTCAAAACTTCATACGCTTCAGCTGCAAGTTTAAAATTTTCTTCAGCTTCTTTATCACCCGGATTCTTATCAGGATGGTATTCTATTGCTTTTTTACGGTAGGCTTTCTTTATGGCTGCCGCATCGGCGCTTTTATCAATTCCGAGTACTTCGTAATAATCTTTTTTCATTTGTCTTTAATCTTATTGTCCGATGACCACTTTCGGATAACGAATAATTTTATCGCCCAGTTTATATCCTTTTTCTATTACATCCACTATTTTTCCTTTCATTTCGTCACCAGCCGGAATCTGTGTAACAGCTTCAGCAATGTCAGCATTAAAAATATCTCCTTTATTTACCTCAACCACTACTAACCCTTTTGCAGACAAACTGTCACGAAATTTATTGGCAATAAGTATAAAACCTTCTGTATGCTGATTTAAATCGTCTTCCTTAATTTGTGCCAATGCCCGGTCAAAATCATCCAATACAGGTAATAATGCAGTCATTACACTTTCACTTGCTGTAGAAAACAACTCCAAACGTTCTTTTGCTGTCCGTTTTTTGTAGTTCTCAAATTCAGCAAATAAACGCAGAAATTTATCGCGTTCTTTTCCTAATTCTTCCTGCAGTCTAGTGTCTTCCGTTGTTTCAGCTGCAGTATTTTCTACTTCATTTTCCGCTGTTTGCTGTTGCATATCGTTGTTCTTCAAATCTTCCTGTCCATTTACAGGATTTGTGTCATCTGTTATCATAGTATTTCCTCTTTAATACATAAGTAACTTTGTACTATACAAAAGTATTGCCATTTTACCGGTAAATGCCAATATGACAGCATATCTCTAACGCCTATTTCTTAATTTAGATTAAGAAATCTATAACTTTTACTATAAAATCGAATTTTATGAACAAATTTTAGTAGTTTTGTTCCATTAAAAAAGTTAATTTATTATGAAAAAAAATGTACTGGCTGTAGTTGCTCTTGCAGCATTATCTTTAACAGCATGTAAAAAAGAAGACAAAACTGTTGAAACTACTGATGCAGTAGAAACTACCGCACCAGCAGCAGAAGCTATTAAATATACGGCTCAGGCTGCAGACACAAAAATTGACTGGATTGGCGGAAAAGTTACAGGTGACAATCATTCAGGTACAATCGGTCTGAAGGAAGGTGAAGTATTTGTAAAAGACGGAAAAGTAACAAATGGTAAATTTGTACTGGATATGAATTCAATTACAGTTACTGATTTAACAAATCCGGAAGAGAAAGCAGGATTAGAAGGACACCTTAAAGGTGCTACTGCTGATAAAGCTGACCATTTCTTTAATGCTACCAAATACCCTATTTCTACTTTTGAATTAACTTCTGTTACAGAAGAAAACGGAAAACAAATAGTGGGCGGTAATTTAACAATAAAAGACCAGACACATGCTATTAAGTTTCCTGCCGCTATAACAGTATCTGATGCTGATGTAACTATCGTATCTGATGAATTTGAAATTGACCGTACTAAATGGGGCGTAAACTTTAACTCCGGATCTGTAATGAAAGATTTAGCAGGTGATAAAGTAATTAATGACAATATCAAAATCAAATTATCAGTAAAAGCTACTAAATAATTGATTTCTGTCTAAAATAAAAAATCCCGGAATTCCGGGATTTTTTATTTTTATATAACGAACTGTTAATAATTACCGCCTGACAACTTCATTTTTCCGGTCAATGCCGAAAGCTCATCCAAGCTGAAATTTCCACTTATGTTAAGAATTGCTGTTTCGGCTTTTCCACCCCCCTCTGTAAACATAAGCAGCTCTTTTATATCAGCTCTGGTGGCACCTTTGTTTACATAAAAAATAATAGTAGCTCCCTGATCTGATTTCTGCATCAGCTCATCCATATTATTCGTTTTTACATAGTCGGCTACCGTACTTTTAAAATCCAAAGCTTTTGTACTGTTTTTGGTTTTATATGATTTTAATACATCCAGTTTTTTTATCAGGTTTATATAAGCCATATTCTCTTTATCTGACGGATCTGCTTTCACATTTGCCATCATCTGGAACATTTTTTTGGTTACCACCATTGTTTCGATCTGACTCTGGTTATTAAATTTATCAAAGCCCTGCTGTGCCCATACAACTCCGGCGTTTATAAACAAGAGAATTAAAAGTATATACGCGCTATTTTTTTTCATATTTTTTTTAATTGTTTTGTTATTCTATAACAGATTCTGTGCCATTATTTAATTTTCGGTACTATTCCAGTTTTATGCTTTTATTAGGCAGTACCTCCGAACTTCCGATCTGAAAACTTATATAGCTCAATATTTTTATAATATCTCTTAAAAATACAAAATACTTTTATAAAAATACTATCTGTAGTTTTTAAAACGAGGTTTAATACTGTTTTCAAACATGATAGCAGTAGTATACTTCAGGCATAAAGGATGGAATATATCGCCCAGAATACCGGTCCATGTAATGGGGTATCCGTCATTGTCTCCCATAACATTCCCCGGAAACTTACGTAGTTCGTCATAATAACCATCCAACCTGTTAGAGAGTTCACAATACCAGTCATTTGTAAACGGAGAATAGGCTCGGGCTATATAGGAGCAATTACCCAGAATATGGCTGAAATTCTTCTTTAAATCTTCTCCCAGATTTCCGTTTAGCCGGGCAACTGCATAACTGCCGATTTCTCTGTAACCTGATATAAATTTTTCCGGAGCTTTTTCAAGCTTGTCAAAAGCTTTTACCCATGAATGTTCGTGAATTTTTATATCTGTATATCCACCTCCGTAATGATGCATAAAATAACATCTGAGATAATCTGATTTATGCACCAATGAAAGGTAATTATATGCTTTATGCAAAGGATACTCCGGTAAGATATATTCCGGCAGGTTTTCCGGAGTTATTAAAACCACATGGCATTGTGTTTTCTTTTTTAGTATTTCCAAAGCCTGTTTTCTGTTGACGGCCATCGGGTTATTTCCGGTCCAAAAACAATAAATTATACGGGGCACGTCCATTTTCACAGGCTGTTCCTTAGTATTCAATCTGAGGAGAAAAGTTCCTTCGTACTTCGTTTCTTCATATATAAAAGGAATCATCCTACGGGCGATCCTGTTAATATAATAGGAAACTATTTGCTTTATTTTCATTTGTTCAAAAATTAAAAAAGTGCCTTTATTTTATACATCATAAAATTCTAAGGCACTTTGCATATTTTTAAGTAACAGGTACTGAAAGTTTACTCGTTCATTGTATGTAAAAATTCTTCGTTTGATTTCGTTTTCTTAATTTTATCATTAATCAACGTCATAGCCTCAACTGAATTCATATCAGCCAAGTGGTTACGAACTATCCACATACGCTGCAATACTTCCGGTTCTAACAACAAATCATCTCTTCTTGTACTGGATGATGTTAAATCAACAGCAGGGAAAATACGCTTATTCGCTATTTTTCTATCCAGCTGCAGTTCCATATTACCTGTTCCTTTAAATTCTTCAAAGATAACCTCGTCCATTTTAGAACCGGTATCTGTAAGAGCTGTAGCAATAATAGTCAGTGAGCCGCCATTTTCAATATTCCGTGCAGCTCCAAAAAAACGTTTCGGTTTTTGTAAAGCATTAGCATCTACACCTCCCGATAACACTTTACCTGACGCCGGTTGTACGGTATTATAAGCACGTGCCAGACGTGTAATAGAGTCCAGCAGAATAACAACATCATGTCCGCACTCTACCAGGCGTTTTGCTTTTTCCAAAACGATATTGGCCAATTTAACATGTTTATCAGCGGGCTCATCAAATGTAGAAGCAACCACTTCTCCTCTTACGCTACGCTGCATGTCTGTTACCTCTTCCGGTCGTTCGTCAATAAGAAGTACAATTAAATATACTTCCGGATGATTAGACGCAATGGTATTGGCAATATCTTTAAGCAGCATTGTTTTCCCGGTTTTAGGCTGTGCTACTATCATTCCGCGTTGTCCTTTACCAATAGGGGCAAATAAATCAATAATACGGGTTGACGCGGAACTGTTATGGCTGGCCAGATTAAATTTTTCATTTGGAAACAATGGTGTCAGGTGTTCAAAAGAAATCCTGTCTCTAACCGCCTCAGGGTCGTGCCCGTTAATTTTGGTAACGCGCACTAACGGAAAGAACTTTTCGCCTTCTTTTGGCGGCCTAACCACTCCTTTTACTGTATCTCCTGTTTTTAAACCAAATAAACGTATCTGGGATTGCGATAAATAAATATCATCAGGAGACGAAAAATATCCGTAATCAGATGAACGTAAAAACCCATAACCGTCCGGCATCATTTCCAATACCCCTTCGCTTTCGATAATACCTTCAAATTCATAATCAGGTTCGCGGTAATTTGTTTTTTTAGGCTGGTTATGCTGATTTTTATTGTTTTTCTGTTGTGTAGGATGCTGACTCTGCGGAGTATTTTTCTGAACGTCAGGAGGGATTGTCGTAGTTTCTTTCGGAGAGTTGCCGCCCGACATCGGTATTGCTGTTTCTACTGTCTGAGTAGTATTTTTTTGATGTTTTTTTGCTTTTTTAAAGCGGTCTTCCTGCTGTTGAACCGGTACTACTGGTTTTTCTTGTGTTTCTTTATAAACAGTTTTGACTGTTTCTTTTTTTTCTGATATCACCTTTGTATGTAGTGGAATTGTATCTATACTGTTCTCTGTTTCATTTTCTTTCGAGATTCGCTTCCTTTTAGGTTTATTTACTGCTTCCGCTGTTTTTTCTTCTATAGTGTTTTTTGCAGTCTGCTCACTTTGAGCCTGCAATACAGCTTCAATTAAATCATTTTTACGCATGTATCGATATCCTTTTATATCAATAGTTTTTGCAATTTCTTGAAGCTCAGGAAGCTTCATATCTTTTAATAAAGAAATGTCAAACATATGACTTTGTTAAGTTAATTTTAATGAAAAGATAAAAATTAAGAGGTGATAATTTGAAAAGAGTCGTACAATGAAGTACTTACGATTTTTCAGTGCAATAATACAATTATTTTTTTAAAAACAATAGGTTTTTATGAAAAAGAAACACTATTTTTGTGCCTCAATACTGAAAAAATGATACAAAGAATACAAAGCGTTTATTTATTTTTAGTATTTATTACTGCCGGAATTTTATCTCTGATGTTTCCTTTATGGAAAAATACGCAGGGAAATGATTTTTTTGCTGGACAGAATACTTGGTATGTATTACTATTCGGCTTATCGGCAGCCTTGAGTATTATAACGCTTTTATCTTATAAAAAAAGACAGTCACAATTTGTTTACAACAGATTGAATATGATATTTAACTTTATTTTACTAGGATTATTTGTGTATCAGTCGCTAAATTTATCTGGAGAAGCCTCGGTTTCTGAGAAAGGTATTGGGATGTTTCTTCCTATTGTTTCTATCATTTTGTTAGCATTAGCCAACAAAGCCATCAAGAAGGACGAAGATCTTGTAAAATCTGCTGACCGTATACGATAAACCTTTCATCTTAGTTTATTAGTGCGTTAAAAATCCGGCTTTTGTCGGATTTTTTATTTTTATTAAATCAATACAGTTATCTTCTATTCCAAAAATCATTCATTCTTTTCCTTTTCTTTTATAAAGAATAATCTAGAATTTTTTCTTTCCAGTCTTTTAATTTCTCAGCATATGACATTCTTGCATTTGCCGGGCTAGGAGAAGACAATACAACCAACCTCACAGGCAGTGTATCTTTATAGGTTTTAAAAAACCACTTGTAAGCCTGTTGGCTTGTAAAATAAAATACCTGAACGTTACTATACTCTTCTAATAAGGCTTTAAAATCATTTACTACATAATTGGTAATAGCCGTATCTAAGCTGCCTTTTCTATTTGCTTTATGCAATACATCCCATAAACCAAAGCCTTTTTGCTGTAAAAAAAATAACCGTTCGGAATAGTTATCCCGGTAATGTTCTTTCCATACATCAAAAAACAACGGCCAGAATTTGTTTTGAGGATGCGCGTAATACTGCTGGGCAGCCAACGATTTTTCTCCCGGCAATGTTCCCAGAAAAAGGGCACGCGTATCAGCGCTTATAACAGGTAAAAAGGATTTTTTCATTCTGAAGTACACGTTAAGGTTCTTAATCGTTTTATACATGTAAACCTGTCAATTTTCAGATTTACTAGTGGTAAGGTAATAAAAAACCGAATTCATTACTGAATCCGGTTTTTCTACTTATGAAAAAACTTTTTATTATTTTACTTCTTCATAATCCACATCTTGTGTTGCATCACCACCATCTGTACCACTTTGGCCGGACTGTTCTTGCTGTGCGCCACCTTGTGTTTCTGCCTGTGCTTTATACATCTCTTCTGATGCTGCTTTCCAGGCTTCATTGATTTTATCTAAAGCTGGCTGAATAGTAGCAACATCTTTAGTATCATATGCCTTTTTCAATTCTTCTAAAGCACCTTCAATATTCGATTTGTTACCTTCAGACAATTTTTCTCCAAACTCTTTCAGTTGCTTTTCTGTCTGAAAAATCATAGCATCAGCTTCGTTTAGTTTATCAGCACTTTCTTTTGCCTTTTTATCGGCTTCAGCGTTTGCTTCCGCTTCTTTTTTCATTCTCTCGATTTCTTCCTGAGTCAATCCTGAAGAAGCTTCGATACGGATATCATGTGATTTTCCTGTTCCTTTGTCAGTTGCCGACACTTTAATAATACCATTCGCATCAATATCAAATGTTACTTCAATCTGTGGCACACCGCGTTGTGCCGGCGGAATACCATCTAAATGGAAACGACCTATTGTTTTGTTATCATTTGCCATCGGGCGCTCACCCTGCAATACATGAATCTCTACTGAAGGCTGATTATCAGCTGCTGTAGAAAACACTTGTGATTTTTTAGTAGGTATAGTAGTATTGGCTTCAATTAACTTTGTAAAGACACCGCCCATTGTTTCAATACCTAAAGAAAGTGGTGTAACATCAAGTAAAAGCACATCTTTTACATCTCCTGTTAATACACCTCCCTGAATGGCAGCACCAATAGCTACCACCTCATCCGGATTTACTCCTTTTGAAGGTTTTTTACCGAAGAATTTTTCTACTTGTTCCTGAATAATAGGAATACGTGTAGATCCTCCTACTAAAATCACCTCATCAATATCAGATTTAGACAATCCTGCATCTTTCAATGCTTTTTCACAAGGCAACATAGAGCGACGAACCAAGTCATCTGATAATTGCTCGAATTTAGCTCTTGTTAAAGTTTGCACCAAGTGTTTAGGCCCTGTAGCTGTTGCCGTAATATAAGGTAAGTTGATTTCTGTTTGAGAAGAAGAAGACAATTCAATTTTTGCTTTTTCAGCTGCTTCTTTCAAGCGTTGCAGAGCCATTGGATCTTGCTTTAAATCTACTCCCTCAGTAGCCTGAAACTCATTTGCCAGCCAGTTTATAATTACCTGGTCAAAATCGTCACCTCCCAAGTGAGTATCTCCGTTAGTAGACAATACTTCAAAAACGCCATCACCTAATTCTAAAATAGAAATATCAAATGTACCTCCACCTAAATCATAAACAGCAATTTTCTTATCATGTGCGCCTTTATCCAAGCCATATGCCAATGCAGCAGCCGTAGGCTCATTTATAATACGGCGAACTTTTAAACCTGCAATTTCTCCGGCTTCTTTCGTTGCCTGACGCTGTGCATCATTAAAATAAGCTGGTACGGTAATAACGGCTTCAGAAACGGTTTGTCCTAAGTAGTCTTCAGCTGTTTTTTTCATTTTCTGAAGGATCATGGCCGACAACTCCTGTGGGGTGTATAAACGACCGTCAATGTCTACACGAGGTGTATCGTTATCACCTTGTATTACTTTATAGGATACATGTCCTATTTCTGCTTTCATTTCTGAAAACTTCTCTCCCATAAAACGCTTAATAGACGCAATGGTTTTTGTTGGGTTGGTTACCGCCTGACGTTTAGCAGGGTCACCTACTTTAATTTCACCTCCTTCTACAAACGCAATAACAGACGGGGTGGTTCTTTTTCCTTCTGCATTAGGTATAACTACCGGTTCATTACCTTCCATTACAGACACGCAAGAGTTAGTAGTACCTAAGTCAATTCCGATTATTTTACTCATAATTATCTTGTTATATTTTGTTTCTAAATTTTGTTCTTGTGTTAAACACGCTTACTTCTAGGCAATGATTATGCCAGTAGAAAAAAACAATTATTTTGTCATATAAAAGCACAAAAAGACTTCAAAATCTGCCACAGTGACATAAAACCTACCTTTATTAGTTAAATTTGTCATGTTAGCCATGAAATTTTAAATACTGTTAAGAGTAGAAAATCGCCAAATATTGAGTATCTTCGTATTTACAATTTGTTTATAATTTTTATGGATTATATTTCGGTATTTGATATGCTTAAAATTGGAGTTGGTCCTTCCAGCTCCCATACATTGGGACCTTGGCGGGCAGCCGAGCAATTTCTTGCGGAGTTACGTCAACGCAATCTTTTCGAGATAACGCAAAGAGTACGTGTAGATTTATACGGTTCTTTGTCGCTGACAGGTATTGGCCATGCCACTGATTTAGCCGTTATGTTAGGATTAAGCGGTGCAGATCCTGAATATATTCCCATAGAAGATATCAGCGGTATTATTAAAAAAATCCGGTCTTCACATCAATTATCCTTAGGCAACAGTAGTCTCATTCCTTTTAATACGGATACGGATATTATCTTTAACAAGAATTTTCTTCCCTTTCATGCCAATGGTTTAATGTTCACCGCTTTTTTTAAGGATGACTCACAATACGAATCTACCTTTTATTCTATAGGAGGAGGATTTGTAGTTAAAGAAGAATCTACAGACAAGATTGAAAACCTGGACGAAACGGTAATTTTCCCCTACCCCATTGAGAAAGCCGACGATCTACTTCGTTTCTGTAAAGAGCAGAATAAATCTGTCTCGGAATTGGTCATATTAAATGAAAGAATTATCCGTACTGACAGTGACATACATCATGAATTACTCCGTATCTGGCACACCATGCTGGAATGTATGTATATTGGCTGTCATACAGAGGGTGTATTGCCCGGAGGATTAAATGTTAGGCGGAGGGCTTACGATATGCATTTAAAACTAAAAGGAGACCTGCCCTATACCAATCCTGAAGAGTGGATGCAAACTATTCGTAAAACAAAAGTTTATTTTCGCCAGATTCTGAAATGGGTAAGTTGTTTTGCCTTGGCCGTTAACGAAGTAAATGCTTCGTTAGGTCGTGTAGTTACTGCTCCTACCAATGGAAGTGCGGGTGTTATACCCGCTGTTTTAATGTATTATATGGTGATTGAGAACCATAAAGCCGGCGATAAAGAAATAAAACAGTTTTTAACAGTAGCCGGTGTTATAGGAAGTATCTTTAAAAAAGGCGCCACCATTTCGGCAGCCATGGGGGGGTGCCAGGCTGAAATTGGCGTATCATCAGCTATGGCTGCTGCGGCCTTATGTGAATTAATGGGCGGTACGGTTGAACAGGTATTAATGGCTGCCGAAATTGCTATGGAGCACCATTTGGGGCTAACATGTGATCCTATCGCCGGATTAGTCCAAATACCATGTATTGAACGAAACACTATGGGAGCTATTAAAGCTATTAATGCAGCCGAGCTGGCCTTGGATACCGATCCTAAAAATGCAAAAGTACCATTAGATAAAGTAGTTGACACCATGTGGCAGACCGCTAAAGACATGAATAATAAATACAAAGAAACCTCTGAAGGCGGCCTCGCAGTTGCCGTTAATTTAGCCGATTGTTAAGTCATGAAGAAACTGATTTTTATTGTGGTTATTTTAACCGCGTTCACTTCTTTTGCTCAAAACAGAAAATTTATAAGTACTCCTACCGTTGCCTATAGTACAGAACAAGGCACAAAAGCAGTAGGAATTTTTCTTAGAGGAGCAATGATTACCCATTATGAAATGGTAAACGGTTACATTTATAAAGTTACTATGGATTATAATGAACCTGTATATATAACGGACAACTATAATGTAAAGGATCATTTAAACACCAATGATGAAACAGGACCTACACCCTCTGTTATTATAGATAATGATACCTATTATGCCTCTCCTCATTTATTTACTACTGTAGCCGGTTTAAAAGTACGCGAATTTCCTTCAGCAAATGCATTAGTAACAGGAACGCTTCTTAATGGAACTGTAATTCCCATCGATTATTTTCCGTATGATGAAAACGGGTGGATTTCTGTCATGGTAGGCAATAAAAAAGGCTATATTCCCAGAAAATTTGTGGGAAAACGCCCGGTATTGGAAAACCTATTAGATCTTTATAAAAAAAGTACCTCTCCTGATGAGCAGAAAAAATATATAGAACGTATTCTGGAATTAGGATGGAACAGCGACCGTATAGATAATGCCAAAGCATTACGGACATATTCTGAATATGCGCAAAAAAACGGTCAGGCCGAAATTGCAGCCTTAGCAAAATTACAGGCAGCAACATTGGACAAAGCTCCTTTTGAAGAAAAAAACAATCCGGTAGAAAAGCTTATAGCCAAAAAACAATTCGGGTTTATGCTCAATGGCGCGTTAGAGCCAGAAAATGGTTTTGCTCTTATTACGTTAGAAAAGCATCTCGGAAAAATTACAAAAAGCTACAGTGATCTGGACGATTGTGCATTAGGCGACTATGAAACCAATGTATTTTTCTCTAACGCAGAATGTATCGGGCATGATATAAACAAAACGTACCATTTAAGAAACCTTACGGTATCAGCTACCAACGGTTTTATATTTGGGAATGTATTTTTAAATGACCAAACTACTGAATATGAATTTCTTAAAACAGGAAAAGGTTATATAGCTACAATTCTTCCCGAAGAAAACAGCTATTTGGTTTCGATAGATTATGTAAGTTATGAATTTGTTTTTAAAAACCAGAAACTGCGAGAAGTAAAAATCATTTATTACTGTTAATCACAAGGAATTCATAAATATTTATGTAATTTTACTTTACAAAATAAAAACAAAAACAATGTCAGTAGCAAAAAAAGACTATAAAGTAGTGACCACCAAATCACTATACGACATGAAAGCTAATGGTGAAAAAATTTCGATGCTTACTTCTTATGACTATTCCATGGCTAAGATTGTAGATGCATCGGGTGTTGATGTTATATTAGTTGGTGATTCGGCCAGTAATGTAATGGCAGGACATGAAACCACTTTGCCGATAACACTGGATCAGATGATTTATCACGCGGCTTCTGTAGTCAGAGCTGTAAACAGGGCTTTGGTTGTAGTAGATTTACCTTTCGGAACCTATCAGTCCGACCCTAAGACAGCTTTACATTCAGCTATCCGTATTATGAAAGAAAGCGGTGCACATGCCATAAAGATGGAAGGCGGCAAAGAAATCAAAGACGGTATAAAGAAAATATTGGGTGCAGGTATACCTGTTATGGGACATTTGGGGCTTACCCCGCAATCTATATACAAATTCGGTACGTATACAGTACGGGCAAAAGAAGAACAGGAAGCACTACAGCTTATTGAAGATGCTAAAATGCTGGAAAAAATAGGATGTTTTGCTATTGTTTTAGAAAAAATACCGGCTCAGCTGGCCGAACAGGTAGCCAAGGCGGTATCTATACCTATAATCGGAATAGGTGCTGGCGGCGGAGTAGATGGCCAGGTATTGGTTATTCACGATATGATTGGTATGACCCATGAATTCAGCCCTCGTTTTTTACGCCGGTATATGAATTTATATGAAGAGATGACAAAAGCCATTGGCCAGTATGTGGATGATGTGAAATCAAAAGATTTTCCCAACGAAAAAGAACAGTATTAATTATATTCTACAGTTTAATGATAACTGAAGCCATCGTTTACGATGGTTTTTTTAATTGAAGAGATGAAAATAATTTCGACTAAAGATAATTTACAGGTTATTTATGAAGACAATCACATTATTGTGGTAAATAAACGGGTAGGTGATCTTGTACAGGGTGACGCTACAGGAGATAAGCCCTTGAGTGATGTGATAAAAGAATATCTGAAAGAAAAATACAAGAAACCAGGAGCCGTTTTTTTAGGCGTAGTACACCGGCTTGACCGGCCCACTACCGGTGTAGTACTTTTTGCAAAAACGTCTAAAGCTTTAACCCGTTTAAATGATTCCTTCAAAAACAGAGAAACTCAGAAAACGTATTGGGCAATCGTAAAAAGCACAGCTGATTTGCCTTCTGCAACTTTAATACATTATCTGGTACGGAATCCTCAGAAAAACACCTCTAAAGCTTACGATAAGGAAATACCAGGTAGTAAGAAGGCCAGTTTGAGTTACAAAATTATCAAAAAGCTGAAGAACTATATGGTTTTGGAAATTGACCTCCATACCGGAAGACACCACCAGATACGTGCACAATTAGCCGCTATTGGTATTCCCATTAAGGGAGATTTAAAATACGGTTTTAATCGCAGTAATCCCGACGGAGGTATTCATCTGCATGCCCGAAAACTGGTGCTCACACATCCAGTTACCAAAGAAACGCTGATTTGCATAGCCCCGGTTCCACAAGATGCAATTTGGAGTGAAATGTCGCAATAATTTCAAAAAAATGAGTATTTTAGTTCTAACTAAAATGTATTAAAAATGAAATGGGAGAGAAAGAAAAGTGATTCTTTTGAAGATCGCCGCGGTATGTCTGGCGGTGGAAAAGTGGCTATTGGAGGCGGTATTATAGGAATTATCGCATTACTTCTGACAATGTTCGGAGGCGAAACCGGACAGGTAATCGGAAATGTGATTCAGCAAACCCAAAATACGTCAACTTCTACTGAACAGACACAGAAAACAAGAGAATTATCAGCTGAAGAAAAAGAGCTGGGAGAGTTTGCGAAATCTGTTTTTGTATACAATACGGAAACCTGGACTAAGATTTTTGAAGAAAATGGCCTATCCTTCAGTCAGCCGGGGATGGTTTTATTTGATGACGGCGTAAATACTTCTTGTGGTTCAGCTACCTCAGCAGCCGGACCTTTTTACTGCCCTGCTGACCGTAAAATTTATATGGACTTGCGCTTTTTTGATGAATTAAAAACCCGTTTCGGCGCTAAAGGCGGTGATTTTGCTATTGCCTATGTCATTGCTCACGAGATGGGGCATCATATTCAGAATCTGACAGGCACCAATGAAAAAGTCCGTAGGGCACAGCAGCAAACCAATGAAACCGGCGCCAATCGTTTATCAGTAGCTCAGGAATTGCAGGCCGATTTTTATGCCGGAGTGTGGGCAAGCCATAACAAAAACTTACTAGAAGCCGGGGATATTGAAGAAGCTATAAGTGCTGCTGAAGCTGTTGGAGACGATGCTATCCAATCTAAAATGCAAGGCCAGGTGCAGCCTGAAACTTTTACCCATGGAACATCTGCCCAACGCGTAGAATGGTTCATGAAAGGTTATAACACCGGTGATATTAAGCAAGGAGATACATTTAAGACTTTACTTAACTAATTATTTATCGTATTTTTGCCCTATGATATAAAAGCTTCTTTTGAGAAGCTTTTTTTACGCTTTTAATTATGCATAAAATTCTCAATAAAATACAAAAAGGTTACGAAATCGATCCGCCCCAGCTGTATCAAAATACTTTTGCAGACTATCGTAAAATGCTATTGCCAGCAGCGCTTACCCTTTTTATACTTGTAGCTGTAGCCATGGTTACTTATATGATTTTCGTGATGGTTTATTTTGGAGATCCTCTTAAAGCGTCAGAAGAAATGGCACAATTTAATTTATTTACATTAACTACAGACCAATTGTTATGGTATTACGGTATAAATAGTGTAATAACTGCTCTTTTCAGTATCATAACTGCAGGATTCATTGCACTGGCAAAACAAGTACACGAACAGCAATTACCTTCTTTAGGCACTATATTCTCTTTTTTTATTAAAAAACAGGGATTTGTTATTTTTATTTTTGCTTTATCCTTACAGCTTATACTAAACGGTTTGTCATTAGTACTCCAAACATCTGGTTTATCATTGGTATCATTCTTTTTATTTGTCCTTATTCATACGTTAACCCTTCTGGTAATTCCGTTTGTGATATTCGATAAACTGCCGCTTCATAAAGCCGTCAGTTATAGTGTGCAGTTAGTTAATCAACAGCCTTTCCGTATCTTAAGCCTGTTGCTTTTTTTCGGTTTATTTGCTATAGGAGGCGTTTTTCTTTTTCTAATAGGTTTTGTCATTACATTTCCTATATTGTACGCTTTTATTTATAATCTTTATTACCAGATTGTAGAAAAAAATTAAGAGATCCAGTTTTCCCTATCCAGGCTACGGTATTGTATGGCTTCGGCTATATGTTGCGGTTTAATAGTATCTGACCTGTCCAGATCGGCAATAGTACGTGCTACTTTCAGAATACGGTCATAAGCCCTAGCCGATAAGGAAAGCCTCTCCATGGCGGCTTTGAGGAGCTCTAAAGATTCACTATCCAGCTGACAATACAGCCTTAACAACTTAGGCGTTAACTGCGCATTATAATGAATCCCGTTATGTGCAGTAAAACGTTCAGACTGAATATGCCTGGCTGCTATGACACGCCCGCGGATACTTTCACTTTTTTCAGCAGAAGAAGTATCTGAGAGCTTTTCAAAAGGTACCGGATTCACTTCTATATGAATATCTATACGATCTAAAAGCGGACCGGATATTTTACTGAGATAACGGGCCATCTCTTGCGGAGTAGATGAAACAGGTGCACCGGCATCGTTGAAATAACCGCCGGGTGACGGATTCATACTGGCTACCAGCATAAAGGACGAAGGATAGGAAACCGTAAATTTTGCCCGGGAAATAGTTACCTCTCTGTCTTCTAACGGCTGGCGCATCACTTCCAGAACTTCGCGCTTGAATTCTGGAAGTTCGTCCAGAAATAAAACGCCATTATGTGCCAGAGATATTTCTCCGGGTTGCGGATAACTTCCTCCACCTACAAGTGCAACACTTGACGCCGTGTGATGTGGACTCCTGAAAGGTCTTTTGCGGATAAGACCTGTTTCTTTCACCTTCCCTACTACGCTATGTATTTTGGTTGTTTCCAGAGATTCATCTAACGTCATTGGCGGTAAGATGCTGGGTAACCGTTTGGCTAACATGGTTTTTCCCGAACCCGGAGGGCCTATAAGTAAAATATTATGTCCTCCTGCTGCTGCAATTTCCATTGCGCGTTTAATACTTTCCTGTCCTTTTACTTCTGCAAAATCAGAATTAAACTCTTCATCTTCTACAGCAAAAAGTTCTCTTTCCGTAAGCTGTAAAGGAGTAAGTAGCTGTTTTCCTTCCAAATGATCAATTAATTGCTGTATGGTTTCGACACCGTAGACATTAACATCTTTTACTATAGCTGCCTCTCTTTCATTTTCTTTGGGGACAAACAAATGAGTAAAACCTTCATTTTTAGCCTGAATACTCATAGGCAAAGTTCCTTTTATAGCCTGTACACTTCCATCCAGTGAAAGCTCTCCCATTATCAGAATAGTTGAGAAATCAGTAACTTTAAGCTGGTTAGAAGCGGCCAGAATAGCCATGGCAATAGGCAGGTCATATGCAGCTCCTTCTTTACGCAAATCAGCCGGTGCCATATTAATGGTTATCTTTTTTCCCGGCAGCTTAAACCCTGAATTTGCCAGAGCAGCCGCTATACGGTAACTGCTTTCTTTAATCGCATTATCCGGTAAACCAACCAGATGATATCCAATCCCTTTATCTATATTTACTTCAATAGTAATACTGGTAGCATCTATCCCAAAAACTGCGCTTCCGTATACTTTCACTAACATAAGCTTTTATTTGTGGTTGACTACTAATATACTATTTTTCAATGATTTTCTTTACCATTTTATGCCATTTCTGATAGCTAAATGATATCATAAGAAACAATATGCCCAATACTACAAATGCAATAATACGGGATACATGATCCATTTCCCATACATCCAGAAGGTATAATTTCAAAATGCAGATACTGATAAGCACATAAGCCATCTGTACCCATACTTTTATTTTATTTCTTAATCCTGTAAACAAGAGGATAAATGCTATAATTACCCATAATATGGGTAATACAATAAGGCGATATTGATCTTGCAGCATATTATAATGAGCAACTGTTTTTTCCCGGCAAGCTACTATACTGTAAATATTGGCCCCTTCAAGCGAAAGTATACTAATAAGCTGTATTAAAACAAACCATTGCAGCATCAGGTATACGATTTCTTTAAAATAGTTTTCTTTATATACTACGTAGATATAATACCCTAAAGGTAAAATGTAAATAAGATATACCATAAAATGTCTTCCGGTTCCTTTATTTAAAATAAATTCGGAACCGGCATGTACATAAAACACGTATAGGGATGTAAGAAGAAAACCAAATATGAGGCATAACACTCTGGCAGTCTTATTTAATTCCAACCATTTATAAGCAGCTACAGGTAGTGTGAAATAGCACAATGTAAATAACAATGGAATGCCTTTGAAAGATTCCTCTAACATTTTTATGCTATACATACTAAGCTCAGTTACTGTAACCATATATAGAATAAGCAGCGTAAAAAAAGTCTGGGTATAAAACAGCCTATTCATTATATCTTTAACATTGCGCATACCTCCTTTTAATTGTTTCAGTCTATATAGATTGAACCCCATAAGTACCGAGAAAATCACCCCGTTTATAAAAACAGTATTTCCCAGTTTCCACGGATGAGATAGAAACACATATGTTACTATCCACATTTGCAATAAGGACAATATGCTACAAAAAGCTATTGCGCAGTATCCGTAAAAGAAAATTTTATTTTGTGATTTTTCAAAAACAAATAAAAGTATGGAGGCAAATACCAACCAACATACACACACACTACTTTCGGTTACCTGATAGGGAACAGCAAGTGTTACTAACCCCATTACAAATGCATAAAGTGTATGTACAAGCAACTGGTTCTTATTTTTGAAGATCAGTAAAAGCAGGATGTTAGGTAGTATAAATAACAGACATATGTAAAATTCATAACCGTCATAAATACTTATTAATAACAAGCAAAAAAAGAATTGATTGACTAGCAGTAAAACCAACTGCCCTACTTTAAACTCGTTCTCTGTGTGTAGTTTTATCAGAGCAAAAACAATAAACTGTAAATATAAAACTACAACTAAGTACAACACTGTTATGACATGTTTAGCATCGTCAAAATACCAGGCCAGAAGATATACCGTACTCAAAATAAAACTAATATACGGTAATATATACCACTCTTTTTTATAGAACACATATAAACTCGCCGTATTCAATAAAACAAGATAGGAAAACAAAAACACGTAATTACTTTCGCCTGTACTCACCATTAAAGGTGCTAAAAAACCACCCACAACAGAGAACACCATAAGTTCCTGCCGGTCGTACCATAACGACATGGCAATAGCCAATACCGTAATAAGTGTCAGCATACCAAAGCTGGCCTGTTGTCCCATGAGATGGTATTCCTGAAAAGCTAATGTAATAGAGACATAAAAAATGCTGATTCCGCCGCTTACCAAAATAGAAGAAAATATTCGGTACTGTTTTTTAAACCTGTGAGCTATTCCAAGTAAAATTATGCCCACCATAATACCAATAAATACCCGGAATGTTTCAGATATCCAGTTTTTATCAATAGCGTATTTCACAAAATAGCCAATCCCCAATACAAAGGTAACCACGCCAATTATGGTTAAAAAATTATCTTCGATAAAAATTCTGGATTTGCTTTTTCCTTTTGGTTGCTTTGCTTCAGTTTTAGACTGATTCCCATAACCCATAGGCGACTGAATGCGAAGGGTTTCGGGTATATTTACAGGAGGTTGTAACGCGTTTTTATAAACTGCCGGAAGAGGCTCCTCTGTCTTTTTTTCTGCAACCGGATCTGATAGAGTTTTTTTATTATTTTCAGAAAGGTGTTCTTTAGTTTCCCAAAACACCCTTTCCAGTTTCTCTAACCGCTCTGATACTACATATAGTTTGGAAAGAGCTATGGCTAAACCTGCCACCAATACTATAATAACAATCTCAATAAGCATATTTTTGATTTTAGGTTAAATATACTTAAAAACATTTTATATAGGTAATGATCTTAATAGCGAGGTAAAAATCCGGTTAAACCTCCTTAATAAATACTTTTATCACTAAGCAGAGCAATATGCTATACAGCAGCTTCCGGCTTCTATAATTATGTCCCGTATTTTTGACCAGGTAATACCCTCAAACGAATCAGAAATTCCGATAGAAAATATAAAAGTTCATAACAAAACCACTACTATCATTTTTTATTCCTCCATTTTAGCCGACAATTCAAACCAACGTTCCTCTTTTTCTCCCAAAGCATTTATAATTTTCTGCAATTCACCTGCTCTGGTTTCTATTTCGTTATCTGCTACCAACCCGTTTGAGAAGTCGTCTTCTATTTTCTTTTTACCGGATTCCAGTTCTTTAATCTCCCGCTCTATCTTTGAGAACTCTTTTTGTTCCTGAAAGCTCAGTCCCTTTTTAACCTGGTTTTCCTTCCAGTTAACTTTTTCTTTTGCAATATCTTCCTTTTCAGGTACTGCTGAATCTTCGTAACTTCTGAAATCAGAATAATTTCCTGGAAAATCTTCAATCTCCCCTTCTCCTCTGAATACAAACAGGTGATCTACAATCTTATCCATGAAATACCTGTCATGCGATACAACTAATAAACACCCGGGATAGTCCAGTAAAAAATTCTCCAGAACGTTAAGCGTTACAATATCCAGATCGTTTGTAGGCTCATCCAGTATTAAAAAGTTAGGATTTTGTATTAGAACAGTACACAAATACAGCCGTTTGAGCTCTCCTCCACTGAGTTTTTCTACATAATCGTACTGTTTTTTACGATCGAATAAAAACCGTTCCAATAACTGTGCTGCAGAAATACTTCGTCCTTTGGTAAGCGGAATATATTCACCAAACTCTTTAATAACGTCAATTACTTTTTGTTCCCGTTTTGGCTGAATACCACTTTGGGTATAATAGCCTACTTTAATGGTTTCTCCAATAATTACCTTACCTGCATCGGGTTGCTGGTTCCGGGTAAGTATATTTAAAAAAGTAGATTTACCCGTACCATTTTTACCGATAATACCAATACGCTCTCCGCGGTTGAATGTATAGGAAAAATTCTTTAGTATCGTTTTAGTATTGAAAGCTAGTGAAACATTATGCATTTCAATGATTTTGGAGCCCATCCGCTCCATATTTATTTCAAGCTCTAACTGATGTTCTTTACGGCGTGAATGTGCCTTTTCTTTAATAACGTAAAAATCATCCTGACGCGACTTCGATTTGGTTGTACGTGCTTTAGGCTGACGCCTCATCCAGTCTAACTCTTTTACATAAAGGTTTTTTGCTTTGTCTACCGAAGCATTTTCTATAGCAATACGTTCTTCTTTTTTCTGAAGATAATACGAATAGTTTCCTTTATATTGATAAATCTTTTCGTTATCCAGCTCTATAATTTCATTACATACCCTTTCGAGAAAAAACCTGTCGTGGGTTACCATAAAAAGCGTTATGTTTTCTTTTGAAAAATAGTCTTCCAGCCATTCAATCATTTCCAGATCAAGATGATTGGTAGGCTCATCTAAAATCAACAGGTCGGGCTTGTTAATAAGTACCATAGCCAAAGCCAGGCGTTTGCGTTGCCCGCCTGACAGATTTTTCACCTTTAGTTTTACATCTTCCAGTTTTAACCTGAAAAGAATTTGCTTATACTGGGTTTCAAAATCCCAGGCATTGTGAATATCCATCTGCTCAAAAGCTTTTTGGTATTCTTCTTCATTTTCAGGATTTTGCAATGCTTTTTCGTATTGTTCGATAACTTTTAATATATCATTATCTGAAGCGAAAATATTTTCTTCAATCGTCAGCTGTTCCTGTAAAGACGGTTCCTGAGAAAGAAACTCCATACGAATGCCTTTTCGCATTACCACCTGACCGTTATCGGGAAAGTCTTTGCCCGTAATGATGTTTAGGATAGTCGTTTTTCCGGTACCATTTTTCGCCACAAAGGCTACTTTTTGTCCTTGATTGATACCAAATGATACATTTTCGAACAATGTACGTGCACCGAACGATTTGGCTATATTTTCTACGGAAAGAAGGTTCATTTTATTTAATTATACTGCAAACATACGGCTTTATAACCGTTTTTTAAAGTATATTTCCTCATGCGTTATTAATAAATAACACATCATACGTCTTATTATGACATCTTCTAAAGTTTACAAGAAGGTGTCATAAAAAAATCTCCAGACAAATTTTGTCTAGAGATTAAAAACTTCTTTTACTTTAGCCGCTATCCGTTTACACTCTGCTTCTGTAAGATTAGATCCTGACGGTAAACACAAACCGTTCTCAAATAAATCTTCTGCTATTTTACCACCATAATAAGGTGCATTTGTAAAAACGGGCTGCATATGCATAGGTTTCCATAAAGGTCGGGATTCGATATTGTCTTCTAAGAAAGCCAGGCGTAAATCTTCACGGGTTTTCCCTGTTATGGCCGGATCAACGGTAATGGCAGATAACCAGTGATTGGAATAATAGTCTGTATCAGGTTCTGTAAAAACAGTAATTCCGTTTACGCCTGCAAATAGTTCAACATAGAACTGGTGCATTTTTCTTCTGCTGTCTATTCTCAGTGGAAGTACTTCCATTTGCCCGCGCCCGATTCCCGCAGTAATATTACTCATACGGTAATTATACCCGATATGGGAATGCTGATAATGGGGAGCATTATCACGTGCCTGCGTTGATAAAAATACCGCTTTATCTTTATCTTCCTTATTATGGCACACTAATGCGCCACCTCCTGAAGTCGTGATAATTTTATTACCATTAAAGGACAAGATACCAAATCTGCCGAAAGTACCACAGGCCGTTCCTTTGTATTTGGATCCTAATGCTTCAGCCGCATCTTCAATTACCGGTATTTCATATTTAGTAGCTATGGATAATAACTCATCCATTTTCGCAGGCATTCCATACAAATGTACAACAATAATAGCTTTAGGCTTTTTTCCTTTTGCTATTCTGTCTTCAATAGCTTCCTGTAAAGCAACAGGGCACATATTCCATGTTTCTTTTTCAGAATCAACAAAAACCGGAGTAGCCCCCTGATATGCTATAGGGTTCGCCGAGGCCGAAAATGTCATGGACTGGCAAATTACCTCATCTCCATTACCAACACCACATTCTATCAGTGCCAGATGTAGTGCAGCGGTACCGGCCGAAAGTGCGGCAACTTTTACATCTTCATGCAGGAATTTTTCTAAATCGTTTTCAAAACCATCTACATTGGGGCCCAAAGGCGCTACCCAGTTGGCATCGAATGCCTCATGTATATATTTTAATTCGTTACCCCCCATATGCGGAGACGATAACCATATTTTATCGTTCATTATTATTTTTTAAAACAAAGTTAAAAAGAAATTTAATTTACTCGTAATAACCGGTCGCATTTTGAAAACATTTGATTTTCTTTGTAATTAGAATATTTGGAAATGTCTTTATTTCCTTTTAACCATTCAATATAAATTGCTGCCGTATTGTTACCAGCTTCGTGAGAGAATGGATATCCTCCTCCGAAACGAGGATTTAATTCTAAAACATAAAGTTCTCCGTTATGTTCAAAAACATCACAATCCAGGTTTCCTATATGATGCAAATTTTCACCTATGGTTTTACCAATTTGATCAAATCTTGAATCGATAACCGAAATGGCTTTGTCTGTCTCTCCCGAGCGCATCTGTAGTTTCTGACGCACAAATGTTCCGACATAATGGCCATCAAAATCATTTAACACATCCATTCCGTATTCTGTTCCCGGAATTTTTTCCTGAATCAAAATAGCGTGTTCCATATCTTCTTTACTGGCTTCTGCAAGAATTGTTCTTTTCAAACGTATGGTTTGAAGTTTATAGGCTAATTCTAATTCTTCTAAATCTTCCGGAAAATCAATTCCGATAGAGGCACTTCCCCAACGAGGTTTTACAACCAATGGAAATTTTAACTCTCCTGATTCGATGGCTCTTTTTGCTTCCTGAAAGTCAATAAACGTTTTAGGAGATTTTAAGCTATTCTGCTCTAAAAATCTTACCGTTTCCCATTTATCAAATGCTATTTTAATGGCTTGTTCATCTGCTACAATGACCTTCGCTCCTAACAATTCAATATCCTTTTTTGATTCGCTTAAAATAGGCAGTTCCAAATCATTTAACGAGATTACGGCATTAATTCGGTTTTCTTCAATGATTTTTAAAAGTGAAGGAATATAATCCGAACTGTAAATTGCAGGTACTTGGATCGCAACATCGGCATCGACTAATGCTGGTGCCGTGAGCTGCATATCTGTTGCAAATACTTTGCCCTCTCCTTTTAAAGCGTCTTTAAAATAGTTGATTAAATAATTGCGTCTTCCGGCGCAAGTGAAAAGTATGTTCATCTTATTCTTCTGCTAAAAAATTAAATATTCCGCCTGTATGCCAAAACAGAATATTTTCGGTGTTTATATTATTTTCTTGTATAAAATCTAACATTCCGTAAAATGCTTTTCCTGTATAACAAGTATCTAAAGTGAAACCATAATCCTTTATCGAATTTAAGCTCAATTTCTCCAAATCTTTGTTATATTGCCCATAACCTCCCATTAAATAGTCATCTAATACAATTGATTCCCTGTTTAAACATTTAATTTGATAATGGCGGCATAATTCTTTATAAAAGTCATCAACAACTTGAGTCGCCTGTTCAGATTTTCTGCCTACGGAAATACCTATTACCTTGGTTTTATCAAAACCAAATTTATCTAAGCCCGCTAAAATTCCGGATTGGGTTGACCCTGTCCCGGAGGCATGAAAGATATAATCAGGAAACCAATTATTTTCAATGCCATAATCTTTTAGTTCCTTTACAGCATCAATATAGGCCAACCCTCCCTCATAAGTATGTCCTCCTCCCCAAATATAATAGGGCTCAAACCCTTGGACTTTATATTGTTTCATTGCTTCATCCATTGCTTCTCCAATCTGGGAAGCTTGCTCAACAAATATAATTTCGGAACCGGAAAGGCGCATTATTTTGGCATTACCGGATTGTTTCTGAAATTCATTTTTGGAACCGTGCAAAACAAGGGTACATTTCAGCTTATATTGGGCTGCAAATACTGCTACCGCTCTACAATGATTAGATTGAAATCCTCCTGTTGTCACTAAAGCATTTGCATTCTTCAAGAATATATCTTTGGCAATAGCGTCCATCTTACGGCCTTTATTACCACCTCCTAAAAATGGGTAAAGGTCATCGCGGAAGATTCTTAAATTTTGTTTTAGTATATTAATCATTTACGGTTTTATGATTTTCTGACCTTGTTTTGATTAAAGAAGGGATTTGAGGGGTTATAGCAATATCTTTTCTTGATAAAACATTTTGTATTGTTTTAAAAAATATTTTTATATCCAAACTAGCTGAGAGGTTTTCAACATAAAAGACATCCATCTCAAGTCTTGTATCCCAATCCAATGAATTTCTTCCATTAATTTGGGCTAAACCACTAATACCAGGCTTTACATTATGCCTTTTCAACTCTCTTTCTGTATAAAACGGTAAATTTTTAACGGATAAAGGTCTTGGTCCAATAAAAGACATATCTCCTTTGAGAATATTAAAAACTTGTGGAATTTCATCCAAAGATAATTTTCTGATTAAAGCTCCCTGTCGCGTTATTCTTAACTTATCAGGTAATGGATTTCCATCTTCATCGAAAAGATCTTTCATTGTCTTCAGTTTATAAATAAAGAATTCGTTATTCTTATACCCTAATCTTTTCTGTTTGAATATTGGATTAGATTTAAAATGTATCCTCAGATAAAATAGCAAAATAAACATTATAGGTAATGTTATCAAAACCAATAAAAAAGAAAATAATATATCAAAAACTCTTTTAATATATCTGTACATTACATTGTAATTTTATCATTAACACTTTTATGAAATTTGGCAGGAGACCCAATCCACAATTCATTTTCGGGAATATCTTTTACAACAATACTACCTATACCAATTGCCGCATGTTTTCCTATTTTTTGTTTCCCTCTAATTGTAGCATTCATTCCTACCCAAACTCCCTCTTCTATTTCCAAATAGGAACCTAAACATGAACTCGCCGTAAAAAAACAATGTTCATCAATACGGTTATCATGTCCAATCGAAACATTACTCATTACCAAGCTACACTTTCCTATTTTAGTCCCGCAAGAAATACTAGCATTAGGCATTACAACAACTCCTGGGGCTAGTTCCACAGAAGGAGAAACAAAAGCTAACGGATGAATAAATGTGAACATATTTTCATTGGGAATATTTAAGTCTCTGAAAAGTTTAATTCTGTCTGGCTGTCCTCCCATTTTATAAATTGTAAATAAAAATTTATAACCTTTGTTTACAAAATCTATTACTTCAGATGTTTTCCCTAATACTGGTACTCCATTTATTTCAGAAACTTCTGCATCATTTAATAGCCCTACAAATTCTGCATTAAGTCCAAAATTTTCTCTTGCATGGTTAATAGCTTCACCGATTACTAATGCTGCACCAGAGCCACCTATAATAATTACTTTATCCATTTTTACTTTTTTTTATGATAGACTCATGTTTTTTCAATATTTTTTTAGCTTTCAATACAAAGGGAGGACCTACAAATTTTCCATTCATAATGGCTACTCCCTGATTATTTTCACGGGCAATTTGGTCTAATCTTAAAATCTCCTCAGCTTCGTACACATCTTGTTCACTTGGTGAATAATAGCGATGAACTAATGCTAATTCAATCGGGTTTAAGACTAACATGCCTTCGTATCCTAATTTTTTCGAAAGCACCAGATTTTTTTCTAAATCTTCCAAATCCTTTACCCGTACATGAACTGTATCAATTGGAATGACTCCTGTTGCTCTTGCTGCCATTGCAATTAAATTACGAGGTACAAAAAGACTTTCATGTTCTAAATCATGCTGCCCTTCTAAATCCGCAATAAAATCTTCTGATCCATAAGCAATTGCTACCACACGAGAAGAAGCCTTACATATATCCTGTGCATTTAAAACAGCGGATGCTGTTTCAATTAAAGGAATGATTTTGAACGTGCCTACTGGAATACCTTTTTCATATTCTATTGTTTCTAAAAGTTTACAAAAAAAGTAAATATCTTCTCCTGTTTTCGCTTTAGGATACATAAATCCTGTTATGCCAGGAATAGTCAATTGGATCACATCTTTTAATAGCTCTCCACTTTCTCTATCATTAATACGTGGGAAAACACTTCTATTTTTAAATAATCCCTCTTCTATGTATCTGATAACATTATCTCGCGCAATCTGTTTATTATCATTCGGCTGAACGGAATCTTCTATATCAAACAATAGGACATCTGCTTCAGATTTTGTAGCACTTGTCATCAAACGTTCGTTGTGTGCGGGGACGAACATCAAGCTCCTCATTAATAGATGATCAGTCATTACTTTCTTTTTTATTTAATAAAACTTTACGTCGAAAACTCAAGACATCTTCTCCTTTTTGATTTGACGCAATGGTTTCTACATAGACAACTCCGCGATCTCCTTTAGATGTTTCCCATTTTTCCAAAATAATTGTTCGGGCATAAATAGTATCATTTATAAAAACGGGCCCTAAATGATTTACGCTTTCATACTCTAAATTTGCTACCGCTTTTCCACTAATATCCGGAACCGTCATACCCACAACCAAACTGAATACAAGTGTCCCTACTACGAGAATTTGTTTGTGTTGATGAGACTGAACATAATCTAGGTTTAAATGTACTGGATGATGGTTCATTGTCAAGAGACTGAAAAAATTATTATCGCTCTCAAATATTGTTTTTGATAAGGAATGCTGTATGGTTTCACCTACAACAAAATCATCATAATAGTTTCCTAAATTACTCGGTTTCATATTTTCTAAAATATTTTAATATGGTGAATACTTTGTTCAAGTGTGGTTTTTCTATTATTTCTCCATTCACTACGATTGGATTAAATTCTTCGGCATCATCTACTTTTTTATATTCATTGAATATGGAAGATGCCCATTCTAAATCAGTTTCTGTAAAAAATGCAATCTTATCTTTTAACTCAACTTGCCACGGATGAATATAAAATTTGGCATTAAATCCTTTTTTAAATCCATCTAAGATTTCATTTTTTAGTTCATTCTCCTCTTTCAGTTCCATCGAAGCTATATCAAATGCCTCAACCTGGTAGGCTTTTGCATGTAACAGAAGATAATTACGATAATAATCTAAATTTGTTAAAGTATGCTCAGCCCCAAGATAATTCATCAAATCATGACTTCCCAAACCTATTCCTTTTATCAGGTGATGGTATTTTTCCAATACCTCTTTCAATTGAACTAAAAACAAAGGTGTTTCTATTAGTAAAATAATCCGTTCTGTTGTAGCAAGTTCATTTTTAAGGAGTTCAAAATCGTGAATATCTTTAATTTTTGGAAAGATAAAATTTGTATAGCCCCATTTTTTCAGCTGTAGGTATAAGTTAATATCTAATTGATTTTCAATGGTATAAATAGGTACTCTAATATAAAAATCACGACGAATATCTTGGTTTTCCAGCGTTTTTATAAACGCTTCTCTCTCAGATGTTTTTACAGCGTCTTCCAGATCAATTATAATCTGATCAACATTCAACCTTTCTATAGCTTGAATTTTATGTAATCGATTTGCAGGAATAAAAAAATATGTCTCCATAATTAATTTTTTAAGGATTGATATTCTTTTAATATTTCGTTCCAGATATAGCTTCTTTCATAATCAGATATCATGATTTCTCTACTTTTTAGTCCCATTTCTTCAGATTGTTTCTGATTATACAGACACCACAGCATTTGCTCTTCTAGTTTTGTGCTATTTTTGACAGGAACAATCCACCCATTTTCTCCATTTTTAATGATTTCGTTACAGCCATTAATATCGGAAACGATACAATTTAACTGCATAGCCGCTGCCTGCATCACCACATTTGGAAAACCTTCACGGTAACTTGGAAACGTTAGTGTATTGGCCATTGCAAAATAATCAATAACATTGGTTTTATAACCAACAGCGTGTATATTGGAGTGATTATTTATCAGGTTCTCTGTTTCTGGTTGTAACGGATCGAGATGTCTTTCGAAACTTCCCACTAATATCAAATGCGTATTTGAGTTTTTACTATAAAGGTTGGTAAATGCTTGCACTAATTCATTTATTCCTTTATCTTTTACGATTCTACCTACAAATAAAAAGACGAAATCATCATTCTTAATACCTAAGTCCTTTCTTATTTCTTTTTTTGTTTCTTCTGAAACTAATACTGGGTCAAATTGAGCCGTATCAATTCCATTTGAACTGCCTTTTCCAATTACTTTTAGTTTCGTCGGATTGGTGAACTTTTCGCGTAAAATAATTTTTTCTAAACCATAGGAATTGGGATATACTTTTGTTGCACAGGCATAAGTCAATTTCTCCATTTGGTTAAGCAATTGTCTTTTGATTCCTGTTGCTACCGTTAATGGCATACCCGCAACTGTATGTAATCTGTAGGGAACTCCAGCTATTTTCGCAGCCATCATTCCCAACAAACCTGCTTTGGGTGTATGTGTATGAACAATTTGTGGCTTTTCTTTACGAAAAAGCTGTATTAATTGAACTAATGCTTTTACATCTTTTAATGGAGAAATAGTACGTGTCATTTCTATGGCCACAGTATTTACCCCTTCGTTAACCGCTACATCTTTTAAAGCATCACCAGGGCTAGAAACACCTAGTACCTGATACCCGTTTTGTGACATAAATTTTAACTGCCCTTTTAATAATCCTTTTAAGGATTGTGGTACTGTCGTAATACGGATGAGTTTCATTAATCAATTATTTGAAATTTTAATTTTTTTTAATCCACTATCGTTTATAATAGTATTATATTTTGATTTATTTTTAGAATGTAAATTAATATTTATATTTTCATTTAATGTTCCTTTATATACTCTAAAAGGATATTTGCTATTGTATGAATCAATATTTTTCAAGGTAATTGTACCATTCAAAGGGTCAAAATTATTGTTTTTGGTTTTTACTTCTGTAGATGAATATCCTAAACTTATTAACGAATATTTATCCTTATGATTGTTAATTTCAATTGATACATTTTTTTGTTTATTCCCTCTTAATCTAGCCAGATAAAAAACGATTCCATTAGTTTTATTATTAAAAGTATATATATTTTTTACTGTAATATTTTTTAATTCTTCATTATTATTATTGGGTTCAAAATCTAAGCCACTTTCCGGACTAGTGCCATTTGTATTAGATAAAATAATATCAGAAATTTCTAATCCATCAGCACTTATAACTGAAATACCGTTTCTCCTATTGTTATCAATAAGCCCATGTTTAATTTTTATATTTTTGTTAACTTCTTTCTTATCTTGACCTAAATAGATACCATCACCCCAACAATTTTTTATTTGAGGGTTTATTATCTCTATATTTGTAGAAGATACAATAGAAATCCCCATTCCCCATTCACCTTTAGAATTTAAATGGTTATTTCTGTCTCCTTCTATCCTTGGCGAATATATTTTTATATTTTGTTTTTGATGAATTCTTAAAATTTGATAATTAGTTTTGGCTGATGGGGCTAATTTTATAAATGATTTTTTATTAAATATAACAACTGAGTTATTTAAAATATCTAACCCCTTATCATTAATTAATATGGGAAAATTTGGCAATAATATAGACCTATTTTCATTAATTCCTTTTTGAATATATTGCGTATAATCTATTGAGCCATCTTTTTTATGATTTTTGGGCAAATATTTTGTAATATCAATAGGTTTTTCTTTTTTTATTAAATTTTCTAAACTTGTATTTTCATTATACGAATTAATAAATGTTGGCACATCAACAATCTTTTTATAACTAAACTTTTGAGCAGTACAAGAAAAAAAAGAAAAAATAATTAAAAAAAGGTGTAATAGATGATTAAATAACGTTTTCATATACTTTAATATATTGATTAACCATTTGTTTTATATCAAATTCTAGTGCTCTTCTATAGCATTTTATAGCTACTTCATTATAATACAACTTATTTTGATATAACTTCATAATTTGATATGATAATTGTTTTTCGCTTCCTTGTTCAAATAATAAACCGTAATTTTCTACAATTTCGCGTAATCCATCCACATTACTTGCAATACTTGGTTTTTTAGATGCCATACCTTCTAAAATTGCTAGACCAAAGCCTTCGTAAAGAGAACTTAGGATACAAACATCGGCATATTGCATTAACATTGGAATATCGTTTCGTATTCCTAAAAATTTAACTCTATTTTGTAAATTTAATTCTTTGACGAGTTCTTCATTAGAAGCTCTTAAATTGCCATCTCCAACTAAAATTAGTTTAATTTTTTCTGGCAACAATTGTAAAGCTCTAATGACTGTTTTTTGATCTTTTTGAACTCGGAAACTCGAAACCTGAATCAAAATGAAGCTATCTTTTTCAAAAAAATCATAGCTGTTATTTGAATTATCTTCTGAATTTACAAAATCTTTTAAATCAATACCATTAAAAATAACAGAAATATTTTTATTTCTGTTATTCAGATGATTTTCTAAATTATGTTTAGTGGCTTCTGAAATACAGCCGATAAAATCGAGTTTACCATATATAAATCGATCTAAATATTTTAAAATTTTATTTTTTCTACGTTTATTTTCAGTACTATGTTCCGTATAAACTATTTTTACTTTGCTAAAAGAAATTAATTTTGCTAAAACAACCCAATATAGTGCAGGAAATAAATGGACATGAAAAATATCGTATTTTTTGAGGTAAGGTATAATTTTTAGTATTAAAATGGGAGAATATATACTTTTATTAGTTAAAAAATCAATCTTTGTATTGTTAGGTACTCTTTCTTCAAAATTCTTTTTAGTTTTTTTTAAAGCCAATAAGTCTACCTGCTCTAGTTCGTTTTTATAATATACTAAGCTATCAACAACTAATTTTTCCGCTCCTCCAATTGCTAATGAATTTATGACATGTAAAACTTTCATTTATATTGATTTTTTATAGCTAGGATAGTAAAAATTGGAAAAATTATATAGTGTGTGTTTATAAAAGATGCGTGAAACATACCACCAAACATATAAAGTAAAAATAAAAAACTTAATTCAACATTGTATCTAATTCCAACTTTAATAATATAAGCCATAATCATACAATAAAAAATAAATAATATTATGCCAAAATCTGTCAGAAAATCAACTATAAAATTATGAGGCAGCATATTATTTGTGATACTATTATATCCTAAACCACCTGATCCAAATAGAGGGTTTTCTAAAACATAATCTAATGATTCATTGATATTATTCATCCTACCAGAATCATTTGTTACAGTAGTTCCTCTAGTTTTAGAAACAAATTGCAATATTAAATATAGGCTAGGAATAGCTAATATTGAGCCTATTATAAAAACTTTAATATTTTTTTTCCATAATATAAAAACGGCTAACGATAGAAATAAGGCAGCTAATCCTGATCTTGCTGATGTTAAGGCGGAAACAAAAATTAATATAAAAATTAGTATTACATCAATAAATTTATTGAAAATGTTTTTTTTGTTAATAAGCTTAAAAATTAATAATCCGGCTGTACCGGACATATAAATGGACATAATACTATAATCATAAAATAACCCTGAAAAACCCTGTCTTAATTCACCCATTTTACTTTGGGTTCCTAAAGTTGTAATCCCTAAATATTTATTAAAATAGTATTGAAGAAATATTGTTACTCCACCAATTAAGGAGACCATTATGAATTTTTTTTCTAGTTCAGAAACTTCTTCATATTTAAGCCTAAAGTTATTTGCAATAATGTATAAGGATGTTAAAAATATATTCATCTTTATTATTACCTCATAATATAGATTAGTTGATAATCCTAAAAATATAATATAGATAATATTAACTAATATTATAAAAATCAAAATAAAGCTAGAAAACTTATTAGATTTCTTTATATTTAAACATCCATTAATAGTCATCATTATCTGACATAAAATGAATAAGCTCAAAAAATTTAATTGGGGAAACAAGGACGTAAAACTAAACGGTAACGTATAGATTAATATCTCTAAACATGTATAGTAAAACCTTCTATTTATTTTAAAATTATAAAAAATAAATATTATTAAATAAACCACGCTTATTATGCCACTTATAACTAAGTTTATTCTAAAGAGGATTAATAAACTGATTATGAGTGAACCTATAAACTTAAAATTAAATAATTCTTTGAACATGGTTATGTCTTTATATAGTCCATTTTAACTTTTCGTTGAATATAAAAAAAGATAAAAATACATTGAATTATAATAACAACTAATTGCGAGTAAATTGCTCCAAGTAAACCATATACCTCTATAAAAACTCCCATAAGTATTAGTTTTAAAAAAAGATTTAATAGGTTGATTTTAGGTTGTATTTTAAATGCTCGGATTGAAGTTAAGGTATATCCTAATGCTGTCAGAATATAATTGAATAATCCAACAATCATTACCCAGTTTAATAAATTGCTATAGCTTGCAATTTTTGCATTGAAAAAGAATAAAAGTAACTCTTGACCAAACAAATAAGTTATAAACCAAGCAAGAATTCCCAGCAATATATTAAAATAAAGGAACTTATTTTGTAACCTTTTAAAAGCTTTTATATCCTTTTCTAAATAATATTTACTCAAACGCGGTGCAAAACTTGCCCCTACCGCATTACATACAAATGTTCCTAAAATAATTAAATAAGAAATTGAAGAATATATCCCTTGTATTTCAGTACCAAGCATTTTTTCAACAAAAAACTTTGAGATATTCCCATTTAATGAGATTATTCCGGAAACTATTCCTAAAGGTATAGCAATTTTTAATATCGCTTTTAACTGGTTGCCATCAAACTTCTTTTTTACTGTATATATCTTATTTTTTAAAGCAATTCGCCTATCATAAAACAGGTAAATTAAAAAATTAAAAATTAAGCTTAATAATAGTCCTTTAACTATATCTTTAAACCACCACAACCCGATTAGCATTCCTAAAAATCCAAAAAAACTTTTAAACAATACTGAAAAAGACACATAATGCATTTGTTCTTTTTTTTGAAAAAAAGAATTAATAATTTCAGAATTACTTTCGATAATTTTTATCAGTGCAAATAAAATTATAATCCACGGAGTTTCGCTTTTAATAAAAAAAACAATTATTATTGTTGCAAGTATTAATAGAAAATTACTAATAACCCTAAAATTAAAATAGTCATAAAACTCAAATTCATTTTTATGATCTGTAATAATTAAAGATCTTAATTGCATATTGGAGAATAGATATAAAGGTGTGATAATAGCAATAGCTAAAGTATATTCACCCAGTATTTGTCCGTTTGTAAATTTAGAAACTAATGATAATTGTGCCCAGCTAAAAAATGCATAAGAAAGATTAGAGATAAACATTGATAAAACATTGGCTTTTAACCCTCCTTTTCTAAATACGCTCAATAGTTTCATTCATTTATAGTCTAAAAACATTTCTTCCTTTTGTAATCCCCTTTACATCATAAATAACCCCGCCTTCTTTTAAATATTCATTTATATCCAAATCAATAAATTCTTTATGAGCAACTGTAAGAATAATGGCGTCGAATTTAGATTCCTTAACAAGTTCAGTACAACATTCCAAATTATATTCATGCATAACTTCTTCCGGGTTTGCCCAAGGGTCAAATGTTGTCACATTTAACGAATAATCTTGTAAGGCTTCAATTACATCCACTGCTTTTGTATTACGAACATCAGGACAGTTTTCTTTGAATGTAATTCCTAAGTTCAGCACTTTTGCTCCATTGACTTTAATATTATTTTTAATCATGGTTTTTACCACCTGAGAAGCTACGTATTCGCCCATTGAATCATTTAGTCGGCGTCCTGCTAAGATAATTTCCGGATGATAGCCTTTTTCTTGTGCTTTTTGCGCTAGATAATACGGATCTACTCCAATACAGTGGCCACCGACTAAGCCTGGTTTAAATGGCAAGAAATTCCATTTTGTTCCTGCGGCTTCTAATACAGCGTGTGTATCTATATCTAACAGGTTAAAAATCTTTGCCAATTCGTTTACAAATGCAATATTGATATCGCGTTGCGAATTTTCAATTACTTTAGCTGCTTCCGCAACTTTAATCGTTGGCGCTAAATGTGTTCCGGCAACTATAACCGATTTGTATATGTTGTTGACAACCTCTCCTATTTCCGGGGTAGACCCTGACGTTACTTTTAAGATTTTTTCTACGGTGTGCTCTTTATCTCCCGGGTTGATACGTTCTGGTGAATAGCCTGCAAAAAAATCTTCATTGAATTTTAATCCGGAAACTTTTTCCAAAACAGGAATGCATTCTTCTTCCGTCACCCCCGGATAGACTGTTGATTCGTAAATTACAATATCTCCTTTTGACAAAACCTTCCCTACCGTTTCAGAAGATTTATACAAGGGGGTCAAATCCGGACGATTATGCTTATCTACAGGTGTTGGTACCGTTACCACATATATATTCGCCTCTTTAATATCTTCCAGATTACTGGAACAGTATAATCCGTTTATATTACCTGTAAAAGGATTTTCTTTTATTAAAACAGCTTGTAAAACCTCATCATCAACCTCTAATGTATAATCAGTTCCCTGGTTTAATTCTTCGATTCTTTTCTGATTGATATCAAAACCTACAACAGGATATTTTGTTGCAAATAAACGCGCTAAAGGTAATCCTACATACCCTAAACCTATAATCGCTATTTTATGTGATGTACTCATTGAGTTTTATGTGTTAGTTTACTACTTTGTGATTTAATTTGTTTATGATTACATTTACAAATTAATTTGTTGTTTATTTTAAATTTTCCCAATACCATTTTACCGCTTCTTTTAAGCCTTTATCAATGGTGTGAGTTGGTTTGTAACCTAATAATGCTTTTGCTTTTTCTATCGATGCCAATGAATGCGGAATATCACCAGCACGGTTAGGACCATGTATAGCTTCTACATGGGTAATCTCAGCATCATATTCGCTTAAATACTCTTTCAGGTATTTTACCAGATCATTTAATGTAGTTCGGTCTCCAACTGCTGTATTGTATACTGTATTTACAGCTTCAGGATTTTCTGTAAGCATTGCACGTTCATTCATTTGAATAACGTTATCAATGTATGTAAAGTCGCGAGAGTAATCTCCTGTTCCATTAATTTTTGGAGATTCGTGATTCATAAATTGTTTTACAAATAATGGAATCACTGCTGCGTAAGCCCCATTCGGATCCTGACGGCGACCAAACACATTAAAATAACGTAATCCTATGCACGATAAACCATAGGTTTTACTAAAGATATCTGCATACAGTTCGTTGACATACTTTGTAATGGCATAAGGCGATAATGGTTTTCCGATGATATCCTCTACTTTAGGCAAATTTTCTGAGTCGCCATAAGTTGAAGAAGAAGCAGCGTAAACAAACCGCTTAACTCCGGCATCGCGAGCTGCAACCAACATATTTAAAAAACCTGAAACATTTACTTCATTCGACGTAATGGGATCATTAATTGAACGAGGAACAGATCCTAAAGCTGCCTGATGCAATACATAATCTACCCCCCCTTTAACCGCTTTATGACATGTTTCTATATCTCTGATATCGCCTTCAATCAATGTATAATCCGAATTTTCAAAAAAAGGCTCGATATTATGACGATGTCCTGTTGCAAAATTATCAAGACACGTCACTTTATACTTTTTATTTAAAAAATATTCTGTTAGATTAGAGCCAATGAATCCTGCTCCCCCGGTAATTAAAATATGTTTCATTTTTAATTTTTGCTATTATTACATAATACGTTTATCATTTGTTAGACTTAGCGTTTAAGTGTCCTGTTTCTTAATTCGAAATCTTCATAAGATACTCTCCGTAACCACTTTTCTTTAGAGGCTCCGCTATTCTTCGCAACTGTTCTTTATCAATATATCCCATACGATATGCTACTTCTTCTATTGCACCTATTTTCAAGCCCTGGCGTTCTTCTATTACCTGAACAAACTGGCTGGCTTGCATAAGCGAAGCAAAAGTACCGGTATCTAGCCACGCTGTTCCTCTATCAAAAACGCCTACCCGAAGTTTATTACGTTTTAGATATTCCTTATTAACGTCAGTAATTTCATATTCTCCACGTGGCGAAGGTTTAATATTCCTAGCAATATTCACTACTTCATTGTCATAAAAGTACAAGCCCGGTACCGCGTAATTCGATTTAGGCCGTTCAGGTTTTTCTTCTATCGATATCACCTTTTTATTTGCATCAAACTCAACTACTCCATAGCGTTCCGGATCATGAACCGGATACGCAAAAACGACTCCTCCCTCCTCTTGAGTACAACTTTGAAGCAGCCTGCTCATACCACTTCCATAAAATATATTGTCGCCTAAAACCAACGCTACTTTACTATCTCCAATAAAATGTTCTCCAATTACAAAAGCTTGTGCTAAACCATTAGGTGCTGATTGTTCTGCATATTCAAAACGGCAACCAATTTGTGAGCCGTCTCCTAATAGTTTTTTAAAATGAGGCAAATCATGCGGCGTGGAAATAATTAAGATTTCATTAATTCCTGCGAGCATCAAGGTAGAAAGCGGGTAATAAATCATCGGTTTGTCATAAACCGGCATTAGTTGTTTACTTACAGCTAAAGTTAACGGATGTAGACGGGTACCGGACCCTCCGGCTAGGATAATTCCTTTCATTGCATTTATTTTTTTTGAGTATTCACCCGTTGCTCATTCGTTATTTTTTATGCTTTTACACTTGAGGACTTTACTAAACGCTCTCAAAGCATTTTTCATTTTAACAAATTGTGCAGTAAATGTACTCATTTTGGTTAGACCTCACAACATGTCTATTTTAGACACATCACATAATTTCAGTCAATCATTGGCAGTAAAACACTAGCATACAATAAACTATACAATAAACGTTAACTCATATTTTATACTTGTTTATTTAATTTTCTCAGCATTAGTTCCAAACTGCTTTTCCAAGAAGGAATATGTATGCCATATATTCTTTTAATTTTAGATGTATCCAACAAAGAAAATAAAGGGCGTTGGGCAGGTGTGGGAAATGCTTCACTACTAATAGCATTTATTTTACAGTTAAAATCATTCATTTCTTTTATGGCAACAGCAAAATCATACCAGCTTATTTTTCCTTCATTACAATAATGATAAATGCCTTTTTCAAAATAAGGTGCATTTATTATAGTTATAATAGTTTTTGCTAAATCAGCGGCATAAGTGGGGCTACCCATTTGATCTGCCACCACACCTAATTCAGCTTTTTCTTGCATTAAACGTTTCATCGTTTTTACAAAATTAGCACCATATGTTGAGTATACCCATGAGGTGCGGATAATGATATAATCAGCTTTAGATACGATTAAAGCCTGTTCACCTTTTAATTTTGTATGTCCGTATGTATTAACAGGATGGGCAGTATCCTGTTCTTTTAAAGGTATTTCACTAGTTCCGTCAAACACATAATCGGTTGAAATATGAATGACTTTAGCCTGATTATCAGCCGCCCATTCCCCTATAGTTTTAACAGCTAAATGATTTACCGTATCGCACAGTTTTTGTTCTGTTTCGGCTTTATCCACTGCTGTATAAGCCCCCGCATTCACAATTAAGTCTGGTTGTATTTTTTCCAGAACTTCTACTATTTGCATAAGATTACTTAAATCCATTTCTTCACGATCTACAAATACCCATTCATGGTGAGGATAATCTATCTGCAAATCCTGTAATTCAGATCCTAACTGTCCGTTTTTACCTGTAATCAGTATTTTCATTGTCTAAAATTTCTTCTTTATAGATCAGCTTATTTAAACATATATATTTCATTAAAAGTGGGCAGCGTTATATCTTTTTCCGAAACATTTTCTGTTTTAGCTGCTATTCCCCAATCAATATCCAGCTCAGGTGAATTATACAAAATTCCCTGTTCCGCTTCTTTATTATAAAAATTATCGCATTTATAAAAAAATACCGCTTCTTCACTCAAAACTGAAAACCCATGCAGAAATCCGCGCGGTATAAATAATTGTTTATTGTTTTCTGCTGATAAATGTAAGGTTATGTGTTGTCCAAAAGTAGGTGAATCTGGGCGTACGTCCACAGCTACATCTATTACTTCTCCTTTTAAGACACGAACCAATTTAGCTTGCGCATACTTTCCAATTTGTGTATGAAGACCACGAATAACTCCTTTTTTAGAATAACTCTGGTTATCCTGCACAAAATGGGTAGTGGTATGGGTGACCTCATTAAACACTTTTTCATTAAAGCTTTCGAAAAAATAACCACGGTCGTCTTCAAACACACTAGGTTCAAGTATAAAACAGCCTTTTAATTTTGTTTCTGTTGCTTTCATTATTTACAGCAAAAAATAGAGAACAATAATCTAATATTCATTAACTCATTTATCATTTTCTTACGCTTAATCCTCATAGATTATTTATATTGTTTTTCATAATATTTCTGATATTCTCCTGAAGTAATACTCCGTAACCATTCTTCGTTACCCAAATACCAGTCTATAGTTATAGACAATCCTTCCTCAAATGTAACACTTGGTTCCCAACCTAATTCTTTTTTGATTTTGGTTGCATCAATGGCGTATCTCAAATCGTGCCCCGGCCGGTCTTTTACAAAAGTAATGAGTTTTTCGCTTGTTCCTGCATTCCTTCCCAGTTTAGCATCCATCTGTTTACACAATTCTTTTATCAAATCAATATTCTGCCATTCGTTAAACCCACCTATATTATAAGTAGATCCATCTACTGCCTCATGGAATACAACATCAATTGCCCTGGCATGATCAATAACAAACAGCCAGTCGCGTGTATATTTTCCATCACCATAAACCGGTAGCGGCCTATTGTTAAGGATATTATGAATACAAAGGGGGATCAGCTTTTCAGGAAAATGATTAGGCCCATAATTATTAGAACAATTGGTTATCACAACAGGCATTCCATAGGTATCGGCATATGCACGGACAAAATGATCAGAAGAGGCCTTAGAGGCTGAATAAGGTGAATGGGGATCATATTTGGTATTTTCTGTAAAAAAACCTTCATTTCCTAAAGCCCCGTATACTTCATCTGTAGAAACATGATGAAAACGTTTGTTTTCGTAATTTTCACTCCATAACTCTTTTGCTGCATGAAGTAAATTTACTGTACCCATAACATTGGTTATTACAAACGCCAAAGGATCTGAAATAGAACGATCTACATGTGATTCTGCAGCTAAGTGAATTACGCCGTCAGGCTGGTATTTTTTAAACAACTCATTTACTGCTTCAGCATTGGTAATATCTATCTTCTCAAAAGCGTAATTATCTTTGGTTTCTACATCTCTTATATTTTCCAAATTACCGGCATAAGTCAACGCATCTACATTTACAATTTGATAATGCGGATAATTATTAACAAATTGACGGACAACATGTGATCCGATAAAACCGGCCCCTCCAGTAATTATAATTGTTTTTTTCATTTATTTCATTTGTTATGTAAAAGATGAAAATATAATAAACACTTCCTTACCCATCTTTTTTTAAAATAGTATGAAGGTCATTTATTTTATACTTCATACTCAGTATTTTTAAATACAAATATTCAAAAGCTCATTTTAGTTCTAAAATCACATCCCCCTTATTTCTAATTAAACGGGTTATTAAAGAGCTTATTTATTATGAATAATTATTTTTTTTTGAAATTGCCATGCATTTCTCATTGATTCATTCAAAGGTGTTTTAGGTTCCCAGCCTAATTTTGACTTTGCCAGACTATAATCAGCAAAGGCCTCTTGTACATCACCCGTCCTTCTTGGCAGTATAGTATAGTTAATCTTTAGCTGATTTGCTTTTTCAAAGGCATTTATAATTTCTAAAACAGTAGATCCTGTACCCGAACCCAGATTAAAACATTCAAATGACTGTTCATTTTCTTTATTCAACAATCGTTTTATAGCTTTAACATGCGCATCGGCAAGGTCATTTATATCAATATAATCTCTGACAGCCGTTCCGTCCCGTGTAGCATAATCGTTGCCAAATACACCTAAGCTTTCCCGTATACCTATAGCCGTTTGTGTAATATAAGGCAAAAGATTATTAGGAATACCTTTTGGAATTTCTCCAATAAGAGCGCTTTCATGTGCGCCTACCGGATTAAAATACCGCAAAGCAATAGCATTTTTTGCAGATGCAGCAATAAAATCGGAAATAATCTCTTCTCCCATATGTTTAGTTTTCGCATAAGGCGCTTCCGGACGTTTTAAAGGAGTTTTTTCATTAATAGGCATTTTATCCGCCTGTCCGTATACAGTACAGGATGAGGAAAAAATAAAATTATCAACATTAAATTTTTCCATTCCTTCTAATAAATTTATCAGGCCCATTATATTATTACGGTAGTATTTCAAAGGAAATTGTACAGATTCCCCTACTGCTTTATAAGCCGCAAAATGAATAACACCATCTATTTTTTCATGTTGAAAAAACGCATTAACAGCTGTTTGTTCTTTTACATCAATCTGGTAAAAAAGGGGCGCTATTCCGGTAATCTGTTCTATTTTATGCAAGAAATTTACATCAGCATTAGACAAATCATCAATGATGATCACTTTATAACCTGTTTGTTGTAAAGCAACTACTGTATGCGATCCAATGTAGCCTAGCCCTCCTGTCACCAATATATTTTGCATTAACCTATTCTCTTTATACTTTTTTCTTGCTCTTTTTCTGAAACAATTTTACGTAAACCAGAACTTGAGAACCGATGATCCCTTGTGTTAAAGTATAGTTCTATTCCTTTTTCTTCACAATAAACACGACCTGTAAAGTTTTTGTCCTTATATTCTTCTCCTAAAATACGTATGTCTATTTTAAAAGAACGTAAAATATCCTCTAAATCCTGTTCAGTAACATAAGGTACTACTTCATCAACAAATCTACAGGCTTTCAGTTGAATATAACGCTCCACCACCGTTTGAGTAGGTTTATTTTTTTCGGGCCTATCTATTGTAGGGTCCATTTGCAAACCACATATTAAATAATCGCACTGCCTCTTGGCGTCTTCCAACATTTTAATATGTCCGGCATGTAATAAATCAAATGAACTAAAAGTGATTCCTATTTTCATAATTGTTTATTTTTTTAATTACAAAAGTTTGTTTCGTTTATATTTTCCCCAAAAAGTAGAATTCCTTCTGATGAAAGTATATGATTATAATAAAAATATTACATTTTTCTTTATTCTTAAAACAAAATACCTCAGTATAGTTTTTATTTATATTTTCTCTTATAATATTTGAAACCATTGTCTATACCTTACGCATCATCTCCAACTAAGTTCTATTTGTTGAACATCATTTATTCAATTCAAAATCTGTTCCACAATAGTATCTAATCCCAATATTTACGCACTATTTGTTGTATAAGTTCAAAAATCGGACACTATTTGTCAGCAGCATATGAAATTTATTACTGATTTCTTGTATCCAGCATTTGATAAATTTTTCAATTCTTTGTGAACAGCGTTGGAGATTCGTTAAATTCTGTTGTCAGATCAAGTAAATGACTTCTGTTTACTGAAATTATAAAAAACTTAATCAATAGTTTCAGACGCTTTTTGAAATGACTAATGCTTCAAGCATGTTTATTTAACAAATTGAACACCAAATGTATTCATTTTTATTATAATCATTTCTTCTGCTCAAATATTTTTTTGTTAAGAAGAAGTAAATATACCCTAACAATAACCAACTAAATTCTTTTTTAGTATACATCTCAACATTTTCTTTCTTTTTAGCTTATAGAAAACCAGTAGTTTTTTTGTAAATTTGTAGTTATTTTATTTAAATGAAAAAGAAAGATCTTTCCACTATCAACCCCAAAGAAAACATCATAATAAAAGGGGCCCATCTACATAATTTAAAGCATATAGATGTTGTTATTCCCCGCAATAAATTTGTGGTCATAACAGGTTTATCCGGCTCGGGAAAATCCAGTCTGGCCTTTGACACCTTATATGCTGAAGGACAAAGGAGATATGTCGAAAGTTTATCATCTTATGCACGTCAGTTTTTAGGACGTATAGACAAACCTAAGGTTGAATATATAAAGGGTATCGCACCCGCCATAGCTATAGAACAAAAGGTCAATACAACCAACGCCCGATCTACTGTAGGAACATCAACTGAAATTTACGATTATCTTAAACTTTTATTTGCCCGTATTGGCCGTACCTATTCTCCTATTTCCGGCCTTGAAGTCAAAAAAGATACGATTAACGATGTTGTAAATAAAGTAAAAACATTTGAAGAAGAAAGTAAATGGTTATTGTTATCACCTTTATCTGAGAAGAAAAACCGTACGGTTATGCAACAGCTTAAACTTTTTCTGGAACAAGGTTTTGCCCGTGTTTTAATCAAAAATGAAATGCAGCGGCTGGATGTTTTTCTTGAAGAAAACACTACGGACAATCTGGCTCCTGAAGATGTGTTTTTGGTAGTAGATCGTTTGGTGGTACATCATAATGACGATTTTTATAACCGGTTGGCCGATGCCGTTCAGGTTGCTTTTTTTGAAGGAAAAGGAGTTTGTTTTTTACAGGAATTAGGTACCGGTACTTTACTTGAATTCAGTAATAAATTTGAATTGGACGGTCTTACATTTTTAGAGCCCAACATACATTTATTCAGCTTTAACAATCCTTACGGAGCCTGCCCTAAGTGTGATGGTTTCGGAACCGTAATCGGTATTGATGAAGACTTGGTAATTCCTAATACAGCCCTTTCCGTTTATGAAAATGCTATTTTTCCCTGGAGGGGGGAAAGTATGAGCTGGTACAGAGACCAGCTTGTAAATAAATCACATCATTTCGACTTTCCCATTCACAAACCTTTTTATGAATTATCAGAGAATCAAAAGCAATTGATTTGGGAGGGAAATAAACATTTCACAGGGCTGAATGACTTTTTTAAAGAATTGGAAAGCCAAAGCTATAAGATACAAAACCGAGTAATGCTTTCCCGTTACCGGGGAAAGACCAAATGTCCGGTTTGTTTGGGAAAACGTCTTAGAAAAGAAGCCAGTTATGTAAAAATCAACCAAAAATCGATAGCTGATCTGGTTGATTTATCAATAACTGATTTAAGTACTTTTTTTAAAAATATCAAATTAAACGAATTTGAACAAAAAGTAGCCAAGCGACTGTTACTTGAAATAACCAATCGTCTGCAGTTTTTAGCAGAGGTAGGACTGACATATCTAACATTAAACAGGAATTCTTCTACACTTTCCGGGGGGGAATCGCAACGTATAAATCTGGCAACCTCGCTAGGAAGCAGCCTTGTCGGATCTATGTATATTCTGGATGAGCCAAGCATAGGTTTACATCCCAAAGATTCAGAAAAATTAATAGGAGTACTCAAAAATCTAAAAAAACTGGGAAACACCGTAATTGTGGTGGAGCACGATGAAGACGTAATGAAGGCTGCTGACGAAATCATCGATATAGGTCCTGAAGCAGGCTATCTCGGAGGAGAATTAGTAGCACAGGGCAATTATGAGGCACTTTTAAAATCTGACTCGCTCACCGCTAAATATCTAAACGGTACTATGGCTATAGAAGTTCCTGAAAAAAGACGTCCCTATAAACATTTTATCGAAATTATCGGCGCACGCGAACATAATTTAAAAAATATAAATGTTACATTTCCGCTGGATTGCTTAACTGTAATAACTGGTGTTTCCGGTAGCGGCAAAAGTACTTTGGTTAAAAAAATAGTATATCCTGTACTACAAAAACAGCTTACAGGTACATCGGAAAAAGCCGGGCATTTTTCTGAAATAAAAGGTTCTTATCAACACATTCGCCATATTGAGTATGTTGATCAGAACCCGATAGGAAAAAGTTCCCGTTCCAATCCTGTAACGTATGTAAAGGCTTACGACGATATACGCGATTTGTTTGCCAAGCAACCTTTATCTAAGATGCGAAATTACCAGCCCAAACACTTTTCTTTCAATGTAGATGGAGGAAGATGTGAAGTTTGTAAAGGCGAAGGCGAAGTTACAATTGAAATGCAGTTTATGGCCGATGTGCATTTAGAGTGTGAAACATGCCAGAGCAAACGCTTTAAAAAAGAAATTTTGGAAGTACAGTTTGAAGGTAAGAATATAGACAATATTTTAAACATGACCGTAGACGAAGTACTACAATTTTTTGAAAAACATAAACAAACCAAGATTACCCAGAAAATAGCACCCTTACGAGCCGTAGGTTTGGGGTATGTGAAATTAGGACAAAGCTCTTCCACACTTTCAGGAGGTGAAGCACAACGTATAAAACTGGCTACTTTTCTCGGAAAAGGGCAAACAAAAGAACGCACCCTTTTTATTTTTGACGAACCCACAACAGGTTTACATTTTCATGATATCAAAAAACTGTTGCAATCGTTTAATGCCCTGATAGAAAAAGGACATTCTATTATCGTTATCGAACACAACCTTGATTTGATAAAATGTGCCGATCAGATAATCGATATGGGACCGGAAGGAGGCGTAAACGGGGGTTATGTAATAGCCACAGGAACGCCTGAAGAAGTGGCAAAAAATAACACTTCTGTAACAGGAAAATATTTAAAAGAAAAATTACAATAAGTGCATATATTAACGTATTTGTAACTTTCAGTTTTTACTTTAATACTTAAATTAGCAGAAAATAAAATATGAAAATAGCCATTGTATGCTATCCTACTTTTGGCGGAAGTGGCGTAGTTGCTACAGAATTAGGTATTTCATTAGCCCAGAGAGGCCATGAAGTACATTTTATAACTTATCGTCAGCCCGTACGTTTAGCTCTTCTCAATCCGAATATTTATTTCCATGAAGTAAATGTACCCGATTATCCGCTATTTCATTACCAACCTTATGAACTGGCATTATCAAGCAAGATTGTAGATATGGTAAAACTCTACCAGATAGATATTTTACATGTACATTATGCTATTCCACATGCCTTTGCCGGGTACATGGCAAAAAAAATGCTGGAAGACTTAGGTATTAGCCTTCCTATGGTTACCACATTACACGGCACAGATATTACATTGGTAGGCAATCATCCTAACTATAAAACAGCCGTAAGCTTCAGTATTAATAAATCAGATTTTGTTACTTCTGTCTCGGAAGATTTGAAAAAGTCGACTTACGAGCTTTTTGATATAAAAAAAGACATTACGGTAATTCCAAATTTCATCGAAGAAAAATTAAACGGGTTTACCTCCGTTAGCTGCCAGCGCAAACAATTGGCTCAGGATAATGAACGTATCGTAACGCATATCAGTAACTTCAGGAAAGTAAAACGTATTGAAGATGTTATTCATATTTTCGATAATATACAGAAGGAAATTCCTGCCAAGTTAATGATGGTGGGCGACGGGCCGGAAAAGGAAAAAGCTGAAAAAATCGCCGGAGAGCTAGGAATTAGCGACAAAATTATCTTTTTTGGAAATAGTAGTGAAGTAGATAGTATTCTGAGGTATTCTGATCTTTTTTTACTTCCTTCCGAAACCGAAAGTTTTGGCCTGGCCGCCTTAGAAGCTATGGCTTGCGCCGTACCTGTTATTTCTTCAAATGCCGGCGGATTACCCGAAGTAAATGTACAGGGTAAAACAGGTTTTCTGAGTAACGTGGGTGATGTACAAGATATGGCGAATAGTGCATTACGTATTTTAAAAGACGAAAATACTTTAAATCAGTTTAAACAGCATGCACTTGAACATTCAAAAGTGTTTAGCATCGATAAAATAGTCCCCATATACGAAGCCATTTATAAAAAAGCATTACAATAAAAAAAGCCCCTTGAAGGGGCTTTTTTATTTGATATCAAAGTATTTTATTATAGAATTCCGTTATATTTTCAATAGGTTTAGTAGCCTGATCATTTATCGCTATCTAATCGGCAAAATTGAGTATTAGATGTCTTTTATTTTTAATAATCTCTTAAACTCTATAAAAGCTACTTTTCTTAAAATCATTGTACCTTTGAAAAAATGTCAATACGCATGAACAGACGTAAATTTTTTAAAGCCGGTGCGCTTACTGCAGTAGGAAGTGCCCTATTAAATCCTTTCGAAGGAATAGCAGCCCCAATAGAGGCAGCCGAAGATTTTAAATACAAAAAAGCCAAAAATATTATTATGCTGGTAAGTGACGGTATGAGCAGCGGTACTTTAAATATGGCTGATTTATACGCTAATCGCATACTGGGTAAAAGCACACACTGGATGCAGTTATATAAAGATAACCTGGTATCAAGAGGTTTAATGGATATGGCCTCGGCCTCCTCTATAGTAACTGATTCAGCTGCCGCCAGTTCATCATGGGGATGCGGAGAACGTGTAAAAAACGGTTCTATAAACATTAATACAAAGGGCGACGCATTAATGCCTATATGGTTAAAATTTAAAAAAGCAGGAAAAAAAGCAGGTATTGTAACTACGGTGCCAGCCACCCATGCTACTCCTGCTGGTTTTACTGTCAGCCTGAAAAGCCGAAACGACCAATCTAAAATTGCTGAAGAGTATCTGCGTACCGGATATGACGTAATCATGGGAGGAGGAAACCAGTATTTTGATGCAACAACCCGTAAAGACAAGAAAGATATGTACGAAGCCTTTCGAAAAAAAGGTTATGACGTTTTTCGTACAAAAAATGAGATGATACATGCTGATCTTGCTAAACCTTTATTGGGTATCTTTGATGAAGATGGCCTCCCCTATGCTATTGACCGGCAAAACAATGCAGAATTAAACCGTAAAATTCCCACTCTAGCTGAAATGACAACAACAGCCATTTCAGCAATGAAAAATCATCCGAACGGTTTTGTACTTCAGGTAGAATCAGGAAAAGTAGACTGGGCCGCACATGCCAACGACATAGCCGGGCTAATTCACGAACAATTACAGTTTGACGATGCCATTAAAATAGCTATCGATTTTGCAAAAGAAAACAAAGAGACATTAGTTATAATTACCACAGATCACGGAAATGCCAATCCGGGTGTTATTTACGGAAAATATGCCAATGACCACTTCAATTCCATCGCTCAATACAAACAAACAAATGAAACGTTTTTAAACACGCTTACTCCCGCAACCAATCAGGCACAATTAACCGATTATGTACAGGCTCATTTAGGATTTCTGCTGAAACCTGAAGAGGCCAAATACATCCTTAACTATTACCATGGGCTGGAAAAGGAAGAAAGCGGCCTTTACAATTATAAAAAGTTACCTTATAAAGGTTTTGCAGAAATTCAGAAAAACTACAATTCTGTGGGGTGGATTTCGATGGATCATTCAGCAGATTATGTAGAAATTGCTATGTTTGGTCCCGGACAAGAAGCGCATTTGCCTTTTATAAAAAATACCGATTTGCATTATTTTATGCTTAAAGCAGCCGAAGTAGAAAATTCTTTCTGATTTTTTAATTCATTAAAACACTGTATACAAAATAGTTAAAAAAGCGCAGTAAAAAAAATAATAAACTTACGTAGAAAGTGTTTGTAGAAATCAAAAAACGTTCTATATTTGCACTCGCAATACCGAAGTAAACACAAGGATTGCACGGTTTATTGGAGAAATGGCAGAGTGGTCGATTGCGGCAGTCTTGAAAACTGTTGACTGTAACAGGTCCGGGGGTTCGAATCCCTCTTTCTCCGCAACCTAAGGGTCGGGAAGATACTCAAGCGGCCAACGAGGACGGACTGTAAATCCGTTGGGAAACCTTCGCAGGTTCGAATCCTGCTCTTCCCACTAAAAGCGACTTATTACAGTCGCTTTTTTAATTTACTTTTTTTCATCTTTATTTACATTACAATAAAAATTTTAAAAAGAACTTTTAATTCTTTATAAGAACATATTGTTCATATATTTAAGAAATAGTAATTTTAAAATATTCTAATATATTAAATCATTTTTTTGTAAAAAACTTTTCCTAAAACAATTGTTAAAAAATTATTTTTACTACATTTGAGTTCATTATTGCACAAAAAGTTCCGAATATGGCCACTATCATAAAGTTGATTTTTCTTATTTTCCTTATTTTTATCTGCAAAACATTGCCTGAAATAAGACGAACTACCGAAAAAGTCATTTTAAGCGATCATAGCATATCACCTGCTACTGTTGAAATTACTACATTTTGCAAAGATTCCTTAAAAAATTCGGATTGCCGGTTAAATGCTCACTATTATAGAAAAAGTACTTCGTAACTGTATAGGATTCTCACTAGCCATAATGATATAAATTTAAAACCGAATAATGTAATAAAGATGGAAGTATTTTTATAGAAATTTGTATTATAATTTCAAAAATACTTCATCATGTCATCAGATAAATTTTCAACTTTTATTATCCCTTTAGAAGGTGTCAATAGCGAGCATTGTGCCCTTATCCTTGAAAAAGGATTTGAAAAAGTAGAGGGATTATACTCCTATAAGATAGAAGTGAACAATCAACGGGCAATTGTCGAAACAAAAGACAATACTACTCTTATCAAAACAGTTCATACCATTCGCAATTTAGGATATGATGTACCTTCTGTAAAAAAAACAATTCCCGTTCTGGAAATGACGTGTGCTTCTTGCGCCGTCAGTGTAGAAAGCGCATTTAGCTACCATCCGGGTATTATAAACGCTTCAGTAAATTTTGCTACCGCTTCCGTAACCGTCGAATACCTTCCAACTGTCACTACTCTGACTGATATGAAGAAGACATTACAAGCAGTAGGATATGATTTGTTACTGTCAGACGGAACTACTAACGAACAAGACGAACTTGAAACCCTTCACCAGAAAAAGTATGTTGCTTTAAAAAAGAAAACCATCTGGTCTGTTGGTATTACGCTTCCGGTAGTTATTATTGGAATGTTTTACATGAATGCGCCCTATGCCAATGAGATAATGTGGTTATTGTCTACCCCTGTAGTTGTGTATTTTGGAAAAGACTTCTTTATAAACGCCTGGAAACAGGCTAAACATAAAAGTGCCAATATGGATACACTGGTAGCTCTCGGATCGGGAATCGCTTATATTTTTAGTGTTTTTAATACCGTTTTTCCTTCCTACTGGCATAGCCGCGGTTTACACGGTCATGTTTATTTTGAAGCAGCAGCTGTTATTATCTCGTTTATTTTACTTGGACGTTTGTTAGAGGAAAAAGCGAAAGGAAATACTTCTTCTGCCATAAAAAAACTCATGGGGCTGCAACCTAAAACGGTTACGCTGATAAATACAGAAGGAGAACAGCAACTGGTAAATATCGAGCAAGTAGCTATTGGTGATATCATTTTAACAAAACCGGGAGAACAGATTGCGGTAGACGGGATGGTAGTAAAAGGAAATTCTTATGTAGACGAAAGTATGCTCAGCGGTGAGCCCATTCCAGTTTTTAAACAAGAAAAAGAAAAAGTTTTCGCGGGTACTATCAATCAGAAAGGCAGTTTTCAGTTTCAGGCGGAAAAAGTAGGTGCTGATACCATGCTTGCTCAAATTATCCGGATGGTACAAGAAGCACAGGGAAGTAAAGCACCTGTACAGAAACTCGTGGATAAAATTGCAGGAATATTTGTTCCTGTTGTTATTTTAATTGCCATTGCGGCATTTGTTACCTGGATTTTATTGGGTGGTGATAACGGTTTTTCTCAGGGATTAATTGCTCTTGCCACTGTGCTGGTGATTGCATGTCCGTGTGCTCTTGGCCTGGCTACACCTACTGCCATTATGGTTGGAATTGGTAAAGCGGCCGAAAAAGGCATTTTAATTAAGGATGCCGTAAGCCTTGAATTAGCTAAAAAAGTAACTGCTGTAGTTTTAGATAAAACAGGGACCATTACAGAAGGAAAACCCAAAGTAACAGATTCTTATTGGGCTAAAGAAGAGGAATATATGAAACAGGTTTTTTACAGCATTGAAAAACAATCCGAACACCCGCTTGCTGACGCTGTAGTAAAACATTTTGAAGGTACAGATCATATCAATATTGCACACTTTGAAAGTATTACGGGTAAAGGCGTTAAAGCAGCAATTGAAGGCAACCTTTATTTTGTAGGAAACAGAAAGTTATTAGATGAAAATCAAATCAGTATTGCTCCCGATTATTTAACCAGGGCTGAACAATGGAGCGGTGAATCTAAAACAGTTATCTGGTTTGCTGATAACACAACAGCCTTAGGAGTATTTGCCATTGCAGACGAGATCAAAAAAACCTCCGTAACGGCTATTCAGCAGCTAAAAAAAGACGGGATAGAAGTATATATGCTCACAGGCGATAATGAGGCTACAGCAAAATCTATAGCTGCCAAAACAGGGATTTCATCCCATAAAGCCGAAGTACTTCCGGAACAAAAAGCTGCTTTTATTAAGGCGTTACAACAAAAAGGAAAAATAGTGGCAATGGTAGGAGACGGTATTAATGACAGTACCGCATTAGCACAAGCCGATGTAAGTATTGCTATGGGAAAAGGAAGTGATATTGCAATGGATGTAGCTAAAATGACGATTATTTCTTCTGATTTGACCAAAATTCCGGAAGCTGTAAAATTATCTAAACAAACCGTCGCTACCATCCGTCAAAACCTTTTCTGGGCATTTATTTATAATATTATCGGTATTCCGCTTGCCGCAGGTATATTATATCCTGTGAACGGATTTCTGTTGAACCCTATGATTGCAGGCGCTGCAATGGCATTAAGCAGCGTTAGTGTAGTAAGTAATAGCCTTCTTCTTAAAATAAAAAAGTAAATGATGTAAAAAAAGATTTAAATTTTGTAATATAAAAGAACCGTATACTGACGAACTTTGTTATATAAATATTGAAAATTATGGAAAATACAGTAACGTTTAAAACCAATATTAAATGCAGCGGGTGTATTGAAAAAGTAACCCCCTATCTGAACGGACATAACGGGATTGAAAACTGGGAAGTAGACACCGCTTCTGCTGATAAAGTCTTAACCGTAAAATTAAACGGCAGTACAGAAAAAGAAGTGATAGCAGCTGTTGAAAAAGCCGGATACAAAGCAGAAAAGATTTAAATAATCTTTATTTTTAAACAAAGACGCGATGCATACCGCGTCTTTTTTATTGCTATCTTTTCAAGAAAAACATGACAGATCCTATATATGCGGCTTTACTTGAAGATTTGTTTTCTGAAACTGTAGTATTTCCAAAAAATTACTTGCTAAAAAAAGGAGGAAGCATCGACACAAATATTTATTTTATTGAAGAAGGCAGCTTACGTATTTTTGTTAGCAATCAAAAAGAAGAACAAACTATTCGTTTGGGATACAGAAATAATATTATAGGCGCTTTAGATTCATTTTTCAATGAAAAACCGTCTGATTTTTATATTGAAACGCTCAAAAAAACCACGATAAGAATAGCCAAAAAAGCTGATTTTATCCATTATATTTCGCAAAACCGGGAACGGTTACTGTGGTGGCAGAAAAGATTAGAAGATTTAATTTTACAGCAAATTGACCGTGAAAAAGACTTGTTAATGAATACTCCGAAAGAACGTTATGAAAATGTGCTAAAAAGAAGTCCGGCATTATTTCAGGAAATTCCGCACAAACATATCGCCAATTACTTACGAATGGCTCCTGAAACCTTATCCCGCCTGAAAAAATCTTGATTACAATCAATTTTTAAATGCCTGCTATATTCGATATTTGAAATAAAAAAATAGATGAGATATCAGAGCCAGGAATTGTTGGAGTCGTTAACTAAGTTAACCGAAAAAAATATAGAAAAAATAAGGGAATTTTTCTTAAAAAAGCCAGAAGCTTTGTATTACCGAACAAATGAATCCAGCTGGAACATACTGGAATGTATAGCGCATCTGAATATTTATGGCGATTTTTACTTACCCGAAATTGAACGAAGCATTTTGGAAGCGAAAAGCCCATCAGCTGATTTCTATTCAAGCGGTTGGTTAGGAGAGTATTTTGCGCAGAGCATGCGGCCAAAAGAAATACCCAATAAAATGAAAACACTCAAGAAAAGTAATCCGATTTATACAGAAGTCTCATTCCAGTCGCTCGCTACTTTTCTTACACAGCAGGAAAAAATGCTCAACTTACTACAACAGGCTAAGGCCGTACATTTAGGAAAAACCAGAGCTTCTATAAGTATTTTGCCTATTCGCTTAAAACTGGGCGATGTATTACGTATTGTTATTTACCATAACCAGCGTCACCTTAAACAAGCTGAGCAGATTTTCAAAGATTTTGAAAAGAAATACTAAGTATTTATTTTTCCAGTCTTTTAAACCAGTGAGTAAAGCTATCAATAAATTTCTGGATAAACCCAAGAGAATCCTCATTATGAATACGTCCTTCTTTATCCAGAATCTGGTTTACATTTGCTATATAGGCTTCCGGTTGCTGCATAACCCAAACGTCAAGAAAAGAAAGAATCTGACGCAGATGATGATTGGCGCCAAAACCGGACAGATTCCCTGGAGAGTTACTCATTATAGCACCTGGTTTTCCTCCCCATTTATTTTGTCCGTATGGTCTGGAAGCAATATCCAAAGCATTTTTCAACACTGAAGGAACAGACCGATTATGTTCCGGAGTAATAAAAATAAAACCATCCAGGCCTGTTATTGTCTCCCGTAATTTCCGATACGATTCGGGTACCTGGCCATCATCATCAAAATCCTGGTTAAAAACAGGCAAATCCGATATATCAACCATGACAAACTCAAAATCGTCAGGCGCTAATGTGAGGATATTTTTCGCCAGTTTTTTACTATATGATTCGCGCCGGAGACTACCGGCAATTAATCCGATTTTTCTTCTTCTCATTTTATTGTTTTTATTCTTTATTGACTTCAATAAACAAATTGACTAATCCTTAGTGAACCAGCACCTATGGTTACTATAAATATACGAAATTAATAATGTACAAACCAGCGAAAAGAAATTATATTCAGGTGTTTATAAAAAGGAGATAATCTTCAAATGGATTAGGGCGTTTCAGCAGCTTCTTATTTTTACCCGTTGTATTATACCGGGCACGTAATATAAACAGAAGTTCCCTTACTCTGAACACTTGAAATCTCAAGGGTTCCGCCTAAATAGTCAATTCTGTGCCTGAGGTTAGACAAACCCGTTCCTTCAGACCCTATCTGTTCTTCAAATCCGGTTCCGTCATCCTCTACTGTAAGAAAAAATTGATTATTCCTTTGCTGAAGCTGTACAAAAATTTCTGTTGCTTTTGCGTGTTTTACAGCATTATTAATAACCTCCTGAGCAATACGGTAAAACATAAGCTGTCTTTCTTCATCAGAATTCTTCTGCACATTAAAAGATTGAAATGCAATATGGGTTTCACCTGACAAAAGCGAGCAATAGTATTGTAAAGCTTCAGACAGGCCAAATTTATGCAACAGGTCCGGCAGGAGGCTTTGTGAAACATTGCGCATTTCATCTATAGCATTGTCCAGATCTGATTTTAATTCGGATTCCAAATTTCCGTTATTGCCTGGAGTATTTACGAATAAGTTGTTCATCTTCAGTTTTATTCCGGAAAGCAGCCCACCGAGGCCATCATGCAGATCGCGTCCTAAACGCCGCCGCTCGTTCTCTGTACCTTTCATCAATGAAGAAAGTATCTGTATCTGGTAATCCTGATCTTTTCTTGACAGTTCTGACTGGTGTAATTCTTTTTCCTGAAGGTTCAGTCTTTTCTGGTTACGCATATTTCGAAACAACAGAAATGCCAATATAAATAAAATGGCAACCAGGGTCACACAAGCAATAAGTAACGCTTTATTTTTCTGCAGTTTCCAGTCTTTGCGTTCATTTTCATATTGTAATTGTGTAATTTTATTCTCTTTTTGAGCAGATTGAAATTCAGCTTCCAATGAATGCAGCCTTTTGGTTACTTCGTCTTCTTTTATACTATCTGATAACTGAACATATTCTTTTAAGTAGGTATAAGCACGATGCGGTTGCCCCAATTTCTGCTGAAGGTCAGCCAGTCTTTTAAGCGATACCCCTACGTAATGCCATTTTCCTAAAGACCGCGTATAGTCATAGTACTCTTTTTCCCAGGCATATGCTTCGTTATACAGTCCCAATTCATAATATGCTGTTGCAAGCCCGCCCTTATTGTTCGCAAGATTATCAAAATCTTTTATTTTTTCAGAGAAACGCAATCCTTTTTTATTATAAAGAATAGCCTGCCGGTATTGTTTTTTCAATATTTCATTTTGTCCTCGGAGATGGTAATAAAATGCCCACTGTGAAACAGAATCCTTAACAGTAAGAAGTTCTGATTGGGCCATATTGAGGTATTTTTCCATATGTGGAATATCTTTCATTTCATTATATGTCATGGCCATATTCAAAGCGCCTATGGCAATATCATTCGGACCTTTTGATCGTTTTTTTACCTGCATATATTTCGAAAAATAGTCCAGGGCTTTATTGTATTGGGTTTTACTGAAATAAATACTTCCAAGATTCAGGTAAATATTTTTCAGTGCTAACGAGTCTTTATAATGCACATAAACAGGAATAAGATCCAGATAAATTTGCTGTTCTTTTTCTGAGTTTCCTTTAATTCCATAAAAAACAGCTTTCATTCGAAGGGCATGAGATTCCCATAGTTTTTGCTCCGGTATTCCTTTTAACGAGTGAAAGATCTGATAAGCACTATCTACATAACTTTCAGAACGATCGTATTGATAATTATAATAGGAAAACACTACTTTTCTGAGCAGCAGGCTTCCTTTTAATAGTTTAAAATCATGTTCTTTAATCAGTTTTTCAGCCTGTATTACCTTTTTCCGGAAGGAAATACTGTCTTTCGTATCCAATTCTTTAATTTCACGGATTAACTGTTCTGTTTTTAAGCTGTCTTTATTAAATTTGTTACGTTGCGCATGAACAGAAGTAGTATGCATAAAAAAGAAAAAGGATAAAAACAGAGTAAAAAGATGTTGTATCATTTTTGTAAAAAATGTAGTTATAAACATACTACTTTTAATTAAATAATCGTTTTGTTTGAATGATTAAAATTGTTATTACCGACGATCACCCCATAGTCACAGAGGGACTTCATCTTTTTTTGTCTAATCAGCCCGACATAACTGTACTTTCTACTTTTTCAAACGGAAACGATCTTATGGAAGGGTTGAAAAGTCACATACCTGACGTATTGTTACTCGACATTTATTTACAAGATTCAAATGGTTTGGATGTATGCAAAAAAATTTCCGAACATTATCCGGAAATAGCTATTGTAGCGCTTAGCGGACAAGATGAGGGCATTGTTATTTCCCAGATGCTTCAAAACGGTGCGCTTGGTTATGTACTGAAAAACGCTGAAAGTGAAGAAATCACTGAAGCAATACGAACGGTATACCACGGTGAAAAATTCTTGTGTACAAGAACAAAAAAAGCACTTCAAAAACTTGATAAGCAATTAACAGAAATTCCAAAAATAACTCGACGTGAAAAAGAGGTGTTGCTTTTAATTGCCGAAGGCATGACTACTTCCGAAATAGCGGAAAAGTTATTCATAAGTACGCATACCGTAGAAAGCCACAGAAAAAATCTTATTGAAAAATTCGATGCCAAAAGCACAACTTCCGTAATTAGTATTGTGAAAAATCTCGGATTGATATAATAATCCTTTCCATTTTACCTGTTATGTATCATCTTTGCTTTCATTATCTGCGTATTTAAAATTGCTGTGACCCTAAACAAAAGCAGGTAAACAATCTCGTTATTAATCATTCAACATTTTATTTTAATGTTTGTTATATAATGGTCATAAAGAAATCTGTAAAACAAAAACACTTCGTTCAAACCGGAACAACTGAGTGTTACAAGCAATCATATAGCGTTACAAATATGAAAAATCACTGATTGTCTAATAAAAAGACACTTCAAACTAAGTTTGAAGTGTCTCAGGATAATCATTTTTCGTGTTTTTATTTATTGTATTTTGTTTCAAATTCATCAGATGCTTTATTCACATCGTTTCCTGCAGTTTCGAATGTTTCGTTAATCTGGTTTAACAAAGTGGTTTCAGTAGCCGGGTCGTTAATTTGATTTTTACGTATTTCTATTAATTTCGGATACGATTCAGTTACTACTTTTTTATAAGATTTTAGCCCTTCAAGTACTGCTTTCTGAAAATTTGCATCACCGTTAAAATCGCCCAGTTCTTCTACCTTTTTAATATCTACATCAAGTGCTTTTTCCCATTCGGCACGCACCTGTTCGGCTTTACCGTAATCGGCTGAACTCATAGCACTATTCATATTTGCCATATGTGTTTCGTTTCCATTAATTACAGTAATAATAGCATTATTGTAATCAACCGGATTCTTAGATCCGGATCCGCATCCTGTTAAAATTAATGCAGCCAATAATAATAGGCTTGCCAACGATTTCTTTATCATATTTATCAATTTAAAATTCATTTATTTTTATAACAATTGTACTTTTGAAAAACCAAATATATCTCAAATGTTTTTTTCAGGTTATACCTGAAATCAGGGATTTTTAATATTCTCATTATGCATTCTGACAGTTTCCATTACTGATTTTTTTTCATTATTTCCTCTTTATCGCTCTCAATTGTTTGTGTCCAATTGTTTTACAACATATCTCTTTCCGTTAAATTCCAGCACTTCCTCTTGTTTCAGATCGCTTTCTTTTTCAGCCGTTAAATTTCCGCTTATATCTGTACGCCGGTAAACATTAAATACTAACCATTTCTCTTCAGGTAGTGTAACAAGGTCCTCTTTTTTATTAAACTTATAGAGATAGTCTGAAAAAAGACATTCATAAGAAGCGTCGGGTTGCTGCAGGAAAAAGCTATATATACAGTCCCCCCAATTTCCACATGACGCTGTATCAATTGTAATGATATCTGATAAGCCATCGGCATTAAAGTCTACATACTCATATATCCTGAGTTTAAAATGATCTTCTTTGTTCTCATTCCTCGCAAATACAGAATCATTTTTTATTTCGATTTCAAATTTTTTTCAACAATATCCTGTTCCATAGACTGTGCCGACAGTTTCCCACTTGTCAAAATCATTACGGCAAAAAAAAACAGCAGGGTCTTCATAGTAGCAAAATGTATTTACCAGTTCAGCTTTACCCAAGGGCTTTGCGGTTCAGACAAAAGGTATTTTGCAATGTAAGCAATACCACTATTGGCGGAGTCTTTCCCGCTCCAAAGCGAACGTCCTATCACATAACTATAGGCAAAATCTTTCCAGTTACTGAATTTTTCTTTAGCAATTCCAGCCGCATCGGCAATGTAATTCCAGGCTTCTGTTTCTGAAATAAAGCCAGCATCAAAGCACATTCTTGTCACATATACCAATCGGCCTAATTCCCAGCCGTCAGTTCCCAGTCGTTCAAGCTCTTCGTCATTGGTTATAATACCCTCTTTTTGCAAATCCGAAAATGTATCTTTCAGGTGTTGAAGCTGACTATAAGCTTTTTGTTTTTTTTGTGTATCACTAAACATAGAAAAAGCATCAGTACCTTCCTCATTTTTAAAAGATTTAAAAACATCAGGAAAAACACTTTTCCGGGCATTATCCAACAGAAAATCTAACGTATATTTTGCCGAAAAACCATCATTTACCTCCCACCAGTTATGTAACATAGCTTTCATTTCAAACACAGGTATTCCGGTAGTCAAAGAATTGATAAAAGCAGATTGCTGTTCACTATAAATAGCCCCCAGTGCAAGTTGTCTGTATTTTTCATCACTCAGAGACATATCGGAATTCACATGGATTTTCTTAAAAGCTCCCTTCATTTTACGAATAAAAGGAATAGCTTTATAAAGTAAACCGCCAGCAATAAGAACAATAACTATGATTTGGATGATTCTGCTCATATAATATTTTTTATAAAAATAATTACTATAATTGCTACACAAAATCCCTGAAATCAGGGATTTAGTTTTTTGAATCGCAGTAGGATATAATGGCAGGTATTTCTTCCGATTTTCTATTGTTTCCGGTATATCAGATAAAAGAGCTCCCCATAATAAAGAACTTATCCTTACTTTGTACCAATTTCTTATGGAATCTTACGATTCATTTTAAGTTTTCTTTTTAAATTTACAGGAAAAACTGGATTCCTCTGTATACAGCATTGTAGAATGCATCAGCCCCTATGCTATTCCTTTTCATTTATTGCTCTTAGCTGATGAAACAACGGATGCTATTGAAAAATACTTATATGCGGGAAAAACGTATATAGTATTAAAAAATGACCTGTCAATAGGTGTTTTTGTTGTAGTTGAATATGATAAAGATGCTTTAGAAATAAAAAATATAGCTGTTGAAGAAAGGCATCAGGGACTGGGTTTAGGCTCTTTCATGCTCAGCCATATCAAACAATTTGCAAAACAAGCAAATTATACCAGAATACTTGTAGGAACACCTACTGTTTCTGAATCTCAAATTCAGTTTTACAAAAAGAATGGATTTATTCCTTATGAAATTCGAAAAAACTTTTACACTGAAAATTACAGCGCTCCTATTATTGAAAATAATGTACAGCTAACAGATATGCTGGTACTCCAATATATACTATAAGTTTTTTATTTCCAGAAGACGTTTTCTTGTCTGCTTCTTATTTAATATCATCTAGAATAATAAAACAAAAAAGTCCTTTACTTTTCAGTAAAGGACTTTTAAAAGAAAGGCGGCGACATACTCTCCCACATGAAGATGCAGTACCATCTGCGCAATCGGGCTTAACTTCTCTGTTCGGAAAGGGAAGAGGTGAGCCCCGACGCTATAACCACCCTAAGTTGTTTAAGTTTCAGACACATAAACACCTGAAATCTACGGTTAGTCAATAACCTTATACGGTAACATATTGCAATACACTATTTTAAAAAGTAAACTATAAAGCAACCCTCAGAGCACATAAGCTTACGGGCTATTAGTACTACTCGACTATGACATTACTGCCTTTACATCTGTAGCCTATCAACGTTGTCATCTTCAACGACCCTTTAAAGAAATCTCATCTTGTGGTGGGTTTCGCGCTTATATGCTTTCAGCGCTTATCCCTTCCCAACGTAGCTACTCAGCGATGCACCTGGCGGCACAACTGATACACCAGAGGTTGGTCCAATTCGGTCCTCTCGTACTAGAATCAGATCCACGCAAATTTCTAACGCCCGCAGTAGATAGAGACCGAACTGTCTCACGACGTTCTGAACCCAGCTCGCGTGCCACTTTAATGGGCGAACAGCCCAACCCTTGGGACCTTCTCCAGCCCCAGGATGTGACGAGCCGACATCGAGGTGCCAAACCCCCCCGTCGATATGAGCTCTTGGGGGAGATCAGCCTGTTATCCCCGGCGTACCTTTTATCCTTTGAGCGATGGCCCTTCCATGCGGAACCACCGGATCACTATGCTCTACTTTCGTACCTGATCGACTTGTAAGTCTCTCAGTCAAGCTCCCTTATACCATTGCACTCTACGCACGGTTACCAAGCGTGCTGAGGGAACCTTTAGAAGCCTCCGTTACTCTTTTGGAGGCGACCACCCCAGTCAAACTACCCACCAAGCAATGTCCTCATATGTAACGAGTTAGATCTCAAATAAGCAAAGGGTGGTATTTCAACAATGACTCCACAACGCCTGGCGACGCCACTTCATAGTCTCCCACCTATCCTACACATCACTTATCCAAGAACAATACTAAGCTATAGTAAAGGTGCACAGGGTCTTTTCGTCCCACTGCGGGTAATCGGCATCTTCACCGATACTACAATTTCACCGAGCTCATGGCTGAGACAGTGTCCAGATCGTTACACCATTCGTGCAGGTCGGAACTTACCCGACAAGGAATTTCGCTACCTTAGGACCGTTATAGTTACGGCCGCCGTTTACTGGGGCTTCAATTCAATGCTTCTCCGAAGATAACATCTCCTCTTAACCTTCCAGCACCGGGCAGGTGTCAGGCCCTATACTTCATCTTACGATTTTGCAGAGCCCTGTGTTTTTGATAAACAGTCGCCTGGACCTTTTTACTGAGGCCAGCTTGCGCTGGCGACCTTTCTCCCGAAGTTACAGGTCTATTTTGCCTAGTTCCTTAGCCATGAATCTCTCGAGCACCTGAGGATACTCTCCTCGACCACCTGTGTCGGTTTGCGGTACGGGTTCTTATTATCTAAGTTTAGAAGCTTTTCTTGGCAGCTCTTAGGTACTCTATCTCTTTGCCCGAAGGCTCCGAGTACTATCAGTCTTCTCCACATTCTACGCATTTTACTATAGAACGTATAGATACAACCTTCAACCAGCTATTCCGTCAGCTGGCGGTACTTTCATCTCTGCGTCACTCCATCACAACAATAAGAAGTACGGGAATATTAACCCGTTGGCCATCGACGTCCCCCTTCGGGTGTGCCTTAGGGCCCGACTAACCCTCAGCTGATTAGCATAGCTGAGGAAACCTTGGTCTTACGGTGTGCGGGTTTCTCGCCCGCATTATCGTTACTTATGCCTACATTTTCTTTTCTAAACAGTCCAGCAATTCTCACAAATCACCTTCTACCCAGTTTAGAATGCTCCCCTACCACTTGTACATAGTACAAATCCATAGCTTCGGTAGTATACTTATGCCCGATTATTATCCATGCTCGACCGCTCGACTAGTGAGCTGTTACGCACTCTTTAAATGAATGGCTGCTTCCAAGCCAACATCCTAGCTGTCGGGGCAGTCAAACCGCGTTTTTTCAACTTAGCATACATTTGGGGACCTTAGCTGATGGTCTGGGTTCTTTCCCTCTCGGACATGGACCTTAGCACCCATGCCCTCACTGCTGGCAAGCATTTATTAGCATTCGGAGTTTGTCAGGAATTGGTAGGCGGTGAAGCCCCCGCATCCAATCAGTAGCTCTACCTCTAATAAACTCTACCAGCGCTGCACCTAAATGCATTTCGGGGAGTACGAGCTATTTCCGAGTTTGATTGGCCTTTCACCCCTACCCACAGGTCATCCGAAGACTTTTCAACGTCAACCGGTTCGGTCCTCCATTTGGTGTTACCCAAACTTCAACCTGCCCATGGGTAGATCACACGGTTTCGCGTCTACCATTACTGACTACAGCGCCCTATTCAGACTCGCTTTCGCTTCGGCTGCGCGGCTTAACCGCTTAACCTCGCCAGCAACGGTAACTCGTAGGCTCATTATGCAAAAGGCACGCCGTCACCCAACGAATGGGCTCCGACCGCTTGTAAGCGTATGGTTTCAGGATCTATTTCACTCCGTTATTCACGGTTCTTTTCACCTTTCCCTCACGGTACTGGTTCACTATCGGTCTCTCAGGAGTATTTAGCCTTGGCGGATGGTCCCGCCGGATTCAATCAAGGTTTCACGTGCCCCGACATACTCAGGATACCACTATTCTTATCTTCTCTTACTTATACGGGACTATCACCCGCTATGGTTAACCTTTCCAGGTTATTCTAATTCAATCCGCAAGAAATATCGTGGTCCTACAACCCCAAAATTGCCGTAACAACTTTGGTTTGGGCTAATCCGATTTCGCTCGCCACTACTCTCGGAATCACTTTTGTTTTCTTCTCCTCCGCCTACTTAGATGTTTCAGTTCAGCGGGTTTGCCCTCCTATCGGAGTACTATGTCTTCAACATAGTGGGTTGCCCCATTCGGATATCTGCGGATCAATTCGTATGTGCCAATCCCCGCAGCTTTTCGCAGCTTATCACGTCCTTCTTCGCCTCTGAGAGCCTAGGCATCCCCCATACGCCCTTATTTTGCTTATTGTGCTCTAATTAATCCATCTAAAATGACGGATTAATGTGCTTTATATATTATTTCTAATATTATTCTACTTTTTAAATGTATTTCCAATATGTCAATGAACTTTTTACACCTTAGTGTATCGTGGAGAATATCGGAGTCGAACCGATGACCTCCTGCGTGCAAGGCAGGCGCTCTAGCCAGCTGAGCTAATCCCCCATTCCGTATCTATCTTGTGAATGTTGAATCTTCTGTTGCTTGAACAACACCCAACCCTAGAATTTCCTTTTATAATGCAAAATCGTAGTCCCGGGCAGACTCGAACTGCCGACCCCTACATTATCAGTGTAGTACTCTAACCAGCTGAGCTACGAGACTCTGTATTTTTACATCTTTAGTTGTTGAACTAACAGCGAGAGTAAGCATAAACCATCTCTAGAAAGGAGGTGTTCCAGCCGCACCTTCCGGTACGGCTACCTTGTTACGACTTAGCCCCAGTTACCAGTTTTACCCTAGGCAGCTCCTTGCGGTCACCGACTTCAGGTACCCCCAGCTTCCATGGCTTGACGGGCGGTGTGTACAAGGCCCGGGAACGTATTCACCGGATCATGGCTGATATCCGATTACTAGCGATTCCAGCTTCACGGAGTCGAGTTGCAGACTCCGATCCGAACTGTGACCGGTTTTATAGATTCGCTCCTTGTCACCAAGTGGCTGCTCTCTGTACCGGCCATTGTAGCACGTGTGTGGCCCAGGACGTAAGGGCCGTGATGATTTGACGTCATCCCCACCTTCCTCACGGTTTACACCGGCAGTCTTGCTAGAGTTCCCACCATTACGTGCTGGCAACTAACAACAGGGGTTGCGCTCGTTATAGGACTTAACCTGACACCTCACGGCACGAGCTGACGACAACCATGCAGCACCTTGTAATTTGTCCGAAGAAAAGCATATTTCTACGCCTGTCAAACTACATTTAAGCCCTGGTAAGGTTCCTCGCGTATCATCGAATTAAACCACATGCTCCACCGCTTGTGCGGGCCCCCGTCAATTCCTTTGAGTTTCAAACTTGCGTTCGTACTCCCCAGGTGGGATACTTATCACTTTCGCTTAGTCACTCAGTCCGAAAACCAAACAACTAGTATCCATCGTTTACGGCGTGGACTACCAGGGTATCTAATCCTGTTCGCTACCCACGCTTTCGTCCATCAGCGTCAATCGTTTGTTAGTAACCTGCCTTCGCAATCGGTATTCCATGTAATATCTAAGCATTTCACCGCTACACTACATATTCTAATTACTTCACAAAAATTCAAGCCCTACAGTATCAATGGCAATTTTTTGGTTAAGCCAAAAACTTTCACCACTGACTTATAAGGCCGCCTACGGACCCTTTAAACCCAATGATTCCGGATAACGCTTGGATCCTCCGTATTACCGCGGCTGCTGGCACGGAGTTAGCCGATCCTTATTCTTACGGTACCGTCAATAAATTACACGTAACTCTTTTTCTTCCCGTACAAAAGCAGTTTACAATCCATAGGACCGTCGTCCTGCACGCGGCATGGCTGGTTCAGAGTTGCCTCCATTGACCAATATTCCTCACTGCTGCCTCCCGTAGGAGTCTGGTCCGTGTCTCAGTACCAGTGTGGGGGATCTCCCTCTCAGGACCCCTACCCATCATCGTCTTGGTATGCCGTTACCACACCAACTAACTAATGGGACGCATGCTCATCTTTTACCGATAAATCTTTAATATTAAAATGAGGCCATCTCAATATACTATAAGGCATTAATCCGGATTTCTCCGGGCTATTCCTTAGTAAAAGGTAGATTGCATACGCGTTACGCACCCGTGCGCCGGTCTCTAGTAAGCAAGCTTACTATACCCCTCGACTTGCATGTGTTAGGCCTGCCGCTAGCGTTCATCCTGAGCCAGGATCAAACTCTTCATCGTATTATCTTTAATGTTTTTTGATGTTCGCGTCTATGTGGTTATTCCGAAAAATAACCCCTTACTCTCTCTTTTTTTGCTGTCAATTCAATATGTCTATGAACGTGTCTTCTTCTTTAATCCCGCTCCCTTTATCAAAGCGAGTGCAAAAGTAGAAACTCTTTTGGTATTAAGCAAACTTTTTTTAAACTTTTTTTAAAATTAATTCTGCCAATACTTCTCTAAGAACTTCGCCGTATCTTAACGAAACGGACCGCAAAGATACTGCCTTTTTTTGACACAAAACAAGCTTTTTTTAAACTTATTTTCGCTATCTTTACTCTCTTTCTGTTATCAAGGAACTTCCTGCGTTTTGCGAGGGCAAATATACCACCCTTTTTTCCGCTTTTCCAAATTTTTATAACCCCTTTTTTTACTTTTTATTTACATTGCCTTAATACCAGCACGTTACAAATCATAAAAAAGTAAAATAACCTCCTAAACCAGAACTTATACTCCTTCATAACCAAAAAACAGGACTGCTCCACCCGCTATCCAACACCAAAAATGACTTTATAGATAAATTAAGGTATTGATATTTTTCACACAATTCCAAACTGAACCGTATTTATTCGTAAGATTCTTTTTATACTCCTATTTCTATATAGAGCCTTATCCGAAGAATACATCTTTATAACCCTAGCTCTTTTTAAATGCATCAACTACAAATAACTCACAAATGCACTAAAATGATTTTGTATTTTTACACTTTAATATATATACTACCATGATTTCTTTCAACAGGCAAACCGTTTTAATTATAATTATATCTATTATTTTTATATTGGTTCCCATTATTGGGTCGCCGGAATTGAGCAGTAACCGTCCTATTTTGTCTTCACTGGGATTTCAGCGACGTTTTATCGGCACCTTACTGGTTGTTATTTTCTTTTATGTCAATTATTTTGTACTGGTACCGAAATTTTACGTTTCCAAACGTTTTATCTGGTATTTTCTGTGTGTATTTATTTGTTTTGTCATTAGCATGAGTATTCCCTCTTTACTAATTTCAGACGATGCCATAGTAGAAGCTTTACAAAAGAATAATAACGGATGGCAAAGCCGCAGAAAGTTCGAATCAACTTTATGGCAACGTTTATTATGGGATAAAACATTTTATGAATTTATTATCTCGGTTTTTACTGCCATTTTACTTCGTATGAATGTACAGATACATATTATTGAACAGGAAAAATTAAAATCAGAGGTTTCTTACCTTAAAGCACAGATAAATCCGCACTTTCTGTTTAATACGTTAAACAGTTTATATGCATTGGCGTTAGAGAAATCTGATGAAGCTCCTGATGCTATATTAAAACTGTCCACTATTATGCGTTATGTAGTTATTGAAAGCGCTAATGAGCAGGTAGCATTGCAAAAGGAAATTGATTATATTAAAAACTATATCGATTTACAGCAATTACGTATGGTGCCGTCTACTGATTTCTCCCTCGACATCACCGGAAACATTACCCATCAAAAAATAGCTCCATTAATATTTATCCCTTTTATTGAAAATGCTTTTAAATATGGTTTAAATCCGGATAAAAAATCGTATATTAAAATCCGGATTGAAATTGAACCTTCAAAAGTAATATTGTTTGTAGAAAACAGTAAATCGATAAAAAAAATAAATGAACGGGAAAAAAGTGAAACCGGCTTAGATAACACAATAAAACGGTTGGCGTTTATTTATCCGAATCAACATAAACTTTCGATCGAAGAAACCGCCACGCATTATACCCTTCAACTAAAATTGCATTTAATATGATAAAAGCAATAGCACTGGACGACGAACCATTGGCATTAAAAGTGCTTCAACATCATTGTGACAAATTAGAGTATATTACACTGGAAAAGTCATTTACTAATCAGACAGAAGCCTTGCATTATTTACAAAATTTTCCTGTAGATTTAATTTTTCTGGATATTGAAATGCCACAGAAAAACGGGTTGGAATTTTACAAACAACTTCCACATAAAGCAATGGTCATTTTCACCACCGCCTATGATCATTACGCTATAGAAGGTTTTAATGTAAATGCTGTAGATTACATATTAAAGCCTATCGGATTTGAGCGTTTTAAAACAGCCACCGATAAAGCCTTATTGGTGTGGAAACAAAAAACACAGCTGCCGGAACCACGCTGCTTACTGATCCGGGCCGATTACAAACTTCATAAAATAGATTTGCGGGATATCCTCTACATTGAAGGTCTGGACGATTATATTCAGGTGCATTTAGAAAACAAACCTAAAATCGTAACGCGTATGTCAATGAAAGTTATAATGGAAAAATTACCTTCTGAAGATTTTATACGCATCCACCGTTCCTATATACTGCCAATGAAAAAAATAAAATCGTTTCAACATAAAATAATTGAATTAGAAAACTTGTCATTTCCTATTGGTGACACCTATAAGAATGAGGTTATTTTAAGGTTAAATAAAAATTAACATATAAATTTGTATTATTTACCGATATTGTTTTGGTATTTCAAAATATGTTCCTACATTTGTCTTGCTCAACTATACAAAGTAGCTGAATAGCTATAAGGATAATTTGAGTTTTTCATAAGTGTTTTTTTTGGTTATAAGCGAGATGCAAATCTCGCTTTTTTTATACCTTTATTTTTAGTAATTCTTTCTTAATTATTTAATAATATTAGTAAAAACACTTGTTTTAGAACATAAAAAAAGCAGCTTAAAGCTGCCTTAAACTTGCTTATCAGTGCTTACTTATTGTATTTCTGCGCTTAATCCTGCATCAAGTAAAGCGGAACACATAGGCACCAATTCATTCATATTTCCTGTTTTTACGGCACACTTTCCGGTATAATGTACCAGCAACGCACACTGTTCTGCCTGCAAAGGTTCATGATGACAGATTTTAATAAGTGTTTCTATTACATGATCAAAAGTATTAACATCGTCATTAAACAAAATAATTTCATTATTATCATTTAATAATTCTTCGACATTTACCTTTTCCTCTACTTTTTCTTTTGTACTCATATTATTTTTTAAACTTTAATGCCACCCAGTTATTCCGCTCTAAAGCATCTTCAAAAAGCAAACCGTTTTTTTCTGCCTCCGCTCTAATAACCGGAATATCTTCCGTGTAAAAACCACTAAACAAAATCTCAGCTCCTGTTTTCATTGCAGCAACATAAGCCCGCATATCGTTTAACAGAATATTACGGTTAATATTCGCAATAACTAAATCATACATCGTTTCTTTTTTTGCCAGCAAAGAAGCATCTCCTTCATAAACAGCTATGTTTTGAATACCGTTTCGTTCTACATTTTCAATGGAATTCAGATAACACCAGTTATCAATATCAATAGCATCGGCATGTTCAGCACCTTTCATCATGGCTAAAATAGCCAGAATAGCAGTTCCGCATCCCATATCCAGCACCTTTTTACCTGTCAGATCTTTCATTTGAAGAAGTAGTTTCATCATCATAAATGTTGTTTCATGATGCCCTGTTCCGAAACTCATTTTAGGCTCTATTACAATTTCATAAGCCGCTTCTTTCGATTCATGAAAAGGAGCCCGAACATAACATATGCCGTCCACGTCAATAGGCTCAAAATTCTTTTCCCATTCTTCATTCCAGTTTACCTGTTCAATGCTCTCTTTTGTATACGAAATAGTAAAATCATCCACTTCTAATAGCTGTATATCATTTAATATATCATCGGTATGCCATTGCTCCTGCACAAAAGCAGAAACCCCCTTATCCGTTTCCACAAAACTTTCAAAAGCTTTTTCGCCCAGTTCGGCTATTAAAATTTCCACTCCCGGCTCCTTTGGCTCCACAGAGAAATGATAGGCAATATATTTAGATTCCATTTACGTTATCTTAATAATTTATTAATATAAGAATACTTTTACTAGACAAAATTACTCATAGTTTTGCGAAACTCTTTAAGAAAAGGTATGAAAAAAGTTATTTTATTATTAATAACACTGATTTCGATAACATCTTTTGCTCAGGAAAAGCCTGATTATCATTCAGATGAATTTAAATTAGCCGCATTGCCTTACTATAATTATGGTAAAGGATTAGGGATGACTTCTGCTGACAGCTTATTTCAGCTGAATATTCGTTTTCGAATGCAAAACCGGGTAACATATTATGATAATGAAGGAGAAGAATCAAAATATGATGCACAGATTAAACGTTTGCGTTTACGTTTAGACGGTTATGTAGGCGACCCTCGCTTTCAGTATGTTTTGCAATTATCGTTTGCGCCTGAGGATGTTGGTCCTTTAGAGGAAGGGGGTAATCTTAACATTATACGTGATGCAACTGTTGGCTACCGTCCAAACAGGCATTGGAGTTTTATTTTTGGCCAGACTAAATTACCGGGAAACCGTCAACGGATTAATTCTTCCGGCTCTCTGCAATTGACTGACCGTTCTATTAATAATGCCCGTTTTAACATTGATCGTGATTTTGGTTTTCAGGCATATTATTTAAATGAAAATAAAGATAAATTTTCATGGAATGTCAAAACAGCACTTACTACAGGGAATGGAAGAAATTGGAGTGATGAGGATACAAATGTAGCATTGACCGGAAAACTGGAGATTTTACCTTTTGGTACTTTTACAAAGGGCGGCGATTATTTTGAAGGGGATATTATGCGTGAAAAAACGCCAAAACTGATGCTTTCTGGGGTTTATCATCAAAATAACGATGCTGACAGAGCACGCGGACAACAAGGAAACAGGCTTTATGGAATCCGTGATTTACGCTCTCTATTTTTTGATGCCATGTTAAAATATAACGGATGGGCCGGAATGATAAGTTACATGAGCCGAGACACTGAGCACGCCGTTACTTTCGGAAAGGATAGTGAAGGTAACACCGTTTCTGAATACGCCTTTGTAGGTCACGGTATGGACTATCAACTGAGTTATACGTTTCCTTCCAATTATGAGATTATTGGCCGTTTTTCCACTCAGAATGTAAACGATGTGCTGTATAAGATTAATGTCCCGCATCAAAAACAATATAGTATTGGGTTAACAAAATACATATGGGAACATGCATTTAAAGTACAAACGGAATTTACTTATGATGAACTTCATTATATAGGGGGCGAAAAAAAGAATAATTTTTATGTCCGTTTCCAGATCGAAATCGGGATATAAAACATAAACAATTGACTATCAATACAAACAATTAAATTTACAATAATATTTGTACAGTTTATGTAGGGGAAATAATGAAAGACTTCAGGGCAATATTTCAGCAACATAAAAAAAGAGGCTATTAAAATAGCCTCTTTTTATTTTTTTCAGCTTCTCAAAAAAACCATATAACCTAAATAAAAAAGTATGATTCATACCATAATAATTCTGTCGCGGGCAGGCAAAGACTTTTTATTTTTGTATATTATAGTTATGTTACATTTTCTCTGCGCAAAATTTTTCCTGTAGGTGTCTCTTTAAATTTATTTACAAATTGAATTTCTTTAGGTTTTTCATAATTATCCAGGCTATCAAATGCCTCTTTTACTAATTGATATGGTTCGCTTTCAATAACCAATACCAGTTTGTTTCCAAGGGTTTCATCTTCTTTTCCTATGACGAAAAACCGATAGGGAATATAATGCGACAGCTTCTCTTCTATCAACTCGGGAAAAAGTTTTATCCCCCCGCTGTTTATTACATTATCAATACGTCCCAGCCATTTAAAATGACGTTCATCTTTTAACGTTACCAAATCATTAGTGACTATTTGTTCTTTTGAAACAGACGGCACATCTATTTGTAAACATCCTCTGCTGTCTACCGATATGTTTGCATGTGGCAACACTTCAAAATAATCCTCATCTATTTTTTTTGCCGCAATATGTGTGATGGTCTCTGTCATTCCGTATGTTTCATATATCTGGGTAGTGGTTGGCGTTATATTTTCTTTTATTGACTCACTGAGTTTAGCACCACCCACGATTAATGTTTTTATCTGATGTAGTTTGTCTATGCTGTTTTGTACCTGCAAAGGTACCATGGGTACAAAATCATAAGTTTTTGTAATTTTAATCAACGGATTGGAAGTAGGACTAACATAATCCAACTCCAAGCCGGTAACCAATGCTCGTATAAACATCATTTTACCTGCAATATAGCGCGTTGGTAAACAAAGTAAAGCGGAATCTCCCTTTTTTAATTTAAAAAATTTGGCTGTAGCCTTTGCCGAAGCTATCATTCCTGCTTTTGAAAGCTGTATAGGTTTGGGGTCTCCTGTAGTACCCGATGTCATTAAAATCACATAATCATTATCGTCAAACCACTGCAAAATTAACTCGCCTAATTCCTTTTCATGGGGTTCGCCATCTTTAATAAGTGTAATAGCCAGTTCACATAACTCATTATCCTTAAAGGAACGGCCATTGAGTTTAAAATACGGGTTAATATCACTACATCTCATAACTTACACTTTTTTAGTCAGTTGGTATTTCCAATTTTTCCATCGGTATTTTTTAGCGAAAATAAACAACAAGATAGGGAAAATTAAGAATACCTGAAAATAAATTTCATACATATTATCTGCCGATGTTCGCTCTATTTGCTTTAAGATAGCATCCGTCTGAAGGGCAGCAGCATCCGAAGAAACCAGAAAACAAGCCATCATATTGTTAGCCGCATGAAATCCCAGGGCTAATTCCAATCCTTCATCCATCAGCGTAGTAATACCCAGAAAAAAGCCAGTACCAATATAAAACACCAGCATTTGAGGTCCCATTTCAAATACTTCAGGATTAGCACCGTGCATTAATCCGAACAAAACAGAAGTAATAATAAGAGGCATCCAGCGATTTCCCAGAGCTAATCCCAGCCCCTGCATCATGTAACCTCTGAAAAAATATTCTTCAAAACTGGTTTGAAATGGTATAAGCAGCAGAATCAAAATGAAAAAAACAGCAAAAGAAGGCAGACTAAATGTTACTTCATAGGCTTCCGGATTTAAAAAAAAATCATAAAATGTGAAGCCACACATGATGGCAGACCAGATGACAAAAGCAAATAAAATGCGCCGCCAGTCTATTGTATTCCTTGCTGTTGTTAATGACGTTATGCTTTGCCGATGTACCAGCTTTACCCATCCCCATAAAATGAAACAGAGCACAGACAGCGGCAGTATAGAAATAATAAAGGTTAATGGTTTACCATATTGTGCTATAAGGTCGTGAATCATATCTTTAGAATTAAGATCGCTGGCAAACGTTACCGCAATATTTAATCCCATAAACCCTAAAAAGCCAAGCGTAAAAGGCAGATAAACCCACAAACTTGACGGTTTACCTCTTAATTGCTCTATAAACATAGATCTATTTTTAATTTCAGCTAAGTTACGCTATTTTTGTTAGTACATAAATACAATACGAATGATAACTATTTACCATAATCCGCGTTGCAGCAAATCAAGAGAAGGGTTGCATTTTCTTGAAGAACTGGGTATATCCTATAAAATTATAAAATATTTTGATGAGCCTTTTACCGAAGAAACATTAAAAGCGCTCCTTACAAAACTCAATATCCCCCCTATAGAACTGGTACGTACAAAAGAAACTGAATGGAAAGAATTGTTTGCCGGGAAAAATCTCAGCGATACAGAAATAATAAAAGCTATGGTTACACATCCTAAACTTATAGAACGTCCTATAGTAGTTTACGGTGACAAAGCTATTATTGCCCGCCCTTTTGAAAAAATTAAAGAGCTATTATAAGCCGGTTGCAGGGTTTTAACAATAAATTCTGAATTTATACTAAAAAACCGCACTATTTTTGCTCCATACTACATTCAAACAATCTATACATTTTATTATGAGGTCATTACACCATCTCTTTACCACTATCTTTTTATGCATAAGTATCTCTGTATTTGCTCAGGAAGGCACACCGGTTACCGTAACAGCAACCATTATTGAAAATGACACCAATCAGCCGTTAGAATACGCCAGCGTAACGTTTACCAGTACTACTAACCCCAACAATATTACGGGCGATTTAACCAACGAAAACGGGGTGGTGCAAGTACCCGTAACACCAGATACTTACACCATTACCATTGAGTTTCTGGGATATAAAACGGTTACATTGACCAATCAGCATATTACTACAGGAGTAAACCTGGGTATCATTAAAGTGAACAGCGATAATGAAATGCTTGAGGGTATTGTAATTGAAACACAACGTGCGGCTGTTGAGATGAAGCTGGACAAAAAAATATATAATGTAGGAGATGATAATGTATTAAAAGGAGGAACGGCCAGTGATGTGCTGGATAATGTACCTTCGGTTTCCGTTGATTCAGACGGAAATGTGAGTTTAAGAGGAAATGAAAGCGTTAAAGTATTGATTAACGGAAAACCATCAGGCATGGCTTCCAATATAGCAGACGCATTAAAGATGTTATCCGCTGAGTCGATTGATCAGGTCGAAGTAATCACTAATCCGTCTGCACGTTACGAAGCGGAAGGCGGGGCCGGTATTATCAATATTATTCTGAAAAAAGGCAGCAATGCCGGGTTAAATGGAAGTGTTACGGGTACTGTAAGCGATCCGGAAGGTTATAGTGTAGCGTCAAACTTGAATTATAAAGAAGATAATTTTAATCTGTTTGCGAATTTATCTTACCGCAATAACAAAACATACGGAAATTCTTTAAACGAAACACGTTATATTGACCAAAATACAGGAGCTACATCTAAATTTGTAGATGAGTATAGCAACCGTATCAGAAAACGCGACGGATTTAACGGAAATGTTGGGTTTGAATGGTACTTAACCGATAAGTTAAGCTGGAACAATAGTTTTACCTGGCGAAGAAGCAACGGAGATAATCCTAATAACGTTTTGTATAACAATTACGACGCCCAGCGCAATCTGTTATATGCAAATCTGAGACAAACCGCAGAAGATGATTATAAAGAAAATGTAGATTATTCAACTGATTTTACTTATAAATTTAACGATAAAGGGCATCAGCTATTTGTATCGGGAACCGTTTCTAAAAATTATGATCTGGAAGATTCTAATATTGCCACGTTTAATACCAATGATCTGGCAAGTGAACTGAGTCGTGATATTACAAAAGCGACAGAACGTGAATTAAACCATATTTTACGGGCTGATTATACCTTACCCATTAATGAAGATACTCATTTTGAAGCAGGTTATCTGGGCAACTTCAATAATTTAAATACCAGATATGATGTGCATAACCTCCAAAATGGCGTTATTGTAGAAAATGATTTGTTTAAAAACAATCTGGAGTATAAAGAACGCGTACATGCCCTTTATGCTCAATACGGAAGTAAATTTAACAAACTAAGCTATATGCTTGGTTTACGTTGGGAGGCTACGGAAATTGATGTCAATCAATTGGTAACACAAAGTTTTAATAATAAAAAATACAACAACTTTTTTCCAAGTGTATTTTTAAATTATGAGTTTAACGAAAGCACCAGTACATCTGTAAGTTATAGCCGTCGTGTACGCAGACCGAGAGGAAGAATGCTGAACCCGATATCCAACTATTCCAGTTCCATAAATTTCTTTATGGGGAATCCGGATCTGGATCCGTCATTTACCGATGCTTTCGATTTAGGATTTATGAAACGCTGGGGACGTTTCACCTTAAACTCTTCCGCTTATTTCAACCGCACTACCGATGCCTTTCAGTTTGTGAGAAGAATTGACGGTGTAAATGAAGAAGGTATTCCTATTACAATCAGTTCACCTATCAATTTAAATACAGAATACCGTTACGGTGTGGAGTTTAACTTCAATTACAACCCGGCAAAATGGCTGCGTTTTAACGGTAACCTGAATTTTTATCAGCAGCAAACACGAGGTGATTATACCTTTACCGATTTTGACGGAAACCCTGTTTATGAAAATTTTGATTTTGATGCCTTCAACTGGACAGGTCGTTTAACTGCACGTGTAACACTGCCGGGAGAGATAGACTGGCAAACCAACTATATGTATTTTGCCGGAGCCAAAACGTCTCAGGGCAAATCGCTTGACTCTCATAATGTCAATATGGCCTTAAGTAAAGATTTCCTGAAAGATAAAGCTACTTTGTCATTAAACGTTCAGGATTTATTTAACTCCAGAAAACGCATGTTTTATACAGAATTGCCAACCGCGTCCAGTTATTCGGAAATGCAATGGCGGGAGCGGACGGTAAACCTATCGTTCACGTATCGTTTTAATCAAACTAAAAAAGATGCGCAGAAACAGAAAAAGCAAAATGGCGATGACGATCAGGAAGAAATGATGTAAAAATTCAGATAAAAAAAGGGCTTCAAATGAAGCCCTTTTTTTATCTGAATTTTTCGTTATTCTGGAATAATTGTTCCAGTTTATCGTATTTTTTTACCTGTACTTTGGTGCCAAATGCAGCAATATGCTTATGATGGTGTACATCAGACGATACAAAATCATATTGACCTTCGCTTAATAAACGGTCAGCTACCTGAACAATCCCCTCTCCGTAATAACCCGTTACCGATAATAAGTTGAGTTGAAACAAACAACCGGCTTTCTTCAATTTATAAAACGATTCAAAATCACGTTTATAGAAATTATAACGTTCCGGGTGTGCCAGAACAGGTTTATACCCTTTTGAAATTAACTTAAAAAGTATATCATACAACCCCATGGGCGGATTGATATAAGACATCTCTACCAGCACATAATTGTCTTTTATGGTAAGTAGTGCTTCCTTTTCAAAACGCTGTACAAAACTTTCATCCATCAGATATTCTGAAGCTACTCCTAATTGCAGCTGACGTGTTAAATCAGGTAATTCCTCCTTCACTTTTTCAAATTGCTCTATAATACCTTCTTTTGTATTTTCCCATACCAAAGGGGTGGTATGCGGAGAAGTAATTAATTTTGTATAGCCCATATCCGCCATACTTTCCAGTAAAAACCGCGTATCCGAAACTTTTTGTGCCCCGTCGTCCAATCCGTATAAAATATGCGAATGAAAATCAATGGCATTTTGCGGGATAAGTTCTTTTAGAATCGGTTTTTTAGTAAAAAAACTAAACATGTTTTATTAATGTAATTCTTTTGTAAAATTTATATTCCCAAAAAAGGACCACAAATGTAACAAATAACAATGGTGAAAACATAGAAAGTTTCTCAAAATCTATCCAAATACAATAAACCAGTAATGATCCGGCTAAAAGAAACGCTGTTATTTTTTTATATAATTTACTGTAAATCAATAAATAAATAAAATAAATAGGATTACAAAGCAGTATAACATTATTAAAAAATAGTTCACGATGAAGGGAATAAAAACCTATTAGAATAAAGAAAACACCTAAAAAACCCAGTAAAATCATCCAAAAAAAACGAAAAATTCTGTAATAAGCCAATACTGCTAACCCTAAAGATATTAACAGAAAGAACCAATAGCTGTTAAAAAAATGAAAAGTGACCACAGGCTGTGCTGTAAATACTCTTCTATTATTTTTTAGCAAAGGTACGTCTCCGTTTGCAGAATGATTTATAGAAGCAAATAATTTATCCGGTAAAAAAACCAGCGTATTAGGAAGATCTGCTTTCACGCCGAAAACTAAATTAATACCTAATTTTTCGAAGTAGTGATTCTCGAGATAAGTATTCAATATATGTCGATACGTGTCGGTATTTCCTTCAAATTTTGTAGTCAACGTTCCGGGAAGCACACCATTCAGAAGGTCCGCCACTTTGGTTGTACAATTATTGTCAATAAACTTATATTGATAGAATCGTTCATCAGAATTGAGCTGTAAGAGAATCTGATCCCATATTTTCTGTTTCTGTTCTAACGATAAATTTAAAAACTGCTCATCTATGCTTCGGTTATCCGCTTCATAATTATATACAAAATCGGCATAAGTATTGGCTGACAAGTGGTACATCAGATTTCCTTTTATAAATTTGACGTAGAAATTCGGCGTGTTAAAATCGAATGTACCGTAATTGAAAACCACATCTACATGCTGAGAAGTGTCTTTAAAACGAATGGCCGTATGGCCGAATATGGAATACAACTGGTCGCCCACTCCACAGGTTAGTATACTAACCTGAGCGCCGGACGATAGTTTTTCGGGTTGTGCACGGAGTACCATTCCTAAAAAGAAAAAACAACAAATCCACAGAATTTGTTGTTTAATTGTTTTATAAAGATAGTTCATTATTTACTAAAAACGCTTAAATCTATTTTTAATGAAAAGATATTTGAATAAAGGGCGGCACTCTGATCACCAATATCCGTTAACGCATAATCCACCTGAATACCTTTATAACGGAAACCTATTCCTATATTGGGTTGAAAAGTTACTTTTTCTTTACCGTCTATCTGCATTTCATTCTGAAAATTTCCCATACCGGCACGTACAAATATCATTTCAGTATAACTTGCCTCAACACCTACAGACGGCTGAACACTGAATCCTTTAGAAGAGAGAAGCGCATTGGTCTGATAAAATTCGGTATGTAATACGGCAGACGGTGTTAAGCGCATACTTTCGCTCAACGCAAAATCTTTTGCCACACCTATCTGCAGTTTCGGCAATGTAATTTCAGTAGTTTCCGGCAAGGATTGATTTTGCCCTTCTACCGCATCTTTTATTTTTTCATATTCTTTTTTGTTGATACTCCAGGTATTGTAAGTAGTGGTAACATCCCGAACCATAGCACCCAGTTTCAGTCCGTTGTTCATATGGTACTGTACCCCGATGTCAAATCCAAATCCCCATGAATTGGCGAATTTTCCTATTATACGACGTACTACTTTAGCATTAGCCCCGATAGAAAGTCCTTCTACATTCAGTTTACGTGCATACGACGCCGTAAACGCATAATCAGCGGTTGAGAATTTACTTATACGGTTATAATCTATATTTCCTTCCTTATCTATCAATTCGGTGGTATTCATAATATCATCAACGCCGAAACGGATGACGGAAAGAGCTACAGCACTTTTATCATCAACCGGCATGGCAAAAGCAGCATAATCGTATTGCGCAATATTGGCAAAATAACTTGCATGCATCAGCCCTATCTGCTTGTCCTGTAAATGAATTAATCCTGCAGGGTTCCAGTAGGCCGCGTTTACATCATTGGTCTGGGCAATAACACTGTTTGCCATACCCATTGAAGCAGCATCAACCCCTATATTCAAAAACTCATTCGAATATTTACGTGTTTGCGCCCATCCAACACAACTTACTGATAGCAAAATATATACTAATTGTTTTTTCACTCTCTTAAAAGTTTTTACAAATATGTGATAAAATTCTCAAATAGTAAACTGAAAATATGTTTAACTTATTGTGTACATTTGTTTTTTAGAGAATTTGAACAAAACGTAGCAAAATGCAGATAAAAAAACACATCCCTAACCTCATTACCTTACTTAATCTTTCATCGGGCCTGATTGCTTTGGTGTATGTTTTTAACGACAACCTGGAAATGTCTTTCTTTTGGGTTTGTATGGGTATTTTCTTTGATTTTTGGGACGGATTTGCGGCACGTACTTTAAAAGTTTCCAGTGAATTGGGACTACAACTGGATTCTTTGGCCGATATGATAACATCAGGTGTAGTTCCGGGTCTGGTTATGTATAAGATGATTGCCAACATTCAGGAAAATCAGGAAATATACAACCTTACTCCTGAAACCTATTATATGGGTATTGTTCCCTTTTTGGGATTTTTAATCACCCTGGGATCGGCAATGCGATTAGCTAAATTTAACATTGATAGCCGTCAGACCGATTCTTTTATCGGCTTACCTACTCCGGCCAATGCGTTGTTTATTTTAAGCATACCGGTAATCACCCTAACAACCGATTATGAATTTGTACGCGACCTGTTAAGCAACCCGTTTGTTCTGGTATTTATCAGCTTGTTCAGCGCCTTTATTATGAACGCAGAAATTCCGCTGTTTTCATTAAAAACAAAAAACAAAAATCTTAAAGACAATAAACTGTCGTTGTTATTTCTGGGTATATCCGCTGTAATGCTTCTTATACTCCAGTTCGAGGCAATTCCGCTTATTATTGCGTTCTACATTTTACTTTCGCTTATTATCAACTATACTTCACAAAAAAAACCGGTTTAAAACACCGGTTTTTTATAAAATGATATAAAAAATCCTAAAGGGTAGCCTTTAGGATTTTTTTGTGGTACCTCCAGGAATCGAACCAGGGACACACGGATTTTCAGTCCGTTGCTCTACCAACTGAGCTAAGGTACCGAGTTAACACTCTTACTTTTTTGTGGTACCTCCAGGAATCGAACCAGGGACACACGGATTTTCAGTCCGTTGCTCTACCAACTGAGCTAAGGTACCGAGTTATAAACTCTTACTTTTTTTGTGGTACCTCCAGGAATCGAACCAGGGACACACGGATTTTCAGTCCGTTGCTCTACCAACTGAGCTAAGGTACCGAGTTATAAACTCTTACTTTTTTTGTGGTACCTCCAGGAATCGAACCAGGGACACACGGATTTTCAGTCCGTTGCTCTACCAACTGAGCTAAGGTACCATTGAGAGGCTATTTTCAGCCCTCAAAAGCGAATGCAAATATAGTAGCTTTTTTTAATCTAGCCTTATAATTTTATAAAAAATCTTTCAGTAGTTTTGTTTAAAATAACAGAAGAGCTCATGTTTTTAGCAATTGATATTGGTAATTCGCGCACAAAAGTAGCTGTATATGAAAACACTACCCTTATACAAACGCTGGTGTTTTCTCAGGCTGTATTTAGAGAAGAAATAGAAAAAATTTTATCTTCTCTTCGTAAAACACCGCAAATTGTCATGGCTTCTGTAGGAAAATTAACCGAAGATGATTTACATTGGCTGCAGCAAAAAACAACAGTACATCTCTTAAATGCCCTTTCCCCGCTTCCTTATCATAATGATTACGGTACCCCAACTACTTTAGGAGCTGACAGAGCCGTACTGGTGGCAGGTGCTACATTAAAATTTCCGGGACAGCATCGTTTAATTATCGATGCCGGCACATGTATTACTTATGATTTTATTAATCGGAGCAATCATTATTTAGGAGGTGCTATTTCGCCGGGTTTTTCACTTCGCTACAAAAGCCTGCATGATTATACTGCCAAACTCCCGTTATTAACCATTAGTGAAGCCCATTCTGTTATCGGTTCCTCCACGAACAACAGTATTCAATCTGGAGTTATCAATGGCATTATATATGAAATTGAAGGTTTTATACAGTATTATACACAGGCTTACGATACTTTAACAGTAATTTTAACAGGCGGCGATGCCATTTTTTTGGCAAAAAGGCTAAAAAATAGCATCTTTGCCCAACCAAACTTCTTATTAGAAAGTTTAATTTTACATCATCAATATATTTGTAAATGATAAAGAAAATCATCTTAGGCTTTAGTTTATGTGCGGGTTTCTCTGCGCTTGCGCAACAAGGAACCTCTTCACCCTACTCGTATTACGGCATTGGTGACGTTAAATTTAAAGGGACACATGAAATTAGAACCATGGGAAGTTTAGCTGTGTATCAGGACAGTCTACATCTTAACACGCTTAATCCTGCTTCATACAGCAACCTCCAAAGCACTACTTTTTCATTGGGTTTCAGCAATACCTCTAACCAGATTAAATCGGCCAACGCAAGTGCATCGGCAAATCGTACCTCTTTTGATTATTTTGCACTGGCTTTTCCGGCAGGGAAATTTGGTTTCTCTTTTGGTATAATGCCCTATTCTTTTGTGGGATACTCTATTGCTAATACAGCTAAAGAAGGTGATTTTACTGTAGATCGAAAATTTAACGGTGAAGGTGGTATAAACCGGGCTTTCTTAGGAATGTCTTATAAAATTACAAAAAAATTGAGCATAGGTGCTGAGGCAGCCTATAATTTCGGTGACACTGAAAATACTGCTATTAAATTCATTACAGACGATGGCAGCAGCTTTCCTGTAAACAGAGGATCACGAGAACTTATTGCTAATGACTACAGTGGTATGACCTTTAATTTCGGAGCTAACTATACACAGCCTCTTACAGAAGAGGTAAAATTGACGTTAGGAGCGACGTTCAGTCCGGAAACGAAACTGGCAAATAACCAGGTGGTAAAACTGGCAACTGTTTATTATAATAACGACAATCTTGTAGTAGATCAGGAACAGGAAACATCAAACACAAGTCACGATTTATTGTTTGCTACAAAATATTCATTTGGCGCCACTGTAGGAAATCCGATGCAATGGATGATCGGAGCTGAATATACCGGTACAAACAATGAAAAAATGAACGCTTATTTCAAGAACCCGAACACTTCCTACACAAATGCCCATAAATTTGCAGTAGGTGGTTTTTATACACCCGATTACCGTCCTTATTTTTCAAATTTCTTTGAACGCATAACCTATCGCGCCGGGGCAAAATATGAGAAAACAGGTTTTGTTATGAACGGGAAAGAGATAAATGATATTTCAGCCAGCATTGGTTTTGGCGTACCTATCGGGCTACGTAACAGAAACGTGTCGAATCTGAATATAGGCTTGGAATACGGCCAAAGAGGTACTACAAAAAACACATTAATCAAAGAAAATTATTTTAATGTGTCTGTAGGTCTTTCATTTAATGATTTTTGGTTTATTAAACGCAAATACGACTAATTTTTTGAAAAAAGGCCTTTACACCACCGGATGCTTGATTGGTTTTTGTTGTTTTTTAATTGGATGTGACACCAATTTAAAAGACATTCAGAACATGAATGCAAAAGTATTATACCCTGGTGGGATTGCCGAAGATTTTAATGTAAAGTATACCGACTCTGCCAAAATAAAGGCTGTGCTGGTATCAAAGAAAATGCTGGATTACAGCAATGCCAAATATCCGTTTAACCATTTCCCGAAAGGGGTCCATTTAACGGTATATGATGATAATAACAACAAGCATATTATCATTGCTGACAGGTCTACAGCCTATAATAAAACCGGCATTATAGAATTAAAAGGAAATGTCAAAATCACGACCAGCGATGGTAAAATAATGGAAACACAACAGTTATTCTATGACCAAAAACACAGTTGGTTTTTTACTGAGGCCCATTTTAAGATTACCGATCCGAATAAAAGTTTTTTTGAAGGAATCGGGATAGATTTTGATAATAAATTTAAAATTATGAATGCACAGCAAAACCGTGCTCTGCTCAATAACCTTAAAGAATCAGACACCCTTTAAAAATCATATAAAAATAAAACTATGAAATTTTACAGAATTACCGTATATTTATATTTACTATTTGCTGTTTTTTTTGCATATGATGCATTTGTAAAATATCAGGAAGGGGGAGATTACTGGATTAGAATCGCTTTCTCGGCAGTGGCCTTGTTTATGTTTTTCTTCCGGTTACGAAATATTAAAAACATAGATGCACACCGAAACAATCAAAAATAAAAAATGACTTCTTTTCTGATTCTTTTTTCACTTGTTTGTATTTTAATTTTGTCCTCATTAATTGTGGCTTATACCTATGCAAATAAAATTTATCTCAACCTAGAATCGAAAAAAGAAAGTGCGTCTTCCTTTACTTTAAAAATACTAACAGATAATCCCAGGCTTTATATTTCAGCACTCAAACTTGGCAATGGTATTTTTCTTGTTATATTCTGTTTTGCTTTTTATCAGCTGTATGAATCGTGGAGCAGCACGTTGCTTTACACATACGGATATTCCGTATATATAGCCGTTTTTATAGCTATTGCTGTTTTTTTAATATACCTGCTTTCAAAATTTATTCCCCAGACGTTTGTTAAACCATATGCTACACAGATAATCACTAGATATGACATTTTGGTGAGTATTTTTTTAAAGCTTTTAACACCGCTTGCCAACCCGTTACTTAAATTGTCTGACCTACTGCTTGAAAAAATATGGGGGTTAACTACCAGCAATGATATGCAGCTTTTAAGCATTGGCGATTTGGGCTCTTATATTACAAAGCAAATGGAATCGGTTGAAGAACAAAAGGACTTAGATACTGAATTACAGATTTTAAAAAACGCCCTTACGTTTACAGATGTCAAAGCCAGAGAAATAATGACGCCGCGTGTTGAAATTGAATCAGTCCCTTTGAATTGTCCGATGAATATTGTAAAACAACGGTTTATTGAAACTGGATATTCCAAGCTGCTGGTTTATGAAAATACATCAGATAACATCATTGGATATATTCATATTTTCGAAATTTTACAAAATCCGGAAACAATCTCCCAGATTCTTTACCCTATAGAAATTATAGCCCAGACTACCTATATCAAAGAACTCTTGCAAACCTTATCAGTAAAGCGTAAATCAGTAGCAATAGTTGTAGACGAATACGGAGGTCTGGCCGGTATGGTTACGATAGAAGATATTATTGAAGAACTTTTCGGAGAAATTGACGACGAGCATGATGATCTGGTGGAATGGATAGAAAAAAGAATAGGCACCAAACGCTTTATTTTTTCAGCCCGCCTTGAAGTAGCCTATATCAATGAAAAATACCAGCTACATCTGACCGAACATGCAGATTACAATACATTGGGGGGATATATCATCAATCACAGCAACACTATCCCGTTAAAAGGCGATCAGATTACCATTGAAGCAAAACAGTTTAAAATTCTGGCTTCATCAGATAAAAAAATTGAAATTGTAGAAGTTATCTTACCCTAAATTCCCTCTATTCTATTTTTAAAGTTTAAAAAAAACCGCTATCTCTTTTATTATTTGGGAGATAATTGTATTTTCGCTCACGAAAAAAATTACATTCACTTAAAATGGCAGTTTTACAGAAAATTAGAGAAAAATCGGTTTTACTTATCGCAGTAATAGGTTTAAGTTTATTTGCCTTTATAATTGGCGGGTTGCTTGAAGGCGGCATCAATTTCTCATCACGTAATGTAGGAAGCGTAAACGGACACGACATTCCTACCCAGGATTTCCTCAATAAGCTTCAGATGTTGGAGCAAAATCAACAAGCCAGTGGCGGACAAGCGAACAATATGCTTTGGATGCAGCAGGTAAAAGAGATTTTATTGACAGAACAGTTTGAAAAAGCCGGATTACGTTTAGGAAAAGACCAATTGATTAATGTGATTAAAAATCATCCGAATTTTGCACAGAATCCTCAGTTTTTAAATGAAGCTGGTAAATTCGACATCAATAAATTCAATGTTTTCTTGTCACAGATGAAAGCACAGCCGCAACAATGGCAGGCATGGCTTAATTATGAAGAGGAGCTTGAAAAATATGCAAAAGAACAAATGTATTACAACCTTGTAAAAGGTGCCATGTACAGCACAAATTTCGAAGCTAAAATGGCCTATAAAAAAGAAATGGACAAAGCCGCTTTCGATTTTGTTACCGTTCCTTATACCACTGTAAATGATGACCAGGTAAAAATTAGCGATGAAGAAATTTTAAGCTACGTTCAAAAAAACGCAAAACAGTTTAAAAGCGATGTTTCCCGGATTGTGGAGTATGTATATGTAGCAAACAAACCATCTGCCGAAGATGAGGCTGCCGTAAAAACACAAGTAGAAGAATTATTAAAACCAACTGTAGTTTTTAATAAAGAAACAAACAAAAACGATACCGTACCTGGTTTTAAAACCAACAAAGATCTTATCGCTTTTGTAAATGCGAATTCCGATGTTCCTTATGATTCTACCTACTACGCTAAAACAGAATTACCACAACAGTATCAGGAACAATTATACAATTTACCTTCAGGTGAAGTTTTCGGCCCTTATTTATTTAACAATCACTATTGCTTATCAAAAGTGATCAATAAGAAAAACATCACTGAATCAGTAGATGCCTCACATATCCTTATAGCCTATAAAGGTGCGTCAAATGCAGCACCGGGTATAACACTAACGAAGGAAGAGGCTAAAGCCAAAGCCGATGCCTTATTAGCTCAGGCACAAGCTAACCCGGGATCTTTTGCTACTTTAGCAGCAGAAAACACTGACGACCCGGGCTCTAAAAATAACGGGGGTAAATATGAAGGAATAAAGAAAGGCCAGATGGTACCTCCTTTTGAAGCTTTTATCTTCAATAACCCTGTAGGAAAATTAGGCGTAGTTGAAACAGCTTATGGTTTTCACGTTATGAAAGTAGACAACAAAACAACTAAAGAAGCCGTTCAGCTGGCTACTATTGCTAAAACCATAAACAGTTCAGAGAAAACAGAAGATGAAGCCTACGCAAAAGCCACTAAATTTGAAGCTGAAGCCGGAAGCAAAGACTTTTCAAAACTGGCTACTGAATTAGGTTTAGTATCACAGCCTGAAACTAAAATAGGTGCTTTTGACGATCAGTTACCAGGAGTGGAAGGAAGTCAAAGCCAGGCTATCAGCTGGGCTTACGGTAAAAAAACAGCCATTGGCGATATCAAAAAATTTGACAGCGCTGAAGGCCATCTGATCATCAAATTAAAAGATATTAATGAAACAGGTGTAATGACAGCTTCTGAGGCTCGTGGCATGGTAGAACCTATTTTGAAGAACGAGAAAAAAGCTGAAATTATTCGTAAAAAAATGAGCGGAGCTACTCTAGAAGAAGTAGCTAAAAATTCGGGCGTTACTATTCAGAACGGAGAAGTTACAGGAGGTAACCCTGTGGTAGGTTTTGGAAATGAGCCTAAAGTAGCAGGAGCTGCATTCGGTTTAAAACCCAATACAACATCTAAACTAATTGACGGTACTTCAGGTGTGTTCATGGTACGCACAAAAGCAGTAACATTAGCTCCAGAACTGCCTAATTACAATGCCTACAAAAGCCGCGTAGTTACTAATAACCGCAATTCAGTACAAGGCAGTGTTTACAGCGCTATTTATCAGAAAGCAGACATTAAAGATAATCGTGCAAGCGTATTAAAATAAGCTTACTCGTATTTCTTACCATAAAAAGTCCGATATTCATCGGACTTTCTTATTTTTGTACAAATAATTAAACGAATTATTACATAATGAAAGCATACGTATTTCCTGGTCAGGGCGCACAATTTTCAGGTATGGGAAAAGACTTATACGAATCTTCTGCTACTGCCAAAGAATTATTTGATAAAGCCAATGCTATTTTAGGTTTTACTATAACAGACATCATGTTTCACGGTACGGACGAAGAGTTAAAACAAACCAAGGTGACGCAACCTGCCGTATTTTTACACTCCGTTATCAGCGCCAAAACATTAGCTGATTTTTCACCGGATATGGTTGCCGGCCACTCATTGGGCGAATTTTCGGCTTTAGTTGCAAATGGCACATTAACTTTTGAAGACGCTTTGCAACTGGTTTTAAAACGGGCCGTAGCCATGCAGAAGGCCTGTGAAATTACACCCTCCACTATGGCAGCGGTATTAAACTTAGACGACAAAACAGTAGAAGATATCTGCGTTTCTGTAGACGGAGTGGTAGTAGCAGCCAACTATAACTGTCCCGGACAGTTGGTTATTTCCGGTGAAACAAAAGCTGTGGAAACAGCTTGTGCAAAGTTATTGGAAGCAGGCGCCAAACGCGCCTTGATACTACCTGTAGGAGGTGCTTTTCACTCACCTATGATGGAACCTGCAAGAGAAGAACTCGCAGCCGCTATAGAAGCTACAGTATTCCATAAACCTATTTGTCCGGTATATCAGAATGTAACGGCTACGGCTGTTTCTGATCCGGAAGAAATTAAGAAAAACCTCATTACCCAATTAACCGCCCCTGTAAGATGGACCCAATCGGTACAACAAATGATTGCCGACGGTGCCACCCAGTTTATAGAAGTTGGTCCGGGGAAAGTATTGACAGGCTTAATCAACAAAATCGATAAAAATGTGGAAGCCATAAAAGCATAAAAAGCGACTTCTAAAAAGAAATTGCTTAAAAGCTTTAATAAATTCAAGAATAGTAGTCCCCTACAATATTATTATGTGGGGACTTTTATTTTTAACTTGAATGTGTTTTTATAAGCTCATAAAAATATTTACCGGTAACGGCAGGTCAGGTAGTTTTTTATGCATACATTTTAGCTGTGATTAAACTATTTGTAAACACTTTCCAATTTATATTTTCAGGAAACAAAAGATGGTTCTTCTGATAATAACTTTCCCTATTTCCTCTCCAATTTCCAATACTTTGTAAATATTCTGACAAAGTTTTATTACGCCATTGCTTAAGATTATTGTTTAAATTAGTAATTCATCATTCAATAAAGATGTGAGAGAGCTTTGATTTCTAATGATGTATTTCTGCAACTACATCTATCCAGTTTTTTAAAATTATTTTATTCCTAATTTATTTACTTTAATAGAAATGGAAGAAAGAATTTGGTTTTTATATTTTCTTGTAGTCCTCCTTCTTTATTGAATTAAGACTTCATCAACATTAAATTGTTTTCCTGAATCTTTCGCTATATTATTTAATCCTGCTCTTCCTATTTTTCCTGCTTCTGAACCTTATATATGGAATGGGTTAAATATACTTATCTTATTTGTATTAGAAATGATGAATTGCTTTGTTTATTCCAGAGCCCTGCCCAGCGCTACGCGCGGTTCGTTCAAAAAAAGCTCAACCCGCTTTTTTCTCCGAAATCGTTAAATTTAAACGCGTTGTTGTACCCGCTGAAATTCTGCTCTACCATGGTTTATCTCACCTATCTTATTTTGTGTTGTGTTTAATGAACCTTGCTTCGCTACGGTTTCACCAAACGGCAGGTAGTAATAATAATGGCTTAACCGGCTATAGTTCTAAAATAATAAAAAATTTCCAAATTACTGTACGCTTTACTTTTTGTTGTTTGTAAAGAAGGTTTTGATGTACTTTATCACTATAAAATACAATAACCAACCACGTCCTTATAAAAGTCGACGTTTTAAATGTGCAACAGTGGTTGGTGTTTTATAACAATAGCCCCCTATGTTGAGGGCTATTAAATTTATTGAAGAAATTATTCTTCTAATTTTTCTCCTTTTTTAAATCCATCATCAGGATAAGTAATTTGCCATTTTAATCTATTCAAATCTTTTAAATCATAATCCTTTACTAAATAAATGCCTTTATAAATTAAACTATCCATTAAGTCATATTCATTAAGAGATATATCTTTGTCCAAATATAATTGATTTAACGAGTCTGTACTGTTTTTAGAAATTAGCATTATTCTTATAAAACTATCATCATTAGAATTCTTCATAATATTTTTCCAATTTCTATTTAAGACACCTAGTATCTTTTCATCTTTTCCTTTAATTTTCTCTGTTGAATAAAAAACACCTTTATCATTCTCATTTTCGAAGTAAATTGCATTTACAATAAAGGTGGAATCACTGTTGTTTTTAGCAGATAATTTATCATCGATAAAATCACAACTAACTAACATACTAACACTTAACAAAGTAATAATTAAACTATTCTTCATTATTTTCTATTGTATAAATTAAGGATAAAGTTTTTTATTTTCTGTCCATGCACGACCTAGTATATCTGCTCTCTTTTCAGATTGAGAATTATGGTGATTATATTTTTCAGGAAAGAAAGTTGATCTTGTAGCACTCAGGACACTAGGAACAGCAATAGTTTTTAAATATTCTGATTTATTATATCCAAAATTATGCTTATAATCTAGGTAATGCCCATACTCATGATCTAATGTGGTATTACCTTCCATATTAGGATTAGTAAAAATAACGTTTCCAGCTGTTAAAGCTCCATTCATATGCGGTGAACTATAAATTTCTACTCCCGGATATTTTTCAGGATTACTAATATTTTTTATTTCCCCCATTAAATTTAAAGCGGAGTATAAAGGATCAGATATACTCGTAATCGTTTTACTCCTATCAAAAGTATCTTTTTGACTTCCTGCAGAATTAAAATCTATAAAATAATCTCCAACAGGTTCTTTAAAACTACTCGCATCGTAATATCCTTTAAAACTTTTTGATCCATCCTTATCATTAACATAATGTTCATATTTATCTTTCTCTTTATTCCAGAAATATTCACCTGTGTCATCTCTAAAATATTGCAACCCTTTAACAGGCGGTTCAGCACTCATCCCAGTAGGATCGACCATATTGATAGGATTTTGATGCACGTAGTGATACGGCATCCAGCCCGGATAATCTTCACTTTTCTGATCCACCGAAATAAACAAACTCATCTTAGGATCGTAATACCTCGCACCTTAGTAATAAAAACCAGTTTCAGGGACTTGCCCTTCAAAACGGAAAGCCAATATGACCGTTATAGTTGAGGTTTGTTTTTATTTCATAGCACGAGTGCGACGCTCGCGTCAGCTAAGGTAATTGCTATTCGTTAATTATTTCAATATCCAAATATTCCTCCAATGGTTCTGTAATTTTCACCTTTTTCCCCTGATATTTTTTTAAATAATTCTTTAGAAAATCAAAATTTTTAATTTTTCCATTTTTATTAGCTCCTCTAAAGTTTCCAAATCTATCAACACAAAGAGTATCAGATTCTATAATTATTTTATACCTAACATCAACTTCAAAAAGTTCACCATTATCAATTAGGTTATTACGAAAGTAGTTATTAATAATTTTATCATTTGTTTCAATTTTTAATAAATCAGCATACTTATATATACTTTCACAATCCACGGAGATTGGAGTTTCAAATTCATTATTAAAATAGTATATAACTATTTCTTTTTGTTTAACAGATGTACATGATGATAATATCAGTGCAAAAAAAACTATAATTTTTAGAGTATACTTCATTTCTTTATTTTTTTAGTGGATGTCGGGCCTTCAACTTTTACACCATGAATACCTGTTCTGTCACCAGATCTATGTGTCTTTCTTGTATAATCTCTTCCAGGCGAAAGTTCCCCATTTAATTTGGCTTGACGAGTTTCAGACCCCGTAATAACTCGTAATTCTTCCATCGTATCATATTCATCTAGTATTACATCTTTATTTATTTGATGTAAAACTGATACTCTAACACTGTTTACAATATGATCAAATTCATGCTCCAAAATGGTAGCGGGCGAGAATATATCATTATTATCTAATTGTAATCCTCCCTCATTATTCCAGTATACAACATTTCTATTAGAAATCGCCTCATTATATGCTGAACTTTCTTCACGATAAAATAAGAAATAGTCATTCAACTTGTCTTCTGCTGCCGATTTCAGATTATCACCACCACCATTGCCTACGTTGTACTCATAGGATTTAATAAAATCTTGAACATATTTATCTTTAGGAGCATCTTTTGCGTTTTTTTCGTCGAATTTAAAGCCTACGAGCCTTCCTTTTGCATTCCTGTATCCTATAATAATATGATCGGGCGCTTCCGGCACCATCCCTGTAGGATCAGTTAAATTAAGCGGATTGTTCATCGTGTGATATACGGTGACCATCCTTGGAACTTCTCGGCTAACGGGTCAACCGATACAAACAAACTCATCTTCGGATCGTAATACCTAGCACCGTAATAGTACATACCCGTTTCAGGGTCCTGTTCAGCGCTACGCTCGGTTCGTTCAAAAAAAGTTCAACCCGCTTTTTTCTCCGAAATCGTTAAATTTAAACGCGTTGTTGTACCCGCTGAAATGCTGCTCTACCATGGTTTATCTCACCTATCTTATTTTGTTTTGTGTTTAATGAACCTTGCTTCGCTACGGTTTCACCAAACGGCAGATAGTAATAATAATGGCTTAGGTGACTACGTAAATCCTAAACGTGCAGCTTTGGGATTTTTCCTTTTTTACCACGGTACGAGCAAGATGCTCGAACCAGTTATAAATCTAAGGAATTGGAATCCCTCAACAATACTTTATCAATATTTTTTTGATCACTTAAATCCCAATACCACCATTTATTAGGGTTATTTTTCTCTTGCAAAAATCTTCTTCGATAAGCAATTCTAAATAAACTCAATAATAGAAGAAAAGCCTTACTTAATTCATTCTCAGGCAAATTTATTATTTTTTGCAAATTACTCATATTTAACCCTTTTTTTAATAAAACACAGGGAGTATAAGTAGATTTTAAGCCACTTTCATTTATTGAAACATCTATATCTGCATTTAAAGGTTTTGATTGACAAATTAAAAAAAGAAAATCATTTAAAAATTCTTTTTTAACTACACTATCGAAGTTATTAAATATCGAAAGTAATATTTCATTATTTATTATATCCTGACCATATTTATTAATCAGTAATTCTAATTTTAATTCCATTTATTTAGGATTTATTGTAATATGAGGTTTATTGCTTTGTTAATTACTTTTGGAAGTAAGGATAATATTGGATAACTGACAATTATTTTTAACCCCTAACTGTCAGATAAAGTCGTGGCTATTACAACTTTTTGGACACCTCCTTGTTTTTTATTCTGTAGTACAAGCAATGTGCTCGCACTAGGGGAATTTTATTCATTATTCTAATACCATAATTTTAGTTTAAGTTTTCCATTTTTAAAATCTAAACTATCTCCATTGGGGTAAAAGATATTTCCCTCACGATCTATTTTATAGATATATTTCTCTGAATCAATTATAATATTATCATTTTTCATTATATAGCTTTTACATAATTCTAAAGATAAAGTTTTATGCAAATCTACAATCGTTTCAAAATCTATTTGCTCGGAATTATCAAAAAACATCAATCTCGTATCTCTATAATCGTAAATCGCTTTTATATTTTTACAATCATATAGAGAATCCCACACTTTAAACAACAACAAGCTTTGCTCATCATCATCTATAAGTTCAATATCTATTTTTTTAGTATTATTATTCTCTAATAAAATCCCATTTATAATTGTTGTGATGGTATTATTTTTCATATAAGTTGTTTCAATAACATTCTCTTTATGAGATATTACTTTGTTATTGTTTTGTGAACAACTATTAATACCTAATACCATTATCAGTCCTAGCAGCTTTTTTATCATTATATTTTATTTTTACAGTTGGTGCCTTGGGTACATATACTTCAAAATTATTTGGAATTCTATTACCATATTTATTTTTTTGTCTAGAATAAAAATATGCATCATCTCTTATCTCCTTATACCTTTTAACTCCAGGGGTTCCCGAGTATTTCCACTCTACTGGATGAAAACCACTTGGATAATCGGAGTCTGTATATTTTCCTCCATTTGGATGAGAATGCATATCTCTCGATACATTTAAATTTGGATTATTATCCATCCTTTTATTCATTTCTATTCCACCAGCACGTTCGTAACCACTTTCAAAAGATGTAGATATGAAGCCCGATGCCTCTCCTGTTTTTGTATCTATAAAAGTATTCAACCCATATTCATTTTCAGTATTGTCTGCAAAAAATTTAAAGGTACGTTCTGTAACTGATTCGTATTTTGCAGAATTTTTATCAAAAGAATATATCATACCTTTTTCATTTGAACTAGCATTCCCTAAGAAGCTTTTATCTACAGTAATATTATCAGTACCACTTTCATTATAAATTCTATCAAAATTGTCAGTAGTATTTCTAGTTTTAGTGATAACTCCGTTCTTATTTAACCTATAATCATGATCGGGAGCTTCAGGCGCCATCCCGGTAGGATCTACGAGGTTGAGTGGATTGTTCATGGTATAGTTATACGGGCTCCATCCCACAAACTGCTCGGCCAACGGGTCAACCGATACAAACAAACTCATCTTAGGGTCGTAATACCTCGCACCGTAGTAATACATGCCCGTTTCAGGGTCCTGTCCTTTACCATTAAATTTAAACGCGTTGTTGTACCCACTGAAACTCAAATAAGTGTGATGTTTGAACGAAAAACCATTTTAAGAGCTTTCCGTTCAATATCGTAATATTACAACATCAGCAATTGCAAGACTTTAAACATTTTACAGAGTGATAGGTAACTTATCACTGTTTACTAACAGTAGATATGTCTTTTGATTTTTTGTTTATATCAACATATACATTTCTATGAATAAAGCTTGTATCGGAAGTAAATTGAACTTCTTTTATTAAACCCCTTAGATAATTACTTTGTAAATTAAACGTAATTTGATCTTCTTTAAAGAAGATTGTATCTAGTTTAACGGCATCTATATTACTGAAATCAGAATTAATTTTATCACTATAAATAAAAAATGCGTAAGATTCTTGATCAAGTATTTTCTTGAATTTTAATTGAACACTGTTATCGTGACCAAAACTAAAAGAAAAATAAGAAGATCTTTCAAAGATAGTATCTCCCGATTTATCAAAAACAATTTCTTGATTTAAATACGATTTATCATTTACAATTTTGTAATCGCTTATAGCAACTAATCTGTTCTCCTGATCATAATATTTCCAATATCCTATCTTTAGAGTATCATCCATTTGACCTTTAGCAATTAACGTATCATTGACAATGATTTCTTGAATGACATTTGGTTTGTCCTTCTTACATCCTATTAAAACAATTAATAGGATCATGTATATACTATAACGCATAATTATTTAGTTTTTTGTTTAGCTTTAGCACTTATCTCAATCGATTTGATCTGATTGTTTTGCATTTCTTTCTTGATACGTTCTGCTTCATTTCTACTACGCGCTTCGTTAAATATAAAGCCTGAGCCTGTTTCGGTACCTTTAATTGTATAAACAGAGTCAGATTTAATCTGATTATTATATCTTTCTTTATTAATAAAATCTTCATTAGAAAGTGAGGCTCCTGGTGTAAATACATCAGCTCCAACTGCTTCGGAGAAAGGCATTATTCTTCCTACATCCCAATAAGGTGTTGTTCTGTTTCCTAATGGTGGTTTAACACTATTTGTCTTATTATCGTTGCCTGGCGAAGTCAATGAATATCCTTGAAATGCATTTTTTAATTTTGCCGGAGCATCCGCCGCACCTCTTTTTATAGTAATAACCATTTCATCTAATACTTCTCCAACATCACTAACCAATGGTATTAATGTTGGATTAACCTTATTAACGAACTCAAATGTTTCTTTTTGATATAAACTTTTATCTTCACCGAACCATTTAAAATTGAATATTTTATGGCCTCTATCTTTTTTCCCGCCAGGCGGATCTGTCGGTGGCTCAGCAGCCATACCAGTCGGATCTACTAGATTGAGCGGGCTATTATGTACATAATGGTACGGCATCCAGCCCGGATAATCTTCACTTTTCTGATCCACCGATACAAACAAACTCATCTTAGGGTCGTAATATCTCGCACCGTAATAGTACATGCCCGTTTCAGAGTCCTGTTCAGCGCTACGCGCGGTTCGTTCAAAAAAAGCTCAACCCGCTTTTTTCTCCGAAATCGTTGAATTCATGTAGAAAATAAAACTTTAATAAATTATGGATTCAATTCCAGTTTTCCTTTTTCCAATTTATACCTCATTTGATATGGTAAATCAACTTCTCTGTTGATTTGCTTATTTAGACAATTATTCTGCAATTTTGAATAATTAATAAATGAGGAAAATTCTAAATTCTGTGATAAATCATACAAAAAGAGGTTTTTGTCCTGATAAATAATTGTTCCTATATAGCCTTCACATGAATATGGTTTTGAATAAATGAATAATATATTATCATTATCTAGATACAAATCCCCATTTACATCTTCCAGTTCTTCATCTATCAGATAAATAAGGATAGTATCTCCTTTCGATGGGCTTTTATCAATAAAAGAATCCAATTTATTTTTAAAATCAGAATTATTAAAAGTAAGCTCATTTTTATTGTTTCGAACACAGCCTGCAATAAAAACGAATACTATTACTCTACTTAACCAAATTTCTATGTGCTTTCTTGTCATTATATTTCAATTGAATGTTTTGTGCTTTAGGTAAATAAACATCAAAATATTGCGGTATTCGATTAGTTATTATTCTATAGTATGAGCTATCCAATTATGCAAGTATAAATTTTTGTTTTATTCAACTATTCTTTGGCTTCCATCGTGTTTAATTTCAATTAATCTATTTTTATCATTAAAATAATAACTTCTCATTGGTGGTATATCCATATATCCATCTAATAATAGATCTTCATTACATTTTTTAGACTCTTTTGTTATATCTAGCAAATCTGAAAACTTTATTTTTTCAGAAACTTCATATAATAGAATTAATTTACCTCGATAATTAAAGGATTTATAAAAACCTATACAATCTTCCGGTGCAGAATAGTAAAATGTTAAATATACATCTTCATTATTTTTATCAGCTACATCTTCGAATATATCACTTTCGTCGGCTATCTCTAAATGAAGGATATTTTCTTTACTTTCTTTATTTTCTGAAATAAAGCTATCCAGTTCAGCTTTAAATTGCTCATTTTTGAAAATTACATCCTTGGTAGAACAAGAATATAATATTAAGACACTAATTAATACGCTTAAAACTTTCATTTGTATATTTTATTGTTTTGTTTAAATATGGTGAAGAAACATGATGATATTGAGGCATACGTTTATTATACTTAGGATCTATTTTGAAGGATTGATAAAAACCTCTATCACCGTTAGGAGACCCATCTCGTTTAGTTGTTTTTGAATAATCATCCGATTTTGCATTATATCTCCAGCCTGATGGATAAAATGTTGAAGTAGTTCTTGTTCCTGGATGATTATGCTCACTATAATCCCACGTGATATTTTGATCACTATCTAATATATCTTTTATATAATTTCCTAACCCCGATACTTTAGAAGTATTTAAAGAGGTAACAAGATTTCCAAATTTCTCACCTGTTTTACTGTTGGTAAATTCATTGTAATCCCACTCTTTATCAGTATTTCTTGCAAAGAAACCTAAAATTGCTTTACCGTAAGTTTTCATCATCTTTGAACTTATCTTAGCTTCATACGTTCCTTCGTATTTAGGTTTACTATAACTACTTAAAAAAGATTTTTCAACAACAAGCGGAGATTCATCTTTATTCTCTGAAAAAATTCTATCGTAACTATCAGTAGTATTTTTTATCTTGGTGAAAGAACCATCTTTATTTAACCTATAATCATGATCGGGAGCTTCAGGCGCCATCCCGGTAGGATCTACGAGGTTGAGTGGATTGTTCATGGTATAATTATACGGCGACCAGCCTTGGAACTGTTCCGCTAACGGGTCAACCGATACAAACAAACTCATCTTAGGGTCGTAATACCTTGCACCGTAATAGTACATGCCCGTTTCAGGGTCCTGTTCTTTACCGTTAAATTTAAACGCGTTGTTGTACCCGCTGAAATTCTGCTCTACCATGGTTTCACCAAACGGTAAATAGTAATAATAATGGCTTAATCGGCTATAATTGAAAAAGGATTCATTTTTAGTATAGAAGATCATTAAACTAAATTTCTACCAACCATTTCTAGTCGTTACCCTTATAAAAATACCTATTATAATTCCAAATATTATAAACCCAACGATTGCATCTATCATTTCAACATCGGGATGTTCATTATAGTTACGGTAGTCTTTAAATTTAATGGTTTTATGATTTCTTCGAAATTTAGTTATAACTAAATCCCATAGGAATCTTACTGATGCTCCAAAGAAACAAAATATATAGTGTCGTAAGAAAGTGCTAATAAGAGTTATCATTTTTTGAATCTTTTAAATTATTTTCTTTTTTGTTTCATATCATCACGGAAAATAGGGGCAAATGTTTCTGTATTTGATTTCACACTTTCTCTAAAAGAACCATAACGACTATTTAGGGCTCTAATACCTCTATTGATGTTTCTATTATACATCCCTCTTCTTGCAGCAGAAGTCTGTGTTAAAACAGTTCCTTTAAATTTACTGCTAAATTTTGACGCATTCATAGTATTCAGTAAAGGAGGTGCTCCTTTAGTTAATTTACCAAGTGGCATCAAGGAAGAAACAGTATTCACCCCTGCGTCAACTCTCTCAGATTGATTAACTCCATAACCGGCAAAACTTGTTATATTTTCTCTATCTTGAAAAGGATTTATTGATTGTAGAGTAATCCAAGTATCGTTAACTACTCCATAAGTTATTTTACCAACTATCCCCTCCGAAGCAGCCCATCGATCTTTAATTGTTACATCTCTCTGCATAAATTCGCCAGGCCAAGCAGCATTTAAATCGTTCCCTATACTAGGTGCCGTGAAATTTGACATTATAGGATTGTTGTCTTTATGGTGCTTCTGAACATCATTAGTACTCGGTCCTACATATTCATAATTATTATCTTGTATGTCTCTTGAACTGGACACCGTACTATCCCAATGATAAGTATCGTCTTTTTTATTATATATCCAATCTGGTGGTTCAGGTGCCATACCACTTGGATCTGTCATATTCAAAGGATTGTTCATCGTATAATTATATGGTGACCATCCTACAAACTGTTCTGCAAGCGGATCTACGGACACAAACAAACTCATCTTCGGATCATAATAGCGTGCACCGTAATAGTAGTAGCCGGTTTCAGGATCCTGTTCTTTACCGTTGAATTTAAACGCGTTGTTGTACCCGCTGAAATTCTGCTCTACCATGGTTTATCTCACCTATCTTATTTTGTTTTGTGTTTAATGAACCTTGCTTCGCTACGGTTTCACCAAACGGTAAATAGTAATAATAATGGCTTAATCGGCTATAATTGAAAAAGGATTCATTTTTAGTATAGAAGATCATTAAACTAAATTTCTACCAACCATTTCTAGTCGTTACCCTTATAAAAATACCTATTATAATTCCAAATATTATAAACCCAACGATTGCATCTATCATTTCAACATCGGGATGTTCATTATAGTTACGGTAGTCTTTAAATTTAATGGTTTTATGATTTCTTCGAAATTTAGTTATAACTAAATCCCATAGGAATCTTACTGATGCTCCAAAGAAACAAAAGATATAGTGTCGTAAGAAAGTACTAATAAGAGTTATCATTTTTAATTATATTGCTCTTACAATCCTTCATATAAAATATCCCCTTGAATATTAAAATCTATATGATACACAAAGTCCCTCGTAACTGTAACTTTGGTTCTTTCATATATTCCTTTTTCATAGTTTTCAAGAAATTCTTTGGAAGTTTCACGATTTGCAAAAAAGTTATCAAAATCAAATAAAAGAGGATATAAATTTCCTGATATAGCAGCATACCTATTAGTATTCCTAATCCAATTGGATTTTTCGTCAAATTTCTCTACGTAAATTCGAAAACTTAACTCATCAATTTTAGATAAAACAAAATATGACTTTTCGTTAAGACTTTGTTTTAATAATAACTCTTGTACATTACCAGGTAATACATAAACAATACCCTCAAGATTATTCTTATGAATAGTTTTGTTTCTTTGTGTTGAACTACATCCCACAATAGAAAATAAAATAAAGCACACAAGTATTCTCATAATTATTTATTTATAAGCGATTTATATACATCTTGTCCTACATTAAAATTTTGAGTATTACCAACATTGTTTGTTATATTTCCTTTTGGTGTAACTCTATGTATGGCATTTCCACTCTGTGTTTTTCCTGTCCAAGAGTCTATAGCATATCTAATTAGACCATCCGACATTGATGAAGTTCTATCTTGTTTTGACATTGTAGGATCGTTCTTATACCCTTTTCGAGTTACTTTATTATGGGTATGAGCTTGGGCTACAGGCAGTAAGTTTGTCCCTTCAAATTGACTAGAATACAATTGAGTTTGAGCTTGGTCTCTATATCTATTTATAATTCCAGTTTCAACACTTCCTTCCCCAACAGGACCTGAAGTACCAATGACTGAAGTAAGAACTCCTGAAGGATAATCTCCACTATTATCAACTAGGACGCCTATTAATACTTGACGTTCTCTCGATTGGTCATTGATGGTTTGTGTATTAATATTCTGAACATTACTAGATATTGTCAAATTATCCACTGTAACTAATCCACTCCTGCTCTGTAAATCAGCTGTAGCAGATGCAGACATACTACCACCGTGAGTTTCTATAGTATCTTCCCAATCACTTCTGTATATCAATCTAAGATTGTTTGTTTCGGCTCCATCTTTACCTAAAATCTTACCTGTACTAGCATCCATATACCAATCCTCTGGCGCCATCCCGGTAGGATCGGTCAGGTTCAAAGGATTATTCATCGTATAATTATACGGTGACCATCCTTGGAATTGTTCTGCAAGCGGATCAACCGAAATAAACAAACTCATCTTAGGGTCGTAATACCTTGCACCGTAATAGTACATACCCGTCTCCGGATCTTGTTCTTTTCCGTTGAATTTAAACGCGTTGTTGTACCCGCTGAAATTCTGCTCTACCATGGTTTCACCAAACAATAAAATAGTAATAATGGCTCAGAACGTAAAAGATATCTCAGCCTAATGTTTGGGATATCTAGTTTTTTCCAGAATGCGGGCATGTTGCTCGCATTAGCAGGAGGAATCTTTAATTAGGTAATTTCTCCAATTTCTCACTATAATCTTTATTTTCTTCAACATATTTTAATATTTCGTTAAAATAACTGAATTTACCTTTATAATTATTATTAACAGAATAATATCCATATTCATCAAAACATAAAATAAGATTATCTATTTCTATTCTATAGCGCACATCAATTGTTTTCGTATTTTCAATTGTATCTTCTATATTAATATTTGCTTTTAGTTCGTTAATAAAAGATAATTCATTAATATTTAAATAATATATTGAGTGTTTTAACTCTGTTAAAAAGTTTTTACATTTAACAGGAATTGTAGTAGTAAGCCCCTTATTAGTATAATAAAGAATTACTGAAGTCTTTTTTATTTTTCCTTCATTTCTTAAATTTTCATTTTTACAATTTATAAGTAAAAAAAAACTAATGAATAGACAGATTATTCTAATTTTATTGCTTTTATCTCTTTTCATAATTATATAATCCTTTAATTAATTTATTGCTTCCGCCACTTCTTTCTTTCGTGTTTCTACTTTTTGTGGAAATAGGAGATTCTGTTGGAATAAATGCTCCATCATATATATATCGCGATTGTTTTTTATTTTTTGAAATTTCTCCATTGGCTCTAGCTGTTTTAGTCTCACTTCCAGTTATAACTCTATATTCTTCTTCATTTCTATAGCCTTTTTTGGCATTGCTTGCTCTCTGGTAAAAATTAGCCATATCATAAATTCGAGATATCGCATGATCAAATTCATGTTCTAAAATTGTTGCCGCACTCAATATATCACCATTTTCAACTTGAAGGCCTGTTGAAGAAGACCAATATATCAGATTTCTTCCGCTGTCATTCGAAGATGATGATGTTTCCATTTCTTGGACTTCGAAAATATCAAATCTATGAACATCGAAAGCTGCTCTTTCCATATTATCACCACTTCCATTTCTTAAATTATAACTGTAAGCAAGTAAAAAGTCTTGAACAAATTGGGCATTAGGTGCATCCTTTGCATTTTTTCCATTAAAGTCCCAATAATCAGCTATTAATTCTCCTCTAGCATTTCTTCTTTGATTGTAATAAATTCTTATATCTCTTCCATCTGGATCAATAAAATTCATAGGATTATTAGCAACATAAGCATAACTACTTATATTTCTATATCTCTCTGCTGATGGGTCAACAGAAATAAACAAACTCATCTTAGGGTCGTAATATCTTGCACCGTAATAGTACATACCCGTTTCAGGGTCCTGTTCAGCGCTATGCGCGGTTCGTTCAAAAAAAGCTCAACCCGCTTTTTTCTCCGAAATCGTTAAATTTAAACGCGTTGTTGTACCCGCTGAAATTCTGCTCTACAAAATCTTATTAAAAGAAAGCCATCAAACTAATAAGAAATATTTACTTTCATTTCGTTGAAATAGAATCGGTACTCCATTCTAAAGGGACCTCAATAAATTCTATTTTTTTTCCATTGACAAAATAAGATGTCTGGTAAATGCTACTTATATAAGAAGTATCTATTTTTATAGGTTTCTTATCAATATTACCTATAAGCTTTTTCATCTTATCATCAAGTATTTGAGGCGAATAAAAATATAGATTGTACCCTTTATACTGATTAACAGTTTTTAAATTATCTTCTTCATAAGGTGGACAATTCATTAATGATAATACTGTATCAGATTTACTCAAAGAAAAATATACTAAGATGTCTTCGTACTGATGCACAGGATAAATATGAATATCCCTTATAAAGCTATCTATAACAATCTTAAAATCGTTATTTAGAAAATCAATTTCTTTATAATGGCTGTTTTCTTTAATTTGAATATCTCGGTTATTGTTTTTTTTGCAGCCAATTAGGCAAAAAATTAAAATTGAGAAAAAAAATAGTCTATTCATAATCAACGGGTTATTGTTCTTATAGCTTTCTGTCCGTTATGCTTAACTTTTACATTTGGATTACCTGGTATATAGATATTGAAATAGTGAGGAATTCTATTTCCAAATTCTTTACTTCCTTCTAAATATCGTTGTCTATCTCCATTATAGTTATTGGTTTTTAAATCAGTGTAATTAAAACCAGAAGGAGCTGCAGGATAATTAGTTTTAGGATTATATTTTCCCGGATGTGAATGAGAAAAGTTAAGCAAATAAGCGTCAGGATTTTCTCTTAACACTTCATAAGCATATGCTGTTCCACTAACCGATTGAGAAGAACCACTTGTTAAAACTGTCGATTGCCCGGTAACATTATCTCCAAAGAAAAAATTCATTGAAGCAAATTCTACATCAGATTTCGCAGCGAGTTTGAAAAATTTATCTGCTTTTGTGGCATCCTGAAAATGCACTTTATATCCTGTTCTTTCAAACAATCCGTTTCTTTCAACTTTATTATCTTTCCTGAAACTTCCATTTTCTCCATATTCATAGCTATCAACTACTTTTCCGTCATCAACCAATCTTACAACATCCGCTCCTTCACTTTTTGTAATTTTGATTCCACCAGTTTTTTTATTTATATCTATCCAATCATCCGGTGCCATCCCGGTCGGATCAGTCCAGTTCAATGGGTTATTAAGAGTATAGTTATACGGTGACCATCCCTGGAACTGTTCTGCTAATGGATCCACCGACACAAACAAACTCATCTTAGGGTCGTAATATCTGGCACCGTAGTACATCATGCCCGTTTCAGGGTCCTGTTCTTTACCGTTGAATTTAAACGCGTTGTTGTACCCGCTGAAATTCTGCTCTACCATGGTTTCACCAAACGGTAAATAGTAATAATAATGGCTTAATCGGCTATAATTATCGCTAAGATAAGAAGAACTGCCTAAATGATCACTATGGTACCACCAAACATTTGCCACATAAGAAGGCGGAAGTTCCGGTGTCGGTGTCGGGTTTACAGGCGTTTCGCCCTGCCAGTTATCGTCTCCTTCTTCCGGTATATCCGGGGTTTCAGGTATTACAGGGAAAATTACCTTAATACGGCACATATCAGGGTTTCCTAAAATAAATTCCCGTATTTCACAGTACGACTTTTCGTCTTTAAGCATTTGCATCACTTTCCAGTAGCAGTCATTCAGGTCCGGGTTTTCGATCCAGTTGGCCGGGTTGGAAATCACATCCCAGTACTGCGAGAAATCCTGCAAGCAAAGTAAAACTTCATCAGGTGTCGGCTCCGGTATTGGGTTAGGGTCTACTTCAGGACAGGTAGGACATTCCGGGTCGGAATTACCTGGTCCTCCTCCCGGCGGACAATCCGGGCAAATGGCCACGCATTCTATCTGGTGAATAAGCTCTAAGGCAAGACACGGGTTATCCGGATACTGGTTTTTAATGGCCACAATCTGGTTTTTACAGTCTATCAACAGTCCTTCCGGATCGGTATACAGCTCTATAAGCGTCGTAATCTGGCTCTGGCAGCTCGCATCCGACTGCGGGGTGCTGTAGGCCACATAGTTAAAGCTCTGCATATTCGGCATATTGTCATCAGATGCCTGTGGGGCTGCTGTTGTGGTTTGCTGCACCGCCTCCTCCTGGCTTTCACCCGGTATACGGCTAAAATTAGCCGATTGTAAAAACACATTTGTAGGCATTTCTACCATTTTACTGGCTATCTTTTTACCGTTGGCATAGTAGTGTTTGGTATATCTGTTCGGGCCTACCACCAAATAACCGCTCGGGTAAAGGGTATAGTCTTCAAAACTGCCGATGGTAATGGCTTCCGACCCGTTGATATTGACGTTGGATACGGCTACGGCTTTTTTAAGCACCCGCTCGCCACCGGCATCGTAGATATACTGGTTGTAAAAAGTATCGTTGTCTATTACGCCGATTAAACGGTTCTGCTCATCCCACAGCATATCACGCTCTACATTGCCATACGCGTCTGATGTACCTATGTATTCCATATTACCATTGGCATCGTATTTAATGGATTTACTGCCAATAGCATTTCCGATATGGTCGGAATATTTAATGTTATCCGGACGGTGTGGATGATTAGTATATTCGTAATGGGCTTCGTATGAATTTTCGGTTTCCTCGGTTACCGTTGGTGTGGTTTTCTTATGAAACTGTTCTTTCACTTGTATACCGTGTGTAGAGGTATAGCTCATGTTCACCGAATAATCGTCGGTCCGCTGATACCCTGCCCAGGAGCCGTTGGCGCTTTTTAAGCGGTTAAAGCCATCGTATACATAGTCGTTCTTATACGTGCCGCCAATAAAAAACTGGCTGGCCTGCGAATAATTATTGTCAATACGTTTTACGTTCTGGTTACGGTCGTACTCATACACATTGCGCATGACCACCGACTGGTTGTTTTTGCCCAGCTGCATGGCACGCAGACGCTGCGTGATATCGTACTCGTTCTTGGTTTTCATCCCATTGCCGTATTCAATATACACCGGCTGATCAAAGTAATTGTATTTTACGTTTTTGATATACTGATCGGTTACCCCGCCGCTAATCGGCATGGTTTGAGAGCTGGTTATGCCCGTAAGCTGGCCTACCGTGTTGTACTGGTAGGTAAGTTCTTCACCGTCAGGGTAAGTCATCGCCAGGATACGGCCCCATTCATCGTATTTGCTTTTGGTAACAAATTCCATTACCTGTCCGTTTTCATCGGTAATGGTACGGGTGTTTTCTTTCACCTCGCCCAGGTTGCCGTATTTAAACGTTTGGGTACCGGTCAAATCGCTTTGGTACACCAGCCTGCCCGCACCATTATCAGGGTCGCCCGCCGAACCATATTTGTACACCACCGAATGGCTTGGGTAGTCTATACCGGTAAGCTGGTTAAAATGATAGTTATAATTGATGGTCTGACCGCTATTGATCAGTTTTTCATTCTGCGATTTTACCAATCTTCCGGCCAGGTCATAGGTAAAATTTGATTTTCCGCTGGTGGGTTGTATAACGCTTGTTTTACGTCCCAGTGCATCGTATGCATAGCTGGTGACCTGGTCGGCCGCATCCCGCACGTCTTTTAACTGGCTGAGCCCGTCATAGGTAAAAAGGGTTTGCAGCTCCTGCCCGTCACCTATTTGTTTGGTGGTAGTGGTACGTCCTTTTATGTCGGTATAGGTAATGGTGCGGTTGCCTTCGGGCAGCACCACATCTTTGGTAAATTGTTTCTTGCCAAAACCATCGTCGCCAAAGGCGTATTTGATACGCGTGGTGGCATCAAGCCCGTGTACCCGGGTCTGGATAATACGGTCGCGGTGGTCGTAACGATTGGTTGTTTTTTCGTTAGCGGTATGGGTAAGCGGTGTAAAGGTGCGCAAGAAGGTGTCCGGGGTACCGCTGGTACACGATTTTGCTTCCTGCGACAGGTAAGTATCTACGGCTCTGCCAAACTCGTCATAGTCTACCCGGCCCGATACCGCAAAACGGTAACCGGTGTTAGTAGCCGGTGTACAGTCTTTTTCGAGTTGTTTTTTGGTCTGGATTATGCGGCCCAATCCGTCCGAAAACGCGCTGGTGCTTACGATAAGCGGCGCCGTGAAAGTTCCACCTATCTTATGGTGGGTAACGGCATAGGAAAGCTGTCCGGTTTGGGCATACGGATAATACGCATGCTTTATCAAAAAGCTGTTGGGGTGGTCGGCTTCAAGTCCTATCTTTTCCAAACGTCCCATACCATCGTATAAATAAAACAAGGTTTTTTTGTTGGCGTCGGTTATGGTAACCGTCCGTCCCCAGTAGTCGGTTATCATCTTACTGGAATAACCATACGCGTCTTCTATCTTATTTACGTGGGTAGCACTGGCCGTATCATACGTATAGGCATACCACATACGGCTGTTTTCCGAGGCGCCCATTGTGGGTTTTGGATACGTTATTTTCGTTAGGTTGCCGTAGCTGTCATATACCATATCGTACCTGGCCGCCTGGCTGCTGTCCAGTTGTTTCTGAATGGCCGTAATGTTATTGTTCCCATCAACGGTTGTGGTGCTTTTCCGGGTTTCGGCATTACTGTAAACGATATGCTCCATCGGAATCACCACATTATACTTGGTAAAGTTGTAATGGTAACGCATGTTAACCGTAACATTATCTGTCTCATCGGTGTAGATCAGCGGATTGCCAAATTTATCGTACGTTTTAAACGATTCGCTATGCACCAGCTCCAGTGCGGCATTGCCGTTGTCTTCGTCAAAATTACGCGCTATGGTTTTGATGTGTGCTACCAGTGGCACCACACGGGAGGTTTCGGTAAAATTGGTAAAATAACTGCCATTCATTTCATACGGCTGTTCGGTGGTGTTAAGGGCCGGAATACGGGCCTGTTTTATACCGTAGCTGTAAATTTTTTCATTTGGTATCCGCTGGTATTCATCCTGTGTGTATTCGCGGATCACCACATCTTTGAGGTACTGGTATTTCCGGATATCGGCGTGCTGGGACGGAAGGTACGGTTCGGTATCTTTCATCTGGCTGAGCCAGTATTCAGTGATATTGGAGCGGTAAATACTGCCATCGGCTTTCAGCTGGTGTGTTTTTACCGTACCAAAGCCCATAAATTTGCGTTCGCGGCGGTCTTTAAAACCACCTTCGTATTCAAAAGCGTATTTCATCACATCCTGTCCGTCGCCACTTACCCCGTCGTTTACTTCCACACGGCTCAGTACCCATTTTTTAAACGGCATTTTAAAGGTGCTGCCCACCTCGGTGTTGGCATAGCCGTTTCGGGTGCTGTAGTCTAAAGTAAGGGTACCTCCCATAGGACGATGTACGGTTTTCAGCATATTGGTGCGGCGTATTCTGGACAGGCGCACGTTGAGCTGGTCATCGTTTTCTGAGGTCACCAGGTCGGGATACCCGTCGCCGTTCATGTCCATATACCGTACTTTTTCCTGGTTCACGACATGGCCTTTGGCGCCACCCGCACCGAGACAGATTTTAAAGCCCAGGATAAACAACGGTGGAAATATAAAGGTAAAACAGCCGGTGCCATTTGCGCTGATTCCGGCATTGGACGAGCTCTGCATCATGGCCTGCGGCAAGGCATACGTCTGAGTTGAAAACCCGGAACCTGTATTGATACGCACGGTACCGCCGCCTGTAATCTGGTCGGGAAGCCCGTCGCCGTTGACATCAAAATAGGTGTCCAGTTCTTTGGTGTCGCTTGTTGAAATGCTTAAACCAAACGCGATATCGGCATTGGAGAAGTTTCCGTTTGAACCGAAACCGCCGCCACCGCTAATACCACCGCTTTTGGTTTTGGTGCTGGTGGTATTGGCAAAAGTAGTACCCCAGCTGTTTTGCGCTACAAAGGTAGTACCGGTGTTCAGCCGAACGGTCCCGTTCTGCTGGATGATGTCGGCAAGGCCGTCGCCGTTGATATCAATAACGGTCTGGTTGGCTTTATCTGTTGAATCAAATCCCTGGCCGTTTATACCCATCGAAAAACCGATGGTTCCCACACGGCTGGCACCGCTTATGGCACTACCGTTCATACCAAAAGTACTGACTACCTGCGCCATACCGCCACCGGCGCCCTGGCCGCTGCCGTTGGTTACGGAGTTTTGCAGTACATTGGTGTTGAGTAGCGTATTGCTCAGTCCGCCTTTGTTGGAGGTAAGCTGTATTTTCTCGCCCACTATATCCGGGTATCCGTCGCCGTTGATATCACGGTGATCGTTGTACACGAAATTATTGCTTTTGGTCTTGGTGTTGGCCACACTGAAGTTGCCGAAACCTAAGGATAAGGTACTGGATTCCGATTCGTTACGGGAGGTTTTGATAATACCTACCGCGCCATACAGGTTGTCATTGTCGTAAATATTCAGTGGTGGAAGCGGAATTTCCTGTCCCTCTACATAACGGGTATACGGGCTCATTTTTTCATTCTGGATAAAAAGCCGCTCGTTCAGGCTCCACGCGTTTTTGTTGGCATCGGGCATCAGCACGCCCAATTTCTGTGCTACACCTACAGTGGTCGGATACTGCGCGGCGACCTGGTCAAAGGTCATGTTCTCAAGTACGGACGGATCAGCGTCCATTAGGTCTTGCAGGTTTTCCGTACTGTCGCTTTGTCCTTCTTCCGATATGTTATGCAAGGCCGTAAGGGCTTCCAGGTTAATGCTGTTGTAATCGATTTTTTCAAAGGTTTCACCCGGTTGCGGCCCTTTATAGGCAAACTGCCCCCAGTGGCGGTAAAACGGTCCGAATCCTTTGGTATTGGTGCCTGAATAAATGTTCAGCTTGTACAATCCCCGGTTCTGAGCAGGTGTACCGCCTTCCACATAGGTGGTTTTACCCGGTGCATTGTTACCGGATAATTCAATAAAATTATGATCCTGCTGATAATTTCTGAGTTTTTGTGCCAGGGCGTATTCATCCGTGTACATTTCCACATACACATCCTGGTCTTCTGTTATATAGGTGAGTGCCTGTTTTTCATTAGGGTTAAAGTTGTCCACGTACTCACCGCTGTTTCGTTCAAAACGGAAACATTCCACTACATTACCCGAAGCGCCTATCTTATAGCGTATTTTCATATCTCCGCTCATGTAATTGCGGATTTTTCCGTATTTATTTTTAACCACCAGGTATACGTACTGGTCTTTACAACTGCCGTCACTACAACCATAATTGGCCAGGTTGAAATTGTTAAGCACTACGATGCCCACACCGGTGTTGTCAAAATTGGAATGGTAATAATTGGTATGGGTATTGGCATAATTGCGCAGACTTGGTGTTATAATGTTTTTCTGACCGGTAGTATCGATGATAAAGGGACGGAATTTTTCACTGATCAGCTTCCAGTTTACCTCGGAATACGCGATAGCTTCTACTTTTACATAGATATAAGAGTCCCCGTCGTTTTCATTTACGCCCGCACCGTTTATTACGGTATTGGGTAAGGAAATGGTATTATTTACATTGGGTTTCGCGCGCCTTTGCCCGGTGGATATCACCTGCATCGGGTTTTGTCCGGAACTGACATTCTGGTTTATCTTGTAAACGGTGTATTTAAAAAATACATCATCCGACAGCTCCGGGGCCGTAGCCGAGGCGTTGTTGATCGTAAAAGAAGGGAATCCAATATAATAATTCCCCGGTTTTTTGATCACATAATCGGACCCCATACTTAAAATATAGGCCTCGTCATAGGAAGAGGAATATTGTTTGTACCGGTTGGGCGAATCAAAATTAGAGGTGGTATAGGTCACCCGGGGCGACCAGGTTACTTCCACATCTTCTTCGGGGATATGGGTGGTGTTGACCCTGAAAAAGAGCATATCGCCTTTTTTGACCTCGATATTGGTAAAGTTAGTACCCTCGGAACCTACCAGCATCAGGCTCGGTTCTTTGATATAGGTCATCTGGTACGATAATAAGGTACCTGTCCGGGCTCTTTTTTCAATACTGTACCGTATGCCGTTGGGCAGGCTGACGTGGTTTTTGGTAATGGTACCCGTAATGTTGATTTTACCTGTAGCAGGTGCTTTCCATACTTTTACCAGGTCCATTAGGGAGTTGGCATTATCCAGTGGCGGAAGGGCATTAATGGCATCGGGATGTACATCGCCTTCTTTACGGATCACGTTGGGCGTATTTAAGCTCGTATTGCTGTAGACCGGCACTCTTGTATTGGGATCTATGCGGTTAAACAATACGGTACCGTTCTGCACCATATCCATCAGCCCGTCGGCATTCACGTCTTCAAAATAGCTGTGCACGCGGTTGTTGGCTTCCGATTTGGATTTATCCACAGCGCCAAAAGCAACATTAAAAGAGAAGGTATCGGAGTTTGTTTTAGAGGTGGAATAGACCATACGTCCCAGATCCCCTTCAACCGGTACCACATAATCGCTGAAGCCGTGGCCCATATTTTTACGGTAGTTGAGCTTACCTCCGGTTTTAAATAGCTTGTCGGGCAGCCCGTCACCGTCCATATCGATAAGCGAGACCATGGTTTCGGTTTCACTTTCCGACCAGGATGGCGAATAATAGAAGGTTCCGGCATTACTGATAGGCAGGTACGATGCAGGTAATGCAACGTAAATTAGGCCGGGTGCTCCGGAGGCCGAAAATTGTTTATTTTTTCCTTCCCCGCCTCCGATTGCCGTGGCCGTTACGCCAAATTCTTCGTATTTGCCCTGGTGATCGTTTGGAGAGGCCATACTGATGCTGTTGCTTTCAAAAAGCCCGCCTGCTGCATCGTTATAATAATCAAAGGTGTGGCTAAAGGTAAGGGTTTCCAAATTATGCGTATCTACTTCTTTATACTGCATTCGTCCTGTGGCTGAGATTACTTTAAGCTCCTCCAGTAAAGTTTTATTGAATTCGCCCTTTTTGTATGTAAAAGCATACCTGTAACCATTCCAAGTATTCAAATAGTCGGGGTTTTCTGAGGTAGGATTAGGAATTACCTTTTCATGTATCCGTATCCCCGACAACAGGTCATAGGTGATTTCTTTAAAACCCAGACGGTAACTGATACCGATATCGGTCCGAGCAGTGGTACCTACATTAAGGGTACGCTCAAATGTAATTTTATGAAAACCGCCGGAATAATTTATTTCGGTCAGGTAAATCTGTTTACCGCCTGCCACTGTTCCCCCTGAAAAGGTTTTGGTTTCATAGGTATAGTTCACCTCGTTGCCATTGCTGTCTACCATACGCGTGAGGAGCCAGCGTGCAATATTTCCCGTGGTACCGCTGCCGGTTGTCAGGCGGGAATTGGTCGTTTCCCCGTAATAATAGGTCATCCCGTCTTTGGTTCTGACCACCCAGTTGTAATTGGCAGGGCCTGTTCCCCTGCGCTCAATGATACTGAAGCTGCCTTCGGTTTTCGGATAAAATTTGGCGTTGGAGATTCTGTTGACCAGATTATCGCGATGGGGAAGGTAAAAACTCTCACCCGTGGTGTTCAGCATAAGCTCTTCCCCCATAAGGGTATAGGCTTCGGTTTCCTTGGTGGTGCTATAGGGTGGTACGCCAAAACGTGTGTCTATTTCAATGGAGGGTACCGAGAGTTCCCAGCCCTGGCCCATCCAACCGTTGCCTCCGTTGTTGTTGTACTGAAGGGCCAGCTGCGGCTGCAGCCCGTTGCGTCCCGGAGGTACATTTATCGGGTAGCTCAGCGTACCATCGCCCTGCTGGTTGGCCGTAGGGGGTTGTATCTCCACAATGCCTTCAGACGGGTCGGCTATCTGGATATCGCTGATGGTGGTGGGGGTAAAAGCAGCGGTTTCAGGGCTTTGCGGCACTTGTATGATCCCTGCGATATAATCGGTAAAATGATCGGTAGTACCGTAAATAATCCCTTTTTCCGTGTCGATACCGGCCGTAGGAATGGGCTGCCAGCTTTTGCTGTACACATCAAAATAGAAGAGCTGGATATCGGCTTCGCTATAGCCTGCGGGCAGCTGCTCTTTGGCATAGGGTACGGCTATTTTGCCTGCTGTTGAAAACGTCAGCCCATCAGGCAGGAAACGGTACCCCAGCCGGTTTTTTGTTACGTTGAAAAGGGCACCGCCAAACGGTGCCATATCTACAGACCGCAATTGGCTGATGCTGATCGTCATTGCGCTGTCTAATGTATGGGCCGGCAGTTCAATACCGGCTTCAAAAGCGTTCAGTGTATAGGCCTGCTGCGGCTGGTAAACCGCGGAACGGGTCGCCAGGCGGTTGGCCGTTATCCCGGATACATGGTCGGCTTTGGTTAACGAAAGGATGTCTTCCGTCTTGCTGTACACGACTTCGCTGCCTTTATAGCATTGTATCGATAAGGTTTCGGGTGCTGCCGCTTCAAAAGGAATTACCGTATCGAAATACCCGTCTGTGGTGTGAACCGTCTGGTGGTTGATGCGCAGTTCATAACCGGCATAGGCCTGCTGTACTTTTCCTTTTACGTACAAGGAGGTGCCGTGGAAATAAAAATGGCCCGGCTGCTCGTCAAACTGTACTACCTGTTCTGTTTTGGATACCCGCTCTATGCGCACGTTTTTTACCTGGTAAGGCACTGAAGCCGCAGACGGCGCGTTAAACAGCACATAATTAAATCCTGTTTTAAGCTGGTTTTTGTCCAACTGTTTGGTGTGTTGTACCCAGCTGTCGGATGTTTTGATAAGCTTACCGCCTTGTGCAGGGTTTTCATTGAGCGCGGTAATCACGCCCGAGGCGTTTTCAATTCCTTTTATCTCATAGGTCAACACATACGCATCTGTGGGGCTGATGGTCTTAAAATCAAAATGAAACACGTTGTCCGACGGATCGTCTGCTATGCCCGTTTTGCTGTCCTGTCCGATAAAGCCCGAGGCAATATCGGCGTATACCGTAGTATTATCCGCAGCTTTATAGGCGGTGTTTATGGATCTGTTTTTCGTTACTGCTACTTGATTTGCGGTAGATGAACTGTTTTTAGGCACAGCAGAACCGGATGCCGCTTTTTCATCTTCTGCCCATGTAGATTCATCCGACACCATTTCCGGATCTTCATCGTGGCCTTGCGCCAGACTGAAGGGGTTATATGATGAAGGGGTATAATATAGGGTATTTTTATACTGTTCAATATTTTCGCTCAGCCATTTGTCTAACGGGTTAGCGTATACCGCCGCGTACAACGGTTGTCCTACCGAACTACCTATCATAACAGCTAATAATAAGTAGCTTACTCCTTTTCGGTAAAGGGTATGTTTAGAAGTGTTCATCGTGTATTGGTGTTTTTATCGGTCTTATTTTAGGATTACTTTTTTCATTTCGGCTTTATGGTCTATTACGGCCACTACCAGATAGGTGCCGGGCGTTCCTATTTGACAGGCCCAGTTGTAGCGGGTGACGCGTCCCAGGTCGGCACTGGTAATGTACCTGCCCTCAAGGGTGTACAGGTATACGGTAACCGAAGCTTCTGTCTCTAAATTAAAGGCGGCATAAAATGGCTGTGATGCAGCAGCAGGGTTCGGGTACACCTCCCAGCTGCCTGAAGCGGTAACCATTTCGGGTTGCTCAAACGGTTTTTCATCTGTATCTTTTGGCTTGGCCAGCACCACTGTTTCCAGTTCGTAGACGCACCCACTTTTGCTGGTAAGCTGCAGTTTGTACGTTCCTTCTCTTGTAGCGGTAAGCTGCTGTTTTGTCCCGACCTGACGGTTCTCATACCACCACTGGTACGACACAATATCGTCTTCATGTTGGGTTATGGTAGGAAACAACACGACTTCTTTGCCTGTCAGTTCCCATATTTTAGGTAGTGTTACCTCTACCGCGGCCAGACCTGTTCCCAATGGCGCGGTTACCGTAAAGGTCTGTCCGCTGTGATCTGTCAGCAAAAGATCGGGGGTGCCGGCATGTATATCTGTAAGTGTAAATACCGTGTTATGCAGGGTTTTTGACACTGTTTTTCCCGTTTGGTCTTTGTAGGTAACGTGAAGCGGTAAAACAGCGTTTGCTGCCGTAAAAGTTACTTCCGGGGTGTTGAAACAGTTTTCTTTTACTTCAAACGACACCTCTAAAAGCGCTTTTTTCACAAGTGTGAAATAGCCATGACCGCCGCCGGTTTCTTTGAGGTTTACCTCATCAAAAACGAGCCGGTTTCCTTTCCAGTATCCTTTAAAAAGTGTTTTGCCGGCCATGCGCTCAAACGTATCCTGTGTGTCGAAAACCAGGAAGTAGGCGGAAACGGTATCTTTCTGAAGGGCTCCCTCAAACTGAAAGTTTACCCGGTTTTCGGTAGTGCCTGTGGGCTGAAGCAGCCATTTTTTTTCCAGTACCTGGTAGCCATCAACTGTTTTCTTATGCCCGAATACCATTTTCCTGCGGTTAGACCCGGCAAGGATAAAGGTATTGTCCTGCTTAAAATAAGTGGAATCTACCAAACTCATCCGCAGGTCTTCGTTCTCGGAATTTACGGACGCCGGCTGGTAAAGTTTGAAATAATCGTTCCGACCCAGACCGAAGATATGGCCGTTATACGCGTTGTTTACTTTAGCATTCCAGATAACCGAATCGTTTATGATGTAATGGGCCGGGTTGTCCAGGCTGATACCGTATTTAACGGACAGGTAAGCCGCAATGCTGGTGCGCAGATTATTTCCAATGGGTTTGTTGATAAAAATGGTTTCAAAAACAGCGGTTTGGGAAGCGGAATCTGCTCCCTGTTTTTTGCCATCGGGGTTTTCCAGGATAAAATAGGTACGCTCGGGCTTTGACACCAGCTGGTTGATATTGTAGTTCACGATAACACCCTTGGCGATATTCCCTTTATTAAGGGTCATGGAATCGCCATAGGTCATATAGGACGTAAAAACAGCCATGTCTTTAGGCCCTGCAACCTGAAGCAGCTTCTGGTCTTTGCGGTCTTGGCAGTGGTACACTACAAACAGTGTAGAGCTGTTGCCCACAATGCCTTTGGAAAAAAGCTTGGTAAAGCTCGAACGAAAGTCTACAGGGGCATGACCGTTTAATTGGTTTTTTATGTTGTGGTTTGTTCCGTTTTTTACCCAAAGCCGGGCAACAGCATAAAAGTCGGAAGTATACTGTGAATAGCTCTTGACGCAAATGCATACAAGGGCAATAAATAGAAAGTAATTTTTTTTCATACTTGGGGGATATGAAGGTTAATAATTTTTTTTGGTTGCCGGATATAAAGGAAGATAAAGGGACTACGAATCTCCTTATAGTCCGGTGAATCAATCTATGCGTAATAGTTTATGAGAAAACTATTTACAATAAACGCCAAATGTATTTTCTATTTTAAACAAATGCAAGCACTATAGGTACATTTTGATCAATTTTTCCTTTTTTTTAGAAAATGTATAACTATATGTTTCTTTTTTACAACAAATACTAAGATCACCTTTATAGTGTAAAATCTGGGTAAAATCATATGGAAAAAAAAGATTTTAAACGTAAAAATATCGTTTAATTTACAGACTTTTGCAGCGTTAACAAAAAATCATGTGCGTTTTAGTAGTCTCTGTCGGATGATTTTTATAGTAAAACGTAAAAAAAATACGGTATTTAATCTCTAAAACTTAAAAAACGCGTAAAAAAATCTTCCTGATTATGCAGTTTAATAGACGGAAGTAATTTTATATCATTTCTACTACTAATTCTCATTATTTTTCAGCTTCTAACTGATGCCGTTTTATTAAATTATCATTTTATGAAACTGTATATGAATATCTCGTAATACCTTGGTAGGATATCATACACATAAATTGTCGTTTTATTTTTTTGAAAAAGGTGCGTAAGGTAAATGATCTTGATTATACCTTATCACAAACTATGGAAATTAAAATGACCGTCAAAAACCAGTATGATTTTTAGAATACAATGATAGCGAGGCATTTCTCCATTACTACCTAAAGCTTTCCTCGTCTCTTTTGATGATGGCTTCTTGCGAAAGCGTCTATTTTTCTACAGAAGAAACCCTACCTCTTACCAGAATTTAATAGACAATAGAATTGGATTATTATCTTTTTCTTAATATTCGCTGAATCTGGTTTTTTCATGTTAGCCAACAGCTTGTCAAAAAAGTATCTTTACAACATCTTATACTGAAGGTTGCACTTACATAATTATTTTATGAAAATTAAAAATAAAGTGTTTTTATTATGTGTTACAACAGATAACGAACTTCTTCTTTTCCAAACAATTTTGTTTGTTAAAATAATCTAGTCAACAGATAGCGCATTTCTAAGCATTCAATTAATATGATGAAGAAATACGCTTCTATTAACATTATTTGTTTTATAAGTGGTTGGTTGTTATTAAACTTTAATAAAGTAAAATACTTTCGTAAAAATAGGGAAAAAGAAAACAGAAAGTACCTTTTGCTTTGGAACAGTTTAAACCTGATTTTATTCGAAATACTTTTACATATGGTTTCAAACTCCCGTCATTACTGATATAAACACAAATAAAAGCTCTGATTTTCCTTATTTCAAAGAAATGGTTTATAAAAAACAACAGATGTTTTTTGCAACAAAAAAAGATAAAATTTAAAGGCTTGAGAGAATATTTTACCCTTTAATGCGCATACCGGAATATATACGGGCATCTTCAGTATAGTCTTTTTATCTTATTTTTTAATACCCGTATTACAGAAGAGAAAATCTGTTCAATAAATAACAGTATAAAATCCATCATTAATAACCTTGTTACCGGTGAATTTTTAAGAGAATATTCAATAAAACAACTATTGGGTAACCGTTAACTATCTCATAAAGAGTTATTACAATACAAAACGGGAATTCCCATAGCTAGTAACAAAGAAAAACATAACGAAATCGCAACAACTCAATTTTAATTTATCCCTATAATATCTCTTATTACACCTATTTAAAGTAATTATATTTCATTATATTTGTTTATATCATGAAAACACAATGAAGTATAAGATAGCAGAAATTATCACCAACACATTACGCCATTTTTCTTAGACAAAATTTACGCCTGCATATTTTAATATATAGCAAATAGCTTTTTTATAATTTATTTAAAATAAAAAGTATATGGAACAACACAAAAAAATATTTTCCGGAAGCGAGATTACGGCTTTGGCAGTAAAGAACATTTTGGAAGAAAACCAGATAGAATATATTGAACGAAATGATATTCAATCCGCTATCCGTTCCGGGTTTGGGTCTGCCGATCAGGCAGTACATATTTTTGTACTGGAAGATGAATTGGAACGTGCCCGCATTCTTTTATCAGATTTTGACCTGGTTTTTGAAGAAGACGAAGATGCATAAAAACAAAACCGGTTCACATGAATCGGTTTTTTACTTTTAGCGGTATCATACAAAGACGTTTTGGTCTATTTTAAATTTTAGAATCACAACTTAAATATGTATTTTTGAACGGCTTTTTACTCACAAACAAATTTTAAAAAATATTCACGAATGATTATAAAACCAAGAACAAGAGGCTTTATTTGTTTAACAGCACATCCGGAAGGAGCTGCTTTAAGCATTAAAAATCAAATTGAATACGTAAAATCAAAAGGAAAAATTGCGAACGGACCTAAAAGAGTATTAGTGATAGGTGCTTCTACCGGGTTTGGTATAGCATCGCGTATCAGTGCAGCTTTCGGTTCAGATGCTGCCACCATAGGGGTCTTCTTCGAAAAACCTGCTGCGGAAGGTAAACCGGGCACTGCAGGCTGGTATAATAGTGCGGCTTTTGAACAAGAGGCACATGCAGCCGGTTTATACGCAAAATCTATTAACGGAGATGCTTTTTCTGATGAGATCAAGCAACAAACCATCGATTTAATAAAAAAAGACCTCGGACAGGTAGATTTGGTAGTATATAGCCTGGCATCACCACGTCGTACACATCCTAAAACCGGTGTAAGTTATTCCTCGGTATTAAAACCTATCGGACAACCTTTCTCTGACAAAACAGTGGATTTTCATACCGGAATAGTGTCAGAAATTACGATACAACCTGTAGATAATGAAGAAGATATCCAAAACACTATTGCCGTTATGGGAGGCGAAGACTGGAAATTCTGGATGGAAGATTTAAAAGCGGCCGGTGTTTTGGCTGAAGGCATAAAAACAGTGGCCTATTCTTATATTGGACCTAAGCTTACTTATCCTATTTACCGCAACGGAACTATTGGCCGTGCAAAAGATGATCTGGAGGCTACTGTGCCTTTTATCAATAGCCTGCTTAAAGACCTGAATGGTGTGTCATACGTTTCTGTAAATAAAGCGCTGGTTACCCAATCCAGTTCTGCTATTCCCGTAGTACCGCTTTATATATCGTTATTGTATAAAGTAATGAAAGAAAAAGGCGTACATGAAGGCTGTATAGAGCAGATGCAGCGTTTGTTTTCAGAAAGATTATACACAGAGCAGGTGCCTTTAGACGATAAAGGCCGTATACGTATTGACGACTGGGAAATGCGCGACGATGTACAAGCTGAAGTAGCTGAGCTTTGGGCAAAAGCGACTACTGAGAACCTGGAACAAATTTCAGATATAGAAGGCTACAGAAACGATTTCTTTAACCTTTTCGGCTTTAACTTTAACACCATCGATTATGATGCCGAAACCAATGAAGTAGTAAATGTAAGCAGCATTTCTTCATAAAAAACGTTTTAAATCCCCTTTTGCAGAGGGGATTTTTATTTTAATCTTTTTAATACGTTATGATCTCTGAATTACTCCAGCTTCCACAACCTATACTACAAGCCCCTATGCTGGGCGTTACCACTCCTGAAATGGTAGCTGCTGCTTCAAAGGCGCAATGTTTGGGTTCACTGCCTTTAGGCGATTTACCCGTTCAGGCTGCTCTGGAGCTTCTTCACAAAACAAAAACACTTACTTCCTATTTTGCTGTGAATATTTTTACACATGAGCTTCCTGAAAAAACAACAGCACTGGAAAAACAATATGAAAAAGTTAAGGCGTTTATGGAAGAATTAATGAAACGCAACGGTTTTTATACCGATCTGCCTTCTTTTGAAAGCTTATCCGTTTCTTCCTATTCTGAATTAATCGATATTGTTTTAGAAGAAAATTGTCCTGTTTTAAGCTTCACTTTCGGCCCATTAGCTACCGAAAGCATCCGTAAGCTTCATGAAAATAAAACAGTAGTTATAGGTAGCTGTACTTCTGTTAGGGAAGCTGTTTTTCTGGAACAGTCCGGTGTTGATATCATTTGTGTACAGGGAATAGAAGCGGGCGGCCACAGGGGAAGTTTTGAAGACAAACGCATTCCGGAAATCGGGGGAATGGCTCTCTTGCCCCAAGTAAAAAAAGCCGTGTCATTACCTTTAATATATGCAGGAGGCATTTATACCGCAGAAACATATAAAGCGGCACGAATATTAGGCGCTTCGGCTGTACAATTAGGCACCTTACTGCTTACTTCAAAAGAAAGTGCCCTTAGCAAAGCCGAAAAAGAACGATTAATGAAAGTTGCTGAAAAGGAAATTGTACTGACTAAAAGTTTTTCAGGCCGATATGCAAGAGGCATTGAAAATACATTTGTAAAAGAAGTTGAAGCAGCCGCAGCCTTTTTACCTTATCCTTATCAGAACAAACTGACACAACCTTTACGCAAGGCTGCCAGAGAAAAACAGCTCACTGAATTTGTTAATCTCTGGGTAGGACAGTCTGTTCCCGAATTCCAAACAGGCAGCACGCAGCATATCCTGGAAAATTTTATAAGAAATACAGACAACTGTATTTCTTTCACATAATTTTTTACGGGTAGTTCATCCCCTATTTTTTTGCTCTTTATGGGGTATATCATACTAAATCAAGGTTAACAGCCTGTTACCATTATTATACCTTATTAGAAGCAAGTGCATTTCTATTTCTTCTTTACCTTTTTTAAATGCAGGACGTTCATAGGATTAGGCTCCAGTCCTATCACGTTCTTTTGCGCAAAGCGGGCTACCTTATCATAAAACAAAACAATAACAGGCGCTTCTTTCTGAATAAGAGCATCCATCTCTTTATATTTATGGTAACGAAGCTCTTCATCCTGTATCGTAAAAGCTTCTTCATACATACTATCGTAAGCCGTATTTTTAAAATGGGTGTAATTAGGTCCATTAGGTGAAAAATTCCGGCTGTAGAACAACGAGAGGTAATTTTCCGCATCAGGATAATCGGCAATCCAGCTTCCCCTGAAAAAAGGAACTTTGTTAGTAGCCATTGACTGTCGTAAAGTAGCGGGCGGCAATATATCTATAGCTACCTCTACTCCAATCTTTTGCCATTCGCGTTGTAAAAATTCGGCAATGTCTACATAGGTATTATTAGTGGATAGCATCAGCCTTACAGGACGTTTGATTTCCTGTTTTACCTGCCGGATCAGCTCCTTTGCTTTGTCAGGATTATATTCAACCGGATTTGAGGCGTCATAACCGGGTAAACCTTCCGGAATAAAACCCGAAACCTTAGCACTTCCCATCCCATTACGTAAATAAGCCAGCATTTTTGCCCTGTCAAAGCCTATAGTAAGTGCTGTGCGTATTTTAGAATTCCGTACCAGAGAATCTTCTAGGTTAAAACCCAGGTATTCGGTATTTAAATAAGGGCCGGTGAGCATTTGAATAGTAGACCGGTATTTTTCCTGTAATTGTCCGGAGGGGGTCAGCAAGTCATCTTTGTACGAAGGATCTAAACCGGAAATAAAATCGAGTTTTCCCTGAATAAACTGTAAATACCCACTTTGTTTGTCTGGCAGAAAAGTAATGGCAACCGCTTCCAGATAAGGTAAAGCTTCTCCGTTAGTATCTTTTTCATGGTATTTAGTATTTCTTCGCAAAACGAGCTTGACATTTTCTTCCCAAAACTTGAAATAAAAAGGACCTGTGCCAATAGGATGGGAACGAAAATCTATATGGGGATCTTCCGTAATTTCGTGTGGTACCACTGAAGCGTATTTCATAGACAACAAACTTAAGAAAGCGGGAAATGGTTTCTTAAGCTCAATCTGTAATAGCGTATCATTCACGGCACTATATTTCTGAACTGACTGAAAAATCCAGGTACCGGGAGATGCTGTTTTTTCATCCAGCAAACGGTTAAAACTATATACAAAATCGTGTGCGGTAACCACTCTTGTACTGTCTTTCCCGAAATTGGCATGCTTGTGAAAATAAACATCATTGCGCAATACAAAAGCATAGGTTTTACCATCATCTGAAACAGACCATTTCTTTGCGATATCGGGTTGTACATGCAAGCTATCATCCAACTGTACCAATCCATTGAATAATTGGTTGCAAGGCCATATGATAGCCATATTACGTGCAAAAGCCGGGTCAAGGGTTTGTATATTAGCTGTTTCATTATAACGGAAAATCTGCCTGTCTTCTATCGTTATTTCATCATTTTTACAGGCTGTAAACGTTAAAACTAATGCAATAAAGCATCGCTTGCTGTATATAGATTTCATCAATCCGAAATTTGTTTTTAAATTTGCAAATTCATCTCCAACAAAAGGTGGAAATGTAAATATAAATCAAAATTACTACTCTTGCCAGAAGTAATCATCATGGAAAACAGAAAAAAAGTTGCCTTTTATACATTAGGATGTAAACTGAATTTTTCAGAAACATCAACCATTGCCCGAAACTTTGCTGACGAAGGTTTTAATCGTGTAGAATTTGAAGATATTGCCGATATTTATGTGATCAATACCTGCTCGGTAACCGACAATGCTGATAAGCAGTTTAAGCAGATTGTAAGAAAAGCGCTTAAAACCAATCCTCACGCATTTGTGGCCGCCGTAGGGTGTTACGCACAGTTAAAACCGGAAGAACTGGCTGCCGTTGACGGAGTAGATCTGGTATTAGGCGCAACCGAAAAATTCAAGATTACCGATTATCTCAACGATCTTTCAAAACATGACAGAAGCGAAGTACATTCCTGTGAGATTGAAGAAGCCGATTTTTATGTGGGGAGCTATTCTATTGGCGACAGAACACGGGCCTTTTTAAAAGTTCAGGACGGTTGTGACTATAAATGCACCTATTGTACCATTCCGTTGGCACGGGGCATTTCGCGTTCTGATACCATGGAAAATGTTATGAAAAATGCCACAGAGATTTCCGAAAAGGGTATTAAAGAAATTGTACTTACCGGGGTAAATGTAGGTGATTACGGTAAAGGGGAGTTCGGCAACAAAAAACATGAACACACTTTTTTTGAGCTGGTACAAGCACTCGATACCGTTCCAGGTATTGAACGTCTCCGCATTTCATCTATAGAACCCAACCTGTTAAAAAATGAAACTATAGATTTTGTTTCACAGAGTAAAAGTTTCGTGCCTCATTTTCATATCCCGCTTCAGTCAGGCAGCAATACTATTTTAAAAAAAATGAAACGCCGTTATTTACGTGAATTATATGCTGAACGCGTAGCAAAAATAAAAACGGTTATGCCTGATGCCTGTATTGGTGTAGATGTTATTGTTGGCTTTCCCGGTGAAACAGATGATTTGTTCTTGGAAACCTATCATTTTTTACATGATCTGGATATTTCTTATCTGCATGTATTTACTTACTCTGAACGTGACAACACCGAAGCCGTTCTTTTTGAAGGTGTAGTACCCGCTAATGTACGCGCCAAACGCAGTAAAATGCTACGGGGTCTCTCCGTCAAAAAACGCCGGGCATTTTATGAAAGTCAGTTAAATACAATACGTACTGTATTATTTGAAGGCGAAAACAAAGAAGGCTATATACACGGTTTTACTGAAAATTATGTAAAGGTAAAAACACCTTGGAACCCGTCACTGGTCAATACTTTACACCAAATACAGCTTACCAGAATAGATGAAGACGGCACAGTGCGTTTCAATTTTATAGAAACACCTGTTTTATCTTAAAAAATAAAAAAACGCAATTCCGGTAAGAATTACGTTTTTTCGGTTTTTGGTTGTTAGTCTTTTCTATATCTTAATACCTGTAGCCAGCAATTCCCTGTAACTCGGGTTCTTTTTAAAGAAAGCTACAATACTTGAATTTACAGGTACAACTCTCAGTTTTTTCTGTTCGGCCATATTTAGGATATCCCGGATAAAATTGTTGATCATTTCCTGATCTTCACAGCCGTTCGGATTCAGTTTTGTCAAAAATAATTTTCGTTCCTGTATTGAATATTCTATAATGATAAAATTTTCTCCGCACCGGCATTCAAATTGCCTCAATAGTTCATTATCTTTAAATTCCATAAGTAATATTTTCATATTTTTAAACCGTTAAAGAATAAAAGAGCATGCTGACAACTGTTTTAATAAATTGATCGCATATTACAATTTAAAGAACAACATTGTAATTTTTTACTTAAATTCAGTACAAAATTAGCAATAAAAATTAAAAAAACAAAAATGAAAAACAACCCGCATACCGAAAATGCTAAAATTCCCATTTATTTTATGCCGGGTATGGGTGCCAATTCAAAAATTTTTGAACGTATTCATTTTGATGAGAATAAGTATTCTTTCCATTTTCTGGAGTGGTTAGAGCCTTTTAAAAAAGAACCATTAGTTGAGTATTGTAAAAGATTAATTGAAAATATTCATCATAAAAACCCTGTTTTAATAGGTGTTTCTTTTGGCGGTGTTATTGTTCAGGAAATAGCAAAGCTTATTGCTGTTCGACGTGTTGTTATTATTTCAAGTGTTAAAGACGTTAGCGAATTTCCTTTGCGGATGATTTGGGCAAGACGTTTTAAATTATATCATATTTTCCCGACGAAATATGTAAACCAGTTAGAAGATTTTACAAAAAAAATAGTATCTTCCAAAAAGATAAAACACCGTATTGAAATGTATAAGGCTTATCTTACCATGCGGTCGTCTAATTATCTGAATTGGGCTTTTAAACAAATGATTGAATGGAAAAATGAAGATCCGGTCAATAATATTATACATATTCATGGAGACAAAGACCATATTTTTCCTTCAAAATACATAAAAAACGCCCTTATCTTAAAAAATGCCACGCATGTACTGGTGTTGATGCACGCACCATGGCTTAATCAAAATTTACCTGAATTGCTAAAAGAAAATAAAAATGAAAACGATCTGGATTAAAAACACACTCATGGCTTGCGGACTGATTGGAACAGGATTGCTGCTATCGCAATTTACAACAGAGGGTACCAATACTACTGTTGATATACGGAATCATGCCTATGTAAATAACAATATGGCTTTTTGTAACGAAAAAGTTCCGCTTCAGCTTATTGACGTAAAAGAACGCCTTGACAGAGAGCTCACAACCAATATCAACCTGCACTCTTCCACTACCCTAATCATTAAACGGGCCAACCGGTATTTTCCTGTTATCGAACCCATTTTAAAGAAAAACGGTATTCCCGATGATTTCAAATACCTGTGCGTAATTGAAAGTTCCCTTGCCAATGCCACCTCATCTGCAGGAGCTAAAGGATTCTGGCAGTTTATGCCCGAAACCGCAAAAGAATATAATTTAGAAGTTTCCTCAACGGTAGACGAACGTTATGACGTAGTAAAAGCTACGGAAGCCGCTTCGCGCTACCTGCAACGCGCTTATGCCAAATTTGGTAACTGGACACTCGTAGCAGCTGCCTATAACCGCGGAATGGGAGGCATAGAACGCCAGCTAGGCGCGCAAGGTGTTACAGACTATTATGATTTGTACCTGAATGAAGAAACGTCTCGTTATGTTTTTCGTATTTTAGCTTTAAAAGAAATTATGCAGCATGCAGCTAAATACGGTTACGAGTTGCCGAAAGACGTATTGTACCGGCCTATTAAAACCCGGAAAGTACAAATCAGCAGCAATATTGACAATTTAGCGCAATTTGCGTTAAGCGAAGGTATCAATTATAAGATTTTAAAATTACACAATCCCTGGTTGCAGGATACTTCCCTGATTGTGCAGACAGGAAAGATCTATGAGATTGAAATTCCTACTGAGGGGTATAAAAAATAAAAAAATCCGGTTTAGCCGGATTTTTTTATGTTCTTTTAGATCAGATTGTGATTTTATTACCCGAAAGTACCAAACCACTTGTACTGAACATGTAGAAAAACAGCAAAAAGAAATAGCCACATTTTTATGAGCAACAGCGTTTCTTTACCAATAAAATTATATATTTGAAATCAACTTATCTAAAATAATATAATTATGAAAAAAAATTACGTAATTTTACTTATTATTTCTTCTTTTTTAAGACTAAACGCACAAACAAATCCTTATTTACAAGGCAATCAATGTGTAACCAATATTTCTGTTACAACCCAAACTGCTTCTATTTTCACATCAGACGGTAAAATTTATACCTGGGGTTTAAATAACTTTGGACAAGCAGGAAATGGAACTACCCAAACTCAAAACATTCCTTGGTTACGGCCTGCAACACCTGATTTTGCAACTATTTCTCACGGTTATATTTCGTCTGCCGGATTAACAAAAGACGGAAAAATATACACGTGGGGAACTAATCTTACAGGCGTATTGGGCGATGGTACCACCATAGATAATTTTACACCTACACAAGTAGGTACTGATAGCGATTGGGTAAAAGTAGTCAATACATGGGTAAACAACATTGCCTTAAAAAATGACGGAACACTTTGGGGGTGGGGAAATAATGGAAATTGCGCATTAAGCAATACTGCAGCTGTACCTGATAATTTCTACCCACAACCTATTCCGTTAAGCGCCGATACGGATTGGGTAGAGATAGGTGCTGGTGCCGGAAAAACTTTTGCCATTAAAAGCAACGGTACCTTATGGGCAAGAGGCAGGAATAATAATTATGTTTTAGGACTTCCCGATCTTGGTTGTATAGGATTAACCCAAGTAGGAACTGACACCGATTGGAAAAAAGTTATCCCTTCTAATTTGCAAGATTTTACATTGGCATTAAAAACCGATAATACGTTATGGGTTTGGGGAACATATAATGAAAATTTTTTCACCCCCACACCAACCGCCACACAAATAGGCACAGATACTTGGAGAGAAGTAGCCGCAGGAAGTTTTTACGCCGTTGGTATTAAAAGTGACGGAACGCTGTGGCAATGGGGAGCTGGTTGTTGGGGTAATACTTCTAGCATAATACCTGAAAATTCAGCAGTTCCAGTACAAGTAGGCACATCGTCTGATTGGGTAAAAGTAGCAGCAGGTCTATGTATTTCATTTGCTGTAAGAGCCGATAATACAGTCTGGGCTTTTGGCGCTAATTATATGGATTTTTTTAACGGCACACCCCTCTCACCAGCAACGCCTGTTTTGATGTTTCAATGTGCTAACGCTTCTACTTCCCAAGATGAAATATCAAATATTGTTTTGTACCCAAACCCAACAGTAGATAAAATTTTCTGGGCACAAAATATCGCTATTGAAAAAGTGACGGTTTTTGATATGAACGGCAAGCAAATACTTTCGCAAAACGTATCTGGTTTTTCATTAGATGTTTCCCATCTTTCAAACGGAACGTATCTGATAAAACTAGAAACAAACGATAAATCTTTTTATAATTCAAAATTTATTAAAAAATAAAGAGCAACTATTAAATACCTCTCTCATTAATATATATAAATACCTGGTAAAATTTTATATGAAGTACCTGTATATAGGCAGCTGAAATATGCCCTTCACTATTCCGGTAATATTCCGAATACAAGTGGAAATTTTACTGTAAAAATACTGTAATACGGCTAAAGTGTTTCAAAAAAAAAGCCTGTATACTTTGAAAAGTATGTAGGCTTTTTAAGATTTTTAAGGCACATTAAAAAATATACTTAGAACATTAAAAACAGAAAAAGAAAATCCTTTTCCAGATCATCATTTAAAAAAATAAATTTCATTAAACATTCCAATTTAAAAATGCCATTAAGCCTGTTTTTACTTTTTGATAAATTTTTGAATAGAATTGCCCATTTTTAATATATAAGAACCTTCACTTAAATTACTTACATCAATATCTGTTGATTGGGTATTTTTAACAGCTCCTTTCAATACCTGGCGTCCTATTATATCGTAGATAAAATAGGATTTATTTACCGGTTCATTAAATGTTAAATGAAGAATATTTTGAACGGGGTTAGGAAACATTGCAAACGAAACCTTTTCCATATCTTTAACAGATAATGGACTAAGTGAAAATCTGTAAACGGTATTCGCAGCCACAGGCGCATTAAGTCCCACTGGTTCAATTTCCGTATTTTCATCTATTACTGTTTCATTATAAGTAGCCGAGTTGTTATCACCTTCTAAATATCCCACATTACCCGATACCTGATTTTGTAAAAATAAGCCAGGTAACCATAAATCTTCCATATATTCTAATTTATCGGCAGAAGTAATATTATTAGGTCCATATCTAAATTCAATACTTTTATCACTTTCGTACAGCCAAATCTGGTAATTCAAAAATAAATTTGTTGTGTCGTCATAAAATTCTTCGTCTTCCAGCCCAATATTTTTAGCCTCTATTTTAAGTATTCTATCCCCATCTGTCCCTTCTATTTTGTATGACAAATGGGATACCGAAATACCATCAATCACACCTCTATCACTAATATAAGTGGTTACTGGGTCTACTATTGATATGATCTCGTCCGTATCTTGATTTCTTAAATAAAAGAAATCGTCATTAAAATAAAATTGGTTAAATTCTACCCCAAACACTTCTACAGAAAAAGGGATCTCAAAGGGTCCGAAATCATCAAATTGCCATACCTGGCCATTATTGATGGATGTAGGAGCAACTAAGTCAACATACGTAGACGTTAACTGTGTAAAATTGTAATAATGGTCATTTTGTTGTGCAAATGATGTTAAAGAAACAGATAATGCACTCAATAAAAAAGTAATTTTTTTCATAAATGAAGATTTAAAATAATTATTGGCTAATATAAGATAATAAAGGTTAAATAAATCAAGTATATAGTGTTTAAAAAACAGATTCATATACAAAATATAGCATATTAATAAATAAAAGCGGGAATAAAGCCCGCTTTTCGTTCACATACCTAGTATACTTTCAAATAACTCTCTAAAGAATTTAATAATATGAAGTATATATATAATAATTATAATTATGATGAATAGCCACTTTAATATGTCATAAAATGAAACCATACTTCTTTTTTATAACCATGGCGCACCATCCCATTTATCACTAAGCCAGAAACAACAAATTGAATCTAAAAACCTGGGTACCCCCAACGCTCTATGAGTAGCTAAACAAGCGGCTTCACATAGTTTCCGTACAGGTCCTTTTAATGAAGCTGTTGTTTCTATACTTACAGAAGCAAATACAATATTGGCGTTATTAGTTAATGAACCATTTTCCTGTATAGTCAAAGTCATGATTTCCTCATTTGGTAATGCAACATTTATAGTATTATCCGAAACAGTAACAGGAATTTTCGCAATTAATTCTTCATCGTAGAATTCATAAAGTTCATTATTGTATACTACCAGAGTATGTCGAATATCACCCGCAGGAAGATCCGGATTGAGATAATTTTCTTCAGTTAATTCCGGAATATATTCTTCCCAAGCCAATGCAGGCACATCAACCGATAAAGTATTCAAAGAATTCTGATTAAAATTTTCATTTGGTTCATCGTCATTTTTATCGCAAGAAAATGACACAATAGTAAGGAATAAGAAAAGAATTTTTTTCATAATTTTTCAATTTTCAGTTAATTACTATAAATATAAAAAATTATAAAGTTTTACATATCAAATATTTAAGTTTTAATAGATAAAAAATAGTCCTCATCTCATTTTTCACATTATGAATTACAATATAATTATTTAACCCTTTTCTATTTACTTTGTTTTTCATTATAAAAAGAAAAAAGCGGTATTTTCTTACCGCTTTAATTTTTAGTATTCCTTTAAACTGTTTTTAAACCGTCATCTTCAAGGCAGTTAAAAATAATTGCTATTATCTTCTTCAGTAGTATGCATCCGAAAAGTATGGGCAAAATTATCTTTCATAAAACGCAACGCATGCTCACAATTGAAGTAAATTACAATACGCATGGTTAAATTCTTTTCATTTGTTCTTTCATCATGCGTACCTGCTCTTTCAGCATATTTTTAGTATCCAGCTTTTGTGCTTCAGCCAGCAAGCGAGTAGCTTCTATTTTTTTGCGTTTTGTCATGGCAATACCCGCTAATTGTAATTTTGTCACAGCCAAATCTTCTTTCTGATTCAATCCGAGATCTACCGCTTTTTTAAAATACCGTTCGGCCTGTGTTAAATTTGTTTGGGATACCACAATACCATTCAGGTAATTATAATAGCCTTGTTGCTTTACTAATAAAGCTCCTTCCGGATTTTTAATCTTATCCAGCATTTTCTTAGCTCCCTCCATATCTTGTTTACGCAGCTTAAAAAGCGTCATAATCAAAATTTCATTCTTAAAATAAAAAAGGATTACAAGTAAGGAAAGTACTACCAGAAAAATACCGTTACCAATATTTTTTTCTGTAAATTGCCACGCGGCAGTGGCCAATAAAAGAACAGCAATAAGTAACTTGATGTTTTTATGAAACATGTGTGATAAAATTTTAATTTTGCAAATATAAAAAAATAAGCCCAGCTTCTGACAGGAATTTGCAAATTAAGCCCTGACTTTGAAAAACATTTTCCACTTTTTTTTCAAAAAGGGTTTGCAAGTGCAAAAAGGATTTGTATATTTGCACTCGGTTTTGAAGCAAGCGTATTCAAAGCTGAACTTTGTAAAATATTTTAGATTTAAAGATAATAGCAATGAGTAAGAGAACGTTTCAACCATCAAAAAGAAAAAGAAGAAACAAACACGGTTTCATGGAGAGAATGGCTACTGCTAACGGAAGAAAGGTGTTAGCTCGCAGAAGAGCAAAAGGCAGACACAAATTAACCGTTTCTAGTCAACCAAGACATAAAAAATAATGATACGTCTATCATAAATAAAGGTGTTACTTTACGTGTAACGCCTTTTTTTATACATTTTTCTGATGAAAAGCCGTTTCTTACATCGGCAAAATAAAGTAACTTTGTAAAAATAACACAACTATATATAATGCCTAAAGATCAATCTATCAAAACGGTTTTAATCATTGGTTCAGGGCCCATTATTATTGGGCAGGCCTGCGAATTTGATTACTCAGGGTCACAATCAGCCCGTTCATTACGAGAAGAAGGAATAAAAGTGATACTTATCAATTCCAACCCGGCTACTATCATGACTGACCCTTCAATGGCTGACCATGTATACCTGAAACCGCTGACCACCAAATCCATTATCGAAATACTAAAAGCGCATCCGGAAATTGACGCTGTATTACCTACTATGGGGGGGCAAACAGCTTTAAATCTGTGTTTAGAAGCGGACGAAAAAGGCATTTGGCAAGACTTTAATGTAAAACTGATAGGTGTAGATATTAACGCCATTAATGTAACGGAAGACAGAGAGCAGTTTAAACAGCTGCTCAGCAGAATAGCTATTCCGTTCGCGCCCGCGAAAACCGCAACATCTTTTTTAGAAGGAAAGGAAATTGCACAGGAATTCGGCTTTCCGTTGGTTATCCGTCCTTCATTTACTTTAGGGGGAACCGGAGCCGCTTTTGTGCATAAAGAAGAAGATTTTGATGCTTTACTTACGCGTGGTCTTGAAGCGTCTCCTATTCACGAGGTGTTAATTGATAAAGCGTTACTGGGATGGAAGGAATATGAATTAGAACTTTTACGTGACAAGAATGACAATGTGGTTATTATTTGTACGATAGAAAATATGGACCCTATGGGGATACACACCGGAGACTCCATTACAGTAGCTCCGGCTATGACACTTTCTGACCGTACCTTCCAGCGTATGCGGGACATGGCAATAAAAATGATGCGTTCTATCGGTAATTTTGCAGGAGGATGTAATGTGCAGTTCGCCGTTTCACCTGACGAAAAAGAAGATATTGTAGCCATTGAAATAAATCCACGTGTGTCACGTTCCTCTGCGCTTGCTTCAAAAGCAACGGGATATCCTATTGCAAAAATTGCAACCAAATTAGCTTTAGGATACACTCTGGATGAACTGCAAAATCAAATTACAAAATCTACTTCGGCCTTATTTGAGCCCACTTTAGATTATGTGATTGTAAAAATACCGCGTTGGAATTTTGACAAATTTGAAGGAGCAGAGCGCACTTTAGGCCTTCAAATGAAATCTGTAGGAGAAGTAATGGGTATAGGCCGGTCTTTTCAGGAAGCGCTTCATAAAGCAACGCAATCACTGGAAATTAAACGAAACGGGCTTGGCGCCGACGGAAAAGGATATACCAATTACGATCAGATTATCGAAAAACTGACCAACGCCAGCTGGGATCGGGTGTTTGTGATATATGATGCTATTGCTTTCGGTATTCCGCTAAAAACCATACATGAAATTACCAAAATAGATATGTGGTTTTTAAAGCAGTACGAAGAATTGTATGCACTTGAAAAAGCAATTTCAAACTACACGTTAGATACACTGCCCCGCGAACTTTTATTAGACGCAAAACAAAAAGGATTTGCCGACCGGCAAATTGCCCATATGCTCAATTGCCTGGAAAGCCAGGTATACAAACTCCGAGAAGATAAAAAAATTAAACGGGTATATAAACTGGTAGATACTTGTGCTGCTGAATTTGTAGCGCAAACACCTTATTACTACTCTACTTTTGAAGCTGATATTGAAAAAACAGACGGTACTGTGTATACCGCCAATGAAAGTAAGCGTACTGACAAAAAGAAAATTGTTGTTCTAGGTTCAGGCCCCAATCGTATTGGCCAGGGCATAGAATTTGATTATTCCTGCGTTCACGGTGTTCTGGCTGCCGCGGAATGCGGTTATGAGACCATCATGATTAACTGTAACCCGGAAACGGTTTCAACCGACTTTGACACCGCAGATAAATTATATTTTGAGCCGGTTTTCTGGGAACATATATATGATATTATTCAACATGAGCAGCCCGAAGGTGTCATTGTGCAGCTTGGAGGGCAAACTGCCTTAAAGCTCGCTGAAAAATTAGATAAATACGGCATTAAGATCATCGGAACCAGCTTTGAAGCTCTGGATTTGGCAGAAGACCGCGGAAGATTTTCCGAATTATTAACCGAATTAAATATTCCGTTTCCTAAATTCGGCGTAGCTACAACTGCTGACGAAGCGTCTAAGCTAGCTGACGAACTGGATTTTCCATTACTGGTACGCCCTTCTTATGTTTTAGGCGGTCAGGGTATGAAAATTGTCATCAACAAAAAAGAACTGGAAGAACACGTAATTGATCTACTGCGTTCCATACCTGGAAATAAACTATTATTAGACCATTATCTATCGGGAGCGGTAGAAGCTGAAGCAGATGCTATATGTGACGGTGAAAATGTGTATATTATCGGTATCATGGAACATATAGAACCTTGCGGTGTACACTCAGGAGATAGTAATGCCACGCTTCCTCCTTTTAACCTCGGAGAATTTGTTTTGCAACAGATTAAAGATCACACCAAGAAAATAGCCGTTGCTTTAAAAACCAAAGGACTGATTAACATTCAATTTGCCATTAAAGATGATACGGTATATATAATTGAAGCCAATCCGCGTGCTTCCCGTACGGTACCTTTTATTGCAAAAGCTTATGGTGAACCTTATGTAAACTACGCTACCAAAGTAATGTTAGGCGAAAATAAGGTAACTGATTTCAACTTTAACCCTCAGTTAAAAGGATATGCTATTAAACAACCTGTATTTTCCTTCAACAAATTCCCTAAAGTTAACAAAGCATTAGGGCCAGAGATGAAATCGACAGGTGAAAGTATTTTGTTTATTGATGATTTAAAAGACGATCAGTTTTATGAATTGTATTCTCGGAGAAAGATGTATCTGAGTAAATAACAGCAAACATTATAAAACTAAATACGGGATAGAATCTATCCCGTATTTAGTTTTAACCGAGATAATTTATTACAAAAAAAGGGATTGTTATTACATTTTTCATCTAAGTAAAAACAGTTCTGTACCCATACTGTATTTTTTATTCATTTTTGGATAAAAAAAAGAAATCATGGAACTACAGCGCTATACTAATTTTTCCTTCTGGAACGAAACTGGTTCATCACGCAGCTGGTTACAACGTTTGTTTCATAAAACGGGCAAACGTGTAGAACTGAAAACACCCTCTATTTTGCAACAGTCCTGTAAAGGCTTAGTATTAAACGGAAAAGAAGTAAAATCCATACTTTTTTCTACGGACCTGGCACTCATAGAAAATAACGACAGCGATGCCTTACTGGCAGTGTACCCTTTTACTCCTTCTGTCAAAATTATGGAAACCCTGATAAATTTTAGTAATAAGCCTGTAATATGTGGTGTTGGCGGTGGAAAAACGCAAGGCAAAGTGGCTGTAGAAAAAGCTGTGGAAGCAGAGCAGCTAGGTGCTTGTGCAGTAATTGTAAATCAGCCTTTTAAAAACAGAGATATCATAAAAATAAAAAAACGTATTTCAATTCCTGTCATATCAAGTGTCTCTACGCTCCAGTTTGATTTTGAAAAACGTATAGCAGCCGGAATCAGCGCATTTCATATAACAGGTGGTTCCCAGACAATTGAGATAATTTCATTTTTAAAACAGCATTATCCTGATCTGCCTTTTATATGTACAGGTGGTAAATCATTGGAACATATAGAACAAGTAGCGAAAAATGAACCAAATGCCATAGTACTTACTCCGCCCTCAAATGCAAATTTGTTTAAAGAGATTATGGCCAGCTATAGAAAAGGCATAAATAAAGTTACCATTTTCCGCCGGTAGTTTACGTTATTTATTTTGTAATATTGCTGTATTCATAGATTACACTCTGAATGCCTTATAATAAAATTACTTTTTTTCTTTTTAAACATAGACTAGGCGGGAACTACCTGTTTTTCTTTATTATTTTCTGCTTTTAATTATAAAGACACTTCGGCGCAGGGTAAACTATATCAAAAACACTATGTCACTTTCATAAAAATATCAGGTGTTTTTTATAACTTCGCAGCAAATGAAAAACCTGGTTATTCTATTTGTGGTTTTCCTGGGGTGCAAAGGAAATTGCCAGCAGCCCGCTAATCATTTTAAAGGGTATTTTGAGAACAGCTCCTCCGGATCTTTATACCAATCCTTCCATTTTGATGGTAAAGGACACGTTTTTATAAATGACAGTATTCCTGCTGATTTTGTTCAGATAAAAGATAAATTACTCGTAGCCAATGTAAATACTTTTTATATTTTTTCGGTACATACTGATAAAATAACTCGTATTGACAGTTTTGAAAACCAATTGGATTACTTAAGAAAACAGCAAATATCTTCCTCTTTCCCATTCGAAATCTATGAGGTAAACCCAGAACTCTTATTCGAATATTTTAATGTGGAGTATGATTTGCAAACTCTCGAACCTGAACTCCTCATGTTTACCAACAGGAAAATCTATCTTGAGAAAGTAAAATCGTTATGTGAACGCGGACTTACCACCGCTTGCGAAGCTTTTTACACGGCACAATACATAACAGACGCTCTTGATGCTTTTACACAAGATAAAGAACTGAACGCAAAAGCAAACCCGGCAATTCCTGAAATATGCAATTTACTTATAAAGCACGATGCGGGAAAAGCTTATTTTTTCTTAGCTGTATACTATGCTTCTATTAGTAACAAAGAAAAGGCACTACAAAATTTTAATCTGGCCAAGAAATATGGCAGTCCGGTTATCCGGCACCAATTAAATGAAATTGAAAAATTCACAAAATAAGTTCTTAAATACCTATGAAAAAAACAATCATGATTGTTATAACTGCCTTAAGCATGCATGGCATTACAGCCCAAAACATCAGCAACCATTTATCCGGCTATTTTAAAAATAATACGAAAGATGGGCTGTACAGCAGTATTTATTTGGACGGAAGAGGGCATGCTATCATAAGCGATACCTACTCTGCAGAGTATTTTCAGCTGGATAACACACTGTATGTTTTTCCCGATAAAAGCGTATTTATCTTTAAAGTAGAAAAAGATAAGCTAAAAGGAGTAAGCAGCTGGGTTGAAAAACAAACCTATAAAAGCAGTGCCGTACCAAAAACGGAAGAACCGATGGTATTTCCGTCTTATACTATTCAACCTGATTTACTTCATAAATTTTACCTCTATAATTTTACAGAAGGTACAGATGAAGCTTCTTTTTCGGCTTTTGAAGATATAGAATTGTATATAAAAAATATGGAAGAGCTTTGTAATAAAGGATTAACAGCAGCCTGCGGATCGTTGTTTGGTATGAAATATCTTGAAGCATCCGGAGGTTTGGATAGCGTCTTGGAAGGAAATACTGCCAAGTTTAAAGATGATAAAACATTGCCCGCTATAGCCAATCGTATGATCAGCTTAGGCGATGTAAGAGGATATTCGTTACTAGGTTCTTATTATTACGCCATAGGAAATGAAGAAAAAGCACGTGAAGTGTATACCAAAGGTTCTGATAATGGTGACACCCAATCTGCTTTAATTCTTTTTAATCTGGACATGGAGAAAAGTATGCAGGATATGGACAATGCAGAAGAAATTACTGAAGAGTAAAAAGTCGGCTAAAGCCGACTTTTATTTTTCATGAAAAACCAGCAAAGGAGTTTTAGCATGATAAGACAACTGCTGGGTTAAACTGCTCTGGAACAAACGTTCAAAAAACGGTCTGTTTTTTTGTACACAACAAATTATATCTATAAATTCGTCATCTATAAATTCGAAAACAGCTTTTACCACATCGTTTGATTTTTTAGAATAAAAGGATACGGGATAAACCGCAAATTTTTCTTTCCAACGCTTTATTTCCGCATCAGTTACTTTCTTATTTCCATTATCTATATAAAGACTCTTAATTTCTGCTTTGTATCGCTGCGCAATATCTACAATTTGCTCCATTGCTTTTTCATCCTGCGCATCAAACACATTGGTAAATCCTACATATTCAATTTTCCCGAACTTTGCTAAATGAGGTACACTTAAAACGGGAATCCCTACATTATTGATAACCGCCATGGTATTAGATCCGAAAATTTTATTTTCAAAACCAGAGTTTCCCGTAGTACCCATCACCAGAAATTTGATTTCTTCACGTTCTATAATAGTCTGGATTGTTTGCAGTAATAAACCGTCTTCCAGGATAAAGTTCATGTTCACATTATCCAGGTGGTGTTCTTCAGCTAGCTTTCGCAAGGCAGGTACCTGTTCTTTAAAATACTCGAAAGACCCCAGGGTAGAACCCGATTGTGCCTCTTCCATCAATTGAGTGGGAATTCCTCCCGAAATAACAGGCATGCCATGTGTATGCAATATGTATAATTCTCCGTCCAGTCTTTTACACATCTGAAGTGCGTATACAAATGCATTGTTTGCTGTATCGGAAAAATCAGTAGGAAATAGTATTTTCAGCATGATTTTTTTATTTTAGATTACGCTTAAAGTTACCTCTTTTTTTAGTTTTTCCCGAATGAATTGACAAAAAAAACCGACAATAAGAGTCGGTTTTATTCTATAGGTTTATAAGCAACAGGCTTCCAATCATCACTGAGAAGATCAACATAAAAATAGTTAACATTATCGGCCGTATCAAAAGCGCCGTTTTTGTTAATATCTTCTATAGAACGGAAATACAGCCTGTTTTTAGCTTCAATAACATTCCAGTCAATTAATTCATGAAGATCTTGCGTGAGTTTTCTAAAATGGCTCCCGTCCATTTGAGAAATATAAAGTGATTTAATATCGTTTCCGTCATACTTTCCATCACGGTTTGTATCTTTATCAAAAACAACGTACATCAAAATATGTTTCTGTGTCTGAAGCGCAATTTTATCGAGATACGTAATAGTTTGTATCTGCATACGATTCTGTGTTAGCGGATACATGGCTAAAGAATCTTTATGCTGAAACATAACATTGGTGATAAAACCCGTAATTTCAGGATAATTATAATTGGAAATGGTAAAACTGACCGATTTTGTTTTGGAACTGCCGTACCTGTTTCCACCAGAATTATATACCCGTACATCGCCTATAGGATGTAGTATCATATCGGTACCCTGAAGGTTAATTGGCAGATCGGCAATTTTAATTTCTGTAGAATCAATTTTCTGAAATTCTACCTCTTTTTCCTGCGTTTCATATATTACTTTGCGTTTTTCTTCGTTTCTGCACGATAGAAATACCACGGCCAATAACAGCAAACAGCTTATATGTCTTATAGTCATCATCAATTGTTTTGTTACATCAAATATAAAAAGAAATTAAAGAGTTCGCAATTTCCGGTTACATTCTGAAATTTATTTTAACATTAAAGGTACGCATGGTCATACGGTTGGGAATACCGTACATCATTTTTGAATACACGTCGCGCACCCAGGTATTCGTAATAGCATTGCTGTTGTTAAACAAGTTATAAATTTCAAACCCTAAAGCCACTTCTTCAAAATTGTGCAGCCATTTTTTATCGGATGGAATGCTTTCATCCTTGAATACGTATGAAAAACCAACATCGGCGCGCTTGTAATCGTTTAGCCTGCTCTGATACAGGTACGGGTCTGCATAAGACGGTGAACCTCCGGGTAATCCGGTATTATATACCAAATTAAGATACATTTTCAGGTTTGGAATAGCGGGCATGTAATCCTGAAACAGCAATCCGAATTTTAAACGCTGATCGGTCGGACGCGCTATATACCCTTTGTCATTGTAATTTTCCTCTGTTTTTAAGTAACCAAAAGAAAACCAAGACTCGGTTCCCGGCACTAATTCGCCATTTAACCTGATATCAGCCCCATATACATAAGCTTCTGCATTATTGTCGGCTCTGTAACGGATACGCACATTCTCTAGTGTATAGGTATTTACATCTGTTAAATGCTTGTAATAAACTTCTGAAGTTAACTTAAACGGTGTATCGCTTATTTTAAAACTGTAATCATTACTCAAAACTACATGAACAGATTGCTGGGCCTTTACATCAGCATTAATACTGCCGTCCATGGCACGAAGTTCACGATAACTTGGCGGTTGATGATAAAAGCCACCCGACAAACGAAATACCATATCAGTTTCCCAATCCGGTTTCAGAGCTATTTGCATACGCGGACTTATAATCAGTTGCTGTTTATTTTTTTCATCATTTGCAACAACCTGCCAGGAATGTGCTCTTACTCCCGCATTTAACCACAAATCACTTGTTCCCAGAGTAGTACGTTTACTCCACTGTGCATAGGCATTGATCCTGTTTATCTTCACAAAATTGGTTGCTCTTACATTTTGATAAGGCACCAAATCTCCCGTATAAGGCTCATAGGGCTGGTTATTTTCAAAATGTGCGTTTGGAGGCACTAATGAAAAACCGGCAGAATCAACCACCTCCCATTCTACGAGGCGATCACGGATATCTTCTGATAAATAACGAACTCCCCATTCTATTTCACTATCTCCCAGTTTATGCTGGCCTTTTATTTCGGCACTGGCAATAAAAGCATCATAGTCATTACGCCCGTGATTGAGTTGTGATCCAATGCCTGTGGTATAGAGCAACTGCCCGTATCGGCTTGATCCCATATCGGTATCTATTTCGCCTATATTATATTGCCCCAGAATATCATAATATTCCTGTTCTTTGGCATGGTAAGCCGATAAAATAAATTTGTACGTGGCATTCTCATTAGCTTTGAAAGTGGTCTTTAAAGCACCGAAATAAGTGTGGTATTTATCTTGTTCTTGTCCTTCATATTTAATAAACATAGCCAATGGGTTATCTAGGGTACCAAAATTTGTTCTGCCATATTGCGGTACATAATCGTATGTATTGCTGGATACATTTCCCAGAAAACTCAGCTGCCATTTAGCGGAAGCATTAAAATTAACAATTGTTTGAAAATCAAAATACTGGGGCTTATAATCCACTTCTACCTCTTGGGTCTTGACCAATAAAGCATTATTTCGGTACCTCACACCTGCTATACCACTCCATTTCTGATTAGGAGAAACCAGGTCTACAGTAGCACCGCCCCCAAGCAAACTAGCGTCTAACTGAGCTTTAAACCGGGTAGGATTCCGGTAAGTGATGTCCAGTACAGAAGCCATTTTATCACCAAATTTAGATTGAAAGCCTCCCGCAGAGAATGTCACATTCTGTACCATAGACGAATTCGTAAAACTTAAACCTTCCTGCTGGCCCGAGCGTATTAAAAAAGGGCGGTATACCTCTATTTCATTCACATATACCAAATTTTCATCATAATTTCCACCCCGTACAGCATATTGTGTACTTAATTCATTATTCGAGTATACGCCCGGCAAACTTTTTAAAATATTCTCTACTCCGGCATTTGCTCCCGGTATTCTGCGGATAACAGTAGGTGAAATAACAACGTTTCCTTTCACTCTATCGTCCAGTGTATTATCTATGACCAATTCTTCCAGTTGTTCAGAGTTATCCTGAAAGCGGATATTCAGTTCTTTATCTTCATCGGCCTCTAGATGCACTTTTACCGATACAGACTGAAAGGAAACATGAGAAAAGGTTAACACCACGTCTGTTTTAGCCGGAACTTCTACCTCATAAAAACCATTTGTGTTGGTTTGCACTACATTTGCACCGGTTTTTACCGTTACATTACTTAACAGCTCGTCTGTATGTGTTAAAACAATTCCTTTTACCTTGGCTGTTTGTGCAGAAGCAACACTTATTACCATAAAAAAAAGTACTATAAAACAAGAGGTTGTATTTTTCAAAATGTCCGAATTTAATTCAACTGAAAATCTGTTTCAAAAATAACATTATTTCCCACACGATCTATAACGATTATTCTAACTTCATTATTTCCTTTCACCGCTATTTTGTCACTGAGTTTATGGGTAAGCTTTTTTGTCTTGTAATCGTATTCAAATAACGCCCATTGATTGTTTATAAACCCGTTATAGGAACCGATACCGGAAAGATCGTCAGAAATTTCGAAAGTCAGCTTATCTTTATCCGTTAATTTCTCTCCTTTTTTAAAATTGGGATTTTTAATTTCTGGAGGAGTATGATCTTCAAAAATGCCATATGTACCCAATGTTTTAGTTCTGATTCTAAAATCATTATCACGTTTCCATGTGGAAAAATAACGAATCTCATTCTTTGTGATTAAACCTATAAACGCTTTTTCTTTATCAATACTCAATGAGGATACGTTTATTCGTACATCTATATTTTTATGTACCGGAATGATATCTTTGTGAAGGGTAATCTGGTTATTTTGCAAATTCAGGTCTAAAACAACATCTTCATAAAAAGTTCCGGCATCCCAGACAACATATAAATTATCTTCTTCAAAAATATAATCACGTTTATAATCGATAGGTTTTCCTTTACTATTTTCCTGTGTATCCGTAACTGCAAAAAGCTTATATACCACCGGAATAACAATTGTTGTAGTATTACCGAAAAAATCGCTTACTTCTATTTTTACAGTATACGATTCATTTTCATTTACCGTTATTTTCCCATTATGCTTTAGTGTCTTTACCATTTCCAGAGGAAGTTCGCTTTCTGTAAAAAGTTTTTGATACCATTGTTTTTTGCTTTTTACCTGTTTGTAGTCCACATAATGATTTACATAACGGGTTTCATCGAAAGAAAACCGGTCAAAGACCATTTCAAAAGTTACCGATCCGTTTACGGTTTGCTTCACGCGGAACAAGCCGTTTTTCCCATAGCTCTTATTTGACGTATCATAACTGTTGACTCCAAAACCAATAACACCGTTACTGTATACGGTTTGCGACACAAATGTACCGTCTGACTGTCTGGATAAGCTCAGCACAAAAGGTTGTTGTAAATTGTTGACAGTACTGCCCGATTGTAAAGGATATACCATAAGACCATTTAGCACAGGTGCTTCAGTATCTTTTATATCTCTGTTCAGTCCGAAAAACAAGGGGTTGATAATTTCTTCCGTCTCGGTATCCCGTACCTCATAATGCAGGTGGGGGCCACCCGATCCTCCTGTATTGCCTGTATATCCGATGATATCTCCTTTTTTTACAGGCAATTGATGTAGCGTAGGAAATAACTCCACTTCAAATTTTTCCTGCCTGTATTGTTCTTTCTGTACGTATTCTTCCGTTTCACCTGCATAGTCTTCCAGATGTCCATAAACAGTAGTATAACCGTTTTTATGTTTTACATACAACGCTTTACCATACCCGAATGTGCTCACTTTAATACGGTTTATTTCCCCGTCAGCCGGGGCATAAATGGGTATTCCTTTTTTCCCTTTGGTTGAAAAATCCATGCCGGAATGAAAATGATCGGCTCGCAATTCGCCAAAAGAGGCGTTCGGCAAGAGGTCTATTTGCAAAGGGGGATCAAAATCCTGAGGATAATTTTGTGCGAATCCTAAAAAAACATTAAAAAAAAATAAAAATCTTAAAAAAGTATACATGAAAACAATTTTCTAAAAATCAATCTATTGGATGATACTAAATATACGATTTTTTCTTAAAATTTTATCTTATACTCCAACCAATAGTATTTTATTCAAAGTTTTTTTTTATTTTCGGTTTAGGAATAGTAACTTTGTACATAGTAATGAGATTTGTAGCATGAACGACCTGAACAATTTGATTACAGCAATTGAGCAGCAGTTTGCATTACTCATGCAACGGATTGAAGTTTTGGAGCAACAAAACTCCGAACTCAGGTTACAACTGAAAGATGCGGAAACTGTCAGATTGAAGCTTAACGAATCATTAGTTGTAATAACGAAAGAATACGATACGTTAAAAGTTACAAATGCATTACTGGGCAGTGAAGATTATAAAAGAGAAACGAAGTTAAAGATAAATTCACTCATACGCGACATTGATCATTGCATTTCTCAACTATCACAATAAAATTATGGAAGAGAAATTAAAGATAAAAATATCAATTGCAGACCGGGTATACCCGCTTACTGTTACGGATGAGGCGCAGGAAGAAAGCCTGCGTACGGCATCAAAGAAAATTGATATCATGATTAAACAGTTTGAAGAAAATTATGCCGTTCGGGATAAACAAGATGTTTTAGCCATGTGTGCTTTGCAATTTGCCTCTCAGACTGAACATAAGAAAATTCAGACATCGGAAGATTATGAAAGCGCAATGGAGCGTTTAAAAAACCTGAATGACACTTTACATCGTTATTTTGACAATATAAGCAAATAGCACTTTGCACAAGCAAAGGAAAATACTGCTCACATTAGAAACCGTTTGATAAACTCAACGCTAACAAATTAAAATGGGCGAAGCATTGCTACTAAAGCACGCCACTTCGGGTGGACCCTTGAACAGCAAGATAGCTCAAAACTTGTTTATTCAGAGTTTATGCAACTCACCTAATGTGGGCTTTTTTTTTAATTTTTTATCAACTTTATGGGAACAACAATAATAATTATTATTTCAGCAATTATTGTAGGAGCAGGTATAGGCTTTGCCATTGCAAAGTATCTGGAACGAAATAACGCCTCTTCTATTATAAAAAATGCTAAAAATGAAGCTAAAACTATTTTAAAAGATGCGCGGGCTGAAGGTGAAGCACTTAAAAAAGATAAAATTCTTCAGGCAAAAGAGAAATTTATTGAACTGAAGGCAGAACATGAACAGGTAATACTGGCACGCGACAAAAAAATGGCAGAAGCCGAAAAGCGCACCAGAGATAAAGAATCTCAAATTTCTAACGAACTTTCCCGCGCTAAAAAAGCAAGTGATGAAAGCGAACGTATAACTAAAGAATATGAAGAGAAACTGGTTCTTCTGGAAAAAAAATCTGAAGAAGTAGACAAAATGCACCGCACCCAGGTAGAACAACTGGAAGCTATTGCCGGGCTATCTGCAGAAGAAGCCAAAAATCAACTGATTGAAAGCCTTAGAGCCGAAGCCCGTACTTCAGCCATGTCACATATCCAGGACACTATTGAAGAAGCGAAAATGACAGCCCAGCAAGAGGCGAAGAAAATCATTATCAATACTATTCAGCGTGTAGGAACAGAAGAAGCTATAGAAAACTGTGTTTCGGTATTTAATATAGAATCTGACGACGTAAAAGGGCGTATCATTGGCCGTGAGGGTAGAAACATTCGTGCTTTGGAAGCTGCTACGGGAGTTGAAATCATTGTAGACGATACACCTGAAGCTATTATTCTTTCTTGTTTCGATCCGGTTCGTCGTGAAATTGCCCGTTTGTCTTTACACCGTCTGGTTACCGACGGACGTATACACCCTGCCCGTATTGAAGAGGTGGTGGCTAAAACGGCCAAACAAATTGACGAAGAAATTATTGAAAACGGAAAACGGACAGTAATCGATTTAGGTATTCACGGTCTGCATCCTGAATTGATAAAAATTATCGGACGTATGAAATACCGTTCGTCTTACGGGCAAAACCTGCTGCATCACTCACGTGAAGTAGCCAAATTGTGTGGTATTATGGCTGCAGAATTGGGTTTAAATGTAAAATTAGCCAAACGCGCAGGGTTACTTCATGATATTGGTAAAGTACCAGAAACTGAAAGTGATTTACCACACGCTTTATTAGGCATGCAATGGGCTGAAAAATATGGCGAAAAACCAGAAGTTTGCAACGCCATTGGTGCACATCATGACGAAATAGAAATGACCTCTTTAATTTCTCCTATCGTTCAGGTTTGTGACGCTATTTCAGGCGCGCGCCCTGGTGCACGTCGTCAGGTGCTTGATTCCTATATTCAGCGTTTAAAAGATCTTGAAGGTATTGCCTATGGTTTCGGAGGTGTAAAAAATGCTTATGCAATTCAGGCGGGCAGAGAATTACGCGTAATTGTAGATTGTGAAAAAGTAACAGATGAAATGGCAGCGAACCTTTCCTTTGAAATTTCTCAGAAAATACAAACCGAGATGACTTATCCGGGGCAAGTAAAAGTTACGGTTATCAGAGAAACAAGAGCTGTAAATATTGCCAAATAAAACAGCTGTTTTTATAAAAATAAAGCCGGGTTATTCCCGGCTTTATTTTTTAGACCACGGATGGTGTTTTTCAATTACTTCCCGTAAACGCTTGCGGTCTACATGCATATAAATTTCGGTTGTGGTTATAGACTCATGCCCAAGCATAAGCTGAATAGAACGTAAATCGGCACCATTTTCCAGTAAATGGGTGGCAAACGAATGGCGAAAGGTATGCGGGCTCACATTCTTTCCTATAGCTGCCCGTTCAGCCGCTTCTTTTACTATCGTAAATATCATGGCACGTGTTAGCTGTTTTCCTCTTCTGTTAAGGAACAAAACATCCTCGTGCTTTTCATCTACTTTCATATGATGACGTATATCAGCGCTATAGGTAGTGATCCATTTTACGGTATCATTTGCAATTGGCACAAAACGTTGTTTATTCCCTTTTCCCAAAACACGGATAAAACCCTCCTCAAAAAAAAGATCAGAAAGCTTAAGTCCTATAAGCTCACTAACTCTTAAGCCACAGCTATATAATGTTTCCAGCATCGCTTTATTTCTCAGGCCTTCCGGGGTATCTAGTGTTATCGTTGCTATTATCTTATCAATATCCGAAAGTGATAATACGTCCGGAAGTTTCCGGGTCTGTTTCGGCAGCTCAATAAATTCTACAGGATGGTGTGTAACCCGCTTTTCCAATAGTAAGAAATCAAAAAAGCTTTTTAAAGAAGAAATCATACGTGCCTGTGAAGAGGGTGCCATAAAATCAGACAGTTCGTAAATAAACAAACGAATCATTTCATCATTGACGTTTTCCAGTCTGAAATTAATATCATTCCTGAAAAATTCAAAAAACTTCTGCAGATCTAACGTATAATTTACTACTGTATTTTCAGACAATCCGCGTTCCAGCTTTAAATAATGCTTAAAAAGTGTAAGTAAATAGTTGTTTTGTTCTTGATTTGACTGCATAAAAAAACCACCTTTAGTAAGGTGGTTAAATATACGAGTTTATTTTCAGTTAGAATTTGTATCCTACACCTACTTGAATAACATTATTTTTAATAGCATCGCCATTATCCGAATTATCCCGAATATCAGCCAATCCTAAATTATACCGGGCATTAACGAATAATCCCATAGGTAAGTCATAGGCCAAACCGAAGTTTACTCCGAAATCAATTGATTTATAAAAATCTTTATTATCTTCTTTAATTTTAGATGTAGTTCCCATAGCAGTGGACTCCCCCTCACCTTCAGCTTTTATTAAAAAACCAATCTGAGGACCTGCTTCTACAGAAAAACCATCAATAATATAGTATTTTGCCATAATAGGAACATTTATATAATCTAATTTCTGGGTTCCTTCAAAAGTGGCCGTTACTCCCATGATGGTTTCGCTTCCAGAAACTTTATATCCTTGAGAAGAATACAAAAGTTCAGGCTGAACTGAGAATTTATCGTTAAATTTAATTTCAGCTACCGCCCCTACATGAAAACTTGTTTTCATGTCAGTATCATCTATCCCCGAAACGTTCGCAAAATTTACTCCAGCCTTGGGACCAAATTTAACTTCTTGCTGCGCATGCGCTACAGTACCTACAGCCAATACCGCTGCGATACTTAAAACTAATTTTTTCATAACTATATAGTCTTTAAAGATTTATACAGAATAATTAACAAATTTTATGCCAAATTTTTAACATTTAAAAACGGTACCCAACAGACAGTTGAATTACCATATTGGCTAACGGGTCAAAATTCAGGTTATCATTGATAAATTTCACCTGAGTCACCAAAATAGCATATTCTGCGTCACTCATGCCCTCCGGACGCGTAGGGATATCCATTTTTTTCAAATCATTATCCTTTTTATATACATCCTGAAGTCCGTAATAAAAACGTCCTGATACAAAAATACCATTGTTAAAATTAGCGGTGAAGCCCGCATTTACTCCATAATCCAAATCTTCATAGTAGTCTTTTCTGTCTCTGCTTCTGTAACCAGCTTCAAATAACGCCTCATCCAAATCGGACTGTGCCATACTTAAATAACCGCGTGCCGGATTCGCTTTATTAATATCAAACTGACCACTGGCACCTACCATATAGCCTACTTGTCCACCCACTTCAACAGAAAAATTATTACTTACATAATATTTAAACATTACAGGCAGGTAAATATAGTTTAAAGAAACATCTTCTAATTTTAGCTTTCCATCTGTTTTAATATTCGTACCCGATTCTGTAATTTCAATAAACTTCTGATCGTATTCCTTTCCTTTATACCCTTGTGAAGAATACATCAGTTCTATCTGTAACGCTGTTTTTTTATAATACGAAAGGGGAAATTCTATAAAACCACCAAAGTGATAAGACGGTTTAAAATCCTGACTTGCACCCCCTGAAAGCGTAGACATATTCCCTCCTATTTTTAATCCGGTTTCTATGCTATTGTGTGGGTTTCTCTGTGCAAAAGAATGTAGTGATACTAAACTGAAAACACCTGCCAGAAGTATTATTTTTTTCATAATTTTAATTGTTATGATATTTTTAACAAGTATACAAAAAAATTAGAAAAAATACATATAAATGAAAAAAAAAAGAGGCTTCTTAATAAGAAGCCTCTTTGCATAGGGTATTTTATACTTACAAATTAGAATTTGTACGTTAAACCAAATTGTGCAGTGCTGAAAAAGTTATTGAAAACATTGATATTTCCGTTGAATTCGCTAACATTTTTACCACCTTCAACTTTACTAGAGTTGTATGATAAAATATCACTTAATGCAAAGTTGATAGCCACTTTAGGTGTAACAAAATAGTTGATACCTAGACCTAAACCAGCACCAAAACCTGTAGCTTTAGGGCTTTTAACACCAGCTGTTTCCGTTTTTGCAGAAGCAAAACCTAAACCTAGCTCAGCATACGTTTTGAAACGTTGTCCTAAGTCTAAGAAATAGTAGCGTCCGAAAGCACCACCGTAAAAACTGTTCGCTTTATTTTCAATTTTAGCACCACCTACAGTTTGTGTTTCTTTTTCAGAACCTACAGCTACTTCTAAACCAACTGCAAATTTATCATTGATAAACAAACCTGCTTTAGGGTTAAAGTTGAAAGAATTTGTTTTAGTGTCGGTGTTTTTGTCATTTGTTGAGTTGAATCCTAAATTTCCTTCAACAATTACATCACCTTCTTGAAAACCGTATGTTGTTTCTTGTGCTTGTGCAGTGTAACCTAAGGCTAAAACTGCTACGCTTAATAAAATCTTTTTCATTTTTATTTAAGTTATCATTGTTTTGTGGGGCAAAGATATTACGAAATTGTTAACTAAAAAAATCGGTTTTTTTGCACAAAACTCACATTTTTTAAGTTAAAAAAAGATATAATTTAAGAAAACAAAAAAAAGCATTCAAATTCTAAAGTTGTCTTTCTTCTTTTTTAATGATTTTATAAAAAAAACTGTCTTATTTTTTTTTTATGTTTTTTTGTTCCTTTATTTGTAGTGACGTAAAAGTATAAAAAATATTCGTTTACTTTATATATAAATAAGGAAAAAATGAAGAAGATTATTATTATAAACGGACCTAACTTAAATTTATTAGGAAAAAGAGAACCTGCCATTTATGGCTCCCAGACCTTCGAAGGGTATTTTTCCAAACTAAAACAGCAATTTGACACAATTGATCTCCACTATTATCAATCCAATATAGAGGGAGAATTAATCGATAAATTACACGAAACCGGTTTTTCATACGATGGTATTATTTTAAATGCGGGTGCCTACACCCACACCTCTTTAGCTATTGCTGATGCCATCGCAGCCATTCCCTCCCCGGTCATTGAAGTACATATAAGCAACACCTTTAGCCGTGAACCTGTACGGCACCACTCCTATTTAGCTCCCGTTTGTCAGGGTGCTATCATAGGGTTCGGACTGTTATCCTACTCATTAGCCATTCAGTCTATACTTTCATCAGAGGCTCTATGAGAACCAGACTCTTATTCCTGTTTTTAAGTTGTTATTTTCAGGCAACAGCCCAAATAAAGGGTACTGTTACCGATACGGAGAAGGTACCGGTTTCTTATGCAAATATATCAGTGGCCAATACCTTTATTACTACAGTGGCTAATGAACAAGGTTATTACGAATTAAAATTACCTGAAGCCGGACGGTATACTTTAATTTTTCAGCAATTAGGTTTCCAAACTCAAATTAGAGAAATTATCTATTCGTCGGAAACACCCCTTGACATTATACTGCCCGCTCTTGAAAGTGATCTGCCTTCTGAAAAACAAACAGAAAGAACGGCAGTGAACCTCGCAAATGAAATTATAAAACAGGCCAGCCGTCAGCGTCTGCATAACAGCTGCCGGTTAAAATATTTTGAGACCGATTTTTATGCAAGAGGTTTTATTCAGGGTGTCCCTTATCAACGAAAATTTCTGGGGTACCATCTTGAACAATTAGACCCGAGTTTAAAAGTGGATTCGCTTAAAAACAAATTTATCTACTTATCGGAAACCATTTCCAAAATGTATACAGACTATCCTAAAAACACAAAAGAGACTGTTCTGGCATCAAAAGTTACGGGAAGTGATAACGGTTTGGGGTTTGATACGAGCACAAGTGCCGATTTCGATTTTTACAAAAAAGAAGTAATGCCTCTTTGGAAACTGATTTCACCTCTGGCACCTATAGCGCCGAGTTATTATCATTTTAAAGTGGCTGCTGTATTTGAAGACCCTGTTTCACAAAAAAAGATTTTCAAGATTGAAGTAAAACCAAAGAGAACCAGTGAACCTGTCATTAACGGATACCTGTATATAGTAGATCAAAGCTGGGAAATATATGGTGTAGACGCATACATTAAAGGAAAGAATGTGCAAATACCTAAAGTAAACGAATTCCAGATCAGGCAAAACTTTGTCTACAATGCTGCATCAGCTATCTGGTATAAGAGTCACCAGCTTCTCGATTTTGACGGAAGTATTTTGGTATTTACATTTAAAGGTAATTACAACTATAGTTATCATTACATTCAAAAAACAGCACCTTTCCCTAGGGATACCTTCAGCAACGAAGTGATTGCTTACCTTCCGGATGCCAACAAAAAAGACAGTTCTTACTGGAATAATAACCGTTCGATTCCCCTGACATTAAAAGAACAAACCGATTTTATCGCGAATGATACCCGGGAAATCGAAAAACGTACCCGTATTTACCAGGATTCTATAGATAAGGTACACAATAAATTCAATTTGTTTAAACTTATCCAGGGGTATAAATACCGGGTATCCCATAAACATGCTACCTACAATTACAACGGACTGTTATCTACTTTTGCATTCAATCCCGTACAAGGTTTTAACGTAACTACCGGATTATGGTTTACAAAAGACCATCCTGAAAAGGAAACTTTTTACTCCGTAGGCGGACTTGTAAACTATGGAATAGCAGAAAACAAACCACGGTTTTCCGGTTTTTACACCCAGTTATTTAACAGGGTAAATTATGCGAAACTCAATATTACCGGAGGTTCAACCGTACATCAATTCGGAGAGGATTTCCCTATAAAAAAGATCATTAACTCCATTGCAGCTTCCTGGTTTGGAAAGAATTTTGCCAAGTATTACCAGAAAGACTTCATACGTATGCAATATGAACAGGAAATAGTTAACGGTTTATTCGGAAAAGCAGATCTGGAGTATGCTCATAGAAAACCACTGTTTAATAATACAAAACGCTCTCCCTTTATTAAAGACAAGCTCTTTTCCTCTAACAATCCTTTGAACCCTTCCGATTTTGAAAATCCGGGATTCGAGCAAAACCAGATTTTTAAATTACGGTTACACACTGTTATTAATTTTGAGCAGAAATATATTCGTTACCCACATAAAAAAGTGAATTTTGAAAATACCACATTTCCGGTTGTAAATCTTAGCTATGAAAAGGGATTTGCCGCCTCTAAAAGCAAGTATAATTACGACCTTCTGGGCGCTTCAGTAAAATACCAGTCATCTTTGGGGCAGGCAGGCAATATAGGCATTTTTGTAAACAGTGGTTATTTTATGAATGCAGATAATATAGCTTTTATGGATTACAAGCATTTTTACGGAAATGAAACGTTTGTGGGAACTACCAAAAATTATCTTCAGAATTTCAATTTACTGCCGTATTACAGCCATAGCACCAATAAATCGTTTACAGAAATACATACGGAACACAACTTTAAAGGATTTGTTTCCAATAAGATTCCGTTCTTCCATAAACTGCAATGGCATTTGGTAGCAGGAGCACATGCTTTATACGTAAACGGAAAATCACCTTATTATGAAGTTTCCGTTGGATTTGACAACTTCGGATTTGGAAAATTCAGGCCTTTCCGTATCGATTATGTGCATTCATTTGAAGGAGGCAAACAAAGAGGAGGTATCATAGTAGGTATAAAATTTTTAAATAATATGCAATAAAAAAGAGAAGCTTCTGCTTCTCTTTTTTATTAGTCCAAACGCTCTATCTTAGCACCTAAGGCGCGTAGGCGAACATCTACATCTTCATAACCTCTGTCAATCTGATCAATATTCTGAATGATACTGGTTCCTTTTGCTGAAAGTGCGGCTATTAACAAAGACATTCCCGCTCTGATATCAGGTGATGACATTTGAGTAGCTTTTAACTGTGATTTAAAATCGTGCCCTATAATTACTGCTCTGTGCGGATCACACAAAATGATCTTAGCTCCCATATCAATCAATTTGTCCACAAAGAACAAACGGCTTTCAAACATTTTCTGATGAATTAACACTTCACCTTTTGCCTGTGTTGCCACCACCAAAATAACGCTTAAAAGGTCCGGTGTTAGTCCTGGCCATGGGGCATCGGCAATAGTCAGAATAGATCCGTCAATATAATTTTGTATCTCGTACCCTTCGGTATGTGAAGGAATATGAATATCGTCCCCTTGTTTTTCCAACGTGATCCCCAGTTTTCTGAAAGTGGAAGGAATTACTCCCAACTCTTCCCATGCCACATTTTTAATGGTAATTTCGCTTTGTGTCATAGCTGCCAGCCCTATCCAGGATCCTATTTCAATCATGTCAGGCAATAAACGGTGGCTGCAGCCCTTTAAAGAAACTACCCCTTCTATCGTCAGAAGATTTGAGCCTACACCGGAAATTTTTGCTCCCATGGCATTCAGCATTTTGCATAACTGTTGTAAATAAGGCTCACACGCCGCATTGTAAATAGTGGTAATTCCTTTCGCCAATACCGCGGCCATTAAAATATTAGCCGTTCCGGTTACAGAAGCTTCATCAAGCAGCATATGCGTTCCGGTTAAACCGTTTGGTGCTTCAACACCATAAAAATATTCTTCTTTATTGTAGCGAAAAGCAGCCCCTAAATTAATAAAACCTTCAAAATGGGTATCCAGTCGACGACGGCCAATTTTGTCTCCACCCGGTTTAGGAATATACCCCTTCCCAAAGCGGGCCAGCAAAGGTCCAACAATCATGATAGAACCGCGCAGTGCTTTGCCGTCTTTTCTGAAATCTTCTGATTCCAGGTAAGGTAAATTCAACTCATCAGCCTGAAACGTATAATCGTTTCTTGACAGTTTTTCTATCTTTACGCCTAATTTCCCTAATAATTCTATAAGTTTGTTTACATCTAAAATATCCGGGATATTGGTAATGGTTACTTTTTCATTTGTCAGCAAAACAGCGCAAAGTACTTGAAGTGCCTCATTTTTTGCACCCTGAGGAGTAACGTCTCCTTTTAACTTTACACCACCTTCTATTTTAAATATGCTCATGCAGCTTAAGCTTTTCTATGGTTAGTATTGTTTTTACCTTGATTGTTGTTTTTAACAAACCGTTTGTTCTTATTATTCCCATTAACCTGTATAGGTGGTGTATTGGTATTACTGCTGAACTTATTGGACTGTTTTTTATTCACCCGGATTAAATCTGAAGTAGTACTTAACTCTTCTTCTTTTTTTAATAGGTTAATGCTGCCATGCGACAGTTCAAGTAGATGTTCAAAAATTACCTCATCTTTTACCGTTTCTTTATTCCAGCTCAGATAACTTTTTTTCATATGATTAGCAATTACCATAATCAGGGCATCCTTTTTTTCACCTTCTTCCCAACTCATAGCCTCATCTATCATGTGAATAATATTGTTGCCATAAAAACGGTACTTAGGATTTTCCTGCGGGTAATTCAGTTTAACAGGTTTAATGTGAGTAGATTCTTCATCAGGAATAGGATAGGGAGAATCGACATCCAGCTTAAATTTTGACATTTGAAACAACTGGTCCCAAAGCATATGCTGAAAATCAGGTACGTCGCGAAGATGCGGATTCATGCTACCCATAATTTTTATGACAGCATTTGCTGCTCTATTGCGTTCTTCTCTATTGGCTATAAGCAGTACATTATCAATCAGTTTATGTAAATGACGGCCATATTCCGGAATAACCAACGGCGTTCTTTCCGCATTGTATTCCAATTCCTTAATTGCTTCCGCAGGCGTAAACTTCATATTTTAATTATAGGGAAATGATACCTTCTATAGTAGATACCTGTTTGTATTTTTCAATAATAGCATCCGCATCTTGCATCACAACGTTCACGGATACACTGGTAAAATTGCCGTTACGGGACTGGTTTGTCTTAATTACAGCACCCATTCCGTCAAAGGCCTGCTCCACCTCTTTTATTTTATCTGCAGCATTAGGTACAATAAACTTATACAGATATTCCAAAGGCCATTTTTCTGTCGTTTTCTCCAGTTCCTGCTTTAAGCGCTCATAAAATTCTTCCGTCTTCTGATCCATAAATCTCAATTAATTTACCACAAATATACGGCAGAAAAATCTTTTTTATACATAAAAGATGGGGTATTCCGTTTTAAAAAACATTAAAAATCTTTAATTTTGCCTTTTGAATTTTTATTGTGGATAAGAAGATAGTACTACTTATTGGTGGTCCTGGTACCGGGAAAACCACACTTATTAACGGTTTGGCTGAAAAAGGATATATGTGTTATCCTGAAATTTCTCGCCAGGTAACCTTAGAGGCGAAACAACAAGGTATAGATCAGCTTTTTTTAACACAGCCGCTTTTATTCAGTGAACTACTGTTAAAAGGACGTATCAAGCAGTTTGAAAACGCTTTGAACGAAAATACGGATATTGTTTTTATCGATCGCGGCATACCTGATGTTTTGGCTTATATGCATTATATAGGCGACACTTATCCCGACTATTTTCACAAAGCGAGCCAGCAACATCAGTATTCTAAAATTTTTGTACTACCTGTTTGGGAGGATATATATGTAAGTGATAATGAACGATACGAAAATTTTGAACAGGCACAAAAAATTCAGCATCATTTAATAGCAACATATCAAAACTATGGTTACAGCCTGATAGAAGTCCCCAAAGTTGACGTAGCCACACGGATAGATTTTGTCTTAAACAATCTGTAATTTTTTTTAGTACCTTTAAAGTCCAAATCATTTCTGTTTGTTTGAAGCACTATATACTCTAAAAAAATACTGGCAATATGATGCCTTCAGGCCTTTGCAGGAAGACATTATAACGGCTATACTTCAGGGTAACGATGTACTTGCTTTATTACCTACAGGGGCAGGCAAAAGCATATGTTTTCAGGTACCGGGCATGATGAATGACGGACTTACCTTAGTAATTTCACCTTTAATAGCACTCATTGAAGATCAGGTACAGCAATTAAAAAAGCGCGGCATAAAAGCACTTTCCCTGGCAGGAAGTAAATCAAAAAATGAACTTATTACACTTCTGGATAATGCCGAATTAGGGCATTATAAATTCTTATATGTTTCTCCGGAACGCCTGCAGCAGGAGTGGCTTTTTGAAAGAATTATCCGGCTGCCTCTTCAGCTTATTGCCATAGACGAGGCCCATTGTGTATCGCAATGGGGACATGATTTCAGGCCGGCTTATCTAAAAACCGGCAGACTGCGCGATGATCTGCCCACTGTACCTATAATAGCATTAACGGCCTCAGCCAATCCAAAAGTACAGGAAGATGTCCGAAAGCTGTTAAAACTTCAGCACCCACAAGAATTTAAGAAAAGCTTTTTTCGCCCTGAAATTATTTTTGGCGTTTATATCCGGGAAAATCCGGAAAGTTTACTGGTTCAGATTTTACAAAAACATCCCGAAACGGCTATTGTTTATGTACGAAACCGAAAAAAAACCATAAAAATTGCAGAGAATTTAACCGCCTACGGATTTAGCGCAGATTTTTATCACGGTGGTTTATCATCAGAAGAAAAAAAAGAAAAACTAAAAAAATGGCTTGCAAATAAAACAACTGTTATGGTAGCCACAAATGCTTTTGGAATGGGAATTGATAAAGCTGATGTAAAAAATGTGATTCATTTACAGCTGCCGGAGGACCTCGAAAGTTATTATCAGGAAGCCGGACGTGCCGGACGTAATGGCAAAAAAGCATTTGCTACCTTACTGTTACATCCTTCCGATATAGAAAAAACCATTCATCTTTTTCAGCAAAGTTATCTGGATAAAGCTTTTTTACTCACTGTATATAAGAAATGGGTAAATTACCACCAAATTGCTTATGGAGAAGGTTTTAATACAAGCTATTCTTTTACGCTTCGCGATTTTTGTGAAAAATACCAGTTGCCTGTAAACAAAACCTACCAGGCTTTTCAGTTTTTGGATAAACAGGGGGTAATAACTTTATATCCTAATTTTCATCACCAAACAACTTTGTATTTTTCTGCCAGCAGTGAGTCTTTTCTAGACTATCTGGCAAACAAACCACAAGAAGAGCGTTTGTTTACACGTATCCTTCACAGGTATCAGGGTGTAAACATTATAGCTACCCCAATTAATATAAAAGAACTTGCGCAATTGGAACAACTGTCGCAGCCAGCTGTTATAAATATCCTGCAAAACTGGCATAAGAACGGATGGGCCGATTTTGAAAAAGGTAGGGATGATATGGCTATTCTATTAAATGAAGGAAGAGATGATGAACGCACCATAAACCGTATAAGCGCACACCTTATAACACAAAACAAAACAAAAGAAACCCAGCATAAAGCTGTGCTGTTTTACGCCCGGGATGAAACTTTGTGTAAAAATAGAATTCTGCTTGATTATTTTGGTGAAACCGGTTTTACATCGTGCGGTACTTGTTCTTCCTGTAAAAGACAGACTATCCAGCTATCTGTTCAAACCGGAAAAGAAGTAGTACTAAAACATCTGGAGGAACCCAAAACCTTAGCCGTATTAATAGAAATTACCCAGCTACCGGAAGAAATTCTTATTAGTATTCTACGGTATCTGATGGAAGAAAACAAAATTACCTTAAAAGAAAATCAATACTTATTAAAATAAAGATGGAAAAATTACGTATCGTTTTTATGGGCACACCTGATTTTGCAGTAGGTGTTTTAAAAACTATTTTAGATCATAAGTATGACGTAGCAGGTGTCATTACCGCCCCTGATAAACCGGCCGGCCGCGGACAGAAAGTAACACAATCAGCCGTAAAAACATTCGCTTTACAGCACCATCTCCGCATATTGCAGCCTGTGAGCCTGAAATCACCTGTTTTTCTGGAAGAACTGGCCGCTTTAAAAGCTAATGTGCAAGTAGTAGTCGCTTTCAGAATGTTACCTGAAGCTGTCTGGAAGATGCCGCGTTTAGGTACTTTTAACCTGCATGCTTCTCTTCTGCCTGATTACCGCGGAGCAGCTCCTATAAACTGGGCTATTATAAACGGGGAAACCACAACAGGAGTAACCACTTTTTTTATAGATGATAAAATTGACACAGGTGCCGTTATTTTAAAAGATGAAACAGCTATTACACCTGATGAAACTGCAGGTAGTTTACATGACCGTTTGATGGTTTTGGGAAGCGAAACGGTAATTAAAACTTTACGATTACTGGAAAACAAGCAGGTAGTTACTACACTGCAGCCGGAAAAAGACACCAAAACAGCTTACAAACTCAATAAAGAAAACTGCAGGATTAACTGGAACCAAAAAACACAAAATGTATATAATCATATACGAGGTCTGAACCCTTATCCAACAGCATGGACACTGTTTGTTGACGGCGAAAAAGAATGGAATGTAAAGTTATATGAGGTAGAACAGCTTCCGGAAAAACACAACTACGCACCGGGAAAAGTGATAACCGATGCCAAAAAAACACTTAGAATAGCCACTATTGACGGTTTTATTAATGTTCTCAGCCTGCAATTTCCCGGAAAAAAGCAATTAAAAACACCGGAACTACTCAACGGTATAAAACTTTCTGAAGCCACTGTTTGTATGTAGTTTCGAGCTTTTTAATACCTTATCGTACATTTTAAGAAAATAAATTTGCTTTTTTTAGATATTTTTTTCTGAAAACTCTTGCATTATACGAGATATCTTCTAAATTTGTAATAGTTAATTAATTAACCTTCTTAAAAAAAAATTATTATGAACAAAACAGATTTAATCGACGCAATTGCAAAAGATGCTGATATCACTAAAGCAGCAGCTAAAAAAGCCTTAGAATCTTTCTTAGGAAATGTTTCTACAACTTTGAAAAAAGGAGACAAAGTATCATTGGTAGGTTTTGGTTCTTGGTCCGTTTCTAAAAGAGCGGCAAGAGAAGGTAGAAATCCTCAAACAGGTAAAACAATTAAAATTGCGGCTAAAAATGTGGTTAAATTCAAGGCTGGTGCAGAATTAGATGGTTCTGTAAACACACCTGCTAAGAAAAAGTAAATTAGCACAAAAAAGATAAAAACCGCCTAAAAACAGGCGGTTTTTTTATGTCCGTATTTTTTTTTTTGCTATTTTTAAAAGAAAAACTATGAAAATTAAAGCCCCCAGAAAAGGTAGTCTGCTCGTTTCAGACCCTAATGTACTGAGCGACAGCAGTTTTAGCCGATCTGTTATTTTGTTATCTGAACACTCTCCAAAAGGTTCGGTCGGTTTTATTTTAAACAAACCTCTGAACATTACCTTACGCGATATTTTTCCCGATCTGGACAGTAATCTGCGTATTTACAATGGCGGTCCTGTAGAGCAGGAAAACCTTTATTTTATACACAATATACCTGATGTAATTAACAACAGTATCGAAATCTCAGACGGCATTTACTGGGGAGGCGATTTTGACACATTAATTTCTTTAATAAGGGAACACAAGATAAAACGCACCAATATCCGGTTTTTCTTAGGCTATTCCGGTTGGGAAGCTGATCAGCTGGAAACCGAAGCTGATATGGAATCGTGGATTGTTATTGAGAATACCCATCACCAAAAACTATTGCAAATTCCTTCTTCCACTATGTGGAAAGAACTGATGATAGATTTAGGTGATGAATATCTTATCTGGGCCAACGCACCGGAAGACCCGGTGATGAATTAACTTATCCTAAACGTATTTGCGTGTTCAGCTGTATAATGAGCTTGTCAGCTACCTGAGTAGTATATCTTTTTTTACGGTATTTGGTAACAGACCGGATACCCTGAATAACATTGGTTAAAAAAAGCTCGTCCGCTTTCTGTAGTTCAAAAGGAGAAACGGCACGTTCTTCAAAAGTAAACTCAGTATTCTTTTGCAGTATTCGGATCAATTGCTTACGCATTATACCATTTAAACAACCGTTGGATAAAGGAGGCGTAACAATTGTGCTTCCAATTACCATAAATAAATTTCCCTGAGTACCTTCTATCACATTTTTATCGTCATTTAAAAGCAGACAGTTATCATAGCCGTTTTCTTCAGCAAAAATACTTGCGGTTATATGAACCAGTTTATTTGTGGTTTTTAATGTAGATAGTAAATGTTTTGACACATAAAAATCTTTAAAAATCTCTACCTCATAGTCCGAGTTATGATTTTGATAAACCGGAACCGGCAAAGGGGTTGCCGTGATAAGAAATTGTATATCACGCTGCTCCGGAAGGTAAAAACCACCACTCTTTCTAAAACACGTAATACGCACCCTGTAAGAAGGTGATGTTTCTATTACAGCCAGCAAAGCCAAAACTTGTTCCTCCAGATATTCCAGTGTAAAACTCATCGGAATCTCCATACGCAGTACCCGCATTGACGCCATAAGCCGGAAATAATGATCTTCTGAAAACAAGATTTTCCCATCTAAAACTTTCATCGTTTCAAAAACGGCATCACCAAACAAGAACCCCCGATTATTTTCTAAAGGACTTGAGGTTGTTTCCTGCAATATCCCGTTAAAATTTACCATAAAAAAACTCTGTTAAAAAACAGAGCAAATATAAGGTTTATATTTTTTTAAACGGATCCCAACACTTTTTTTAAATCGGTTATCTGATTTTCCCAAAGCATTTTCTGATCTTCAATTTCATCTTCATCTGCAAAATCAGTTACCGTAATCAAAACATCTTTGGTAAGTTCATCCTTTACAATTTTAATTTCAAAAAAATAATCGGTTTCTGTACCGTCTTCATCCAGCCACCGGAATTTCACTTTTTCATCTGTTTTTTTGCTGGCTAATTTTGCTTTTTCCTGGCTATCTCCCCAAATAAAGGTAAAAAACTCTCCTCTTGAATTCACATTGTCGGCAAACCACTCAGATAAACCGGAAGGTGTGGATAAATATTGATATAGCAATTGAGGCGATGAATTTACCGCGAATTCAATATCAAACTTCGTTTTCATAGTTATTCATTTTTTCTGAAATATAGAAAAAATAACTAAAGGAAAAAAAAAATCTTAAAAAATATTTACACCCTCTTACTATACGATTCATTTACAACAGATTAATTTTGGATCGCACCCAGTTCTGAGAAAAGTTTTTAAATTATTAGAAAAACACTTGGATTAATGCGTTTTTATTGTCTATATTTGCACTCGCAAAACCAAAGTAATGGCGAGGTAGCTCAGTTGGTTAGAGCGCAGGATTCATAACCCTGAGGTCACGGGTTCAACTCCCGTCTTCGCTACTAAACAGGACAAATGAAATTTATTTTCGTTTGTCCTGTTCTTATTTTGGAGTAATCCGTTGTTTATCTGAAAGATATAGTTTGCGATTACGTTTATTCGAGAGGTTCGATAAGTTTTTCCGTCAAACTCCAATTTTTCGGGGAATATCGAACCGATTATACCTCTCCTTGTGTTGATTTCACCCTCGCTGTACATCTTGGGAATATTTTCTATGTACTTTAAAGCCCTGTCCAAAGACTGTTCTATATTGATTTTCTTGGTATCAGAACCGTCCTTGCTCAACTGTTCTTCCAAACTCTCGATTCGTTTCCTACACTCATCTTTGATTTCGAGGTATTCCTCATCATCAATAATTTCAGATAGCAGTTTGTTGCGTGCTACTGACAACCTTGCATTTAGTTTATCTATTTCCTGTGCAATCTGTTTCTTTTCGTCAAGTGGGTTGTTTACGAATTTCTTGTAGTTGTCCAACAACAGTTTTTTCACTATTTGAGCAGAACCGTTTAACGCAAACTGTCGCATACTCTTTTCAAAAATATCGTTGGCTAATTCAGCTTTTTGGCGGAAGCCACAGGATGAAACGCAATGATAGTAGTAATAACGGCTTGTTCTTCCTTTGGAAGCACTACCTGTTAGGTTGCGACCACATTTGGGACATACTAAGAAACCACGGAGGGGCAGGTTCTCATCTGAAAGTATTTTGGTATTAGGACGTTCTACCCTTTTATTTCCGTCCAATATCAGTTGCACCCTGTCAAAAAGTTCTTTGGATATAAGCGGTTTGTGCTGACCCTGTACCAGATGTGCTTCTTCGTCCTTGAATTTGGCTATGAATATCTTACCGTAGTATAGCGGATTGCGTACGGCTACGTGAAAAGCACTTCGACTTATCGTTGTCTTGTGTAATTTGTTCATTTTTTGCCGTACTTGGTCACAGGCAAACACGCCTTTTGCTATTTCGTTGAAAGCCCAACGCATAGCTGATGCTTCAGGTTCTTTTGGGGCAATGTATTTTCGTCCGTCCTCTTTGCTTCTGTTGATATATCCAAAAGGTGCTCTACCCATTAAACGCCCTTCTTTCCTTGCCCTACGCATACCGTAAAACGTATTCAATGCCCTGCGGTCATTTTCCACTTCGGGAGCGGACAGATATATCGCAAGCATCATCTTGTTTTCGGGAATGGAAAGGTCTAAAGGCTGTTCTACCGCTTGTGGTTCTATGCCAAGTTTGTTAAGTGTGCTAATCATCTGATAGGCATCACCTGCATTACGGCTAAACCTATCCCATTTGGTAAACAGGATAAGGTTGGTCTTTGAACTTCTCTTTTTAAGACTGTTCAATAATCTTGTCCATTCGGGTCGGTTAAAGGTTTTGGCGGAATGGTCTTCGTAGATAACCTGTCCAACAGCAATCTTATTGGTCGCACAGTACCTTTTCAGACGTTCCTCTTGGTCACGCTTTGAATATCCCTTGTCTGCCTGTTCGTCCGTGGAAACTCGTATATATAAATCGGCTCTTTTCATAGCTAATCTTTTTGAGTGGGTATTAATGTTTTGTGGGATTAGCTAAAGTACGAAATAAATCATTCGGTATCAAAGCATTCACGGATAATTATCATTGTGAGGTTGTACAGAAACTCCATAATCAGTTCGGCTTTTTCCTGTTCCACATCAATACCGACCTCACGGAGAAGTACCATTGCTTCTTCGATAGGTATTTTATCTATTTCTTTTCTCTCCTGCATCGCCTAACTTTTTTGTCCCAGCTAAATTAGTCGGGTAAGCAAGTCGGACTTTCAATGTTGCAGTCAGAGGTCGCATTTGGCGTTCAGATGCTAAATACTTGATTTGGGTTTATTATTTTTTTGGGCGAGTCCCTTTGCATTTTTGCTAATGCTCAAATCCCAACACAAAAAATGCAAGTGGGTCGGGCTTTCCGCTACAAGTCCTCGCTCATTCATCGCTGTGGACTTTCCGTTTCTATCCCTCACGAAAACGAAAAAAACAATACTTGAAATATTTGTGTAATTTTGTTGTGTCTATAAACAAATTGGCGGTTATTGATTGTAGAACGATACCCAAGCACAAAATGGAATACAAAATAATAAAACCTTATAAAGACTTAAAGCCCTTTATACATTTTTATTGGAAACTGAAAGGAAATAAACTTGAAAGACAGTGGGAACGGGTTTTTCCAGACGGTTGTGCAGGTGTATTGATGAATTTAGGAAATACTTGTTTGACAGACAACGGTTCATTTTCTTTGGAGTTTGGAAAAACGTATGTGGTGGGTGCGATGACTTCATTTAAAGACAGCTTTATCGACAGTGATACTCATTTATTTGGAGTATGTCTAAAACCTGCAACTTTTGCAAATTTCTATAGCTATGCCTCACAAAATGAATTGACAGACGATACAATCGAGTTTGAAAAATCTAATTCATTCAATGTCGATAAAATCTTTAACAACCCTTTTGATTATCTTAACCAGTTTTTTTCCGACAGAATAAAAGCAAAACATATTCCATTGCAATCGGTTATTAATGATATTCATTCTACAAATGGACAGATCAGCATTCACGAGCTGTCAAAACGAAATTTCACGACCGTAAGACAGTTAGAGCGAAATTTCAAACGGTTCATTGGACTATCCCCAAAAGAATATTCAAATATTATTCGCTTTCAAAATGCTTTGTCCATTATCAAAAAATTAGATGAAAATCGAAGTTTTTTAGATGTTGCTTTTGAATGTGGCTACTATGACCATTCGCATCTTACCAATGAAATAAAACGAAATACGGGACTTTCGCCATCACAACTTTAAAATTGTCGCATTTTTCCAAAGTACAACCTGCCGTACAAAGCTAACTTTGCAGAAACATTAATTTTTATAAAAATGCGGAAAATATCACTTTTCATTGCAATGAGTTTAGACGGTTACATTGCAAAACCTACTGATGACCTTACTTTCTTGAAACTTGTTGAAAAAGCAGGAGAAGATTATGGTTATGGAGAATTTACAGACACAATTGACACATTGATTATTGGGAGAAGAACCTATGATTATGTGCTTAAAAATGTTGGTTTATCTCATTACGACAATGGACAACGGGATGTCTATGTCATAACAAGAACGGAAAGACCGCAAGTAGGTAGAACGACTTTTTATACAGGGAATTTGACTGAACTGGTCAAACGACTGAAATCTGAAAAAGGTAAAAATATTTATTGTGACGGAGGAGCGGAAGTAATAAATGAACTATTGAAACACGACTTAATAGACGAGTTTATCATTTCGATAGTACCCATTTTATTAGGTAACGGAACAAGACTTTTCAAAGACGGCAGACCAGAGCAAACACTTGAATTTATCAAAGTCAAAACGTTTGAGACTGGATTGACACAACTGCATTACAAGCGACAAAAATAAAACCTCAACTAAATTGAATGTTTTCTTTCCTTTCAGCGACTTGTTGAAAGGCTTTTTTCTTTCCCTCGGGCAAAGCGAAACGCAAAAACAATACAGTTGAAAGATTTTCTCAAAACCTGTTACATTATTACCTTTGAAATTGTCTAACTCTAAAATCAAAAAATGGACGATTTAAACACATTGAACAAAAAACTATTTCCTTATGCTTACAACATTTTGGGAAATATTGGCGATTGTCAAGACGTAATTCAGGAGGTCTTGATAAAATTCAATAAAAAAGAGGGTTGCTCAATTTCCAATCCAAATGCGTATCTGATAAAATCGGTCATCAACCAAGCCATAAATCTAAAAAAGAAAAACGACAGAGAAAGGCAACAAAAAATCACATTGCCCGAACCAATCGTTACCAATCAAGGTGAAAGCAAAATTGAATTAGACGAGATACTCAATTATTCAATGCTTGTTTTGCTCGACACATTGAACACCAAAGAAAGAGCAGTTTTGTTGTTAAAAGAAGCATTTGATTACGAACACGGTGATATCGCTGAAATATTAGAAATTTCGGTAGAAAATTCCCGACAAATCCTCACAAGAGCCAAAAAGAAACTGAAATTGCGGAAATCCGAAATCGCAACTTCGTCTGCAAAAGACCGAAAATATTTAGAAAAATATGTGTCCGCAATCCGTAAAGGCGATGTAAAAACGTTGGAACAAATATTGTCTGACGAAGTGCAGGTTTTGGCAGATGCAGGAAATAAATTACAGGTCATTGCTGAACTGACTTCGGGAATTGACAACACCATTAAACTGATGACCTACGTTTATGAAAATCATCAAAAAGACCTTGAAATCAAAATTGAAGAAATAAATCATCAATCTGCATTACTGTTTTACAGAGGTACAACCTTGATAAACTGTCAGATATTTGAACTAAACCCAGACGGAAAAATCACAAGTATTTTTTCTGTCGTTGACCCCGAGAAATTGATGAAAATTTAAAGATTTCTCTACTTTCTGTCACGTTCCGCAATTTGAAATTGTCTTACAAGAAATAATTAAATTTTATAGACAATGAAAGAATTTGTATTGATTTTTAGATTAAAAGACATTTCCGATTTCAGACCAACACCTGAACAAATGCAGGAACGTATGAATTGGTTAGCAGGAATTGCTTCACAAAACAAATTAGTGGACAAAGGCAACACGCTTTTGCCATTTGCAGGAAGTGCAAAAAACGTAAAGTCCAACAAGGAAGTAACTGACGGAGTTTGCACCGAAAACAATGAATTTGTTAGCGGTTATGTTGTGGTAAAATCCGAAACCATTGATGAAGCAATAGAAATTGCAAAAGGTAATCCTATTTTTGACCAAGTAGGTGGAAACATCGAAGTGAGAGAAGTTTTGAAAAGAGATTAGCATTTAACAAAACAACAAATCAAGCCCCGAAAAAAAACGGGGCTTTTATTTTGTATTCTTGTACCAAAAAAGAACAAAAAGGTAGCAAAGGTAAGGCGGACACCCATCGCACCACCCAACCAAAAGACTACGGCATAATGGCAGGGCAAAAAGGAGGCTTCGCCGAGTTGTTTGTGTTGCCCTGCCACCCTTCGGGACTTATTCCGTTTCCTTTTGGTTTTTCAGCCTGTCCGCCTTGATTGAACGCCTTTCTTTTTTTTCTGTTTTGACACCTATATACTTGATTGTACCAATATCGAATACTACCTTAAATGAAAGATTTACGAAAAAATCAAAACATTTAACATATTTTAAAATTTAATTTAATTACTAAGCCTTACATGTTATTGGGAAATTAATAAAGTACAAATCGAATTGAATTATTCGTAACAAAAAACCTGTTCAAAATGACATTTTTGGGCAGGTTTTGTTCATTTTACCCCTACCAGATTGTTATATCATTTCTGTCAAGTTTTTGGACAGCTTGTTTAAACAAGATTGTCCAGCATCATGAATTAGTAAGAAACAACTGTTAACAAGTTGTTTCACAAATCTTTTTCAGCATACTAAAAAGATTTTAAATTTAATAAAACAGGATGGAATCAGATATTACAATCTTTAAATCATTGGTTCATTTAATTGAAACATTACAAACTGAAAATGATTGCAGAGAGTTTTTGGAAAAATTACGTTGGAATTATCAACCTATTTGCCCGCATTGTGGTAGCGTATCAGAAAATCATTACAAATTAAGATCAAGAGGACGATTCAAAGGTCTTTATAAATGTAAAGATTGCAGAAATCGTTTTACTGTAACTGTAGGAACAATGTTTGAGGGCTCACATATCCCGTTGAGAAAATGGTTTTTGGCTATTTATATCTTTTCTTCTCATAAGAAAGGTATTAGTAGTGTACAATTAGCAAAAGATATTAATGTTACTCAAAAGACAGCATGGTTTATGCTCAGTAGAATACGTCACAATTTCAGAGATAAATCAGAAATTATCTTTGAAGGAATTACTCAAGCTGATGAAACTTATGTTGGTGGTAAGAACAAGAATAGAAATAGAAAGAAAAAACTTAAAAATACGCAAGGTCGAAGCCTCAAAGCCAAAGTGCCAGTATTTGGTTTAATTTCTAATGGATATGTATATACCAAAGTAATACCAAATGCAAAAGGTAAAACTTTGAAAGGCATTATCGAAGAATTAGTAGCTAAAGGTTCTATTATTGTTACTGATGGTTGGAGAGGTTATAAAGGGCTTTCTAAAGACTACATACATAAAATAATTGAACACAATAAAGGAATCTATGCTAAAGGTAAATACCATACTAATAGCATTGAAGGATTCTGGAGTCAACTTAAACGAGGTATCATAGGAGTTTATCACGTAACAAGTCCTAAGCACTTATCAAAATATTGCGATGAATTTGCATTTAGGTATAATACTCGTAAATTGAAAGATGGTGAAAGATTCAATTTGGCTCTTGTTTCTGCTGAAGATAGACTGGAGTATAGGTGTTTAATAGAATAATTTTGTTATTTTTGGTTAATCACATAATTAACACTTAATCTTTGGAAAACATAATAGCTCATATTGACGAATTTGGGACAAATTCGCTTGAAATAGATAAAGATAATGTGTCATCACATTTTCTGTTATGTGCAACGTTAGTTTCTTCTAGAAATATCGATGAAGCAAGACAAATTGTAACAAAGGTTAGAAATCGATATTTCCAAAATAGCGAGATAAAGTCCTCGAAAGTAAAAAGATCATCACATCTAAGACGATTACTCATTTTAAAAAAATTGGCAAGCATAAACTTTTCAATTTATGTTATTGTTGTTGATAAAAAAGATATTAATTCTAAAGGATTAAGCATTAAAGAATCCTTTTATAAATATTTTAATAAATTGTTAGTGCAAGACTTATATCGCATAAATAGTAAAATAACTTTTATTGCTGACCAAATAGGAACTAATGAATTTCAAATAGGATTTAAAGAATATATTAATAGAGAGGTTACACAATATGATCTTTTTAATAACGATAAAATATTTGAGTTTTCAAATAGCCAAAATACTGACTTAATACAGTTAAGTGACTTTATTGTCGGTAGTTTAGCAAAATGCTTTGATAATAAACACCATACAGAAAACTCGGATCAATATTTAAAAATTATTAAAGATAAACTGCACGTCAGATTTTGGCCGAATACTATAACAAATTATATAAGAAAAAATGATCTTCCCGATGTATATAATCCTATAATAGCTAAAATATCATCAAATCTTGCAAATGATTATATTCTTAAGAATGAACATGTCAAAGATGAGGATATTAGAGCACAAGTGCATGTTTTAAAATACTTGTTATTAATGCAAAGAATAAGTCCAGATTATTTTGTTCAAACATCTGATCTAATCAACAAATTGATAGCAGATATAAGAGTAAATTACCAAGTTCGCGTGTTTAGGAAGAACATAATAGGTAGCCTTCGTGATAAAAATATCATAATAGTTAGTGCGAATGGCGGCGGATATAAGTTGCCAGTTAGTAATAGAGATATGATAGAATTTGTGAATAGATATAATGGTATACTAATTCCTATGTTGTCACGAATGAAAAAATGTCGTGAATTATTATTAACGGGTTCTAATGTAAATAATGATCAGAGAATAGATATTTTAGATTATCCTGAATATGAATTATTAAAGAATATAATTAATGAAATGAACTAAAATTCTTATTTTAAAAGAACTTTAGTTGAATTAGTCAATACTTATAATCAAATTAAATAACTTTAAAACAGATTAAGTATTGACTAATTCAGATAATATTGGATAACTGACAATTATTTTTAACCCCTAACTGTCAAATAAAGTCGTGGCTATTACATCTAATTCATCTCACTTATCGCAATATTAAGTTTGTTAATGATTTCATTCATTCTTGCCATTTGACGAGCTGTCATATTGCCTTTAGCTTTTTCCATTTTATTAGCCCAATCTTGACCTTTTGCATTAAGAGCTGGTAAATCAGCTAAAGCACTAATATCGTCGTTATTCATTTTCTTCATATAACTTATGTACTCGTTCATATAGTCCTCATAACTATCAAGCATAGCATCAATATCTTCCGAACCGTCATTACTAAAAGAAATTTCCTCATTTGAAGAATGCTCTTCATAATCGTCGTAACTATCAGATGAAGAACTTTCAGTAGATATACTACTTCCGCCAGGTAAACAATCTTTTGCTTTTTGCATTACTAACATTTCAAATTTTTCCTTTTCTTCTCCTTCATATTTCGCTGAAATCTTTTCAGTTTTTTCTTGAGCTTCCGCAGATTTACTCATATCATTTTGTACTTCACATATTAGTTTAGCTACTTTTTCGGCGTCTGATTCAATCGATGAACCGCAGCTAACTAAAAAGATTGAAAATATTGTTCCTAAAAGTATATTCGATTTTTTCATTGTTATTATTTATTTGAGTTTTACTATTTGATTTAATTCATCTAATGTTCAACATTTATTTACGGAGGTATTTTTAATTTAATTTGATAAAAATGCTTCTGTTTCACTATATCCCCAAAATATGTCTTGACACAGTTAAATTATCCATGAAATCATCGATGATTTTAGATTGATCAATATTTGGGTTAATTGACCAATAATTAAATTCATATTTTTCTTTGAGTTCATAAATTTGTCTGAATAATTTATCGGCTTTTTCAGTACTACTTCTCCAAGCATTAATGTCAGATGTCGACATTTTATTTCTTTGTATTCGATATAGCCCGATATATCTATCTAAAGTTTTTGAATATGCTGGATATTGTTTTGTTAATTCAACTATCTTGGCATAATCTGCATCTAATTGTTTTAAATAATTCGGGTTATCATTTAGACTATTAATCAACCATTGATCTAATACTACAGTAACCATTTTTGTCTTTATCTTCCCGTTTTCATCTACTTTATATCCGTATTTTGAAATAGCAATTTTAAGCTGCTCAAACTCTTTTACACCTTTTAATGCATTGACAAAAGATTTAGCTTCAATATAATAAAGCTGATTTGTTTCTGTATTAAGCAATAACGGGCTTTTACGATTATATCGATTCGTATTATCAGGTACTAATTCGTTTTGAACATTATGATAGTTCGTCGACTTTGATATCCAATATTCATCACCAAGAACTTTAAACTCTCCAACAATTTGTAATGGGTCAATCGTATTTAAATCTACAATGTATGCTAAACGTTCAGTAGTTTCATTCTTATATTCTTCAAGTTTTTCTTTTACACGAATTTCTTTTGGTTTCTTAGGTTCAACTTTTTCCATTCCAGAAAGCTCTAATTTGTACTTTTCAATGTCTTTATCATCAATACGCTTGTTGTCGTCATAAAGCCTTAATGTCCGTCTTATTGTGTTTGCATAAGCACCTTTTGGAACATTTTCTTTCTCAGAAATAACAATATTGATTTTGTATTCATCCGCAAGAGTTTGGGCTTCTTTTAAAAAATGTTGCTTATGACGATATTTTTCTTTTGAAGACAAATAGCTATTTATTTTACTTAAAATTGTTTGTACAGCTTCTTGTTTCTTAGATGAATATTCAGTTCTTTTATTGTATTCGTCAATCGGGTCCGGAGCTCTTCGTATGTTACGATGAGTTTGACTTCTGTTTAGATGTTCTCTTTGAAGCTTTTTATCCTCATAGTCAGCATCTCGTTTTTCTAGAGCCACAATATCATCTGCTTTTTCATATTCAGTTACTGTTTTTTGTTGGACTGGATAAACAAGTATTTCATCATATTTGGTTAAAAGAATCTTCATTTCTTCAGAAGAAATGGAAATGTTTTCTTGTTGAAAAGGTGGAGCAGTTATTTTGGGTTTTTGCCTTTTTGAAGATGAAGCATAAACTGAGCTTGATTTCTTAGTTTGTGAAAAGGATTGTGAAGTTGTAATAGCACATAAGATTAGTGCATACGTGAGTTTACAAGAAACTCGATGTAGTTTTTGTAACATTGTGTGGTAATTTTGTGATTAATATTCTTTTTTAAATAAAAGAAGCGTGGACTACATCACGCCAATCACCAGGGTTACCACGCCCTAACTAAAGCAATGACATAGCCACGCCCAAAGGGGCGTACCGTTTCATCATTATCTGCTTTAGTTTGTAAATGTGGTAATTAGGTGAAAAAGCAATAATGTTAATCGTACGTAATTCTTTTAACATTACAAAAATACATAAAAGATTTAATACGAAAAAAGAGTGTTCATATATAACTATATAAACACTCTTAAATTATTAAACTATGTTAGACAAATTTTTAGACTTGCTATGGAAATGCAAGCCACTTTTCAAAGCCTTTGTATGGATTGACGTTTTAATTCACACTAACTTTACATACATTCCATATCGCATAGAATGCGATAAAACGATGGATTATATATTTATTGACGAGAAAAGGTATACATTTAACTTAAAAAATTCTCCAAGATATGCTCAAAGATTTATTAGTTAGACTTTAGTATATTTTCTACTAACTTAGTATACTCTTCTTTTTTTAACAATAAGTTATTCCACTCATCCTGTAGCAAATTATTTTTTTCCATTTGTTCTTCTTTATATAATCCATCTGGATCTTTTTGTTCAAAACTAATAAGCTCAATTTGCTTATTAATATCCTTTGTTTCAACTAGACATACAGTGAAATAAAAAAAATTATAAAGACATTTATACAGCGATTTGAAGTCAAAATTGTAATCTTTGTATGTAAAAACTATTGTAGATTCACAAGGGGTCTTGACTTTTTCTGCTCCCATCCCGATAAGAATTCCTAAGATATATTGTCTACTGTCTGAAATCTCCTTATTATAAATTGTGATTTTTTTACTTGAATCTATTATGTCATAAGATAAATGATAATTTCTCATAATTTACTTAAATTAATTATTTTAAACAAACATAATCAAAATCGATTCAATTTCATAGATCATAGGTTATTCTCTCTCTCTCTTTATACTTGACAAATTCTTTGTAATAGTATTCAGAATTTTTATTTCCGGAAATAATATCCATTATTATACGATATAATACTTGAGTTAGTGTGATAATCGAATCTTCATCAAAGTCTTCATTATTATCATTATCTGAAGTAGGGTGCTCAATATTTATAAACCACCATCTTTCTAAACCTATTCTAAAATCTACTAATTCAAAAAAGTGATGGACAAAATTTTTATCCAATCCTTCGAATATATTATTTAGCATTTCGTGCACAAGAATATTTCTATATTTTCTTATTTCTGAAAATTTTACAATAGAATCCTGATTAATAGCATCAGCATTTTTAAACCATAACAATGAAGCATTCAAAACATTTTTATCTTTAGATAAAACATCTTTTTTATATTTTTTTGCATCAATAGTAAATCCTAAATCGTCATCATATCCCGTTATATAAAAATCTTTTACTTGTTGTATTATATAATCAGTCGTTGTTTCATAAAGCATAATATATAAAGAACAAAATGTAAGATTGTCTTTCAAATTTTCGGGATTTACAAAATTCAACCATTTATTAAAATTATTTTTCATAAGGATATTGTTTACAAGTAAAAATAGTTTAGATAAAATGAATAGCCTATAAATAAACAAAATAAAAACCCTCGGTAATTAAACTGAGGGGGTTTCTTTGCCAAACTATTGATTAGTCTTCCGTTTCTTCTTCCTTGTTTTCGTTTGTATTTGTTTCTTGTGTTGAAGTGTTTGTTGATTCTTGAACGATTTCTGTATTTGTAGACTGATCGATGTTGGCAAAGTGTTCAAGAAGATGTTGTGATAATGATTTCATCTTTATAAAATTTTAGAATTATAAAGTATGTATGATTGATGTTAGATTTGGAAATTCTTATTTGGTACAATCAAGTATATAGATGTCATATTTTACTTACATACAACCTATATCTGTTAACATTTCAGTAATGAATAGGTGATATTCAGATTGTATTCAACAAAGACCTTTGTCCCCATAAACTTTTGAATCTAAAACGACAAAAATGAAACATTTTTACATTTTAGCTGCATTTTTAGTGAGTACTTTTTCATTTGCACAAAATGGGGTCATCTCTGGAAAAGTAGTGGATGGAAACAATCTGTTCTCTTTACCCGGGGCGACCATAAAAATTGAAAATTCAAACCGGTATACTACTTCCGACCAAAACGGAAGTTATGAATTTTTGAGTCTTCCCGAAGGAACGTATACGGTATACGTGGAATATATCGGGTATATGACTGCCGGGCAAGAAGTTGTGGTTACCGCAAAGCAGACAACAACGGCTAATTTTGAACTCTATACAGGTTCTGAAGAACTAGAAGAAATGGTCATTATAGGAGATTTTCTGCGCGGCCAGGCAAAAGCCCTGAACCAACAGCGGAATAGTGCCAACATTACCAATATTATTTCATCTGACCAGGTAGGTCGTTTTCCTGATGCTAACATCGGAGACGCTCTTAAACGTGTGCCGGGTATTACGATGCAAAACGATCAGGGCGAGGCACGTAATATTATTGTACGTGGTTTATCGCCTGAGCTAAATTCAGTTACTTTAAACGGCGACCGCATTCCATCTGCTGAAGGAGATAACCGAAACGTACAGATGGATTTGATTCCGTCAGATATGATTTCGTCTATTGAAGTAAATAAAACACTAACACCTGATATGGATGCCGACGCTATTGGCGGTTCCGTAAATCTTATCACACGAGCTGTACCAAACCGCGAACGTATTTCAGCAACATTTTCGGGCGGCTATGCACCTATTCGCGATAAAGGTTTGTATAACGGAGCTTTTATTTACGGCAACCGTTTTGCCGATAGTAAACTGGGAATTATTGCTTCCGGAACCTGGCAGTCGCAAAACTTTGGTTCCGATAACGTAGAGGCTGTATGGAATAAAGATGATGCCGGAAATACTTATTTAACCGAAATGGATGTTCGCAAGTATGATATACAACGTATCCGCAGAAGCGCATCGTTAAGTGCCGACTATATTTTTAATGAAAACCATCGTATTGATTTTACAGCCATGTACAATTGGCGTGATGACCAGGAAAACCGGTACAGAACACGTTACCGCGATTTGGAATTACAGGACGATGGAACGTATATCGGAGAAATCCGCAGAGAAACCAAAGGTGGTATTGATAACAATCGAAATAAAAATGCCCGTTTAGAAGACCAGCGTGTGATGAACTTTTCATTACGTGGCGAACATTTGTTATCACCTAAATTTGATATGGACTGGGCAGTATCCTACTCAAAAGCAAGTGAAGACCGTCCGAACGAGCGTTATATCGATTTTCGCCAGAAAGATGTGGTAATGGGACAAAATGCAGCAGACGGAAATCATCCGCTGGTTTATGCAAAAAACGGAGAAAATCCGGCCGATTTTGAATTGCGTTCCATTACCGAAAACCATGATTATACACAGGAAGAAGAAATCGGAGCAAAAATCAATTTCCGGGTACCGTTTTCTGTAATTCAGGACCAAAAAGGACGTTTGCGTTTTGGGGCACGTTTGCGTTTAAAAGATAAAAAGCGTGACAATATTTTCTATGCATACGAACCTTTAACGCCATGGGGAAATTTAGCAGAAACAGACAATGTATACTGGGGCGGCAACGGGTTTAATCCGGGTTCGCAATATGCTCCGGGATATTTTGTAAACAAGGCACTGTTAGGCGCTTTAGAACTAACCAATTCTGCTTTATTCGAGTCCAGCCTAGAGCCTTCAGAATTCTTATCCTCCAACTATAAAGCAAAAGAGCGCATTACAGCCGGTTATTTACGCTGGGATCAGGATCTTAATGCACAAACATCCATCATTGCCGGAGTTCGTCTGGAACATACCGCTATTGAATACACAGGAAATTACATCATGGACGAAGAAGATTTAGTAGGAGAAATAAACAACAACAACAATTATTTAAACATATTACCGGGTATTACGCTGAAACATAAGATTACGGATAATTTTATTTTACGTGCTGCTGTCACAACAAGTATTGCCCGTCCTAATTATTACAACCTGGCTCCTTATGTGAATGTTATAGCTGCCGATACAGAAATTGCTGCCGGTAATCCGAATCTAAAAGCCACGTACGCCACCAATTTTGATGTGATGGCCGAAAATTATTTTGAAAATATCGGTATTGTTTCAGCCGGTGCTTTCTATAAAAATTTAGATAATTTTATTTATACCTATAACAATACTATTTTTACAACTGCTGATTTTGCAGCCGAATTTCCGGATGTAGCCAATCCAATTCCTACCGGCGAAAACTGGGATTTCACTCAGGCCCGAAATGGTGATAAAGTAAGCGTATATGGGTTTGAAGTCGCTTTCCAACGCCAATTGGATTTTTTACCGGGTAATTTCTTTAAAAACTTTGGTTTATATGCCAATTATACCTTTACGAAGTCTGAAGCAAAAGGTATTACAAATGAAGACGGGGAAGCCAGAACCGGTTTAGGTCTCCCTCGTACGGCTCCGCATATGCTTAACGGATCATTAGCCTGGGAAAACGACAAGTTCTCTGCCCGGTTGTCGGCTAACTATACATCTGCTTATTTAGATGAAATCGGCGGCAACGAGTTTGAAGACAGTTATTACGACAAGCAGTTCTTCCTTGATTTTAACATGGCATACAAATTTATGCCGAACTGGCGTGTGTTCTTTGAAGCAAATAATTTAACCAATCAACCGTTGCGTTATTACCAGGGACAAAGTAACCGCATGAAACAATTAGAATATTACCAGTCAAGATTTACTTTAGGTGTTAAATTCGATTTGTAATGAAGTATACGCATTTTTTACTCCTGTTCTTATTGAGTATTCCTTTTTCATATGGTCAGGAGCGCCCGGATCATGTACTCAATAAAATAACACCTCAGCATACCGGTATTCATCCTGTAAAAAATGGCCTTTCCTTTTTAGCTATTGGCGATTTTGGACGGCATGGCGCGTTTACACAAAAAGAAGTTGCCCGCGATATGGGGGCTATTGCTGAAATTTTAGATTTAAATTTTACCATTTCGGTGGGCGACAATTTTTACCCAACAGGGGTGCAAAGTACACAGGATTATCAATGGATTTCTTCGTTTGAAACCATCTATACCCATCATTTACTGCACGAACCATGGTTTGTTGCATTGGGTAATCATGATTATGAAGGAAATGTTCAGGCGCAGATTGACTATAGTCACATATCAAGACGCTGGGAAATGCCTGATCGTTATTTTGAACGTTTAATTGAAATTGATAACGGAAAGTTTCTTCAGCTCTTGATTATTGATACCAATCCTTTCATAGCAAAATACCAATCGAATCCTGAAAAGTATTCAGGTATTAACGAGCAGAACACACAGGAACAGCTGCGTTGGATTGAAACGAAGTTAAGCAGGGATAATCCCGAAATTATCTGGAAAATAGTTGTTGGGCATCATCCGTTATACACAGGTGGCAAACGGAAAAAAGATCGGGAAACAGAAGACACGCGGAATAGTTTTGAAGCCCTTTTCGAAAAACACCATGTAGACGCCTACATTTGCGGACATGAACACGATTTACAAATCATAAAAAAAGAAAATACAAAGCTCACACAGTTTCTGTCAGGAGCCGGCAGTGAATTGCGCGAAACAGGAAAAACAGAAGGTTCTTTGTTTGCTGCAGCGGTTCCGGGTTTTATTGCTTTTACCTTAACTCCTACTATTTTAAAAGCCTATGTCATTCAATCAGATGAAAAGGATTTTAAAATACTATATCACACCGAAATTAAAAAATGAAAAAACTACTGTCTCTTTTAGCCTCAGCCATTGCATTAACTTCATGCAGCTCTGGTTTAGCACCTATACCCAAAAATGCTTTAAAACCTGCAGTTATTACGCAACCAACACCAAATGACACGGACGATCCGGCTATATGGATTAATAAGGGAAACCCTTCTAAATCTTTAATTATCGGAACCGATAAACAAGAAGCGGTTGGAGGGTTATATGCTTATGATTTACAAGGAAATATTGTGAATAAGGTATACCCCATGGACCGGCCAAACAATGTAGATATTGCATATGATTTTATCTTAAACGGAAAAAAAACAGACATTGCCGTAGTAACCGAACGTAAAAAAAGTCAGATTCGCATTTATTCTCTTCCCGATTTAACCCCGGTTGATAATGGCGGAATTGCCGTTTTTGAAGATACTGAGCTAAAAGACCCTATGGGAGTAGCATTATACACCAATCCGGTAAACAAAAAAATGTATGCCATTGTTGGAAGAAAAGATGGTATTTCCGGAGAGTATTTACATCAGTATGAGTTGTTGGCTGCCAATGGTACTATAACAGCAAACCTGGTCAGAAAATTTGGAAAATATTCTGGTAAAAAAGAAATTGAAGCCATTATGGTAGACAATGAATTGGGTTTTGTTTACTATGCTGATGAAACCGCAGGAATCAGAAAATATTATGCTGATCCAGTTAAGGGAAATGAAGAACTGGCTTTTTTCGGAAAAAAGGATTTTAAGCGTGACCATGAAGGTATTGCTTTGTATAAAACCAATGAAAAACAGGGGTATATTTTAATTTCAGATCAACAGTCTAATCATTTTATAGTATACAAGCGCGAAGGCGAAATTAACAATGTAAATACTCATACCATGGTAGCAAAAATACCGCTTTCATCTATTGAATGCGATGGCGCTGATGCCATAAATTTTAATCTGGGGGCTCCTTTTTCAAATGGAATTCTAGTGGTTATGAGCAACGGGAAAGTTTTTCAGTACTACAGCTGGGATGTCATTCAAGAAGAAATTGACAAACAACAAGATAAGAAATAAAGAAAAAGTATGGTCAGGTTTTTATCCAGATAACCAAAATATGACATAAATACACAGAATAATTGGATTCCTATTAAATAAAAACAGGCCGTTGCGCCTGTTTTTTAGTTAAAATTTTAGGTCACATCTGCAATATTTCACTAAGCAAGAACGATAAAATATATTGTTCGTTTTCTTAAAAGGAAAAACTAAAAACACCTCTAACTATAATGTGCAGAACATACTCTGTCCGCTTATGCTGTTAAATAATAAAGCTGTTTTTTATTTAGCATAAAGGAAAAACTTTAGAAAACGTTTATGAATCACCATTATCCGTATACCTGTAATTTTTTATTTGAAAAGAACAACGCACAGGGCAATGCAAATAGCCATTTATCAGGAATTCAAAACGTTTTTATTAAAAGTTATTAAACGCTTGTAAAAACACATTGACCTATAAATTATCTTTCCATGGTACAAAACTTTGTTGCTTATTTTCAATATCATAATAAATCCAACCACCCGGAACCCTGGTTATCTTCCAACCTGAAGATAATCTTCCGTTACCGGTTGATACGGGTTTAATAATTACCCATTCGTGTAATCCTAATTCGTAAATACTTTTCATTACTACTATTTTATCAAAAAAAATACGTAATAATAGTTCAAAAAAAATACTCCATGAATTATGTTTTTGTTAACACCTATATCTTAATAAAATGATAGAAATAAAAAGAAAATAAACAGTTATATTGTCTATTTAGTTATATATTTGCAGGAACAGTTATATTTAGTTGAATAATAAAAACTGTTACTTTTTTCACAACTTTTTTTTATCCTTTACCACCTGATTCGGGTGGTATTTTTACGACTTAAAAGTTCAAAAAAATATTTAAAATACATTTTTATATTTTTTGGACAATAAGATAAAGTTATGGTTTAATTTAGGTAGACCAATAATAAAGTACACTATAATTATTTTTTTTATCCGAAAATAGTAGTTATATTTGAAAATGAGCTTCTAAACGCTCATAAAACAATCCCCCATTATGTGTGAATAGCATAAAGGAATGCTAACTGGCCACTCGTAAGAGTGGCTTTTTTTATATTCTTAAACAGCATTTATAACCCTGAGGTCAAAAATATTTTTTCACTGACCTCTATACACAAATCATTGTCAATTCCGTAATTTTTTCCTATATTTAGGTAATTGCCGCTTACTTATTGTTTTATTCATGTTAACAGTATAGAAATTGTTACGCTTTTTTATTAATAACACAATAATAAATAAACAAAAAATATCATCATGAAAACAGGATTAATAGGGTTCGGAAAAGCAGGTAAAGCAGTAGCTAGCGTTATATTGCAGCATCCTGGCTTTTCTTTGGAATGGGTATTGAAAAACCGTAAAACTCCGGAATACTCATCAGCAAAAGAATTTCTGGGTGTTTCGTGTTCAGATCCAGGTCTTATTTACGCGTCAGAAATTACCGGTATAGAAGAACTACTTCATACCCATCCTGTAGATGTTATTATAGATTTTTCTAACGCGAAAAGTATTTATACCTACGGAAAAATTGCTGCCGAAAAAAATATTACCATATTGTCTGCCATTTCGCATTACGGAGAAAACGAAAAAGAGTATTTAAAAACCTTATCGGCCCATACAGTTGTTTTCTGGTCGCCCAATATTACCTTAGGTGTCAATTACCTGCTCTTTGCAGCATCATTATTAAAAACTATTGTACCTGAAGTTGATATAGAAGTCATTGAAGAACATTTTAAAACAAAACCGGGTATTTCGGGTACAGCTGTTAAAATCGCAGAAACTTTAGATCTGGAAACGGAAAACATAAATTCTATACGAGTGGGGGGTATTGTTGGAAAACATGAAGTGATTTTTGGCCTTCCGTATCAGACCATACGGCTGGTACATGAATCCATATCACGCGAAGCCTTTGGAAATGGCGCATTGTTTGCTGCAGAACATATAAAGGGTAAGCCCAACGGTTTTTATACGTTTGAAGACATTTTGAAACCTTATTTTTACCATTCCCCACATAATCCGTAAAAGTTTAAAACAGGCAACTGGCAACATACCATATATACTGATAAATAAATTTCAAAAAACAAGAAGTAATCTTAGTATTACATAAAAAAACGGGCGAATTCGCCCGTTTTTTTATGTTTGTAAAAGCTGCAGTATTATTGTTTGAGAAGTTCCACCCTTCTGTTCTGCGCTTTTCCCTCTTCCGAAGTATTCTGGGCTATCGGATTCTTTTGTCCAAACCCTTCAGAAATCAGGCGGTTTGCCGCAATGCCTTTACTTACCAGTTCATTCTTCACGGTTAGTGCACGCTGTTTCGAAAGTTCAAGATTATGCTTTTCATCTCCCGTATCATCTGTATAACCGTTAATTGCTATTTTCAAATTTTTATCTGCTGTAAGTACTTTCACAATTTCATTTACCGCCTCTTTACCATCTGGTTTCAGGGTGGCTTTATCCACATCAAAATTAATATGAAGTACCGCCTTGCCTTTTTCGGTAAGTTCTTTCTGAATCTGGTCAGACTTAAGCATCGTAATGGTTTGCTTAAAAGGTTCTTTTTGCAGAATATTCAGGTAACCGCTCGCTGTGTTTCCGGTCAGTTGAATATACACATCACCACCATCTGCACGTCGTATCACGTATACTTTTATATTTTGCCCAGTGTAACCGATTGAAGCATCTTCACCCAGGTAAGTCGCCTGGCTTTTATAGCGTTCATACTCATCATTGGTAATTTCACCGTCAAAAACTTTTACGCCTCCAACAGCTTTAATAGCTTCGTCGTAGCTTTTCTCAAAATAAGGCAGTGACCATTCGTCCGAACTGCCCGGTTTCATCACAATATTGCTTTTCCACAGCTTCCCTTCCACTGGTGTCATTACGCCGTTAAGCGGAAAAAACAAACGGTCAAATTTACGCTGTACCGGTTTATTCTGGTCGGCCAGTCCTTCCGGAAGACTAAAGAACGGAAATACACCCAGGTCGTTATCCGATACCGGTATGCTATTTATATCAAAAGCCTGTCCTGCTGCAGTATGTTCCTGCCCTGCCCCGGCTAACGTATCCGTTTGCTGTGTGGTTTCCGTCTCCTCGTTCGCCTTTTTATTCTCCTTGTTACACGATAACACTGTCAAAGCCAGGGCTGCCATAATCAATTTAGTTGTCCATTTTTTCATAGAAAAATTATTTGTGATGGTTGTTTATAATACATAGGGTGCCACAGACAACAATATAGTCATCCATACCGTTTCCGTTTTTACTAAAGTACAAAAAATATGGATTGGTAGGTTCCCTTCTTCTCATACTATCATTACTTTATCTCCGCCAAAAAAACTTCCAGATCTTCCTCTTTTCCCAGTCCGAATTTCTGTTTCAGCCGGTATTTAAACATCCGCACACTCTGCGGTTCTATATGCAGTGCCTGCGCGATCTGTTTGGTGTTCATTTTCAGGTAGAGATAGGTACAGTATTTCAGGTCAAGCGGTGTTAATTTTTGCCGGGCCCGTTCGCTCAGCCGGTTAAAAAAATCAGGGTGCAGTTCCTGTACCTGCAGTTTGATGTCGTCAAAATCAGCCCGTATCAGCATCTCCTCTTTCAGTAATTTTTTGATATGGGTAGCTTCTCCACTTTCAATCTTATCCTGAATCTGTTTCAATGTCTCGTTTTTGCGGTCGATAATCAGCGAATTGGCCAGGGCTTCTTTTTCCAGCTGCTGTTTTCGCAAATCCAACAGGGCCTGTTCGGCTTTCAGACGGGCCTGTTCCTCCTTTTCCAGTTGCAGCTGCATCATGGCCTGCTGTTCAGCATCTTCCTTTTCCCTGGCCATTTTTTGCTCCCGTTCTATGGAATAGCGCAAACGGAAATGATACGATACAAACATAAACACCAGCCCGAAAAGCAAGGCAATAGCAATACCGCCATAGAGGTAATTCTGCCTGCGGTGGAAATCTTCTTTTTGCTTTAGCAACCGTAACTCCTGATCTTTTTTGGCTGTTTCATACTGTACTTCCAGCTTCTGTGCATTAAAAAGCTGCTGCCCCTTAAATGATTTTTTTAATAATTCCTCCGCTCTTTGCTGGTAGGTCAGTGCCGTTTTCAGATCCTTTTTTTTAAGGGCGAGTTCCGCCAGGTTTTTATTCACCGTATATTCCAGCCTGAAATAATTGCCACTGGCACTCATCAACCGGCTGAGTCCCTGCAGAAGATAGTCTTCGGCCAGCTTTAGATTACCGTGTTTTTTGGCAAAGTCGCTTTTAATACCAAATACATTCATCCATTTTTCGGACGTGGCTTCTCCGGCTTTCAGCTTTTCCTCGGCCAGGCTGAGGTATTGAAACGCCTTCTGCTCGCGTGTAACGCCATCTTCCGCAGAAAAATCCAGGTAATAGTTGGCCAGGTTAATGCAGGTGATCACAAAAGCATTACCGCTGACTTTTTCCGGGTTTTGCTGCTGTAGCTCAAAAGAATGCTTCAGGTAATAAAAACTGCTGTCAAGTAACGCCGGCTGGTGATTTTCCCGATAGCGGGCCAGATACATGCTGGAAATACCGTTACTGACATTCACCTGCAGGTTGCTGTTATTTGCCTTTAACGCGTAGTGCTGCGCTTTACGGATATAATAGTTCATTTTTTCACCATCGTCCCATTTACTATAGGCACCATACAGCAGGTAATAAAGATAATACCTGGTAGTAGGGTCTTCCTCACTTTCTTCTGCCTGTTTCAACCCTTCCAACGCGTCTTTTACTACCGCATCCGGAAGATTCATCACATTATTCAGATGCGCTTTTGCCCGGTAAGCCATAGCCAGTGAAGTACTTTTAGCCGATTTTTCAGCGTTTTCCAGGCTCAGATCAGCCAGTCTTTTAGCCGGTAAAAGACTGTCCATAGAAGCATAGATACCACTCTGATAAGCGTAAAGATAAGCCAGGTCGGCAGCAGATGAGGCAGTAGATGTAATCTTTGCGTCCAGCATATGCAGTGCTTTTGCCGACTGGTTATGTAGCATAAACTGATCTGCCTGCTCCAGTACTTTTTTTGTCGAAGGCGAAACAGACTGTGCATTTACAGTAAAAAAAAACAAAAGGACTATTATTTGATACAAAGCGTACTTCATTTTCATCTGATTTCTATGTATAATCTTAAGCAAAATAATGAAAAAACATACCATATCCGAATGTTATAATAGTAAAAAGTATTATCTTAATTCTATAATACACTCATAATCAATTACATTAAAAAACATGTAGATAGTTTGTATATACCTATTATATATATTGTAGATAGTTTGTTGAAGGGTAACTATTCTTTTTTTATTTGTTTTTACTGATGTTTGTGGTATAATAAAGTTCAGAAAATATGCTACCGAAAGTACAATCTATTTTAAGTTATATCGGCATTTTATGGCTCGTTGCCTTTTTCGCCGGGAAAGAAGAAAGAAATGACCTGAGCAGGTACCATTTAAAACAGGGATTGGGACTTTCTATAGTTGCCATTCTTTTTATAATATTGCAGCTTATATTGTGATCATCATAGCTCCGGATATAGCTACGATACTGGGCTTCGTCAGTATTCTCTTCCTGATTCTGATGGTATTCGGTATTATCAATGCCGCTAACGAAGTAAAAAAGCCTGTTCCTTTAATTGGCAGACTGTTTGAAAATAAGTTTCCGTTTATCGGCCGGTAAGAAACAGACAGTAAACAATCTGTCAGATAAATCTGGTTATTACTCTAGAGGAACAACAGATATAATCAATAGATTAAAAGAAAAAGGAAGCAGAAATAATATACATAAAATAAGTAATCTGCTGTTGCGATGCGAATTTACAGGATCATAAAAAAACAATAAAAATGAAACTAATAAAATTTCTGACATTTACCATTGTAGTATATGGGTTTTGCATTTCCTGTGAAAATACTCCGGGCCATGATGGAGACCTTACATCCAGAGAACCTGTATTTTATTATGCGGGGTATTCTTTTACCGGGAATTATGGAACAACTGAACGAAAAGCTCTTTTAGTCATTAATGACTCCGTTGTAAAACTATCGCCGAATAACCGCTCCGATGCCAAAACAGTATATGCAACTGAAAAGGATATATACATAGCGGGTTATCAGCACAACGGCACAGAAAACACACGGGTGGCATACTGGAAAAACGGCGATATTTCTTATTTATCCACCGCCGCACTGAAAAATACAGCTACTGCTATTCTGGAAGATAACGGCAATCTCTATGTAGCCGGTACAGTATACGAAGATAACAGGCCATACCAACGACTGTGGATAAACGGGGAGCAAAAGGTAAATTCCGGCGCTTTGGCTTTTTCAGGCATAGGGGCTATTACGGTAAACGATGGTGATTTTTTACTGGCAGGCCAGTTTGCACAGGCTGCAACAATATGGGACAAGGAGTATATGTGGACTATTGCTAATGCGCCTTCAGAAGCTACTTTTGTAAAAGCAGACCATAACGATATATGGGCCATGGGCTACGGAAATGTGGATAACACCACCGATGCCGCCAAGGTATGGAAAAACCGGGAAGAAGTATTTTCTCATCCGGTAGGTACGCGCGTGTTTAGCATTTTGGGCACGATGAGCGGAAGTGACTACTATTTCGCAGTCAATACCGTCACGAACGGAAAATACGGGGTGAAAGTGTACAAAAACAAACAATTGTTGTACGAACCGTCCGAAGGGCAAGAGGTAAAAGCGGTGACTATCCAGGTAGTTCAAAACAAAGTGTACGTTCTGGGTAATATTCTGAACGGAACAAAATCAATCCCTACACTATGGGTAGACGGCGTGCCCAAAACCTTGTTCGCAGAAAATCAAAATATGTATTTAAACCATTTATATATACGTTAATCATGGTCCATTTAAAATTAGTACAATACGCAGCTGCAATAACAGGTATCATTTTACTACTTATTTCCTGTAACAACGATGGTGATGTCGTTTCCGAAAAAGACCTCATTGCAGGCACCTGGAAAATGACAGCCCAACAAAGAATTTCGGGTAAAGATGGCGCCATACTGCAAAATGAGGAGATCACCGGGTGCGATGCCCTAGAGGATTACATTTTTACCAATGAAGGCACCTTTATCTTTACGAATTACAGACAAACGACCAATGGCGAATGTGAAAGACGGGAAGATCGTGATGTTAAAGGAACCTATATCTATGCTTCAAATACGTTAACGTTTACTGAAAATGAAAGCCAGGATACAATCGCATTCCATGTTCCGGTACTTACCGCTGCAACAATGCATTTAAAAGAAAATGCAGGGGATTATAATGGCGATGGCGTGAAAGATTTCGATCTTATTATTTTCAACAAGTAGTATCGTTAAAGAAGATGAAAATGGCGGATATCATACACGGCATTTTGGTTATGATCGGGATTGTACTACTGGTACTCGGTACCCGGTTGTTTATATCGTACCGGACATTTCGGGAAACGGGTATCAAAACACAAGCTACGGTTATTGACAATCTACCGGGTCAATCGGAAGATGGTGTTATAATGTATACACCATTGCTGGAATATGACGTAAAAGGTGTAAAAAAACGTATACGCCCAATGCACAGTCGCACCCGCCAGCTTATGATATTGGTGAAAAAGTAGCCATTGTGTACAGTCCCAAAAATAATCACAATGTTCGTATTGTCTCCTACTGGGGCATTTACCTGAGCAGTACGATATTGTTTGCACTTGGTTTACCCTTGTTGGTTATTGGTGGCGGTTATTTTTTATTTAAATGGGGGATAATTTAAATTCTAAACCTATAATTACATTAAACTAATTAAACGCTGATTATCATGTTTTTCTTATTTAGTAAAATAGAACAGGAAGCCCATTATACCGAAGGATTAGAAAACCCTAGAAATAGCAGTAATCCTATGGTATTCGGTATTTACAGAACCCGCAGCCGAACCGCATTTTTCACCGTGTATTCCAAAAAAGCTTTCGGCGAATTTTGGGACGACACAGCACGCAAAAAAATTCCCAATCGTCTCTGGACAGCGGAAATGAAAACGTTTGCAAAACAAAAAATAACAACAGCACCCCAACCCCCGTTTATTTTTAAATTCACTTTTATAGGCTGGATATTTGTTTTTTTGATCTTCGGATTATTCGGCTATATTATCTATGATTCGGTAAAACCTTCCCTACCAGAATCAGCCGAATATGTGGCCATGAAACAAGCTCCGGCCGAAGGTGATATTTACTTCGGGCATTACGAAGCGTATAAAGAAGCAGGCAGCAGAATTTCTACGAGTATCGGATTTGGCTGGTTTAAAGTGGTTAGCGTTAAAGAAAATATCTTCTATATTTCCAGATCCACACAAATGAACAAAGGCTATAAACCCAAAGAAGAGCTGAACAGCATAACATTTGAAGCTGAAAGTATTCCTGTGACTATTACCGAACAGCAATCTTATATGATTAATCTCAAATCTGCAGACGGTAAAACAGAACTCTATTTCACAGATAAAAAATAATATGACAGCAAAGAAAGTAATGGGAATAATAGCATTGATTATCATAGGCGGTATCGGGTTGTTCGTTTTTATGCTATATGCTACGATAAAAGCCAAATCTACCAGTATCAGCCAATATGCACCGTTTGAAGAATGGGTAGGGAAAACAGTCACACTGAACAGGGAAACGGTGCTGTATAAAGAAAAAATCCCGGTGTACAACAACAGTAATTACCCGTATATTTTATTAGACAGCCTGCATCCGCAGTGGCTCTATGCACAAGAACAGGAAGAACTACCGGAACCGGATCTGGAAGAGATACAAATATTCCCGGCAGGTATTCAATTAAAAATAGAAAAAGCCACTCAATATACCAACGGTGTATCCGGCTTTTCTACTCCCTATTTATTCGGCACAATAAACTTCGAAGGAAATCTATACAAAACCGGCTACCAGTGGGGACAAATGAGTATAGGAAAAAGTTTAGATAAGATACAAAAATGCTGGTATTTTCACCAGGCACCCTGGCAAAACAGGCAGGATACAACTTTTTACACACTGCCCACGGCCGGATTATGGTAATTTTACAAAAAACAAGGCTTGACCTTCCTGTTTAAAAAGTAAAATGTACAATTATTGTTTGTATGTTCACCTCAGAATATTTTTTATAATATACCCAAAATAAAAATACCAGTGTAACAGAAATATAGAAACATTCTTCTTTACAGAAAGTATAATATAACATTCCTGCTCAACTAAAGGATTACTACCTATGACACAAGGAGTTTTTAAACAGCCATTGTATCTATACCCTTATTAAATCTTTCATTATATTAATAACGCTTTCATTTTTTACCTAAAATAACATATATGAAAAACAGGTATTTATTTTTATCTTTATGCTGCACTTTTTATTATTAACGGACAGGAATATAAAAATGAAAAATCAATACTAAAATCAACAAAAAATAGAGAACTTCTCGAGAAGCATGTTTACGGTACAACAATAAGGCCTCAGGAATAGTAAGAGGCGTATTGCAAATCTTTCTGTAGAACTCAATAAACCATTGACCAATAATCAGGCTATCCTTATTCATTATTGTCAGTATGGAACCAATTGGATTGCCTATCCGTTCAGTAAAAAAGATCAGGAAGATTTTATAAATCATTCGTATATCATCTGAAATATGTAAAGAATACAAGGCAGTAGATTTTTTTGTATATAATGTAACTACTTTAGTAGGGATATTGTTGAAAAAAACAAAAATTACATCCTCGATTCAGGTTGCTTTGCCAGTCAAATTTTTACTCTAAATAAAAATTGCGAAGCATTTTATATTCTAAAAATCAACGGTGATTTTATGAAATATTATTACGGTGAAGATGGTGCAATAAAAGTAAAATTTTTCTGAAAGAAAGTAAAATATCGATAGAATATTATACAGGGAGCGATAGTGTAAAAGGTTATAAATAAAAATGTGATATGATACAAATAGAATTTGCTCATAGGGTAAAAAATATCCTGGAAAAAGATAACAATATAATAGGATTGGCTGTAGGTGGTTCATGGATTACCGATGAGCTGGACGAATTTTCTGACCTTGATCTCATTATTATTACCAAGGAAAAAATTACTGATAATAAAACGCTGATGGTAAGTTACGCTAAACGCTTTGGCCATTTTCTTTCAGGATTTACAGGAGAACATGTAGGGGAACCAAGATTATTAATTTGTCTTTACAATGACCCTTTGTTACATGTAGACTTAAAATTTTTAACTGCCGATGAACTTGAATCACGGGTTGAAAACCCTGTATTTCTTTTGGATAAAGAGGGGCAGTTGCATAAAATAGTAGCTAAATCCAAAGAAAATTTCCCCTATCCTGATTATCAATGGATAGAAGACCGGTTTTGGGTCTGGATACATTATGCCCTTTTGAAAATAGGGCGTGGAGAATACCTCGAATGTTTTGATTTTCTCAGCTTTTTAAGAATGAGCGTTTTGGGCCCTTTATTACATATAAAAAACAACTCTTTGCCACGAGGCGTCAGAAAGGTTGAAACAGAATTAGGAATAGAGGATTTAGAGGCATTGAAAGGAACTATTCCGGAATATGAAAGATTATCATTGCTAAACAGTTTAAAAAACGCTGTGGTACTGTACCGTGAGTTACGAAATCATCTTTATGACAAAACAATTGAATTACACACCGAAACGGAAAAAAACGTTTTACACTATTTTGATAAAATAGCACAGCAATAGATGTGTCTTTAGAATATTCTTCAAGCCGTATATGGTAAATTTTATTTAGCCAAACAAGTAAAAAACGGCTTTGTTTAATACAAAGCCGTTTTTTATTTTTATATATCTTCAAAAGTTTAATTATTCAGCATAACCGGCATTACCAGCATGGTAACCGTTTCTCCTTCATCCAGCCCGTCCATAGGCGTAAGAATTCCGGCACGGTTTGGCAGTGACATTTCCAATACAATTTCATCTGACTGTAAATTGTTAAGCATTTCAGTCAGAAAGCGCGAATTGAAACCGATCTGCATATCGTCTCCCTGATAATCACAGGTTAAACGCTCATCTGCTTTATTAGAATAGTCAATGTCCTCAGCTGAGATATTAAGTTCAGTTCCGGCAATTTTCAAACGAATCTGGTGGGTGGTCTTGTTGGCATAAATAGCCACACGACGTACAGAACTTAAAAACTGGGTGCGTGAAATAATTAATTTATTCGGATTTTCTTTAGGAATTACAGCCTCATAGTTCGGGTATTTTCCGTCTATCAATCTACAAATCAAAGTATAATTATCGAATGAAAATAAAGCATTTGAGTCGTTATATTCAATCTTAACATCAGAATCAGTTGCCATTAAGATATTTTTTAAAATATTCAATGGTTTCTTCGGCATAATAAAATTAGCTTCAGTAGCCGATGTTATATCAGTACGGGAATATTTTACCAATTTATGCGCATCAGTAGCTACAAAAATAATTCCGGTAGGTGCAAACTGAAAATAAACACCAGACATTACCGGGCGTAAATCATCATTACCAGCCGCAAAAATAGTTTTGCTGATAGCTGTTGCCAGTACATGCCCCGGAATAACAGCCGTAGACGGGTCTTCCAGCATTTCGGCTTTAGGAAATTCTTCTCCTAAAGCATAGGCTAAAACATATTTTCCCAGATCAGAACTAATTTCAATGGTACTGTTGTCTTTTACCGTAAACGTCAGAGGTTGTTCCGGAAATGTTTTAAGCGTTTCCAGCAACAGGCGCGCAGGCACTGCTATACTTCCCTGGCTGGTTGATTCAATCTGAAGCGTTGCTGACATAGTGGTTTCCAAATCAGAAGCCGATACTTTTAATTGATTGTTATCTAATTCAAAAAGGAAATTATCTAAAATATGTAAGGTATTGCTACTGTTAATGACACTACCTAATACTTGCAGTTGTTTTAATAAATACGAGCTTGAAACGATGAATTTCATAGATTGTTGAATGTTATATCCGCTGTTACGGTATTATTTATACAAATATATTTTTTTATCTTCAAAAAAAAAAGTTATTTTATTAACACTATTTCTGATACGCTTTTTTGCGCCATCTCATAAACACAACTCCCAAAACAACCAGCAAAACAATTGGCAACCCTATATTTAACAGCTGTATTTTGCGATATGCATCATATACTTTTTCTTTATGTAGCAAGGCGAGCTTTACATCTTTCGTTCTAATGTTAATAAGTCCGTTGTCATCAAGCAAATAGTTTACGGTGTTTAACATAAATTCTTTGTTGCCAAAAAGCGTATTTGTCCATTTATCATAGCCTAATTCTAAAGGCATTTTATTTTGGTCTAACTGATTACGGGCTATGTCGCCGTCGGCAATAACCACCAGCTTATTGGCAATGCTTTTATCTTTAAATGCATTTTGTCTGAAAGGTAAAATACGGTTTTTATATACCGAAGTAAAGCTTCCTTCCAATAACACGGCTAACGGCAGATTTCCTTTTCCTTTATAGACCTCCGGAGCGGTTTTATCGTTTACCATATCAAGGCTTACCTGTAAAGGGGTACCTACTGCCATGGCATAAGGAGACGACTGTAATAATACTGTTTTCTTTATGTCGTTTTTTAAGGTATCAATGCTGCCGGCAAAATCAAATTTTATACCGTCTACATTTTTTACAATCGGGTGCTGACTTTGCGGTACCACGTAAGGGGCAAACTTCCACATAAAATTATCATATACCGTTTCACTCCCCTGTTGCCCAACCGCAAGTTTTATAGGCGTTGCTATTTCATCTTTCACCAACACAGGGTTAATACGTAGGCCGTATTTAAAGAAAAGCTGTCCCAGATCGCCCATATCTTTCGGATAGGCCATCATTCCCTCTTTACGGTACAGGCTGTCCATATCAGCCTGAACTTCGTCTATCATCCAAAGCGTTTTGCCGCCGTTCATGATATACTGATCCAGCACCTGAATTTTCGCATCTGAAAAAGGAAGGCTTGGTTTGGCTATCAATGCCAAATCATATCCCTTTAAATCAGTTAAAACTTTTTCCGGCGACTGCGCCACACTATCTAATGAAAAAGGTGCTATATAATAGCTTTCTCTCAACGTCATCAATAAATCGGCTAAATACACATCATGAGGTTCGCCTATTCCCTTAATAACTGCTATTTTTTTTGTTTTTGGCACTACTACTTTCTGAATGGCTTCTGTTACTGCATATTCTAAATGTTGAACAGATACATTGATTTTTTCTTCAATAGAGCTGCCCATCATATTTTTTATCAGCGGAATTTTTGCCTGTTTGTCTTTATAACCGGCCACTGCCCACGGAAATATCATTTCCTGTGTTTGTTTTCCCTTGTCATTTACATTTACTGATAAAGGCTTCATACCGCTGGCAAACAATGTAGCTGCAGTTTTATCAGCTGTTTCGGGATTGGATAAAGGATTGCTGAATGTAAAATAAATATGGCTGTTGTAGGCAGAGAATTCCTCCAGCAGCTGTTTTGTCTCTTCCTTTAATTTTCGGAATTCCGCCGGAAAACTGCCTTCCAGATAAACATCTATATGCAAAGGTTCTTTAACCTCATTAATTATTTTAAGGGTAGCCGGCGATAAAGTATAACGCTGATCCTGGGTAACATCGAACCGCTTGAATACAAACTGAGCTACCACATTTATGCCTACAAGTAAAAAGGCTAATCCCAGAAAAGACACTACATGTTTTTTATTCTTCTTCATTATTTGCGCAACGATTTTAATTGAAAAACAGTGGCTCCTGTAAATAAAGCAACAATGCTGATAAAATAAATAATATCACGTGTGTCTAACACACCGCGGCTCATACTTTTAAAATGAAAATTCATGCCTATTTTCTCTACAACCGTTTGTTGTGATGGCAACAGTGAAGCCACCTCATCAAAGCCTATAAAAAATACAAAGCATAAAATAGCTGCGAGAATAAAGGCTACTATCTGATTCTCAGACAATGTACTTGAAAACATCCCGATAGCTGTGTAAGAACCTATCAGAAAAAGAAGGCCGAAATAAGACCCCATCGTGCTGCCCATATCCATATTTCCTGGAGGATTTCCATACGGGTTTAATACAAAGATGTAAATTACAGTAGGCAGAATAGAAATAAGGATTAGTAAAAAAGCACCTAAGAATTTTCCCATTACAATCTGCATACTGCTTAACGGCCTTGTCATTAACAGTTCTAAAGTACCCTGCTTCCGTTCGTCAGAAAAACTCTTCATGGTAACGGCCGGCACCAAAAGCAGCAATACCCATGGAGCCAATCTGAAAAAAGGTGTAAGATCATTATAACCACTTTGCAAAATATTGTAACTACCGTCAAAAACCCACAAAAACAAACTGTTTAGGAGGAGAAAAACAATCACGACCAGATAGCCCATGGCTGAACCGAAAAAAGACCTGATTTCTTTGAACAAGAGTGCTTTCATAACTACTGTAAATTAGGGTAAAGAAGCCAGTTTATCTACACTCCACGCTTCCGGCTTTCCGTTAAAAAGTGTTTTGGTATAGGCCCATACTTCGGTGAACAGATCAGATTGCCGGTAGTTTTCCAGATCTGCTTCATCATTCCAGACAGAGTATGTGAAAAACACGGACGGGTTATTTTTATCCTGGTACAATTCCAGAAAATTATTGCCCTTAAAATGACGTATTTGTTCTTTCACAGTATGGAAATGATTTACAAAATCATTAATCTTATTTTCGTGAAAACTCATTTTTACGATGCGTATAAACATATTTTTATTTGAATTGAATGATAAATGTATCTCTATATCCTAATCCCAGCAACGACTTTACAGTTCCTGACTGCTGAATATTTCCTTTGTATATAGATAGTTGCAAAAAATGATCAGAATTAAATAGCAGTAAAGCCTGGCTTACAAAATCTCCCAGGGGTTTCACTTCGGTATTAAAATCAGAATAAAAAGCATTAATACGGGAAAGGGTATAACGGCTTGCCATAAAATCAAAAGCTCTGTTTTTGCCTATTTTCTCAAACAATGATTTTGACACATTGGTTATCGCGTTTCCGTAATGATCTTCATATATAAAACTACCCCGAATAGCATTTCCTTCATCTATTACCTGAGGCTTCATTTCGGTGAGCTGCACACAATCTTCCATCGTTATTTCATCTCCTAATGCTGTTAAAGGCTGTGTTTCCATTTTCGAAATCACATCGGCAAACAACGCCATAGAAGAAGTTATACCGCTGCTTATGTGCAAACGAAAAAGCCGGTCCGGCTGATTATTAGCCACCAGTAAGCTCAATGCTCCGTTATCTGCAGATAAAAAGTAATGACCGTCATATACCATCAGTAAAAAATATGACTGGTCATACAATTCGGCATCAACTGATACAATATGTACCGTTTTTTCAGGAAAATGCTTATACGCCCCGAACAACACATAACTGGCATTGCCAATATGGTAAAGATCTATACAATGCGAAACATCGATAAGCTGTGCATCAGGGTTTTTCTGCAAAAGCATTCCCTTAGCTGCAGCCACATAATGATCTTTAATTCCAAAATCGGTTGTCAGGGTAATAATTGGCATTTAAAAGTTTAAAGGTTATTGTGTTTTTAATTCTTTTTTGTTAGATTTGGTTAGTACAAAACTAATTATTTTAATTAAATCTAATAGCATTTGAACGAAAGAATCATTGAATTAGAACACATCACTCCTAAAGAGTTTTGGGGGCCTCAGGATATCCACTTAGAAATCATCAAAAAACTTTACCCGAAGCTCAAAATTGTAGCGCGCGGCACCACTGTTAAGGTATACGGAGAGAATGAGATTTTAGATACTTTTGAAGACCGTTTTGAACGCATTATTAAATACTACCAGAAATACAACCAGTTGAACGAAAATGTCATAGAACGCCTGATTATGGACGATATGCCGCAACAGCAAATGCATCCAAGCGATGCTGTTCTGGTACATGGTGTCGGCGGTAAACTGATAAAACCTATGACACCCAACCAGCAAAAACTGGTGGACTTTGTTACCCAAAATGATATGGTTTTTGCTATTGGTCCGGCCGGAACAGGTAAAACCTATACCGGGGTAGCCCTGGCAGTAAGAGCTTTAAAAGAAAAACAGGTAAAACGCATCATACTTACAAGACCGGCAGTTGAAGCGGGTGAAAATCTAGGTTTTCTGCCCGGAGATATGAAAGAAAAACTTGACCCTTATATGCAGCCTTTATATGATGCATTGCGGGATATGCTGCCTCCTACCACTTTAGAAGATTACCTGACCAAAGGAATTATACAGATTGCCCCACTGGCTTTTATGCGCGGACGTACGCTAGATAATGCTTTTGTAATTTTAGACGAAGCACAAAACACCACGCATTCGCAAATGAAAATGTTTTTAACCCGTATGGGAAAAAACGCCAAGTTTATTATTACAGGAGATCCGGGACAGGTAGATTTGCCCAGAAAAGTAACTTCCGGACTAAAGGAGGCCTTAAATATTTTATCGAACATAGACGGAATCGGTATCTTATACTTAGATGATAAAGATATTGTGCGTCACCGTTTGGTAAAACGAATTGTAGATGCTTATAAAATTGTAGAAACATCTAATGAATTTGCCACACGTCGCTTTCCGCACAACCACACCCAGGAAAATGAAACATAAAAAAAATCGCCATATGGCGATTTTTTTATCGGGTAAAGACCATCTTTACCTGGTTGCCGGAAAAGAGTTTTAAAGTATTCCCTGTTATTTCATAGGCCGTAATCTGCTCAAGCGCTTTGATAAATTCGGCTTCAATTGTTTCATTAACACAAAACATACGGGTTAAGCCTATATGGGTAAACCTGATATTCTTTCCTTCATTAAGCACCTCACCCATTAAACCGTTGCAGCTGGCATTGCCGGCTATTTTATTATTTTCTGCATCAAATTCTATAAAAGGGGTTACATACTCATGTTCGCGGGGCAATTTTTGCATATTAATCTCTGTAAGCAGCCATTTTCCGGCCAAATCATGGTCTAAAATATAATGTGCACACCCGTTTTGATTCAAAATTTCTTTTCCTTTTTTGGTCAGCAGTACGTGTGTTTTATAGGTATAGTGATTATCTGACATACCATCACTGCAATCGCCTTCTGTTACAGTTGCCTGTAGCCTATATTCGTTATTTTGAACGGTATAGGTTTTAGACGCAGTATCCGCAGTTTTTACGGGAGGCTGATAAGGAAAAACAATTTGATCTCCTTCAGCATTTGCAAAAACAATCTGTTTTTCACTGACAGCTATATTCCAGAAAGGTTCTGTGCCCAACAATTGGACATAAGCCGGGGTGTCTGCTGTAATTTCCGGTATATCTGCATGTTCTTCCGGTTCCACTTTAGATGATTTGCATGACTGTAACAACAGAAATGTAACCCCACATATTATAATTATTTTTTTCATTGTCTTTTTCTTTTTTTTCAAATTTACAATTAAAAAACAAATATTATCTTCGTTTGTTATGTTTTATACCCGGATTTTACGACGGTTTTAAAAAATCAGCTCTTCCTTTCAATTACGAAAAAATACTCTTAACTTTAAGAACGACTAAACAACAACAGACATATGATGAAAGATCTTTTTTATAAAGTCGGACAGCTTATTGCTGATGGCGACTATCTCTCTTTATCTGAGCTGTCTATTAAAAAACCGGACTATTTTAACTGGGTGGCCGATATATTTGAAGAGATCCATGTAAAAGAACGCCCGAATAAAACAGCCCTATTATGGACAGATGGTGACCGTACTATTACCTATTCATTTAAAGAACTAGCCGAGCAGTCTAACCAATTGTTAAATTTTTTACGCCGGAATGGCATCGAACAATCAGATGTGCTGTTTACCCAGCTTATGTTGCAGCCAATTAACTGGATAACTATTTTAGCAGGTATCAAAGGAGGGTTACAGATTATTCCTACGGCTACTATCATGGGACCCAAAGATCTGCTTTACCGGTTTGAGAAAACACTTCCTAAAGTGGTTATTTCTGATAAAGACAACGCGGCGAAAATTGAGGAAGCAGAAAAGTTATCCGGACAGGTTATTCCGGTGAAGATTATATGTGACGGCACACGCAAAGGCTGGTACACTTTACAGGATATAGCAGCAGAAAGCAAACAAGCCGATGCTGCTGTAACCAGACCAGATGATATATTATTTATGTTTTTTACTTCGGGCACTACAGGTATGCCCAAGATTGTCTGCCATACACATTTCTCACATCCTGTTGGTCATCTGACTACTACAAGCTGGATAGGGTTGAAAGAAACCGATATTCATTACAATATATCACAACCGGGCTGGGCCAAATTTGCCTGGAGCAGTTTTTTTGCCCCATGGAATGTGGGGGCTACCGTTTTTGCTTATCATACTGAGAATCGTTTTCATGCGGCCACCACTTTAGCATTGATACAACAACATAAAATAACCACTTTATGTGCTCCACCAACGGTATTGCGTCTTTTTATCCAGGAAGATATCGCTTCTTATCGTTTTGCTTTGCGCGAATGCGTCGCAGCCGGCGAACCGCTGAATCCTGAAATTATTGAAGAATGGAAGGAAGCTACCGGGATTCTGATTCGTGACGGTTTTGGCCAGACCGAGAGTACCTGCATGGTAGCTAATTTACCCGGGCAGCCTGTAAAATTCGGATCAATGGGTAAGCCCATGTTTCTGTACAATGTGGTCATTGCCGATGAAGATGGTAATCTTTTACCTGTACATGAAGAAGGTACTATTTGTATACGAATGGAAAAAGGAGCTGCAAATGGTATTTTTAAAGGATATTTATACGATAAGGAAAAAGAAGCGCAGGTATTTAGAAACGGTTTGTACTTTACCGGTGATAAAGCCTATACTGATGAAGATGGTTATATCTGGTTTATCGGGCGTGATGATGATGTTATTAAATCATCTGATTACCGCATCGGTCCTTTTGAAGTAGAGAGTGCTTTATTGGAACATGCCGCAGTACTGGAATCGGCTGTAGTAGGGTCGCCGCATCCTGTCAAAGGATTCGAAATAAAAGCGTTTGTGGTACTGTCTCAGGGCTTTAAGCCAACAGCAGCATTAGCGGCAGAACTTTTTGCTTTCAGCCGTGAGCATCTGGCCGCTTATAAAATGCCCCGTATAGTACAATTTGTAGAAGAACTTCCTAAAACCACAAGCGGAAAAATACGAAGAGTAGAATTAAGAATGCGGGAAATGAAGCAGAAAGCAGAAAAAAAACCACTTCCTTTTGAATACTATTATATAAAATAAGTAAGACTATCCTTTCTGATGCTTTTTTTCATACCTCCTTTTTAAAATGTAGGATAAATAGTATCTTGCCGCTGAAAATTTATTTTTATGGCAAAACAATTTATCTCCTTATTTTTTATAACTATGGCTCTTATAGGCTGCCAGTCGAATAACAATCAGAATTTAGAAAGTTTAGACAAAAAATCGGCACGTGAGGTAACTTTAATAACGGTAACTAATACTGATAAAGTATACCATATTACCAAACAGAATATTTGGGTAAACGGTGAAAAGATAGCTGAAAAAACGGATACCATTACTACTTCTTTAAAGGAAAACACGTGGTCCAACGATTCGCTTACCAAAAAACTGAACGAGATTCCCATCTATGTAACGGTTCAATAACATGAGAAAAAAAGCATCAACAACGGTACAACTGGTTTTAATTACCTCTTTACTGGCCTCTTGCAACAAACCGGCTACCTCATCTGAAACCGCTAAGCAAAAAGTATATATGCGTGCTGATTCTACTGCGCCTTACACGGAAGTGACACAACAATACCACCGATCGGGCAGCAGTGCAGGTAATGCGTTATTATGGTATATGGCCTTTCGTCATTTAGGAGGCGGCATGGGATATGCCAACAGCAATCTTCATCCTAATTCGGTAGCGGGTAAAAATGCCGCTAAAGCAGCTGCCTATAAAAATTCCACCAGAGGTGGTTTCGGAAAAACAGCATCAAGTTCCTACAGATCATCGGGTTCCTAATGAAAATTAAACACTTAACAAAAGACCCCAACTGGGTATCACGCTTAGAAGCATTAGGATATGGCTATCATACTGATGCCGGTCTGCCGTATTGGATTGATCATTACTATTATGCTATTTCAGAAGCATCAGCCAATGATATATACAAGGCTACGGAGGAAGCCTGGCAGTTGTGCCTACAGGCTGTTGAATATATTATCCGGCACAAAAAATACGATTTGTTCCACATTCCACCCTATGTAAGGCATTATATTGAAAAAAGCTGGGAAGAAGATGCTCCCAGTATTTATGGGAGGTTCGATTTTGCCTACGACACTTCAAAAAAACAACTAAAATTACTGGAATTCAATGCCGATACTCCTACATCATTGTTTGAGTGCGGTGTAGTGCAATGGCACTGGAAGGAACATTTTTTTCGTAAAAAAGCAGATCAGTTCAACAGTGTTCATGAACAGCTTATCGCAACATGGCGTGATATAAAGCCTTATTTAAAAGGAGACACTTTACATTTTACCTGTGTGCGCGAAAGTCTGGAAGATTTGACTAATGTAGAGTATTTACGTGATACGGCTATACAAGCCGGTATTACTACTCAATTGCTTTATATTGATGAAATTGGCTGGAACGGACAGCATTTTACCGACCTCAATGAAAACCCTATCACGGCTATTTTTAAACTCTATCCGTGGGAATGGATGGTACATGAAGAATTCGGTGTACACTTAATTAATGACGTGACAGAAGCTCAATGGATAGAGCCTTCCTGGAAGATGCTGTTATCCAACAAGGCTATTCTACCTGTTCTATGGGAGCTTTTTCCACATCATCCCTTGTTACTTGAAAGCTATCATGACGCTCCGCGAGGCATGTTACAATATGTAAAAAAACCTTTACTTTCAAGAGAAGGTGCCAATATTAGTTTTCATGTAAACGAACAGGTTATTTTTGAAACCGAAGGTGATTACGGTGAAGAAGGTTTTATTTATCAGCAGCTGGCCACATTGCATAAAGAGCATTCCGGTTTTAGTATAATCGGCAGCTGGATCATCGGACAAGAACCTTGCGGTATTACCTTCAGAGAAAGCGATTATCCGATAACAACAGATAAAAGCCGGTTTATTCCGCATATTATAGAATGATAAAAGCCTCTTGATATCAAGAGGCTTTTATCAGGTAATCCATTGGGTAACTATAAAGATCAGTAATCCCACTATTCCACCTACCAGCGTACCGTTTACACGGATGTACTGCAGGTCTTTACCTACTTCCAGTTCTAATTTCTCACTGAGTTCACGTCCGTCCCAATCAGCAACCGTTGTAGTAATAATAGTTCCTATTTCATTACTGTTTTTAAGCGCAAGTTTATATACGAACTGACGTACAAAGCTGTTTATTTTTTGCTGAATGTCTTCGTTTGTCTCTAAATTGTCAGCCAAAGCATTAATATTATTGGTAATGTAAGTACTAATCAGGCTTTTCTCTTCAGCCAGGCCGGTTAAAGTTTCCTCTTTCATCTTTAGCCAGATTTCATGCGCATAATGCTGTATTTTTTCATAGGAAATAAATTCATCTTTAATTTCTGAAAATTTATGCTGCCATTCCTCATCAGTGGTGAAATCATTAGCGAGCTGAAGGAGTTTCAGGGTCAGTTCTTTTCTGATTTCATGCTCTTTGTTATGTTCAATATCACTTAAAAAAGCTGTTATACCGGAAATAAGCTGGTTAGTAACCGATTTACCTCCTATCAGCCCCAATAAAGGCTGTTTTTCCACTACTTTTTTATAAATGGTTTCCCGGTTTTGCTCCACATACATTTTGGCTTTCGGCATTAAAAGTGTAATCAGTTCATTATGCTCGTCATTTTCTACTACATAAAGAAGTCCTTTGGCCGCCCATTGTTCTACTTTTATCTCATTCAGGAGGTCATATCCTTTTGTAGAAAGTAGCTTGGCTATTTCATCATCATTCAGATTTTTTACTATTTTTCCCAAAAACTTTCGAAGCTCATTTATAATCAGTATCCTGCTTTTTTCTTTCTTGATCCATTGAATTAAAAAAACAGACGCTTCAATCCGCTCAATATAAGGACGTATGGTTTCCGGTGTCAGAAAATTTTCCGTCACAAAAGTTCCGAGATTTTCCCCTATTGCATTTTTACTGTTTTCAATTAAATTGGTGTGCGGTATTTTTAACCCCATCGGATACTTAAACAAGGCGGTTACCGCAAACCAGTCAGCCAGTGCCCCCACCATACCGGCTTCAGCAAAAGCTTTCACATAATACATCCAGTTTTGCGGTGTATGCTGTATAGTATATACCAGCCCGAAATACAGAATTGCCATTGCTATAAAAAGCCCCGTAGCTACTGCTTTATGTTTATTTAACTGTTGTTTCTTATTATAAGGCATACTTTGCATATTATACCTTAAAGGTAAAAAATACTTGGGGGTAAAAAAAATGCTTTTTCTTTTATGCCGTAATTTACCTGTTTTCTGCTGCCATCACTATGAGATAGAGCTTATACAAAAACAGGAAAATTAAAAGACATTTCTTAAATGCCTGTCTTAATTGCGGCTTACCACAAAAGAGTAACAGTAGTACAAAACTATTTTTGTAATGCCTCCTCTTCCCGCTGGGTGTATTTATCTAACGGCAGCATCCACCGGATAATGAAATACAGCGCTACGGCCGAAACCGCCAAAATACCTCCTGTACCCAGCCAAAGTACATCAAAACCAAGCCGGTCTACCACCTGAGTTCCCAGCAACGGAGTAATAATGAAGGAAAAGGAGAAACTCATACCATTCATTCCCATATAAGCACCCTGATTCTTTTTTCCTGAACGAAGTGCGGTAATGGTAGACATAAAAGGCAGTACCAGAATTTCACTGACACTAAGCAACGTAATAGATAATAATAAGATAAAGATGTGATGCCCTAATGCCAGCATAGAATACGCAACCGCACATAATAAAGCACCATACAGAATGGCCTTGGCAATTGTCAGATGCCGGTCAGCAAAATTAACGACCAGCATTTCCAGCACCACGATAATAAAACCACTATACCCTAAAATATATCCGATAGTGGCCTGGTCCATCTTTGCTACTTCTCTGTAAAAAATAGGAATAGTATTGAAAAACTGGAAAAAGCAAATAGAAAATATTGTACAGAAAATACAAAAAATAATAAACGGAACATCGCTGTAAGGCGATTTCATCTTTTCACCGGGTTTTACATGAATTTCCTGCAATTCTTTTTGCCTTACCTTTAACTGGCTTTGAAACGCTTTATGTCGTTTTCTGAAAAACCGAACGTATACAATTCCGGCAGTTAAAGCACCAATACTGTTTATAGCAAATAAAAACTCATAGGAGATGGCGGATAAAATTCCACCTAGAGCAGGCCCAATAGAAAATCCTAAGTTGACTGCCATCCTGTTTAAAGAAAACGCGCGAGTCAGATTTTTCGGTCGGGCATATTTTGTAATGGCTACTGAATTAGCCGGACGAAACGTTTCACTAATGATACTTTGGAGCAGGATAATACCGGCCATTCCCTCAACCGTAGGAAAAAGAGGTATCAGAATGAACAAAGGCGCACTAAGAAAGAGGCTTAATGTCTGCACCCGGTACTCCCCAAATTTATCTGTCAGAAAACCTCCCAGCCATGAACCTATAACAGATCCTATTCCGTAGAAACTAAGCACAATTCCCGTGTGCGTAATGTCAAATTTTAAATGATCAGTCATATATACGCCTAAAAAAGGAATGACCATTGAACCGCTACGGTTTATCAACATTACAATAGAAAGCATCCAGGCTTCTTTTGAAAGCCCTTTAAAAGAGTCGGTGTATGCACGTAATATATTCACGTCTGTCTTAAATTAAAATATAAAATAATGGAAATGCTAGCAAAAGGGAGGCCCCGTTCTTTGATAGAAAAGGTTATTATTCTGCCGGTTAAATTTACAAAAAATACCAGGTAATATCGTCTAGTTTTTTTTCTTTTTCATAAAAATAAAAGTAGAACTTACGCATCATTATTTTCTAAAAAAAAATGGGTATTTTGATGCTTCAACGTTTTATCTGAAAGTTCTCACGCTTCATTATTTAACATCTGTTACAGGTACTTTCATCTGAATATAAGGTCTACAAAGCCATAACATAGAGAAAACGGTTTGTTTTTCATTTTTCTAATTTCCCGAAGCAGGTAATTTTTATGCATGATAGTATGCCATAGCATTCTTCATAAAAAGAGAGACTATTCAAAAAAAGAAAACTTTAGGTGCTGCTCTCTATTATATACTTATTACAGTCATCTTTTAATGTCATTTTGGTATAGCAGTAAGATATAAATTATACAGGGTTTCTATATCTCCTGAACAGAGAACAGGCATATGCCCGGCCAGGAACCGTTCCTCCCAGTTCCACCATTTCATCTCCAGCAGCAAACTTATCTGGTGATCATCAAAACGCTTTTTAATTACTTTTGCCGGATTTCCTCCTACAATAGTATAAGGTTCCACATCTTTGGTTACCAGTGCACGTGACCCTATAACGGCTCCGTCTCCAATTTTAATTCCCGGCATAATCATAGCTTCACTACCTATCCATACATCATTACCTATTACGGTATTTCCTGCTTTACTATAGGCATCTTTACTGGTAAGAAACGCTTCTACCTCCGGCATGTAAAAAAACGGAAAGCTGGAAATCCAGTCATAACGATGGCCCTGGTTTCCGGCCATAATAAAGCTTGCACCTGAACCAATAGAACAAAACGAACCTATGATCAATTGGTCCACATCATCACGGTCTGGAAATAAATATCGGGCACAATCGTCAAATGAATGGCCGTGGTAATATCCCGAATAATAGGAATATTTACCTACTTTAATATTAGGGTTGGTCACCTGTTCGCTTAATAATTTGCCTTTAAAAGGGTTTTCAAAATAATTACGCATGTTTCAATTGTATTTAGAGATGTAAACTGAGCTTATCATTATTTGTTAAGCATTTTTACGCATTATAGATGCTTTATCATTTCAAACTGGCTGATATCATTTATCAATCCGTACTTTTCTAAAAAAAGTTGTATATGCTCAGCTGATTCGTCCACATTGTTGACTTGTATTTCTTCACCACCGGTATAAAAGCTGGTTTCAGCCAGCAATTGTGCGCCAATACCTTTACGTCGATAACCCGGTGATACGGCTATTTGATATATGCGTTTAAGCAGCGGATTAAAAAAAACATATCCTACAAGTTCTTGTTCAACAAAGGCCCCCAACAGACTGGGTTTTATAAAATTCATGGCCTGCGGGGCGCTTTGCCAGCTTGGTTCAATATCCCAGAACGATTGCAAAACGGACCACGAAAAATCATCTAACGTTTTTATAACAACATTCTTTTCTGGTTTTTCTACATGTAGTTTTCCTTCAAAACACGACAATTTCCGTTGTATGCTGAATCCGAATTTTTCATAAGAACGGATAGCGGAATGATTACCCTCTATGACTTCCAATACTAATTTTCGTGTTTGATTTTCACGAAGAAAGGGAGATATAAAATCATACATTTTGCCTACTAGTCCTTGTCCTCGAAAAGCCGGTAATACACCTGTTCCTGCATTGTATACACAGGTTTCGCCATTATAAGTATACACACCATGCATTATAAAAGCTATAAGTGTTTTTTCAACAAAAACACCTACTGACCAATCCAGCTGAATATTTTCCGAAGTTATTTTAAAATGCAATTGCTCTGCCGTCAGTTTAAAAGGTATTATATAATCAGCAAATGCTTGGTTTATAGCCTGTAAAAGGCATTCTGTATCTTGTATCGTTAGTTTTTTTATCTGCATATCTGTGTTACTTTGTCTATTTTTTATTCCATTTATCTGTATAATGGTAGTACTCTATCTTTGTTATTATTCTGCAAATTTTACAGGCTTCTTATAGGTATACATAAAATCAGGTATGTGACAGAATGGGAACTATTCATTGGTTTTCCTCAAAAACAGCTTGTAATTCCGGTGTAACAAAAAGCTGGAGATCATCCATTTTATAAAGTCTGAATTGAAAATCATTTTCTTCGGGTGCAGGTGTAAAACCAAGTACTATTTCTTTGAACGGTATATCTTTAAACGCCGCCGCTATAGCATCTATCCTCACGCTTTGCGGAGAAAATATATCCGCTATATATAAAATGTCTCCTTTAATTTCTACTACTACAGCGCAGTTAAGCTCTTCTATGAAATAAACGGCGTTTTTATATCCCATTTCGGTATAAGCATAGCAGTAAAAAAAGATCAGTCCTTTATTTTAGTGGCAAAAGCGGTATTCGGAGACGCATTTTCGACCAGGTTTTCGAATATGTTCAAATCTTTACTATTGTTCAGATCAAGTTTTCTTCTAGTATTTGTTCGCGTAATTTCTATATTTTCAGTGGGCTTGAAGGCCTCAAACTCTACTACCGGAACAAATCCGAATTTCGGATAAAAGGCTACTACTGAAGTGTTGGCAAATAAAAACATACCTTCGTTTTTATTTTGAAAATCATGACAGATACGTTCCATCAGAAATCTGCTCAAGCCTCTTTTCCTGTAGTTTTCATCTGTCATTACCGTACCCAGCTGTATAATAGTTTTCATTTCTGTTTTAAACAGGCTTACTGTAATATGCGACACTATTATTCCGTCATCAAACAACGAATAGAACAGACAGCTACTATCCCAAAACCCGGATTGATAATACTTTTCAAAACCGAATTCCCAGAAACGCTGTGTCATTTCATTAAACGCTACCCCTAGCTTTTGCTCTTGCTGGTACTTTACATATAAAACATAACTCTTTTTATTTATATAAACGTTTTCTTTTTTCATTTTAACTGGTTTTTATACCATTTTACTGCATGCTGTTCTTCGCGTTTCAAAAAAGCCTCTTTACCCGCGTTATAGTCGTTTCCGTCTTTCCAGTCCTGCTTGATTAATTCTTCTTTTAACGCCTGATATTGTTTGACTATTTCAGGATGCGTTCTTAAATAATCTCTAAAAGCTATATGACGCAGCCAATGTTCAGAAGACAAAGGAATGACATGAATATGTGCCAAACGCAGCTCATGGTCATGCAGTTTTTCAGGAATTTCTTCCCCTATATGAACAATATCCGGAACACCTGAATATTCGGCCGTATTTTTCAATTGTAAGAAAAAACGCCGGTACGGCATATCATTATTATATTTTTCATAATACACATATTTTTTCCCTTTTAACAAATCTGGTATGCCATCTAAATCACTTTCTTCATGTACTCCCACCATAACATCAATAATAGGTTTAGCAGAAAGTCCCGTTACGGCAGTACTTCCTATGTGTTCAATATCAGGAAGGAACAATGCAAGTTCCTGTTGCAGCTCCTTTTTTATGGTATGGAACTGAACAGTCCATTCACTCCGATAGATTTCAAAAGGTAATTTCATTTTCAGTAGTTTAAAATTAAGATAAACCGTTAGCCCTTAACTTTAGTAGCATATAAATGCTAATGATCTGGTATTGCACTTCAGCTTTCCGAAAGGGCTAAAACAGGTTCAAACTGGGGGATAATTTACGGCACCATCATAACTCAGATAATAGTCTGTACAAATGTACATCATATACCTCTTCTACTTATGTGCATTTTTTGGGTACAAATGTGCATTTTGTACTATTTTATATTACTAAAACATGGTCGTTTTAGATTATATCAGCGATTTCTTTTATATTTAGACATTAAAATGTGCATTTTATTATACGGTAATCATGTCTTTATTTTTAACTCTGGACAACATTTACAGCTTGTACGCCATTGATCCTTCATTCAGAACAACAGGTATGGCGGTTATTGGTCCTGCAGACCGTCCGATAAAAGAGTTTTCCGATTACCGCCATCAGTTCGACGGACTTCTCTTGACTTTTATGATACAGGGAAAAATGACCCTTCGTATTCATTTTTTAGAATATGATATATGTGAAGGCGACGCCGTGATCATACTTCCTCACCTGATGGTTGAACCCCTCCAGGCCAGTGCAGATGCGCAGGTAATTACAATAGGGCTTTCGCTGGATTTTATCAGTGGCTTTCCTATTTTGCGGGAATTTATTACAAATGATCAGATTAGATGGCAACCGGTAATCCGGTTTGAAAAGGATTCGCAGTCTTTACAGCGTGATTTTGTATTACTGCTTCAGCAATTTTACCGCAAGAAAACAAGTGCCAAAAAAGAAGAAGTACTGCAATATCTTCTCTTTGCATTAATCACATCACTATCAGAAGCCTATTTAAGTTTGGCGTATACAAAAAATCTGGTTAAAAACCGTAAACATGAGATTATTGATAATTTTTATGTGCTTCTTTCCAAACATGCCAATCACTATCGGAATGTAAAATTTTATGCTGATGCATTGCATTTAACCCCGCAGTATCTGACTACATTACTGAAAGCTGAAACAGGAAAATCAGTACTGCAGTGGATTGATCATGTAGCAATTATGCACGCCAAATCATTATTAAAATCTTCTAACCTATCGGTAAAGGAAATCAGTCATATTCTACATTTTAGTGATGCAAGTCTGTTTTGTCGTTATTTTAAAAGGAAAACAGGTATTTCTCCAAAAACATTCCGAAATATATAACATCGGTATATAAACTATCAAACGGATAAGTAAAAAGCATTTTATTTTTTTGACATAGGTCAAACTTTCTAAAAGTAAACTCCTGCATTTTTGCAGTCGAATTTAAATAATATATACTTACCTAAAATTTTTACATATAGTTCTTGTAAAATCAAAATCGGTACATTTGTTTCTTTCATAATTTTCTGGATGAGCCGTTTTTTAATTTCACATATAAATCGTATTATTAATGTAAGCGAAAAAGATAGCGATAAAATTCTTTCTTTCTTTAAACCCATGAAGCTGAAAAAAAAATGAAATTGTCTTAAATGAAGGACAAACCAGCCAGGGTACATATTTTGTAGAAAAAGGATATTTGCGTATTTTTTATATTACGGAAGACGGACAGGAATCTACCCGTTACTTTGCTTTTGAAAACCAGTTTGCAACAGCATTGGTCAGTTTTATAACCACATCGCCATCAGACGAGTACATACAAGCTGTGGAAACATCAGAAGTTTATTTTATCACACATAAAGATTTCTACCATTTACTTGAAGTTGTACCGCAATGGGAAAATTTTACAGGATTTACCTTGAAAATGCCTACGTAAACAATACACAAAGACTAATGTCTATGCTGACACAAGATGCACTGAAAAAATATAAACAATTATTAAATGAAAACCCCCTGGAGGTAAAGCGCCTTTCAAATAAAATGGTAGCTTCTTATCTGAATATTTCACAGGAAACACTAAGTCGTTTAAAATCGAAAATTTAAAACTACTGCACAAATCATAAATCCCGGAGAAGTCTCTTCGGGATTTATTTTTTTTTATCTTTTTATCAACGCCAGTATTTTTTTACCTCCTGTTATCAGGGCCACCATTAGCAGTCCGCCAACAATACCGAAACTGAATTCTTTTAAAATTGCCGGCACATTTTCCATAATATGGTGTAAAAAATCTATTTGATGGGCAAAGATTCCTCCGGAAACCAATAAAAGTGCAATAGTACCCACCACTCCAAGAATCTTGATAATAACAGGCAGCATTTTTACGAGTAAATGGCCTAGTTGTGAAAGAATACCTTTATCGTTCGACTTCTTAATAAGTTTAAAACCTGCATCATCCATTCTCACAATTAAAGCAACAATTCCATAAACGCCTACTGTAGCTAAAATAGAAACAATAGCCACTGTCATAATCTGGATGCCCAGATTTTTATGCAGAACAGAACTCAACGCAATAATAACAATCTCTACCGAAAGTATAAAATCGGTGCGAATGGCTGCATTAATTTTTGTTTTTTCATTATCATTGTTTTCTTCCTTATTTTCAGTAATCACCTCATGCCCTTTTTTGGTGCGGTGAAAAATAAACTCGATAATTTTTTCAACTCCTTCATAAGCCAGGTAAAAGCCGCCTAAAATCAATGCTATCTTTATAGCAATAGGAAAAAAAGCTTGTAAAAGCATTACTATAGGCACAATAATCAGTTTATTGAGAAAAGAACCTTTCGTAATGGCCCATAAAACCGGTAGTTCACGTGAAGCCAGGAAACCGGTCGCTTTTTCCGCATTAACTGCTAAATCATCTCCCAAAATTCCAGCTGTTTTCTGTGTGGCAACCTTACTGGTTACTGCTACATCATCCATTAATGCACCAATATCGTCTAAAATTGCGAAAAATCCTGAAGCCATAATTTTTGTTTATTTGTGGGTGTAAAAATATTAAAATAGACGAAATGTTTTTAGCTCCTCAAAAAATAATATAAAAAAATCATGATGGGTTTTCACCTATCATGATTTTCGGAACAAAATTGAAAAAATATAGTGTTTACAAATAGGATTCACGCATAACCTTATCCGGACCTTTCATCATTATATCCAGCATCAAGCGAAAACGTTCTTCGTATTTTGTGTCTATCTGCCCGTTTTCCAGAAACAGATCTTTCCGCTGTATAGGAACGCTATAGGGCAAAGGCCACGCACGCAGTGCTTTCACTATTGCGTCCATAGCATTTATACCTTGCATAGCCTGTACTCCGTCTGCCCAGCACACCAGTCCCACCATTTTTCCGGTAAGATAAGGCTTGGGCATTCCGGCACTTACTTCCATCCAATCCAGGGCATTTTTCATTACTCCTGTCAAACTTCCATGATATAGGGGGGTAAGCCATAGATGAACATCAGCTTCACGAAATAGCAGGTTCATACGTTCAACAGCTTTAGGTACATTTGCCAACGATGTGTCAAAAAGCGGAATACCGGCATCTGTAATCCGAAAGATATCGGTTTCTATTCCTCTGTTTTCTAACTGGCTGTATAAATACTGACTGATACGCTCTGACATAGCATTTCCGCGTCTGTCTAAAGCGCCGTTAAATATAAGAGCTTTCATGATTGTTGTTTTTTAAAAATGACCTTAGGCATTCCCGCTTCTCCAAATAGCAGTGTTTTTACTAAAGGGGACAGCTTTTCAGTTATTGTAATATACATTAACGGTGGTATCTTTCCATTGGCACGAACCATGACTTTTTTATCAGACAGCTCACTGAAATCAGTTAACCGTATAGCTTCCTGCCATAATTTTTGTTTTAAAGCTTCTTCTGAAGAAAATGTAATATGCGACGCCAATCCATCCAATTGAAGCGTTAACAGCATATAGACCCATGACGGAATGATAGCATCTTCTGTACAGCCCACAGCTACAGATTTTCTTCTAAGATTTTCCCACGGATAGTTCTTCAGTGCTTCTTTAAATTCCTTTTCCTTTATGATGCCCCCCTCATAAAGAAATGCTTTAATATCAAGAAAAAAGGTAGTTTCTTTCGGTTCAAAATCGGCCAGATCTACTGTTAGGATACCTGAAGCTTTCACTTTATTAATAAAAATATCTTCTGTCATTTCTGGTTGTTTTAGTTGCACATAAACAGAGCTATTTTCATAATTTACCGAGCACTTCTTCATAATTCTTTTCAACTGCCTCCCAATTGAGCACTTGCCAGAAAGCCTCTAAATAATCAGCACGTTTGTTCTGGTATTTTAAATAATAGGCATGTTCCCACACGTCTACTCCCAAAATGGGGAAACCGTGATTGCTGTTGTTTGTATCCATTAAAGGATTATCCTGGTTGGCGGTTGCAGTAATACCTAAAGTGCCATTATAATGGACAAATAGCCAGGCCCATCCCGACCCGAATTGTCCCAGTGCAGCTGTTTTAATAGCTTCTTTTACATGACCTACACTTCCGAAAGTATTTTCGATAGCTTCTGCCAGTCTTCCTCCCGGTGCTTTTTGGGGTTGAGGCGACAAGGTTTTCCAAAATAAATCATGGTTGTAATGGCCACCTGCGTTATTACGAATAACGGGAGAATACCGGCTGACAGAACACAGGATGTCTTCCAGAGATATATTTTCCGCCTCCGTTCCGGCAATTGCCTTAATTAAATTATCAACATAGGCCTGATGATGACGCGTATGATGAATCTGCATTGTTTCTTTATCAAAGTAAGGTTCCAGCGCCTCATAGGCATAGGGTAGTTTTGGTAATATATAGTTCATAATGCTGCATTTAAATTAATACCACAAAAATACAAAAGCTTTTTAATAAAACAATATTTTACTTGTTTTATTATTTTTAACAATAAGTTATTTTTCTATATATCACTTTATTTACTGAACATTTACCCAATTTAATATTTTAATTTATATTTGTAGAAGCTAATAAATCAAGTAATAATTTGTCTAAAATAAAAAAAGATACGGCCGAGCGTCTTTTAATGCATTTGAAGATGAAAGGAGCATTACCTTTAGTACGCCTGGCTTCCGAATTGGACATTACTAAGGAAGGAGCACGACAGCATTTATTAAAACTAATAGCTGATGGCCTAATTATTTCTTTTCATAAAAGTGAAGGGGTGGGCCGTCCTACAGCCTATTATCATTTAACAGATAAGGGATTTTCTAAATTTCCCGATACACATGCCCAGGTAACTGTAGAGTTATTGCAATCAGTTAAAAATCTTTTGGGTGAAAATGCCCTGGACCTGCTTATTTCTGAACGTGAAAAGGTGACCTTTAACAGGTATACAGAAAATTTACTACCCGCTCAGGATGTAGAAGAACGGCTTGATATTCTCACCCGCCTTCGTACACAAGAAGGCTATATGGCAGAATGGAAAAAGGAAGGTAATGCTTATTTTCTGATAGAAAACCATTGCCCTATCTGTGCTGCCGCTACCGAATGCCAGGGTTTTTGCCGGGCTGAATTAGCGAATTTCAAACAGCTTATCGGTGGTGAATTCTCCGTAGAGCGTACTGAACATCTGATTACAAATGGCCGGCGGTGTGTATATGAAATTAAACAAAAATAAAGCTTCTGTATTCTTACGATACTCTGTGTTCCGTTCGTATCTTAAACAATAATTATCTTGTATCTTTACACAAACCATTTTTATGATTCCTGATATACGAACCGTTCAGGTTACCCGTTATATAGCACCCTTACGCGAAGGTGGGTCTTTACCCGCGCTGGCAGAAGCGTGTGATGATTTTAAATACGTTATTAAATTCAGAGGTGCCGGCCATGGTACCAAGGCATTAATTGCCGAATTGTTAGGTGGCCTAATTGCACAATACCTTGGTTTACCTGTGCCCGAGCTGGTATTTATTACGCTTGATGAAGCTTTCGGACAAACAGAGGGTGATGAAGAAATTCAGGATCTTCTAAAGTTTAGCCGGGGCTTAAACCTGGGACTGCATTATTTATCAGGTGCCCTGACTTATGATGTAGCCACCAATGACTGCGAAGCCTTATTAGCTTCAAAAATTGTCTGGTTAGATAGTTTTATCACAAACGTAGACCGTACTTTCCGCAATACCAATTTACTGATATGGCACAAGGAACTCTGGCTTATAGACCACGGGGCCTCTTTCTATTTTCAACACACATGGGATAACTGGGAAAAAACCTCTCTTACCCCTTTTACCATGATAAAAGACCATGCTTTACTTTCAAAAGCCGCCAAATTAGAAGAAGCTCATAATACGTTTGTTTCTCTATTAAATGATCAGGTGCTCAGAGAAATAGTAGATAAGATACCGGACGAATTTTTAAACTGGGATAACGGACCAAGTAATGAAGAAATCCGTGAGGTATATTATCAATTTTTGTCGAACCGATTGGCACATGCCGATATTTTTCTTAAAGCCGCTGAAGATGCAAGAAAAAGTAGTTTATGAATATGCTGTAATTCGCGTAGTACCCAGAGTAGAGCGTGAAGAATTTATTAATGTGGGTTTGATTTTATTCAGCAAACGAAAACGATACCTGCAATTCCGGTACCAGATTCCTGAAGAAAAAATCAGAATCTTCTGCTCTGATTTTGATATATCCCAGCTGCAGGAAAACCTGGAATCGTTTGCACTGATTACTGCAGGTGATCAAAAGGGAGGGCCTATAGCCTTATTGGAAGCCGATGAAAAATTCAGATGGATTACCGCTGTAAAAAGCTCCAGTATACAGTCATCGCGCCCGCATCCTGGTTTTTCAGATGATTTAAACGCTACTTTTAACAAGCTCTATAACGAGTTGGTTTTATAATGAGATACTTCAGCTCTAAAAACAAAGAGTCGCTTATAAGCGACTCTTTTATTGTATGTCTATAGTGTAGTAATATAAACTGGATGACAACAACGGTTTTTCTGTTTTGCTTTTTACTTTTTCTGTAAGACGTTTTATTTCTTCAATATTTTCGGGATGATAGGTCTTATAATAGGTTAAAAGCGCTTTCTCATTCCCCTCTATATATTCCGTTACATAATGGTAGTCTTTCTCTTCAAGGGAAAGGTTGTATTGTGTAATCAAGCTTCCCCAGTTAAAAGCGCTGCAGAATATCAATGAAAAAAAGACAGCCCAGGACATTTTATTAATGAGAAAGAACGTATTCTTTTTATGATTAATTTTTCTAAAAGCGTAATACAGGCCTATGCCACATAAAGAAAGAAACAGATATACTCCTAAACGTTTATAGGTTAGCCCCAGTACACAAACATATACTGTATTTTGAACAGCGGCAGACAAGACCAAAAGACTGTTTAGTATCAGCCAGATTTTAGCCATTAAAAGTATTTTTTTATTATTTTTTACGAAATTCAATGCCCCTTTAAAATAAAACAACAGCACCACAATAGCTAAAAAGATAGCACCTATTAATGAAAATATCTGCTCATGAATCTTATTGCTTAAATCGGCATAGCTAAAAGAAACAGGCTGAAAATGTTCATAATTAAATAAGAGTATAAATAAAAACAATAGTATGTTTAAAGCCATAAGCGTGATTTCTCCGCTCTTTTTTTCAAAATCAATATCCCAAAAATCAAAAGTAGATGATACGTTTTTTTGCTCTTTTGATCCGAAATCCGTTTTTAGAGCACGGTTGAGCGTAGTAACTATGTCATAAATTTTAGCATGCCAGAAAACAAAGCTTATATAAAAGCCCAGCGTAAGAATTACGATACATTCAAAATCAATATTTAATTCGTATCTCTGGTAAATGTTACTTAAATAATCGCTGGACGAAATATAAATAGACAGGAATACTGAAACAATCACTACGGGTACTACAATAAAGGAAAGCAATTTGGCTATGGTATGTTTCGGTTTATTGCTTTTAATGTCTAACCATGTGTTAAACTGCAGAAACTGAATAAACGCAGCAAACCAATTAGTTATAAAGACAAATGCCTTCGTAAGTAATCTCAACCGGGAATCTACCAGGTAATAACGCATGACAAAAGATGAAATAACAACGGAAATAAAAGTAACAAAAGTGGTTAACCATGCATTAGATACGCAGGTTATTACCACACAACAAGCCAGCAAACAAGCTTTTTTATCTTTCCACCTGTCCTTATATAAGAACACATTAACACTCAGCAGAAACAGTCCGAACAATGAAAGATTCAGACCTAGTTCCTGACGGTACATAAGTACCGCAAACACCAGGGTACTCATCAGCATAAGAAATTGTTTTTTCATAAAATATAAAATTAAAAGTACTTTGTATTTCAAAGTTTTAATATAAAAAAATAGACAGGCTATTTCATCAGTTTTTCAAGGAAAGCTAAATGTTCCTGAAATGCCGTCTTACCTGTCGGGGTTATTTGGTATGAGGTACGTGGTTTTTTACCTACAAATTCTTTTTTTATTTTAATATAGCCCCTCTTTTCTAAAGCGGTTGAATGACTGGCCAGGTTACCGTCTGTTACCTGTAAAAGATTTTTCATCTCCGTGAAGTCTACCCACTCATTTACCATGAGTACCGACATTAACCCCAGCCTTACCCTGCTTTCAAATTCCTTATTTAAACCACTAATAATACTCATTATTTGTACTTTTTATACAAAATAATACCATATAGTATATGCAGTACTCCAAAACCTATAGTCCATAAAACAAGTCCTTTTCCTATCCAGAATAATGCAATGCATCCCAGTATTATTTCCAGTATCCCTAATATTTTGATATCAGAAAAAGTATACCGCTCAACATTCGTAAGGGCTAAACCGTAAAAAATTAAAGTAGTTCCGGCTACCAGACCGTAAAGTTGATACTGCAATAACGCCAGTACAAAAATACCTCCTACAACCAATGGTAAAGCTAATTGAACCAAAACCCTTTTAGTCGTAGCGGTCCAAACCGGGATGCCCAGTCGTTTACTTTTTATTAGGGTAAAGAAACAACCGAAAAAAACAGCCAGAAGCAACGCGCCAACTCCTAAAACTATCAGTTTCATAAGCACTGCTTCATTTTGATTAAAATCAGTTACTTCGTACAGTGGTGCGTAATCACTGATCCAAAACATTGCCGTTATTCCGGTGAACAATCCCACAAACCCGGCTCCTACACCAGACAGACCGCTTAATGAAATAAAACGGGACGATTTTTCCATCATCTCGCGTATATGTCTTAAATCTTCAGAAGCTTTTGTATTCATATTTTTCACTTTGAATTACAAAGTTATTTGAAAAAAATAAAATTACAATTATTTTTCAAAAAAAAAGCTCTTATATTTTATAAGAGCTTTTTTAATAGGAGTTATACCAGAAAAGTAGTGACGGTTTGGGTAATATACGCCAATTGTTCACCATCTAATTCGGTATGCATAGGTAATGCGATTACCTCTTTCGCAAAGGTATTTGTTATCGTAAAATCGGCATCATTATACCGCGTGTCTGCATATGCTTTCTGTTTATGCAGCGGAATCGGGTAATAGATAGCACATGGAATTCCTTTTTCCTGCAGATATTTAAGCAATTCATCGCGCTTTCCGTTAGTAATACGTAGTACGTATTGATGAAATACATGATCTGTACCTTCTTTGTCAAAATCCGGTGTAATAATATTTGCGTTGTTTACAAATGCATCATTATACGCTTTCGCTGCCGCCCTTCTTGCCTTATTATAGTTGTCCAGCAACGGCAGTTTAGTATTTAACACAACCGCCTGTATGCTGTCTAACCGGGAATTTACTCCAATTACATCGTGGTGGTAACGTTCATACATACCGTGGTTTACGATACCTCTTAATATATGAGCCAGTTCGTCATCATTCGTAAAAATAGCTCCTCCATCGCCATAACACCCTAAGTTCTTAGACGGAAAAAAAGATGTAGCACCTACGTGGCCAATAGTTCCCACCTTTTGTTTGCTGCCGTCTGCAAATGTATAATCTGCTCCTATAGCCTGGGCATTGTCTTCAATTACAAATAAATTGTGTTCGTTTGCCAATGCCATTATAGCTTCCATATTGGCTGCACGACCAAATAAATGAACAGGTACAATAGCTTTTGTTTTAGAAGTAATGGCTTTTTTTATGGCTTCAATAGAAATATTCATCGTAGCCTCTTCCACATCTACTAAAACGGGAGTCAGCCCTAATAGACCTATTACTTCTACGGTGGCAGCAAAGGTAAAATCAGCTGTAATTACCTCATCTCCAGGTTTTAAACCAAGCGCCATCATAGCTATCTGCAGCGCATCCGTACCATTGGCGCAAGGGATAACATGTTTTACTTTTAAATAATCTTCCAGATTTTTCTGAAAAGTATGCACTTGCGGCCCGTTGATATAAGCAGTAGTATCTAAAACATCCTGAATACCTTTATTTACTGTTTCTTTTATATGTTCGTATTGACTCTTAAGGTCAACCATTTGCAGCTTTTTCATATATTGAAAATTTAGTGAGGCAAAGGTACTAAATTTAGTTTTGGGTCTTTTGGTTTTAAAAGGATGATTCTTTATATTTTTTTTAAACCTGTCTGCAACTCTAAACTAATTTGTATTTTTGCCTGAAACACATGTTTATGAGGTTTTTGTACCAAATTACGATACAGCTGGTGGCTTTTTTACTTCCTGTTTCACGCTTTTTCAGTTCAAAGATGAAGCTGTTTGTCAATGGACGTAAAACAGTTTTCCAGACGTTACAGGCACAAATTGATCCGGATTCTCTCTATATCTGGGTTCATGTAGCTTCATTAGGCGAATATGAGCAAGGACTGCCTATACTAGAACGTTTGAAAAAAGAATTTCCCGTTTATAAAATACTGCTTACCTTTTTCTCGCCCTCAGGGTTTGAAATACGGAAAAATAATAAGTTGGCCGACAGCACTGTCTATTTACCTCTGGACACTTTACCAAACGTTAAACGTTTTTTAAACCTGGTACAGCCTAAAATGGTGTTTTTTATAAAATATGAATTTTGGCCCAACTACTTAAATGAATTAAGAAAACAAAACATTCCTACTTTTTTAGTCTCCGGAATTTTCAGGAAAAAGCAGCTTTTCTTTAAATGGTATGGTGGGTTTTACCGGGAATCACTCCGGGGTTTTACGCATTTTTTTGTACAAAACCGAGCATCAGAACAGTTGTTGCACCAGTTGGGTTTTAAGAATATAACGGTACATGGCGATACACGTTTTGACCGTGTGGCACAAATTGTTGAGCACGCTCAGCCTCTGCCTTATATCAACCAGTTCAAAAACCATACATTTACTATTGTAATAGGCAGTTCGTGGGTAGATGATGAAAATGTATATCTTCCCTATCTTAATGCTTCAGAAGGTATCAAATGGATTATTGCTCCTCATACTATTAAGGAAGAGGAAATACTTCGGCTGCAGCACCGTATAGCCAAATCTAGTATTCGTTACAGCCACTATACTGCAGATCAATTAGCGGCTGCCGATGTTTTTATTATAGACACTATTGGCCTGCTGACACAAATTTATGCTTATGCTGATATTGCTTATGTAGGCGGAGGATTTAAAACAGGGCTGCATAACATACTTGAACCGGCCACCTATGGCATTCCGGTAATTATCGGACCTGAATATGAGAAATTCCAGGAAGCAAAAGACCTGATAGCTTTAGGCAGCTGCCTGGTAGTGCATAACACCCGGGAGCTTTCCGATACTTTAAACGAGTTAGCTGCCAATGAAATACTACGCAGCACATTAGGAAAAAAGAGCAAAGAGTTTATAAAGCAAAACAAAAATGCTACTCAGGAAGTTATGGATTTTGTAAAAAAATTATTGTAATACCCTTTTCTTACAGGTGTAATAATTAAAAATATAAAAAACAGTTGTTAAATAAGGAATAAAAATAAAACTCAACAACCAGACTAATTTTTCAACTGAAGTTTCCCGGTTGCTTTTCAATAATAAAACGGCTGCCCATAATAAAGACGCTAAATGGAGCATTGCAAAAAGTTGCCAGAAAAAAAGTCCGAAACTGAAATCATTAGCTAATTTATACATCATTTAAAATTTTAAAGTGACAAATATATAAAATCATGATCATATTTGATAAAATAACACCATCAGATATTTCCGCCATCACCGATATGATGGAAACCTTTTATGCCATAGACGGCTACCCGATGGAACGGGAACTTACCATCCGAAACTTTCATTATTTTATAGCGCATCCCGAAGCCGGACAAGCTTTTATTATTCGTTACAACGGAGAAATAGCCGGATACATTATCATGAATTTTTTATTCAGCTTTGAATTTGGAGGCATAATGGCTTTTTTAGATGAACTTTTCATTTCAGACAGCATGCGGGGTAAAGGTATTGGCAAAGAGGCTGTAGCGTTTGTACAGCAGTATGCCAGAGAAAAACAATTGAAAATGCTTTTTCTGGAAGTAGAGCCTCACAATGTAAAAGCACAGGAATTGTATAAAAAATCAGGATGGCAACATCATAAACGTTCCATCATGACATATAAGCCGTAACGAACACAAGCCCTATAGAAAGATTTTCGTATCTTGGGCATCTTAATTTCACTAATAAAAAAACCAAACATGAGAAAACTACTAAGAGCATTAGTATTATTTGTTTCGTTTCCAATTTTTGCCCAGCAGGGCGGTATGTGGATTCCTTCTTTATTAAAGGGGATGAATGAAACCGAAATGAAAAATTTAGGCATGAAAATGTCGGTTTCGGATATTTACGATGTAAATAAATCCAGTTTAAAAGATGCCGTGCCGCATTTTAATGGCGGATGTACATCGGAAGTTATTTCACCAAAAGGGCTGTTGCTTACCAATCATCATTGCGGTTACGGAGAAATTCAGTCACATTCTACTGTAGACCATGATTATCTGCAAGATGGTTTCTGGGCTAAAACACTTGCTGACGAGTTACCCAATCCTGACCTGGAAGTTACCTTTATTGTAAAGATTGAAGACGTAACCCAGCAAATTCTGGAAGGGGTAAACGCACTGGGTACCGAAGCCGCCAAGCAAGCTAAAATTCAGGAAAACATAGCTAAAACCCAAACAGCCTTCACAAAAGAAAGCTGGCAGGAAAATAAAATTCGTACTTTTTATGAAGGCAACCAATATATCTTATTTGTAACCGAAACCTATAAAGATGTACGTTTGGTAGGTGCTCCACCCTCTTCTATTGGAAAATTCGGTTCGGACACTGACAACTGGGTATGGCCGAGACATACAGGCGATTTTTCATTATTTAGAATATATGCCGATAAAAACAATCGTCCGGCTGCCTATTCAAAAGATAATGTACCCTATACCCCTAAACATTTTTTCCCCGTTTCTATTGATGGTGTAGAACCAAATGATTTTACTATGGTCTTCGGGTTTCCGGGGCGCACACAGGAATATCTTCCTTCATTTGCCGTGGAGCAAATTGTTAACGAGCTAAACCCTGCAAAAATTGAAGTGCGTGATCAGGCCTTAAAAGTAGCCGATGGTTATATGAGACAAGATCAGGCCATCAAGATTCAGTACGCATCAAAATATGCCGGTATTGCCAATTATTGGAAAAAATGGATTGGTGAAAGCCAGGGTCTGAAAAAATCAAATGCCGTACAAATTAAAAAAGATTTCGAAAAAGACTTTACACAACGTGTAAACAAAGCGGGCAAACAAAGCGAATATGGCAGCCTGCTTCCGCAATTCGAAAAACTATATAAAGAGGTAGCGCCTTATGCCCTTGCCCGTGATTACTTTCAGGAAGTAGCTTTGCGCAACAACGAGCTATTACTGATCGGTTTTCAGCTGTATCAGTTAGAACGGGTTTACACCGTAAGAGGAGAACAGGCATTCAACGACAGAAAACAGAATTTTATCGAGGCCCTGGCCGGCACTTATAAAGATTTCAATAAAGAAGTAGACCGTGATATTTTTGAAAAACTGGTGGCTCTTTACGGAACAAAAGCACCGGCTGCTTTAACACCGGATAGCATTAAAAATAAAGATTACGAAGCGTTAACGAAAGATATTTATACCCATAGTGCATTAACTTCATATGAAGGTTTTAAAGGTTTACTGGACGGTAAGGCAGAAGATGTTATCAAAAAGCTCAATAAAGACAAAGGTTTTCAGCTGGCAAAAGCTTTAGGTGAGCATTATTTTAATACTATTGCGCCAAAATATGATGCCCTAAACGGTGAAATTAATACCTTGCAGCGCACCTACATGAAAGCGCAACTGGAACTATACCCTGACGCACGCATTTTTCCTGATGCTAACAGTACGTTACGTGTTACTTACGGAAAAGTGCAGGGCTATGAACCAAAAGATGCCGTAACGTATGATTATGTTACCTACCTGGATGGTGTTATGGAAAAATATGTTCCGGGCGATTACGAATTTGACGTACCTCAGAAATTAAGAGAATTATACGAGGCCAAAGATTATGGCCCATATGCAGATAAAAACGGGAAACTACCGGTAAACTTTATCGGTACCAATCATACTACGGGCGGAAACTCCGGTTCACCGGCTATTGACGCCCACGGCAATTTAATAGGTTTGAACTTTGACCGCGTATGGGAAGGAACTATGAGTGATATTCATTACGATCCTTCTATTTGTAGAAACATTATGGTAGACATGCGCTACGTTTTATTCGTTATTGACAAGTATGCGGGCGCCAAACATCTTATTGACGAAATGAAAATTGTGCATCCAAAGCAAAAAAAGAAAGTAAAACGTTAATAATCAACATATTATTTTATCAAAAAAAAATTATCCAATTTTATTTACGTATTATTTTTTTTATATCTTTGCTACGAATTAATAATTAACTTTTATATTTAAGTAAGATGAAAAAAATCGTTTTAAGTTTAGCATTAGTTGCTTCTGTAGCATTTGTATCTTGTAAAGAAACTAACAAAGAAGCTGAAACTACAACTGAGACTACTACAGAAACTACAACTGAGACTCCAGCTACTGAGACAACTCCAGCTACTGAGACTACAACAACTGAAACTACTACTACAACTGAGACTGCTCCAGCTACTGAAACAGCTCCAGCTACTGAGACTGCTCCAGCTACTGAAACAGCTCCAGCTAAGTAATTTTAGTTTCTCTTAGAGAAATAAAACAAAAAATTAGCCTCGCAATGCGAGGCTTTTTTATTTTTGAATTGTTTCTTAATTTACTTGTGCGTTCAAAGGCATTTCCAAATCCTGTTTAATAAATTCTCCGTTAATCATCGGAATAACCAGTTTATTATACTTATGTCCTTCCGTTTTGGCATGTAATACACCGCGGGCAGTATTCATCGTAAAGAAAGCCAGTTGTGTAAGCAAACCTTTAGGTAATACCAATTTATCTCCCTGAACAAAGAAGTTCCATCCTTCTTGTTCAAACTCAAATTCACATGAAACCGCAATACGTAATACTTCTTGTTTATCTAACTGAAAAACAAATTTAGAAATGGTTTTCACAAAACGTTTTTCATTATTGATCCCAAACTGAAAATCGAAATTTAAATCTAACGTGCCGTTTTCTTGTAAAATTTCGATTGTGTTAAAATCTTCTGTATTGATATTAATTAAGCGGTAATTAATATTCACAGGTGGTTGTTGATCATTCATAATAATTGAATTTATTTAAATTTAAAACTTGTTCTAAATAATTCCTGTCGTTCGATAAACGCGGAATTTTATTCTGCCCTCCCAGCTTGTCCTGATGTTTTAACCAATCATGGAACAAGTTCTCACGTGCTACATTTAAGATTAATGGGTTTAACGTTATATTATTATAGCGTTTTGCTTCATAATCAGAATTAAGTTGTTGCAAATGCTGGTCTAAAACAACTGCAAACTCATCGGTGTTTATAGGCGGTTTACGAAATTCTATCATCCATTCATGTGCTCCTTTTTCCTTTCCTTCCATAAAAACAGGCGCAACGGTATAATCTACCACCTCAACATTAAATAATTCTGCTGTTTTAGCCAGAGCTTTATCTGTATTTTCTATCATCAGCTCTTCTCCGAAAACATTTATATAGTGCTTGGTACGTCCGGTTATTTTAATGCGGTACGGATGAAGCGAGGTAAAGCGGACAGTATCACCTATCAGATAACGCCATAATCCGGAATTGGTGGTTATAATTACTGCATAATTTCTATTCATCTCTACTTCGGCTAAAGATATAACTTTTTGCGCCGAAGTTCCAAAAGTATCCATCGGAATAAATTCATAAAAAATACCATAATCAAGCATCAGCAATAAATCAGACGAATTATTCAAATCCTGAATACCGAAAAAACCTTCTGAGGCATTATAAATTTCATAATACCGGAACCTGTCGCTCGGAAACAGGCGTTTGTATTGCTCTTTATAAGGTTCAAAGCTTACCCCTCCGTGAAAATAAACTTCCGCATTGGGCCATATTTCCAGTAAATTATCTTTTCCGGTTTCATGTAATACATTGTGAAGCAATACCATCATCCACGAAGGAACCCCGGCAAAGCTGGTGACATTTACATGTTTCGTTTCATTAACAATGGCCTGCATTTTCTCATTCCACTCACTCATTAAAGAGACCTTATTGCTCGGAGTAGAGCTAAATTCTGCCCAAAATGGTAAGTTATCGATAATAATAGCTGATAAATCACCGAAGAATGTATTATTATCTTCATAAAGCTGCTTGCTGCCACCCAGACGTAAACTTTTTCCTGTAAAAAGCTGCGAGTCCTCATTATTATTTAAATACAGACACAGCATATCCTTTCCCGCCTTAAAATGACAGTTCTCCAATGCATCACTGCTTACAGGTATAAACTTACTTTTAGCATTAGTTGTACCACTCGATTTTGCGAACCATTTAATAGGCTGTGGCCAAAACACATTCTGCTCTCCCTTTCTTGACCGCTCAATCAAAGGTTCCAGATCTTCATATGCTGCCAGCGGAACACGCTCACTAAATTGTTTGTAAGACACAATGGAATCAAAACCGTATTTTCTGCCAAACTCTGTCCCTTTCGCTGCCGAAACTAAATTCAACAACAATTCATTTTGTACTTCATTTGGAAATTTCTGAAACAATTCAATTTGATGAATCCGTTTTTTTAAAACCCAAGAAACAATAGAATTGATAAAGGTAAATGCCATACGTTTTTTTGTTACTAGCTAAAAATACTAAAATCGCCTTTTACTTCAGTGAAACTTTAGTATTTTTACTGGTGAAATCAAAAGTAACAAAAATCTGATGCAATACGAAGGAGTTTTAACAAAAATGCAGACGGAATTAGGTAATCCCATTCAATATTTCATGGTATTTCCTCATAATTTCCTGAATGTAAACCAACTGCTGAACAGAGAGATAGAACTGACACATACCGGCTATGAATGTTTAAACTGCGGCAAAGAAAAGAAAATTTTCCGCCAGGGTTTTTGTTATGATTGTTTTATGAGCAGTGCCGCTGCAGGCGATTGGATTATGCGTCCTGAATTAAGTACCGCTCATCTGGATATTGAAGACAGGGACCTGGCATATGAAAAAAAAGTACAACTTCAGCCCCATATTGTCTATCTGGCTATTGCGAGTGATGTAAAAATAGGTGTAACCCGTAAAACACAGGTTCCAACGCGGTGGATTGACCAAGGGGCCTCTTATGCCCTACCTGTTGTGGAGGTACCTAACCGTTACCTGGCTGGTATTACTGAAGTACAGCTCAAAAACTTCTATACCGACAAAACCAACTGGAGGAAGATGCTGCAGAATGACGTGCTTTCTATTGATGTACAGCAGGTTATGAAAAAAATCAAAACAGAACTACCCGAAGAAATTCTTCCTTTTTTCCAGAAAGATGCCGAACTCCTACATTTAAACTATCCGGTACTTTATTTTCCACAAAAGATAAACAGTTTGAATTTAGAAAAAAGCTCTTATTTTAAAGGAAAAATAACAGGTATTAAAGGACAATATCTGATTTTTGAAGATGGTACAGTATTTAATGTTCGCAGTTACGAAGGATTTAAAGTAAATCTGCTCATAAACTAACGCAAAAAACCGTAGTAAAAACAAAATCCCTGCCATTGAGAAAGCAGGGATTTTTTTGAATAATAATTGTAGTAGTAAATTTAAATTTATTTTATGATAATCTGATACGGCATAATAGCCTGTACTCCAGAGGCCTGATTCAGGTAATTGATTCGCTGTAATAATTCATAATTATCATAGCCAATTTTATTAATAAGTATAGCTTCCTGAGTTTGCTTAGCCTGTATACCCAATAAACCAGCCATTAATTCGGCTATTGACGTTTCGTATTCCGGATAAGAAATAATTTTATACTCTTTTAACTCTACTTTTTTGGCAGCATAATGAATAGCATCCTGCAAACTACCCAGTTCGTCTACCAAACCTATTTCTTTTGCCATTTTACCTGTCCATACACGTCCCTGTGCAATTTCGTCAACTTGTTCGTATGTCATGTTGCGGCCTTTTGCCACATGCTTTACAAAAGTATTATATACGCGTTCTATTCCTTCTGTAAGCACTTCTTTAAACTTCGGATCCATCTCTTCAAAAGGAGAATATCCAATAGCATTTTCATGAGTTTTTACCTGTTCAGCGTTTACTCCGAATTTATCAGCAACTCCTTTAAAATTCGGAATCATTCCGAATACACCTATAGACCCCGTGATAGTAGTAGGTTCTGCAAAAATACGATCGGCATTACTCGCAATATAATAACCGCCTGATGCCGCCACATCTCCCATAGATACAATTACGGGTTTTACCTTTTTTGTAAGTTCTATCTCACGCAGAATCAGATCGGAAGTGAGTGCACTTCCTCCGGGACTGTTAACACGGAGCACTACTGCTTTAATATTATCATCGTTACGGGCGTCAAAAAGGGCGCGGTTTATAGCTCCCTCCCCAATTATCTGGGTATTTCCCTCGCCTCCTCTGATTTCGCCTTGCGCATAAACAACCGCTATTCCGTCTTTTTTCGATATGTTTTTAGGATTTAGCTCAGCAATCTTAACATAATCTAAAATATCAATTTCATTATATTCTTTAGAATAGGGCACTCCCAACGCTTTACGAATGCCATTTTGAAATTCATCCACATAGGCTATTTTATCCACCAGTTTTTGGGTCTTTGCCATTTCAGGCGTACGGGCCCCCAAACGATTGGCAACCGCGTTTAATGTATCTACCGACACATTTCGGGTGGCTGCAATATCGTTTACATACGTTTCCCAGATAGAGTTAAGCAATACTGTCATCTGTTCTCTGTTTTCCGCACTCATATGCTGTTCCAGAAACGGTTCAACAGCACTTTTGTATTTTCCATGACGGATAACTTCCATCTTTATACCCGTTTTAGCCTGCAGGTCTTTCATATACATGATTTCACTGCCCAAACCTTTAAGTTCAAAATCACCTACCGGGTTAATATAAACGGTATCCGCAACCGAGCTCAGGTAATACTTTGCTTGCGAGTACATATCAGAATAAGCCACAACAAACTTACCTGTTTTTTTAAACTCATTTATCTTAGCACGCAACTCACGTAATTGGGTTAATCCAAGGTTCGATTCCGTATTAAATAATTTAATCCCTTTTATTTTATCATCTGTCTTCGCATATTCAATGGCGTTTAACACATCTACCAAGCCGTTTGATTTTTTATCTGTAAACTGAAAATCTTCAATATACATCTTTCCCCCATAATCATTGGATACGCCTGACAGGTCTAAATTAATAACCGAATTGCTTTTAGCGGTTACCTTACTGGAAGACCCTGCCGAAAGTATGCTGCCTACAATGATGAGTAAGAAAAAACTGATAAATAAAAAAATAAATATCCCTACAATTGTAGCCAATACATTTTTTAAAAAATTCATGTTCTCTGTTTAAATATTTTACTGTTTTATAAGTAGCTAAAATTGTCTGTTTGTTACAGTAATTACAAAAAAATGTTGAAGATAAAAATTATTTTATGTGCCTATATTTTAGTTATTTTGCTAAATGATACAGCACCGCGTCATTTTTTCTATTGGCAGTAATTTAGGCGACAGATTAGCTTATCTGCAAAAAGCTGTTTTTGCCATTCATGAACAAATCGGTACGGTCACACAGGTTTCAGCAGTATTTGAAACGCCCCCTTGGGGATTTGTAAGTACCCCGTTTTACAATGCAGTCTTAGTGGTACATACTTTTAAAGAGCCGCAACAGATTTTATCTTTGTTTTTATCTATTGAAGAATCACTGGGAAGAAAACGCAGTAAAGATACCGGTTACCAGGCGCGTACTATCGATATTGACCTGATTGCTTATGATGAGCTGCTGCTGGATTCCGAATTGTTGACTATTCCGCATCCTTTCATGCATCAACGAAAATTTGTACTGGTTCCTATGCTTGATCTGGAATGGGAATGGAAGCACCCGGTATACCATAAATCAATTGAAGAATTACTGTTGCTCTGTCCTGACGATGCTTTGGTAAAAAAAGTCGATATCCTTAAAAAGCCTTTGGACGCATTTGATTTCAGCCGCTTACATTTTCTGGCTATTGAGGGCAATATAGGTGCAGGAAAAACAACCCTGGCTCAAAAAATAGCAGAAGACTTTACTGCCAAAAGTCTGCTTGAAGGTTTTGCCGACAATCCGTTTTTACCAAAATTTTATAAAAATCCGGCCCGATACGCTTTACCTTTGGAAATGTCATTTCTGGCAGACCGGTATTCCCAGCTGTCAGATGATGTTAACCAGCCTGATTTATTCAGTCCGTTTATTGTTTCTGATTATTACTTATTCAAATCATTAATCTTTGCACAGGTAACACTGGAAGCTGACGAATTCAGGCTTTATAAAAATATTTTTGACATTATGCACCATCAGGCGCAAAAGCCTGATTTATATGTGTATTTGCATCAAAGCACTGACCAGTTACTGAAAAACATACAAAAAAGAGGTCGTTCATATGAAACCGATATGCAGGCCAGCTACCTGACCAACATCAATAAAGGGTATTATGAGTTTATGAAAACCCTGCCTCCTGAAAATGTATTGATTATAGATATGACAGAAAAAGATTTTGTTTACAATCCGACAGATTATCTCTTTATTTTAGACGCTATTCAATCTAAGATAAATCAAACTTAATACTGATCAGTTGCATTGATTGCACTGCGTAATTGTTCTATATCCGCCCCGTTTATATAACGCACTAAGTTGTCGTGAAACAAATGAAAATGAAACCCGCCGTGCTGCATTTCATTTATGGCCTCCTCTTTTGTCCAGTCCTGAAAAATAATGCGGTACATGGCTATAGTAACACCAGTTCTGTCACTACCATAAGCACAGTGTACAACTATGGGTTTGGGTGCTTTTTTTAATAGTTGCATAGCTGTTATTATTTCCCGGTCAGTTAATGTTGCGCTTTTCATGGGTACCGAAAACAGTTTTAAACCGGTTCCCTCTGCCAGTTTTACATCTTTATGCTTTTGACGTAAATCAAGCACCGCTCCTATTTTTTGCTGTTCAAAAAACTGAAAAGCCTCACGTGAGGGCTTTTCACTGCGGTATACACTGTCGCTTACCTTATAGAAATTATTTAAAGGAGTCTGGTTTTGTTTTTCCGCCCAATGTGCCGGGCGGTCTACCCAGGCTTTTGTGCTGCAGCCTGAAACGGCAGAAAGAAAAATCAGGCAAAATATTCCTGCTCCTTTACTTATTATCTTTTTCATAATGCTGCATTTTTTTCCAGTGCTTTTAATTTCTGAAAAATATCCCACACTACTATACCTGCGCTTACTGAAATGTTTAGGGAATGCTTAGTACCCAACTGCGGAATTTCGATAACATTATCTGCCTTATCCACTACGGTTTGCGATACGCCTTTCACCTCGTTTCCGAATACCAAAGCATATTTTTGCCCGGGCGTTACCTGAAACTGATGCAACATAACGGCATTTTGTACCTGCTCTACCGCCAATACCTTTACATTTTCAGATTGCAACTCACAAACTACTTCCGATACGTTTTGCCTGTATTCCCAGCTTACCGATTCAGTAGCTCCCAAGGCTGTTTTATGAATTTCTTTGTTGGGAGGAGTGGCTGTAATACCGCATAAATAAACCTTTTCTATCAAAAAAGCATCTGCTGTTCTGAAAACAGCACCTATATTATGCAGACTGCGAATATCATCTAAAATAATAATTACGGGTGTTTTATCAGCTGCTTTAAATTCCTCAATATTTTTACGGTTTAATTCGTCTAAAACCAGTTTTTTCATTTTCAAAAATTTGATATGCAAACATACTCGTAAAATTTAACGTGAAAAAATGTTTTTAGTTGGCTGCCGGCCTTTCTGAAATCATTTCAGGAAACTTAACCACAATAACAAGAAACAATCTTCTTTATTATCGGGAAAATAAACTCATACACCAATTCGAAAATCTTATGTGTATATTTGTAAAAATTTAATCGTTTATAGCCGCTATGTCATCCAAGGAAAAAAAAATAAAAGAGTCTAAAGAAACCCCTTTAATGAAACAGTACAACGATATTAAACGCAAATATCCGGATGCTTGTTTATTATTCCGAGTAGGAGACTTTTATGAAACCTTTGGTGACGATGCCGTGCGCACCGCACAGATTTTAGGTATTACCCTAACCAAGAGAGGTGCCGGCAGTTCCAGCGAAACAGCTCTGGCCGGTTTTCCGCATCATTCGCTAAACGTTTACCTGCCCAAATTGGTGAAAGCGGGGCTACGCGTGGCTATTTGTGACCAGCTGGAAGATCCTAAAACGACTAAAACTATTGTAAAACGGGGCGTTACGGAATTGGTAACACCTGGCGTAGCTTTAAACGACGAAGTATTACATGCCAAAACCAATAATTTTTTAGCTGCTTTGCATTTTGGTAAAAAGAATACCGGCATTTCATTTCTGGATGTTTCTACAGGCGAATTTCTTACAGCACAAGGTAACGACGAATATATTGACAAGTTGCTGCAAAACTTTCAGCCTACAGAGGTTTTGGTGCAGAAAGGCAACAAAAATCAGTTTTTACATCAGTTTGGCAGTGACTTTAATCTTTTTTACTTAGAAGACTGGATTTTTAAAGAAGATTATGCTTTGGAAAGTTTAATGCAGCATTTCAAAACCAATTCTTTAAAAGGGTTTGGTATAGAGGAACTTACGGAAGGTATAGTGGCAGCAGGTGCTGTTTTATACTATCTCTCTGAAACACAGCACAACAAAGTTCAGCATATCAGTAATATTCAGCGCATAGCCGAAGACACCTATGTATGGATGGACCGGTTTACTATCCGCAACCTGGAATTGTACCACAGCACACACGCCAATGCCACTACCCTTTTAGACATTATAGATAAAACATTATCGCCTATGGGCGGCCGTATGCTAAAACGCTGGCTGGCACTTCCTTTAAAGGATAGCCACAAAATTAACCAGCGCTTGGATGTTGTAGAATATTTAAAAGAAAATATATCCGTTTTAGAAGGGTTTCAATACCAGATTAAACAAATATCTGATTTAGAACGCTTGATTTCAAAACTGGCTACCGGAAAAATATCACCCAGAGAGATCAATTACCTGAAAGAATCTCTGGAGGCCATTATCCCTATTAAAAACGAAGCATTAAAAAGCCCGAACGAAGCATTAAAAACGATAGGCGATAATTTACATTCCTGTGAATTGCTCCGGGAAAAAATAGCAAAAACAATAAACGTTGATGCACCAGTAGCCTTAAATAAAGGAAACGCCATAGCCCAAGGAGTGAATGAAGAATTAGACGAGCTCAGAAATATTTCTCAAAACGGCAAGGATTATCTTAGTGATTTAGAATCACGTGAAAGTGAGCTTACCGGGATTCCTTCCTTAAAAGTAGCCTTTAATAATGTTTTCGGCTATTATATAGAAGTTCGGAATACCCATAAAGAAAAAGTACCCGGAAACTGGATAAGAAAACAGACCCTGGTAAATGCGGAACGGTATATCACAGAAGAACTGAAAGATTACGAAGCTAAGATTTTGGGAGCAGAAGAGCGCATTGCTAAAATTGAAGCCGAATTATATGAAAAATTTATTATGTGGTGTGCGCAATACATACAGCCTGTACAATTGAATGCGCAGCTGATAGCCCGGTTAGACTGTCTGCAGTCTTTTGCACAGCTGGCCATAGATAATCAGTATGTAAAACCGGTGTTACAAGAAGGGTTTGCCCTGGATATTAAAGCCGGGCGTCATCCCGTAATAGAAAAGCAGCTGCCTGTAGGTACTCCTTATATTGCAAATGATGTGTATCTGGACACTGAAAATCAACAAATTATCATGATTACCGGTCCTAATATGTCAGGAAAATCAGCCATTCTGCGCCAAACGGCACTTATTGTTCTATTGGCACAGATGGGCAGTTTTGTTCCGGCCGATGAAGTGACTATGGGCGTAGTAGACAAAATTTTTACCCGTGTGGGAGCATCCGATAATATATCTATGGGTGAATCTACCTTTATGGTAGAAATGAATGAAACTGCATCTATTCTAAATAACCTGACATCCCGAAGTCTGGTTTTGCTGGATGAAATCGGACGTGGAACATCTACGTATGATGGTATTTCCATTGCCTGGGCCATAGCCGAATACCTACATGAACATCCGCAAAAAGCAAAAACTTTATTTGCTACGCATTATCATGAATTAAATGACATGCAGGAACAGTTTGTACGGATTAAGAATTATAACGTTTCCGTAAAAGAATTAAAAGACCATGTATTATTCTTACGTAAACTGGTACCCGGTGGCAGTGCGCACAGTTTTGGTATACATGTAGCCAAAATGGCCGGCATGCCGCAAATGGTGGTGCAGAAAGCGCAAAAAATACTAAAAAAATTAGAAAACAGTCATAAAACAGAACAAATACCTCCATTAAAGGATGACGAAATGCAACTGAGTATTTTTACCCTTGACGATCCGTTACTGGAAAACATTAAAGAAGAGATTGTTGATCTTGACATTAACACTTTAACACCGGTTGAAGCCTTAATGAAACTAAACGAAATAAAAAAAATGCTTCAGAGAAACTAATGAAAAAAAGCAAACGTATACATCGTACCTATCGGAAAACCCGTTATGTTCTTTACAAGGAAACGCTTGTTGATTTTAAAGAGCATTTTTGGGCCTTTATAGGCTCTTTTATCGGATTGGGTGCTATTTGTTATCTGCAATATCAGGTTTTTTCACCTGTTGAGCTTACTCTGCTCATAGGTTCTTTCGGTGCCAGCTGTGTACTCATTTACGGTGTTATATCCAGTCCGTTGGCACAACCAAGAAATTTAATCGGCGGACATCTTGTTTCTGCTTTGGTAGGTGTCACCGTTATAAAGTTAATGCCTGATGTGCTATGGGTAGCTACACCTTTGGCCGTTTCCTTAGCTATTATTCTAATGCAGATTACCAAAACACTACATCCGCCCGGAGGTGCCACTGCTTTAATTGCGGTCACGGGAGGTGAAACCATCCGTAACTTAGGTTATATGTATGTAATTTCACCCGTACTTAGCGGTGTACTCATTTTATTTATTGCTGCCTTAATTTTCAACAATATCCCGCATAAGCGTCAATATCCGGCTCACCCCGTATCTTTTTTCAGAAAAGTAAAAAAATAAAAAAGGCCTTAATCTTATTAAGGCCTTTTTTATTTTTCAAACAGCTTAATTAATCTACAAAAGAATTATAAGTACTGATGACAGATTTATATGCCGATTCTATACTGCTGATTTGTGAGTCCGTGAAATTTTTTGAAGACTCTACGTCCCGCATCTCTTTACGTAGTGTTCCTAAATAATTTTCAATACTTTTATTGAAGTCTTCGTAACCCGATTTCTTATACTCATATTGCGCATCAGACACCTTAAATTCACGTGCCTGGTTTTCTTTTAATGCTTTTTCCAGTTTATCATAGCCAGCCTGTAAAACTGCAGCATCATATTGCTGTGCTTCATACTGGTTATATACCTGCTCTATCAATGCATCTGCTTCGGACAGCACTTTTTTTGACCCTACTATATACTCTTTCAAGGGATGGTCTTTCAGGATAATATTTTCAGCAGCCTCAGCAATGGGTTTTAGCTTTGCATGGAATGCATCATTTAAATCAAAATAGGCTTTACTTTCGGTATTGATTTCATCTCTTAGGGCAGCCGCTTTTGTTCCTTTATCGTCTTTATAATCCTCAGCAGCCATATACGCTTTAAGCGCCTCATATTTATCAGTTATCAATTTATATTTGGTCTCCAGATCGGTAAACATTTTTTCAAGTGTTTCCTTATCTTTTCCAAAAGCATCCGTAAGTTTCGCATCTCTGCCTACAGACGGCATGATAGGTGTGGCAAACAACATAGTAGTAGTACCTTTAATTTTGCCTTCAACTTTATTGGCATAATCCATCATTTTTTCCACATTAGAGGTACGATTGCGGTATTTTGATAAAAAATTGTTATTAAATTCAATAATTTCGTTAGCCTTACCTTCATCTTTTACCTCAAGAGTCGTTGGGGTACCATCTTTTGTATTTTCTTTTTTACAGCTTACTATAGAAAATGCTATACATGCAGCAAACATAACCGGTATTAATTTTTTTTTCATACACTAATTAATTTGAGTTTAACTTTTTAACGTGCTTTTGGTGTTTTACGAGTAGGTATTTTGAAAGTTACCTAGGTAAAAATACAAAAAAATGGTAAACCTGCAAATTACATCCCGGTTCTTATGGCTTCCACCGGATCTAGTTTTGAAGCCGATATAGCAGGTAAAATACCCGATAGGAGACCGATAAAACCGGCCAGTGATACCCCTATCAGAATATTTGAAAAACTCAGAACAAATTCGAAATTTACAAAAACGGAAAGGAGTTCAGCAATCATCCATACCAAAAGAATGCCTACCAGCCCGCCAATGACTGAAAGAATGACAGCCTCAAATAGAAACTGGTATAAAATAAAGTGATTTTTTGCTCCTAATGATTTTTGAATACCAATAATACTGGTACGCTCTTTTACCGAAACAAACATAATATTGGCAATCCCAAAACCGCCTACCAGTAAGGAAAAAGCAGATATAATCCATCCTACTATATTGAGATTAAGAATAATCTGATCTATAAAACCGGTCATTCCTGAAAATTCGTTTAAAAAAAACGTATCTATATCAGAAGGTTTCAATCCGCGGAGGGTACGCATTTTTAAGGTAACATTGTCTTTAAATTCCTGCTGATCAAAACCTTTAAGAGGCTTAATTACAATAGCAGGGGTGGCATAATCAGAATTTTCACCATATAGCTGCCGGATAAAATTAGAGGGTATAAATACCATAACATCCTTAGACTGTCCAAAAGTACTTAATCCCTGTTTCTGTATTACCCCTATAACCGTAAATCGTTTTCCGAACATTCGCACATTCTTTCCCAACGGATTAGCACTGCCGAATAAATTTTCGGCTACCTCATGCCCAATTACCATAACGGCATTTCCGGCCATATCTTCACTTTCGTTAAAAAAACGGCCTTTGTCTATTTTTATATTTTCAATTTGAGCATATTCAAAACTACATGGTGTAATATTAACATCTTTTGCCGTATTTCGTTCGTATTTAATATTTTCAGAACCTACAAAATAATTAAAAGAGATTTTATCTATACCATTCGCATTTCGTTTTAAATAGTCAAATTCGTCATACCTGATTTTAGGAAATTGCTCTATTTTCCATCGGGGTACATCAGTTGGGCCAAAAGAAAACTGTGCCAGAAACAACATATTGTTATCCAAACCTGATAGTTCTTTACGGATATTCTTATCCATAGAATCTACAGCAGCCAAAACCGCAATAATAGAAAAAATGCCTACAGTAACTCCCAGCAATGAAAGTAATGTACGTAATTTATTGTTGCTTAAGGCATTTAAAGCAAACAATAAACTCTCTTTCAGCAAACGTAAATACAGCATTAATTTGTCAGGTTGTTTATAGCATTAGTAGCAAAAAACGGAGTTTTGTTACACTCTTTTTTTCAAACCTGTAAAATTTATATAAGTGGTTTAAAATGTTTAGTAAAATATTTGTTTTTGTTGTAGAACAAGTAGTAATTTTGCACCTTAAAAATTCAACACAACAACAATAATGAGTACAACTAAAAAGATTCAATCAGCACTTATTTCGGTTTTCGATAAAAATGGTTTAGCGCCTATTGTGAAAGAGTTGCATAAAAACAACGTTATCCTCTATTCTACGGGCGGTACCGAGACCTTTATCAAAGAACTGGGCATTCCGGTAGTAGCTGTTGAGGATGTTACGTCTTATCCTTCAATTCTTGGAGGACGTGTAAAAACACTTCATCCGAAGATTTTTGGCGGCATTTTAAACCGTCAGCATCATGAAGGTGATGTACAGCAGATGAAAGAGTTTGACATTCCGCAAATCGATTTAGTCATTGTTGATCTGTATCCGTTTGAGAAAACAGTTGCATCACAGGCTCCTGAAGCAGATATTATTGAAAAGATTGACATAGGAGGTATCTCTTTAATCCGTGCAGCCGCCAAAAATTTTAACGATACCGTTATTGTGGCCTCTGTAGCGGAATATCCTTTGTTCCTTGATATGATCACTGAAGGAAACGGAGCTACTACACTGGAACAGCGCAGACTCCTTGCAACAAAAGCTTTTCATGTGTCTTCCCACTACGACAGTGCTATTTTCAATTATTTCAACACAGAGGAAACGGTTTTAAAAATAAGCCGGGATAACGGGCAAATTCTCCGATATGGTGAGAATCCGCATCAAAAAGGATATTTCTTCGGTAATTTCGAGGAAATGTTTACCAAATTAAATGGTAAAGACGTATCGTACAACAACCTCCTTGATGTTGATGCAGCCGTAAACTTAATGAACGAGTTTAAAGGAGAGGCACCTACTTTTGCCATTTTAAAGCATAATAATGCATGCGGAGTGGCTCAAAAAGCGACCATGAAGGAAGCTTATCTGGCTGCTCTTGCAGGTGATCCTACATCTGCCTTTGGAGGGGTATTGATTGCGAACGGCAACATCGATAAAAGTACAGCCGAGGAAATTAACCAGCTATTCTGTGAGGTTGTTATTGCCCCTTCTTATGACGATGCAGCCATAACACTATTGAAAGAAAAGAAAAACAGAATAATTTTAATATGGAATAATGCAGAACTATCTGATAAACAAGTACGTACTTGTTTAAACGGGTATTTGGTGCAAGATAAAGATTATATTACAGATACTAAAGAGCACTTAACAAACGTTACCTCTTTATCCCCTTCAGAAAATGAAGTGAATGATTTGTTATTCGCTTCTAAAATTTGTAAAAACACAAAATCAAACACTATTGTTTTAGTGAAAGACAAACAATTGTGTGCTTCAGGTACCGGGCAAACATCGCGTGTAGATGCGTTGCGCCAGGCTATTGAAAAAGCACAGTCATTTGCCTTTGACCTGAAAGGATCTGTAATGGCCAGCGATGCTTTTTTTCCGTTTCCTGACTGTGTGGAAATTGCGCATAAGGCAGGCATAAAAGCTGTTATTCAGCCGGGAGGATCTATAAAAGACCAATTGAGTATCGATTATTGCAATGAAAATAACATGGCAATGGTGACAACAGGAATTCGTCATTTTAAACATTAATTTGTATATTTATCCATTCATAAAAATAATAACCTATAAACCCTCTTATTAACGCATATGGGATTTTTTGATTTCATGACCGAGGAAATTGCCATGGACCTTGGTACGGCTAACACCCTGATAATTCACAATGGTAAAGTTGTTGTAGACAGCCCTTCAATAGTAGCACGCGACCGAGTATCGGGCAAGATTATTGCCGTGGGAAAAGAAGCCAGTTTAATGCAAGGGAAAACGCATGACAACATCAAAACCATTCGTCCGTTAAAAGATGGGGTTATTGCAGACTTTGATGCTTCGGAAAAAATGATTAACATGTTTATCAAAAGTATTCCGGCATTAAAAAAGAAAATGTTTACCCCTGCTCTACGCATGGTGGTGTGTATACCTTCAGGCATTACCGAAGTGGAAATGCGTGCGGTAAAAGAATCCTGTGAACGTGTAAATGGTAAAGAGGTATATTTAATACACGAACCTATGGCAGCTGCTATTGGGATTGGTGTTGATATCATGCAACCCAAAGGAAATATGATTGTAGATATAGGGGGAGGTACATCAGAAATTGCCGTTTTAGCGTTAGGCGGTATTGTTTGTGATAAATCGGTAAAAATTGCAGGAGATGTATTTACAAATGATATTATCTACTATATGCGCACGCAGCATAACTTATTTGTTGGAGAGGGAACAGCAGAAAAAATAAAAATACAAATTGGTGCAGCTATTGAAGATTTAGATCAGGGACCTGAAGATATGCTGGTGCAAGGGCGTGACTTACTTACCGGAAAACCTAAACAGATTAACGTTTCGTACCGGGAAATTGCCAAAGCATTGGACAAATCAATACAGCGTATTGAAGATGCAGTTATGGAAACACTGTCGCAAACCCCACCCGAGTTAGCAGCGGATATTTACAATACAGGTATTTACCTTGCCGGAGGAGGATCATTATTAAGAGGATTGGACAAACGTATTTCACAAAAAACGGATTTACCTGTATACATTGCCGAAGACCCGCTTAGAGCTGTAGTACGCGGCACAGGAATGGTTATTAAAAACATCAACAAATACAAAAGTATCCTTATCAAATAATACCTAGAAAAAAGCATGCAGCAGATTTTAAATTTCTTTACAAAAAACAGTACTAAGCTACTGTTTTTGCTGCTTTTAGTCATTTCATTGTACCTAACCATACAATCACATGCGTACCACAGAAGTAAACTTATCAATTCTTCTAATTACGTATCAGGTATTATTTATGAGAAAACCAATGAAGTAAAATCATACTTTCATCTTAAACAGGAAAATGAGAAACTGGCAGAAGAAAATGCCGCTCTTAAACAAATTTTATACAACAGCCAGATTATAGTGGACTCTGCTTTTCGTCTTAACCCGGAACTCAGAGTAGCTATGGACTATCATGTATTTAATAGTAAAATTGTCAAAAACATTTATTCTAAAAAAGAAAATTACCTTACCATTAAAGGAGGTAGTAAACTGGGTATAAAAAAAGACATGGGCGTAATTAATTCCAACGGTGTTATCGGTATTATAGAAAACGTTTCCGCTAATTATGCTACTGTACAAAGTATTCTCAATACCAAAACCCGTATTGCAGCCAAAATCAGCAATTCCGATCATTTCGGTACTATTGTGTGGGACGGCCGGAACGCAGGATATGTCCAATTGATAGATATCCCTAAATTAGCCAAACTGCATAAGGGCGATAGTATTGTTACCGGGGGTGAGTCTACCATCTTTCCTGAAAATATACCTATTGGGGTGGTAGATAAGGTATTTACCTCTCAAACCTCTAATTTTTATACTATTAATGTACGCCTGTTTAACGATATGACCAAACTACAGTCAATCTACATTCTTGAAAACGTACATAAAGAAGAAATTATACAATTAGAACAAGCAACAACAGCAGATGAATAGTACTTTAATTATCAATATCTTCCGTTTTGTAGTGTTGCTTTTACTACAGGTTATATTATTCAACAATATTGACCTGTTTGGCTTTGTAACACCTTATCCTTATCTGCTGTTTATATTGCTGTATCCTTTAAATACCAACCGTGCGGGTTTAGTCATCATCAGTTTTGCCATGGGGTTGTTGTTAGATGCCTTTAACAATTCTGGGGGCGTACATGCAGCTGCCTGTGTTTCCCTTGCGTATTTTCGGGAAAGTTTTCTGAAATTCGCTTTCGGCGTAAGTTACGAATACCATATGATGCGTATTACCGACAAAATATCTTCAGAACTTATCACGTATGTGGCTTTAGCAGTAGTGGTACATCATACCATTTTATTTACGCTCGAAATCTTTAATTACAATTTTGTACTCGAAATTTTGCTGCGTATTGTAACTTCTTCTATCTTTACTATTGGTATTATCCTGCTAATTATTGCTTTAATCAAGCCTTCTAAACGATGAGAAAATTACTTTTTCCCATTATTATTATAACCGCCGCCATTATTATTATGGCGCGCTTGTTTTATTTGCAGATAGTAGACGATTCTTATTTAAAAAAGTCGGACAACAACGCACTGAAAATTGTATACGAATACCCTGAACGCGGTTATATTTACGACAGAAACGGTAAGTTAATGGTGGCCAATCAGCCCAGTTATGATATCATGGTGGTGCCCCGCGAGGTAAAACCTCTGGATACTTTAGAGTTTTGTACCATTCTAAATATTACTCGCGAAGAGTTTAAAGAAAAAATAGAAAAAGCGAAGGTCTACAGTCCGCGTCTTCCTTCCATATTCCTCCCACAGCTTACCAAAAGAGAATTTGCTGCTTTCCAGGAAAAAATACGTCATTATAAAGGTTTTTATATTCAGAAAAGGAATTTACGCGATTATCAGGTTCATTTTGGCGGTAACGTGTTCGGGTATATCCGCCAGGTAAATGAAGCTGAATTGTCCCGGAATCCTTATTATAGAAGTGGTGATTTAATTGGAATTCAGGGGGTAGAGCAAGCCTATGAAAAAGATCTACGCGGTGTAAAAGGTGTTCGTTACATTCAGCGCGACCGTTTTAACAAAGAAATAGGTCCTTTTAAAGAAGGTATTTACGACACAGTTGCTATTAAAGGTAAAGATATTAATATTACTATAGATGCTGTTTTGCAGGAATACGGTGAGCAGCTTATGGTAAACAAACGCGGTGGTATTGTGGCCATAGAACCGAAAACCGGTGAAATCCTGGCTTTGGTATCTGCCCCTTATTATGATCCGGCACTTTTGGTAGGCCGGAACCGTTCCAAAAATTATCAAGCTATTGATAGCATGCCTGGGAAACCTTTTTTGGATAAGGTGCTTCAGGCAGAATATTCCCCCGGTTCCCCTTTTAAAATTTTAACCGGACTGATAGGCTTGCAGGAAGAAGTTATTGACACCCGAACGGCTTTTGCCTGTTCTCATGGTTTTTATTATGCACCCGGTGCTTTTATGAAATGCCACGATGCCGGAAGCTGGAGTCTGCATAATGCCATTGCCCTGTCGTGCAATACCTACTTTTCACAGACTTATAAAAAAATCATCGAAAAATATAACAATCCGCGTTTGGGTATGGATGCCTGGTCCAGTCATTTACAAAGTTTCGGTCTCGGACAATTCTTAGGTTATGATCTACCTACCGGGCTAAAGGGCAATATTCCCAATTCTGCATTTTATGATCGTTGGTACCCGCAGGGTGGCTGGAAAGCAACCACCACTATTTCAAATGCAATTGGTCAGGGAGAAGTCATTTTAACCCCTATGCAATTGGCGAATGTCATGTGTGCTGTGGCCAACCAGGGCTATTATTACACCCCTCATATTATCAAAAAAATTGAAGGAGAGGAAATCAACAAAAATTTTGTTCAGAAAAAGGTTACCACTGTAGACAAACAACATTTTATTCCGGTTATTGAAGGGTTACATGAGGTATTTAAATCAGGTACGGGGCGTCGTTTGCAGGTTGAAGGTATCAATTTCTGTGGAAAAACGGGAACAGTAGAAAACTTTGTATCTTTAGACGGTGTCAAAACACAATTAAAAGATCATTCCGTTTTCCTGGCCTTTGCCCCGAAAGAAGATCCGAAAATTGTAATTGCCGTATTTATTGAAAATGGTGGTTTTGGTGCTACCTGGGCAGGTCCTATTGCTTCCTTAATGCTGGAGAAATATCTGAAGAGAGAAATTACACGTACCGATCTGGAAAAACGAATGCTGGAAGGCAGCTTGCATGACAATTACGTTGTTAAAGACAATATAGAACGTATTAAGACTGAACGTATCAGACAGAAAAAAGAATTAGAAAAACAGTTAAAGCAAAGTGGCAAAAACTAAACACCTCGAAAATCAAAGCGTTATAAGCAATATCGACTGGCTATGCGTTTTTATTTACGCACTGCTTGTTTTGGCAGGCTGGATAAATATTTATTCGGCTTCCCTACCCTTAGAAACCACTTCCATTTTTGATTTAAACCAGATTTACGGCAAGCAACTGCTTTTTATTATGCTTTGTATTCCGCTGGTTATAGTATTACTCTCTCTTGACGCTAAATTTTATGAAAAATATGCGCTCGTTTTTTACGGCATAGGCATTTTATCCCTATTAGGTTTATTTGTTTTCGGGAAAACCATAAAAGGACAGACCAACTGGTACCAGTTCGGTGGTTTTGGTTTACAGCCTTCAGAATTTGTTAAAACTGCTACCGCTTTACTTCTTGCCAAATACATAACTGACAGCCAGACCCATTTCGAAACTCTGAAAGAACAAGCCATAGGTATTGGCATTTTTGCTTTTCCTGTTTTGCTTATCCTGATGCAACCTGATGCCGGAAGTGCCATTATTTTTATGTCGCTTTTTATTGTTTTATATCGTCAAGGGCTGCCCGGTTGGTATTTATGGACAGGTGCTTTAGCTGCCGTTCTCTTTTTACTTGCTTTGTTAGTAAACCCGGAATATCTCATCCCTTTTGCGTTGATCTGTCTTGGAGTTCATTTTTATTTTAACAAAAAAATAAACCGTAACCCTATCCTGTATGCGATTATTGGTTTAGTGATGGCCGGTTTTGTATTTTCAGTAGATTATGTATACGACGAAGTGCTTGAACCCCATCAGAAAGAGCGTATCAATGTGCTTTTTGGTAAAGATGTCAATATGAAAAAAGAAGGTTATAATCTGAACCAGTCAAAAATTGCCATTGGATCCGGCGGTTGGACAGGAAAGGGCTTTCTGGAAGGTACACAGACTAAAGGAGGATTTGTACCTGAACAGCATACCGATTATATTTTTACTACCGTGGGTGAGGAATGGGGCTTCCTGGGTGCCTCAGTAGTTATTGGCTTATTTGTCACCCTCTTTTTGCGACTAATTTATCTGGCTGAGCATCAGAAAACAACCTTTCCCCGGGTTTACGGATATGCCGTTGCCGGTTTTTTATTTATACATTTCTTTGTAAACATTACTATGCTTATCGGACTGTTTCCGACCATTGGCGTTCCTTTGCCCTTCTTTTCCTATGGGGGTTCCAGCCTTATCGCTTTTACTATTATGCTCTTTATTTTTTTAAAATTAGATGCCAATAAGGTAAATGAATGGTAAGAAAGGCTGAACGGTTTGTACACAGTTGGAATAACAATAATTCTTACTTCATACCATAATCCTTTATAAATGAAGAGCTGAATGTTCCATAAAAAACAGATAATAAATATCTTAAACTAAAACCGCAGTTTAAAGGTTCTTACTACATACCGTGGTAACAAACGGTACGAGGGTACGCATAGCCCATATCGTTGGCGTAGTAGGTATTAAAATATTCCGTATTAAAGAGGTTATTGGCCGTAATGCCTATGCTATATGTATCATCTTTGCATTTGTAAGTAGCACCGAGAGCTAAAAAGTTATACATTTTATTATCTCTGTCCAGACTTCCAAAATAGTAGCATTCGCCGCTTATTTTAGGTCAAAATGGCCGCCAACGCGATACTACAGATCACCGCTGAAATGCCATTGACATAGCTGTTTTTAAAATCTGATTTAATTTTATTATCGCTCCATTCTGTGGCCACATAAAAATTAAATGGTGATTTAAAAGAAGTTTCCCATTCAAAACAAACAGCCATACTTTGATACTTGCACTTAAGCTCTCACACACATTCCATAATATTCTAATCATATAAAACCTAAATTATGCTAGTTTAACATTTGAATTCAAATTATACATACTAAACCGTTTTTTACACTATTCTTATAATGAAAATCGATATTTAAAATTCAGAAGCAGATAACGGGACATTAAACGGTAACTGTTTCTACTATACCCTATATCACTTACATAAAAGGTAGTAAAATTCTGTTTGTTGAAGATATTATTGCCCCTTAAACCTACAGTATATTTATCTCCTTTCAGTTTGTAAAGGATTTCAGCATCCATAAAAAGATGATGGCGTTGATTTTTGGTAAGGTTACCAAAATAATAATGCTCATTTATTATTTTAATGTCGACATTATCGCTGAAGGTGTAATACAGGTCTAAGAAACTAATACCATTCGTAAACGAGTTTGTAAAGTCAGGAGACTTTACATGGCTTACTGCCCAATCTGTCCCTATATGAAAGTTAAATGGATTTCGAAAATTAGTTTTCCATTCCAGGTTGTACCGCTGGCTGGTATAGGTATTCTTTCGAAGCCCGGAATTATTTACCTCATTAAAAGAAGTGGCTACCGTATAACCGGCATCAAACTTAACGGTGCTTTTTATTTTCCTGAAATAGAAACTGGAAGCAAATAATCCGGCATAGGTTTCACCGCCTTGAATAAAAACAGCTTCTGAAAGCGAGTTGTTCTGCTCAATACTACTCCTACTGGAAATAATGTTGCCCTGAGTAGAATAATTCAGGTTCAATGAAAAACGGAAACGATTCAGATAATGCCTTATATGATATCCTACATTAACCATCTGCATATCCGTAAGTTTGAAAGCTCCCACACCTTTGTTAAATCCTCGGGACGAAGTCAGCAAATAGGTATCATTGACTTCCAGAAAAGAAGTATTTCTGTATCGTAGATTATAGGAGGCGGAAAAAATGTGCGTTGGTTTAACCTCCCAGTTCAGACTGATGGAGGGCGAAGCATAAAATAATTCTTGCTTTTTATCAGATGCTAAGGTTGCAAAACGATTAAACAACTGGTGAATTTCTGCCCGGCCATCTATTTTAAATGTACTCCATTTCCAGGTATAGCCGCTCTTCGCATAGAGGTCACCTAATCCAAATGTACTGTTGGTCTGAAAATTATCAGGAAAAAGGGTTTGGCTGGTATTGAACAAACTGAATCCTGTTTTCATTTCTTCGTTATGGTGTATAAACCCCACCTGAAACTGTATCAGATCACCTTTTTTCTGCTTTAATTTGAAATCGGCTTCCATGCCCAGAAAGTCTTTTTGGTTCTGTATGGCATTGTTCATAGCATCAGCATCAAAAGAAAATAAATCGCCCATAAGATAATTATCTATAGTATAAAACTGGGGTAGTTTAGTGGTGAAAAAACGTGTTTTCAGCAGTACCACATTCCGTTCCTTCCATCTATGTGTATAGGTAATTTTCTGGTCAAAAAAAGTGTTTTTTGTTGCTAAACGTTCTTGCGTAGTGATTCCGTTAAATGTAAGGTCATTCTGGTTGTTTGTATTGCCCTGATTCCAGACAGAACTGAATTGGAGCATCCTGTCTTTAGAAATGTCATACGTGGCCAGAAAATTGAGATATCCTTTCTTTAAATGGCTTTTAAAGCGGTTCTCTTCAATGTTTTCAAAATAGGTGTTGCCAACACTGGTTGTACTAAAACTATTCGTATAGGCATAATTTTCATCAAAGCCCAGAAAACCAACCAATTTAACTTTGAACTTTTCGCCAAAGGGTATAATTGTGCTTAAAGATACATGTTCCGCATTGTTGATACGGGTGCGGTGGTCTTTTAACTGGCCCGGGCCACCTCCGCTTAACGACATTAATGGAAATAATGCATTGCCATGTCCTACTGATTCCACCTCATGATTGTTGTAAAACATATCGTCTAACGGGCTCACACGGTTTTCCCCCATATTGTTTAGACCATAAGTGAGAAAGTTTTTATATTTTTTGCTGAAGTTCATCAGGTTACCCGTTACATCATACCGGTTTTCCGTCACAAGTCCATATCCAAGACTAATATCACCAAACCAAAGGTTTTTGTACTCGTCCTGAATCGTTAAATTGAGCGCTACTTTTTCAGAATCTTCAACTCCTTTTAATAATTTGTTATTTGAATACCGTCTTAAAACTTCAACTTTATCCAAGGGTTTGTTCGGCATATTTTTCGATAAAAGTGTGTATCCTTTATTAAAAAAATCGTCACCATCCACCATAATCTTTTCAATTTCGGTATCTTCAAATTTTATTTTTCCATCCTTTTCAACGGTAATGCCCGGTATGTTTTTCAGCAGGTCTTCTACTACCTGTTCCCTTCCGGTACTAAATGCTTTGGCATCGTATACCAGTGTATCGCCCCGCAACTGAATAGGGTTATCTATTTCAATAACCATATCTTCTAAAATTTCGGTGCTTTCCGACAAAACGAAATTAAATTTATAGACTTGTTGAGAAGCTGTTACCTGGAGGTTCTGAATTTGTTTATCATACCCTATTTTGTTTACTTCTATTGTAAATTCACCTTCCTTTTCTATTTGCAACTCAAATTGACCTTCCTGATTGGTAAAACCATAGTTCAGGATATTGTTATTATGATCTTTTATAAGTATAGCAGCGTTGGTTAACGGTGTTTTTTGTGACGATAATACAATCCCTCGGCAATGTGTTTGTCCCCATGAAATGGTTAAGGTAAATAAGCTCAAAAGGATATAAAAATATTTTTGCATCAAGAATTCAGGGATTTTATTGGTGTGTAGTGGTACTGTTTTAGTTTTCCCATTCATAGTTCAACTCTATACCATTTCTTTTAAACGGCTCTCTACTTTTCCCTTTGGAAGATGAAAATAAATCACTTTCAAAGAATTCGGTCATCAGGTCATCATATTGTTTTAATGTGACTTTTTTTAGCTTAGACGTATCAACTACAGGTATTTTGGTAGACGAATCAATTTCAATTTTTGTTAACTGAAACCAAAACTTTTCGCTTTCCTCTTTTGCCGTCACAATTAAACCAGGTAAACCGTAGAACTTCCATGGGCCGTAATACATCGGTATTTCTGTAGTATACCAGACTTCCCAATTTCGCCCCCTAAAATTTGTTGTCGCCTTTTTGCACGAAAATCCGTCAATGTCCCGGCTTTCATCAATTAATTTCCATTTTACCAAAAGCGTGCTATCATTAATAAAAAATCCTTTTTTTAATAAATCTTCGGTAAACTTTAAATTATTCTGATTTTTATAATAATAGCGGTCATTCCACGATGTACTGGCATTAACAACTGTTGCCGATTCGCCTTTCGCTAACTTTATTTCTTTTGAATGATCGACCTTGTAACGATTTTATGAGGAAACGTAGTCAATATAAACCGCCTGGTCAACTTCTTTCTCATATATTAATTTACCTTCTCTTACGGCTCCATTCACGTACCAATTGTAATGAAAGATATTTTGAGCGTATAATGGGTTTAAACAAAATAAGAATAAAAGTATATTGAATTTTAAGTATGACATCTCTATAATATTAAAAACCTTCTGATAAAAGTATTAAATTTGTTTGAAGTAAATTTTCCCTATTATCTAGAATGAATACGCCCTTTATTTAATAGTTTCCCATTCATACAAGATTTCATAACCATGTCGTTGTTCTGAATAAGTTGGGGTTTTGTTACCCCTAGCTCTCATTTCATTTATAAAGGATTCAAACCCCTCTTTTTCTTTTTCTTTAAATTCTTGGAGTGTCATTTCAGCAAAAACTCCAGATCTTTTTTGGTCAAAGTCATCAAAATAGGTGATAAAGTTGTCTGCCGTTTTCGTGATTTTAGTTGCAACTATTTTAAATTTATTCGTATCGTCATTAATTTCCAGAAGGGCTCCGGGCAGATCTTGAAAATTTGACGGACCAAATGATATAGGAAAATCTAAAGCAACCCAGGCAATCCAGTTTCTACCTCTAAAGCTGGCAATTGCTTTATGGCATTTTATATCCATAATATTTTTGGTTTCATCAAGTATTTGCCATTTTATTATAGGAATAGCATCTATAATATAAACTTCTTCTGTACCCAGAAACCCAAAGAACATGCTAGTTCGCAAATTTTTATCATACACACTAAAACTTGATTTTTTCGTTAAAAGTGCCTGATATAGTTCATTTTCGTCAGGATTTTTAGTGTCTTTAATTTTTTGAGCTTGGTTTATTTTTACCTCATAAATAGCTTTTTGGGAACTATTATCTATACGGAGAACCGATGGGATTTTGGTTGCAATAATCCCGTCACTATAACTCATATAGTCAATTTGGATATGCTGAGAAAAACATTCAAATTTGATCAAGAAAATAAATATCGATATTATACATATAATGGGTTTCATTAGGTCTGGTTTAATAATTAAACAAAAGAAAAAACGAGACTGTCTTTAATGAAGACAGTCTCATAAAAATTAATTTGAAACTAATTCATGTGTAACTTTGTGACCTGGCCAGCGAGACTCATAATCTTTTATGATTCCAGTAGACCACTCGCTACATGCAGAACCACTTTTATCGGCGCTATGACCACCAATTTCCACTAAGGTATAGATACCACTTCTATCTACAGAATAAACCCTTACTGTTAATTGACAAGGGTCTTCCTTGGCTAATACATTTTCTGTTTTTTGAAAATCTTCAGAAACTACCTCATTCGAAGCAAACGCGCTTCCGGCAAAAGCAACTACGGCTAATGCACTAAAAATTAATCTTGTCATAATTTAAAAATTATAGCGTTAATACTTGCCAAATTATCTGGCTTGAAAATAACAGGATATTTGAGGCCTCCAAATACCATTTGATTTGCCAGTTGTTTCCGGAAACAATTGGCGGTTAATTTCTCAGATCTGAGTATTCCAAATGTATTTTCAAAAACAAAAAAATGCAACAACTATAGGTACAGTTTGATCAATTTACCTTAACACAACAAACTAAACAACTGATATTCAGTAAATTAAAAATATGTTAAAATTCCATATTTACATAATTTTGTATATATTTTAGTATATAAATAAGTGTATAAATTTTATTTTTTTAAAAAAATATTATTGGTTTTAGTTATAAAATGGCTATACCAACACAAAAAAAAAGAAAAAAGTAATTAAAAATAAATTACTGCCTTAAAAAAAAAAAAAAATTATACATAAAAATATACACATTAACAATTGTTTCTAAAAATAGGATAGTTCGTTCTTGACAATTACCATAAAAAACCCTGCCTTTACGGCAGGGTTTTTTGTAGGCATAAATTGTTATCCGGATATCTGATGTATAAAATCGTCTTCACTCCAGATGGGAATCCCCAGTTTTGTAGCTTTCTCTAATTTCGCAGGCCCCATATTAGCACCTGCTACCACTACATGCGTTTTGGACGAGATGGAGCTGCCGACCTTGCCGCCATGATCTTCGATAGCCTGTTTAATCGCATCCCGGGAAAAATGTTCAAATACGCCAGAAACAACAAAAGTTCGCCCTTCAAACAGAGAAGAGATCCGTGTAGAAGCTTTTTCAATTATTTCAAACTGCAAACCATATGTTTTTAAACGGTTGATAAGTTCCCTGTTACTTTCTTCTCTGAAAAAAGTACGTATACTCCAGGCTATTTTCTCTCCTATTTCATCTACTTCAACGAGGTCATCATAGGTAGCTTCCATAAGGCGGTCTATAGTTTTATAATGGAAAGCAAGTTTCTTTGCTACAGTTTCTCCTACAAAACGGATGCCCAAAGCAAATAAAACCCTTTCAAACGGTATTTGTTTGGATTGTTCAATACCTCGGATTAAATTATCAGCCGATTTATCTGCCATACGTTCCAACGGTAAAACGGCTTCTTTGGTAAGTGTATACAAATCGGCATATGTCGTTACCAGTCCGTTTTTAAAAAGTAATGCCACTGTTTCACCTCCCAGACCATCAATATCCATAGCTTTTCTGGAAATAAAGTGCTCTATACGCCCTATAATCTGGGGCGGACAACCATAAAAATTCGGACAGTAATGCTGTGCCTCTCCTTCTTTTCGTATCAGTTCGGTACCGCATTCCGGGCAATGGGTAATGTATACGGTAGGAACGGAATCAGCTGAGCGTTTATCGGTAGCCACCCGGATAATTTTTGGAATAATCTCTCCTCCTTTTTCAACAAAAACAGTATCACCTACTCTTATGTCTAATTTTTCAATTTGGTCGGCATTGTGTAAAGACGCCCTTTTTACAATGGTTCCGGCCAGCTGTACCGGTTTCAGGTTGGCTACCGGTGTAATGGCACCCGTTCGGCCTACCTGGTAAACAATACTTTCCAGAAGGGTTTCTGCCTGCTCAGCTTTAAATTTATAAGCAATAGCCCAACGCGGATTCTTTGCCGTATACCCCAGTTCTTCTTGCTGATGAAAATCGTTTACTTTAATCACAACACCATCAGTTTCATAAGGCAGCTCATGCCGTTTGCTGTCCCATTCTTCAATAAAAGACAGTACTTCTTCCATATTTTGGGCTAAAAAAGATTGCCCGGGAACTTTAAAGCCAAAATCACGTGCTTTTTGTAACGCATTGAAATGTGTTTTCAGTTCATTGTTTGCACCTACAATAGTATACAATAAACAATCTAGCGGCCGTTTGGCAACTTCAGCGCTGTTCTGCAGCTTCAGACTGCCCGAAGCGGTATTTCTTGGATTAGAATAAGGCGTTTCGCCTATATCTATAAGCTCTTTATTCATTTTTTCAAACCCTGCCAATGGGAGTATGATCTCACCGCGGATATCGAATTTCTCCGGATAATCACCATGTAACCTTAAAGGTACAGAACGAATGGTTTTTACATTTTGCGTTACATCGTCACCCTGAAAACCGTCGCCTCTTGTTACAGCCCGCAATAATTTTCCGTTTTCATATGTAAGGGAAATAGAAGCTCCGTCATACTTCAGTTCACAAACAAACTGCACCGTTACATTTCCGAGTAGTTTCTGGATGCGTTTTTCCCAATCAAAAAGCTCTTCTTTTGAATAAGAATTTTCCAGCGAATACATTCTATTGGTATGTGCTACTGTGGTAAAATTTTTTGTTACCTGACCGCCAACACGTTGTGTTGGGGAATCTTCGTCAAAATATTCGGGATATTTTTCTTCTAATTCCTGTAAGGTTTTTAACTTTTGATCAAATTCGAAATCGGAAATTGTGGGAGCGTCCAGTACATAGTAATTATAATTATGTGTATTCAGTTCTTTCCGGAGTTGCTGTAATTGTTCTAAAACCTCCATATATTATGACTTTAATAAAGCTGAAAACTGTTCATATAACTCTCCCTGACTTAAAATACCACCTTGTTTAATAATATCAAAAAGCTCGGTATTGCGGTCCTGATCAAATTTTTTGGCTCCCTTTCTAATGTCTACTTCATCAGTAAAGATATGTTCGGCCAGCCACTCTAAACCGGTCTTATGCATAAAATCAACTTTTTCATTTAAACTTTTGAGCACCAGCGTATCAATATGTTGATCGTCAAACCGGAAAAGAAAAATATGATTTTTAGAAAAATGCTCTATATAACGTGCATTCTGCAAAGCGCCTTCCCAAATCAGATCAGAAAAAATATCAAGTTCCTGTTCTGCGATTTCGGGACTTTCTTTCTTAAGGGTTTCCCATTCTTCTTTATCGATTTGCTGCGAGGCTAAAAAGTTAGAAAATTCAGTATGTAACGATTCTAATTGTTCTTTGGTTAAACGGGCGTATTTCATAAAGTAAAATCTTTAGAGCGAAGATAAGGCTTTTATAAACAAAAAAAGTCTTCCCTTCTGGGAAGACTTTTTATATACTGTTAAAAAAATTACTCAGCAGCTACAATTTCGTAAGGCACCTCAACACTTACTTCGCGGTGTAAGCGAACAGCAGCGGTATACTTACCTAAACGTTTGATAGTACCTGAAGTGATGAATTTTTTATCAATAGTTTGTCCGTTTGCCGCTAATGCTTCAGCAATATCAGCATTTGTTACAGAACCAAATAATTTTTCACCACCTGCTTTTGCAGTAATTTTAATATCTAAAGCTTTTAATGCTTCAGCAGTCGCGTTAGCATCAGCAATTAATTTAGCTTCTTTGTGCGCTCTTTGTTTTAAATTTTCAGCCAATACTTTTTTGGCTGAAGGTGTAGCTAAAACTGCTAATCCCTGAGGAATTAAATAGTTACGTCCGTATCCCGGTTTTACCGTTACGATATCGTCTTTAAATCCTAATTTCTGAACGTCTTGTTTTAAAATGATTTCCATGTTGTTGTCCTTTTTATGAAGAAGTTAGGTTTCTGATCCGAAAACCAACAACTTTAAATTTATATTATTTTAATAAATCAGCTACGTAAGGCATTAAAGCTAAATGACGCGCTCTTTTTACCGCTACCGATACTTTTCTTTGGTATTTTAAAGAAGTACCTGTTAAACGACGAGGTAAGATTTTACCTTGCTCGTTCACAAACTTCAATAAGAAATCAGCATCTTTATAATCGATGTATTTGATTCCTGATTTTTTGAAACGGCAATACTTTTTAGTTTTGTTTGTTTCAATGTTTAAAGGCGTTAAATATCTGATATCTCCGTCTTTTTTTCCTTTTGCAGATTGCTCGATACTTGACATGACAATTACGCTTTTTTAGTTTTTAATTTCTCTCTTCTTCTTTCGGCCCAAGCTACTGCATGTTTGTCTAACGTTACAGTTAGAAAACGCATTACACGCTCATCGCGACGAAATTCTGTTTCTAATCCGATGATCGCTTCTCCCGGAACCTGGTACTCAAATAAATGGTAAAAACCACTTTTTTTGTTTTGAATTTCGTAAGCTAGTTTTTTTAAGCCCCAATCTTCTTTAGAAATCATTTGAGCCCCTTTAGAAACTAAAAACTCTTCAAATTTAGTTACTGTTTCCTTTACCTGAGTTTCAGATAAAACGGGATTCAAAATGAAAACAGTTTCATAATGATTCATAATACAAATATTTATTTTGTTATAAAATTGGGTGCAAAAATAAACAATTATATACCAACTCCCAAAATTTTATTTTCTTTTTTAATAGTAATCTACATTAATAGTGGTTTTTATAGAGCGATAACCTGCTATAGATTCAAAACTCTGCAGTTTCCTTGACAGCCTTTTTTTTGTATCTTCCAACGATTTGTTAACCGGTATTTTAATAAGTATCACACGGATATATTGATTACGGATACGACTGATACCCGGTTCTTCAGGTCCCAATACAGGCATTTCCAATTCTGCTTTTAGTGCTTCGTACAGCCAAAAAGCACCGGTTTTCAGTTTTTGGTAATCAGCATGTTTGAGCTGTAACCGGATCAGCCGGTAAAACGGCGGGTAGTTAAACTGTACCCGTTCATACATCTGTTCTTTAAACATCCCCGCATAATCATTCTGTAGTACCTGCTGTATAATAGTATGATACGGATTATAGGTCTGTATCATTACTTTTCCTTTTTTTTCTGCACGTCCTGCACGTCCCGATACCTGTATAAGCATCTGAAAAGCCCGCTCATGTGCCCTGAAATCCGGAAAATGTAGAGCATTATCAGCATTCATAACGCCTACTAATGTTACATTCTCGAAATCTAATCCTTTTGCCAGCATTTGTGTCCCGATCAATATATCGATTTCCCTATTCTTAAAGGCTTCCATGAGTTTTTCGAATGCAAATTTTCCCCTTGTTGTATCCTGATCCATGCGGGCAATCCGTTTTGTGGGAAACAATTGCTTCAACTCTATTTCAATCTGTTCTGTTCCAAATCCTTTTGTTGTTACATCTGTACTGTTACAGGCATGACAATGTATGGGTCTGGCCATGGTAAATCCGCAATAATGACATTTCAAATGGTCTTTAAACTTATAGTAGGTCAAACTCACATCGCATGAAGGACATTGCGGTACATGCCCACAGCTGAGACATTCCAGCACAGGCGAATAGCCTCTTCTGTTCTGGAATAAAATAATTTGTTCGTGTTCCGCTAAAACGGCCTGCATAGCGTCAATCAATGCCTGGCTGAAATGCCCTGTCATCTGTTTACGCTTATAGCCTTCTTTTAAATCAATTAGTTGTATATCCGGCAGAATACTTTTACCAAATCGTTGAGTAAGGGTTACTTTCCCGTATTTACCCTGATAGGCATTGTAATAACTTTCCAGGCTTGGTGTGGCTGATCCCAGTATCACTTTTGCCCCGTGTATCTTGGCCAGCACAACAGCAGCATCGCGTGCATGATAGCGCGGTGCCGGATCTTGCTGTTTGTACGATGCTTCATGCTCTTCATCTACCACAATCAGCCCTAAATGCGTAAAGGGAAGAAAAATAGCTGAACGCGCTCCTATAACCACTCGTGCCCTGTCAGATTTTTCGAGCAACTGCTTCCAGACCTCAACCCGCTCATTCAGAGAGTACCTCGAATGGTATACCGCCACCTGGTTGCCGAAATGTGCCGTTACCCGATGAACCAATTGCGTGGTAAGCGCAATTTCAGGCAATAAATACAATACCTGCCGATCTTGTTTAAGGTATTCTTCTATTAATTGAATATAGATTTCTGTTTTACCCGATCCGGTTATCCCGTGCAGCAGGCATACATCAAAAGACTGGAATGTCTGTTTAATCTGAAAGACCCCTTTTTGCTGCGGCTCACTTAGCTGCAATTGTGAGGTAGCTTCTTCAAAAATGACCCGGTCTTTTTCTTCCGAATAGTATTCTAGAATTCCTTTCTTTATTAAAGCTTTCACTATTGCTTCAGACACCTGTGCTTCTTCTGAAAGCTGCCTGATAGTTACAGGCAACTGCTTTTCGCGGGCTTTCCATTGAAAATATGCAAGAACAACTTGTTTCTGTTTTGCTGATCGGCCTGTTAAATCCAGTACCTCCTGTAATTTATCTGGCGATTGAAATGATTCGGGAAGCCTTACATATGAAATTATCTTGGGTTTATAGGTGTCTGTCATTTCTTCCTGCAGCCGGACAAGCTTTTTTGTCAGTAAAGACTGGATAACGGGAAGCACTTTCTTATAGTTTACTATTTTTACAATTTCTTCTATTTTCAAAACCGGCTGGCGCTGAAACGCTTCACAGAGTAAAAATTCGTCATCCGTTAAATCGTCAGCTGCCACTGAATTTTCAGGAAGATAAGTAACGATGGTTTCGCTTTCTAAAAGTAAATTAGACGGAAGCGCGGCCTTATACACTTCTCCAGGTGTGCACATATAATAATGAGCCATCCATTGCCAATGCTGTAACTGAAAAGCAACAACAACAGGTACAGTATCTAAAATTTCATGTACTGCTTTTGGTTCATACACCAAAGGTTTTTCTTGGTGTTTACGAATAACAAGAGCGGTATATATAGCTGTTTTTCCAAACGGAACCGCTACACGGCACCCCGGTTGCAGTTGCTTAAACTCATCAGCTGTTATACGATAAGTAAAAGTATCCGGAACGGCAAGCGGAACAATAACGTCTATGAAAAAATCCATATAGCAAAGATAAGGCTAAAACATAAAAAACACCTTAATAAAAGGTGTTTCCTATTTGGTAAAAATAAAAATTCACTACTATTTAATGCCAGGTCTTTTACCTAAGCTTCTGTTGTGCTTAAGCACTTTAACTACCCTGCTTTTACCCGGTCAGTTTATCTGTCTGAGCAACATAGTTTCTTACTGTCTTACCCAGGTCTGAGTACGCCCTAAAGCCTGTATCCCTACATAACCGCGAACATCCAACTTATCTTTTCCGTTAAGTTTTATAGCACATTTATATTCTTTTCCGGATGAAGGGTCCAAAATTTTTCCACCGGAATATTCATTGCCGTCTTTTTTCAGGCCTTTGATAATAGTAAGCCCTTTAATGGGCTTTCCTTTGTCAGAGCCCGGGCATTTCTCACATTTTGCTTCTTTTTTATCCGTGAGAATTTCTATTACTTTGCCGTAGATTTTCCCATCTTTTTCCGTGATTTCCACTATAGATTTGGCCTTTCCGGTTTCATCGTCAATAGTCTTCCATTTACCCGTTACACTTTGAGCACGCAGGGCAAAAACACTTATAATACAAATAATGAAAGTGATGAATGCTTTTTTCATGATGTTGTTATTTTTTTAGTACTAATATACATTTTTTTTCGTTTTAACCGATATATCGTAGCATTTAATTCAAAACCCAGCAATAATATCATACAGTTAATCCAGATGTATAACATTACTACAAGAAGTGTACCTATTGATCCGTACAATTCATTATATTTTGAAAATTCCACTACATAAATACCAAAAAAATAAGAAGTTACAGCTATTAATAAGGTTGTAAAAATAGAGCCATATGATGCAAACGCCATATGTTTGGTTTCTTTGGTTCCAAACTTATATAATATAGATACTACCAGGAAAACCATGAGTACCATAAAGATATACCGGCCAATTACAGCAAGCATGGGATAATCAGATACATGCATAAGTACTTCTACCGTTAGATAAACGGCCACCGCCAGTAACAGTAAAATGGAAATGAGCACAGAAAGCATGATAGCAATGGCATATTGTCTGAAAAAATTCCGTGATTTGGTTATATGGTAAGAAGATTCAAACCCGCTGATGATAGCATTTATACCATTTGCCATAAAGATCATTGACATGATAACCCCGGTAGAAATCAGGTTGCGATAGCTGTTATTCATAATATCAATCAAAATCAATTCAATGGCACCATATGTATTGGGCGGAACACTGTCTTCTACAAATTTTAAAAAATCATGCTGGAAATTCTCTAAAGGGATATAAGGTATCAGGTTTAGTATAAATAAGGCAAACGGAAACAACGCCATAAAAAAACTAAAGGCTATGGACCCCGCACGGTATGAAAAAGCCCCTCTGACTATACCAAAGATATAAAGTTCCAGCAACTCGTATAACGACAAGCCTTCCAAAGCCGGCAATTTAATGGTTTTGGAAAACTGTACGATCTTATTGAGAATCGGAATTTTAGCCAGTTTTTTTTCGATGGGAGCCGACACTGTTTTTCTTTTAATTTATACTACCGCCTTTAAACTCAAATCCATATTGTATACGGAATGGGTTAAGGCACCGGACGAAATAAAATCGACACCACATAATGCGTATTCCCTTAACGTATTTTCATTGATATTTCCGGATGATTCTGTCAGGCACTTACCGTTAATCATGGCTACGGCTTTACGTGTATCTTCATAATTAAAATTGTCGATCAAAATCTGGTACACCCCTTCATTTTCCAGAATTTCTCCAATTTCATCCAGATTACGTGCCTCTACCACTATTTTTAGATCTTTTCCCTTCATTCTTAAATAATCTTGGGTTTTTCGTATTGCCTGCGTAATACCTCCTGCAAAATCAATATGGTTATCTTTAAGCATAATCATATCGTATAACGCAAACCGATGGTTTTCTCCACCACCTATTTTTACTGCCCATTTTTCAATAGCGCGAATACCCGGAGTGGTTTTACGGGTGTCTAAAATTTTTGCATTTGTTCCTTCTAAAAGCTTAACATACTGCTGCGTTTTAGTGGCAATAGCACTCATGCGCTGCATACAGTTAAGTACTATCCTTTCGGCTTTTAGAATAGATTGTGATTTTCCGGACACATAAAAAGCAATATCTCCGTATTTTACGGCAGTTCCGTCTTGCAGTAGAATCTCCATTTTTAAATCCGGATCTACATAGTTAAAAACCATTGCAGCAAAATCAACACCGGCCAGTACACCTTCATCCTTTATCAGTAATTTGGCCTTACCTTCAGCATTTGCCGGAATACACGCTAATGAGCTATGGTCACCATCACCCACATCTTCCCTAATGGCATTTTGTATAATTAAATCTAATTCAGTCTGAAATTGTTCTTTAGAAATCATATTTACTACTTTTATGCTAAAGTACAAAAGTTTTACGGCTTATGAAAAGTGAGACCGTTGTAAACACCGGCTTTAGTTAAAAGTAATGGAAATACCTAAGAGTTTATAAAATTCACTTAAAAGGTCCGGATGACCGGGCCATGCAGGAGAAGTAGTCAGACTACCATCTGTTATAGCTTCGTTAACACCTATTTCTTTGTAAATACCTCCAGCCAGTTCCACTTCAGGACCAACTGCCGGATAAGCTGTTAGTGTTCTTCCTTTTACTACCCCGGCTGCCGTTAATATCTGAATACCATGACAAATGGCTGCTACAGGTTTGTTATTTTCAAAAAAACTTTGAGTGTATTCAAGCACCTTATGGTTTAAACGTATATACTCGGGTGCTCTGCCTCCGCAAATGTAAAGCCCGTCATATTCGTTTACATTGACCTCATCAAACGTTTTATTGATTTGAAAATTATGTCCCCGAAGTTCAGCATATGTTTGATACCCTACAAAATCATGGATAGCAGTAGCAATGATATCGCCTTTTTTCTTGCCGGGACATACCACATCAACTTCACATCCCACAGACCATAAAGCCTGAAAAGGTACCATTATTTCATAATCTTCTACAAAATCACCCGCTAACATTAAAATTTTTCTACGCATTTTTTTATTTTTTATTGGATTAAATATACAAAAAACGAATGGTATGATGAAATTTTACCTCATATAAACAGGCAATACTATGAACATACTACATGACACCTTTTAAGGATTAAAGAACAATATCCCGATTTCAAATTAATAGCATAATAGCTATATTTGTCAAAATTTCAGCATGAACATAAAACTTTTGGCTATTGGCAAGACCGACCATAAGGCATTACAGACTTTGATTGATGAATACAGCAAGCGGCTTTCTTTTTATATAAAATTTGATCTGGATATTGTTCCCGATATAAAGAATGCCAAAAACATGAGCGAAACCCAGCAGAAGCAAAAAGAAGGTGAACAGATTTTAGCTAAACTTTCAGCAAGCGACCATTTGATTTTACTGGATGAAAATGGAACATCATATTCCAGCCTGCAGTTTGCAGATGTGCTTCAGAAAAAAATGAATGCCGGTATAAAATCATTGGTTTTCGTTATAGGCGGACCTTATGGTTTTTCAGAAGAAGTCTACCAGAAAGCACAAGGCAAACTATCCTTATCCGCTATGACGTTTTCCCATCAAATGGTACGTTTATTTATGATTGAACAGCTGTACCGCGGGTTTACCATTTTACGAAACGAACCTTACCACCATCAGTGAGTGTTACCTTTCGCAGCTCAAGCAATTCAGAAGTAGTGCTCTCTTTTCTAATGCGTCCTTTTTTGATAAATTCTCCCCAGGCCGCTCTGAGTGCTTTCCCTTTTTCACTTCTGTAATGCGGCGGTATACCTGCTGTGAGTTCTGCATTACACCATGCAAGATCATCTCCGAAGAAAAAAGGCATATCGAAACAATGTGCAGCCCCCAGTTTATTACCAGGTAAGGTATTGAAAAGTCGGAATAAAAATACATTCCCTTTGCCTTTTGCCAGATTCTCAGCCCACAAACGAGCGGGTTTTCCATAAATAATTTCAGTAGTAGCCCGCACGCTTCCGGCAATGGCTTTTTTTCCTAAATAAGTGTGTTCCGCCTTCTTTAGCTTTTCAGATGTTTTTAAATAAAAAGCCGTTTCTTCCTGGTTAAGACCTATTAACACATCAAATTTAGCTGCTCTTTTCCGCCATAGACTTTCTGTTTCTGTTTCCTGACACAGGGGCGTATGCCCGTATTGCAAACCAAAAGGCATAGTAGCCTTTAATCCGAATTTCCAAACAGAAGGAATATGTTTCTGGTATTGTTCAATCATTTGCAGACTATCCGGATGGTGCATAAACTTTTGGGTGGCACGCAGCATATACCGGGTCATATTTTGCTTGTGGTGTCGTAGCCCTAAAGGCGCACTATGCACAATAATACGCTGAAACCATTTTTCGGATCCTTCAACCAACATCAGATGTGCGGCTGCATCGCCTCCCGAAGATTGTCCGAAAATTGTTACATTATCCGGATTCCCTCCCCAGAAACAAATATTTTTTTGAATCCATTTTAAGGCCTCTATAATATCCAGAAAACCCAGGTTGGCAGGACGAGTTTCATCGCCTCCCAAAAAACCGAACAGACCTAGACGATAATTAACGGCCACTATCATAATATCCTGCTCTTTTACCCACTGAGCAGGATAAGAGGTAGGTATTATACCACACCCAAGCTCGTAAGAGCCTCCGTGAATCCAGACCAATACAGGCAGGCTATCTGTGCCGGAAGTAGTTACAGGGGCGAAAATCTGCAGGTACTGGCATGATTCTTCAACAGTGAATTTTGAAATGTCCATTTTTCCGATCATCCGGTCAAGAAACGGACTTACTTTCTGAGGGCAAACCGGAATTTTTTTCTCTTTTTCAGTATATATCTCAAAAGGAAGGGCATGCGGTTTCTCATAACGTCCGGAAACAGCATACCGGATAGGAGTTGTTTGTCTTATCTCTCCTACTGTATGGAACAGGTGATCATACGTTTTAGTCATCAGTATGCACAGGTTTATAGTAAAGCCAGTTTTTTAATAATTCCAGGCCGAATTCTGTAAGTACGGATTCCGGGTGAAACTGCACGCCAAAAACAGGATATTCTTTATGCTGAAAGGCCATTACGTTGCCATGAATATCCTGAGCAGTAACTTTAATTTCTGAAGGTTCATGCGCTTCTACTACCCACGAATGGTAATGTCCTATTTTAAAGGTGGCCGGCATGTTTTCGAAAAGTGCTTCCGATGTATATACCTGAACAGTTGAGGAGATACCGTGCAACGGGTGGTGCAGTTGTTTCAGACGAAAACCGAAAAATTCTCCCAAAGCCTGGTGTCCCAGACAAACACCCAATATGCTTTTCGTTGTATAAAAATGTTTAATTATTTCGGGCATCAATCCGGCATTTTTGGGGATACCCGGTCCGGGAGAAAGTACTATTTTATCATATTCTGCCACCTCTTCAAGCGTAATTTCATCATTTTTAGCTACATGAATAATAGCGGAAGTCAGTGTTTCTAAATAATGAACCAGATTGTATACAAAGGAATCGTAATTATCTATGACTAAAATTTTCATACTTTAAATTTGAGTAAAAATACCGGAATCCACAAATTTATGCGAAAGGAATTAGCACTAGTAGTATTTTTTTGACGAGCTCTGGTCACTATTTCGCTTAAAAACAGAAAATATCTTGGGCTATTTACAGGTTAAAAGACAGCAAAAAGCCTTTCCAAAACAGGAAAGGCTTATTACAGTATCTAAAAAGTAGTTATTTCAATCCGGCTAAAGACTGTTCTATAGTCGCTATTTTTGCTAAAGCATCCGCTTCTTTTTTACGTTCGTTGGCAATAACCTGCTCAGGTGCCCCATTTACAAATTTTTCATTTGCGAGTTTACCTTGTACAGAACGCAAGAACCCTTGCAGGTACTTTAATTCTTCTTGCAGTTTGGCAATTTCTTCAGCTATATTAACAGTGCCCGAAACCGGAATAAAATATTCGTTCGATTTCACGCGGTACGACAAAGCACCCGATACCTGATCCGTTACATAATCTAAATGAAAGATATTCCCCAGCTTTGAAATTACTGCGTCAAAAGTGGCAGAAGTATTTTCTTTGTTTAATACTTTTAATTCAATTGCTTCTTTAAACGGTATGTTTTTATCTTTCCGGATAGTACGGACACCTGCAATTACCTCAGCAGCAAAATCAAAATCGGTAATCAGCTGCTCATTATACGGTTTGCTTTCCGGCCAAGAAGCAATTATAAGTGCTTCTTCCGGGGTACGTTCTGCAATATGCTGCCATATCTCTTCTGTTAAGAATGGCATAAACGGATGCAGTAATTTTAAATTGGCTTCCAGCATTTCTATGGCCGATTTAAATGTAGCGGCATCTATAGGCTGCTGATAACCTGGTTTTATCATCTCGAGAAACCAGGAACAGAAATCGTCCCAAACCAGCTTATAAATAGCCATTAAAGCATCTGAAATTCTGTATTTTTCAAAATGATCTTCAATATCGAGCAATGTCTTTTGCAGCTTGGCCTCATACCACGCTATAGCCGCTTTTGCCGGTGCCGGCTGCTCTGCTGTTTCAGAGATTTCCCATCCTTTAATCAGACGAAATGCGTTCCATATTTTATTGGCAAAAGATTTTCCCTGATTGCACATTTCTTCATCAAACAGGATATCATTACCGGCAGAGGCTGATAACAGCAATCCGCAGCGCACCCCGTCTGCTCCGAATTTATCGATCAAATCCAGCGGATCCGGTGAATTACCTAATGATTTTGACATTTTTCTGCGCTGGTTGTCGCGTACAATTCCTGTAAAATACACATTATTAAACGGTTTTTCACCTGCAAATTCATACCCTGCCATGATCATACGTGCCACCCAGAAGAAAATAATGTCCGGACCAGTAATTAAATCGTTGGTAGGATAATAGTATTTGAATTCTTCATTATCGGGATGTACTACCCCATCAAAAACCGACATAGGCCATAACCAGGCAGAGAACCAGGTATCTAAGGCATCTTCGTCCTGTTTTAAATCTGATAACTGTAAGGGAGAGCCCGCTTTTACTCTGGCCAGTTCCAATGCCTGTTCGGCATTTTCAGCTACGACAAAATCGTTTTTTCCCTCACCAAAATAATAAGCAGGGATACGATGTCCCCACCATAACTGACGCGAGATATTCCAATCACGGATATTTTCCATCCAATGACGGTACGTATTGTTAAAACGGTTTGGATATAATTTAATTTCTTCGCTCTCTAAAACGGCTTTAATAGCCGGTTTTACCAATTCGTCCATTTTCAGGAACCATTGATCTAATAACCTTGGTTCAATAACCGCCTTAGTCCGTTCAGAAGTTCCCACATTATTCAGATGGTTTTCTATCTTGTCTAATGCGCCTATTTTTTTAAGTTCTTCCGCTATTTCCTCCCGAACAACAAAACGGTCTTTGCCTTTATAATGCAGGCCGAAATCATTTAAAGTGGCATCATCATTAAAAATATCAATAATTTCTAAATGATGACGATCGCCCAGCTCTTTGTCATTAACATCATGGGCCGGTGTCACTTTTAAACAGCCGGTACCGAATGCCATATCTACATAGGTATCAAAAATAACAGGGATAACACGGTTGGCAATAGGCACCATTACTTTTTTGCCCTGAAGATGTCTGTAACGTTCATCATCCGGGTGTATACAAACAGCCGTATCTCCCAAAATAGTTTCAGGTCGTGTGGTAGCAATGGTAATGTATTCGCTGCTTCCCTCAATCTGGTATTTCAAATGATACAGTTTCCCCTGGCGTTCTTCATAAATAACTTCTTCGTCAGACAGGGTTGTTTTTGCCTCCGGGTCCCAATTTACCATACGGTAACCGCGATAAATATATCCTTTATTATATAAATCGACAAAAGATTTAATAACCGAAGCATACATATCCGGATCCAGTGTAAATTTAGTCCGTTCCCAGTCACAGGAAGCGCCTAATTTCTTCAGCTGCTCCAGAATAGTTCCTCCGTATTTATCGGTCCATTCCCACGCGTGTTTTAAAAACTCTTCACGTGTTAAATCGGCTTTATGAATACCTTCCGCTTTCAATTTTGCCACAACTTTAGCTTCCGTAGCAATAGAGGCATGATCGGTTCCGGGCACCCAACACGCGTTAAGACCTTTTAACCGGGCACGACGAATCAAGACATCCTGTAACGTATTGTTTAACATATGCCCCATATGCAAAACACCAGTGACGTTTGGCGGAGGAATAACAATTGTATAAGGTATTCTATGATCGGGTTTTGAATGAAAATAATTATTTTTCATCCAGTAGTCGTACCATTTGGTCTCCACTTGTTTCGCATTGAATTGCGCTGGAATTGTCATAAATTTTACTATTAATTAGATAATTTTCGAAGGTACAAAAATATAAAATATCTTATTTATATTACCCGCTATTTAAATCCCTTCAACTGGCACGTAATTTGTATTATATAAAAACACGGCTTTTTTAACATTTATTAAACAAATAAAATGTAATTTAGCCATTAGATGTTTAACCAAAGTGTTTAATTTTACAATAACAAAAAATTATTAAAATGAAAAAATTTGTAGGATTAGTAGTTATGTTACTAATGAGTGCTGTATCTTTTGCACAATCAGGCCCAAAAATTGAGTTTACCGCTAAAGACAACACTATTGATTACGGAACGGTCGTTAAAGGTGAAGACAACGGACTGAGGACTTTTGAGTTTACAAACACAGGAGATCAGCCTTTAGTAATTACTAACGTACGTTCTACCTGCGGATGTACTGTACCATCTAAACCTGAAAAGCCTGTTATGCCGGGTGAAAAAGGTAAAATTGATGTAAAGTACAATATGGCTACTGGAAAAATCAGTAAATCAATTACAGTAGAAAGTAATGCTACGAATGTACCAAACGGAACTGTTGCTCTTCGCATTAAAGGAGAAGTAATAGATAAAAAATAATTACTTATCTTTTTATCCGTAATAAAAAACCACCTTTATAAAGGTGGTTTTTTATTACGGATAAAATTAACTGCGTTTTTAGTAAATTCGTTATAAAACCCTAACAAAATTTACTTTTTTGCGATTCAGTAAAAACGTATTACCAAATTGGCAAATCTTCATTACATTTCTAAAAACACGTCCCTTTTATGGCAGTTTTTCATATATTTGTGAAGAAAAAACAAACAAAAAATCACTGATTGTTTCTATAAAAAATCAAACAATAATGTCAAAATCCAAGATTATTTACACTTTAACAGATGAAGCCCCTATGCTGGCTACTTATTCTTTTTTACCTATTGTTAAAGCTTTTACTGCGCCCGCCGGAATAGAAATGGAAACCCGTGATATTTCACTAGCCGGGCGGATTTTAGCCAACTTTCCGGAGTATTTGAAAGAGGATCAAAAAATAGGTGATGCCCTGACAGAATTAGGCAAATTAGCCAATACACCTGAAGCAAACATCATCAAATTACCAAATATATCGGCTTCTATTCCGCAATTAACCGCAGCCATTGCCGAATTACAGGCGCATGGTTTTGCGGTACCGGATTACCCTGCTGAACCTGCTAATGATACTGAAAAAACCATAAAAGCTACCTATGCAAAAGTATTGGGATCAGCTGTGAATCCGGTATTGCGCGAAGGAAATTCAGACCGTCGTGCACCAAAAGCAGTTAAAAATTACGCCAAAGCAAACCCGCATGCTATGGGTACCTGGTCTGCTGATTCAAAAACAGCCGTTATGTCTATGTCACACGGCGATTTTTATGCCACCGAAAAGTCAGTTACCGTTGAAAATCCGTCTCAATTTAAAATTGAATTTGTTGGAAAAGATGGTGTTGTAAAAGAATTAAAAGGCTTATCCCCATTAAAGGCCGGTGAGGTTATTGACTCCTCTGTTATGAGTCTGAATGCTTTAAAAGGTTTTGTGGCAGACGCTATTGCTGAAGCAAAAGCAGCTGGCGTATTACTTTCAGCTCACTTAAAAGCCACCATGATGAAAGTTTCCGACCCTATTATTTTCGGAGCTATTGTTGAGGTATATTTTAAAGATGTTTTTGCAAAGTTTGCTGATTTATTTCAGGAATTAAACATTAACCCTAACAACGGTTTAGGCGAATTATATACTAAAATTGCAGGAAATGCACAGGAAGCTGATGTAAAAGCAGCTATTGATGCTTCCATTGCAAACGGACCAGCTCTGGCCATGGTAAATTCTGATAAAGGTATTACAAATTTACATGTACCTTCCGATGTAATTGTAGATGCTTCTATGCCGGCTATGATTCGTACTTCTGGCCAGATGTGGAATAAAGAAGGTAAACAACAGGATACGTTCGCTTTAATTCCGGATCGTTCTTATGCCAGTGTATACACGGCTGTTATAGACGATTGTAAAGCAAACGGTGCCTTAGATCCGAAAACAATGGGATCTGTACCAAATGTGGGACTTATGGCTCAAAAGGCAGAAGAGTATGGCTCACACGATAAAACATTTCAGGCTGATGCAGACGGAACTATTCGCGTAACAGATGCTGAAGGTAACATATTTATGACACAGGAAGTAGCCAAAGGCGATATTTTCCGTATGTGTCAGACAAAAGATGCCCCTATTCAGGATTGGGTAAAATTAGCCGTAAACCGTGCACGTTTATCTGATACCCCTGCTGTTTTCTGGTTAGATGAAAACCGTGCGCACGACAGGGAAATTATTAAAAAAGTAAATAGCTATTTAGCCGGTTTTGATACCGCCGGATTAGATATCCGTATTTTAGCCCCGGTTGATGCCTGCAAATTTTCTTTAGACAGAATTCGCAAAGGAGAAGATACTATTTCCGTAACCGGAAACGTATTACGGGATTACCTGACCGATTTGTTTCCTATTCTGGAAGTAGGAACTTCTGCGAAAATGCTGTCTATTGTACCTTTAATGAATGGCGGTGGTTTATTTGAAACAGGAGCCGGAGGTTCTGCACCAAAACATATTGAGCAATTTATTGAAGAGGGGTATTTACGTTGGGATTCTCTCGGAGAGTTTTTAGCTTTAGGTGCTTCATTAGAGCATTTATCACAAACGCAAAACAATTCTAAAGCACAGATTTTAGCTGACACTTTAGATATCGCCACTGAGAAATTTTTAGCCACAGATAAGTCGCCTGGAAGAAAATTAGGAACTATAGACAATCGCGGTTCGCACTTCTATCTGGCTCTATACTGGGCTGAGGCTCTGGCTGCGCAAACAAAAGATGCTGAGTTAGCGGCTAAATTTGCTCCTATCGCAAATGAGATGTCTGCAAACGAAACCAAAATCAACGAAGAATTAATTGCGGCACAAGGCAAACCTCAGGACATAAAAGGCTACTATCAGCCTGATGCTTCTTTAACTTCAGCGGCTATGCGTCCTTCAGTAACCTTAAATACTATAATAAATAAATTGTCATAATCGTTAAAATGACAGACATACAAAAAACGCCGCTCTACGAGCGGCGTTTTTTGTATTGAAAAAAGTCCTAATAACGGAATGATAGAACACCGAGGCAAAACGGTAAGATTTTAATATTCTATTCGGCAGCTCTAATATGCCGCGTTATAAAAGATCCTATTACTTTTCTTTGAAATATTCTTTCAGTTCATAACTGCCGTCGGCAAATTTTAATAAGAGTTCTTTCAGATAATACTTATGTTGTACGCCGGTTAATACCACAATATGTTTGCCTTTGTGTTCATTTGCCTGGCGGAGAATATTTATAGCCATGCTGTTGTTCCGCAAATCCCAGAAGTTGCACCAGAACTGATACCCTTCTCTATACGAAATTTTCTCCCCGTCGGGCTTAGTTATATACCGGGTTAAAAATACGGGTTCTGAATTCGTTATTTTCGGAATTTCGTGATGTTGTATATTTTGACGGTATCGGTTTAGATTTTCAAAAACAATACCATTTAGTGTTTGAATATCTGTTTTGGCAAATTCTTTTAATGCTTGGTTTGCCTCCTCGTATTTTGCATATATTTTCATATTTTCAGGCTGTAACGCTTTTTCTTTATACAGGCTGTCCAGCAGACGGATAGTTAATACATCTGCAGGTACCATACCATGATCTTTTCTGAATTGGTTTCGTCCTTCAAATTCAAAAGGCAGGTTTAGTGTCTTGGGATATTTTTTAAGGTATTTTAAGGTAGCCGTTTGCTCATTGGAAGTAGGTCTGATTTCTTTAGTATACTCTGCTAGCTGTTTACTGTCATTTTCTTGTAGTATTACCTGTGGTTTTATATCATCTAAAATAGAAAAAAGATTTTCCGGCGTAAACACAGAAGATGATTCGTCTACCGTTCCGATAATATAAACAGGTGTTTTTTCCATAGGCTGGGCAAAAAAACCAATCGTATAAAAAACAAAAACAAACAGGTAGCAAATTCGCATATCTACTTTTAAATTAAGAAGTACTAAAAGTACTAAAAATCTATCGAAATCTGATTTTTATAAAAATTCTTTCATCCAATCCTGAAAGCGGCTCTTATAGGTTTCGCCTATCGGAATAATCTTATTCTGAATAAAAATCCGGTTACGTTCAATAGATGCTATCTGGTCCAATCTTATGATGTAGGATTTATGGACACGCATAAATTCAGCCGGCAGTTTTCCTTCAAATTCTTTCATGGTGTCTAAGACAATCAATTTCTCCGTTTTTAAATGCAGGTATACATAATCTTTTAGCCCTTCAATAAACTGCAGTTCACTCAAACTGATCTTTACCAGTCGTCCATCTGTTTTTACAAATAAAAAATCTTCTTGTTTCTCTTCTATCCGAATCGTCTCAGAACTCTCTGGCGGTGTCTTTTTAAATAAAGTTTGAATTTTCAAAACACTCTTATAGAACCGGTCAAACGAAATAGGTTTCAGTAAATAATCCACTACATTATGCTCATAACCCTGTAAGGCATATTCGCTATAGGCTGATGTAATAACAAATTTGGTTTTATTTCCTGTCAATTCCATAATCTGTATACCGGTGAAATCGGGCATCTGAATATCAACAAACAATACATCAACTTTTACACTGGCAATCAGCTCGAGTACTTCAAAAGCACTTGTTGTGGCCTTGATTAATTCAAAATTCGATATTTTTTCAACATATTTTGACAGTAATGCCACTGCCATGGGCTCGTCGTCTAAAATGACACATGTTATTTTTTTCATAGCTGTATGGTTAGGTGTACCTGATACAAATCATTCTGTGATGTTATGTTTAAGGTATGACGATCAGGAAAATATAATGCCAGCCGTTTTTTTATATTTTCAATTCCAACGCCCGGACTATGGTCTTTTTGATATTGATTCACCCCATTTTCTGTTTCTAATAGTAATAATTGATCCGTTTGCGATAATTTTATTGTAAAAGGCCGGTTTTCATCATTTACAATTCCATGTTTAAATCCGTTTTCGACAAAGGGAATCAACAATAAAGGAGGAATACGAAATTCAGAATTCCGTATATCTTTTTCAAATAAAATATTAGCTTTTCCTGAAATCCGCATCGATTCCAGCTGAATAAAGTCTTCAATATAATCTATTTCCCGGCATATAGCAATTGTTTCATTAGCACTTTCATAAGTCATATACCGCATTAAGCCACTTAACTGTTCAATTGCTTTTAATGATTTGTCCGATTTTTCAAAAACCAGGTAATATATATTATTTAACGTGTTAAAGATAAAATGCGGGTTAATCTGTGATTTCAGAAAATTGATCTCCGTTTCGCGCTTGCTTTCCATTAGCTCTATCTGCTTTTTCTGTAAACGCAGCATATTTATAATAAGCCATAAAACAGAAGAAGCTACAATCGGTTGACTGCCATAATGTATATTATCGTATATATAATAAGGTATAGTTACACCGTCGTAATAATTGTGAAAACCTAGAAATTCCAGATACAATACTTCTTCTATAAGGTAGCGTAAACCAATAAATACTGCGAATAACCCTGCAAAAGCAAAAAGCAAACGTTTTGCATTTTTTATATCGAAAAACCGTGGTAACACATACAGGTAGTTTAAGTAAAATACAAAAACATATAAAAAAAGCATAGAATATGCAATAGCTACACCCGGTATATGAAAATCGAACGTGAGTATAGGTATACTGAAGGTTTGTGTTTCTGGCTTAAAATATACGACTTCCTGTAACATATAATACAACCAGAACAGTACGTGAAGCGTTACGATATATTTCTTTTTCATTACCAAAATTTTAAAGTATAAAAGTAATTGTTTATTAAAAAACACAACCTTTTTTTCGACAAAACCCTGCTTTTTTCCGACAAACCTTTTCATCGTATTTTTTAAGAGGTTGGTCGAAATAAAAAAAAGAAGACTGTAAAATATCAAAAATTTGCCAAAAAATAATTTACATGAAAACTTTAGTACACTTTTTAATTTGGCTTTCTTTTTTACTTATCTCTTCTCTATATGCCCAACCATATGAGGTAAAGGCAATGGTACAGGCCAACGGACAACCTGCTTCTTTTTATGACATTCTATTAATTGCAAACGATACTCTGACCGGAAACACAGACGAACATGGTTTTTTTTCCTTAGAAGCCGAGCCTGATAATTACCGTCTAGAAATTTTATATTTTGATGAGATTGTTTATGAACAAAACTTTCTTTTAAATGCTGCGGTTGATTTAGGTGTTCTTTCATTTGAAAACAGTACCGAACTGAACGAAATGGTGATTGAGGCACCCAAAAAACTCATGGAGCGTAAAGCGGATCGTTTTATATACCACATAGAAAATGCCACAGCTGCGGCAGGTGGTACTGCGCTTGACGCTTTGAAAACAACGCCAGGCGTTACGGTTACACATGAAAGTATAAGTATATCCGGCAAAAATTCGGTTCTGGTGTTAATTGATGATAAACCCACCTATATGAGCCAGGCAGAGCTGATGAATTACCTGGAAAGCATCAGTTCATCTACCTTATCCAAGATTGAGGTGATTACCACCCCGCCTGCCAAATACCAAGCTGAGGGCAACAGTGGTATTCTGAATATCGTTACCAAGCAAATTAAACAAGACAGCTGGAACGCTACACTAGGCGGGACCTTTCAGCGAAGTCGCAGAAATACCCAGCAATATAACGCGGCTTTCAATCTTCAAAAAAATAAATTAACACTTCGAAGCGCAATAAACACCGGTTTGCGACGCTCGTTAATCAACTGGAATAATGATATTTATTATACAGATTCTTTTTGGCAGAATGAAAATGCATCAGATGCCAAAAACCGCTCTATTAACGGGCAATTGGCCCTGGAATATCAACTGACAAAAAAATGGGTTGCAGGCACCAAATTTTCAGCCTATAGTTCACGATTTACTGATGTACAGCCACAAGTTACCACCATCTTCAGTCAGAAAAGTGGAAGTATACAGCAATACCTGAAAAACAATGCTACCTCAGCTGATAAAACCTACCAGCAGATTTACAATCTCTATTCCGAGTACAAACTGGATACTCTTGGAAAAAAAATAACGATGGACATTGATTTTGTTAATTACCACGCGCCTGCCGTAAATAACTATTCCTATGCAAAATATACACCTGCAGATGAATTGATCCCAAATACCACCCATACAGGAAGTAATGATGTAGATATAAAAATACAGAATTTTTCGGCTAAGCTGGACGCTGAATTGCCCACTAAATTTGTCGATTTTTCAGTTGGTAGCCGGTTTTCTAACTCCCAATCCCGAAACCTGATTACGGCACTTAAACAAAACGAAAAGGGTGAAATGGTAGACGACATCAACTTGTCGAATTATTTTGAGTATACCGAGAAAAATGAAGCGTTCTATGTTTCAGGAAGTAAAAAATTTGACGAAAAATGGAACATCCAGGCAGGTTTGCGTTTAGAAGCAACACAAACGGAAGGATACTCACGAGAAACTGACAACCGTCATAAAAATGATTACCTTAAACTGTTTCCTACGCTCTATGTTTTACATCAATTTACAGAGAATAAAAGTATCGGTTTTAATTATTCGCGCCGCATCAGCCGGCCAAGCTACGAAAGCCTGAATCCGTTTCGTACTATTAACAATGAATTCAGCTATAATGAAGGCAATCCGTTTTTAAGGCCTTCGTTTACCCATAATTTCGAGCTGACGTTTACGTATAAAACATTCGACACAAGAGTTTACTTTTCAAGTATGAAAGATGGTGTTAACCAGGCTTCTATTTTAAATCCGGATACACAACAAAACAATTATATCTGGATGAATTATACAGATGCAGAATCGGTTGGTTTTACACAAAGCTATACCGCAAAACCAGCAGCGTGGTGGACAAGTATCAATACATTTTACTTTGGTTATTCAGCATCGAACATTGCTATTTCTGACCGCAGATACAAAGGTTCCTCTTTTTCTTTCTTCACTGCCAATGATTTTGTCTTAAATGCCGATAAGACGCTTTTTCTTAGTCTTAGTTATTTTCAGAATTTCGGCGAAACGTATCAGAATTTCCGTTTAAATCCGTATGCAAAATTTTATGCTACCCTAAAATATCTCGTATATGATAAGAAACTTGAATTGAGTTTAAGCGGAAGCGATATTTTTAACGGGCGTGAATATTCCAAACAGGAAATGTACGGTGTAACGCAGGAATTTAAAAATATCTGGGATACGCAGCGTATACGTTTTGGGCTTACTTACCGTTTTGGTAACAGCAATTTAAAAACAAAAGAACGTCAAACCGGAAATACTGAAGAACTAAACAGAATGTAAATAAAAGAACCTCTCGCAGGTTCTTTTATTTTTCCCTTCACTTTTCCTTATGTAGCTCGTACGATAATAAAAAATTCTTTTCAAAAGGCATTATCCCGGAAAGGTAATAAACTATTCTACTCTCTTATGAAACGGTATTCAGATGGCATAAAAAAACCGCTTTATGTAAAGCGGTTTTTCCTTAGTTAACTCTCTTTCAGATATTCCCGTAATACATACTGTAAAATACCGTCATTTTTATAGTATTCAATTTCAATAGCTGAATCTAACCTGGCTTTTACCTTGAAATCGGTTTCTTTTCCTGACGGATGCACAGCTTTTACATTCAGCATTTTGTGAGGTACAAGGTTTTCTTCCAGACCGGTGATAGTAAAGGTTTCCGAGCCGTCCAGACCTAATGATAGGGCATTCTGCCCTTCTTCAAAAACCAAAGGAGCTACTCCCATTCCTACCAGGTTACTGCGGTGAATACGTTCAAAGCTTTCTGCAATTACCGCTTTTACCCCTAATAAAAAGGTACCTTTTGCAGCCCAGTCACGAGACGAGCCCGAACCGTACTCTTTGCCCGCCAGTACAATCAAAGGTGTTTTATCTTTTACATATGCCATTGCCGTTTCATATACTGTTTTTACTTCGTCTGTTGGAAAATAACGGCTGAAGCCTCCTTCTCTGTCTGCAATTTTGTTTTTGATACGGACATTGGCAAATGTACCCCGCATCATTACTTCATGATTTCCGCGACGAGAGCCGTAGGAATTAAAATCTTCTTTGTGTACGCCACGTGATTCTAAATACATTCCGGCTGCTGAATCAGATTTGAATGAACCTGCCGGGGAAATATGGTCGGTGGTCACAGAATCGCCCAGATAAAGCAATACACGTGCGTTCTTGATATCAGTAACAGGATCAGGTTTTACCTGCAGGTTTTCAAAGAACGGAGCTTCCTTGATATAGGTTGAATCTTTATCCCACTCGAAATTCTGATCTAAATTTACCTGGAGGTTTTGCCAGTCGGTAGATCCGTCAAAAATAACATCATATACCTGCTGAAAATCCTCTTGTTTCATGCTGTCATTAATCGTCTGAATAATCTCTTCCCGGGTTGGCCAAATATCTTTTAGATAAACCGGATTGCCGTTCGGATCATAATCCAGAGGGTCTTCCAGTAAATTCACATCTACGCGTCCCACCAGGGCATAGGCAACCACCAGCATAGGCGACATCAGGAAATTCATTTTTACCTGCGGATGTACACGGGCTTCAAAGTTCCGGTTACCCGATAATACAGAAGCTACTACCAGTTCTCCTTTCTCAACCGCTTCAGCAATTTGCGGAGGCAAGGGCCCTGAATTCCCGATACAGGATGTGCATCCGTATCCTACATTATGAAAACGCAGTGCATCTAAATCAGCATTCAGACCTGAACGCTCCAAATACTGTGTTACTACCTTAGAACCGGGAGCTAACGATGTTTTTACCCATGATTTGGTACGAAGCCCTCTTTCCACAGCTTTGCGCGCCAGCAAACCGGCTCCAACCATTACGGCAGGATTAGAGGTATTGGTACAGCTGGTAATGGCAGCAATTACAATACTGCCATCACTAACAATAAATTCTTTATTTTTATGCTTGATACGTACGGATTGAATGGATTCTCTTAGCACTTCATGCGGGGCGGTTCCTTCTACCGGAACTTTGCCAAACGTAAATTCTGTACCTGAGCCTCCGTCTGCCAGCCAGGCTGCTTCCCTTCGGTCTTTTACAGGCTGGTATTCTCTGTTGTGCTCTTTTTCTAATAAAGCAGCAAATTGTTTTCCCAAATCTTTTACCAGTATTTTATCCTGTGGACGTTTTGGACCTGAAACGGTTGGTTCTAATGCAGACAGGTCAAATTCCACAACGGATGAATAGGTAATTGCTTCCTTCCCTGTACGCCATAACAGGTTTGCTTTACAGTAATCTTCTACAATTTTAATTTGTTCAGCAGAACGATTGGTTGAATGCATATACTCCAGCGTACGATTGTCTATCGGAAAGTAAGTAACCGTACAGCCAAACTCCGGAGACATATTTGAAATGGTAGCACGATCTGTAACGGTGAGATGATCCAAACCATCTCCAAAAACTTCCACGAATTTTCCCACCACTCCTTTATCACGCAATACTTTGGTAATGGAAAGTACCATATCGGTAGCTGTGCAATGATCCGGAATTTTTCCTGTAAGTTTTAACCCGATTACTTCCGGACAGGTAAAGAAAATAGGTTGCCCTAACATCGCGGCTTCCGCTTCAATTCCCCCTACTCCCCATGCAATCACCCCGATTCCGTTAACCATGGGTGTATGAGAATCAGTTCCTACAAGAGTATCAGGAAACAACCAGCCGTCTCGTTCTATAACACCCTTGGCCAGATATTCCAAATTTACCTGGTGGCAAATTCCCATTCCCGGAGGTACTACGGTAAAATTCTTTAATCCTTTCTGTGCCCATTTCAGCAACTCGTACCGCTCTGTATTCCGGTCATATTCCAATTGTACATTCTTATCGTACGAATAGTCTGTACCAAAATAATCTACCTGAACCGAATGATCAATCACCAGGTCTACAGGTATAGCCGGATTGATTCGCTGGCCGTCTTTTCCGTGGCGTACGTATTCGGCACGTAATGACGCCATGTCTACCACAGCCGGAACACCTGTAAAGTCCTGCATGAGTATGCGCGCAGGCTTGAATGGGATATCTTTATCTACGGGTTCCGGTGACCAGTTCACCAACGTTTGAATATGTTCGTCCGTAATACTGAAGCCATCGTAATTACGCAACACGTTTTCCAATAAGATCCGGATGCTGAACGGCAGATGGTCTACCGTGCCTTCCGGAAGATCCTTTAAAGAACTGTACCGATAATTATTACCGTTTACGGTAATATTTTGCACTGATTTTGCGTTTTGATTGTTCATGAATTATTGTTTCTTTAGTTGCACCTACAATTTACTATAATTTACTGAGTTATTAAAATTATTTTTTTATAAAATCCTTGTCATTTTATGTGTAAAAATAGTTTTAACACAAGAGTTATAGTATTTTTGTTAACATCTTAAAAAACGATAAGCCATAAAAGCCCCCGTTTTATACATGGCTTATTCCTTTAAAACCAAAAGAACTTATGCAAGGAAAAATTTTCGGACTTTTTCTCGTCTTCTTCCCCCTATTTATTTGGGCGCAGCCCTCTAAAATGATTAGCGGTATGATAACAGACGCTTCTACCAACGAAACCTTAATCGGCGCTACTATTTATCTTCCGGATCTGCAAACAGGAACCGAAACCAATTCATACGGTTTTTATTCCTTAACTGTTCCTGAAGGCGAACATACCCTAATTGTTGAACTTTCCGGCTATGTCACCTGGTCTGAAAAAATTACGGTTACAGAAAATCTTAAAAAAAACATCGCATTGCCTCAAGAAAGCGCTAATCTGGAGGAAATGGTCATCATTACCAATCCCAAAAAAATCAATATCAGGAAACCGGAAATGAGTATCAATAAATTAACAGTTGAAGAAATCAAAAAAATGCCGGTAGTTTTAGGGGAAACAGATGTTTTAAAAACCATTTTATTATTGCCGGGTGTAACCAATTCAGGAGAAGGCACCACCGGTTTTAATGTTCGGGGAGGTGGCTCTGATCAGAACCTCTTACAGTTAGATGAGGCTGTTGTGTACAATTCATCCCATCTTTATGGTTTTTTTTCCGTGTTCAATGCTGATGTCCTGAAAGACCTAAAACTATACAAAGGGGGTATTCCTACACGTTTCGGGGGAAGAGCTTCTTCTGTGCTCGATATCCACCAACGTAACGGTAACAGTAAGTCTTTCCATGCCAGCGGAGGCATAGGATTATTGTCTAGCCGGTTGCTGGCAGAAGGACCTATAGCAAAAGACAAAGCGGCTTTTTTAGTGGCTGGAAGGGCTTCTTATGCACATTTATTCCTTAAACTAACGGATAAGAATAGTGCCGCTTATTTTTACGACCTGAACATGAAACTGAATTATGCGCTCAACGATAATAACCACTTGTATTTATCGGGATATTTCGGGCGTGATGTCTTTAAATTTGATGACCTGTTCGATAACAAATATGGCAATACCATGTTTAATCTGCGCTGGAATCATGTGTTTGGTCCAAAACTTTTTTCCAATACTTCGTTTATTTACAGTGATTACTATTACGGCCTCACGTTAGGGTTTGTCGGGTTCAACTGGGATTCCGGCATTATAAATTATAATTTCAGACAGGATTTTACACACTATGTAAATGACAAACTGGAATTGCGTTATGGTCTGAATGCCATTCAATATACTTTCAAACCTGGAGAAATAACGCCGGATGATGCAGATTCACCTGTCAATCCGTATAAAATACCTCATCAGTACGCAGTAGAACCCGCTTTATATATAGAGGCGGAACAGGAATTGGGTAAAATGGTTACGATCAATTATGGCCTTCGGTATAGTATGTTTTATCGTCTGGGCGAAGAATGGATAAATGAGTATACTAACAGTAACCCTGTAGGGTATGACGAAGAAACGGATACGTATTTTAAAGAAAAACCTGTTGGAAGCACATTTTACGGAAAGAACAAAACAATAGCTGATTTTGGGAATTTTGAACCTCGTTTTGCTATTTCAGTAGCTTTAGACGATAACAGTTCGGTTAAAATGAGCTACAACCGAATGGCGCAATACATTCATCTCATCTCTAATACTACTGCTGCAACCCCTTTGGATGTATGGGCGCCAAGCGGCCAATATATCAAACCTCAGATAGTAGATCAGGGAGCCGTAGGGTATTTCAGGAATTTAAAAGACGGGGAATATAGTCTGGAAATAGAATCGTACCTCAAATTAGGACAAAACCGGCTTGATTATGTAGACGGAGCCGACCTCATCGGAAACCGTGCTATTGAACAGGTGCTGCTTAACGGCAAAACAGAATCGTACGGACTGGAGTTATTGTTCCGAAAAAACACCGGAAGGTTTACCGGATGGATAGCTTATACATGGTCTAAATCAATGCAGCAGACAAAAGGACGAACTCCGGAGGAACTGGGTATAAATTATGGCGAATGGTACCGCACGCCGCACGACCGCCGTCATGACCTGGCTGTTGTAGGAAATTATGAACTGTCAAAAAAATGGAATATCAGCGCTAATTTTGTCCTGCAATCTGGCCGCCCGGTAACTTATCCGGTAGGGCGGTATGATATGTTAGGCTATCCTATTCCTAGTTATGACTACCGCAACAATCACAGCTTACCGCTATTTCACCATTTAGACGTATCGGCTATTTACACCCCAAAACCCGATAAGAAAAAAGGATGGCAAAGTGAATGGATATTTGGTATCTATAACGTCTATAACCGTAAGAATGCTGCTTCTATATCGTTCCGTGAAAGGGAAAACTACGCGGGACAGAACGAAGCCGTTAAGCTTTCTGTATTTGGCATTGTACCAAGTGTTACCTATAATTTTAAATTTTAACCTATGAAAAAGCTTATATTCCTCATTTTAGTCGCAATCAGCGGTTTATTCTTTTCGTGTGAAGAAGTAATAGATGTAGACTTGGATACGCAGGATCCAAAGCTGGTAATTGAGGCGTTTATCAATATCCAGAAAAATGCAGGCAATCATGATCAGTTTATACGATTAACCGAAACCACAGGGTATTTTAACCATGATATCCCTAAAGCCAGCGGCGCACAAGTTACCATGATTTCACTTGCTGACAATTCTACCATTCCGTTTGTTGAAACGGAAGCGGGCATTTACCGTACCAGTGCGTTTGAAGGAGAGGTAGGCGATACTTTTAAATTAGTAATTGTATACAAAAACGAAACCTATGAAGCGGAAGAAACCATAGTTCAAGCTCCTGAAATAGACCGTATAGAGCAAAGCGAGTTCAGTAGTTTTCTTGGAAAAACCACACAGGTAACGGCCTATTTTCAGGATGATGCATCTGCAGAAAATTACTATTTTATCCAATGGTTCTATAAAGACAAACGGGCAGCGCAGCAATTGCTGAGCGATGAATTCTTTAACGGAAACATGATGGATAACAGTTATTTGTCGTATGACGAGGATAAAGAAATAGTACCTAACCAGGATATTACGGTAAGCGTTACGGCTATTTCAAGTACAGCTTACAGCTACCTTTTTAAAATACTTGATGTATCGGCAAATGCAGGCAATCCTTTTGCGAGTCCGATGGGAGTGATCAGAGGAAACATTAAGAACAGAACCAACCCGAAAAATTACGCTTTGGGTTATTTTGCGGTTACGCAAAGTACCCTGGAAACGTACCGTACGCATTAAACGTAGCCCAACAGCGTTTTAGCGTGCAAAACGGCCGCTTCTGTAACTTTATTTCCCGATAGCATCTGTGCCAGCTCACTTACACGATCACTTTCTGACAATGCTGCAATTTTTGATTGTGTAACAGTTGCCGACTGGTCTTTCATTACTTTAAAATGAATTTTACCTTTAGCGGCCACCTGAGGCAGATGGGTAATAGCAAAAACCTGCATATAAGTGCTCATTTGCTTCATAATAGTCCCCATCTTATCTGCAACATCTCCGGAAACACCCGTATCAATTTCATCCAGAATAAGGGTAGGTAGCTGGGTATATTGTGACAGAATGGCCTTTATCGTTAACATGATTCGGGACATTTCTCCGCCTGATGCGGCTTTTTTCATGGGAGCAAACGGCATTCCTTTATTTGCAGAGAATAACACCTGTAATGTATCTGTTCCGTTATGATAAAAATGAGAAGTTTTTTGCAACTTATAATCAAATTGAGCATTTGGCATACCAATAGGAGAGATGGTATCCTTTAACTGACTCATCAGACCCGGAATGGCTTTTTCGCGTTTTTTGTGCAGTTCTTCTCCTAATTTCTGTAGCTCTTTCACCAGCAGCTCTTCTTCTTTTTCCAGCTCAATCAAGCGTTCATCAATACCTCCGGCCTTAAAAACCTTTTCCGTTAAGGTTTCCCGCACCTCTATTAATTCATTGACAGTCTGTACCTGATGTTTTTTCTGAAGCTGATAAATAAGTTGTAATTTTGATGATAGAAGTTCCAGCTGTTGCGGATCTTGTTCTACTTTTCCGCTAAGTAGGTGCAGTTCATCGGTTATATCTTTCAGTTCAATTTCACTGCTTTGTATACGCTCATATAATTCTTCATATTCAGGTGCTATATGTCCTATTTTCTGCAAAGAAGCTTTTACCTCTTTCAGCATCTGTAAAATTCCGAACTGCTCATCTGTCAGTACGGAATGGCTTTTCTGCAAAACTTCTTCTACAAATTCCACATTACTCAAACGCTGCAGATCTGCTTCCATTTCTTCCTGTTCACCGGGCTTTAGCTGTGCTTCAACAAGTTCATGCAATAAAAAGGAAATATAATCCTGCTCTTTAGACAGTGCCTGTTGTTCTTCCTTCAGAACCTGTATCTGATGCTGTATTCCTTTATAGGTCAAAAGTCTTTTTCGGTAGGTTTCCAGTACAAGGTTATTTTTTGCCAGGGCATCAATTACCTGAAGGTGATAACTCTCCTGGAATAGCTCCTGTGTCTGATGTTGCGAATGAATATCTATTAGCTGTTCTCCCAAGAGTGTCAGAACCTGTAATGTTACGGGGCTGTCGTTTACAAAAACACGTGACTTTCCGGAAGGAAGAATTTCACGACGTAGAATAGTCTGGCTGTCATAATCCAGTTCATTTGCCTCAAAAAAAGACTGTAAACTGTAATGTTGTAAATCAAAATGAGCTTCTATAACACATTTTTCACCTGTATTCCGCAATGCGCTCAAATCGGCGCGTTTACCTAAAACCAGTCCCAAAGCATCTAACAGGATAGATTTACCGGCACCGGTTTCTCCTGTTATTACAGTTAATCCGTCAGTAAAAGATAAAGAAGCATGCGCTATTAAAGCGTAGTTTTTTATGATTAAGTGTGCTAACATGGCAGCGGTTTTACATACGGTTCCACTTTGCTCCGCCTAACGGGAATATCCGGTTAAGCATATCCACTACTTCCTGTTTAGCAGGAAGGTCTGGCCCGGCGGCAAAAACAGAAGCGATTTCATCTGATTTTGCATCGAAAAAAATACGGGTCATTAAGGCATTCGGGCGTACTCTGTGAATTTTAGATAACGCATCCAGACCTGCCTTTACCCCTTTTTTGCCTTCTAACGGATTATCAGCCATAAGATCTATGCCTGTTCTGTGGTAAATATACAGTGCTTCTCTGTACCCGGAATAGGTACCATTCAGCATATCACTGATCAGGAAATAACGACTGTTATTGCCATCGGCTTGCTTCCAACCGGTTCCGCCTCCCTGTTGTGCCATATTCATAATATTGAGTGCCTTTTCCAAATTAGATGTGCCCCCGTTGATTGAAAAGGTGTCCGCATCTAACCCTACTATAATATTTGCATAATACGACAATACGCCTATTAATTCAGACGAATAATTATTTTCGCTGTAATTCAACGGTTCAAATTCAATATATTGGAAAGCAAACCGGTCGTCTTTAAAGTTAAAAACGGGAGAATTATAAGTGGAATTATAAGCGGGACGTGATGACTGCACCTGGATAGACGCCGTAAAATTATTGGCATTAGCCGTTTCAATTATTATAATAACATTACAATCAATGCGTTCATTACGCCCGTAATTTCTATTGCTCCATCTGGTATTATTCATAAAGTCAGTAACGGCCGTTCTCAACGTAGTAAAAACCTGTTTATTGGTTTGCGGAACTTTATCACTGTTAATGGTTACGTTACAGTTCAGTTCTTGCGCATACGCAGTAACTGTTAAAAAAGAAGCGAGAAATAGAAGAAGAAATTTACGCATAATGTGCCTTAATTTTTTGTATGATATCTTTAGCCACCATTTCTTTGGACTTTAATTCCTGTGGCAGAATATTAAAATCTTTATCGATAAAGGTAACTTTATTTGTGGGTTTTCCAAAACCTGCCCCTTCATCATTCAAAGAATTTAACACAATCAGATCAAGGTTCTTTTTTCTTATTTTATCTTTTGCATAATTGATTTCGTCTTGGGTTTCCAATGCGAAGCCTACGAGAAACTGCTGTTTTTTTACAGCGCCAAGCGAAGCCAGAATATCCGGATTTTTTTCGAGTAGAATTGTCAGGTCCTCGTTATTTTTTTTCATTTTTTGGTCCGATACGTGTTTTGGCCGGTAATCTGCTACCGCAGCTGCTGCTACAACCGCATCTACTCCAGCAAATACCTTATGGCAGGCATCGTACATTTCTTTTGCGGTTTGCACATGAACCATTTGAATGGAAGGGTGCTGCAGGGTAAGATGTGTAGGCCCGGAAACCAGAACAACTTCAGCTCCCTGAGAAGCTGCTTCTAAAGCAATATCATACCCCATTTTTCCACTTGAATGGTTGCCTATAAAACGTACAGGATCTAACGGTTCATAGGTGGGGCCTGCTGTAATAAGAATTTTTTTTCCACTCAAAGACAATGAATTTTCATTCTTTTTTTCCAGAAAGGTTATAATATTTTCAGGTTCAGCCATACGCCCCTCTCCAGACAAACCGGAGGCTAATTCCCCGCTTTCAGCCGGAATCATTATATTGCCAAACGACTGTAATTTTTGAAAATTTAAAAGGGTAGATGGATGTTTATGCATGTCCAGGTCCATTGCAGGAGCAAAATAGATCGGGCATTTAGCCGACAAATAGACAGCCATCAATAAATTATCGCAAAGGCCATTTGCCATCTTTGCAATCGTGTTGGCTGTAGCCGGAGCTATTAATATAAAATCAGCCCATAAGGCTATTTCTACATGATTGTTCCAGGTAACCCCAGAAGTTTCCGTTCCGTAAAAAGTACTGTATACGGGACGTTTGGATAATGTGGATAAGGTAAGAGGGGTAATAAAATCTGAAGCAGCAGGTGTCATAATTACCTGAACATGTGCACCTGCTTTTATGAATAACCGTACTAAACTTGCCGTTTTGTATGCGGCAATTCCACCAGAAATACCCAGCACTATTTTTTTACCGCTTAAAACCGACATGTTTATTATTTTGAAGGTTCTTTGTATTGAATATCACCATCTAACCACTCTTCTACTGCCAATGCCTGTGGTTTAGGTAATTTCTCATAATATTTAGAGACTTCTATCTGCTCTTTATTTTCAAATACTTCGTCTAAACTATCGTTATAAGTAGCAAATTCATCTAATTTATCCACCAGTTCTTTTTTAATTTCTGTGTTGATCTGATTAGCTCTTTTCGCAATGATAGTAATTGCCTCATAAATATTACCTGTAGGTGACTCAATTGCTTCTTTATTATAAGTAATTGTGTTTACAGGTGCCTGCGTTTTCTTTAAATCCATTGCTTTATTTATTTGAAAATTGTTTTAATTCGTTTTCTATTCGTGCCAACATATGATCGGCTTTTTCTTTGTATTTGGTATCTTCTTTAAACGAAACCAGTCCGTTATAATAGGTTACGGCATTGTTCAACCTTTCTTCCATTTTACTGTACACACTGTTTATGGCCAGGTTATAAGCAGAATCGAATTTATAAAACAAGGCATCTTCTTTAAATTCTGATCCCGGATAATCCATCATAAAATTATCCAACGCTACTATAGCCGCGTTGTAATCACGGGTATATTCCCCAATCTGATTGTAAAGCTTAGCGTTTTCAAAAGCTTTCTGCTCCAACTTCATCACCAGTTCTTTATTGTATTTCTCTGCTTCTGCTTTTTTTTCCGATTCGGGGAAAGCGGCGATAAATTCCTGGAACTTCTGAATACCGTCATATGTAACCAGCTGATCTTTGGTATAGTCTTCCGAACGTTGGTACAGCGTCATGGCTTCCAGAAAAAGCATCTCTTCCCTAAACACACTGGTTGGAAATAAGGCATTGAATTTTTTCAGCATACCGGATAACGACTCATACTTTTTGGTTTTATACTGTGCTTTTGCATAATTTACATACATGAGTTGCGATTCCGGCTTCCAGCCATCTTTTTTTTCTGCCGCATCGTACAGATTTATCGCTTTATTGTACTTTCCTTTCTCAAACAAATCATTCGCCACAGCTACTTTATAAGCTGTATCTTCTGTTTTTAATGCTTTCTGATATGTTGAACAGCCAGCCATAGAAGCGGCCAGCACTACAATACATGTATATTTTTTCATAAAACCTCGTTTGTTGCCTAACATAACACTACATGTTTCAGCAAATGCAAATTTACTATTATTAATATGATACCACAATACTTTTTACAAAAAAAAGATGCCCAAATAAAGACATCTTTTTTCATTTGTACCGCTAATATTTCGTTAATTTTACGCCAGATTAGGTGTTTGGGCAGGAAAGTTTTTAATATCATTATCAAACAAATACAACCCTCCTTTATCATCTCCTATCAGGTTAATCTTATCTAAAATTGTACGTGCCGTTGCTTCTTCTTCAATCTGTTCCGCTACATACCATTGTAAAAAGTTATGCGTAGCATAATCTTTTTCTGTTAAAGAAATATGCACTAATTCATTAATGCTTTTCGAAACAAACACTTCATGTTCAAACAACTGGGTGAAAAGTGTTTTAAAAGACGTGTAATCCAGATTAGGTTTTTCCACTTCCGGAATCTCTGCTTCTCCTCCCCGCTGATTGATATATTTTATCAGTTTCAACATATGCATACGTTCCTCGTCTGACTGGGCATACATAAAGGTAGCAATACCTTCAAAACCCTGGTTTTCTGCCCATGAAGCCATAGACAAATAAATTTGTGACGAATCTCCTTCTATTTTAACTTGCTTGTTTAAAGCTTTTTCTATTTCTTTAGATAACATGGTTTTATTTTTTTTTGATTAGTATTAATTTACAAAGTTTCGCGTAAACTTTTCAATACGGGAAGCCAGGTCTTCATTCACATTCACTAAAGGCAAACGCACTGTATTTTCAGCAATGCCTAACGTTTTAAAAATTTCTTTTACACCTGCCGGATTTCCCTGTTCAAAAATCATCTGAATACTCTCTGTCAGCCTGTAGTGAATTTCATAGGCCTGATCAACTTTGCGCTGCAATCCCAAACGCACCATCTCGGAAAAGGCTTCCGGAAAAGCTTCTCCTATAACCGAAATAACTCCGGCTCCTCCAGCCAGAATCATAGGCAGCGTAATAATATCATCTCCCGAAATAACCAAGAAACCTTCCGGTTTGTTCCGGATAATTTCCATTGCCTGCACGATATCACCTGCTGCTTCTTTAATTCCTATTATATTTTTAAAGTCATTTGCCAGACGTAAAGTCGTAGCCGGTAAAATATTACTTGCTGTTCTGCCCGGTACATTGTATATAATAACAGGAAGCGGTGAATTGGCAGCTACCATTTTAAAATGCTGGTAAATACCTTCCTGTGTAGGTTTATTATAGTAAGGAGAAACAGAAAGAACAGCCTGAAATCCTTCAAGGTTTTCGGTTAATAACTGTTCCACAACGTCCGCTGTACAATTACCCCCAATACCCAAAACCAAAGGCACTCTTTTATTCGTGATACGAATAACAGTTTCTTTAACCAGCTGTTTTTCTGCAGGAGTAAGAGTAGCCGCCTCGGCTGTAGTTCCTAAAACCACCAGGTATTCTACTTTTCCGTTTATATTGTGTTCTACAATTCGTTCCAGAGCCGCGGTGTCTACCGATCCACCCTTTTTAAAAGGGGTTACCAGTGCAACTCCTGTACCAACAAATGCTTGCATGAGCTTAAAATTTAATTACAATAAAGTTATAGTATTTTAACAGCCACAGCCCTACATTTGTGTAAATAGGTTGTACTTTTGCTGTTGTACAAAGATAATTAATTTAAACAAGACCCCATGAACCGATTCTTGAAAAAAAGCACATCTTTGGCGTTAGCAGGCTTATTTTTTGTTAGTCTAAATTCATTGGTCAGCTGTCGATCGGCTTCGTATCAAAACACCAGAATAGAAGGAAAATACATCCCGGTATCGGCAGATTTAACTGAAGACAGCACCATTGTTCAGTATGTAGCTCCTTACAAAAAACACATAGACGAAGATTTGAGCAAAGTGCTATCCTATGCACCGGAAACGATGGATAAAAGCAAGGGAAAATGGGAAAGCACCATTGGCAATTTATTTGCGGAAGCCACTCTTGAAATGGTAAATCCTGTTTTTGAAAAACGCACCGGAAAAACAATTGATGCGTGTATGCTCAACCATGGCGGCATCCGATCTATTATTTCAGAAGGAGAAGTAACCACACGTACAGCCTTTGAAGTAATGCCTTTTGAAAACAATTCGATTGTCCTGGAACTGAAAGGTGCTCAGGTTATGGAATTAGCTGACTATATGATTCGGGAGAAAGTACCACACCCACTTGCTAACATTGAGATTTACACAGACAAAAAACATAGTGTAAAAAAAGTTATCATCAATCACAAAGAAGTGCAACCGAACCATACCTATTATGTGGTTACGAACGATTACCTGGCTTTGGGAGGTGACCGTATGACATTTTTTACCAGGGCAATAAACAGTTACGTAATGGATTATAAATTGCGGAACGTTCTTATTGATTATTTTAAAAAACATCCGAAATTACCTGTTTTACACACACCACACGTTATTGAAGAATGAAGCGCAGAGAATTTATCATAAAATCAGCCTTAGGAACTGCTGCATTAAGTATCAGCAGCCTGCCTTTTATGAGTTTTGATGTTAAAAACGCAAAACGCATTACCATTTTACATACTAACGATACCCATAGCCACATCGATCCTTTTCCTTTAGACCACGCTAATTACCCAGGACAAGGAGGAGTAGCCCGCCGCGCTACTCTTTTAAAGAAAATCCGTTCAGAAAATAAGAATATTTTGCTACTGGACGCCGGCGATATGTTTCAGGGCACTCCTTACTTTAATTATTATGGCGGCGAACTGGAAATAAAAATGATGAATATGCTGGGCTATGATGCCGGAACAATCGGCAATCACGAGTTCGACAACGGAGTAAGCGGATTAGCCGCCCAGGTTCCGAATGCCCGGTTTCCTATTATCAATGCCAATTATGACTTTTCCAATACTGTAATGAACGGGCTCACACAGCCTTACAAGATTTTTAGTAAAGACGGTATAAAAATAGGGGTTTTCGGTTTAGGCGTCAAGCTCGAAGGCCTGGTGAACAAAAGAGAATATGGCGAAACGAATTATCTGGATCCTATTGAAATGGCGCAGGAAATGACCTCCGTTTTAAAACACAGGGAAAAATGTGATCTGATTATCTGCTTATCTCACCTGGGATATGATTATCGTGCCGACAGTTCTATGATTGGTGATATTGCCCTGGCAAAAGCAACGCAAAATATCGATTTGATTATTGGGGGCCACACCCACACTTTTTTAGACAAACCCACTATAGTCCAAAATAAAGTAGGTGCAGATGTCTTAATAAATCAGGTAGGCTGTTTCGGACTCCGTTTAGGACAGATTGACTTCTTCTTTGATGAAACCCACAGGAAAACTCACGAGGCAAGAAGTATTATTGTGTAAAAAAGCGTTTGACATTGCCAAACGCTTTTTTACAAGACACTGTTAAAGCGTACACCTACACTGATCCATCGGCCGGGCATAGGCACGGCACCCGCTTCAATATACGTTTTGTCAAAAATATTCTGAGCATCGATATAATAGGTAAACACTTTTTGCTGATAGCTTACTCGTATGTCGGTAATCAGATAATCGGTATACGAAATACGGCTATTGTACCTGTTGGCTAACAAAGCCGTAAAATTATCCTGCTGAAATGCAATAGTATTTACCAGTTGATGGCGAAAATTTTCTATTTTGTATTTCGACAGTTGGTGAAGATCATTATTCATTTCAGGTGACAGATAGGTATACTGTAACCCCATTTTCCAGTTTACCACATGATAGGCTAACCCGGCATTGAGACCGTTTGTTTTTAAGCTTCCTACATTATTTGCCTGCCAGGGTACATCAGCTGTTACACGGGTCCAATCAATAAAATCGTCAATCGACCTGTAAAAAACAATAGCTTTTGCTTCCCATCTTCCTTCTTTGAATTTTATACCACCTTCTACCTGAAAAGCCTGTTCATCTGTTAAATCAGGATTTCCTATATTACCCGGTCGCTGGTTCAGGTACAAATCGGTAAAGGAAGGAATTCGCTGGCTGGTACCGGTATTAAATACTACTTTTAATGCCGGAAGCACTGTATAGCTTACATCCAGCCCCGGAAACACCTGCCATCCGAAAACCGAATTATAATTTACATACGTTCCAAATGTAATATCAGTATTCTTTATCTCTTTGGTTCTGAATTCAGCATAAAACCCATAATTTTCCCTTTCGTGATCACCAATATTACTCGAATTAATCTGTTCATATCGTGCTTCGGTACCAAAACCAAATGCCCCGAAAGCAGTTGTATAATTACCGCTTATTTCTCCTGTTACTGCATTGGTATAATGCTGGCTTCTGGCTTTCGATAAATCGTGACGAAAATAACGGTAATCGTCATAATTATAACGATACCCTACTTGTGGCGACAATATAAAATTTTCTGATAACTGATGATGTGACTTTAAGGCTACCAAGGTGGTACTTACCACTTCTTTAGATTCTATATCGCCCGGTGCGGCATAAAATCCGTTAGCACCGAAAGAACTTCTTACCCAACCTGCCATAACATCTATCCGGTTAAAATCATTCGGTCGAATTTGTCCTTGATAGAGTATACGGTTGTTGTGATAGGCCGTATTATACCGGTATCCCGTTCCTGATTCGTGCGAGGCATATACCTGCTGATAATGTTTATTCCCCACAAAAGCACCTCCCAGCTGCACTCCTCTCCCGTTATACAGTCCCCCCTTATCTTCTTCGTCTTTTTTAAAACTTGAACCGCCGAACGCATGGGCAAAAACCTGATGCTGTTCCGGTGTTTTGGTTACTATATTTATAGCTCCGGTCAATGAATTAACGCCATAAATACGCGCTGCAGGCCCTCTAAGCACTTCAATTCTTTCAATAGCTTCTACAGGAACCGGAATATTTAAACTGTTATGGGCTGTCTGATGATCTGAAATTTTAATGCCATTTAAAAGGATAATGGTCTGTTCAAAACTCCCTCCATCTAAGCTTACATCGGTTTGGGTACCAAAAGGTCCTCTTTGCCGAATATCTACTCCTGACACATAACTGAGAATTTCATTCACCGATTTTGCAGGCAGGTTTCTGATCTGTTCTGCTGTTATAACCGATATATTCCTATTCTGTTCGCTTACAGGAATCTGTAACCGGTTACTTTGAATCACCATTTCGTCCAGAACCAGAGAATCTTGTTGTATCTGTGCCTGTACAGTACCTGCCAATAGTAACGGAAGAAAATAAAAATAGTTCATGTGTTATTTATTTTATGGCGCAAAATTAATTGTTTCTTCACAATCACCAAAAGAAGACAGTCTGAATTTAGTCTAAATAAAAAATCCGCACAAAAGCGGATTTTAAAAATATACACGAATACCGTAATTATTCGCTCAGTGCTTCTTTAATGCGTTTAAATGCTTCTTTTAATAAGACTTCACTGGTAGCATAAGACAAACGAATGCAGTTGGGGTTGCCAAAAGCATCTCCGGTAACAGTAGCTACATTAGCCTCTTCCAGTAAATACATCGATAAGTCTGTAGCGTCTTTGATAACGTGCCCTTTTAAGGTTTTTCCAAAAAAATAAGAAATATCCGGAAAAGCATAAAAAGCTCCTTCTGGAATATTGACTTTCACATTCGGAATATCATTAATGAGTGCCATAACCAAATCACGTCTTTTGTGAAAAGCGTCTACCATACCGCGAATTTCTTTCGGATCGGCCTCCAACGCCGCAATGGTAGCCCGTTGAGCAATAGAATTGGCGCCACTGGTTACCTGACCCTGCAATTTTGTACATGCTTTAGCTATAAATTCCGGTGCACCGATATATCCTATACGCCACCCTGTCATAGCAAACGCTTTAGCCACACCATTTACTGTAATGGTACGTTCAAACATTCCATCTATTGAAGCAATACTGCAGAAATTCTTCGTAAAGTTAATATGTTCGTATATTTCATCCGATACCACATAGATATCCGGGTATTTTTTTAACACCTCCACCAAGGCTGTCAGTTCCTCTTTGCTGTAAACAGAACCGGACGGATTACAGGGTGAACTGAACCACATCATTTTAGTTTTTGGCGTTATAGCCGCTTCTAACTGCGCCGGAGTCATTTTAAAATCAGACGCAACCGAAGTGGGTACTTCTACAGGAACTCCACCTGATAATTTAATAATCTCATAATAACTCACCCAATAAGGTGCCGGCAACAGAACCTCATCGCCATCGTTCAGCATCGACTGGGCAATATTGTACAACGATTGTTTGGCACCTGTAGAAACAACAATATTTGCCGGCTTATAATCCAGATTGTTATCTCTTTTAAACTTACGGACAATAGCCTCCTTCAATTCCGGATAACCATCAACCGGTGAATAGGTACTCCAATTTTCATCAATAGCTCTCTTAGCGGCTTCTTTAATAAAATCGGGTGTGTTGAAATCGGGTTCTCCCAAACTCAGACTGATAATATCCTTTCCCTGTGCTTTTAACTCTCTGGCTTTGGCGGCCATTGCTAAAGTTTGTGATACCGTTAAATTATTTATTCTATCAGATAAATGTTGCGTGCTCATATTTGTTAGATTTATACAATCAAAGGTAACGATATTGACACGTATATAAAATAACCTTTGTGCTTTTTTAACGCATTAAAAAAGTATATTTTTGCCTTTTTAAAAAAATACGTCTTTTTAATGAATCGGTAACAGGGCTATTTTTTGATGAATTTCAAAACAGATGCAGAAGCGTCAGTTTTTATAAAATACAATCCTCCTGCTAGCTTTTCTATCGGAATCACGATCATCTCCTGTTGGTTAACCGGTAAGGTCTGCACTAATTGTCCCAAGGTATTATAGATATATAATTTATCCTTTTGTCCCCCCCTTTGTGAGGTATCTATCCCCACTGTTATGTGAGAGCTACTTATATTGGATGAAACAAACCAAAACAAAGGTTTTTGTTCAAATCTGGCGGTAGCTAAAAAACCTTCATTAATCTGAAATTGCATGACCACGGGCAGATGATCGCTCATATTGTAGAGATTATTGCGAAGCGTCTGTGAAAATTCACCTGTACAATCGGGGTCTTTTACATCTTTATCCAGACAGTTTCCGTTATTGCCATATGCTTTATAAGTTCCTTCAACATATGTAAAACGGGAACTGGTTGTAAAGTTTTCGCTCATCATGATAAAATCGAAGCGGTCGTCTAAACCTCCTGATGCACCTGCATTGACTCCTCCTCCGAAACCGGCGTTGGAAACTCTAGTGCTTTGCGTATGCAAATGGCTAAAGGCTGCATTGTTTTGCCAGTTTCCCGGCGCATTAAGCGGGTCTAGCAAACGTATAGCATTATCCGGGCTGATTATTTTTTGGTAGCCAGGTTCTGTTGACCTGTAAAAATTGAAATCGCCTGAAAACAGCACATATGTATCGGGCTGGGTAAGTTCTTCCAATGCCTGAGTAACTACTTCTACCATTTGTAAGCGCGTTTGTTGATTGGCTGTACCTGTACTGGACTTTAAATGCGCTACAAAAACCTCTAAATGTACAGGTTCATTGCCTGTTACATTCAATTCAAAAGAATAATGGGTAATATCCCGATAAACAGTGGGTAGTTTCTGCTGACTTACCAATGTTAGTTTCCGTTTGTTATAAAAAACCATAGTTTGCAATGCATCTGACGGATTTGAGATATCAGGTGTAAAAGCTGCACGGGCAAACGTATCCGTCTGATTTTGCAAGGATGTATTTAAAATCAGGTCGGCTCCGTTTTCTGTTACCAATTCACAAACCATAAAAAGATCCGGGTGGTACTCGTCCATGATATCACGCAGAATCAATTCTCTGTTCTGAGGAAGTGAATTCGGAAATTTAAACAAATTGTAAAACATGGCCTTCAGCGTTTCCTGTGAATAGCCACATACGGCAATTAATACAAAGAACAACGTAATTGTTTTTTTCATCGGTAAATAGTTTTAAATCATGTTTACCCTATGGAGGTAGTCTACAAAATACGGATTTTATTTTTTCTTATTCAAAATGAATACTTTATGAGAAAGTTAAATATGCTTCCTTTTCTGCTATTAAAACCGTATTTTTGCCTAAAATACCGTTATGGAGCAAATTCTTCGTTTTTTTCCGGATATAACATCCGTACAGACAGAACAGTTTTCTAAATTAGAATCATTGTATAATGATTGGAATGCCCGGATTAATGTTATTTCCCGAAAAGATATAGACGAATTATATACCAAGCATATACTCCACTCTCTGGGTATTGCAAAAGTACAGCCTTTTGTTAGCGGCACACATATTATGGATGTAGGCACAGGCGGCGGTTTTCCGGCTATTCCGCTTGCTATTTTGTTTCCCGAAGTATCCTTTTATGCTATAGACGTAATTGCCAAAAAAATAAAAGTAGTAAATGAGGTAGCGCAGGCTATAGGCCTTACCAACCTGAAAGCTGAGCAGAAAAGAGCAGAAACCGTTACGGAACATTTTGATTTTATTGTCAGTCGTGCAGTAACAAACATGCCCGATTTTGTGAAATGGGTTAAAGGAAAAACGGTTAAAAAAAACAAACATCATCTGGCCAACGGTATCCTGTATTTAAAAGGAGGTGATTTAACAGAAGAGCTGAAAGACTTTCCAAAAGCTACCCTCTACAATTTATCGGATTATTTTGATGATGCTTTTTTCGAAACAAAAAAAGTAGTGCACCTCCCTTTAAAATATAAAGGCGATTGATAATGTACCTGATAGGTTCCTTTACCTGTGATATAGTACTTAATTGTTGGCAAATAAATCATCCAAAGCTTCGTTGAACGTAGGAAATTGAAAAACGAAACCTTTGTTTTCTATTTTTTTGGATGCTACCCGCTGACTGTCAGTAATCAGCTGTTGCTTTTCTCCCATCAGCAGACGCAGTACAAATCGGGGAATTGCAGGCAATAAAATCGGTTTTCCGAGTTTTTCAGCTAACTGCTTTAAAAATTCTTTCTGAATCAGGGGTTTGGGAGCCACACAATTGTATGTACCGGGCAGTTGCCCATTAAAGCAAAAATCGATCATTGCTGTAACGTCTTTCCAGTGAACCCATGAATACCATTGTTTACCACTTCCAAGGCAAGCCCCCAGGTAATTTTGAACGAACAACCGGAAAGGTTTTAATGCCCCTGCATCCGGATCGCATATCAACCCGAAACGAAGGATGGTACTTTTGATACCCAAATTTTCATATTTTTTATTTGCCGTTTCCCACGCTTTGCAAACTTCCCCTAAAAAAGAAGAATTAATGTCAGACTCCTCCTCCCTATAAACCTTATGAAAATCTGACGGATATATTCCTACTGCCGATGCGCTTATCACCTGAGTTATGTTATGCTTATGCTGTGAAAGAAAAGCATGTAAAGTAGCTGCACTTGACAGTCGACTATCCATAATCTTTTGTTTACCAGACGTATTCCAGCTACTGCTTATGGGCGTTCCTGCAAGATTTACAATGCACGAAACACCTTTAAAAGCTGCAGTATCTATTTCATTTGCTGAAGGATTCCAATAAAATCCTTTATAAAAAGGATCTTTTTTTATTTTCTCCTTATTTGTAGTAAGGTAATGAACTGTAATGCCTTTCGATATCCAAAATGCTGTTAATTTAGATCCGACAAAACCTGTAGCTCCGGTAATTAAAACAATCATTCTATTTTACTTTTATCGTCCACTCAAAATTCATCTCCGAAACCTGATCACCACTTTTATCCACTCCAACAGAGGTCATCCAAAACCGTTGTCCTTCACCTGTTGCTATTGCTTTAGCCAAAGCATCTTTTACTTTTTCTCCATCATTACATGTAAAAGTTATTACGCCAGTGGCCTTTTTAGTATAAGTGCCGTTAGTATGTGCCACAAGCATCGATACCTTTTTGTTGCTTTCTTTTATATATTTCATTACCAAAGCACCTGTACTCAATTCTGCAGCCATAGCCTGTACAGCAAAGTACATCGATTTAAATGGGTTTTGATTAAACCATTTATGTTTTACCTGAACCCGGCATTGGTTATGCACTATTTCTTTTACCCGCACACCAGCCCAATAAGCTGAAGGTAATTTAAAAAACAGATATTTATTGAGATTAGCAGCTGTAAATTCCATATTCTTTTATAATATTTCTCTAAAATACGGATATTTTTTAAATTTTCTCTTTTTTAAAAAAAGTTAATATTTTGTTAAATATAAATACTATGTAATACACAGTACATTCTTTTATACATATCTTTGTCATGTACAAAACTATTAAATACAAAGTTCTATGAATATTGAAAACACGAAAGCGCAGATGCGAAAAGGCATATTAGAGTTTTGTATTCTTTCTTTATTACGCGATAAAGACTGTTATACATCTGAAATACTCGATATGTTAAAAGAAGCAAAGCTTGTAGTGGTTGAAGGTACAGTGTATCCTCTTCTTACCCGTTTAAAAAACGACGAGCTTTTGAGTTACCGCTGGGAAGAATCTACTTCAGGCCCGCCAAGAAAATATTACAAACTCACAGAAAAAGGAGAATTGTTTTTAGAAGAATTAGCCAAAACATGGGTTGAACTAGCCAACGCTGTAGAACAAATTATAAAAAAATAAATTATGAATAAGACAGTCACCATAAATATAGCCGGATTTTTCTTTCATATTGATGAAGATGCCTACGAAAAACTAAATAATTATTTAAATGCTATTAAACGTTCATTGAATACCGAAGGTAAAGAAGAAATTATCAGTGACGTGGAAAGCCGGATTGCTGAAATTTTTAATGAACGGATTGATGCCAGTACCGGTGTGGTACGTATGCATGATGTAGATTATGTAGTTCAGGTAATGGGACAACCCGAAGATTACCGTTTGGATGAAGACGATGATTCAAAAACTGCTACCAGCTCTGCTTCTACAACGACACAATCCAGAAACAAGAAATTATATCGCGACGGTGAAAAACGTATTTTAGGAGGTGTTCTTTCCGGTTTGGGACATTATATGAATGTAGATGCGGTATGGCTTCGGATTATTTTTATTTTATTGATTTTTGTGTACGGATTAAGTATTATTGTATATCCTATTCTATGGTTAATTATTCCTAAAGCCCGAACAACAGCTGAAATTCTGGAGATGAAAGGAGAGCCTGTAAATCTTGATACTATAGAGCGTACTATACGGGAAAATTTCAATGAAATGGGCGAACGCATAAAAAATATTGACACCCAGCGTTTTAAATCAGCCGGCACTTCAGCTGCAGAGGTCATTAAAAAAATAATCGGAGGAACTTTTATCTTTTTCGGTGTAATGGGAATTATGGGAGCCTTTATCAGTTCATTTACCGTTTTTAAACTGTCAAATTCACAGATAAACGGTTTTCCGTTGAAGGAAATCGTAGCTGAAGGTTATCCGCAATGGGCCGCTTCCTTAACCATGTTCGGTCTTGTGTTTATTCCTTGCTTTATCATTTTCCTTGTAGGACTGAAGTTGCTTTATAAAAACATAAAATATGTGGGACTGGTTTCAATCATTTTAGGATTAGTATGGGCGGTATGCATTGTATATTTTTCCATTGTAATGATAGACATTGACACCAAACGAGATAAAGTATGGAAAGAAGTATTTCTTGACAATTACAAGACCACTATGGTAAAGAAATCACTGGATCATGTAAAAACCGATACGCTTTTGGTTGATTTTGTAAGAGATCCGCGTTTTTATGGGATTAACGATACCTTAAAAGGTAATAATTTTTATTCGGAACACCAGAATGTGGAAATAGAAGTATTTGAAACGACACAGCCTGCCGCTTATCTCGAAATCAAAACCAAGGTTTTTCATAAGAAAAACAACAAAGCCTCTATTTCCAATACTCATATTGAACTCGAAACCGTAGAAGTACCCACTATGTTAGATTATTACAGTAATATACAAAATAATCATATTGAACTGGCAAATGCATTAATTTACACAAAAACTTCCGATTATATCGAAAATTCCGTGAAAATTTTATTATATTTACCTCAAAACAAAGTAATTAGAATTAACGGCAACGATCGGGATTTTATTGAAAATTCGAATATTCAAAGAGGAATTCAGTACTATAAATTTAAAGACGGGTATTTAAATTGTACTACCTGTATAACCAATAATGACTAATTAAAAAACAGACAATTATGATATCCTTTATTATGTATATGACCGAGCATCTTATCAATTTTATTTTTTCTCTATTTTAATTAATGTTTACAAATAAAGCCACTTTTTAAGTGGCTTTATTATTTTTTTACATACAACAAAAAAGGAAACCCTTTTCTGGTTTCCTCTTTATAAAAACAAGCTATTGCTGTTCTGCTTTCTTTTTAGCTTTTTTCTCCTTGATCATATCAATAGCTCCTCCTACTGCCCAGTAAAATGCCATATTTACCAAAAAAAGCATTAACCAGAATCCCATTAGTAGAACTACTAATCCAATTAAAAAAGCGATGTACTGTTGAAAATGAAACATGTTTCCCAGATTTTTTTGTATACGCACCAAAGATAACGCTTATTATTTGTGCTGCAAAATAATATCTTAAAATAATCCAAAATTGTTTAAGATGTCGGCTTTAATCAGTACCTTTATTTAAATTTAGTATAAATAACAATCATGAAATATCGCATAGAAAAAGACACGATGGGTGAAGTAAAAGTGCCTGCTGAAAAATACTGGGGAGCACAAACTGAACGCTCCAGAAACAACTTCAAAATTGGTCCTTCCGCCTCAATGCCACACGAAATTATTGAAGGCTTTGCCTATTTAAAAAAGGCTGCAGCATATGCTAATTATGATCTGGGTGTTTTATCCTTGGAAAAAAGAGAGGCTATAGCTCAGGTTTGCGATGAAATTCTGGCCGGAAAATTAAAAGAGGAATTTCCGTTAGTGATATGGCAAACAGGCTCCGGTACCCAATCCAATATGAATGTTAACGAAGTGATTGCCAACAGAGCCCAGGTTTTGGCCGGTTTTAAAATTGGTGAGGGTGAAGCGGTATTAAAAGCCAATGATGATGTCAACAAATCACAATCGTCAAATGATACCTACCCTACCGGTATGCATATTGCTGCCTATAAGGCCGTAACGGAAAAAACCATTCCGGGTGTAGAACAGCTGCGAAATACATTAGAAGCGAAAGCAAAAGCGTTTAAAGATGTAGTAAAAATAGGACGCACTCATTTAATGGATGCCACGCCTTTAACATTAGGACAGGAACTTTCAGGTTATGTGGCTCAATTAAATCACGGGTTAAAAGCGTTAAGAAATACATTACCACATTTATCTGAACTGGCTTTAGGCGGTACTGCCGTGGGAACCGGACTCAATACACCGGAAGGATATGACGTTCTGGTAGCTAAATACATTGCAGAATTTACCGGTCATCCGTTTATCACAGCCGAAAATAAATTTGAAGCATTAGCGGCCCACGATGCTATTGTTGAAACACATGGAGCCTTAAAGCAACTGGCTGTTTCTTTAAATAAGATAGCTAACGATATCCGTATGCTGGCTTCCGGTCCCCGTTCGGGTATTGGTGAGATATTTATTCCAGAGAACGAACCCGGCTCTTCCATTATGCCCGGAAAAGTAAATCCTACGCAATGTGAAGCATTAACGATGGTAGCTGCCCAGGTTATGGGCAATGATGTAGCCATTACCATTGGTGGTACACAAGGGCATTATGAACTGAATGTCTTTAAGCCCATGATGGCTGCTAATTTTCTGCAATCTGCGATCCTGTTAGGTGACGCCTGCCTGTCTTTCGACGAGCATTGCGCCCAGGGTATTGAACCGAATTATACCCGCATAAAAGAATTAGTAGATAATTCTTTAATGCTGGTTACCGCTTTAAATACAAAGATTGGGTATTATAAAGCTGCCGAAATTGCACAAACGGCACATAAAAATGGTACCACGCTAAAAGAAGAAGCGGTACGTTTGGGCTATGTTACACCCGAAGATTTTGACGCCTGGGTAAAGCCTGAGGATATGGTGGGTAACATTTCTGTATAATTTTATTAAAAAAGTATCCCGCTAATCGGGATACTTTTTTAATAAAATTCCGTATCCCGGCCTCTTTTATAGGCCAGTTGCTGTTTATAAGCCACCCATTTACTTTTGCCTATCTTACGGCATATTTTATCGGTATACCGCATGATAAATACGTGGTAAAACATATTCATAAAATTGGAAAAACGCAATAAACTGGGCATTTCGCGCATTGACATTGAAAAACCCGGTTCCATATACCTGTTAAAATGCCACCATCCTTTCGGTACATACAGCATATCGCCATGCTCCATATGTACTTCATATCCTTCTGCTCTTTTTAAGGCCGGATATTTTTCATAATCAGGGTTTTCATAATCTATAGTTTCGATCGTATGTACAGACAGCGGTACTTTATAGATATATTTTGATTGTTTTTGATCAAATAATAATATTCGTTTTTTTCCTTCAAAGTGCACATGAAAGAAATCGCTCATGTCCACATCGTAATGCATCAGTACACGTGCCTGATCTCCTCCGAAAAAAAGGGTATGAATCTGCTTGAATACTTTCAATCCCAAATCAGGATAGGTGAATCCGGTAAGTAATTCCGGCAACCGGTTTTTAATGATATAAAAAAAGATACGTTTGTCGGAAGACTGTGACTGTATTTCTTCAATATACGTATCCATTTCCATATGGGTAGCTGGCGTATCCGAACTCTTAGCGGCATCTGCCGGTTTATTATCGTATATCGGTACAATTTGTCCCTTTGCTTTTTCTTTGATATAATTGAGATTCCATTGTGAAAAGGTCTCCCATGACTGTGCATAGCCTTTTATCAAAAGAGGTTTCTGAGGTTTTTTGTACTGATGAAGGAAGTCTTGTTTGCTAATTTCGGAAACGGTGTCTATTTCTTTTAGCTTCATATGGTTTTTTTGATAAAAATACTAAATTACCATTGAAAAAAAAAGAGCCAGCGTATGGCTGGCTCTTTAAATGATTGGGGTTTTATGTGCTTGAATCGCTTTTACATCAAACCCTGAAAATTTTTTAAGATACGCTTTAATATCCGTACCATATCCGTCTTTAAAACTCTGCGTCCCGTTAGATCGTAAAAAATCTTGTACCGCTCCTGCACCACCTAAATGTGCTGCGGCTAACAGGCCAGATTCAGTAATTAAAACACCACCTACTACTTTTCCTTCATACTTAGCAATTTCCCGTCGTAAAATCCATTTGTTCTTTTGTAATAAAGCTACAAATGCCTTTTCCTGTAAAACAGGATCTTTCAGAAACTGCTTGGTGTTTTTAATTCCCATAATTTTTAGGGTTTCTTTACCGAATTGATATTTTCCCATATAACCATAAGAATTTACCACTTTGTAATCGCCTTGCGATTCTCTTACGGCCAGGGCCTCTTTAAATCCGATAAACGATTTACCCGTTACTGGCAAAGCTGTTGTTCTGGTAACTGATACTAATTCTTTTTGATGCTCATCCTGACTCGGTACATGGTAAGTCAAAGCCTCAGTTACTTTGTAGTAGTTATTCATCATAGTTTCAGATTCATATGCTTTAAAAGCGGAACCTGTTACCAGAATTAAAACAGCTGCTCCAATAAAATAAGAACATTTTTTAATCATTAATTGTATTTTCTCAGCGCTGTCACCATCTGAAATTAGCGAGGCAAAGATACAACAAAAAACAAACCAACCAATTTATTGTCAGCATTTTAGGCTTTTATAAAGATTTTAAGGAAGGTGTGTTAATACTTCAAATCCCCCTTTATCAGAGGATTAAGAATGGGAAAGAGCGGGAAGGTAACGTTCAAATTTTAACATTTTTCAGAGTACAATACTCCCCATAAAATCATCATGTTCAACCGTACGCCATATTTCGATATTATTAATCCAACGGTCTTTATATTCTAAGCTTCGGCAATTGAGCTGTACAGTAGCCGTTTGGTCAAGCTGCTGTAAAAAATGATTGTCTTTCCAATAAAAAACATGAAGTAATTTCTGATTTTCTCCTGTAAGTACTACCGTATTTTTTATCCGTCCCTTTACCTCCTCTTCTTTCAATAAAACCATTTCCTGTTTGCAGAATTTGGTATCTACTACAACCAAATAGGCTTCTTCGTTTACTTTTAAGGCAGGATTGATATGGTGTAAATAAAAATCGGTGAATACTTTTTGATGTGAAAATTTAGTAACCGCATCAAATAAAAAAGTGTATTGCTGTGTCCAGTCCTCAGGCAGTATCAATTGATCATTTACGGTAAACAGAATTTTATTTATCTGACTGTAAAACGGATAATTTACCAGTACGTGTTTTTTACGGTATAGCTTACCACCTTTTTCATAGGAAAAAGGGAACACTTGCTCTATGTACCCGGTTATCGTCATATTATTATTGAATTAAAGGCTCGTCAAAGGTAGAAATAATTTTTCAAGGCTTGCTGGAAGACGTCAAAACTATACTAAAATATACAAACTTAAGATTTGCTTAAGATTACCTCGATCCCTTTCCTGACATACATCTACAAAATATCTTTGATTTAAAATTTATTGAAGATGTTAAAAAAAGTGTTTAAAAGCCGTTATAGTATATTGTTATTCTTCAGCCTGCTGTTTTTGTTCATCTCTTTTGCATTACGTATTGTTTTTGCTGTATGGGTAAGCGGTGAATTTAACTGGGCAGCCAGTGATGTAGTTCAGACATTGCTTTACGGGTTGCTTTACGATATAAGCGTTGTAAGCTGTTTTGCTCTTTTTTTTACTTTTTATACGTTGGTTTTACCCAACAAGTTGGCGAATTCTTTTTTCGACCGGTCTTTCGTATATGTTACATATACAATTTATTTGATCCTTATTTATTTTACATTTTTTGCCGAAATTACCTTTTGGGACGAATTTAAAAATCGTTTTAATTTTATAGCTGTCGACTATCTTATCTATACGTACGAAGTGGTGAAAAATATACAGGAATCGTATCCGCTTCCCCTGTTAATTGGTGGAATTATAGTAATTACCGGCGTTACTCTTCTTATCTCTAAAAAAGGCCTTTTTCTCTATAATACATTCCGGGCAAAACCTTCTGCTCTACAAAAAATTAGTGTGTTTACAGCCAATCTGGTTAGTGTTATTTTTTCTTTGTATTTTTTAAATAATGATACGAGTTCTGTTTCTGAAAACCGTTATAATAATGAAATTTCTAAAGCAGGTATTTTTTCTTTTTTCTCAGCATTCAGAAACAATCATTTGAAATACGACGAACATTATGAAACGATACCTATTGAACAAGCATTTTCTGAAATGAGAACCGAATTGCAGGATTCGAAAACAGTTTTCAATCAGCAATTCAAAAACCCTTTAAGAAGAACCATTCTGGCCGCTGACCCTTCACAACCCGAGCAAAAACCCAATATTATTTTTGTGATGATGGAAAGTATGAGTACTTCTTTTATGTCAGAACATTATAGCGGAAAGCTTATTACCCCCAACTTAAACGAGCTGGCCGGTAACAGTATCTATTTTTCCAATATGTTTGCCAACGGTACCCGAACCGTTCGCGGCATGGAAGCAGTTATGCTCTCTATTCCGCCAACACCGGGCAACAGCATAGTAAAACGGGTAGACAATCAAAACCTGTATACTATTTCTTCCGTTTTCAGAGACAAAGGGTATTACAATATGTTTTTTTATGGCGGAGATGGTTATTTTGATAATATGAATGCTTTTTTCGGCGGCAATGGGTTTGATATTTATGACCGTGGAAGAGGGAGTATTCTCAATGATAAAATCAATACACACCGCTATACTATCACAAATGATGAAGTAACATTTGAGAATGCATGGGGTATTGCCGATGATGATATTTATCGGAAAGTGCTGAAAGTTGCTGATGAAAAATCAAAAAAACAAAAGCCTTTCTTCGCTTTTGTCATGACTACCTCTAACCATAAACCTTATACATATGAAAATAATACAATAGATATTCCTTCCGGAACAGGCCGATCCGGTGCTGTAAAATATGCCGATCATGCTATTGGAAACTTTCTGGCACAAGCCCGAAAGAAACCGTGGTTTAACAATACTGTTTTTGTGTTTATTGCCGACCATTGCGCCAGTAGTGCAGGCAAAGATGCCATTGACATTAAAAACCATCATATTCCCGCATTTATCTATAACTTAACATCACATGCAAATGAAAATATAACCAAAGAAGTAGCGCAGATTGACATTTTCCCCACACTTTTTTCTTTATTGAACTGGAACTACACTTCGCAATTCTATGGAAAAGATATCTTTGATCCGCAATACCAATCACGCTCTTTTGTGGGAACTTATATTAAATTGGGAATGAAAAAGGGAACAGATGTTGTCATTCTTTCAGATCAGAAGAAAACCAATCAGTATAAATGGATTAACCAGCATTTAGAAGAAGTGAAGATAGATCCGTTATTTCAACGTTCTATTATTGCCAATTATCAAACTGCCGATTACTTATTCAGCAATCATCTATTAAATGAAAAATAAAATCATATTTATCATCAATCCGGTGGCAGGAAAAGGTGAGGGAAAAATGGTCGCATCAAAAATTCAGCAGTTCTTTCATAAAAAAAACAGTCATTTTCAAACCTACTTAACCGAAAAAGTAAAACATGCCACAGAACTAACCCAGCGCTTTATCCCTTTACAACCTCAGATTATTGTCGCTTGCGGCGGTGACGGAACTATTAATGAAGTGGCGCGGGCATTGGTAGGAACGGATATTGCATTAGGCATTATACCTATCGGTTCAGGAAACGGTTTAGCAGCTAACCTGAATATTCCAAAGAAGCTGGATCTTTCTCTGGAAATCATTATAAAGGGACAAAAAACTAAAATTGATGTAGGAAAAATAAACAATAACTTTTTTTTCAGTAATGTTGGCTTCGGAATCGATGCTGATGTAGTGGCACGCTACTCTCAAAAGAAAACCCGAAATTTTCTGGGCTACGCTTCAGCAAGCATACAAGCGTTGTTCCACTTTCAATCCAGAAAATTCAAAATTGAACTGGATCATTATGAAAAAACAGAAGGCGATTATTATTTCTTGTTTTGCTCAAATTCCAACGAGGCAGGATATGGTATTTCCTTTTCCCCAAAAGCAAAATTAAATGATGGTAAATTGGACTTTCTTGCGGTAAAAAAGCTTACTTTTATGCAGCAGCTGCTCTTTTCAATGTATGTCTTAGCAAAATGTATAGAAAAAATGAAACAGGCAAAATTGTTACAGGTACATACTGTAAAGTTTCAGCATAACGAGAACCAAACCATTGCCCAGATTGATGGTGAAACTATTCTTTTCAATAAAAAAACCATTGAAGTTTCTGTCATTCCAAATGCTTTAAACGTAATTATACCGAATTAAATGAGTAAGGCCAAAATATTGATAGTGGAAGATGAAATAGGAATTGCCAATTTTATAACGCAGGGGTTGCAGGAAGAAAGTATGACAGTAACACATTGTATGAATGGTAAAGATGCTTTACTTGAGATTAAGCAACAGGTATTTGACGTTATTTTATTGGACTGGATGATTTTGAATATTTCAGGATTAGACGTTTGTAAAAACATACGAAATTCGCCTAATCCGAATCAGAAAACACCTATCCTCTTTATTACGGCAAAAGATACAGTAGAAGATATTATTGAAGGGTTAAATGCCGGTGCAAACGATTATATAAAAAAACCTTTTGCCTTCGATGAATTAGTGGCCCGAATTCAGGTTTATCTGCGGGACAAATCTGAGAATAAGCGATTGGTTTTTGAGAATATAGAAATGGATACGGACACCTATCAGGTTTTTTTAAACGGAAATCCGGTCGATTTTACATTAAAAGAATTTCAGCTGCTTCATTATTTATTCAGCAACAAAAACCGTATATGCTCACGTAGGGAAATCATTGAAAAGGTATGGAATATTCATTTTGAATATGACACCAGTGTAATTGACGTTTTTATCAATGCTATCCGGAAAAAATTAAAACTTAAAAAAAACGATCCGCGTTTACATACTATCCGCGGTGTTGGTTATATTGTAAAAGATGTTTAAAAATATATCGGTTAAAAATAGAATAGCTATCTTTTACAGCTTTACTTTTTCACTTGTTTTGCTGGTTATTTTTGCATTGGTCTATTATACAGTATACCTCGGCATTAATAAAACAGCATATGAAACACTGGAAGAAGAGATAGCGAGTCATTCCGACTTTGTTTTACATGAGCCAACATTTGTAAGCTATGTACAGCCTCGTGAATGGGAAGAAGTAGAACATACTGATATTGCTTTGAACCCGGTTTTTATTGCTATCTATGATACCCATTTTAATTTAGTAGAAAACTCCCCTAATTTAGTTCAGAATAAATTAGAATGGAATAAAAATCAACCCGAAAACCAACCCTATTATAGCTCTTACAACTCTATTGAACTATTAGTTTCTCAGGCAAAACTGATCCATCACGGCGAGGTGGTCGGGTATTTGGTAGTGGGTATTTCAACAAAACACAACCAGCTGGCATTGGATTATTTAAAATCGGCCTTACTCTTTATTTTTCCAAGCGCTGTTTTACTTGTGTTTCTATTGGCCCGGTTTATTGCCTCGAAATCTATTAAACCTGTATTTCATGTAATTGATACCGCTCAGATTATTTCCGAAAATAATTTATCAGAACGTATCCGTTTACCCAAAAACAGGGATGAACTCTACAAACTATCGGCAACCATTAATTCGCTTTTAGACCGGTTGGAAATGCAGATTGTTAAAGCAAAGCAGTTTTCTGCTGATGCTTCCCATGAATTAAGAACGCCTTTAGCTGTCATAAAGGGAACGCTGGAAATCCTGATCCGTCGTGAGCGCACTGTTGAGGAATATAATGAAAAAATAAATTATACCTTAAAACAAGTTGACCGTTTATATGATCTGGTAGAACAATTTTTATTACTATCACGTGTTGAAAACAACAGTTTACAGCTGAAGACCGTTTCTTTTGATATGAAATCGGAGGTTTTAGCTTCCGTAGAACGTTTCAGTTTATTGTTGAACGAAAAAAGGATCTCTGTCAGTATTGAGAATCTCCATACCCAGTGCATTGAAAATTACCAGGAATTTTTAGCCATTATCATTGATAATATTCTTTCCAATGCTGTGAAATATGCTCCTATTGGTGGCAGAATTAACATCCGCTCTTTTGTGAAAGGGCAAAATTATCATCTGGTTTTCGAAGACAACGGTACAGGTATGAAAGAAAAAGATCTTGAGCTTATACAGCAGCGTCATTTCCGGGTAGACAGCATTAAAAATAATGCGTCGCCAGGATACGGGTTAGGTTTACACATTGCTGAAAAGTTAATGGTATATACCAAAGGTACAATGAAAATTGAAAGTGTATATTTATCAGGTACTGCTGTTACGTTGTCCGTTCCAATCGTTTTAAAATAAAAAAGCAAACCAGCCTCTCTTCTAAGGTTGGTTTGTTTTTAATAAATGCCGGATTACAGTTTCCGCACTGTGCAGCCCAAACAAGGCGGGCATCCAGCTGTTTGTTCCGAAAAACGATTTTTTAAAATTGGTACCATCTGTCATTTTCAGGCTGCTTTCATCCGGTTTTTCCAATGAAAAAACAGCTTTTACTCCTGAACGTACCCCCATTTTTCGCAAGCGTTTACGAACTACTTTTGCCAGCGGGCATACGTCTGTTTTGCTAATATCTTTTACTGTAACTTTACTTGCCAGCATTTTACCTCCCGCCCCCATATTGCTGATAATCTTAATATTCTTTTTTCGGGCAGCAACAATCAGATTTAATTTTGGCGTAATACTGTCTATGCAATCCAATACATAATCATAATCAGCCGTTACCAGTTCATGTGCACGCTCAGGCGAAATAAATTCCTGAAGTCTTGTTAAATTCAACTCCGGGTTAATATCCATTAAACGGTCACCGACAATTCTGATTTTCGGTTCATTTACCGTAGAATGCAAAGCCGGCAGCTGCCTGTTAATATTGGTTATATCTACTATATCTCCATCAACAATTGTCATATTTCCCACGCCTGCACGTGCTAAAAATTCCGCTGCAAACGAACCCACACCTCCTAAACCAACTACCAAAACATTAGCCTTTTTTAAGGCCTCTAACCCTTCGGGTTTAAATAATAATTCTGCTCTTTCCTGCCAGACAGCCATACATAAAAAATTACAACAAGTCTCTTTCCATCGAAAAACGGAGATTACTTGTTAAGGTTAAAAACTTTGTTAAACGTTGCTTTTACCCTATCTTCTACATCAAAACCTTTACTGTCGGATGCTTTTTTGTATACCTCATCAATGGTTTCCTCTATAGTATCCGTTTCTAAGAAAAAAGCATCTTCCGGAATGGTCTTAAACACCTCGGAAAGTTCCGGATTGCGTAGTAAATATTTACCAAAAGATAAATAAAAACCGTTTTTAAGCAAGCTTTCAGCAGTCATGCTGTTCTTTGAGAATCCGTGAACAATCATAGGTACGGAAACCTTGTATTCCTTTTTAATGGCAATCATTTCCTGATAGGCGGCAACGCAGTGCAAAACTACAGGTTTTTTATATTTTTCTGCTAAAAAAAGTTGTCTGATAAAAATATCTTTCTGCAACTGGATATCGGTATTGATGCGCTTGTCTATACCACATTCCCCTACTGCCAGACAATTTGCCCAGGTGAGTTTTTCTTCCATCACTCTCAGATCGTTATCCAGCCTGTTTTCCTCTATGTACCAGGGGTGAATGCCTATACTGAAATAGGCTTCATTTTCTCCGTTAAATTCATGTGGATACTGATTAACCAGTTCCAATACATCTGAACGCCCGGACGACTGATGGGTGTGAATATTAATTTTCATCTGTTCTAAGCTTAACTCCCGCTTCTATTTTAACGTTTAACGTATTTTCCTGAGGTACTATGGGGCAGGAATAACCTGCGGCATAAGCACAATACGGATGATAAGCCTTATTGAAATCCAGAAGAAGGAAATCTGTTTCAGGAATTTCCACATCCAGATACCGCCCTCCTCCATAGGTCGATTCTCCGTTGGTAGCGTCAAGAAAAGGAAGAAAAAGACTTTTTTCATGCTCTTTATACTTACTGTATTCGAGATTTTGATATACAAAAAGTTTACATTCTTTCCCGTTTACCGTAAAAGTTAATTCCGCATATTTTTTATACCATTGCTGCATTTTGCCCGTAGAAGGCATTTTAAATTTTTTCTCTCCCTCTAATTTTTTAAACCGTGCCTTTACCGTATATATCGTTGAAAAAGGAAAAAAGTCAATACCGAAGAAGCTTTTTAATTCTTCCGTATTCAAAGGAGTAGTGTCCGGATTAACATAAAATTGTTTTAAATCATTCTGATATGCTAAAACATCCTCAAAATGCTGTTGCGAAAACGTTAAAAATGGTAAGCATAGTACTATTATTAGTAAATTTCTCATCTCAAATCATTTAACTCATTTAGGAATATACAAATTTAAAACGAAAAGGTTATGAAAACACGTAAAATGGTTTTGTTTTTTGGTCTTTTTACAGGCTTCTTTGTAACTCAAACGCCTCTTATGGCTCAAAATCTTACCGAACAGGTTACCCATAGTTTTAGCTATGAGGTAAATTCAAAAACGACTTTAGAGGAACTCCATTCCATTGAAAAACAACTGAAAGATACCTACAACATTACAGCCCGTTTTACAGAGGTAGAAATAGAAGATGCTGTTATGAAAGCGGTGCGTGTGGAAATAAAGACAGAAAATCAGCAGTTTTCAAGAGCCGTACGTCAAAGTAACGGTATCAGTCCGTTTCAGATCACGCTCACCGAAAACGGCGATAAGAAATACCGCGTTTCGTTGCATAATACAACTGAAGGAACTGCTTTCTCGGAAGATAAAAATACGTTCTTTAACCCGTTTGGAAACGCCGGTTCCTTTTTTGATGATATGGAAAAGGCCGGCACGACTATAGGTGCCTGGGGCAGCGATATAGGTAAAGATGCACATACTGGCTTTAAAAATAATTTTGAAGCTATTTTGAAAGAAATGGAGCAGACACAAAATGAAATACAGCAATGGTTTAAAAAGCTGGAAGATGATCCTGATACTCAAAAAGAAACCTTTACCGATGAAAATGGCAATACAACAACTGTTATTTCCAAGAAATCGTCATCAGTTACCGCACAGTGAAAGAACAAAAAAGCAACCCTTTCGGGTTGCTTTTTATTGAATATTATTGGTATTCAGCCAGTCGATATATTTCTGACGATTGCTGTTATGTTCTTCAATGGTTTTTGCAAAAGCGTGATAACCTATTTTTTCTACACTGGCACAAAAATATATATAATCATGCTTTTCAGGGTTAAGCACCGCATCTATAGAACTTACATCTGGCATACTTATCATTCCGGGAGGTAATCCTTTAAACAGATAAGTATTGTAAGGCGAATTTAAAACAAGATCTTTTAAATAAACTCTTTTAATGACCTGATCGAAATTACCGCTTAGCAGCTTTTTACTGTATACAACCGTAGGGTCGGCTTGTAAAAGCATATCTTTTTTTAGCCGGTTCAGATACGCCCCTGCTACTCTGGGACGTTCATCTTCTTTTGCTGTTTCTTTCTGGACAATGGCAGCCAGAACAGCAACTTCATTTGGTGTTAGTCCTAATGCTTTAGCTTTTGCAAGACGTTCCGGCGTCCAGAATTTTAAGTATTCTTTATGCAGAGTATTGCGTACTTTCATAGCCGTTGTATTCCAATAAAATTCAAAAGTATTAGGTAAAAACATGGCCAGTACATTTTCACGGTTAAAGCCTGCTTCCTCTAAAAACTCCGGATCTGTAAATGTTTTTAAAAGCGTTACGGAATCCGGTTCTATCTGTTTGGCCAGACGGCCTGCTAACTTTTCAATGGTTTCCTGATTATTGAAGGTAACCTTTACCGGTATATTTTTCCGAAGTGCCTGGAAAATATCATAATTATTCATTCCTTTTGTGAGTAAAAATCGTCCTTCGATAACCCGCTGATCATAACCAAACTGGCTGGCCAGTGTTTCAAATTTGTCGTAATCTTTTATATAGTTTTGAAGTATCTGTTTAGCTTCTGCATAAGTACTGTTTGTAGGTATATGAACATATACTTCTTTTTCTTTAAATTTTGTATTGCTTGAAAAGGTATTTTTATACATTACAAAGGCAAACCCTAGCCCTATGAACAAAACCACTACGGTCATAATGGTCATTACATTTCTTACTTTCATCGATTGTTAATTAGTTGATACATTGCTTCATCTTTTCTAATGCTTCCGTTCCGGTTCCATTCTTTTTTAATGCCTGCACATTGGAAGCCAAATTTAGAAAAAAGCTTAATACTAGCTGCATTCGTTACATCAATATTAACAAATATCTGATAGCAATGCAGCACATCGAAAACATAGGAAATAAGTAAGGAAACAGCTTCGCTGCCATAACCGTAATTTCGGTTTTCAGCATCAGAAATAACAATGCCCAACCCCACACGTTCATTTTTGGGATCAAATTCAAACAAATCAATTAGTCCTACATTTTGTAAAGACGTTTTGTCAACAATCACCAAACGAAGTTGTCTGGCTTCATAAATATCCTGATGGGCATTCTCCAGATACTGTTTAATCAAATACCGGCTGTAGGGTGTTTGGGTATGACTTACCTCCCATAAATGCGGATCATTTTCCACTGTGTAGACATAGTCCAGGTCTTCCGGTTCCAATGGCCGGAGAAAAATAGTATCACCGCTTAAATACATTATATTTTTATATTTATAGTACCTTCAAACACAAATTCAGCCGGTCCTGTAAGAAATACATTTTTATATACTTTTCCATCGGTTTCAAAAGAAACATTCAGCCGTCCGCCCGGTACTTCTATTTCCGCCTGCTGCTTATCTGTTTTTCCTATATAATGCATCGCTATAGCCACAGCCGTAACACCTGTACCACAGGAAAGTGTTTCATCTTCTACTCCCCTTTCATATGTACGTACTTTATACTTTCCGTCCGAAAGAATCTCTACAAAATTGACATTTGTGCCTCCTGGTTGGTATTTTTTATGATAGCGAATAACTTTGCCATTATCAAAAACGGGTACGTTAGCTATCGCATCTACTATTTCAACATGATGCGGTGAGCCTGTGTTTAGAAAAGCTCCTTTTTCAAATTCATCAACATTTTTTACATCAATCATCTGCAAAGAAATGGTTTCTTTTTGAATATTTGCATAATGTATACCGTCTACTGCGCTAAATACGCAGTTACTGTTTATCATTTGGAGCTTGTTCGCAAAGGCTACTATACAACGTCCGCCGTTACCGCACATGGTGCTTTCATTTCCATCCGCATTGTAGTAGACCATTTTAAAATCGGTTTCGTCATCATTTTCGATAAGGATTAAACCGTCGGCTCCAATTCCCATTCTGCGATCACACAAAAAAGCAACAAGAGCCGTATTTTCTTTCGGAAAAAATAAAGATCGGTTATCAATCATTACAAAATCGTTTCCTGTACCCTGGTATTTATAAAAATGTAACGGAACTGTCATGGTTGTAGTATTCAGATTCTTTAGTCAAAGATACGAATATTAAAGCTTCGTTAAACTCTGTTAACCCATAGTTAAACCGATTTTGAATTAAAAAATCACCTTGTAACTTTACTGTTAAATACTTAAACTTATAGCAATATATGAAAAACATACCGACCATATTCTTAACATCTTTGTTAAGCGGAGCAATTACACTGGGCTCTTATAAACTTTTTTTTGACAATAATGTTACCTTGTTTACTTCAGGACAAGGGGTTACCACTACGGCTCCTGTACAGCGTACCGGCACTTCATTCGGTTCTCCCGACTTTACCGCCGCAGCTGAACAGACCATACATACGGTTGTACACGTAAAAAATGTAAGTTTCCGTTCTGCTCCGCGTAATCCTGTTTTAGAATACTTCTACGGCTACCAGGGAGGTGATGTGCAGGCCCAGGTAGGTACAGGTTCGGGAGTTATTATTTCAGAAGATGGTTATATAGTAACCAACAATCACGTGATACAGGGAGCAAACCAGCTAGAAATTACGTTAAATGATAACCGGACCTTTCCAGCTAAACTCATAGGAACAGATTCCAAAATGGATATTGCTTTATTAAAAATAGACACCAAAGAAAAGCTTCCTTATTCCGTTTTTGCCGATTCTGATGCTATAAACGTAGGGGAATGGGTACTTGCAGTGGGAAATCCTTACAATTTAACCTCAACGGTTACAGCGGGCATTGTATCAGCTAAAGCGCGTAATCTATCCTCATCGGGCATTCAATCCTTTATACAGACGGATGCTGCGGTAAACCCCGGTAATTCCGGTGGTGCTCTTGTAAATACCCGTGGTGAGCTGATTGGAATTAATACCATGATTTCTTCTACAACAGGCTCCTATGTAGGGTATTCCTTTGCAGTCCCTTCCAATATGGCCCGAAAAATAGTAGAAGATATTATGGAATTTGGCAAAGTACAGCAAGGCATATTGGGTGTACAGGGTTACGAACTGAACAGCCAGATAGCGAAGGAACAAAAGCTAAGCAGCAACAACGGTTTCTATGTAGATTCGGTAGCTAAAAATTCAGGGGCTGAAAAAGCAGGTATTCAGAAAGGAGATATTATTATCCGGATAGACAACAGAACTATTAACAGTTTTTCAGACCTGAATTCGATTATTTCAACCAAACGTCCGAGCGATATTGTTACAACGGAAATTATCCGGAACGGAAAAGAAATAAAGGTTAGTGTACCACTGTCAAAAAAAGACATTAGTATTTTTGAATTTAACGGTTTTGAGCTTGAAAATTTATCTGAAAGAGAGAAAAAAACGTTAGGCATTAATTATGGTGTAAAGATAAGCGGTATTAGCAATGAGCGTTTTAAAACGTATGAACAGGAATTAAAAGGCGCCATTGTATTAGGAATAAATGGTAATAAAGCGGAAGATATCGAAACCAGCCAGCAGATTTTTGCCCAAACCAAGCATCAGGATCAAATCAGACTGGATATTATTACAAGGAGTGGCGAGCGTGTTCGTTTAATTTTATAACCTTTAAGGCCTTTGTTTTAAAAGGCCTTTTATTATTTATCATTTTAAAAATCTGATTTTTATATGTTGATTATTTTACTAATTTTGTAGCACTTTTAACAACACAATTATTCATGGAAAATATCGATTTATACGGTAAAGAGTTGGCTTTTCAGGCCGATCGCAGAAAAGCTTGCGTTGAGCTTATTAAAATTGTTAACGACTTGTGGTACGACAAGTCTATTGAATTGGTTTTATTCAGAAACCAGTTACTAGACCGCAACGTTAGCGACATTATCAACTTACACGAATACGCAGCAAAGTTTGTTGAAAAACCTATTAATGTGTTTGATACAGTTGAAATAGCAAGAGCTATTGCTACTTCCGACCTTCCGCCTGCACGCATCGATATTGGAAAATTAACTTACGAATACCAGATTGAAGGTAACAATTATAACGATACGTTATCTTTTGTTGTTAATAAATTAAAAGACGCTAAAAATACCAGCAATATTCAGCCAAAAGATGTGGTTTTATATGGCTTTGGACGTATCGGTCGCTTGCTGGCACGTGAATTAATGGCTAAAATCGGAAAAGGACAGCAATTGCGTTTAAAAGCGATTGTTACCCGTGATAAAAATGATTTGGTGTCATTAGAAAAACGAGCTTCTTTATTGCGTCATGATTCTGTTCATGGTGATTTTGACGGATCGGTGGGTATAGATCTTGAAAACGAATCGCTTATAATTAACGGATCGCCTGTACGTATGATTACAGCCAACCAGCCGGAAGATATCGATTATACAAAATATGGTATCCAGAATGCTTTGATTATAGATAATACAGGTGTTTTTAAAAATGAAGAAGCATTGTCGCGCCACCTGAAAGCCAACGGAGCAGACAAAGTATTGTTAACAGCTCCGGGTAAAGGGGTTCCTAATATTGTATACGGGGTTAATCATGATAAGTATGATATTGATACCACCCACATATGGTCAGCAGCTTCTTGTACTACCAACGCCATTACACCTATTTTAGCGGCTGTAGAAGAATCTTTAGGTGTAGTAAAAGGCCATCTGGAAACTATTCATGCCTATACCAACGACCAGAACCTGGTAGACAATATGCATAAAAAATACCGTCGTGGCAGAGCAGCGGCATTAAATATGGTTATTACCGAAACAGGTGCCGGAAGTGCCGTAGCAAAAGCTTTACCTTCATTAGCGGGTAAGCTCACATCCAACGCTATCCGTGTTCCTGTACCTAACGGTTCTTTAGTGGTATTAAACTTAGAGGTTACAAAAGAAACTACTAAGGAAGATATTAATAAAATTATGAAACAATACGCTTTAGAAGGTAATCTGGTAGAGCAAATAAAATATTCTTTAAACAACGAACTGGTTTCTTCTGATATTGTAGGAACTTCAGCCCCTGCTATATATGATAGTAATGCAACTATAGTAGCAGCTGACGGAAAAAACATGGTACTTTATATCTGGTACGATAATGAATTTGGCTACAGCATGCAGGTAATTCGTCTGGCGCGCCATATCGCAAAAGTACGCCGTTACGTTTATTATTAATAGTTATTATAACCTCAATAAAAAAACCTGAACAATGTTCAGGTTTTTTTATTCCTGTTTATCCTAATACCATCTACACATAGGTATATAAAACACTATCGGTTTAAACAATTCATTATTAGAATGACAAGCTTTCAGTAAAATTGCCCGTTTCCTGTTTTTTTTGTAACTTGTACATAAAAAATGAAGAAAAAAACATTGGTCATGGGGGCATCGGAAAATGTCCAGCGTTATGCCAACATGGCAATTCGGAAATTATTGAACCACGGACACGAAGTAGTAGCTTTTGGCAGTAAAAAAGGAAATGTTGAAGGAATAGCTATAGACGATACACTTCAAGACTGGAAGGCTATAAACACAGTAACCTTATACCTGAATCCGAAAAACCAGGAGCCTTACCATGATTTCATTTTACAGCTCAACCCTAAGCGGGTGATTTTTAATCCGGGCACTGAAAATAGTGTACTACAACATAAACTCCGGGAACACAACATTGCATTTGAAGAAGCCTGTACACTTGTTTTATTGAGTACTGGTCAATATTAAACAAAAAGAGCCTATACAGGTTCTTTTTTTATTTTATAACTTATGGCCAGTAATAATAGTAATGTAATTAACCCGTTTACAATAATAAGCTCATTATCAAACACATAACCCTTTAGCCATTTTACCGAATTATTACTTATTATCATGGTTAGGAAAGGAGACAACACGCATACCAACGGTACTCCTTTATCGTATACTTTTCGCCCCTTAAAAAACATTCCGAACATAAATAATCCTAGCAATGGTCCATAGGTATAAGACGCTATTTTAAAAATCATGCTTACAACTGAAGCATCATTAATTGCATTAAATAGAACAATAACGGCAAACATAATAAAACAGAAAACAAGATGCACACTTTTACGTATCCTCACATTTTTTGGATTGTGCGCATTTTGTGGTTTGTCCATTCCTAAAAAATCGATACAAAATGAAGTGGTTAAGGCTGTTAAAGCCGAATCAGTTGTTGCAAATGTTGCGGCGATAAGTCCCAGTAAAAATACTACAGCAGGTATAAGGGCCAGATGATGGAACGCAATTTCGGGAAACAGCAAATCTGTACGCGGCTTACCTGTTAGTAAATCAACCGGAACCTCAATTCCGTTCGCATTGGCATAAATGTATAACAAAGCGCCTACACCCAGAAAAAATATATTGATCAATACAAAAATACCGGTAAAAGTAAACATGTTTTTTTGCGCGTCTTTAATAGTGGCGCAACTGAGGTTTTTTTGCATTAAATCCTGATCTAAACCTGTCATAGCTATAGTCACGAACATTCCGCCCAGAATCTGTTTTACAAAATGAAACCGACTACCCATAAAATCTTCCCAAAAGAAAATTTTACTGTAGCTGCTGTTTTTTACGGTTTCAAATGCCTGCACAGCATTCAGATCCAGGCTGTAACATATAAAAATGATAGTGAGTATAACAGAACTGATCAGGAAAAAGGTCTGTAAAGTATCTGTTATAATAATGGCTTTTAAGCCCGATTTATAAGTATACGCATAAATTAAAATCAATGAGATGAGTCCTGTAACAGCAAACGGAATTCCAAAAGCGTCAAAAACATAACGTTGAAACACAATAACAACCAGGTATAATCTAAAAGCAGACCCAATAGTCCGGCTGATCAGAAAAATACCGGCTGCAGATTTATAGCTGTAAAACCCCAGACGTTCTTCAAAATACCCGTAGATAGATACCAGATTCAACCGGTAATACAAAGGCAGTAATACGGTAGCCGTAATAATAAAGCCCAGCGCATTACCTAGTACAAACTGGAAATACTTAAATTGTTCACCTCCCGGTGCTCCCACTTCTCCGGGCACCGAAATAAAGGTTACACCAGACAGGGCTGTTCCTATCATTCCAAAGGCAACCAGGTACCATTTTGAGTTTTTATTGGCCGAAAAAAAGGCAGCATTACTACTGTCTTTACGGCTCACCCAATGTGAAATACCAATAAGAATACCAAAATAAACAATAAGAATGCTCAGGATTACAACAGGTGTCATACGCTAAAAATTTATCAAAAATAGGGAAATTATTGTGTAAATTTGCCATTATGGATTTTCCTTCGAAATTATTAGAAAATGCGGTAAATGAAATAGCACAATTGCCCGGAATTGGCAAGCGTACCGCTTTACGACTTGTATTGCACCTGTTGCGCCAGCCTGCTGAGCAAACCAGCGCACTGACCCTTGCTTTAGATACACTTCGCAACAACATCAGATATTGCAAAAGCTGTCATGCCATATCAGATGCTGAACTATGCGATATCTGTTCTACTACTTCCCGGGATGCAAGCACTATTTGCGTGGTAGAAGATGTGCGTGATGTAATGGCACTTGAAAATACGCAGCTATATAAAGGTATCTATCATGTACTCGGAGGAAAAATTTCACCTATTGACGGAATCGGCCCCGGACAGTTAAACATTCAAAGCCTGGTAGACAAGGTAAAAGAAGGAAAAGTGAACGAAATTATTTTTGCTCTTAGTTCTACTATGGAAGGTGATACTACCAATTTTTACATTTATAAACAAATCAAAGACTTTCAAATCGTTACTTCCACCATTGCCCGTGGTATTGCTGTGGGTGATGAACTGCAATATGCCGATGAAGTAACCTTAGGACGTAGTTTATTGCATCGTATTCCGTTTGAAACAAGTTTAAAAGTTTAGTCTTCCAAACATTCCATCATTATTTTTTATAAATAAGTTGTTTTTTTAAATTTTTTGTTCTAGTTTTATAGAACTAATTCTAAAAAAGAAGAACATGAATTTAACTCCAGCGGAAGAACAACTTATGCAGTATGTATGGCAGAAAAAAAATATAGTACTGAAAGAGCTGATAGAGAGTTATGATGAACCCCGGCCAGCTAAGACTACTGTAGCCACCAACATAAAAAAATTAATTGATAAAGGGTTTGTTGCCTATCATGAAGTAGGTAGTACCCGTGTATATTATGCGGTAGTAAAAAAAGAAAGCTATTTTTCAAAACAAATGAAAAATTGGATTTATCGTTTTTTTGACAATTCACCCAAAAGCTTTGTCTCGTTCTTTGCAAAAGACACGCAACTCAGCAAAGAAGAACTTCAGGAACTCCGGAATTTAATTGACAACGAACTAAAAAAATAGGCCTATGTTGTTGTATATAATAAAGTCTACATTTTTTCTTGCTACATTTTACCTATTGTTTAAAGGGTTTCTTGAACAAAGAAAATCTCATTTTTTTAAACGGTATTATTTACTGGCGGTCATTATAATCAGTTTCACATTACCGCTTATTTCTTTATCGTTTCAGGTAACTCCTAATCAAATTACAGAAGCAAAAGACATTTTTTCCAAAGAAATTTACGCGCCTTATTTTAAACCACCCCTTACGCAATATTCACCGGCAGCTCCGTCTTTTAATTTCCCGGTCGTTAAAATAGCCTATTGGTTCATTTGCGGGTTATTTGCCGTTCAATTTCTAAAACGTCTCATACAACTTATCTTTTTACGGCAAACCGGACAAAAGATAGCTACCAAGTATGGTATTGTAGTACTGCATTCATCTGTAAAAACGCCTTTCTCCTTTTATAATAGTATGTATTTGAATACCGAAGAATGGAATGCAAACACGATAGCAGAATACATTCTTTTACATGAACAGGCACATATAGAGCAAAAACATTCATTAGATGTTATACTGGTAGAAATTTTAAAAATTTTCTTCTGGTTTCAACCCTTTATTTACATCTTTAAAAAACGTATACAGGAAAACCATGAATACCTTGCAGATGCTCATTGCTTATCTCAAATTAGCAATATAAAACACTATCAGGAATTAATATTAAGTTATTACCAAGATTCAGAAAAAAACAATATAGCATTAAGTAGTTCATTTACATTTAAAAATATAAAAAAACGATTTATTATGATGAAAAACACAAGAAAAGGAAGAGTTTGGGAAACGGTATTCTACTCTTCAGTATTTGTTTTAGGCTTTTTAGGTTTTATAGGTATTGAAGCAAAGGCCGCTGAAGTCAAAACGATAGAAAATAAAATTACACGATCCGTACAGCAAATGGTTTCCCCTGATAGAATTGCTACGGAAGAAAAAGAACCTCCTAAATCAGCACAAACTCATAAAACGTCCCCAGATTCAATTCAGGAAAAACCTATTGTGTATTATATAAAAGAAGATATTTCAAGTAGCACAGTAACAATTGAAGGAAAAGAATACAAATACCTGGTTGATGCCAGTAAAAAAGTGACTTTTTTTCTTAAAGGAAAAAAAATCAGATTAGATGCTGATAAATACACATTAGTTGACCTTGATCAAATATTTAAGAATTCAAAACATAATTCTTATTCAGCCGGCTATTTTATTTTTGATGAAGAAAAATATGATAAAATTGCAGTACAGGAATATTATGATGACAGAAAAATAACCCGGGAATTAATAAGTGGCATAAAATCGGAAGTGCATAAAGACAGTTATCCCGATAATTATACTGTTAATATGAACTTTAAAATAACTATAGATGAGAATGGTTATGTCACGGATGTTGAAGAAACAACAAATTCTGAATATGAAGACATAAAAGCGATAAAGACTTTTTTCAGGAATTTGCCCCGTTGGGTTCCGGCAGTGAAGAATGGTAAAAACGTAGCATCTGAATGCAATTATGCCTATAGCATTACCCTAAATGAAACGTTTGAAAAATAAAAAACATTAATGATTATAAAAAAGGGAGTTGTACAACTCCCTTTTTTATAAAATCCGTTCCGACACATAATCCAGTTTTACGGTCGGATATTTACTCTGTGTCATTTGAATAGAAAATTCCGAATCTGCCAGAAAAACCAGCTGACCTGATTTATCTTTTGCCAAAAACTTTTGTTTTACCCGTTTAAATTCAGCAAACTCTTCATTTTTAACATCCTCCGGCCTCACCCAGCACGCTTTAAATGCCGGGAAGTTTTCATAGGTACATTTGGCACCGTATTCATGTTCCAGGCGGTATTGGATCACTTCGTATTGTAAAGCCCCTACGGTTCCGATTACTTTACGTCCGTTTAATTCGAGTGTAAACAACTGGGCCACTCCTTCATCCATCAGCTGGTCGATTCCTTTTTCCAGTTGTTTCGATTTCATCGGGTCCGCATTATTAATATAGCGGAAGTGTTCAGGTGAAAAACTCGGAATTCCTTTAAAATTCATAAGTTCTCCTTCTGTTAGTGTATCGCCTATTTTAAAGTTACCTGTATCGTGTAATCCTACAATATCACCGGCATACGAAATATCTACTATTTCTTTCTTTTCAGCAAAAAAGGCATTGGGTGATGAAAATTTTAAATTTTTCCCCAAACGGACATGCTGATAAGGTTTGTTCCGTTCAAAGGTACCCGAGACAATCTTCACAAACGCCAGTCGGTCTCTGTGTTTCGGATCCATATTCGCGTGAATTTTGAATACAAACCCTGAAAATTTATTTTCATCCGGTTGTACCAGACGCGTATCTGACTCTTTGGCGCGGGGCGATGGGGCTATTTGCACAAAGCAGTCCAGCAGCTCACGAACTCCGAAATTGTTTAAAGCCGATCCGAAGAATACAGGCTGCAAGTCGCCTTTAATATAAGCTTCTCGGTCAAAATCCGGGTATACTTCATATACCAATTCTAGTTCTTCACGTAGTTTTTCCGCTGCTTTTCCACCTATCAGGCTGTCCAGTTCTCCTGATTGAATATCGTTTATGGTAATAATATCTTCGATATTTTTCCGGCTGTCTTCTGAAAACAGATTAATATTCTGTTCCCATATATTATAAATACCTTTAAAGTCTTGTCCCATTCCTATAGGAAACGATAACGGCGTAACCGTAAGGCCCAGTTTCTGTTCTACTTCATCCAGTAAATCAAAGGCATCTTTTCCTTCCCGGTCCAATTTATTGATAAAAACAATCATCGGGATATTACGCATTCTACACACTTCCACCAGTTTCTCAGTTTGCTCCTCTACCCCTTTTGCCACGTCTATTACTACAATAACCGAATCAACAGCGGTTAGTGTTCTGAACGTGTCTTCCGCAAAATCTTTATGACCGGGTGTGTCTAAAATATTTATCTTTTTATCCTTGTAATTAAACGCAAGAACAGAAGTAGCCACCGAAATTCCTCTCTGGCGTTCAATTTCCATAAAATCTGAAGTAGCTCCTTTTTTTATTTTATTACTTTTTACAGCTCCTGCTTCCTGTATGGCGCCACCAAATAACAAAAGTTTTTCAGTAAGTGTGGTTTTACCAGCATCGGGGTGGGCAATAACACCAAAGGTACGTCTGCGTAATATTTCGTCTTTAAAATTCATATAAAAGTAATTATGCGTGCAAAAATAGCATTTATTTACAGATTTTTATACATACTCCCTGTCTATAATATTTTGTTAAGAACTCTTTTTAAAATTGCAATCGTTGGTGTTTTTGTTATTTTTGTTAATTCTTTAAAAATGACATAAAAACAAATGACATTAAAAGCCATCACCTTAAGCGTTTTTACGGGTTTGTATATGTGTGCTGCACATGCTCAGCAACCAAACGACGAGCTGTTAAAAATAAACAACCATTCGTACAACGTAGAAGAATTTGAACGCGTTTATACCAAAAATTTAGATTTGTTAAAAGACGAGGAACAAAAGAATATAGATAACTATATGGATTTGTTTGTTTTATATAAGCTTAAGATAGACAAAGCTTATGCTTTAGGTCTGGATAAAAATGAGAGTTACAGGAATGAACTGGCTATACACAGAAAACAATTGGCAGAAAAGTATTTTACCGATGAAAAACGTGTAGAATCTCTGGCAAGAGAAGCTTATCAACGTTCCTTAACCGAACGGGAAGCCTCGCATATTCTATTCCGAGTAGGTGAATTTGCCAAACCCGAAGATACGTTAAAGGCCTACAATAAAGCCTTACGGGTATATAATGAGATAAAAAACGGCAAGTCGTTTACAGAGGCAGCTGTAGCGTATTCTGAAGATCCTTCTGCTGTTGAAAACAAAGGATACCTTGGTTATTTTAGCGTATTCAGAATGGTATATCCTTTTGAATCGGGAGCATATAATACACCTGTCGGGCAAGTTTCATTACCGGTACGTTCACAATTTGGTTATCATTTGATTCAGGTAACAAATGAACGCCCTACACGTTATTTAAGAGACATATCTCAGATTTTTATTGCCGATACACTTCAGGGAAATGACAGTAAAGCCAAAGGTAAGATTCATGAAGTATATGATAAATTGCAAAGAGGAATACCTTTTGAAGATCTTGTAAAAGAATACTCCGAAGATGAAGCCAGTAAAACAAACAAAGGCAATATGCCGCGGTATTATCCCGGTTCATTAAACATCAACCATTTTGACGACGAAGCATATGCCATAAAAAAAGAAGGGGACTTTACAAAGCCTTTTCTAAGCCAGTACGGATGGCATATTATCAAAATAAATAAAATTGAAACGTATCCTACCTACGAGGAGAACAGCGAAAACTTAATTCGGAAAATCACTACAGATTCCCGTTCTCAGGTAGTAAAAAAAGACCTGCTTAACCATTTAAAAGACCGTTTCCATTACAAGGAAAATACCAAAGAACTGGCCGCTGCCAAAGCGCTATTAAATGATAAGGTATACAAAGCGGAATGGGTAAAGCCGATTTATAAAGGAGGGAAAAACAGCATTGCTGTTTTCAGTGATATTACCATTACAGCTGATGATTATTTAGAATATGTAGATAAAAATAACCAGCATATGCTTTATATTCAGCCCGTAAAAGAGTTGGCTAGTGTATTATATGAACAGTTCATTTCTAAAAAACTGGAAACATATTACGATGAGCGCCTGGAAAAAGATTTTCCTGATTTCAAGAATACCATGCAGGAATATAGAGAAGGTTTGCTTTTGTTTGAATTGATGGAAAAAGATATTTGGGAAAAAGCCAAAAAAGATACTCTGGGGTATACCTCGTTTTACAAAGCGAATATGGACAAATATCTGACCAAACCGCAATTTAAAGGTATACTAGCCGAATATAAGTCTGAAAAAGAAGCCAAGAAGGCTTTAAAATGGTTTCGAAAACATCACTCTTCAGCGGAAATGATAAAAAAGCACCCGCCTGTTTCTTGGCAGGAAGGTACGTTCGATCAAACAGACAAACGCTTCGCCGGTAAAAACACCTTTACCCCCAATGAAGCAGAAATTATACCGGCAACAACAGGAAACTACGCAGTAGTTCTGGTAAATGAAGTACTCCCAAGCACTGAGCCTGAATGGAGTACTATAAAAGGTCGTGTTTTGCAAGATTATCAGGATGATTATGAAAAAAACTGGTTAATTGATTTACAAAAAGATGCAAAAATTGAAATCAATAAACCTATATTGCAAAAATTGAAAGCGAAATATTCTCAAAAATAAATCTTAATTAAATTAAAATAAGCGCAGGGTTTAAAAATGGTAATGTATATTTGCCCGAAATAAATAGTACAAGCGCGAAAATTTTTTGACTATGAAGTTAATAAAACATATCATCATTGCTGTTGTGGCACTTATTTCTTTAAATGCTCTGGCCCAGCAAAGTAAAAAACGTATTGATGGCGTTATTGGAGTGGTGGGTGATCACGTGGTTTTGGATTCTGATATTGACAAAGGTTTTGTTGAAGCGCAAATGACCGGCTATGATGTTTCCAAAATATCACGCTGTGAACTATTCGGCAGTTTACTGGAAAGTAAATTATTCGCGCACCAGGCTGTACAGGACAGTATTGTTATTGAACCGGAAACACTGGATGCGGAGTTTGAATCACAGATGAACCGTATTGTAGAAGGTACCGGTTCGGTTGAAAATGCCATAAAAATTTACCGCAAGAAAAATTATGATGAACTAAAAGACGATTTGAAAGAGCTTATTAACAATAATTTACTTGCATCGCGTATGCAGGAAAAAATTGTTTCAAAAATTCAGATTACGCCTGAAGAAGTTCGTTTGTTTTTCAATACTCTTCCGAAAGACGAACTTCCTTTGATTGGTGACGAGGTAGAGCTGTCAGAAATTGTAATCAAACCTGAAATCTCAAAAGAACAGAAACAAGCCGTTATTGATCAGTTAAATGAAATTCGTACTGATATTTTAGAACATGGCGCCAGTTTTGCAAGTAAAGTATACATGTACTCGGAAGACCAGGGGTCTATAAAAACAGGAGGTCTTTATCCTATCGATAAAAAAACACAGTTTGTAAAAGAATTTAAAGATATGGCTTTTTCATTGAAAGAAGGTGAAATTTCACAACCTTTTGAAACAGAGTACGGCTTCCATATTATTTTATTAGAAAAGATAAGAGGCAATACTTTAGATGTACGTCATATTCTTATTTCTCCTAAACCGACTGATGAAGCTATTGCTAAGGCAAAAGAAAAACTGGACAATATACGTCTTGACATTCTAAACAATACCATAACATTTGAAGACGCTGCACGCAAATATTCTGATGAAAAAGATAATAAAAATTCAGGAGGTGTTATGATTAATCCTCAAACCGGAGAAACACGTTATGAAGTAAACAGAATTTCTGACCGTTTTTTATATAATGCCATCTCCGGACTGAATATAGGTGATATGTCACAGGTTACGCTTGTTATAGATCCTAAAGGAAGCAAATCCTATCAGTTGATAAAAGTGACCAATAAAATTGCGGAACATAAAGCGGATTACAACAAAGACTATGTACGTATAAAAGATTTCGCTCTGCGCGACAAACAATCTCAGGAGGTGGGAAAATGGATCAGTAAAAAAATAGACGAAACTTACATTTATATAGTAGACGATTATAAAAACTGTGAATTCAAAAGCAACTGGGTAAAAAAATAAGGTTAAATAACCCGATATTCTAAAAACCATTTCAAGTATTGAGATGGTTTTTTCATATTTAGCAGTTTCAAAACCCAAAATATGGCTATATAAACAAAATAATATTAAAAAATCAACAAATCGATAATAGATACACTTCATAACTTGAATTATAATCATTAAAATAGAATAATTATAAATAATAATTCTTTGAAATTAAGGTTTTATTAAAAATTTTTAAATTTCGAATTCATTTTGTACTTTTGTACCGCTTTACTAAAGAATACTAACTAAACACATTATAAAAAGTATGGCTTTTGATATTGAAATGATAAAAAAAGTGTACGAGAACATGCCGGCACGTGTAGACAAAGCACGTGAATTGGTAGGTCGCCCGTTAACACTTTCTGAGAAAATTTTATATGCACATTTATGGGAAGGTACACCATCTCAAAAATTTGAACGTTCCAAAGATTACGTAGATTTTGCCCCTGACCGTGTAGCCTGTCAGGATGCAACTGCCCAAATGGCATTATTGCAGTTCATGCATGCCGGTAAAGAAAAAGTAGCTGTACCTACAACAGTGCATTGCGATCACCTTATCCAGGCAAAGGTAGGCGCTGAAAAAGATTTGGCGGTAGCCAATACACAATCAAAAGAAGTATTTGATTTCCTATCATCTGTATCTAACAAATATGGTATCGGTTTCTGGAAACCGGGTGCAGGTATCATTCACCAGATTGTATTGGAAAATTACGCTTTTCCGGGCGGAATGATGATTGGTACAGATTCGCATACTGTGAATGCCGGTGGTTTGGGTATGCTGGCTATTGGTGTTGGCGGAGCCGATGCTGTAGATGTAATGTCGGGTATGGCATGGGAATTGAAATTTCCTAAACTTATCGGTGTTAAACTAACAGGAAAACTAAACGGGTGGACAGCACCAAAAGATGTTATTTTAAAAGTAGCTGATATTTTAACTGTAAAAGGCGGCACAGGTGCAATTGTAGAATATTTTGGAGAAGGAGCCGAAGCAATGTCATGTACAGGTAAAGGAACTATCTGTAATATGGGAGCTGAAATTGGCGCTACTACCTCTACTTTTGGCTATGACGACTCTATGAGAAGGTATTTAGCTGCAACCGGACGTCAGGATGTGGTGGATGCCGCAGATAAAGTGGCTGCCTATTTAACGGCCGATGCAGAAGTATATGCTAACCCTGACCAATATTTTGATCAGTTAATCGAAATTAACCTCTCAGAATTAGAACCTCATATCAACGGGCCTTTTACTCCTGACAGGGGCACACCTGTTTCTAAAATGAAAGCGGAAGCAGCAGCAAACGATTGGCCGGTTAAAGTAGAATGGGGGTTAATCGGTTCATGCACCAACTCATCATACGAAGACATGTCTCGTGCGGCTTCTATTGTAGAACAAGCCGTGGCATTGGGTATTACGCCTAAAGCAGAGTTTGGTATCAACCCTGGTTCTGAGCAAATTAGATACACTATTGAACGCGACGGTATTATTGAAACATTTGAAAAAATGGGTACTAAGGTATTTACCAATGCATGCGGGCCATGTATCGGGCAATGGGATCGTGAAGGTGCCGACAAACAGGAAAAAAATACTATTGTACATTCCTTCAATCGTAATTTTTCCAAACGTGCCGACGGAAACCCTAACACACACGCTTTCGTAACATCACCGGAAATGGTAGCAGCATTAGCCATCTCAGGTCGTTTAGATTTCAACCCTATTACGGATAAACTAATAAACGAAAATGGCGAAGAAGTTATGTTACAAGCTCCAAAAGGTGATGAATTGCCTACTAAAGGGTTTGATGTGGAAGATCCCGGATATCAGGCACCGGCAGCTAACGGAACGGGTGTAGAAGTTATTGTATCGCCTGCTTCTCAGCGTCTTCAGTTATTAGAACCCTTTAAACCATGGGATGGACAAAACATTACGGGGGCTAAATTATTAATTAAAGCATTTGGTAAATGTACTACAGATCATATCTCTATGGCTGGTCCTTGGCTGCGTTTCCGTGGTCATTTGGATAATATTTCAGACAATATGCTTATTGGCGCTGAAAACGCATTTAACCACGCTACCAACAATGTAAAAAACCAGTTAAACGGGAAATACGAGGCGGTTCCGGCTGTACAAAGACAATATAAGGCAGCGGGTATTCCTTCAATTGTGGTAGGTGATCAGAACTACGGAGAAGGATCTTCACGTGAGCATGCGGCTATGGAGCCTCGTCATCTAGGTGTAAAAGCCGTATTGGTAAAATCATTTGCCCGTATACACGAAACCAATCTTAAAAAACAAGGGATGTTGGCTCTAACCTTTGCAAACGAGGCTGACTACGATAAAATTCAGGAAGATGATACCATCAATTTCCTAGATTTAACAGCATTTGCACCAGGTAAACCTTTAACATTAGAGTTTGTTCATGCAGATGGTTCAAAAGATATTATTATGGCCAATCATACATACAACCACAGTCAAATTGAATGGTTCAAAGCAGGATCTGCTTTAAATCTGATTGCTGCCGGAAAATAAATTTTATATTTTTTGCAGAAGCCACCTTGTATAGGTGGCTTTTTTTATCCTTTCAAATCCAAATTCGTATCTTTACCTATAAAATTAATCATATGCTGTTAGCCATCGGTATTATATTATTCATCTTAGGTGCCTTGTTTTTTGTCACTATCATTCTATTAGCCGATGAAAAAGATTTTTTTAAACTTATCACTTTTAACACCCTTATTCTTTTAGCCTATTTGTTCATTGCCCAAAAATTCGCTTTGTATTTTTCTTCACAAGATATTTTTGGTAATGGCAAACTTTGGTTTTTAGTAATTTGTTTAAGTATACAGGTCATTTCAGGTTTTATTCATGCCATTCGCAGAAAAAGGGTATTCCTTCAAAAAAAACGACAAAAAAGAGCTGATTCTGCTTCTTCAGTAACGGATCAAATAAACGAATAGCTTAGCTTGCTTTTAAATTTTTAAAAAGAGAATAGATGTTTTCTTACCATTTCTTTTTTCTGATGTGATAATATATAAAGAAAAGGTAATAACTTCATAAAACAAACATAAAAACCAGACAGATAGCTGATTTACTTTCTTTCTGCTGTCTATTATAATAAAAAAGCCTTTTACGTGCTGTAAAGACTTTTAAAACAAAGAGACAGTTTGTTCAAAGGAAACACACCCTACCCATACTATACAAAACAAAAAAGTCCTTTACTTTTCAGTAAAGGACTTTTAAAAGAAAGGCGGCGACATACTCTCCCACATGAAGATGCAGTACCATCTGCGCAATCGGGCTTAACTTCTCTGTTCGGAAAGGGAAGAGGTGAGCCCCGACGCTATAACCACCCTAAGTTGTTTAAGTTTCAGACACATAAACACCTGAAATCTACGGTTAGTCAATAACCTTATACGGTAACATATTGCAATACACTATTTTAAAAAGTAAACTATAAAGCAACCCTCAGAGCACATAAGCTTACGGGCTATTAGTACTACTCGACTATGACATTACTGCCTTTACATCTGTAGCCTATCAACGTTGTCATCTTCAACGACCCTTTAAAGAAATCTCATCTTGTGGTGGGTTTCGCGCTTATATGCTTTCAGCGCTTATCCCTTCCCAACGTAGCTACTCAGCGATGCACCTGGCGGCACAACTGATACACCAGAGGTTGGTCCAATTCGGTCCTCTCGTACTAGAATCAGATCCACGCAAATTTCTAACGCCCGCAGTAGATAGAGACCGAACTGTCTCACGACGTTCTGAACCCAGCTCGCGTGCCACTTTAATGGGCGAACAGCCCAACCCTTGGGACCTTCTCCAGCCCCAGGATGTGACGAGCCGACATCGAGGTGCCAAACCCCCCCGTCGATATGAGCTCTTGGGGGAGATCAGCCTGTTATCCCCGGCGTACCTTTTATCCTTTGAGCGATGGCCCTTCCATGCGGAACCACCGGATCACTATGCTCTACTTTCGTACCTGATCGACTTGTAAGTCTCTCAGTCAAGCTCCCTTATACCATTGCACTCTACGCACGGTTACCAAGCGTGCTGAGGGAACCTTTAGAAGCCTCCGTTACTCTTTTGGAGGCGACCACCCCAGTCAAACTACCCACCAAGCAATGTCCTCATATGTAACGAGTTAGATCTCAAATAAGCAAAGGGTGGTATTTCAACAATGACTCCACAACGCCTGGCGACGCCACTTCATAGTCTCCCACCTATCCTACACATCACTTATCCAAGAACAATACTAAGCTATAGTAAAGGTGCACAGGGTCTTTTCGTCCCACTGCGGGTAATCGGCATCTTCACCGATACTACAATTTCACCGAGCTCATGGCTGAGACAGTGTCCAGATCGTTACACCATTCGTGCAGGTCGGAACTTACCCGACAAGGAATTTCGCTACCTTAGGACCGTTATAGTTACGGCCGCCGTTTACTGGGGCTTCAATTCAATGCTTCTCCGAAGATAACATCTCCTCTTAACCTTCCAGCACCGGGCAGGTGTCAGGCCCTATACTTCATCTTACGATTTTGCAGAGCCCTGTGTTTTTGATAAACAGTCGCCTGGACCTTTTTACTGAGGCCAGCTTGCGCTGGCGACCTTTCTCCCGAAGTTACAGGTCTATTTTGCCTAGTTCCTTAGCCATGAATCTCTCGAGCACCTGAGGATACTCTCCTCGACCACCTGTGTCGGTTTGCGGTACGGGTTCTTATTATCTAAGTTTAGAAGCTTTTCTTGGCAGCTCTTAGGTACTCTATCTCTTTGCCCGAAGGCTCCGAGTACTATCAGTCTTCTCCACATTCTACGCATTTTACTATAGAACGTATAGATACAACCTTCAACCAGCTATTCCGTCAGCTGGCGGTACTTTCATCTCTGCGTCACTCCATCACAACAATAAGAAGTACGGGAATATTAACCCGTTGGCCATCGACGTCCCCCTTCGGGTGTGCCTTAGGGCCCGACTAACCCTCAGCTGATTAGCATAGCTGAGGAAACCTTGGTCTTACGGTGTGCGGGTTTCTCGCCCGCATTATCGTTACTTATGCCTACATTTTCTTTTCTAAACAGTCCAGCAATTCTCACAAATCACCTTCTACCCAGTTTAGAATGCTCCCCTACCACTTGTACATAGTACAAATCCATAGCTTCGGTAGTATACTTATGCCCGATTATTATCCATGCTCGACCGCTCGACTAGTGAGCTGTTACGCACTCTTTAAATGAATGGCTGCTTCCAAGCCAACATCCTAGCTGTCGGGGCAGTCAAACCGCGTTTTTTCAACTTAGCATACATTTGGGGACCTTAGCTGATGGTCTGGGTTCTTTCCCTCTCGGACATGGACCTTAGCACCCATGCCCTCACTGCTGGCAAGCATTTATTAGCATTCGGAGTTTGTCAGGAATTGGTAGGCGGTGAAGCCCCCGCATCCAATCAGTAGCTCTACCTCTAATAAACTCTACCAGCGCTGCACCTAAATGCATTTCGGGGAGTACGAGCTATTTCCGAGTTTGATTGGCCTTTCACCCCTACCCACAGGTCATCCGAAGACTTTTCAACGTCAACCGGTTCGGTCCTCCATTTGGTGTTACCCAAACTTCAACCTGCCCATGGGTAGATCACACGGTTTCGCGTCTACCATTACTGACTACAGCGCCCTATTCAGACTCGCTTTCGCTTCGGCTGCGCGGCTTAACCGCTTAACCTCGCCAGCAACGGTAACTCGTAGGCTCATTATGCAAAAGGCACGCCGTCACCCAACGAATGGGCTCCGACCGCTTGTAAGCGTATGGTTTCAGGATCTATTTCACTCCGTTATTCACGGTTCTTTTCACCTTTCCCTCACGGTACTGGTTCACTATCGGTCTCTCAGGAGTATTTAGCCTTGGCGGATGGTCCCGCCGGATTCAATCAAGGTTTCACGTGCCCCGACATACTCAGGATACCACTATTCTTATCTTCTCTTACTTATACGGGACTATCACCCGCTATGGTTAACCTTTCCAGGTTATTCTAATTCAATCCGCAAGAAATATCGTGGTCCTACAACCCCAAAATTGCCGTAACAACTTTGGTTTGGGCTAATCCGATTTCGCTCGCCACTACTCTCGGAATCACTTTTGTTTTCTTCTCCTCCGCCTACTTAGATGTTTCAGTTCAGCGGGTTTGCCCTCCTATCGGAGTACTATGTCTTCAACATAGTGGGTTGCCCCATTCGGATATCTGCGGATCAATTCGTATGTGCCAATCCCCGCAGCTTTTCGCAGCTTATCACGTCCTTCTTCGCCTCTGAGAGCCTAGGCATCCCCCATACGCCCTTATTTTGCTTATTGTGCTCTAATTAATCCATCTAAAATGACGGATTAATGTGCTTTATATATTATTTCTAATATTATTCTACTTTTTAAATGTATTTCCAATATGTCAATGAACTTTTTACACCTTAGTGTATCGTGGAGAATATCGGAGTCGAACCGATGACCTCCTGCGTGCAAGGCAGGCGCTCTAGCCAGCTGAGCTAATCCCCCATTCCGTATCTATCTTGTGAATGTTGAATCTTCTGTTGCTTGAACAACACCCAACCCTAGAATTTCCTTTTATAATGCAAAATCGTAGTCCCGGGCAGACTCGAACTGCCGACCCCTACATTATCAGTGTAGTACTCTAACCAGCTGAGCTACGAGACTCTGTATTTTTACATCTTTAGTTGTTGAACTAACAGCGAGAGTAAGCATAAACCATCTCTAGAAAGGAGGTGTTCCAGCCGCACCTTCCGGTACGGCTACCTTGTTACGACTTAGCCCCAGTTACCAGTTTTACCCTAGGCAGCTCCTTGCGGTCACCGACTTCAGGTACCCCCAGCTTCCATGGCTTGACGGGCGGTGTGTACAAGGCCCGGGAACGTATTCACCGGATCATGGCTGATATCCGATTACTAGCGATTCCAGCTTCACGGAGTCGAGTTGCAGACTCCGATCCGAACTGTGACCGGTTTTATAGATTCGCTCCTTGTCACCAAGTGGCTGCTCTCTGTACCGGCCATTGTAGCACGTGTGTGGCCCAGGACGTAAGGGCCGTGATGATTTGACGTCATCCCCACCTTCCTCACGGTTTACACCGGCAGTCTTGCTAGAGTTCCCACCATTACGTGCTGGCAACTAACAACAGGGGTTGCGCTCGTTATAGGACTTAACCTGACACCTCACGGCACGAGCTGACGACAACCATGCAGCACCTTGTAATTTGTCCGAAGAAAAGCATATTTCTACGCCTGTCAAACTACATTTAAGCCCTGGTAAGGTTCCTCGCGTATCATCGAATTAAACCACATGCTCCACCGCTTGTGCGGGCCCCCGTCAATTCCTTTGAGTTTCAAACTTGCGTTCGTACTCCCCAGGTGGGATACTTATCACTTTCGCTTAGTCACTCAGTCCGAAAACCAAACAACTAGTATCCATCGTTTACGGCGTGGACTACCAGGGTATCTAATCCTGTTCGCTACCCACGCTTTCGTCCATCAGCGTCAATCGTTTGTTAGTAACCTGCCTTCGCAATCGGTATTCCATGTAATATCTAAGCATTTCACCGCTACACTACATATTCTAATTACTTCACAAAAATTCAAGCCCTACAGTATCAATGGCAATTTTTTGGTTAAGCCAAAAACTTTCACCACTGACTTATAAGGCCGCCTACGGACCCTTTAAACCCAATGATTCCGGATAACGCTTGGATCCTCCGTATTACCGCGGCTGCTGGCACGGAGTTAGCCGATCCTTATTCTTACGGTACCGTCAATAAATTACACGTAACTCTTTTTCTTCCCGTACAAAAGCAGTTTACAATCCATAGGACCGTCGTCCTGCACGCGGCATGGCTGGTTCAGAGTTGCCTCCATTGACCAATATTCCTCACTGCTGCCTCCCGTAGGAGTCTGGTCCGTGTCTCAGTACCAGTGTGGGGGATCTCCCTCTCAGGACCCCTACCCATCATCGTCTTGGTATGCCGTTACCACACCAACTAACTAATGGGACGCATGCTCATCTTTTACCGATAAATCTTTAATATTAAAATGAGGCCATCTCAATATACTATAAGGCATTAATCCGGATTTCTCCGGGCTATTCCTTAGTAAAAGGTAGATTGCATACGCGTTACGCACCCGTGCGCCGGTCTCTAGTAAGCAAGCTTACTATACCCCTCGACTTGCATGTGTTAGGCCTGCCGCTAGCGTTCATCCTGAGCCAGGATCAAACTCTTCATCGTATTATCTTTAATGTTTTTTGATGTTCGCGTCTATGTGGTTATTCCGAAAAATAACCCCTTACTCTCTCTTTTTTTGCTGTCAATTCAATATGTCTATGAACGTGTCTTCTTCTTTAATCCCGCTCCCTTTATCAAAGCGAGTGCAAAAGTAGAAACTCTTTTGGTATTAAGCAAACTTTTTTTAAACTTTTTTTAAAATTAATTCTGCCAATACTTCTCTAAGAACTTCGCCGTATCTTAACGAAACGGACCGCAAAGATACTGCCTTTTTTTGACACAAAACAAGCTTTTTTTAAACTTATTTTCGCTATCTTTACTCTCTTTCTTTTATCAAGGAACTTCCTGCGTTTTGCGAGGGCAAATATACCACCCTTTTTTCCGCTTTTCCAAATTTTTATAACCCCTTTTTTTACTTTTTATTTACATTGCCTTAATACCAGCACGTTACAAATCATAAAAAAGTAAAATAATCCGGCTAACGGCAGGAATTGTTATAAAGCGCATTAAAAACAGTACGAACAGTGCTTATTATGATGCAAAAAATTCTTTTATTCTTTTTTATTACCGGAAATTAAAACGAAAACTACAAATATTATAAAAGAAGGTGTTATCCATTCAAGATTATGTTTCTCCAAAGGAAGGCATTCTTTAATATTCAATAGAAACGCCCCGCCTATATTATAATCTGTTGCCAAAGAAAGCAAAGCAATTACAGCCGTCATTAAAACAGCCGCGATATAAGGTGTTTTAGAGACAACTTTTTTTCCAAAAATCAAAAGATACAGTACCAAAGCAAATGTTATGGGGTATACAAAATTGAGTAAAGCCCCTGCATACGCAATAATTTCATCCACACCCTTAATCGCAAAATAAACAGAAAGCAATGTACAAATTATAACATTTAATGTATAGGGTAATTTTCCTTTGGTCAGCTTTTCCATAAAGGTACCAAAGGCGGTAGTAAGTGCAATAGCTGTGGTTAAACACGCCAATGCTATTGCCAACGAAACAGCATAAGTACCATAATTTCCTAAAATATTTTTAGAAATTACCAATAGAAGTTCTGTCCGTGAAATAGTATTATCTGCGGAGAACCCCGAAGTTGCTCCTAAATAAATCAGTCCTCCATAAATAAAAAACAAACATAAAACCGCTACAATTCCCGAAACAAAAACCATTTGTACACGCTGTTTGGTTTTACCAAATCCTTTTTCAACGGCGGCAGAGATAATAATCCCGGCAAAAACAACCGAAGCCAGCACATCCATAGTCTGATACCCTTCATCAAATCCGAATTGAAAACTCTCCAACGAAGAAAAAGAAGTCTTATCAGGAGAAGAAACCGGGTTAAAAACACCTAGTACAACTAACAGTAAAAGCAAAACAACCAGAACAGGTGTTAAGTATTTTCCGATTATATCTACAATTTTAGAAGGCGAAATAGACAAGACAAAGGTAACCCCAAAAAACAGCAAAGCTCCTATAAAAGGCGACATAGAAGGAAAAACAGGTTTCAAAGCCATTTCAAAAGTAGTAGCACCGGTTCTCGGAATAGCTACTAAAGGCCCAATACTCCACATGATAATGGCAGCCAGAATCAAGATCAGAACAGGATGAGTACGTTTACCCAGATCTGTAAAAGTAAGTCCGTTCTTAGTCACGGCAAGCAACCCTAAAAAAGGTGCCAGAATTCCAGTTACCACAAATCCGAGTATAGCAAAAAACCATTCAGACCCGGTATTTAGCCCAATATAGGGTGGTAAAATCAGGTTGCCCGCACCAAAAAACATCGCAAAGAGAGCAAAACCTAATGTCATAATACTGGCTGTTTTATTATTTTTCATTGTAAAATCATTAAACAAAGCTCGCAAATTACTTCTTTTTTGGCAGATTTTTGCTTTTCTATTCTATTTTGACTTTCCATTTCCTTAAAAATTCAATTCTAAGATGTAAATTTGTATCAACTTTAATCATAAAATTATGCAACATATCATAGATCGTTTCATAAGCTACGTGACGATAGATACCGAATCGGATCCGAATTCAGACAGCACTCCAAGTACCAAAAAGCAATGGGACCTGGCCAATAAATTAGTGGAAGAATTACAACAAATAGGCATGGAAGAGGTAAGTATTGATGAAAACGCCTATATCATGGCCACTTTGCCTAGTAATGTAGATTTTGATGTACCCACTATAGGATTTGTTTCCCATTTCGACACAAGTCCGGATTTTTCCGGAGCTCATATAAAACCACAGATTGTTCCTAACTATGACGGTAAAGATATTGTACTGAACAAAGAACAGAACATTGTTCTATCCCCTAAATATTTTGAAGATTTACTTCTTTATAAAGGACAAACGCTCATCACTACTGACGGTACTACGCTTTTAGGCGCTGATGACAAAGCGGGTATTACCGAAATTGTTTCGGCTATGGAATACCTTATTCAACATCCTGAAATCAAACATGGAAAAATCAGAATCGGTTTTACTCCTGATGAAGAAATCGGGCGTGGCGCGCATAAATTTGATGTAAAAAAGTTTGCTGCAGACTGGGCTTATACTATGGACGGAAGTCAAATTGGCGAATTAGAATACGAAAATTTTAATGCAGCCGGAGTAAAGCTTACATTTAAAGGAAAAAGTGTGCATCCGGGTTATGCTAAAGGAAAAATGATCAATTCGGTTTTACTGGCCAATAAGTTTATTTCCAAATTACCTAAAAATGAAGTACCGGAAAAAACAACCGGTTATGAAGGCTTTTTCCATGTAAATCATATTTCAGGTAGCATTGAAGAAACGCATGTAGATATGATCATACGCGATCACAGCATGAAAGAGTTTAAGAAACGTAAAAAATTAGTACAGGAACTGGCCGACAAGCTGAATCAGAAATACGCGAAAAAATTCGGAGAAGATATTGTAATCTGTGATATCAAAGACCAGTATTACAATATGCGCGAAAAGGTGGAACCGGTAATGCATATTGTGGAAATTGCTGAAAAAGCTATGAAAAAAATAGGGATAACTCCGATTATAAAAGCTATTCGAGGAGGTACTGATGGTTCTCAGCTATCTTATATGGGATTACCTTGTCCGAATATTTTTGCCGGGGGGCACAATTTTCACGGTAAATACGAGTATGTACCTGTTGAAAGCATGGTAAAAGCAACAGAAGTAATTGTAAAAATTGCGGAACTAACCGCTAAAAGAACAATGAAATAAATAATGTTTAAATTATTATTTATAAAAAAACCCGACCAAATGGTCGGGTTTTTTTATGCTTTAGTTGTTTCTGCCGTTTTTAACTTTGCGGAAAGTTCCGGCGATATGGCGGCTTTTTCTATTTTAAGTTTACCTGCCATGGTTTCAATAATCACGGTAGCCTCGTTTAATTCGGAAATACGTCCGTGTATACCGGATTTGGTAATAATCTTATCACCTACTTTTAAACTTGCTTCAAATTCTTTTTCTTTTTTCACGCGTTTTCGCTGTGGCAATATCATAAAGAATACGATAAATACCACCATTAACGCGATCATCATAAATTGTTGATTTTCTGGAGACATTATTCTGTTACGTTAGCTTTGATTTTTAATAACTCTTGTCCGTTTTCGGTGTTGGCCTTAATAGTTACCGTTTTGTTTTGTAATCCCGGTGAATTAGCCGAAAACGCTACTTTAATTTTTTCTGAAGCACCTGGCTTAATTGGTGTTTTCGGATATTCAGGTACTGTACACCCGCAAGAGGCATGCGCATCTACAATTACTAAATCTGAAGTACCTGTATTTGTAATTGTAAATTCCGTTTCACCTTTCGATCCTTTTTTCAAATTACCGAAATCGTGCTCCATTTTATCAAATTTTGCCACAGCAAAACCACCTTGAGGCGTAGTTGTTGCAGTTTGTCCTTCAGCGGGGGCTGTTGTGTTTTGTGTTGTTTGAGTAGTGGTGGTTTCACCTTCTTTAATACGAGAAGATGCATCTTCTTTTTTACAAGAAACAAATGCAAAAGATGCTGCTACAGCTACTAATACTAATTTTTTCATTTTATGATTTATTGTTTGATGATTATTCCATTAAACCACGGCCGACTTTATTCAGCGTGTTGTTTTGTTTATATTCTTTTACCAGAACATCTAAAATACCGTTGATAAAGATACTACTTTTTGGTGTAGAATATTCTTTGGCAATTTCTAAATATTCGTTAATAGTTACTTTAACCGGTATAGAAGGAAATTTTTGAAGCTCACATACGGCCATATTTAAAATTATACCATCTATTTCAGCGATACGTTCTATGTCCCAGTTGCGTGTTTTATCGTGATAGGCTTTTTCTAAATCATCTGCATTTAAAGCCGTTTTACGGTATAACTGCCGTGCAAACTCTTTATCGTCTTCATCTTTATACAGTTTCGGCACCCTGAAATAATCTGTTTCTGATTTTAACTGCCGCAGCTGTTTCTGAATAAATGTGTTTACTACAGGTATATCATCTACCCACGTTAATTTACTGTCTTCAATAAAATCGTAAATTTTGTCGTTTGGTGCAATTATTTCGGTAAAAAGCTGTAGGACGAACTCTCGGTCTTCCTCAAAAGAAGCTATACCTGAACTCATATAGTTTTTATACAGGTCATTCTCTTTTAAGGCTGTAAGCAGCTGTTTAATGTATTGGTCGTTGAGCTGAAACTGATTGATTTTTTCATTTTCTAGCCAGTCATTCAACTTTTCGGAATGCACCAAAATGTGCAATACTTTATTGTCAATAAATTTTCTGTTTGGATTCCTTTCCTCTGAAGTAGCCAGATGTTTTTGAGCTGACAATTCTAAAAACTCCTGTTCGTTTTTTTGCATTTCTATTAACGATGACAACATCATAAGATAAAGATTTCGAATGTTTTCGATACTTTGAAACAAGAAATTTTCATTAGTATCCATCCGGTCAGACTGGGTTTGTTGCATCGCATAAAGAGTCTGCATAACTTTTATACGAATATGTCTTCTGTTTAACATGCTACGTAAGAACTTAATTTTTATTAAATAAGAAGCGAAAATCACCATATGATTTTCGCTTCGCAAAATTAAATAATTTTAGCAATATGCCTTATTTTTTTTCATTTTTTTTCGCCTCAATGCGTTGTTCCGCCTTACGCATGGCTGCCTGGTTGGTTGTTATATTCTGTTCTTTTGCAAAATTTAAAATTTCCAGCGTAGTGTTATAGATGTTTTCGGTACGGCGTAACGCCTCTTTCGCGTCATATTTCGCAATTTCGCCAAATACATTAATAATACCTCCTGCGTTAATGAGGAAATCAGGTGCATAAACAATACCTCTTTCCTGCAAACGTTTTCCGTGTACCGCTTCAACAGCCAGCTGATTATTTGCCGCACCGGCGATTACTTTGGCTTTAATTTTTTCAATTGTAGCATCATTAATAGTAGCGCCCAAAGCACAAGGTGCATAGATATCTACATCGGCACTGTACAGGTCGGATCCTGTAAAAATATGTGCCCCATATTTCTTGGCTACTTCTTCTACCCTTTCCTCATTAATATCTGTGACATACACTTCAGCCCCGTTCTCTACCAGATGTTTCACCAGTGTTTCTCCAACATTTCCGATACCCTGTACCAAAACTTTTTTTCCGTTTAAATTGTCAGAGCCAAATTGAAAATTAGCCGCAGCTTTTAATCCCATAAAAACACCGTATGCTGTTACAGGAGATGGATTTCCGGAACCTCCAAGGCTCTCTGAAATACCTGTTACGTGCGGCGTTATAGTATGAATAAGATCCATATCAGGAGTAGTTGTTCCCACATCTTCAGCCGTAATATAACGACCGCTCAGTGAGTCTACATAATGTGCAAAGGCTTTGATTAGTTCGGGATTCTTATCTTTTCGGGAATCGCCGATAATAACAGCTTTTCCTCCTCCTAAATCCAAACCTGAAATAGCAGATTTATACGTCATTCCTCTTGACAGGCGCAATACATCATTCAGAGCTTCCCATTCTGATGTGTAGTTCCACATTCTTGTTCCACCCAAAGCAGGTCCTAAAACTGTGTTATGAATACCAATAATTGCTTTTAATCCAGTATCTTTGTCATGACAAAAAACAACTTGTTCGTGATTGTCAAATGAAATTTGTCCGAAAACAGGATCTACTTTTTTTAATTCTTCAGGAGAATATGCATTTGTGGTCATAGTATGTATGAGTTAATTTGTTTGGTATTTCAAATATAACCTTTTTTTAACTTTTATTAAATGGTTAGTTTATTTTTATGAGATTATCATTATTTAATAAAAAATATTCTATATAAATACGGTAGAAAATATAATTAAACGTATTTTTTTTAAATTCAAGATGAAAGAACTAAAAAAGCTAAATAAGTACTTCATAAAATACAAATACCACTTTTTAGGCGGTATTTTAATTACGATTGCTTCGCAGATATTTACTGTATTTACTCCTCAGTATGTAGCTAACGCCATAAACGGTTTACAGAAATTCAACGAAAAAACACTAAACGCAGAAGAAGTAAAAGAGTTGCTGATTCATAATATTCTGCTTATTATTGCGACTACTTTAATTGCCGGTTTTTTAACCTTTCTGATGCGTCAGACCATTATAGTAATGTCACGTCATGTAGAATTTGATTTAAAGAACGAGATTTTCAGGCATTATGAACGCCTTTCACAGGATTTTTACAAACGAAACCGTACCGGCGATTTAATGAGCCGCATTTCAGAAGATGTCAGTAAAGTACGACAATATGTAGGTCCTGCTGTTATGTACTCTATTAATACAATCATCAGAATGACAGTGGTTATTGTTCAAATGTACATTATTTCACCCAAGCTTACTTTTTATGCGTTAATTCCGGTACCTTTTCTGGCTTATTTAATGTTCATTCTAAGCCGTGAAATTAACAAACGAAGTTTTTTATACCAGCAGAATTTATCACGTCTGGCTTCTTTTTCACAAGAAATTTTTTCTGGCATCCGTGTCATCAAAGCTTATTCTTTAGAAAATCAGAAAAACGCCGATTACGAAACCATAACTACTGACAGTAAAAATATTTTCATGCGTCTGGCTACTACAAGTGCCTTAATTGGACCACTCATGATTTTTCTTATCGGATTGAGTAATCTTTTAATTGTTTATATAGGTGCCCGTATGTTTATTAACGGAAGTATTGAAAATATCGGGATTATTGCGCAATTTATTCTTTATATTAATATGCTAACGTGGCCTATTGCCTCTTTGGGATGGGTGTCTACCATGATACAGGAAGCAGATTCTTCTCAAAAACGTATTAACGAATTTTTAGACGAAAAGCCGAGTATCACAAACAAGCAACCATTACCTACCGAAGTAAAAGGACATATTGCTTTCAGAAATGTTTATTTTACTTATGACGATACAAATATTCAGGCATTAAAGAATGTGTCTTTTGAATTAAAACAAGGAGAAAGCCTGGCTATTTTAGGGAAAACCGGGTCGGGAAAATCGACTGTTCTCAATTTAATCAGTCGTTTATATGATGCTGATTCAGGCGATATTTTAATAGATGGTAAACCGATACAGCACCAGAACCTGTACAGCCTCCGGAACGCCGTTGCCATGGTGCCCCAAGACGCTTTCTTATTTTCAGACTCCATTAAAAATAACATCAGGTTTGGAAAAGAGGATGCTTCTGATAATGAAATAACACATTATGCCAAGATGGCCGATGTACACCGGAATATTATCCAGTTTGATAAAGGGTATGATACGGTATTGGGAGAAAGAGGTCTTACACTTTCAGGAGGGCAGAAACAACGGGTTTCCATTGCAAGAGCTCTTATTAAGGATGCCCCTGTTCTGCTGCTGGACGACTGCCTGTCGGCTGTTGATACAGAAACAGAAGAACGTATCTTAAACAATTTACAGACACTGTCTGAAAACAAAACCACTATTATTGTTACGCATAGGGTATCATCAGCCAAAAATGCCGACTATATCCTTATTCTCGATAACGGAAAAATAATAGAACAAGGTACACATCAGGAACTGATAGGATTAAAAGGCTATTATAATGATTTATTTTTTAAGCAACTTTCAGAAAAAGAATTAAACTAAGTTTTGCTTATGTTAATTTTTTTTTAGACTTTTGGAAACAGTAAAAATTAACTGATCGAAGGATTATGAGAGAAAATGACATGTTAGAAAAAGAAGAGATTTTTTCTAAAGTTTTAAGAGCAGGAAGAAGAACATACTTTTTTGACGTAAGATCTACAAAAGCAGACGATTACTACATTACTATTACAGAAAGTAAAAAGTTCACTGAAGAGGATGGTTCTTTCCATTTTAAAAAACATAAAATTTATCTTTACAAAGAAGATTTTGCTGCTTTTAAAGATATTTTAGAAGAAATGACCGATTATGTCTTAACACAGAAAGGTGAAGAAGTAATATCGGAAAGACATCAAAAAGATTTTAAAAGAGATTTTGTTACAACGGAAGCAGCTGCAAGCTTTACGGATGTAAGCTTTGATGATATTTAACTGTAACATCTCTAAAAAAAAACTACCGGCGTTTCGTCGGTTTTTTTATACCATGAACTGTATGAAAATAAAACTACTTTGTTTTTTTGTTTCACTCTTTACGATTGCCGCAATATCACAAACCTATCACCCCGACAAAATTACAATAGACGGAAAGACATATGATTACCGTTATCACCACATGGAACAATATTTTAGAAGTTTTCCGGATAAAAGACCTGTCCCGAACAAAGATTCTACACTGCTTAACAGGGGCTATATCGCCGAATTTGAAATAGACCAGACACGAACTTTTTATTTAAAGGATATTAAAATTCCTCAAGATAACGATTTCAACCGTCTGATAAGTACAATGGATAAAGTATCGGCCCAAGAAAATGAAAAAATGCCTCTTTTCTGGGTAAACGGCTTATTCGATATAGGCATAGGCAATCCTATATATGGGAAAGACAGCCTTTCTCCTTCTTACACCCAATACCTTGTTATTGAAATCACCAAGGGAAAACTTACCCGTTCAAATGAGTTTACTGAAAAACAGCTCAAGTCTTTTAAGTCCTACCAATGGAATACGTTTTACTATTCCGCAGCCTATAGACGTACCTATGACCTTCTCAAACGGTCCGGTATGCCAGAAGATGAAATAGAGGATCATATATATTATCATATTTTGTTTTATAGCAAACGTAATTTTTTAATAAAATAATTCCTATAAAAAAGGTTGACGAATGTCAACCTTTTTTATATACCATTACTTATCTTTTCTTTTTAGATTATTTCTACGTTATTATAAACCGGCAGGCTTATTTTTATTTTTTTGAAAGTTTGATCGCTAATACACCTTCCGTTTTATCAATATTATAAGTAGTTATAGCTGTGTCTACATCAAAAACACTTATTTTTACGGCTTCTTCTTTTGTTACTTCAATTCCATTTACGGTTACTTTCTTTATTTTTGGATTTAGAATAGACCGCTCAAAATCTTTTTGCAATTGTCCCATAAAATCAGCTGATAGTTTTGCTTCTTCTTCCGCTTCTTTTAGTTTTTTAGCTTTAGCCTCTTCTTCCGCTTTTCGCAATGCTTCCTGACTAGCCTTACGCTCTTCTTCCGCTCTTTTCTTCCGGGCTTCTGCTTCTAACCGCGCTTTTTCCTCTGCTTCTTTTTTTGCTTTAGCTTCTGCTTCTAACCGCGCTTTTTCCTCTGCTTCTTTTTTAGCTCTCGCTTCTGCTTCTAACCGCGCTTTTTCCTCCGCTTCTTTTTTCGCTTTAGCTTCCGCTTCTAACCGCGCTTTTTCCTCCGCTTCTTTTTTCGCTTTAGCTTCCGCTTCTAACCGCGCTTTTTCCTCCGCTTCTTTTTTAGCTCTCGCTTCTGCTTCTAACCGCGCTTTTTCCTCCGCTTCTTTTTTAGCTCTCGCTTCTGCTTCTAACCGCGCTTTTTCCTCTGCTTCTTTTTTAGCTCTCGCTTCTGCTTCTAACCGCGCTTTTTCCTCTGCTTCTTTTTTAGCTCTCGCTTCCGCTTCTAACCGTTCTTTTTCCTCTGCTTCTTTTTTAGCTCTCGCTTCTGCTTCTAACCGTTCTTTTTCCTCTGCTTCTTTTTTAGCTTTAGCTTCTGCTTCAGCTCGGTCATTTTCTTTCTTTAGCTTGGTTTCTGATAATTTTTGAGCTTTCTGTAAAGCAGCTTCATCTACTTTATTATCTCCTGAACCATTGTAACGATTTTTTAAGGTGACAATAATAGCGCCATCTTTGCCTTTTTCTCCAAAAATTTCCATGGCTTCTTCAGGCGCTAATTTTATCAGGGTTTCTATAAAGGAATCTTTAATTTTATCCAGATCGGAATAACGAACGATATACCCATTTACAATAACCAAAGGCTTGGGATTCTGAAAATAAAACGTATTACCATCTTTGGCGGTAACAGTAGCACACACCGAAACAGAATAAATAATAAAATGAAATAATTTCATCAGCAGGTTTTTACTTTATATAAACAGTTGAAATACCGTTTTATTATTTTATACCGCAAATTTAATGCTAAAATCCAGAATCTTTTAAAAGTTTAAACAGCTGAACACAAAAAAAACCTTATGAAAGGTTTTTAAATTTTTATATGCCCCCAGTTTTCACCTGTTTTTATCCGGTATAACTGCATTGTACTTATATTAAACTGTTTTGCCAATAGTTTCATACGTGTTTTATTTTTAGGATCGGCCAGTCGTTTCTTTATTCGTATCACATCAGTAACAGAAAGTTTATGGCCATCCATTTTTAAACGTTCTGTTTGTGTAAACTTTTTTAGTTTTTCAATATTTTCAATAAACTTAGGGTTTTTATTATTGTGCTCGTACATTTCTTCTTTTGTTACCCATTTCAGATTTTCAAAATAATCATTTTCCAGATTATAATCTAAATGAATAACCTGTGTTTGGGCTTCCGAATTTTTAGGCACAAAATATTCAGCTACCATTTTGCCATAAAATCTGTGTTTGTGTTTTACAACACCTTTTTCTTTTATTTTATAACGGTGCAGGCGAAAACCCTCTGTTTTGCTTCCTTTTAAAATCCTTCCTTTTTCAATACTGTCTGTGAAACTTACAAAACGTCCGTAATTGGAAATCGCGTATCTTTTCTGCAGTTGCCCTTCTAATTGTACTTCTTTAAATTCTTCAGACGGAAAAAACTTAATCATTTTTTTATGGTTTGTGTCGTTAAAAAATGAGAAGTGTAGGTATTATGTAGTGGCACAAACTTACTATTAAAAAGTAGAAAAGGCAAATATTTAACTTTATTCTAAATAAATGCCTTTTCTGTATTTTATTTCCAGCGGATAATAGATATCGGCTTTTTATTTTCATCCAGTGCAACAAAAGTAAAATCACCGGAAACCGCTTTTTCTCTGCCTGTTGCATACATCTGTTCTATAAAAATTTCAACGTGAACCACCAAGCTGGTGTTGCCAACTTTTATTACTTTCCCGATAAGTTCCACAATGGTACCTGCAGGGATAGGTTTGGTGAAGTCGATACGTTCGCTACTGATAGTAACCATTTTCTGGCGACTGAAACGAGTGGCTGTAATAAAAGCAACCTCATCCATAAGCTGCATAGCCGTACCTCCAAAAAGCGTATCATAATGATTGGTAGTGTTAGGAAAAACCGCTTTAAAAATACGGGTTTCTGCCTGATTGATCTGATCTTCTAAGCTCATAATTTTGATGTTTAAAAATTACGCTTAAGCAAACGAAAGTACTTTCGTAATTTTTACGAAGAATAGCTTTTATCGCGAAAGCAATTAAAAATAAGGGATCTGACTTCTAAAAAAATTTAGTTACAGTTGCGCGACAGTTCAGGATTTCCACCTGATTCACCTTGGAACAAATATATAAAAATTACATCAAAAACACCCAATCATTAAAAATAAGTCAAGAAAAAGATTCTTTCAGGTATAAAATATATTATTTTCACATTTCTTCTTTTTCTTCATTAAGCATAACTAATGAATCAGTAACTATTTTCAAATGGTAGGTAGCCACTGTATTTCCATAGAATGCCGTAGCCTGCAATTTTTTATTTTCTGAATTGTACATAAGATTAGGGAATTCTTCTGAATTTTTAATAAATAACCACTTGTCTTTTTTAACATCATACACCATAAGTTTCCTGATTTCATTGGCGCCCCGTGCAGCCATACCTGATGTAAAGATAAAATCATTATAACCGTCGCCGTTAAAATCGGTAATTTCTGGGTTACAGCTCAATACCTCGTCTTTTTCAAACAAAAACTGATTTTGCAACTGCCATTTTTTGGTGTTTTTTTGAAAGAAATCAATTTGTACAAAAACAGTATCATTTTTAATGAACTTGTGCAAGGTTACTTTATGCTGCTTTGCTTTACCTATATGAAGGCTGTCTGTAAAAAATTCATCCTGTACAGTACTTCCTTTAATCTGGTTTTGTGCAGAAGGATGGAAAAGAAAAAAGAATAAGCCCGGTAAACAGATAAGAAACTTCATTTTTTTAAGAAAGTTACACAAATTTAAAAAAAGAAAGGCTGCCCAGGCAGCCTTTCTTTTTTAATAATTTAACCGTAATCCTACACCAAAGCCCATATCGCTGTCATAATGTGTACGCAGGCTCATATGACGGGTAAATATATAGCTTAATTCGCCCATATATTCTTTATCTGTATTGACCATAAATCCGGCACGAATACGTTTCGAAATCGGAATATCTTCCCGCATTAGCTGTAAACGTACATTGCCGTCCTGATAAACTTCTGCCTGAAAATTAATCAGCATAGGCAGCGTATATACAAAACCGACACTAAATTGTGTACGTTCATCTTTTGTATTTTTTTGTCCGAAAATATTTTTCTCTACTTCATTATGTCCCATTTTACGATAACGCCAGTCAAATCCTATAAAAACCTGTAACCACTGGTTACGGCCTAAAAAACGGCCTAAATGTGTTTCTACTTCATAACCGTGCTTGCTTTCATATCCTATCCCCCATTCTGACATAAGCGCCCATCGTGCATTTTGCAGCATTAAAGATCCGTCTAAACCATTTGTAGCAAAATCATTTTCTGCCATAAAATGAATCATATTACTTTCGTGTTGCAGCATTTTATACGCTTTAGCCTTATCCGGCAATAACGGATTCTCGTAATCACCTACCTCAAATACGCGGTTCATTCCGGCCATCATGTGGTATAAGATATGACAGTGAAAAAACCAGTCGCCTTCTTCGTTTGCGGCGAATTCTATAACGTTGGTTTCCATCGGCATAATATCCAGTACATTCTTAAGAGGGGAATACACCCCGTTTTGATTGATTACTCTAAAATCAAAACCATGTAAGTGCATGGGATGGCGCATCATAGAGTTGTTATATAAGGTAATACGTAAAATTTCACCTTTTTTAACCGGAATTTTATCTGTTTCAGACATTACCTTGTTATCCATGCTCCATACATAACGATTCATATTTCCAGTCAATTCGAAACGCAATTCTCTTACAGGAGCACTTTTGGATAATTCAGTATTTTCTGTCGCTTTTAACATACCGTAATTAAGTGTTACGATAGCGGGCGTTGAGGAGGTATGACGCGAATAATCAGCAGCTGTATGATCATCAGATTGTTTTTCTTCATGATGCATAACCGGATGATCTGCCGGTTTATTTTTCGTTTTTTTGGGAGCTTCACCGGTAATTTCAGGGTACATTACAGCATTCATATCCATTTGCTGCAGACTCATCTGCATACCCATGTCATTCATTGTACCATCCATATTCATCATATCGTTCATCATCTTCATTCCTTCAAAATACTTTAATTTCGGCAGCGGATCTATCAATTGTTTTTTACCTTCCCCTATAAATAATGAAGCTTGGGCTGTACGATCTTCCGGTGTAGCCTGAAATTCATACGAAATACCTTTTTCCGGGATCGTGACTACCACGTCATATGTTTCGGAAACCCCTATGATGAAACGATCTACGTCTACAGGTTCTACATCGTTCCCATCGTTGGCAACAACGGTCATTTTACCGCCGGCATACCGCAGCCAGAAATACGACGATGCTCCTCCGTTCGAAATTCGCAGCCGTACTTTATCGCCGGTTTTAAATTGTTTCAGCTGGCTTTCATTCGCTCCGTTTATTAAGAACTTATCGTAATACACATCACTCACATCCATAGCCAGCATACGTTTCCATTCATTGGTAATTTTGGTTTTAAAGTGTCCCTCACGGATAGCTTCGGCATAACTTTGAGTAGACCCTTTTTTAATTCCTGCCCAGTCGTTTGCATTGTGCAGCATCCGTTGTATATTTTCCGGTTTCAGATCGGTCCATTCGCTTAACATTACGGGTACTACAGGTAAATCGTCAATGCCTTTTCTGAATGATGGATCATTTGCTCTTTTCTTTAGTACCATTGATCCGTACATTCCTATCTGCTCCTGATATCCCGAATGACTGTGGTACCAGTGCGTTCCGTTCTGAATAATAGGAAAGGAATAGGTATAGGTGGTTCCCGGTTTTATCCCCATTTGTGTTAGCATAGGTACACCGTCTTCTTTATTAGGCAGCCATATGCCATGCCAATGCAACGAAGTATCTTCTTTCAACTCGTTGTGCACACGTATTACAGCTGTGTCTCCTTCAGTAAATTCCAATGTAGGCATAGGAATCTGGCCGTTGACCGCGATGGCACGTTTTTCTTTACCCGAAAAATTTACGAGAGTGTCGCGGACATATAAATCGTATTCCACGCGTTTCTGAGCCAATGCAGAAAAGGATGAAAAAATAAAAATTCCTAAAATATAATAGAGTATTTGCTTTTTTGTTGACATGTTTAGTTTTTGTTTAACTTTAATAAACCGGCATTTACTGCCACAATAATAGTACTGGCACTCATAAGCACCGCACCCAATGCCGGGCTGAACATAAAATGCGGGTATAGGATACCGGCAGCCAGTGGTATAGCAATAATGTTATAACCGACCGCCCAAAACAGGTTCTGTATCATTTTACGATAGGTTCGTTTACCAAAATCAATAAGTTTAGCCACATCGGCAGGATTGCTGTTTACCAGAATAATGTCGGCTGTTTCAGCAGCTACATCTGTTCCGGAACCAACAGCAACACCTATGTTGGCCTGAGCCAGTGCAGGTGCATCGTTTACTCCATCGCCTGTCATAGCTACTTTTTCGCCTTTTTGTTGAAATTCTTTTATTTTTTCAAGTTTTTCATGTGGCAGTACATTAGCAAAATAACCATCCATCTCTAATTGCCGGGCTACTGAAGCCGCTACTTTTTCATTATCACCTGTAAGCAGATAACTTTTAATGTGCATGGTTTTTAAATCCTGAATAGCCTGATGTGAGGTAGAACGTACAGCATCAGCCATACTGATAATTCCTTCTATAGTATGGTTTATTATCACGTAGGATATGGTTTCAGTAGCTGTATCAATACTGGAAGGTATTTCAGGCGTTATCATTCTTTTTTCCTTCAGATAAGCAGGTCCGGCAGCAACAATCTCCTTTCCCTCTACTTTTCCTTTTACTCCTACTCCCTGTATATACTCAAAATCAGTTGAAACCGGAAGTGGTAAATTACTTTCTTTCAGCTGGCGTAAAATGCCTTTAGCAATGTGGTGCTCTGAATTTTGCTGGACTGCTGCCACGTATTGCAGCAGTTGATCAGCTGTATACTTATTGCTTAAGGGAATAATTTGTGTCACCGCGTGTGAACCTTCAGTCAGTGTTCCTGTTTTGTCAAAAATAACGACAGTTAAATTTCTCGCCTGTTCAAAAGCTTTACGATTACGTATCAGTAATCCATTGGTGGCAGACTGTGCAGTTGAAATAGCCACTACTAAGGGTATAGCTACTCCTAACGCGTGCGGACAGGCCGTAACCATTACCGTAACCATACGTTCTAAAGCAAATGCCATATCCTGATTTGTGATATACCAATAAGCAAATGTAAGTACTCCCGTCATTAATGCTATATAAGTAAGCCATTTGGCTACTCTATCTGCCAGGTACTGGGTATTTGATTTTACCTGTTGGGCTGACTGCACCAAATTAATAACTTTATTCAGATAGCTGTCTTTTCCAATCCCCAATGCTCTTACCTTGAGCATACCGTCGCCATTAATAGAACCTGCAATTACTTTTTCTCCCGCCTTTTTCCGTACCGGAATACTTTCACCTGTTAGCATACTTTCATTAACAGCTGACGTACCCTCTGATACTTCGCCATCTACCGGAATTTTTTCTCCGGGTTTTATCATTACGGTTTCTCCTGTATTTAAATCTTCAAGGGGAATTTCAACATAATTTCCATTGCGTTCTACCGTTACATACGAAGGCAGTAAAGCCACCAAGGACTGCAATGCTTTTGATGCTGCCATTTGTGAACGCATTTCTAACCAATGACCTAAAAGCATAATATCTATCAATGTAGCCAGTTCCCAGAAGAAATCCATTCCGTTTAGTCCGAAAACCACCGCCACACTATATACATAAGCAACCGTAACAGCCAAAGCCACCAACGTCATCATACCTATAGCATTTGCACGTAGTTCGCCTACCATTCCTTTAAAGAACGGCATACCGCCGTAAATAAACAGAAAGGTACTTAGCCCCAGTAAAACATATTTATCTCCTGCAAAATGAATAGAAAAACCAAGCCAGTGCTGGATCATTTCCGATAATAACACTATGGGAACGGTAACGATTAAACTAATCCAGAAACGCCGGATAAAATCATTGGTATGATGTCCTGCATGTTTATCGTACTTTTCCGATTGAGGCATTTTTTTTGTATTATGCTGCGTATGGCTCTGCTTCTTATGCTTTTGGTGCAGAGTATGTTGATCAGTTACAGGAGGTGTATTGTTTTCATTTCCCAAAGGAATCAAACGCATGCCACACAAAGGGCAGTTTCCCGGTATGTCTTTAATCACCTGAGGATGCATGGGACAAATAAACTTACTCATAAAAATTGTCGTTTATTTCACAATTTCTTTTACCGATCCGCATGTCATCATCTGTGAACCGTAAAACGGGTTCGAAATGGCCTTTTCTTTACTTAGCCAATAGGAACCGTTTTCATACATGGGGCAGAAATCATAATATACTTTGTAGCTTGTTTCTGATGTTTTTAACAGGGAATAGATATCAGGGGATAACCGCGCAAAAGCTTTGCGCTGAGCAGCCAAATCTTTTGCTTTTGAAAGAGCAGTTACCTCCTGCTGGATGTTGCGCATAACTGCCATCCATACGTCGTGTTCTGCTGATGTCAATTCTCCCATTTTCACCGCTTTTACAGCTGCTTCCAGTTTTTGACTGTTTTGTGATGCACTCTTAAAATCAGAAGCAACAAGAGCATCTTTTACTATAAAATAGAAAGTGTATACCGGTTCCAGTTTTGAAGCTGCCAACATAGGATTTTCATGCGTTATTTCTGTTTTTACAGGTTGTATTGCTTCAGGAACTCCTTTATAATAACATTCACTGCCTAATTTGGCATAGGCCGTTTTGGGAGCCAAATACGATTCGTTGTCAAAACCGGCTAAAGCAATTTGTTTTAAAATATTTTCTTTAGTTGTTTTGTGTGTATCGTAGGTTAATTGTGCCTGTCCGGCAGCCATATTCCACTCAATTTGTGAGATGTTTTTTTTATTGGCAGCCTGTTCAATCAGATTTTTGCAGGTTTCAGAAATTCCTTCAATAGTTACAATTTCTGTTTTGGCATTTTTAATTTTTGACCAGGCAAATGCTGAAGTGTTTACCAATACAACAGCTATTAGTAAACTTAAAATTTTAAACGTTTTCATGATATTTTGAATAATGAGTTATTGTTAAATTAAACGTGCGAAAGCATACAACAAGGCACACTTTTGGCTATACTTACATTATTCAGCTTATTTTAGGAGGCTGCCAGAACGCTAAAAAATAAGAAGAAATAAACAGTGCTTCACCGGAAAAAATTCTCGATATTCCGTTTAAAGCAAATGGCTGATACAATTGATATGTATCGGCATTATATAAAGAAGAGGAAAAAGAATGACAAAAAAACATGGTGCATTTCTTATCGCACGAATTTTCTTTTCCATGTGATGTTTTATGCCCCGCACAACAATCTTTTTTTGTTTGCAATGGTTTATTGTCATCGCAAACCCTATGAAAAGAGGTTGATTCTTTTACACATGCATATGCCGTTTTAGGTAATATAAAAACCCCTAAAAGGATAAACAATATGTAAATGTTATGCTTCATTCTTACTTATCAAGGCATACAATTATGCGGTAGAAAATATATTAATTTTTATACAGGCTAAGATACTCAATAATTATTACACAATTTTTTATGTTTTTTATATAATTTCTACCTGTTGTTTCACATTCACGTAGTTATTTTAAATATCTGGTAGATAGAAGTTCATAGAATGAGAGACATTGTATTTTTGAATGGTAATTTTGTTTCAGACAGTCCTTTTAATCTTTTTTAAATTGTTTGTAATTTACAGCTTTGGATACACCGTTGACCTGTGTAATAAATGTTTCCTGACCGTTTTGTATTTCGGTATTTTGTGCAGCCATACAAAGCCATGTATTATTGATCTTCTGTACTACAAAAACAAACAGGTTATTGCGTTTTTGTGGTTCTTCTTCCGGCAGCAAAGCTGATTGTCCGCTAAGCTGCATCCGGGCGTGTATAACAGCAACTTCTTCTGACAAATACCTGATTTTCAATTTCCGGAGTGTTAACCGGGACGTATTAAAAATAATGCGTAATCCGTACTCATGTGCCTTATAAATAGCCTCTTTGTTCTGCCACCAAAGCCCCGTTACATTTACAAAATCAGCATCCGGAGCAAATAAGTCTGCCAGCCTTACCGCATCATAAGCATTCCAAGCAACAATAAACGCTTCTACTATCTGCTCGGGTTTTTCCATTTTTTTTTTTTAATTGTATCCGATTTATATCATTATCACCAAACGTTTTCCGCCCTGTAATGGCGCATCCCATACTTCTTCTATAACTTCTAAGGGATAAACTTCTGTACTAACAGTAAGATAGCCTTCAGCTGCGAGCCTGAACATTTCCGGAAGAATTTCCTTATGGAATTTTTCCATTTCCTCTTTTGACAGGCTGCCTATTCCTGATCCTAATATTTCAATAGCCGAGCTTCTTAAAAACCCTGAGCTTAACGAAATATTGTCTCCTGCCATAGCACCTGTTGTTACTACTTTCGTTTTGTGGGTATAATTATGTAAACCACCTCCTTTTAAAGCGCTAAGGATTAGCTCAACCGGCCTTCCCCATATATAATCTATCACAATATCAACAGGATATTGCTGATGTAGCTTTTTCAATTGACTGATGATATCCTCTTCTTTATCCTGTAAAGAAATTACCTCATCAGCTCCCATATTTTTTAATTTTCGGAGTGCTTCAGGATTTCTTCCCGTTACCATAATCCGGCCTGCTTTATAATATTTCGCCACCTGCACCAATAGCTGGCCTGTAACACCTGTTGCTCCGTTTATCAGAACGTTCTGTCCTTTTTGAAAATCTGCACGAAACAACAATGCCATGGTAGCTCCGATGACAGCATTAGGCAAAGCGGCTGCTGTGGCAAAATCTAAATTTTCAGGTATACGGGTATAGTGGTTTTTATCTATACGCGTTTTTTCTGCAAGGGTGCCCTGCAGCCCTTGTGCATACACCTTTGTACCGTCATCCAGAATACCAACAGCATCAATACCCACAATAGCAGGTAATTGTTCATAGCTAGCATAATGGGTACCGCTTGCACGTGCTTTGTCCAGATTTTTTACAGAGGCTGCTTTTACATATAATATTACTTCATCAGAAGTATGAAGTTGGGGGTCGTCTACTTCTTCAAGTTTTGGAGGAAGCCCAAAACGGGTTAAGAGTGCTGCTTTCATTAGTTTAGAAAAAAAGCCAAAACAGAAAGGTTTCTGTTTTGGCCTGTGTATTATTATTTACTTAAAACATCCTGTATTTCAACATTCCGGTCAAATACGCTTTTTGCAAACGGACATAACGGAATGATTTTTATATGGTTATTCCGTGCATATTCCACAGCTGCCATTACCATCTGTTTTCCTACATTCTTTCCTTTAAACTCAGGATTCACTTCAGTATGATCAATAATTATTTTATCATCTCCTGCCCATGAATAGGTCATACGTCCGGCTTCTTTTCCTTCTTCAACTGCTTTAAAATGCCCTTTACTTTCTCTGTTAAATTGTTCTATTTCCATGCTTTCTATTTTTTAAAATTATTCTTCAAGATAACCAAATTTACCCATATTAAAGTCATTAATGGCTTCAAATATCTCTTGTTGCGTATTCATTACAAAGGGTCCCTGAGCTGCGATAGGCTCATTCAGCGGTTCACCGCTTAGTATCAGTACAACTGCATTTTCCATGGCTTCTATTGAAAACTGTATGCCTTCATTATCAAATAATACAAAATGATCCGATGCTACCTCTTGGCCGTTTACTTTTACACTTCCTTCAACCACCAGCAGAGCAGTATTAAAATCTGAAGGAAATTCAAAATCAGCTTTACCACCTTTGTTAAGTTTAGCATTCATCAGGTTTACCGGTGAAAAAGTAAAAGCAGGACCCGTTTTGTCTTTGTAGTTTCCCGCAATAACCTCTACCGTACCGCCGTTATTCTCAAGTTCATAATGTGCCATATCGGCACTTGTTATATTCTGATATTTCGGTTTCGACATTTTGTCTTTTGCCGGCAGGTTTACCCATAATTGCACCATATGAAAATCGCCACCCGTTTTACTGAAATTTTCTTCATGATATTCTTTATGCAAAATACCGGAAGCAGCTGTCATCCATTGCACATCGCCTGCTTTGATAACGCCACCACCTCCACTGCTGTCATGGTGTGCCACACTGCCTTTATAAGCAATGGTAACGGTTTCAAATCCACGATGAGGATGTACACTTACCCCGCGCGGCGTATCAGTAGGCGGAAAATAAAATTTTGAATTATAATCCAGTAAAATGAAAGGATCCATTCGTTTCATATCCAAACGGTACCCGCTTGGTATAAAATTATGTACTCTAAAGCCATCCCCTACAAAATGAGGTGTTCTCGGAGGCATTACTATTTCTATCTTTTTAGTTGTCATCTTCTTCTTCTTTTAAATTATCGATACAAAATTACCTCCATTTACATTCGTATACATTGATGTATGATAAGAAACAAATTATGACGTTCTGAAGTGCTTTCTTGCTAATTCTTTTCTCACACGGCTCAGACTTTCCGGTGTTATACCTAGAAAAGAAGCAATCATCCATTGGGGTACCCGCAAGGTAAGGTCCGGGTAAAGTTGGATAAAATCTAAATAGCGTTGCTCAGCACTTGCACTTATTAGTAAATTAATACGGTTTTGCAGATGACGGATATGATTTTGTAAAATTTGCTCATTATACGTGCGGAATAAAGGGTTTATTTCGGCTATATATTCCGTCAATCGCGTATCAATAAGTACCGCTTCGGTATCTTCTATTGCATCAATAAAATAAGCGGAAGCAGCATGACAATACACACTTTCCCGATCTGTAACAAACCAGTTTTCAGGGGCAAACTGAAGAATGTGTTCTTTTCCCGAATCGTCAATAGAATAGAACCGGGCAAGTCCTTTTTCAATAAAAAAAGAATGACGGCACACCTGGCCTTTTTGCAGTAAAAATTCTCCTCTTGTAAATTTTTTGGTTTCTATTTCAGGCGCCAGCATTTTATACTGTGCATCTGTTACTCCCGTTTTATTCTTTAAGTATTTTTCAAAATTTGTCTGCATATACTAATGTACAACTTTTTTAATCATTTTTCATGATGTACACCGGCAAGTTCTCCGTCACAAAATAGTTCAGCGTTTTCTATAAAGTGTGGGAGCGCTGTTTTTTTTCTTTTGGCCATTTAAAGGAAAAATAGTACTATCATTTTTTGAGTATCGGACAAAATAGCGTTCTTCCGAAGGTTTATCAAAATTTAAAACATACAGCGTTGCATCATTATCTTCTTCAAAACCACGTTCATAGTTTACATTTCCTTTGGTTATATGTGAAGTATTATTTTCAATTTCAACCAATTCAAATGTATTATTCTTATAGATAAAGAGCTCATTAGCATCATTTCTGAAAAGCTCCTGTACTTCGGGCAGTTCTGTTGCTGAGGTTATGTTTTCCGGTTTTTCTTTTTTAGACTGACAGGCCGTCAATACTGAAAGGACAATCATGCTAAAGACAATTTTCTTCATACTGTTATCTGTTTTATATCTGTAAATATCTGCATTTTTTTCTTCTTTCTTCTTTTTTTATCATTTGTAAAATTTTTTGTCGTTTACTTCCCGGAAATTTGTCTTGTTAAATTTATAAAATACGTATTATGAACTGGGTACTATTAATTCTGGGAGGACTTTTTGAAGTTGGTTTTACTTTTAGTCTTGGAAAAGCTAAAGAAGCTACAGGTAACGAAATGTATACCTGGTACGGTGCTTTTGCCGTTTGTTTGGTTACAAGTATGTATTTACTTATTAAAGCAACACAAACCTTACCTTTAGGAACCGCTTATGCCGTTTGGACAGGCATAGGGGCAGTGGGCACGGTACTGGTAGGTATTTTTGTATTTAAAGAACCTGCTACTTTCTGGCGTATTCTTTTTATCGTTACTCTGGTCGGTTCTATTATTGGTTTAAAAGCTGTATCATCTCATTAAATATAAAAAAAATGAACAAACAAAAAGGTCCGGTTTCCTCTTTCCTTACCCGTCATTTCCTGCATTTTAACGCGGCTACACTGGTTGATGCCGCAAAAGGATATGAGGCACATATAACAGCCGGAGGCAAGATGCTGATTTCATTGGCCGGGGCCATGAGTACCGCCGAATTAGGTATTTCACTGGCTGAAATGATCCGCCAGGGAAAAGTAGACATCATTAGTTGTACAGGTGCTAACCTGGAAGAAGATATTATGAACCTTGTAGCGCATTCTCATTATAAGCGCATTCCCAATTACAGGGACCTCAGCCCTCATGAGGAATGGGATTTATTACAAAAAAAATACAACCGTGTAACCGATACCTGTATTCCTGAAGAGGAAGCATTCCGTAAGATCCAGGGACATATGGAACAAATCTGGAAAAATGCCGAAACTGGTCATGAACGTTATTTTCCTCATGAATATATGTATAAATTATTGCTAAGCGGTGTACTGGAAAAAGAATATGAAATAGATCCTAAAAACTCCTGGATGCTTGCAGCAGCTGAACGCAACCTTCCTATAGTGGTACCCGGATGGGAAGATTCTACCATGGGAAATATATTTGCATCGTATGTCATAAAAGGAGAATTAAAAGCCTCTACCATGAAAAGTGGTATTGAATATATGGTCTGGCTGGCGCACTGGTACGAAAAAAATGCTGTAGGTACTGGTGTCGGTTTCTTCCAGATTGGTGGCGGAATAGCCGGAGATTTCGCCATGTGCGTAGCCCCTATGCTGGTACAGGATCTGGATAAGGAAGATGTTCTGAAATGGCGCTATTTCTGTCAGATTACTGATTCTACTACTTCGTACGGTTCCTACTCAGGTTGTATCCCTAATGAAAAAATCACCTGGGGAAAATTAGAGGTAACTACCCCGGGTTTTGTTATAGAATCAGATGCAACTATTGTAGCTCCCTTAATCTTTGCCTGGGTTTTAGGCCAGTAAAGCATTTCTTATTAAGTAAATTTGGCGTTCCTGGTAATGTCAAATTTACTTTTTCTCTGCCCTTATCCTGCTTAAGCTAACCTGAGTAATTCCCAAATAAGAAGCTATATTACCCAGCGCCACCCGTTGTATTAAATGCGGATAATCTCTCAGCAGCTGCTGATAGCGTTCTGAGGCTGTTTTAAACTCACGGTTAATCAGACGCTGTTCCGTTTTTACAAGCTCTTTTTCTGCAAATTTACGCCCCCAGTTGGCTATTTCAAGATCAGTTTCATAAAGTTTCTGTAAATCATCTCCATGAAAAGCATATAATACACAATCTTCCAGTAATTCTATATTTTCGTAACCTTTATTGTTTTCTATATAACTTTTCATCGAAAGAATCGTTTCGCCTTCAATCCCGAACCAGAACGTAATTTCTGTATCTTCTTTATAGGCATAAGCACGTGCAATTCCTTTTTTAATAAAATAAATATAGGATTCTATTTTATTGGCATGCATCAAAATATGCCCCTTCGGAAAAGACACCTCACGACAAATAGCATTTAATTTTAATGCCGCCTGCATGGATAATGGATAAATAGTATTTACTATATGTTGTATATCCATGATTAATGGGCCGTCATTTTAGAGAAAACATTAATAACAATAACACCTGAGGTAATCAATGCAAGACCAATAACAGCGGCTGTATCTAAATGTTGTTTAAAAACGACTATACCTACTATTGTTATTAAAATTATACCCACACCAGACCAGATAGCATAGGCAATACCCACCGGCATAGTTTTCAATGTCAGGCTAAGAAAATAAAAGGCAGCCAGATATCCTGCTACCGTTACTACAGCTGGTTTCCATAAGGTAAACTGTTCCGATTTTTTTAAATAGGTAGTCCCGATAATTTCAAAAACAATGGCTAAAAATAAAAACAGATAACTTTTCATTTCATGATACTCATTAACACTTCACAAAAATAGCACAAAAAAACCCACTCTCTTTTTCAGATAGTGGGTTTGTTATTTTAGTATAAAAAATTAAGCTGTTTTTGTACTCTTTTTGTCTTTGGCACAGCAGCTACCCTCTTTTTTATCTTTGGAAACGGTGTTTTTTGCTTCTTTATCACCACAAGATTTTCCTTCCTTTTTAGCGTCTTTTGCACAGCAGCTTGCTTTTTTATCTTGTTTTTTTTCCTGAAAAACCATAGCTGATTCTTTATTGCTGGTCATATTTTCTACTTTATATGCGCCATTCGCAATTTTTTCAACCGTTCCTTTAATTGATTCCGGATTTTGTTTTCCGTTATCAAACTCAACGGTAGCGGTTTTAGATTCGAAATCAACTTTAGCACTGCTTACTCCATCTAACTTTGCTAATTTCCCTTCTATGGTTTTGGCACACCCCATAGCACAGGTCATTCCTTCAATCTGAAAAGTAGCTTTTTCTGTAATTCCCGATGCCTGAGCACTTGCTGTTGTCTGTTCCGTTTTTTTGAGTGTATCATTTCCGTTCTCTTTGGCGGATTGCTCATTGGAATTCTGTTTGCAACTTACAAAGAATAAGGCTGATAAGGCAATACAGCCTAAAGTATTGGTTAGTTTCATCTTAGGTTCATTTATTTGTCAAAATTAATCAAAAAAACAACATTATTTTACGTCTGTTTAAAAAGTAGTGTTTTTATAAAAATTTTAACGCCATTCCCTTATATTTCATCAAGAGACCTGCGCATATTTCCTTGTATTTTTTTATAACTACTTGGTGTAAGGCCTGTTATTTTTTTAAACTGATTGCTTAAATGTGCCACACTTGAATAATGAAGTTTGTGTGCAATTTCACTCAGCGAAAGCTCATTATAATGCATAAGTTCTTTCACTCTTTCAATTTTCTGAAAAATAAAATACTTTTCTATGGTGCTGTTTTCTACTTCGGAAAAGAGATTGGAAATATAATTATAATCATGATGCAGTTTTTCGCTTAAAAAGTCCGACAAATTTGTTTTCAACTCACCATTTTCATAATGTACTACCTGAACAATAAGGTTTTTAACTTGTGCTATCAATTGGCTTTTTTTATCATCAATCAAAACAAATCCCAAAGCGGCAAGATCTTCTGCCACTTGTTTTTTTTGTGGTTCGGTAAGCACCTCTTCCTTTAGGGCTACTTCTCCTAATGCTATTGTTACAGGCGAAAGGTTGTTTTTCTGTAATATATCTTCTACAACCATTTTACACCTGTCACATACCATATTTTTTATGTATAGTTTCATATCCCATCCTTGTTGTTCAAAATTACATTTTTTTTCATACTTAACTTGTGTAAAGTGATTTTAATACGGCCTACAATAAGTCTGCAGAAAAAATAAGTAATTAGGATGTATCGATTAAAAGAACAGGATCTTATCAAATCTCCTACATTTGTAGTAAATTAATTTTAATCGGAATGGCCTTTTACGATTTAACCAAAGCGGAACGAGAAGCTTTAACAGCTACTATTAAACAGGATATAAAAAAAGACATTGAACAGGATTCTTTCGGGAGAACACTCATGTATTTCTCTGATGAAGATACCTATATCCGGAAAGCTGCTTATCTGGCTGTGGGGAAGTTATATGATGAAATGAACAAACCGGGTAAATTTATAGTACATATGAACAACTGGTTGCAGCATGATGACTTTAAAGTACGCCAGACGGTAATTAATGCTGTTGGAGAAATTGGCAAAAAAGATTTTGAAAGTGTAATTTCCTTTTTTGACCAGGGCTTATTTGATCAGCATCACTCGCCCAGAAATGCTGTTATCGGATCTATAAAAAAAATGGGAGAAGTAAATCCGAAGCCCGTGCTGAAATGGGCTGCAAACTATTTACACCATCCTGATAAAGAGATCAGAAGAGAAATTTGTCATGGTATTGAACTGCGTGGACGCAAGCACCCTGAGGACATTTTACCTATGCTGCAGGAGCTGGAAATGGATACCACTACCCGCGTCCGAACTACTTTAGTACATGTTTTAGGCCAGATTGCTTATAAAAAAGGTTGTTTGGAAAAGGTTGTTTCGCATCTTAAACAATGGCAGAACAAACCTCTTGTACAAAGTGCTTTTCTTGAAATAATTGATGTGCATGAACGCTATAAAAACTTTAGTTACTACACACAGGAACAGGCTATAAAATATATAGAGGAAAATACAGAAATACCATAAAAGTATTGATAACCTTTTTTATTTTTATTATGCTTACGGAAATAGAAAAAAAATACGCTGAGTTATTTGATATAGACCCTAACCGGTGGAATGAGCTTATGCAGTATGCATCAGTTCAAACCATTAAACGCAACGACTTTATCCTTAAAGAAGGACAGTCTTGTTTTCATCTCGGTTTTATAAAAAGGGGTGCCTTGCGAACGTTTTATATTGATGATAAAGGAAATGATGCCAGTTTTCTTCTTCAGATAGACCACGATTTTTTCGGAGATTATGAAAGTATTATTCTAAAGCAACCTTCTAAACTCAACATACAGGCACTGAGCGATACCGATGTCATTTTATTGCATATGCCTGAGCTGGAACAGCTGTTTCAGACCGAGCTGTTTTGGATGCAGTACAGCCGTAAAATAGCTAATAAGGTTTTTTTAGATGCTAAACGCCGCATGGAAGAGCTGTTGTATTATACTCCTGAACAGCGTTATTTGAACCTGCTGAAACGGAGTCCGAAAATTTTTCAAAAAGTACCGCAAAAATTTATTTCAAGTTACCTGGGCATCACTCCACAGTCTTTAAGCCGCATACGAAAACGCCTGTATGACTAATTAACTTAAGTGAATGTATTCCTTCTTTTCCTTCTTTACCTTTGTTCCTATAAAATTTTTAAGGTATGAGAGTAGCTATTATTGGTGCAGGAATAGGAGGACTCACCACCGCACTTGCGTTACAACGTTATAACATAAAATGTACGGTTTACGAAAGTGCAGCAAACCTGCAGCCTATAGGGGCAGGTATTATTATGGCCAGCAATGCTATGCAGGTATATAAACATCTGGGCATAGACAATACCATCAGAAAAGCAGGCAACCGGATCTCAGCTATGAAAATTACGTCTCCTGACTTAAATGTCTTGTCCAATGCCGATCTCACCTCTTATGAACAAAAGTACCAACAACATAATGTTGCCATCCACCGCGGTGTATTGCAACGTATTTTACTGGATGCTGTTGGTAAAGAAAATATCATATTAGGTAAACGATTAACACATATCAACTCTACGCATGCAGGATATAGACTTGGTTTTGAAGATGGTGATGAAGCCTTTACCGACTATTTAATTGGGGCAGATGGCATACGTTCGAAAGTACGTACCCTTCTTTTTAAAAAAAGCTATTTGCGTAATTCCGGGCAGGTTTGCTGGCGAGGTATTTGTAAATTCGATACACCTCAGCACTATCATTACGAGCTGAACGAGGCATGGGGTAAAGGAAAACGGTTCGGTTTTGTGCGTATCGATAATGAAAATGTTTATTGGTATGCGCTTGCCAATACTGGTAAGGCTGAGAAAAACAGCTCATTACTGCAACTGTTTCAGGATTTTAACCCAATTGCCTGTCAGCTCATAGCTGCTACACCTGCACCAGCTATTTTTTATGCGGAGCTTTATGATCTGGCACCTATTGCCAGGTGGCATGCTGAAAAAGTCTGTTTAATAGGCGATGCAGCACATGCCACAACGCCTAATCTGGGCCAGGGTGCCTGTCAGGCAATTGAAGACGCCTACATTTTGGGAGAATTGTTTGGCAAACATGGTGATTTAACAGCTGCTTTTACTGAATATCCCTCTGTGCGAACGAAAAAAGCAAATCATATTGTTATGACTAGCCGGACAATAGGAAAATTGGCTCATTTAGAAAATATTTTGGCCATCAAACTACGTAATTTAATCATGAAAGCGACTCCGAAATCGGTCACACAAAAACAATTGGATAGAATCTTTACACTGGAACTTTAGTTGATTTTGTTTTTTTAACCTTTTTTAATCTTTCTTTTTCAACCGTTTTATTTCTTCCTGACAAAAAACCAAAATACCACATGAACAGCACCGATACCATTAAAAAGTAAAAGGAACACTCCCAGTTGTTGGTGAGATCAAATAATTTTCCGAAAACAGGAGGACCGAAAGCGGCAAGCAGGTACCCTATAGATTGTGCCATTCCTGATAGCGTAATAGCTGATGAAGTGCTTTGTGTACGAAGCGTAAAAAACAGCATGGCCAGGCTAAACGACAACCCGTTTGAAACACCAAACAGAATAGCTGCCAGGTAAATAAACTTTAATTTAAAAAAAACAACGAGCAACAGGCCTACAAGCATACAGCTGCTTAAAAAAGTAATCAATATTTTCTGGTTTTTCATTCTTGCGGCTATTACAGGCCCTAAAAAAGTTACGGGCAGCATAGCCAGTTGCAGAAATGAAAGTACCCAGCCTGCGTTTTCTCTACTCATGCCATAGGTAACCAATACAGCCGGTAGCCAGGCAGTAAAACAATAATACATCAGTGACTGAAGTCCCATAAAAATACTAATATTCCACGCCTGTTTTGAATGGTATAAATTCTCATCACCTGACTTTTCTTTCCCTTCTTTCTTTTCTTTTTGCAGGGATTTAAGTAATTGGGGCAGCCACACAAGTAATGCCAAAACAGCCAGTATCACCCAGACACCTAAAGAGCCTTTCCATCCCATTTTTGTCCATTTTCCAATTGAAATACTAAAACCTGCAGCCAATGCAGCGGTTAAATTCATAGCCACTGAATAAAGCCCGGTCATCATTCCTACTTTTTTCGGAAATTCTTGTTTGATAAAACCGGGCATTAATACATTTCCGAAGCAAATTCCCAGTCCTATTAAGGCAGATCCTGTAAATAATGTCCATACGCTACCGCTTACACGTAAAAATAAACCTGTTATTAAGAAAACGAGCGCTATTCCCAAAAGTTTTTCCATAGTATACTTTATCGAAATTTTTCCGATAATACCGGATAATCCGGCAAAAACGATAAGCGGAATGGCTGTTAAAAACCCGGCGAAAATATTACTTAGCTGTAATGCAGTACTTATTTCATTTAAAACAGGTCCGACAGATGACAGGGGAGAACGTAAATTACAGGCTATTAAAACAATACCTATAGCAGCAATAACAGCATCCTGATAAGCAACATCTTTTTTATCAAAATCAAATATAGTATTTTCTTCTATTTTCATAGGGCAAATTTAAAACTGATATTTTTATTAAATTTGCCATACATTTTATTTAAAACGACAAAAGAATGGTACATGATTATTCTTTTCTGGAAAATATGACTAAAAATTCCTATGTCTGGTTTGAAGACAACCGGACAAATAATACGGACATTCATACGCATTCAGTTGCTCAGTTTGTTTATGTAGCCAAGGGGTTTCAATACCTGCACACCTCCCAAAACGTTTACCTGCTACCTCAGCATTTTGCAGCCTGGATTCCGGCCCATACACCGCATAAAATGGTATCTGAAGCAAATGATCTTCACCTGCGGTCATTATTTTATAAAGAAACACCTTTACACTCTTTTTACAATACTGTTCATATCTTTTCAGTTCCATTGCTATTACGCGAAATGATTATGTATTGTGAAAAATGGAATAAAAATGGTCTATTTTCAGAAAATGAAGCTGTTTTTTTACAAGCCATTTTATCAGAGCTTCCCCATTTCAGCGAAAATACGCTGCAGTTACAGCTACCTACTCCGAAAGATATTAATTTACGCTTGTTGTGTAATTATATACATCTTCATTTTGACAAGGAATTTACCTTATCAGAATTGGCTTCACAATTTTATTTTTCGGAACGTTCATTACAACGGCTGTTTAAAAAAGAAACGGGGATTACGCTTGCCAAATACATTCAGTATATCCGGGTTATGAAAAGTATAGAATGGCTGGGCAGCGGGCAATACACCGTATCTGAAACAGCTTTTAAAGCAGGATATAAAAGCCTTCAGGCTTTTAGCAGTAGTTTTTATGAGGTGGTAAAACAGCGGCCTACTGCTTTTTTAAATAGGTAAGTTCTTATTTCCATTCCAGTGTTTCAACCAAACGGAGCATATCGGCTTTTATATAATGAGCTGCCGGTAATATGGAATCAAAATTAGGTTTAGCATAAAAATACAAGGAACCGACTATAAAGTGACGGGTACTGTCGGTAGCATAAAACTGAACATTTGTTGCGGTATTACCAATTAACTGGTAAAACATACCGTATACTTTTTTGTTTTCATCTATAATCATGTTTTCCTGTATATCTTCTGCTTTTATCGTATGATTAAACGTGAGTTTTTGGGCATCGCGTAACAGAGAATCCAGATTGTTTGCGGTTACTTTTTTGTAATCAATATAAATACGGCCTTTCATACCAGGGTAATCAATCTGAAAACTACAGTTTTTTACCTTATCTATGCCCGCTTCATTATTTTTATCAAATGTAAAAGCACAAGGTGCTGCTACACGGGTATAAACAGCTTTGGGATATTCTAACCGCAAATAGCCATCAGGCCTTGGTTTCAGTTCTTTTGTGCACGAAAAAAGTAAAAACAGGGTACCAAAAATGATACATGTATTAATCAGTAACTGTTTCATGAGTTAGGGTGACCTTTATTTGTTGTAGCCTTCTTTTATCGGCTAAAGTAATAGTAAAAATACAATTTGCAAAAGGTATTACATCGTTTTGTTGCGGAAAGCTTTCCACTTGTTCCAAAATAAACCCGGCTAATGATTCCGCTTCCCGCCGGTGACTCTCAAATTCGTCTTCATCTACCGGCAAAACCCGGTAAAAATCTTTCATCGAAATTTTGCCGTCAAATAAAAATTCATGTTCTGAAATCTGGGTATATAGAATATCTTCTTCATCAAACTCATCTGCAATATCTCCTACAATTTCTTCCAATACATCTTCCAAGGTTATAATTCCGGACGTTTCGCCAAATTCATCTACTACCACCGCCAGGTGGTTTTTAGAGGTTTGAAAATCTTTCAACAAATCATCAAGCTTCTTATTTTCAGGAATATAGTATACTTCACGTAAAATAGAAGGCCAGTTGAATATTTTTTTATCGACATATGGAATAAGATCCTTGATAAACAAAATGCCTATAATCTGATCTATACTATCTTCATATACCGGGATACGTGAATACCCCTTGCTTATAATTTTAGGCAGTATATCATGAAAAGGTTCTGATTGTTTCAGGGCAAACACATTAATTCTGGGCGTCATTACCTGTGATACTTCGGTTGAACCAAAAGAAACGATACCTTCTAATATTTTCTGTTCTTCTTCTGTAGTTTCGCTGTAGTCGGTCATTTCCAATGCCTGTGACAATTGCTCTACTGAAAAATGGTCTTCTTCTGTTTCCAGCTTGTTGGTTAACCAGATACTTACTTTTCGCAATGGAAATGTAAGGGGAGTAAACAGCACATTAAAAAAGGCTATGGTGCGTATACTTTTTCGGATAAACGGGTTCGTATTCCGGTAAGCATACATGCGTGGCAGAATTTCACCCAAAAAAACAATAAAGAATACTATTATAAAAAAAATCAGTATATTGCTCCAAAACGGTTGCAGATACATATCTGTCCCTAACAATTTTAATTCTATAAAACAGATAATAAAAGTCAGTTTAAAAAAAACAGAACCGAAGTTTAAAGTTGACTGCAGTTTTACCGGACGGTTTAGCAGCTTCTGGTATATAGCTGCCTGCTTGGGATATTGAGTAATAAGTTCCTGAAAACGTTGTTTGGAAGTAGAGAAGTAAGCTACTTCTGTAGCGGAAAACAGCGCCAGTAAAATAAGCATAAAAAAGGCAATAACCAGTATACCTATTAAGGGATAGGCACTGTCGATTACTACTAATCGGGCGGGGTCAGGATCCAAATTCAAAAAAATTAGTTAAACATTAGAACGGCATATCATCTACCGGGTCAAAATCAGAAATTTTCGGCACTTCAAAGTTAGTCAATTTATCATCGACAGTATGTTTTTTCGGTGCGCCTTCACTATCTTTTTTCAGCGATAAAAAAATAAATTCCGTTGCCTGGATTTCGGTGGTATGTTTGGTAATTCCTTCTTCAGTCTGCCAATGGCGCGTGCGTATTTTACCTTCAATATATACCTTATCTCCTTTCGACAGGTATTTTTCGCATAATTCAGCTGCTTTATTCCGCACTACTATATTATGCCATTCTGTAGAAGTGATTTTTTCATTTGTGGTTTTATTTATATAAACTTCATTCGTAGCTATTGAAAAACGCGCAATGCAATTTCCTCCTTCGAAATAATGCATTTTCACATCATCTCCTAAATGACCAATAAGTGTTACCTTATTTAACGTTCCTAACATACACCAATTTGTTTGTTATCAAATATAAAAAATGATTTTCAGTTTTCATAATTCGCATGTATAAAATTCCAGATAACCACTGGAAAAGCAAATGTTTTAACATCATCCCATTTTACGCCGTTATCAAACGTCTCATCTACAGTAATTTCATAAAAATGTACCTTCAGGGTTTGATGGGATAATTTATGAATAACCGGAAAAAGCGTCAGTGCTTTTACCTCCCTGATCTGTTTTGAAAACGACAGAACAAAACGTTCAGCTTCACTATCCCCTATTTCCTGTTGGCTTTCCAGCAGCGGAAACTGAAACAACCCCTGCCATATATCCTTTTGCGTACGTTGTTCCAGTAATACAGTACCCTGTTTGTCTTTAAAAATGAAATAGGTAAAAAAACGTTCAGTAATTTTTGTTTTTTTCAGCTTCACAGGCAACTCCCTTACTTTTCCGTTACGATAAGCAAAACAGCTTTCTTGCAACACACAAATGCTGCAATCCGGTTTTTTGGGCGTACATTGCATGGCCCCGAAATCCATTATCGCATGGTTGAATTCATCCGGAGCTGCTTTTTGTATCAAATCATCTGCCAAGCTTTGAAACACCTGCCTTGATTTAGGTTGCGAAATGTCATTTTCCAAACCGAAATAGCGTGAGAGCACCCGAAAAACATTCCCGTCTACTACAGCTACTATTTCTTTAAAGGCAAAAGAAGCAATAGCGGCAGCCGTATAAGGTCCAACACCTTTTAAACGTATTAATTCTTTATAGGTTTCAGGAAATTTGCCTCCTAGTTCTTCTTTTATATATTTTGCGGTAGCATGCAGATTCCGGGCTCTTGAATAATATCCCAATCCCTGCCAGAGTTTCAATATTTCATCTTCATTTGCTCTTGCCAAATGGCTAACCGTGGGAAACGCAGATACAAATGCTTCATAATAAGGCCATCCCTGTGCCACACGGGTTTGCTGCAGTATAATTTCCGACAACCATATTTTATAGGGATCACGTGTTTGCCGCCAGGGTAAATTTCGCTGGTTTATTTGATACCAGTTAAGAAGAGTTTGTGTAAATGCCATAAAATAATTATGAAACCACAAAAATAAAAATTATTATATAATTAAATTTTAATGGCTTAAGGTTGAATAATTGGAATTTTAATTAATATATTTGCACTCTCTAAAAAACAGACAACAAATTTAATTTATAACGAAATGACTAAAGCAGACATCGTAGCAAAAATTTCAGAGAAATTAGGGCTTGAGAAAGGAGACGTACAGGCAACGGTAGAAACTTTTATGGAAGAAGTAAAGACTTCTTTAGAAAGTGGTGATAATGTATATTTAAGAGGTTTTGGAAGTTTTATCATCAAAACACGCGCGGAAAAAACAGGAAGAAACATTTCTAAAAATACTACCATTAAAATTCCTGCACACAACATTCCTGCGTTTAAGCCGGCTAAAGTGTTTGTTGAAGGTGTAAAATCAAACACGGAAGTAAAAAATTAAATAAGTATTAACTCAAAACTACAAGATTATGCCAAGTGGTAAAAAAAGAAAAAGACATAAGGTAGCAACGCACAAACGTAAGAAAAGAGCGAGAGCTAACCGTCATAAAAAGAAAAAGTAGTATAATACTACTTTTTTCTTTTTTCGAAAAATGTTCTTTGAAATGCAGCGGGTATATTTAAAATTACCCTATGCTCGGGTAAAAAACCTGTAATTAATGTTTAATCCATCTGTACAAAAAGGTTTTCCTTGTATTTACGTTTGAGTCGTTTCTCTCAAAAATAAAGACCTGAAAAAACAAATATGTATGGATAAAAATGTACAGTGTGAACAAAGAATTGATTATTAGATCTGGTTCGAATACCGTAGATTTTGCCTTATTAAAAGATGGAAAACTTATAGAATTACACCGGGATAAAGAAGATGAAAAAGGGTTTCAGGTGGGCGATATTTTTATTGCTAAAATCAGAAAACCCGTTCCCGGACTTAATGCTGCTTTTGTAAATGTAGGTTTCGATAAAGATGCCTTTTTACATTATCACGATTTAGGACCGAATCTTCGCACCCTGATGAAATTCGTTAAACTTGTAAGCGCAGGTAAATTAAAAGATTTCTCTCTCAAAAATTTTCCTTTTGGACCTGAAATAGATAAAGACGGTGCTATTACTGATGTATTAAGTGCCAACCAGTCTATTTTAGTACAGATTGTAAAAGAGCCTATTTCAACCAAAGGTCCTCGTATTAGCTCGGAGCTTTCTATAGCCGGGCGGTATCTGGTACTGGTTCCTTTTTCCGACAGGGTTTCTATTTCGCAAAAAATAGATTCAAAAGAAGAAAAAGACCGTTTAAAAAAGCTCATGCAATCTATAAAACCAAAAGGATTCGGAGTTATTGTACGAACAGTAGCTGAAGGCAAACGCGTATCGGAACTTGAAAAAGATCTGGAACTCTTATTGGACCGTTGGACGGCCATGGGTAAACGCCTCAGTACAGCTATGCATCCGTCAAAAGTATTAGGAGAGGTAAACAGGGCATCCTCAATTCTCAGGGATGTTTTTAACGATACCTTTACCGGGATATATATTGATGATGAAGAGCTGTACTATCAAACGAAGGAATATTTGCAAGAAATAGCTCCTTCCAAAGTTTCTATTGTGAAACATTATAACAATAAAGAAGTGCCGTTGTTTGAGAAATATCATATTGAAAGACAGATAAAAACTTCATTCGGCAAAACAGTATCTATGAGCAAAGGAGCCTACCTGATTATAGAACATACTGAAGCTTTACATGTTATTGATGTAAACAGCGGAAACCGCTCAAACAAAGCTCAATCACAAGAAGACACAGCATTAGAAGTAAACCTGATTGCTGCTGCCGAAATTGCACGACAACTTCGTTTAAGAGATATGGGAGGTATCATTGTGGTGGATTTTATAGACATGAGTAATCCTGAAAACCGCAAAGTACTCTATGATTTTTTACGCGAAGAAATGAGCGATGATAAAGCAAAACACAAAATCTTGCCTCCTAGCAAATTTGGATTGATTCAAATTACTAGACAAAGAGTCAGACCGGAAGTATCTATTAAAACCAGAGAAGAAGATCCGAACAACGAAAACGGAGAAATAGAGGCTCCAATACTGGTTGTAGACAAAATAACGGCTGATCTTGAACGAATTATCAAAGACCATAAGAAAGTGGTTTTGAATGCGCATCCCTTTGTGGCTGCATACCTTACCAAAGGTTTTCCATCTATTCGAACCAAATGGTGGTTTGAACACAGAAAATGGGTGAAAATAATACCTCGTGACGCTTACACGTATCTGGAATATCATTTTTTTGACACAAATGGTATTCAAATTGAATAGTAAAAACCGCATATTCAAAAAAATATGCGGTTTTTTTATAGCCTCAAGTCATTAAAAAAGCTGCCTTTATAGGCAGCTTTTTACTAGTAAATAAAAATCACATTATTTAAAATCGGCATCAGTAACACCTTCATTAACTTTTATTTCTGTCATTTTAAAATCGACTGACATACCCGGCCCAAGCGGAAGCGATTTTGCAAAAGGGAATTTTATGCCTTTTACTTCTTTATAATCCCCGATAGTCGATGTCATCATCATTGTTTGTCCTTGCGCTTCTATCGTAGTGTTTTCGCCAATTTTATAGCCGTTTGCAACACTGTAATACGAAACAGTATCATCTTTTTTCAAAGCGTAAGCCTCTTCTCCGTTAAAGGTTTCAATACCTGTTAACTGGTAAGCAGCTGCATTTTGCACTTCGTCTAGTTCAGTAAACAGTTTCGCCTCTTTCTGTGCTTCTTTCAATTCATCTCCAGTTAAATCTTGTCGCTGTCCCTGTCCGGAATTATACCCCATAGAAGGTGTAACTACCTGTTTCATTAACTCCATTCCCATTCCGTTTAACGACATCATTGACTGCCCTTTACTGGTTTGTTTCTGAGTTAATGTAATTTCCATACCCTGCATAGTTCCTTTAGCTGTAGTTGAAACAGATTTTACCTCTTTCAGTTTCGCTTCACCGCCAATAGCTTTTATATGGTTTTCCAAAACTGTTTTAGCTGTTACACCAGCCGCTACTGCTTTCTTGCCTTCCGGCTTGCTAGCTGAATTAGCTAAACGGTCATAGTAATTAATAGGATAGCCCAGTTTTTCAAGACCTGGCAATACCTCGCTTCCTTTACCCGCAATAACAATACGGAAATTGTCTGCCATAAAGTATTTTTTAGCTGCTGCCTGTACATCTTGTACCGTTACTGCATTTATATTTTTAATGAAGTTTTCATAAAAATCAGCAGGCAGGTTTTGTGTTTTAGTACGCAACGCAAATGAGGCGATTGTGCTCGGTTTTTGCGTTTCCATTACAAAATTACCAATGTATTTGGCTTTAGCCAGTTTTAATTCTTCCTCTGTTACCGGCGTTTGACGTATTTTATGCATTTCATTCATAAATTCCACTACAGCACTATCTGTAACCGCATTACGAACAGACGCCTGAGATCTGAACTTAGAGGTATATTTGCTTGCACCAATTGATGAATAGGCACCATATGTCCAGCCATGTGCCTCACGAAGATTCAAGAACAAACGGCCTTCGCCGCCGCCGCCTAAAATCTGGTTAGCCATTAAAGTAGCAAAATAATCCTTGTCGTTCATTTTCAGGTTTACCAGGTTTACCAAGGAAACTTCCGACTGAACCGCGTTAGGCACGTCTACGAAATCGATTTGTGTTTTTGCTACATTTTTAGGTTCCGGGTAGGTTGTTTTCGGTGCTTTTCCTTTAGCCCATGAACCAAACAATTTCTCTACCTGCGCCTTTACTTTCGCAAACTCAATATCACCTACAATTACCAAATACGCCTGATCCGGTACAAAATAAGAGGCATAGTTCTGTTTTACATCATTTAACGTGATAGTACTTAAGCTTTCTTCTGTTTCAAATTCCCCGTTCGGGTGGTTTTTGCCAAATAATAAAGCATTTTCTACACGCGAGGCAATAGCAGAAGCACTTTTTTCATCAGCTTTTAAACCTTCAATAGCCTGCGCTTTAGCCTTATCAAATTCTTCTTGTGTAAATAACGGGTTAAGAGAACCTTCTGCCATTAACTCCAATATACGGTTTCCGTATTTGGACAATCCGCTTCCTGAAGCTCCTGTATTCCAGAAACTGATATTAGCTCCTAAGAAATCAATCTCATCGTTGAATTTATCTTTAGGTGTTTTGGTGGTACCATTACCTACTACCGCACTTGTTAAGCCTGAAACCCCCACTTTATTTCCTTCAGAATACGGTGGTGTATCAATAGTCAGCATATAGCTTACACGCGGCAGTTTATGATCTTCTACAACCATTACTTTTAAACCGTTTGACAAAGTAAATTCCTGTGGTTTTGTGACCTGTACTGTAGGTACTGCTCCGGGTTTAGGTTGTGGTCTTTTTATTTGTGCTTCTGTGCTTACCGTTAGTAATACAGCTGCTGCTAGTATAAATATTTTTCTCATTTCGTATCTATTCTTATTTTGCTGCTTCTTTATCTGAAACATAATCTAAAAGTAATCGTGAGTTAGAATTCAGGTATTTTTTAGCTACCTCGCGAATTTCTTCTCTTGTAATAGAGCGGTAAATATTGATTTCTTCGTTTATCAAATTAATATCGCCATACAATAAATAGTAAGACGCTAAGTTTTCAGCTAAATTTTCTAAATCTGAATTTTGATTTACATAACGATTTTCGAAATCATTTTGTAGCTTTTGAAAATCTCTTTCCGAAATTAAATCTTTCTGTACTTTAGCTATTTCTGCATCTACTTCGCTTTGTAATTGCTCGCGTGTGAAACCTGGCATTGGAATATAACCTATCAAATAAGCACCATAGTCTTCCTGTGCATTATTAGAGGCAAAAATTTGCATTGCCATTTTTTTATCATCAACTAATTTTTTATATAAAACGGCCGATTTTCCTCCGGTTAAATAAGACGATATCATATCTAACACACGCGCATCGCGTGTTTTCATAGAAGGTGTACGGTATACCGCAGCATATAAAGGTAACTGTACGTTAGGATCGGTAGCTGTTGCTATAATAGGCTTGGTAATAGCATCTTCCTGAATATTTATACGCGGCACATCTGCACCTTTTTTAATTATGCCAAAATATTTTTCAATTAATTCTTTGGTCTGTTTATAATCAATATCTCCGGCCACTACCAGTACAGCATTATTGGGCACATAGAACTTTTTGTTAAATGCTTTAAACTCTTCTAAAGTTGCTGCATCTAAATGTTCCATAGAACCAATTGGAGCCCAACGGTACGGGTGTTTTTTAAACAAATTTTTCTTTATTTCAGTAAAGAAATTTCCATACGGCTGATTGTCTACCCGTAATCTTTTTTCTTCTTTTACTACTTCATTCTGTGTATCTACTCCGATCTGATTAATTACCGGCTGCAACATACGTTCTGATTCCATCCATAAACCTAATTCCAGGTTATTTGAAGGAAAAACTTCGTAGTAATAAGTACGGTCGTCTGATGTGTTTGCATTGTTATGCCCTCCGTTGGCCGTAACTAATTTAAACCATTCTCCACGTCCGATATTTTCAGTTCCTTCAAACAATAAATGTTCAAAAAAGTGAGCAAAACCGGTACGGTCCGGATTCTCGTCTTTAGCTCCTACGTGGTACATAACCGATGTAACTACTACCGGAGCCGACTTGTCCTGATGCAAAACAACATGCAAACCGTTGGGTAGCGTGTACTCTTCAAATGCAACTTTTTGAGCCGAAACAACACTGCTTACAAATAGTGCTGTAGCCAAAGTCATTAAAGATTTTCTCATAATTTATACTATTGATATTAAATGTGATTTATACCATATGTCGCATATACAGAAAAATGTTACAGTTTTTCACTCATTTTTTTGAAAAAAATATAGTATTAAAACACATAATGTCTTGACAATTATAAAAAAAGCTCTATATTTGCAAACTTAAAATAACCTAATATTATTGTTATGTACGCAATCGTAGAGATAGCAGGGCAACAATTTAAAGTTAGCAAAGACCAAAAGGTATATGTTCACCGCTTAGCAGCCGAAGAAGGAGCTAGTCTTACTTTTGACAAAGTTCTTTTAGTTGACAACGCAGGAAGCATTACTTTAGGCGCCCCAGCTATAACAGGAGCTTCAATAGGAGCGAAAGTTTTAAAACACCTTCAGGGTGATAAAGTTATCGTTTTCAAAAAGAAAAGAAGAAAAGGATACAAAAAGAAAAATGGTCACAGACAAGCATTGACTCAGATTGTAATTGAAGGGATCAATATCTAAAAGCTGTAACTAACAAAAGTATTAACAATTTAAAACCACAACATCATGGCTCACAAGAAAGGTGTCGGTAGTTCCAAGAACGGTAGAGAATCAGAATCAAAACGTTTAGGCGTTAAGATTTATGGTGGTCAGGCAGCTATTGCCGGTAACATCATTGTAAGACAAAGAGGTTCTAAGCACAACCCGGGTGAAAATGTTTACATGGGAAAAGATCATACTTTACACGCTAAAGTTGACGGAATCGTTCGTTTTGTAAAGAAAAAAGACAACAAGTCTTATGTTTCGATAGAAGCGTTCGAGGCTTAATATCGACGTAAACAAAAAATAAAAAAGCAACGTTTAAAACGTTGCTTTTTTTTGGTTATAAGCAAGATTGAGAGATCTAACATAAGAAGCCAGCACTTACCTTACATTGATTAAATCTCTTTTATTCAAGTAAACATAAATGCCTGTAACCTACTCCGCTGATCTTCCTTCCAAGATAACCGTTACAACAAACATTAAATTTAATTTTTTATTCTCCGCACAGTACACTGATCAACTTTATTATACAGAACTACCTCTATCAGTATTCTTTCAATAAAGAAAGGGAAACTTGCCACATGAAAGGGCTAACAAGCTTCCCTTGATAAACTGTTAAATATTCGCGACTATTCAACAGCTACTTTTTCCTTTTCATAACTATTCAAATGTAGAAGTTACAGGTAAGAAATACAAAAAGTATAGGTGCAGTTTGATCAATTTTCCTCTTCTAAAAGAATAAACAACTAAAAATCAATACTATATAAAAATATTTTTTTTATATCGCACAAAAAAACCTGTCAAAAAAACAGGTCTTTTTTATCAATATGCTGCTATAAAACCCTACATCCGCATCGATTCATACAGCTCTTTTGCCTTCCCGTCGGTTAATAAGGATACAAATGTGCATACGCTTAACAATCTTTCGTATAACGATGAAGATTCTGTATGAAACTGTTCCGGAAGCATTTTTAACAACAACTCATCTATATGGGTTTTTGTACCGTAATACTGATGATTAACAGCTGTGATAAATTTTTCGAGTAATGTATGCAATACTTGATACCCCACTACTTCTTTCTGTACCACTTCCTTACTTTGGTATACATTTGTTACACTGATAGCTATAATATCTTTCATTTGTGCCACATACGCACACTTATCAGTGAGAGAGAAAGGAAAATCACCCTGAAGAATAGCTTCTTCATTTTCCATGAACACGCGTACTGTATCATTTATGAGACTGCCTATTGCCAAAGCCCGTAAATATCCTATACGCTCTCCCTTAGTTCTTAACTGGGCATATTTAACAGAATTAATATTGTTTTGCACAATTTTAATCAGGAATTCCAACGCATGTTCTTCTGGTATCCACCCTAAATTTATACCATCTTCAAAATCAATAATAGTGTAACAGATATCATCTGCAGCTTCTACCACATAAGCAAGCGGATGACGGTGATACCTCAGATCATCTCCTTCTTTTTTCAGTAATCCGAGACTTTGTACCACATCCAGAAACGCTATTTTATCCGTTTGAAAAAAACCATATTTTTTATCAGAAATATCGGATGTAGGTTTTTTAGGCAAACTTTCTTTCGGATATTTCATAAAAGCACCTAAAGTAGCATACGAAATACGCAAGCCCCCCTCTGATCCGGGACGGGAAGAAGTTAATATGTTAAACCCATTTGCATTTCCTTCAAAATCAATCAGATCCTGCCATTCTTTTTCCTCCAAATCTAACCGGTATTTCTCACCTGCACCATGCTTAAAAAAATCGCCTATGGCTTTTTCCCCGGAATGCCCAAACGGAGGATTACCGATATCATGGCACAAGCAGGCCGCAGCCACTATAGCACCAAAGTCATTAATAGTATATCCGTCCATTACCAGATCAGGGTATTTAGCTAATACCTGCTCTCCTACCAAACGTCCCAGTGACCGTCCTACTACGGAAACTTCCAGACTATGTGTAAGCCGTGTATGTACAAAATCAGTTTTAGAATGCGGAATAATCTGAGTTTTATCCTGTAAACTGCGAAACGGATGCGAAAATATAATCCGGTCATAGTCTACTTCAAATCCCACTCTAGAAGGATTTTCGTCTTTTCGCGAACGTTCATGCGCATCACCGTGTTTCTTTAAAGACAGTAATTGCGTCCAGTTCATTTTATAATGTATCATGTTACAAAGACAATTGTTCGTTTATGATGCGTTGTTTTACCTGTTTATAGAAATCATCTTTCGCTTCAGCGTATGACACCTCATACTTTTTATGCTTTGGATGGTATTTTTCCGGTATAGGTACCTGAAGTACGCTATACAATTCATCCAGCTGTTCTCTTTCAGGTGTTTTATAGGCAATCTGCCACTCAAACCTTCTTTTTAAAGCATCGTCTATCATATGAATCTGGTTGGTAGCCGCGATAAGAATAGATTTTTGCGGAAAATAATCCATCAACTGGATAATAGCATTTACCACACGTTTCATCTCTGAATTATCTTTATTGTCGTAATCGCGAATCTGGCCTAACGAATCAAATTCGTCTAAAAGCAATACCATGCTTTCGTATTGTGTTTCCTTGAATAAGGCATCCAGATTTTTAGCTGTTTCACCTAATTTGGAAGAAATAATGGTAGCCAGATTTACAATCATCAGCTTCTTGTTCAAATGATTGGCAATTACTTTGGCTGTCATTGTTTTTCCACACCCGCTGGCTCCGTACAGTAATAACTTATTGGATACCGGAATTTTATACGAATCAAACAAATGTTTGAATTGCTGTTCGTGTAAAAACGCTTTCAGATGTTGTTTTATTTCTTCAGAAGCAATAAAATCTTCAAACCCCACCGTAGACCTGTCAATATAATAAAAGCTACTCATACTATTAAATGGATTGGGTTTTTCTCAAACCTGAATAAGCCATCCCTAAAGCTAAAAACATAAGCACCGCCGCCAAAACAAATGGTGCGCCCGGAAATAAAAACGGTGCCCCGTCATGCGTAAAAAAATAGAACAAATTGGTCATTACCAAGGGACCGAAAGTAGCAGTTGCGCTATTCAAACTGGCCAGAGTTCCCTGAATCTGCCCCTGTTCGTTAAGAGGTACATGGTTGGTGATTTCGGTTTGTATGGCAGGACCAGCCAGGCCACCAAGACAGTAGGGAATCAGAAATACGAATACCATCCATTCTTTTGCGGCAAAGGCAATTAAAAATTGCCCGATAGCATTCAGTGAAAAACCGAGGAGAATGCTTTTTCCGTTACCCAGTCGCGGGTTCACATAACGAACCAGGCCGCCCTGTACCACGGCAACTAGTACTCCCACTACGCCAAGAGATATTCCTACCATGCGCTCATCCCAATGGTAACGGTACATGGTATAGAAGCTCCAGTTTCCATTAACGGCATGACTGGCAAAATACATAAAAAACATGGCTGCTACCAGTGCTATAATCTGCGGAAACTTTTTTAAACGCAAGAGTGCACCTACCGGATTAGCCGCTTTCCATTCAAAAACTCTTCTGCGTTCAGGCCGTAATGATTCGGGTAATACAAAATAACCGTATATAAAATTTACAAAGCACAAAACTGCCGCAGCATAAAATGGAACTCTTGAGCCGTATTGCCCCAGCAACCCGCCGATAACAGGCCCGATAATAAAGCCTATACCGAAGGCAGCCCCGACCAAACCGAAGTTTTTCGCCTTATTTTCCGGTGTACTGACATCTGAGATATAAGCCATAGCAGTAGAGATACTTGCACCGGTTATACCTGCTATTATACGGCCTACGAAAAGCCAGGCAACAGTGGGAGCTAAAGCAAGTACCAGATAATCTACCGCAAAAGCCAGTAACGCCAGAAGTAAAATAGGCCTTCGTCCGTATTTATCAGACAGGCTTCCCATAAGAGGTGCGCATAAAAACTGGGTAAATGCATAAGCAAAAGCCAGCCAACCACCCAGTTTAGCTGCTTCACTAATGTCGGAATGATTGAGCTCCTGCAGCAGCTTGGGGATCACCGGAATAATAATTCCAATACCGATAATGTCTATTAGCATTGTAATAAAAATAAAACCAACTGCTGCCGATTTTTTAGAACTCATACCATAAAAATTAGAAAAACAAAGCTACAAAAAACAACAGGAATTTACCGTTTGTTTTTTACATGGAGTACCTATTAAAAAGTATACTTTTTTTTATACTAAAAGCCCTTCAAAATGAAGGGCTTTTAGTGAAGTATACTTGGCATTTTATAATTCCAATGCCTTTTTAGGATCATTATTCATCAATAATTCCGTCGGGTTTTCCAATGCTTCTTTAACTGCCACCAGGAAACCAACCGATTCGCGACCGTCAATAATACGATGATCGTATGACAACGCAATATACATCATGGGTGCAATAACCACCTGGCCGTTTACCGCAATCGGACGTTCAATAATATTGTGCATACCTAAAATACCTGATTGCGGAGGGTTAATAATAGGTGTGGACATCATAGAACCGAATACCCCGCCATTTGTAATAGTAAAAGTACCTCCTGTCATTTCGTCAACGGTAATCTGTCCGTCACGTGCACGGGTAGCCAAACGTTTAATTTCAGCTTCTACACCTCTGAAAGACAGCAATTCTGCATTGCGAACTACCGGTACCATTAATCCTTTTGGTCCGGATACTGCTATAGATATATCTGCAAAATCATATTTAATCTGATCTTGTCCGTCAATCATTGAATTTACATCCGGGAACAGTTCTAATGCACGAGTAACTGCTTTGGTAAAGAAAGACATGAAACCAAGCGATACGCCATGTTTCGCTTTAAAAGCTTCTTTAAATTCGTTACGCAATTTATTGATTTCAGTCAGGTTTACCTCATTAAAAGTGGTTAGCATAGCTGTAGTATTCTTAGCTTCTACCAGGCGCTCTGACACTTTTCTGCGCAACATCGACATTTTTTTACGTTCCGAACCACGAGGTCCACCTGTAGGTGTACCCATAGACGGAACCGCTTTCATGGCATCGTCTTTTGTTACACGGCCGTCTTTTCCTGTACCCTGAACAGCTGCAGCATCAATATTTTTCTCCTCTAATATTTTCTTAGCTGCCGGTGACGCTGATCCTGTAGCATAGGTATTTGATGCAGCAGGAGCAGATGTTTCTTTTACTTCCGCTTTAGGCGTTTCTGCCTTAGGTGCTTCAGCAGCAGGCGTCTCACCTGATGGTTTAGCCCCGCTAGTATCAATCAAGCAAACTACTTGTCCTACAGCCACTGTGTCGCCTTCTTCTGCTTTTAACGTAATAATTCCGCTGGCTTCTGCAGGTAACTCTAAAGTAGCTTTATCAGAATCTACTTCTGCAATAGCTTGGTCTTTTTCAACATAATCTCCGTCTTTTACTAACCAGGTAGCTATTTCCACTTCGGTAATTGACTCGCCTGGCGAAGGAACTTTCATTTCTAGAACACTCATCAGTATATTCTTTTACTATTGTTATTAACTTGTTTTTATTTTAAATTTTTATCGAAAACCTGAGCTATGGCATGAGCATAACGTTCTTTGGAACGAACAGACGAACCTGCAGCAGGTGCAGAAGCATCCGGCGGCGAAGCCAGGCGGAATTTCACTTCATTAAAGTTCATTAGCATATACCCATAGGCTCCCATATTACGGGGCTCTTCCTGTGCCCATACATAATCATCTACATGAGGATAAGAAGCGATAATAGCTTTTAACGCTTCAGTTGCCAATGGGAATAGCTGCTCAATACGCACAAAAGCGATATCAAGGCGTCCAAGTTCGGCCTTTTGTGCCTGTAAATCATAATAAAATTTGCCCGATACAAATACAAGTGTTTTTACAGCTTCTTTACTTTCTACCTTCGGATCATCAAATACCGGGTGAAAAACATCATTTGTAAAATCTTCTTTTCGCGAAACCGCTTCAGCATGGCGCAATAAACTTTTAGGTGACATTACCACCAATGGTTTCCGGAAATCCGTTACCATCTGACGTCGTAACATGTGAAAATGATTGGCAGGAGTTGTACAATTGGCTACATACATATTTTCATTAGCAGCCAGTTGCAGGAAACGCTCCAAACGCGCAGAAGAATGTTCTGCTCCCTGGTGTTCATATCCGTGCGGCAACAACAACACTATTCCGTTCTGTGACCCCCATTTACCTTCAGCCGCTGCAATATATTGGTCGGTCATAATTTGTGCACCATTAGAAAAATCACCAAACTGGGCTTCCCAGATGGTTAAGGCTTTCGGATTTGCCATAGCATACCCGTATTCAAAACCTAAAACAGCGTATTCCGATAACAGCGAATTATAAATACGCATTTGTCCGTTTTGTGATTTCAGGTGATTTAAAGGAATATATTCTTCCTCCGTTTCTTCTACTTTAATAACGGCATGACGGTGCGAAAATGTACCACGCTGTACATCCTGTCCTGAAAAACGCACATCAAAGCCTTCCGTTATCAAGGTACCGTAGGCCAGTAATTCTCCCATTGCCCAATCTAATTTATCGGTATCTTTATACATGGTATAGCGGTCACCGATAAGCTTGGACATTTTTTTGATAAATTTTTTATCTTCCGGCAGTGTGATAATACTTTCAGCTACCTCATCCAGCATTTCCGAAGATACTTTCGTATCGTAGGTCTGCAGCATGCGTGCCTGATCAGCAATATGATACCCTTCCCAGTCTTTCTTTAAAAACGGAATTACTTCCGCTTTTTCATTATTGCGTGCCGTTTCCAGATTTTCCTCGAGAAGGGCTTTGTATTTTTCTTCTAACTGATCTACATAAGTGGCATCAATTACCTTATTTTCCAACAAGCGGGCATTATAAATATTACGCGCATTTTGGTGCTTCGCAATTAATTTATACAGAATAGGTTGCGTAAAACGAGGTTCATCACCTTCGTTATGTCCATATTTGCGGTACCCTACCAAATCTACAAAAACATCTTCCTTGAACTTCATACGATAAGCAAGCGCAAACAGGAATGCTTTTACAGCCGCTTCCGTATCGTCTGCATTTACATGCACTACGGGCGCGGCCACTACTTTGGCTACATCGGTAGAATACACCCCCGAACGCGCATCGATATTACTGGTGGTAAAACCTACCTGATTGTTCAGCACTATATGTATTGTACCTGCTGTTTGGTAGCCTCTGAGTTTTGACATCTGCACAATTTCATATACAATACCCTGTCCGGCTATTGCCGCATCGCCATGTAAGGCCACAGGAAGCACTTCAGAAAAGTGCTGTGCAAAGTATTTATCTTGTTTAGCGCGGGCCACCCCTTCAATAACAGCTCCTACTGTTTCCAGATGTGAAGGGTTAGGCGCCAGGTCTATCTGAATTTCTTTGCCTGACGGTGTTTTTTTAACTGATGAATATCCTAGGTGGTATTTTACATCGCCGTCAAAACTTTCCGTTACATCGGCATAATCTTTGCCATCAAATTCGGTAAAAATATTCTGTGCCGGTTTTTGAAAAATATTGGCCAGAATATTTAAACGTCCGCGGTGTGCCATACCTACCACTACTTCTTTCACACCTTTATCCGCCGCCGCATCAATCAACATGTCCATAGCCGGCACGGTTGCTTCCAGGCCTTCTAAAGAAAAGCGTTTTTGCCCTACGTATTTGGTTTGAAAGAAATTTTCAAAAGCCGCTGCCTGAACTAATTTTTCTAAAATATGTTTTTGCTGGTCTACGTTTAAATCAGCTGTTTTAGACTCAAAATATTTTGCAATCCACGCCACTTTATTGTCGTCGGGGATATACATGAATTCAATTCCCGTTGTTTCGCAATAGGTTTTTTGTAAATGAGTTACAATATCCTGCAGCGTACTTTTGGGAAGCTGTATCGTTTGTGCCGCATCAAATACCGTTTGTAAATCTGCGGACGACAGACCGAATTTCTCTAAAGATAAATCGGGCACTTGTACATTTCGTTCACGCAAAGGGTTGATTTTAGTAATCAGATGGCCTTTTGTACGATATGCTTCTATTAATTTTAAAACTGCAAACTCTTTTTGTACACCTTCAATAGCTGCCGCGGAAACTCCGGTTCCCGCATATGCATTTGATAATTGTTCCACCGGCCCACCGTTGTACTCATTTGCAAAATCGAACCCTTGAAAAAAACTTCTCCAGCTTGGCTCTACACTATCCGGACTTTCTAAGTACTGGTCGTATAAATCTGCAAAAAAGGCGGTGTGAGCCGCGTTTAAAAAGGAAAACCTATCCATAATGTTTGTCTGTAGACTCTTTCTGTTAAAATAAAATTTGTACAAATTTACGATAGTTTATGAATTTTCAATACTATTTTACAGAGTTTTATGATATAAATTTTCGCGATATCGCAACGCTTAAAAACTATTATACATTTTTTTAACGCAAAAAGTAAATATTTGATTTTTTCGCTCTAATTATAAGCTTATTTTTACTATAGCTCATTAAAATTCACTACATATTTTAAGAAATTAACAAACGGTTCCCGGACTCCTTTTTAGCCGTTAAAAGCCACTTCTCAAAAGCTTTAACAAAATTCTTACACTTAATTTATTACATTTGGCAATTGACAAATACCTTAGCTATTATGAAGAAAAATTTCGCCTGTCTATTTATTTTAGGGTGCTTTTTTAGCCAAACCACGCTTTCCGCCCAGGAACAGCCTGTTCCTGATTTCTATCAGCCCGCCAAAAGCACTTTCTGGCAAAATGTACGAATTGGAGGTGGCTTAGGTCTTGCTTTTGGCGACGGATTTGCTAATATTTCGATAGCACCCAGCGGAATTTACCAGTTTACCGAACAATTTGCTGCAGGGGTAGGTTTGCAATATAATTATGTAAAATCAGAAGATTTCTTTGAAAGCAGTTCCTATGGCATCAGCCTGCTGGGCTTGTACAACCCCATACCTGAAATTCAGCTATCTGCTGAACTGGAGCAGCTTCGCGTAAATAATGATGTTTATTATTACAACTACCGTAACGAAAGATATAATGTGAAGGATGATTTCTGGAATACAGCACTGTTTTTAGGGGCCGGTTATTCGGCTGGCAATGCCACTATCGGAATCCGTTACAATGTGTTGTTTAATAAAAACAATTACGTATACGAACAAGCCTGGATGCCTTTTATCCGTGTGTATTTTTAAACATAAAAAAAACGAAACCAAAGGTTTCGTTTTTTTTATACTGTTCTGTTCATTAAGTCCAGGGAAAATGTGCGTAATTCTTCTTTAAACTCCTCGTCAATACTCAAATCTTCTAAAATGAAAAGTGCTTTATCTGTAAACACTTTTATTTCGTCCTGTATTGCTTCATCAGCGCGTGTACTTATAAATAGTTGTCGTACTTCTTTTATTTTTTCAGGACCGTTATTTTCCGTACTGGCAAACCAATCAGCCAAAACCTTCCGTTCTGCTTCATTTCCGTTTCTCATAGCCATTAAATACAGATAAGTCTTTTTATTTTCCAGAATATCTCCCCCAACCTGTTTTCCGAAAGTTTCAGCATCTCCGAAAGCATCCAAGTAATCATCCTGCAACTGAAAAGCGATACCAAGATAGCGTCCGTAGTTATAAATAGCCTGTCTGTCCTTATCCGTAGCTTCCGCTACTATAGCGCCCATTTCCAGAGCTGCCCCTACAAGAACAGCCGTTTTATACTCAATCATTTTAATATATTCCGCCTCGGTTACATTATTACGGGTTTCAAAATTGATATCCCACTGCTGTCCTTCACACACTTCCAAAGCTGTTTTACTGAAAAGCTTTGCCAGTTCCCTGAAAACAACCGGCTCATAATTTTCAAAAAACTGATAAGCCAGAATAAGCATGGCATCACCTGAAAGGATACCCGTATTTAGATTCCATTTTTCATGCACTGTCTGATTGCCGCGCCGTAAAGGAGCTTCATCCATAATATCGTCATGAATCAATGAGAAATTATGAAAAAGCTCTATAGCCGTGGCCGCATGAATAGCTTTTTCATGGGTTGAACCGAAAATTTCCGCAGCAAACAATGTCAATACCGGGCGCAACTGCTTACCCCCCAACGATAAGATATAACGTATGGGGTTATAGAGTTCATCAGGCGTTTTATTGATTTTTAAGGCATTAATATGTTGTGCTATGATTTCTTTATAATCGGAAATAGTGTTCATCGATGCTTATTTGCTGAATTTTCAAAGTACAAATGTAAACTAATTTTATGAGAAAAATAATTTTAAAAAAAACTTTGGAAACTTTTCTTGTTTTAAAAGTTTCCTTACTATCTTTGCCCGAAATTATGAACAACTGAATAATGAAGGAGACCATATTAAAAAAAGCGCTGGAATTATTTACCAAACACGGATTTAAATCTATTACAATGGACGATATAGCCAATGAACTGGGTATATCTAAAAAAACGATTTATCAGCATTTTTCATCAAAAAATGAACTTGTAAAAAATGCGGTGGATTTTGTGTATGATTCAGCTATGGAAAAATTAAAATCAGTGCAGGGAAACTGTATGACACCTATACATGAGCATTTTGAAATGAAGAATTGTGTGGCCGATCTGTTCGGTTTTAACATACAGGCTGCCACCATTTACCAGTTTCATAAATACTACCCGAAACTCGCAGAGCGTATCCGTCAACGACGCCACAATGATTATGAGTTTACCATTTTAAGAAATTTAAAAGAAGGTGTTGAAAAAGGGTATTACCGCAAAGAAATTGATATTGATTTTGTAGGCCAGGTATTTTTTGCCAGCTCTACCGCTTTTTTTCATGACGAGGAGTTTGTGAATATGCAGAGTACGCAGTCTATAGAAGAACTGGACCTGAAGTTTGCCGAATACCATTTACGCAGTATTGTTACGCCAAAAGGCTTAGAGATTTTAGAACAACTTTTAAATAACCCATCATAAAAAAATGAAATATAGTTTAACAATTGCTTTTGCACTAATCAGTTTTTTTGCACAAGCCCAGGAAGAGCTTACGCTGACCAAGGCCGTAAATTATGCTCTTGAACATAAAAAAGAAGCTATACAGGCCCGTTTGGATTATAAAGACAGCCAGAATAAAATAGATGAAGTTCGTTCTGCCGCGTTGCCTCAGATTTCGATAAACGGGGCCTTAACCCATAACCCTATTTTACAGGAAAGCGCTTTGCCCGGAGAATTTTTTGGCCAGCCGTCGGGAACCATTATTACAGTTCCTTTCGGAACAAAATGGCAGACTAATGCTTCCGCGCAATTAACACAACAGCTTTTTAACCAGACTGTTTTTACAGGATTAAAGGCGGCTAAAACCACACGTGAATTTTACGCCATTAACCAACAACTCACCAATGAGCAGCTTATTGAAAAGGTAGCCACCACATATTACCAGGTGTATCAAACCAAACAGCAATTGGTAACGGTTGAAACCAATTTAAGCAATACCACTAAAACACGTGATGTAATTGACGGGTTGTTTAAAAACGGATTGGCAAAAAAGATTGACCTTGACCGGACCAATGTTGCCGTGAATAATTTAAAAGCATCAAAACAGCAGGTTTTAAACGCTTTACAGCTACAGGAAAATTCACTGAAATTTATGATTGGTATGGACATTGAGACGCCTATCACAATGCCTGAAGATTCTTTTACAGTTACGGAACTGGCTTTTGTAGATGAAAACCAGGGAGTAGAAAACCGTACAGAGATTAAAGCCATTAATAAGCAGCTGGAACTATTGGCACTTGATAAAAAAGCCAAACAATCTGAATATTACCCAACGTTATCCTTAACGGCCAGCTTCGGATACCTGGGGCAAGGGAATGCTTTCCCGTGGTTCAAAAAACCCGAAGACGCTGTGTTTTACTCCAGTTTTTCGGCTATCGGTCTGAATTTGAGTATACCTGTTTTTAATGGGTTTGCCACACGGTCACGCGTTCGGCAAGCCGAAGTGGCCCTTCAAAAAGCAGAAGCCGACCGCAAAGACACGGAGCTGGCATTAAGCCTCGATTTAAAAAATGCCAAAACCCAAATAAACAACAGCCTTATCACAATTAACACTCAACGTGAAAATGTAAATCTGGCTAAAGAGGTATTAGATAATATTCAAAACAACTACAAATTTGGCTTAGCTACATTAACTGATTTACTGGATGCCGAAAAAGCCTATGCCGATGCACAGAATAATTATACGAATGCCTTACTGGAATATAAGCTTGCTGAAGTACAGCTAATTAAATCAAAAGGAGAATTAAATACATTAACACAAGAAAAAAATTAAACATCACTTTTATATGAAAAAAGTCATTATAACCGGAATTGTAATAATTGCTGCTTTAGCAGGAATTATGTTCGTTTTAAATAAAAACAAGGCCAGCAATGAAGCCGAAACTGCTGTAGTTGCCGAAAAAAACAGCGCGGTGGCTGTACGTATTGAAACGGCCGATTTTAAAGAATTAAACGGTCAGTACATTGCCAACGGCACTTTTGCACCGAAACAAGAAGTAAAAATTTCTGCCGAAACACCTGGGTTGGTGGCACGAGTATTGGTTAAAGAGGGATCTTCTGTAAGTGCCGGACAAACTTTAGCCGTTATCAAAGCCGATAAACAAAACGTCAACGTAAGCAATGCGCAGGCGGTATATAATAACGCAAAAGCTGAAGTAGCCCGTTTTGAAAGCGCTTATGCAACAGGTGGTGTAACCAAACAACAGTTAGACCAGATGAAACTGCAGCTGGAAAATGCGAAAAACAGTTTACAAAGTGCACAGCTTACCGCAGGTGACGTGAACATTAAGGCATCGTTTTCTGGTATTGTAAATAAAAAGAACATCGAGCCAGGATCGTACGTAAACCCCGGCATGGAATTGTTTGAAGTTGTAAATGTCTCTACTTTAAAATTAAAAGTAAATGTTGACGAGAAAAACGTAGGGTCATTACATTTAGGACAGACGATTAAAGTAGTGTCTCCGGTTGTTTCTAACAAAGAATTTACAGGGAAAATTTCATTCATTGCGCCAAAAGCCGATGCCAGCTTAAATTTCCCGGTTGAATTAGAAATTCAGAACAACACAACAAACGATTTAAAAGCAGGTATGTATGGTAATGCTTATTTCGGCGACAGCCAGCTGGTAAACGTATTAACCATTCCGCGTACCGCATTTGTGGGTAGTGTAAGTTCTCATCAGGTTTTTGTGTATAAAGGCGGAAAGGCCGTTTTAACTACCGTGGTTTCGGGCCGTACTTTTGGAGACGCTATTGAAGTTATTTCCGGACTACAGAAAGGTGACCAGGTTATTACTTCAGGCCAGATTAACCTGGCAAACGGTACTGCCGTAGAAATTATTAAATAATTAAGGATTTGTTATAAATGAAAATATCTGAAATATCCATAAAAAGGCCCAGTGTTATTATCGTTCTCTTTTCGATATTAATACTCGGAGGTATTGCATCGTACTTTAGTATGGGGTACGAGTTAATCCCTAAATTTGACGTAAACGTGATTACGGTACAAACCGTTTATCCCGGAGCAGCACCCTCTGAGGTAGAAACATCGGTTACCAAGGTAATTGAAGATGCTGTCTCGTCTTTAGAAAACGTAAAGAAAATCGAATCAAAATCCATGGAAAGCGTTTCGGTGGTAATGATTACGCTAAATACAGGCGCTGATGTCAACTTTTTGCTTACCGATGCCCAGCGGAAAATTAACGCCGTCATTAATGATTTGCCCGACGATGCCGAAACACCATCGCTCAACAAATTTTCATTAGACGATGTCCCCATTATGAACCTTTCGGTAACATCGAGCCTTACCGAAAAAGAATTATACGATTTATTAGACCAGAAAATCCAGCCCGTATTTGCGCGTATTAACGGTGTGGCAAAGGTTGATTTAGTAGGTGGTGAAGAACGCGAAATACAGGTAAGTGTAAATCCTGAAAAATTAGCAGGTTATGGTTTAACCATCAGCCAGATTCAGCAAATACTGGCGGCTTCAAACATGGATTTCCCTACGGGAAACATCAAAACACAAAACAATCAGACAACCATTCGTTTATCTGGTAAATTTACCTCCTTAGAGCAAATGCGTAATTTGCCAATTACCACGCCTAGCGGAAGTATGATCCGCTTAAGCGATATTGCCGATGTACAGGACGGTATTAAAGAGATAGAAAAAATTGCGCGTATCGATCAGAAAAACACCATTTTAATGCAGGTGTACAAACAATCTGATGCCAATGCCGTTGAAGTATCCGAAGCCGTTAAACAAACCATTGCGGTTAAAGACAAAGACGGTAAAGTTCTAAGTGGTGTTGAAAAAGATTACGAACAGCAAAAAGTAGAAATTTCCATAGCGTCAGACTCTACCGACTATACCATTAGTGCCGCTGACCACGTAATGGTAGATTTAGGAATTGCCGTTGCCCTCGTGGCTTTTATCATGCTGTTCTTCTTACACAGTTTACGTGATGCGGCCATTGCTACCATTGCCATTCCGCTTTCGTTAATTGCCACGTTTATCGGGTTAAACCTGTTTGGTTATACCTTAAACTTAATGTCGTTATTAGGTTTATCATTAGTAGTAGGTATCCTGGTGGATGACGCTATTGTGGTAATTGAAAATATTCACCGTCATATGGAAATGGGTAAAAACAAAGTCCGTGCCGCATATGATGGTGCCAAAGAAATCGGATTTACCGTAACAGCTATTACTTTGGTTATTGTGGTGGTATTCTTACCTATTGCCATGTCTACCGGTTTGGTATCGGATATTTTGCGCCAGTTCTGTGTTACCGTAGTGGTGGCTACTATGCTGTCATTACTGGTTTCGTTTACTGTAGTACCATGGTTGTATTCCCGTTTCGGAAAATTATCACATATCAGTAAGCATTCGTTTTTTGGAAAAATTTTGAACGGATTCGAAATCGGTTTAACCAAACTTACCACGGGTATTTCAAATATCCTGGAATGGTCATTGAAAAACCGTAAGAATAAAATTATTACGTTATTAATTACCGTAGTACTGTTTTTTGCTTCGATCGGTTTAGTCGGTGCTGGATATATTGGCGGGGGCTTTTTCCCTACAAGTGACAAAGAAGAGTTTTTGCTTCAGTTCGAGCTGCCGAAAGATGCGTCTATTGAGCAAACCAACCTGTTAACACAAAAAGCAGAAGCCTATTTAGCCAAAAAACCGGAAATCGAAAAAATGATTACTACGGTTGGCCAGGCCTCTGATGGTATGATGACCACATCCGGCACAAAATACAAATCCGAAATTCAGATTTACCTGAAAGACGGTCATAAACACATCGAATCTACCAAAGTATATTCGGCCAAATTAAAACGTGAAATGGAAAACGTTTTGGTAGGCGCCAAAATAAAAACGGTAGAAGTAGGTATTATGGGAGCCGAGCAGGCACCGCTTATGCTAACGGTTATAGCTTCATCTCAGGAAGATGCTTTGGAGTTTGCCCGGAAAGCTGCCGATTTATTAGAGAAAATTCCTGGTTCACGCGAGGTACGTTTAACCTCGGAGGATGGTAACCCGGAAGTGGTAGTAAAATTAGACCGCGATAAAATGAACGCTTTAGGCTTAAATGTGGCTACTGTAGGGGCTACCATGCAAACCGCCTTTGCCGGTAACACCGATATGAAATACCGTGCCGAAGATACGGAATACGACATTAATATCCGTTACGACGAAATAGGCCGCGGCACTATTGAAGACGTAAGATCATTAAAATTCATCAACAACCAGGGGCAATCGATCATGCTGGAACAGTTTGCCGATATTACCTATGGTTCAGGACCTACATTGCTGGAACGCCGCGATAAATCGCCTGCAGTATCTATACAGGCGCAGGTAGTAGGTAAATCCGAAGGTACTCTTGCTACCGAGTGGGAAGCGGAGTTTAGCAAATTAAAATTAAAACCGGGTGTATCGTTTAAATGGGGCGGAAACAAAGAAAACCAGGATGAAGGTTTCGGTACCTTAGGTTTTGCTTTGATGGCTTCTATCTTACTGGTATATGCTGTAATGGTAGTATTGTACGATAGTTTCTCTAAACCGTTTATCATTTTATTTTCTATTCCGTTATCGTTTATCGGAGCCCTGCTATTCCTGGCACTAACGAATCAAACCCTGAATATCTTTACCATTTTAGGTATTATCATGTTGATTGGTCTGGTTGCCAAAAATGCTATTATGCTGGTAGATTTTGCCAACCATAAAAAAGAATTGGGTTATAGTACGTACGATGCCTTAGTAGCCGCTAACCACGCACGTTTCCGGCCGATTTTAATGACCACTATTGCAATGGTTATCGGTATGCTGCCTATTGCCATGGCACAAGGTGACGGATCTGATTTTAACCGCGGTTTGGCCATTGTAATTATCGGTGGTTTATTATCGTCGTTGTTCTTAACCCTAATCATTGTACCGGTAGTGTATGCTATTTTTGACAGTATCGGCCGATGGTTCGGAAAAAAGAACAAAACATCATATACCGAACTTATGACGGCTGATTATGAGCATAACGAGAACTTTGTAGATGAGTTTGGCCCTAAAAAAGAAGACTAACAAACCGCTTACTTATTTAAGTAAAAAAGCTTCTGTAACTTATACAGAAGCTTTTTTATGTTACAGTACGAATCCCAAAAGTTTTCCGGTTCGTGCATTTATAATTACCTGTCCCATTTTATTACAGGAACTTTAGCGTTTTTATTAAACATTTAATCCTTTTCAAATGTCTATCTGAATATTATTTTTAGTCTTTATATCATATAAAAATATCGTCAGTACTTTCCGGTGCCATACCACTTGGATCTATTAGGTTAATAGGGTTATTCATCGTATAGTTATACGGTGAACAGCCCACAAACTGCTCGGCTAACGGATCTACTGAGACAAACAAACTCATTTTAGGGTCGTAATACCGTGCACCGTAGTAATATAGGCCGGTTTATCAAACAGGTTTTATTTTTTATTGGAATTGATGAATCGCTGCGCTTATTTCAGGATCTTTTTCTTTAAAAATGGAAAGTCACTATGACCATGACTTTCCATTTCACATGAATATTTAGGTTACCAGAATCAAATATTCAAATGATTAAAAAATAGTTCGAAGTACAACTGATCCATCTTTATAAATCAGTTTTTTTTCATTTGTGTATTTAATATCTTCTTTATCATATAAATAATAATACGCATTATAATCAATTCTATCTGGTCCTGGAATATTAATATAATCTTTACATTTTTTTAGATTAATTGATTTAAAAAAATGAATTAAAGAATCAAAATTTTCTAAATTTGATACATCGGTAAAAATTAGATTAACATTTCGGTAATTATAAATTCCTTTTACTATTTCGCAATTTTCTAAGTAATCGAATAAAAAAACAGCTAAAACATGTCTTTTCTCGTTATCAGACAAGTCAATTATTAAGGTTTTCTATTTCTTATTTTCATCTATAATTTTGTTAACAATATTTTCTAAATCTTTATTTACAAAAATATTATTTTCACAGTGTAGATCTGAACAACTAAAATTTAACACCATTATTAGTCCTAATAACTTTTTGGGTACATATATCTCAAAATTATTCCAATATTTATTTATTTGTTATAAAGAACTATAAATAAAACAAAAGCCCAATCTTGGGCTTTTGTTTTATGATATCCAAACTCTATTGAATTCTTCCTCTGAAATAATATCAGACTCTTCTATATCTAAATCATCAAAAGATTGATCATAAAGTAATGAAGTATCCTGTTGTGGTTTTTCTAATGTTAAACATTTTTTTTTATTCTTACTTATCTCAATTTGTCGAATCGCTCTTCCATTTTCAAAATCGATAAAAAATAATACATCTTCTTCATCCCAGTATTTTTTTATAAATATTCTTTCATTCATGTTTTTATTTTTTAGCTTTAAAATTTGACCTACCGTGATTAGAATCCTGTCTCTTAAATGGCTCAGGCGGCTATAGTTATTTGCGAACTACTAAAAAAATAACCGTCAACATACACTTTTCTTTGGTTTTTATTAATCAAAATACCTAAAACAGTTTGATAATGAGATTATTTTATGTGTTTAATATGATTCATAATATTACCTTTCCTCACTTCCAACAATAAATACTCCTTCAATGTCATCGTAAACAATAAAATATTTATACTTAAAGAAAATATAGCACAAAGTTATTTGCGTATCATAATCTAAGTCATTTTTTATGTAAATCTTATACCCGGTATTAATACAAAATTTTTCTTTCAAAATATTAACATCAGTTTTTTTGTATTTATTAAGGAACTTTTCGTTCACTTTTGAATGAAAATATGATATTTCCTTTATTTCACTGATAGATAATTTATCATTATTAACGATTCTATTTAAAAAGATGTTAAAATCAGATTCCTGACTATACTTTTCAGAATAAATCTTATCAATTTCTCTTAACTTAATTTGAAAGATTGAATCATTTTTTATTACAAATATTATCCTTCCTCCATTAGCAATAGGTAATTCAACATCGTTATAATGCTCTTTAGTTGACGACTGTTCGATAGATTTAACTTTTTCTGTACAAGACAATAAAATCGTCAAAAAAAAGACAAACAAAGAATGCTTAATAAGCTTAACGTGAATCATTTGGCTGTATATTATTTGGTGGATTTTTTAATTTTTCAGGATCTATTTTCTTTCTTCCATAAGCATCTAAGGGTTCTTTTCCTAGGATCTTTCTTGCTCTATTTTGATTTTTAACACCTCTTATTTCCATAGGATCTTTTTCATTATCATTCTTAATTCTATCTTAGCTATTTCCAATATCATAATCAAACTGATGTCTTAATTCATGAACGACTATCTCAAAAGGATCAAACTCTGGATTAGCATTAAAATCAAATTCAGCTTGTGTGCTGTTAACTATTTTACCATCGGCATTCCTAACATCTCCTAATGCTTCAACAGATGATCTTCTATTCGGACTTTGTTCTATAAAATGTAATTGATTACTTTTTTCAATTGTATTTAGCTGCCCCTTAAGTAAATCATCGTTTGAATTTTCTATCTTTCTGTAAGACTGCAATACTTTATACATAGTAGCTTGATTTTTTTTATCCGGTGTAAAAATTCTATTATTTTTATCATAAAAATTGCCATTTCTATATGTATACATAGATGATTTCTTTCCATCTCTTCCTCTAATAATATATACAATTCGCTTTCCATCGGGATCAATTGCATTCATTGGATCATTAGCTACATATGCATAAAGAGAAATATCTCTATATTCCTCAGCAGCAGGGTCAACATTCATCCAGCGCCCTAAAGCAGGCTCATAATTCCGTGCCCCAAAATCGTAAAGATTCAGTTCCAGCTCATCTTGCAGCTCTTTACCGCCAAACTTATAGTTAAACCCTGATGGTTCTGAACTGGCCAGCTCGTTGTACTCTTTGTGCTGCAGCCCAAACGGGTAATAGTTGTTTTGCCTCATTTTTAATATATTTTAGAGGTCTCGGCGAACCTCACAAGTTCAGTTTTATGTATAATCTCTATTGAGGTTGCTTGTCCGTCTCCGTTACAGTCGGCATAGCTTAACCGTACATAGCCCATTTGGGCTTTATACTGGTACACGTAAAGATACATGTTATTTTCCTGTTATACATAGCCTTCGCGCTGGTGAAAAAACTGTAAGAGACCACCCTCATACTGAAAGCCGTTCAGGTAATGTGTGTTCTACGTGGCAGCTATTGCATGACTGTCGCCATAACCCTCCAATAACTCAGGTGGTGTTAATATAATTAAGGTACTATTAATAATGTATTTATAGTTTTATATACATCTAAATTCATAGGTATAGGCTTCATAAATACAGTTAGAAAATATTCACAATAACGATTATGATAACCAATATTTAAAGAAAAATAGGTTGGTAAACCATTCATGACCTCTATTGAGTTGTCTTTATAAAAATCAGAGTCGCCATTTATAAATCCCTTTTTGTAGTTGTTTTTTTTGAAAATTCTTTTTATTGAGTCATTAACAACATTAAAATCATACAATACAAAATCTCCTTTATTAGATTTATCTGTAAAAATGAAATGGTAATAATGTGAGTAATTATTAAAAATTAAATGCATTTGATAAGGTGTAGAGTAAATCACATATTCTTTGTCTTTTAAAACATACTGAAACTTGTTTTCAATCTTCTCTACCTTTTCTAAAATAGAGTTATCTATCTGATTCTGTGAATAACATGAAATAGATATAAATAACAATAAAAATATACTTTTCATAACTTTCATAATCAAATTATTTATAAGTTGGTGTTGTGTTAAATGATGGTACTTTTACTCCTTTTCCATGGCTAGGATTCGTTCCATCTCTCATTGTTTTAATTCCCATAACCCTTCTAATCATATTCTCATATCTTATAGCATTATTATTATTGAAATCTCCTTTTATCCCTATAATATTAGGAAAACCATGACCAAATCCTTCATGGAATGATGTTAAAAACCTTTTGCCTTCTAAATGATTTGTACCTACTTCATCTAATATAAATGCATGTGTACCTTTAGTAGTCGGTGCTGCTAGTCCTTCTCCTCCTGTTTTAATTATATCTTGTCCCGTAAAAAATTGTTGGGCTTGACCAGAATCTCCAAAACTCTCAATTAAAACATTTGCAAAGACTGCATTACCACTTGTAGATAAGTTTTTTGAAGAATCAGTTATATATTCAAACACAAACTCCTTTTTAGAATTAATAGCATTGTAAATGCTTGTAACAGCATCTAAGTCATCTCCGCTTAAACGACTTGTTGCATTTTTAAAAGCATCTTCGCTAATTTCATCAAAGGTTGTATTATTATTTTTTTTACTTCGGGTTAAAAGTGCTCTAAAAGAATCAAATCGTTTATCAGCAAATACTGTATTCATATCTTGATGAATTTTTTCGGCAGATTCTTTATTAACGCCTTTTACTTTGTCTTGTTTTGCTACATAACTATCCCAATAATCATTTCCTGTACTCCAGCTGGCAATGGCGCCGGATTTGACCAAGTCCCTTCCGTAACTGTCAAAGCCCCATGGGGCCATCCCATCCGGATCTACAAAAACAACAGGGTTATTAAAGGCATAATTATACGGGTTAAACTTAAGCAAGTGGATCTATAGAAATAAACAAACTTATCTTTGGATAGTAATATCTGGCACCTTAATACATATCCATTTATCGAAAAAACTTTATTTTCTTTTGAAAAAGATGAAAAGATGCGCTTATTTCATAGTTCTTTTTTTAAAACAGAAAACCACTATGACTATGGTTTTTTGATTCACTTGAAAACGCTGTTGGGTAAATCAAATGGTTAATTAAAAATCATTATTTATGACTTAAAATACCACTACTTAACCTCGAAATTGATTTCAGTAAAAACCTGTAGCGCATCAGATGAACTATTACTATTTTTTTTCCTTAAATAATAATATCCGAAAAATCTCTTTTTTCCTTTATTTTCAATTAAAAATCTCATTTTGGACGATTTATCCACAATTGGAAAGCTGTCAATGACAGAATAATTGCAATAGTCATCAATAGTTGTCGGCTTGAACATATAAAATTCTCTTCCTACTTTATCAAAAGCAGTGGTATCATAAAAAATATTCAGGTTTATTATTAGAGTATCATTTACAAGAATGTTTCTTTTCAATTTTATTTCATGAAAATATCCTTGTGTAGGGTCGATCTTATTGTCCACGAATTTTTTAATTGTATTAACTGGGTTGCGTTTGCAATACACAATAAAGTTCATTATACTATCAGTGACAATCGCGTTTCCATTTTCATTATATATCTTTTCATAATTCCAGTCACCAACGCGAGCTCCATTATATTCCCATCCTCGAGTACGAGCGATAAAACCTTTATGCTTTTTCGTTCCTATAATATAAATCGAATCTCCCTTTACTCCCGAATAGAACAACTCTACATTGGTAAAAGCAGAATCTTGAGAATAATTGAATGTTTTTTTGTCATTAAATTTGTATTCATTATCTATATTTTCGATATGTGTAGAAAAGTCATATTGTTTGCAACTTACAAAACTTAAATAAATTAATATCGTATAAAATATGACGTGTTTGATTTTTAATATTCTCATTTTCTATCTACTATAGTTATAATAATATTCACCTTTAAGCGAATCCCGAAATTTTTGACCTTTTCCTGTTTGATAGTCGTTAAATAGTTTGTTTTGTTTTGGTGTTAGTTTTATATTCATTGAGTCAATATTACCGTTAAAAAGTGTTCTTTCAATTTTTTGAAGACCTTTATTAACATTGTCATCTTCCAGTATTGAAACGCCGGTCTTTACACTTTCCATAAATGCACTTACCGCTTTTTCTATCCCTTGCGGATCACGGAACGAATATGTTGACATATCTGATACTTTTACAGATTTCATTTTACCGTTTATCTCTCCTTTACCTTCTGTATTATCAGAACCAAATCCTAAAAACCGTATTCCTCCTGTACCACCTGTCAGGTCGAACTTGTATTTATCCGCCCAGCCTTTTAAATGATTCCAACCGGTATTTTCCTTAATCCGTTTCCAATCCGCTGATAGTTTTTCTTTAGAAAAATCTATAATCATTTCGTCTAGAATAGTAGATCCATCATTTGTATATTGGGAATTATCAGGTTTTTCATTTGAATTAATGCCAAAGAATGATTTTACTTTTTTCCAGAAACCTTTTCCTCCTCCATCATCTGGAGTTACAAAACCATCCCAATAATCATTTCCTGTACTCCAGCTGGCAATGGCGCCGGATTTGGCAAGGTCTCTTCCGTAACTGTCAAAGCCCCATGGGGCCATCCCATCCGGATCTACAAAAACAACAGGGTTATTAAAGGCATAATTATACGGGCTAAACCTTCTCATTTGCTCCGCCAGCGGGTCTATATTCATCCATCGTCCTAAAGCGGGGTCATAGTTACGTGCCCCGAAATCATATACATTAAGCCCCAGTTCTTCGTTTAACTCTTTTCCGCCAAATTTATAGTTAAAACCGGATGGTTCTGAACTGGCCAGTTCGTTGTACCCTTTGTGCTGTAATCCAAACGGGTAATAGTTGTTTTCTTCCACAATCTCCGATGCGGGCTGTATCACCCCGTCTTTGTTGCTATCGGTATAGGTCAGGCGGTTATTTCCCAAATGGTCTTTGTATATATAATGATAAAGATACTGATTATTTGTATAGGCAACAAACCCTTCGGGCTGGTGAAAAAACTGCAATACATTGTTCAGGTACTGAAAGCCTCCGAGGTAATCGGTGGTCTGTGCACTGCCACCGGTAGGGGTTACCGTTTTGGCCACGCGTGTACCCGTTGCATCATAGGTATACCCCATAGTGCCGCCTGTAAAGGTAATTTGTACAGGCAGGTTCAGGTGGTTATAGGCAATAGCCGTAATGCCTTTGTTTTTATCCGTTTTCAGGTTGCCATACACATCGTAGGTATAGTCATTGCCGGTGGTGTTGGCATCGTTAAACCCTTCGGGGTTATTGGTGGTATCGGTTACGCTCAGCAGCTGGTTGCCCTGGTAGGTATAGCTGAGCTCATCCATTTCAATAGGCTGGCCGGCTTCTTCCTTACCAAAGCGTTTAAGGGTCTGGATATTGCCGTTTTTATCATAGGTCAGGTCTTCGGCATACTGCCCGTCGCGGTTGTAGTTTTTTATTACTCGCCCTGAGACCTTCAAATGACTGCCGTAATTCAACCGGTTCAGGTAGTCGTAATCATAACCATAACCTCTAATTACATTATCGGTGAGGGTACGCCAGGCTATACTGGCAATATTGCCGTTGTACTGCGCTTGAGAGGTGTCGCCTGGAAAGGTGCCTGTATAATTGATAGCATAATTATAAAGGCGGTCATCTCCAAATACCATTGAACTGTCAAGGGTATTCATTTCGGTCAGCCACCCTCTTACGTTGTATTTATACGATACGTCCTGCAACGGATTAGCGGCTGAGGTCAATCCCCCTACCTTTTTGCTCTCCAATACCCCCAGTTCGTCATAGGTATTCTGGGCAATGAGCTCTTCGGGTGCATTGCCGATTTGCTGGGTATGCTTGGTCAGCCGTTCGCGGTTGTCGTACGTATAATTATCAATAATGGTAAGCTCGCTCGCCGCTGCGGTGCGTTTGTGTTTGGTGGTGGTTTTGGTTGCCACCCCCCTGAAAGTGAGTTTGCTGTCGGTCTGCGTATACCCGCCCAGATGGTTTTGCGTAAAATGGCGTATGGGTTGGTATTTAGTATTGTATAAGGTATAGCTCACCGAAGCTTTATACTCGGAAGAAGTGGTGCTCACCCGTACCCAGTTGCCTGTTACGAGTCCTTTTACAGCGGTTACCGGGGTTACACCTTCTATGGCCGGAAAGCTTGCAAGGGCTCCCGGAAATTCATAATTGTCGTAATAGTTTACCGTAAGCGGGTAAACCCCCGCGGTAGGAAATACGGTATTGGAATAGCGCACGGTAACTCCATTTATAGCGCCGTTGGAGGAGGTTTTGGCCTCGTTAAGCTGGGTTTGGCCGTATACCAGGTCTTTGAGTACTTTGCGGTTGGCCGATGTGGGGGCATGCATGTTGTAATACCCGGTATACACCACGCGGTCCATGCCGTCGTATTTGGTAAACAGCCAGCCTTTGGCTTCGGAGCCGAACGGGCTTAAAACAGGCCCTGTCATCACGATGCGGTCGGCTTGGTCGTAGACGATATACTCCCAGTCTTTACCCGGCAGCTTTTTCTCTACCAGACGGTTTCTTTCATCGTAGCGGTACTGGTAGCACAACCCGTTCAGCGTGGTGGTGTCGATACCGCCATTTGCCAGTGGCGGCAGTACATAGGCCAGGTTATTGTACAGGTCGTATACGTAGTAGGTATCATGCAGGTCTCCATTGTTATAGGTGCGCTTTAGCACTACGTTGCCTTTGTGGTCTTTAAACTCTTCGGTAGTGTTGTTTACGCCGTCTGTGTTTTTCCAGTTTTCATTCTTTACCGTGGTTTTAAAAAGGGTGCTGGCCGGGTATATACCGTCCTGTACCAGGGTATTGGTGTAGAGGCCTTTTGCGGCATCCCAGCTGGTAGTGGTTTTGTACTTTTTTACAGGCCGGGTAAGTATGTCTATTTTTTCATTCAGGTTATACTGGTAGCGTATAGTATGCTTTTCGGGATTGTCCATGGCCCAGGCTGCTCCTGGTGCCGCGGTTTCCAAAACCCGTTGCCGTGGTGAGGCTTCCAAGAGGTTCTGGCTGTAGGGGTTGGCGGTATTGCCGTATTTGGCGGTGTTGTATAAGTTTAGGGTTAACTGCCGGGCATCGGTTACAAAATTGGAATGGGGTACGCTTATTTGAAACGGGGGTTTTCCCTGCATTTCAGTTCCGCTTGCGGTAAACGGCAGAAAGCTTTTGGTCTGTCCGGTATTTTTGTCGTATTCGATATGGGTAACAATGTTCCGGCTCTCTACCGGCGACATGTTCTGCTGTATTTCCTGTACCGGGCGGCCCAGCCCGTCGTAATAAACGGTGGTAACAAAGTTGCTGGTGGTATTGGTTGTAGGAAAAGCATCGCGGTAGGTATACTGGGTTTCTTTGATATAATTCTGCGAGGTGGTTTGGGCACAAGCCATAGAACTGCCTAAGAGCAAAAGGGCGTATAGTATATGTTTCATGGTTTAGTTTTTAAAGTTGTACTCGTACCGGTTTATGGCTTTTCCGTTAGGGTCTATTACCTGGTACAGACGGTTAAAATCGTCGTACAGATAGGTAGTGGTAAGCCCGTTGGCATCGGTACTACTGCTGAGACCTACTTGTGGTTTATAGGTATAGGTGGTCACTAAACCTTCGGTATGCGCAGCGCGCAATTGGTTCAGGGCGTTTACCAGGTTGGTGTAGTTATAGGTGGCCGCGCTGGAAGCATTCCGTATAGCGGTAAGAGTAGCGGATGCAATGCTGCTGTAGCGCACGTTTTTAAGCTCGGCTACTACTGCGGTATTGTTATAGCCCCAGACCTGGGCAACGTATACCCCGTTGGGCAGCCGGTATTCTTCTACACGTCCCTGTGTAATACGGGTAATTTCATTGCCTGTTTTTTCCAAGGCATTGCTCCCTTTGGCGGTTTGCTGGTAGAGCAGGTCGGCCTGGGCGTTGTAGGTATACTCGGCGCGTGAGGTCTGTATACCGTTGGTGGTAACGGTTGAACTGTTTTTGACATATACATTGCCCAGTTTGCTGTAGGTATGGTTTTGCTGATGGGTTTCGGATAGGGCGGGCAGTGTGGTAATGCTTTGTGTAGGATAGCGGTGCACCGGATCAAAATCCGTTACATGTTGCTGCTCGGTATACGCGCCGCCTTCGTAGGTGGACAGGGTGGCGCTCTCTTGTGTTACAAGAGGTTTAGGTACAATATTCGGGTCTGCAGTTGCACCGTTTATAAACTGATAAAGCCTTGTGGTGGTTACTTCTTCTTCTAATTGCTGGGTATTGGAAAACGTTTGTACCTTTCGTGGATACTGTTTTATATAGTACCACGGAAGGGAAGTGGAATGCTCGTCATAATAATATTTTTTGGTACCTATACCCGTAACGTCCACGGCTACATTTTCGTAAATAATAAAATCAGGTTTATGTTCCAGGTACTGGGGCAGGTAGTTGGCCTTTATACCGCTGCTTTTTCGGGTATTGTCAAAATAGTGGTAGCTGTACGTTATTGCTTTTTCCGGGGCAGGTGAACCACCGTTTTGCAATGTGGTCTGGGCAACATTTTGTGCATAATAGGCTATTTTTTTTATCCGGTTACCGGGATGGTACTTAAACAATGATTGCTGGTTTTCACCTAAAAAGGTAATCCCTTTGATGTAAACCGTAGGTAATGTACTCTGCTGGTATTTCAACACATAAGTGCCATAGTTATTGTTCAATTCAATTTTCCGGTATCTTTTATAACACTGTCGTAGGTCTATATTGGGTAATTCAGAACTGCCCAGACTGTTTACGGAGCCCACAAAGGTGTTGTTGTAATACAGGGTCAGGTTTGACCTGCTGGCAATATAGAGCTCTGTAGTGCCCGGAGGTACCGAAAACGAAATTTCTTTGGCAGACGTATTGGCGGATTGCGAAAGGCTGCTGATTACAGTATTATCGGCATTTCCGTAAAGATAATCTTCTGCGGGTACCGAATAGGTATTGGGTTCAAACTGGTACAGTACACAGCCGCCGGTAGGGTATTTTATTTTTTGGAGTATCAGTACATCACTCATAATATACTCTTTTCCCCAGTCTGGGCTGCAGCTGTATTCTTTTATCAGGAACCCTTTACCGTCGAGCTGCGCTTTGGGCGTGGAACCGTCTTCGTCCTTATAGCTGAATTGGGTAGCTAAATAACTGCCGGTGTTGTTAGTGCCAAATTCCCTGATTTCTTTCAACAGGTTTTTTCGAAAGAACTGCGTACCGTTCATCAGGGAATAATTCCTGGTGAGGTATACAAATTCATACTGCTTTACAGAAGCTCCCGACGGATCTTTTAATACAAGATGGCTGGCATACGAATAGCCCGTGTAGTTGGTAGAAAGTACATTGGTAAACTCAATCATTCCTTTTCCGTTTACATTCAGTCGTTTAATGTACTGAGCAGAGGCCAGCCCAACAGTTCCCGATTCGGCATTTATATAGTTCACTTTTTCATATTCAATGGTATATACTTCCTGGTTATACTTATCCGTAACTTTGGTGAGCACCCATGATGATGCATAGGATGGACCATATGCTTCATTTATGAGAAAATTATCATGTGGCTGATGAGGATTTAACGGATCAGAAGGAACAATAACATTTCCATTGCCCGGATTGGTAGGGTTAGGATTTACCGTATAAAAGTAGTATTTGTTATTGGCTTCCTCACCTACAAGATCAAAAAAGTAAGTAGTTCCGTTTTTATCTGTTATACGAAAGTTGGAAAACACCTGGTTTTGGAAATTTACCGATATAGCGGCATACTCATCTGATTCTAATAACTGGGCCGTTACCTGGCCGTTTTCTTTTTTCAGGTAAAATTTTCCGGACAGCCCAGGCACGTTAAAGGTGTAAATATCGAAATTACTTCGGGTAGACTCGGATGAATTTGTAAAAAAGAGTTCATCAAAATACGCATAGGTGTTACTGGCTACCGGGTTTTTGGCGCGTACTTTACGCGAAATAACCCCTGAAATAGTTAAGTTCCAGGCGCTGCCGAACTGACTGCCGGCCATATAAGCGTTGGTATTACCGTACAGGTTATATTGCAATGCCAGGTGTATAGGAAAACCGTTAAGGCCTTCTGTACTGAAAAGCGGGATGGAAATATCAGGAATACCGGAAGTATTTCCTACCGGAAAATCTTCAAAGTCTTTCATAGAAGTGATGGCTGCTTTCTGGGGTTCCATAGGAGCATTTTGTGCAGCACCTATACAGGGCAGCAACATAAGGAGTAGTAAGCGTAAAAACTGTTTCATGCCATTTATTTTTTAATGATTTTGACCGATGCGTCCAATACATCCGTTTTAATATGTACGATATACACCCCTTTAGGGTAGTTACTAAGGTTTACCGTAGCCATATCGTACTGCAGCACTTCAGTATACAATACCCGTCCGGATACATCCAGTACCGAAAACTGCCCTTCTTTATACTCGTGGTTCAGCACCACCTGGGTATAGCCTTCGGTAGGGTTCGGAAACGCCTCCAGCTTTATCTCCGGGTCTTTTACCTTTTCTTCCGTATGCAGCTTTACCACCCAGTAGTCGTTACGGCCTTCATAGCCCTTCTTTACCCCGGAATGCTTTCCTGTGGAGTTGCCTGCAAACACATAACCGCCATCGCGGGTGCTTACCACCTTGCGCAACAGGTCATCTCCGTTAGTGGACAATTTCTTTTCCCACAGGTTTTCCCCCTTACCATCGGTCTTGACCGCTACATAGCTCTTTTTGCCTTCGGTATTGATGCTGTATCCCGCCAGTAACAAACGGCCTTCTTTATCGGGTACCACACTGGTAAGGTAATCGTCCCCTTTAAAATCAAACCCGAACTGGTCGGTAATCTCCAGCTTTTTATCCGTTTTGATCACCCAGAAATCATTTCCTTTTTCCGCTCCCGTGGTTTTGTTGCCCCCGCTTTCCGAAGCACTGCTTCCGGCGATAAGATACCCCTCTTCAAAAGGCAGCAGCACCGTTACCCGGTCGTCCTGCTCGCCGCCAAACACTTTCTGGTTCAGCAAACGACCCTCTGTGTCCAGCTGCAGTACCCAGATATCGTACCCGCCAAAACTGTCGTCCGTTTTATCTTCTCCTGCAGGTGAATTGGAGCTGCCCGCTACCAGAAACCCTTTTTCGGTAGGCAGTATGCTCGTGATGTCATCGTTGTAATGCCCGCCAAAGCTTTGCTGCCATTTTAGAACGCCTTTGCTATCCAGGCGGATAAGCCAGAAATCCGTTCCCCCTTTGTTAAGGCTTGTTTTATCGCCCGATACAGGGGAGTTGGTGGTATTGCCGATGATATAACCGTCGGAAAGCTTTTGCACAACCGACAGCTGGTCATCGCCTTTACCGCCAATGGTGGTTTCCCACTGCACCCCGCCGGCTGCATCGATTTTAATGAGCCACAGGTCGTTCTTTCCCTTGGCATCCTGTGCTTTTAAACCGCCTTTACCGGAATTGGAGGTACCTGCCAGCAGGTAACCCGCATCAGGGGTAGGCACAATGCGTTGCAGCAGGTCACGACCGGAGGCGCCAAAGCTCATCTGCCATTCTTCTTCTCCGTCTTTGTCCATTTTCCAGATCCAGTAGTCCAGGTTGCCGCTGCCGGGGCTGGTTTTCCCGCCGGACCTATCGGAAAAGGAACTGCCGGCCAAGAGAAACCCGTAATCAGGTGTGGGGGGCCATATCAAATAAATACTCGGAGTGTTTGCCGCCAATGGTTTTTTCCCACTGTACTTTTTGGGCATAGGTATAGCTTACTCCCAGCCCGGCCAGGAGGCATATAAGGTATTTTTTCATTAGTTAAAAAGGATAAAGAATAGGGAAGAAAAAAATAAAAAAAGGGTAACATACCCTATAAAAATAGTGTCGTTTTGTTTCATAAGTGTTTGGTTTTTAATTCTAGAGGCCAAAAATAAAAAGATCATGTAGCAAAACAAAATATTTTGATCATTTTTTGTTTATTATGAAATAATTACCTACAAAAAGCAACTTTCCTATTATTGTTTACAGAATAATCCAGCTACTGTTTTCATATTTTGCTATTGTTATTTTTTTATTTTTTAGCATTCCTTCCATTATTTTCTGAAAAAAAGCATTATTTTAACACTCTGAAAATTTTATTAAGCTATGGGAGAATACACATTAGCGTCTTTTGTAGAAAAGACCAAACAAAACGAAAGAGAGCACGATTATTTTGAGCTGGAAAAACCTCAAATGCTCGAAATCAACTTAAACAACCAGGCTGTTTGGGCAAAAAACGGAAGCATGGTAGGCTATGTAGGAAACATTAAATTTGAGAGAGAAGGCATGCTTTCCGGCGGTTTAGGTAATTTATTGAAAAAAACGCTTACAGGAGAAGGCGCCAAACTGATGAAGGCAGAAGGTACCGGTCGTTTATATGTGGCGGATTCGGGTAAAAAAGTACAGATTTTACAGCTTCAGGGCGAATCTATCTGCGTGAATGGCAATGATATATTAGCGCATGACCAGTCTATAAAAAATGAAATTACCATGTTGAAAAGCATTGCAGGTATGATGTCTGGCGGTTTGTTCCAGGTGCGTTTAACCGGCACAGGGCATGTGGCCATTACCACTCACGGCGACCCGTTAACTTTACTGGTAAAACCGGGAGAACCTGTATTTACCGATCCGAACGCTACGGTAGCCTGGTCGGGAAATCTGAAACCGGAACTGAAAACCAACTTATCATTTAAAAGTTTGTTAGGGCGCGGCAGCGGTGAAGAATTCCAAATGATGTTCCAAGGTGAAGGCTGGGTGGTCATACAGCCTTACGAAGAAGTGTATTTTCAACAGAAATAATAAAAAAACCAGCAGTAAAGCTGGTTTTTTTTTATTGTATTCTATTATTCTTCCAAAAACGGGTAACGATAGTCCGTTGCCGGCACAAACGTTTCTTTAATAGTACGGGCAGAAACCCAGCGGAACAGGTTCAGAATAGAACCTGCTTTGTCATTGGTTCCCGAAGCACGGGCACCTCCGAATGGTTGTTGTCCCACTACCGCACCTGTAGGTTTGTCATTGATATAAAAATTACCTGCCGCGTTAGTCAATATACGGGTAGCCGTTTCAACTGCATAACGATCTTGCGAGAAGATAGCTCCTGTAAGAGCATATACAGAGGTTTCATCTACCAGATGTAGGGTTTCTTCCCATTTGGCATCTTCATATACATACACCGTTAACACAGGACCGAACAATTCGCGTTCCATGGTATCATATTTCGGATTGGTCGTAACAATTACAGTAGGTTCTATAAACCATCCTTTTGATTTATCATAACCACCGCCAACTATAATTTCCGCTTCGTTTGATGCTTTTGCGTCCTCTATAGCCTTGGCAAGTTTGTCAAACGAAGATTCTGAGATAACCGCCGACATGAAATTACCCATATTTTCAGGTGATCCCATTTTAAAAGAGGTAACATCGGTTACCAGAAATTCCTTTACGTCCTTCCATAACGATTTCGGGATATAGGCACGTGATGCCGCTGAGCATTTTTGCCCTTGATATTCAAAAGCACCGCGCGACAAAGCTGTAGCCACTTCCTTAGCAATTGCCGACGGATGAGCCCACACAAAATCCTTACCTCCGGTTTCACCTACAATTCTAGGGTACGTTTTGTATTTGCTGATGTTTTTTCCAATAGTCGCCCAGAAGTCATTGAATACACCGGTTGACCCCGTAAAGTGAATACCTGCAAAATCAGCACTGTCTAAAACGGTATCGGTAATCATACCCGAGTTGCCATACACTACGTTAATAACGCCATCTGGCAATCCGGCTTTTTTCAATACTTCCACAATAACATTTGCAGAGTAAATCTGAGTAGCTGCGGGTTTCCACACCACTACATTCCCCATCATGGCCACGCTGGTAGGCAGGTTACCTGAAATGGCCGTAAAGTTAAACGGCGTAATAGCATATACAAATCCTTCCAGCGGACGGTGCTCTACCCTGTTCCACATACCTTCTGAAGAAATAGGTTGTTGTGCATAAATCTCGGTCATAAACTCTACGTTAAAACGAAGGAAGTCTATAAACTCGCATGCTGCATCTATTTCAGCCTGATGAACCGTTTTAGCCTGAGCTATCATAGTAGCTGCATTTATTTTGGCACGGTAAGGACCGGCCAACAGTTCCGCTGCTTTTAAAAAGATAGAGGCACGTTGCTCCCATGCCATAGCAGCCCATTTTTTACGGGCCTCCAAAGCCGTTGCAATTGCTTTTTCTATCAATGCTTTGTCTGCTGTATGGTATTGACCTAAATGATGCTGGTGATCGAACGGAGGGAATAGCTTTTTTGTATTTCCGGTTCTGATTTCTTCTCCTCCAATGTATAATGGAATATCAACTGTAGTTGCGTATAATTCTTTAAATGCTTTTAAAACCTGCTCTCTTTCCAAGCTCCCTTTCGCGTAGCTTTTTACAGGTTCGTTGTATGCTTTTGGTACGTTAAAAATTCCTTTTGGCATAATTGTTTATATTTAAGTTTTTAATTTAAAGCAAATGGAGCGCAAAGTTTAAAAGTAGGGATATATACTTTGAAACGCCGTGAAGTTGTAAAATTAATCATGTTGTAATACCCTTTCATAGTGCCAAACGGAGAGGTAAGCAAGCTACCTGAACTATACACATGACGGCCGCCGGGCTTAATGATAGGCATCTGCCCTACCACACCTTCCCCGTCTACCCATTCCACATCATTCAGCGCGTCTCTGATCTCCCAATGGCGTGCGTGCAGCTGCACTAGGTCTTTACTCTGATTTTCGATGGTAATTTCATAGCTAAAGGCAAAATGAATCTTGTAGTTCCGAAAGTAAGTGCCTTCAAAACTGGTTTTTACAGAAATTTTTATGCCTTTTGTAATCTGGGATACCATAGCTATTTATAACCTCTCAAAATTACGATATATTACGTTAACAAAAAACTAATTTGTAATATTTATACTCTGGGCTTCACCAAAACCGATAATCCGGTCGTAGCGGTCTGCCCCTCCTCTGTAGTACAGCAAAACCTGGTAGTTGTTTTCCGTTTCATAAAAATTGCCGTCCACAGCGTGTGCATCGTCTATATTATTCCCCGAAACAGCTACAAACCTGTAATTGGTAAACCCCTGCTTCATCAACAGTGCACCTTCGTAGGTTTGGGTCTTCACATTGTATTTCATCTTGTTTTCATCGGTAAGCTGGTAACTGTTAAACAAGCCGACTACATATACCGAACGGTCTTTTACTTCATCGCACCGTAAGGAAAAATAAACCCAGGCATAATCGGCTTCAGTACTCCCGTTCTGACGGAATTTATTTCGGGGCAGAAATGACCCGTTTATGTCGTTATAAAACGTATAAAAATCGGTTTTGGGAACAAACGGATACAGGTAGGTATTAAAAATACCACTATCAGACGTGACCTTCGCCACCATATTGTTTACCTGCATAATATCGCTGTTGTCAAAATACCAGTATTCATTACCTCCCCAAAACTGCGTTTCTTTATCGTACTGATAACTAAACTTGGTACCGATCATAAACTGGGGTTTTACTTTTGTTATGGCATTATCCCACCGGCCGTTCTGAAGAATGGCGATTTTAAAATTTTCACGCGGGTTTAGGTAATTTCCATTGCCATAATCGAAATGAATTTCAATATTTTGTTTTTGGGCAGTTGTTTTAAAATCACGCGTTCGTTTGGGCTGTACACCAATAGTAATTTGTTCTTCATATAGTACAAAGCGACGACTGAAAACAACCTCTCTGTCTACGTTTAAAATGATAAGCATATAATTTCCGCTCACCAGAAAACGGGTATTGCTATCGGGAAACTGTAGCTGGTAATGGGTATAGCTTTGCAGCGTATTAACAGAATTGGTGTAAGATTGTATACGCAGATCATCCATCCCACTTATGTATTCTCTTTTACTTAGTTGAGAAGGTGTCCAGTCTTCATTATAATGTTTTATCTGGTAATAATAATCCGATTCATCTCCCATCAAATCATCAAAAGTGAAAGTAAAGCGTTCCCCCATCCGGAATAATGGAAAAACAGCTTCTGCACCCTTTGCAAAATAAGCGGTTTTAATATAAGGAGGTGGAGCTATTTCATTTCCGTCCTGCGCGCAACAAGCAAAAAACGAAAAGAAAAACAGTACTAACAGACAGCTATTTTTGTTCATACACTTTGTTTTGCCATAAAGATACACGTTTTCATAACGTATTTACTTAACAAATTTTCTCTTTAAAGTGAATTAACACAATATTAATAATTACTTCTTTGCTTTTAACAAAAAATAATTACTATTTTTAGCCCTCTACAAAATCCTTTTTTTATGAAGATCAACAAAATTGCCATTGCGCTGTTTGTGATGCCACTTGCGGCATTTGCACAAATAGATTTAAATGCCAAAATTCCAAACGACCCTGATGTACGAACAGGAAAATTAGAAAACGGTTTAACCTATTATATCCGTAAAAATGCCAAACCTGAAAAAAAGGTAGATTTACGTCTGGTAATAAATGCCGGGTCTATCCTGGAAACAGACAAACAGGTTGGTTTGGCTCACTTTATGGAGCATATGGTTTTTAACGGTACCAAAAACTTTCCTAAAAATGCCCTGATTGATTACCTGCAAAGTATCGGTGTTAAATTCGGACAACACCTTAACGCATATACCAGTTTTGACGAAACCGTATACTTCCTGCCTATTCCGTCTGACGATCCTGTAAAATTAGACAAAGGTTTTCAGATACTAGAAGACTGGGCTTTTAACGCAAATCTGGATGGGAAAGATATTGACGATGAAAGAGGCGTTGTTATTGAAGAATACAGAACCCGCTTAGGTGCCGGCGAAAGAATGATGAAAGAGTATTTGCCAAAAATGCTTTACAAATCGTTATACGCTAACCGTCTGCCTATTGGAACTAAAGAAAATCTGGAGACTTTTAAACACGAAGAAATCCGTCAGTTTTATAAAGACTGGTACCGCCCTAACTTAATGGCCGTGATTGCTGTTGGAGATATTAATGTAGACGAAATGGAAGCTAAGATAAAACAGCATTTCGGAAAATATAAGAATCCTGCTAACGAAAAACCACGCAAAACGTTCGACATTCCGAACCATAAAGAAACTTTTGTATCTATTGCCAAAGATAAAGAAGCGACTTCAGCCATGGTACAGATGATATATAAAGATACTGAAAAAGCAAAACCAACCGTTACTGTAGGTGATTATAAAGCCGACTTAATCGATGGTTTGTTTTCGCAGATGATCAATGCCCGGCTGGAAGAATATACAAACGAAGCCAACCCTCCGTTTGTATATGGTTACAGCTTTCACAGCAATTTGCTCGCAAAAGACAAAGAAGCCTACCAGTCTATGGCAATGACAGCAGAAGACAAACAACTGGAAGCATTACAAACCTTAGCAAAAGAAAACGAACGGGCTAAAAAATTTGGTTTTACCCAATCAGAGCTAGACCGGGTAAAAAATGAGTACCTGGCAATGTATGAAAAAGCTTTTAAAGATAAAGACAAAAACAACTCCTCTACTTACCTGGGCAGTTACCAGTCTAATTTCCTTGAAGGCGAGGCTATTCCTTCTATAGCCTATGAATATAACCTGGTAAAAGAGTTACTCCCTACTATTACTTTACAGGACGTCAATAATGTTATTCATCCGTATCTTCGGGAAGATAACCGTGTTATTATCCTAACCGGTCCTGAAAAAGACGGGTTAAAAACGCCTACTGAAAAAGAGGTGCTGGCAGCTATAGATGTGTCTAAAGTAGATCTAACACCATATGAAGATGCTGCAGTAGCTGAATCGTTGATTCGAAATGATATCAAAGTGGGTAAAGTGGTAAAAACAACCCAAAATGACAAACTGGGAACCACTACACTAGAACTTTCAAACGGTGCAAAAGTTACCTACAAAAAAACAGATTTTAAAAATGACGAAATTTTGTTTGGTGCCAGAAGTTTCGGAGGTTCTAATTTAACCGATACCAAAACCTATAAACAAACTTACCTGGCCGATAATGCGGTAACCCAGGCCGGTATTGCAGGAATGGATCAAAATGCTTTATCGAAGTTCAATACGGGAAAAATGTACCGTGTTTCGCCTTTTGTAGGAGGTATCACAGAAGGTTTTTCAGGAAATTCCACCCCTAAAGACCTGGAGTTTTTATTCCAGACGGTATATGCTTATTTTACTGATCTGAATTATGATGAAAAAGCATATGAATCAGATAAAAACAAAATGAAATCGTTTTACAGTAACATGATGTCCCAACCTGAGATGTATTTCCAGAAAGAGGTATCTGATTTCATGTACGGTCATAACGAACGCTATACGTCATTCCCTCCGTCTGATAAGGAATGGGAAGCAACCGATTACAAAAAAGCCTATGAACTTTTTAAAGAACGTTTTGCCGATGCAAGTGATTTTGAGTTCTTCTTTGTAGGAAATGTAACAGATGAACAAATGGCATCGTTCTCTGAAAAATATATCGCATCACTACCTTCCTTAAGCCGCAAGGAAACCTTTAAAGATACCGGTTCACGAGTAAAAACAGGCGTTCATAAAAAAGAAGTATTTAAAGGAAACGACGATAAAGCTACCGTACGTATCTCTTACTCTGGCGACACCACCTATTCTGAAAAAGAAAACTTAGCCATGGAAGCTTTAGGTGAAATCCTTACAATCAAGTTAATTGAAGAGCTCCGCGAGAAAGAGGGCGGTGTATACGGCGCAAGTGCACGTGGTGGTTTAAACAAACTTCCGTACGGTTCTTACAGTTTTTCTATTGGTTTCCCTACCAATCCTGCAAGTGCTGATAAGCTGATAGAAATGACGCTGGCAGAAGTAGAAAAAATCAAGAAAAACGGTCCGGAAGCAAAAGACCTGGATAAATTTAAAGAAGGCGAGCTTACCGATTATACAAAATCGTTAAAAGAGAACCGTTACTGGTTAAATGTGATGCTTACAGCATTTAACAACCAGGAAGATCCTAATAAGGCGCTTGATTTTGAAAAGAACTTAAAAGCACTGACAGCAAAAGACGTACAGCATGTAGCCCAAAAATACTTAGACAAAAATCGTGTTATTGCGGTTTTAAAACCCGAAACGGCTAAAAAATAGTTCATAAAAAACCGGTTGAAATTCAACCGGTTTTTTTATTTTATGCTCAATGTGTTTCGCCCGCTTTTTACTGGCATTTTAACCTCTGTAAACTACCTTTTTGTTTTTACAGTGGCTTAAAACACACCGGGATTATTTCACCTTTTGCTAATGCATATTTTTCCGTTGCTGCTTCGCCTAATGTGCGGGTATAATCAATTTCTTCTACCCGAAAGCCGATACTTCTCAGCTTATCAAAATAATCACGTCCATAAATACGAACGTGGTCATACTGCCCGAAAATAGCAGCTCTTTCTTTTGAGTCGGTAATGGTATTATCTTCAAAGGTAACTGTTCTTTCCAGATCCTGAGGTATTTGTAAAACAGCCCACCCCCCCGATTTCAATACCCTGTACAGTTCCTGCATGGCTTTTGTATCGTCCGGTATATGCTCCAGCACATGATTACATAAGATCACATCATACGAATTATTCTCAAATGGAAGGTTACAGATATCTGCTTTTACATCCGCCAGAGGCGACAACAGGTCCGTAGTAGTATAAGTTAAATTCTTCTGTTTGCGGAAACGTTTATAAAAAGCCTGTTCCGGCGCAAAATGCAATACTTTTTTAGGTGTTGTAAAAAAATCCGTTTCCCGTTCCAGGTACAACCACAATAAACGATGACGCTCTAGAGAGAGGGTACTGGGCGACAATACATTCGGGCGCTGTTTTCCGTATCCATACGGCAAAAACAGGCGGAATGATTTGTTATCTATAGGATCGGTAAACCGGTTGCCTTTTAAAAAAAAAGCCAGGACAGGGCGTACTGCATAACTCATCCTGATTAAAACAGGACGAGGCAGTGTGTTAAGTATCCATTTTGTCAGTTGCTTTATCATGCAATAACCAAAGGTTTCCCACGGAATTCGTCTTCTTCCTTACTTTCAATACCCAATGCTTTATAGATATAATAGAACGTAGATAAAATTTCAGGTTTACCGTCAATCAACGCCACGTCATGTTCAAAATGAGCAGATGGCTTGCCATCGCGGGTCACAATAGTCCAGCCGTCTTTTAACTGTTTAATATTTTTTGTTCCTAGATTAATCATAGGCTCAATAGCTACGGTCATTCCTTCTACAAACAATTTGCCTCTGCCGCGTTTTCCGTAATTAGGCATTTCAGGAGCTTCATGCATTTTGCGTCCGATACCATGCCCAACTAATTCCCGTACCACCCCATAACCATGAGATTCTGTATATTTCTGAATGGCGTTACCTACATCTTCTACCCGGTTTCCGGCTCTGAATTCCCGAATACCTACATACAGCGATTCTTTTGTAACCTGAAGCAGTTTTTTGGTTTCAGGTGCCACCTCTCCTATTTCAAAGGTATACGCGTGGTCGCCATAAAAACCGTGAACAATAGCCCCCAGGTCGGCCGATAAAATATCCCCGTCCTGTAAAGGACGATCTGTTGGCAAACCGTGTACAATCTGTTCGTTAACACTTGTAAGCAATGTACACGGGCATCCATAAAGCCCTAAAAAACCAGGTATTCCGCCATTATCCCGTATATATTGTTCGGCTAATTTATCCAGTTGCAAAGTAGTAATACCTGGCTTTGCCTCTACCGCTATCATTCCAAGGGTTTTACTCACCAATAGCGCTGCTTCGCGCATTAACTCTATTTCTTCTCTTGTTTTTACTACAATCATTACCTCAATAATTTGTCGTGCAAATTTACGGATTTATTTTGGCTTAAAACCATACTGTACTGTATCATAAAAAAAGAGTTCCGAAAAACGGAACTCTTTAAACATATAAACTAAATAAAGATTCGATTATTTTTTGATAACCTGCTTCACAACTGTGATACCATCTACTTTCACATTTAAAAGGTAAGTACCTGCTGCCAAATCAGAAGCATTCAACTGCGTTGTACTAACTCCGGAAACATTAAATGTTTTTACTACTCTTCCGTTCATATCTGTTAAATGTGCTCCTTGAATAAGCTTATCCTCCATAGCTACATTAATAACGTCTGTAAACGGATTCGGATAAACAGAATATGCAAATTTATCCTGTGTTTTTGTACTTGCAGAACTTAAATCTGTAACCACTATATTATCCACATAACTGAATCCTCCGAAATTATCATGTGTAAAACGCATATGAGCAAATTGTTCACTCGCAATTGCTACACCAGTATATGCTAAAGCATTATCTATATAATACTTAACCACTGTACCTTCAACTTCTATTTTAAGGTTATACCATGTATTTGCAGTCCATGTTTTATTAGGCACCTCTACAAATCCAGGTCCTTCCGCACCAACAGTTGTTGCAATGAATCCCCCTTCATAATCAAACTGAAAAAGAGCTATAAAACTTTCACTTCCAGCAATACCTAATTGGAAATTGGACCCATCCAATACACTAACATTGAAATCAGCCGAAACGGAATAATGTGTTGAATTTAAAGGTGCAGCAAAATCATAAAACGCTCCTATAATAGCACTACTCTGTCCGCTAAAATCAGTTTCCTCATCTATTTTTAAAGACTGACTTCCTTGCGAAAACAAAGCATTTGACACTACCTGATTAGCAATATATAAAGTAGGTCCACCCTCCGTTTCAGTATATGATGTAGTCACCCAACTGTTTTGCCCGTTAATATTGCCCAAAGCAAAACCTTCAGAAGATTCGAAAGAGGTAGTTGTTTGTGCACTAACAGTTCCCATTGTCAGTAATCCTAATGCCGACAATAAAAGTATTTTTTTATTCATACATATAAATTTTTAAGATTATTCGTTAAAAATACTCAATAAAATTAAGATAACAAAAAAATACGTTAAAAACATTTTTTTTATACTGATTCTAAATAAGAGATTTTCGATTCATGGCCCCGGGTTGGGGTAATCCCATTAATTGCAAAATAGTAGGTGCTATATCTCCCAGAACACCTGAATGTATTTCTTTAACATCCTCATCTATTAAAATAACCGGTACCGGGTTTGTTGTATGCGCGGTATTAGGACTACCATCCTCATTAAACATCGTTTCACAATTACCGTGATCGGCAAGTATAAGAACGGTGTAGTGGTTTTCTATTGCCACGGTTACCACATCACGCACACATACTTCAACCGTTTCACATGCTTTTACAGCAGCTGAAATACTTCCGGTATGCCCTACCATATCACCGTTTGCAAAGTTTAGACATACAAAATCAGCTGCCTGTTTTTTAAGTTCCGGAATAAGCGTATCACGTAAATCGTACGCGCTCATTTCGGGCTGCAAATCATACGTAGCTACCTTTGGAGACGGGCATAAAATACGTGTTTCGTTCTTAAAAGGCTCCTCTCTTCCTCCAGAAAAGAAAAACGTTACATGCGGATATTTTTCCGTTTCAGCTATCCGAATCTGCTTTCTGCCCGCTTTCGCAATTACTTCTCCCAGTGTTTCTGTAATATTATCTTTATCGTATACTACGCGGATGTTCTGGAAATTGTCGTCATAATTGGTCAGGGTAACATAATACAATGGCAGGGTTTCCATTCCGAATTCTGGCTTATTGTATTGTGACAGTACTTCTGTAAGCTGCCGCCCTCTATCTGTACGGAAATTGAAGAAAACAACAACATCATCCGGGCAAATTACACTTACAGGCTGGTTATTTTCATTAACCATTACTATAGGTTCCAGAAACTCATCGGTTATACCGTTTGCATAATTATCCGCAATACTCAATACGGCATTTTGTGACGGCATACCTATTCCTTTTACGAGCAAATCATAAGCTTTTTTAACACGTTCCCACCGTTTATCACGATCCATTGCATAGTAACGGCCTACAACTGAGGCTAGCTGACCTATCTCGTTTTCAGTCATAAACTTTACCAGATGGTTGATATGATCTGCTCCGGATTTAGGATCTACATCCCTGCCGTCTGTAAACGCATGTACAAATACGTTATCGGCATTATTCATTTTAGCTGCTTTTAACAAACCGAACAAATGGTTGATATGTGAATGAACACCGCCATCAGAAACCAGCCCCAAAAAATGAATATTTTTCTGATGTCTTTTAGCATAGGCAAAAGCATCTGTCAGTACTTTTTCCCGGGCAATACTGTCATTTTCAACCGCCAGATTAATTTTCGCCAGATCCTGATATACAATACGTCCGGCCCCTAAATTCATATGCCCCACTTCTGAATTTCCCATTTGTCCGTCGGGCAACCCTACATTTAAACCATCTGTACGTAACAAAGCATTAGGATATTTATGGTACAGGCTGTCTATAAACGGTGTATTGGCCTGGTCTATGGCGGATACTTTTGGATCAGGTGATTTCCCCCAGCCGTCAAGGATCATTAAAATAACTTTTTTATTCATATCAAATATTAGGTACTAATAACCCTCCAAATTTACCGATAATTAAGGAGATACGATTTAAATTCTCAAAAGAAATTATATGCACAAAAAATGTTAAAGTTTATTAATAAATATTTAAAATAAGGTTTTGTAAATAATAAACTTTATATATTAGCGTTCGAATAGTAGTAAAAACTAAAGAATGTAGCATAATGAATTTTAAATTATTACCCGTAATTTTAGTAGGTTTACTAGCGTTTAGGCCTCTAAATATTCAAGAACTGAATGATGGAAATGGAAATGGTAACGGAAAGGAAAAGGTAGTAAGTAAATCATCAAGGGCTGTACATAAAGGCTCCCGTGACAAGACCTCTCAATTCAACAAACCGGTAAAAGATGCACTTTCTTCTAAAGATATTGCCGGTATAACAGAATCAAAAAATACAACATCTACTTTAAGTTCTTTTGAAAAAGTAACTTTTTCAAAATATCTTGATCTGGATGAGAAAAATTTTGAAAAACCTAATCTGGAAAGCTTTAAAGCAGCGTATAAAGGTTATTTTAAACTAAAACAGGAAGGAAAAATAGAGAAAGAAATCCTGACTATTATTGATTTCACCCTGTCTTCTACCGAAAAGAGAATGTGGGTAATTGATATGCGTACTAATGAGGTTATCTTTCAGACAGTGGTTTCGCATGGCAGAAACAGTGGTATGGAATACGCCAATGACTTTTCAAACCGTCCGGAATCTTACAAAAGCAGCCTTGGTTTTTATAAAACAGCGGAGACTTACATGGGCAAACACGGCTTGTCACTGCGTTTAGACGGTTTAGAATCCGGAATTAATGACAATGCGCGCCGACGCGATATCGTCATTCACGGTGCTGATTATGCCAATGAAAACGTAGCCGACGCACAAGGACGTTTAGGTCGCAGCTTAGGCTGTCCCGCTTTACCACTGAACGTGAGCAAATCTATTATCAACTTCATTAAAGAAGAGAGTTGCTTATTTATATACCACAGTAAAAATCAGGAATACCTGAAAAATTCAAAATTACTTAATTCGTAATTTTCTTATACAACCCTTTATCTAACTGGTAAACGTCGTCTCTGAATTGCACACCCTGGTCATCTTTCCAGGCTGTCCAATACAATTGATAGACGTTTACTTGTTTTTTAAGACTTATATATTGCGTTTTTTTCCGGGCTACCATTGTATCCAATTTTTCCCGGTCGTATGCGCTTCCCTCCATTTTCAGTATACGTTCTGCCAGTGCAAAAGGATTTTGTACCCGTACACATCCCGAACTCAAGGCTCTGTCTGTATTACCAAACATTGTACGGTTATTGGTATCATGTAAATAGACCATATGCTGATTAGGGAAATCAAACTTAATAAGTCCCAAAGAATTATTTCCTCCGGTTGTTTGTACATAACGATAGTTTTTAGCATTAGCCGGATCCCAATCCTGAGGCGCAACCACTTTGCCGCTTTTGTTATAAATCGTCATCCGGTTTCGCACGAAATAATCGCGATCGGCTGAAGCTTTGGGTACCAAATCATTTTTTAAAATAGTAGGAGGTACGGTCCAGGTAGGATTGATGACTAGATTACTGAAGCTTGAAGACAGTACCGGTGTCTTACGGCTGCTTTTTCCGATAATTACATTATGTGTTTCCACCAGATTGCCATGATCATATACAAACAATTTGTACTCAGGTAAATTTACCATAACGTAATAGTCTCCAAAAGAATCAGGCACCCAACGAGCCCGTTCAAGATTTGCCGCAATTTGTTTAAACCGTTCATCTTTCGATACGTTCAGTGCTTTTAAAGTAGCCGTATTTACCGTTCCGTTTGCCGTCAGGGCATGCCTTTTCTGGAACTTTTTCAAAGCCTCAACAGCTTCTTCGTTCCATGAGCCTGAAAAATCATCATTTGTATAATCTCCCAGGTAATGCAACCGCTTTTTGATTTTAGAGGTCTGTCCCGCCGCAACAGGCAATAACGTATCTCTGGGCATATCGCGGTACTGCGTATATGCCGCTTTCAGTCCCTTATAATATGCATTAAGAGGAACCACACTGGCAACCCTGTCTTTTACCTCTTCATCCGACACAGCGGATAATAACAACTGATTGTAATCTATCGGACGCAGATAAGGTTCCCAGTCGCCATAATATTTTTTAGGATTTACGCGTCCGTGACCCAAATGACGTACCACCAGGAAAAAAGCATCGGAATAAGTCAAATCGGCTTCTATTTTTTGTTGATACGACAACTCCTTGTACCTCAAATTGAATGAGACCAGTTTATCTATAGCATATTTTTCGTGATTCAACCCTTCTTCATCTATATTTTGCACTACCTCAATAAGATCTTCTCGGTTGGTTTCGTTTACCCATACAGTGTAGTATTCATTGTGTTTGTAAAAATCTCTGATCAGCGGGTTCTTCAAAAAAAGCTTATTAGAATCCATCTGTACTGATTTAGGTTCTTTATACACCTCAAAATCAACCGCCTCTTTTTTACAAGAACACCCTAATACCACCATAATCATCCAAAGGATATTCCACTTTTTCATAGCATAATTTTGTGCAAAATTACATTTTTTACCTAAAACAAACAGCAAATAATAAGCCTGCTTTTCATAATAGGAAAAAAATATTTAATTTGTTAAATTTACTTTTATTTACATCCAAATGAAAGACCCGATTCTACAGAATATCAACCGATATGTCACACTGACTTCGGAAGAAGAACATATTATTTTAAATGCAGTATATAAAGAGAAATACACGGCTAAGAGTATCCTGCTAAAACCGGGCGAACAGTCCGATATCACTTACTTTGTCATAAGCGGTCTGTTGCGTAGCTATACGGTAGATGATAATGGCGTGGAGCATGTGTTGGTCTTTGCCAGTCCGGATTGGTGGATTTCAGATCTTTACAGTTACTTCGGTCACCAGCCCGCCATATCATTTATTGATGCGATTGATGATAGTGAAGTATATGTTTTAACCCGTGATAAATCAGAAGAATTATACACAAAAGTTCCTAAATTGGAGCGCTTTTTCAGAATTCTTACGCAAAAATCTTTGGTGGCCAATCAGCAGCGTATTATCGATAAGATGAGTCTGCCTGCCGAAATGCGTTACGAAAAATTCCAACAGCGTTATCCAAAAGTACAACATTGTATACCTCAAAAACAAATTGCTTCTTATATCGGGGTAACACCTGAATTTTTCAGTAAGATGAAAAGTAAAATACTTCGTAAAAAATAGTTTTTCAAACAGTTAACCTTTTCTATTGTTTTTATTAATTTAGATTAAGTACCTTATGATAAGTTACAATGTAACTTTGTAATAGAAAAAGAAAAAGGATTTATCATGAAAAATTTCATCATTCACAGAGCAGACAGCAGAGGAAATGCCAATCATGGCTGGCTGCAATCTTTTCACACTTTCAGTTTTGCCGGTTATCACAATCCGGACAGAGTGCATTTCGGCGCCCTTCGTGTTCTTAATGATGACACCGTAGCTCCGGGCATGGGTTTTGGCACCCACCCGCATGACAATATGGAAATTATTTCCATTCCGCTTTCCGGCGACCTGGCACATAAAGACAGTATGGGTTCTGAAGAAGTGATTAAAGAAGGAGACGTACAGGTTATGAGTGCCGGTACAGGCGTAGCTCACAGTGAGTATAATGCCAGTAAAGAGCAACCGGTAAAATTTCTGCAGATCTGGTTATTTCCCGATAAACGGAATGTAACTCCGAGATATGATCAGTATACTTACCCAACCACCCCTAATACGTTTGTTCCCCTTATATCGCCTGATAAAGAACAGGACGGTTTATGGATACATCAAAATGCGTGGTTCTTCATGGGTTTTTTCGATCAGGATTTTGAAAAAAACTATACGCTTCATAACCATAGTAACGGCGTTTACCTGTTTGTTATTTCTGGGGATATAGAAGTAAATGGTGAAAAACTTACCACCCGTGATGCGATTGGTATATGGGAGGAAAACCAGTTTGGTATAAAAGCAGCTTCAAAAGCGCAATTTTTGCTTATGGAGGTACCTATGAATTTAGATTAACAATAAAAAAAAGAATTATGAGTATTAAATGGAAAATCGATCCGACACACAGTTCTGTCGGGTTCAAAGTAAAACATATGATGTTTACTAATGTAAAAGGACAGTTTGAGGAATATACCTCAGAAATAGAAACTCCTGAAAACGGTTTACAGGGAGCTCAATTAAGATTTGCGGCACAGATTAATTCCGTAAATACCCACAATGCAGATCGTGACAATCACTTAAAAAGTGCCGACTTTTTTGATGTTGAAAACCATCCGGAATTAAAATTTACCGCTACCCGGATTACAGGCTCAGGTGATGACTACACAGTAGAAGGTGATTTAGAAATAAGAGGTATTGTAAAACCTATTACCTTAAAAGCGGAATACAGCGGACTGATGAAAGATCCATGGGGAAATACTAAAGCCGGATTAAACTTAAACGGAAAAATCAACCGGAAAGATTTTGGGCTGAACTGGAACTCAGCATTAGAAACCGGAGGTGTTTTAGTAAGCGATGATGTAAAATTAGATATTGAACTGCAGTTGCTTGAAGCATAAAAAATAGTGAAATTTGTTTTTTGTAGAGCGCGTTTGTATGGACAAACGCGCTTTATTTTTATCATTCGTTTCCTTTTTGTATTTTTAACCTTTGTTAACTATCCATTATGAGAAAAAACACCTTATTTATGTTAACAGCTGTGGTGGGTTTAACCATAGCCTGTACAAAAAAAGAGAATAAAGCCATGACCACTGGAGATAAAAACCCGTTAATTGCCGAATGGAATACACCATTTGAAGTACCTCCGTTTGAGGATATTAAAACCGAACATTTTAAACCTGCCATCTTAGAAGGTATAAAAGAGCACGATAAAGAAGTGGAGCTTATTGCCAATACGGCTGTTCCTGCCACGTTTGAGAATACGATAGCCGCTTTGGAAAAATCGGGTAAATTATTAGGTAGAGTCAGTGCTGTATTTCATAATTTATCCAGTACCGATACCAACGACGATTTGCAGCAATTAGCTCAGGAACTGGCTCCGGTGCTTTCCAATCATTCCGACAACATCCATTTAAACCCAAAATTGTTTGCCCGCGTAAAGGCAGTTTACGATGCCTATACCGTACCTAAGGCAGAAAGTATGCAGCTTACTTCTGAGCAACGGATGTTGTTAGATAAAACCTACAAAGACTTTATAAGAAGCGGCGCTAATTTATCTGATGCTGATAAAGACAAACTCCGCAAGCTAAACAGTGAGCTTTCTGTACTGAGTTTACAATATGGCGATCATTTGTTAAACGAAACCAATACATTTGAATTGATTATTGACAACAAAGATGATCTGAAGGGGCTGCCTCCTGAACTTATTGAAACGGCAGCTCAGGAAGCTAAAGCCAAAAATAAAAACGGAAAGTGGGTATTTACATTGAGTAACTCGTCTGTTATGCCCTTTTTGCAATACGCAGAAAACAGAAGCCTGCGCCAAAAAATATGGAACGCCTACCAGATGCGGGGCAATAATGGCAACGCTGATGACAACAAAGAAATAGTACTACAGATTGCAAATCTGCGTTTACAGAAAGCGCAGTTATTAGGCTATAAAAACCATGCGGCTTACGTATTGGAAGAAAGTATGGCCAAGACACCTGAGGCTGTAACAACGTTGCTGTTAAAATTATGGCATCCTGCTCTCGCAAAGGCAAAGGCTGAAGCAGCCGATATCCAGCAAATGATGTTCCGCGATGGTATCCAGGAAGACATAACACCTGCTGACTGGCGTTTTTATGCAGAGAAAATCCGTAAAGAACGCTTTGATTTAGACGAACAGGAGCTGAAACCCTATTTCAGTCTGGAAAACGTACGTAACGGAATTTTCCAGGTGACCGGGAAATTATATGGCCTGCAATACAAAGAGCTTAAAAACGTACCTAAATACCATAACGATGTTTCTGTTTGGGAGGTTTTGGAAAAAGACGGTAAACACCTCGGCATTTTGTATATGGATATGCATCCGCGGGAATCAAAACGCGGAGGAGCCTGGATGACTTCTTTCCGCGATCAGGATTTTATAAACAACCAGCGTAAAGCCCCGGTGATCTCCATTGTTTGCAATTTCAGCAAACCTACCGCGAACGCCCCGGCTCTTTTAACTTTTGACGAAGTAACTACTTTCTTTCACGAATTTGGTCATGCCCTACACGGTTTGCTTTCAAACGTACACTATCAGCGCCTTTCCGGCACCAATGTTCCACGTGATTTTGTGGAATTACCTTCACAGATAATGGAAAACTGGGCAGAAGAACCCGAAGTGCTAAAAATGTTTGCCAAACATTATAAAACCGGAGAAGTAATTCCGGAAGCATTAATCAAAAAAATGAAAAAAGCCGGTACTTTTGACCAGGGTTTTGCTACCACAGAATATCTGGCGGCTTCATTACTGGATATGGCCTACCATACCATTGAAAAACCGCTAGACAGCGACATCAATACCTTTGAACTCAATACCATGAAATCGACCGGCCTTATCGATGCTATTATCCCGAGATACCGCTCTACCTATTTCAGCCATATTTTTTCAGGCGGTTATTCTGCCGGCTATTACAGTTATATATGGAGCGAGGTACTTGATTCTGATGCATTTGATGCCTTTAAACAAAGCTCTTTATTCGATCCGGAAAAAGCACATCTGTTCCGTACAAATATTTTAGAGAAAGGCGGTACCGAGAATCCCGCAGAATTATACCGCCGGTTCAGAGGAGCTGATCCCAAAATAGAACCATTACTGCAGAAGAGAGGTTTACAATAAATAACAAAACACCACCTGATCAGGTGGTGTTTGTTTTACAGCTATTTTAAAACGTTATCAAATAGTCAGCATTGCAAACAGAACAGTATTAATTGACATACTTGAGTGAGGTAAAGAATAACCTGTCAGATTTAGCGAAATACCCTTCAATTATACCGGTAGGTACTTCAGGTAATGAATGTGATACGAACAATAAAGATTTACAATGATGTGCTGGTAGATATTTCGTATAATTAATGTATATTTTAATTCTCACTATTAGGATATATATAACATTATCCGTATGTTTATAAAATTAACAATCAAAATATATTTTTATGAAGAAATTAATTATGTTAGGCGCATTCACGTTAAGTTCTGCCCTTTCGTTTGCTGGTAACGGATTACACGAAGTGAAAAAACAGGAAAGTAATCAATTACAGGAAATTCAAGCTTGTTATAAAATAACAGTTACTTACATTGATAATGATACTCCTTGGAAATTAGAAATTGTTCACCAAGAATATTTTTCGGGTACCGCCGCACAGGCTGAAGCAAGGAAAAATCAAATTGTTAGCACCTTTCCACCAAATTGGGCAGAAGATGCGGAGGGAATGTATATTGGACAAAAAGTAATTTCCCCCATTAATGAATGTGGTCTTTCACTATAGAATAAGCGAGTTTAGGCTCGCTTTTTTATTGCTTGTACTTTCTCAGTTCTTCATTCTTATTTAAAAAAGTTTCTCTGAAAAAGTTAGGTCAACTATTTGGTATAAAGAAAAGGCCGTTAAATAAAAAAACCCCAACTGTATCCGTTGGGGTTTTGTGTGCGGGTGATAGGACTCGAACCTACACACCTTGCGGCACCAGATCCTAAGTCTGGCGTGTCTACCAATTTCACCACACCCGCGGTTTGGTTGTAACCTTCATTTGTTACATTTCGACGGTGCAAATATACGAACTCAAATTTATTATGCAACAAAAAATCGTATAAATTTTATCTTTATATTTGTAAGAAGAACTTATTATTTTCAATATACATCATGGAAGAAATCAAAAATTACGTTCTGCAAAACAAGGAACGTTTTATAAATGAGCTCATTGAGCTTTTAAAAATCCCTTCAGTCAGTGCCGACAGTGCCTATTCGCAAGACGTATTAAATACAGCTGATAAAGTAAAATATTTTTTAGAAAAGGCGGGATGCGACCAAGTAGAGATATGCGAAACACCAGGTTACCCTATTGTGTATGGCGAAAAAATCATTGACAACAGCCTTCCGACCGTATTGGTTTACGGTCATTATGATGTACAACCGGCAGATCCTATTGATTTATGGGATTCGCCTCCCTTTGAACCTATCATCAAGAAAACGGCGATTCATCCCGAAGGGGCTATTTTTGCCCGAGGTGCCTGCGACGACAAAGGCCAGGTATTTATGCACGTAAAAGCACTTGAGCTGATGATGCAAACCAATACCCTGCCCTGCAATGTAAAATTTATGATTGAAGGTGAAGAAGAAGTAGGTTCTACCAGCCTGTCCTGGTTTGTACCACGCAATAAAGAAAAGCTTAAAAACGATGTTATTTTAATTTCCGATACGGGAATGATTTCTAACACACAACCTTCTATCACTACCGGGTTAAGAGGCTTGAGTTATGTGGAGGTAGAAGTTACAGGACCAAATCGCGATTTACACTCCGGGCTTTATGGAGGAGCGGTTGCCAATCCTATCAATATTTTAACGCAGATGATAGCGTCTCTTCACGATGAAAACAATCATATTACCATCCCTGGTTTTTATGATAAAGTAGAAGAACTCTCAAAAGAGGAACGCGCAGAAATGGCTAAACGTCCGTTTTCTCTTGAAGATTATAAAAAAGCGCTTGCTATTGACGAAGTATACGGCGAGGCGGGGTATGAAACGAATGAACGGAATTCTATCCGCCCTACACTTGATGTAAATGGCATCTGGGGAGGGTATACCGGAGAAGGTGCCAAGACGGTTATTCCGTCAAAAGCGTTTGCTAAAATTTCCATGCGTCTGGTGCCGAACCAAGACTGGGAAGAAATAACCGAATTATTTACAAAACATTTTGAAAATATAGCCCCAAAATCGGTTAAAGTCACGGTAAAACCACATCATGGCGGACAGGGATATGTTACCCCTATTGATTCTATCGGCTATCAGGCCGCTGCAAAAGCCTATACCGACACTTTCGGCAGAGCTCCTATTCCGGTTCGTTCGGGCGGAAGTATCCCTATTGTGGCCTTATTTGAACAGGAATTAGAATCAAAATCTATACTAATGGGCTTCGGGCTTGATTCAGATGCTATTCATTCTCCTAACGAACATTTCGGGGTTTTTAACTATCTGAAAGGTATTGAAACCATTCCTTTATTCTACAAATATTTTACAGAATTATCAAAATAAAATATAACGTTAGTCGGGACGGGACTGAATTTACTGTATTTTCTCCAGACTACTTATAAAAAGGCTGCTTCATGATGAAGCAGCCTTTTTTATTTGTATATTATTCTTATTTCGTTCTGACACTTACCGAAACTCTACGGTCTAACGCCCGTTCACTATCAGGTGCCGATGCTTCGTATTTTGCAAATTCAGAGCCATAACCCTCCGCACCCACTACCTGAGCGCCTTTTCCCTTATCCGTCAGTGCTACTTTTACAGCTGTTGCTCTTTCCATGGATAGTTTTTTATTGGCCGCTTCGTTACCTGTTTTATCCGTATAACCGCCTATCTTTATTTTAACGTCTGGAAAAGCGGTGAGGATAGCCGCAATATTGTCTACCTGTATCTTGGTATCTTCTGTAATCTTAGCGCTATTTGTTTCAAAATTCAGATTATCAAAATCAAACCAGGTGTCTTTCAATTGCGCTTCCGTCATATTTTTATAATCTCCTTTTTTCAGAAAAGCCACCAGCTGATCCTCTATACCTCCTTTAAAAGCATCTAATACCCTTCCGTCCGGTAATTCTACCTTCAACATTTCACGGGTTGGCGTAGTAGTTTCTGTAGTAACCGTAGTGGTGGTTTCTGTTTTTGGCAATGAATCTTGTGATGCCGGATCTGTAATTTGATCATTATTCTGGTTTCCACAGTTTCTGTATAAAAAGATAATCAGTGCTATGCCGATAATCAAAGGAATCAGGATGCGCAGAATACTGCTTCCTCCTTTGTCTTTTCCTTCAGGAGGTGTAGAAGCTGTGTATTTATTTTCATAATTATCATTTACCTGTTGGTTTACCGCTTCGTGGGTTTTATCCACTACCGGATCAGGAGCCGCTTTAGGCGGCGGACTTTTTTGGAACCAGTTCGTAAGCCCTGCCAGACTTAAACCTGAAGGCAATAAGGAAGCTACTTCTGATTTGTGAGAAGCTATAAAATTTTTAATTCCGTCAAGGTCAAAATCAGGGGTCAGGTTTTTTAAATAACCAAAAATTCCCAAGGCACCAGTTTGCATTACAGTATTAGCCGACGTTTCATTAATACCAGCATGTTCTGCAATAGCTGATATTGTCGCATTTTTATGCTCTCCTAAAAGGACATCAGCAACAGAAGATATTCCATTAATCTGTGAGGAAAAATCCATACTTTCTCCTGTAAATAACGATCTGACTTTTGTTAAAATACCCTGTAAAGTACCCTCTTCTTTAGTAAAAAGTCCCATTAACAAAGCGGGTATTGATACATCTAAGGCTTTGTTGATATTGTGCTCCGACTCATTAGTAGTTACCCCCAGACTACTGATAAAGTCAGGGGTAACATATTCTTTAATTTGATTAATAAGATTATTTTCCATACCCATTTTTTTAAATTAACCTAAATTTAAGAATTAAAATCACCAAAAAACAAAAATAGATGTTAAAATATTTTTAAGTTACTATTTAGTTTGTTTTTCTTCTATCCATTTCGAAAGGTATTTGAGGGTATTTAGCTGGTTGCTTTGTAAAATCTGGCCGATAAAATGGGCATTTCTGTGTGAATTTAAATGTGCTTTAATTGTTGCTAATACTATTTTCAATTGTTCCTCATGATAGATCTTATCATATTTTTCATTATACAATTGTATGCCCTTTTCTTGCTTTTGTTTCCACAGTAAAGCATCTGTATATAGTTCAGCAGCTTTTGCAGTAAAATCGTCCGCATCATCGGTTATAAAACCAGGCCAGTTTTCTTCATTTCCCATGCTTTCACTTCCCCATATATGCGTCACAGCAGGAAGCCCGTTCTGCATAGCATCTACAAATTTTCCTTTAATGCCCGCACCGAAAGGAATTGGCGCCAGCAATACTTTATAATCGGCCATAATCTGATGCACATCAGCAGCCCGTCCTTTAATTAAAAATCTTTGGTGGGGCTGATGCAGCTGCCATATTTTTTGTGTCGGATAGGCGCCGTAAACATGTAGCTCGGCATTGGGTAATTTTTCTTTCAAAACAGGCCATATCATTTTTTTTAATCGTAATACGGCTTGGTAATTAGGTTCGTGTATGAAATTACCTATGAACATAAAATGCCGGCGCTCTGAAAAACCAGGCAAACCTGCTATTGTGGCTTCCGACAGTTTCTCCTGTAGAAAAGGCAAATAATGCAACAAGCTTGATGGAATAGCAAACGTAGTAGTTAGCAGATTCATTTCCCATTCTGATATAATCAGCGATAAGTCGCAACGCAATATACTGGCTAGTTCCCGCTTTGCCTCTTCAGTATAATAATCCACCACCTTATTCTTTTTATAAGCGGTTTCACGTGCTTTCCGCACAAAATGCAGATCTTCGGTATCCAAAACCGTTAAAGCACCGGGTACATTTTCCCTTACACGCCATCCGAATTGCTCTTCTGTAACAAATCTGTCAAACACTACAACACCTGGTTGTATATCCCTAATCCAGGGATCAAAACCGGAATGATTTAACGTGATAGCATGTGTTTTTACGCCTAATTCCTGTAAAGGGTGGCTGAACTCCGACCATTGTGCTGAAGAAGCAAAATGCACCTCGTACTTCTTTTTACGAAAAAAATCTACCAACTGTAGAATACGCCAGCCCGCCGCTGATGAAGTAGGCTCCGGCCATACCAATCCGATGAACAAAACTCTAGGCATCCTATTTTTAAGCTTTAACTACAAAGATAGCTACTCTAACGGTTTATTGAGCATCCGGATTATTATTTGTACTTTTGTAAAAATCCTTTTGGTATGTTAGGACTAAAATTATTAACGGACCCCAGATGGGCCAATATAGCTGAAGGCAATTTAGAGGAAATTTTAACTGATCATGCCTGGTGTGAACAAAAAGCGGCTACAAACGCCATTACACTCATTACCAATAATTCAGAGCATGAAGATTTGGTTACCACACTCACCGAAATTGCCATTGAAGAAATGGAACATTTTAAAATGGTACATGACATCATCAAACAACGCGGCTACACATTAGGGAGAGAACGTAAAGACGACTATGTGAACCAGTTGTTTAAGTTTATGAAAAAAGACGGCAGCCGTAACGATGCCTTTATTGACCGCCTGCTTTTTGCTGCAATGATTGAAGCCCGAAGCTGCGAACGCTTCAGAGTGCTTTCTGAAAACATTAAAGACGAAGAGCTCGCCACATTTTACAGGGATTTAATGATCAGCGAAGCCGGACATTATACTACTTTTCTGAAATTTGCTAAAAAATATACCGAACGCGTAGATGTGGATAAACGCTGGAAAGAATGGCTGGACTTTGAAGGCCGATTAATACAGCAATACGGAACCAAAGAAACCGTTCACGGATAAAAAGCTACTTTCCAGTAGCTTTTTATTTATTTTAATACCAATTTACAGTAATGGTTATCGGTATAAATTGTTTGGACCGTATAGGCTTGCCTTTTAAAGTAGCCGGAATCCAGTCCGGCATCCCTTTAAAAGCGTCATAAAAGCGACGGTCCAGTTCTTTTATCTGATTTTCTATTTGAAGATTTTCCAACTTTCCTTCTTCTGTTATATCAAAACGGGCAATTACAGTAAGTTCTGCCAGACTATGGGCCCTTATAACGGCCCAATCTTTCTCGCTTAACCGCAGCTGTTTCATAAGTTTTTTGTTGTACTCTTTAAAAGGTATGCTTACAACAGCCGGTTTAAAATACGGATTGTTATAAATAGAGTTATAAATATTTACAGTAAAGCTCTGGCGCGAAGCTACCACTTGTCCGTTTTCAATCTGCGGACTCCAGGCCGGCAATTTTTCCATAGCTGTTTTTACAAAAGGCGTAAATCCGTATACATCATTCTGCACTTTAATGTTCAGCAACTGTCCGTCTTTTTGAACAAAAAACGTAATTTTTACTGGTATTTTATCTTCCGTTATATCCTCAAAAAACGATTCTGGTATCTGAAGAGTTTCATTTATTTGCTGCGCGTAGGTTGTGATATCTACAGGCGGTTGTGCTTTGATTGTTTGCAATGTTTCCTGACCAAACAAAGTACAGGCTGAACATAAAAAGAAAAAAAGAAAATAGTGTTTTATCATAAGAGATCGTTTTAAAAAATAACCGCACAAACTTATAATAATTCCTTAAAACCCGGAAAGCACTCTTCTTCTAATTTTAAAAAATGTGTTTTATTTTTTGTTTAAAAAAGGCAAGTTGTTTATCTTTCACATAAAAAAATGAAAAATACTATTCTTCTCTTTGTGTTATGTGTTCTTAGTTTTTCGTGCCGTCAAAAGGACAAAACAAATAATGAACCCTCCGAAACGTTAATATTTAAGATTGAAGCTTTCGACAAGATTGTTAATCAGTCATATGTCAATATTGAAATTACAGATGACGTTCCAAAAGATGAAATCCATATTTCTGGGAGTAAAAAATTACTGGACGGTTTTGTCCGTGAGGTTAAAAACAACACGCTCACGCTTAAAAACAAAGAAGAGAACATAACTATTGACGGAGATGAATCCATCACAGCAAAAGTAAACAACACGCTTTTAAAAGAAATATCCATTGATGGTGTTGGTTCGTTCAAAAGCAGATTACCACAAACCCATGCTACTCTTAATGTTTTGGTAAGCGGTGCAGGCAATGTAAATTTAGACGTCATGAATGAAAAGACATCTGTGTTGGTTTCTGGTGTTGGCAACATTACCTTAAAAGGAAAAACCATACAGTTGCAAAATAAAATTTCCGGTGCCGGAAATCTGGACGCATTAGACCTGGAATCGGAAACAAGCCAAAACAGCATCAGCGGCATAGGAAACGCTAAGGTATGGAGCAGTAAAACCATAGATGTGGATATAAGCGGCGTAGGTAATCTTACGTATAAATCGGTTCCCAATATAACGGTTAACTCCAAGATAGACGGTCTGGGACGTGTAAAAGAAGGTAAATAATTTTTTGAAGACAAACAACTATTTTGAGAGAAGTGTTTTCATTAGTTTTGCTCCTTAATTAATAACCATGGGAACACTTGTTATAAGTAAAAAAGAAAACGGAAAATTTAAATACTCTTATAACAACCGGAAGGGAAATACAATTTTTACGAGTAACGCTTTTGACAGTAAAACGAAATGTTACAGCGACATCAATATTATAAAGCGTCATTTTGAATTATTAGAATTCATCCGGTTTAAATCCGGAAGCGGAAAGTTATTTTTCCGGTTAAAGCTCAATTCATTTATTCTGGGGCAAAGCAGGAAATTTACTACGTCCTTATTAATTGAAAAAGGAATTGACGATTTTAAAAAGAATTTTGTACTTTCGGAGGTATTAGATTTTACAGAAGATATTTTTGAAACCATCTCTTCAGCAGAAGAGGCAACAATTGAAAAACAATGAGAAAAGTAGTGTTTTTTTTAATGATTCTTGGATGTGTAACCGCTACTCAGGCACAGCGAAAAGTAAAAGGAAACGGACGTGTAATGGATAAGGACCGCCGTGTACAGCCTTTTACTAAAGTAGAGGTTTCTGGCGATTTTGACGTGGTATTCCTAAACAACCCGTTCGATAAAAAAATAACGGTTTCCGGCGACATGAATTTACAGGCTCTTATTGAGACCAAAGTTGAAAACGGGGTATTGACCATTCAATACCGCCAACCAGTTGAAATTCTTTCCAAAACACAGCCTTTAAAGGTAACTGTACCTTCACGTGATATAGTAGAAATTACCAATCACAGCTCCGGAAATATCTATAATGTTGGCGCCGTTGAGCTCTTGAAATTCACTCTGAACAATGAAGGAACCGGCACTACTTCATTCCGGGTTAAAACAGATGAAATCACAGTAAATCAGAAAGGTTCTGGCAAACTGGAACTTTCAGGAAGTACCAATATTGCTAAAATCAACCTTTCCGGAAGCGGCAACATCCTTGCCAGCGATATGTCTACCTTTTATACCGAAATAGAATCTACAGGCTCAGGCAGCCTGTATACCAATACCGTAAACGGTATTGATGGTAGTTTAAACGGCAGCGGTAATTTGTATTATCGTACCACCAAAACCGTGAATGTTTCAGAAAACAGCACCGGGAAAATTATAAAGCAATAAAAAAGGGAGTTATAAACTCCCTTTTTTATTTTATACCGACAATTCTAACCGGTTCATTAAGTTTTTATGTAAGGCATGCTCAGCGAAAGCTTTATCTACTTCCAGAACATTATTACCAGTTCCCGGTAATTCGTACATCGGATCTGTTAAAATAGCTTCACACAACGAACGCAATCCACGAGCACCCAACTTATACTCCAATGCCTTTTCAACAATAAAATCCAGCGCATCTTCTGTAAACGACAATGCAATATCATCCATCTCAAATAATTTCTGGTATTGTTTAATTAACGCATTTTTAGGTTCAGTAAGAATAGATCGCAATGTTTCTTTATCCAGCGGATCCATATGCGTTAATACGGGTAAACGTCCTATAATCTCCGGTATCAAGCCAAATTCTTTGATGTCTTTCGGAATAATATACTGCAACAAATTGTGCTGATTTATCTTTGCATTTTCCTTAGACGCGCCATACCCTACCGCCTGAAAGTTCATTCGTTTCGATATAATACGTTCTATACCATCAAAAGCTCCGCCGGCTATAAACAGGATATTCTGCGTATTCACTTCAATAAACTTCTGATCCGGATGTTTACGCCCGCCTTTAGGCGGAACATTTACAATAGATCCTTCCAGAAGTTTAAGCAGGGCCTGCTGCACACCTTCTCCTGAAACGTCACGGGTGATTGAAGGGTTATCGCTTTTACGCGCAATTTTATCGATTTCGTCGATAAAAATAATCCCTCTTTCCGCTTTATCCACATCATAATCGGCAGATTGTAATAGCTTTGTCAAGATACCCTCAACATCTTCTCCCACATACCCGGCTTCAGTTAAAACGGTGGCGTCTACTATGGCCAAAGGCACATTCAGCATACGAGCTATAGTTTTGGCTACTAAAGTTTTACCTGTTCCGGTTTGCCCGACAATGATAATATTACTTTTTTCAATTTCTACCTCATCATCACTTTCCTGTTGCAGCAAACGTTTATAATGATTGTATACTGCAACTGAAAGTACTTTTTTAGTCTGTTCCTGCCCAATCACATACTGGTCTAAAAAAGCACGTATTTCTGTAGGTTTTTTTAACAATACTTCATCTGACAGCCCTTTTTTATGAGTGCCTTTTATTTCTTCCAGCACAATACCATGTGCCTGTTCCACACATCTGTCGCAAATGTGTGCATTAATTCCTGCAATTAAGATATTGGTTTCGGCTTTTGGTCGTCCGCAAAACGAACAATCATATCCTTCGTTCTTCATTTTATTTATTTTCTGATTTATGGCGTACCAAAACCTCATCAATCATTCCGTATTCTTTTGCTTCATCAGCACGCATCCAGTAATCGCGTTCAGAATCCTTAAACACTTTATCATACGGCTGTTTAGAATGATGTGAGATAATCTGATACAATTCTTCTTTTAATTTCAACATCTCTTTCAGGTTGATTTCCATATCGGTTGCCACACCCTGTGCTCCGCCTGATGGTTGGTGAATCATAACACGTGAATGCGGTAAAGCGGAACGTTTTCCGTCGGCACCTGCACACAACAGAACAGCTCCCATAGAAGCAGCCATACCGGTACAAATAGTGGAAACGTCTGGTTTTACCAACTGCATGGTATCATATATTCCCAAACCGGCATACACGCTTCCGCCAGGGGAGTTGATGTAAATACTAATATCTTTTGATGCATCAACACTTTCCAGAAACAACAGCTGTGCCTGAATAATATTAGCCACGTAATCATCTACTCCTGTTCCTAAAAAGATAATTCTATCCATCATCAAACGGGAAAAAACATCCATAGAAGCAATATTCATCGGGCGTTCTTCAATGATATAGGGCGTCATGCTGCTTACTATTTTATCGTAATACATGCTATTGATGCCATGATGCTTGGTAGCATATTTTTTAAATTCTTGTCCGTAGTTCATATAATACGTTGTATTTTGTGGTTAAAAAAGAACGTCAAACCTTAAGGTTTGACGTTCAAATATACTCATTTTTTTTCGGATATTATGCACTGTAAGCCTCCTTAACAAAATCTTTGTATGAAACTTCTTTTGTTTTGGTTTTTACCTTCTCAGCAAATAATTTCACCATTTTTTCATTCATCAGCTGTTCTGAAATACGGCGAATTTCCTCCTGGTTAGACAATACGCGCGCCACAATATTTTCTACATCTGCATCTGAAGGATCGGTTTGTCCGAATTGTGCCATCTGTTGTTTGATAATACCTGATGTATAGCTTTTAATTTCGTCGAAATTGATCTGCAGATCGTTATCAGCAATAATCTTTCCTTCTATTAACTGATAACGCAGTCCTTTTTCAGATTTTTCATATTCTTCTACTGCCTGTTCTTCTGACAATTTTGTTTCTCCCACTGTTTGTAACCATTTTTTCAAAAAGGCTGACGGTAATTCAAACTGGGTATTTTCTACCAGAAAAGCCACTACATCATTAGAAAATTTCTGATCGGCCTGTTGTGCAAATTGTTTTTCTGCATCTTCTTTAATTTTCTCCTTTAATTGTTCTTCAGATGTTACTTCACCTTCTCCAAACAATTTATCAAAGAATTCCTGGTTCAGTTCTGCTTTTTCCTGTGTAGAGATTTCTTCTATGGTAAAATCAACTTCAACATCCAAACCATGTGCCTTGTCGTGATCTACTTTTAAAACATCCATTAATTTGTGATCATCTTCAAACAAACCTTTGGTAGAAACAGTTACGACATCTCCTACTTTTTTACCGATAAATTTCTTTTGATTGGTTTTTGTACGGATATCAGCAATATTAAAAGCCGCATCAGTATTAATACCTTCAGTTTCATTTACCGCTTTTACACGAATATCATCTCCTTCTTCAGCTTTCTCTTTCGACACTAATTTTCCGTATTGTTTCTGGATATATTCTATCTGCTCGTTAAGCATTTCATCATCCGCCACAATAGTATATTTTGTAATGTCATTTTTTGCACCTAAATCAACTGTAAATTCAGGAGCTAAACCTAATTCAAAATCAAAATGTAATGTATCGGCATTCCAATCAATATCCTTTGCAACCGGTAACGGATTTCCTAAAATATCCAGTTTTTCATCTGTTAAATACTGGTTTAGTTTATCTTGTAATAACTTGTTTACTTCTTCTAACATTACCGCTGTACCATATTGTTTTTTAACCAATGACATAGGTACTGCCCCTTTACGAAAACCCGGTATGTTTGCGTTTTTTTTGTAATTCTTTAATACGTTGTCTACGTTACCTTGAAAATCTTCGCGTGCAAGCTCAATGGTTAAAACCGCATTAAGAGCATCTACATTATTTCTTGTAATATTCATCTTTAGGTTATTTACATAATAAAATTGGCTTGCAAAAATAACGTATTTTTACAAGCCAACCAACTTTTTAAATAATTGATTGTTCAATATTTATAAATTCGTTTAGTCATCTGAACTTCCTATTCCACCTACAACCCCCTGCACTACAGAAAGCACCAAACTGAACAGTAAGGCATACCAGAAACTTTCTACTTTAAACCCACTGACAAAATAGGCACAAAGCATAATAATTAAAGCGTTAATCACAAACAGAAAGAGTCCTAAGGTTAAGATAGTTACCGGAATAGAAACAATTTGCAAAATAGGTTTTACAATTAAATTAAGTATTGCAAGTACAATAACTACGATAATTGAGGTTCCGAAACCATCCACACTTACACCGGGCAGAAAGTTGGCTAACAGGTATACTATTATAGCCGTAACAAGTAAATTGATTAAAATTCTCATAGTCACAATTTTTATGGTTAATTATTTGATGTTACTAATTTTGGTCCAGGATATGCCGCTACATTCAACAGCGGAATAGCCGCTTTATAATGTCTGTTAATTACTTTAATGATTTCATTGCTTACAAATGCGTACCCTCTGGCATTCGGATGAATTCCGTCCAGAGAAAACATAACCGTATTTAAATTACCCGTTCCCTTAAAGTAATCCGCTGTATAAATCTGCCCATCAACAGCGCGAAGCCCTGATACCAGATCATTCATAATCTGATTCATGTCGGCTACTGCAAGGCCTTTTGATGCCGCTACTGTCTTTATGGTTTGATTAAACGCATCAGTAGCCATTTTTATTTCGTTTTGTTCAGCCGGAATCAGTGCGTATTTGTCTTCAAGCGGAAAGGTAACCCCTATTTTTCCGAAAACAGCTTTATACTGATCAGGCAAAGGTTGTAGAACAGCAGCATCAGAATCTTTCCCTATAACAGCGCTGGTAGACAATACAAACAAATCGTTTTTGGTTGCATGACGTGCTTGTCCGTATAATTGTCCTAAAACATCAGCTATAGGAGCTAGTTGTGGTATTTGCGAGGCCGCCGCTTTAATCTGTTGAGATAAATCGGGTAAAGATTCATCTTTTACCAATAAAGCGTTCGGCTGTGTCATAGATAGCAAATTGATCCGGTCTGCCGCACCGAAATTAGCCAATACCTGCTTTAACACTCCGAATAATTGTGTGTTCAACTGTGTAATATTGGCTTCACCTCCCAACGCTTCTTTTGTTAAAGGGTTGTAAGGAACAGTAGTAAAATGCGGAATAGAGGTAACATACGGTATGGTAGCCACTACACCTTTAGCCCCGTTTGAAGTCAACGTGTTGATTATGGCAGCATAGGACTGGGCAAAAACATTGGGATCAGTTATATCATTAGACCCATAGGTAGCGGGGTTTAGGTTTCCCTGCTGGTTGATGCCTACCCCACCTGAAGTGGCATAAGATAAAATATCATTGGCCCCTATCCAGTTGGTAAAGAATGTTGGATTTAATGACATCGCATCCTGAAGGACAGAAGTATTTGGCGAGGTGGCATGACGTACAAAATACGGATTGGCCCGACCTAAAGCTACATTGGCTAAATTTCCATATCCTTCTGCCAGTAAATGGAATGATTTTGCCCCGGGTACCCCCATATTATTATAGGCTTTCTGCTGCAGTTTAGTAATATCTATAGTTGGTGTTCCGGCCAGATTTACAGGAGAACCTCCCGTAGCGGACATCAGAATAACCATTCGTGTATTAAAACCGGGCAAAGGAGTACCTTGAAGAGTTAACCCACCAAGATCATTTACATCATCTTCAAAAGAAGGTTGCGTGAAAGCACCTCCACCTACCACTCTAAATTGTTGCGACAGCAAATTGGGAAATGAATATTGTTGTCCCGAGCGAAACATGGTTCCGTCCATAAAGCCCGAAGTTAAAGAATTTCCAAGTGCCACATAGGTAGTAAAATCGGCTTCTCCCCGTGAATAGGTATCACTTCCGATCTCATCTTTGAATTCCGGCTCGCAGGCCACTAGCCCCATTATCCATATTAATGATAAGTATATAATTTTATTTTTCATAGTACCCGATATTAAAAGTTATACGAAAGACCTAATCCGAAAGAGGCTACCGCCGAACGATATGTACCGCCGAATGATACCGGATTCCCGTCTTCTAAATAATGATCGTATGAATTATTGATTTCTTTAAAATGCAGATAGGTAGCAGAGAAATCAACCCCGAATTTAGGTGTAATCTGATAGGTAAACCCTATAGTACCGGCCATAGAATCATTACGTGGGGTTTCAGGAGCAAAGTAACCGTCCTGCACAGGACTTTCATCATAATAAGCGCCCGCTCTTACCGATAGTTTATCAGATGGTGTATACTGCACCCCTAACCGGTAGGTGTTCGCATTTTTATAATTTCGTGGATTGTGCGAATCCGGAATGCTTGGATTCTCAAAGTTGATATCCAATGATTCATATTTATTCCAATAGGTATGATTTACATCTACAGCAGCCAGCCATTTTTCGCTTATTTTATAGGAAAAACCTATAGTCAGTTCAGCAGGCAACGGCATTGAGGCGGTAAACTTTCCATCGGTAAAGGTTCCTTGTAAGTACGACGGAAGGTCATGAAAAGAAGCTTTTCCGTCTGTAGCATCCATTTCAATATGTGAACGGTAATTTACTCCGAACGTCACATAATCATCGAGTCTGGCTGTCAGCCCAAGGTTGTATCCCCATGCCGAAACACCCGAAGCATCTACAGTTACATCTGAGCGGTTTCCGTTTTCATCGGTCATATTACGCGACAGGTTCCTGTTAAACTCAACTCCTCCTGTAACATAAATCAAACCAGCCCCGATACTTACATCGTCTGTAATTTTAAACGATGCGGTAGGTTGAATAAATATAGCCTTTAAATCAATGTTATTTACTAAATGCGACCCCTGCCAGTCTTGGTCCCATTCTACAGCACTTCCATATGGAGAATATACTGCCAGACCAATAGCAAAACGGTCAGAAACCTTGTAATTTCCGTAAAAGTAGAAAGGAGTACCTACATTACGGGTACTGTTTTGCCAGTTGTAGGTAGTATTTTGAAAACGGGTATCTGCAATTAGGGCGGTAGCACCAGCCGAAAAACTAAACCTGTTATTCAGAAACACCCCGCTGGCGGGGTTAAAAAAGATACTTTCGGCATTTTGTCCGATGACGCCCACACCCGTATGCCCCATAGCCAGCTGGCGCTGCCCTTGCATACTAATGCGATAACCACCTGCCATAGCACCGGTTACCACCAAAGATGCTACAGATAGAGATAATAGTTTCTTCATACCATTTTATTTTATTCAGAGTTCTTATTCAAATATAAAACAATTTATGAATTTTGCAACGATTATCCAACAAAAGACAAAAAGTTTTGGGTTATTCCTGTATGAATTCCATGACTTTTTCATAAAATTCAACAGGATTATCGGAATGCACCCAGTGTCCCGCATTTCGTATTGTTTTTATCACAGCTTTTTTAAAATGCCGGTGGATCAAAATTTCGTCTTTTTCCATTATATACCTTGAGCTTTCACCACGAAGAAATAATGTTTTTTTATCAAAAAAGGCATTCTCTTTCAAAGCCTCCCCCACCGCCTCCTCGCCCTGGTTAAAAGCATCGAGATTGAAGCGGAATCCGAGCTGTTCCGGTGTTACACGGTATACATTTTTCATTAAAAACTGTAAGGTTCCTTCCTCATTGATATACGGGCGCATAACACTTTCAACAGTTTCTCTGCCAGGTTTTACTGAAAAATCAACAGCATTTAAAGCTTTCATGATATCCTGATGATGCGGACGATAATATCGCGGTGAGATATCAACTATAATAAGTTTTTCAATCAGTTCAGGATAATCACAGGCCAGCATCATAGCCAGCTTGCCTCCCATAGAATGTCCTAAAAGCACAATATTTTCCAGCTTATTTATCTGGCAATACGCTACCACGTCTTCTACCATTACCTGATAATTAAATATCATAGAATGAAAACTCCGTCCGTGATTTCTCAGATCTACCAAGTGTACTTCGTACCCCTGACCTGCAAATTGGGTTCCCAGGCTTTTCCAGTTATCTGACATCCCCAGATAACCATGTAGTATTACAAAAGGTTTTCCTTCCCCCAGTACTTTTGCATATAAGGTTTCCATTTATTTATCTTAATTTTTGTTTATACAAACACACTACATTCTCTAACCCAAGATAAAGAGCTTCTGCTATTAGGGCATGTCCTATAGATACTTCCAGCAAGCCCGGAATATTATTTTTAAAAAAAGTAATATTATCCAGACTCAGATCATGTCCTGCGTTTATTCCTAAATTTAATTCATTAGCTAGTTTAGCAGCCTCAATATAGGGCTCGATTGCCTTTTCATTGCCCAGACTATACTGATATGCATACGCTTCGGTATATAATTCAATCCGGTCTGCTCCCACTATTTTAGCTCCTTCTATCATTTCCAAAACAGGGTTTACAAATATTGAGGTACGAATCCCGTTACGTTTAAGCTCATCTGTAATCTCTTTCAGATAGGCTTTATGCGTTACCGTATCCCAGCCTGCATTTGAAGTAATGGCATTCACCGCGTCCGGAACCAGTGTAACCTGAGCAGGCTTACATGCCAGCACTAATTCCATAAAATTATCCATCGGATTGCCTTCAATATTATACTCTGTATGAATTACATTTACCAGATCGCGGGCATCCTGATACCGTATATGACGTTCATCGGGCCGGGGATGAATAGTTATTCCGTCTGCACCAAATGACTGTACGTCTGTTGCTACCTTTATTAAGTCAGGTACATTTCCGCCACGGGCATTCCGTAGCGTCGCAATTTTATTAATGTTTACAGATAATTTTGTCATGTTACTTTGTCATTTTACACAAAAATACGAACTAAAAAAGGGTTAATTCGCATATTTTTGATTATTTTGCATGATCAATTTCAAAGGGTATTTATGTTTGAACTACAACAACACATCCAGAAGACCATAAAACCATTTACATTACCTACTTCTCTTGCCGTGGTTAAAGAAATTTTTGCCCAGCATGCTTTTACCCATTTACCTATTGTAGACCAGGGTGTTTTTCTCGGAAACATTGCACTGGACGATGCGGTTACCATAAACAGCAATAGCACCCTGAATGACAACCGTATGGTTTTTCTTCCTTTTTTTGCCCGCAATACTATGGACTGGTTTGAGGTATTAGAAATTTTTTCAAAACACGAAACCAACCTGGTTCCGGTACTCAGCCCTAAAAATCATTACCTGGGTTACATATGGTTCGACGACATACTGGATTATTTTAACCAAACGCCTTTTCTGAAAGAATCGGGAAACGTAATAGTTGTTGAAAAAAATATTTTTGATTACAGCCTGAGTCAGGTTTCACAAATAGTAGAAGTAAACAATGCTAAACTATTAGGGGTTTTTGTTTCTAAAATTAAAGATAATAACGCGCAGATTACATTAAAAATGATAGGCACCAACCTAACGGAAATTATACAGTCATTCCGCAGATATGGTTATGAAATTGTATCGGAGCATACCGAAGACAAGTACCTCACCGAATTAAAAGACCGCTCGGCCTATTTAGACAAATATTTAAACATATAGTATGAAATTTGCCCTATACGCACAAACGTACAAACCGTCAAATAAAGAAATTATCAGCAAATTATTATTTGCGATAGAACAACATCAGGCAGAAGTCATTTTTGAAGAAAACTATTTCGCTATTCTTACGCAGGAAAAGGTAATTAATAAAAAATACACTACGTTTACCAATCATCAGGATTTAGAGGAAGATATTAATTTTTTTATAAGCATAGGTGGTGATGGCACCATGTTGCGTGCCGCTAATTTTGTAAAAAGCAAAAATATACCTATTGTAGGTATTAATGCCGGAAGGTTAGGCTTCTTGGCCAATGTTCAGCAAGATGCCATTGACGATCTTATTCCTTTATTATTCGCAAATGATTATACATTATCACGACGAACATTGTTACAGCTCAACTCGTCAACAGAAACACCATCACCTTTCGACATTAATTTCGCCTTAAATGAAATTACGATATCGCGAAAAAACACTACTTCCATGATCACTATAGAAACATATATAAACAATGAGTTTCTGGCTACCTACTGGGCAGATGGTATTATTATTTCTACCCCTACCGGTTCTACAGGGTATTCATTAAGCTGTGGCGGTCCTATTATCACACCCGACTCCAACTGCCTTGTTATCACTCCTATTGCCCCACATAATCTGACTACCCGTCCTTTAATTATTAATGACCGCAGTATTATCAAAATGAAAATAGACGGTCGCGAACCCCAGTTTTTAATTTCGGTAGACTCGGAAACAAAGGCCATGAATAACGATACGCTGATAGAGATTTCACTGGCTTCGCATACTGTAAATATGGTAGAGTTTCCAAAAGTGACTTTTCTGAAAACATTGCGAAATAAATTACTTTGGGGAGAAGACAAACGAAACTGATATACTATTTTTATCTTTCAGTCGTTTAAAGAGCATATGTTTTTGACAATTTACTCATTTTCAATTTTAAGATACGTAAAAATTCAATTACATTAGTATATTTGCAAATTATTAAGATGATGATTAAACACATACTAACCATAACAGCTCTTGTTTTTTGTAGCACTTTGTCTGCTCAAATTAACGAATTAGGTGTAACCATCGGCGCCTCTAATTTCATTGGCGATGTAGGGTCTACAAGCTATATTGCCCCAAAAGATTTGGGTTATGGTTTTATGTACCGCTGGAACCGGAGTCCGCGACATTCCTGGCGGGCCTCTTATCAATATATGAAAATATCGGGCGAAGATGCTAAATCGGATATGGGTTACCGGAAACTACGCGATCTGAGGTTCAGCAACACGGTACATGAAGCTGCGCTTGGTATTGAGTTTAATTTCTTTGAATTCGATTTGCATAACGAATGGTTTGCGTTTACGCCTTATTTATATACTGGTATTGCCGGTATAAAATATGACGAAAAATATTTCGATCCATATAAAACAGCTCACAAAACAGAAGATAAATATGCACTTGCTATTCCACTTTCGGTAGGTGCAAAAGCACAGATAAACAAACGATTTGTCTTAAGTGCCGAAATAGGTTTTCGTTATACTCTGACTGATAATTTAGACGGAAACCATCCCTCGTCATCACAATATAAAAATTACCAATTCGGAAACACCAACAGTAACGACTGGTATATGTTCAGCGGGATTACGCTGACCTATACTTTCGGAAAAAACCCGTGTTACTGTGCACCTCAATAACATGAATACTACAGAAATCATAAAAGAACGTTTACCCCGACACCTGGCCATTATTATGGATGGAAACGGGCGCTGGGCCAAACAAAAAGGTTTTTTAAGAGCTATCGGACATGAGAACGGTGCAAAAGCAGTACGTACTACTGTAGAAACCTGCGCGCGATTAGGTATACAGAACCTTACACTTTATGCTTTTTCCACTGAAAACTGGAACCGGCCGAAACTGGAAGTAGAAACTTTAATGAAACTCCTTGTAAAATCATTACGCAAGGAACTGAAAACATTAACCGACCATAATATTCGGTTAAATGCCATCGGCAGCCTAGATGCATTACCCGCTTCAGTTCGCAAAGAATTAACAGAAGTTTTAGAAAAAACACAACATAACACCCGAATGACATTATCTTTAGCACTAAGCTACGGATCTAGAGAAGAACTGATTCGTGCCACAAAACAGCTTTGTGATAAAGTTAAAAATAATATAATTTCAATTGAGGATATTGATGAATCAATTATTAATAAGCATCTTTACACCCATAATTTACCAGACGTAGACTTGGTTATACGAACCAGTGGCGAGCATCGGATCAGCAATTTTTTACTTTGGCAGATTGCATATGCCGAGTTTTATTTTACCGATGTACTTTGGCCTGATTTTACTGCGGAGCATTTAACATCAGCTCTTCTTGATTATCAGAAACGAGAGCGCCGCTTTGGTAAAACAAGTGAACAATTAAAATAAGAAAAATAAAAGATAAATGTTTCATAAAAGCATAAAGTATCTATTTCCAGTATATATGGGTGCCATTAGTTTAGCTAATGCACAAGAAGTAATTCCCACTACTACAGCAAAAGATTCAACTGCAGCGCAGATTACCCCAATAACACAAGACAGTATTTCTTCTATTTCAGAAGAAAATGAAGTACGTAAGTACGTTTTAGGCGATATTGTTATTTCAGGTAATGTAAGTTACAACGAAATGACCATTTTAACCTTTACAGGGTTACAAAAGGGACAGGAAATATCTATTCCCGGAGAAGAATTATCTGATGCCATCCGTAAATTATGGAAACTGGGAACATTTAGCGATGTTAACTTTTATGAAAAATCAATTGTCGGCAATGTTATTAATTTAGAATTGTACCTGAACGAATTGCCAAGGATTAATACCGTAACTGTAAAGGGACTTAAAAAGGGAAAACGGGAAGAGTTACTGAAGGAGTTAAAGATGGACGAAAAAAGTTCTAAAAAAATCATTAACGAAAATCTGCTAACCACCACTAAAAATTATATTGCCAACAAGTATAAAAAAGACGGTTATTTTAAAACCAAAGTTGATATAGAAGTTAAACCTACCGGTGATAAAAAAACACGTGATCTTGTTATCTCTTTTGACAAAGGAAAAAAAGTACGTATTTCAAAAATAAATTTTGAAGGCAACACTCAATTTACTGATGCCAAGCTGCGTAAAGCCATGAAAAATACGAAACAGAAGAGCCCTTTAAACCCTTTACGTATTTTTAAACCTTCTAAGTATATCGAAGAAAAGTATAGTGAAGATCTGGTAAACGTTATTGACAAATATAAAGAAAAAGGTTACCGCGATGCCCGTATCCTTAAAGACACGGCAATATACAACCCGAAAAACAATACCATGAAGGTTGATATTACGCTGGAAGAAGGTAAAAAATATTACATCGGCGATATTCGCTTTCTTGGTAATACAGCCTTTACTGATTCTCAGTTAAGACGTATTTTGGGCTTTAAAAAAGGAGATGTATACAATGGTGTCTTATTACAAAAACGCACACAGGATTTTACGAACCCTGATGCTTTTGACTTGACGAATGCATACCAGAACGATGGTTACTTATGGTCACGTGTTACCCCCATTGAACGGGTGGAAAATGACACTATTAATTTAGATTTCCGAATTATGGAAGGGCCGAAAGCCCGTTATAATTACATAACCGTTTCCGGAAACGATAAAACACATGATTATGTGGTACTTCGCGAAGTATATACACGTCCGGGACAATTGTGGAAAAAAGCCGATGTAGTGGAAAGCCACCGCCGCTTGGCCTCTATGGGTATTTTCGATGCGCAATCATTAAATCCCAATGTTAAAAATGCGGATCCGGCAGAGGGAACCGTTGATGTGGAATGGCAGGTAGTAGAAAGCGGACAAAGCCAGGTTGAGGTTCAGGGAGGATACGGAGGACGTACCTTTATTGGTACATTAGCCCTTTCGTTCAACAATTTTTCCGTTAAGAACCTATTCAATAAAAATGCATACAGGCCTTTCCCTATGGGCGATGCACAAAAAATGTCGCTTCGTTTGCAGGCCAGTACCTATTTCCAAACCTATAGTTTGAGTTTTCAGGAACCATGGTTTGGCGGAAAAAAACCCACCCAGCTATTTGGTAGTATATCGCACAGCCGCCAAAACTATTATGATTACTACAGTAATAACATCGACCGGAGTCAGGGCTTAAGTATTACAACTGTCAGTTTAGGATTGGCAAAACGATTGAGTGTACCGGATGATAAATTTGTTTTGTCACATTCCATCAGCTACCAGCAATACAAACTGAACAATTATAATCTCGGTAACTTTGCCTTTAATAACGGTACGGCCCGAAATTTAAGCTATACTATAGACCTTACACGTGATAACGTAGGTGGTATTGACCCGTTTATTTATCCGTCAACTGGTTCACGTTTCAGTATTACCGGAAAATTTTCGCCTCCTTATTCATTATTTAACAAAATAAATTATAAGGATTTAGAAAATCAGGAAGCCTATAAGGTAAAAACCACGTCTATACAACCTAATCCGCAAACCGGGGCTGATATCCCTATCGGGACGTATTTGGATGAAAACGGAATGCCGGTTGCCGATTACCGCGATGCCGCAGTAGACCGTCAAAAACTAGATCAAAAACGTTTTAACTGGCTGGAATATTATAAAATTAACTTTAAAGCCGACTGGTATACCGAAATTGCACCTAAATTGGTTCTGCGAACCTCAGGTCAGTTCGGATTTTTAGGGGCTTACAATCAGGATCGGGGAACTATTCCGTTTGAACGTTTTTACCTCGGAGGCAGCGGAATGATGAATTACTCCCTGGATGGGCGTGAAAATATTGCATTGCGCGGTTATGCAGATAATTCCTTAACTCCTGGTTACAGAGAAAACAGTTCATTAAGTACTCAACTTGGAGGTACCGTATACAATAAATTCTCTATGGAATTACGTTATCCTATAAGTTTGCAGGCACAAATGAAGGCCTATGTGCTTACTTTTGTTGATGCAGGGGCCACTTACAGTTCATTTAAGGACTATAACCCGTTCCGTTTACAACGTTCAGCAGGCGCCGGAGTAAGGGTGAGTATGCCAATGTTTGGGATGTTGGGTATTGATTTCGGATATGGATTTGACAATATTCCGGGAACCAATCAAAAAGGTGGATGGCAAACCCACTTTATCCTGGGCCAGCAGTTCTAGATAAATGGCATAAATTTTGAGACACTATAACGCATGAAAAATTGGTTTGCTACAATAATGGTATTTTCAGGCACGATGCTTTTTGCACAATCGGCCACAAATCGTATTGCCATAGTTGATATGGATTTTATACTTAAAAAAGTACCGGAATATCAGGAAGCAAACAAAGAACTTCAAAAACGAGCTGCTGAATGGGATGCTGAAATTCAAAAGAGAAAAACGGAGATAAAAAAGCTAAAAGACCAGCTGTCCGTTGAACGCCCCTTATTAACTTCTCAACTGGTAGAAGAGAAGGAAGAAGAGATTGCATTAATGGAAGCGGAACTCCTTACCTACCAGCAATCTAAATTTGGAATGGACGGAGATTATTTTGTACAAAAGATTAATTTAGCCAAACCTATTCAGGATAAAGTTTTTACATTAGTGAACGAATACGCCGAAAAGAAACGTTACAGTATGGTGTTAGATAAAAGTGACGAAACCAAAGGTATGCTGTACGCTAAAAAAGGTACTGATATAAGCGATCAGATCATTCGCGAATTGGAAAAAACCTATCGAAGAAGCAAATTGTCCAAAAAAGAAATTGCCGAACTGGACGCTCAGGAAAAAGCACAGGAGCTAAAAGATCGTCAACGTACCAAGAGAGAAGAGCTGGAAGAGCGCCAGCGCATGATAGAACAGGAAAACGGACTAGCTTCAGGCAACCAAAAAGAAATGGATCCCCGTCAGGCAGAAGCACAAAAACGCATTGAAGAAGCAAAACGCAAAAAAGAAGAGCTTCGTCAACAGCGCCTGAAACAGATTGAAGAACGCAAAGCTGAAATGGCAAAGAAACGGGAAGAAATCCGTTTAAAAAGGGAACAGGTGTTAAAAGAAGCTGAAGAACGTAAGCAAAAAGCTCGGGAAGACCGACTGAAACGGATTGAAGAAGCCAAAAAAGCAGCCGGAGCAAATAATACAGGAAACAGCACTGAAGACAAAATTAACGAACTGAAACAACAGCAGGAAGCGGCTAAAAAAGCGGCTGAAGACAAACGAAAAAAACAACAAGAACAGAAATTAAAGGAAATAGAAGACAAGAAAAAAGAGATCCAGGCGGCAGCAGCGGAGCGCAAACAAAGAGAAGAAGAGCGCAAACAGCAACAACAGGATACGCTAAATAATAAATAATCCAAAAACAAATAAAATAGTAAAACAAAAATTGAAAGTAATGAAAAACGTAAAAAACTTATTTTTCGCAGTAGTATTGATGGTAGCCGCAGGCGTATCTGCGCAAGCTCAGAAAATTGCTCATATTGACGTTAAGGAATTAATCAATTCTATGCCTGAGTATAAATCGTCTGTAGATCAAATTAAAAAGATCAGCGAAAACTACGATAAGGATTATAAAAAAATGGTAGAAGAATTCCAGACAAAAGGGCAAAAATATCAAGCTGAAGCTGCTACTGCCGGAGATGCTACAAATGATGCACGTCAGAAAGAAATGCAGGAAATGGAGCAACGTATTTACCAGTTTCAGCAAAACGCTCAAAACGAATTAGCTAAAAAAACAGAAGAATTACAATTGCCTCTTTTAGACAAAGCACAAAAAGCTATTCATAAAGTTGCACGTGCAAAAGGATATGAATATGTTTTTGATTCGACTATGGGATCTGGCGTTATTTTAGCGGACGGACCAAATTTATTGGCTGATGTTAAAAAAGAATTAAACATAAAATAATAAATACGATTAAAATATATTTGAAAAACTGCCCTAACAAAAGGCGGTTTTTTTTATTTTTGTAGAAATGGAAGCTATTCAACCTATTGGCCTATTTGATTCCGGAGTGGGCGGAATCACTATCTGGAAAGAGATACATCGTATGCTCCCAATGGAACATACGATGTATCTTGCAGACAGTAAAAATGCTCCGTATGGTCAAAAATCGAAAGAGGATATCATCTCCCTTTCTGTTAAAAACACTGAGTTCCTATTAAATAATAATGCCAAAATCATTGTAGTTGCCTGCAATACGGCTACCACAAATGCCATTCAGTACCTTCGCGAACATTTTGATGTTCCTTTCATCGGGATTGAACCCGCCATAAAACCTGCCGCTCTTCATTCCAAAACAGGTGTAATAGGCGTTCTGGCTACCAAAGGAACACTGACAAGCGATTTGTTTCACAAAGCCGTAAAAACGCATCAGAATGTAAAAATAATAGATCAAATAGGGTTTGGATTAGTTTCTTTGATTGAACAGGGAAAAATACATTCGCAAGAGATGACAGATCTATTAAAAGAGTATTTAGCTCCCATGGTAGCACAAAAAATGGATCATCTTGTTTTAGGGTGTACGCATTACCCCTTTTTAGCAGATCAGATTTCTGCAATTATTCCAGACGATATCAAAATTATTGATTCGGGAGAAGCTGTAGCTAAACAAACACGTCATATTCTTGAGAAAAATAATTTAATAAACACTGAAGGACTGTCTAAACATCTTTTTTATACCAATATAGATACAGCCGTTTTAAGCAGCCTTATTCCTGATCAGAAGAATGTTTTCCAGCTTGATTTTTAACTTTATTTAAACCAGCTGGAATATAACACGTAATTATTAGATATACGTTCTATTTCATTCTTGAAATTGGAAGCATTCAAATCTTTAACTTTTACTGCAGGAACCCCCGCATATATAGCATTTGATTCCAATATACTATTTTGTGTTACAACAGCACCCGCTGCAACTATCACATGGCTTTTTACTAAGCAGTTATCCATAATAATTGCCCCCATACCTACCAAAACATTATCTTCAATTGTACAGCCATGTACAATAGCATTATGCCCTATTGACACATTATTTCCAATTATAGTGGGATGTTTCTGGTACGTACAGTGAATAACTGCGCCATCCTGAATATTTACTTTACTTCCTATCTTAATATAATGTACATCTCCACGTACAACTGCATTAAACCATACACTGCATGCTGCTCCCAACACAACGTCTCCTACAATGGTTGCATTTTCAGCTACATAACAATCAGCAGGTATTTGCGGCGCTTTTCCGTTTACTTCTTTAATTAAACCCATCTTATAAAATTTAAAAATCCCGATAAATATCGGGATTTTTTGGATTAGTAATTAACCGACGGGCAATTACATTTATAATTTTTGTTTTTACACCAGAAATTGAAGCCGAGCGTAATCTGATGGAAACCTCCTTTTTCGAAACGCACATCTCCAAATGTATGTGAATATGTATACCCTACCATTAAGCTTTTATAACGAACTCCCAAAATAGGCGATACAGAATGGTAATATTGCTTTTTAACATCAATTTCAGGACCTTTCATATATTCTGCTCCATCAAGAGCTGTTCTGTATGATACCCCCGCATAAAATTGTCCATTATCAAATTCTTTATACATTTTCATATTAACATCTACAATCTTCTCCTGCGTTTCTTCTGTATATTGTAACATCACAGAAGGCTCCCACGTAAAACCGCTTGACCTTCCAAACGTATCATAGTTATTTCCGAAAACATATCCTGCAGACAATAAATATTTTCTTCTGTTGCCACTTTCCACATCTGAATAAATATCGCTTTTCGTAGCCAATAAATTTTTAACTGTAAAATGTGTATAAAAATCCAGATAGTGATAGGAAACCCCCGCATCTATATTTAATGACATATCCTTAACCTCTATACCTCCTCTTACATCCGGATCAAAAGAGCCTCCGTCATTGAATTCCGACTCATCTAAAGTAGTTTGCATCATCCCTGCACTTAAACCGAATGATAACTGATTTAAATCATAATCACTTCTTGAAAAATTCAAATGATGCGCATAAGTTAGTTTCGCTCCCATTTGTGAATGGTAGCCATTTTTATCATTAAAAAGAATAGCACCTACTCCTGATTTCTCTCCCACACGAGTGTTAAAACTCAGTGTCTGCAGTGCCGGCGAATCGTTTTGATCTGTCCATTGCTGACGAGCTGTCAACCGGATTTTAGCACAATTAGCAGCACCTGCCATGGATGGATGGATAAGATAATAATTATCCGTTAAATAATCTGAATAAACTGACATGCCTTCCTGCGCTTGCGCAAACTGCGTAAGGAATAATGATGATGCGATTAATAATAAAGGCTTTTTAAAAATATTCATATGTTATCTTTTTAATGAAAAATGTCCTCTTGCTTCTTTTTGTAATCCTGTGTTAGGTTCCACATACTCTACACGGAACCAGTAATCTGTTGACGGTAACGGGTTGCCGTTTAAGGTTCCATCCCAGCCACTGCCCGCAGGACTGATCTGTTTCAACAGCTTGCCGTGTCGGTCAAAGATATAAATTTTTGACGCCGGTTGGCTCTTCAATGCCCAAATATTCCAGGTATCGTTATAACCGTCTCCATTTGGTGTAAAGTATTTAGGGTAATTCAATACCGTGATCACTTTACTTGCAGGACACGCCACACTGCCCGCACTGTTGCGTACACGTACCCATACGGTATGGTCACCAGGAGAAACGTTCATAAAGATGTTGCTCTGCTGGTACGGTCCTTCGTCTAAGGCGTATTCATAATCACCTGCAGGACTAACCACTACTTCTATGGCATTGGTGTCGCTAAAACCGTCGGTGGTATACACCACATCTATGCTCAACGCCGGAGCAAGAGTCAGTACTATAGTTTGAGAGGCTGAACATCCTGTAGCCGTGTTGGTTACCGTTACCACATATGTACCAGGTTCGGTGGCCGTATAGCTAGGGGTGCTAACTCCTATATCATCTCCGTTGCGTGTCCAGCTGAAGGTATGACCTTCCGCCGGTAAACCGGTATCCATCGGATAGCCCTGGCGTTCGCCTGTACGGTAGTCTTCACAAATGTAACCGTCTTTGATATCGTTCATCTCAGGGGCGTCTATCACATTGATCGTTACTTCTATAGTCGCTTTACAAAGCATGCCTTCACCGGTGTTGTACACCTCCGCAATCAAGGTCTGCGGGTTGCTCTCGGTCTGGTACTGTGTAGGATCCCCTATTACAATACCTAACGAATAATTCGCCGCGGAAGCATAGTAACGAACATCTAACGGACCAGCATCCTGAATACCGATAATCTGGGCGTTTAGAAGGGTAAGGTCTACTACTGTAAGGCCGTCGTTTACACCGTCTATATCACAAAAGCTTAAGTTGTCTGTCGCTGGGAACGCAAATACCTGTTCTTCTACTTTTAAATGGAAGGTGGTAATGGCAAAACATTCGCTGTCGTTATTCTCAACACGTACCCAGATTTCCTGATCAAACGGCGAACCGTTGTTGGTATAGGTATACGGGATAGGGTTGGTATTGTTCTGTGCGTCTTCTTCGGTAAGGAAGTAACGTACGGTATAATCTGCTGAAGGCTGGCCTGCAAGGGCTTCTGCATCTTTATCATGTAAATTGAATTTATGGATACCGTCGCTGCCTTGTTCACAGTGTAACAAGGGGGTCATAGGACCTGCCAATGGGGTAGGGTTTACAATAAGCTCTAAAGGAACGATAACAGCGCAGCTCATATTCTCGGCCGCAAACTGGTTCATAACACGTACATAGATAACGCTGGTTACGGACAAATGCGGTACGGTGCTGTCTAAGGCCAGATCGCTCAATCCCGTTAACGCATCTTCTTCCGTGGTATAGAACTCATAGGTCAGCGTAGGATCCCCGTTGCTGATATCAGATATTGCGTCGGTCAGTACAAAGAAGCCTTCGCCACTGCCCGGTGCTTCTTCACAAACCTGTAACGGTGACGGGGTCAGATTAGGCTCTGGTAACGGAAGTACCCGTACATTAAAGGTTTTGTACGCTTTACAGCCAAATTCATTGGTTACCGCTACCCAGATAACCTGTGGGTTACTCGTATTGGTAAAAGCAGTGGGGTCAGGAATATCATTTAAACCGGCCTCTGCATTAACTAAACTCGTATGGTAGGTAACTGTCGCTCCAAATACCTGACCCTGGGTGATAAGGCTTTCGTTTACTGTTAAATCGAAAACGGTGCTTTCATCATTCGGAAGGCTTTCGTTACACTGTACCAGATCAGGGGCGGCTCCTAATTGTAACGGGGTATTCACCTTTAATTTGAAGCTGCCGATGGCGTTACATTTGTTCTGGTTCGAACTGTTTTCGATGCGGACCCAAATGGTTTGATTGGCCTGGGTGTTCACAAAGTTTACCGGATCTGCAATCCATGGCTGCCCTGCTGCTGCAGCTGCTGCCGTGGTATAGTAACGGATAACATAAGGTCCTGTACCGGTTTGCGCCGCTAAAATAGCTGCATCTTGCTCCGTAAGATCAAAGGTGGTAAAACCGTCATAAAGGTCGCCTAATACATCGCACTCTGTTAAATCAGGCAGTGTGTCAGGCATTAATGGGGCTATTTCCAGTACAAAACTGATCGAGTAAACGGAGAAACAGCCGGTTACGGGGTTGGTGATACGCAACCAGATAACAGGATTGGAACCTACCAGGTTGTTATAGGCGGTTGGAAGACCTATTGGAGAGGTGTTGGCTATCGCATTGGTCTCGGTTTCGAAATAAGAGATCTGATAACCAGTACCCAATACGAGCTGGTTCCCGTAATACGTTAAATCTACAGTACCGAAACCGCTTTGACCGCTGCTGCAGATAGCATAAGGGGTATCGGGTACGGTAATAACAGGACCCGCGATAACACGAAGGTTCATCGTGCTTACGGTATAACACCCTGTAACCTGATTCGTAACACGAACATGCAGGGTCTGGATGTTTGCCACTACGTTCTGGTAGCTCAATGGTAAGGCAGCAGCGCCACTTTGGGCATCGGCGGCTGTGTAGTGGAAGGTGACAGCCATTCCCGTTTGTCCGTTTAGAATGGAAGGAATACGGCTGTTCAGATTAAAGGTCGCAAAACCGTCCTGGTTGTCGTCACATTGGGCGTATTCGGCAATAGGATGGGCCACTACAGGGGTAGCTCCGGCTACTAAACTTAGCGGTACTACACTGAAACAGCCCGTGGCTGTATTGGTTACACGAACATACACTGTTCCGGTGGTCTGGTTGCTGTAGCTTGTAGGGTTGGCTATCGCATTGGTTCCCTGTTGGGCGTTAGCTGCGGTAGTATGGTACGTAAAGGTATAATCAGCCGCGGGTAAACCGTTTAATATTTCTGTGTTTTTTACCGTAAGGTCAAATATCGCAATTCCGTTGTTGTCCGCGTCACATACCATTAAAGGGGTCGGACGCTTGATAGCAGGGGTTTTGCTTACAATAAGTTCTAAGGGAACGATGCTTGCACAGGAGGAGTGCTCATACCCTACCCGCACATAAAGGGTCTGACCGTTGGCCTGGGTGTTAACAAACGCGGAAGGGGTCGAAATGGCCTCGACGTTGTTCTGCGCATCGGATAACGATTCGTGATAACTTACTTCTATACCTGCAGGGATAGGGTTGCCGGCTATCTCATGGCTGATGGATTCTAAATTGAAAATACCGAAACCGTCATTGTCTGCGTCGCAGAAAATAAGAGGGGCGTGGTTATTTGCTACAGGGGTACTACGTACCACCAGCTCTTGCGCCACTACGATATAACAACCGGTATTGTTGTTGGTTACTCGGGCATAGATCGTACCCTGAGGTCCCTGGTAGTTGTTCGGTAACGCAACAGTCGCATCCCCTACCTCGGCCTGTTGCTGCGTCTGGTAATACGTTACCGTTAATCCGGGCTGGTTCAGCGTAAGGTTACCGTCGTTAAGCGATAACGTGAAATCGCCGGTACCCGTACCAGGTATCTCACATCCATACATAGGACCAGCATCGGGATTAACCGAAGGAAGCGCATTAACCCATAATCGGAAGGAGGTTACCGCATAAACCTGAGGACTATTTATAGAAGTTACACGTACCCAGATGGTCTCGCCGCTTGTAGCGGTATAGTTCGACAATAATGGCTCTGTAATAGCTCCGGTATTGGCTTCTGCTGCAGCTTCTGTATTGTGATAGGTTACCGCATAACCCGTATTGTTGTTGTAAACCAACGGGGTTTGAACGGTCAGGTTAAACTGGTTGTTCGCTTCACCGCATACCGATAAATCAGATAACTGGTTTAGTTCTAAGGCGCAGTTTTTAAAACCAATCGTAAAACTAACTATTTTATAACAAGGATAATTGTTATCCTGAACTCTAACCCAGATGGTAACCGGAGTAGTAGTATCATTATCCAATAAATAATCAGAATCTATAATGTCTGTATTATTTTCAGCACCGTCTTGTGTCGAGTGAAATGAATAAGACACATCATCAAACGTTACCTGATATAATGCTTCATTTAAATCAAAGAGTGTTGTGTCGTCCGCAGTAGGGCATTTTCTTAAATTTCTTGGTGGATTATTAATAATAATCTGCTGATAGATTTCTATGGTTACGGGTTCAGGATCCATATCACATCCGGCTCCTATAGGCGTAATATCAACACTATAAACACCACTTTCCGTTACCGCATAGGTTGGCCCTGTGGCTCCTTCTATCAGAAACCCATCTCTATACCAGTGAAATACATAATCTTCAGCTGATAATCCTGTATCTAAAACATAGGGTTCTCCGTTACATAAGGCTGTACCGTCTACAATCAGTTTATCATCTCCTAAATTAGGCGCACCTATTTCAAAACTTCCCCCTTCAATAAAGATAGCAGAGTCTAACATGCTGTCATTTCTATCAGCAATAACCAATTTAATATGGTACATGGTATTAGGTACCACTTCAGAATTTGCTGTCATCTTTACGGTCTGCCCGTTAAAATTAACAGCAGCGTTTGCTTCCGTGGTGGCATTTTCTGCATTGTAAATTCCAAAATATTCCGGATTTACGGAAAGGCAGTTTCCCCCTTCATTCCATTGAGCATCTCTCACTGTTATAACAGAAATAGGGTCTGCTGTACCGGGAACCAATGCCAGGTTTGTCGTTACACCCGTATCTGTATTGGTTAGGAAAAAAGCAAAAGCATCTGAAAAAGAACATTGAAAACCTCCATATTCAGAAGACGCAAATAAGAAATTAAAGCTCATTGCATCTGTATACGGCATAAAATCAAATTCTATTATTGTGGCATCATTATAATCATCTAAATCGGGGTCAATTCCCAATCCTTGTATATAATTAAACAAATCATCATCTCCTATCCACCCTCCTGAGGTTGCCCCTCCAACAAAAGGTCCAGGCGCAAGGTTGACATTTCCTGACATTAAAACAATACCGTTTTGCATCGGGAAATTAGGATTGGTATTTGAGAAATAACCTATTCCATTTACATTGTTAAAATTTGTTCCTGTACTCCAGGTGATATTTGATACTTCTGCACAGGGCGTATCGATTAATACATCTGTTACCAATTGCTCAACGGTATATTGCGTAGTACTCACCGTAATAGGCTGTGCAAACACAATTGTTGAAAACAACAATAAAAAGAGTAAATAAAGCTTTTTCATATTTATAGATCGGTCTTTCAAATACAATTCCAAAAATAAACTTAACCAAATGTTAATTTTACGTTTAATTTCCAAATATAAATAATCAATCGATATTTCTTTGTTAATTTTGAAAAAAAACTTAAAAAATGTTTAATGTTACTATAAAAGAGACACAAAACCCTACTATACTGAAATTTGAGTTTCCTGATTTTATAAGTTACGGTTCTAATTTTGAATATAAAAATATAGATGAAACAACCAATTCTCCATTGGCCCGTAAGTTATTTTACCTTCCTTTTGTAAAAACCGTTTATATTTCGGGTAATTTTATAGCAATTGAGCGCTTTTCAATTGTAGAATGGACTGACGTTCAGGAAGAAGTAAAAAAAGAGATTGAAACTTTTGTGGAAAACGGCGGTAAGGTTTTAGTCGAAAGCAATACTCCTGAACAAAAGAAGATACCGGTTTCTGTATACGCTGAGTCAACTCCCAACCCTGCTGTTCTAAAATTCGTTGCCAACAAATTGCTGACTAAAACAGCTTTAGAGTATAAAAACATTGATGAAACAGCTTCTTCTCCTTTGGCAAAAGAACTTTTTAAACTGCCCTATGTAAAAGAAGTATTTATGGATGAAAATTACGTTTCTGTAAGCAAATATGACAGTTATGACTGGAATTCAATCACAGTGGAATTGCGTTCGTTCATAAAAAATTACATTGAAAACGGGGGAACGGTAATTGAAGAAGCTTTGATTCCGACAGAAAAAACAGAGGAAAAACAAGAGGCTTATTTTGACAATCTTGACACTACCTCTCAGCAAATTATCAATATTATTGAAGAATATATAAAACCTGCTGTTGCCGGAGACGGAGGAAATATTGCCTTTCAGCACTATAATAATGACACGAAACATGTAAGCGTTATGTTACAAGGCGCCTGCAGCGGGTGTCCTTCTTCCACTTTTACTTTAAAGAACGGAATAGAAAACATGCTGCGCCAGATGCTGAATGATAATGAAATTGTTGTAGAGGCCCATAATGGTTAACCAAAAGCTATAGAGATAAGAACCAAAAAAGAGCTTTTTAAGCTCTTTTTTGGTTTTATAGAATCTGCCGGTTTCTTACATATTCATCAAATTCCTTAAACATCTCCAGCAAACTCATGGTCGACTTAATCAGATCATTGGTTTCCAGGAGTAATGAGAAATACAATTTACTGTTTTTAGGACTGGTTTCTGTGGTACGGATACGTTCTATCTGCTTTTGAATAAACTGGTCGGTTTCCTTGTGTAATTTTATCTTATCGTTTAAGACCTCATCAATTTTGTTAAACGACTCGTTTTCAAAGATATGCTGCACCCTTCCCAATAATTCTTGAATATGATTATCGATATATTTCAGATCTTTTACCTGGTTAAACTTCAACTTCTTATGATTGTTTTCCACATGGTTAAAACTTTTTTCATAAATAAAGCCCACCGATTGTACCATATCCTGCAGATAACTGAGTGTATGCACATAGAATTTACTGGCTTCTACTGAGGTATCATCCAGGTGTTTGATAAAATAGTACACATTATTTTTCAGGTCATCTACCCTTTTCTCCAGTTTTTTTAAATTTTTCTTATGCAAACGCAAGCCCGCAAGGTTTTCGGTACTTAAGTCATCTATAACATTTTCATTTAATAGTCGTGTTTGGGAAATAACTTTAGCTATCTGAGCAGAGCTTTCCGAAATTACTTCCTGAATGGTAGCAATATCTTCGGTTCTGAATAAAGAGGCCTCCTCCTTTATTTCTTTTTCTTTTTTAGAATGAGCGCGATTACTGCGAATTAACACTACTACAAGTATTACCAGCAATCCAACAAACGCATATACTTCTCCTATATATAACAAGTACGCTAATATGCATGAAGACACAAAAGCGGCCAACGCTGTAATGAACCATCCACCGATTACCTGAAATACTCCCGCCACCCGATAAACAGCACTATCTCTGTCCCAGGCACGATCGGCAAATGAAGTACCCATTGCCACCATAAATGTTACATATGTAGTAGATAAAGGCAGTTTTAAAGAGGTTCCTATCGATATCAATATACTTGCTACCATCAGGTTTACGGAAGCGCGAACCATATCAAAAGCAGGTTCATTCATCCTCTCTTGCTTTGTTTTTCGCGTTTCAACTTTCTCAAAACGTTTGTCCAACTTCAGTTGAAACGATTGCGGCAGAACGGCATCAATTCCTTTTCCCAAATAAATAGTACCGCGAACAATAGCTCTTGATAATAAATTAGGATTAAATTTTTCCTCTCCCTCGCTTTGGCGCGCCAGACTCATTTCAGTCTGAATCACTTTTCTCGCCTTTTTGGATGTCCAAAGGGTAACCACCATTACAATACCGGCGATTAGGAGATAATAGAAAGGCGCCACTACATTATTATCGGCCAAGGCTCCCATCATATAAGCGGAAGGATCTGCGGCTCCCGAAGCCATAAAGAAACCATACGACTGAATGGCAGCAATTGGCACCCCGATAAAATTTACCAGGTCATTTCCGGCAAAGGCCAGTGACAACGCAAACGTTCCTATAATAATAATTACTTTTAAAATATTAGCTTTAAAGAAACTCATCATGACCTGTGAGACTATCGTCCAGAATACCAGATTAACTCCCAGAATAAGCAGCTGATTATGCTTTATCCATTCATTGGCATCTTTACTTATAAACGAAACACCTTTTAATCCTTTAATTAAAATAAAAAAGGTAATACATGTAATGGCAATTCCTCCGAATATAGCTCCGAAATATTTTAACCTGGTTGTTGTTTGAAAGGTAAACAAAAGACGGGATATGTACTGAACAATTGTACCCAGTAAAAAAGAAAGCAGAACTGAAAGCAATATGCTATATACAATTTCAGATGCCTTTTCTGTATTAATATAGTCAGCTATTAAGCTATAATTGCCATGAGAGGCATGAATTTTCAGCAAACCGACGCAAACAGCGGCACCTAATAATTCAAAAACAATTGATACCGTTGTAGAGGTAGGTAAACCCAGACTATTAAAAACATCGAGCAATAAGATATCAGATATCATGACAGCCAGGAAAATTATCATAACATCATTAAAACTAAACATGGAAGGAACAAAAATACCACTCCGGGCAATTTCCATCATACCTCCAGAAAAAAGGGCTCCAAATAAAATACCTAATGATGCTACAATCATCGCGGTTTTAAACGTAATAGCCTTTGATCCCAAGGCAGAATTTAAAAAATTCACAGCATCATTGCTCACTCCTACAGTAATGTCCAACAAAGCTAAAATGGCTAATGCAATAAGCATTATCACAAAAATCTGATCCATTCCAAACGTTTTAAAAAATCGCTACAAAATTCTTATTAAAAGCTTATAAGTATGTTAAGTCAATGTTATGAATACTTCTAAATATTAATTGTAATTTTAACGTAAAATTTATCTGTTCTATAAATAATGAATATTTTACAATATGCCAAATCGCCCTATTTACTTCAACATGCCGATAATCCGGTGAATTGGCAAATATGGGAATCTGATATATTACGAAAAGCACAGCAAAACCACCGGCTTCTTATTATCAGCATAGGATATGCTGCCTGTCATTGGTGTCATGTAATGGAACATGAATGTTTTCAGGATACGGAAGTAGCAGAGGTTATGAATGCTTATTATACATCCATAAAAATAGACCGCGAAGAGCACCCGGAAGTAGATGCTGTATACATGAAAGCTTTACAGATTATGACCAGGCAGGGTGGCTGGCCGCTCAACATTGTCGCTTTACCTGACGGACGTCCTGTCTGGGGTGCCACATTTGTAAAAAAAGAACAATGGATTGATGTTTTGCTACAACTGCAGCTTTTATTTGAAAAGGAGCCGGAGCGCCTTTATGAATACGCTCAGAAACTTCACGAAAATATAAAGCTGATAAGTGAAGTAGATACTTCCCCTTCTTCCCCTTCTTTCATTCTGAAAGATTTAATAGCTAAATGGCAATTAAGCTTTGATACCGAATATGGAGGATATCAGCGGGTACCTAAATTTATGATGCCTACTAATCTGGATTATCTACAAGCTTACGGTCACTTAACTAAAGATCAATCTATTTTAACACATGTAGACACAACGCTTACCCGTATGGCTTGGGGCGGTTTATTTGATACGATTTACGGCGGATTTAGTCGTTATGCGGTAGACGAGAAATGGCATATACCCCATTTTGAAAAAATGCTATACGACAATGCACAACTTTTACGAACATATACCGATGCTTATAAGCGTACCGGTAAAGCGTTATATAAGGAAGTGGTGGAAAAAACGGTGCTTTTTATTGAAAATACCTTCAAATCTCCAACAGGGGGGTATTATAGCTCTCTGGATGCAGACAGTGTAGATTATAACGGGCATTTACATGAGGGCGCTTTTTACAGCTGGACAAAAGCGGAGTTAAAGGAGCTTTTAAAAGAGGATTTTAACCTGTTTGCTGAAGTTTTTACGATTACTATCCGTAACGTGTGGGAAAATAACCTGTATGTTCTTATTCAAAGCGAACAACTGGAAAAGATTGCAGAAAAAAACGGCATTTCTGTAGAAACCATCAAAATCAAAAAGAAACAATGGGAACAATTATTATTTCACTACCGGGAAAAACGTGCCAAACCTAGATTAGACGATAAAATATTAACATCATGGAACGCGCTTTTACTCTCGGGTTATTTACACGCCAACAGTATTTTAAAAAATGAAGGGCTGGAAACCTCTATTCGGGAATTATCGTTGTTTATCAATAGCAGACTTACACAACCGGACGGAAAATTAGGACATGCTTATAAAGAAGGTATATACCTTAATGGTTTACTGGAAGATTATGCTTTTTCAATACAGGCTTATCTTGATTATTACAGATTTACATCGATAAAAAACTATATTGAAATAGCTAAAAGTTACATGCAATGGGCTTTTGATTTATATTATGACACTGATAAAAGGCTCTTTAAAGCTCATGAAAATGATCCTTTTTTACTTGCATCTCATTACGAAGTTGAAGATAATGTAATGCCCGCCACCAATTCGGTTATGTGCAGTAATTTGAAAATGTTAGCCTATTTAACCGGTAATTCTTATTACGAAAAAGTAGCTGCTGATATGCTTTCATTAATACTGCCCATCATAGATTACGGTTCTGCCTATTCCAACTGGTTATTGGTAGATTTTCTATACGGCAGCTATTTTAAAGAATTGAAAATAAACGGCCAGCACGCCGAAACCTATTTTGGTGACTTGCAGGATTTATACCTCCCTTCTGTTGTACTTTGCCATCAAACTACCAAAGAAAATACAACCTTTATGGTATGTACTTCTACCGCTTGTCTGCCCCCTACAGAAGATTTTAACGAAATATTTAAGTTATTACCTTAAAAAAAGCCTATTTTAGCCTTCTAAATTTATTCTAAAACACTTTTTACCATGAAAAAAGTCATTCTTAGTTCTTTTGCTATATCCATTTTTAGCACATTATCTACAAATGCACAAGTTAGTATGCAACAAGGCTCTTATGGCAATGCTACTACATTATCTTTTACTAAGAGAAATAACACCGAAGCTGCTTCCATTGTAGGGAATCAGTATATTGATGACAAATTCGCATCCGCACATGTAAATAATGGTACTACTCCCTTTCAAATCCGTTTTAATCCATATAACAATATAATGGAATATAATAAAGACGGTGAAATCTTAAATCTAACCAAAGGACAGAATACAGTAGTAGAGTTTTTAGGAACTTCAGCAAAGTATGTCTTAACTTCTTACAAAGATAAAAGGGGTAATGAAAATTCTGAATATATGCGTTTTGTATATGAAGGAAAAAAAGTTAATTTTCTAACTCTAGAAAAAATCAATTTGAAGCCGGCCACTAAGGCAACTAACAGCTATGAAACGGATAAACAGGCTGAATATATCAGAGCAAAAGACGAGCGTTACATCACATTAAACAATGTTACCACTGAAGCTCCTTCTAAGGTAAAAGAATTGGTTAAATTAATTCCTTCTAAAGAAAAAGAAATAAAAGATTTTGTAAAAACAAATAAAACGAATTTTGATAGAGACACTGATCTTAAAAAATTGGGTATGTATTTAGACAGTATCTTGTAATTATTTGTTAAGCTGAAAATCTTTTAGATAAAAAGGCTCAAAATAAGCGACATCTTCGATGTCGTTTTTTTTATACTTTTCAAAACTAAGGGCAATCATATCTTTTGCTGAAGGGTAAATATTTTCAGGGTAATAAACAAATCGTTCATCATTTAAAACAGCCTGGCATTTTACAGCACCATCTCCTAACAAGTGTATTTTTTGTACTTCACCAGCAAATGCAGTTTCATCTACAATTAAAGCATATGCCTTTCCTGTAGCTGTATGAGATCTATCAAATTGTTGGGTAAAAACTTCCATTCTTCTCGCGTCTATCATAGGTTGAATACTACCTTCTTCCGGGGTTATCTGGCATGCCAGAATAGCCAGGGTATCTACTGAGACAAGAGGAATATTCAGGGCATAACACAGTCCTTTTGCAGATGAAACACCAATACGCAATCCTGTATAGGAGCCCGGGCCTTTGCTTACAGCAACCGCATTTAGGTCGGTCAGTTGCAATCGGGCCTCTGCCATTACCTCTTCGATAAAAACATGTAATTTTTCAGCATGGCTAAATTGTTCTTCTGCCACTTCACGACAAGCTATCAGTTCATTATTTTTTGAAACAGCTACCGAACACTTTTTGGTAGCTGTTTCAATATTCAAAATATAAATCATTTCTTCTTTTCTCCTTTTACATATACCTTATCACCCGCTTTTAATTCTTTACTTACTGTTGAATAAGGCCCCACTATAACTACATCGCCGGCTTTCAATCCTTCAAGTATTTCAATATTCTGATCATCCTGTATACCGGTTTTCACAAAACGAAGCTCAGCCTTATCGCCATTTTTAACAAAAACACTTTCCCATTTTTTTTCTTCAACAGCCTGATTTTGCTCTTTATTCGTTTTTAAGTCGTCTTTTTGGGCTGTGGGTTTAGCTGCTGTTTTTGATTTCATTACTACAGCACTGATCGGGATAGCAAACACATCTGTTTTTTTGTTTGAAATAATATCAACTGTTGCCGTCATTCCCGGTCGGAAAGGTGAATAGGTTTCCGGTTTACCCGCCAAAAGCTCTTCATACGATTCTTTTAAAATACGAACTTTAACCTTAAAATTAGTCACCTGATCGGCTGTTAAAGTAGCATCTGCTGAATTGGAAATAGAAGTAACAATACCTTTAAACTCCTTTTTTAAATACGCGTCTACTTCAATGACAGCTTCATTTCCGACAGCAATTTTAACAATATCGTTTTCATTTACATCTACTTCTACTTCCATATTATTCAGATTCGCCACTCTCATAAGTTCTGTACCTGCCATTTGCTGTGTTCCCAGCACACGTTCACCCAATTCCACATCTAATCTTGAAATAGTGCCTCCTACCGGCGCATAAATAGTGGTTCTGTTCATATTATCTTTAGCCTCGGTAACAGTGGCCTGAGCTGCCTGTACATTATAATAAGATGAATTTTTTGTTGCTGTAGCCACTTCATAAGAAGCTACAATTTTATCCCATTCTGATTTAGAAATTACTCCTTTTTCCAAAAGCACTTTATTCCGGTCATAATTAAGTTTCGCCTCCTTTAACTGTGCTTCTGCCTGGTTTAAGCTGGCTTTGGAGGTAGATAAGGATGCTACAGACCGATCAATACTCGATTGATATAAATCAGGATTAATACGTACCAGCAAATCACCTTTTTTAACTACTTGCCCTTCAACAACAGGTAAATCAATAATTTCACCTGAAACCTCTGAAGAAATCTTTACTTCAATCTCAGGCTGAATTTTACCCGTGGCCGATACCTTTTCTATGATAGTGGTTTTACCTAAAGTAGAAGTTTCTATTTCTGTGCCTTCCGGTTTTTTGTTCATAAATTTAGAGGCACCATATAGTAAACCGCCTAAAACGATTATACCTCCAACAGTAATCCAAAGTATTTTTTTTCCTGACATCTTAATTGTTTTTAAAAATAGGCATTCCAAAATAGTATTCTACAATTTTGGTTTTAAAAATAAAATCATATTTGGCCCGAAGTGCTTCAGACTGTGCTGCTAAATAAAGGTTTTGATTCTGATTCAAATCAAAAATATTTATCAATCCCACTTCATATCGCTGTTTCGCATATTCCAAAGATTGTTCACGCGCTTCTAATGCTAATGTTGCCGCCTCAAAGGTTTGTAACGCACCTTGTGTATCTGTATAAGCGGTATATACTTTTTGCTCTAACTGCAGGGAGGTTTCCTTTAAAGACAGTTCTGCTTTTTCATATGCTATTTTTGAGCGGTTTACGTTATTACGGGCAGCACCTCCATTTAATATAGGGATAGAAACCGCCAATCCGAAACTATGTCCTTTGTTAAAGTCAAACTGATCCCATAATGAAGCGGGTGACCCGAAAACAGGTATTGTGCGGGGTGCCAGTACGCGTTCGTTTGTTCCTTCCACATACCCTATCGCAGATGGGTTATTAGGGTCTATTTCATATCCTTTTACCACATCGGCATAAGCCGCGCGTGTTGCAAAACTGTAAAAGCCTCTTATAGTCGGATAATATCCTGATTTGGCTAATTGTACATCTTTTCTGGCAATGTCCAGTTGGGTTTCCAGAATTTTATAATCCTGCAGAACTTCTTTCGAATTTTCCACAATCTCTTTCGGATTGCGCAGCAACACCTCTGATGGTTCTATTTCAAATGTTTCATCAGCTACGTCAAATTGTTCATAATCTTCTATCTGTAATAATTGGGCCAGGTTTAACTTTGCTATTTTTAGATTATTTTCAGCTAAAATCACATTTTGCCGGGTAGTGGCAGCCGTTGCTTTACTGTCTACCAAATCTCCTGCCGGCACAGCCCCGGCATCTACCAGCGCCTGTATACGCTCCTGTTGTTTTAAATCGTAAGCTAATTGTGACTGATTGACACGTAAATGCTCCTTATTAAAGATGACCTGCAAATAAGCATTCACTACATTCAACGCGACATCATCTTTTATTTTTTCAGATTGATAACGTGCAGCCAGAATGGAAAGATCAGCTCTTCTTTTACGGGTAAAATTTTGTCCTGCTTTAAAGATATCTATACCAACATCTAATCCTGCAGAAGTAAACTGGGTAGTTTGGTTTTCCAATAAACCCGTGGTAATATTCTGATTCAGACCTATAGTCCAGGAATGAGAACCCGAAGCATTTATAGTGGGTAAAAAATTTCCCAATGCCTCTTTTTTGTCGATACTTGCTAAATTTTCATCCAGCAATGTTTTCTGAATACTTACATTATGCTCACGCGCATAAGCTACGCATTCTTCCAGCGTCCACAACTTCTGTTGCGCCCATGTGCTGTTCCAAACCAAGACCAAAGAAAATAAACAATACAGCTTTCTCATAAATTAACACTGTTTTATTCATTAGTAGAGTTTATCACCTCATTGTTACAATCTCGCATAAAAAAAACCGCTAAAGCGGTTTTTTTTCTATTGTTTTTTCTTTTTGTTTTTTCGAGACTATTTTGTAAACCGCCCAGCCAATAATTACTAACAGTAAATAAGGAAAGGCCATAAGGTATACTATCCCGTTATTTATACCTTCTGCTTTATTTCCTCCGTCTTCCGTTTCAAGGGCTGCCCTGCACATCGCACATTGTGCCTGTACCAAAGGGGAAAACAACAATAAAAGCAGCAGACTTATTATCTTCTTTTTTGCTCTCATGATCCATGCACATAATAAGGTGAAATCATCAGGTATACAATCACTCCTGTAACGGCCACATACAACCACATGGGGTATGTTATACGCGCCAGTTTCTTATGGCGTTCGTATGCACCCGATATACCTCTTACAAAGGTAACCAATACAAACGGAATAATAATAATAGACAGCAGGATGTGTGTAATCAGTATAAAGAAGTAGATATAACGTACCACGCCTTCTCCTCCAAATTTCGTTTCAACAGAGGTCATATGATAGGCCACATACATTGCTAAAAAAGCTACAGAACAGCCTATACATATTTTTATCAACAATTCATGCAAGGTTTTATTCCCTCTCTTTATAGCCATCACAGCCGTAACTAATAATACAGCTGTAACTCCGTTTATAGTGGCGTAAATAGGCGGAAGAAAACTCAATGGCTTTACATCATATCCCAACTTTTGAAGGTTTACTGTAAACAAAATGGCCACTACTACCGGTATAGCTATAGACAGCACCCATATCCATATTTTATATGTATGTTCAATTTCTGTATTTTCTTTCATATTATTCTGCTAATAATTTTTTAATATCTTCTTTTAGCATTTCTATTCCGGCTTCTTCAATTCCATCATAATAGACAATAGGGTTCCCATACTTGTCTTTACGAGAACGGATATTACCTTTCTTATCAATAAGCGCAAACATACCGGAATGTTCAAAACCTCCCGGCACATCATCGTTTTTAGCCACATACATATTGTATTTTGCAGCTAACGAAAACAGGTCGTCCTGTACGCCTGTAAAAAAATTCCAGTTTTTACTAACTGCCCCTATCTCTTTCGCATGTGTATTCAGTTCTTCCGGGGTATCATTTGACGGATCTATGGTAAAAGAAGCAATACCAAAATTGGCATCAAGTTTAAATTCATTTTGCAATTTTACCATGTTTTCATTCATCACCGGGCAAATTGTAGGGCAAGTACTGAAAAAGAACTCTACCAGATAGACTTTTCCTTTATAGAAATCATTTGTAAGCACCTCATTATTTTGATTGGTAAACTTAAAAGACGGTGCAGGGGCAATAACCATAAGTTCTTTCTGCTTTGATGCGTTTAACCGGTCGTTTTCAACAACGTCCCCATCTTTAAAACGGTTCACAATTTTAGGTATCACTAAAATGCCGAACACAAGTATGATAAAGGATATACCAATGTAGGAATAGTTCTTCATTGCGATTATGGATTTGGGTTTTCTATTCTGTAGTTTTTTTTCAATGCGAGGCGGTATTCTGCTAAAATAACTTTGACGTCATCTTCCATCTCGTTATGCAAATCAGCTGGTGAAGGCGTATAGTACCCTTCTTTATACTCTTCCTCTCCTTTTTTATTTTTTCCTTTACGCCCCCTTACATTAAGTTCTTTGTCTATTATATACACATAAGGTGTCTGATTATTTACCAGCTGCCCTTTAAGTTCCAGTTGCTTGTAATAAGCTGTTATTTCTTCAGGTGCAGCAACTACAAAATACCAGCTAGACAAATCAGCATCACGACTTAGTTCTTTTACAAACTGACGGGCTTCTTCCTCTTTCCCATATGGTATAAGGTACACTACCTGGAGATCTAAAAACCGCTTATTTTTAACATATACTTCATGGCAAAGATTGGTCATATTGGAAGTGGTTTCCGGTGTAAATTCATTTATGAACCCTAATATGGTAATGTGTTCTTTCAGTACAGGTTTTTGAGTGGAATCAGCGCTCCATTGTGAAGGAAATTCTGCAATATTTTCAGTAATTGTAGGCAATTTCACAAAACTATTAACGCCTGAGGCGAAGAATAAATAGGCTACGATGGGAATAACAAAAAGAGCAATAAAAAGTAATACTTTTTTCATTAGGAAAATTTTTACAAAAATAAAAAAAGGCGGTTGAATAACCGCCCTTTTAACTAATAATTATCGTTTAGAAAATCCATCTATAGCTGGAATTCTGGAATACTTCATAAATATAATCACCTTCAATTAAGATAAGTGCCGTCATGTAAAGCATTAAAAAAACCATTGTACCGGCAATTGACCATGTAAAAGCTTTTTTCTCTCCTTCAAGGTGCATAAACGCCCACATGATATAATAGGCTTTTACTATTGTTAAAAGAATGAATATCCAGTTTAATACACTTAAACTTAATATATGAGGATGAAACAAGACATCCGGTTTAAAAATACCTAATACTACCTCTACTCCTGTAATTACAGATAATATTACAAATACAGTCCAGATTCTTTTTGTATTTGACGCGTGTCCGTGTGCTGCCATTTTTCAACTAAATTTTAAAAATTATACCAAATAGAAGAATGTAAATACAAACACCCATACCAAATCTACAAAGTGCCAGTACAATCCTACTTTTTCAACCATTTCATAGGTTCCTCTTCGTTCGTAAGTACCTAACAATACATTAAAGAAGATAATGATATTTAACAAGATACCTACTGAAACGTGAAATCCGTGAAAACCTGTAATGAAGAAGAACAAATCAGCAAATGTTCGGTGACCATATTCGTTATGCACTAAGTTAGCACCTTCTACCACATATTTAAAATCATCCACTCTTTGCAATGATGCTTCTCGGGTTAATGTTATTTTTTCATGTTTGTTTTCAAGGTTGGTAAATTGAGTACGAATGCGGATGTCCGGATTTTTTTCCAGGCCTTTTTTAACCTGTTCCAAAGATACGGAAGTTTGTTCCCTTTTTCCCAAAAACCATGTACCACTGCTACGAGACATCGATTCATCTTCGCGAACAACAGATTTATCGGCAAAATCGCCTAATGCTATCTGTTTTCCGTCTTTATCCACAAAATGCAATATTTCGCCTCCTTTTGTTTCAATGGCTCCGTATGTTCCGCCAATAAAGTTCTTCCATTCCCAAGCCTGTGAACCTACGAATATAAGACCTCCCACAATTGTAAGCAACATATAAACAGCTACTTTATTCTTTTTCATCTGATGTCCTGCATCTACGGCTAACACCATTGTTACTGAAGAAAAAATCAAGATGAATGTCATCAAGGCTACATAATACATTGGCGCATCTACCCCGTGTAAAAACGGAAAGTGGTTAAAAACCTGATCGGCAATAGGCCAAGAGTCCATGAATTTAAATCTTGTAAAACCGTATGCAACAAGGAATCCGCAAAAAGTTAAAGAATCTGACAAGATGAAATACCACATCATCATCTTTCCGTAACTTACTCCCAGAGGTTCATTTCCGCCCCCCCATACTTTTTGTTTAGTCGCTGCTGTAGTAACTGTCGCTCCCATATAAATTTTAAAAGTTAAAAAGTTCCCAAATTTACACCTTTTTTCTATTAAAGAAAAGTTATTTCGCTATTTGTAAAACGTGAAAAATAAAAATAAATAAATCCAAAGAAAATCTAAAAAGTGCCAAAACATCGCACCTAACTCAATACCAATACATTGAGTAGCACTATATTTTTGTTTATAATGATTATAAATTATAACCATTAATGAAATCAATCCGCCAGCCAGGTGGGCAATATGCACCAGAACCACTACATATAAAAAAGAAGTGGTAATAGTACTCTGACTTCCCGTGAAATAATACCCGCTGGCAATTACCTGATTAAATCCCTCAAACTGTAAGGCCACAAAAACAACACCTAATGTAAGGGTAGCCCATAAAAACAGGCTTGTTTTTGCCCGGTTATCTTTTTTAATAGACAACTTAGCCAAGTGAAAAGTGACGCTACTCAATACTATCACCAACGTACTCCATAAAAAAGCCTGGGGAAGTTCAAAATCTTTCAACCAGTCAGGTCTTGATTTACTTACCACATAAGCACTTGTAAGGCCTGCAAAAACCATTACAATACTTCCCATTGCAAACAAAAGCATTGTTTTATATGCCTTTTCTTTTCTGAGTCGTTCCTTGCTTATTTCTATATGCTCCATTATCGCAAAAATTTATCTAATATATATATCAACTGTATTAACGAAATATAACTTACACTCACTAACATTAGTGAACGTGCCGCTTTATTTGTACGTTTTTTATACAATTGTACAGCAGCCCACAACATCCAAAAACCGCATAATAAAACAATAACCGCAGACATAGGGCTTAAGAACAAACGCCCGGTTAAGCCTGTAGCCGGTAATACTGACGCTATAGTGAGCCAAACGGTATACAAAATGGCCTGTAAAGCTGTTTTGGTATCTTTTTTACCTGAAGGAAGCATTGAAAAACCTGCCTTTTTATAATCGTCATATAAAAACCATCCAATAGCCCAAAAATGAGGAAACTGCCAAAAAAACTGTATTAAGAATAAAGTACCTGCTTCAATACCGAACTCATTCGTTGCTGCCACCCATCCCAGCATAAAAGGAATAGCACCCGGGAATGCCCCTACAAATACGGACAATGGTGTAATGGGTTTTAAAGGCGTATAAACACTGGTATACAAAAAAATAGAGATTGCCCCGAACATAGCTGTTTTTGGACTTATAACATACAAAATAACGATACCTGCAAGTGTGAGAACACTTGCCAGGATAAATGCCGATTTAGGCTGTACGCGTCCTGATGCTACGGGACGGTTTTTGGTACGGTCCATTTTGGCATCCAGGTCTTTCTCTATAATCTGGTTGTATACATTTGAAGCTCCAACCATACAATATCCGCCCACTGCCAGCATCAGTACTATTTTCCAATCTATATCATGCCAGTCATTAACCGCCAGGATATAACCGGCCAAAGTAGAAAAAACGACACTCACTGCCAAACCTGCTTTGGTAAGCATTTTAAACTCGCTAAATACAGTATGTGGTTTTCGGATTTTGTCTAGTGTTTCCAAAATAATCTGTTTGGGATGTTCGGACTGCAAATATACTTTAAATAAATAGATTTCTTAATATTACTTCCAAAATAACTATTGTTAAACTTCACCGTTATTCTTCAACATTTTTTCTTCTTCCATAATTGTTTTCTGGGCTGAAGTTCCTAAGCGTTTCACCCCCATACGTATCAATTTTACAGCCTCTTTGTAGTTACGTATGCCTCCTGAAGCTTTAACTGGTAAAGGCGCCGCATTTTCCAGTATCAATACTATATTTTCAAGTGTTGCACCGTTAGGTTTTCCGTCTTCAGCGGGGTAAAACCCTGTTGATGATTTTACAAATACATATTCATATTCTGTTTCTTTAAAATACCTGATTACCGTATTTTTTACCAGAGCAGTTATGCGAATTATTTCATCATTGGTAAGGGCAGCCGTTTCTATAATCCATTTTACCGTTTTATGGTGACGAAGTACAAAAGCCGTAGCTTCTCTGATCTCATTTACTACCCTTAGGTCTTCTCCTTTTTTGAATGCTTCATAATCTAACACAAAATCGAGTTCATCCACCCCCTCTTGTACGGCTTTTTCAGCTTCCTGCAATTTTGCCTTTAAACCACCATCTCCTTTCGGAAAATCGATAACAGTACCTATTCGCACTTTCGATTTTTCTTTTTGCAAAAAGGCTTTTGCATACGTTACAAATTCCGGCCTAATCATCACCGCTTTATACTTTTCATCAACTGCATTGCACAGCATATCATCTAAATAGCGCTGTACTTCGGCTGGCGTCAGGCCATCTGCGGTCGTTTTCAGAAAAGTGGCATCTATAAAATTCCGAATCTGTATCATCTGTTTAGGTATAAAAAAACCTCACCCTAATGGGGTGAGGTTATATTTCTGTTTTTGTATATAATTGTAATAACTATTATACCAAATAACGCACCTGAAGCATTAGCCATAACATCTAACCATTCAAAAGAGCGTGTGGTTGTAGTATATTCTTGGAGTAACTCTATAATAAAACCAAAAAGTACCGCTGCCAAAAAAATTTTACTTGCGTTTCTTTTATAGCTTTCCGGTTTTTCATAAAGACGCAGGCACCAAATCCAAACCATAGTAAACGATGTATAAAAACTGAAATGGACGATTTTATCAAAATAAAGTATATCTAATTTACCTACTTCATTATATGTGCTAAAGCTTACGAGGCATGCAACAGTAATTAAAAGCGACCAAACAACAGCAATTATGTACCGTTTGTTATGCACCTATAAGATCTTTATACTGCGCATCGCTCAACAATGCTTCTGCCTGTGACGCATCAGACATTTTTACTTTAATCATCCAACCTTTTCCGTACGGATCAGTATTTACCAATTCCGGCTCTGTTTCCAAAGCTTCGTTAAATGCTATAATCTCGCCCGATACGGGTAAGAATAAATCCGAAACGGTTTTAACCGCTTCTACTGTTCCGAAAACTTCTTCCTGCTCCAAAGTCTGGTCTATCGTTTCTACTTCAACATAAACGATGTCTCCTAACTCTTTTTGCGCAAAATCTGTAATACCTACAGTAGCAACATCTCCTTCAATACTAACCCATTCGTGGTCTTTTGTGTACTTTAAATTAGCTGGTAAATTCATTTTTAATTTGTTTTTAGCAAATGTAATATTTATTATGTGATTCTGAAACTCCTGAGATTTAATTTCCGAAATTATATCGCAACGTAAATCCGGAGCGTATATTCGTAACCGGGTACATAGTTGAAATAACGGCTTTTGAAAAATCGTGCGAATAGAAAAACGTTCCCACAAAGTTTTTACTGAAGGTATAATCGGCCGTTAGATTGAATATCCAGTTATCACGTCCTCCCCCTAACTGGGTATTGTCATAATCCAGGTAACGAATCAATGTATTCTCTTTACGCCAGGTAAAATCAGCTTTTACATTTACATCACTTACAATACGTCCGCCGTTTCCTGTTCCTTCAAAATCTGTAGTAATTGAAACATCTTTAATTCTAAACCCTATACCAAGCGTATAGGCGTTTCCGGTCACTTCTGTAAGCAGGTTATTGTCAAAGCTCAGTGACAGCATCCGGTCTTTATTAACCTGTGCTTTAAACTGAAATTTCGATTTGGTTTCAAAGTCGATACTTATTAGCGGGTTAAATTGCTCCACCATATTGATATTTCCTACTACGGTTTGCGACGGGTAGTTACCTGCGGGGTTTAACACATCCCTGTTGGCCTGATACTCGTAATTGGTCTGGAATAAATTGACGCTATACATAGAGCGGTATAAATGGCTTATACTAAAACGGGAAAAGTTTTCTTTAAACCACGGAATGCGCACCAACCCACGGTAATCAATACGCCAGTTTGGCAGCGGAATGTCTTTAAGGAATCCTTTTGGTGCATCCGCCGCATCCTGCCCGGTATACGCCGATAAAAAGGCAGGAATTAAAACATCCTGACTGGTACGCCCATATCCTATAGGGTAACCATTAGCATCTAAATTAGCCGGATTATTTATATCGATTCCTCTTTCAGTTGCTAAACGGTTTGCTATTACCAAACGGTTGTTTCTAAACGCATCAAAGGCAGCCGATCCGTTAATATCGCTTTTACTGAAAGCGGTACGAATCATAATAGTAGAAATACTGAAATTTCCAAACTCATAAGGTGATCGGGAATTGTATATACCATTCTCTGAAACATCGAACTGTTCTGACATATTGTAGGTATACATGCGTTCAGCACTCAGATCAATTATAAAATCATTAATAGGTCTTACTTCCGATCTGAATTTCAATGTTTTGGTTTGCGCCCGGGTATACATCTGGTTAAACTCCGGATAAGTAGTTAACCACCCGTTACGTGCCGCCTCATAACGAACATCGGCCTGACTTCCGAATACAAATCCCATAGATGGTCTTGCGGAACCAAAGAAACCCAATCCCGGCAAATAACCCGGTAAAGCGGTTCCGTTAGTTTCGTTATAATCAATTTTTATATTTTTTACCATTGTAGCTAAACCAATCAGCGCATCTGTAAAAGCATGGTCTTTTTCCTCTTCAGCTTTATCCTTCTTATCACTTTCATTTGCCTGGTTGCGCTGTAAACGTTCGCCGGGTTTCAGCTGGTTTTGCAATTTACTTTTATCAGCCGGCTTCTTTTTACGGTCTTTGCTTTGTACCAACCCAATACTTTTATAAAAAAGGTCCATTGTAAATGTGGTGTTCAGCGTATGTGTATTTGCATTTTGAACCGTATTTCCCAATGCGTAATTACGACCCTGATAATCAATATTTGAAAAAGCGTCAGATGAACGCTGCCAACTAAAATCACCCGTGTAGGAATAGGTAGACTTTACAAAATTCAGGAACGGAATTTTATTAATAGGCAAATCGTAATTCAGTGTGAACTGCTGTGTGTGTGTGTTAGGGTCTCCTATATCAAAATAACCGTCCCAGATACCATTACTGTTATCTACTCTGTTATTGACATCTATATAATTGCGGACAATATTGTTGTTTGAAACCATATAGGTTACATTTAATGATTTGGTAAACTGAAAGTTTACACCGTAATTATAATTAAAGAAATAGTTTCTGCGATATAACGGACTAACAGCTATACCCTGTACATCTACCAACCTGTATTTCTGTTCGTTATGCTGACGCAATACATTTGAATTAAAAGTAACATTTGTAGGCAGTACATTCAGGTTAAAATCTGTGAGCCATTTTAAATATTTGTTTTTCTTGAGTTCATTTGCTTTTTTAAAAGGCTCTATATTCCATGGTTTAAAGCCATAATTATAATCTACAGATGAACGTGCCTGCTGATCTATCATGCTCTCTACCTCAAAATTATGTTGCTGTGTTTTGTTGTAGGAATGAGAGAAGGTAAAATTCTCTACATCATAAAAACGTTCTTTCTGGTTTTCCCCCCGATTTTTCTTAACGCCTATAAAATTAATACTTGTTCGTTTGGTGTAATCTATCGCACGGTTTTTAATTTCTTTGCGTTCTTCATTAGACTGTGCCATATTCATGGCTGTTTTCAGTTTCACATCCGGATTATTCGGGTCATATTCAGGTGTAATAGTTTCTTCCGATATGGAATAGCTTACCGGAATATTCAGGTTCCATTTTTTAGGTAACAATTTATCTGCAGCAACAGCCGTAGACACATTATACTGAAACACATCTTCACGACTGCGCTCCTGTGGTCCCTGTTCCAATGCCCCAAAACCGATGGTCGATTTATTAGCGCTTACCGAAACACTTGCCACATCGGCAATTTTAGCATCTAAAGCAGCTACTGCAGCCCACCCGCCTTTATTTTCCATATCTGACACGCGCAGCTCGTTAAACCATACTTCTCCCCTAACATCTTTGGGACTGTTGGCTGTATTGGCATACAATACATCTGTCTGGTTTCGAATACCTAACATAATGGTCCGCACCATTCCGAAATTCGGGTTTCCTTTAATACCCAACCGTAATTTATTTGCTTTAGATGCCAGGGAAGGATCTAATTCATCTTCATTCTTGAAGAAAATTTTATTCGGATCATAGTCAGGGTCACCGTTTTTACCCAATTTCAGCTTCGTCAACAGTTCTAATTTTAACTCAATTTCATTCTCCAGACGCCAGATTCTGTCGGGAGACATTTCGTTCCATTCTGTTACTTTCAAAGGAATCTCTACCTGGTAGAAGTTTTGGGTAAAATCATTACCAAAACGAATGAAGGCTACGAGCTCATCGTCTTTTAACCGTTCCGGATCACTTGCAGATTCTAAAGCTTCCGCATGCAGAAACATCCGCAGTTTTTTATACTGCCGCATATCGAACGCTACATTTTTAAATACGGCACGTGAGTCGCCCGGTTCCAAACCAGCCGGGCTGGCAATATTGCTATTTTGTCTATATACACGCAATGACAAGGACTGTTCATTCTCATTAATAATCGTATTGTTTTGATTAATCCGTTCCCGTTCAATTCCCGGAGGCATAACATACGGTATAGGCTGCCTTGAAAAATTATCAATGATATTTAAAGTACGTACGTCAAAACCTGTATTGGTTCCATTTACTATAATATTCGGATCTTCAATAAGGCTTCCGTCATACCTTCTCCAGTTGCTTTGTACTAAATTTAAAGTTGCAAAACGAAGGGTTACTTCTTCTGTAAATCCTGTCAGATACATCCGCATGAAGCGTACCGACTGTAAGTCAGAAATAGCACCTACTGCATTTTCCGGCAGTGCCGATATAGGCACCTTATACTGTACCCATTTTACCGGTGTTGTGGTACCGTTATTAAATTCTGCGGTTGTGGTTCTTACGTCTACTACATAATTCTCGCCGATTATCGGATTAGGTTTCACATCCAGCTTGTATTCATAATACGCATTGATGGTATTCATTGTATTGTCTCCATCGATATCTTCTACATCAGGCAGATTTTGGGATCCTCTATTGTTCTCAGAAAATTCAATAGGCGTATTACCCTGTAAACCGTTATAGTTTTTATACCGTTGAATGATATTACCACTGGCTGTCAAAAAATATTCATAGTTATCGGCAGCAGGATCGGGAAGATGGGCAAATTGAGGAAATTTTTGTGCTTCTTCCTCATCGTTAAGACCATCTAAACCGATGTCTTGTAAACGACGGTTATTGACGTCGGTATCAAAAGCGTAGATAAGCGCCGTAGATGCCGGTACTTTACCCCAAATACTGCTTATAGTTGCAGCATTTCCACTTGTTCCCGGCAAGCCGTTTTCATATTGTTTCAAACCGTCCTGTAAAATGTCTTCAGAAATGTATCCGAAATTTAAATGCAGGCGTCCCGCGTTATTCACATCGGCTACATCACCGGTATTTCCCGTGTATGGGTCCATCATCCAGAATTCAATGTATTCCACATTGGCCTGCTCGAAATTAGTGGAATTGATAGCCCGCATAATTCCTCCCCAATTGTTTTGCGGGTTATTGAATCCGCCAGAATTTATATATTCTGGATTAAAGTTATACGGTCCGCGTTCTTTAGGGTCATAAGTAAGATCGAGTGGAGTAATGGTTAATAGCTCTCCGTTGGCCACATCCATAGTAGGAAATATTTCTTCTTTGGCGATACGACGCGTCCGGTTAGAGGAAATATCATTATCAGTAATTCCACCTGGACGCCGGGAAGGAGAGTAAAAAATAGGGTCTATTTTATACCATGATAATTTTCCTCTTCGGTATCCTGATGATAAATCTGTTCTGTCTGCGCCAAAACCAACAGGTACACTTGCCAGGTGCCATGAATTTGGTGCGGAAACGTCTATACTGGTCTGTGTTCCTTCAAAGTTATCGATGTATGAAGTGGCTTCACCATTTAAACGGTCTAGCTTTGAAGCATCGGGCTTTAAATACGCAAATTCTCCTTTAAAGCTGATAGAGGAGGGCGCATCAGTATCTACATTCGGTAATTTATTTACCCAACGTGTTAAAAAAGGTGCCTCTGAATTAAAATTGGCATTAAGTCCATAAATGGTATTGTTTACGGATTCATCCCCATAATTACTTTTTACAGTCATAGGCTGTTCCGATAAACGCAGATACGTGGCTCCTAGTACGAAGTTATCACTGAATTTATGTTCTATATGCGCTCCGAAGAAGGTGCGTTGCTTTTGCTGAAACATAGTGTTGCTTTCCACTGAAATTTCTACCGGAGAGTTTGCCAATGAAGGGTCTAATATTTTTACACGTCCCATTTGGTAGTCCACCGTATAATCCTGTCCTTCTACCAGCGTTCTTCCGCTGGCTGTAACTACTACTGATCCTTGTGGAATATTCATTCCTACAAAAACGCCATCACTTCCTTCACTTTTAAAACGTCCTTTTAACTGAAACTTGTTTTTCTCACTTTCCTGTATGGCTCTTGCATAATTTTTCCGATACATGTTTTTAAACACATATTTTTTCTGATTTTCATTGTATGAAGCATCAATTTCATAGTCTTCTCCTGTTTGCGTTGCCAGCTTGTTAAACAGGTAAGCACCAAAAGGCTCTACAGTTGTGAAAATAATACGCCCGTTTTGAGCATCTATGGTAACACCGTCAAATTTGTTATTGTTTTGTAATACCTGATTATTCCCGCCTCCGTAATTATTCTGGTTTTGATTCGGATTCGGATTTGTAAAAGGATCGGTACTTAAAGCAGATGACACAAAGTCAAAATACCCATCTCCTCCCTCTTGCGGATCGTTCGTGTTATTTAAACGGTCTAAATGAAAGACATTTAAAAGCGGAGTATTGGCTACTCCCTCAGGCAAAGGGTTTCCCGCTGGCTGGATATAATTCAACGGCTGCGGATCGGTATATAAGATATTAAAACGGAATCCATCCTGCGTCAACTGGTTCCCTTCCAGCTGGTAAATATTTTTCATCATCAGATCCCACACCGGCTCATCTGTAGAGGTTAAAGCACTTTTCAGCATTTTAAGTATCAGGCTTTGCGTGGCAGGCACATCATTACCTTCGCCGTCCTGTCCTATCACGGTAGCGTCTACACCATCAGTTCCGAACTCACCTACCCGATATACTTGATCTCCAATAGTATATTCATACGCCACTGCCAATACTTCGTCATTTGATAATTTTTGCTGTAAGGAGATATATCCTAGTTGCGGATGGAACTTAAATTCAGATTCCATCAATTTTCTTGCGTTTTCAAGCTTTACATAGTCACGTCCTTCCGTAACGGGGATAGTAAATCCGTTAGCCGCTGTATTAATCTGGCGTATTCCTTCATTTAAATAATTGGTTCCTATTTTTCCCGGGTCAAATTTATTATTGGCATTATTGGTGGGGGTATCCGGCCCTACTGTAAAAAAATCAGGATGTGCATTTAAATCAAGTCCAATGGTTCTTTCTGCGGACACATTGTTTAGACGGCTTTCTCCTAAATCTTGTATGGCTATGATATTACGGAAGTTATTATTGCTGGTACCTATACGGTTTTGACGGTTTGTAACCCATACTTCTACACGCGTAATACGGACACGACTATCAATATAAGGATAGTTTCTCAATGCCTGATCGTATTTATTCCGGAAATATTGCGATAAGAAAAAGTGCCGATCAGCGTCATAATCTAAGGCAAATAGTTCAAATTCCTGAACACTGCCCCCGCCTTCGGCCATTATAGTGGTTCTTTCGGAATTTTGTTTTGAAAAAATCCCGGTTACTGTTGTGGGGCCAAACTGAAATTTCGCTTTAACCCCAAATAAACTCTGGGCCCCCTGTACTAAAGAGTTATTTATAGGCATACTTACATTACCTACTTCCAACGCCTGCAGTATGTCATCTTCTCCCGGTGTATAATTCAGCTTTACCATTTGCTGCTGTCCAAACATGGCTTCCGTATCATAATTGATATTCACATCCAGATTGGTACCCACTTTTCCCTGCATGCTTAAGCTAATACGGGGATCGAAGTCCAGTGCAAAAGTAGTGCGGTTACGAGGCGATATCATGGGGTTATCCTGTTTTGTATAACGTACTCCCAGATCTACCTCTACCGACCCTGTCGGTTTTACATCAATGGTATTACTGCCGAAGATAGATTTAAACAATCCTGAATTCACATAAAAACGAGGTAACAGGTCTTGCTGTTCTTCTTCTGTTAACCTGCCGTCTACAGCCGCTATTTTTTGGCGAAAATAATCACGCATACTGCGGCGCAACAACAGATCTTCATATTGTTTTCTTGTTAGTACACGGGGATAATTTATTTCAAAATCTTCATATTTTTTAGTATACACATACCTATCGCTTTGCGGATCGTATGTATACGATTCTATTATTTTATCAATATCTTTCAGTTCTATGTTCCCTTTAAATTCCACACGAGTAGTATCCTGCTGGGTTTCTTCTACTTCGTCAATCTGAGAAAAGGCATCAACACTGAAAAATATAACTGCTATCCAGACAACAGTGCGTAATAAAAGCTTAAAAGAAGTACACTCCTTCAAAATTATAAGTTTTTTAAAGCTTGTTTAATGATTGTTTCCACAGTAGCATCAGGTGTTTTATCTATAATTTTAGCTACGACTTTTTCAGCCGCTTTGCGCACAAATCCTAATACTTCTAAAGCAGATAACGCTTCTTCAGCGTTTGTATTGTGAACAGGCACTGTTAAATCCTGTAAATCATATAATTTTATCACTTTTTCACGCAAATCCAGAATCAGACGTTGCGCAGTTTTTATCCCGATACCTTTAACCGCCTGAATGGTTTTTACATCATTGGAAGCAATGGCCTGCATAAGTTCTTTAGGTGTAATATAAGATAAAATATTCCGGGCTGTATTTCCTCCTATGCCCGACACGCTGATCAGCAATTTAAAGATTTCACGTTCTGATTTTTCTATAAAACCATACAGAACCTGCGCATCTTCTTTCACTAAGAAATAGGTATAAACAAAGATATTTTCAGAAACAGGCAGTAATGAATAGGTATGTAAAGAGATATTAATCTGATATCCTACCCCATTGCAGTCTACAATAATTTCGGTAGGTGTTTTCTCAAATAACCGCCCTTTTATAAAAGATATCATAACGCGTTAATTTTTTTCAAAAATAGAAAAATTAATTAACAACTTTATAACATTTTACAAAAGAGCGGTCACTAGGGGTTTTATTTTCTGCGACGGCGTTTCTTTTCCTGAGCATTTACCACCGCTACAGCTGTCATATTGACCATCTCATCAACACTTGCTCCCAGCTGAAATACATGGACGGCTTCATCCAATCCTAAAATTATAGGCCCTATTGATGTAGCCCCATTGAGTTCCTTGAGCATTTTATAGTTTGTATTAGCGGCATCCAGGTTACTAAATATCAAGGTATTGACTTTTTTATCAACAAGCTTGGAGAAAGGGAATTTTTCTTTAAGCATTTCCTGATTCAAAGCAAAGTCCATCTGTACATCACCGTCTACAATCATCTCCGGGTGGTTTTTATGCAGATAATCTACTGCCTGTCGTATTTTTTTAGGCGATTCTTCGTTAGATGACCCGAAATTACCGTACGATACCATTGCAATAACAGGGTCCAACCCGAACATCTTTACTGTTGTACTGGTCATGACGGCTATATGCGCAAGCTCTTCAGCGGTAGGATCCGGATTTACCGCGGTATCTGCCAGGAACATAGGCCCTCTTCGTGTCATCATCAGGTTTGTAGTAGACACTTTAGACACACCTTGAGCCTTTGGTATCATCTGCAGAACGGGTTTTAATGCGGTTGGATAACTGCGTGAATAACCGGACAACATAGCATCGGCTTCACCTTCCAATACTAACATGGAGGCAAAATAACTTCTGTCGCGCATCATCTTTTGAGCATCTAATAAAGTTACTCCCCTGCGTTCTCTGTTTTGCCAGAATTTCTGGGCGAAACGTTCCCTGCGTTCCGCTTCCTCTTTTGTTTTAGGATCTATGATAGGCACATCCGCATCAAAGCCGATTTCAGCCTTTAATTCTAAAATGGTTTCTTTATTTCCCAATAAGATAGGGATGGCCATCCCCTCTTCATACACAATCTGAGCTACCTTCAGCACATTTAGCTGATCTGCTTCCGTATATACTACCCTTTGCGGATCTGTTTTTGCTCTGTTAATCAGTAAACGTACCAGTTTATTATCGTTTCCTAAACGTTCAGCCAGCTCATCCCGGTATTTACCCCAATCGGTAATCGGTTCCAAAGCCACTCCCGATTCTATAGCTGCCTTTGCTACAGCCGGCGGAATTTCAGTAATCAGTCTCGGGTCAAACGGTTTAGGTAAAATATAATCTCTACCGAATACCAGACGTTTTTCACCATAGGCAATGTTTACCTGCTCAGGCACTGTTTCTTTCGCCAACTGCGCCAGAGCATATACCGCAGCCATTTTCATTTCTTCATTAATTTTGGTAGCACGTACGTCTAAAGCACCTCTGAAAATGAACGGAAAGCCTAAAACATTATTTACCTGATTAGGTTTATCAGAGCGGCCTGTGGCCATAATAATATCGGTACGTGTTTCGATAGCCAGATCGTAATTTATTTCCGGATTCGGGTTTGCCATGGCAAAAACAATAGGGTTTTCATTCATGCTTAACAACATTTCCGGTGTTACTATATTCGGAGCTGAAAGCCCCAGAAACATATCTGCTCCCTGCATGGCATCTGCCAGTGTTAATCCTTCTGTATTTTTGGCATATTGCATCTGTACAGGTAATAAATCGGTACGTTGTGTATGTAACACACCGTCTTTATCGAACATGATGATATTTTCAACTTTTACACCAAGCTGCAAATACAAATTGGAACACGCCAGCGCAGCTGAGCCCGCACCAGATACCACAAGCTTGATTTCATCGATTTTCTTTCCGGCAAGCTCTAGTGCATTCAACAATGCGGCTGCCGAAATAATAGCGGTACCGTGCTGATCATCATGCATTACAGGAATGTTGAGTTCTTCTTTTAATCTACGTTCAATCTCAAATGACTCCGGAGCTTTAATATCTTCCAGATTGATACCTCCGAAGGTTGGCGCAATCCGTTTTACAGTATCTACAAACGTATCAATGTCTTTACTGTCTACTTCAATATCAAACACGTCTATATCAGCAAAAATCTTAAATAACAACCCTTTTCCTTCCATAACAGGTTTTGAGGCTTCCGGGCCAATATCGCCTAATCCTAAAACAGCTGTTCCGTTCGAAATTACCGCCACTAAATTACCTTTAGCCGTGTATTTATACACCTTGTTTACATCTTTCGCAATTTCTAAACACGGTTCCGCCACACCTGGCGAATAAGCCAGTGACAAATCACGTTGGGAGGCAGTAGGTTTGGTAGGTACTATTGATATTTTTCCCGGTTTGGGCTTGGCATGATATAATAATGCCTCTCGGCGTTTAGTGTCTTTATGCATAATAATGTTGAATCTAAGAAAAACAAATATACCGAATATGCAGCATACCTGTTACGTATTGCTGTTATTTTTTTGTGTGTTGTTTCTGAAGAAAAGTAATATTTCGTGTTAAACCTGAAAATTTAGTACGTTTTACTGCTGATTTTTTAAAAATTTCATTAAAAGTCTCCTGGGTAAGTTCTTCCCAATCTTTCCTGGTATAATGTAATAATTTTTCATTGGGATTAAATGCCTCCTCATTATGAGGTGTAGAAAACCGGTTCCACGGACAGATATCCTGGCAGACATCGCAGCCATACATCCAGTCATCAAACGTATTTTGATAGTATGAGGGTAGCTGATCTTTTAATTCTATAGTAAAATAGGAAATGCATTTACTTCCGTTTACCACATACGGGCTTTCAATAGCTTGTGTGGGACAGGCATCGATACAGGCAGTACAGGATCCGCAATGATTGGTTATGGGATAATCATGAATCAGATCCAGATCGGAAATGAGTTCGGCTATAAAAAAGAAAGAACCTGATTTTTTAGCAATCAGGTTATTATTTTTTCCTACCCATCCTAAACCGCTTTTAGCCGCCCAGGCTTTATCCAGAACAGGAGCTGAGTCTACAAACACACGCCCGTCTATGTCTCCGATTTTCTCCTGAATAAATGTGAAAAGTTGTTTTAATTTGTCTTTTATTACAAAATGATAATCTTCACCATACGCATATTTGGATATTTTATAAGCATCCGGATTCTGTGTCTGATGGGGGTAATAATTCAGCAGTAAAGAAATAACAGATTTTGCTCCGGGCACCAGCAATGTCGGATCCAAACGCTTATCAAAATAGTTTTCCATATAAGTCATCTGTCCATGCATGCCCTGCTGTAGCCACCACTCCAAACGGGGGGCTTCCTCTTCCAAAAAACCTGCCTTAGAAATGCCACACGACATAAAACCCAACCTTAAAGCTTCCGCCTTAATCCATTGAGTATAACGTGCTTTCACTTCCTCATTCATTAAACAGCCCTCCTTGTATTTTAGTAAACGTTTTACCTAAATGCCGGTACGCTTTTTCTGTCACTTCCCGTCCGCGTGGCGTACGGTAAATAAACCCTTCCTGAATTAAAAAAGGTTCGTATACTTCTTCGAGTGTCTCCGCATTTTCCGAAACAGCAGTTGCCAAAGTAGAAATACCTACAGGACCACCTTTGAATTTATCAATGATGGTGGACAAGATTTTATTGTCCATTTCATCCAGTCCGTTACTGTCCACATTAAGTGCATTCAACGCAAAATGGGCTATTTCAATATCAATACTTCCGTTCCCTTTAATCTGTGCGAAATCCCGTACTCTACGCAACAAAGCATTTGCAATACGGGGAGTTCCTCTACTACGTCCGGCAATTTCTATAGCCGCGTCCAGATTAATAGGTACTCCAAGAATAGAAGCACTTCTTTCAATGATTGTGCTTAACAGTTCCGTATTATAATAGTTCAGGCGGCTCTGAATTCCAAAACGTGCCCGCATAGGCGATGTGAGCAATCCTGAACGTGTTGTGGCTCCTACTAATGTAAACGGATTGAGATTGATTTGTACCGTTCGTGCATTGGGGCCTGATTCAATCATGATATCGATTTTAAAATCTTCCATGGCCGAATACAGGTACTCTTCCACTACAGGACTCAGACGATGAATTTCGTCTATAAACAACACATCACGTTCTTCCAGATTCGTAAGCAGACCGGCCAGATCTCCGGGTTTATCCAAAACAGGTCCAGAAGTTATTTTAATGCCTACATTCAACTCATTCGCCAGGATGTTGGCTAAAGTGGTTTTTCCAAGACCAGGAGGACCATGAAACAAGGTGTGATCCAGAGCTTCATTCCTCAGATTGGCCGCTTTTACAAAAACTTTTAAGTTTTCGAGCACCTGATCCTGTCCTGCAAAATCGTCAAATGACAACGGGCGTAGTTTCTTTTCTACGTCTGCTTCTTCGAAATTATTCGGGTTTTTATTTGGGTTCAAATGCTCGTTCATAGCGCAAAGATACTATTTTTTAGAATATACATCAGAACAGTATACTATCCGTTGTTGAATCTTTAGTATGAGTGAATATGGCAATGCAACATTTACTGTGCGGATTTTCACCTGATATTTCTATATAAAAAAAGTCCCGCTAACTGCGAGACTTTTGATTATTTTAATGACCTCCGTCTTTTTCACCTTCTTTTAAAGGTACGGTTTGCGGCACATAATCTTCTTCATAACCCGGTTTAGAGTAATCATACGGCCAACGGTGTACCACCGGTAAATCTCCCGGCCAGTTTCCGTGAATATGCTCTACCGGAGTAGTCCATTCTAATGTTGTTGCTTTCCAAGGGTTTTGTGACGCTTTTTTTCCATAAAAAATACTGTAGAAGAAATTCCATAAGAAAACCAGCTGGAATGCAGCTCCGATTAAAGCAAACATCGTAATGATAATATTTACATCTACCATATCATCAAACATCGGAAACGCAGAGTTGCTGTAGTAACGTCTTGGTAAACCGGCCATACCGATAAAGTGCATCGGGAAAAATACACCGTACGCACAGATGGCTGTAACCCAGAAATGAATATATCCCAGATTTTTATTCATCATACGTCCGTACATTTTAGGGAACCAGTGATAGATACCCGCAAACATACCATATAACGCAGATATACCCATTACTAAGTGGAAATGCGCAATTACGAAATAAGTATCGTGAACGTTAATATCTAATGTAGAGTCTCCCAAGATAATACCTGTTAGACCTCCTGTGATGAACGTTGAAACGAATCCGATACAGAATAACATAGCAGGGTTCATCTGTAAGTTACCTTTCCAGATAGTTGTGATATAGTTAAACGCTTTTACTGCTGAAGGAATTGCAATCAATAAGGTGGTAAAAGTAAATACGGAACCTAAAAACGGATTCATACCAGACACAAACATATGGTGCCCCCATACAATGGTAGATAAGAAGGCAATACCTAAAATGGAAGTAATCATAGCGCGGTAACCGAAAATCGGTTTACGTGCATTTGCTGCGATAACTTCTGAGGCAATACCCATAGCAGGTAAGATAACGATATATACTTCAGGGTGCCCCAGGAACCAGAATAAATGTTCAAACAACACAGGAGAACCACCCTGATAATGCAATACCTCTCCCGCAATATAGATATCAGACAGGAAGAACGATGTTCCGAAACTTCTGTCCATAATAAGCAATAAAGCTGCTGATAATAATACCGGGAATGAAACTACACCGATTATAGCTGTTACAAAAAGTGCCCAGATGGTTAACGGCATACGTGTCATACTCATACCTTCTGTACGTAAGTTTAATACCGTTACGATATAATTCAATGATCCCATTAACGATTGCGCAATAAAGATAGCCATTGAAATCAACCACAACGTCATACCGGTACCCGATCCGGGTATAGCCTGCGGTACAGCAGAAAGTGGCGGGTAAATAGTCCATCCTGCAGACGCCGGTCCTGATTCAACGAACAAAGACGACACCATGATAACACTCGCAATGAAGAATAACCAATACGACAACATATTCATAAAACCAGACGCCATATCACGTGCCCCGATTTGTAAAGGAATCAATAAATTGGAAAAAGTACCTGATAAACCTGCTGTTAGTACAAAGAAAACCATAATGGTACCGTGAATAGTAACCAACGCAAGATAAATATCATTACGCATTACACCTCCCGGTGCAAATTCGTCTCCTAATAACCATGAAAATACTTTGAAAGATTCTTCCGGCCAGGCAATTTGCATACGGAATAATAACGACATCACAATTCCTATGATTCCCATAACGATACCGGTAATCAAGAACTGCTTTGCAATCATTTTGTGATCCATGCTAAAGATATACTTTGTAACAAAAGTCTCTTTATGATGGTGGTCATGTCCGTGGTCATGCCCGTGAGTTAAATCGTGTCCTACTGCTGACATATTTAAAATTTTTGTGTAAACAAATTAAACTTTATTTTTTGGGTTGAGCTGCTAATTTAGTAGAATCTGTAGCTACAGGTTTTACATCTTGAGCAGGAGTTTGCAATGAATCAGGTTTTGCAGCTGTTGTTTCAGGAGCCGCAGGAGCTTCCACCTTAGGTGCTTTTTCTTCTGCTACTTTTTGTCCTAAAGTAGGCAATTCGCCTATCCATTTTTTAAACTCTTTATCTGTTTCTACAACCACTTTAATTTGCATATTGTAATGCGAGCGCCCGCAAATTTTATTACATAATAAAACATAATCAAATGCATACGGCGCCAATGCTTCTTTCCCTTCAGCCAAAAGCTTTACACTTCTCTCAGAGCGCAGCTTATTAATTTTATTTACTTTACTAACTGTTTCCGGAAGTTCTCTCATTTCTGCCGTAGTAAGGCTCGGAACCATAGCAAACTGAGTAACCATACCCGGTACTGCATTCATCTGTGCGCGGAAATGAGGGAAATAAGCGGAGTGTAAAACATCTTGTGAACGGATTTTAAACACCACTTTCTTACCTACTGGCAAATGCAGTTCTGTTGCTAATTTATCATCCTGTGAATTAGGGTCAGACATATCGGCTCCTGTTACATTCACTCCTTCAATAAAACGGACGTTTGATTTTCCTAAGGTATTATCTTCTCCTGAATAACGCACATCCCAACCAAATTGTTTCGCATAGATTTCGACATACATTACATCTTCATTCTCATCATAATGCATAATATTATTCCATGTGTATAAACCGTAAAGGATTAATCCTGAAAGAACGATAATAGGAATAATGGTCCACACCAATTCTAACTTTTCATTATCTGAAAAATACAGGGCTTTACGATCTTTTTTTCCACGGTTTTTAAAGGCAAAATAATGCAATAAAAACTGTGTCAGGAACTGTACAAAAAAGATGATAGCCAAAGATATCCACATCAAGTTATCTACATCTTTCCCGTGCTCAGACGCTGCGTTCTCAAGCAAAGGCATATACCCCCATTTTGCACAAGAATAAATGGTTAGTACATAAATGAATCCTAAAAATCCGAATAACAGATATCCCTGAATGTTGTTATCCTTATCTGTAGCAATTTCTTTTTCACTTTCATGGCCTGTAAATTTCCCGGCTTGCGTAAGGTGAAAAATTTTGGTTAACTGCCAAATTGCAATTCCTAACAATGCTACAATTACTATTACTAATAAACTCGTCATTTGTTTATTACTTTAAATATTAATAATGAAAATGTTTACTCTCTTCCACCATTGGATTATTCTTAACCAATAACGGTGCTTTCGTCATAGCATTAAATACTGTGAAGATAAACAAACCGCCAAAGAATAATACAGCACTAATTTCAGATATTCCAATAAACCAAGAACTTCCGACAGTTCCAGGCATAATCATATTAAAAAAGTCTAAATAGTGTCCTACAATGATACTGATACCTGCCATTACAATAATCCAAGACAAACGTTTAAAGTCAGTATTGATCAATAACAATAAAGGTAACACAAAGTTTAGTACCAGCATTAAAAAGAATGGTACGTTATATTCTTGTATACGGAATATGAAATAGGTTACCTCTTCCGGTATATTGGAATACCATAATAACATGAACTGAGAAAACCATAAATAGGTCCAGAAGATAGATAAACCAAACATGTATTTTGCTAAATCGTGGATATGGCTTGTGTTTACAAAATCCAAGAAGCCTCTTGATTTTAGATACAGTGTTGCTAACGCTATTACCGTTACGCTTGTCACGAAGAAACTTGCAAAAACATACCAGCCAAATAATGTACTGTACCAGTGGGTGTCAATAGACATAATCCAATCCCAAGACATGATAGATTCGGTAACTATAAAAAACACCAAATATCCGGCCGCGTATTTAAAGTTTTTCTTATAATACGATAAATCATTGGTTTCATCTAAAGCAATAGAATTTTTGCGAGATATGTAACGATACAAATTCCATCCTGCTAAGAAAACCACAGCTCTGGTAAGGAAGAAAGGTACATTCAGAAAACCTGCTTTTCCTTGTATAAGAGCATCTTTCGCTACCACTTCCGGATCCATCCAGATAAATAAATGGTTAAAATGAGTTGCGGACAATACCAGCATAGCAAAGAAAAGAATAGACCCCGGCAACAAATAGGATGACAAGCCCTCCATTACACGGAACAATACGGGAGACCATCCTGCTGACGCTGCATATTGTATAGCGTTAAAAGTTAATATACCTAAAGAAATCAACATAAAGAAAATACAAGCCACATATACCGCTGCCCAAGGTTTATTTTGCAATTGGTGTAATACGTGTTCTAAATGTTTCTGATGTTCAGCATGTGCTGCCGCTTCTTCTTTAGAAGCTGAAGATTGTGCGCTGTGGTCATTGTGAGAAGCTGCTTCCGCTTCATGGCCACCATGTCCGTCGTGATGCTGACTGGCTAAAATTTGCTCAACGTCTTCAACTGTTTTGGGTGCGCTTAAAAAACCATAGGCTATACCTATAATCCCTAAGATCATAAGTACAATAGAAAAGGTTTTTAATCTGTTTGAAAATGTATACATATCTAAACTTTCCAATGAGTTTTACAATTATAATTCTGATTTAAGTTTTAACACATACGCCGTTACCAACCATCTTTCATGTTGTGTTAACTGGTTTTTGTGTGATCCCATGGAATTTAAACCATATGTGATTACGTGGTAAATACCGCCATCGGTCAACTCACGTTCCGCATAATTGGGAACCCCCAAGAATTTTTCTCTTTTCACTAAATTTCCTTTTCCATCTCCTTTATCGCCATGACAAATGGCGCAATATATGGTAAACAACTGTTTAGCTGAAGCCATATCTTTTTCAGATAATGAATCTAAAGGTGATTTTAAATTCAACCGGGCTTGTTCTAATCCTTCTGTTGTATTTGGGTAAGGCTCAGGTTCAAAACCTCTCGGAATTGATCCTTCTGCCGGTAATTGTGCTTCTTTTCCACCCTTAAACGCATTTGATTCGGAATAGGTTTCGTATGCTACCGATTCTTCCATATTCGGAAAATACTGAAAGTTTCTTTTTTCTTTATTGAAACATGAAGTAGTTAAAGCTGAAACCCCGGCTAATGCTATGATTGTATATAAAGTTCTCATCTTACTATTACTGTTTATCAATTACTTTAACTTCTACCGCCCCGGTATTTTTGAAGAATTCTACCGTTTCTTCTTCGTTACCGTGTACAAAGGCAACTTCCATTAAAAAGTGATCGTCTGTTGTTCTTACATCAGGGTTTTCAGCCTTTTTAAACGGCCATAACCTACTTCTTAAAAAGAACGTAATCACCATTAAGTGGGCTGAAAAGAAAACTGTTAATTCAAACATAATAGGCACAAATGAAGGCATATTTTGAATGTAACTAAAACTTGGTTTTCCGCCAATGTCTTGCGGCCAATCTTGAATCATAATATAATTCATCATGTACGTTGCAAAAGACAAACCGCATAATCCGTAGATAAAAGCACAGATGGCTAAACGTGTAGGTGCCAAACCTAATGCCTTATCTAAACCGTGAACCGGAAAAGGTGTGTAAACTTCTTCAATATGATGATGTGCTGCACGCGTTGTTTTTACTGCGTCCATTAAAACATCATCATCATTATATAATACGTGTATTACTTTAGTACTCATAATTTATTAATGATTATGTGAATGGTTCCCGTTTTCTCTCTCTCTTTTATATTTATCTCCGGACGATTTCAAGATTGTTTTTACCTCTGCCTGCGCAATTACAGGGAATGTTCTTGAATATAGCAGGAATAATACGAAAAAGAATCCTATCGTTCCGATGTAAATACCCGCATCAACAAATGTTGGCTGGAACATTGTCCATGATGAAGGTAAATAATCTCTGTGCAATGACGTTACAATAATCACAAAACGCTCAAACCACATACCGATATTTACAACAATAGAGATAATAAACGATGCCATAATCGAAGTACGGATTTTCTTAAACCACATTACCTGTGGAGAAAACACGTTACATGTCATCATCATCCAGTATGCCCAAGCATACGGCCCTGTTGCACGATTTAAGAAAGCATACTGCTCATATTCTACACCTGAATACCATGCAATAACTAACTCTGTAATATAAGCAACTCCTACAATAGAACCTGTGATCATCACTACTATGTTCATTAATTCAATATGTTGAATAGTAATATAGTCTTCCAGATTTATTACTTTACGCATGATAATTAACAAGGTATTTACCATGGCAAATCCGGAGAAAATAGCTCCTGCAACAAAATAAGGAGGGAAAATAGTGGTATGCCAACCCGGTATTACCGAAGTGGCGAAGTCCATAGATACAATGGTATGCACCGAAAGTACCAATGGTGTTGCCAATCCGGCCAATACTAAAGATACTTCTTCAAAACGCTGCCAATCTTTAGCGCGTCCTGACCATCCGAAAGATAATATGGAATAAATACGTTTTGAAAACGGCGTTACAGCGCGGTCACGCAACATAGCAAAGTCAGGTAGTAAACCTGTCCACCAGAAAACCAATGATACAGATAAATAAGTGGAAATTGCAAACACGTCCCATAGTAACGGGGAGTTAAAGTTTACCCACAACGAGCCAAACTGATTAGGCAATGGCAATACCCAATACGCCAACCAAGGGCGCCCCATGTGGATGATTGGAAATAGACCTGCCTGAACTACCGAGAAAATAGTCATTGCCTCAGCTGAACGGTTAATAGCCATTCTCCATTTTTGACGGAACAATAATAATACCGCAGAAATCAATGTACCCGCGTGCCCGATACCTACCCACCAAACGAAGTTGGTAATATCCCACGCCCATCCAACAGTTTTGTTTAATCCCCAAGTACCAATACCTGTACTAATTGTATATACCATACAACCCGCTCCCCAAAGAAATGCAATTAAAGCAATGGTAAATACAGTCCACCATTTTTTATTCGCACGTGTTTCTACAGGTCTAGCAACATCTACCGTTACATCGTGATAAGTTTTATCACCGAGAACTAAAGGTTTTCTAATGGGTGCTTCGTAATGTGACGACATAATCCTTTATAATGTTTCTAATTAATAATATACTATGAATTTCTAACTTTTACCTGGTAGAACACATTTGGTTTAGTTCCTAAATGCTCTAATAAATGATATCTTCTATCCTCTTCATATAGCTTAGCCACTTCAGATTCTTTATCATTTACATCCCCAAATACCATAGCTCCGGAAGAACATGCTGCCGAACAAGCTACTTCGAATTCGTCTTTGTTTACCCGGCGCCCTTCTTTTTTCGCTTTCAGAATAGTAGCCTGAGTCATTTGAATACATAATGAACATTTTTCCATTACCCCGCGTGCACGAACCACTACATCAGGATTTAATACCATACGGCCTAAATCGTCGTTCATGTGATAGTCGAATGCGCTGTTTTTGTTATACAGGAACCAGTTGAATCGACGTACTTTGTACGGACAGTTATTTGCACAGTAACGTGTACCTACACAACGGTTATATGCCATCATATTTTGACCCTGACGTCCGTGAGAGGTTGCCGCTACCGGACAAACGGTTTCACATGGCGCATGATTACAATGCTGACACATTACGGGCTGAAAAGCTACCTGCGGATTATCTGACGCATGTTCTAATTCACCAAAGCCTCCCAAAGAACCATTATCACCGAATAATCCAGCGAAACCTTCTTTTTTATCAACATCTCCTGCAAATGTAGCTTCAGAAGAATAGTATCTGTCAATACGCAACCAGTGCATATCACGTGAACGTCTAACCTCTGCTTTACCAACTACCGGTACATTGTTCTCTGCATGACAAGCAATAACACATGCCCCACATCCTGTACAGGCATTTAAATCTATCGCCAAATTAAAATGATGACCAACAGAACGATCAAAAGATTCCCAAATATCTACAGTAGATGCTTCAACCATTTGATGGTCAATGGACACATGAGGTTTTTCATTCCACTCTTTTGCATCTTTGGTATTGAATATCTCTAAAGTTGTTTCTTTTAAGATATCTCCTCTACCCATTAAAGTATTCTGTAGCTGAACGCAAGCAAATTCATGATCACCGCTTGACTTTTCTATAGTTGCATTTTGAATATTCGTAAAGTTAGTGTATAGAGCATATGCATTTACACCAACCTGCATTTCTTCTTTTAAGGATGCTTTACGCCCGTAACCTAAAGCCATACCCATAGTTCCCGGCGCTTGACCTGGCTGAATTAACACAGGAACATTTTCCAGCACCGTACTTCCTACTTTTACCGTAGCATAACTTCCGTTTAAACCTCCGTTTGCCACATGGTAGTTAACCAAGCCTAAAGCCTCAGCATCTTTACGGGAAACGGTTACGTAATTATCCCAGGATACACGGGTAATCGGATCAGGAAATTCTTGTAACCAAGGGTTATTTGCCTGCTGCCCGTCTCCCATACCTGTTTTAGTATATAAAACCAGTTCCAGTCCATTTCCTTTTTTAGAAGCAGCTAACTGTGCAGCAGCCCCGTTAAAATCAGCAGCTCCTGTACCTGAGTTCGAAGCTTCATAGGTATAAAAACCGTTATGTACTAAAGTATTCCAGGTAATTCCGGTTACTACAGAAGTACCTACCGCTTTTAAATAATCGTAATACGATTCCGTTTTACCTAACCAGCTTAACAAACCTTCCTGAAATTGTTTCGTATTAAACAACGGACGTATAGTAGGCTGTATAATAGAATAATGTCCTTTCTTCATCTGAACATCACCCCATGCTTCTAAATAATGAGGCATTGCCGCCGCAATTTTAGTCACGGAAGCCGTTTCGTCTTCATGTAAACTAAATGCCACAGACATTTTTACTTTTTTCAAACCTTCCGCAAAAGCTTTACCGTTGAATAACGTATATACCGGGTTAACACCACTCATAATTAAAGTATGTACCGTACCGGCATTCATATCATTTACAAGTTGCGCTACCGCTTTAGCATTCCCTCCTCTTACGTATTTAGTTTGCGATGGCTTAAAGGCCAAAGAATTCAAAGCCTGATTAATGGCAAAAACCAATAATTGCGCGTTAACATCATCAATACCACAAACTAATACCCCTTTTGATCCGGCTGCTTTAAGTTGCTGGGCGGCTTTTACCACTTCAGCATCAGCAGTTGTATTGGCCACGCTTACACCAGCCCCGGTAATTAAATTATACAATTTAACCAATGCCAGTTTCTGATCTGTAACCGTCATAGGCACACGGCGGTCAGCGTTCGCCCCTGCTAATGACATATTAGCTTCGAACTGGATATGTTTAGACATCTTTCCATTTTTCGGAACACGTCCTTTTGCATAATCCCCTTCATAACCACCGCCATTCCAGTCACCGATAAAATCAGCACCAACAGAAACAATTACATCTGCCTGTGTAAAATCGTAATCAGGAAGCGCCCGCTCTCCATACGCCATTTGATATGCATCTAGCGCAGCATCAGAAGAAACTGCATCATACACAATATGTTTTGCCGTAGGATAAGCAGCAATAAATTCACTGATTAATTTATCTGTAGACGGAGAAGCCATTGTATTGGTCAACAACACAATCTGACCGCTAGCAGCCTTTGCCTCCTCCAAACTCGCTTTAATTTTAGCATCTACGTCTGACCATGAAGCGGCTTTTTCATCCACTTTAGGTTGTTTTAAACGCAAACTATCATATAACGATAAAACCGATGCATGTACGCGCGCATTTGCCCCCGTAACAGCCCCTTCCATTGTATTGTTTACAACTGAAATAGGACGGCCTTCACGTGTTTTAATCAAAATGTTAGTAAAATCGAACCCGTCCGCAATGGTAGTTGCATAGAAATCAGCAATTCCCGGCACAATTTCATCCGGCTGAATCACATAAGGAATCGATTTTTTCAACGGACCTTCACAAGCTGCTAAAGAAGCTGCAGCTGTAGAAAACCCGACATATTTCAAAAAGTCTCTACGAGTAGTTGAAGAGGAAGACAATGTATTTTTATCTCCAAGAAACTCTTCTGTAGGAATTTCCTCAACAAACTCATTGTTTCTTAGCTTCTCAACAATAGAACTGTTTTCGTTAAGCTCCTCAACACTTTTCCAGTATTTTTTGTTTGATGCCATTGTATATATATTAGCTTCTTAAATTATTATTAATAGTGACATTTAGCACACTCAGTTCCTCCTAAATGAGCTACGGTTAATTTTTCAACACCATACTTTTTAGACAATTCTTCATGAATTTTCGCATAGTATTCATTATCATTAACTTTCACTTCTGTTTTACGGTGACATTCAATACACCACCCCATAGTTAAAGGAGAATGTTGTCTCATGATTTCCATTTCCTCTACCGGACCGTGACATGTCTGACATTCCAATCCTGCCACCGAAACGTGCTGAGAGTGATTAAAGTACACAAAATCAGGCAAATTATGAATACGCACCCATTTTACCGGTTTTTCTTCTCCTGTATACGATTGCGTTGCCGGATCCCAGCCTACCGCTTTATAGATTTTCTGAATTTCAGCGGTATAGAAATCCTTACTATAATCCACATAAGTAGAATCTTTACTTCCTGTAAATTCTGTAATATTTTTATGACAGTTCATACATACATTTGCAGAAGGTATTCCTGACGTTTTAGAAGTACGCGCCGAAGAGTGGCAATACTTACAGTCAATACCATTTTCACCTGCATGTATCTTATGTGAAAAATGTATAGGCTGAATAGGCTCATAATTCTGATCTACACCTACCTGCATTAGATAACCAAACAAATAATAAGACCCCAGAAGAAACAGCACTATTACCGAAGCAACAACCGCAAATTTATTCTTTACAAAAGCTTTCCATATTGGAAGTGATTTTTTCTCCTGTACCGTTAAGCCATTTTTCTCTACTATCTTTGTCAATACTTTTTTCACAAAGAAAAGCATCACAATCAACATTCCCAGCACAACAACCAGTGCTATCAGCACCACCATGTTCGAAACACCACCGCCAGCATTTTGCCCGGCTACCGGAGCAGCAGCAGCACCTACAGCAGGCACCTCCTTCTCTGTTGATGTGTAAGCAATAATATTATCAATATCTTCATCAGATAAATTCGGGAACGAGTTCATAGGAACCTGTTTCCATTCGTTAAAAATCTTATTTGCTTCTGCATCTCCCGACTTGATCAAAGCCGAACTATTCTTAATCCACTTGTGCAGCCACTCCGTAGAATGACGCTCTGCCACACCGCGCAATGAAGGTCCTGTAGAATTTGCATCTAACTTGTGACATGCCGCACAATTTGCATTAAATAACTCTTTACCCTTTGCTGCATCCTGAGCAAAAGATGCCGTAGAGAAGCTTAGCACAAAAGCTAAACACAAGAAAAGAATCCTTGAAAACGAATTATGGTTACCCATTTTTTTCATAGTTAAAAAATGATTATCAACTAAATATTTATCGTACTCTTAACATTTTATTATCACAATGTATAGAAATACTTTATTTATAAACTCCGACAAAAATACGACATATGAACCACTCTAAAAACCCCAGTAATGCCTATTTTGTAATTTATAACAATTCTAAATAAATGCCAATTCCCCAAACTGTTTAAAGATTTTTTAATTTTGCATTAAATACTATTCATTATGAAGAATTTAAGAAATTTCATTCCCGTATTTATCACTTTTTTAACATTTTTACCAATTGAGCATGCCGCAGCACAAGAATCATCTTTTGCCATGACCCAAGACAGTAATTTTGAACGATTATTAAATGAAAAACGGCGTGTAAACAATACTTTTTCTATTTATAAAAACTATTCGCTTCAATTATATTTCGGTGCACGTGAAGAAGCAGAAGCCCGCTATCATGATTTCAAGAAATCTTTTCCTGCTATAGATGCCACAATTATTTATTCTAATCCGAATTATAAACTGGTTGTGGGTAATTACAAGAATAAAATTGAGGCAGAGAATACCTTGAGAAAATTACAAAAGAAATACCCCAATATTTTTATTGTAAAATTAAGACCTTAAAAAAGGCAGCATTTTAAGATGCTGCCTTTTTTTGTAAGTAAAAATACAGCCACATGACTGCTATTATCATTATAAACAGAAATCCTGTCAGAAGATAATAAAAAAACAATAAGATGTTTACCAGTATGCGCATAAAACTCAGTATCTAAGGCTTGATTAACAACAAAGAAGTGGTACTCTCTAACCAGTTGTATTTTTTTTCAATCATATTTCGCCACGATCTTACCGTAGTAAGAATGAGATCTTGTTCCTGAATATAATGCTGTTCCACCTGCGTATCGGTTAAGATCATAATATGGTTGGGCTTTACCTGCTCTATTAAACGGAATTCTTCTTTTATAAAAGTATTGTTCTTAAGGTATCCGTTCATATCCATAATAGTGATCTGGGAATCATTGTTTTGAATAAACTTCAGAATAAAAGGGATTAGCTTTTTATCGCTTTCATGAAAGAAAGGAACAAAAATCTTATTGACCGTTTTCAGGTCTTTATCAATAAAAATACCCACAGGAATTCTGGCATTGGCAATAACATATCTCGTTTTATCATCAAAAGGCGAATAATCAAAAAGCTTTTCTCTTCCCGTAACTTTGTCTACAATTACCTCCGGATTTACAATTCGGGTAGTAAATCCTAATAATCTGCCCAGAATAGTACCATCATATATAGAGGCCCCAAGCCCCATTAAAACCAGATCATAATTCCCTTTATGAGCCACATCTACAATTTCCGTATCAATATCTGTCGACACTTTATACAGATTAATAAGCTTTTGATCCAGTTTATGCGCCTCTTCTTCAATAGGAGAAAACACTTTTTCTTCATGTCTTTGATCCAACAGGTCTACATCACTGCTTTTTACGAGATGCAGAGCTGTTACGACACTATTTTCCTGTTGATTTTTCGTAAAAGTATTGGCAAGTTTCAGAAGGTTTCGCCCTGTAGACGTCTGATCGAAATAAAACAATATCTTAAACTTCGTGTCATTCAGTAACCCTCCGTCTTTTTCCACATCAGCCTTAAAGGCTTTGTTAATCAGATCCAGAAACGGCCCTGTCATAAATGTGGTAACCAAGGCCATAATAACCATCATGGCAAACACTTCAGGTGTCAGTACCCCTAATTCAAAACCTATATTAAGAGCTACCAGTTCCATCAACCCCCTCGTATTCATTAAAGCTCCGATTGTTAAACTGTCACGCCAGCTTTGCCCTACATATTTTGCAGCAACAGCACTTCCAAGAAACTTTCCGGTTACAGCCACCAGAATAATCAGCCCTGTCACTTTCCAGAGTCCTACTTCATTTAATAAGCCTATTTCAGTACGCAATCCGGTATAAACAAAAAACAACGGAAGAAAAAGAATAACGGCCACATCTTCTACTTTTTCAACGAATATATGGCGAAACTTATGATTATCGGGCATAATGGCTCCGGCCATAAACGCTCCGAACAAGGCATGTATGCCTATAACCTCAGTGGCATATGCAGATAATACCAGTACCAAAAGAAATATAGCCACCACAGGTTTACTGAGTGTTTTATTATGCGCATTCAGATTTCCAATATGTCGTAAAAAAGGCCGGACCAATTTCAGCATTACCAACACATACAGCACCGCCATAACAATCACGTACAGGGCACTGACAAAAGAACCTGCTTTTACAATAGCAATAACTACTGCCAGTATACACCAGGCAGTAATATCATCCGCAGCTGCCGCCGTTAAAACAACGGTTCCCAATTTTGTTTTATGTATGCCTCGTTCTTGCACAATACGCGCCAATACCGGAAAAGCAGTAATACTCATCGCAATTCCCATGAACAACGCAAACGATAGAAAATTGATTCCGTCAGGCGCGTAAGCTGTATAGGTAAAGTAAGCCAAAACCATTCCCAATGCAAAAGGTATAACAATACTTGCATGGCTGATAACCACTGCGTCCTGAGCTTTGCTTTTCAGTACCTTAAGATCCAGCTCCATACCTATAACAAACATAAAAAGAATTAAACCTACCTGGCTCAAGAGCTGTAAATTCCCTAACGATTCCAAAGGAAATAAAGCGGCGGAAGTTTCCGGAAAATACATACCGAATAAAGAAGGCCCCAATACAATACCCGCGATAATTTCACCGATAACCGAAGGTTGCCCGATTTTATTGAACAGCCATCCGAAAAAACGGGCCACAATTACTATAGTAATAATCTGCATCAGCAGCAAGGCCAATGGATGATGCAGGTTTTGAAGAAATGATGCTAAAAATTCCTGCCAGTCATTTTTTCCTGAAGTAATATCCAGTACACCTACTTCCAAATCTTGTCCTTTATGTACGGTTAAATACATGATAAAAGAGAAAATAAGGATTACCAAGGTATAAAAAATGGTATTTTTGTACTTACGCATTATAGTCAGAGTTTTGATTCATGACACAAAAGTCTGAAACGTTTGCCTTTCATTTTTTTTTCTGTAAAATAATACGCATCAAATGTAATGAAATATAAAAAAAATGTAACAAAATCACAGTTTAGACAAGAACTCCTGGCGGTAGTGTGTTCCGATTGTAAACATTTTAGGTTTGTTTTGTATCAGAATACTTGATTCTATTTCATCATGGGAATAAAAGTGAACAATTTCCATGGAGATAATTTCTTTTTTATTTACCCGGCAAAATGTTTGTTCCGGCAGAGAAGCCAGTAATTTTTCAAAAGAGATATTTTTCAGCACCCAATATGTGCCGTCATGCAAATAAACCAGCTTATCGCGGCTGTCTACTTCAGAAACAGTTACATAGGCAATATTCTGGAATTGTAAAAGTGCTTTGCCTCTATCTGTATTCACCGTTATATAGTCTTTTGCATCCTGAGTCTTATTCATATACAGTAGCGCTTTTTCAACAGCACGTTGCAGGCGTTCCTTTTTTACAGGTTTTGTCAGGTAATCAAGAGCGTTAATTTCAAATGCCTCTACCGCGTATTCTGTATAAGCAGTGGTAAAGACAACCAATTTATCTGATAGCAGATTAGCTACCTGCAAGCCACTCATACCCGGCATTTCAATATCCAGAATACATAAATCAAAGGAAAGCTGAGGCAAGTCATTTAAAAATTTTTCCGGGTGGTTATATGCTTTCACCACTTCCACATTTGCAATCTGACCGCACAGCATTTTCAGATACTGAAGTCCCAACAGTTCATCATCTAATAAAACGCAACGCACAATCTTACTCATACAGCCTGATTTTTAAATACGCTAAAAACGTATCATTTTCAACAAATCTTTCTAAACGAAAACGGTCTTTATATAAAATATGGAGCCGTTTTTCCAGGCTACTGCCTCCGAAACCACTTTTTGTCTTTATAAGCGGAACTTTTCCGGATATTTTATTGGATACGGTTAAGGAGAAATACCCCCCTTTTAACTCAATTATAATAGAAATAAATGCGTCGGGTTCCTGTATTTCAGTATGCTTAAACGCATTCTCAATTAAATCGACACTCAACAAAGGGGCCAGTACTTTTTGATCGAGATACACATCTTTCTCATCTATCTTGATTTTAATGCGCAAATCGAACAACGGACTGATCTTTATCCTGTTGATCTCAATCAGGTCTTTGGCAAATGTGATTTCCTCACGCGGCGATACAAATTTTTTCGAGGTTTCATACAATACATAATCCAGCACATTGGATAATTTTTCTATGGTATAATAGGATTGATAGGTATGCGATTGTATCGAATTAAGAATATTTTTAAACAGGTGCGGATTCAGCTTGGCATCTATACTTTCCAGTTGCACGTTTTCAATCTTCCGCTCCAAATAATGAGTCGATTTTTTATGATCGTCTAAAATCTGTTTGCTTTTCCGCCACTGCCGCCATAACCATGCTATGACCACCACTAACGCAAATATAATATAGTCTTTAAATGCCATACATTATTCTGCTGTAACCGGAATACTGCTATTTTTTTTACTCACATCCATAACCGGCAACAATCCTTCAGACGGCATGTAGATAATCTGAGGCAGATCGCCTTTATCAGCTAATTTTTCCAGCGTTCTGATAAAAAGGTATTGATTGTAGGTACTGTTTAAGGTACCGTTTTCCAGTTTCATGGCTTCCGCCATTCCCTTTGCACGCTCTATCTCTGCCTGGGCATTAAGTTTTTCAGCTTCCAAACGGGCCTTTGCTTCCTCAATGAGGATTTTACGATTTTGTTCTGCTTTCGCCATTTCTGCTTTACCGGCCATTTCTTGCTGCCAAACATTATATAATGGCAAACCAAACATCAGTAATACAATAATAAAAGCAATGCTTACACCAATAAAAACAAGAGGTTTTGTACTTTTCATAATTAGTCTATAATACCTTTAATAGTAATGCCTAAAGATACTACATAATTTGTAAAGTCCCGTGCCCTTGAAAAATCTCCTTCACCAAAAGCTATCTGATAGCCCATATTAGCGTGGGCATACATGGTGGCCGACTTATCTATCCGGACTATTTTATAAGAAAAATCGAGATAAGGAGTCATTACATAAAACGCATCACGGTTTAGCTTCTTAGGCACAAGATATACACTGGTATATCCGGTATCAGAATCATAATATTCCTCTTCTGTTACATCGTTTCTGTTGCGTAAGGTACTAAACAGCACACCTTGAGCGGCTCCTAAACCGAGTATCATTTTATCATTATTTACCAGATCATACTGCAAGGGAATACCTACAGTAAATACATGCAGTAAGGTCCGGTTGGTCCGGTAACCAAAGCCCTCTGAATATTTTTTACTGCGGTACAACATTTGTGTGCCTAAAGATAAACGCTCAGTCAGATAATAACGAACCGCAAGCCGTCCGGAAAGTTCATGCCTGTTAAATACCGGCTGCTGGGCAATACCTGCAGAAAAAGCAACGTCTCCCTTTCCTGTCTGTGCAAACAGAAAAAAAGAAGATAATAAAGAAAAAAAGAAGATGATTTTTTTCATGACCTGTTTGTTTCTAAGTGTTTATCAAAAAACAAGCCACTTACTTCTAGTTTGTATTATTTTACGCGTTTAACCTTTCTTTTTAATGCGTCAGAACTTTCCTATTCTAGCTAATTCTACAACACTAAGTCAAATACGCGAGTTTTGGACGTTACAGCAAATCAAAAACCGAAATAATTTAACAAAAAAAGCGACCTTACTCACGTAATGGTCGCTTTCTTTTATTTTATTCATTATTAAAAACCAGCTATATTGATAATTTTTCCGGGAACAATAATGATTTTTTTAGGAATTTTTCCTTGTAATTGCACATGTGTACGTTCATCCGTCATAATTATCTCCTCTATCTGTTCAACTGTAAGATCTAACGGCAACTCTATTTTAAAACGCATTTTACCGTTAAACGATACCGGATATTCTTTCGTACTTTCTATCAGGTATTTTTCATCGAAAACCGGAAAGGCTTCTTTTGAAACTGATGCATTGTACCCCAGCATACTCCATAACTCTTCCGCTATATGCGGGGCATAAGGCGAAATAAGAACGGTTAACGGTTCCAGTATGGAACGGTGGTGGCATTTTTGCTGGCTCAATTCGTTTACACAGATCATAAACTGTGATACAGAAGTATTAAAAGAAAAGTTTTCGATATCTTCTGTAACTTTCTTAATGGTTTTATGTAACGATTTATACATTTCTTTTGTAGGCTCTTCATCGGTAATTAGTATACCATTATCATCAGCATACAAACGCCATAATTTTTTCAAAAACCCAAAAACACCTGTAATTCCCGCTGTATTCCAAGGTTTTGCCTGCTCTAACGGTCCTAAAAACATTTCGTACAAACGCAGCGTATCTGCTCCGTACTCATTGCAGATATCATCCGGATTTATAACGTTAAAATATGATTTTGACATTTTTTCCACTTCGTGTCCCACAATGTACTTACCATTGTCTTCCAGAATAAATTCTGCATCCCTGAAATCAGGACGCCATGATTTAAAAGCTTCAATATCCAGTTCCGACGACATATTAACCAGTGAAACATCTGCATGAATCGGCTGTATTTTTTGTCCGTCTATCTTTCCTTTTGAAATAAACGTATGGGTGCCTTCCAAACGATAAACATACGCAGATGTTCCCAGAATCATTCCTTGGTTGATTAATTTCCGGAACGGTTCTTCGGTTGGTACTATACCTATATCTTTTAAAAACTTGTTCCAAAAACGCGAATACAGCAAATGCCCTGTGGCATGCTCACTTCCGCCAATATACAAGTCCACATTTTGCCAGTAAGCAATCGCTTCCCGGGCAGCCAGTTCATTTTCTGCCGCGGCATCCATATAACGCAGCCAGTACCATGAACTTCCTGCCCATCCCGGCATAGTGTTCAACTCTAACGGAAAAACAGTAATATGGTCAATTTCAGTATTGGCTACAACTTTGTTATGCACCGTATCCCAGGCCCATACCGACGCATTACCTAAAGGCGGCTGCCCGTCTTCAGTCGGCAGGTATTTTTCCACTTCGGGCAAACGAACTGGCAGGTATTCGGCAGCAATCATCTGCGGCAAGCCTTTTACATAATATACCGGAAATGGTTCTCCCCAATAGCGCTGACGCGAGAAAACCGCATCGCGTAAACGGTAATTAACTTTTGCTTTTCCTTGTTTTATTTTTTCCAGTTCGGCTATTATTTTTTCAGTGGCTTCTTTATACCCTAAACCATTTAAGAAATCTGAATTTTGAAGCTCAAAACCGGATTTTTCAGTATAAGCCCTTTCCGAAATATCCTGATTAAAAATATTGATGATTTCCGGCATTCCTTTTTGTCCCGCAAAATGTTTGGCAAAAGCATAATCACGTTCGTCTCCGCACGGAACTGCCATAACCGCTCCTGTTCCATAGCCGGCCAATACATAATCTCCTATCCAGATAGCTACAGACTCCCCCGTAAACGGATGTTCAGCGTACGCACCGGTAAATACACCTGTAATGGTTTTTACATCTGCCATCCGTTCCCGCTCTGATCGTTTTGCCGTAGCTTCAACATAGGCATCAACCGTGGCTTTTTGTTCTGGTGTTGTAATCTGAGCTACCAGATCGTGTTCCGGTGCCAATGTGATAAAATTTACACCGAAAATCGTGTCAGGACGGGTAGTAAAAACCTCAATCGTATGTTTCGTATCCTTAATAGTAAAGGAAACGGCAGCTCCAACCGATTTTCCAATCCAGTTACGCTGGGCTTCTTTAATCGATTCACTCCAGTCAATTGTTTCCAACCCCTTCAACAAACGTTCAGCATAGGCCGAAATACGCATGCTCCACTGTGTCATTTTTTTACGTATAACAGGATATCCGCCGCGTTCAGAAACCCCATTCACTATCTCATCATTTGCTAAAACGGTTCCCAAAGCCGGGCACCAGTTTACTTCCGTTTCTGCCAAATAGGTCATACGGTATTTCAATAAGATATTTTCTTGTGTTTCTTTGGAAAAGCGCATCCAGTCATCCGCTGAGAAAACAGCTATATTTTCATCCGCAACTGCCTGCACATTGGCATTACCTTCTGTGGAAAACAACTCAATCAGAGTGGTTATATTCTCTGCTTTATCAGTAGTTTTATTGTACCAAGAATTAAACAACTGAATAAAAATCCACTGGGTATGCTTGTAATACTCCGGATCGGATGTACGCACTTCCCTACTCCAATCAAAAGAAAAACCTATTTTATCCAGCTGTTCTCTGTAACGCTTGATATTTGTTTCTGTAGTAATAGCAGGATGCTGACCTGTTTGAATAGCATATTGTTCAGCAGGCAGTCCGAATGAATCATAACCTTGCGGATGCAATACATTAAACCCTTTATGACGTTTATACCGTGCGTAAATATCAGAGGCAATATAGCCCAATGGGTGACCAACATGTAAACCGGCCCCTGACGGGTATGGAAACATATCTAATACATAGTATTTAGGCTGATCAAAATGACGACTTGTTTTAAATGTCTGGTGTTCCTGCCAGTATTTTTGCCACTTGGCTTCAATTTCATTCGGATGGTATTTCATCTTCCTTTTAATTTTTAAAGGTAATCTGTAGTAAAAAATAGCAACAAAAATAAGGCTAATTTGTAAGATATGTAAATCTTTCAGCAATATAATAGCTTAAAATAATTTTCTTTACTATTTTTACCCTTTAAAAAATCTATTATGTCTACATCTTACGAAAGATATCAAAAGAGAAGACTTATATCGTCTTATTTTTCTGTCATCTTAAGTATATTTTTGGTACTTTTTCTCTTGGGAGGTTTGGGGTTGTTCGTGATAAACTCTGAGAAAATTTCGAATAATTTCAGAGAGAATATTCCTATGTCTGTTTATTTTAAAGACGAAGCCAAGCCTGAAGACCTCAAAAAATTTGAAGATGACGTTAAAAGATCTGCTTATATAAAAGATATTGTTTTTGTACATAAAGATTCGGCTGCTGTAACCCAACAGGAGGTAATAGGTGAAGATTTTGTCCATTTTTTAGGCTTTAACCCATTGCAAAACTCTTTCGACCTCCATTTTAAGGGCAACTACGTAGAACAAGACAGTATAAAAAATATAGAGCTCACGTTTAAAGAAAACCCTTTGGTAGAAGATGTCGTATACGACCGACAGCTGGTAGATCTAGTAAATAAAAATATTCAGACGATTACATTCTGGATATTGATTATAAGTGCTTTTTTAGCATTTGTAGCTATGCTTCTTATCAACAGTTCGTTACGCCTGTCTATTTACTCCAAACGTTTTATTATCAAGACCATGCAAATGGTAGGTGCTACCAAATCCTTTATACGCCGGCCGTTTATATGGACCAGCATAAAACTGGGCATGATCGGTTCATTACTGGCCGTTATTGGCGTTATAGCCCTTACGTATTATGTTGACACCAAATTCCCTACACTCCTGCTTATCAAAGAATACCAGTCTTTGATTATCGTATGTGCCGGAATTTTTATTATAGGTATCGTTATTACCTATATAAGCACCTTTTTTGCAACCCAGCGTTTCTTAAATTTAAAATCTGACGATCTATATTAAACTTATTTTTTATGGCAAATAATAATCAAAAACAATCTCCTCTTTTTCAAAAGGAGAATTACATTCTATTAATTATAGGGTTGGCCGTTATTGCTTTAGGATTTCTGTTGATGTCGGGCGGAGGCAGTGATGATCCGGCTGTTTTCAACAAAGATGTATTTAGTTTCAGACGTATCCGTTTGGCACCAACGGTCATTTTTATCGGGTTTGGTGTGTGTATTTATTCCATTTTCAAATCCCCTAAAAAATCACAACCAAACGCATAATCTTTAAGATATACTGAATGAACACCCTACAAGCCATTATTATTGCCATTATTGAAGGCCTTACCGAATATTTACCTATATCATCCACCGCCCATATGGGCTTTACCGCAGCGCTGATGGGTATGGAAGAAACCGAATACCTGAAAATGTTCCAGGTTTCTATACAGTTTGGCGCTATCTTATCTATAGTAGTGCTTTACTGGAAAAAATTTTTCGATTTTTCTAATTTCAAATTCTATATCAAACTGGCTTTTGCCGTTATACCCGCCTTAATTTTAGGAAAATTATTTGACGATAAAATAGAAGCCGTATTAGGTAATCAGGTAGCTATTTCGGCTGTTTTGGTCATTGGCGGTATTATTCTATTGTTTGTAGATCAATGGTTTAAAAACCCTAAAATAAAGGACGAAAAAGAAATTACGATAAAAAAAGCCGTAACCATCGGATTCTGGCAGTGTTTAGCTATGATGCCCGGCACCTCACGTTCAGCAGCTTCTATTATAGGCGGTATGACGCAAGGTTTAAGCCGTAAAGCGGCAGCGGAATTTTCTTTTTTCCTGGCGGTTCCCACTATGCTGGCTGTTACGGTTTATTCCGTTTTTGTTAAAACCTGGGGCGAAGGCACTGCCAATGCACAAAAGGGATATGAAATGATCATGGCCTCTCAGGAAAACATCCAGATATTCATTATAGGAAATCTTGTCGCGTTTGTAGTAGCTATGATTGCCGTTAAAACCTTTATTAATGTATTGACCAAATATGGGTTTAAACTTTGGGGATGGTACCGGATTATTATAGGTATTGTATTGCTAATCTATTTTTCCTACAACCCTTGATGATGGAGATATTAACCAAAGAACAGTTTCAGGAAGGGCAAATTCTCTTAATTGATAAACCACTGACATGGAGTTCTTTTCAGGCGGTTAATAAGATAAAATATGCGCTGATCAAAAACCTGGACCTTCCGAAAAAATTTAAGATAGGACATGCAGGTACTTTAGACCCTTTGGCTTCCGGTTTACTGATTATATGTACCGGTAAGTTTACAAAACGGATACCTGAACTGCAAGGGCAAGCAAAAGAATATACCGGCACTATTATGCTTGGCGGTACTACACCTTCATACGACCTGGAAACTGAAGTAAATAAAACCTTTCCTATTGCTCATATAACAGAAGAACTCATCGAGAAAACCCGAAGTGAATTCATGGGAGAGACTGATCAGTACCCGCCTGTTTTTTCCGCGTTAAAAAAAGAAGGTAAACGGTTGTACGAGCTGGCAAGGGCGGGTGAAGAAGTAGCTGTTTCTCCGCGTAAAATTGAAATCAGCGAATTTGAAATAACACGAATAGCCTTGCCGGAAATAGATTTTCGGGTAGTGTGCAGTAAAGGTACCTATATACGTTCACTGGCGTTTGATTTTGGAAGAAAAATGCAATCAGGGGCACATTTAACCGCTTTACGCCGGACGAAAACAGGTCATTTTTCAGTAGAAGATGCCATAACCCCACTCGCTTTTGAGAAACTATACAATCCTGATTAAAAAAAAACGAAATAGACCTTTCTGCAGTACAAAAAACAGCAGACATACTTATTATAGTCAAAAACCATTAAGGATTTCTCTTTCTCTATTCGGAAACAGCACAAACTATACCTACCAATATTGCTGTGGGTAATATTTTATAAAAAGAATGAATAATCCGTTTTAAACATGAAAAAATTTCTGCTGTTCTTCTTATTACCCTTACAGGTTTCAGCCCAGCAAAACAGTTTGCAAAATGGCGATTTGTTGTTTATCAACATCAATTGCGGACCAATGTGTGAAGCTATTAATGCGGTTACCGAAGGATATAAGGATAACGACTTTAATCATATGGGACTGGTGGTTTCCGAAAACAATAGTGATTTCTTTGTTTACGAAGCTATTGGCGAAACGGTAGTAAAAACACCGCTACAAAATTTCCTAGCCTATACAAAAAATACTGTTTATACAGGTAGTGTAAAAGCAGCCTATCAGCACCTTATCCCTGCTGCTCTGTCTTTTTGTAAATCTCAGCTGGGCACACCCTACGACAACGATTTTTTATATGATAACGGCAAATATTACTGTTCAGAGTTAATTTACGATGCCTTTAAATCAGCCAATGCCGGCCAGCCTTTCTTTCAACTGTTTCCGATGACGTATAAAGAACCCGGGTCGGATTCTTTCTTTCCGGTCTGGACAGAACATTTTGCCGGACAGGGCATTTCCATTCCGGAAGGGAAACCGGGTTGTAACCCTGGAGGTATAAGCCTGGATAATAAAATCAACATATCTGTATTCCGTTTTAGCGAATAAGACGACTTTTCTCTTCTTTAATTTATACGACAAAAATCGTTTTGCAGTACAAAACCATTTTTTTATGTGTTTTAAATTACTATCTTTAAGTAAATCAGAACTTAAAAAGTTATGCGTATAGAAAAATTTAAAACCTTGCATTATCAGGAAAAGCCACTATTAATTGCCAACACCTGGGATGTTATTAGCACTAAAGCCGCAGAAAAAGCAGGTTTTGAAGTTATAGGAACATCAAGCCACGCCATTGCCAACATCTTGGGGTATGAAGACGGTGAAAATATTTCGTTTGATGACATGTTTTTTATTGTTGAAAAAATAGCAAAATCAACGGCACTTTTAGTATCGGCCGATATAGAATCGGGATATGCCGACAATCCTGAAGAGGTTGCCCGAAATGTAGAAAAATTAACAGACGCCGGTATATTAGGTATCAATATAGAAGATGGTTTAACACAGGGAAACCAGCGCATATTGGGCTCCACTGCTGCATTAGCAGAAAAGATAAGCACCATTAAAACGTTTTTGAAATCAAAAGGAAAAGATATTTTTATCAACGCACGTATTGATACTTATACCACCAAAACCCCACAGGCGCTGGAAAACACTCTGGAAAGAATTAAATTGTATGAAGCAGCAGGTGCCGATGGCTTTTTTATACCGCTTATTAATAACGATTCTGATATCAGAGCAGTAATAAACGCTACTAAACTTCCTTTAAACACGTTTTTAAAAGACGGGTTAAAAACTTATGAAGAATTTGCCGTTTTAGGTGTTCACAGAATCAGCTCGGGTAATGCCGTACATGCCAAAATAACAACCGCAACGCAAGCAATCTTTCTAAACCTTAATGAAAAGAAAGCCTTTTAAGACAAATAGTTTTCTTAATCTAAAAAACTATTTGCCGTAAGTCTATATAATTAAATCGTATCTTTATTCAATTATAAAAATTATACCCAGCTTATCTATGCCTTTTAATTATATAGAAATTGAACGAGTAACGAAACTTACCAAAAAAGATTTTTTAGAAAATTACTATAAACAACAAAAACCAGTAGTCATTACCAACCAAATTGAAGACTGGCCGGCATTCACGAAATGGAATCTCGAATTTATACGTAAAGTGGCTGGTGACAAGAAAGTACCTTTGTACGACAACAGAAAAACCGATTATACCAAAAAGGTAAACGAGCCTGATTTTACGATGACCATGGCTGAATATATTGACATTTTAGAGAAGGGGCCTACCGATTTACGCATTTTTTTGTATAATCTAATGAAAGATGTACCCTCAATGAAAGAAGATATGGAGTGGCCTGATCTGGGATTACGCCTGTTAAAGAATTTACCTTTGGTTTTTTTTGGCGGTGAAAATGCGAAAGTTTTTATGCATTATGATATTGACTTTCCCAATATTTTCCATTTTCATTTTGACGGTAAAAAACAATGCGTCTTAGTTGATCCGAAGGAAACCAAATATATGTACCGCTTGCCTTATTCTTGGATCTGTCATGAAGATATTGATTTCGACAATCCTGATTTTGAGCGTTTTCCTGCACTGCAAAAAGTAAATCCGTATATTACGCAACTACAACATGGCGAAATGCTTTATATGCCTGAAGGGTGGTGGCATTACATGAAATATGAAACGCCCGGTTTTTCACTGAGCTTACGTTCATTAGCCGGCCGGCCGAAAAACCTGTATAACGGGTTAAAAAATGTGGTATTTAACCGGTTATATGATAATTTTATGCGTAAACAGCAGGGACAAAAATGGCTGGATTACAAAGATGCTGAGGCAATCAGACGAACTAATGCCTTGCTAAGCGCTACAAAATAATATAAAAACTCGGCTTATAAGACCGAGTTTTTTAATAATTTAAAAATGTCTTCCTGAACAGCAATACCTTTATTATCATTATACCATTTTTGCAGACCTTCCTTTACTTCATCAGTTATTCCACCGTACTGGTTTTTCAAATCGTTAATCAGTTGTGAAGCTTCTGCAGGACGAGGCCCCCAATTTCCTGTTTCTTCTCCTGTTTCAGCATCTATTACAATAAGTTTGGGAATAGATCGTCCTCCGTTCGTTAAATAGGCATTCATTAAGGTTTCATTTTCATCACGTAACACAATCTGCAAATCAATATGCACTGTTTCTTCAGCCATTTTGTTTAAAATTGGTAAAATTTGTGCAGCATCTCCGCACCAACCTTCACTTATAACAAGCCAAATATATTTTTTGTTTAAACTTTTCAGGCAGGAAATACTAGCTGGCGTCAATTGCAGCGTTTTATCCAAACGGTTCATCCGGTGATCATTAAGTTTGCTATAATCCGTCAATTCATCTGATTGATGAGGCCCCGTTGATTTCCCTTCCCGAAGCAAATCGGTCACCAATTTTCGGTAATCCGTATAGGTATAAGATTTTGTTAAGCTGTCTTTAAAAAGTGTGTTCATTGTTGTACATTTACGTAATCAAAGATAAAACTTAAAATTGTATAAACGAAACATGCAAAAAAATGACACCGAGTTTGGCATTGTTTTGTCAGGAGGCGGACACAAAGGGCTAGCGCATGCCGGTGTTTTAAAATTTTTAAACGAAGTAGGTATTTACCCTAGTGTTATAGCCGGCACCAGCGCAGGAAGTATAGTAGGCGGCTTATACGCATACGGTTTAAAACCCGACGAAATTCTAGATTTTTTTAAATCGGTAAGTTTGTTCAGCTGGAGTCATATCACGTTTAGAAAGGCGGGTTTTTTGGATGCCAATTCATTTGAAAGTTACCTGAAAGATATTTTAAAAGATGTTACCATAGGAGAGCTGCCTTGCGATTTGTTTGTTACCGCTACCGATATCATCCGCGGCAAACTCAAAATCTTTAACCAAAAGACACGTATTACGGACGCTATTATAGCCTCAAGTGCCTTTCCGGGCGTTTTTTCACCTGTAAAAATCAATGGAAAATTGTATAGTGACGGCGGTATTCTCAATAATTTTCCGGTAAATATTATCCAAGGACGCTGCGATTATATTATTGGTATAAATGTTTGTCCTATGGTGGATACGGAAATAACCAAACTCAGCTCAATAAAGTCAATAGCCATACGCGCCTTTGAAATTATGACCTCTCATAATTCAAATGCGCAAAATGAACTGTGCGACTGGTACATAGAGCCTAAAAAACTGGCTCAGTATACCACGTTTGAAACCAGTAAAAAGAAAATGGACGAAATATTCAACATCGGATATCAGGAGGCCAAATCATCTTTTCAGATTTTAAAAGATAAAATGAATTAGGTCTTTTCTAAAAACAGATAATCGTTATATTTGCATAAAATTTTTCTTTCATGAAATACAAAAGAATACTTCTCAAATTAAGCGGAGAAGCTTTAATGGGTGACAATCAATATGGAATTGATCCCAAGCGTTTGTCTGAATACGCACAGGAAATTAAAAAAGTGCACGATTTAGGTGTAGAAGTAGCCATTGTAATTGGAGGAGGAAATATATTCAGAGGTGTAGCCGGAGCCAGTAAGGGTATGGACCGTGTACAGGGCGATTATATGGGTATGCTGGCCACTGTTATTAATGGTATGGCTTTACAGGGTGCCCTGGAAGATGCAGGTATGCTTACCCGTTTGCAGACCGCTTTAAAAATTGAGGCTATTGCCGAACCTTACATTAAACGGAGAGCGACGCGTCATTTGGAAAAAAACCGCATTGTTATTTTTGGGGCCGGTACCGGAAATCCTTACTTTACTACTGATACTGCAGCGGTTTTACGCGGTATTGAAGTAAGTGCAGATGTCATTTTAAAAGGAACACGTGTAGACGGCATTTATACAGCCGATCCGGAAAAAGATCCGACTGCTGTTAAATTTGAAAACATTACCTTTACAGATGTACTCCAAAAAGGCTTAAATGTTATGGACACCACAGCTTTTACACTCAGCCAGGAAAACAAACTGCCTATTGTAGTGTTTGACATGAATAAAGAAGATAATTTATTAAAAGTGTGTCAGGGTGAAAATGTTGGCACTACGGTATACTAAACTTATAAACAAAGAAAAGTCATGACAGAAGAAATTAATTTTATCATAGACGAAGCAAAAGAATCGATGGAGGGCTCTATTGCCCATTTAGAAAAATCGTTGCTAAACATACGCGCTGGCAAAGCATCTCCGCAAATGCTTGGCTCCGTTTTTGTAGATTATTACGGATCGGCAACTCCTTTATCTCAAGTAGCAAACGTTAATGTACCCGATCCGAGAACATTAACGGTAACTCCTTGGGAAAAAAACATGCTGCAGCCTATTGAAAAAGCCATTATGATAGCTAACCTGGGGCTAAACCCTATGAATAATGGCGATATGATCATTATTAATATTCCGGCGTTGACTGAAGAGCGCCGAAAAGATTTAGCTAAGCAGGCAAAAACAGAAGCTGAAGATGCCAAAATATCTATCCGTAATGCCCGGAAAGATGCTAACAACGAGATTAAAAAACAGGAAAAAGAAGGTACTTCTGAAGATATTTGTAAGGATGCAGAAGACCGTGTACAAAAACTGACGGATGCTTACATAAAAAAAATAGATGAGATTTTTGCCGAAAAAGAAGCTGAAATCATGAAAGTATAATTCAAAAGCCACTCTGTTGAGTGGCTTTTTTTGTTGTCATTTCTAAGGCAGAAAAGAATCAACTTTTTAGTGCGACACCACTTTTAAACCCACGATAGAGCCAATAAGCGTAAAAATAAAAAACATACGCCAGAAATCAGCTGGTTCTTTAAAAAACAGGATCCCCATAATTACCGAACCTACAGCCCCTATACCGCTCCATACCGCATAAGAAGTTCCTAACGGCAGTGTTTGACTGGCTTTAATAAGCAGCCCCATACTAATAGCTACACTCACCAAAAACCCGGCATACCAGGTATACATTTCCCAACCTGTCGCATCTTTAGCCTTTCCTATACAAAACGTAAAGGCCACCTCAAACAGCCCACCGATAATCAATAAAACCCAATTCATATTTTTTATTTTATGCAAATATAAAGTTCAACACTTTATAAAACCTAAAAAAACAAAAAGTAATCTACATAAAATTGCTTACCTTTGCAGGTATTTTAAAAGAACCCAAAGTAGTTTAAAACATATAGCAACATGAAGCATACTAAAGTAATTGATTTGTTAGGCGGTGCTAAATTATTGCAGGAAGTAACAGCTAAAGGCTGGGTACGCACCTTTAGAAACAATCAATTTATTGCGCTAAACGACGGCTCTACTCTGCATAACATACAATGTGTGGTAGATTTTGAAAAATTTCCGGCTGACCTTTTAAAAAGAGTAACCACCGGAGCAGCTATTGCGGTAAAGGGTACTTTGATTGAAAGTAAGGGCGCAGGACAAAAATTCGAAATTCAGGTAAATCAACTGGATATACTTGGAGATTCTGATCCCGAACAATACCCTATGCAGCCCAAAAAACATTCGTTGGAATTTTTACGGGAAAATGCCCATCTACGTGTACGTACCAATGCTTTTGGGGCTATCATGCGTGTACGCAGCAAACTTTCGTATGCAGTACATAAATACTTTCAGGATAATGGTTTTTTCTACGTTAACACACCTATAATTACGGGATCAGATGCAGAAGGGGCAGGTGAAATGTTTCAGGTAACCGCTTTACCTTTAGACGGCTCCGCTCCACGAAATGAAGACGGAAGTATTAATTATAAAGAAGATTTTTTCGGAAAACCGACCAATTTAACGGTATCTGGCCAGTTGGAAGGTGAAACATACGCTATGGCTTTAGGTGCCGTTTATACATTCGGTCCTACCTTTCGTGCAGAGAATTCAAACACCTCACGCCATTTAGCGGAGTTCTGGATGATAGAACCTGAAGTAGCATTTAATGATTTAGATGCTAATATGGATCTGGCTGAGGATTTCATAAAATATATCATCGGTTATGTTCTGGAAAATTGTGAAGATGATATCAGGTTTTTAGAACAACGTTTGCTTGATGAAGAAAAAAACAAGCCACAGGCAGAAAGAAGTGAAATGTCATTGATAGAAAAACTAAAATTTGTAGTTGAGAACAACTTCAAACGCGTTTCTTACACAGAGGCTATTGATATTCTAAAATCATCTAAACCCAATAAAAACAAAAAATTCCAGTATCTTATTGAAGAATGGGGGGCTGATTTACAGAGTGAACACGAACGTTACCTCGTAGAAAAACACTTTAAGTCTCCTGTAATTTTATTTGATTATCCTGCAAACATCAAGGCTTTTTATATGCGTTTAAATGAAGATGGTAAAACAGTTCGGGCAATGGATATCCTTTTCCCGGGTATCGGAGAAATTGTAGGAGGTTCTCAGAGAGAAGAACGTTATGATGTACTGGTAGAAAAAATGCAGGCATTAAACATACCAGAAGAGGAATTATGGTGGTATTTGGATACACGTCGTTTTGGTAGTGCCGTTCATTCAGGCTTTGGTTTAGGTTTTGAGCGTATGGTGCTTTTTGTTACCGGAATGACCAACATCAGAGATGTTATTCCTTTTCCTCGTACACCGCAAAACGCCGAATTCTAGTATAAAATCGTTAATGCTATCTTATTAGTTTAACTTGTCTTGGTTTTTTTTCCTATTTTTGAATAAAAACACATACAGGTTAAACTTTTTTTATGTTTAATTCTTACAATCATCTATATGTTAAAACAGAATTTACAGTTAAAACTATCGCAAAAACTATCACCTCAGCAGATTCAGCTTATGAAACTGATTCAGCTGCCTACTCTTGCGTTTGAACAACGCCTGAAAGAAGAACTGGTAGAAAATCCTGCGTTAGAATCTGGTAAAGAAGAAAATGCAGAAGCAGATGAATTTGGAGATCAGGACGATTACGACGATTATGACAATGAACGTATTGAAGCGGACGATATAAATATAGACGAATATTTAAGTGATGATGAAACGCCAGATTATAAACTGCAAGCCAATAATTATAGCGACGATGATGAGGATAAATTCACCCCTATAGTAGCGCAGGTCAGCTTTCATCAGGATTTGATCAATCAGCTGAATACCTTTATGCTGACAGATGAAGACAGGGTAATTGCGGAATTTCTGGTAGGCAGCATAGACGATATGGGTTATATCCGGAGAGCTATTCAGGACATTGTAGATGATATGGCCTTTACACAAGGTATTTATACCACCGATGAAAAGGTAACCCACATCTTAACCCATATTATACATGAATTAGAGCCTTCAGGCGTGGGTGCCCGTGACCTGCAGGAATGTTTACTATTGCAGCTGCGCCATAAAACACCGTCAGATGCAGTTGAGCTCGCTACGGATATTATGGAGAATCAGTTTGATGCTTTTATTAAAAAGCATTATGAAAAATTACTTCAGAAATACAGCGTATCTCAAGAAACGCTTCGTAAGGCTATAGATGAAATAGAGAAATTAAACCCTAAGCCCGGCGGTGCTTTTGCGGGTAATACCCGTGCCGTGGAGCATGTAATACCTGATTTTACCGTAAAAATAACAGACGGTGAGTTAGAATTATCCTTAAACGGCCGTAATGCCCCCGAATTACATATTTCCAAAGACTATCAGGAAATGCTTGAAACATACAAAGCAACTGCGTCTAAGTCTTCTGCCCAGAAAGATGCCGTACAGTTTATCAAACAAAAACTGGATGGTGCCAAATGGTTTATTGATGCGATAAAACAACGGCAGGAAACCCTTTTTGTTACCATGAGCGCTATTATCCAATACCAGGAAGAGTATTTTTTAGAAGGTGATGAAACCAAACTAAAACCCATGATTCTGAAAGATATAGCCGATATGGTTGGCCTGGATATTTCTACCATTTCGCGTGTGGCTAACAGTAAATATGTGGAAACACCTTATGGAACCAAACTGATTAAAGACTTCTTTTCAGAAGCTATGATGAATGATCAGGGAGAGGAAGTTTCCACAATTGAAATTAAAAAGATTCTCCAAAACATTATTGATGAGGAAGATAAGCAGAAACCTCATCCTGATGATAAACTGGCTGAGTTGCTGAAAGAAAAAGGCTATCCTATTGCCCGCAGAACAGTAGCGAAATACAGGGAGCAACTTGACATTCCCGTGGCACGGATGCGTAAAAAAATCTAAAAAAGTTTGAGAAAATTTTTCAGCATATTTTCCTATTTATTGCATCCTGTGCTTATTCCTTCAATAGCCACAGGATGTTATTATTTTATTATGCAGGCATTTTACCACCCACACGAAATATGGATAGCCCTTTTTCAGGTAGCCGTAATGACCTTTTTGCTGCCCATGGTCATTTATTTGTTTTTACGATCTACAGGCCTCCTGAAATCAAGCATTATGGTGCACAATATCAGGGAACGCCTCGCTCCTATTTTTCTGAATATTGTACTTATCGGAATTCTGGTATTTAAAATTTTAGAAAACAATCCGAACATTGCCTTAAAAAAATTTCTTCTGGCGTACAGCACTTCCTATATCTTAATGTTTTTCTTTACGATGATCAGACAAAAATGGAGTATACACCTTATGAGCTTCTGTGCCCTTATTCCATTTTTAATCACAACCAGTCTGGCCAGCTACCAGCCCTTTTTATGGCAAACCGCCGGTTTGTTTATAATAGCCGGTTTATTAGCCTCATCCAGGCTGGCCTTATATGCCCATACGGGAAGAGAGTTATTCTGGGGAAGCTTTATCGGTTTTTTACCTCAGGTGGTTTTATTTTTTTTGCCCCTTATCGCGAAGTATATTGCGTTTTAACGGTTAAAATTTGAAAGACAATCAAACCCATTAAAAGACCTATAAAAAATAAAGACCGAAAAGGTAATGACTGCTTTTGCCAGCCCCACATTACAAGGGTTGTTCAGTTCTTTTCCATATGACAAAAACATACAATAATCGAAAAGTTGGACAACGGGAAATCAATAAAAAAGAGAAAAATCCTACCAATCACCATTATATTTATATGCGGTCCTTTATTTACTTGTAATAATTTACTTCCCCATTAAAGCTGAAATGAAGGAAGAATCTATAAAGCAATATCCAGCAACTCATAACATCTGAAATTGTATTTAAAGAATGTAAAACATGAGTCCCACATTAAAAAATCTTAAGTCGCCTGTAGAAAAAGTTCCTTTTTTATAAATGGGGTTAAACCCGTAATAAGCATACACATTCCAAGTATTAAAACCTGCCGATATATACATTCCCAGATTTGATTTAGAAAAATCAGGGTTGTTACGAACGGTCGTATTCCCTAAATATCCCATATATTTTGAGGTATTCCCAAGAAGATAACTGTATTTTACCCCCAGATATACACGCCAGAATTTATGAGATTCCATAGTGGAGCTTCTCCACCGCAATTCTAAAGGCACCTCAACATACCATAAATCCTGTTTGTTCTTATCGTAATTTGAATCGATCAGGTAATCATTTGAAGCTGGATTTAAAGCAATAATATTATGCCGCAGGTTATAAAATGCAAATCCTACTCCGGGTGCAAAAGCTATCGTTCGTTTTTTATTTACGGGTATATCACGCAAGAAACCAAACGTAAGCCCGGTAGACATCGATTTTTGTTTAAAGCCGGACGGTTTATCTTGCAGAATGCTATGTGTTACGCTAAAATAAAACTGATCTTCCCGGTAAAAAGGATCATCTATAGGAATAGTCCGTTCTATACCCGGAATAGAGTCTATTTGCTGTCCGAAACAACCAACTGAAAACAATAGAAACAGTATTACTTTTTTCATTATCTTAAAACGTAAAGGTTATACCTATACCCAGCAACTGCTTTAATTGCACCCGGGGGCCTTCCGTAATCTGAACGCCGTCTACATCACGTTTGTTTTTAATATCATCATCATAAATCAGATAACCACCAAGTGTAGCTTTAATAAAATTATTAACCGTCATTTGCAGTTGCAGCTGCCAATCAACATCTATATTTCCAAAATTATTCAAATAATCGGTATAAAGGGTTAATTTATGCTCTAAAACTACATTTTTCATCAATGTTTTTTTAAACTGATTCGTCACGAGGAACCCCACCTCATGACGTCCTGTTTTTCCTTTTTTCAACAAGTTGCCGTCTGCATCAAATATACCGCCTTCCAAACCGAATTCTCCCAAATTAGCCAAACGTTCGTCAAATACATACGTAGCCTTCCAGGTAGCCGGCGATAAGTAGAGTTGAAATCCTTCTTTTGGCAGCGCATATTCCGCACCAACCCCTAAGAACACATAAGCAGGCGCAAATGCCCTTGAAATAGGCTGTTCGGTATCGGGATAAGCAAAACCATCAGCCATCTGCGTATTTAAAGTAAACTTAGCCGTATGATACCAATTAGACTGTACTGAAGTTTTATAGCCAAACGTAGAGTTCACAGATAAAACATCATCTGTTTTTCGGGTTTCCTCATTATTTTGTTTATACAGGCCGTAACGTACTTTCAGTTCATTGTTCCATATAACACGCCCTTTTTCATATTTCCGGGCAAAATCACCTTTTATTATACCTGAAATGGAGTTAAAACCTCCGGCATTCCAATTAGAAAAAGTCCCCTGATTAAAATCAAGACCAATAATGTTTTGTTTTGTCCAGTAAGAAGGTTCCGTACGTACAGGCGAAAGTTCTTCATAGGGAATGGTAAAATTTGCTTTGGGCTGCCTGTTGTACAGCATACTAACGTTCTGGTTGATAAGAAAGTAACTGATATCTCTGTTTTTACTTCTTCGTGTTACCTCAAAGCTTGATAAAATAACTTTTTGAAACCCCTTGCTTTTAGCCGAAACCGCTACAGAATCTTGTACAATAATTTTTTGTTCTAATAAAAGCGGAGCCAGGTATACGGTATCCTGCACAACCTGGATAGTATCAAATACCCCGAATTCCTGACGATAGAAAAGGTCCAGATCTACAGGATGCTTTTTTTTAATCGTATCATTTTGCGATACGACGGTTTGTGATATCATAAAAAATAAAAACAGGTATAAACTATGTTTCATTTTTACTTTGTTTAGAGAAAAAAATTCGTAAGCTATCCGCGTCTAATCCGCAGATTTGTTGTTGTTCTTTTAATGTGGCGTGTTCTATAAAAACGTCAGGAATACCTTTATTCAATACTTTTATTCCAGGATAATTAAGGGCAGCAAACTGCGTTACTGTACTGCCAAATCCTCCAATTACGCTACCTTCTTCTATTGTTATAACCGTATGAAATTGTCTAAAAACAGCGTGTAATTCCTTTTCGTTTAACGGTTTTATCTGCATAAAATGATATACCGCGTATTCATTTTCAGTATCATGCTCCAAGGCTTGCATAACATTATGCAATAATGTTCCCGTACTTATTACCGCTATGTTTTTCCCCTTTTTTACAACTTCCGTCTCAGAAAACTCTACTTTCCGAAAAGGGATTTTCCATGTTTTCACATTACTTTTACCTCTTGGGTAACGTATAGCTACAGGGTTTTTACATCCAAGTTGTAGCGTATATAGCATATTACGTAATTCTATTGCGTCTTTTGGCGCTAATATCTGCAGGTTGGGTATAGCGTTCAGGTAAGCAATATCAAAAACTCCTTGATGTGTAGCTCCGTCTTCCCCTACTAATCCCGCACGGTCTATACAAAAAACAACAGGCAGGTTTTGCAGCGCTACATCATGTATAACCTGATCATATGCGCGTTGTAAAAAAGTGGAATATATAGCACAGAATACCTGAAAACCTTCCGTTGCCATACCAGCTGCCAGCGTTACGGCATGCTGTTCAGCAATTCCGACATCAAATGCGCGTTCCGGAAATACCTCCATCATATACTTTAAAGAACTTCCCGTAGGCATAGCAGGTGTAATACCTATAATTTTATCATTTTCATGCGCCAGCTCCAGCAATGTAAGCCCGAAAATATCCTGGTATTTTACAAAATCCGTTTCCTTTTTAGGATATAAATCACCCGTTTGTTTATTAAACTTCCCGGGAGCATGATAGATTACCTGGTTTTCTTCAGCCTGCTTTAAACCTTTTCCTTTTGTGGTTACCACATGTAAAAAACGGGGTCCTTTTTGTTCTTTTAAGTGCTGTAAAACGGAAATGAGTTTGGGTAAATCATGCCCGTCCACCGGCCCTGTATAGTCAAAATGCAGTGCCTTCATCATATTGTTCGCTTTGGGATTTTTCCCTTCTTTTACATGGGTCAGATAGGATTTTAACGCGCCAACGCTCGGATCAATTCCAATGGCATTATCATTTAAAATAACCAAAAGGTTAGCATCAGTATCTCCAGCGTGGTTTAACCCCTCAAAAGCCATTCCGGCTGCAATTGAAGCATCGCCTACAACCGCTATATGCGACCGGTTTTTGTTTCCCTGAAGCTGAGCGGCAAGCGCCATACCCAGAGCAGCAGAAATAGCCGTGGACGAATGCCCTACGCCAAAAGCATCATAAACAGACTCAGAACGTTTAGGAAAACCGCTGATCCCGTCTTTCTGCCTATTGGTTTCGAACAGTTCTTTTCTTCCGGTAAGAAGTTTGTGTCCGTAAGCTTGGTGTCCCACATCCCAGACAAGTTTATCATCGGGTGTATCAAACACATAATGCAGTGCTATGGTAAGTTCTACCACTCCCAGACTTGCCCCCAGATGGCCTTCTTTGGCAGCTACAATAGCAATAATAAACGAACGAATCTCACCGGCTAACTGCAACAACTCTTCCATCGACCTTGTTTTGAGGTCAGAAGGAATTTGTATGTGAGATAAAACAGATGGCATTCAAACAATTTATTTTCCGCAAAGTTACAATATTGTTTTATTTTTGAGCTTTATTTAGCCGATGGATACCATTTTTACTGACGAATATTTTATGCAATATGCATTGCGCGAAGCACAAACAGCTTTTGAATTAGGTGAAATACCTATTGGCTGTGTAATAGTAGCAAGAGACCGGATTATTGCTAAAGCCCATAATTTAACGGAAAAACTCACCGACGTTACCGCCCACGCGGAAATTCAGGCCATTTCTGCGGCAGCTCAAACCATTGGTGGCAAGTACTTACGAGACTGTGCCCTATATGTAACTATAGAGCCTTGCCAGATGTGCGCCGGAGCCTTATACTGGAGTCAGGTGTCGCGAATAGTAATAGGAGCGCAAGATAACAAACGGGGCTTTACTGTTATGGGGGGACAATTACATCCTAAAACAATTCTTAAAACAGGAGTGTTGGAAAATGAATGCCGTGCCCTAATGCTTGATTTTTTTAACCGGAAGCGTTAAGAATATTTTAACTCATCGTCGCTGCTTTATCTCATTTGTCAGATCCTATCTCACCCATTTATACTAAATCCTGGTTAATCTGACGCATCACTTCTGCTGTATAACGTATACTTTTTAGTTTTTCTTCCGGGTAAAAAACCGGGCATGATACCATAATTTCATGAAGCTGTAATTTATCAATGATATATTTTAAATCTTTAGCTACTGTTTCTTTTGTACCGATAAAAGAAAAAGAGGTCATCTGACGCACTAACGCTTCTTCATTTACAGACCAAATTCCGTCCATAGTATCTACCGGTGGCTGCATAGATTTCCGGTCATTACGAATAATCCCTAAAAACAACTGATAAAAAGAAGTTGCCATAATTTGTGCTTCTTTTAAGGTATCGGCTATAATAACATTTATACAAGCCATCTGATAAGGTTTTTGCAGTATGCCTGATTGGAATTCTCTTTGGTAAATGGCAAAAGCATGCTGAATCTGGGCCGGAGCAAAATGACTGGCGAAAGCATAGGGCAAGCCTAATGAAGCAGCCAGATAAGCACTGTCAGTACTTGACCCCAGTATCCACAAAGGAACATCTACTCCTTCTCCGGGAATAGCCCTGACCGTACTATTCTTATTATCTGTAGAAAAATATTGCTGAAGCTTTTTTACATTTTCAGGGAATGCCTGTACGTTTTGAAAAAAATCAGGACGGATACTCTGTGCGGTTTGCTGATCGGTACCCGGTGCCCTTCCCAAACCAAGGTCTATGCGGTGCGGATACAATGTACCCAGCGTGCCAAAGGTTTCCGCAATAATCAAAGGCGAATGATTCGGTAACATAATACCGCCCGAACCTACACGTATACGTTTTGTTTTTTCCGCTATATGTCCTATTAATATTGGGGTGGCAGCACTGGCTACGCTTTCCATATTGTGATGTTCTGCAAACCAGTACCGGGTATACCCCGAGTCGTCGGCCTGCTGTGCATATTTTATTGATTTTTCAAAGGTATCTGATAATGTGGCTCCCTGTGTAACATGAGCCAGGTCTAAAAAAGAAAAATTTACCATATCTTAATTTCAAAACTTAAAGTTACGGCTAATTTTGTAATGTTTCTTTGATATGCCATTTCTATTGAATATCTTTCAACATAAAAAACAGCTATGGATTTATTTATCTTTACTTTTGGTGCCCTTTTTTCGGTTTTGAACCCTGTGGGAACCGTGCCTATTTTTCTGGGCCTCACCCAAGATGAATCAAAAGAAGCCCGGAACAGAACAGCATTATGGGCTGCTATTAATGTTTTTATTATTCTGATTATTTCTTTTTTTATCGGGGAGTATATCCTGAAATTTTTTGGTATAAGTATTGATGTTCTGCGTATAGCCGGAGGTATTGTTATCTGTACTTCAGGCTTTGGTTTGTTGTCTGGTTCATTCAGCAAGCGGCGGGGTGTAAGCAAAAAAGTGGCGCACGATGCCCAACACCGGTCAGATACAGCTCTTACCCCTTTAGCTATCCCTTTAATGGCTGGTCCGGGTGCTATGTCTTTGCTTATTGCCATGTATCAGGATTACCCGAAAATAGATGACAAATTTATTATTGTAGGGGCTTTGACCACTGCCTGCGTAACGATTTTTCTGATCTTACGGAGCGGTAATTATATTTCAAGGATGCTGGGCGCATCGGGAATAGTGGCTATATCTCGTATTATAGGTTTTTTGGTACTGGCTATCGGGGTTCAGTATATCGTTAATTCTCTTTTGAACATTTTTAAAATAGCATAAAAAGGAAAGGGTTTCCTATAGCGGAAACCCTTTCACAACAAAAATACTACTAAACAAACAATAATTATTTTACTTCAGGATAATCTTTTTAGTCTGAGATTTGTCTCCTGATTTAAATTCTAAAATATACATACCACCTGCCAAACGACTTAAATCTAATTTCTGATCGTAAAAACCGGCATGAGAATTAGCTTCTGTTGTAAATACTTTAGCTCCGGCCAGGCTGTAGATGGTAATGGTATTCTTAGCAGATGCATTTGTAGTGATGTCATATACCACGTTAATCTGCTTATCTGTAGAAGGGTTAGGATATATATCAAAAGCAACACCTTTTGCTACTTCTTCTATACTTAATGTAGCATTATTATCTATATTGAATTTTATAACGCCTGTGCTCGATCCGGCAAATTCCGTAAAGTTTATTTTATATACCACATCTGAATTATTTCTCTTGATGAAATAATTAATATCAGAGCTTACGGTATAACCACTACCTCCGAATGTTTTCCAGTCTGAACCTATTGTATTGATTTCTTCTGACAAATCATCAGAATTGGCAATACTTTCTGTAGTCTGTGCCACTTTTACGCCCGGTGCATGTAATACACCCGTAACCGGGTACATAACAACTGTACCGTCATTAGCTGTAATAGGTGTTATATATTTGGTAAATACCAAATCCCATTCCGCTTCAGCAGGTTCAGCCAGTACTGTTTCTTCAGATGTAAGGTTATAATAGTTGAAAACTTTATCTGAATTTTCGCTATTCGGAATCACTTCCGTAACGTCTGCTCCCCAGGCTGTTCCGTCCCATTTTGCATACGTGAAAGTATAACCGTTTGCGAATTTATCAATTTTTATTTTGGTGTACTGACTGTCTGTTTTAAGCACAAAAATTACCGTGCCTATTACTTCATGTGTAGTGGTATCATAACTTCCCCACCCATATTGTCCTGAGCCGTTTTCAAAACCACCTTCCATCCAGGTAGTATCACTGTTATACAGTCTGGTCCAGTTATCCAGGTTGGCAATATCAATAGAAGCCCAATCCGCAATATTAGCCGATGCTTCATATAGTTCTGCTCCTTTTGCATCATTGGTACGAACGGCAAATCCATACGCCGATTTTCTGTAAAAGGCTAAATCCCATCCGTTATTCGGAAATGTCTGGTCATTTTTTGTTTCTAAGTTATAGAATACATTATTGGCATAACCAGCCCCCATAGTCACCTGGTCTTCTACTTGTTGTGCATGTACACTTACTACTGCAGCAACAATTGCGCTCAATGATAGTAAAGTTTTTTTCATAATTTTATTATTTATATTATTTAACTAATTGATACTCAAATTTCGGGTAACCTCTTTCTCCTGACGGGCTCGTAAAAGCCAGCATTCTGATTTTATAATAATTTCCGTCCGCATCTTTCAGCAGGTAGAACTTTTTATCATCTACCCTTCCGGTGAACACATCGCGCCATGACGCTCCTATTACCCGCTGATCGTTAGAAAAAAGATTTTCATCAATATGGCTTTCTGCAAATTTCTCATATGTCATATCCTGATTCGCCGTTATTTCATACGCTTGTACATTTCCTTTTAAGTTAACTGTGACAAAATCGGTAAACCCGTAAGATCCTGCCCCTTCATTAATATTCGTGAATACGGTGAACTCCAGATCCCATTTATCTTTAGCGGGCTCTATCTGTACTGTCTGGTTTGTTGAAAAACTAAAATGGGTAAAATTATGGGTAGGTGTTTTTGCAATTTCTACCGTTTTAAAGGTGGTCTCATCCAGCTCTGCATAGTGCAGTTCATACCCTTCCCCTTTTCTAAGTATACGTATTTTCAACCACCCTCTCGGGTCACCTGCTACAGCAACACTTCCGGGTTGGGGCACGGCTGTACCTATTTTATATCCCAAATTCAGCAAATAGACTTTGTTTTCCGCATCATCTGCCGAAATCTCCGCAATGGCTGTTTGGGTAATAGCACCATTAGGCGCATCTATATAGTTTTCATTAGCCGGATCAAATGTTCCTATTTTTACTTTATCAAACAAATGGACAACCGTAGCAGTAGTTACACTGGCCATATCTGTAGTGGCCAATTGTGCGGCGGCCATATAAATAGATCCGTTTAAGGTAACACGGAATGCATCGCCTGAATAAAATCCTAAATCCCAGCTGTCTCGTCTTATTTCCGTCATACGCCCTGTACTTAAATCAACAAAAACACTATTAGGCTGGTTAGGCCCTCCTGTATTCGGAGATAGCGTTGCCCCGACTGATCGGTTGAAGGAGATAACACATGTAGCGTATCCCTGGATATTACTGATTTGCCCGGTCTGTATCGATTCGATTTCGAATTGCACCATCTTATCGCTTCTATCAAACGGGTAAATCAGGTTATTGAAAGTAATAGTGGCTGATAAGGCTCCTGCTTCAAACGGAATTTCCAGAATGTTATTCTGAAAAGCAGGAATTGTATTATAATCAATCCCGTATACCGCATTGTCTTCAGTCAGTTTAATCTTTACTGTTCCGGATGTTTGTGAAGGCTCGGAAAAAACCAGTTTCACCTCATAACTATCTTCAATAGAAGAGAAATCTACCGATTGTTTTTCAAAGGCTATTACAAAAGGTTCCTGATCAAAGGAGGTTTCTTTTTCACAACCCAGTAAAAGAAATAATGTAAAAAAGAGGCTTATATAGGTGCTATTTTTCATCCTGTTTAGATTGAAATGTTGTATGTAAGTTTAGCAAAATAAGACCGTCCGTAGCCCATTAACAAGGAACTGGAAGCGGCTGTATGTGCAGCTGATGCTGATGCCGTGGAATTGACCCGGGTAACATCAAAAATATTCCGAACGCCTACAGTAAGGTTTAATTTTCTATCTAAAAAATCCTGGCGTACTGTTGCGTCAAACCACTGAATAGGTGCTATTTTTCCTTTTTCATAATAATAATTCTTTACATCTACTGTACGTTGTACAAACTGGTATTCAGAGCCGTTGTATTTGTAAAATAACGAAACCGTGGTATTGGTCTTATCAAAGAAATAAGAAACGTTGGCATTGAAGTTTACACTGTACAGATAGTCTCCTGTATCAAATTTACCCGGTTCTATCTGCTGCGAATTAGCCCCATAGGTAATACCGAAATTAGTATCCCAGTTGTTTATCTTAAGACTCCCCATATAGGATATGTTCCGGTACTTATAGGTACTAACGTTGATGTACTGATTTACCAAAGGTTCCGTTTTAACCACAAACAGCGAAATCTTATCATCAACATCCATATAGGTAGCTGTCAGACGGTTTGTAAAATATCCGTTGCCTAAATTGAACCGTTTTTTTAAATGCACGAAAACAGACCGGCCGTCTTCAGCTCTCAGGTTTTCATTCCCCAGAACGGTATGATTTACATCTACAAAATAAGTGTATAGTTCATCGTAATCAGGTAATCGCGGTGACACACCATATACGGCTCGCAATTCGTAATCGTTATTAAAAATATACTTGGCACTTACAGAGTATGCTTGCTTGCTGTCGAAGAAATTTGAAAACATTAAACGAAAGCCCGGGCGAATAGAAAAACGGTCGTTAAAATTAATTTCGGCAGAACCGAACGCGTCATACGATCCCATTTTCCGCTCTACGGGTGTATTGTTAAAATCACCGGCAAAAGGAGAGGTATAACCGTCTATTTCATTTATTTCGTATCCCACCTGAAAATCGAAATACTTGCTTTTGGTAAAGTTAGAAAACGTACCACGTGAATAAATAACCTTACGGCTTTCATACTCCAATTTTTCATTATCTGTTTCTTCGTCTTTTTTGATAAAGTATTTATATCGTTCTAGGTTTTTAGTCTGTTCCTGATAAGAGACGGAAACATCGTATCGAAACCAGTCTTTCGCCCAGCCCGATGCATTTAAGTGATTGAAAAAACGTTCTGTTGTAAATTCCTGGTCAAACGCGTAGGGTTGTGACGTATTGGTTTCAGGCGAAAAATTATTTAATACATCTTGGTTATAGCGGTTTACCCGTTCATTAAAGTACTCGGTTTTAAAAAACACCGTGTGGTTTTCACCTCTGTATGCAATAGTCCCTTTTGCTGTCTGCTGCAGTTTAGGCAGCCATTCATATCCGCGCAAACTGTCGTTTATAAAATAATGCTCTCCTTTACGCCCGTTCCAGTGGCCTCTGAAATCATTTCGGCTGTAGGTAGCATCTATATATACATTGTTTAATAACTGATGAGCTACTTTTATAGACTGTATATGACGTCCTTTGGTATTCAGATTATATTCATTGCCAATTGTTTCTTCCTGCAAACTTGGTGTAATCTGCCATTTGTAACCGTTTAAGCTTTTTTTGGTAATAATATTAATAATTCCGGCAACGGCATTTGAGCCGTAGTCTACCCCCATGGCACCTTCTACAATTTCAACACGCTCAATATCATCCAGGTTTAGCTGGGTGAGATCTGCACTGTTTCCAAAACTTTCCTCATTTACCATCGGAACATTATCTACCAGTATTTTAAAATAACTGGCATCTAATCCGAACATTTTCATACCTGATTTTCCCGTATTAGGATTGGGCTGGATACTGATATTTAACGACTGGTTCAATACATCAGCCAGATTATTACCGGCCAGACGGTCTATCATCTCCCGGTTGATAACCTTAACTTCGTAAATCGATTTATTTACAGATTGCGGATTGTATTGTCCTGTAATGACCATTTCTTCCAACAGCTGGTCAGTAGCGGAAGAAAGTGTATCCTGTTCCTGCGCCTGGGTAGCCAAAGCCGCAAAACCTAATGCAGTGCTATATATAAAGTTGCGTAAGTACATTATTTAGATTAAATCTTAATAAAACTTTTGCAAATATATAAAAACTTATTTATTTAGAATAAGTAAAAATAAAGTTTTTGGTTATAAATTTCGAAGAGAAACGAAATTTTATATTTTATTATTAACTCTCGCTTCAAAAGCATAAATAAACTTCAATAATTTTATACTTATCAGTTTAATATAAAGAAAAACAGCAAAATTCCAGACGTTATTAATAACCCATTTCTTTCCTCCTACCGCCACAATACATTACACGGTTATATTAGAAGTTATAGTTTTTTATAAATCGTTTTCACAGCTATAAATAAAAACGCAAGCAGTTTTCTTCTGCTTGCGTTTTTTATATCATTTAACATGTTCTGTTATTTATGCGGCAGAAAAACTTCCGCCAGCATACAGCGGGCACTCCCTCCTCCGCAGGCTTCGATAGTGTCTAACGAGCTGTGAACAATACGCGCATGTTTTTGCAAGGTTGCTATTTGCTGAGTGGTTAAGCTGTTATAGGCCTGTGTACTCATTACCAATAATCTTTCCTCATTTTGTCCCTTTACTTCCAGCATATTGCCGGCAAAATTGTTCACTTGTTCTTCCGTAATATACACTACTTCTTTTCCGGTTTTTTTTAAATGATCAAGAACTATTTTACGTTCCTGCTTATCATCTATAGAATCAGCACAAATAACCGCAAAAGTCTGTCCCAGGCACATCATGACATTGGTATGGTAAATCAGTTTTCGCTCACCGTTTACGGTCTGGTATGACTCAAAAATTACCGGCATCATATCCATATCTTCGCAAAATTCAATAACCAGTTCTTCTTCAGCCCGCGGCGAAAGCGCACAATACACTTTTTCGTTTACGCGGTCTATCAGCAGGCTGCCTGTTCCTTCCAGAAAAATATTATCTTCTTCCGCCGAAGTATAATCTATTATGTTTTCTATGTAAAACCAGTTATCTTCTAAGATATCCAGAATATCTTCCCGGCGTTCCAAGCGTCTGTTTTCAGCAAACATCGGGTATAAAACCACATCGCCGTTTTCATGAAAGGAGATCCAGTTATTTGGAAAAATACTATCGGGTGTATCCGGATCAATCGTATCATCAACTACTATAACATTTACCCCGTTTTGACGTAACAGGCTTACAAAGGCATCAAATTCCTGCTGAGCTTTCTCATTAACGTTTTCAGGTGTTAAATCATCCAGCACTTTCTGATAGTAGTTATTTACAGCTGTTTGTTCGTTCATGCGGAAGGCCACAGGGCGAATCATGACTACAGTATTAGTTGTTTGTTGATTCATTTTCATTTTTTTTAAGGTTTCAAGTCTTTTAGTTCTGGTATTGTCATATTGTTGTATCCTGAAAAATAACTAGTCTCTTATCAGGGGCAGGGTAGAACACCTTAAAAGACCTTCTTGTTTGGAAATTTCAGCATATGGAATTTCTTCAACCGTGAAACCATGCGAACGCAACCAATTGTTCAGGCGCGTAAAGTTACGTTCTGAAACAACCACATCCGGGGCAATAGAAAACACATTGGAATTCATATGGTACATTTCCTCTCTTTCAATATGGAACAGATTTTCTCTTCCGAACAGATTAACCAGGTACATATAATCAGCTTCTTCTCTGAAGCCCGATTTATAAATAATGCCTTTACCTTTCCCAACCGGCTGAAAACAACAATCCAGGTGCAGGGCATTGTCTCTTGGTTCTATTTTAGATTTTACCAGATCAAACTCTTTTACTATTTTATTCGGAAACAACTCTTTAATATACCGAACCCCCTCCATATTGGTACGTGCCGTTATATAATCTTTATAATCAGATCCTTTGTAGGTTCCTATAAAAATATAATCGTTCCAAAGCATGACATCCCCTCCTTCAATATGCACTTCTTCAGGCGGGCGAACTACTTTATTCGGATCCATGTCTGCAATAATATATTGAATAGCACCTAATTCACGCTCTCTGTCCGGTAATATATTTGCTTTAACAAAAACATCATCAATAACAAACCCAATGTCTCGTGAAAATATCTGATTGTAATTTTCTATAATTTCAGGACGAAACACTTTTACATCGTATTTTTCAAAAACGTTATTAAACGCTTCCATTTCTCTGATCATATCAGCCTCAACAGGATATGTACCGGCTTTTATATGTTCTAACGATTTTGGATCATATGCTTCTTCAATAGTAGGGGTAGGGCCATTATGTACAGCTGTCCCTAAAATTACGGCACGTAATCGTGATGTTTCGTTTTTTACATTTAATCTGAGCATAATTTTTTGTGATTTTAGCAAATATAATAAATATAGAGCAGATTAACTATTCTGTCATAAAGAGGCTGTATATAAAAAAAGCCGGGATATACCCGGCTATTATATTAATATTATTGTTATCTATTTTCCATTGGAATAAACTTGCGTAGCGAAGCTCCTACATATACCTGACGAGGGCGCCCGATCGGTTCTTTATTTTCCCGCATTTCCTTCCATTGCGCTATCCACCCTGGTAAACGTCCGATAGCAAACATAACCGTAAACATTTCAGTAGGAATACCCAATGCTCGATAAATGATACCTGAATAAAAATCTACATTTGGATATAAATTACGCGCAACAAAATACTCATCTTTTAACGCCTTCTCTTCCAGTTGTTTGGCAATATTCAGAATAGGGTCATTTACTCCTAATTCAGCCAATACTTCGTCAGCTGCCTTCTTGATAATACGTGCTCTGGGGTCGAAATTTTTATAGACGCGATGTCCGAATCCCATCAAGCGGAACGGATCGTTACGGTCTTTTGCCTTTGCCAGATATTTATCGGCATCCCCGCCATCTTTCTGGATTTCTTCCAGCATTTCAAGAACAGCCTGATTAGCGCCTCCGTGTAAAGGACCCCAAAGTGCAGAAACACCTGAAGAAATAGAAGCAAATAAACCTGCATGAGATGATCCTACCATACGCACTGTAGAGGTAGAACAATTTTGTTCGTGATCGGCATGTAAAATAAACAATTTGTCAATGGCGTTTAATACTGCTTTGTTTATCTTATAAGGTTCTGTTGGCAATTCAAACATCAGGCGTAAAAAGTTCTCCACATACGGTTTGGTATTATCGTAATAGTTTAGCGGAAAACCTTTCGCTTTACGGTATGTCCAGGTAGCAATTACAAGGAATTTTCCCATAGTTTTACAAACGGCTTCATACATTTCCTTTTCATCTTCTACATTTACCACTTTAGGATTAAAAGCAGTTAAAGCACATGTTAACGATGCTAATACTCCCATAGGGTGGGCATGCTTGGGAAATCCGTCAATAATTCCCTTCATTTCCTCATGAACCAGTGTATATTTTCTGATATCGCTTTCAAATTGTGTAATTTGTGTTTTAGTAGGGAGCTCTCCGAAAATAATAAGGTAAGCAACCTCTAAAAAATCTGCTTTTTCAGCTAGTTCTTCAATAGCGTATCCACGGTAACGCAAAATACCTTCTTCTCCATCTAAAAAAGTAATGGCACTTTTACAAGAGCCTGAATTTTTATATCCTGGGTCTAATGTAATAGCCCCTGTTAAAGTACGTAGTTTCTCAATATCGATAGCAACTTCGTTTTCTGTTCCCACAATTACTGGAAGCTCAACTTTTTTGCCATCAATTTCGATAGTTGCAGTTTTTGACATATTTAATTTCGTTTATTTTTTATTTTTATTGCTAAAGGCGAATTTAATAAAAATCTTTCATTTTATAAAGTAAATCTATAGAAATAATCCACTGAACTGCCATACATTAAACCTTTGGCAGCAACAAATCGACACCGTCAAAACATACTTTTACAGTTAAATTTAGCACTCTAAAAAAAATGCCAGTTGTTTTTTAACGTATCGTCATTTTTTTATATTTTTTTAGACTAAAATAAAAAAGCGCCTAAGGTATAGGCGCTTTTTAAAAGAAACAAAAGTTTATTTTTTTATTTTAAACGCTTTTCCCTGCGGATAATAAGCTACACTTCCCAATTCTTCTTCTATGCGCAATAACTGGTTGTATTTTGCCATACGATCAGAACGGGATGCAGAACCGGTTTTAATCTGACCGCAGTTCAGCGCCACAGCCAAATCTGCAATAGTAGTATCTTCGGTTTCACCGGAACGATGCGACATTACAGAAGTGAAGCCGACATTATGCGCCATATTTACGGCTGCAATGGTTTCTGTCAAGGTACCTATCTGGTTTACTTTGATCAGAATAGAATTGGCAATACCTTCTTTTATGCCTCTTTCCAATCTGCGAACATTTGTTACAAACAAGTCGTCACCAACCAATTGTACCTTATCTCCTATTTTATCAGTCAGTAGTTTCCAACCTTTCCAATCATCTTCGTACATACCATCTTCAATTGAAATAATTGGATATTTCTCACATAATGCAGCCAAATAATCGGCTTGCTCTTCAGATGTACGTATCATTCCTTTACTACCTTCAAACTTCGTATAATCATAAGCCCCATTAACATAGAATTCAGATGCTGCACAGTCTAAAGCAATCATAATATCTTCGCCAAAAACATATCCTGCTTTTTCAACCGCCAGTTTAACAGAATCTAATGCATCTTCTGTTCCGTTCAACGTAGGAGCAAAACCGCCTTCATCCCCTACCGCTGTACTTAAATTACGGTCATGCAATACTTTTTTAAGATGATGAAAAATTTCGGTTCCCATTTGCATCGCTTCCGTAAAATGCTTTGCTTTCACCGGCATAATCATAAATTCCTGAAATGCGATAGGCGCATCTGAATGAGACCCGCCATTGATAATATTCATCATAGGAACAGGAAGTGTGTTAGCAGAAACACCTCCTACATAACGATATAAAGGCTGGTTTAATTCATTGGCTGCCGCTTTTGCAACTGCTAAAGAAACACCCAAAATAGCATTTGCTCCTAAATTTGATTTATTTGGAGTACCATCCAGTTCAATCATGGTCTGATCTATGGCATTTTGCTCAAATACACTAAACCCTATAATATTTTCAGCGATAATGGTATTTACATTATGAACGGCGTTTAGCACACCTTTTCCCATAAAATGTTTGCCGCCGTCTCGTAATTCAACAGCTTCGTGTTCTCCTGTTGATGCTCCTGACGGTACAGCTGCACGGCCTAAAATGCCATTTTCCGTAATTACATCTACTTCTACCGTAGGATTACCACGAGAGTCTAAAATCTGTCTTGCATGTATTCTAACAATGGTACTCATAAATTTATATTGTGTTGTTAAATTTTGTACAAATGTAATTATTTGAAAGCTAAAAAAAAAGAAGCTTTTTTAAGCTTCTTTTCTGTTTTTCATTAAATCGACAAACTGGTCGAATAAATATTTTGAATCGTTTGGCCCCGGGCTTGATTCGGGATGGTATTGTACGGAAAAAACATCTTTATCTTTTAAACGAATACCCGCTACTGTATTGTCATTCAGATGATAATGTGTAATTTCTAAATTCGGATGTTTTTCTACTTCTTCCCGAATAACGGCAAAACCGTGATTTTGTGACGTGATTTCTCCTTTTCCTGTTAGGGTATTCATTACCGGATGGTTAATACCTCTGTGTCCGTTGAACATTTTATACGTGGAAACTCCTTGTGAAAGTGCTATGAGCTGATGTCCCAGACAGATACCAAATACAGGTTTATCATCGGCAAGCAATTTCTTTACATTTTCTATAACTTCTGTAAGAGGCTCCGGATCACCTGGTCCGTTAGACAGGAAATATCCGTCAGGGTTAAAAGCATCCAGTTCTTCTTTAGTGGCGTTGTAAGGAAATACTTTCACATAACAATCCCGGTCATTAAAACAGCGCAGAATATTGGTTTTAATTCCGAAATCGAGTGCAGCTACCTTATATGTTGCATTTTCGTTTCCATAAAAATAAGGCGCTGCAGTAGACACTTTTGAGGCCAATTCCAGTCCATTCATATCCGGTACGGATTTCAGCATATCTTTCAGCTCCTCAATTGACTTACCGTCTGTTGAAATAACAGCATTCATAGCACCGTTATCGCGTATATAGCTTACCAAAGCACGTGTATCCACATCAGAAACCACAATCAGATTCTTTTTTTCGAAATAGTCAAAAAGAGAACCTGAAGCAGCAGGACGGGAATACTCAAAGCTAAAATTCTTACATACCAGTCCGGCTATTTTAATACCGTCAGAATCTACTTCGTCGTCATGCACCCCGTAATTTCCGATATGCGCATTGGTAGAAAGCATAATTTGTCCGAAATAAGATGGATCAGTAAAAATTTCCTGATAACCAGTAACTCCGGTATTAAAACATATTTCACCAAAAGTAGTTCCTTTTATTCCTATTGATTTTCCGTAAAACACGGTTCCGTCGCTTAAAAGGACAATCGCTTTGTCTCGTGCAGCGTATTTCATTGTTGTGTTGTTATTTTATTGCAAAAGTAATATAAATTCGTTGGAGTGAAAAATGAAACCAAAAAAAAGGACAAACTGTAAAAGTTTGTCCTTTTTATTAGTATCTAATGTATATCAAAAACTGATTATTCATTAGTTTCTGCTGATTCTGTAGAAGTTTCTTCTTTAGCAGGAGCAGCTTCAGCTGTAGTCTCTGCTTTTTTTCTACCACGACGAGTAGCTGTTTTCTTAACTTCTTTTTTACCTGCATTATACAATTCGTTGAAATCTACAAATTCGATCATCGCCATTTCAGCGTTATCTCCTAAACGATTTCCTAATTTAATAATACGTGTGTAACCTCCCGGACGATCACCTACTTTAGCAGCCACTTCTCTGAAAAGTTCAGTTACTGCATACTTATCGCGTAAGTAAGAAAAAACTACACGACGGTTGTGTGTATCGTCAGTTTTTGATTTTGTTACTAAAGGCTCAACAAATTGTTTTAATGCTTTAGCCTTAGCAAGGGTGGTATTTATACGCTTGTGCTCAATTAATGAGCAAGCCATATTGGCTAACATAGCTTTTCTATGTCCAGCTTGTCTGCTTAAGTGATTTACTTTTTTTCCGTGTCTCATTGCTTTCTAGAATTTCGACTTTTCAGTCTGCTTATTCTTTATCTAATTTGTATTTTGATAGATCCATTCCGAATGTTAAACCTTTAACTTGTACCAACTCTTCTAGCTCTGTTAATGATTTTTTTCCGAAATTTCTGAATTTCATTAAATCGTTTTTGTTATAAGAAACCAAATCGCCTAATGTGTCTACTTCAGCCGCTTTTAAACAATTTAACGCTCTTACTGAAAGGTCTAAATCTACCAATTTTGTTTTTAGAAGCTGTCTCATATGCAACGATTCTTCGTCATATGATTCAGTTTGAGCAATTTCATCGGCCTCAAGAGTGATTCGTTCATCAGAGAATAACATAAAATGATGAATCAACGTTTTAGCTGCTTCTGTTAGCGCATCTTTAGGATGAATTGAACCATCGGTAACAATATCAAAAACCAATTTTTCATAATCGGTTTTTTGTTCTACACGATAGTTTTCAATGGCATATTTTACATTTTTTACAGGTGTATAAATAGAGTCTGTAAAAATGGTACCGATTGGTGCGTTTGGTCTTCTATTTTCTTCAGCCGGAACGTAACCTCTTCCTTTTTCGATAGTCAATTCCATATTAAGGGTAACTTTACTATCTAAATTACAGATTACTAATTCAGGATTTAACACCTGGAAACCAGAGATAAACTTCTGGAAGTCTCCCGCTGTTAATTGCTCTTTTCCTGTGATAGAAAAACTAACCGATTCATTATCTATATCGTCAATCTGACGCTTAAAGCGAACCTGCTTTAAGTTTAAGATAATTTCGGTTACATCTTCAACCACACCGGCAATAGTAGAAAACTCATGCTCCACACCTTCAATGCGTACCGAAGTAATTGCATATCCTTCAAGTGATGACAGAAGTACTCTTCGTAATGCGTTACCTATGGTTAATCCGTAACCTGGTTCCAAAGGTCTGAACTCAAACTTACCTTTGAAATCGGTTGAATCAATCATGATAACTTTATCGGGCTTTTGAAAATTGAATATTGCCATATTATTTCGACTGAATGTCAATTATTATTTGTTGTACAACTCTACGATTAACTGTTCTTTAATGTTTTCCGGAACTTGTAGTCTTTGAGGTACAGAAACAAAAGTACCTTCTTTTGTATCATTGTTCCAGGTAATCCATTCATAAACAGCGCTAGAATTAGCTAAAGAACGCTCTATTGCATCAAGAGATTTTGATTTTTCACGAACAGCAACTTTATCACCAGCTTTTAATTGATAAGAAGGAATATTTACTACTTCTCCGTTTACAGTAATATGTCTGTGAGAAACAATCTGACGTGCTGCACGACGTGAAGGCGCAATACCCATACGGTATACAACGTTGTCTAATCTTGATTCACATAACTGAATTAAAACATCACCTGTTACTCCACGGGCAGCAGCTGCTTTTTTAAACATATTACGGAATTGTTTTTCCAAAACCCCGTAAATGGATTTTGCTTTTTGTTTCTCCATTAACTGGATAGCATACTCTGATTTTTTACCTCTTTTTTTTGCTAAACCATGTTGACCCGGAGGGTAGTTTCTTTTTTCGAATGATTTGTCATCACCGAAGATTGCTTCGCCGAATTTACGAGCAATTTTTGTTTGTGGACCAGTATATCTTGCCATTTCTAAAATTAAAAAAAGGTAGGGATTATGAATTCAGGTCTCATCCTCCGATAATCGAAATCCTACCTTAGGTTATACTATAAAATTAAACTCTTCTTCTTTTTGGAGGACGACATCCATTGTGAGGAATCGGGGTGATATCAACAATTTCAGTTACTTCAACCCCACTGTTGTGGATAGAACGAATCGCAGATTCTCTACCATTTCCTGGTCCTTTAACGTAAACTTTTACTTTCTTAAGTCCTGCTTCCAAAGCTACTTTAGAGCAATCTTCAGCTGCCATTTGCGCGGCATAAGGCGTATTCTTTTTAGAACCACGGAAGCCCATTTTACCAGCTGATGACCAAGAGATAACTTCACCTTTCTTATTTGTTAATGAGATAATGATGTTATTAAAAGTTGCATTGATATGCGCCTCTCCAGTAGACTCAACAATAACTTTACGTTTTTTTGTATTTGCTTTAGCCATACTACTTGTTATTTAGTTGCTTTTTTCTTGTTAGCAACAGTTTTTCTTTTACCTTTTCTTGTTCTAGAGTTATTTTTAGTTCTCTGTCCTCTTAAAGGAAGACCAGCTCTGTGACGAATACCTCTCTGGCATCCGATGTCCATTAAACGTTTGATGTTTAAAGAAACCTCTGAACGCAATTCACCTTCAATTTTGTAGTTAGATACCGCTTCACGGATAGCTCCGATCTCGTCATCGTTCCACTCAGAAACTTTCTTGTCTTCGTTCACATTAGCGTTTGCCAATATCTCTTTTGCTCTACTTGAACCTACACCAAAAATATAGGTTAAAGCAATAATTCCTCTTTTATTTTTAGGTATATCTACCCCTGCGATTCTTGCCATAATTATCCTTGTCTTTGTTTAAATCTAGGATTTTTTTTGTTAATAACGTATAATCTTCCTTTTCTACGCACAATAATGCATTCTGCACTTCTTTTCTTAACTGATGCTCTTACTTTCATTTTAATAGCTTTAATATCTATAAGTAATTCTTGCTTTGGTCAAATCGTAAGGGCTCATTTCCAGTTTCACTTTATCACCAGGTAATAACTTGATGTAATGCATTCGCATTTTTCCAGAAATATGAGCAATTACAATATGCCCGTTCTCTAATTCTACACGGAACATCGCATTTGATAATGCTTCAATAATGGATCCGTCTTGTTCTATTGCTGATTGTTTTGCCATAAAAATTAAGCTGTTGCTCTTCTATTTTTACCACTTTTCATCAAACCATCATATTGTTTGTTCAACAAATAAGAATTTACCTGCTGAATGGTATCAATTGCCACACTTACTAAAATTAGCAAAGAAGTTCCTCCGTAAAACATGGCCCATCCTTGCTGAACATTCAGCAAAGATACAGCAATTGCCGGAAAAATAGCAATTAATGCTAAAAACAATGACCCTGGAAATGTGATTAATGACATGATACGATCTAGATATGCGGCTGTTTCACTACCGGGTCTGACCCCTGGAATAAAGCCTCCGCTACGTTTTAAATCGTCTGCCATTTTATTCGTAGGCACCGTAATTGCGGTGTAAAAGTACGTAAAAATTATGATTAATAAAGCAAAAACTAAATTATACTCCCAACCGAATACGTTTCCGAAGGTTGTAGCTATAGACTGAGCGGTATCTGAGGTAGACAAACCTGCTATAGCGGGGGGAATAAACATAATAGCCTGTGCAAAAATGATCGGCATTACTCCAGATGCATTTAACTTCAATGGAATCCATTGCCTGTTTCCTGAAACAGCTGAAGCATCATATTCACCAGCAGCGCTGCGTCTTGCGTATTGTACGGCAATTTTTCGCACAGCCATGGTTAAATAGATACATGCAATAATGATCAGCAACCAAATAATTACCTCTAAAACAATCATCATAGCTCCTCCATTACCCGCTGAAGTACGCGATTGTACTTCCTGTACAAAAGCAATCGGTAAGCGAGCAATGATACCTACCATGATCAATAGTGAAATTCCGTTTCCAATTCCTTTATCTGTAATTTTTTCTCCCAACCACATCGCAAAAACGGTACCGGTAGTTAATAATAATACAGAAGAAAATAGGAAAGAGAAAGAATTAAAACCAAGTAAAAATGCATCAGCTGGTAATTGTCTGTACAAGTTATAAATATAACCCGGACCCTGTACCAAAGTAATACCAATGGTTAACCAGCGGGTTATCTGATTCATTTTCTTTCTACCACTTTCACCATCATTTTGAAGTTTTTGCAAATAAGGTACAGCTATACCCATTAACTGAACTACAATTGACGCAGAGATATACGGCATAATACCTAATGCGAAAACAGAAGCTTGTGAAAACGCCCCACCTGTAAAAGCATCGAGCAAACCTAAGATTCCCTGCTCAGTTTGGCTTGATAGGTTGTGTAATTTTGTAGCGTCAATACCTGGTAAAGTTACTTGCGCACCAAAACGGTACACAAGCAACAAACCTAAAGTTAATAAGATTTTATTCTTAAGTTCTTCAATTTTCCAAATACTGGCTAATGTTTCAAAAAACTTCTTCATGCTATGATAAGATTTATAAAGTTACCGCTTCTCCTCCAGCCGCTTCAATCGCCGCTTTTGCAGATGCTGTAAATTTATGAGCAGTTACTTTTAATTTTGATTTAAGCTCTCCTCTACCCAAAATCTTTACCAAGCTATTTTTAGAAGTTATTCTATTCTCCACTAATACGTTTAAATCAACAGTATCTGTTACGGTACCGTTTTCAATCAACAATTGTAAAGTATCAAGGTTTATCCCTACGTATTCTACTCTGTTGATATTTTTAAATCCGTATTTAGGAACACGTCTTTGCAAAGGCATCTGTCCACCTTCAAAACCAATTTTCTTAGAATATCCCGAACGAGATTTAGCTCCTTTATGTCCACGTGCAGACGTACCACCTTTTCCAGAACCTTCTCCGCGGCCTACTCTTTTGTTTTGATTATGTACTGAACCTTCTGCAGGTTGTAAATTACTTAAATTCATATCCATTTAATTAATTAATTTCTTCTACAGAAACTAAATGTTGAACTTTATTTACCATTCCTTTAATCGCTGGCGTATTATCATGCTCAACAACTTGCCCTATTTTACGAAGACCCAAAGCTTCTAATGTTCTTTTTTGATCTTCAGGACAATTAATCTTGCTTCTAACTTGTTTTACTTTAATTTTTGACATAACGCTACAATTAAGATTTAAATACTTTCTCTAAAGAAATTCCTCTTTGTTTTGCTACTGTAGCAGCACTACGCATTTGCAATAAAGCATCAAAAGTAGCTTTTACCACATTATGAGGGTTAGAAGATCCCTGAGATTTTGATAATACGTTGTGAATTCCCACTGATTCTAATACAGCACGTACAGAACCACCGGCAATTACTCCGGTACCTTTGGATGCAGGCATTAAGAACACGCGCGCACCTCCAAATTTACCTTTTTGCTCATGAGGAATAGTACTGTCATGTAAAGGAATACGAACTAAATTTTTCTTTGCATCTTCAACTGCTTTCGCAATTGCTTCAGATACATCTTTAGATTTACCCAATCCATGTCCAACTACACCGTTTTCGTCACCTACAACTACTACAGCAGAAAAACCAAAAGCTCTACCACCTTTAGTAACTTTAGTTACACGGTTTACACTAACCAAACGATCTTTTAAATCAAGACCAGCTGGTTTTACAAATTCTACGTTTTTATAATTTTGATACATAACTTATTAGAATTTTAATCCGGCTTCTCTTGCACCGTCAGCTAATGATTTTACACGTCCATGATATAAATACCCACCTCTATCAAAAGAAATAGTATCAATACCTGCTTTTAAAGCTTTCTCTGCAATTAGTTTACCAACAGATGCAGCAGTCTCGCTCTTGTTACCTCCGGTTACACCTGCTTCTCTTGACGATGCAGCTGCCAGTGTTGTTCCGTTAACGTCATCTATGATTTGTGCATAGATTTCTTTATTACTTCTAAATACAGCCAATCTTGGTTTCTGGGCAGTTCCGTTAACCACTTTTCTGATTCTGTATTTAATTCTTTGTCTTCTTTCAGATTTGTTTAATGACATGATCTTATGTTTTAAGCTGATTTACCTGCTTTTCTTCTTAACTCTTCTCCTACAAACTTAATACCTTTTCCTTTGTATGGTTCAGGCTTACGGAAAGAACGAATTTTTGCAGCTACTTGTCCTAATAATTGTTTGTCTGAAGACGATAATTTGATAATCGGGTTTTTACCTTTTTCAGAAACAGTTTCCACTTTTACTTCAGGAACAACTTCTAAAACGATATTGTGAGAAAAACCTAATGCCAAATCCAATTTCTGACCTTGGTTAGCAGCACGGTAACCTACCCCTACTAGCTCAAGTTCTTTTGTAAATCCTTCTGACACACCAACAATCATGTTGTTGATTAAACTTCTGTATAAACCGTGTTTAGAACGTAAATCTTTATCATTAGATGAACGCTCAACTATCACTTGACCTTCTTCTACTTTCACATCAACATCCGAAAATGTTTGAGAAAGCTCTCCTAATTTTCCTTTTACAACAACTACATTATCTTTAACGTTTACCGTTACGTCAGCTGGAATTGTTACTGGGCTTTTACCTATTCTTGACATCTCTTTCGTCTTTTTATTAGTATACGTAACAAACTACTTCTCCACCAACATTCAACTGTTTCGCCTTTTTACCTGTCATTAAACCTTTAGATGTTGAAACGATAGCAATACCTAAACCGTTTAAGATACGTGGTAAATCAGCAGATGAAGCGTACTTACGTAACCCTGGTTTACTGATTCTTTGGATATCTCTGATAACAGACTCTTTCGTGTCCTTATCATATTTCAAAGCAATTTTAATGGTTCCCTGAACAGAAGAATCATCAAATTTGTAGCTTAAAATATATCCTTGTTCGAATAAAATTTTTGTGATTTCTTTTTTGAAGTTCGATGCAGGAATTTCAACCACTTTGTGGTTAGCTCTTGATGCATTTCGGATTCTTGTTAAGAAATCTGCAATAGGATCTGTATACATTATTGTATGATTTGTGGTTGTGGTTTTCATCTGTTATAATGAACCTTCAACCTGTTAAAAATTTATTACCAACTTGCTTTTTTAACGCCCGGGATTAATCCTTGGTTAGCCATTTCACGGAAAGTTACACGTGAAATACCAAACTGACGCATATAACCTCTAGGGCGACCTGTCAATTTGCAACGATTGTGTAAACGTACAGGAGAAGCATTCGCAGGTAATTTTTGCAATGCTTCATAATCTCCGGCCTCTTTTAAAGCCTTACGTTTTGCAGCGTATTTAGCTACCAAAGCTTCTCTTTTCGCCTCACGGGCTTTCATTGATTCTTTAGCCATACTTAGTTCTTTTTAAAAGGTAATCCTAATTCTGCTAATAGTGATTTTGCTTCCGCATCCGTGTTGGCAGATGTAACAAAAGTAATATCAAAACCTGCAATTTTATTTACTTTATCAATATCAATTTCCGGGAAGATGATTTGTTCTACCACACCTAAGTTGTAGTTTCCTCTACCATCAAAACCGTTTGATTTGATACCTCCGAAATCACGTACACGTGGTAAAGCAGAAGTAATTAAACGATCCAAGAACTCGTACATACGCTCACCACGTAAAGTAACTTTAGCTCCGATTGGCATCCCTTTTCTCAATTTAAAAGAAGCAACGTCTTTTTTAGAAATAGTAGCTACTGCTTTTTGTCCGGTAATTTTTGTTAGCTCTTCTACTGCGTAGTCCACTAACTTCTTATCAGATACAGCAGCACCTACACCGCGGCTTACAACAATTTTCTCAAGTTTAGGCACTTGCATTACGTTCTTGTAACCGAACTCTTCTTTTAAGGCAGCAATAACTCTGTCTTTATATTCTCCTTTAAGTCTTGGTGTATAAGCCATAACTATAATACTTGATTAGATTTTTTAGAAACTCTCACTTTCTTGTCTCCTTCTACTTTATAAGCCACTTTTGTAGCTTCTTTAGTTTTAGGGTCTACTAAAGCAATATTAGAGATATGAATAGCAGCTTCTTTTTTTACAATACCACCCTGAGGGTTTGTTGCACTTGGTTTTGTATGCTTAGAAACCATGTTAACTCCCTCAACGATTGCTTTGTTTTTTTCGCGTAAAACGCGTAAAACTTTTCCTTCAGACCCTTTATGGTCACCAGCGATAACTCTTACGATATCTCCTGTTTTAATTTTTAGCTTTGTCATCATTTGAACGAATTAAAGCACTTCTGGTGCTAATGATACAATTTTCATGAATTGTTTTTCACGAAGTTCTCTTGCAACAGGACCAAAAACACGAGTACCTCTCATCTCACCTGCAGCGTTTAATAATACACATGCGTTATCATCAAAACGGATGTAAGACCCATCGGCTCTTCTCACTTCTTTTTTGGTACGTACAACTACTGCAGTTGACACAGCTCCTTTTTTAACGTTTCCGTTAGGAGTAGCTTCTTTAATTGCCACTACAATTTTATCTCCAACAGAGGCATAACGACGTTTCGTTCCCCCTAAAACACGGATGGTCAAAACTTCTTTTGCTCCCGTGTTATCTGCTACTTTTAATCTAGATTCCTGTTGTACCATAATTATTTCGCTCTTTCAATGATTTCAACTAATCTCCAACATTTGTTTTTAGATAACGGACGAGTTTCCATAATTCTAACAGTATCACCAATGTTGCAGTCGTTTGTTTCGTCGTGTGCTACATATTTCTTAGTTTTCAACACGAACTTACCATATAACGGGTGTTTTACTCTCTTTGTTTCAGATACAACAATAGACTTTGTCATTTTGTTGCTCGTAACCACACCTATTCTTTCTTTTCTTAAATTTCTTTTTTCCATCTTTCAGCAGATTACAATTATTGTAAGTCTTGTTTGCTTAACTCCGTATTAACTCTGGCAATCGCTCTTCTTACAGCTCTTAATTGTAATGGATTTTCGATTGGCGAAATAGCGTGAGCTGATTTTAAATCGGTATAAGTCTTTTTTAACTCACTAAGTTTGTTTTGTAACTCAGCTGCAGATAAATTAGTAATTTCTGATTGTTTCATAATACTTTTTTAATTATGCTTCGAAATCTCTAGCAACGATAAACTTAGTTTTAACTGGTAATTTTTGAGCCGCTAAACGCAATGCTTCTTTAGCAACGGCAATTGGCACGCCACCTACTTCAAACATAATACGTCCTGGTTTTACTACTGCAGCCCAGTATTCAACCGCACCTTTACCTTTACCCATACGTACCTCAAGAGGTTTTTTCGTAATTGGCTTATCTGGGAAAATTTTAATCCATAATTGCCCCTCTCTTTTCATGTAACGGGTAGCCGCAATACGGGCTGCCTCAATTTGACGAGAAGTGATGAATGAGTAATCTAAAGATTTAATACCAAACATTCCGTTAGAAAGCTCATGTCCTCTTTGTGACACGCCTTTCATTTTACCTTTCTGTACCTTACGGTATTTTGTTCTTTTAGGCTGTAACATTTTCTTCTTTAGTTTTTAATTACTTTCTTTTGCGTTGGTTAGGTTTACCTTGTGGTTTTCCAGATCCTGCAGTTTTAGATTTTTGTTTATCCATACCTGCTAACGGAGAAAGATCTCTCTTACCGTAAACCTCGCCTTTCATGATCCACACTTTAATACCCATTCTACCATACGTAGTATGCGCTTCAGCTAAAGCATAGTCAATGTCAGCACGGAAAGTAGATAGAGGAATACGTCCTTCTTTGAAACTTTCTGAACGTGCCATTTCCGCACCGTTCAAACGACCTGATATCATCACTTTAATACCTTCAGCGTTCATTCTCATTGCTGCCGCGATTGCCATTTTAATAGCACGACGATAAGAAATACGGCTTTCGATCTGACGAGCGATACTTGTTGCAGCCAAATAAGCATCTAGCTCAGGTCTTTTAATTTCAAAGATGTTAATCTGAACCTCTTTGTCAGTAATTTTCTTAAGCTCTTCTTTTAACTTGTCTACCTCTTGACCGCCTTTACCAATAATGATACCTGGACGAGCCGTAGTGATAGTAACGGTTACAAGTTTTAAAGTTCTTTCGATAATTATTTTTGATACACTAGCTTTTGATAAACGAGCATGGATATACTTTCTGATTTTTGCATCCTCAGCAAGTTTATCTCCATAGTCATTTCCACCGTACCAGTTTGAGTCCCATCCTCTGATGATCCCAAGGCGATTTCCGATTGGATTAGTCTTTTGTCCCATACTGTTTATTAATTGCTTTGTGTGTTATTGTTTGATCCTAACACGATAGTTACGTGATTAGAACGTTTTCTGATTCTGTGCGCGCGACCTTGTGGTGCAGGACGTAAACGTTTCAACATCATACCACCGTCTACACGGATTTCTTTTACAAATAATGCTGCTTCTTCAATGTTAGCATCTGCATTCTTAGCCTGCCAGTTAGCAATTGCAGATAACAACAGTTTTTCTAATCTTCCTGAAGCCTCTTTTGTATTAAATTTTAATATATTAAGAGCATTCTCAACTTTTTGACCTCTGACTAAATCTGCCACTAAACGCATTTTGCGAGGTGAAGTTGGGCAATTGTTTAGCTTAGCAAAAGCAACTTGCTTGTTAGCTTCTTTAATTTGCTCGGCTCTTTCTCTTTTACGAACTCCCATAGCTTCTTATTATTTTTTACCTTTATTTTTTGCACCAGCGTGTCCACGGAATGAACGAGTTGGTGAAAATTCTCCTAACTTATGTCCTACCATGTTTTCTGTTACGTAAACAGGTACAAATTGACGACCATTGTGTACTGCAATTGTTTGACCAACAAAATCCGGAGTAATCATAGATGCTCTTGACCATGTTTTAACAACTGCTTTGTTTCCATTCTCTGCGTTCTCCAAAACTTTTTTCTCAAGTTTAAAGTGAACAAAAGGTCCTTTTTTTAATGAACGTGCCATACTTACTTAATTATTTCTTTCTACGTTCTACGATATACTTATTACTATGCTTCACACTAGAACGGGTTCTGTAACCTTTAGCCGGTAAACCTTTTCTTGAACGTGGATGTCCTCCTGATGAACGACCTTCACCACCACCCATCGGGTGATCAACCGGGTTCATTGCTACTGCTCTAGTTCTAGGACGTCTTCCTAACCAACGTGATCTACCTGCTTTACCAGAAACGATTAGCTGGTGATCATGATTAGAAACCGACCCGATTGTTGCCATACAGGTTAAAAGAATCAAACGAATCTCACCAGAAGGCATTTTAATAGTCGCATATTTACCATCACGGGCAACCAATTGCGCAAAAGTACCTGCAGAACGTGCAATAACAGCACCTTGTCCAGGACGTAACTCAATACATGAAATAATAGTACCCAGCGGAATATTTGCTAAAGGCATGGCATTACCTACCTCAGGAGCAACATCAGCACCAGAAACAACAGTTTGCCCAACAGCTAAACCAGCAGGAGCAATAATGTAAGTTTTAGCGCCATCTGCATAAGCCAACAAAGAGATAAATGCTGATCGGTTCGGATCGTACTCAATAGTTTTAACAACAGCCGGAACCCCGATTTTGTTGCGCTTGAAATCGATAATACGATATTGTTTTTTATGACCACCACCCATATAACGCATGGTCATTTTTCCTTGACTATTTCTACCTCCAGAGCTTTTTTTCGGTGCTAGCAAGCTACGCTCCGGCTTATCAGTTGTAATAGCGTCAAAACTATTCACAACTCTAAAACGCTGGCCTGGGGTAATAGGTTTTAATTTTCTAACTGACATGTTAATTAGATATTAGTATAAAAATCTATGGTTTCTCCCTCTTTTAATTGAACAATTGCTTTTTTATAAGCACTTGTCTTACCGCTAATCATACCACTTTTCGTGTACTTAACAGTTCTATCAGCTCTGTAAATCATGGTATTCACATCCAAAACAGAAACACCATAAGCCGCCTCAACCGCTTTCTTGATTTCTACTTTGTTTGCTTTTTTATTCACGATAAAACCAAAACGGTTAAAAATTTCACCATCTTTGGTTATTTTTTCGGTAATGATAGGTTTAATTATAATACTCATCGCCCTATTATTTACTTAAATTTTCTACAATTCCTTCTACAGAACCTTCAGTCAACACCAATGAATTTGCATTCAATATTCCATAAGTGCTTAATTCAGAAGAAGTTACCACAGAAGCGCGTTCTAAGTTACGAGACGACAAATATACATTTTTATTTGAGTCTCCCAACACGAACAACGATTTTTTATTTTCTAACCCTAAAGCTTTCAACACATTAATGAAGTTTTTAGTACTCGGTGCTTCAAAAGAAAAATCTTCCACCACTACTAAATTTGACTCCTGTGCTTTAATTGTAAAGGCCGATTTACGCGCCAAACGCTTTAATGACTTATTTAATTTGAACGAGTAATTTCTCGGGCGTGGTCCAAAAATAGTACCCCCACCTTTAAACAAAGGGTTTTTTACAGAACCCGCACGTGCTGTACCTGTTCCTTTTTGCTTTTTGATTTTACGAGTTGATCCCGTAACTTCATTTCTTTCTTTTGCCTTATGCGTACCTTGGCGTTGGTTTGCCAAATATTGCTTAACATCTAAATAGATAGCATGTTTATTAGGCTCAATTGCGAAAACTGAATCAGAAAGTTGAACTGTTCTTCCAGTCTCTTTTCCGTTGATATCTAAAACTTTTACTTCCATTACTTCTGAACGATTACATAAGAGTTTTTATGTCCTGGAACAGCACCTTTAACTACCAATAAGTTTTTATCTGCTACCACTTTTAAAACTCTAAGGTTTTGAATTGTTACATTTTCACCACCCATTCTTCCAGCCATACGCATACCTTTGAATACACGTGAAGGATAAGAAGACGCACCGATAGAACCCGGAGCTCTTAAACGGTTGTGCTGACCGTGAGTAACCTGACCCACACCTCCAAATCCATGACGTTTTACAACCCCCTGGAATCCTTTTCCTTTTGATACACCCTGAACATCAACAAAGTCCCCTTCATTGAACAAATCCACAGTGATCACATCACCTAAATTGTAAGCGTTTTCAAAATCCTGAATCTCAACAACTTTCTTTTTAGCAGTTGTACCCGCCTTTTTAAAGTGACCTAACTCAGCTTTAATTGCGTTTTTTTCTGCTTTGTCATCGAAACCAAGTTGCAACGCTTCATACCCGTCAACCTCTTTGGTTCTGACTTGGGTAACGACACATGGACCTACTTCGATTACTGTACACGGAATATTTTTTCCGTTTTCATCGAAAATACTAGTCATGCCGATTTTTTTACCAATTAACCCAGACATAAATATAAATTAATAATTAATATACATATAAAAATTTTCAAGCATCGGCAAAAGTAATACCAATGCTTGAAATAAACAAATTTATTTTCAACTATTTAAGATCACACTTTGATCTCCACTTCAACTCCTGATGGCAATTCTAATTTCATTAACGCATCGATGGTTTTTGATGAAGAGGAATAGATATCCAATAATCTTTTGTATGAACTCAATTCGAACTGCTCTCTTGCTTTTTTGTTTACGTGCGGTGAACGCAAAACAGTAAAGATTTTTTTGTGAGTTGGCAACGGAATCGGTCCTGTTACCACAGCCCCTGTACTTTTTACAGTTTTTACGATTTTCTCAGCTGATTTATCAACCAAATTGTGATCGTAAGATTTTAATTTTATTCTGATTTTTTGACTCATGTTCTTAATAATTAAGCGTTACCTTTAGCTTTTTTAATTACATCTTCCTGAATATTAGAAGGCGTTTGCTCATAGTGAGAGAACTCCATTGTTGAAGTTGCACGTCCAGAAGATAAGGTACGTAATGTAGTTACGTAACCAAACATTTCTGATAACGGCACAGAAGCTTTCACTACTTTTGCTCCGTTACGGTCATCCATAGAATTGATCTGACCGCGACGACGGTTCAAATCCCCGACGATATCACCCATATTTTCTTCCGGCGTTAATACCTCTAATTTCATAATAGGCTCAAGAATAATAGCACCAGCTGCTTTAGCCGATTCTTTATATCCTAATTTCGCTGCCAACTCAAACGATAAAGCATCTGAATCCACCGCGTGGTATGAACCATCCACTAAAGTAACTTTTAACGAATCCATTTCGAAACCTGCCAAAGGACCTTGCTTCATCGCTTCGCGGAAACCTTTCTCTACAGCCGGTATATATTCTTTTGGCACGTTACCACCTTTAACTTCGTTAACGAACTGTAAGCCCATAGGTACTTTTCCGTCCACCTCGTCAGCTGGCCCGATTTTGAATACAATATCACCAAATTTACCACGTCCACCAGATTGTTTTTTATAAACCTCACGGTGATCTGCCGTTTTAGTAAACGCCTCTTTGTACTCAACCTGAGGCTCACCCTGGTTTACCTCTACTTTGAATTCACGACGCATACGATCTACAATGATATCTAAGTGCAACTCACCCATACCCGAGATAATCGTTTGCCCTGAAGCCTGGTCTGTACGCACTGTAAAAGTAGGATCTTCTTCTGCCAATTTCGCTAAAGCCATACCCATTTTATCAACGTCCGCTTTAGTTTTAGGCTCAATAGCGATACCGATTACAGGATCAGGGAACACCATAGATTCTAATACAATCGGGTGTTTCTCATCACATAAAGTATCTCCGGTTTTAATATCTTTAAAACCTACAGCAGCACCGATATCTCCAGCCTCAATTCTTTCAATAGGGTTTTGCTTGTTAGCATGCATCTGATAGATACGAGAAATACGCTCTTTATTTCCTGAACGTGTGTTCAACACATAAGAACCCGCATCCAATCCTCCTGAATAAGCACGGAAGAACGCCAAACGACCTACGAAAGGATCGGTTGCAATTTTAAATGCCAATGCAGCAAACGGATCACTCACAGACGGTTTACGTGTAATAGGCTCTTCTGTATCAGGATTTGTTCCTTCAATCGCTTCTTTATCTGTCGGAGCAGGCAAGTAACGACATACAGCATCCAACATAAACTGAACACCTTTGTTTTTGAAAGATGAACCACAAGTCATCGGAATGATACTCATATCCAATGTAGCCGCACGTAATGCTTTATGAATTTCTTCTTCAGTAATAGAGTTTTCATCCTCCATATACTTCTCTAACAGATTTTCATCATAAGCAGCAATCTCTTCAATTAACTGACCACGGTACTGTTTCACCTCATCAACCATATCAGCAGGAATTTCGATAATATCAAAAGTAGCTCCCTGAGTTTCTTCATGCCACACAATAGCACGGTTTTTAACCAAGTCAACCACTCCTTTGAAATCCGCTTCATCACCAATAGGCAAAACAATTGGCACCGCATTCGATTTCAACATATCTTTAACCTGTTGGCACACACGTAGGAAGTTTGCCCCCTGACGGTCCATCTTGTTAACGAATCCCATACGTGGCACTTTATAGTTATCTGCTAAACGCCAGTTGGTTTCAGACTGTGGCTCAACGCCGTCAACAGCTGAAAACAAGAATACTAATCCGTCTAACACACGCAATGAACGGTTTACCTCTACAGTAAAGTCAACGTGTCCCGGAGTATCAATAATATTAAAATGATATTCGTTTGATTCAGCAATTTTCTTACCTTGATCTGTAGGAAAGTTCCATGTACAGGTTGTAGCAGCAGATGTAATAGTAATACCACGTTCTGCTTCCTGCTCCATCCAGTCCATAGTAGAAGCACCATCATGCACCTCTCCTAATTTATGATTTTTTCCAGTATAGAAAAGGATACGCTCTGTTGTTGTTGTTTTACCAGCATCAATATGAGCAGCAATTCCTATATTTCTAGTAAATTTTAAATCTCTAGCCATTTGTCTTTATTCTTTATGAAAAATTAAAATCTAAAGTGAGAGAATGCTTTGTTAGCCTCAGCCATTTTGTGAGTATCCATTCTTTTCTTAACCGCAGCACCTTCTTCTTTAGCTGCCGCTAAAATCTCAGAAGCCAGTTTACCTGCCATAGATTTCTCATTTCTTCTTCTTGCATAAAGAATCATCCATTTCATCGCCATAGAAATTTTTCTATCCGGACGAATCTGCATCGGAATCTGGAATGAAGCACCACCCACACGACGAGAACGAACTTCTACGTGAGGCATAACATTAGTTAACGCGTCTTTCCATACTTCCAATGATGTTTTTTCTTCATCTTGCTTTTTCGTTTCTACAATTTCCAAAGCATCATAAAATACTTTAAAAGCAGTCGATTTTTTACCATCCCACATTAAGTTGTTTACAAAACGTGTTACTAACTGATCGTTAAACTTCGGATCTGGTAAAAGAGGTCTTTTCTTTGCCTGTCTTTTTCTCATGTCTGTTTCTTAAAAGTTTTTTAAACTATTACTTTTTTGCATCTTTAGGGCGTTTTGCTCCGTATTTAGAACGTCTTTGTGTTCTACCGTTTACTCCGGCAGTATCCAAAGCACCACGTACAATGTGGTATCTAACACCCGGCAAATCTTTCACCCTTCCACCTCTAACTAATACTATCGAGTGCTCCTGTAAATTGTGTCCTTCACCCGGGATGTATGCATTTACCTCATTACCGTTAGTCAAACGTACACGCGCTACTTTACGCATTGCAGAGTTTGGCTTTTTAGGTGTAGTAGTATAAACACGCGTACAAACCCCTCTTCTCTGAGGACAAGAATCCAAAGCAACCGATTTACTCTTCTTAGTTAATTGGGTTCTCCCTTTTCTTACTAATTGTTGAATTGTTGGCATAATGTTTATTAAAAATTTTCTACATTTATAAATTCCCACTTTTTCGGGGATGCAAATATATAAATTATTCTATTCAAAACAAATACAATTCCTTTATTTTCAATTTTATGGTATTTTTACCGCTTACTATCATAAAATCTATAATTTTTCGTTTTAACAGCATGCTGCGTTTTTTTCTTATCTTAGGATGTTTACTTTTCTGGAGCTCCCAACCGGTTGCTTCCCAAACCCTGTATTTACAGATTAAGGGAAGCACTGCTAGTGAAACCAAAATTATAGACAGTCTTGATTACCAGAAAACCCACAGTAATACGAAAACAGTACAGGATGAAATAATCAGCATGTCTGAAAGATTAGGAAAATACGGATACCTGTATCACAAAATCAATGAACCTTCAAAAACCAACGACTCTACCTTTTTATATACCATACAGCTAAATGAACGTTTAGCCTCGGCAGTTATCCGTTATAACCACATATCGGAACAGGTAAAAGAAATTCTTCAGCTTAAAGAATCACAAATAGAAATTCCAATTGAAAATATAGAAAACTACCTCAAAAATATTCTGCAAATTTTAGAAAAAAAGGGATACGCCATAAGCCAGACCACATTAAAAAATCATCAAATTATCCATAACAAACTCGAGGCTGACCTTCAGATTATACTCGATGAAAAAAGAAAAATCGATTTAATTACCATACAGCCTTATGAGAATTTCCCGAAAGGCATCAAAAAACAATTGGAACGCAAGTACATTAAAAAGCCTTTTAATCAGGAAACGGTGGCAGAAGTACAGAAAGAGCTGTCGCAATTTCCCTTCGTACGTACTACACGCCCTTCAGAAGTTTTATTTACCGAAAATAATACAATACTGTATCTCTACCTGGAAAAAAACAGCGTCAGTCGTTTTGACGGTCTTGTCGGTTTTGCAAATGATGACGAAGGCACCGTACGCTTTAACGGAAATGTAGACCTGAACCTTATCAATCTTTTTAACAGAGGAGAGCAATTTACGATATACTGGAAAAGTGACGGCAATCAACAGTCAAATTTTAAGTTCAACACGGAATTACCATATGTTTTCCAATCGCCTTTCGGGATCAAAGGGCAACTCGAAATCTTTAAACAGGACAGTACACAACAAAACACCAGGCTAAACCTTACAGCTTTGTATTATTTAACCTACAATAACCGTATAGGGCTGGGTTACCAGAGCACTAACTCTGTAGCGGGTTCTGATAATCTGTACGGGGCGCAAAATTACAGCAATCGTTTTTTTACAGCCACATATGCTTATCAGTTTTACACCGACCATTTTTTATTTCCACAGCAAACTATTATCAACGCATCGGGCGGATGGGGCTCACGCACGCAAGAAGAGGCCGGCAAAACCAGCCAGCAGTTTGTACAGCTCAATGCCGAACATATCTTTTATCTGAACCCAAGAAATCTTATCCACGTGAAAGCCGAAGCTTATCATCTGTTTAGCAATTCTATTTTATACAATGAACTGTACCGGTTCGGTGGTGTTTATTCCATTCGCGGATTCGCAGAAAACAGTCTGCTGGCACAAACACTTGCCGGTCTTTATGCCGAATATCGTTTTATGCTTTCAGGTTCTATTTACGCACATACCATTACAGATTTTGCTTATTACCTCGAACCCTTATCCGGCTTTAAAGGAAATTTGTATTCTTTTGGCCTGGGAATAGGCATAAATACACCCGGCGGCTTGTTCAACCTTATTTATGCCAATGGCATACAACCCAATACTGATTTCAAATTATCAAACTCCATTATTCATCTGAGTTATAAAACACAGTTTTAAAAATGGTTAAACAAGTGCTGCTTTTTCTTTTTATCTTTTTCTCTCTTGAAAGTCATGCTCAGAAAAAGATGTTCGTTTCAAGTTTGTTGATTCCTGGGCGAATTACCAACTCATCAGTTAAGGAAAATGTCATTTATTCTTTTAAAAGATAATAACATAATTCCGCCTTCCAAAAGTTCACATTATCGTTTTTATACAAAAATAACAGAAGGGGAATATGCAATTGAATAATCAGACTGTTGAGGAAGCCGTGTATATTAATAACTCCTTAATCGAAATTAGCACCGAAAAACCAAAGCCAATAATTTTAACAACATACGATGAGAAAATATTCAATCAGAAAAAATATTACTTTCGCTTACTTATTACTCAATTTTTAGTTAAACCCAATGTCTTAGCGAAAAAATTGTAGTAAAAAAACGACATCAGCATTTTACAGCAGAATATTTATGGTAAGAGAAAATTTAAAAAAATAATCGGTCCAGAACATTTGTACTTAATTCAACAGGTAAAAAAAGATGTAAGGCCAATACATTCTGCTCATTGTGCAGGAATCTGTTATACCAACACGGAACAAACTAATAGAAAACACCTCATGAAAAAAACCGTATTTCAACAGAAATCGAAGAGTGCAATCCTGTTTTTGATGTAGTTGCCCCTATCCTAGAAAACATATTCGGTACAAGCCGAAAAAATTATTACCCCCACAGCTGCTGCCTATATTATCTAATACATTGCCAAAATCATCATCTTTCTTAATAATTTCTTAGACAATCATTATTTTATTACCCTCCTTATTCAGTCTCTCTTTCTTTTCAGCGTTCATCACATTGCCTTAAACAACATGTTCGAGTATAATTTTTATTCCGATAGAAGATTTATATCAATTATTACTTTTCAGCTTAATATGCGGATGTTCTTTTTTAGGCTCAATTGTCGTATTCATAAATTTTTTCTCCAACGGAACACTGCTATTTTCATTAGTTGTACTTACTGTAGTAGGTGATGATCCTGTAGACGTTTGGGCTGTTTTACAGCCGGTGAAACTCATTACAACAAAAAGAAGTACTAAAAGCCTGTTTATCATGATTTATTATTGTTTTTGTATTTGGGCAGTGTCATTTTTTAAAAGAATCAAAGTATCTTTCATGGAAAAATAAGTAGCTGTTCCATTCGTTCTATGTATCGCAGGCATTGCAATACTGTTTGTTAAGAGATGGTTATGAGTGGCTTCATCTGCCTGATTGGTAGCTTTTAATTGTGTTTTTGATGCAGAGCATGCTGATATAGCTAATCCAAGACCGATAAGTACACTTATTTTTTTCATCACACACTACTTTTTAATTATAATTCAATATTACAATTTTAAATTAGTAAAAACAATCTATTTTTGCAATATGCAAAACAACCATCAAATATTCGGCATCCGTGCTATAATCGAAGCGATTGTGGCAGGAAAAAACATAGATAAGGTGTTTATTCAGAAAGACGCGCAAAGCGAGCTTATGCAGGAGCTCTTGAAAACCATGAAAAAACATGCGGTTAACTTCAGCTATGTACCTTCCGAAAAATTATACAAACTCGCTAAGCAGAATCATCAGGGAGCGGTAGCCAGTATTTCACCCGTTTCTTTTTTAAGCATAGAAGAAATGGTAGAAGGAGTAATAGCCCAAAAAGAAAGTCCTTTGTTTTTAATTTTAGACCAGCTTTCCGATGCCCGAAATTTTGGAGGGATTATCCGAACAGCAGAATGTACAGGCGTAGATGGTATTATCATTCAAAAACAAGGTGCAGCTCCTGTAAACGGCGATACAGTAAAAACATCAGCCGGAGCTGTATTCAATATCCCTATATGCAAAGTAGACCATATTAAAGATGCTGTTTTTTATCTTCAGGGGTCAGGAATAAAAACAGTTGCCGCAACTGAAAAAACGGAGACTGACATTTATGCTATTGATTTCAGGGGGGGTACTGCTATTATTATGGGCTCAGAAGATAAGGGCGTAAATCCGTCTGTCTTGAAAATAGTTGATGAAAAAGCAAAACTGCCTATGTTCGGCACCATTTCTTCATTAAACGTATCAGTAGCATGTGGTGCCTTTTTATATGAAGCAGTAAGACAGCGGCTTTCAATTAAATAAAAAAGTTATAACCAAAACCGGCAACTCTCTATGAATGATGTAAAAATAGCATTTCGAAAACCTATTTATCCGATTATTCCTGAGTTGGCAGATTATCTCGATAAATATTCCCGTTCTACGAAAACCAGTGTACTCTATGATGATTTGCTTCGTTTTTCCGGCTGTGTAAGCATTGAAGATGTCGATGGTAAGGATACATTATGGCTTCGGGTTTTTTATTCAGATACTGAGTTTGCGGAAATTGAAGCGAATTTAAATAAGGTGTATACTCTGCTGCATTCTGACGGCGATGTTGCCACACTTCCCTATCTTAAAGTTGACACTATTGATTATTGCACATTCGGCAATTCAAAACCTTTTCGCGTCAGGGTTCGTAATGTGCTTAATGATAACTATACGAATTTTTATATTAAAAAAGCTGATGCTTCACGTATTTATGGTTTGGAATTAGAAGAACTGTTATCGCCTTATCCCATGAATTACCTGGTCTATCAAGACACATTAATTGAAGAGCACATACTGGGAATTCCTGGAGATGTATTTATCAAAAAACATTTACCTTACTGTTCCGACCAGGAAAAAGCGCAAATATCAAAAGAGTTTGTGAAGTTTAATGAGCGTTGTATGATTGGCCTTTTGGGAGATATGCGTTCATATAATTATGTTGTTATACCTACGCATGATTTTGATCAGGTTGTATATCGTATCCGTGCTATTGATTTTGATCAGCAATGTTATGAAGGCCGTTTAAAAATATATTTACCGCAATATTTTAAAGAAAATTACAGTATGGTAAAAATGGTATTGGAAAGACTTCTTCCTACATCAATTGAACAGTACCGGAAAGAGGTTCGCTCTGTAATAGTACGCAGAGTACTGGCCAATAAAGAACGCTTTGACGACCTGCTAAATGTTATGAAGCAAGACCATATTGCACCTGAAACACATATAAATGAATTGAAACTCGCTTTGCAACGTCTTACGCATGAAAAATCATTCAAATACTGTACAACTATGGGCTGTATTTTGGAAACCTCTATTGCTTTTGTAATACGAAACTACAGGAATGTGCTTTAGTACTCTTTTACCTCTTGGCTATAAGTAGCATTCAAAGCATTAATTGTTATTCGTAGATTAATGGTGCCGTTTTTTCTATGAAACGTATCGTTATAGAGATAGCCTTGATGATCTTTTTTCAACAAGGGTAATGGATTGAAATTGCCTTCTTTGTCAAACTGGCGGATAAATTCATCCTGGCTCTCATCAAAATCAGGATGTTGCCAGTCATACTTATAATGAGGTTCATATATTGGTTTTTTCAGCCTATAGGCTAATACCATTCCTACCAGAAAACCTGCTAAATGCCCTTCCCATGAAATACCTTCTTTTGTATCCGGTAGCATATACCATACCGAACCTCCGTATAATATAACCATCAGAAATGATACAGCCATTAATCTGAAATAATTAGCCCGCAATCCCATAAAAAAAACAAAACTGGTAAAAACATATACTAGGCCGCTGGCCCCAATATGAAAACTGGGCCTGCCTATCAGCCAAGTGCCTAACCCTGAAAATAACCAGCCTAGCAAAATAACCTTAAACGCGTGTTCTTTATAGAAAAAACACAAAACAGTAAGTAAAACGGCTATTGCGACAGAATTATTTGCCAAATGGCCTATATCGCCATGCAGAAAAGGGGAAAATAAAATACCTTTTAACCCGTTTATTTCACGCGGATAAATCCCATAACTTGTGCCATCCCATCCATACCGCCAATTAGCATAATAGGCAATCCATAAGAGCAGCACAAAAACAAACGGTACGATAAAAACCGCCGGGTAAAAAGAAAATTTTTTATACTCCATATGCTTTCCTCATCAAAAATATATCCAACTAAAAAAAACTGCCATTTTGACAAAAATGATTTTTTGCTACAATTAAATGTATTGTTTAATTTTACCATATGGAAACACCTTTAGCAGAACGTATCCGGCCAAAATCATTAGAAGACTATATTAGCCAGGCTCATTTGGTAGGTCCGGCAGGTATTTTAACCCAAAACATAAAAAAAGGAATTATTCCTTCTATGATTTTTTGGGGTCCGCCCGGAACAGGAAAGACAACACTGGCTGAAATTATTGCATATGAGAGCCAACGCCCTTTTTTTAGTTTAAGTGCTATCAATTCCGGCGTTAAAGATGTGCGTGATGTAATTGAGAAAGCCAAAAAAAGCAGTGGTATTTTTACCGCAAAAAATCCTATTCTGTTTATTGATGAAATTCACCGTTTCAGTAAGTCACAACAAGATTCTTTATTGGCAGCAGTAGAAAAAGGATGGGTAACGCTCATCGGAGCCACAACTGAAAACCCCAGCTTTGAAGTTATTCCTGCTTTGCTTTCCCGTTGCCAGGTATATACTCTCCATGCATTTACCAAAGACGATTTACAGGCTTTATTAAACCGGGCGCTTCAAACCGATTCCTTTTTAAAAACAAAAAACATAACAATAACGGAAACAGAAGCTTTGTTCAGGTTATCAGGAGGTGACGGACGAAAACTGTTGAATACGTTTGAGCTTATTGTAAATTCTCTTGACAACGAGAATATCGAGATGACGAATGATAAGGTAATGCAGATTGTACAGAAAAATACAGTGTTGTACGACAAAACAGGAGAGCAGCATTACGATATTATTTCTGCTTTTATAAAATCTATCAGAGGAAGTGACCCTAACGGGGCTGTTTACTGGCTGGCACGTATGATCGAAGGCGGAGAAGACCTGAAGTTTATTGCCCGCAGGCTGGTTATTTCAGCTTCTGAAGATATCGGATTGGCAAACCCTACTGCCATCATTATGGCAAATAATATTTTTCAGGCGGTATCCGTTATCGGATATCCGGAAAGCCGTATTTTATTAAGTCAATGTGCTATTTATCTGGCAACCTCTCCTAAAAGCAATGCCAGTTATAGGGCTATTGGCAAAGCGCAGCAGGCTGTAAAACAAACCGGCGATTTGTCAGTGCCGATTCACTTACGCAATGCACCAACTAAACTGATGAAAGAGTTGGGTTATGGCGAAGAATATAAATACAGTCACGATTATCCGGGTAATTTTATTCATCAGGAATTTTTACCTGATGACCTGATAAATACCCCTTTTTACGAACCTGGTGAAAATACCCGTGAAAAACAAACGAAAGATTTTTTACACCAGCGTTGGAAAGGCAAATATAATTATTAGTATATTTTTGAATAAACACCTAGACTTATAAAAGAGAACAGAGATTTTTACCTCTCTGTTCTCTTTTATAGTCAGTTCCTATTGTTTGGCAGGAATACTGGTATATTTAAAGATTTGGTCTACCGCATCCAAATAGGATTTTTTGTGTACTTTTAAACGACTCTCTCCTTTTGCGTTTACAATCTGCTTTCCTTTACAATCCGTAAGTCGTAAATTTAAATTAGTGGCCATCATCTTTTTATTTTCAAGAACGCTGCACACCAACTCAGCACATGGGTTAGCTTTTACTTCAGCGGGTACTTCATCGCCGGCAAAATATACCTTATACCCTAACTGCTCAAAACGGTATTTCAAATTCGTATTAATACGGTACTCATTTTCAGTGTCCTGAAACGGATACTTTTTTTCTAATTTGATGTACGATACATCAGCCAAGGATTGTGCGTTTATCCATCCGGATACGGCTAAAAAACATAGTGTAAAAATAGTTTTCATTATAAATACTTTTTTAAATCAGTTAAACGGTATATTTCTTTAAATTGATAGGGATGATTGGTTTTGAATTCATTGAAATAAATAGCCCGCATACCCGCTCCAAGAGCGCCTAAAACATCAGCCTCAATATTGTCGCCTATCATAATGCTTTTTTCAGGAACGGTACCGGCTATTTGCAAAGCATGTTCGAAAATGACCGGATGGGGTTTTTTGACTCCCGATTTTTCGGAATTGGTTACTGTTTTAAAATAGTGGGTAAGCTTCGCATTCTTTAATTTTTTTTCCTGTATTTTTTCAGGGCCATTGGTTATAATATGCAATTGATAATTAGGCTGCAGATAATCCAGAATTTCAAAAGTTTCATCAAACACATGATTGTAATTGGTCAGATTTTCGATAAAATAATCTGCTATATGGTAAATCTGTTCATCTGTTACATTTACTTCTATCTTCTCAAATGTATCTTTCAACCGTCCGTAACGAAGTGTATCATGTGAAATTTCATTTACCGCATACTTTTTCCAGTACGCATCATTTATAGGCTTGAAATGTTTCATAAAATCATCTACCCTCGGTAGCTGTAAATCTGAAAAAACAGCTCCGAATGTTAAGGCCGAATTTCTGTCAAAATCATATAACGTATGATCTAAATCAAAAAAAATATCGGTAATCCCTGTTTCTTTCATCTTGGCGTATGTTACTATCTGATAACTTAAAAATATTTTCTCTATATTCTCACTATAATTATGCCAAAAACAGAATATATCTTATTAAGTTTAAATTATAATATTTCTTCATCAGCAAAACTGAAATAAGCGTGTTCTGTAATAATAACATGATCAAGCAACAGGATTTCAAGAACTTCACCTGCTTTTTTTATTTTTTTTGTAATATGCCTGTCGGCTTCGCTCGGTTTTAATTGTCCGGACGGGTGATTATGTACCAGAATAACTGATGTAGCCAATTGTTCCAAGGCGTTTTTAAACAGCAACCTTATATCTATTACAGTACCCGTAAGTCCTCCTTTACTCAGTTGTATTTTATGGATAATTTTATTGCTGTTGTTCAAACAAAGAACCCAAAATTCCTCATGATGAAGATCGCCGATTAAAGGCTGCATATGCTCAAACACCGAAACGCTTGACGTAATTTTAACGGTTTGTTTAGCTTCTTCTGCACGCCGGCGTCTTCCAAGTTCCAGCGCCGCCATTATGGTAACCGCTTTGGCTTCTCCTATTCCTTTAAACTGTCTCAACTGTTGAATATTCTGTCTGGAAAGTTGCGCCAATTGGTTATTATTCTGTCTTAAAATACGCTTACATAAATCAACTGCACTTTCATTAGGGCTTCCGGAGCCAATTAAAATGGCAAGAAGCTCAGCATCGCTTAAAGCCACCTGTCCTTTGTTAACAAGTTTTTCCCTCGGTTTATCCCCTATAGACCAATCTTTTATAGGGCAGTATTTACTTTTTAAATTATCCATAACTTCATACAGCTCAATTACATACCTCTAAAGATACATTATTTTGAAGAAGTTTTGGCTATATCACTTATTTTTTTCGTCTTGAGGTAACGCAGTATCTTCGGAAGTTTCCGACCATTCTATTCCTTCCAGTATTATATATACACCATCTCCTTCTGCGTTTCTTTTCAGATGTACTTTACCTTTTTGATTCTTTGTGGTTGTAACTAAATGATAATGAAATATTCCCTCCTGTTTTTCAATCTGAAGTGAAATGATACAGACCTCACCATCTTCAGCCTGTTCCTTGTAAGATCCGGAAATATCCTGTGCAGCAATAACAGAAGTACTACAAACCAAAATAAACAAAAATACCGTCTCATTTATAAAAGCAACTGCACTTCATCAAAATTCAGCCCCCCATAATTACCTGAACTCATAAGCAGCAGGACACTATCAGTAAAATCTGTTTCCTTTAAAAACGTCTGAAAATCGCTCGGTTGTGTATACACCAGCAGATTCTTTTTTTGAAAAGCTTTTATAATGTCTTCCTTAGAGATAGGCAGCATACGTTTTATAGCCAGGGCATCGGGCGAATAAAATACCAAAGCGGTATCAGCGGCATTTAAGGCTCCTTCATACTCTCCCAAAAAACCGGCATTTAAACTCGAATAGGTATGCAATTCCAAACAAGCGATCAGTTTTTTATCCGGATACTGCAACTTTACTGCCTCTGTAGTTGCTTTTACTTTACTTGGTGAATGGGCAAAATCTTTATAAGCCACTGACGTAGCTGTTTCTGCAATTTTCTCCAATCGTTTAGCGGCCCCTTTAAAGGTAGCTATAGCCTCATAAAAATCGTCTTCATCTATTCCCATATTCTGGCAAATCCATTTAGCTCCGGCCAGATTGGACAGGTTGTGATCTCCAAATACTTCTAAAGGCATTGGCCCGTCTGTCGTTTCAATATAGGTAATTCCGTTATCAATATGTGATGCCGGTGTATGGTAGGGTAATTTACGGATAGGCATTTCCGTTTCCTGAACCAATTGGTTTACTACCTCATCTTCTTCATTATACACCAAAATACCACCATTCGTAATTTTTCGTATGAAAACACGAAACTGGTCTACATAATTTTCGAAGGTTGGAAATACATTGATATGATCCCACGCAATACCACTTATCAAGGCGATATTAGGCTGATAAAGATGAAATTTAGGACGTTTATCGGTGGCTGAAGACAGGTATTCATCGCCTTCAATAAGCATAAAATCACTATTATCTGTCAATTGTACCATGGTATCAAAACCGGGTAACTGAGCTCCTACCAAAAAATCTACTTCTTTTCCATGATAGTGCAAAACATGTAAAATCATAGACGTAATTGTTGTTTTACCATGTGAACCTCCAATCACAACACGCGTCTTATTTTTTGCATGTTCATATATGAATTCGGGATACGAATAAATTTTAAGGCCCAGTTCCTGTGCTTTCATCAATTCAGGATTATCAGCTTTAGCATGCATGCCCAGAATAATGATGTCAATTTCTTTGGTAATTTTTTCCGGAAACCAGCCCATTTCCACAGGAAGTATTCCTTTGGCTTCCAGCCGTGATTTTGAAGGCTCAAAAATAGCATCATCGCTGCCAGTTATGTGTTCTCCTTTATTGTAAAGTGCTAGTGCTAAATTGTGCATGGCGCTTCCGCCAACAGCAATAAAATGTATATGCATTTGTTTTGTTTTAAACCGTTTACCTGCTATTGCAAGCCCATATATTTTCTAAAATATCCGCATTCTGCAATTACGTCTTTATAGTATTGAGTATCGGCATATTTGGCTTTCAGATCCTGAAATCCTTTCCATGCTTTAAAGTTAATTATCTTATCATCATACGGATAGAAATACCCCTGATTGAGATACGTAGAAGCATAAAATTCGTTACGTTCAACTTTAGCCAGCATATAAGCCATTTTAGCTTTTTGCTCTTGATTTTCTGCCGCTTTAGCCGCTAACTCGTAATAATATTTCGCATATTTCATACTGTGAAGATATTGTCTGTTTCGGGCTTCGATATAATTACTGCCATATTCTCCTACAATCGTATTGTAATAAAAGGCACGGGCATTCCCAAAATAAGAGGCATTATAGAAAGCATTCCCCAAAAGGAATGCATTGTTAAACACATCTTCATGATTAGCCACTTTAGTTTGCATCTCTTTCACTTTCTGCAGAAACACCAACTTACTATATTTCACGCTTTGCTTCGCCTGATGATCACAATCATTACAATCTTTTATTTTACCATTGAACGGGTTACCGAATAATTCCATATCCTTATACGCCGATGTATATTGCTCTCCATCACTATATGTTTTAGTAACAGGTTCCGCTTTACTCATAACGGTTATGGCATCGTCTATTTTGTTTTCATAAAACAAGTAAATAGCACGACTTTCATAGATGTCGCTTAAGTTATATTGATACAGGTCTGCAAACAATTCTTCCCAAGGTGATTTGTTTTTTTTCAGAAAAAACTGTTCCATAGCAACACTGTTGCTTTCCTTGAGAAAAAAATCTCCTCCTGTGTTCACCAGCTCGGCCATTAAATCCTGTTTCGTATCTTTATATACGGCTGCCAGGTATTTTTTAATCCACATAGAGGTATAATCATATCTGAACGCACTTTCATAATTGTATTTTTCCCGTACTTCTTTATAAAGCCATTTCATATCGGGCAATAGCTGATTTTCAACTGCTGTATCTATCTTCTTAACCTGCGATACTTTATTGATAAGGTTGAACATCCGGATTTGATTGTTTACCAATTCATTCCCTTTGTTTTGCGATTTAGCCGTGCTAAATGCTTTTTCCGCTTTGGCATATTCGCCTTGAAAGATATTCAGATAGCCAGAAGCCAGTGTCCATAATACCGGATTGTCCAGTTTTTCGGGCTTACTTGCTACTTGATCAATCCATTTTAACGTATTCTGATCAATTTTTCCTTTTATTTCTTTAAAATAATCTTTAGTAGTGGAAAAATCTTTATCCAGATATACGTTAATATTATCTTCCTGCGAGTTTACCCATCGTGTTAAGAGAAAGTTCAGGTGCGGGCTTTTTGGATTAAGCTTGTATATCTCTTTCAATGCTTCCGCTTCGTCACCATAATAACCGTTTATAGCCCATATCGAAGCCTGCACATCTTTATCTGCGGTCTGATTAAGTACATTCTGCAGTTCTTTAACACTCATAGGCTTAAAATTATACAAAGCTACTTGCCGCAAATCGGAACTTTCATTAAAAACTTCAGCAAAAATACGGTTCGATGTTGTAAAATCACCGGAGTTATAATAAGTTCCTGCCACATAAGCCAACGCCCGGTAATAAAGATTGTTCCTAGGCTGGTCTTTTGCTGACACATTAAAATAATCGATTACCGATTTTTGATTCACTGAATAAAATTTAGCTTTCATAACCTGAAACCACATTCTGTTGCTATAAAAGGCGTCCGTTTTACCCATTTTGTTATAGAACTGCTCCATATTAAGAGCAATCTTTTCATCAGCTTTTAATACAGTCCTATTATCATAATCCCAGTAATTATAGGTTTGAGAAGCATACTTTTCAATATTCTTAGCTACGTATAAAAACTGTATAAAGTTTTTTATCTTTTGGTTTTTCAAATCAATATTGTAAGGAGTTTTGGTTATTTCTCCTTTTGAAACAGCATTGGTTATCCGGTCCAGATCAGTAATGATAGAATCGTTGAGCAGATAATATTCCAGTGCTTTAGGTTGTATAGCTGAGCCTAAATAGTCTTGCCAATCCGATACAATTCGTTCGTTATGCATACTGTTATTATCCATATATCCCCAATCATAAAAACGATCGGAGGGAGCATAAAACATGGGTTTGTAGGAATTATCAGCAAAAGCTTCGGGTGTAAATGACGAGAGGTATGAAAATCCCCAATCACCACCAGCACATGCATAAGCGTAAGCACCTGCTCCAATAATAGCAACCGTACTAGAAGCTATTAACCAGTTTTTTAAATTCGTCTTTTTCATAAGCATTGATATTGGACGCGTCCAAATCATAAAAAATAATTTCATTTGGTGGGTCTGCCAGATGTTCCTCCAGATCTGAAATCATTTCCTGCAACTCTTTCGCGCTGATACTTTCTAATTTAATTTGATCTTCTTTTTTGAAATATTGTCCGAAGTAATTCCCTGACACCATTACCTCGAAACGGGTATTATCTATTTTTTTAAACGCTTTCTGCTGTTCTATATCCTGACGTCTCACACGACTTATTAACCGTATGATTTTATTCTGACGGCTGTGAACAATCCATGAGTAAATAGGCAACGCTATATCTAAATGTAATGGATAATGGCTCAATGACGTGATGTATGTATGTGCAATTTTGCGGTCGTATATGGAATTTAGTGAGTCTGTTGCAATAATACCCATATTATAATACATAAGCACTCCTCTATCAACATTTGGAACACCGGTTTTCTGATGGTACTTTACCTGATGTAAACGTATAGTAGAAGAAAACAGTACATCTTCTTTTTGCTCCAGAAAATTAAGTAATGAGAAAAAACGGTCTTTACTATCCAGACTCCAATCACAATCAAGCTGGATTTCTCTTATGGTAATATTATTTTTTTTATTGATCTGGTGGATATAATCAAGAACCTTATCAGCCAGGTCATTTAAATTTACCTTTTGATTAAGCATCACCTCGTTTTTAATATAGATTACAGGTACAATTTCTTGCCTGGGAATGCCTTTTTCAAACAATATAGGCATAACCGGAATAGCCATGTCTCCTTTTAAAGCAACATCAAAGTACCGGATATATAATTTTTCCACCTTCAGACTATCAAGAACCTGTTGCTCAGCTTCATTCAGCAAAAAATTAGTTTTCCAGTAATAGAAAGAAGCCTTGACCTCATGGGAGTCTTTGCCACAGGCCAGCAGCAATAAAAAGATACTTATCAACCACCATTTTTTCATACCCTAAAATTACTTATGTTTTGGATAGACACAAAAAAAACCACTCAAAATTTTGAGTGGTTTTTTTTGATAAAATCTTATTATTTTATCAGCTTCATTTCATCCACAATATGTTTTGCGTTAGCATACTTATCAATTATGAATAATACATAACGAATATCTACATTGATAGTACGCTGTAATTTAGGATCAAATATAACGTCTCCTGCCATTGCTTCAATATTTCCGTCAAATGCCAGACCAATTAATTCTCCTTTTCCGTTTAAAACAGGGGAACCTGAATTACCTCCCGTAATATCGTGGTTTGTCAAAAAGTTAACCGGCATATATCCGTTTTTATCCGCGTATTGGCCAAAATCTTTTTGATCATTTAATTCCATTAAACGTTTCGGCATATCAAATTCTTCATCACCGGGAACATACTTCGCTACTGTCCCTTGTAAAGTAGTATACCAGTTTTCTTTTGCGTCATTTGCTTTTTTACCACGAGGTAATCCTATTACTGTACCATATGTCAAACGCAAGGTAGAATTAGCATCCGGGTAATATTTTTTATCCGGGTTTGCTTTGCGCAATCCATCAACTAATAAACGGAACCCCTTTTCGTAATTTTCTTTTAAAGGTTGCAATTCTGCTGGTTGCTCACGGTATTTAGCGATTAAATCAGCTGAAATTTTGAACAGTTCATCATTATCAAAAGCGCCTTCTTTCGGATTATCTAAAAAGGCTAACATTTTTTCTTTGGAAGCAAAAATACTGTTGGCAAATGCCTTTTTAATAATAGCTGTAAAATCATTATTATTTTTGGCCCCTAATTCTTTTACATAAGGTGCAATCTCATATCCTGTGGATTTTGTGGCATACAATTTCAATTGCTGCGCCAGCATTTCTTCTTCTAACGGACCGTAAAATTCTTTATAGGTTTCTTCAATTGCTTCTACCAGTTCCGGTTTCATCTGGGCTCTGTTTTCTTCACTTGAAGCCAGGTACATCTTCATTGCTTGACCAAAACTAAAAGGAAGCGCCGCAAGATTTGATGTTCTTAAGAGAGTCATCAAGTAATTATCGTGGCGGGATTTTTCATTAGTAGCCGCATAATATTTATTGATATCCGTCACTACATTTCCGTAAACAGCTTTATTTTCTTTTTTATTGGCCCATTTGTTAAAATCGGCTTCATTTTTACGTTTCGTTTCCGCTGTTTTATGTTGTGTAAGCGCATCAATCATTCCTTGACGGTTTTTCCAATAATTAGCTACACCTGCGTATTTACTGGCATAATGTAGACGAACCTCATCGCTCTGGTCCATATATTTTTTCATAACGTCCATTCCCAGCTTAGAGCCTTCTACCCATGCCGGATAGGCGAATTTCACGTTTTGCTCAATACCTTCTGCCGGCATCCAACGGTTGGTACGCCCCGGATAGCCTAATATCATAGAAAAATCACCTTCTTTAATACCCGCTATGTTTACAGGTAAAAAGTGTTTAGGCTTCATTGGAATATTATCTTTGGAATATTCTGCCGGATTTCCGTTTTTATCTGTGTATACACGGAATAATGAAAAATCTCCCGTATGACGCGGCCATTCCCAGTTATCCGTATCACCTCCAAATTTACCTATACTGCTCGGAGGTGTACCTACTAAACGAACATCATTATAATCCTGATATACAAAGTAGTAATATTCATTTCCCTGGAAGAACGAACGAACAGAAACCGTATATTTTCCCCCTTCATTATTCTCTTTTTCTATTTGTGCTATTTCCTGATTAATAGCCTGCATACGTTCGGTTTCAGACATTTTATCGTTCAATTTCGATAAGATACGCTGTGATACATCGTCCATGCGTACAAAAAAACGCACCGATAAAGCTTTTGGTTTACGCTCATCAGCTTTGGTTTTTGCCCAAAATCCGTTAGTTAAAATATCATCTGACGGGGTAGATAATTCCGCAATTTTATCATAACCACAGTGATGATTGGTAAGTACGAGTCCCTGATCAGAAATGATTTCTGCTGTACACCCTCCATCAAACTGCACTATAGCGTCTTTTAATGAATGGTTATTAATACTGTAAATTTCTTCAGCCGTCAGCTGAAGCCCCATTTTTTGCATGTCGCGTTGGTTCAGACGTTCTATAAACATCAAAAACCACATACCTTCGTCAGCTTTTACCTGAACAGGCAGTGCTAAAATGAAAGCGGTAACAAATAAAATCAGTTTTTTCATTAGTAAAAATTAATTAGTAAAAAGAACACGCTACCAATTTTAGCGTGGTTTTGCGTTATGCCATTAAAACATATAAGCTACAGACACATTAAGAAGATTAGGCCTGCTTTCGGTGTTATAACGGGTATTTGTAGTTTTTTCCTGGAAAGAAGACCCTACTTTCCCCACTCCGATTTCATACCGGGCATTAATCAACAGTTTTGATATCTCCACTCCTGCCCCAATCTGAAAGCCTACATTGAATTCGTCTTGTTTTGCTTCTAAAATATCGAGAGAATTTTTATCTTTCATATAGTAGGAGAATACCGGACCAACCTGTGCATGTGCAATCCCCAAAATTTTTGTTCCGACATTCACGGGAATATCAATACGGTTCTTTGTAATATCGAATTTTTCGCCATTCTGAGCTACATAATCATTTTTAAATGACGTATATAATAACTCCGGCTGGATATATAGCCCCAGCATCTTAATACGTGTAAGTACACCTGCCTGCCATCCCACACTACCGTCTCCTTTACTGTTATACGTAGTATTAACGGCATCTATAGCACCGGAATCAGCATTATAAACCAGACCGGCTTTAACCCCAAACTCAATATTTTGAGCCGACGCAGACAATCCGGCCATTCCAAAAACGAAAATTAAAATTTTTTTCATAACACTTAATTATTTAATTTATTTGGTATTGCGAAGATAGTTTTTTTTAATGAAACACAGTGTTAAACCTACCATTTACATTCATTTAATAATTTTTTATCACCTCTTTTATTGTTTAATAGAAATAAAAAAACTATATTTAATGTATTGAATTTTAATTTTTTAACCTAAATTATTATATTGCTATGGGATTATTTTCATTTATTAAAGAAAAAGGCACCAAGATTTTTGGCAAAGAACAGGAAGCGCCGGCCGAACAACAACCTGAATTAAAAGCAACAGCTTTATTGAGCCACGTTAAGCAATTAGGTTTACCCTACAACAGACTGAAAATTTCTGTTAATACAAATGACGTAACTGCGGAAGGAGAAGTGGCACAACAGGCAGATGCTGAACGTATTGTTTTAGCCATCGGCAATGTGGAAGGTGTAGATCAGGTAAGTAACCTGATGACAGTAGTCTCTCCGGCGCCGGAAGCAAAGTTCTATACTGTAGTCAGCGGTGATACACTATCAAAAATTTCAAAAGATTTTTATGGCGATCCTAATCAGTACAATGCTATTTTTGAAGCAAACAAACCTATGTTGTCGCATCCCGACAAAATTTATCCGGGACAAGTATTGCGCATTCCAAACGCGTAACCTCTTTATGATCATACGAATAAAAATTCCGCTGTATTTCGGCGGAATTTTAGTTTAAATAATGTCAGATTGTATTTTTTGATATTGATGTACTTTTGACACCAATTCGGCAATGTTTTTTGCTTTAAATTTATGCAAGATGTTTTTTCGGTGCGTATCAACCGTAAAAGGGCTCAGGAATAATTCTTCCGCAATTTTATTGCTCGTTTTTCCATCAATCAGCAGGCGCAAAATTTCTTTTTCACGTTTAGTGAGTTTAGGAACCTCATCAAAATCGCGGTGTACCGGTTTACTTATGATCTCTTTCACTTCTTTGCTAAATACTATATTCCCTTCAACAGATTCATAAATACAATGAAGTAGTTCTTCCATTGAGGCATTTTTTAACAAATACCCGCTGGCTCCGTTTTCTATCGCTTCTAAAATTACGCTTCGTTCTGAACGGTTACTAATCATGAGTACCACGGTTTTCGGATAGTTATTTTTTATTTCCTTACACAATTCAACTCCATTCGCATCAGGCAGAGAGATATCGAGTAACACAACATGAGCTTCATTGTTTTTTAGAAAAAGAGTTATGCCCGCACCCTCCTCAAAAACACCGACAATTTCAAGGCGTTCCTGCTCGCTTAAAAGCTGCTTGAATCCTTGAAGTACTATAGGGTGATCATCAACTATGGCAATCTTAATACTATGCATTTTTTAATATGTTTAAATCAATTTCAATATTTACCGTTGTACCTTCTTCTGTAGTACTGCAAATCTCAATTCTTCCGTTTAAAAAAGCGACTCTATTTGTCACATTATTCAACCCCATTCCTTTTGTGGAATTCTCAGCGGAACTATTATATCCTTTACCATTATCTTCCACCGTAATGTAAAAACGATCTTCATTTTGGGAACATTGAACCAATATCTGGCTGGCTTGAGAATGTTTTACGGCGTTTGACAACAATTCCTGTACAATACGGTAAATATTTAACTGCACCCCTATTTTCATTTTATCAGAAATATCATACCACTGAAAATCAATAGAAAGCTTCGGTGATTCATAAAATTCGCAAAGATCATTTAAAGCGACCTCTAACCCATATTTCAATAGCGATTCAGGCATCAGGTTTCTGGAAATACTCCGCAATTCCGCAATAGCTCCATCTAGCTGCTGTTTGTTTCTTTCAAAATCTGCCCGCCCTTCTTCTTTTAAATATTTGGCTTCCCAAGCAGAAAATTTTATGCTTATACCGGCCAGCATTCCTCCCAGACCGTCGTGTAAATCCTTTGCAACACGTTCTCTTTCTTTTTCCTGCCCTTCAAGAATAGCTTTGGTAACGGAAAGCTGTTTTTCTTTTTCAGCATCTGCTATTTTTTGTTTGTGAATAATATCGTTTTGCTGCAGTGTTTTTTTGTTATTCCGGTAATAGCCAAAAATAAGCAAAGCCAATAATAAAAAGATAATCATACCAGCCATAGCGAGTGCCATATAAAGCCTGCTGTTTTTAAGCTTAAGATGTACTTCTTTCTGCTGATTTTTTAAGTTTACAAGCTCCTTTTCCTTAGCTTGGGAATTAAATTTAGTTTCTAACCGGTTAATTTGCTCTTTAAGATCTTCGTTGTGAATTTTGGTTTTTAAATCAGAATAGTGTTTAAGATAACTGTACGCTAGGCCCATTTGATTATTTGCACGGTAAATCTGGGAAAGGGAATGATACACCATAGCCCGATTTTCTTCTATTTCCATAAGAAGCGTATCGCTTTCCATATTTTTAGCTAAAGTTAAAGCTTCCTTATAGTTTTGCTGTTCTAATAATGTCTCTAATTTATTAATTTTTAATTCATGGGCATGATACGCCTTATTCGGTCCTTTCACTTTCGTTAAACCCAGATTAAAGGCAGCTATGGCTTTATTATATTGTTTTACTTTTCGGTAGTATATACCTTCAACCATATAAAAAAGGCTCATTTGTTCCGCGTCGGGATTGGCATTGAATATACTACGTGCTTTTTCTATAATTTCTTTAGCTTGCGGCAGTTCATCCATAAGCAGATAAGCTTCTGCGGCTCTGTTATACATTGAAATCAGCCGGAATTCTTGCGTTTTGTCCTTACTTAAAATATGTTCAGCTTTTCTAAAATAGGGAATTGCTTTGCTGTATTGTTCTAAATTCATAAAACCTACCCCCAGACTTATATAGAGGCTGGCTACACGATTAGGATCTCCCGCTCTTTCAGCATACGGTATAGCTTTGTTTAATATAGAAACAACATAGGCATCGTCGTCTCCGTTTATCTGATCAATCACGCCTATGTTATTCCATATGTCTGCCAACATCTTATAGGCCATTATATGCTGTACTTTCTGAAGGAGGCTATCTGCCTTTAAATAGTTTTTTTTACTGTTTTCTGTATCTTGATGAAAGTAATAAAGATAACCTAGTTTGGCATAATAGGTTCCATTTAAAAAAGTGTTTTGTCCGGAAAACTGCAATCCTTTTTTCATGCATTCCCTTGCTTTTAAAGAGTCTTGAGGTGTCCAGTAGGCAACCAGGTTAAAATAAGTGGCCGCTTTTACACTATCATTAGGTGCCTTTTTTAATATCTGATACAAACTATCCGCAAATTTTTCCATGTTTAGTGGATGCTGAGCCCGTATAAGAGGAGAAAAGCAGCATAAAAAACAAAGAAAAAACAGTTTTGATTTCATGGTGTACTATTAAAAACCGCTATAAATATATCAGTTTATCTCTATTAAAAGTCGGTTTAGTATAAAAATACCTAAATGTAGTGATATAAAAATACCTAAAACAGGGGATTGTCAGACCGGCAAAAAATAGGCAATTTTGATTAACAATAAAATGAAAGAAATATCCGTTAACTTTTTAAAGATAATGATACCAGATTAAAATTGCCAGGAAAAAGTAAAGACACATTATTCATCTCAAAATAAACTATTCTTTTTTATAATTTTATTAGTTACCTGAAAAACCGCTTTTAAGGCGGTTTTTTACTTCATAAATAGTCATACTTTCGGTTAAACAGTCAGGGGTAATCTGCATGTAAAAAATACCTAGTTTCTGGTATTGTACTAAAATCAGGTAATCTGTATATTTGAAAAATAAAACATAAGAACATTACCGAAAAATTTTGTATTATCTTAAAATCTTATATAATGAAAAAGAATCTATTAAGTAACAAAGTAGCAAAAGTATTAGGCATTTTCTTATTTTCAGCAGCAGCTGTAAGCTGCGGTAGTGATGACAGCCCTGTTGACGGAGGAAACCTCAATAAAAAATCCTTTAAATATACCCTCACTGTTGATGGCCCGGTAGAAGCTAGCGACTATATTTCATTTGTTATCTCGGGAGGTGCTGCAGGTATGGATAATAATACGCTTTGGAAAGTAAACGGAGAAACTATGGCAAACGAGGAAGTTCTCGGTTTTGATGATAATGATTTTACCGGAAGTACCAAAACATATATTATTGAATCTGTTACTCCCATAGCAGCGTGTGCCTTTGGCGTACAACTCATAAATTTTGATGCACCGTTAAAATACGCTTATAAAGTAGAAGTAAACGGTGAAACTAAAGTAAATGAAACAGGTACTTTAGTTGGAGATTCGGAAAACTTAACAAAAAATTATTCTTTCTAACAGAAGAAATACAATAAAAAACTCCCTATCGGGAGTTTTTTATTCTTTATTCAGCATCAGCCAGAGCTTATCTTTTAATTCGGTTAACCCTTGCTGGGCTACAGCTGATATAAACAGGTAGTCTACATCTTTTAATTCCCGGTCTAACTGCTGTTTCATTTCCGTCTTTAGTTCTTCATCCAGCATATCGCATTTCGATATAGCAATCAAACGATCCTTATCTAACATTTCCGGGTTATAGCGACGTAGTTCATCTAAAAGGATATCGTATTCCTTTTTGATATCATCGGAATCAGCCGGAATCAGAAACAATAAAGTAGAATTACGTTCAATATGGCGTAAAAAATAGTGCCCTAATCCTTTTCCTTCTGCCGCACCTTCAATAATTCCGGGAATATCGGCAATTACAAATGATTGAAAATCACGGTAAGCTACAATACCCAGATTAGGTTTTAAAGTAGTAAACGGATAATCGCCTATTTTGGGTTTTGCTGATGTAACAACGGATAACAAAGTAGATTTACCGGCATTCGGAAAACCAACCAAACCAACATCGGCTAAAACTTTAAGTTCTAAAATGACATCATATTCTTCACCGGGCAATCCTGGCTGTGCATACCGCGGCGTTTGGTTAGTTGATGAGCGAAAATGCCAGTTCCCTAAACCGCCTTTGCCGCCTTTGGCCAGAATTCTTTTCTCACCACTTTCGGTAATTTCAAATAATATTTCACCTGTTTCTTTATCCTTCACCACGGTGCCTAAGGGCACTTCAATATATTTATCTTCTCCATCGGCCCCTGTACTTCGTGCACTTCCTCCATCTCCGCCGTGACCCGCTTTTATATGTTTGGCAAACTTTAAATGATATAAGGTCCATAAACTTTCATTGCCTACCAGATACACATGGCCGCCACGTCCGCCGTCTCCGCCGTCGGGTCCTCCTTTCTCAATAAATTTTTCACGGTGAAGATGGGTAGATCCCTTTCCGCCTTTGCCTGACGCCACATATATTTTTACATAATCTACAAAATTGCCCTCTGTCATTTTCTTCTGTCTTATTTATCTTTTAATATACGAATTCCTATTTTATCAATTTTTACTCCATTTGATGCCAGTACTTCTAATTCCATTTTGTTCCAGATGAGCTTCTCACCTGTTTTCGGAATATAGGACAATTCTTTCATGACCAAACCGCTAACTGTGGTAACATCGTAATCAGGCATTAAATCGTCCAGTTCAAAATAGGCCAGCATATCGTGTAACGGGTAAAAACCATCTACCACCCAATGTCCGTTACCTACTTCCTCCAGTTTAAATTCCTCGTCATAAAATTCTGATGCATCCCCAACCAGCGCTTCCAGAATATCATTCAAGGTGATAACACCCTGCACCACCCCATATTCATCTGTTACCAGCGCGTAATGGTTTTTGGTCGATTTAAACAACTCTAACGCTTTATAGGCTGACGTATGTTCAATTAAGAAAGTGGGTTCTGCCACAATACTTTTGAAATCAACATTTTCTTTTTCAAACATCAAAAACAAGTCTTTTAGCGACACAATACCTATTACTTCATCTATCGTTTCATCACATACCGGGTAAAAGGAATGCAGTTCATTAATTACTTTGTTTTTTAATTTTTGCACACTGTCTGTACTGTTCAAATACACTACTGATTTTCGATGTGTCATTAAAGAATTAACCCTTCTGTCTCCTACATTAAAAACGCGCTCTACAATATCCTGTTCTATTTCCTGCACTTCGCCTATTTCGGTACTTTCTTTAATTATGGAACGAATTTCTTCTTCTGTCACTATTCCATCTGCCGAAGGGCGAACATTTAAAATTTTAAGCAATAAATCGGACGATTTGGTCAGCAACCATACAAAAGGTGCGGCTATCTTCGAAATAAAACTCATAGGAATAGCCACAGCCTTAGCAATGGTTTCCGGATAATTTAATCCCAATCGTTTAGGCACCAGTTCTCCTAAAACCAGCGAAAAGAAGGTAAGAATAAACAAAACGACTCCTACAGCCAATGATGAAGCATAGGGTTTCAATGCCGGAAACTGTGCTATAAATGCCTGCATATCAGCCGTAATTTTATCGCCTGAGAAAATACCTGTTAAAATCCCTATCAATGTAATCCCTATCTGTACAGTAGATAAAAAAGTATTCGGCTCATTTGCCAGTTGCAACGCCGCTCTTGCGCTTGAACTTCCTTTTTTCGCTGCCATTTCAAGACGGTTTTTCCTTGACGAAACCAGTGCCATCTCAGACATAGAGAATATCCCGTTAAGCAGAATAAGTATAATTATAATGACTATTTCCAATGAGTAAATTTTTTAGTTATTAAAAGCAAAAATCTTATCCTAAATTACAAAGGATAAGATTAGTACGAAAATATTTTTAAGTGTATACTTATAATTTTTCAATGACATTACTTAATCGTTCGGTTATTTCCGGTATACTTCCTATTCCGTCTACGGCATGGTATTTACCCTGATTTTGGTAAAACTGAATAAGAGGAGCTGTTTTCTCATTATATTCCTGATACCTTGTACGGATTTTAGTCTCATCCTGATCATCTGCTCTTCCTGATGTTTTACCGCGGTCGAGAATGCGCTGTACCAGTATATTATCATCTGCTTCCAAGGCTATTGTGGCAGTTACATTTAAATCAATCGAGGCTAAAAAAGCGTCAAGGGCCTCAGCCTGAGCTATAGTTCGCGGAAAACCATCAAATAAAAAACCGGCTTTATCCATATTGTTCATTACTTCCGATTTAAGCATATCAATAGTGATATAGTCAGGAACCAATTCACCTTTATTTATAAATTCCTGTGCTTTTTTTCCTAATTCAGTTTCATTTTTAATATTAAAACGAAAAACGTCTCCGGTTGATATATGGGTTAAGTTGTATTTCTCTTTTAAAAATTCTGCTTGGGTTCCTTTACCGGCCCCTGGTTTTCCGAATAGTACAATCGCTATCATAACGAAATATAATTTTTATTTTATTTGATAAACCGCATTTAAATTCCGGCCTTGTTTGTTATAATCTAACCCGTAACCTACTATAAATTTATCAGGGATTTTGAATCCTACATAATCCAGAGGAATAACTTTAGTATACGCTTCGGGTTTGAAAAACAACGCAGCTATTTTAATGCTTTTAATTTTATACTGATTAAACAGCTGTAGGAGTACCTCTACTGTGTTTCCGGTATCTACAATATCTTCGACAATAACTACCGTTTTACCGGTTACGTCAATATCTAGTCCTATGAGCTGTTTTACGTGTTGTGTAGATGAAACCCCTTCGTATGAGGCCATCTTTACAAATGAAATTTCGCATGGCTGGGTGAAATATTTCATCAGATCCGACAATACCATAAACGATCCGTTAAGCACACCTATAAAAACAGGTACTTCCCCGTTTAAGTCATTCATCATCTGCGCTGCCATTTCCTGAAGTACTTCCTGAATTTTTTCTGCTGAAATGTAAGGCACGAATGTTTTGTCTAAAATCTGAATATCCATGTTTTTTTCAATACGCTGCAAATATACTAAAATGAAACGAGTTTATTTTTTGTTTCTCTACTTTTGTAGATATTTATATTTTAAAATTCCGGCGAATGATCTCAGCTACAGTTTCTTCATTAATGACTATGAATCTCGATTTAAGACGTGACACACGTTTAAATGCAAGAGATTTTATTCTACAGAAAAAAATACAGCCATCAGATATTATTAGCGCTATAAATTACCTCCCTGAAAAACCCCGGTTAGCCTTGCTAGCCACTTTTGATTTGTTAATTGAGGATCATCCGGAATTTTTGCAACATGATGTTACATTGTTTCTGATATTTTGTAAAAGACAGACCCATGAAACGGCTAAACGCTGCGTAACCCGTATGATGTATCATTTATTAAAGAAAATACGGGAGCATTTTTCACTTCAGGATATTAACACTACCATTGAATTGAATTTCGACTGGCTCATCAGTAACAGTCTGGTTGCCACCCGTGTAAATTGCATAAGTAATTTATTTTTATTGCGGAACGAAAACGACTGGCTTTTACCAGAGCTTCAAGGTATTATTGAACAGCAGATTCCGGAAAGTACTATTTCCTTTAAAAGTCGTGGAGAAAAAATTCTGCAAAAAATTCAGCGGGAAAAAAACAAAAAATCACGTTAAAATAACACAGCCTCCTCTAAAAAAAAATAAATTTGTTACAGCAAATAATGTACTATGTGGTTTTTCTTTTTAGCGTTAGGGTTTCTTATACTGATAATTCTACTATATATAAACCTTCCAGTTTTCGGAAGCCGACCTTCAGGAGTCCGGTTAGCATGTATGCAGAAATCACCTCATTATAAAGACGGAAAATTTCATAACCTTATGCCCACACCTGCGTTAAAAGAAGGCTACAGTTATAGTAAGGTTTTTTATGATTTTTTATTCAAAAAATCAGAACAGGTTAAACCCTCTCAACTTGTCCCCTCAATAAAGACAGATATTAAACAACTTAGTCGTCAGGAGGATGTATTTATCTGGTTTGGGCATTCTTCGTATTTTTTACAGGTTAACGGCTTGCGTTTTTTAATAGATCCGGTATTTAGTGGTAACGCATCTCCCATTCCCAATACTACCAGAGCATTTAAAGGGAGTGATATTTATTCCGCAGAAGACTTACCTGCTATTGATTTTCTTCTCATTACCCATGATCATTATGACCATTTGGATTACAAAACCATAAAACAGTTGCAACCTAAGATAAAAAATGTCATTACCGGACTAGGTGTAGGAGCACATTTGGAACGTTGGAACTATAAAAAGCACCAGATACATGAACTGGACTGGTGGGATAATTTAACGATTTCTGAAAATGTACAGCTGACCGCCACACCCAGCCGTCATTTTTCAGGGAGAAAATTCTCCAGAAATACTACCTTATGGTTATCATTTGTATTAAAAACACCTACCAAAACCATCTTTTTGGGGGGTGACAGTGGTTACGGGCCTCATTTTAAAGAAATTGGAAACCAATTTGGTCCGTTTGATATAGCCATTTTAGAAAACGGGCAATACAATGAAGCCTGGCACTATATTCATATGCTTCCCAATGAAATCCCTTTAGCCGTAAGGGATTTACAGGCAACTGTTTTAATTCCTGTACATTCAGGCAAATTCTCATTAGCCCCTCACGCCTGGAATGAACCCCTGCAATTGCTTTCAGAAAATGCCGAAAAAGAAAATCTCACAATCATTACACCTATAATTGGAGAAAAGACAAATCTTGATCAACCTTTACCTGTTTTTAAAAAATGGTGGTTATAATAGTACTATGGTTTTTTATAAAAGTATAGGTTAAAAAGTAATCAAAATAGTATCTTTGTGGCTTAAATAACACACAATGGATTATTTTTCTTCTGATTTCAAATTAGGTATTTTAGGTGGCGGTCAATTAGGTAAAATGATGCTTAGCGAAACCCGAAAATTTGATATCCAAACTTATGTGGTAGACCCAAGCAATGAAGCTCCCTGCCGGTTTGGAGCCAATACGTTTTTTCAAGGCGCTCTGACCGATTATCAAACCGTTATGAATTTAGGTCTGCAGGTAGATATTCTTACTATTGAAATTGAGAATGTAAACCTGGAAGCATTAGAAGCTCTTGAAAGCCAAGGTAAAAAAGTTTTCCCGTCGCCCAAAACACTACGTTTGATTAAAAACAAAGGTCATCAGAAAGATTTTTACCTACAAAATAATATTCCTACAGCTCCTTATAAGCGTTTTGCTTCGTTAAACGCTTTAAAAAAGGATATTGAAAGCAACAGCATTGACCTTCCCTTTGTTTGGAAAGCAACAGAGGGTGGATATGATGGAAACGGCGTGAAGATTGTTCGCAAAATAGAAGATGTGAATACCTTACCCGAAACAGAGTGTATAGCTGAGACTATGATACCGTTTAAAAATGAGCTGGCAGTTATTGTGGCCCGGTCAGTATCCGGAGAGATCAAAACGTATCCGGTTGTTGAGATGGAATTTCATCCGGAGGCCAATCAGGTAGAATATGTTATTTGTCCAGCACGTATTAATGAAGCTGTTGCCCGTAAGGCCAGAGAAATTGCGTTGCAAGTTTCAGAAGCATTCAACCATGTAGGTCTTTTGGCCGTAGAAATGTTTCAGACAGAGAACGATGAAATTCTGGTAAACGAAGTAGCTCCGCGTCCTCATAATTCAGGCCATTATTCTATAGAAGGCAGCTATACCTCTCAATTTGAACAGCATATTCGCGCCATTCTGGATTTACCTTTAGGAAATACAGCCAGTAAAGCTGCTGGAATTATGGTAAACCTTGTAGGCGAAGAAGGTTATTCGGGGCAGGTAGTTTATGAAAACATTGAAAGAATCATGGCTATTGATGGCGTAACTCCACATATTTATGGAAAACGCGAAACCCGGCCTTTCCGTAAAATGGGTCATGTAACCATTGTAAACGAAAATATGGCCGAAGCCCGAAGAATAGCACAACAAGTAAAAGAAACAATCAGAGTAATCAGTAAGTAGCTGTGAACTGCAAATTTTGATATAAAATGATCCGGTTATATTCTTATTTTTTTTAAAACTGATAAAATTTATGGACTGTATTTTGTATCTTCTGTCACACGTCTGATAAAAAATAACTTATACATAATTAATGAAAGTAGCAGTAGTAATGGGCAGCATTTCGGATATGCCGGTAATGCAACAAGCCATAGATATATTAAGCGAATTTGGAATAGAAAGCCATGTAGATATTGTTTCTGCACACCGCACACCTGAAAAATTAGTCGATTTTTCATCTAACGCGCATCAAAATGGTATTAACGTCATTATTGCAGGTGCTGGTGGCGCAGCCCATTTACCCGGTATGGTGGCCAGTATGAGCCCGCTACCCGTAATCGGAGTTCCGGTAAAATCTTCTAACTCTATTGATGGCTGGGATTCTGTTTTATCCATTTTACAAATGCCGGGAGGGGTTCCTGTTGCCACTGTTGCCTTAAACGGAGCTAAAAATGCCGGTTTACTGGCCATACAGATTTTAGCCTGTCAGAATGCCGAATTATTGAAAAAAATGACCCAATACAAATTAGGATTAAAAGAAGCTGTATTAAAAGCGGCCGAGGGTTTAAAGAAGTAAAATTAATTTTTAACTATATTTGTTCTGTTCTTTATTGGATGGGATATGAAAAAGTTATTTTATTTCATTTGGCTTCCTGTATTTTTGGTATCATGTGCAGCCACACATAATGTACCTTTATCTTCCTATCCAAACAAAATAGGTAAAAACAACATTGTCTATTCATTTGTAGATCAAAACGGTAACTTTTACCCTGATAACTGGCGTAAAGCATATGGAAATCCTCCGCCAAATGCAAAAAAGAATGAATATTCCCTAATGAAAATTGCCGCTGAAAAAGGGATAGAAAACCAATTACAAACCTTTGAAAACAGCCTTCTTTCTAAATTACAGCAACATTTAAAAAGTAAAAAGCGTATCTTCATTTTCGTACATGGATTTAATTCTGATTACGAAACAAGTACTGAAAATTATGAATATGCCCGTTCTTTACTTAATATAGATTTCAGAAAAGATGACGTTATTCAGTTTTATTGGGATGGTCTGAAATCGGAATCATTATTCGGTGGTGCTAAAATTTGGTTTAATGCGACCACCTTTAGTCAGATGGCCGGTGAATTTGGCCTGCGCAGGCTGCTGAATATACTAAAAAACAAACAGATTTACATCTTATCGCACAGTCGGGGAGCCTCAGTTGTATTAAGTGCTTTAAGTTCGCCGCCTTTTGAGAAAAGTATAAAGGAAGAAACGTTGGTAGATCATCATGTAAACGTAGATGATGCCAAAAATCTTCTTGAAAACAACAATAAAATTGTCTGTATTATGCTGGCTCCAGCTGTGGGACTGGAAGATTTTAAAGCAAAAGATTTTCATGAAGGTGATGATGCGTTCAGACAGTTTACGCCGCAACTTCAAACCATTCATATTACTATAAATAATACAGACAATCTGTTAAAGAAATATATCGGTGTGCTTTCAAAACATCTAGAACCAACCGATTTAGGCTTTAAAGAAGATGCCTATAATGCGCTCTGTGAACATTATATCTTTTTCGAAAAAACAGACTTTACCGGTATGAAAACCCATGCCTTTAAAGGGTATTTACACAATCCTAAATTCAAGGAAATTCTAAAACAATATCACCTTTTAAAATAGTCATATAGTATCTAATGGCTGGCACTTCTCAAAAGCCGGTTGCTTTTTATAACCCGATATAGTTTGTCCGGTCATTTTTTTAAACTGGAAACACAGATGCGATGTACTTGAATAATGCAATTGTTCCGCAATTTCTTTTAATAGAAACTCAATTTAACTAATCAGTCCCTTTATCCGTTCTATTTTCTGTAAAATAAAATATTTTTCAATAGTGCCGTTTTCCTGTTTCGAAAAAATGGCAGATAAATAACTGTACTCTAAAACCAGTTCATCAGCTAATACATCTGATGGTTTTCTTTTTTCTATAATTGCTCCCTCCTGGCGAACCATATAAAGGATAATATTTTTTATTTTCTCTATATACCTGGCTTTGCGTTCTTCGATAATATCAAAGCCATTCATTTGTAGCTTATTTTGTAAAATCTCTTTTTCTACAACTGACGATCTATCACCACTTCTCCCAAAGCTACTCTTACATATGTAAAACCCAAATGAAGAACCAATTTTATACAGCGGCTGCATATCATATTTTGATGCAAATTGTCCGTTCCATTTTAATAAAAGTGAAAAGCCGGATCGGATGACCAGCCCGACCTGAAGTTTTTATTGTTTATTTTCAGCTACAAATTTTTTATAGTTGCTTTCTTTTTCAAAATAGGCTACTTCACCATTATCTCCTACCAAAACAATATAAGCTTCTGCCTTATCTACTTTTTTAGTGGTTAACGGATCTATACCATAACGTACTTTTTCGTCTTTCGGAATGCGTTCTTTACACATTTCACAGCAGCCATAATACATTTTTCCACCCATAGGCACTTCCAGTTGTTTTTTACCCATATAGGCATCGTTTACCATACAAACCAAATCACGAGGTACATTATCTCCTTTTTTATATTTAGGAGAAGATTGTTCGTTTGTCATGGCTACTTCAGCCATAATATCGTACGGTATTTCTGCAGTCGGATTTTCAGCTGTTTTTACTTCTTCTGCTTTTGTCTGACAAGCTAAAGTTATACCTCCTGTTAAAAGGCTTATGATCCAAATTTTCATGGTTTCCATTTTTATTTCGATTTATAGATTATTTAATACTTTTGCCCTCTGCAATTTCATCGGTAGCTTATTTAATTATTTGGCTTCCTTCTGTTAATTTTCAAAAAATTTCGATAGTATTTTTTCAGTAAGTACATTTCATCATATTGATGAATACCGTTTCCGTTTAGATTCTTAATGACATATAATTACGTTATAATCACACACAGTCTATTTTCGCTCAAAGAATGTAAGCTGATTATTTTAAAGATGTGTCAACAATTCTGCTATTATACATGAATTAACTTTTTCGTTTGATTCACAAAATCAGCTTCAATTTTTTCTGATCGCAACTTTAGATTTGATGAAGCCGATTTCACACTATTTTTTTAGGTTTGAATGTTTTTGAATGAATAACATACATTCGAAACGAGGTAGTATCATCGCTAATAGGTAGATACAGAACATTAGTTTCTGCAACTGATTAAACTCATCTATTTGGGGCCCATAAGATCTTCCAACCATATCTTATAGGGCTTTTTCAGCGTCAGTTTCGATGCATTTATTACCCCAGTAATGCCAACAACTATAGTCAAAGTCCTATAATTTTTTAAATATAAAATGCATTTAGATTCAACAATAAATTGTGCTTGTTTGATTACAAACAATGTTTACCATCAAATTCTAAAGACACAATGAAGAATATAGAATGGAGACCTGCACTTTGAAAAGTATGAAGAAATAATAGTTAAGAAAGCTGATTTATATTCTGCGTCAAAAGAAAAAACAGCTTTTGAAAAACATTGAGGTAAAAAATAGGCAGCGTATTTTACAGGAAAATCATATTGCGCATCTTTTTGTGCTGCTTCGTTTACCTTAACAAGCTCTCTCTGATGTTTACAGCATTTATTTATTGTATTTTGTTGTTTTTGCTTTCCACATAGCAGACAATCCTTTCCTTTTAGCTGCGTGTCACTAAAAGAGATTTCTTTTAATACCCCTCTGCAATAATGTGCATATTTTACCACACCAGCAGACATGGTAAAAAACACGAATGTAAAGAATATAAGACACACCTTTTTCATCACTACAAAATTGCAAGGTTTAACCCCAAAAACATTACACAATTTCCATAAAATATTACAAATTTTTATTGTCAGCCTCCATCAACAGTAAAAGATTCAGTAAAAACAAAAAAGCCTTTTACGTGCTGTAAAAGACATCTAAAAAGAAAAGGACAATTTGGTCAAAGGAACACACCCCTACCCATACTATAAAAACAAAAAAGTCCTTTACTTTTCAGTAAAGGACTTTTAAAAGAAAGGCGGCGACATACTCTCCCACATGAAGATGCAGTACCATCTGCGCAATCGGGCTTAACTTCTCTGTTCGGAAAGGGAAGAGGTGAGCCCCGACGCTATAACCACCCTAAGTTGTTTAAGTTTCAGACACATAAACACCTGAAATCTATGGTTAGTCAATAACCTTATACGGTAACATATTGCAATACACTATTTTAAAAAGTAAACTATAAAGCAACCCTCAGAGCACATAAGCTTACGGGCTATTAGTACTACTCGACTATGACATTACTGCCTTTACATCTGTAGCCTATCAACGTTGTCATCTCCAACGACCCTTTAAAGAAATCTCATCTTGTGGTGGGTTTCGCGCTTATATGCTTTCAGCGCTTATCCCTTCCCAACGTAGCTACTCAGCGATGCACCTGGCGGCACAACTGATACACCAGAGGTTGGTCCAATTCGGTCCTCTCGTACTAGAATCAGATCCACGCAAATTTCTAACGCCCGCAGTAGATAGAGACCGAACTGTCTCACGACGTTCTGAACCCAGCTCGCGTGCCACTTTAATGGGCGAACAGCCCAACCCTTGGGACCTTCTCCAGCCCCAGGATGTGACGAGCCGACATCGAGGTGCCAAACCCCCCCGTCGATATGAGCTCTTGGGGGAGATCAGCCTGTTATCCCCGGCGTACCTTTTATCCTTTGAGCGATGGCCCTTCCATGCGGAACCACCGGATCACTATGCTCTACTTTCGTACCTGATCGACTTGTAAGTCTCTCAGTCAAGCTCCCTTATACCATTGCACTCTACGCACGGTTACCAAGCGTGCTGAGGGAACCTTTAGAAGCCTCCGTTACTCTTTTGGAGGCGACCACCCCAGTCAAACTACCCACCAAGCAATGTCCTCATATGTAACGAGTTAGATCTCAAATAAGCAAAGGGTGGTATTTCAACAATGACTCCACAACGCCTGGCGACGCCACTTCATAGTCTCCCACCTATCCTACACATCACTTATCCAAGAACAATACTAAGCTATAGTAAAGGTGCACAGGGTCTTTTCGTCCCACTGCGGGTAATCGGCATCTTCACCGATACTACAATTTCACCGAGCTCATGGCTGAGACAGTGTCCAGATCGTTACACCATTCGTGCAGGTCGGAACTTACCCGACAAGGAATTTCGCTACCTTAGGACCGTTATAGTTACGGCCGCCGTTTACTGGGGCTTCAATTCAATGCTTCTCCGAAGATAACATCTCCTCTTAACCTTCCAGCACCGGGCAGGTGTCAGGCCCTATACTTCATCTTACGATTTTGCAGAGCCCTGTGTTTTTGATAAACAGTCGCCTGGACCTTTTTACTGAGGCCAGCTTGCGCTGGCGACCTTTCTCCCGAAGTTACAGGTCTATTTTGCCTAGTTCCTTAGCCATGAATCTCTCGAGCACCTGAGGATACTCTCCTCGACCACCTGTGTCGGTTTGCGGTACGGGTTCTTATTATCTAAGTTTAGAAGCTTTTCTTGGCAGCTCTTAGGTACTCTATCTCTTTGCCCGAAGGCTCCGAGTACTATCAGTCTTCTCCACATTCTACGCATTTTACTATAGAACGTATAGATACAACCTTCAACCAGCTATTCCGTCAGCTGGCGGTACTTTCATCTCTGCGTCACTCCATCACAACAATAAGAAGTACGGGAATATTAACCCGTTGGCCATCGACGTCCCCCTTCGGGTGTGCCTTAGGGCCCGACTAACCCTCAGCTGATTAGCATAGCTGAGGAAACCTTGGTCTTACGGTGTGCGGGTTTCTCGCCCGCATTATCGTTACTTATGCCTACATTTTCTTTTCTAAACAGTCCAGCAATTCTCACAAATCACCTTCTACCCAGTTTAGAATGCTCCCCTACCACTTGTACATAGTACAAATCCATAGCTTCGGTAGTATACTTATGCCCGATTATTATCCATGCTCGACCGCTCGACTAGTGAGCTGTTACGCACTCTTTAAATGAATGGCTGCTTCCAAGCCAACATCCTAGCTGTCGGGGCAGTCAAACCGCGTTTTTTCAACTTAGCATACATTTGGGGACCTTAGCTGATGGTCTGGGTTCTTTCCCTCTCGGACATGGACCTTAGCACCCATGCCCTCACTGCTGGCAAGCATTTATTAGCATTCGGAGTTTGTCAGGAATTGGTAGGCGGTGAAGCCCCCGCATCCAATCAGTAGCTCTACCTCTAATAAACTCTACCAGCGCTGCACCTAAATGCATTTCGGGGAGTACGAGCTATTTCCGAGTTTGATTGGCCTTTCACCCCTACCCACAGGTCATCCGAAGACTTTTCAACGTCAACCGGTTCGGTCCTCCATTTGGTGTTACCCAAACTTCAACCTGCCCATGGGTAGATCACACGGTTTCGCGTCTACCATTACTGACTACAGCGCCCTATTCAGACTCGCTTTCGCTTCGGCTGCGCGGCTTAACCGCTTAACCTCGCCAGCAACGGTAACTCGTAGGCTCATTATGCAAAAGGCACGCCGTCACCCAACGAATGGGCTCCGACCGCTTGTAAGCGTATGGTTTCAGGATCTATTTCACTCCGTTATTCACGGTTCTTTTCACCTTTCCCTCACGGTACTGGTTCACTATCGGTCTCTCAGGAGTATTTAGCCTTGGCGGATGGTCCCGCCGGATTCAATCAAGGTTTCACGTGCCCCGACATACTCAGGATACCACTATTCTTATCTTCTCTTACTTATACGGGACTATCACCCGCTATGGTTAACCTTTCCAGGTTATTCTAATTCAATCCGCAAGAAATATCGTGGTCCTACAACCCCAAAATTGCCGTAACAACTTTGGTTTGGGCTAATCCGATTTCGCTCGCCACTACTCTCGGAATCACTTTTGTTTTCTTCTCCTCCGCCTACTTAGATGTTTCAGTTCAGCGGGTTTGCCCTCCTATCGGAGTACTATGTCTTCAACATAGTGGGTTGCCCCATTCGGATATCTGCGGATCAATTCGTATGTGCCAATCCCCGCAGCTTTTCGCAGCTTATCACGTCCTTCTTCGCCTCTGAGAGCCTAGGCATCCCCCATACGCCCTTATTTTGCTTATTGTGCTCTAATTAATCCATCTAAAATGACGGATTAATGTGCTTTATATATTATTTCTAATATTATTCTACTTTTTAAATGTATTTCCAATATGTCAATGAACTTTTTACACCTTAGTGTATCGTGGAGAATATCGGAGTCGAACCGATGACCTCCTGCGTGCAAGGCAGGCGCTCTAGCCAGCTGAGCTAATCCCCCATTCCGTATCTATCTTGTGAATGTTGAATCTTCTGTTGCTTGAACAACACCCAACCCTAGAATTTCCTTTTATAATGCAAAATCGTAGTCCCGGGCAGACTCGAACTGCCGACCCCTACATTATCAGTGTAGTACTCTAACCAGCTGAGCTACGAGACTCTGTATTTTTACATCTTTAGTTGTTGAACTAACAGCGAGAGTAAGCATAAACCATCTCTAGAAAGGAGGTGTTCCAGCCGCACCTTCCGGTACGGCTACCTTGTTACGACTTAGCCCCAGTTACCAGTTTTACCCTAGGCAGCTCCTTGCGGTCACCGACTTCAGGTACCCCCAGCTTCCATGGCTTGACGGGCGGTGTGTACAAGGCCCGGGAACGTATTCACCGGATCATGGCTGATATCCGATTACTAGCGATTCCAGCTTCACGGAGTCGAGTTGCAGACTCCGATCCGAACTGTGACCGGTTTTATAGATTCGCTCCTTGTCACCAAGTGGCTGCTCTCTGTACCGGCCATTGTAGCACGTGTGTGGCCCAGGACGTAAGGGCCGTGATGATTTGACGTCATCCCCACCTTCCTCACGGTTTACACCGGCAGTCTTGCTAGAGTTCCCACCATTACGTGCTGGCAACTAACAACAGGGGTTGCGCTCGTTATAGGACTTAACCTGACACCTCACGGCACGAGCTGACGACAACCATGCAGCACCTTGTAATTTGTCCGAAGAAAAGCATATTTCTACGCCTGTCAAACTACATTTAAGCCCTGGTAAGGTTCCTCGCGTATCATCGAATTAAACCACATGCTCCACCGCTTGTGCGGGCCCCCGTCAATTCCTTTGAGTTTCAAACTTGCGTTCGTACTCCCCAGGTGGGATACTTATCACTTTCGCTTAGTCACTCAGTCCGAAAACCAAACAACTAGTATCCATCGTTTACGGCGTGGACTACCAGGGTATCTAATCCTGTTCGCTACCCACGCTTTCGTCCATCAGCGTCAATCGTTTGTTAGTAACCTGCCTTCGCAATCGGTATTCCATGTAATATCTAAGCATTTCACCGCTACACTACATATTCTAATTACTTCACAAAAATTCAAGCCCTACAGTATCAATGGCAATTTTTTGGTTAAGCCAAAAACTTTCACCACTGACTTATAAGGCCGCCTACGGACCCTTTAAACCCAATGATTCCGGATAACGCTTGGATCCTCCGTATTACCGCGGCTGCTGGCACGGAGTTAGCCGATCCTTATTCTTACGGTACCGTCAATAAATTACACGTAACTCTTTTTCTTCCCGTACAAAAGCAGTTTACAATCCATAGGACCGTCGTCCTGCACGCGGCATGGCTGGTTCAGAGTTGCCTCCATTGACCAATATTCCTCACTGCTGCCTCCCGTAGGAGTCTGGTCCGTGTCTCAGTACCAGTGTGGGGGATCTCCCTCTCAGGACCCCTACCCATCATCGTCTTGGTATGCCGTTACCACACCAACTAACTAATGGGACGCATGCTCATCTTTTACCGATAAATCTTTAATATTAAAATGAGGCCATCTCAATATACTATAAGGCATTAATCCGGATTTCTCCGGGCTATTCCTTAGTAAAAGGTAGATTGCATACGCGTTACGCACCCGTGCGCCGGTCTCTAGTAAGCAAGCTTACTATACCCCTCGACTTGCATGTGTTAGGCCTGCCGCTAGCGTTCATCCTGAGCCAGGATCAAACTCTTCATCGTATTATCTTTAATGTTTTTTGATGTTCGCGTCTATGTGGTTATTCCGAAAAATAACCCCTTACTCTCTCTTTTTTTGCTGTCAATTCAATATGTCTATGAACGTGTCTTCTTCTTTAATCCCGCTCCCTTTATCAAAGCGAGTGCAAAAGTAGAAACTCTTTTGGTATTAAGCAAACTTTTTTTAAACTTTTTTTAAAATTAATTCTGCCAATACTTCTCTAAGAACTTCGCCGTATCTTAACGAAACGGACCGCAAAGATACTGCCTTTTTTTGACACAAAACAAGCTTTTTTTAAACTTATTTTCGCTATCTTTACTCTCTCTCTTTTATCAAGGAACTTCCTGCATTTTGCGAGGGCAAATATACCACCCTTTTTTCCGCTTTTCCAAATTTTTATAACCCCTTTTTTTACTTTTTATTTACATTGCCTTAATACCAGCACGTTACAAATCATAAAAAAGTAAAATAATCCAGCTAACGGCGCAACACCATTAAACATACACCAATTAAAGAAGTACAAAGTTTACATAATCTATACAAGAATGATTCAATATTATTAGTTATAACAACTCCTTTCACCTCTACACACATTGCATCTACAGGTATCAAACCAAAATACTTACGCCCGATTCCACTATATCTAAAAGTTTTCGCAAGTAATTTACTGTAAAAATTCTTTTGTTTCAATCAAATGTCATAAAATCAAAAAACTTCTACTTACTTAAATAATTTATACGAATCAGACCAGAAATCATTAAAAATATTAAAGATGATTTTTTTAGAAAATTTTATTTAATTCAAAAAAATTAGCATCTTCGCACACTAAAAAATAAAATTCAATCGTTACTATTAAAAATTGAAGAAGATGAAAAAGATTAAAGTATTATTATTTGTTTTAGCAGCCACTTCATTTGCTGCTTGCAACGGATCGGATGATGACAATGGCTCTCCTGAAAGAAGACCTTCAAAAATTGAAAAATCAGACGGCAAAGAAAAAGAAACATTTAAATACGACGGAGGTGGTCGTATTACAGAATTTGTCCAAACCGACAATACTGAGGCTGACACTTATGGCATTGTCTACAAGGACGGAAAAGTTTTCCAAATTCAGCTAAGTCAGCATGAGAATGGCAACTTTATAGGAGGCACCACAATTTCTGTGAATTATGTATCCGATACAAAAATCAACTTAAACAGTAATAACGGAAATGCAACATTAACATTAGATGCCAATGGCAATATTACTTCCATGACATCTGAAGAGGGCACCTCTTCCTATATATACGATAATAAAGGTAATCTGACCAAAATCACAGAAGATGGACTGGAAGACATTTATGCCTACTCAAGTTACAAAGGAGTACTAAGTGGTGTAAAATCGCCTAAATGGTTGTTAACAATCATTGGCTCGCAATTCGCGACACAGGCTGTTAATGCACCAAGCAACAATAATTACGACGGAACCTCAACTTCATTTTTCTACGATGAGTCGTCATTTGTTGATGGTTATCCTTCAAAAATCCAGTACAATTCCAATTCTGCCGAAGCAGGCACCACATCAGGAACATATACTGTTTCATACTAAATATTTACAAAACGTTTAACTTTAAGGCCGCTAATTGCGGTCTTTTTTTATCTTTGTTAAAACATAAAACTTCATACTATGTACAGAATAATAAGCAGCCTGTTTTTAGCCGCTTTGGTGATGTCATGCAACCAAAAAGAGCAAAAAATGAAAAATGAACCTATTACTTACCCAGAGACGAAAAAAGATACATTTAGCACCACTTTTTTCGGAGAAAAAATAACAGACCCCTATCGCTGGCTTGAAGATGACAAATCTGCCGAAACGGCGGCCTGGGTAAAGGCGCAAAATGAAGTAACCTTTGCCTATCTGGACAAAATTCCGTTTCGTGATGCTTTAAGACAACAATTGGAGGACAAATGGAATTATGAAAAGATAAGTGCTCCTTTTAAAGAAGGTAATTATACGTATTATTATAAAAATGACGGTTTACAAAATCAATCTGTAGTATACCGTAAAGATGATTCAGGCAAAGAAGACGTTTTTCTTGACCCGAATACTTTTTCTAAAGACGGTACTACTTCCCTAGCCGATCTTTCTTTTACTGAAGATGGCAGCCTAGCTGCCTATGCTATTTCTGAAGGAGGTAGTGACTGGAGAAAGATTATTGTGTTAAACACAAAAGATAAATCGGTTGTTGGCGAAACATTGGTTGATGTAAAATTTTCAGGTATTTCCTGGTATAAAAATGAGGGTTTTTATTATTCCAGCTATGATAAACCCAAAGGAAGTGAACTTTCAGCCAAAACAGATCAACATAAATTATATTACCATAAATTAGGTACATCTCAAAAAGAAGATAAAGTAATATTCGGCGATAAGATAAAACGCCGTTATATAGGAGGCTATGTTACTGATGATCAAAAATACCTGGTTATTACAACGGCCAACGCTACTTCCGGGAACGAATTATATATCCAGAACCTGTCGATACCCGGGCAACCCGTTAAATCAATAGTAACCGGTTTTGACAATGATTATACGGTTATAGATTCAAAAGACGGAAAATTATTTATAGTGACCAATCTCAATGCACCGAATAAAAAATTAATGGTAGCAGATGACACTAATTTAACCGTGGCTGCCTGGAAAGATCTGATTCCTGAGACGGACAATGTTCTGGATCTATCGAAAGCAGGCGGTTATCTTTTCGCCCATTATATGAAAGATGCGGTTTCAACAGTTAAACAATATGATTATAACGGAAAGTTAATCCGCGATATTCAGTTGCCGGGGCTGGGCACAGCTTCCGGCTTCGGCGATAAGAAAGAAGTAAAGGACCTCTATTATTCTTTTACTAATTATATTACGCCGGGAACTATCTATAAAATGGATATTGCCTCAGGAAAATCAGAAGTCTATCAACAGCCGAAAGTAAAATTTAACCCGGGCGATTATGAATCTAAACAGGTATTCTATACCTCAAAAGACGGGACAAAAGTTCCGATGCTTATTACCTATAAAAAAGGCCTTAAATTAGATGGCAGCAACCCTACTATGTTATATGGTTATGGCGGTTTTAATGTTTCCTTAACTCCTGCATTCAGTATTGCCAATGCCGTTTGGCTGGAAAATGGCGGTGTGTATGCCGTTCCTAATTTACGTGGCGGAGGGGAATATGGTAAAAAATGGCATGATGCCGGGACCAAAATGCAGAAACAAAACGTATTTGACGATTTTATTGCTTCCGCAGAATACCTGATTAAAGAAAAATATACATCGCCCGAAAAACTGGCTATAAGAGGAGGATCAAATGGAGGGTTACTGGTTGGCGCAACTATGACCCAGCGTCCGGATTTAATGAAAGTAGCGCTTCCTGCCGTTGGAGTACTGGACATGCTTCGTTATCATACATTTACAGCGGGTGCGGGCTGGGCCTATGATTACGGAACAGCTGAAGATTCAAAAGAAATGTTTACGTATTTAAAGGGATATTCACCTGTTCATAATGTAAAAGAAGGTGTTTCCTATCCGGCAACAATGATTACTACCGGTGATCATGATGACCGGGTAGTTCCGGCACACAGCTTTAAATTTGCCGCAGAATTGCAGGCAAAAAATAAAGGAAATAACCCTATGCTCATACGCATTGATGTAAACGCAGGGCACGGTGCCGGTAAATCGGTTCAGCAAACCATTAACGAAAATGCCGATATACAGGCGTTCACCCTTTGGAATATGGGCGTTACTAAATTGTAGTAATTTCAAATGTTAAATAAATTTTAAGTCACCGTAAAACGGTGGCTTTTTTTATTAAATTTAGTTTCCTAAAAAATAACTTATGCATAAAATTTTACTTTTATTGATGCTATTTTCATTTTGTTCAACAACTTTATCAGCACAGAACCAAAATGATGAAACTACATTAGATGAATTAATTATTAATTCAAAAACAAAGAAGAAAATAAAAAAGTTAAAAGTGAAAGGGTTTCCTTTTTACGGTTACTATATTCAAAATGAATCAATTGTTACTGGTATGACTAATCTTCCTGAAGGCAAAGTTAAATCAGTGATATTCAATTTTAACAATCGTTATTCAAGATTTGCAGGTGGAATCTTTGAAAAGATAAATACAAATTTTTTAGATGTTGAATTTGGAATATTGGTTTATGAAATGAATGATAAATTCCAACTGGGTAATATGGTAAGTGATTGTGAAATAAAATTTTCAGTTTCAAAAGATCATAAAGGTGATTTTAGAATAGATCTTTCCGAAATTGATTTTCCTGAAGATCAATTTTTTATAGGTTTTAAAGTATTGTCTGAAACATACAAAAATGATATAGCTAGTTTTTATGTAATGTTGTGTGATAATGACGAAAATGTTTCTTACAGAACTTATAAAAATCTTAACGGAGTAGCTGAAACTGATTTTTTTAATTTAAACGATGGTCATCTTAAAATTACATTAGAAATAGAACAGTAATAAAAAATCCATCGTTTTTAATGCGATGGATTTTTTATTTTTTAGGTTTATCGCTATTTGCCAGCGAAAATTTTATTGATTTTTTTGGATATAATTCAGAACTCATATGGCTTGGATTGTTGATCAATTTCTTAATACTGATTTTATCGCCCAACTTAAAATCTAATTCAACCATTTTATAATCTAACAAATAAGGTCCGCAGAAATAATTCCCTTTTGCATCTTTTTCAATGATGCCCTGGTATAAGCCTTCTTTCGTTTCTTTTCCCATAACTTTTATTTAAACCACAAAGATAAAGACTATTTCTTCTTTTTTATATCGATTAATAAATCTTTCGCTAACTTTATAAAATCAAACATTCAATAAAAAAATGGCAACAAAAGCTTATGCAGCCTTTAATGCGGTAGATCCGCTGGGTGTACATACTATAGAAAGAAGAACCTTAAATGCGAAAGACGTTTTTATAAAAATAGAATATTGCGGCGTTTGCCACAGCGATTTGCATACAGCAAAGTCCGATTGGGGACCAACAAATTATCCCGCAGTTCCGGGGCATGAGATTGTTGGGCGAGTTGAAGCTGTAGGTAGTGAAATATCAAAATTTAAAACAGGCGATATTGTTGGAGTAGGCTGTATGGTAGAATCGTGCCAGCATTGTCATTCATGCGATGAAGGTTTAGAGCAATACTGCGAAAACGGTTTTACGGGAACCTATAATTCTAAAAACTCCAAATACGGTGGAATCACCTATGGTGGTTATTCAGAAAACATTGTGGTTGAGGAAGAATTTGTGTTAAACGTACCAACCAATTTACCTTTAGAAAATGTTGCACCGTTACTATGTGCCGGCATTACAACTTGGTCACCATTGCGCCATTGGAACGTAAAAAAGGGCGATAAAGTAGGTATAATCGGATTGGGAGGCTTGGGCCATATGGGAGTGAAATTTGCAAAAGCCATGGGAGCGCATGTTGTCATGATCACAACCTCAGAAAGTAAAGGAGTCGATGCGATAAAGTTAGGAGCAGATGAAGTATTGCTTTCAAAAGATGCCGAACAAATGAAAAAACACAGCTATTCTTTCGATTTCTTATTGAATACTATTCCTGTGGCACATGATGTAAATCCATACCTGCTATTACTGAAATTAGATAAAACCATGTGCATGGTAGGTGCAATAGAGCCTCTTCCGGGTGTTCACGGAGGCGTATTAATTAACAAACGTAGAAACATTGCTGGTTCATTGATAGGTGGAATCAAAGAAACGCAGGAAATGCTGGATTTTTGCGGTAAGCATGGCGTTATTTCGGAAGTAGAGGTAATTGCCATGAAAGATATCAATGAAGCATACGTGCGAATGCAGCGATCAGATGTAAAATACCGGTTTGTTATTGATATGAAAACGCTATAAATTATCTTTTAGCTCTTAATGAAATGAATAAAGGCTCTTGATTTAGATATCAAGAGCCTTTATTTTACATACTGACGATAGACAGAGGGCAATCACTTGTACTTAAAATATGATTATTTTCATCTATGAGATGCTTTACCTGATCGGTTTCAGCTTGATAAATTACTGTAAATGTATGTGATTTAAATTTCTCCGGTTTGTCGGGTATAAACATTAAGTGATTTTTTTCTAATTTAACACGTCCGTCAATAAACTGAACATATTTTTCCGAAAGCAAGTCATAACCAGCTTCTTCTGCCTTTGCTTTTTCTACAATAAGTACAGGCATATCGGTTCTATTTTGTCCAAAAGCAGCCGCCTGTAGAAGTATTATCAGAATCAGCATTAAAGGTTCCACAGATTATACAGTATCAAACCCTTTAAAGGCCGGATCTACAATCCGCTTCCATTCCGGATGCTTTTTAATATAAGCAAATACCAGAGGGCATAAGGGTGTTAAAAAGAAGGCATGATTTTCTATATAATGTAATGTTTTTTCAATAAGCGCAGTAGCCACTCCTTTTCCTGCCAGTTCAGGAGGACTTTCAGTATGTATAAGCCTGATGTTATCTCCTCGCTGCATAAAATCAATAAAAGCGGTGTAACCGCCAACCGTAAGTTCAAAACGATGCGCCGCATCATTTTTTACTACTTGTAAAGGAATATATTCTTCTTTCATCTTTTTTGTTTCTTTAAAATTACGCTTTTTTTTAAGTCTGATAGACACCCCCCTGATTTTAACTACTTGTTTTTTTATTACACTAATTTATCACCTATCACTTTTTTAGACTTGTTTCGCCAATTATTTTTTAAGAATTGTAACACAAAATCAATAATAATGATGTGGATATTCTAGGCTATGGAAATAGTAGCAGTATTTATACTCTATATAATATTCTTTATTATTTATCTTATTTTTTACTGTTGAAAAAGGAGAGAAAAGCCTCTTTACCTTTGTGGCTTCTTATCATTTTACTTTTTCCTTTTTTAGGTGCTGTTATTTATAATATAAATTATTTCTTCTTTTTGAAAAAGAAATCAACTTATATCGCTTAGCTTGGAGAAGGACTTCAGGCAGATTCTGTTATTTACAGAAATAGGGTCAGCAAACAAACCTTTAAAATAAAAAAACGCATCAGAATAGATGCGTTTTTTAGTATAGCGACTAATTGTTAATTAATCATTTAATTTTAATACTGCCATAAATGCCGACTGTGGAATTTCAACATTTCCTACCTGGCGCATACGTTTTTTCCCTGCTTTTTGTTTTTCCAGCAATTTACGTTTACGCGAAATATCTCCTCCATAACATTTAGCCGTTACATCTTTACGGAGTGCCTTGATGGTTTCACGAGCAATGATCTTAGCCCCTATAGCAGCCTGAATAGGAATGTCGAACTGCTGACGCGGAATTAATTCCTTCAGTTTTTCACACATCTTTTTTCCTATATGATAGGCATTATCTTCATGAATCAAAGCGGATAAAGCATCTACGTTTTGACCGTTCAGCAGCACATCTAACCGCACCAATTTGGAGGTACGCATACCTATCGGATGATAATCAAAAGAGGCATATCCTTTTGATACTGTTTTTAACCTGTCGTAAAAATCGAAAACAATTTCGGCCAGTGGCATATCAAAATTCAATTCTACACGACTTTCCGTAAGGTATGTCTGGTTCGTGATTTGTCCTCGTTTTTCAATACACAAGCTCATCACCTGTCCTACAAAATCCGATTTGGTAATAATAGTTGCCTTAATATAAGGTTCTTCTACCCTGTCCAGTCTTGAAGGTTCAGGTAAATCAGAAGGGTTATTCACCACAAACGCTTTTTCAGGTTCTTTTTTGGTATAGGCGAAATAAGATACGTTAGGCACTGTGGTAATCACCGTCATATTAAATTCCCGCTCTAAACGTTCCTGGATAATTTCCATATGAAGCATCCCTAAAAACCCACACCGAAAACCAAATCCTAAAGCCGCGGAGCTTTCCGGCTGAAACACCAACGAAGCATCGTTTAACTGCAATTTCTCCATTGAGGCTCTAAGATCTTCATAATCTTCCGTGTCTACCGGATAAATACCGGCAAATACCATAGGCTTTACATCTTCAAAACCAGTAATCATATTTTTAGTGGGACTTACAGCATCGGTTATTGTATCCCCCACTTTTACCTCTTTCGCTTCTTTGATACCTGAAATAAGATACCCTACATCGCCTGCTGAAATTTTTTGCTTGGGAACCTGATTCAGTTTAAGAGTACCTATTTCATCTGCATAATATTCATTGCCGGTAGCCATGAATTTAATTTTCTGATTCTTCTTGATTTCGCCGTTAATGACACGGAAAATAACCTCAATACCGCGGAACGGGTTATATACCGAATCAAAAATCAATGCCTGAAGGGGTTCTTCAGGATTTCCTTTTGGGGCCGGAATACGTTCTATAATTGCCTCCAGAATTTTATCAACACCAAAACCGGTTTTACCCGATGCATGGATAATATCTTCATGCTTGCACCCCAGCAAATCAACAATATCGTCACTTACTTCTTCCGGATTTGCCGAAGGTAAATCTACTTTGTTCAGTACCGGAATAATTTCCAGGTCGTTTTCCAAAGCCAGGTATAAGTTTGATATGGTTTGCGCCTGTATACTCTGTGCAGCATCCACAATCAGTAAAGCCCCCTCACAGGCAGCGATAGAACGGGAAACTTCATACGAAAAATCTACGTGCCCCGGAGTATCAATCAAATTCAGCACAAACTGCTCTCCTTTGTAATTAAAATCCATCTGAATAGCGTGCGACTTAATCGTGATACCACGTTCGCGTTCCAAATCCATATTATCTAAAAGTTGTGCCTGTGCCTCACGTGCCGTAACCGTTTGTGTAGCGTCTAATAAACGATCGGCCAGTGTACTTTTTCCGTGGTCAATATGCGCGATAATACAAAAATTCCTAATATTTTTCATTGGCGATAAAAATCAAAAAATGATGGTGTTTTGGGCGTGCCCCCAGAAGGTCCGGGCTATTCGCTTCAAGTCCTCATACTTGCGGGCTTTCCGCTGTTATCCCTCACGCAGTTCCAAAAGATCTAATGTGCAAATATAAGCGAATTTTCGACGTTTTTTTAAATAATTTTCAAATCACACTTGCTAAATAAAAAAACACAACTTGTTTATTTACAACAAAATAACTATCTTTATAGGAATACTGAATTTTTTATCCCCATATATTATGAAAAAAATAATCATTCTTTCAGCAACATTATTTACCTCAGTCTGTTTTTCATAGACAAGTGGTTATGCAATGGGAGGCAGAGATCCGCTGGGTTTTCATTCTCCTAATAACGGTGGAAGTTTTATCAGTACACCTCTGAGCAGGTCATTTGACAAATCAACTACTCTTGGCAGCAAGTACATTGATGAGACATTTAAAGACGCAAAAGTAAATAACGGCTCTCAGCTTTTTAAATTACGTTACAACAATTTCGATGACGTTTTCGAATACCAGAAGAGCCCGCAGGAATTATTTGCTATTGATCGTAATCAGAATAAAGAAATTGCTTTTTCAGACGGAAGAAAATACTTTTTTAAATCTTATACAACCGGAAAAGAAACGGCTGAAAGTTACCTTTTGTTGGTAGGGAAAGAGAATCCGAAAGTAACCATCTATAAAAGTCAGCTGATGAATTTTACGCCTGAAAAGCATGGTAACGGATATAACAATACGCAACAAGCTGAGTTCAAGTTAAAAGAAGAACGTATTTTTGTAGAATACAACGGAAAAATGATCCCTTTTCAAAAAGAATCTGACTTTGCAAAAGCTTTTCCTTCACACTCTAAAGAAATTAAAACTTTTTTAAAAGAAAAAAACATTACTCCTAAAAGCACAAATGCCGACTTAACGAAATTGCAAGAATATTTAATTTCATTTCTTTAAACAAAAAGAAGAGCAAATGCTCTTCTTTTTGTTTATTCCATTATTATTTGTTGCTGTAAAGCCTTATTAATAGGGCATCTTCCAGCTATCATATACAGCCTGTTTTTTTGTTCATCTGTTAAATTACCTTTCAGCAGAACCTCCTTTTTAAAACGGGTAATTCCAGGTTCTGTTTTATAATCTACTGCTACATTAACTTCTACCTCATCTAAAGGCCATTCTTTTCGGGCCGCGTACATCTTTATAGTAATAGTGGTACATGCGGCCAAAGCAGACGCCAGATATTCTCCCGGTGTAGGCCCTAAATTCTGGCCGCCGTCTTCAACAGGCTCATCTGACAAAAAAGTATGCGACGTTCCCTGAATAACTGTTTTATACAGTTGGTTATGTATAGTTGCTTTTACGTTTGCCATAGTTATTTGTTTTCTTCTCTTTTAAAAGCATTGGGAGGTAAAGGCACAAAATCTGTTTCTCCCGGAACTTTGTCAAAGGCTTGTGCTTCCCATTTTATTTTAGCTTCTTCAATAGCCTCCCGGCTGGAAGATACAAAATTCCAGTAAATAAACCGTTCTTCCGGAAAGGCATCCCCTCCAAAAATATAAATAGTGGTACCCGGTTCCATTTCAAATTCACATAAATGGGCATCTTTGGTAATTAAAATATGTTTAGGTTCATAGGTATGTCCTTGATGGGTAATATTGCCTTCCAAAATATATAATCCGCTTTCGCCGAATAGACGATTAACCAGTGACACTTTTTCTTTTTGCTGGCTTTTAGATTTTATTTCTATCATGTATAAAGGGCTGTATACCGGTACCGGCGATTTCTTTTCTTCGAAAGAACCGGCAATGAGTTTAAACTCCAGATTTCCTTCTTTCCAGACCGGAATTTCTTCGGCAGCTATATGTACAAATGAAGGATCGGTTTGTTCCAAATCTTTTGGCAAAGCTACCCATATCTGCAAACCATGTAGGTACTTATCCGTTGTCCGCAGGTATTCAGGTGTGCGTTCAGAATGCACGACTCCTTTACCCGCAGTCATCCAGTTGACAGCTCCGGGAGTAATTTCTTCAATACTTCCGATACTGTCACGGTGCATAATAGCACCTTCAAACAGATAGGTAAGGGTAGACAATCCAATGTGGGGATGCGGAGGTACATCCAGATTCTGATAATCTTTCAGAGCTGCCGGTCCCATATGATCAATGAAAACAAATGGCCCTATATGACGCTTTTGTTTAAACGGCAGCAAACGTCCTACCAGAAAATTGCCGATATCAGCGGCTTTTTCTTCCTGTATAAAGTCTATATTCGACATACGTTTAGTTTTTTCATAAAATTACGGTATTTTCCTGATACTATATGTTAATGTAGGTTAACATAACGATATGCTGTTCTTTAAAAATAAAAAAGTAATTTTGCAGAAATTTATCCGAAATGATTACAATAGGAAATATAGCATTACCTGATCATCCGCTGCTTTTGGCTCCCATGGAAGATGTAAGCGATCCGCCTTTCCGGCGGCTTTGTAAACAGCATGGAGCCGATATGATGTATTCTGAATTTATTTCTTCGGAGGGTTTGATCCGCGATGCTATTAAAAGCCGGATGAAATTAGATATTTTTGACTACGAACGCCCTGTGGGTATTCAGATATTCGGAGGAGATGAGGAAGCGATGGCTCTTTCTGCCAAAATCGTAGAAACAGTGCAACCCGATTTGGTTGATATAAATTTTGGCTGCCCGGTAAAGAAAGTGGTTTGCAAAGGTGCAGGTGCAGGCGTGCTGAAAGATGTGGATTTAATGGTGCGGCTGACAAAAGCAGTGATTAAAAGCACCCATTTACCTGTTACCGTTAAAACACGGCTGGGTTGGGACGAGACCAGTATCAATATTGATGAAGTTGCCGAACGTTTGCAGGATATTGGGGTACAGGCCTTAACCATACATGCACGAACCCGCGCGCAAATGTACAAAGGTCATAGTGACTGGACGCATATTCAACGTATTAAAGATAGCGGGCGCATACATATTCCAATTTTTGGGAACGGCGATATTGATTCACCGCATAAAGCATTGGAATATAAAGAAAAGTTTGGATTAGACGGTATGATGATAGGCCGTGCAGCAATAGGTTATCCGTGGATTTTTAATGAGATAAAACATTTTTTCAAAACAGGAGAAATCCTACCTCTTCCTACGATAGAAGACCGACTTGAAGCCGCTAAAAATCATTTGATCTGGTCGATGGAATGGAAAGGCGAACGTTTAGGAATTGTAGAAATGCGCCGTCATTACACCAATTATTTTAAAGGCATTCACGGATTTAAAGCGCATCGTCAACGATTAGTTACTACCGACGATCCGCAATTGTTATTAAACGTGTTTGATGAGATTGCCGATATTTATAAAGATTATGTATTAGAATAAAAAAGCCACCTGATTAAGTGGCTTTTTTATTATTTCTCTTTCGGAAAATTACTTTCTGCATCTGATATAATGCGCATTTCTCTTTGTGGGAAAGGAATACTGATACCGGCTTCCTGTAAAGCTATTTTTATATTTTCCTGATTCTCATAATTAGCCGACCAAAAATCATCTTTAATAGTCCATGCCCTGATTGTCAGGTTCACCGCGCTATCTCCTAAATTTTTCACAAAAACTTCCGGTGCGGGCGTAGTTAATATACGTTTATCACTCCGCAATACCTTAAGGATAATCTCTTTTGCCGTTTTAATATTATCATCATAGCCGATACCCACTGTATATTCAAATCTGCGGTTTGTAATTTTAGTGTAATTCTGAATGACAGAATTAGCCAGTGGCCCGTTAGGGCTAAAGACAGCTATGCCACCGGCAGTACGCAAAGTGGTATACAATATATCTATTCGTTCTACTGTACCTTCCGTTCCTGCATTATTAGCAATATAATCCCCTACATCGAATGGGCGAAACAGCAAAATAAGTACGCCTCCAGCAAAATTAGAGAGCGATCCCTGTAATGCCAGACCGGCAGCCAGTACCAAACCGGATAAAGCACCTAAAATGGCGGTGGTTTGGAAGCCTAAGATCTGAATAACGGTTAAAAAAAGAATAGCATAAAAAATAAATTTAAAGATAGAAAGTAAGAAGGTTCGTAAGGACAAGTCAACATTTCTGGCTTCAAATCGTTTTTTGATCAGGCGTAAGGTCATTCGGATCAAAAACAAACCTACTACCAGAAAAAGTATGGCTTTAATAAGGTCGGGTATTACATCAATAAGTTTTTGGTACAGACCTGAAATTAATAACTCTACCCGGTCAATACCGTTTTCAATATTATTTGTTTCCATGCTTTTTTTACAAAATTAAAAAAGGGATGTGTAATACCATCCCTTTTTACAAACATTTATCAGAATTTATATGCTCAGTTTTTTAGCTATTGCTTTAGGCAGTGCGTTTTTATGCACCATAATATCCGTTGCTTTGTACTTCATGAATTCTTTTGTCATATACATATATCCTTTATAATCGTTGCTTAAACCCCAAGAGTTCTTAACAATATAATATTCTTTTCCGTTTTGATCTTTTGCTATACCTACAATATGCATACCGTGGTCATCTGTTGTTTCGTAATTGTCAAATGCTTTCTGACGATCTGCATCATTCACTTTTTTCTCAGGTTTAGGACCATTAAACATTGTAGTTCTTTCATCTACTGTCATATCAGCAAAATCTTTTTCAGGTACATAAGCTACTCCATTTTTCCAGCTGAAACCTTTTTCAGACACATCGCCTCCCCAGGCAACTGTATAGCCGTTTTTCAAGGCATTATCAACAATTTCAACTAATTCATCTGTTTTTACATTCCAAACCTGGTCAAATGCCCAGTTATCCGGCACCAGTAAAGTGAATTTTGAATATAGAGGATACTCCGTAAACGCTGAAACTTCTACATAATCATCAGGGTTGATACCTACCACTTTATCTGCAAACGTTTTCGGGGTATATTTTTTCCCTTCGTAAGTAAATTCAGTCGGCGCCTCACCTAAATAAGTATCAATTACAGAAGTATAGGCTTTTTCCCAGTTAGGCGAAAGCTTTTCGTTCTTGATTACGGAAGCCAGCACCGATTCCAGCATGCCAGACATTTCTTTCATATTGTTACGTGTCTGTCCTTCTTGTAATCCGGTATATGCACTACGAGGTACCGTACCGTATTTTTTATACATATTCATCACATCATGAAAAGCACCTCCTTCACCTAAAGTAACAGCACCATGCATACGAACATACATCTTTCCTTTTTCGATATACGCATTACGAGCCGTAAAAATTTGAGCAAGTTCTACCGGCTTTTTCCCCATACGGATCATTTCGGACTCAATAAATGAATTTCCGGAATAACTCCAGCAAGTACCGGAAGACCCCTGATCTTTTACTGAGGTATTTTCTAAATTGATAACATCGGTAAACGTAAAATGATCTTTACTGTTAGCACTTTGATTACTTTTTACTTTATTGATTAAATCATCCTGTGCCATTGCTTGTGAACCTGATAAGAGCACAATCATTGCCGCTGCAAACAACGGCTTTACTTTTATTCTGTACATAAAGAGTAGTTTGATATTTTTTAATTAGATACGAATTTAGTTATTTTGTTACAAAACAACTTCTTTTTTGATGAGGAATCTTTTTACGAACTGATTTTTTAAGGTTTTTTGTACCTTTGGTAGCATTTAAATCATATGGATACCTCATCACAAAAGCTGACCAGACCACTTCTCTGGCTAATGACCATTGCTACAGGACTTATTGTTGCTAACCTGTATTACAATCAACCCTTACTTAGCCTCATAGCCCAAGAATTCAAAACAAGTGAAACCGCTGTAGGTAAAATAGCTATGCTCACCCAGATGGGATATGCTTTTGGTTTATTGGTAATTGTTCCATTAGGTGACAAAACAGAGCGGAAAAAACTCATTTTATACACCACCTGCGGTGCCATGTTTATGCTTCTTGCTATGGCCGCTACACCCTATTTTCATTCTTTATATGTCATTAGTTTTTTTATAGGATGCTTATCAGTGGTTCCACAACTTTTTGTGCCTATGGTAGCTGAATATTCACACGAAAGTAAACGAACACAGAATATAGGAATGGTGATGTCAGGTCTTCTTATCGGCATATTAGCCTCCAGAATGTTAAGCGGTAGTATTGGCGATCATTTAGGTTGGCGTTCAATGTTTTACATGGCAGCTGCACTTATGTTTTGCACAGCATTTGTGCTTTATTTGAAATTACCTGACAGTCAGCCGAATTTCAAAGGAAATTATGCCTCATTATTACAGTCGGTATTTCATTTTGCCCGAACAGAACCGTTATTACAGCTGGCTTCTTTTAGAGGTGCCATGGGGTTTGGGGCTGTATCAGCTATCTTCACCACCCTTATTTTTCATCTGGAAGAAGCTCCTTTTTTTGCAGATGCCTCCGTAGCGGGAGCTTTCGGATTAATTGGGGCTGTGGGAGCTATGGCAGCAGCCTCAGTAGGAAAACTAACTGTTTTTTTTACCCGTAATACCATTATTTCCTTTGCTATAGTTGTGATTTTAATCAGCTGGTTATTCAGTTACTTTGCCGGATACACCTATTGGGGGCTTATCATTGGCTTTATTTTGATTGATTTCGGCTTACAATCTATGCACATCATGAACCAAACCGATTTTTTTGCGATTAATATTAAAGCGGCCAGCAGATTAAACACAGTATACATGGTATCGTATTTTGTTGGCGGTTCCTTAGGTACCCTTTTAGGGACCATTGCATGGCAATATTATGGTTGGACCGGCGTGTGTGTAGTAGGCACATTATTCAGTTTGTTTTCTCTGATCAGTCATTTATTGTTTTGTAAAAAAGTACGAAAGAAACAGCTGTAGTATTTTGATATTCTTAACCGGATAGTTTGGATAAGCACAACAAAAAACGAATATCCTTCAATCAAAAAAAACTGCTTTTTTCAAAGCAGTTTCAAATCTTTAACAATTATAACGTTTCTTTTAACCAACGGAAAAATTCGCCTTGCCATACCTGTGCATTCTGCGGTTGCAACACCCAGTGGTTTTCATCAGGCAGGTATAAAAAGCGGCTTTTTATACCGCGAAGCTGTGCAGCCTGAAAGGCTTCCTGCCCCTGTCCAATTGGCACGCGATAATCTTTTCCGCCATGAATCACCATGATAGGCGTATCCCATTTCGCTACATTGTTGATAGGATTGAATTCGTTATAGGCCTTTTGTGCATCAGCATTTGTTTTGTCCCAGTATGCTCCTCCCGTATCAAAATTAGGAAAGAATACCTCTTCAGTAGTACCGTACATAGACTGTAAATCAAATACACCGCAATGGGCAATAAACGTTTTAAAACGTTTTTCATGTATACCTGCCAGATAGTATACCGAATATCCTCCATAGCTTGCCCCTACAGCTCCCAGGCGGTTTTTGTCTACATACTTTTCTTTACTTACATCATCTATAGCCGACAAATAGTCTTTCATTGGCTGACCCGCCCAGTCTTTAGAAATTGCTTCATTCCATTCTACACCAAAACCCGGTAATCCGCGACGGTTAGGCGCCACTATTATATAACCTTCAGCCGCCATCAGCTGAAAATTCCACCTGAACGAGTAAAAGGCAGACACAATAGACTGCGGACCTCCCTGACAATACAATAAAGTAGGGTATTTTTTATTCGGGTCAAAATTCGGAGGTAAAATAACCCAGGTAAGCATTTTTTTGCCATCTGTAGTGGTGACATAGCGTTTTTCTATTTTACTTTTAGCGATGTTTTTATATGCTGCATCATTTACATGGGTAACCTGCGCCCAATCTTTCTTTTTTACATCATATGAAAAAATTTCTGTAGCCGTATTAAAATCGGTACGGGTTACCAAAATTTTATCTTTTACAAAACCAATAATTCCTGTCACATCAAAAACGCCATCCGTTAACTGCTTCACGTTTACGGCTATTTTAGTTACCCCGGGAAAGTTAACTTCAAACAATTGCATTGTTCCGTTTACGGGCGCAATAAAATATATTTTTTTACCATCTGCACTCCAGACATAACTGTCTACAGTCCCATCCCAGGCCGCTGTCAGGTTAATGTCAGTTCCTTTATGACGGACTATGATATCATTTTTATCGGCTTCGTAACCATCGCGCTTCATCTGCAGCCACGTTAAATCGCCATGAGGTGAAAAGCTCGGTTTTGTATCATATCCTTTATTGTTTTCCGTAAGGTTTCGGGTAATTTTTGTTTCAATATCATACTCATATAAATCGGTATTCGTACTTAGTGCATAAGCTGTTCCCGATTTCTTTTTTGACACATAGATAACTTTTTTACTATCCGGTGACCAAATATAATCTTCATCGCCTCCAAAAGGCATCTGAGGCGCATAATAAGGTTCGTCCTTCAATAAATCTATTTTTTCCTGCGTCTGATTATCAGTTAAAATTACATGGTTAAATGTTCCGTCATTCCATGTATCCCAGTGACGGTAATCTAATCCGTCAAAAATATAAGTATTGGTTTTATCCATGGCTTCATAATAATCTTTACCCAATACTTTATTTACTTTTACCGTTTCATGCGACAAACTGTATTTTCCGTCCGGTGATAGGTTTTTATCTTTTACTAAATTTTTAGCATCCGGTAGTCTTTTAACATTTTTACCATCTGTATTTACCTGATAAAACGTAGTATTAATCTTATTTTCCGCCACATCAGGTATTCCCACGGAATAATACAAATAGCCGGTATCTTCAGATAACCCAATAGGATTTACACGCCCTAATTCCCATAACAGTTCTTTGGTCATTACGTTCTGTTGTGCCTGTACGCCTAACGCGGTAACACTTAAAGCTAAAATTATAATTCGTTTCATGATCTAATTTTTACACGGCGTTAAAATTACTGAAACTTCATGTAAAAGACTAGGCCAATTCGGAAACAATATACTTAAATGATAAAAAAAACTTAAAAAATCGTTTTTGGCATTTGCTGCTTCCTTAAAAATGAAAATTTATGAGTAATTTCACGCACCGAAAAACACCTCTTTATTTTTATATTTTGTATGGAAGATTTTAACTGGGCTGATTTAATAAATCCTGAGTTTTACATAAATTTAGAGCTTGCGGGCCACAAAATAGGGATCTACGTAGTATTATTCATTGTTTTTGCCGAAACCGGTTTGTTTGCCGGATTTTTTTTACCGGGCGATAGTCTTTTATTTTTATCAGGCATTTACAGCACGGATTTAATGGCCGAATTTGTATATATTCCGAACGATTTTCTGAATGTTTGCGCATTAGCCGCTTTAGTAGCATTGGCTGGCGTCATAGGAAATGTATTCGGTTACTGGTTCGGATCAAAAAGTGGCCATTACTTATTCAATAAGGAAGACAGTTGGATTTTTAAGAAAAAGTATCTGGAAGAATCGCGTGTTTTCTTTGAGCGTCATGGAGGAAGAGCTATTATTTTTGCCCGCTTTTTACCTATTATCCGTACGTTTACACCCATTATTGCAGGTATTGCCCATATGGAGATTAAACGCTTTATGTTGTTTAACATCATTAGCTCTATCATGTGGTCGTTTTCCTTAATTTTATCGGGCCATTATCTCTACCGCTTTTTGTTAGACAGCTACGGATTTGATCTGACCCATTATATAGAGTATATCATTTTGATTATTATTGCCATTACTACGGTTCCTTTTGTAGTAAAGTTGATTAATAACAGAAGAGAAAAAAAGAAGAATTTGGAAGCTTAGGCTTCCTTTTTTTATGGAATCTGTTATATATTTGTTTTCATTTATAACCGATTATGATTAAGAAAATAGGCCGGTTTTTCCTGAAGGTTTTATTATACTTCTTAGGTATATCGCTGGCATTGGTGGTAGTGTTTAAATTTCTGCCTGTGCCTTTTACGCCTTTAATGTTTATACGCGCTTTTGAGCAAAAGGCTGAAGGAAAAGAACTGGTGTGGAAACACGACTGGATTTCCATTGACAATATGCCGTTAAGCATACAAAAAGCCGTTATTGCCAGTGAGGATGGAAAATTTACCATTCATAACGGGTTTGATATGAAAGCCATGGAAAAGGCGTATAATCACAATCAAAAGGGAAAACGCATCCGCGGCGGAAGCACCATTTCACAACAAACAGCAAAAAATGTATTTTTATGGCCCGGAAGAAGCTATTTCAGAAAAGGACTGGAAGCTTACTTTACCGTTTTAATTGAAAACATATGGGGCAAAAAACGGATCATGGAAGTATACCTGAATTCCATCGAAATGGGCAACGGTATATATGGTATAGAAGCCGCATCAGAGCATTGGTTTGGCAAAAGCGCTAAAAATCTAACAAAACAGGAAGCCGCAGCTATTGCTGCAATCTTACCAAATCCGAGAAAATTTAAAGCGAAAAACGGATCGGCATACATCAAACGGCGTACAAATGCTATCAGCCGTCAGATGAATATGTACAGCAATCCGGATTACAGGAATAAAAAATCATCAAAATGATAAAATTTCTATAAATATAGAATCTTATATTTTATTTTTATGTATTTTAGTTCTTTAAAACAAAATTCAAAACTATGAAAAAAGTATTGTTAACCTTATCAGTTGCAGGAATTTTAGCTTTAACTTCTTGCAAAAAAGAAACAACTATCACTACTGAAACAAATGGTGAAGATTCTCTAACGACAATTATTAACGAAGAAATAAAACCGGATCCTGCTGTACAGGCTAAAATAGACGAGGCTAAAGCAAAACTAGATCAGGCGGAAAAAGATTTAGAAGCGGCTAAAGCTAAAGGAGATAAAAAAGCAGAAGAAGCTGCCACAAAAGTAAGAGACGAAGCGAAGTCAGCTTGGGAAGGATTGAAAGCCGGGACCAATGAGGTGATCAATGATACGAAAGAAGGATTGGAAAAAGCAGGCGATAAAATAGACGAAGCGGCTAAAAACACAAAAGAAGACTTAAAAGAAGCAGGAAAAGCAGTAGGTGATAAAGCAAAAGAAGTAGGCAACGATGTAAAAGAAGTCGGAAAGGACATTAAAGAAGGCTATAACAACACCTTAGAAAAGGCTAAAGCAAAATAGTTTATTTTGAACACACCATAAAAATCCATGAAATATCTTCATGGATTTTTTTATGGAAAACCATTTCTATTTTTTTTACAACCACTTTGTTTTGTACCTTTCGCACATGACAGGTATATTTTTAATCTTGCTTTTTTCTGCAAGTATTTTAGCAGTGATCGGGTTTTATGGGCTGGATCTTTTCTGGTATTTTAAAACAATAAAATATGGTAAGGAATATTATTTTGAAAAGAAACATACAAAGGTTTATTATTCAGGAGAAGAAGAACAATATATTCTGCAGATTTTTCCCGGCTACTCGAAATTTTCAAGAGAGCAACAATTGAAAATTCAGTACAGGATCATGCAATTCTGTCAAACTTACCGGGTATATCCCAAACATAATGTACCATTTGAGTCCCGGGATATTCTGCTTATTGCTACTTCCTACGTTAAACTTACTTTAGGTTACCGAACGTTTCTGGCAAAAAGTATGAAATATATCTTAGTATACCCGGATGCTTTTTATTTTCAACCCGAAAATGCTTACCACAAAGGGCATTTTAACCCGAAAGAAAAAGTTGTGGCACTCTCCTGGAAAGACTTTTTGCAAGATTATATAGCTGCTACAGACGGCCGTAATATAGCGCTACATGAATTTTCTCATGCCTTGATGTATTATATGTTACTGCCTAAAAACGGCAGTAATTCATCTGCACTGTTTAAACATTATTATGCAGAAATTAAAAACTGGCTGCTACAAAGCAATCACAAAACACTTTTACAGCAGTCAGGATTTGTACGCCCTTATGCCTTTACCAATTCTTACGAGTTTATTGCCGTTATCATAGAGTTGTATTTTGAACAGCCCAATCGTTTTAAAGAATGGTTTCCGTCGCTCTTCATTTTCGTTGAAAAAATGCTGGGACAGCACAAAATGAACTAACTGATTTTTATCATATTTTTTGAGAGATAAACTATTTAGTTTTGAAAGAAAAAGAATGAAAACAAATGTTCCTGTATCCTCAATAATGACTAAAAATATTATACAGCTAAACCTTAGCGATTCTTTAGGCAAAGCGGAACAATTATTTAAAAAACATCATATTCGTCACCTGCCTGTAGTAAATGGTGGTAAAGTGGTCGGTATTTTTAGTTATACAGACTTACAACAGATAAGCAGTACGGAAATTACAGACAAAGAACAGCTTATCGCTATTGTCTATAACAGGTTTACATTAGAGCAGGTGATGACTAAAGAGGTCATTACTATTCCATCGTTTACTCCTATCAGAGAAGCAGCTGCGTTATTTATAAAAAATGATTTTAGAGCTGTTCCTGTTGTATATAAAGATAAATTAGTAGGAATGCTTGCCGTTACCGACATTATTACCTATTTTTTATCATTTTATGAAAAAGAAAAAGCTTCCTTTTGAGGGAAACTTAGAATGTTATCTTTTTTAAATCAGCTATTGTAGCTACCGGATTTACAGCCTTAAAAACAAAACTTCCGGCTACCAGCACATCAGCCCCGGCGTCAGCTAAAGCTTTGGCGTTTTTATCCGTTACTCCTCCATCAATTTCAATTCGTGTTGAAGCATTATTTCGAGCAATAATTTCTTTCAGCTGCTTTACTTTCTTATAGGTATTCTCTATAAAACTTTGCCCGCCAAACCCTGGATTTACACTCATAATACAAACCAGATCGATATCATTGATAACATCTTCCAGCAAGGCAACGTTAGTATGCGGATTAACGGCTACACCAGCCTTCATACCTTCTGCCTTTATAGCTTGTAAAGTACGGTGAAGATGTGTACAAGCTTCATAATGCACCGTTAAAATATCTGCACCCAGCTTTTTAAACGTACTGATGTACCTATCCGGATCAACAATCATTAAATGCACATCGATTGTTTTTCGGGCATGTTTATTTATCGCTTCCAGAACAGGCATTCCAAATGAGATATTCGGTACAAAAATCCCATCCATGATATCAATATGAAACCAGTCAGCCTCACTGCTGTTAATCATTTCTATATCACGCTGTAAATTCGCAAAATCAGCAGCCAATATTGAAGGGGCAATTATAATAGTTTTCATTGTTATGTTGTTTGTACAAAGATACGGTTTTCTCATGAATTTCAATTTTAAACATTTAAAAACCCGAGGCCTCTCAAAATTCTCATTTCGGAAAGAAGGCCAAAAATGAGAATATGTCTGTCTTTTAGAGAAGAATAAATCCGGCCTGTTAAGCCGTGATTTTATTTATCACGTGCTTCGTGCATAGCTCTATAATAAGCGGCACGGCTTAAAGGTTCGTATTCTTCTGTTTCGCCCAACATTACCAAATCATTATTCATGTTTTTGCGGTAGCTGTAATGCGCCAGATTGCCGGTACGTGTACAAACCGCATGTACCTTGGTAACATATTCGGCTGTAGCCATAAGTGCCGGCATAGGTCCGAAAGGATTTCCCTTAAAGTCCATATCCAGTCCGGCGACTATAACACGTACTCCAGAATTAGCCAGATCATTACACACTGCTACAATCTCATCATCAAAAAACTGGGCTTCATCTATACCCACCACATCACAGCCGTCAGCCAGGATTCTAATATTAGCTGCTGCCGGAACCGGAGTAGACCTGATTTCATTTCCCTGATGTGATATAACATTTCCCTCGTCATAGCGCGTATCAATTGACGGTTTAAAAATTTCAACCCTCTGCCTGGCAAATTGCGCCCGTTTTAATCTCCTGATTAATTCTTCCGTTTTACCTGAAAACATAGAACCGCAAATTACTTCTATCCAGCCAAATTGTTCTTTATGATTTACTGTATTTTCAAGAAACATTTTATAAATTTCGGGTGGTTTTCATCCCTTTTTTGTGTTACTTTGTATACAAACAAATGTATCAAAAAAAGGCAGGCAAAATTTTAAATCCTAAAAAAGTTATGAAGAAATTAATTGAGTCCGAACTCATCAGTATAGCACACCGCATATTAAAATTTAACGATAAAACGGATCTTCAATCCTTGTTAACTGAAGCCCGTAAAGTATATGAAAAACTGACTGTTTTACAGTTTTATCAAGAAAATAAATCAAGATTAACCACACATCTTACAGATGAGGATCTCAATACACTTTTCATTTCACAGCAAGAAGAAATCACACTTCCGCCTTCTTTTTCTGAAGAGAAAGAGAAAATAAGGGTTACGGAGATAGCCGACCTTGCTGTATCTTTTATAAAAGAAGAAGCTGTTACTGAAAGAGAAGTTAGTCATGAAAATGAATCTGTGTCTGAAATTATACAGAAAAGCAGTTCTGAAGAGGAAATTCAAGACGATATACATGCTCCTTATGCTGAAAAAACAGAAGACGAAACGCAGCCGTTTACTGCTTTAGATATAGATCCTGTATACAATATTTCGTTTGATGAAATTGAGTTTGAGCAAAAAACACCACCATTCAACGGAACCGTAAATCCAGAACCAGTACCTGCAGAAGTAAGCACACCGGAAGCAGCTAAAAATCAGGTAATCTCAAAAGTGCATACCGCTATGGAAAATCAACACTTTTTATCGACCCAATCAGAAGAAAAAGACAGTACTCCTTTTCATCAAATACCGCTCAACAGAACAATAAATGATGCCTTTTCCAAAATGATTACAATTGGTCTGAATGACCGGATAGCTTTTGAAAAACACTTGTTTAACAACAGTTCAGAAGACCTTAACCGGGTGATTTCTCAATTGAATACGATTGAAACGTACCAGGAAGCACAGGATTTTATTGAAGATCTGGTAAAACCCGATTTTAATAACTGGCAGGGCAAAGAGGAATATGCCGCCCGGTTTATGACGATGATTGAAAAACGTTTTTTGTAAATGGGTAAATTATACATAGTGCCTACTCCTATCGGAAATCTGGAAGACATGACATTTCGCGCCATAAAGGTATTACAATCAGCAGATCTCATTTTAGCTGAAGATACACGTACAAGTGCTAAATTACTCAAACATTTTGAGATTATGACGCCCATGCAGAGTCATCATATGCACAATGAGCATCAGACAACACAACATATTGTTGAGAGATTAAAAAGCGGACAGCATATTGCATTGATTTCCGACGCGGGTACACCCGCCATATCCGATCCCGGTTTTTTGCTCACACGTGCCTGTATAGCCGAAAATATAGCAATTGAATGCTTACCCGGAGCCACAGCTTTTGTTCCGGCTTTGGTAAATAGCGGTCTACCTAATGATAAATTTGTTTTTGAAGGCTTTTTACCCGATAAAAAAGGCCGTCAGACACGTTTTCTATTTTTACAGGAAGAAACCCGCACTATGATTTTTTATGTTTCACCCCACAAACTCAGCAAAACCTTATCCGATTTTATTAGTTACTTCGGAGCAGAACGCCAGGTTTCCGTTTCCAGGGAATTAACCAAATTACATGAAGAAACTGTACGGGGTAGCACCTCAGAGGTGCTACGCCATTTTGAAGAGAAACCGGCTAAAGGAGAAATTGTTGTTATTGTAGCCGGAAAAGAAAAAGAGAAAATAAAAAAATATGACACACAAGATTAGCACCACATGGAAAGGAAATATGCAGTTTGAATCTACCAATCCGGGAGGCTCACTACGTATAGATACTAGTACTGAACAAGGGGGCGACAATAATGGTTTACGCCCAAAGGCACTTATGCTTTCCGCATTGGCAGGATGTTCGGGTTTAGACGTTGCCTCATTATTAAAAAAAATGCGCCTGAACATCCTTGATTTTAAAATTGACACAGAAGGATTTTTAACAGACGAAGAAACACAAACCTATTATAAAGTAATAGTAACCTATCATTTCTATGGCCCTGATCTGGATAAAGAAAAACTAAAACGGGCAGTAGACCTATCAGTAAATAAATATTGCGGTGTAATGCAGATGTTCCGGAAGTTTGCTGAAATTGAAATTAAAATCTTTTACCACGAATAATACAGTATAAACGTTATCTTTTCCGGTAACGTTTTTTCATTTCTTTTTGTAGAAGCCAATTTATCAAATTATCTTTACGGGAAAGCATAAAAATGATGCGTTGGCAAAAAAAAGAAATACCACATCCTGAAAAAATTGAACAACTGCAAAAAGAACTGGGCGTAAGCAAGCTTATTGCCAGGCTTTTAGTGCTTAGAGGTATTAGAACTTTTAACGAAGCTAAAGATTTTTTCCGTCCCGACCTACAACAACTGCATTCTCCTTTTTTAATGAAAGATATGGAAAAAGCAGTTCGGCGGATTCTAGAGGCTACAGAAAACGGTGAACGTATTTTAATTTTCGGCGATTATGATGTAGACGGCACCACTGCCGTGTCTTTAATGGCTTCTTACCTGCGTTCATTTTATCCTGAAACAGACACCTATATTCCCGATAGGTATGCAGAAGGTTATGGTATTTCGTATCAGGGAATAGATTATGCGCATGATAACGACATTTCATTGATTATCGCTCTTGATTGTGGTATCAAATCCGTTCAGCATGTACAATATGCCAAAGAAAAAGGTATCGATTTTATTATATGTGACCACCATCTTCCCGGAAAAAATATCCCCGATGCCGTTGCCGTATTAGACCCGCAACAGGCTGATTGTTCGTATCCTTATAAGGCTTTATGTGGGTGTGGAGTAGGTTTTAAACTTATTCAGGCCCTGCATTCCACCCGTAATCTTCCTTTTTCTGACTTGTATGTTTATCTGGATTTAGTAGCAGTTGCAATAGCTGCAGATATTGTGCCGATAACGGGTGAAAATCGTATAATGGCTTATTTTGGTTTACAGGTTCTGAATCAGAGAACACGGCCAGGCTTTGCAGCTTTAATGCGACCTTTTGCCGTTAAAGAGTTTACCATTACCGATGTTGTTTTTAAAATTGCTCCGCGTATCAATGCCGCAGGACGGATTAAACATGGTAATTATGCTGTACAGCTTCTCACGGAATTTAATGAAACTGAAGCCCTTGTTGTTGCAGCGGAAATAGACACTTTTAATGCGCAACGTAAAGATTTGGACAAACACATAACAGAAGAAGCCTTACAGCAGATATACACATTAAAAGAGGAAGATATGTTTACTACTGTAGTATATGAAAGTCATTGGCATAAGGGCGTTATTGGTATAGTAGCTTCCCGGCTTATTGAACATTTTTACCGGCCTACCCTGGTTTTTACCAAAAGCGGGGAAGTATTAGCTGCCTCAGCCCGCTCGGTCAAAAATTTTGATGTATATGCTGCCTTGGAAGCCTGTTCAGAGCATCTAATTCAGTTTGGCGGACATATGTACGCTGCCGGCATGACGCTGCATAAAGAAAACTATAAAGCGTTTAAAGAACGGTTTGAGGAGGTGGTAAAAAATACCATAGCAAAAGAGAGTTTAGAAGAAGAACTGGAGGTTGATGCTGAAATTGATTTTAACGATTTAGATGAAAAAACATTGCGTATTTTAAAGCAGTTTGAACCTCACGGTCCAGGCAACAGGCATCCAGTTTTTGTTACTTCAGGCGTATTCGATACAGGAAATGCGCAGCCCGTGGGTCACAAAAATGAGCACTTACGGTTGTTTGTAAAACAAAATAATTCTAAAGGATTTCCCGCTATTGCGTTTGGAAAAGGTGATGTGTACGCCGAAACCAAGAATTTACAGCTTATGCACCTGGCCTTTTCCTTAAACGAAAACCAATGGAAGGACCAAGTAACCTTACAACTGCAGGTAAAAGATATACACTTCTCTTCACAGCAAGAAATATTTTCTGAAAGTGAATAAATCACAGGTGAATTTCCGTATTTTTGTTACGTAAAATGAAACGAACCTTAATCCTTTTTAATTCATTATGAAAGTAGCAGTTGTAGGAGCCACCGGCATGGTGGGAGAAATCATGCTTCGCGTATTGGCGGAACGCAATTTCCCTGTAACAGAGTTAATTCCTGTAGCATCAGAAAAATCAGTGGGAAAAGAAATTACTTTCAAAGATAAAAAATATAAGGTGGTCAATTTAGCTACAGCAGTAGCCATGAAACCTGATGTTGCCTTATTTTCAGCCGGAGGTACTACTTCTCTGGAATGGGCTCCTAAATTTGCCAATGCAGGTACAACAGTCGTAGACAATTCATCGGCATGGCGTATGGATACTGATAAAAAACTGGTGGTTCCGGAAATTAATGCTTCGGTTTTAACCAAAGAGGATAAAATTATCGCAAACCCAAACTGCTCTACCATTCAGCTGGTTATGGCTTTGTATCCGCTGCATAAAGCCTACAAAATTAAACGAGTAGTGGTATCAACCTATCAGTCAATAACCGGAACAGGCGTAAAAGCTGTACAGCAACTGGAAAACGAGTTTAACGGTATAAAAGGGGAAATGGCTTATCATTACCAGATTCATAAAAATGCTATTCCGCACTGTGATACTTTCTTAGAGAACGGCTATACCAAAGAAGAAATGAAACTTACCAACGAGACTAAAAAAATAATGGGCGACAACACTATTCATGTTACAGCCACAGCTGTGCGCATTCCTGTTGTTGGAGGACATAGCGAGTCGGTAAATATTGAGTTTGAAAACGAGTTCGATTTACAGAAAGTAAGAGCATTATTACAGGAAACCCCTGGAATTACAGTACAGGACATACCGGATACCAATACGTACCCCATGCCGTTATATGCCCAGAATAAAGATGATGTTTTTGTAGGCCGCATCAGAAGAGACGAAAGCCAACCAAATACACTGAACATGTGGATCGTTGCTGATAATTTAAGGAAAGGAGCTGCCACCAATACCATACAGATTGCCGAATATCTTGTAAAAAACCATTTAGTTGGGTAATTATTTTCAAAGTTTCTATACCCGTAAAAACTTTCTTTTTTCTTCATGATATCAAACTAAACTCTGGAATAAGAATTTTTTACTGGTTTTTACGCTACAACTTTTAACTGACTATTCCGTAACTACGGCAGACTATCTTGATTATTGCTTTTTTTGCAGTATCTGTTTTTTTTTATATTTTTTAGAAAAAAAACAGACACACAACACCATAACAATCAATTTCTTATAAAAATGAAGAAAAAAAAACACTACATCAGATGTGACTTTTTCTCTTTTTAGCGTCTTATTACTAGTTATGAAAAAGAGAACATAAAAAACACTTGTTTTAATCTGGTAAAGAAAAAGCGGAGCAGTTGTTCCGCTTTTCTTTTTTAAAATTATGTTAAAACTTCCGTAAAAAAAACTTCTTGCCTATCTTTGTAACATGAAGAAAAAATGGGTAATATCGAATGTGTTGTTGACCTTGCTGGTGATATGCACAGTTATGTATCAGTCGATACACAGCTTTACCCATGTTTTAGAAGAAGTAGTAAAGTCACAAGAACATCATGAAAAGCAACATGCCAAGGATAGCAAACATTGTTATGTCTGTGATTTCTCATTCAGTCCTTTTACTTCTCCTTCATCTTTTTCTTTTACCTTTTTACCTGCAGAAAAAGTAGCGGATGCGTACGCACTTATTGATCCCTCTTTTTATAAAGTTACTTTTACCTATTGCTCATTACGCGCACCACCAGCCCTGTTTATTTAAAACGTTTTTAAAAAAGTATTCATTTAAACAGGTAAACATATGCGTTTAATAACGCTAATGCTTTGCTTATTATGTTTTTCTGCGGCTGTGTACAGCCAGAATATTATATGGGGTAAAGTCACAAATACCGCAGGAGAGCCTATAAGCAACAGTCATATAGACTTACAAAAGAATTGCACCACAACCAATGACGAAGGCCTTTTTGAGCTCAGCCGTATTGCTTCAGGTACTTATCCGTTGCGCGTACAGGCAGAAGGCTATACAGGATATGAAACTTCTGTATCTGTCCCGTTAGCCGATACGTTGGTTATCATTCTTCATGATAATATATCGGAAGTGATGAAGGAAATGGTCATTCATACAGATCATACCAAAGCCTATAATTCGTCTATGGTCAGCAATCAAAAGATACAGGAACATTTCAGCGGAAGTCTGGCTGCTTCATTAGCCACGCTTCCGGGGGTAAATGCTATGGAAATAGGTTCCGGAACATCAAAACCCATTATCAGGGGGTTGGGCTTTAACCGTATTGCTGTTGCCGAAAACGGTATAAAACAGGAAGGTCAGCAATGGGGAGCCGATCATGGACTGGAACTGGATGCCCTACAAACTGAAGAGGTTGAAATTATTAAGGGCGTGGGAGCTATTGAGTACGGCAGCGATGCTATTGGCGGCGTTATCCGAATTAATAATGAAAGAATTCCGTATCAGGAAGGCATTTCCGGAAAGATAATCCTTCACGGCAAAACGGTTAATGAGGCAATAGGCACATCCGTTCAGCTACAACACCGAAGAGAAAATTTCTTTTATAAAGTAAAATTTTCTGGTGTTGACTACGCAGATTTTAAAGTCCCAGCTGATGAAATTAACTATTTGAACACCAAAATACCGGTGTACAATAACCGTATGAAAAACACTTCCGGACAGGAATATGCCGGCTATTTACAAGGTGGTTATGTTTCCGATTCTTTTCAGAGCATTTTAAGCATTAGTAACGTCTCAAGCAAAATGGGTTTTTTCCCCGGAGCTCATGGAATCCCGAGTGTTGCTGCGGTAGCAGATGATGGTGATAACAGGAATATCGGTTTTCCGTACCAACAGGTAAATCATTTTAAAATCATCAGCAACAGCAAGTGGATTAAGGACCATTCGCAATGGCAGTTTTCTTTTGGTTTTCAACAGAATCACCGTCAGGAAAAAAGCAGGTTTCATACCCACTACAGCAATCAAACGACACCCACTCTAAATCCGGATCTGGAACTGGACTTTACATTAAATACTTTTGACACACAATTGTCTTATGAGTTCGAGAGTAATTTAAATCATGTAACCACTTTTGGTTTACAGCAGAATTACCAGATTAACCGGGTAGCGGGTTACAGTTATCTTTTACCTGAGTATCAGCGTAACGGTATCGGATTCTTTACCAAGCATCATTGGGACGCTTCTGATGTATGGCAAATAGAGATAGGTGCCCGCACCGATTTTGCAGAAATGAACATTACAGGGTTTTTTGACACTATTCTGTATGATTATTTAAAAGGATCAGGACGTGATGAAGAAACCGCGCAAATGTATGCACAACGCAGTAGTGATTTGCATAAAAAGTATTGGCAGGGAAATTTCTCGTTAGGTACGCGCTATCAGGCCACCGACGCACTTGCCTTTACCTTTACAGCCGGAACCAATTTCCGATTGCCTACCGCTATGGAATTAAGCGCTAACGGCATTCATCACGGTGCTTTTCGTCACGAGAAGGGCAATCCGTATTTAAACCCTGAAAAAGGATGGTCTTCCGAATTAAGCGCCTCTTACGAAACCGAAGGCTTTAGAGCAGGAATTACGCCCTATCTGTATTATTTCAGCAATTATATTTTTTTGAAACCTACCGGTATGTTTTCCATACTGCCGCATGGTGGCCAGGTATATGAATACAGCCAGTCAAAGGCTTTAATAACCGGTGTTGAAATAACAGCTGCCAAACAATGGGGGGCTTTTACTCTTGAAGTCGTATTCGAATATTTATACAACAAACAGCTTACTGATTCGGGCGCAGATTATCCACTGCCTTTTACCCCTCCTGTAAATTTATATGCTGAAGCAGGATACCATTTTAATGATACAAAAACGTTTAAAAACAACCAGATCAATTTAAATACCCGCTGGGCGAGCCATCAGAACAGGATTGCACAGAACGAGCAAACAACACCCGGATATTGGATCATGGGTGGTGGTTTACAAGCCGAAATGAAATGGGGTAATTTAACACCTACTCTTCGTTTACAGGCAAGTAATATTTTTAATACAAAATATTACAATCATGCGAGTTTTTATCGGCCGATAGCGATTCCGGAATTGGGAAGAAGCATTCAGTTAATGATTACAATGCCTTTCTAATTTTTCAAACAGATACTAAACTAGTAGTATCGTTAGTACTTAATAAATTATTTAAAAAATTAAATCATGAAAAAATTAAATGTCATTTTTGCAGCTTTAAGCTTAATAGGAATAGTATCTTGTTCAGACGACGATAGTAATCTGGACAACCAGAAACCAACGGTAGAAATCATTTCTCCTACAGATCATCAGGAAGTTCCGTTAAACAGTACTTTACAGGTAAAAGCATCCTTAAAGGACAACGAAGCTCTGGCGAGTTATAAAATCGAGGTTCACGGTGCCGAAGACGGTCACGAGCATAAACCTGCTGGTAAACAGGAAACTGTTGAATTTCATTATGAAAAAACGGTTACAATCGAAGGTAACATAAAAGATTTCCAGGTAAACGAAGCTATTGAAATTCCGGCAGATGCTAAAGAACAGCACTATCATGTAGGTATTTTTGTCCTGGACAAAGCAGGTAATCAAAGCCAGCAATTTGTTGAAATCTTCATTGGTGAAGACCACGACCATTAAAAAAGAAAAAGAGACTGTTTTACACAGTCTCTTTTTTTTATCATTATCTCTCATTTTGCATTTCATGCTACCGAAATAAAAACAATTGATAAGATTATTTTAGTGTCCTCGGCGGGATTCGAACCCACATCATCAGAACCGGAATCTGACATTCTATCCTTTGAACTACGAAGACGGATATTTTAAATACTGCAAAAAATTAAGCAGTTAATAACTTTTTAACAATGGAGGAAATTGTTTTTCCATCAGCCGAACCAGCCAGTTTAGCATTAGCTAATCCCATTACCTGCCCCATAGCCTGCATACCACTAAAACCTCCTTCTGTAATAATAGCGGCTACTATTTTTTCAACTTCTGCTTCTGACAACTGCTCAGGCAAGAATTTTTCTATAACGGCTGCTTGTGCCAGCTCCGGATCAGCCAGATCCTGACGGTTTTGCTCAATAAAGATATTGGCGCTGTCTTTTCGCTGTTTAACCAGCTTCTGCAATAGTTTTATTTCTTCCTCAGCTGTTAAATCACTTCCTGAACCGGAAGTTTGCGCCAATAGAATTTCCGATTTTACAGCACGTAAAGCCTCCAAAGCCAACTGATCTTTCGATTTCATTGCGTCTTTTATGGCATCCATAATTTTTACCTGTAAACTCATACCTTTTATTTTTTGTGTTGCAAATATACAAAAAACCCAGAAACAATGGTAGTTATTTCTGGGTTTAGCAAATATAAATCTAATAAATATTAATCTACATTATCATGCAGAAACGAATTATTACTTCTGAACTGTAAATCGTTATTGCGGTCGTTGCTTAACGAGGTACGTGAGGCATTATTTTGAGGTATGGCATCAAGATCAACTCCCATACGTTTATAAGCCGGTTCGCGTTCTAAATCATTTAATTGCGCGCTGGCATTATTAAACTTATAATTAAAGTCTTTCATCTTACGTTTGCGCTCTTCAGCCCGATCTTTTAAAATTTCATTAATAGAGGTATCTATGGGTGAAATTTCATCAAAAGAAGGAGTTGCCTGTGTTGGAATCGTTTCTTCTGTACGAACCGTAAACTGCAATGCTTCCTCTTCTTCTGCTATTTCTTCTTTTATGGTAGATTTTAAAAGTTGTTCTTCTACTTCCATATAATCTTCCAAAGAATAACGAATTACCTCATTTTCATCAGGTTTTTCCATTAGTGGTTTTTCTTCTATAACCTGTTTAACCTGTGTATGTATAGAGGAATGCTCAGCCTGTAATGCTTCCTGTTGTTCAAATTCCTGTAACTGCTCTTCCAGATTAAAGGTAAACTGCATAGGTGCCTCAGTTCCCGTAGGTTGAGGCTTTACAATAACAAACCGAGGTTCAATCACCTCTATGTTCCGGATATCATGTGTTTTAACCGTTTTTGCATCGGGTTGCACAGCAGCAGCTTCTATAACCGGTACTGTTGCTACCTTCTGTTCAACTTCAGTTTGAACTATTGTTTTTTTTTCAAAATCGGCAGTAGGGTTATGGTCAGTATCCTCTAAGCCGTAGACTATTTTGTTTACCTGCGGGGTAAACGCGGGTGTATTACTTTGTAAAGGCTGATCTGGTGTAGGAGCAGAAAATGTAGGTGTACCCGATTTTGTCAGATCGGTAGTAATACGTTGTTCATCTCCTAATACATGAATTATCTTATTAGGTTCAGACGAACTTACAATTTCTTTTTGCTGCTCCACATTAAAACCCGTGGCAATAATAGTTACGGCAATAGCATCTCCTAAGGATGGATCTTCACCAACTCCCATAATTATATTAGCATTATGACCGGCTTCCATTTGAATATGATCATTTATTTCGCCTATTTCGTCTATTGTGATTTCGTTTTCACCCGAAACAATTAATAACAACACATTTTTTGCCCCGGTTATTTTGTTATCGTTTAATAACGGAGAATCCAAAGCTGCCACAATGGCTTCTTTAGCGCGGTTTTCTCCTTCTGCTATTGACGATCCCATAATAGCCGTACCACTGTCAGACAATACCGTTTTAGCATCTTTTAAATCGATGTTCTGCGTATAGTGATGTGTAATTACTTCTGCTATACCGCGAGAAGCCGTTGCCAACACTTCATCAGCCTTAGAAAAGCCGGCTTTAAAACCGAGATTTCCGTATACCTCTCTTAATTTATTATTATTAATTACAATTAATGAATCTACCACTTTACGAAGCTTCTCCACCCCGCGAAGTGCCTGCTCCTGACGAACTTTTCCTTCAAACTGAAAAGGTATGGTTACGATACCTACAGTAAGAATATCGCGTTCTTTTGAAAGTTGTGCTATTACTGGCGCAGCGCCCGTACCGGTACCACCTCCCATTCCGGCAGTAATAAATACCATTTTGGTATTGCTGTCAAGCAGCTGTTCAATTTCTTCTATACTTTCCAAAGCTGATTGCTGTCCTACTTCAGGATTAGCACCCGCTCCCAAACCTTCAGTCAGGTTTAAGCCTAATTGGATTTTTGTAGGCACCGGACTGTTTTGCAATGCTTGTGCATCGGTGTTACATACCACAAAATCAACCCCTTTAATACCTTGGCTGAACATGTGGTTAATAGCATTGCTACCGCCTCCACCTACTCCTATTACTTTAATGACATTTGATTGGTTCTTTGGCAAATCAAATGCAATGTTGTCAAATGTATTGTCCATACTTTATGCGGTTTTTTATTCTGACTTATCAATAAATTCCTTAAACTTCGCTAAAAATCCTCCAAAGAAACGTTCCTTAAAACTTTCGGCCGTAGATACAGGCTTTTCGGTTTCCATTTCTTCTTCTTGCAATTCTTTTTTTGAAGGAGGCACCTGTACTTTTCCCTCGCTTTTATTTATTTCAGCTCCCACCGGTTCATTCACTGTTGTTTTTGTTGCCTCGGCGGCCGGCCTGATTTGTTTTATTTCATGCTGATGTCCTTTAACATAAATGGTACTGCGTGCATTATTTAATTCGCTTTCCATCGTTAATCCTACAGCTGTGGCGTATAATGGCCGTGAAACCATTTTAGCTGAATCACCTGCTATATGCTCATTAGGAAAACCTATACGGGTATCTATCCCGGTTATGTATTCCACCAGCTGCTTGATATGCTTCAATTCTGATCCACCTCCTGTCAGAACAATACCGGCAATCAATTTTTTACGCGGGTTATCATACCCATAAGCTTTTATTTCCGCAAAAATCATTTCGATAATCTCTACCACACGGGCATGAATGATTTTTGATAAATTTTTTAATGATATCTCTTTTGGTTCCTGACCGCGCAATCCGGGAATAGAAACAATTTCATTATCTCTGTTTTCACCCGGCCAAGCCGAGCCGAATTTCACCTTTAATAATTCTGCCTGTTTTTCAATAATAGAACAGCCCTCTTTGATATCTTCTGTGATTACATTTCCTCCAAAAGGCACTACAGCAGTATGCCGGATAATGCCATCTTTAAAAATAGCCAGATCAGTAGTTCCTCCTCCAATATCAATTAAAGCTACACCTGCTTCTTTTTCTTCCTGGCTCAGTACTGCATCGGCTGAGGCCAGAGGTTCCAATGTAAGTCCTGATAATTCCAGCCCGGCATCTTTTACACAACGCCCTGCATTTCGTATAGACGATGACTGACCTACCACAACATGAAAATTAGCCTCTAAACGTCGGCCGTACATACCAATAGGTTCTTTAATACCTGCTTCATCATCCACTTTAAACTCCTGTGGCAGAACATGTATAATTTCTTCTCCGGGCAGCATCGTCAGTTTCTGAACCTGGTTAATCAGCATTTCAATATCTACCTGCGATATTACAGCATCCGGGTTCTCTCTGCTGATGTATTCATGATGCTGGATACTGCGTATGTGTTGTCCGGCAATACCCACTACCACATCTTTAATTTTGCAGCCACATTCGGCTTCAGCCAATGCCACTGCGTTCTGGATAGACTGTATGGTTTGTGTAATATTATTTACCACACCGCGTTTAACGCCTAAACTTTTAGCATTTCCCAATCCTAAAATCTCAAGCTTTCCGTACTCGTTTCTTTTACCAACCATCGCAACAATTTTGGTTGTTCCGATATCTAATCCTACAGCGATATTGTCTTTTTTCATAATCCTTTTATTTGGTGCAAATAACTTGTTCTGTAAACCGAAGATTTATGTTTGTGTAATAATCCATCAACGAATCTTTTTGCATATAGTGAACAAAGGCTTTGTAATTATTAAATTTACGCTCCACTTCGGTCATTCTGCCAAATTCTACATTGTAATTATAATCACGAACATTTAAATCGAGTGTCTGATCAGCATTAATTTTAATACCGGTAACACTTGTTTTTAAAAATGCATCATGGTAGATGTTATTTAAAATTTCTGTAAACCGTTCCTTGTTTTTTGGCAGTAAATCACCTGTAACAACAGGAACATGAGCACTGAAATGATTCGATAACGACATGGTATCCCCCTTACTGTCAACATAAAAGGAATCGCCACCCCTTAGAACTCTAGCTATTGCTGTTTTCTGAACTACATCGGCATGCAGGGTTCCGTTTACCTCTACATATACCTGTGAAGAAGCAATCATCTGATTCTTTTGTAGTTCATGCTCCAACTTATTCAAATCTAAATCTTCTTTAACAACTTTAGAAGTCCTCGGAAAATTTTGTATCAACAAGTTATTAACCATTTCCTGAGTAATAAAATGATTGTTATTGCTTAAAAATTTTACATCAATATGGCTAATTGTACGATTCTTGCTTTTGCTTTGGGCAAACACAAACAAGCCGATCAGTGCGGTAACTACCAGCAACAGGTACAAATCAAACCAATTTAGTTTTTTTAGCATATTTATTGTATTCTTTGTTGTAAAACCAATGTAATGTCGTCTACCATTTCTCCAATGTCACCTGCCCCGATGGTAACCCATACATCAGCCTGATGGTATTTGATAAAATTAAGTAGTTCTTCTTTAGCTACCAGCCATTTAGCCGGATTTTCTATTTTATCCAACAGTTTTTCTGATGTAACACCTAAAACAGGTAATTCTCTTGCCGGGTAAATATCGAGCAAAACCACTTCATCAAACTGACTCAATGAAGTCGCGAAATCGTCCATAAAATCCCGTGTACGGCTATATAAATGGGGTTGAAACACACCCGTAATTTTTTTGTCCGGATACATTTCTTTTACAGCCTGGTATACGGCGTTTATTTCAGCAGGATGATGGGCATAATCATCAATATACACCAAGTTATCTTGCTTTATTTTATAGGAAAAACGACGGCGAACTCCTTTGAAATCGGCTAATGCTTTTTTTATGACCTCATTCGGCAAACCATATTTACGCGCCATGGCAAACGCTAATGTCGCGTTCAGTACATTATGATATCCGGGCATAAGCAATTGCACATTTTGTATCTCTTCATCCGGAAACTGTATATCGAACAAACGAACGCCGTTTTCAATTTTTAGATTTTTAGCCTGAATGGCAGCCTGTATGGTCAACCCAACTTTAACGCCTTCCATATCCACATTTTCAGCTACAAATAAATTTTCTTTGTGCTGAACCTTTCGGGAAAATTCCCGGAAAGACTGTTTGATTTCGTCATTTGTTCCATAGATATCGAGATGATCAGCATCATTTGAAATAATACACGCAATATCGGGATGCAGATGTAGAAAAGAACGGTCAAATTCATCTGCTTCCACCACGGTAACCCCTGTACCGTCTCCTACCAGATTGGTTTGATAATTCTCTACAACGCCTCCTAAAAATGAGGTAACCTGAGCACGGCCTTGGTACAGGATATGTGCAAGCATACTGGAGGTAGTCGTTTTTCCATGCGTCCCTGCTACCGCAAGGCAAAAGGTATCTTTTGTTATTATTCCCAGTACTTCGGCTCTTTTTTTTACCGTAAAACCGTTTTTACTAAAGAAGTTCCATTCTTCGTGTTCTTTGGGTACAGCCGGCGTTACAACTACCAAGGTATGTTCTTTATTCAGAAACGCAGTATCTATTTTAGCCACATCATCTTCAAAATGAATAACAATACCTTCTTTTATGAGCTCGTCTGTTAAATGCGTTGGCGTTTTATCGTACCCCGCCACTTTTTTTCCTAAACGATGAAAATAACGCGCAATGGCACTCATTCCAATACCGCCAATTCCAATAAAATAAACACTATGTATAGTTTGTATATTCATTTAATGTACCAGCTTAATAAGTTCTTTTACGATATCTTTTGTTGCATTCGGCAATGCCATTGCTTTTAGATTTGTACTTAATCTATCCGCATATTTGTCATCTGTTGCTATTCGCAGAAAAGCAGACTCAAATTTTTCTTCCAAGTCGCTTTCTTTCAGTAATACGGCTCCTTCTTTTTCAGCTATGCTCTTTGCATTTTTAGTTTGATGGTCTTCTGCTACATTAGGAGACGGGATAAAAATAACCGGTTTTCCCACTATAGCCAACTCCGAAACTGAAGAAGCTCCTGCTCTTGATATTATAATATCAGCCGCGGCAAACAATAAATCCATGCGGTCAATAAAATCGAACACCTGAACGTTTCCTTTATGGTATTTTTGATATTCCGTGTAATAAAATTTACCGCATTGCCAAATTACCTGTAATTCTGCTTTGTCAAAAAAAGACAATTCTTTCTCAACTAACTGATTGATACGTCTTGCGCCTAAACTTCCTCCAAGAATAACTACCGTTTTTTTTGCAGGATTCAATTTAAAATGCGCAACAGCTGTTTCTTTTTTAGAGTTAATTTCCAATAGATCCTGCCGTACCGGATTGCCTGTTTTTATTAGTCGTTTTTTGGGAAAGAAATGCTCTAATCCGTCATAGGCCACACATATGGCTTTTGCTTTTTTACCCAGCATTTTATTGGTAATTCCCGGGTAAGAGTTCTGTTCCTGAATTAAAGTCGGTATTCCCATAGAAGCCGCTACCTTTACCACAGCTCCACTGGCAAATCCTCCCGTACCTATTACCACATCCGGTTTAAATTGTTTTATTATAGAACGCGATGCCCATAAACTCGACAGAAATTTAAGCGGGAACATCGCGTTCTGCAGGGTTAGTTTACGTTGTATTCCTGAAATCCATAATCCTTTTATCGGGTAACCTGCCGCCGGTACTTTTTGCATTTCCATTTTATCTTTGGCACCAACAAACAAAATTTCAGCAGCAGGAAACTGTGCCTTAATTTCGTTGGCTATGGCTATGGCCGGGTAGATATGTCCGCCCGTACCGCCTCCGCTAATGATAAATTTAGGATTCGATTTCATATTTATTTATGCATTACGGCATGCATCGGATTGGAATTTTCGTCATCCGAATCATTTCCCGTTAATTGTTGCTCTTCTAAAATTCTTTTAAACGCCGCTTCTTTTTCTTCATTTTCTTTTAACTGACGTTTTACTTCTTCTTCTTTCCTCGATACACTTAAAATAATACCCAATGACACGCAAGTCATCCATATAGAGGTACCTCCGCTACTGATTAAAGGCAGAGGCTGTCCGGTTGTCGGAAAAATTTCAACGGCAACTCCCATATTGATAATAGCCTGAAACACAATAGAAAACCCGAGGCCTACTACCAGGTATTTCCCGAACAGATTGGGTGCTTTATTGCTTACCACCAGAAAACGGAAAAGCAATAGCATATATACTCCCAAAACAACCATAGCGCCCATGAAGCCAAATTCCTCACATATAATGGCATAAATAAAATCGGAAGAAGATTGTGGTAAAAAATTCTTTTGCACACTTTTACCCGGTCCTACTCCAAACATTTCTCCTTTTGCAATAGCTATTTTGGCATTATCAATCTGGTAACGGTCTACTTCTTTATCTTCAGCTCCCCAACGCTCAATACGCGATGTCCATGTACTGAAACGCGACGGCATTAAATCGGGAAAAGCTTTTACCGTCATAAAAAACAATACGCCCATAATAGCACCCGCTCCTAATATTTTTATCAGGTATTTAGTCGGATATTTGCCTACTACCAGCAACATGCAAACCATAGCAAATATAATAGCCGCAGTAGACAGATTGGAAGGAAAAATAGGCAGAATAATAAAGGCTACAGGTGCCCAGACCCATAACAACGACCATTTAAAGCTGTACTTTTCGCCGTCAAACCGCCATAAGAACCATGCCAGATAGGCCATTAAAGCTATCCAGCCGATAGATGAGGGCTGAAAGGTTATATTAATACCCGGAATTTTTAACCAGCGACTGGCATTGGCACCTCCTATCATCATTCCCTGCAAAGCGGTAAAGAAAAGCAGCAAACTGACCGGAATCCACGCTACAGGCGCCACAAATTTCAGTTTATCAAAAGGAAAACGATGTACGGCATATATAATTAAAACACCTACCATCATATGAAAAAAGTGCTTTAACAACAAACCGATAATCGTACCTGTTCCTACCACATGCACCAGATTAGTACTTGCGCTAAACACAGGCATAAACGAGAATAAGGCCAGTAAAACTACAAAAGCCCAAATTGCTTTATCACCTTCAAAACGGGACAACAATTTTCTCATATCTTTTTATAAATTAGCAACTTCTTGCTTAAACTGATTTCCTCTGTCTTCGTAACTTTTAAACAAATCAAAACTTGCACAAGCAGGTGATAATAATACCGTATCGCCTTCTTCTGCTATTTTGCTCGCCATCTGCACAGCCTCTTTCATTGACACTGTTTCTACCATCACATCTACCACGTTTGCAAAAGCATGTTTTATTTTTTCATTGTCAATTCCCAGACAAATAATGGCTTTTACCTTTTCATGTACAAAAGTCAGCAGCTCATCGTAATCATTCCCTTTGTCTACACCGCCAACAATCCAAATGGTTGGGGTGGTTACACTTTCCAATGCAAAATAAGTGGCATTTACATTTGTAGCTTTAGAATCGTTAATATATTGCACTTTATTTATCTTGGCTACTTTTTCCAAACGGTGGGCTACCCCCTGAAAATTAGATAAACTTTCGCGTATGGTTTGTTTCCGCACACGCATCATTTGAGCTACTAATGTTGCTGCCATTGCATTTTTTACATTGTGTTTGCCTTCTATGGCTATTTCGTTAATAGGAACTATTACTTTGTCTTCTTTTATCATTGTAATAATATGGTTTTCTTCTAAATAAGCACCCTGAGATACTTTTTGGGTTAATGAAAAAGGCAATAATTGCGCCTTTGTTGTATTATTTTTCAGCCAGTTCTGTATTGCTTCATCATCTGCATCATAAATAAGGACATCTTCTTCCGTCTGGTTCATTGTAATACGGAATTTAGATGCGATGTAATTTTCATATTTATAATCATACCTGTCCAGATGATCGGGGCTGATATTTGTGATGACTGCAATATGTGGTTTGTATGTTACTATTCCATCCAATTGGAAACTGCTTAACTCCAGCACGTATTCTTTTTTCGGATCCGCAGCTATTTGTTTTGCATAGCTTTCACCTATATTACCGGCTAACCCCACATTTACCCCCCCTTCTTTCAACACATGATAGGTGAGCATAGTGGTGGTGGTTTTTCCATTGCTTCCCGTTATGCCTATTGAAATATTGCGGGCATATTCATAAGCAAATTCAATTTCAGACACAATAGGTATTCCTTTCTTCTTTATAGCCTGGACTATAGCCATCTTATCAGGTATTCCGGGACTCTTCATTACCATATCCGCTTCAAGAATCCGGGCTACACTATGCCCGCTTTGTTCCCAGTTAATCCCGTATCTGTCAAGCTCCTCCTGATAGTATGTTTTTATATCTCCCGCATCTGACACGAAAACCTCATATCCTTTTTCCTTACCTAAAATGGCTGTACCCACACCGCTTTCTCCTCCTCCTAGAATCACTAACTTCATCTTATCTCAGTTTTAGGGATACCACACAAAAAATAGCCAGAAAAATACCAACAATCCAGAATCGGGTTACAATCTTGCTTTCATGATAGCCTTTTTTCTGAAAATGATGATGCAATGGCGACATCAGAAAGATTCTTCGCCCTTCGCCATATCGTTTTTTGGTATATTTAAAATAACTTACCTGTGCTACAACCGACAGATTCTCTGCTAGGAAAACACCGCATAATACAGGTATGAGTAATTCTTTTCGGACGGCAATTGCCAAGACAGCAATAATACCTCCAATAGTTAAACTTCCCGTATCTCCCATAAACACTTGGGCCGGATAAGTATTGTACCATAAGAAACCCACTAAAGCCCCTACAAATGCAGCAATAAATACCGTCATTTCACCGGAATTAGGGATATACATGATGTTGAGATAATTCGAGAAAATAACGTTACCCGATACAAAAGCAAAAATACCTAACACCAGAACAGTAATGGCAGAGGTTCCCGCCGCCAGTCCGTCAATTCCGTCTGTCAGATTCGCTCCGTTTGAAACAGCAGTAACAATAAAAATAACGATGGGAATAAAGATCAGCCATACATAATTTTCGTACCCTTCTCCCATCCACGAAATCAGCTGACCATAATCAAATTCATTATCTTTAAAAAACGGAATAGTGGTTACTGTTGACTTTACATCAAACTTACTTGTTACACCCTGTTCCAAAAGAATACTTGGTGTATCTCGTACCGTAACTCCTTGGTGAAAATACAGAATCCCCCCCACTATCAGTCCCAATCCAATTTGTCCTACTACTTTAAACCTTCCTTTTAAACCTTCTTTATCTTTTTTAAACACTTTAATATAATCGTCCAGAAAACCTATTGCCCCCATCCAGACCGTGGTTAAAATAAGTAAAAGCACATAAATATTTTCCAGCTTAGCCAATAACAAGACAGGAATAAGGGTAGACAGAATGATAATAACACCTCCCATAGTTGGTGTACCCGCTTTTTCATTTTGTCCTTCCAAACCAAGCTCCCGGACTGTTTCGCCAACCTGTTTTCTTCTCAGATAATTGATAATTCTTTTTCCGAAAATGGTGGAAATCAATAACGACAAGATAACAGCAATACCTGAACGAAACGTGATATACTGATACAAACCTGTTCCCGGCAGATCGTAATATTTATCCAAATATTCTAAAAAATAGTATAGCATTTTATTTGTTTAAGGCTATTAGAAATTCTTGTACTTCTTCTAAATCGTTAAAGTGGTGCTTCACTCCTTTAATCTCCTGATAGGTTTCGTGTCCTTTCCCGGCTATGAGAATAATGTCTCCGGGATGTGCCATTTTTACCGCTGCTTTTATCGCTTGTTTTCTATCTTCAATTGTAATGGTTTTGTGCTGGTTCTGAAATTCTACTCCGGCTTCAATATCCTTTAATATCTGAGAAGGATCTTCATCTCGTGGATTGTCGGAAGTAAAAATAACCTGATTGCTCATTTCCGAAGCTATCTGACCCATTTCGGGTCGTTTTGTTTTGTCCCGGTTGCCTCCGCATCCTACAACTGTTATCAGCTGTTCGTTCCGGGTACGTATTTCTTCTATTGTTTTTAATACATTCAGCAAGGCATCAGGTGTGTGCGCGTAATCGACTATAGCCGTAATTTTAGTTTTTGACACTATAAACTGAAAACGCCCTGAAACACTTTTAAGAGTGCTGAGATGCAGCAAAACCTCTTCTTTAGGCAAGCCCAACTGCAATGCAGCGGCGTATACCGCCAGTAGGTTAGAGGCATTAAACATTCCAATCAGCTGTACCCAAACCTCTGATTGATCAATACGCAACAACATACCCGAAAACTGGCTTTCTAAAATCTGGCCGTGATAATCGGCGATATTCTTCAAAGCATAGCTAAATTTCTTAGCTACTGTATTTTGTAGCATTACGCCACCATTTTTATCATCTGCATTAGTAATGGCAAAAGCTGTTTTTGGCAAATGATCAAAAAAGCTTTTTTTTACATCGCGGTACTCAGCAAATGTTTTGTGATAATCGAGATGGTCATGTGATAAATTCGTAAAAATTCCTCCTGCAAAAGCCAGTGCATCTGAACGTTTTTGTGCAATGCCGTGAGAACTGACTTCCATAAAACAATAATCACAACCTTCCTCTACCATCTGACGTAAAAAGCGATTGATGGTAATAGAATCAGGAGTGGTATGAGTGGCAGGATATTCCGCATCGCCAATTAAAACTTTAACTGTTGAAAGCAGGCCTACCTTATACCCCGCTTTTGTAAAGAGCTGATATAATAAGGTAGCGATGGTTGTTTTACCATTTGTACCTGTCACCCCTGTAAGCTTCAGATGAGCAGAAGGATGATCAAAAAAATTATCAGCCATAACAGCCAGCGCTTCATTGGTATCCTGTACCAGCACATATGTTACCCTTTCATTAAAAACCTCAGGGTAAGCTTCACAAACTATAACCGCAGCTCCCTGGTCAACAGCCTTTTGTATAAACTGATGGCCATTTACCTGAGTGCCTCTCATGGCCACAAACAAAGTATGAGGCTGTACACTTCTGGAGTCGAACGTTATAGCTTCAACCGAAATATCTGTTGTACCCCGTACAGCTTCCAACGATACCCTGTATAATATGTCTCTTAACTTTTTCAACTTAGCTCTAAGGTTATAATTTGTTTTTTACTGATTTGCTGACCAACCGCCACCGACTGGTTTTTCACTTTACCAAAACCGGTCACATGCACTTTTAATCCTAAATTTTCCAAGATAGCTATCGCATCCATAGCCGGTAAACCGGTTACATCAGGCATGGTTCCTCCTGATGTTTTAACTGCAGCATAATAACTGTTGTATTTTTTTGTAGTGGTATTTAAAGGCTTATCAATATTCTTAATCTCATTTAACGAAGGTACATCTGTAAAGATTTTTTGTGCCAGGCGTTTAAACACAGGGCCGGCCACATCAGCTCCGTAATAACTTCCTTTTGTTGGACGATGGATAACTACTATACAGGAATACTTAGGGTTTTCTGCAGGAAAATAGCCTGCGAAAGAAGAAGCATAATACATGCCTCCGCTTCGTCCCCCATAGTTCATTTGGGCGGTTCCTGTTTTTCCTGCCATTGAAAAATCAGGCGAATAAAGTTTTTTACCCGTTCCATGTTTGACCACATTTTTTAAAATAGCCTGCATTTGTTTAATAACTTCCGGCCGTGCAATTTGCGGATTCATCACTTCGGTGTCAAATGTTTTTATTACATGGTTTACATCTCTGATTTCTTTTACAAACTGCGGTTTAACCATTACCCCATCATTGGCCACTGCATTATACAGGTTTAGCATTTGTAAAGGGGTTACCAGAATACCATAGCCATACGCCATCCACGGAAGAGCAATTTTACTCCAGTTCCGGTCGCCCGGACGCGGAATATAAGACCGGGGTTCTCCTGCCAGATCCAGGTTAAGGGTTTTATTAAACCCAAAAGATTCCAGCTTATCAATAAACTGTTTAGGATTATCTTTATAAGCACTATTTACGGCTTGGGTAACTACGGTATTCGAAGACAATTCAAATCCGCGTGCAAAAGAAATTTTTCCGTACCCTCTTCTGTTTGAGTCGCGTACCTGTCTGTTAGAAAAAGTAACAATTCCGCCGTGGGTATCAAATACAGAAGCCGTATCATATTTTTTATCATCCAAAACGGCTAAATAAGAGGCCAGTTTAAAGGTAGAGCCCGGATCATGACGATCTAACACCGCGTAATTAACCGTTTCAATATAGTTGCCGGATGTTGTTCTGCCTAAGTTGGAGATAGCCTTAATCTGCCCGGTTTTAGTCTCCATTACAATTACAGTGCCATGATCGGCTTCATAATTCTGAAGTGCCTGCAGCAAAGCATGGTGGGCAATATCCTGAATATACACATCTATGGTAGTGGTAATATCATAACCGTCTACCGGTTCTACATCATTTTCATCACTTATAGGTTTCCACAGGTTTTTTGCCATTTTTTGCACGGTACGCGATCCGTTCTTTCCTGTTAACTGTTCAGTAAAAGCTGCCTCAATTCCTTTACGCGTAAAGGTGCCATCGTCATTTTTGCGTTCGTAACCTATGGTTCGGTTAGCAATCATTCCCATAGGGTATTCACGCACATGTACCTGATCTACAATCATTCCTCCTTTGTATTTTCCAAGGTTAAACAAAGGAAACGACCGTAAACGCATATAATCGGTATAGCTCAATTTGGTAGCTATATGCATATAGCGTTTTTTATTAGAGCGTGCCCGTCGGAATTCTGATTCCCATTGCCCGGCGGTTCTCCCCTTTATAAATTTCCCTAAAGAATCTGAAAAGGGTTTTATGTATTTTTCAAAATTTTCGTCAGAAGGCGAAGAAGGGTCAAAATAAATCGTATATTTTGGAATGGAAGTAGCCAGCAAACTCCCGTCAGCAGAGTAAATATTACCTCTGTTGGCAGGAATGCGTTCTGATTTTACAGTTAAACTGTCTGCTTTAGCACGCCAGGCTTCCCCATCCTTAAACTGGATAAAGCTCAGCTTGACAAAAATTAATAAGCAAACCAGCAACATACCGATAAAAACCAGATAAATACGCCCGTTATCGTTTTTGCTTATTGCCATATTGACTTATACCACGGTTGTTTTTCTTCTTCCACAACTACCTTTATCTTTTTTGGAGGAACTGATGATGGGTAAATCTGCAGCAGTTCCATTTTTTTAGATATAGTAGATTCCATTTTCAGCTGCATAAGTTCTGAACGCCGGTCTACAAACTCTGACCGCAATTCTTTCACCTCTTCGGTCAAATCGCGGATATTGATTGTTTTCTGTTCGAACAAATGCGTATTAGCAATTAAGATAAGCGCCCACAATACCACATACATAATAAAAAGCCAGTTTTTAATAGACTGTCCTTCTACTAAATATTTAGCCTTTAAGATATTGTAAATACTCATATTATTTTTTTTCGGCAATACGCAATTTGGCACTTCTTGCCCTGTTATTTCCGGCTATTTCTTCCTCTGTCGGCACTATCATTTTCCCAATAAGCTGAAAAGGCACTTCAAACCTTCCGTACATATCACGCTCCGGTTCTCCTTCAAACATACCGTTTTTCATAAAGCGCTTAACCAGACGATCTTCAAGTGAATGATACGAAATCACACTTAGTCTTCCTCCGGGTTTCAGAATTTCAAGCGATTGTTCTAAAAAAGCTTTTAAAACATCCATTTCCTGATTTACCTCAATCCGAATAGCCTGGTATATCTGGGCTAATATTTTATTACTTTTATGTGCCGGCAGAAAACGGGACAACACCTGCTTTAACTGCTCGGTATTTCGAATAGGATCCGTTTTTCGTACCGAAACAATTGCAGAAGCCATTCCGCGTGATTGTTTCAATTCACCATAATCGAACAATACACGGGCTAAATCCGGTTCACTGTATTCATTTACTACATGAAAAGCAGACAAATTATTTTTTTGGTTCATCCTCATATCCAGCTCACCTTCAAAACGTGTAGAAAATCCTCTTTCTGCCACATCGAACTGATGAGAAGAAACTCCAAGATCAGCCAAAATACCATCCACTTGTTTTATACCGTAAAAACGCAAATAACGTTTTATAAAACTAAAATTTTCATTAATCAGCTGAAACCGATCATCTTCAATAGCATTTGCCAACGCGTCTTCATCCTGATCAAAAGCAAATAATTTTCCGTTTGCGCCCAAACGGCGCATAATTTCACGGGAATGCCCTCCGCCCCCAAATGTAACGTCCACATACACACCATCGGGACGCATGTTCAATCCATCCACCGTTTCTGTCAGCAATACCGGGTTGTGGTACGTATTATTCTCCATACTCCTCCATATTTCCCATTACTTCTTCAGCTAAATCGCCAAAGTCGAAATCATCATTATTTAAAATATTCTCATAAATGGCTTTATCCCAAATTTCGATGACATTAATTTTGGATGAAAAAACCACTTCTTTGTTTATTTTTGCAAAATCAATCAAATCTTTAGCAATCAACAACCGGCCCGCATCGTCTATGTCTACATTTTTCACTCCAGCCATAAACTTCCGCACAAACAGGTCATTTTTTCGGTTAAACCTATTCAATTTATTGATTTTCCCCATCATTTCATTCCATTCCGCCATGGGCCATAATTCCAAACATGTTTCAAAAACCGAGCGCTTCAGCACAAACCCTTCTGCAAGGGCCGGCAGTTGTTTTTTTAGCCCAGTAGGCACCAATACCCTTCCTTTGGTATCGATCTTACATTCATATGTACCTACTATTGCGTTCATTTTTCTTTTGGAGATTATGATAGAGCAAATGTAAGAATTTATTTACCACTTTTTACCACTTTTTACCACTTTGTTGATAAGTTTTTGATTTTGACCTGCCTTAACTTTTCCATCACCTTAATCATTTGATACACAAATACTAAAATATTTTCAGTATTTAACTAAATACATTAAAAAATACCAAAAAATTTATTCAAATAAAGGCTGTTTTTTAAGTATTTCAAACCGTTTTTAACCTCGTCTGTTCATTATTAAACGGAGAGAAATTTTACCTTTTCTTAAAAACAAATCTTAAGAAAAGGTTGTATTTAATGGTTCATTGTACCAATTATTTTATATTGTCGTATATTTGTACGAATGAAAATCGCAAAAAGTTAATGGAGCGAACTTTAAAAGAAGAAGGAAAATACCGTTATATAGAAATAGGAGAAGGAACTCCTATTGTTATTTTACACGGACTTATGGGTGGCCTGAGCAACTTTGACGGTGTAGCCAACTACTTTCCGAAAAAAGGCTACAAAGTGATTTTGCCTGAATTACCTTTATACAGCAACAGTTTACTAAAAACCAATGTAAAGGCATTTGCCAAGTTTGTAAATGACTTTATTAAGCACAAAAAATTTAATCAGGTTATAGTATTGGGCAATTCGTTAGGCGGCCATATAGGTTTACTGTATGCCAAATTATATCCGCAGCATATAAAAGCACTGGTTATTACCGGAAGTTCTGGCCTATATGAAAGTGCTATGGGCGATTCTTATCCTCGCAGGGGCGATTATGAGTTTATCAAGAAAAAAGCACAGGATGTTTTTTACGATCCGGCTGTAGCTACTCCTGAAATTGTAGACGACGTGTTCGCTACCGTAAACGACCGGATGAAGCTTATAAAAACACTTACCATTGCCAAAAGTGCCATACGTCATAATATGGCCAAGGACTTACCAAAAATGAAGGTACCTACCTGCATTATATGGGGAAAAAATGATAACGTAACGCCTCCTGAAGTAGCAGAGGAATTTCATGACCTTTTACCTGATTCCGACCTGTACTGGATTGACAAATGCGGTCATGCAGCAATGATGGAACACCCTGACGAATTTAACCAGGTATTGGATGCCTGGTTTCAAAAACGAAACATATAAAATGAAAATTACGTCTGCAGAATTTGTAATCAGTAATTCAGATCCTTTAAAGTGTCCGAAAGAACCTTTACCTGAGTATGCGTTTATCGGAAGGTCAAATGTGGGAAAAAGTTCCTTAATCAATATGCTTACCCAGCATAAAAGTCTGGCCAAAACATCTTCCAAGCCCGGAAAAACCCAGTTAATAAATCATTTTAAGATTAACAATAACTGGTTTTTGGTTGATTTACCTGGTTACGGATATGCAAAAGTCTCGAAAAGCACGAAAGCTGTATTTCAGAAGTTTATTACGGAATATTTCGAAAAAAGAGAACAACTCGTCTGCGCTTTCGTATTGATTGATATCCGGCATGAAGCCCAGAAAATAGATTTGGAATTTCTGACTTATCTAGGAGAAGCCGGTATTCCGCTAAGCCTAATATTCACCAAAGCAGACAAAATAAGTAAAGGCAGTATCCAAAAACAGGTAGCGGCTTACCAAAAAGCTTTACTGGCGAATAACTGGGAAGAAATGCCTCCTTATTTTGTAACCTCATCAGAGAATGGGACCGGACGAGATAGCGTTTTAGAATATATAGACATTATCAATCAGGATCTTTTCAAAAATCAGGACTTTATTTAATTTCTTTCCTGTTTAGTGCAGTTGTAGCCTGCTACGCAAAGAAAAGTTGTAAAACAGTTATGGTAATTAATGAAATCAGTAAGCTGATAAAATAAACAGACCGCACATTAAACTTCTGTTTGGCCCACTGCACAAATGAAAATACAGGCAAAGCAACCAGCAATAGCAGCATAAAAAGCCAAAGCATTTCATACACAGCACCTACAGCAGCTATATTGTATACATTATATAGATTAGCAATAAGCCAGTATACCATTACAATCAAACTGGTTACTAAAGTAATTTTTCCTAAACGATTATTGAGCAGAGTTTCCATACGTTTTCTATTTAGTTAACACTAAGATACTCTTTTTTCTCAAAAATGTAAAAGCATTCCAAATAGCGGAATGCTTTTACATTTGTAAGGATGTTAGTATTACTTTTTATCCGTTTATTTGTGCAGGTCTAACTTTTCGGCAAAATACGCGCAAAAATCGCGCATTGTATCGGCCATTTTCGTTTCATCAGTAGCGCGTTCAAACGTATCTGCCATGGCTACAAGGGTCTGGTGAAAAAACTGTTTCATTTCGTCTACCGGCATGTCTTTGGTCCAAAGATCAATACGCAGTGTTTCCTGCGCCTTACTGTCCCAGACAGACAATAACATTGCTTTAGCACTCTCATTATTTACACCGCCGTCATTTGCAGTCCATCTTAATGTTTCAGGTACTTTATTTTCGTCCAATCCTACTTTTATCTTTATTTCTGATTGATGTGTTTTTGCCATTATTTTTTAGGTTTATAATTAGATTTATCAAAAATTTCCTGAGCATCTTTAATAAAAAGCTCGTGCAAAGTTACATCATTATTTTGCATATAGGAACGAACAATCTGCCAGCCAATCCAGGCACCTGTTCTTCCGGGCGATTCAGCATCCAGTTCAAGATAAAATTTTGAAAAAGGCGCGTATTGCACAAACCTGCCGTATAATTTAGGATCTGTATCGTATAGTAATTTGTTTTCAATAAAATATTTCCATATCTGCGATTCATTGGCCTTACACCATTCTATTTGTTCTTCGGTATATCCCATCTTTAACGCATCGGAGGTTTCAGGAAGCAGCCTGTCTTTTCCATACATCACTTTGCCAGCATAAATAAGATGTGCCAGAAACATACGCTCTTTAGGAGGAACAATATGTTGTGTTAAAAAGCTTTCAGCTACATCAGACGGAATTTTTGCAGGCTCAAAATCAATAAGCGTATACGCATCAAAATCCTGATAAAAACGATGTTCCTTTCCCAAATACGTATCCAATCCTATCAAGGTAAGTGTATCGGCATATATAGCCCGGTTCGTAACATCCATATCCGAAATAAGCCCGATCACTTTTCCGGGATTCTGGTCAGGAAAATAATATTTGATGTACTGAAATAGCTGCTTCAAATCTTTTTCCAATGCTTTTGTATCTGCGAATTTTACTTTTACTTCTTTAGCTACCTCCTGGAATAAAGGCTGCTGTTTTTTATTGAGCCAGACAGAATCAGGTACCTGTGCTGAAAAAAGAAAAGGATATTTGGCCTTCAGCTTCGGAAAATCGGAATCCGGCGTATTTACAAATTCTTCATCAAAACGAATAAAGTCGAATTTTACCTCTACATTCTCTGCTGCTGCACTAATTGCAGACTCTTTTTTACAAGCTACAAATGCAAACAGGCAAGTACTTAATAAAATAAATTTCTTCATAAAACAAAATCGCTTTATTTTTTATACTTTTAGGTTGAAAAAACAAATATACTACACCTTTGTGAATTTAAAACATCTGAATATGCATTCATCTTCTTTTAAAACCGCTGAAATTACAGAATATATTATACAATGGTTAAGAGAATATGCCGAAAAAGCACATGTAAAAGGCTTTATAGTAGGTATTTCAGGCGGTATTGATTCCGCTTTGGTTTCTACTTTATGTGCCCGTACAGGATTAACAACTCTATGCATGGAAATGCCTATACATCAGGCAGCAAGCCATGTTTCAAGAGCTCAGGAACATATTGCTTGCCTAAAAAAACGATTTACAAATGTAACCAGTGCTTTAGCTGATTTAACTCCTGCTTTTGATCAATTGCAGTCCAGTTTGCCCACCATTGAAGACAATGTGCGTTTGCATCTGACATTGGCCAATACCCGCGCGCGTTTAAGAATGACCACTTTATATTATTTTGCCGGGATTCATCAGTTATTAGTAACCGGCACAGGGAATAAAGTAGAAGACTTCGGTGTTGGTTTCTATACCAAATATGGTGATGGAGGTGTTGATATAAGCCCTATTGCCGATTTAATGAAATCAGAAGTACGTATGCTGGCAGCATATCTTGATGTTCCGGCAAGTATTTTAACAGCAAAACCTACTGATGGTTTATTTGGTGACGACCGATCTGATGAAGACCAACTGGGCGCCAATTATGACGAACTGGAAGCAGCTATGCTAGCCGACGAGGCAGGAAAAACAGCAGCCGATTTCTCCGGACGGGCTTTGGAAGTATTTCACATATACAAACGTTTAAACACTATAAACCAGCATAAAATGAAACCGATTCCGGTTTGTGAAATACCCGCTTATTTAAAATAGCCTTGTTGCTTCAATTAGTTCCATTTTTATTAAAACAGATAAATATGCCTTGGAATCCGGAACTTTACAATACCTTTAAAACTATTCGTTACGAGCCTTTTTACGACCTGATGGAGTTGATAACTCCGGAAAATATAAAAACGGCGGTTGATCTAGGATGCGGTACAGGCGAACAAACCGCCATACTGTCAGAACATTTTCCGGAAACTTCTTTTCTGGGGATAGATGCTTCTGCAGAAATGCTTGAAAAATCAGCTTTACTTACACATAAGTATTTACAATTTGAAAAGAAGGCAACTGAAGACTGGTTACAAACACCGGCTACTTACGACCTGATATTCAGCAATGCCGCCCTGCAATGGTCTGACAACCACCAGAAGCTGTTCCCTGAGCTCATTTCAAAACTCAATACTAATGGCCAATTAGCCCTGCAAATACCAGATCAGCCGCATAATGTATTGAATATTCTTTTAACCGAAATGGCAAATGAAACACCCTATGCAACACAGTTAAATAACTACAACCGGTACTCTTCCGTATTAAGCCTTGACACTTATACCCGCCTTTTGTTTGAAAATGGTATGAAAAAAATAGAGGTGTTTAAAAAAGTATATCCTATAATAGCCCCTGATGCCGACATGCTGTTTCGTTTTATTTCCGGGTCAGCATTACTACCTTATATGGAACGGTTAGATGAAGAACAACAGCAAGCCTTTGAAATGGCTTTTAAAACGCGTATAACAGATTATTTCAGAAATTTCCCGGCTATTTATCCGTTTAAACGTATTTTAATTTACGCCATAAAATAAAGATAATTATTCAAGTCTATTAAAAACGTGACATAACCCGGCCTAAACGTTCAGAAAAATTATGTGCCAAACGACTGTAGTCCATTACCTCTGCCACTATTTCCAAATGGCTCTCAGCTGGTGTCTGTTGCAGGCTGTTCCGCATCTGGGTAATCATTTCATTTACCAGATACCAACGTAAGGTCAGGATGGTTTCCGATACATACTGCGATATGCCTTGTTCTTTTGTCTTTACAAAAATATTCTGGCTTTCCCAATTATGCAGGTTTTCACGCTCGTCATCCATCACAATAGACGTTATTTCCTGTGAGAATTCCGGAGCTACCCTTGCCAGATAAACCTCTAAATTCCACATTTCCTGCTCATGGTAAAATAAAATAATATCTGTGTAAATAGCCTTAAATAACGGATTCGTAAATTCCATTTCATCTTCCTGAAGGCTCAAGTACACCTGGTCCAGCACCTTACGTGTAACGGTTTCCTTTACCATTTCCACCTCATCATCTTCATTAGCTCTGTACACGTATACGTCAAAAGCTTCTTCATAGTTACCGTACAACAGTAGTATTTCAATAAGTTTTCGTTCCAGGAGGTACATGATGTTTACAGTTTCAGCCTTCTGAAGTGGTTCTTCAATTGTTTTTACCACTTCAAGTGCTTTCTGCTGGTTGTATTTTTTATTTGCCTCCTGGAGTTCTTTTTTTCCGAGCTGCGCCAGCGTATTAAAAAGGACTTCTTCTGATATATCTAACAACCTGGCACATTCCTGTACGTACACTTCACGCTGGATATTATCAGGTACTTTTGCAATACTTCCCACAATATCCCGAATTAGTTCAGCTTTTCTGATAGGATCTCCTTTGGCTTCTTCCATCAAAAGTGATGTTTTAAAGCGAATGAAATCAGTAGCATGCTCTTCAAAATACCTCCTCAGTTCCTCTATAGGTGTTTTTTTGGCAAAACTATCCGGATCGTCCCCTTCCGGAAACGTACACACCCGTACATTCATGCCTGCTTCCAAAATAAGGTCGATACCCCGTATGGAAGCCCGTAATCCTGCGGCATCTCCATCAAAAAGTACGGTTATGTTTTTGGTCAGGCGATTAATAAGGCGTATTTGGTCAGGCGTCAAAGCTGTTCCTGAAGAGGCTACCACGTTCTCAATACCGGCCTGATGCAACTGGATAACATCGGTATACCCTTCTACTAAAAAACAGTTATCTTCTTTAGCTATAGCCTGTTTTGCATGGTAAATACCATATAAAACCCGGCTTTTATGATAAATATCGCTTTCCGGTGAATTTAAATACTTGGCTGCTTTTTTATCATTGGTTAATATTCTTCCTCCAAAACCCAGAACCCGGCCAGACATACTTTGTATAGGGAACATTACACGGCCTTTAAAACGGTCAAAAACCTTTTCTTCCTTTACAATGGTTAATCCTGTTTTTTCGAGATATTCCAGTTGGTATCCTTTGTTTAATGCTTCTTTTGAAAACGCATCCCATAAATCGGGAGAATAGCCTAATTGAAATTTTTTGACCGTATCAATCGTAAAGCCACGTTCTTTAAAATAAGAAAGGCCTATTGACCTGCCCTCATCAGTTTGATGTAGAATATCTTCAAAATATTTCCGGGCAAACTCCGAAACCACAAACATACTCTCCTTTTCATTTATCTGCTGCTTTTCTTCATCGGATTGTTCGGTTTCTTCAATTTCTATATTGTATTTTTTAGCCAGATACCGCAGCGCCTCAGGATAAGTAAAATGTTCATGTTCCATTATAAACGACACCGCATTTCCGCCCTTGCCCGAGCTAAAATCTTTCCAGATCTGTTTGGCCGGCGATACCATAAATGAAGGTGTTTTTTCGTTAACAAACGGGCTTAATCCTTTATAGTTGCTTCCCGATTTTTTCAGATGAACAAAATCGCCGATTACCTCTTCTACCCGAACAGCATCAAAAATGGTATCTATAGTGGCTTTTGTAATCATTGAAAAACTTTAGTTAGCAAAAATACAAAAAAGCACCCTATCTTTTAAGAGTGCTTTTTTTATTATCTCAAATCTAACTGTATCCCCAGACTCCAGTATCGCTGGTTGGTAGTATTGTTTTTAAATACCGGCTGCAAATCGTATTTGGCTACTAGTTTTGCCGAACGGAATCCGACATACGCCATTAGGCCGTAGTTAAAATCGTTTACATTCCATTTTCCGTGTTGTTTGATGGTTTCTTTGTAACCATTTTCATCCTTGTACGAGATAAACTGTTTTGAATTGATGTTATACCCGATGTAACCTCCTACACCAAAATTAATTCCCTCTTTCACATCAAAACGACGGTTGGCATGGTTGTATTTTTTAGTAGAAAAATCAAAATCCAACGCAATGGGAATGTTTATGTATGAATTTTTAAAATAGGAATGATTACGTCGCAGACCCACAGGATATTCTTCAAGCACTGTCTGTTCTCCGTTTGGTACAAAAACATTATTACCGGTAGGTGTCAGATGCTGGTAGCTGAATGAAATGCCATAACGCAACCCTAAAAGGTTCTTGTTTTCATTAAAGGGCTTGCGAACGGTAATTCCCCATTCAAAAAAAGCGGAACGCATGTAGCCGAAATCCGAATGTGCAAATTGATTGTCGGTAGATACATTACCCAATCCAATACGCACAAAAGGAAATATTTCATTTCTGTATTTTACAACCGTATCCATTTCAGCTCTTTCAAAATAGGCATAATCCCAATTTTTCTCTGTAGTTTTTCCGGAGTCCTCTTCTTCTGTAAGTGGAACCGGATCAGCTTGCATTACAGGGTATTCTTCCTGTACCGGGGCAATGGAGTCCTGAACCTGGGCGTGTGTTACGACACCCGAAAAAAGGAGCGCAAAAGTCGTAATTTTTAATTGCATAAATATAGTGATTTAATTAGATTTATCTTTAAGACCAGACCAGGTGCCTTCTGTAGTACCTTGTACATTTTTCCAGATACCAGAGCCCAGGGTTTCTGTTATTTCTCCTCTAAAACTGCCTACTGTCTGGCCTGTGGCGGCATACGTTGCATTAAGCGAACCTCTAGCATCTACACTACCTTTTATAATATACGTTGTGTTTAATGTAGTGGACACAATAAAACCGTTTACTTCGCCATCAGTATTAATAGTAGCCTGCCAGGTACCTTTGTCAATGCCTTTATAACTACCTGACCAGTGCCCGGCGTATTTTTCAGTAAGGTTCGGAATACTGCTATCATCTTCAGCACAAGAGGCAGCGGCCAAAGAGTTAAGCACCATAAAAACAAAAAGTATTTTTTTCATAGGAAGTATTTTTTTGAAAAATACAAAAAGTGAGCCAAAGAAGTTATGATAACTCCATCTTTTATAATTTATTTAAGGTTTACATCAACTCCATAACAAGACTAACATTAAAAATAGTATGATCTACAAACGATTTCTTAAATACCTGATTCAGATTATAGGTAACTCTTACTGAAATATTATGAATTCCCACATACGTACCCACTCCATAAATAAATTTTTCTGTGTTGAATTTCGAGATGGTGTTTTGCTGGTATTTTTTTCCATTCTCTTCATATTTCAGGTTGCGGTTTGTTTGGGCGTTAATACTAATATAGCCTCCAAAACCTACAAATACAGATTGTTTCGAATTAATAATTTCATTGCCAAAATCATCATATTTTTTCTTTGAAAATCATATTCAAAATAGTTCGAAAGTTTTACTTCTGTAATAGTAAATGTAGGTTTTTTTTAAAGGAACAGACGATTCTGCCAAAATCATTTCCTCTCCGTTTTCGGCCAGTATTTTATTTCCTTTAGGTTTAAAAGTACTTATGGTATACCCCCGATCATATCTCATAAAAAATTTCGACTTTTTAGTACCTAAGCGTGTTTTAGCTCCTATTCCAAAATTCGACAGAAAACCATTCGAATAATAATCGTTTTTTATTTTATGATCTGCCAGCATCATGCTGTTTCCAAAATTTATTTCTAACAGGAAAAGCGTTCTGTTCTCGATCTTCACATGCATCTGGCAAGAGCTCAGCATTTTTGGAGAAAGCTCTTCAAACAATTGTTTTTGTGCCGGGCGGTTTTGAGCTGTCAACAGAGTCATGCGGTCGGTTTGTTTTCTATTTATAGCAATAATTTTCACTCAGAGGCTTTTTATTAAAGACGCCAAGTAATGAGAAAGGTTGTACAGGAATAAAAAAAATCTGAGTTTGCACTCAGATTTAGATATGGGGAGTTTTATAGGGTTTACAAAATACGCAGGATACGGCATTTCTCATTGTGAAATAAAATTTCCTCTCCTTCTTCTTTGCCCATAAGATTTTTATAAACAGGAGCATCAATACTGATGCCTATAAACGGCTTATCCTTATAGGAAAAATTTTTAATGGTTAGTCCTATAACCATGTTGATTTTATCAGTAAAAACAACATTTCCTTCTGTAATTCCTGCAATAGCTAAAGGCTGTAATTTAATAAAGGTATTTAATTTATTCTGTTCGTCTTCTATACGATAGTCCAGATTAAGAACGGAATCGGTACTCTGTGCCTGCTGTGAAAAATCATCAATAGTTAAAGTAGATTCTTCATCCAGATCGGCACTTGAGGCATAAATATCTCTTGCTTCTTTCAGCCGGTTTATTTCCTGTTCTTTTAAAAACGTTATGTGGGCAATTATTTCTTTACGTGTAGTTTTCATCTGTTTCTTTTTACTTAAAGATACAAAAAAAACAGAAATCAATCGTTTTTGTTCTTCTCCTTTTTTACACACTATTGCATATTGCTTACCAACCTTAGCAGTAAGAGAGAGTACTCCGGCTATTGAATGGCCGAAAAAGATTATGACTTATTAGCCAGCTGTCCGCAGGCAGCATCAATATCTTTTCCTCTGGAACGACGTACTTTCGCTACAATACCCGCATTTTCCAAAGCAGCAATGTAAGCAGCAATCACAGCCGGATCGGCCTGCTGAAATTCACCGTCATCAATCGGGTTATATTCTATTAAATTTACCTTACAGGGTACATATTTACAAAATTTCACCAATGCTTCTATTGCCTTTTTATCATCGTTTATACCTTTCCATACCACATATTCGTAAGTCACCTTACTTTTGGTCATACGGTACCAGTACTCTAAAGCTTCTCGTAGTTCAGGTAAAGGAAAACTCTTGGTAAACGGCATAATTCTATTCCGGGTTTCTTCTATTGCCGAATGCAGTGACACGGCAAGTTTAAACTTCACCTTGTCATCTGCCATTTTTCTGATCATTTTGGAAACGCCAGAAGTAGATACTGTAATACGTTTAGGCGACATACCCAGTCCTTCAGCCGATGTAATTTTATCTATAGCCTTCATCACATTATTATAGTTCATAAGCGGTTCTCCCATTCCCATGAATACAATATTGGATAAAGCCCGGTTGTGGTACAAACGGCTTTCCTGATCTATAGCTACCACCTGGTCATAAATTTCGTCCGGGGCCAGGTTCCGCATACGCTTTAACCGTGCTGTAGCACAGAAATTACAATCTAAGCTACACCCTACCTGGCTCGACACGCAAGCGGTAGTTCTTGTGGCTGTGGGTATAAGTACCGATTCTACAATCAGGCCGTCATGTAAACGCACACCATTTTTTATAGTACCGTCAGAACTATGCTGCATGGTATCTACTTTTATATGGTTGATGACAAAATGTGCTTCCAGAAGGGTACGGGTTTGTTTTGACAAATTGGTCATATCAGAGAACTGATGTGCTCCTTTGTTCCAAAGCCATTCATACACCTGATTTCCACGAAAAGCTTTATCGCCCTGGGTTTCAAAAAAAGCGCGTAAATCATCTTTGGTCAATGTCCTGATGTCTTTTTTTTCTGTTTGCATGTTGCAAAGGTACAGCATTTTCTTCTTAGAAAAAGTATAAAAAAAACGGACATTGCCGCCCGTTTTTTTTATTTTGCCAGATACCCTCCGTCAACCGGGTAATACCCTCCTGTTGCAAAGGAGGCACCATCTGACGCCAGCCAAAGCACCAGCGAAGCTACTTCTTCCGCTTTTCCCAGCCGCTGCATCGCATGCTGCGATTCTAAATATTTCAGGGTATCCTTATCCAGTGCGTTATCTACTAAAGGAGTAGATATAAAACCAGGCCCTACAGCATTAATACGGACATTCCGGGTGCCATATTCCCATGCAGCTGATTTTGTGAGGCCTACCACGCCGTGTTTAGCCGCTACATAAGCGGAAGAGCTGGCAAACCCAACCTGCCCTAAAATAGAAGCCATATTAATAATACTTCCTCCAGATTTTTCAATTTCCGGAAGTTGGTAATGCATACCGTAAAAAACACCGTTTAAATTAATATCTATTACCTTTTTCCATCCTTCAATACTCAAATCGCCCACATTATTTGCTTCTCCACCAATTCCCGCATTATTCACAGCAATATGCAACGCACCAAATTTTTGAATGCTTTCTTCCACCGCTTTTTTATTATCTTCGGGTAAAGCAGCATTCGATTTTATAAAATACGTTTGCGCCCCTACTTCTCGCTGCACTTTTGTACCTAATTCTTCATTCAGGTCAGTAAACACTACTCTTGCCCCTTCTTTTACAAAAAGTTCCACAATGGCTTTTCCGATACCCGATGCACCGCCGGTAACTAATGCTACTTTGTTTTCTAATTGTTTCATAGCTTTATGATTTATAATTCTACTTAAAGTTACATACTTTTCTGCTCAAAAAGAATAATATTTCTCCTATTCTGTCTTTTTTGTTTTTTAAGTAACTTTGAAAAAAAGTCGATTATGCATTTTATATCAGAAGCTTTAGAAAATTATGTGGCCTTACACTCAGAAAACGAGCCTGAATTGCTGCAGCAGCTGAATAAGGAAACCCATCAGAAAGTTTTGCAGCCACGTATGCTGAGCGGCCATTTTCAAGGGCGTTTTTTGAGTATGATTTCTAAAATCATCCGCCCCTCTGCTATTTTGGAAGTAGGTACTTACACCGGATACGCAACCCTTTGTCTCGCAGAAGGCCTCGGACCGGACGGTACCATTGACACTATTGATGTAAACGAGGAGCTGGAAAATATACAGACAAAATATTTTCAGCAATCCGCTTATGCCAAACACATTATCCCGCACATAGGCCCTGCACTGGATATTATTCCTTCCCTAAACAAAACTTTTGATTTGGTTTTTATTGATGCCGATAAAGAAAATTACAGCAATTATTACGAACTGATTGTTCCTTTAATGAAAAAAGGCGGTGTGCTATTGTCAGATAATGTATTGTGGAGTGGTAAAGTACTGGAGGAAGTAAAAACTAACGATAAATCAACTGCGGCATTACTGGCTTATAACGAACGGCTTAAAAATGACCCCCGCGTTGAAACCGTATTATTGCCTATACGCGACGGACTGACGATAAGCAGGGTAGTGTAAACACAAAAAAACGCTTTTCTACAGAAAAGCGTTTTTTTGTGTTTTATCGGATAGCTTATACCGGTTGTTTAAGTATTTAAACAGCTGGTAAAACAATAATCCTGAAAGGAGGCCGAAAATATATCCTGACACTATATCGCCTGGAAAATGGAGCCCTAAATAGATACGGGTATAGGCAAAGATCAATGGAAATAAAAATAATAAATACGCCTGTTTATAGTAATTGCGCATTACCTGAAAAAGGATAACCATAGCCCCTAAACTGTTGGATGCATGCCCGGAAAAATAGCTCCATGACGGACTCGTCTTCACCACGCGTATAATATCTTTTAATTCTGTATCATTCACAGGGCGAAAACGCTGTACATTGTTTTTAACCAAATTCGTAATCTGATCAGTAAATGTAAAAAACAATACCAATACTACAATAAGAAGGGCCAGTTGTTTTAGTGACAGTTTCCGGTATAACAAAAATAAAATAAGCAGAAAAACAGGCCACCAATTAAGCTGTTTGGTAATATAAAGCCAGAAAGGGTCCCATGTGCTGGATCCCAAGCCGTTCAGATACACCAATGCGTCACGATCAAATTGTATGATTTGCTCCCACATTAGCGATTGCGTTTTATAGGGCCGGTAATATTTTCGAAGTCTTCTTTGGTTTGTTCTATTTCCTTGGTTACTTCGTTCATCGGGTTAAAATGGTCCATGTTCATGGCATCCCGCATTTCATCATACCCTACCGATTTTTTAATCTCGTCAACGTTTACAGCTTCTTTAATATCGTTTATCACTCCCGTTTCTTCTACACTCTTTGTAATTTCGTGTTTAATTTCGTTCGTTGCGTTTTTTATCTGTGCCATACCTTTTGCGAGTCCTCTTGCGATATCCGGAATTTTATCTGATCCGAACAACATCAAAACCACTACAAGAATAAAGACTAATTCACCTCCGCCAATTCCAAACATAATTATTTATTTTTTACAAAAATACTAATTTCTACTGCAATACTTTTATTAATTCCAGAAACTCACTTACTTTACCCGCATACAGGAATTTCAAACGATTACTGCCCGCTTTATTTTCTGTAGCTTCAAGCACTTCTTTATCCTGCGACAAATAATAGCCGAAAGCCGTTATGTACAGTTTTGGTATTTTCAATTCCGCTGTATAATATTCTTCCGGGAATTTATTGATAATACGTTGTACCAACATTTCTTCCTGCTCATACGCCAGTGCTTTTTTCAGCATTTTGGTTCTGCCTGATATTGCATTTACAATAGCATCTATAGGAAGTATTCCACCACCTGATGAGGTAGCCGTATGCAGCCTTCGCTCAGCCGGAGTAGGCACCTTTCCTGTGGGAAGACCAAGGCTCGCAGCTGTAATGGTTTTATCAATCACCAGTTCATCCAGCATATAACGTACAGATTCCATAGGCACCAGCAACATGGTTTTATTCATATCGCCGTAAGTAATTATTTTATTTCTTCCCACAAAATTAACTCCTGCCAAAATAAGTGTGTCCGTAGGCTGGGCCGTTATATTGAAATATCCCCCGCTTTCGGTAACTACCACCTCTCCGGTAGTTTTATTCTGAACATAAATATCCTGCAAATCACGGGACTTAGCCACCACCTTTCCTAACAACTTGCTTCGTCCGGGCTGTGCCCACAGCATATAAAAACTTCCAAAAAACAAAATGAAAAGATATGTTATCTTCATGAAGGTAAAATTATTTAATATTTACGAAACCACTAGCAAATAGCATGCAAAGTTGTGTTAAAACTTATCATTCTTTTACAGGTTATTTACTTGCTGTCTGAATTGATATATTTTTTCGATAAGCTCAAATTCAAAACGTTCCTTATTTCCGTAACGAACGGTCTGCATAAAATTTTTATCCGCACCAAGAAAGTAGTACAAACGTCCTATTTCTTCTTTTTTCAATTCGTAATCATTCAGCAATCGGGTTTCGGTGATACGGTTTTGAATCATTATAATCTTTTCATCTATAGTAATTTCCGGTTCTTCCGGTTTTCTGTCTTTATCAGGTTTTCCGAAAACAGCTTTGAAAATAGCAATGAAATCCATTCCTACCGGGTGCGGCTTTTCATATTTCAGCTGATTTAATCCCAATGATTTTGACGTAACGGTCTGGTCAATTACCATTTCTTTTAATTGGGTCGGTTTCTCCATACTATTAAAACGTAATTTCTTTTGTTTTACTTCAAGGGGCGATACAATTTTTAAAATCGGCTCAAAAACATTTGCCTCATCATACACCACTATCTCGTCTTTTTCCTGGGCATCTATTGTAAACGCTCCTTTTAGATTAGTCATGGTAGTCATTTTGGTTGTCCGGTTCAGCACCCAGACTCCTTTAACAGGTTCATTTTCAAACACCACTTGTCCTGTCAAAGCACTTCGTTGCTGTGCGACAGAAAAATTACAAATATTTAAAAATAACAAGATGATGTAATTTTTTTTCACAATTTTTTATTTTTTTGATAAAACTATATCTTAAAATCACAAACAATAGGTAACGTTTTTATAAAATTCTGTTAAATGACGTAAAGCAGTCCCTTCCTTTTTTTTCTTAAATCTTTACCTTTGTGATAATTCAAAACCTTTTTTGCATGAAAAAAATGATTATTGCCAGTACATCTACCTTATATAATGGCGAATATCTCGATTATTTATTACCTGAACTGGAGCTCTTTTTAAAAGACATCTCTACCATTACTTTTATCCCGTTTGCACGGCCGGGAGGTATTTCACATGATGACTATACAAGTAAAGCGGCTACCTTTTTTGCAAAGATCCATAAAAAGGTAGTCGGATTACATACTTTTGAAAATATGCAGGAAGGTCTTGAACAGGCCGAGGCTGTTTTTACAGGAGGGGGCAATACCTTCTTACTGGTAAAACAATTGTATTGGTATAACCTAATAGGAAGCTTAAAAGATAAGATTGAAAAAGGTATGCCTTATCTGGGAACTTCCGCAGGCAGTAATATTACCGGACTAACAATGGAAACAACCAATGATATGCCCATTGTTTATCCACCGAGTTTTAAAACCTTAGGTTGTATCCCCTTTAATATTAACCCGCATTATTTAGATCCGGTCGAAGGGTCTACCCACATGGGCGAAACACGCGAAACACGTATTAATGAATTCCATCAATTCAATTCACAGCCCGTAGTGGGGTTACGTGAAGGCAGCTGGCTGGAAGTAAGCGGAAACGATATTATTCTAAAGGGAGAACTCACAGCAAGACTGTTTTTGCAGCAGCAAAAACCGGTTGAGCTACCTCCTTTAACAAATCTTAACACCTTGAAATAAACCTGTTTTTTGTATCTTTAAAGAAAAAGTATGTTTCGGAAAATCAAACAAATACTTCATCTTTTAAAAGACATAGATGTAGACGCTGTTGCCCGCTTAAACGAAAAAGTTAATTTGGGAGAACTTATGCAAAGTGTATCCCAGCTGGATGAAAAACAATTAAACGGTGTTGTAAAGATGCTGAAAAGAACCGGTCATTCAAAAGAATTACCACCTATTGATGCCGATTTTTATGATATAGGCGAAAAGCTATCGGATGAAGATCGCGCTTTACAATTAAAAGTCAGGGCATTTTTAGAGACAGAAATACAGCCTTTAATTAACGAACACTGGCTTCGTGACGAATTTCCTATGGAGGTTATTCCAAAACTAGCCAGCCTTAACATTTGCGGCATTAATTATGACGGTTATGGGTGCGCGGGTAAGAGCTCTCTGCTGGAAGGCATAATTGCGTGTGAAATGGCCCGTATCGATTCTTCTATAGCCACTTTCTTCGGGGTTCAAAGTGGATTGGTTATGGGTTCTATTTACCAATGCGGTTCGGAAGAACAAAAACAAAAATGGCTTCCGAAATTACAGGCATTTGAAAGAATAGGTGCTTTCGGATTAACGGAACCGGAAGTTGGTTCTGCTGTTGCGGGTGGACTAACTACCACCTGTAAAAAGACTGCTAATGGCTGGGTTCTGAATGGACAGAAGAAATGGATTGGAAATGCGACTTTTGCAGACATTTTGATTATATGGGCCCGGGATCTGGACGATGACAATGTAAAAGGGTTTATTGTTGAAAAAGAAACTCCTGGTATGACCATTGAAAAAATAAAGGACAAAATGGCATTGCGCATTGTTCAAAACGGTTTAATTACACTCGAGAACTGTATGGTTTCAGAAACAAACCGCCTGCAACAAGCCTCTACTTTTAAAGACACCGCCAAGGTATTACAACAAACACGGGCAGGCGTTGCCTGGATGGCAGTTGGCTGTGCACGTGGCGCTTATGAAAATGCTTTGGATTATACAAGAAAGCGAAAACAATTCGGAAAACCTATAGCTTCTTTTCAGCTTATCCAGAACCATCTGGTCGAAATGCTTTCTAATCTTACCGCCATGCAGACCCTGGTTTTTCGATTATCCGAATTACAGGACAACGGAAAACTAAAAGATGAACACGCCTCATTGGCAAAGGTATTCTGTACATTACGTACCCGCGATATCGTATCCAGAGCACGTGAAGTAATGGGGGGCAACGGAATACTATTGGAATATAATGTAGCACGTTTCTTAGCCGACGCCGAAGCTATTTATTCTTATGAAGGAACCAAAGAAATAAACTCTTTAATTGTAGGCCGGAGTATTACTGGATTCTCCGCTTTTGTATAAAAAAACGACCTTAAACAGGTCGTTTTTTCTTATATTTTAAAAGTCAGTACCGAGCGCGGCGAATGATTAACCAGATCTTCGCTAATACTTCCGTTCAATAATCGGGTAAAACCAGTTCTTCCATGAGTTCCCATTGCAATCAGATCAGCATTCACTTTTTCAGCAAAACGCAATATTCCCTTTTCAATATCCAATTCATTATAAATAGAAAAATCATATCCTTCCAGATTAAACGTTTTCAGAAAATCAGCTGCCATCTTTTCCGCAACATGTGTTGGTTTGAAATTATTGGGCGTATTAACAAATAAAAAATGTGGTTTTATCTGATTTAACATAAAGAAATCGACTATAGGAGCAAAAGACTTTTTATTGTCACTCATAAAATCACTGGCAAATACAACATTGTTGAAAGACACTTCTGTTTCATTTCGTTTAATGACCAAAACCGGCACTTCAGATGTACGCACTACTTTTTCAGTATTTGAACCTAAAAACAGTTCTTTGAAACCACTGGCGCCATGCGATCCCATAACAATCAAGTCTACTTTATTTTCTACCGCTACTTCATTTACTTTTTTAAATGTACGGCCCAGCATTAATACCTGAGAAACAGTCAGCCCGCTTAATTCGGGAGATAGGGAAGCTTCGCTCAAACGGCGCTCTGCATTTTGTTTAAAAAACAGCACTTCCGGAATATCATATCCGGGCTGTATAGCATCAGAAGCCTCCTGAGGCAACTCAATGATATGTAAAAGCAATAATTCGGCTCCTGTTTTACGTGCTATAGAAGCCGCCGTTTTTATAGCATTAAAAGCATGTTCTGAAAAATCAGTAGGGACTAGAATTTTTTTCATGAATTAAGAATATTTCTTGACTGTTAAAAATAGTTTTTAAAAACTAAAGATAATCATATTACATTGAAAATCAAAAAAAACGTTGTTTTGAAAAAAAAATTGTATATTTGCATTGTTATTTAAACAAAAACTAAATAATGAGGGGACGGATGTCCCCTCTTTTTATACACTATATGGAGTTTAAAAACAAAGTTAAAACATTATTAGAACAAGGATTAAGCGAACATCCTTCGTTGTTTTTGATAGATTTTACCCTATCGTCAGATTTTAAAATTTCTGTAACGATAGATGGGGATAATGGTGTATCTTTACAGGATTGTATTGATGTAAGCCGTGCAATAGAACATAATTTAGACCGGGAAGAGCAGGATTTTTCACTGGAAGTAGCATCGGCCGGAGCGACTTCACCTTTACAACAGCCCCGACAATTTAAGAAAAATGTGGGACGTAAACTGGAAGTCACTACCGAAAACGGTAAAATAGAGGCTCTTTTAACCGGTGCGACGGATGCGTCTATCACCTTAGAATGGAAAGCGCGCGAACCTAAAGCAATAGGCAAGGGCAAGGAAACGGTCGAGAAAAAAGTCGAAATCCCGTATTCAGAAATAAAAAAAGCAGTAGTGGTTATATCATTTTAAATAAAAAAGAATTCATGGAAAATATTGCATTAATTGATTCGTTTTCTGAATTTAAAGACAATAAACATATTGACAGAGTTACCTTGATGGCAATTTTAGAAGATGTTTTTAGAAATGCATTAAAAAAGAGATTTGGTTCGGACGATAATTTTGACATCATTATTAATCCTGACAAAGGAGATATGGAGATATGGAGAAACCGTATCGTGGTAAATGACGGAGAAGTAGAAGATGACAATTCAGAAATTTCATTATCGGAAGCCCGTAAAATTGAACCTGATTTTGAAGTAGGTGAAGAAGTTTCGGAAGAAGTAAAATTAATACAGTTGGGCCGTCGTGCCATATTAGCGTTACGTCAAAATCTCATTACTAAAATTCACGAACATGACAGCACCAATCTTTACAAACAATTTAAAGATTTGGTAAACGAAGTTTATTCCGCTGAAGTACATCATGTTCGCCCAAAAGCTGTAATTTTGATTGATGATGAAGGAAATGAAATTGTTTTACCTAAAGAAAAACAAATTCCTTCCGATTATTTCAAAAAAGGCGAGCAGGTACGCGGCATAATCGAGTCTGTTGAATTGAAAGGCAACAAACCTCAGATTATTATGAGCCGTACCTCAGAATTGTTCCTTGAAAAATTATTCGAACAGGAAATTCCTGAAATTCCTGACGGATTAATCACTATCAAAAAAGTAGTGCGTATTCCGGGTGAAAAAGCAAAAGTAGCCGTAGACAGCTACAGTGACAATATAGACCCGGTAGGAGCTTGTGTAGGAATGAAAGGTTCACGTATTCATGGTATTGTTCGTGAGTTGGGCAACGAAAATATAGACGTTATAAACTATACCGCAAATAAGAATCTTTACATTACACGTGCTCTAAGTCCTGCTAAAGTAAATGAGGTAAAAATTAACGAAGAAAAGAAAACAGCTGAAGTATACCTGGATATCCAGGAAGTATCGAAAGCTATTGGACGTGGCGGGCAAAACATCAAACTTGCAAGCCTTTTAACCGGCTACGAAATTGATGTCATCCGCGATGGTATCAACCCATTAGAAGAAGATGATGTAGAATTAAAAGAATTTTCGGACGAAATTGACGAATGGGTAATAGAAGAATTTGAAAAAATTGGTTTGGACACGGCAAAAAGTGTATTGAAACACACGGTTGAAGAATTGGTTAGAAGAACCGATTTAGAAGAAGAAACCGTATTAAATGTTCTTGAAATTTTAAAATCGGAATTCGAGGACGAAGAATAACTGTTAACCACACAACAACACAACGACACACCAAATACTAAAAGGATAATATGTCTGATAAAAGAGTAATAAGAATAAACAAAGTTTTAAGAGAATTAAATATTTCTCTCGATAGGGCTGTGGATTTTTTAAAAACGAAGGGATTTGAAATAGAGTCCTCTCCAAACGCTAAAATATCGGAAGAAGAATTAAGCGCTCTCAATAAACAGTTCTCGGCTGATAAGGGAAAAAAAGAGGCTTCATTAGAAGTTAGTGAAGAAAAGAAAAAAGAAAAAGAAGCCCTGCGTTTAGAAAGAGAGAAAGAGTTAGAAGAAAAACGTAAAAAAGAAGAAGCTTTACAGGCAGAGGTCATTAAAGCTAAAGCCGAAAAAGTAGCGGCTATAAAACCTGTGGGTAAAATTGATCTGAATCCTAAAAAAACAGCTGAAGAACCGGTTGCTGAAAAATCAGAATCTGAAAAAGTAGAAAAAAGTGTGTCTCCTAAACAGGAAGTTGTTGAGCCTGTAAAAAAAGCTGTACCGGAAATCAAATCAGAAAATACGCCTAAAGAGCCTGTAGCCGAACCCCAGCCTGTTGTTGAAAAACCAAACGCTGAAGCAGAAAAGCCAAAAGAAGCCAATACGGAAGAAAAGGCAAAGCCAGCTCCGCAGAAAGAGAATACACAGCCAAAAGCAAAAGAAAGTGCTTCTGCCTCAGATACTGTAAAAGAGGAAACAAATCCTGAAAATGATATTATTAAAACACAGTATCAGAAACTCTCAGGTACTACTTTTACAGGGAAAACAATAGACTTATCCCAATTCGAGAAACCGAAAAAGAAAAAAGAGGATAAAAAAGACGGCAATAAACCAGGCGGACCAAATGCCAATCAAAATGCCAATGCCAAAAATAAACGCAAACGCATTATAAAAGAAGGTACTCCTGGCAATACAGGTGAAAAAACCGGAAATACAACCCAGGGACAGACGGGTGGCGGCAACCGTAATAATAACAATAACCGCAACCCTCAAAATAATAACAACCGTAACAACAACAATAACAGAGGAAAAGGCAATTTTAAAGGACGACCTGCCCCTGTTGTTAAAGTGGAACCTACGGAGGAAGAAGTTAAAAATCAAATTAAAGAAACCTTAGAACGCTTACAAGGCAAACAAAACAAATCTAAGGCGGCAAAATACCGTAAGGACAAACGCGAACTTCACCGTAAAAAAGAGGAAGAAGCACGTGCGGATGAAGAAAACAAAGTACTGAAGGTAACCGAGTTTGTTACCGTTGGTGAAATTGCTACTATGATGGATGTACCTATTACCCAAGTAATTGGAACATGCATGTCATTAGGCATCATGGTTACTATGAACCAGCGATTAGATGCAGAAACGCTTACTATAGTTGCTGACGAATTTGGCTATGAAGTTGAATTTACCACTGCCGATATTGAAGAAGCTATTGTTGAAGCAGAAGACAATCCGGAAGATTTGCAAACCCGTGCCCCTATCGTAACCGTAATGGGCCACGTTGATCACGGTAAAACATCATTGCTTGATTATGTTCGTAAAGCCAACGTGATAGCCGGAGAATCAGGAGGTATCACACAGCACATCGGAGCTTATGGTGTTACTTTGGAAAACGGCCAGAAAATAACATTTTTAGATACTCCGGGCCACGAAGCGTTTACCGCCATGCGTGCACGTGGTGCGCAGGTAACCGATATTGCTATTATTGTGGTAGCTGCCGACGATGACATCATGCCTCAAACAAAAGAGGCGATATCACACGCACAAGCAGCGGGCGTACCTATTATTTTTGCCATCAACAAAGTAGACAAACCGACTGCAAATCCTGAAAAAATTAAGGAAAAATTGGCCTCTATGAACTTCCTGGTTGAAGAATGGGGAGGTGCCTATCAATCGCAGGACATTTCTGCTAAATTCGGGCAAGGTATTCCGGAATTATTAGAAAAGGTATTGCTTGAAGCTGAAATGTTAGAACTTAAAGCTAATCCGGACAAACTGGCATCAGGTACTGTTGTGGAAGCCTTTTTAGATAAAGGACGTGGATATGTTTCTACTATTTTAGTACAATCAGGTACACTGCGTATCGGTGATTATGTGCTGGCTGGTAAAAATCATGGAAAAGTACGTGCCATGCATGATGAGCGCGGGAAATCAGTTAAAGAAGCTGGTCCTTCTCGACCTGTATCTATTTTAGGATTGGACGGGGCGCCAACTGCCGGTGACAAATTTAATGTATTTGACGACGAACGTGAAGCAAAACAGATTGCTGCTAAACGTACGCAATTGATACGTGAACAATCCGTACGCGCTCAACGTCACATTACGCTGGCTGAAATCGGACGACGCATTGCTCTGGGCGATTTCAAAGAATTGAATATTATCCTGAAAGGTGACGTGGACGGTTCGGTAGAAGCGTTGTCTGATTCCTTCTCAAAATTATCAACGGATGAAATTCAAATCAATATCATTCATAAAGGCGTAGGTGCTATTACAGAATCAGACGTATTACTTGCTTCCGCTTCTGATGCCATTATCATCGGTTTTAATGTCAGACCAATGGCTAATGCTAAAACTATTGCCGATAAGGAAGAAATTGATATTAAGACCTATTCTATTATCTACGATGCAATAGACGATGTAAAAGATGCTATGGAAGGAATGCTGTCTCCTGAACTGAAAGAAGAGATTACCGGTACAGCAGAAATTCGTGAACTGTTCAAAATATCGAAAGTGGGTACTATTGCCGGGTGTATGGTAACGGATGGGAAAATCTTCCGTAATTCGAGAATACGTTTAATTCGCGAGGGTGTAGTTATTTATACCGGAGAATTAACTGCCCTAAAACGTTTTAAAGATGATGTGAAAGAAGTTTCCAAAGGTTATGATTGTGGTATACAGATTAAAAACTACAATGATATTAAAGAATATGATATTATTGAAGCCTTCCAGGAGGTAGAAGTTAAAAAGAAATTATAATTTCATAAAAAGAGCTCAACCGAGCTCTTTTTTTATACTTCGTACTGACATATTTACACTTATTGTATAAATGGTCTGGCTTTTGCTATACTTTTTAAAACAAATAAAAATAAATGATGTACTCAGGTTGGATTTTGATGGGAGCCATAATGCTTGTAAGCTGGCTCGTAGGACAACAATTACAAAAGAAGTTTGAAAAGTATTCAAAACTTCATTTACGAAATGGTATGAGCGGGGCAGAAATTGCGACTAAAATGTTACACGATCACGGTATTTATGATGTAAAAGTAATATCAACCCCCGGCCGATTAACCGATCATTATAATCCTACAGATAAAACAGTGAATCTCAGTGAAGCCGTATACAATCAACGTAATGCTGCCGCTGCCGCTGTCGCAGCCCACGAAGTGGGACATGCTGTACAGCATGCCACAGCTTATCAATGGCTTTCTATGCGATCAAAATTGGTACCGGTGGTAAATATTGCTTCCAATTTAGTACAATGGGTTTTATTAGCCGGTGTTGTATTGATAAAAACCTTTCCTTCTTTATTGCTGATAGGTATCGTTTTATTTGCTGTTACAACACTTTTTACCATAATTACCTTACCGGTAGAATATGATGCCAGCAACAGAGCCTTAAAATGGCTTGAAACCAAGAATATGGTCACAAGGGAAGAGCATGCCGCAGCCTCAGATTCACTAAAGTGGGCTGCACGTACTTATCTGGTTGCCGCACTAGCATCTGTAGGTACATTGCTCTATTATCTTTCTATCTATTTAGGGGGAAGACGAGAATAAATACAACTTTTTTCGTAACGAAAAACTTTAATCGGAAGGTATACGCTTCCGATTTTTTTATACTAAAAATATTCATTTTCAATGAAAATGGAGCAAATACACTATTAACAAAAAATTATAGTGACCAATATACCTAAAAAACGGACATTGTGAACAACGCATTTTATACCTCCTAGCCGTTTAATTAAGATGTTCTAAAAGTCAGAAAAAATGATTTTGATAAATAAAAAAAGCCTGGCAGATTATTGATGAAAAAGGAAAATCTGCCAGGCTATTTATCTTATTATTTTCTATTCATAATTTATAGTAGCCAAAGCATTTCCAAATCGCATATAGGAGATTTTTAAAACGTTGGCAGATAAAACGGGATCGAAAAATATTCTCTCATAGCTAGAAGCAGTAATGGTAGTGGCTTCCATATTAGGATGACAACTGATGGTATTTTGAGTAGTTGCGTACACACCGTTTATCCAAGTACCTGCCGGCAGTATATAGCCATTAGTAAAATTTACAGCCAGCCGTTGCCCGTTATGGTCCAATGGTATGGGATCGCAGGTAGACGCCCCAAGAAGTTCTGCTATACAGGTTGTAGCACCGTTCCATGGACTGGTCCAAAGTGTACTTCCGTCTATAATGGTAAGAGACATTCCGGCTGGCAGACTATAAAAAAGACCTCCTGTATCCATACAGGTTGCCCCATCTTTAAGAATACCTAAATAGGTCTCTACGTTATACACTGTTTGCGGATAAGTGTTTGTAGGCGATTGGTTACTCACAACAATAGGTACAGCAAAACCTACATACGCTGTTAATGATAATAGCGTGGTTATTAATCCTTTTTTCATAATGTGATTAGTTTACGTTTGTCTTTAAAGAATAGAAATAAAGTGCCTTGTGTAATATCTCCAAATCATTTTTAAATTCGCTCGATAGTTGTTCGGCAGTATAACCGTTTTCTTTCAAAACCTGATAACTGGCTTCTTTCAGGTAATTTACCGCGTAGTCTTCACGTTGCTGATCTGTCATGTCATTAAAATCAGCTTCCATACGATTACTCGCCAAATCTGAGATTTTAGAATGAAGTGATTTTTCAGCAGTAGAAAAGTTTGGAAGAGGATTTGCCTGTAGCACAGAAGCAGGTTTGTTGCGCTGCTCTACAGCCGAAGTGTTGTTGGATAAAGATTCACTATCTTCACACGAGGTTATTGCCAACGCCAGAAACAAGGCAGGCAATAATGAGATAATCTTTCTCATAAGCTGTTTATTTTTAAATGTTACTACTCAAATGTAATAATAATATTTTTTTTTGCAAACTTTTAACAAAAAAACATTTAATCCCTATAATGAAGTAAATGCCTAAATAAAAAAATCCGACCTATTGCTAGGTCGGATTATGTATAAAATATATTGGCGTTTAATTCGCTAAAATATTAATCTTGTTATCCTTTAACTCTAATGTACCTGACTGTATGGGCAAGTAATAAGAGTTATTATCAAGTTTTTCAAATCTATCTTCAAATCGGGAATCTATTATCAGATTATTCCCCACAATTTTAATATTACCTTTTACCAATAACGACACAATGGGTGCGTGGTTATTCAGCATTTGAAATTCTCCATTAATACCCGGTACAGAAACCGAGGTAACTTGTCCTGAAAACAGGGTTGCTTCCGGCGATACAATTTCTAAAATCATCTTTTTTAGCTTTTGGCTTCAAGCTTTTGCTTCAAGCAATTAAAAATTATGCCTCAGCCAACATTTTTTGTCCGGCCTCTATTACGTCTTCAATAGTTCCTTTTAAGTTGAAAGCTGCTTCCGGTAGGTGGTCTAATTCACCATCCATAATCATATTAAAGCCTTTAATGGTATCTTTAATATCAACCAAAACCCCCGGAATACCTGTAAACTGCTCTGCAACGTGGAAAGGCTGAGATAAGAAACGTTGTACACGACGTGCTCTAGATACAGCCAGCTTATCTTCTTCAGATAATTCTTCCATACCTAATATGGCAATAATATCCTGTAATTCTTTATATTTCTGAAGAATCATTTTTACACGTTGCGCACAAGCGTAATGTTCCGTTCCTAATATTTCAGGTGTAAGGATACGAGAAGTAGAATCTAACGGATCTACTGCCGGATAAATACCCAACTCTGCAATTTTACGCGATAATACTGTTGTAGCATCCAAGTGGGCAAATGTTGTAGCCGGTGCCGGATCTGTTAAGTCATCCGCCGGTACATAAACCGCTTGTACCGAAGTAATAGAACCTGTTTTGGTAGAGGTAATACGTTCCTGCATAGCCCCCATTTCAGTAGCCAATGTAGGTTGGTACCCTACAGCTGAAGGCATACGTCCCAATAATGCGGATACTTCTGAACCTGCCTGAGTAAAACGGAAAATATTATCGACAAAGAAAAGAACGTCTTTTCCTTGTCCGTCTCCTGCTCCGTCACGGAAGTATTCTGCAATGGTTAATCCGGACAAAGCAACACGTGCACGTGCTCCCGGCGGCTCATTCATTTGTCCGAAAACAAAGGTAGCTTTAGAATCCATCATTCCCGGTTTGTCAACCTTGGTTAAATCCCAACCTCCGTTTTCCATAGAATGCATAAATTCTTCACCGTATTTGATAATTCCAGATTCCAGCATCTCACGTAACAAATCATTCCCTTCACGTGTACGTTCACCAACTCCAGCAAAAACCGATAAACCACCGTGTCCTTTTGCAATGTTGTTGATTAATTCCTGAATCAATACTGTTTTTCCTACACCAGCACCACCAAACAATCCGATTTTTCCTCCTTTTGCATAAGGTTCAATCAAATCGATTACTTTAATACCTGTAAATAATACCTCAGAAGAAGTAGCCAAATCTTCAAACTTTGGCGCAGGGCGGTGAATTGGCAGACCATTTGCACCTTCTTTTGGTAGGGCATCTAATCCGTCAATAGGATCTCCTACTACATTAAATAAACGACCAAAAACTTCTTTACCTATCGGCATTTGAATAGGTGTACCTAAAGCTATTACCTCATGTCCACGGCTTAAACCGTCTGTAGAATCCATAGATATGGTACGTACGGTATCTTCTCCGATATGAGATTGAACTTCTAATACTAATTTTGAGCCATCTTGTTTAGTGATTTCTAATGAATCATAAATTTTCGGAAGCTCTGCTTGGGCAGTGTTGAAAACCACATCTACCACTGGTCCGATAACTTGTGCAACTTTTCCTGTAACTTTAGACATTGCTTATGTATTTATTTAACAGCTGATTATCAATTGTGAAAAAACTACTTTTTTCAGAGTGCAAAGATAATTTTTTTATCTGAAATGTAAAGCGGTTTTTATTTTATTTTAAAAGAAAAGTGAAACCCGGAAAGATTTCACTTTTTATATTTATTCTACTGTAACCGATTTAGCCAAGTTCCTCGGCTGATCAACATTTGTACCGCGCATCACGGCAATGTGATACGACAGCAACTGCAACGGTATAGTTGCCAATATTGATGTTAAAGCCTCTGTAGATTGCGGAATTTCAATAACATGGTCAGCCAGTTCTCTTACCTGAATATCCCCTTTGGAAACTACAGCTATAATTTTACCGCTTCTTGCTTTAATTTCCTGGATATTGCTCACTACTTTTTCATAATGGTTTTGTTGAGGCGCCACAATAATTATAGGCATATTTTCATCAATCAAAGCAATAGGTCCGTGCTTCATTTCTGCTGCAGGATATCCTTCAGCATGTATATAGGAGATTTCTTTTAGTTTTAAAGCTCCTTCTAATGCTACCGGAAAATTAACTCCCCTTCCTAAAAACAAACAATTGGCGGCATCTTTGTAAACTTTTGCTACCTCGTAAATAGTATCATTTTCATGTAAGGCTTCCTGCACTTTTTCAGGAATCAGTTCCAATTCTACCAGATTACGCAGATAATCTGACTTAGAAATTGTTCCTTTTGCTTTTGCCAATCGAAGTGCCAGTAAAGCCAGTACCGTAATTTGCGTAGTAAACGCTTTGGTAGATGCCACACCAATTTCAGGGCCGGCATGCGTATAAGCACCCGCATTGGTTTCACGCGAGATAGACGAACCCACCACATTACATACACCAAATACAAATGCTCCTTTTTCTTTGGCTAATTTAATAGCTGCCAGTGTATCGGCTGTTTCTCCCGACTGCGAAATAGCAATCACTACATCATCCTCGTAAATTATAGGATTTCTGTACCGGAATTCTGAAGCGTATTCTACTTCAACCGGAATACGGGCAAATTCCTCTATCATGTACTCAGCTACTAAACCAGCATGCCAGGAAGTACCACAAGCGGCAATAATAATCCGTTTGGCATTTAAAAACTTATCCAGATTGTCTTCAATACCCGCCATCTTTATCAAGCCTTGTTCAGCAAGCAAACGCCCTCTAAAGGTATCTTTAATCACGTTAGGCTGCTCGTAAATTTCTTTCAGCATAAAGTGATCATACCCTCCTTTTTCTATTTGTTCTAGATTCAGCTGCAGCTCCTGAATATACGGACTTACTTCTTTATCATCTTTTATTTTACGGATTTTCAAAGGTTTGTGCAGACGAATAATCGCCATTTCCTCATCTTCCAGATAGATCGCATTATTGGTGTATTCAATAAAAGGAGACGCATCAGATGCTATAAAATATTCTTCTTTACCAATTCCGATAGCTAACGGACTACCTAAGCGTGCCGCTACTATTTCATTTGGCTTTTTACTATCCATCACGCAAATAGCATAGGCTCCGACAACTTGATTCAGCGCTACCTGAACAGCTTTTCCGAGCTTTAATCCTTTATTTTTCTGTATATCTTCAATAAGATTCACCAATACCTCTGTATCCGTATCTGATGTAAAGGTGTATCCTCTGCTGATAAGTTCTTTTTTCAGAGGTTCATAATTTTCGATAATACCATTATGAATGATTACGAGTTCTCCCGAATTGGAAAAGTGCGGATGTGAGTTAACATCATTAGGTACTCCGTGTGTAGCCCATCTGGTATGCCCGATTCCCATAGTCCCTTTTTTAGAGATTTCTTTTTCCACACGTTGTTCCAGATCAGAAACTTTTCCTTTGGTTTTACTCGACACGAATTTTTCGCCATCAAACAATGCTACTCCAGCACTGTCATATCCTCTATATTCCAGGCGTTTTAATCCTTTAATAATAATAGGATATGCTTCTTTCTTTCCTATATAACCTACAATTCCACACATAATTAATTGTTCTCTTTGGTGTAATAAATTTCTAATTTCATACGTTTAGCAATTTCGGGATGTGCTGCTCCGTAAAGCACCGTTCCAAACGGCATTGATGCCATAGTTACAGGTATTTTACTCGGTTTAACACTTTGATTTTTCAACAAGGTCATAGCAGGGTTTGAAATGTCATTTGCAACGGCAAGACCTAAATCGAAATTCGTTGAATCTTTTTTAATCAGGTTATTAAGATGATTGGTTATCCTGAAACGGTACTTCATAGCACCGGATTCCGATTTATCATCTAAAAACCCATTATACACGTATTTATAAGGAGAAGTAGTGGCATCGTTCGTATAATCAACAATAGGCACATTATTTTTGATATCATATAAATATAGACGGGCGGGATTTGTATCCGGCGCGGCATCCATCACAGATTTATCAACATATACTGTTAATACGGCCTGATTGATTAGCCATTTATTATCTTTTAATTGTTGTAACTCTTCTTCAGACAGCAAATTTATTTCAGCCAATGAGCCTGTATTTCCTTTTATCCATAGCACCTGTGATACCGTATTTGACAATGCGGTATTATACCCCTCACTGTTAATATTTTCAAACAGGTTTACTGTAATATTTGAGCGCTCATTTCCCTGAGAAGCAGAATACCCTAAATTGAACGTCATGGTCTGGCGTTTCCGGGGCTTACCCTCTTCTTTATCATCTTCTTTATACACAAAGACCAATTCACCTCCTGAAAGATCAAGCTGCATCATAAGGTTTTCATTATACCGGTCATTTACATTAAAATATAACCCTCTGAAAAATTCTTTTAAACGTGTGCTGCTGTTAATATCTTTATAGGCATTAGAGGTAAAAAAACGATCCTGGAAATAATTTTTATCCAAATCTAACCAAACCCCTGGTTTTTTACGTTCTTTTACTACAGGATTACCACTGTCATCTTTAACCAATTCGCCGTTTGCCTTATATTTATACAATAAGATTTCAGTATCATTTGCTTTAAATTCTGTATTTTGAGCTTTATTATCAGAATTATTTAAGCGTTCACTTCCGTTTACACCTTTTTTATTCGTATCAAATATGTTTTTCTGATCGGCATAAAACTGCTGTGTTTCAAATTCGCTATTGGGATCTTGCGCCCGTAAGAAGTAGCCGTTTTCATACACACTTAACTCAACCTTTCCGGTACCGTATACATTGTTTAAGGTATAAGTAGACTCACCATTAGATGTACTTGCTTTAACGGTACTATTATAGGGAATATACAAATACACGGAATCAAGCACCGGATTATTGCCGATTGTAGTAAAATCAGCTCCTTTTCCCAATTCTATTTGAGTTACAAAATGAGCCTCTGTTTTTCCGAAAACATTATTTTTATAAACCCCTAAAGTATTTTGCGGTAAATTACGTGTGCTTGTTACTCCTGAGTTCACAAGACGGGATTGCAGGCTTTGAACCTGATATTTTTCAAAACCGAAATGGTCTTCACCAAAAATTTCAGAACCAATTTCAATAGCATCTTTATCGCACGATGTTAAAACTAAAGACAAAGTACAAAGCAAAAAAGCAAACGTTTTTCTCTTCATATATATTTTTTTACTACAATTTATTTTGGTAGAAACTTAAATAAGCTTCTGCTCTTTTTTCTTTCGGGGTGAAAGGTAAGAAAGCTTTTTTCGAACTTTGTATATAATTTGTTAAATCTGAAGAGACATTTTCCGATGCTACTATAACCCCATCAGAAAAATCAATGGCATTTTTCATGATATTCTCATAAGTAGCCGATTGTAAATGCGCTATATCCTCAGAGTCAAAGCCGTCAAACGCTACTTTTTCCATCATATCATTTGATAACGCGCCATCAAAACCTTTTTCAAAAACAGAAGTTACAATTTTGGTATCGGCAAAAATACTTTCATTTTTATAAAATTCTTTCATGTAAAGCGGCAATAAAGAGGCCAGCCAGCCATGCACATGAATAATATCAGGTACCCAGTTTAGTTTTTTTACTGTTTCAATAACGCCCTTTGTAAAGAAAATAGCACGTTCGTCATTATCATCAAAGAGTTTATTTTCATCATCAACAAACGTACATTTACGTTTAAAGTACTCGTCATTGTCAATAAAATATACCTGAATACGTTCTTTAGGTATAGAAGCCACCTTGATAATCAAAGGCATATCCATATCGTTTACCACCAAATTCATCCCAGATAAACGGATAACTTCGTGCAATTGGTGCCTTCTTTCGTTAATACTACCATAGCGCGGCATAAAAATGCGAATTTGTCCTCCAATATCATTAATCAATTTCGGTGTGTCGAAAGAAGCTTGAGAAACTTCATTTTCAGGTAAATAAGGCACTACTTCAGATGATACATACAATATCCTCTTATCTTTCATCATGAATTTGTTTTTTAATTATATTCCGTTTAAAAACATGCAAATTTACAAAAAAATAACGACTTATTTATCTAAAACACTAATTTTGCACCGATTAAAACAAAACGTCATGTTGATTTTTCAAACACAATCGACCCTGAAGCGGCATATTTCACAGCTAACAACTAATAATCAAACCATTGGTTTTATTCCGACCATGGGTGCCATACATCAGGGCCACCTTTCTTTAATTGAAAAAGCTCTGAACGAAAACGATGAAGTAATTGTAAGTATTTTTGTGAACCCTACACAATTTAACAACCTCAACGACCTTGAAAAATACCCACGTACCCTGGACCGCGACACAGCACTCATAAAAACCGTCTCAGAAAATATCATTATTTTTGCTCCAACAGTAGATGATATTTATGAAGGCTATGCAATAGCCGATAAGTTTGAATACGACGGACTGGAAAATGAGATGGAGGGCATCAACCGTCCGGGGCATTTTGATGGTGTAGGCACCATTGTAAAAAAGCTATTCGAAATTGTAACGCCTACCCGTGCTTATTTTGGTGAGAAAGATTTTCAGCAGTTACAGATTATCCGCAAGATGGTAGCGAAAAATCATTTGCCGGTCCAAATTGTAGGCTGCCCTATTTTTCGCCAGACTGATGGATTAGCCATGAGCTCCCGAAATGAATTATTGTCTGCCCAAGCCAAAAAAGAAGCGCCTTTTATTTACAAAACATTACTAAAAGCACAGCAATTGTTTAAAACTGAGACATTACTTTCCGTAAAACAATTTGTTGAAAAGGCATTTGCCCAAAAAGCTGATTTTAGTTTAGAGTATTTCGAAATAGCAGAAGAGGAAACTCTAAAACCGGCCCTAGAGAAAGAAGCAGGTAAAAAGTACCGCGGCTTTTTAGTAGCGCATTTAGACAATGTACGATTAATTGACAATATTTCATTAAATTAATTATAACTTTGCACCATGCAAATAGAAGTTTTAAAATCAAAAATCCACCGTGTTAAAGTAACGGGTGCTGATTTAAATTATATCGGGAGTATAACTATTGATATTGCTTTAATGGAAGCCTCCAATATTATTGAAGGTGAAAAAGTATCTATTGTAAACATCAACAACGGGGAAAGGTTTGAAACTTATGCCATTCCAGGCCCAAGAAACAGTGGGGAAATTACCTTAAACGGCCCTGCCGCCCGACGGGTACATAAAGATGATATCATTATTATTATCACATACGCATTAATGGATTTTGAAGAAGCTAAAACGTTCAAACCATGGATTATTTTCCCGAATGAAAAAGACAACTCATTAAAGTAAGTATTGAAATCGTTAAAAAAAACAGCAAATATACTACTCCCGCTTTTGTTGGGAGTTTTTTTGGTATATTATGCCTACAGCCAGTTTACAGAAACACAGCTTCAGGAAATGAAACTGTATTTTAAACAGGCCCGTTTTCAGTATATCGGCCTTGCCACCCTATTTATGCTTATTGCTCTTTTTTCAAGGGCTTATCGCTGGAAATACGCTTTAAACTATCTGGGTTACCAAACCCGGTTCTATAATAACGTTATGGCGGTGGCAGTAAGTTACCTTCTTAATTTTACCGTTCCGCGTTCAGGTGAATTTTCTCGGGCACTGGTGTTACAAAAATATGAAAAGGTACCCTTCGATAAAGGTTTTGGTACCATTGTATCAGAGCGGATTATCGATTTATTGTGCTTAATTTTATTTGTTTTGGCCACCTGTATCGTACAGTACCGCCAACTAAAAGATTTTTTATTGCAAAAACTTCCTCTTCAAAGCCTTTTGCTCCTGGCTGTACTTTTTTTAATTGCAGTTATTTTGGGTATTTACCTTGTATTCTATTCAAGAATCAGACTATTTGTTTTTATAAAACAGAAAATAAACGGGTTGGTAGAAGGTGCTTTGAGCGTATTTAAAATGCCTAACCGTACCGGATTTCTATGGCAAACGCTTATTATCTGGTCTTCCTATGTACTCACTTTTTATTACGGCACACTGGCTTTGGAAGCCACCAGTCATATTTCCATCGGTGTGGTCATGGCTACTTTTGTAGTGGGCAGCTTAGCCATCTCTTTTACCAATGGTGGTTTTGGGGCTTTTCCGCTGCTTATTTCCGAAATCCTGGTACTGTATGATATTCCGGTTACCGCCGGCACTACTTTTGGCTGGATATTATGGATTTCACAAACTGTGGTATTCATTTTAGCCGGGGGCTTATCGTTTCTTTTATTACCTGTTCTTAACAAAAACCGCTAAACTTCTTCTCCGGAATTTCGCGTATTCTCGTAAATAAATTTGTACCTTTCGTCATATTTAAAAAGATATGGCAAAGGTAAAAACGGCTTTTTTTTGCTCATCCTGCGGAACGCAATACCCGAAATGGATGGGACAATGCACCGCCTGCAAACAGTGGAATACCATTGTAGAAGAAGTCATCCAGAAAGAAGAAAAGGTAGCCTGGCAAACCCGGTCTTCAGGCTCCAGCAAACGTGCTTCCCAACCCCTGCTCATTCAGGAAATTGATTCGGCACGTGAAATTCGCATGAACACTTCAGACCATGAGCTCAACCGGGTACTGGGCGGAGGCATAGTGCCGGGATCCATGATTTTACTTGGAGGTGAACCAGGTATTGGAAAAAGCACCTTACTATTACAGCTTTCTTTAAAATTACCATACAAGGTGCTGTATGTTTCGGGCGAAGAAAGCCAGAAGCAAATAAAAATGCGTGCGGAACGTATCAATCCCAACAATAATTCGTGTTATATCCTAACCGAAACAAATACGCAAAACATCTTTAAACAGATAGAAAACATTACGCCAGACGTAGTTATTATCGATTCTATTCAAACGTTGCATACCGATTATATTGAATCGTCGGCCGGAAGTATCTCACAGATAAAAGAAACAACAGCCGAACTTGTAAAATTTGCAAAAGAAACAGCTACCCCCGTTATTCTTATTGGACATATTACCAAAGACGGTACTATAGCCGGGCCAAAAGTTTTGGAGCATATGGTAGATACCGTTTTGCAGTTTGAGGGCGACCGCAATCATATTTACCGGATTTTACGCGCTTTAAAAAACCGTTTTGGTTCTACAGCCGAATTAGGCATTTATGAAATGCTGGGGTCAGGATTGCGCGAGGTATCCAATCCGTCAGAAATACTGCTTTCGCATCGGGAAGAAGAGCTTTCAGGCACAGCTATAGCTTCTACAATAGAAGGGATGCGCCCCCTTATGATTGAGATACAAGCGCTTGTAAGCACTGCTGTTTACGGTACCCCTCAGCGCAGTTCCACCGGTTATAATGTAAAGCGCCTGAACATGATTTTAGCGGTATTGGAAAAACGCGCGGGCTTTCGTCTGGGCATGAAAGACGTTTTTCTAAACATTACAGGCGGTATTACCGTGGATGATCCTGCAATAGACCTCGCAGTAGTAGCCGCAATACTCTCATCAAATGAAGATATCCCGTTACCTAAAGACAGCTGTTTTGCCGGAGAGGTAGGCCTTTCGGGTGAAATCCGCCCCATAAACCGGGCAGACCAGCGTATACAGGAAGCCGAAAAACTGGGATTTTCTATAATGTATTTGTCTAAGTACAATAAAATCGGCTACCAGCCTAAACATCTTAAAATACATCTGGTTTCCAAGATAGAAGATGTGGTGGCTGATTTGTTTGGCTAAGTTTTTGTTATAACTGAAAGAAAATAGAAATTCATGAAATCATTACTTTTCCCGTTAGCTGTAATAGTGGGCTTTACCGCACACGCACAAAAGCCTGTTTTTACACAGGCCAAGATAGCATCAGCACGCGTATATAATAACGCTGCAGAACTGAAACATAAGGCAACTGTACCGGTTGTATCAGGCACATCTGAGATTGTGATTACCAATGTAGCCAACTACCTCAATGAAAATACTGTACAGATTGGCGTACCTAAAAATGTTACTGTAATGTCTGTACAATTTACCAATGCCTATGTAGAAGAATATGACAACAACCAGGATTCTCCTCTGGTAAAACCTGTAAAAGATGAAATCACAAAAAAAGAAGCTGATTTAAAAACCCTTCAAAACCAGTTAACATCAGAACGCAAAAGTGTAGAGCTGCTCGATAAGAATCAGTCTATGAGCAATGCCCAGAATTTTTCCGTTGCCGAGCTCACCAAGCTATTGGAGTACTATAAAACCAAACGTACCGATTTGTCCAATTCTATTAACAAATTAGAAGAACAGGAGAAAAAAATACAGGAAGAACTAACCGCACTAAAAGGCAAATTAACCTTTAATGAAACTTCGGCTGAAAAAACGAGCCAGGGAAAACTGATTGTAAATGTAATGAGCAGCCAGGCCGGTACCATTCCGCTGGAAATTTCTTATCTGACCAACCAGGCACTCTGGTATCCGAGTTATGAAATGCGTATTGATAAAATAAATGCTCCTATACAGATGGTATACAAAGCACAGGTGCAGCAAAATACCGGCATAGACTGGCGTAATGTAAAACTTGCCTTAACAAGTGGCCCGGCCAATCAAAACACCTTTGCGCCTGAATTACAGCCATGGTTTTTAGATTATTATCATCCGGTTGTTGTTCAAACCGAAAAAGAATTTGATAATGTTGTTATTGATAGCTATAGAACTGCTCCAAAATCAAAATCAGCAGCTAAATCAGCCGGATTAACACAAATGGAAATTGCTGCTGCCCCGGTAGCCCTATCAACTATGAGTGATTATACCCAGATTAATGAATCGCAGTTAAACATTACATTTGATATTGACGTACCTTATACGATACTATCCAATAACAAACAGCACAGTGTGAGTTTGAAAGATGTAAAGCTACCGGCTACGTATAGTTATATAACAGCACCAAAATTAGATGCCAATGCGTATCTGATTGCTAAAATTAAAAATTATGGCGACTACAATATTCTGCCGGGCGAAGCAAATGTAATTTTTGAAGACATGTATGTGGGAAAAACGTTTGTAAATGCCAACGCCAATGAAGATGATCTAAAACTAAGCCTGGGTAAAGATCCTAATATTTCGGTTTCACGCACGTTGATCTCTGATAAATCAGGTACTAAAATGTTATCTTCCCGTAAAGTGCAGGATTTTGTCTATGAGATTTCAATCCGTAACAACAAAAAAGAATCCGTAACACTTATTGTTGAAGACCAAAAACCTATCAGCAGCAATAATGATATCGAAGTTTCACTTTCTGACAAAGGAGGTGCCGCAATAAATGAAGAAACAGGGAAACTTACCTGGGAGCTTTCAGTAAAACCGAATGAAACTAAAAAAATACGCTTCGGTTACCAGGTAAAATCAGCCAAGGATAAAAACCTGGGGCTATAGAAATTAAAAATCCCTAAATGATCATTTAGGGATTTTTTTAGTTGGCTTAATTATTATGAGGCCCTAGCATGTTTTTAGGATCTAAAATAGCATCTAACTCATTTTTCGACAATAAATTACGCTGCAGCACCAGGTTATAAACACTTGCTCCCGTTGCCAAAGCTTCTTTTGCAATTTTAGTGCTTGCTTTATAGCCAATATGCGGGTTTAATGCCGTTACAATACCAATACTGTTCTGTACTTCCTGCTTTAAATGCTCTACATTGGCGGTAATACCCTCTACGCATTCTTCGCGTAAAGTAGTCATAGCATTGGTAAGGTATTGAATAGATTCTATAATGGAAAAACCAATAATAGGTTCCATTACATTCAGCTGTAACTGTCCGGCCTCAGCAGCAAAAGACACCGTTAAATCGTTTCCGATCACCTTAAAGCACACCTGGTTTACCACTTCAGGTATTACAGGGTTTACTTTTCCCGGCATAATAGATGAACCCGGTTGTTTTGGCGGCAGGTTAATCTCAAACAATCCCGTACGTGGTCCTGAAGTAAGCAGGCGTAAATCATTACAGATTTTAGACAATTTAATGCACAGCTTTTTAAGAGCAGACGAATAATCAACAAACGAACTGGTATCTGAAGTAGCTTCAACAAGATTTTCAGATAATTTTACAGGCTCATTCATGATTTCGCTGATTTTGGAGGTACACAATTGCGCGTATCCGGGCACAGCGTTCAGGCCGGTACCAATGGCTGTAGCTCCCATATTAATTTCGAGCAGCTGTGCAGCTACCCGTTGTAAGTTTATTACCTCTCTTTTTAAGGTAATCGCAAATCCTTCAAATTCTTGTCCTAACGTCATAGGTACGGCATCCTGAAGCTGCGTACGCCCCATTTTAATTACATTTTTAAAATCAGCCGCTTTTTTGTCTAATGCAAAAAACAATTTCTCTAAAGCATTAACCAAAGGCTTATTCATTTCGAACAAAGCAATTTTTAACGCGGTAGGATACGCATCATTAGTAGATTGCGACAAATTAACATGGTCATTAGGGGAACAAAACTGATAGTCTCCTTTATTTTTACCCATATATTCCAGGGCAACATTTGCTATTACCTCATTGGCGTTCATATTTACTGAAGTTCCCGCTCCTCCCTGTATCATATCAATTGGAAATTCATCGGCATATTTGCCCTTTATCAGTTCATTCGAAGCATAGGCTATTGCCTGATATAATTCATCCGATAATACACCCAGTTCATGATTTGCCTGGGCCGCTCCTAGTTTTACCACTCCAAGTGCTTTTACAAACTCAGGATAATGACTTAACTTATGGTTAGAGATTTTAAAATTATTAATAGCTCTTTGTGTTTGTACACCATAATATGCAGATTCCGGTACGTGCAACTCACCCAATAAATCTGACTCTATTCTCGCTTTTTGCATAATCTTGTTTTTTAAACCTGAATAAAAGTACAAAATTTAACAATGATGGTCATTAACTTTAGGTAATTATTAAGACATTCGGCTCTTGGTTAAAATGTTTCTTCATCGTTCCCATAAAATAATAAAAAAACATAATTAATTGGCAACTATTTTATATTTTAACAAAAAATACAAAAACAATCTATTATGAAAAAACGTTACTTATTATTAGGCGCCTGCAGTACATTTTTTGTTCATGCACAAACGCCTAATTGTGTTACCCATATCTCTTCTACCAATCACGGTACAGTATCTGTTTTTACTTCTGATGGTAATGTGTATACCTGGGGAAAAAATGATTGGGGGCAGGTAGGCAGAGGAAATACACAACAACAGAATACTCCTTATCTTCGCCCGGCAACTCCTCATTTTAATGCTATAGCACATGCTATAGCCTTTACAGTTGCAATAACTACTGATGGTCGGTTATATACGTGGGGAGCCAATGAAAGAGGTTTTTTGGGCAACGGTACTATTGAACCTAATTTTTCACCAGAACAAATTGGCACTGACAGTAATTGGGAAAAGATTAATGCCGGCTGGACACATGTGGTTGCATTAAAAAATAACGGCACTATCTGGGGATGGGGTAATAATAGCAGTTTTGAAGTTTCTTCTCAAAATCCGCCTCCCTATCCCAACAATTACTATACACAGCCGGTACAGGTAAGTACTGAGGATGACTGGGCAAGTGTTTATGCCGGTGCCGGCAGAACTTTTGCCATTAAAGAAGACGGGTCTTTATGGGCAAAAGGCCGCGACAGCAATGGTTCTTTAGGTACCGGTTTTACCGGAACAATCAGCCAATTTACCCGTATTGGTACAGCTACCAACTGGAAAACCATTTCCAGCGCGTGCTATCAGGACTTTACAATTGGCTTAAAAACAGATAACACCTTATGGGGATGGGGAGATAATCAACTGGGAAGCGTGGGTACAGGCACAGCTTCTGTTGTTATGACTCCTATACAGATTGGTACTGATACCTGGAAAGAAATAGATACAGGATATAGCCATTCTCTAGGTATTAAAAATGACGGAACCTTATGGCAATGGGGGTATTTCGGCGCGGGAGATAACGGAGAAGTATTACTTCCCACCGCATATACTCCTGTTAAAGTGGGAAACGATAACGACTGGATACAGGTTGAAGCCGGATATTTTACATCTTTTGCTTTAAAAGCCGATCATACACTTTGGGCGTGGGGATATAATTCTGAAGGCTGGTACGGTAATGGCACCACTACTTCTTCGGCAACTCCGGTGCTTGTTTTTCAATGTACCGCCTCATCCGTTTCTGAATTTGAAATGTCTGATATTATCCTCTACCCTAACCCGACAACAGATAAAATCATCTGGGCACAAAACATTACCATTGAAAAAGCAACTGTTTTTAACTTAAACGGAAAACGGGTTTTATCCCCAACCATTCGGCAAAATTATATAGATGTTTCGCATCTGGCAAGTGGTACTTATACCATTACCTTAACATCAAAAGACGGATTAACATATCATTCCAGATTTATAAAAAAATAAAAAACGAACCCTTTGGGTTCGTTTTTTTACTTATCTAAGAAAGAAATTAGTACCTGTAATATTCCGGTTTAAAAGGTCCTTCTACCGTAACACCGATATATTTAGCCTGGTCTTCCGACAAAGTATCCAACTCTACTCCTATACGCTGTAAATGTAAGCGTGCTACTTTTTCATCCAAATGCTTTGGCAATGTATACACTTCATTATTATAAGCACCGGCATTCTTCCATAATTCAATTTGTGCCAATGTCTGGTTCGTGAAAGAATTTGACATTACAAATGAAGGATGCCCTGTAGCACATCCTAAATTTACTAATCGTCCTTCTGCTAAAATAATAACATCTTTACCGTCTACTTTATAAATGTCCACTTGTGGCTTCACCTCTGTTTTGGTATGTCCATAATTTTTATTTAACCATGCCATATCAATTTCATTATCAAAATGCCCAATATTACAGACAATAGCCTTATCTTTCAACGCTTTGAAATGACGGTCTACCACAATATCTTTATTTCCTGTTGTTGTAATCACAATATCAGCATTACCAATTACGTTATCCAGTTTTTTTACTTCATAACCTTCCATCGCAGCCTGTAATGCACAGATAGGATCAATTTCGGTAACCGTAACAATAGAACCTGCTCCTCTGAAAGAAGCCGCTGTTCCTTTGCCTACATCGCCATATCCGCAAACTACTACTCGTTTTCCGGCCAGCATTACATCAGTAGCACGACGAATAGCATCTACTGCCGACTCACGGCAACCGTACTTATTATCAAATTTTGATTTGGTAACGGAATCATTTACATTGATAGCAGGCATAGGCAAAGTGCCATTAGCCATACGTTCATATAAACGGTGAACACCTGTAGTGGTTTCTTCTGACAAGCCTCTGATATCTGCTACCAGTTCCGGATAGCGGTCAAGTACCATATTGGTTAAATCACCTCCATCATCTAAAATCATATTCAAAGGCTGGCGGTCTTCCCCAAAAAACAACGTTTGTTCTATACACCAGTCGAATTCTTCTTCATTTAAGCCTTTCCAGGCGTATACCTGAATACCCGCATCGGCAATTGCTGCTGCTGCATGATCCTGTGTAGAGAAAATGTTACATGAACTCCAGGTTACCTCAGCTCCTAAAGCTTTTAGGGTTTCAATTAAAACCGCTGTCTGTATAGTCATGTGCAAACAGCCGGCAATACGGGCTCCTTTTAAAGGCTGCTCCTCTTTATATTCTTCACGAAGTGCCATTAGTCCCGGCATTTCAGCTTCTGCTAACTCAATTTCTTTTCGTCCCCAGGCAGCCAAAGAAATGTCTTTTACTTTAAAAGGTACGTAAGGTATTGTTTTTGTACTCATGTATAAATTCTATATTTGTAAAACAAAATTTTGGCAAAGTTACAATTTTTCGAGAGCAAATGTGCTAACAAAATGGTAAAGCTGTTACTTTTTGTATGATTTTAATTTCAACGATTTCAATATTTTATGCCTTTATATACAACCATAGCTGTGAATGACCAGACAAAAGTATATGTTTGGAAAATTACCGAAGATTTTGATACGTTGTTTAAAAATACGCCCTTACGCGACGTACATCTGGCCAGATTAGAAAAAATGTTATCAATTACACATAAACGCGGCTTTTTAAGTGTCAGACATTTGCTAAAAGCAGCCGGATATTCCGATCTGGATTTATTTTATGATGAAAACGGAAAACCTTTTTTAGCAGACGGCAGGCATATTTCTATTTCTCATTCGTTCGATTTTTCCACTATTATAATAGGAAACAGTAATGTAGGGATCGATATTGAAAAACAGCGCGAAAAAATTATCCGGATTGCCGATAAATTTATCGGCGCAGAACATTCTTTTCTAAATCCGCAAATCCATTATGTAGAGCATTTAAGTATTATATGGGGAGCCAAAGAAGCTTTGTTTAAAATGTGTGATTCAAGAAGTTTAAGTTTTAAACAGGATATGCATATACAAGATTTTACGGATAGCTTTCATACAGGCAATGCTTTGGTAGATTGTAAGGAAATGAATTTTTCATGCGCCTTTACGTTTCATTTTGAAACTTTTGAAAATTACACACTAGTCTACGCTCTGGAAAATGAATAGTACAGTTATCAAAAACGAACTTTTTTATAAGGCCGTCCGCAGCTCAGGAGCCGGCGGCCAGCATGTTAATAAAGTGGCCTCTAAAATAGTGCTTTTCTTCTCTGTTGTGTCTAGCCAGGGGCTAACTCAAGAGGAGAAAACAGTCATACAGGAAAAATTATCCAACCGTATTTCAAAAGAAGGCATATTGGTTTTAGAATGTGATGAAACCCGCAGTCAGCTCAAAAACAAAGAAATTGTTATACGGCGCTTATTGTATGTTTTGGAAAATGCAGTAAAAAAAGATAAAAAACGTATTGCTACCAAAATTCCTAAAGCTGCAATCCGAAAACGATTAAACGACAAAAAAATACAATCCGATAAAAAAGAAAACCGCAGGTTTAAGTTTTAAATCGCCATTCCATTCTTTCTACTGTTAAGCTTTTTGAGTTCCTGCCTATTTACAGAGACGTAGAACGTTCATTATTTGAGGTAAACAAGTAAATCGGGAGATAACAAAACAGGATTTCTAATGGTACAATAACAAGAAATTCTATTGGTTTAAATTCCGTCAAAAACAATCTTGAATCTTTCTAATTAATAGCTATCTTTGTCACGTCTCAAAGGGGTGCCGTAAGGCTGAGATTATACCCGTAGAACCTGGGCAGGTAATGCTGCCAAGGGAAATGTTTTACCAGTTGGTAAATACGTCATACTAATTTTAATAACCCAAACAAAATAATTACCCCTTTTATTTGTAAAAGCTATTTTACGAATGAAAAAACATGTTCTATTGGCTGCTGTTACTTTAGGTATGATGCCTGTAATCGCCAGTGCCCAAACGGAAGAGGTGCAGCCAACACCCAAAGATTCTTTAACTTCAGAAATTTTAGACGAAGTATTAATCAGTACTGTACGTGCCGGAGGAAAAACACCTATGGCTTTCTCTAATCTATCTAAAAAAGAACTGGCCAAACGCAACTTAGGCCAGGATATTCCTGTGCTGATGAATTTTATGCCATCGGTAGTTACTACTACCGATGCCGGTAACGGAGTGGGTTACACCGGAATAAGGGTGCGTGGCAGCGATGCTACGCGGGTAAATGTCACCATAAACGGCATTCCTTATAATGATTCCGAATCGCACGGCACCTTCTGGGTAAATATGCCTGATTTTGTATCGAGCGTAGAAAATCTGCAGTTACAAAGAGGAGTCGGCACTTCTACTAATGGCTCCGGCGCATTCGGTGCCAGTTTAAATATGCTCACCGATGCTTATTCGTATGATGCCAACGGAGAAATTTCAAATTCTTTCGGAAGTTTTAACACCCGTAAACACACCGTTAAATTTTCTACAGGCTTACTGGATAATGCATTTGAGCTCACAGGACGCTTATCTGATATGCATTCTGATGGCTATATTGACCGGGCCTCTTCTGATTTAAAATCTTATTTTTTACAGGGAGCTTTCATAAATGACGGTACTTTGATTAAAGCATTGGTGTTTGGCGGAAAACAAAAAACCTACCAGGCATGGAACGGGGTAGAACAAGCTGACATTGAAAAATATGGCCGCAGGTACAACCCCGCCGGCAGGTATATAGATGCTAACGGTAGCATCCGGTTTTATGACAACGAAACGGATAATTACAAACAAGATCATTATCAGCTGCACTGGAACGAACGATGGAATGAACAATGGACTACCAATTTTGCCTTACATTACACCAAGGGATATGGTTATTATGAGAATTATAAAGCTGGTGATGAACTGGTAAATTATGGTTTTGAACCTCCTGTTGTAAGCGGTGTAACTATAGAAGAATCAGACATCATCCGGCAGAAAATACTTGACAATCAGTTTTACGGTTTTACTTTTGGCACCACTTACCGGCAAAACAATCTGGAAATAGTAATAGGAGGCGCAGCCAATAAATATGAAGGAGATCATTTTGGAAGAATTCAATGGGTAAAAGCACCTGTAAAATATGATTATAATCAGGAGTATTATCGGGATAATTCTACGAAAACAGACGCCAATGTGTTTACAAAAGCAACCTATACCTTTAACGAAAAATGGATTTTGTTTGGTGATATTCAGTTGAGAAATGTTGTCTACAAAGCCAACGGAAACGAAACCGGCTTAGTAGATGACCGTTTTCATTTTTTTAACCCAAAAGCGGGTCTAACGTATTTATTAAATGATGCCAGTCAGCTGTATGTTTCTTATGCCCGCGCCAACCGGGAACCGAACCGTACTGATTATGAAAACGGAAATCCTAAGCCTGAAAAGCTGGATGACATTGAGTTAGGCTGGCGTTACGAACAGCCGAAGATGAAAATAAATGTAAATGGTTATTACATGCATTACCAGGATCAGTTAGTACTTACCGGTGCTTTAAATGATGTAGGTGCTCCTGTGCGGGAAAACAGCGGAAAAAGTTATCGTTTAGGTATAGAAATAGACGCAGCCGTGGCATTATCTGATAAATGGACCCTACAGCCGAGTGTCACATTAAGTTCCAATAAAAACATTGATTTTGTTACCCAGTGGGACGGTGAATTACGACAACTGGGCAATACGGATATTTCGTTTTCTCCTAACATTGTCGCGTCTAATATGCTTACGTTTAAACCTATTGAAGACCTTCAGATTACCTGGCTTTCTAAATATGTAGGAAAACAGTATATGGCTAATACAGCTGCCAAATTATCTGAACTGGACGCTTATTTTACCAATGATCTTAATATTTCATATGAAATGCCGCTAAAAAAATGGTTTAAAACGATTGTTTTTAATGTACTGGCCAATAATATTTTCAATGTAAAATATATTTCAAACGGCTATTATTATACCTATAACGATGATACTGTACGGCCGGGTCAACTCACTACTTTTGACGGTGCCGGTTATTACCCTCAGGCACCGTTTAATATACTCGGGGGCGTTTCCCTGAAATTTTAATTAAAAAAAGACCTGTTAACAGGTCTTTTTTAATTGATAGCTTTCTTAGTTTGTTATGACCAATTCTCCGTTATTTTCATATACCCTGTACTGCAGCAAAGGGTATTTAGCATCGGTTTTGGCAATACCCAAATAGAGATTGTATTCCAACGCGTGCTCACATTGACAGTGTGCTTCTACTCCTACCAGCTCTAAACGTGAGCAACTCTGCACCTCGTGGTTAGCACACGTTGCTTCATAGGCTACATAGGCAGTACCTGTATTCAGAACAATAATACCATTGATGCCATATCCGTCAATAAAAACAGCGTTTCCTGCATGCTGCAGTTTAGCATACAAAGGTAAGCTGGTATTAATCCGGGCGTTTACCGCATAATCTGGCAGATAGGGATTGTAGTTACGCATATCTTCTTTACTGCAAGACAGGCATCCTGCAAGAGCCAAACCGAAAAGAAATATTTTTTTCATCTGTAAAGATTTGAAATACAAATTTAATTATTTAACTTTGACCTATCTGTAAAGAAATAAAATATTAACATATAACTGTATAGGAAAAACAAAATCCCGTGATATGGGATTTTTTCTATTTTTATAAAAGAAGAAGAAAAATGAGTAACGTATCATATTATACTGCGGAAGGTTTAAAAAAATTAAGAGACGAACTGGACTATTTAAAAGGTGTAGAGCGACCTAAAGCATCGCAGGCAATTGCTGAAGCCCGCGACAAAGGTGATTTATCTGAAAATGCTGAATACGATGCCGCAAAAGAAGCACAGGGTTTGTTAGAAATGAAAATTGCCAAAATGGAAGAGCTTGTTGCTAATGCTCGTTTAATCGATGAGTCGCAGTTAGATGTTTCTAAAGTATTAGTGCTGTCGAAAGTAAAGATAAAAAACCAGGCCAACGGTATGGAACTGACGTATACGTTAGTAGCAGAAAGCGAAGCAGACCTGAAATCAGGCAAAATATCAGTAACTTCCCCTATAGGCAAAGGTCTGTTGGGAAAATCCGCCGGAGAAATTGCCGAGATCAAAGTACCTAACGGTACCTTAAAATTTGAAATTTTAGAAATTACAAGAGACTAGATATGGCTTCTGTTTTCACAAAAATCATTACAGGCGAGATTCCCAGCTACAAGGTAGCTGAAGATGACCGGTTTATCGCATTTCTGGATATCAACCCAAACGCTAAAGGACATACACTATGTGTACCAAAACAGGAAACAGATAAAATTTTTGACATGGATGAAACACAGTATACAGCTTTAATGCAGTTTGCCTACAGAGTAGCCAAAGCTATTGAAAAAGCTGTTCCATGTAAACGCGTGGGTATGGCTGTAGTAGGTCTTGAGGTACCACATGTACATGTACATTTGATTCCGTTGCAGGATATGGATGATATGCGTTTTCAACGCAAAGCATCCTTAACGAAAGAAGAGTTTGAAGAGATCGCAAAAAAAATTCAAAATAATATGTAGTAAAAAGCCCTTATTATATAAGGGCTTTTTTATACGTTATCATAAAAGTTGTTCCTTTTCCGATTTCCGATTTTTCAACTTTTATTCTTCCGTTATGGTATTCTTCTACTATTCTTTTGGTTAAAGACAGTCCTAATCCCCAGCCCCTTTTTTTGGTTGTAAACCCGGGTTCGAATATTTTCTTAAATTGATTTTTCACTATTCCTTTTCCTGTATCACTTACAAAAATATGCACATATTTTTCGGTGTCTCTAATTTCCACTTGAATAACCCCTTTCCCTTTAATAGCATCGATGGCGTTTTTAATCAGGTTTTCAATTGTCCAGCTATGCAAAACCTTATTCAAAGGAATGATAACTTCAGAAACAGTGCTTAAGAAAGTGAACCGGATCTGGGCGGAACTTCTGGCTTTCAGGTAATCGAATGACTTCTCGGTTTCTGCTATAATATTCAGTGGTTCCAGATTAGGTTCCGATCCAATTTTTGAGAACCTGTCGGCAATAGTCTGTAACCGCTGGACATCTTTTTCTATCTCTGTAACAGTCTCCGTATTTACATTATCCAGACGCATGATTTCAACCCAACCCAATAAAGAAGATAACGGTGTACCAATCTGATGGGCTGTTTCTTTAGCCATACCCGCCCATAGTTTATTTTCCGCGCTTATTTTCGTAGTTCTGAAATAGCTGTATACCAATCCTCCAAAAAGCATTAAAATGGCCACAAGCGCCATAGGATAATATTTGAGTTTGGTAATCAGAGAGGAATTACCGTAATAAATACTTATTTTACCATCCGGATGATCTACTTCTATGGGTTTATTTTCTAGCGAGAGTCGTTTGAGCAATTTTTGTTGTAAAGTATCATTACGCTGTGTTTTCTCATCAGCATTACGTATACCCACAATTTTTCCATCAGTTCCCACCAAAACAATAGGGATAGTAGAATTCGTGGAAAGCACATTGGCCGGTAATTCCAGATCGGTATTCTCATCGGCCATATCAATGGTTTTAAATGCACTGGCCCATATTTCCATTTTCATACGCTCTTCATGCTTGAATGTCTGAAAAAGCAGGTAGGTGTTCCATAAAATAAGTACCAGGATTACAAATGACAGTACAATAATAATCCAACGCGTATACGTATTGTCTTTAAATAAGTTCATAACAAAAACACTTCACTAAAAAGATACAGTTACACAAATAACGGTAAAATAATGCAAAAGGTATATTGTTAATAATTATTTTGTTATCCGTTTTACCTAAGTGATTTCAAAAAACTATCTTTGTCTAAAACCTATTTACATGTTAACTTTAGATCCGAAAGAATTAACGCCGGTACAGATACAAGCTTATATGCAAGGCGCTGTAGGCCCAAGACCTATTGCATTTGCCAGCACTATAGATGCCGATGGAAATGCTAATTTGTCTCCGTTTAGTTTTTTTAATTTATTCAGTTCAAACCCGCCAATCCTTATCTTTTCGCCTGCGCGGAGGGTGCGTAACAACACTATAAAGCACACGCTTATAAATGCTAAAGCTACTGAAGAAGTAGTCATAAATATAGCGAATTTCGATATGGTACAGCAGGTATCCTTAGCTTCGACAGAATATGGTGACGGGATAGATGAATTTGTGAAAGCCGGATTTACGAAAGTACCTTCAGAAGTAGTAAAACCTTACCGCGTTGCTGAAAGTCCGGTACAGTTTGAATGTAAGGTACAGCAGATTGTTCCTTTAGGAACAGAAGGCGGTGCCGGAAATCTTATTATCTGTGAGGTAGTCCGTATTCACATTAATAAAGACATTTTAGACAGTGACGGAAAAATTGACCAGCATAAAATTGACCTCATCGCCCGTATGGGCGGCAACTGGTACACACGTGCTACGCCAGGTATGTTTGAAGTAGAAAAACCGTTAACTACTTTAGGCATTGGTGTGGATGCTTTACCAGAAGATGTAAAAAAAAGCCCTATATTTGTAGGTAACGATTGGGGAAAATTAGGTAATGTAGAGAATTTACCTACTGCAGAAGAAATTATACAATTTAAGGCAGATAATCCGGACATTGCTGTATTTGCGGAAAACGGGCAATTTGACGATTTATATAAAAGAGCGAAGCAGTATTTAGACCATAACGATGTATTGTTAGCATGGAAAACAATTTTATCAAAATAAAATATACGATTTAGAAGATGGAAGTTTCAGGAAGAATTAAAGTAATAGGGCCGGTACAGGATATCAGTCCTTCATTCAGAAAAAGAGAAGTAGTTGTTACAACTGAAGAACAGTATCCTCAGGTAATAATGATTGAATTTACACAAGACAAAACCGATTTGTTAAACGGATTCCAGATTGGAGAACCTGTTCGTGTAAGTATTAATTTAAGAGGCCGTGAGTGGGTAAATCCGCAAGGTGAAACACGTTATTTTAACACTATTCAGGGATGGCGCATAGACCGTATGCAAAATCAGCCTGTCGATGCATACGGACAGCAAGGTTATGCTCCACAGGGAGGATATGGCCAGCCGCAACAAGGTTATGGACAACCTCAGGGGGGGTATAATACATCGTCTCAACAAGGATATGGTCAACCGCAACAGGGATATGCTCAAAACACACCTCAACAAGGAAATGTTAATACAAACAATCCGTTTCCGCCAGCTCCAAACTTTACAGAAGAGGAACCGGATGATTTACCGTTCTAAAAAAAGTTATACCTTTATCCTGATGCAACCCGTCAGGATTTTTTTATGTATGTTTTAAATAACCGGCTCTATTTTCCCCCTCTTGAAAGCACGCATTCGTCCGGTATAATTGCTGTAGGGGGCGACTTAAGTACATCGCGGCTGTTACTGGCTTATAAAAGCGGTATTTTTCCGTGGTTTGAAGATGGTGAACCTATTACGTGGTGGAGTCCGGCATGGCGGATGGTATGCTTTCCCGACACCTATAAGCCCCGTAAAAGTCTTCGGAATATATTGAACAGAAAATTGTTTCGTATCACCTTCAACACTTGTTTTCAAGAGGTGATTTGGAATTGTCAGAATATTAAACGCGAAGGACAGCAAGGTACCTGGATTACTGACGATATGATAGCAGCCTATGTAAAGCTTCATGATTTAGGGTATGCTAAATCTGTAGAAGTCTGGCAAGATAATGTGCTGGTTGGCGGTTTGTACGGTATAGACCTGGGATCTGTATTCTGCGGGGAGAGTATGTTTTCTAAAGTACCCAATGCCTCAAAAGTAGCTCTTCATTTTCTGATGGAAAAAGTCCGGGAAGAAAAGTATGCTTTAGTAGACGGACAAGTGTACAATACGTACTTGGAACAGTTAGGATTTAAAGAAATACCCCGAACACAGTTTAAACAGATTTTAAATCATTCTGTTACATAACCTTTAGGGCAATTATAACTTTACACTGTTCTTCAAAAAGAGTCCGGCTCGTTTTTTCATAAAATCTTTCCGGTCTTGTGAAAAAGACCAGAAAGTATACTCTTAAACTTTTAACGGCAATGACATGTCAGAACATGATCGTTTACCATTCCGGTGGCCTGCATATGAGCATAAACAACAGTAGATCCCAGGAATTTAAATCCCCGCTTTTTAAAATCTTTAGCTAAAGCGTCTGATACAGCAGTGGTGGCTGGTACTTCTTTCAGCGTTTCAAAACGGTTTTCGATGGGTTTATAGTCTACAAAACCCCATATATAGTTTGAAAAAGTACCAAATTCTTTCTGAACTTCCATAAACCGGGCCGCATTATTTATAGTAGCCAAAACCTTTAAACGATTTCTTACGATACCCGCATCTTGCATTAATGCTTCTATTTTGTCTTCTTTGTACCGGGCTATTTTTTCATAATTAAAGTTATCAAAAGCTTTTCGGAAGTTTTCACGTTTGCGCAAAATAGTGAGCCAGCTCAATCCGGCCTGAAAGGATTCCAACACTAAAAATTCAAATAAAACAGCATCATCATATACAGGTCTGCCCCATTCTTCATCGTGGTATTTTATATACTGTTCATCATTGGTTACCCAGCCACATCGTTGTTTCGTTTCCATTGTATGCTTTTTTTGCTAAGATACAAAAGTTTAAAAACGCAATTTGGTAAATTCCCATGTTTTTGTATCCAGCAAAAGCAAACTGTTTGTTAGTACAGGCATTCCGAGTATAACTTTCAGTGTTTCCTGCGCCATCATGGTGCCTATGATTCCCGGAAAAGTGCCGAGAACACCATTTTCAGAACAATTCGGTGCCTGTTCAGGCATAGGCGGTTCCGGAAAAATATCACGCAAATGCTTTGATCTTTTATGGTTAAAGACAGCTAATTGCCCCTGAAACCCCAGAATAGAACCATAGATTACTGTTTTGCCCTTTTCTACACAATAATCGTTTATCAGGTAACGCGTGGTAAAATTATCCGAACCATCTACCACAATGTCATAGTCATTTAAAATGCGGGAAATGTTGTCTGCCGTCAGCTTTTCTGAAAATGAATGAAACGAAATATGCGGATTCAGTTCTGAAATTCGTTTCCAAGCCCCTTCTGTCTTAAGTTTTCCTACATTTGTTTCAGTAAATAAAATCTGGCGGTGCAGATTGTGCGTTTCAACACTATCAAAATCAACTGTTGCCAAATGTCCGACACCTGCTGCTGCCAGGTAAGTCAGTACAGGAGACCCGAGTCCGCCAGTACCTACCACCAGCACTTTGGCTGTTTTTATTTTCAACTGTCCCTCGGTTCCCACTTCTTCCAGCAGCATCTGGCGGCTATATCGCAAAAAATCGGTAGCTGTTATCATGTTAAAAGATCTTGTCCCAGTTTTTCCATACAGGTTCATACCCCTGGCTTTGTATCATATTATAAATTTCCAGGGTACTTCTGTTATCACATATTTCAAATTGTTCCAGTGATTCTGTATCTGCTGCGTAGCCACCGGGGTTGGTTTTAGAACCTGCACTCATAGCGGTGGCTCCCAAAGCTACTACATGATTTCTCAGTAGTTCATTTTCGCGGGTAGATATGGAGATTTCCAGATCGGGGTTCCAGATGCGGTAAGCACAAATCAATTGTATCAGGTGTGTATCAGTCATCACAAAATTAGGACCTGTTATACCTTCAGCAGGACGCAGTCTTGGAAAAGAAACGGAATACTGGGTTTGCCAGTATCTCTTTTGGAGATACCCAATATGCAATGCATTAAAAAAACTATCAGTGCGCCAGTCTTCCAGCCCCAATAAAACCCCCAGACCTATTTTCCGTATACCTGCCCTGCCAATACGATCGGGGGTATCTAAACGGTAATGAAAATTTGATTTTTTTCCTTTAGGATGGTATTTTTTATACACTTCCTGATGATAGGTTTCCTGGTAGACCAAAACAGCATATACACCACATTGATGCAGCAGTGTATATTCTTCTTCTGTCAGGGGCTGGACTTCTATGGAAATGGAAGAAAATCTTTTTTTTACCTGTTTTACGGCTTTCTCAAAATAGCCGATATGCACCAAATGATTGGCTTCTCCCGTTACCAGAAGTATATGATCGTACCCCTGTTGTTTCAGTACAGTCATCTCCTGTTCAATTTCACGTTCGTTCAGTGTTTTTCTCCTGATTTTATTGTCTAAACTAAAACCACAGTATGTACAAATATTCTGGCATTCATTGCTCAGGTACATAGGGGCGTACAACTGAATGGTTTTACCAAAACGTTGGCGTGTGAGCTGCTGGCTCAATTGTGCCATTTCTTCTAAAAAACTTTCAGCTGCTGGCGAAATCAAATGCAAAAAATCATCCATGCTTTTTCGGTGACTAAGCAAACTTTTCCGCACATTATCAGGAGTTGCAGCATATATTTTCTGCTGCATATCGTCCCAGTTATATTGTTCAAAAAGTGTCTTAAAAGCCATCTTATCTTAGTAAAAAAGAAGTTAAAGGACTTGATGCACATGCTTGTTCCGCCACTTGGGCTAAACGGGCTTCATAGGCCAGTCTGCCACACTGAACAGCCTGATGAAAAGCTTTTGCCATTTTTACAGGGTCTCCGGCAACAGCTATTGCTGTGTTTACTAAAACGGCATCAGCACCTAGCTCCATAGCCAGTGCCGCATGAGAAGGCGCTCCAATGCCTGCGTCTACAATTACCGGAACTTCGCTATTTTCAATAATAATCTTTAAGAAGTCTATGGTTTGTAATCCTTTATTGGTCCCTATCGGTGCTCCCAGCGGCATTACTGCCGCCGTTCCTACTGCTTCTAATTTTTTACACAATACAGGATCAGCATGTATATACGGCAGTACCACAAAACCCAATTTTACCAACTCTTCTGCTGCCTTCAGTGTTTCTACCGGATCAGGTAACAGGTATTTCGGATCGGGATGAATCTCCAGTTTTAACCAGTTGCTTTCCATCACCTCGCGAGATAGCTGGGCAGCAAAAACGGCTTCTTTTGCCGTACGCGCACCTGACGTATTAGGCAGCAAGTGAATATGTTCGTGTTTCAGGTAGTTTAGGAGGGTATCTGGCCCTGATGTGGCATCTACCCGTTTTAAAGCTACCGTTATCATTTCCGTTTCTGAAGCTAAAGCAGCTTTTTCCATAAGCTCGAGAGAGCCAAATTTTCCGGTTCCCAGAAATAACCGGGAAGTAAACGTTTTGTTGGCAATTTGCAATTTTGATGTCATAATAACGCTTTGATTAAACGTAATGTTTCACTTTTATTTTTAGCATGATACAGCATTCCTGAAACGGCAATTCCGTAAACCCCGGCAGCTTTCAGTTGCTGAATATCCTCATATTGAATACCCCCGATTGCATAAACGGGCGGGCAATTCTTCTTTAATCCGTATAAGATGTCGCGGTATCCTTCATAGCCAAGCAGGGGGCTTAAATTTTCTTTTGTAATGGTATAATGTAGAGGCCCTAGCCCGATGTAGTCTACTTTTTCCGCTATACGCCTCTTCACATCCTGCAAGGTGTTTGCCGTGCCTCCTATGATCTTATCTGAAAGTACCTTTTTCGCTTCCGTAACAGGTGTATCCTGCAAACCTAAATGAACACCATGGGCATCCACTTCGTTCACCAGTGCTACATCGTCATTAATAATCAAAGTGGCCTTATACCGTTCACATTCTTTTTTTATTGCTGCTGCTGTATGCCAGCGTAAAATTTGCTCTTCTCCTTTAAAACGGAATTGTATCCAGTCTATACCCGCATCCAGCATTTGCTGTATGCTGTTCAGCTGTTCAGCTGCTGTTTTTCCCTGGCTTATGAACTGTACTTGAGGTAGTGTTTTCATTATTTTCTCCTTTTCGTCTTATACCTATTTTCCTGTAACATGGCTTCACTAAATGTTTTTATGATATCCCCGCTCTCCCACAGCCCTCCCATTAAGGCATAATCATCAAATCCCATTAAAAATGCCTCCTGAATATTTTGTGGTCGCATGCCCCCCAAAGCCACCAGTTTTATATCGAAACGGGTTCGTTTTTCCAGTTCGTTTTTCCAGCAATTGGAGCTGGAATACCCTTTTTTTGAAATACTCGGAAAAACAGGACTTAAAAATGCAGAATTCAGGAATTCCGGCAGACTGTTAAATTCTTCTATGGTATGTACTGATTGGGAAAAAAACGGGATTCTTTCTCTTGTTTTTCCAGCTTGACATAGATTATGAGCAGAAGAATGCCATTTTAAAATACCCCTTTCTTTTCCCCAATCATAAAACTGGTGAAGCACAATATTCGGGTAAAATTCGGAACGGATACCTTTTATCAGTTTTTCCATATCTGAAAAAGAAGCAGAAGGTTTTCGTATGTGTAATAATGACAATCCCTGTTCCAGCATATCATTCATAAAACACACTTCATTTTTTACCGGATATGGGGCTGTGAGCACTATCATTGCTATAAGTAAATACCTTTACCCGATTCGATAAATTCTTCCGATTTTTCACGCATTCCCTGTTCTGCTGTATCCCGTATTTCCTGTGATATTTTCATGGAACAAAATTTAGGCCCGCACATGGAGCAGAAATGAGCCACTTTTGCACCCTCGGCCGGCAGTGTTTCATCATGAAATTCACGTGCTGTATCCGGATCAAGCGATACATTAAACTGATCTTCCCACCGAAATTCAAACCGGGCTTTACTCAATACATTATCTCTGTATTGCGCGCCAGGATGTCCTTTTGCAAGATCAGCCGCGTGGGCAGCCAGTTTATAGGTAATTACCCCGTCTTTTACATCTTTTTTGTTGGGTAGTCCCAAATGTTCTTTTGGTGTCACGTAACAGAGCATAGCAGTACCATACCAACCGATCATAGCAGCTCCAATAGCTGAAGTGATATGGTCATAACCCGGGGCAATATCGGTTGTTAGCGGCCCTAATGTATAAAAGGGTGCTTCCCCGCAATCTTTCAATTGCTTTTCCATATTTTCTTTGATAAGGTGCATAGGAACGTGCCCGGGTCCTTCAATCATAACCTGTATATCATGTTTCCAGGCTATCTTGGTCAGTTCGCCTAATGTTTCCAGTTCTGCAAATTGTGCCGCATCATTGGCATCAGCTATAGATCCCGGACGTAAACCATCGCCAAGAGAAAAAGCAACATCATAGCGCTTCATAATAGCACAGATTTCTTCGAAATGGGTATATAGAAAATTTTCTTTATGGTGATAGAGACACCATTTTGCCATTATAGACCCTCCTCTTGACACAATACCCGTTACCCGCTGAGCCGTAAGGTGAATATAACGCAGAAGCACTCCTGCATGAATAGTAAAATACGATACCCCCTGCTCTGCCTGTTCAATAAGTGTATCGCGAAAAATCTCCCAGGTCAGGTTCTCTGCTACTCCCTTTACTTTTTCCAGTGCCTGGTAAATAGGTACTGTACCTATAGGAACCGGCGAATTTCTGATAATCCATTCCCGTGTTTCGTGTATATTTTTCCCTGTAGATAAATCCATAATGGTATCTGCTCCCCAGCGACAGGCCCATACGGCTTTTTCTACTTCTTCTTCTATGCTTGATGTTACTGCACTGTTTCCGATATTGGCATTGATTTTTACCAGGAAATTACGCCCGATAATCATGGGTTCCGATTCAGGGTGGTTAATATTATTCGGTATAATAGCTCTTCCTGCAGCTATCTCATCGCGTACAAATTCAGGTGTAATGTATTTTTGCGGGGTATGGGCACCAAAACTGTTGCCGGTATGTTGTTGCCGCATATTTTTTGACGCTTCGTTGAGCTGTTCTATACGCTGGTTCTCACGTATCGCTACATATTCCATTTCCGGTGTAATGATCCCCTTTTTGGCATAATGTAATTGGGTAACATTACTGTTCTGCCGGGCTACTTTAGGCTGATGTCTGAATTCAAAACGCAAATGATCTAACATAGGGTCATTCAATCGCTGTCTGCCGTAATCAGAAGTTATATTGTCCAATACTTCCACATCGTTCCGGTCTAGAATCCATTGTTCCCTGATCCGGGGAATTCCTTTTCGTATATCAATAGTACTATCCGGATCGGTATAGGGGCCGGAAGTGTCGTAAACGGTAATCGGAGGATTTACCTCCGTACCTCCGTTGGATAACCTGGTATTGCTCAGTGCTATTTCACGCATAGCTACCTGAATAGAAAACAATTTACCCGGTATATATACTTTCCGGGAATTGGGAAAAGGGGTTTGGGAAATTTTCTGATGTTGTTCCATATTCTGCGGCTTTATCTTTATTTCGTTATTAAAGAATTACCCGCCTTGAGTAGCGGTAATAACCAATACATCATCTCCCGGCTGCAGAAAGAATATATGCCATTCCGTTTTTGCTATTACGTGCTGGTTTACAGCCACAGCAATACCTGTACGGTGATCCGGAAAACGGTAATTAAGCATTTCCATTATGCTTAAACTGTCTTCATAAAAAGAAATTTTCTGATGATTGATTTGTAATTCCATTCCTAAAAAATTAAATACTACTTTAGGAATGCCTACAATAGAAGCCATAACGGCTATTGAAGTCATTTACTTTTCCCTACGCTAGTATGAACTAGATCAGGTTCCAAGGGTAAAATCTCAGCCTGCTGTGCAGACACCCCTAAAGTACTGAAACAAATATACTACTTTTTCATTAGGGATGTATACATTTTGAAATTTACTTAAAAAACGTTTATTCTTTATTTTTAAAAAGCTTGTCCATAATCAAAGTAATTGCCCCGTCACCGGTTACATTAGCTGCTGTCCCAAAGCTGTCCATAGCAATGTATAGTGATATCATCAGCGCCTGGTTTTTTTCATCAAATCCCAGCATGGAACCTATAATACCTACTGCCGCCATAATGGCACCTCCGGGTACACCGGGAGCTGCTATCATGGCTATACCCAACATACAGATAAAGCCGGTAAATGACCAGAAATCAACAGGCATGCCTTGTACCAGCATTAAGGCTACAGCGCAGGCCACTATTTTCAGCATACTGCCTGAGAGGTGTATGGTGGCGCATAAGGGGATCACTAATTTGGCAATTGTTTCTGACACTCCCATCTTTATAGCCTGTGCAAGAGTTACAGGTATAGTTGCTGCTGATGATTGTGTACCTAAAGCTGTAAAATAGGCTGGCAGCATGGTTTTTAAAGCATGAAAAGGGTTCTTTTTGGCTATAATACCCGCAATACTAAACTGAACCAGGAGAAAAACAATATGTAGAATAAAGATAACTCCAATTATTTTTGCAAAAACATGCACCATAGCAGCAGCTTCACCAGTATAGGCCATATGTAAAAAAATCCCGAAAATATACAGAGGGAGCAACGGAATGAGCACATGTGCTATTACTTTACTGATTATCTGTTCAAATTCATTGCTTATGTCCAGTAATTTACTGTGATGTATTTTAGATATCCCTATTCCTAAGATAAAAGCCAGCACCAATGCTGTCATTACATCTAAAACAGGCGGAATAGCAATGGAAAAGTAAGGCAATATCTCGGCAGTTTTACCCAATTCCGCTAACGACTGGTTCTGGAGCATTGTGGGAAATGCTGCCATACTGACACCATAAGAGCTGAATCCGGCAAATAAAGTAGATAGATAAGCCAGAAAAGCTGTAGTTCCCACCAATTTACCTGCAGAATTGCCTAATTTTCCTATAGAAGGTACTATAAACCCCATAATGATAAGCGGAATACAAAAACCCAAGAAACTATTGAAGAGGTTATTAAAGGTAATGAAGAACCGAAGCAAACCTACATTTATCCATTGTCCAATTACAATACCCAGTATAATGGCAATAAGTATCCGTACCAGTAAATGTTTGAATATTTTCATAATTAATTAGCATTAAAAGGAGGTTGTGTTTGAGGAAATACGGGTTGATTCTGGTCTTTAAATGATCCGAAATTAAAAATGACACCCACTTTAAACATCCGTTTTTCATTCCAGTTTTCGCTCCGCATCTGTAAACCGTTTCCAAAGACATTTACGTCAAAACCATCTGTGTTCAGTACATTATCCACACCAACCGTTACTGACCATTTATTGTCATAAAATTTCTTGTTCAAGGAAATATTGAGATTTTGCGCCGGTTTATTCAGTTCATATAAATTCATCACTCCTTTAAACATATTGTAATAGGTAATAAATAAACGGGTGTTATTTTTTAAGTAAAACTGTGAATAGGTAAAAATATAGGCGGTGCTTTTTTGAAAGCGTTCCGGAATAATGTTGTCATATTTTGTTTTAAACCAGCCGAAGTTGACATAAGTAAATGATAATTCATCAGGATTAATACCTTTTCTATTCTCAATCAGGTTTTTGATGCCTTTGGTAAATATGGCATAGGGTAACGGGAACCCCATGTGAAAGCTTTGCGACCTGGCATTCGCCATATTATGGTATTTGGACTGAAGGCCGCCTTCCGGAGTTACCTCGTAAAAGAGAACATTCTGGTTGGGCATTAAGGTCAGGTTATAATTAAAATAGATATAATCAAAAATTGTTACGGATGTACTGATATTGTGATTGATCTGCGGTTTAAGAAACGGGTTACCTCCGTCAGACAGCAGCAAGCTGTTCCTGGACGTTGTGTTCGGGTTAAAAGCGGCGGCACCAGGCAGGTTCATCCGTTTGTTATATCCTGCGCTCAAATATATACCTGAAGCTACAGGATATTTTAAAGTAATTGTCGGAAACAAGTTAGTATAGGTTTCATTCAGGTTTAACGAATCGGTTGTGGTGACAGACCGGTATTTTAAAGCTTCCATTCTGAGCCCGGCAGAAATCATCAACTTTTTTATGTTAGCCGAAACACTGCTATATACCGCGGTATTGGTATAGTTAAAATCATAGGGAATATAAGGTGCATTTCCTTCCCATTGATACAAACCGTTATTGGCAGACAACGAATGGGTGTAATGTACGCCGGCAGTCAAGGTTCCGCTTAATCTTGTTAACGGTGTCTCAAAATCAGCTTTGCTTTGGCTGTATATAAAACGGCTTTCTGTCAGAATACGGGAAGCCAGTTTATTTTTTACATACAACGCATTATCATTATCGTTAAACTGCCATTGGGTATTTGAAGTAATGGTAAACTGGGTTCCCAATGTATCTAGTTTCTGAGAATAAATAAACTGTACTTCATGCATGTTATTTAACGCCCGGGTTTGGGAATGCTGCCGGTACGTATCTTTTGTATCGCCAAACTGGTTCTCTATATCACCGAATGATTTAGGTTTTGAATACAAATGATTGTAATTGTACTTTAAGGTAAACTGTGTAGCATCTGAGAGCTTTAGCTGCCAGTTATTCCGCAGAAAGAAGCTCTGATACCATTGCTGGTTCCAGTAATTTTCTGCTGCTTTTACAGGTAGTTCATCTTTTTGAAAAGAAAAAGTATTGGCCGCATATACATTGGCTTCATGATGGGTGTATCCCGAATTCAAATTCCATGTCCATTTATTTTTCTTAAACATGAGTTGGGCCGAAGTTGTATTTTTAATACGGCTGTTTATACTGTTATGCTGCATAATACTGCCACTTACGCCTTCAATTTTAGCATTTTTGGTAACCACATTAATAATGGTACCGCTAAATGTTGCGCTGTATTTTGCTCCAGGGTTGTCAATTATTTCAATATTTTTCACAGAATTTGCCGGCAGGTTTTTAAGAAAGTTGGTCAGTTGATCACCGTCCATACCTGTTGGTTCTCCATCCAGAAAAATGGCAGCTAGTTTACCATTATGTGCAATCTGCCCGTTTGCCGCTACCAGCACTCCCGGCAGTTTATTGATGGCTTCAAATACCGACCCATTATTCAAAATCGTCATGTTCTCCACATCAATAACTGTTTTATCTGCAAACCGCTTTATATTTTTATTGCTTTGATCTATTACGAGTGTTTCCAATACCTGATCTTCTTCAGTCTCAAAGCTTAAATACAGCGTCTGCCCTTCAACAAAAGACAGCTCTTTATGTTCAGGTTTAAATTGTGCATGTTCGTAAGTAATAGTATATTTTTCAATGTTTTCATCAAGCAAAATCGAAAAAAAACCCTCTGTATTGGTAACGGATGTATAACTTTTACCGGCTTCTATTATGACGATGGTCTCAGGAACAGGTTCATTTTCAAACATAATATAACCCGCTATTTTTTTATCTTGTGCCCAAATTAATGCGGGGATTAACAGAAAGAGAATTTTTAAAATTGTTTTCATTCGTATTTTTTTCAAAACTACAAAAGTTATAATTGTTTTTAACGGGTAAGAAAACAAAATGTTTTTAGGGAACAGCAGCTTCATTATTTGGTTGTGTTTAACTGTGAAAATATTTTTCTTTTATAATAAATACTAAATGGCTATTTTAGGGGTTTATTTAAATGCTCTGCATAAAAACAAATTGAAAATGAGCATTGAAGCTCTGTTTCTGCATCGATATAAATAAAATAAATACATTGGTATGATTTAATTATGTAACATACACTTTAATGATGACAAAAAAATCAAAACACTTACTATGGACAATAGTTTTACTACTGTTAAGCACCTTCAGCACTTTTGCCCAACCCATTGAGCTTAAAGAGCTCGTTAAAAAGGTGGATGAATCACTTAACGCTATCACTACTGTTGTTTATAAAGTTGATTATTTTAATAAATATTTAGCCCGAAAAGACACCCTTTACTCCACAGCAATCTGTTCTTTGTACCTAGCACCTGAAGACAAGATGAAATCGTACCATAAGATTGATTTAAAATTTGAAATGGAAAAAAACGGGGATAACTATTTTGGACAAAGAAGGTACAATGGCGATAAAGTTCTTTGGTACAGCAACCTGGCTGATTCCTTAACCACAGATGAAAAGCCTGAGATATACAATGATAATGAAATGAAATATGCTGTAGTAGACAACTACAGTAATTATCTGTTAAAAAAATACTTTGGGGAAAAGAACAATTTTAATGTATATGGAAGCCTTCTTATAAAAATCGTCATTAAAGATATACAGGTTACTGAAGAAATGTTACACAACGCACCCGTTTATGTTTTAACAATAACCTATAAAGACAAAAAAGATACTACCCGAGATCGTGTAGAAAAACATTATATCAGAAAAACCGATTTCTTGCCCATTGCTTTTTATTCTTTTTTAAGATGGGAAAATATGGAGCAATACAATTATTACGAAATTGATTATATAGCTATTAATACTGCTATTCTGCCTGATCATTTTAAAATTGAAGAAAACGAACGGTTAAATGCTGTCGAACTCTATAAACATTTTCAAAACCAATTAAAAAAGAGAGATGATACCACTCATTAAAAGAACAGTATGGCTATACTCTGCGATGTTTTGCATAACAACAGGAGTAGCACAGGTAAATAAGGAAATCAATGCAAATTTGCCTTCCGAATTTCACTTAAACAATGGAAAAAAAGTAACCCTGAATGAGCTAAAAGGAAAAGTTGTTTTATTTGATTTTTGGTACCGTGGTTGTTTCCCTTGTTTAAAAGCCATTCCTGATTTAATTCAACTACAGGAAGAGTTTAAAGATCATTTAGTCATTATTGGCCTTAACGATATAGACGATAAAGAAGATGTAAGCGGTTATTTAGAGTATAAGAAAGCCAATTACTTTTCTACTTATAAAACGAATCAAAATATTTCTAAAGAATTAAACATAAAGGTATTTCCTACCTTATTCATACTAAATCAAGAAGGAGAACATGTAAAAACAATATTAGGATTCGATGAACAAGAACTACGCAACACCATAAAAAGCTTACTATAAGAGAAAATCTACTAGGTACCAGAAGAACAAAACCCCAAATCGGCTGATTTGGGGTTTTGTTTTTATAAGGAACTATTCTATTTATTATCCTAAAGAAGCTCTTTTGAATCCGGTTACTTCAACACCGAATCCTTTTACATAGTCAGCCACTTTTTTACTTTCATCTTTAATGAAGTTTTGGTCTAACAACGCTTTTTCCTGATCTAAAGTAGTATTATCACTGATAAAACGCTGAATTTTACCTGGTAAAATTCTTTCCCAGATATTTTCAGGTTTTCCTTCCGCTTTTAATTCTGCCTTAGCTTCTTCTTCTGCTTGTTTTAATACGTCTTCTGTTAACTGAGCGTACGAAATATATTTAGGAACATTTTTCAATGTTTTTCCTAAACGGGCCAATTCTTCATTTTCTTTCTCAATTACTGCAATACGGGCATCCGTTTCGCTTGCCACAAAAGCAGGATCAAAATCTTTGTATGATAATGTTTCAGCTCCCATAGAAGCTACCTGCATGGATACGTCTTTTGCCACTTCTTCTGCTTTATCAAAAGTTTTAGATAATGCCGTTACAGCGGCAATTTTATTTCCGTGAATGTATGCACCTACAAAAGCACCTTCAATTACTTCAAAAGCGCCTATTTCAATTTTTTCACCGATAACACCCGTTTGCTCAATTAATTTTTCAGCTACTGTTAAGGTATCATTGTATGCAGATGCAAGGAAAGCTTCTTTAGAATCGAAGTTGATTGCTTTTTCAGCCAATTCTTTTGCAAGCGCCACAAATCCTTCATTTTTACCAACAAAATCTGTTTCACAGTTCAACGTAAGTACCACACCTTTGGTTTTGTCAGCATTAACAAAAGCTACAGCTGCTCCTTCTGTTGACTCACGGTCAGAACGGTTAGCCGCTACTTTTTGCCCTTTTTTACGTAGTACTTCAATTGCTTTATCAAAATCGCCTTCAGCTTCTACCAAAGCTTTTTTACAGTCCATCATTCCGGCACCTGTAATTTGTCTTAATTTATTAACGTCTGCAGCAGAAATATTTGCCATAGTATTTTAGATTTAATAGTTATTGAAATAAGAAAAAGTCGTTATGGATAGGTTCAAAAATACGGAACTATCAGCATAACGACTTTAAAATACTGTTAAGAATTATTCTTCAGTAGTTGTTGTTTTAGCTTCTGCTTTAGCAGCTTCTTCTTTTTCAGTCTTTCTTTCCGAATTTCCTTCGATGATAGCTGCGGTTACTAAAGATAAAATTTTATCGATTGATTTAGAAGCGTCGTCATTTGCCGGGATAACATAATCTACCTCACGTGGGTCAGAGTTGGTATCTACCATAGCAAATACAGGAATGTTTAATTTTTGAGCTTCTCTTACTGCGATATGTTCTGCTTTAATATCAACTACAAACAAAGCAGCTGGTAAACGTGTCATGTCAGCAATAGAACCTAAGTTCTTTTCTAACTTAGCACGTAAACGGTCAACTTGTAAACGCTCTTTTTTAGATAACGTGTTAAATGTTCCGTCTTTCTTCATACGATCGATAGAAGCCATTTTTTTAACAGCTTTACGGATAGTTACGAAGTTGGTTAACATACCTCCCGGCCATCTTTCAGTGATGTACGGCATGTTAGCTGCTGCTGCTTTTTCTGCAACAATATCTTTTGCTTGTTTTTTAGTCGCTACAAATAAGATTTTACGACCTGATGCAGCTATTTTCTTTAAAGCTTCATTAGCTTCTTCGATTTTTGCTGCTGTTTTATATAGATTGATAATGTGGATACCATTACGCTCCATATAGATGTAAGGAGCCATGTTCGGATCCCATTTTCTAGTCATGTGTCCGAAGTGAACACCTGCTTCTAGTAATTCTTTTACTTCTACTTTGTTTGCCATTTTTGTAATAGTTTACGTTCTTGTAATTAGCAATGTTCCTTTTATCAGGCTTCATTTAGATGCTAAACTACCTCCGACCTCAGCCGGCGAGCAACAAAAACTTAGATTTTTTAATAAATAGTATAAAATATTAACGTTTAGAGAACTGGAATCTCTTACGAGCTTTCTTCTGACCGAATTTCTTACGCTCTACCATACGAGGGTCACGTGTTAATAGTCCTTCTGGTTTTAAGATAGCTCTGTTTTCAGCATCAACTTCACACATTGCTCTGGCAATTGCCATACGCACAGCTTCAGCCTGCCCTGTTGTACCTCCACCGTATACGTTTACTTTTACATCAAAGTTTTCAGCGTTTTCTGTCATAGAAAGCGGCTGTAACACTTTATACTGTAAAGTAGCTGTAGGGAAATACGTTGCGAATTCTTTTTTGTTCACTGTGATGTTACCAGTACCTTCTGTAACATAAACACGAGCTACTGCGGTTTTTCTTCTACCGATTTTGTGAATAACTCCCATTACTTAAGATCGTTTAAATTAACGGTTTTAGGTTGCTGAGCTTCGTGTTTGTGCTCTGCACCTACATAAACATTTAAATTACGGAATAATTGTGCTCCTAATTTGTTTTTAGGCAACATTCCTTTTACAGCTTTCTCTACTAATAATGCAGGATTTTTTTGTTGCATTACTCTGGCTGTTAATTCTCTCTGACCACCTGGGTAACCGGTATGACGAATGTAGGTTTTGTCATCCAGTTTGTTACCTGTTAAGTTGATCTTCTCCGCGTTGATAATGATAACATTATCACCACAGTCCACGTGAGGCGTGTAACTTGGCTTGTACTTCCCTCTAAGCAGCATAGCCACTTTGGTAGCAAGACGTCCTAAGTTATGCCCTTCAGCGTCAACAATAACCCACTCTTTCTGAGCAGTTGCTTTGTTTGTTGATACTGTTTTGTAGCTTAAACTTTCCACAATAAAATTATTTTAATTAAACATTCCATTCCCAATAAAGGGAGTGCAAAATTACAACTAAAAATTTATTATGCAAATGCTTCGTTGTTTTATTTTCATTCACCCGTGATTTTGAATCCTTTAGGCAACTCCCTATCTTCTTTTCAGAACATAGAAATATCTTTTATACTACATATTTAGGGTGCATTAAAAATGTATACATAACCGTATAATTATATAACACAAATACCACCAAACTATCCTTGCATCATAGTTTCCACAATCATTAAAAACCCGCTCTCAGGCTTATTAAAAAAATTAGCAAAAAACACATCATTTATCAAAATTTACTATTTTTAACAAAAAAATTAAAATTATGGCAAAAAACTACAAATTACTATTACTGTTTCTAGGTTCAACTGCTTATGCGCAACATTCCGGATGTGTACAAGATATTTCAACCCACTATGGTACACTCTCCGTTTTTACCTCGGATGGTACAGTGTATACCTGGGGCAAAAATGATTATGGGCAGGTAGGCAACGGAGCTGCCACCCAAACACAAGTGGCTCCCTATCAACGACCAGTTACACCAGCTTTTGTTTCCATTCAACATTCTCTAAACCACTCGGTTGCCTTAACCGATGACGGGAAGATATACGCTTGGGGACGTAATGACAGAGGGCAATCAGGAAATGGTACCCTTACAGCCAACTTTGTTCCGGAACAGGTAGGAACCGGTAAAAACTGGCAGAAGATAACATCGGGCTGGTTACATGTTGCAGCTTTAAGAAACGATGGCACACTCTGGGGATGGGGCAATAATGCCGCCAATGAACTTACCTCGCAAATCACGCCCAACTATGCAGACAATTACTATACACAGCCTGTACAGTTAAATGAAGATAATGACTGGAAAGATGTTTTTGCAGGGTATACCAGAACTTTTGCCATCAAAAACAATGGTACCTTGTGGGCACGTGGTAACGGAAGCTTTGGTGCGTTGGGTACCGGAAATACTGCTTTTGCCGTTTCGTTTACTCAAATAACCAATGATTCAGACTGGAAAATCATTGCAAACGGTGGCGACTATTTTACACTGGCTTTAAAAACTAACGGAACTTTATGGGCCTGGGGCAATAACGCGCCAGGGACAATAGGCAATGGCGCAACTACAAGCGTTTTAACGCCCCAGCAAATAGGCACAGCTACCTGGAAGGCTATATCGGCCGGAAGCTTTCATTCATTGGGAATTCAAACAGACGGCACCTTATGGCAATGGGGGTCTTATGGCTGGATTAACGGAACAATACTCATTCCGGCATATTTATCTCCGACACAGGTTGGCAATGGTACCGACTGGGTTAAGGTGGCTGCCGGCCATTCCATTTCTTTTGCTTTAAAAGCAGACCAGACGGTTTGGGCATGGGGTTATAATTCAGAAGGCTGGTACGGTAACGGCTCCGTTACTTCTTCAGCTACTCCGGTACTGATTTTTCAATGCGCCGCTTCTTCCGTTTCAGCATTTGATTTATCGGATATTATTCTGTATCCGAACCCCGCTCAAGACAATCTCTGTTGGGCGCAGAATATTCCAATTGAAAAAGTGGCCGTTTTCAACCTAAATGGCAAAAAAGTTCTTTCTAAAAATGTAACGCAAAATTTTATTGATGTTTCAAGTCTGGCGAGCGGTACTTATTTTATAAAACTGGAATCAAATAACCAACTGGTATATTATTCCAAATTCATTAAAAAATAAAAAAGAGGCTGTCCTTATCGAAGTAAACTTCAAACGGAGGCAGCCTCTTGGAATTAACAACGCAAGGTTGAAAACAAAAACTAATGAAAAAAACTACTATTTTCTTTATATATTTTACCAGGGTATTGTATGAAAAATTACGGGGGTACCTTGTGCATCGAGCATATAACTTTCAAATTTATTGATGAATCTTTCATTTTCAAGAATAAGACTTACCATGAAAAAATCTTCAAATTTTATCAGCTCGGTTCCGTCTACTGTAACGACTTTTATAAAAACGAAGCCTCCGGATGCTTGAATATCATCTTTAGTTATAGAAAAAAAGGGGGTTAGTTCTCCTTTTTTAATTTCAAATTCTTCTGAGAGCAGGATAGGATGGGTCAAATCAAAATTTTCGTCTGTGGTTGCCAACTGCATGGTGTAAACCGGCTCATTTAACATATCTCCGGGTTTCCCTAGATACAAAAACCGTATTTTAATAGTGTTGGAACTTTCAGGGTCGGGTTCATCTACCGTCATAGGAACAAAATCAGTATCTACCTGAAACATGGTCAATAAGCTGTTTTCAGGCAGCTGCACCTGCGCATTATACACCATTTCATTTGTGATTTTATTTTTTAACTGTAACGTGCCTGACAGGTCATTTATATGAAAAAGCTTTCTTGAACCCGGTTTTAGCTGCTCATTGTTAAAGTTTATCTGGTAATCTTCTTCTTTTCCATCGCCGGTAAGGGTAAGAGCTACTCCCGACTCAACAAATGTACGGGTATCAAAAACATATAGTTTTTCTTTATATAAAATAAGTTCTATTATATTATCGGAACTTAGGGTATAATTTTCATCATTGATATGAGGTATTAATTGCCGGATGTCTGAAGGCTTACCGTTTGTCATAGGGTCATAGTACGCTTTTAGCACTCCTGTGCGGGTTTCTTCAGCTGTAAACGCGGTTTCGGTTTGTAATTCTTTGTCATTGAAAAACACCCGGATAGTACCGGCAGTTGTTTCTACACCTAAAACACGCAGCTGCACCGTATAGGCAAGAGGTTCTGTACCTGAATCTGTATTATCTATGCTGCAGCCACTTACTCCCAAAAGAGAAAATACGCTGATTAGCAGTAAAAATAAGGTTATTTTTTTCATTGTTTTTGATTCATTTTAAAAACACCCGGCCTATAATGCCGGATGTTATAATCAGATTACCTAAAGAGTTTAGTTACGTACCCAAGCTGCTGCATTCCATTTTACTCCGGAAGGGGCAACAGCTCCTTTATAGGCTACAACAGTAAAGAACGGATCCATTCCTGTAAAACTTGCCCCAGACGTATTTGTTCCGGTAGGTCGCACACTTGTTGCATTATAAGGATTAACAAACGGGGTAGTCAGCATAATGGTCGCAGCTGTTACAGGGTTACCCGACACGCCTGTATTGCTTGAGCTCGGTGTAAACCCACTGAAAATAGCAGCAGTACCGTTTACCACGTTACGCTCAAACGTATAGCTATTAGACGTTTGGTGTAAAATACCTGTAGGAAAACCATACAAAACACTGTTTACCAATGTAAATTGCGTATTTCTGCGGAAGTTAGCGCCTGATTTTAAAGGACCTCCTCCAGCTATCGCACCATCGACTCCAATAACAGTCAGGTTACTGATAACAGGGTGTGTAAATGGCGTAGCTCCTGATCCGGCTCCGTCATTATCACACTCAATTCCATTCGGGTCGCTTGAATAGGTTAATGTTTTATCAATATTAGAAATCAGGAACTGCAATTTTCCTCTGTATCCAAAATCGAAGTCAAAAGCATCATCGTCAGTAGCTGTAGAAATTAAGTATTTTGCATTTACTGTTCCCCCGAAAAATTCAAAACCGTCATCTGCTCCTTTGTAAGCTTGTAAGTTTTCTAATGTAGTACCGCTACCTACACCTCCGAATGTAAAAGCATTAAGTTCATTATTTGCAGCAATAGAAGCCCCGGCAAACTCTATACGCACATATTTCAATGAACCTGAATTGTCAGCGTCGTCACTACCTCCATAGGTAAAGTCTACTCCAGGGAAATCAGTAGCAATAGAACTGTCGATTCCTTCAATTACTTTACTGTTGCCCTGATTTACAGTTGCTTTACCTAACACAACTAAACCACCCCAACCTCCTTTGGTGCCGTTTTCAGCTGTCATGATAATTGGGTTAGAAGCTGTACCGTTTGCAATGATTTTTGATCCTTTGGTAATTACAATTGCAGATGCTTTTGTAGGGTCACTTTTAGATACTCCTTTAATGGTTACACCTGCATCAATAGTTAATTTAGCGCCATTAGTAAATACCATTTTCCCGTCTACACGGTACTCATTGCCTGCTGTCATATGGTAATCTGTAGTATACAGACCTCCAACCGTTACAGTAGCCAATACTGCTTTTGCCTGAAACTGGCTACCATCTTCAACATCTGCCTCGTTTGAACAAGATGTTACTACTACTCCTGTCACAAACAGGGATGCCACTAAGGCGCTTCTGAAAAAAAGTTTTTTCTTCATGATTTAAAAATTTATTGGTTATTAAATTTGGTTTCCTTATTTACCGGTTATTACTATTTTTTGCTGACGGCTTCTCACAAAACCCTATCTTTCAAACGATTTAAAACTTGTAGGTTAAGTTAATGGAATACGTTACCCCTCTTTTGTATTTGGTACGCGGCATATCTTTTCCTTTATTATACGACAGGTCATGTGTAAGATCTGTTTCGTCTGCCCCTCCGTATCCCATATTCACATAGCGGATAACAGGTTCATTCAATATATCAGCTGCATTGGCTTTAACCTCTAAACGATTTTTAAAAAAACGTCCTGATAGCTGTAAATCCAATATATTACGCGGATTTTCATATTCGTCCAAATAAGCTTTTACTCCTGTAATTGTTGCTCTTCTTCCTACGCGTCCGTAGTTTACCGATGCCCCCAAATATGCGCCGTCATAAGCTAAAGAACCGTTGTATATAGCCGGGGCTAATCCCTGTAACGGACGATCTCTAAAATTATCAGGATCGTCACCCGTAAAACCTGAATTTTCCTGCTTCATTTTTTCCAGATCGTAGTTGACAGTTCCTTTCAAAAACGTAATATTTCCTCCTACATACAAATTCCTGAAAAAGTCAGATGAGCTGATAAATGCAAACGATTTACGGACATTCAGTTCTATACCCTTTACTTTGGCATTCGGGATATTTATTTTCTTGAACTCATAATTTCCCGCATCCAGATCTCGGGAAATCATTTCTACGGGGTTTTCAAATTCTTTATAGAATCCTCCCAGGGAAATTACTTCTCCGGGAGCCGGGTACCATTCAAAACGCACATCATAGTTTCTAATATTTGTATCTGTAAGCTTTTCACTAAATACCATCGACCTTTCATACACGTCGTAATAAGCCATTGAACTTAATTCATTAAAATCAGGACGTGCAATGGTTTTACTGTAAGCAGCACGTACATTAAAATCTTGCGCAATAGTATAAATGATGGAAGCCGACGGGAAAAAACGGGTATTTTTATTTGCAATGAGCGTATCTGTTATTACAGCACTGCCCGGCACGGCGGCATTGGTTAGAATACTCATGTTATTCGCCTCCATACGCACCCCTCCAGAAACTCTCAACTTACCCCAAAAAGCCATTTCGGCATTTACATAAGCTGCGTGCAATTGCTGATCTCCATCATAATAATCCCGCAGCTGGTCAGCCTGTATGCTTCTTCCAAAATAAGGATTGTATTCTATCCAGCCGTTTTTAAAATGTTCCTGTGCAAAAAACTCCTCTACGCTCAGTGCATTATTATTTAACTGTTCGTTTAAAACCAAACCAGAAGCTTCGGGTCTTAATGATAATTGTTCGTAATGTGCTTTCCGGAAGGTACCGTAATACCCGGCTTTCAATACCTGCTTGTTATCGTTAACCAGCAACGGCAACTCAAAATTAAGAGCGGCGTTTTTTTTATCTTCGGTATATTCGTTATGACGGATATAACCACTGCCAAAGGCATTTCCCTGATTAATTTCACCCCATGTACTGCCATAGGTGATGACATTTCCGTTATCGGTATATAAAGGGTCTAAATTATGACTGGTGAACGCGTTGGTTTCATCCGGATTGTTCACCGCTTTTGAAGCCACTCTTACCGCAATAAGACGTTCGTCCGGTGCCTGGCGTTTTACGTTGTTATAGTCAGCCATCCACGATATTTTTATGGTATCGTCACCCAGCTGGTGCTCGCCTTCCAATTTGGTCTGGTATAATGAATTGCGCAGCGCGGAACTGAATTGTTCCATCCAGAGCTGTTCATTTGCATTACTAACAAATACCCGGTTGCCTTCGTTGGTAAATTTGTTATTGTACAGGTTATACCATGTAATTTTATGGCCTGCTGTTTCCCACCCGAGATTGGCAATACCGCCTACCCATGTTGTAAAATCATGTTTAGTGCCCAGGTATGAACGGTTTCCGTATGTTCTGTAATGCGCTTCTTTCAGTTCTTGTGTGTTTTGTTCATTCCGATATGTTGCTGCCATTACCAGTCCTAAAGTACTTCCGTCGTTCAGATGAAAAGGGGTACCGAATGAAACGGCATAATTGGTATTAGGGTCTCCGCTGTATTTTTTCAGGCCAAAACGGTTAGGTATCTGCGCATTTTTATCAAAGATCAGCTGTTCCAGTTCTGTCTTACGTTCAGGCGTTGTATTTATATTATGCCTTTCGTTATTCCATGCTTCATATTGTTTGGGGTCGAAGACGGTACCATACCACATACGGTCTTTCATATTACCTAAGAACCAATCGGAATTGTAGCGTTTACCACTCCAGAAATCTTTATTGAAACTCAACGTATTGAAGCCTGTTCCCATCGTAAAGTCAAAAAATGATTTTTTAGGAACTGACAATGTCGATACATTTACGAGTCCGCCTACAAATTCAGCAGGCAGATCAGGCGTAAAGGTTTTGTTTATCACCACGTTGTCTATCAGGCTACTCGGAATCATATCAAACGAAAAGTTCTTTGTATTGGCTTCGGTAGAAGGCAGTGTACTTCCGTTAAGCTGCATATTATTATAACGATCGCCCAACCCGCGAATATTTACGAACTTTCCGTCTTTTTCCATAACAATACCACTTACCCGTTTTAGTACTTCCCCAACATTATTATCATTGGTTTTTTTAATCATGTCGGCGCTTATACCATCACTTAACGATACCATATTTTTCTGACGGTTGTATAATCCCTCTGCTGAGGCCTTAGCATAGTTTACCGTAATTACCAATTCGTTTAACTGACCGTAATCTTCTTTTAATACAAGGTTTAACAGTGTAGTAGTAGCCTCTTTTATTTTTACTTCATTTACCATAAGTTTACTGTAACCTAAAAGAGAAGCTTCCAACGTATATTCACCTTCCGGCACTCCCGTAATTATAAAATCACCATTTTCATCCGTATCTGTCCCTATTTCCGTTCCTTGTAATAAAAGCGTAGCGCTAAAAACCGGTTGTCCTTTTTCATCCAGTACTTTACCAGAAAGAGTTCCTTTCGGCTTCACAGATTGTTTCTCAGGTATTCGTTTTACAATAACGTATGTAGTAGCATCTTGTTTCTTGTAATCGAAGTCTGTATCGCGTAATGACTGTTTCAGTATCTCTTCCACATTTTGGCTGTTGCTTTGCAGCCTGCCAACAGATGTGCGGTCTATAAGCCGGGAATCATAGGTAATGGTCACCTTGTTTTGTTGCGCGATTTTCTGTAAACGGCTGTTTAAGCTTTCGGCAGGAAAATTTCTGTTCATTGTTTGTGCATATACAGCTGGCAAACAAGCAAAAAAGAAGCAAGACAAAAGCATGAATAGAGGAGAACATTTACATGTTAGGGTACTTTTTTTCATTGGTTCGGTTTCTTCATTTTTAAGCATTAAAATGCCTGTTCGTGATACACGATTTTTTATATTTACCTGCATTTTAAGCTTTTAAGGAATTGAGATTAGTAAATAGTTATGTGGTTATCCGTAATTATATAATGAATATTGTAAATAAGCTGTAACTTTTGAAGTACTTTTTCCGCTGACTCTGTTTTATTAATTAAGGCATTCAGTTTTACATGGTCAAGCTTCGTTGTTTTTACTTCAACGTTTATATGAAAGCGTTGTTCTATACGTAAAATCAACTCTTCTTTTGATGCCTCGTGAAAGACAATATATCCTTCCTGCCACGCATTTACCATTTCTCCGTTACAAACGCCAACTGCGGATTTCTGCGTCTGCATTCTATATACGATTTGCTGGTTTGGTTGTAAAGCTGCTAATGATTTGTTCTTACTATATACCTCAACCTTTCCTGTTTTTACACTCACACTTATTTCCGGCAACTCAGCATAGGCTTTCACATTAAATGAAGTACCACGAACCACTGTTTTTAAATCGGCAGTATGTATAATGAACTTTTTTTCAGGATTTTTTGAAACATCAAAAAAGGCTTCTCCGTTTAACCATACTTCTCTGTTTTTTTGATTAAAAGCATTTTTATCGTACTGTAATGTACTTGCCATATTCAAAACCACTTCAGTTCCGTCAGGCATTGTTATCTTTGTTATTTTATCGGCCGGAGAACTTATTGTATTCCATGCCATAACCGGCTCGTTCTTGCTTGCTGTTTCAGACGATTGTACTATTTGCTGCATCCACAAAACAGAACAAGTGATTAAAATACACGCAGCGGCTGAAAACCATATATACACCCGGCGTTTGCGTTTTTTAGAATTTAACGGCACTACTTTTACCGTATCCCTTCTTATTTCATTCTGCAGTTTTTCCCAAATCTGGTCTTTTAAAGCGTCTGATTTATTTTCGTTAGCCGCCTCCTCTTTATAGGATATAAAGGTATTTTGCAAAGCCCGGATTTCTTTTTCGGTAGCGTGGTCCGAAAAATAACGTGTATATAGCCTGTATAAAAATAATCCGGAATGTTTGGGTGTTGTCATGCTTATTTATTCATCTGTAACTAAACAGATAACCGCAACTTATTGCCTCTTTATCACGTGCTTTTTAATTAAGAAAACATTATCTAATTATTATCTTAAAAAAACAATTATTTTTCGCAGAAATACTTTTAATTAATTCAAAATTAACATCTTAATAACTCCGCAAAAAAAACGCCTCTTTAGCTTTGTATATGCAAAAAAAGTGTAATATGGCAACCGACAAGGATCTTATAGAGGCCGTTGCTTTAAAAAAGGAAAGCGCTTTTAAAGCTTTATACAACAAATACTGGAAACTTTTTTACTCCTGGTGTTTCAAAAAAGTAAAAGAGGAAGAAGATATAGCCGATATTCTGCAGAACTTCTGGATCTGGATCTGGAACAATCCTGAGAAAATAAAATTTGATGCTGAGCACGGATGTAAAAACTACCTGCTGCATTTGCTTACTTACCGTATTATCGATTTTTACCGCCAGCAGCAACGCAAAGACATTCCGGAAGAAGAACTGGTTCTGGATACTTTAATGAATGAAATTACTTATAATGACATTTTAAATACACTCCATTATTCTGAATTGCAGGATACTATTACAAAATGTGTACAAAAACTGGCTCCCGGTTTGCAGGACATATACCGCCTACGTTATGAAGAACAGCTTTCTATAAGTGAGGCCGCCAAGATTTTAAAGTTAGGTGAAGGTACCGTTCGAAACCGTTCAAGCATTGTATTGCAGCACCTGAGGAGAGAACTTGCAGATGAAAACTGGTTGTAAGTTTAAAAATGGTAAAACGCGTTTTCAATATGTTCTATAGTAGTTACTTCTTTTTGTAGGAGCACCGAAATAATATCAAAACGAATGTCAGCATCGATTGCTTTTTGTTCGCAATAGGCATTTACTGCTTTTACCAATAAATCAATTTTTATTTTATTCACAAAACTTTCCGGATTCCCAAAAACATCTGTGCTTCGGGTTTTTACTTCCACAACGGCTAATGTACCGTTTAACCAGGCCAGAATATCTATTTCGGCCTTGCCAAAACGCCAGTTTCGTTCCAGGATTGTATAATTATTTCCTAACAGATAATTTACGGCTAGTTCTTCTCCTTTTTGTCCTATTTCATTATGTTCAGCCATCAATCAAATGCTAAAGTAACTCCTGTATCTGTTACCGAAAATGAAACATCCTGCCCCAAACGCAATGCGCGGTTATCTTTTATATGCCCTGCCGGAAATTGAAAACAAACCGGAAAATCATATTCTTTTGTTATATCGAGTATCATTTCCTCTATATTGAAACCAAACGGAATAGAGTTATCGTGTAAATCAGTCATTCCGCCTACAATCAATCCTTTTAATCCTTCAAAATAACCATTTCGTTTTATATTATAGAGCATACGGTCTATATGATACAGATATTCATCCAGATCTTCTATATATAATATTTTACCGCGAGTTGCAATACTGGACGGAGACCCCAGCAAACTGTATAAAATGGACAAGTTCCCCCCTACCAGCTGCCCTTTGCTGTTGCCCGGTTTATTTTTGGAAAAAGCGTCTACCTTATATGCCATAGGCAAACCAAATAATGCCTGGTGCAAAGAAGTAACAGCCGCAGGAATAGTAGTAGGAACCGTATAGGGCATAATAGCATGTATAGTCTGTATTCCCAATGTATGGGTATGACTATGTAAAACGGTTACATCACTAAAACCCACTATCCATTTCGGGTGGCGTTGTAATGGGGTAAAATCAACTTTATCTAGGATACGAACGGTTCCATACCCGCCCCGGGCTATCCAGATAGCCTGTATATCTGTCCGGTTGATCATCTGCTGTAAATCTGTTGCCCTTTCCTTATCTGATCCTCCTAACTGAAAATTATCCAATCCGATAGTAGTTCCCAAAACAACCTTTAATCCCCAGGTTTTCAGTAGCTCAACAGCCGGCAAACATTCTTCAGGAAAAAATTTACGGGCAGTACAAACAATTGCTACGGTATCTCCTTTCTTCAGATAAGGTGGTGTAATCATCTTCTAAATTTTAAACAAAAGTACTGACATTTTTCTTTTTTATTATACGAACATCAAAAAGCTTATGGCATAGTAATTGTAAAGTTTGCCACAAAATAATAAGAAATGAAAAAAATTGTATTCTTACTACTTGTAACACTTACTTCAAGTTTAGGCTCTGCCCAGGAAATAATAGAAATGTGGGTTAAGGAAAATAAGGCGAACTGCACCGGTGTGGCTCCTATGGAATGCCTCCAGGTTAAATATGGCAACGAAAAAGACTGGGAACTATTTTACAGTTCAATAGAAGGGTTTGATTATACGGCAGGTTACCGTTATCATTTAAAAGTCGTAAAATCTAAAAGACCGGCACCTGTTCCTGCTGATGCTTCTGCCTATACCTATACCTTACAAAAGGTACTCTCCAAAGAGAAGATTAAGATACCTTCATTTGCACAAAAAAAAGTAGTACTTACTCAACTAAACGGCAAAAAAACAAATGCGAACAATGTATACCTTACTTTTGATTATAATTTAAACAGTATAAATGGTAAAAGTGGCTGCAATACTTTTGCAGTAGATTTTACCCAGGTAAAAAGCAATCGTATTCAAACCGGTTTACCTATTGGCACCATGATGGCGTGCGACCCGGAGACGATGCAATTAGAACATGCCTTTCTTATGGCCTTACATAAACAGGAATATGTTATAAAACACAGACGACATGAAATAACCTTAACTTCAAAAGACAAAAAGAACAAAATGGTTTTTAAAGTAATTGACAATGGAGATATCTGGAATTATATCGGACAACACCGTTGGAAGTTAATCCAGCTTGACGGTGTAGGTAAAGAGTACGGAAAAGCCATGATACAATTTGATATAACCAAGCAGACAGTAAACGGTAATGCTTCTTGTAATTCCTTTTTTGGTTCTTATGCTGCAAAAGGAAATAACATAACATTTAAAGGAATGGGTACTACCCGGATGTTATGTGCTAATGACGAAGCCAATCAGACAGAGAACCGATTGCTTACGCTATTTAACAGCTCCGGCCTTCGTTTTGATGTAGCTGATCAGACATTAAATTTCTACTTAAACAATCGGTTGGTGATGATGTTTGCCATAACGAATTAAAAAAAGCGCTCAATTGAGCGCTTTTTTTAATTTATAGCTTACAAGGGAGGAAGCGTATCAATACTCTTTTTATATTCTTCGTATTCCTCATCATCTTCACTTAATGCCTCTTCTTTATACTTGCCAAGATTAATTTTGAAATCGTCACTGGTTCCCTTTATGGTCATTGGAATTCCGATAATACCAAACGGGGGAAGTCCTAAGCGCATACCCAAATTCAATTTTCCGTCCAGTGATACCTGTCCTTCCACCCTAGGGCGAAAACCGGCAATTTTAAATTTGGTCCGCTCTATCGTTATCACGTTATCAGCAATATGAGTTTTAACGGTAACATTCTTTACACCGGCATCGTGTAATGCATCTGTTTTTGTTTCCTGCGCCACCTGATTAAACAGTTTAAAGCCATTGAACTGAATGTTTTCCAGCATTAAATCACCCCCACCCTTTATAGATTTCATATTGGGAAACATGTCTTTGTTTAAAACCCCTTCCAGCTGATATTTTACAGAAACTTGTCCGAAAGCTTTTTCAGCTGCAGGTGCCATTTCCCGGAAAAGAGCAAGCTGCTTATAGGCTTTCTGAATATCAAAATGTTCTGCTTTAAGATCAAATGAAAACAAAGCATGTTTAGTGGTAAGAGGCTGATAAGTTCCGTTAAGGAAAAACGGGGTTTCAATCAAACCGAACTTTGCTTCATGTAATTCTAATTTTTTATCATATACTTTCAACACGCCCGATAGATCATTTAGCATAAGATCATTAAACTTCACTTTTTGCGCTGTTGCAGATAATTCAAAATTAATTTTATCGGGTATCATTATCACTCCTGTTGCCGCATTTCCTTTTGATGATGAAGTTGCACTCATCGGTTTGATATTTCCGAACATAAAGGAATTGACATCAATAAATTCAGAACTTACCGCCAGATTTCCTTTAAGTGTTGCATGAGGTGTCAGGAAATAGTTGATATAGTTTTCCAAATCACCGTTCAGTATAAAAGATTGTTTTGCATAAAGCATTTCAATATTTTCCATTTTCATTTTATCGCGGAAAAAGGTAAACTTCCCTTTCTTAAAAATAAAAGGATGGGGAAAATAGTCTGATTGTATCAGGATATTCCGCAAAAGGACGAAACCGTGATTGCGGATAGAAGAGGCATCATTCCCTCCGTTATTTCCTTTTACTCTCACATCCGTTTGTATACTTCCATTTACACTTAGCCCCTCAATAGCAAATAGCTTATACAGATTACCCAGATTCAGATTACCTTTAGTACTGACATTAAAAGACAAGTTGTTAAAGTTAAAAAGGCTGGCATCTAAAGTAAAAGGTTCATTTGCCAGCACAAACGAAATAGGCAGCACCTTTACCCTTAAATCGTTTAAAGATCCTTTTGGTGAGCTAATATGGGTTTCCAGGTTTATTTTTTCTAAAGGAAGTTCAGGTAAATTTGCATATTTCAGATACCCGTTCTTCCATTTCACTACTGACATAGTCTTTGGAATACGTTGCCTATCCCAATCTAAACGACCTTTAGCTTTGGTATCAATTGTTAATTGGCCTGCCATTTCAATATCCTTAACAGGAACAATATCTTTTATAGCAGCCAGGTCTACAAATGCCTGCAGGTGCGTATCGGTATCGAAATTGTTCAGATTGGCTACATTCATATGGCCTTTTACATAGTTCTTACCTGCGTGTGCTGCTATGTTTGTGAGCTTTATCTGTGTGTTTTTATAATTGCCATCGGTATTTACAGCATGCAAATCAAAAGCCAGCTTATCAACAGGCACCGGCATGTTTACCCATTGGAAATATCCGTTATTCCACTGCATATTTACGTTAAACTGTGGAACAGTGGCAATAGTGCTTATCCGTTTTCCCGTTTTGGTACGCGTATTTTTTTCTGTATAGGTTCCTTTTACCCAACCGTCTATCACAGCATCTCCTTTCAATTGCATACCTGATATGGCAAGTGTTTGCCAAAGCTGTGTTACATTTAATTGCGATTTTAACTGCGCATCAATAGTAGCAGGAAATCGGTAAATTGCTTTTCCTTGTGCAAAACCGTTTCCTAAGGTAAAATCAAATGATGAAACATTCACGGTTAAAGAATCAGGATTTAGCTGGGGTAAGGCAACTGTAAGGTAAGTATTTAAATTTTGTAGTGGCTGGTTTTCAAATGCTTTTGCCGCTATACGTCCTTCTGTTATACCAACTTTCAAATGCAAATCAGGATTAGAAACGGAATCCTGCATCATGCCTTTAAACGTTAAGTCAATATCAGATGTACCGTTAAAAGTCATGCCATCATACCATTTTTCATAAGGTTTCGGTACCAGTGAAAACAAATGGACCAAAGACACTTTTTTAGCCGCTACATTCAGATCAAAATCGATTCCTTTTTCCACTACATTTACTTTTCCGGCCACCTCCAGAGGTAATTGTCCTAGTGTGACTTTATTTTCTCTAAAAACAACGGAGACCGGGTCTAACATTACACGGGTACTGATTTTTCCTTTTAATGGTTTATGATCTACATAAGCCGTTTTATCTAACCCGAAAAATACGGATTGAATATCTGCATCTGTATCAAAATCAATAAACGAATCCGTTACCAGTACTTTTCCGTATATATTGGTATTGTCTGTGGTAATTTTAATTTTTGACACTTCGTCCTGGTATACTACACGCGTATTATGTACCTGGATTTGTTCCAAAGAAAGAGCAAAAGAACCCGATGCTTCTTTTTTATCAGATGGTTTAAAAATATCAAATGAAAAATGTCCCAAACTATCTGTTACAAGGTTAAATTTTCCTTCATGTACATACAGACGTGTAAATTTAATCTGATTACCAAAAAGACTGGATATATCAATTCCTAAATCAATGGACTTTGTTTCAACTGTTTTTAACCCGTTGAATTCTTCAGGCGCCTCAACAGATAACTTTTCAAGTGAAACACTTAAGTGGGGAAAATGAGTAAAGAACGATACGGTCAGGTCCTGGAATTGTACCGGGGTAGTAATAAATTCTTTGGTTACATCCTGCACAGCAGCCTGAATTTGTTTTTTAAACAATACAGGTGCTGTTATGACAAAAAGTACTATTATTCCTAATACAACACCTAACCCAATACTTAATCGTTTCCAGTTCATAATGATCATTTTCTGTAAAAAAGTGTGCAAAGATACGGTTTTAGGCGCTCTTTTCAATGTGTGCTTTAAACAATAAAAGCTGCCTGTAAAAGCAGCTTTTTATATTAGTGTGCAGCCAGCCAGTTAAGGCCGGTACCTATCTCTACTTCCAACGGAACTGCCAGTGAAAAAGCATTTTCCATTTCATATTTAATAATCGGAGTCACTTGTTCCAGTTCTTTTACAGGTACATCAAAAACCAACTCATCATGCACCTGGAGTAACATTTTGGTTTGTAATTGTTCTTTTTCTAGCCGCTTGTGAATATTGATCATAGCAATCTTTATGATATCAGCAGCCGATCCCTGTATAGGGGCATTTACAGCGTTTCGTTCCGCAGCCCCCCGAACTACCGCGTTTTGAGAATTAATGTCTTTTAAATAACGTCTTCTTCCCAGAACTGTTTGTACATATCCATATTCACGGGCAAATTCAATCTGATTCTGAATATAAGCTTTTAATTTGGGATAAGTAGTATAATACGTATCTATAAGTTCTTTACTTTCCGCTCGGCTTAAAGATGTTTGATTGCTTAACCCAAACGCAGACACACCATAAATAATACCGAAGTTTACTGTTTTGGCATGGCTTCTTTGTTCACGGGTTACTTCTTCTAAGGCTACATTAAATACTTTAGCGGCGGTTGACCTGTGAATATCTTCCTTATTATTAAAAGAAGTAATCATGTTAGGTTCTTCACTTAATGCCGCAATAATACGCAATTCTATCTGTGAATAATCTGCCGACAGCAATACATATTCTTCATTACGGGCAATGAATGCCTTTCGTACTTTTTGCCCTCTTTCCGTACGGATAGGAATGTTTTGTAAATTAGGATTGTTGGAACTTAAGCGTCCGGTAGCGGCAACAGCCTGCATATAATCGGTATGCACCCGGTTTGTTCCGGCATCTACCTGAAGCGGCAAGGCATCTACATAGGTGTTCTGTAATTTTACTACTTGCCGCCATTCCAGAATATCTTTTACAATCTGGTGTTCATTCGCCAGATAGCTCAATACTTCTTCTCCGGTAGCATACTGACCGGTCTTGGTTTTTTTGGGTTTTGGTCCGCCTATTTTTAATTTTTCAAACAGAATATCACCTAACTGTTTGGGTGAAGCTAAATTAAAGGTTTCGCCAGCTTCTTCATAAATCTGCTGTTCAAGCTTTTGGGCATCTGCTGCCAGTTCACCTGAAAGTTGCTTCAAATAATCAAGATCTAATCGGATGCCCTCTGCTTCCATATCAGCTAATACCTGCACCAGCGGGCTCTCCAGCTCAATGAACAGATTTTCTGTTTTGGTTTGCTGTAAACGATGGGCAAAAACTTCTTTGAGCTGATAGGTAATATCCGCATCTTCTCCGGCATATTCTTTTATCTCGTCCAGAGACACTTGTCTCATGCTTTTTTGGCCTTTCCCTTTTTTACCGATTAGCTCTTCAATAGGCTTCGGACTATATTTTAAATAGGTTTCGGCCAATACATCCATATTATGGCGCATATCCGGGTTAATCAGATAATGTGCAATCATGGTATCAAATAAAAAGCCTTTTACCTCGATATGATAGCGCTTTAGAATTTTGATATCATATTTTAAATTCTGGCCGACTTTTACAATAGTTTCACTTTCAAAAAACGGGCGAAACTGGTTTACCAATTCCTGAGCATCTGTCTGATTTTCAGGAAAAGGCACATAAAAAGCGCTTCCTTTCTCGAATGAAAACGCAATGCCCACCAACTCTGCTTCCTGAGCGTTTAGGCTTGTGGTTTCCGTATCAAAACAAACTTCTGTTTGCCGCATTAATGTTTGCACAAGTAATGAAACCGCTAGTTTTCCTTCTATACTTTGGTAAAAATGACGCGTGGTAGCAAGTTGAGCATAATAACCGGCGTCGGTCATTTTTTCTTCTGAATCCCCTACTTCAAACAACGAAAATTGCTTTTCGCCAATTGGTGCATAATTCGTTGCTTTATTTTGTGTTCCCTGTACCGGTTCTGCTTCTTTGGTTCCGTTTTGAAAGATTTTTTCAAACTGTTCTTTCATTCTTCTGAATTCCAGGTCCAGGAAAATGGCTTCTGTTTTTTCAATATCGGGTTGGGACAGCTCAAATGATTCGGCATGAAAAGTTACCGGGCAATCGAGCATAATACGGGCCAGTTGTTTGGAAAGCAGCCCCAGCTCTTTTGATGCTTCGATTTTTTCCTTCATTTTCCCCTTCAGCTTATCGGTATTCGCAAGAAGATTCTCCATAGAACCAAATTCTGCCAGTAATTTTTTAGCCGTTTTTTCACCCACACCCGGAAGTCCCGGAATATTATCCACAGCATCGCCCATCATTCCCAGAAAATCAATTACCTGATCGGGATGTTCAATCTCAAATTTTTCTTTCACTTCGTTTACGCCCCATATTTCTATCCCATTTCCCATGCGCGCAGGACGGTACATAAAAATATTCTCCGAAACAAGTTGCGCATAGTCTTTATCAGGCGTTACCATAAATACCTGATAACCTTCCTTTTCTGCTTGTTTGGCCAGGGTACCGATCAGATCATCTGCTTCAATACCGGGTACTTCAATGATAGGTATATGCATGGCTTCCAAAATCTGATGAATATAAGGAATAGCTATCCGGATAGCTTCGGGTGTTTCATCACGATTGGCCTTGTATTCCGGAAAAACTTCAGAACGGGCCACACTTCCTCCTTTATCAAAGGCAACAGCCAGATAATGGGGCTGTTCCCGTTTTATAACATCCAGCAGGGAGTTCATAAAACCCATGATAGCTGATGTATCCAATCCTTTTGAATTGATTCTCGGATTTTTTATAAAAGCATAATACCCCCTGAAAATTAGGGCATACGCATCTAACAGGAACAAACGTTTCGGTTGCGACATGATAAAGTTTTTTAAGATGTAAAATTACACAATCGCTTTTAATATTCTTTACTTCTTCCGGAAACCTTCTTTTTTTCATTGATCAGCTCTGTTCTTCTCAATCGTCTACAAGCTGTTAAATAATAACTAATTAGCATGTTTAAACCTTTCAAAAACATTATTTTTGTCGGTAATTTTTTTGTAAAAATGCGTATTTTCATTTTCATAGCAATTGTTATTCTGGTTGAATGGTACAGCTACATTTTATTAAACAGCTTTACCAAAAACCGATGGATACAGCTTCTTTACGGCATAATAAACCTGTCTTTTCTTGTTTATTCGGTTTATTTTTTTCTGAATTTTGACCGTTCAAAGGGGCAGTCGCATTACAGCATGTATATGATGGGATTGCTTTTATTGGTTTACCTGCCTAAAGTAATGGTAGCTTTATTGTTTTTAGGCCAGGATTTCATACGCTTTTTCATTGGTATTTTCCAGAAAATTGCTTATAATACAGATACCTTTTTACCTGATAGGCGAAAATTCATCAGCCAGATTGGGCTTGGAATAGCGGCTATTCCGTTTTTATCCATACTTTACGGCATTACCAAAGGAAAATATAATTTTAAAGTACACCGGCAACAGATTTTTTTTGATGACCTGCCCGATGCTTTCGACGGCTTCAGAATTTTACAGATTTCTGATCTGCATTGCGGGAGCTTTGATGATGCGGAAAAAATACTGTATGGTGTAAATCTCATTAATGAACAGGAAGCGGATGTGATTGTTTTTACGGGCGACCTTGTAAACAGTCTTGCTGAAGAAGTAGACCCGTGGATTGAAATACTGTCTAAAATTAAGACTCCTGAATACGGTAAATATTCTATCTTGGGTAACCATGATTATGGTGAATATGTAAAATTTGATTCCGAAAAAGAAAAAGAAGACAATTTTTCGGCTATTAAAAAACAACATGCTCATATTAATTTCAGGTTATTGCTGAACGAACATTTGTACCTCACTAAAAACACTGCTAAAATAGCATTGGTAGGAGTTGAAAACTGGGGCGTAAATTTTAAAAAAGCAGGTGACCTGGCTGTAGCTACAGAAGGTTTACATCCTAACGATTTTAAGATACTGCTTACACATGATCCTTCTCACTGGGATGCCGAAGTAGTAAACCACCAGCAGCATTATCATTTAACCTTATCGGGGCATACACATGGTATGCAGTTTGGTATTGAAATTCCGGGATGGTTTAAATGGAGCCCCAGCGAATATATCTATAAACAATGGGCCGGATTGTATCAAAAAGGCCAACAGTATATCTATGTAAACCGCGGATTTGGTTTTCACGCGTATGCGGGACGTGTAGGCATTATGCCCGAAATCACGGTTTTAGAGTTAAAAAAATCGGTGTAACTTTATGGCTATTTCCTCAAAAGTGCTAATTTTGTTTTTACAATAAGTACATTATATGTCGAAATTTGGAGATTTAATTAGCGGAAACGTTCCCGTTTTATTGCATTTTGCATCTGACCATAATCCGGAAGACCAAAATATGCAGACCATTATGGAAGAAGTGGCTTTGGAGATGGGAGATAAATTAAGCATTATTCGAATAGATGTGCTAAAAAATCCCGATTTGGTAGAAGCGCTTCGTATAAAAACAACTCCTACGCTCATGGTATATAAAAATGGTGCCATGGTATGGCGGCAAAGCGGTATTACAGACCAAAAATCACTGATTATCATAGCGAAAGCTTTTAACTAAAATAAAAAAACAGTTCCTTACGAACTGTTTTTTTTATAGATTTCAAGAGCCAATTATTTTTCTATACAAATTTCATCATTTACTTTATTTCTCAAAGATATCGGCGAAACATCTTATTTTTAAGTTTTCCGTTACTCTTCTGAATCTGTAAAAAAACGACGTCCTGAAATTCAGGACGCCGTTTTTTGTATATGTCAAGAAGGATGATTTAGTTTACTCCTCCTCCTAAAGCTTTATACAGTTGAATGAGGGCATTTAACCGGGCGAACCGGGCATTTACTACGCTTAATTCAGCTGCCAGTTCATTTTCTTTTGCCGTTAACACTTCAACATAACTTGCCATACCGTTGTTCAGTAATTCTTCAGAATACGATACAGATGTGCTATAGGCTTCAGCTTCTTTTTGTTTCAAAACAATTTTAGCTTCGTTAGCCTGATAGGTATACAAAGCATCTGAAACTTCTTTACTCGCTTCCAGAATGGTTTGTTTATAGGTATAAAACGCTTTTTCTTTATTAGACATACTTACCTCATATTGTGTACGAATTTGTCTGCCATTGAGAAGAGGCTGCGTTAAACCGCCTATTATATTTCCAAACAAAGAGGTAGCGTCAAACAATTTGGCAAAGTCAACCGACTGAAGTCCTCCAGAGGCTGTCAGCCTTAATGTTGGATAAAAACTTACACGCGCTACATTTGTAAGTTCAAAAGCATTTTTAAAGGCCATTTCTGCGGCAAGCACATCAGGTCTGTTATTTAACAGGTCAGCAGGCACTCCTACATTCAAATCCATAACGACCTTTTGCACATCTAATTCGCTTCTCGGGACATCGCCTGGCAGTTCTCCCATCAAAACACTCATTATATTTTCCTGTAGTTTGATACTGTTTTCCAGGTCCAGCAATAATGATTGTGCGTTGTAAAGCTGTGCTTCGGTTTGTTTTACCGCTACTTCCGTAACACGTCCTGCTTCTTTTAACGCTTTGTTGGTTTCCAGACTTTGCTCGCGATTAGCAATGGTACGAAGAGCAATTTTTTTCTGTTCATCTAATGCCAAAAGCTGAAAATAAGTTGCCGCTACTGATGATATTAGCTGTGTTTTTACCGCCTGGTGTGCTGCTACTGTTTGCAAATAGCTGGCTTCAACAGCATTTTTCTGGCTTGTAATTTTTCCCCAGATATCTGCCTCCCAGCTTAGATTTGCCGTTATATCATATTGATCCAAATGTTGGCGTGTACCAATAATTCTACCCATTTGCGTATTTTTTGAATTTACGCTGTGCGTGTAATTGGCACCTAAGTTTAAGGTAGGCAAATAACCTGCTTTACCCTGTAAGAGATAAGCCTGGGCCTGTTTTATGTTTTCAAGGGCTATACGAACGTCATTATTATTTTCCAGCGTACGTTGTATGTATCCTTGTAACTGGGTATCGGTGAATACAGTTTGCCAGGGCAGATGTGCCGCAGACAAACTGTCTTTTTTTATGATATTTTCAGTTTTAAAATCTTCATCATTTAAAACCTGCGGACGCTCGTAATTTTTTGTAGCAATACATGACTGCAAACTGAGCGCTATAATGGCTACTGAGGCCGATTTATATAAAACTTTCATATTATTCTGCTATAACAGGTTTATCAAATTTTACGGGTTTAATTTTTTCTTGAATAGATTGGAAAATCACAAACAATACAGGAATAACAAAAACCCCCAATATAGTTCCTACCAATAATCCGAAAGCAGCCCCTGTACCAATAGACCGGTTTCCTATAAAACCTACCCCTTTGGCAAATACCAACGGCATTAATCCCAGAATAAAAGCAAAAGAGGTCATCAAAATAGGCCGTAAACGTGCTTTTGCGCCATCTATCGCAGCTTGCACTATTGTTTCGCCATGCTTACGGCGCTGGAGAGCAAATTCAACAATAAGAATGGCATTTTTAGCCAGTAGCCCAACGAGCATAACCAGGGCAATCTGAAAGTAAATATTATTTTCAAGCCCGGCTAACTTCTGTGCCATAAATGCTCCCATAATACCTGTAGGTAATGAAAGAATTACGGCAAACGGCAACATATAACTTTCATATTGTGCAGATAAAATGAAATACACAAAAATGATACATAAAATAAAAATAAGTACGGTTTGCGAACCGGCATTAATCTCTTCACGCGTTAGCCCCGTAAAATCAATACCATAACTTGTTGACAGTTTCTGCTCTGCTACTTCCTGTACAGCTCTGATAGCATCACCTGACGAGTAACCTGGTTTCGGCGCTCCTGAAATATTAGACGATGTGAAGAGGTTAAAACGGTTTACCGATTGCGGCCCGTATACGCGGTTTAAGGTTACAAACTGGCTTAAAGGTGCCATAGCTCCTGAGGAGGTACGAACAAACATCTCGTTAAGGCTTTGGGTATTCGTCCGGTTTTCAGGCAATGACTGAATCATCACACGGTACTGCTTACCAAAACGGGTAAAATCAGCAGCATAATTACCTCCTATGTACCCCTGCAAAGCCGAAAGAATATTACTTACAGAAACCCCAGATTGTTTCGCGCGCACCACATCTAATGAAATTTCATACTGCGGGTAAGCGGTATTAAACGATGATTGTGCATAGAGTATCTCAGGACGCTGCATCAGAGCAGCTATATATTCCTGTGACGCTTTATCAAAATCCTGCAAATTACCTCCTGACTTATCCAATAATTTCATTTCAAAACCACCGGAAAATCCAAAACCCGGAATACTTGGCGGCTGGAAGAAGATCATTTTGGCATCAGGGAAATTTTTCCCCGCTATACCGAATAGCTGTCCGATTACCGCATCGGTCGCTTTTTCAGGAGTAGTACGTTTAGAAAAATCTTCCATTTTAATCATCAGGAAACCATAGTTGGATCCTGCACCGGAAATAATACTACGACCGGAAATTACAGTTACTGATTCTACCCCCGGTATCTTTTGCGCTACAGCAGAAAATTCCTGTTCCAGTTTTTGTATCCTGTCTACCGAAGTACCAGCAGGCATTTCAATGTTTCCCATAATAAACCCGCGGTCTTCACTCGGTACAAATCCTGCCGGCATTGTTTTATTAGCAAAATAGGTTAATCCCAAACAAGCAGCCAAAATGAGGAAAGACACCCATTTATGTTTAAACAGGAACTTAAATGAACGCCCATATTTATTGGTCATAGCGTTAAATGAATTATTAAACGCATCAAAGAAACGCTGGATAAAGTTTCTTTTCTTATCATGTGCTTCGTCATGCTGTTTTAGGAATAAGGCACACAATGCCGGACTGAGCGTTAAAGCATTTACAGCAGAAATACCAATAGCTACAATTAACGTAATACCAAACTGTTTATAGAAAACGCCTGTCGGCCCTGAAATAAAGGTTACCGGAATAAAAACGGCACACATTACCAGCGTAATCGAAACAATTGCACCCGCAATTTCACTCATGGCATTTTTAGTTGCAACCGGTGCATCCTGACCGGTTTCTTCCATCTTGGCATGTACCGCTTCCACTACAACAATGGCATCATCCACTACAATACCAATAGCCAGTACAAGAGCAAACAGGGTAAGTAGGTTTAATGAAAAACCAAATACATTCAAGAAAAAGAAGGTACCGATGATAGACACCGGAACAGCAATTAACGGGATCAGAGTAGACCTGAAATCCTGCAGGAAAATATACACTACAATAAACACGAGAATGAAAGCTTCTATTAAGGTAGATATTACTTTATCGATAGAGGCATCCAAAAATTCATTACTGTCTAAGTTTATCTTATATTTGACTCCTTCAGGAAGATTTTTTTCAATAACATCCAGTTCCTTTTTAATATCATTGATGATATCCTGTGCATTCGAACCCGGTGTCTGGTAAATAGCCATAGCTACTGCCGGCATTCCGTTTAATTCGGAATACCCCCCGTACGTCTGAGCGCCAAGTTCAATGCGGGCTACATCTTTAAGACGAAGAGCCTGCCCGTTATCCAGTGACTTAATAACAATATCTTCGTATTGTTTTTCGGTTTTATACTTCCCGCTGTATTTGATAATATACTGGAATGATTCTCCCGAATTTTCCCCTAATTGTCCAGCGGCAGCCTCTAGTGATTGTTCATTAATAGCTGCTGTAACATCTGCAGGTACTAACCCGTAACTCGCCATTTTAGTAGGATCCAGCCAAATACGCATAGCGTAGTTTTTGGCTCCAAAAACGGAAGCATCCCCTACTCCGTTTACCCTTTTTATCTCTGGAATAACATTGATATTCATATAGTTTTGAATATATGTAGCATCATAATTTTTGCTTTCCGAATAAAAAGATAAAAACATTAACGAACTGGTTTGCTGTTTCTGGGTAGTTACCCCAGAACGCGTTACCTCACTGGGTAATAAAGGGGTTGCTCTGGCTACACGGTTTTGTACGTTAACCGCTGCAATATCCGGGTCTATTCCTTGCTTAAAAATAATCTGAATAGAGGCGGAACCATCATTACTTGCTGTAGAAGTAATATAGTCCATTCCTTCCACCCCGTTAATCTGTTCTTCAATGGGAACAATTACGCTTTCTAAAACAGTCTGCGCATTAGCTCCCGGATAGGAGGCTGCCACCTGTACCGTTGGTGGCGCGATATCAGGGTATTGGGTTACCGGTAATGCGGTTAACCCCAAAATACCCAGGATAACGATAAGTATAGAGATTACTGTAGAAAGAACGGGTCTTTCAATAAAAGTTTTTAGCATGTGACTCTTTTTTAGAATACGGGTTTTACAGAATTTACTACCGTATCAAAGTTTACTAATTTAGGTTTAATAGCTGTTTTATTTCTAAGTGACCCGATACCGCTGACAATTACATTTTCACCTTCTTTCACGCCATCACCCACAACAATCATATTGCTCACCCGGTCTTTTACTGTAATAACCGAGGCCACCGCAGTATCCTTCTGCACTTTGTATACATAAATTTTACCTTGTTGTTCATAAGAAGCCATTTCCGGCACAACCACAACATTTGTGTATTGCTTTGGCAAACGGATAGTACCACTGTTTCCATTGCTCAGCAACTTGTCAGGGTTTGCAAACGCTACGCGAAACTGCACTGTTCCGGTTGCCTGGTCTATCTGTCCTGACACCGTTTCTATCCGTCCTTTCTGCTTATAGATACTACCATCTGCTAACTGCAATTCTACTTCAGGCAATTTTTTAATTTTATCGCTTAAAGAAGCCCCTTCCACGCTGTTTAAAAACTGAAAATATTCCTTTTCATTCATTGAAAAATAAGCATACACCGTGCTAATATCTGCTACGGTTGTTAAAGGTGTAGGGTCAGAAGGCCCTACAAGGCTTCCTTTTTTCAACGGAAGTTCACCTACAATACCGGTTATGGGGCTGCGCACCACTGCATAATCTACATTAGCATTTGCCGTACCGTAATTTGCTTTAGCCTGCGCCAGCGCGCTTTTAGCAGATGCCAAATTTGCTTTGGCTGTTTCTAACTGGATCGGGCTTATAATACCTTTCTGAACTAGTGGTACCAGCTTGTTTACTTCTACCTGCGCTACATTTACATTGGCTTCTGCCACAGCAATACCTGATTTTGCCGCACTTGCCGTTTCTGCCAGATTATTAGCTTCTAAGCGAAATAAAGGCTGTCCTTTTGTTACCACTTGTCCTTCATGTACATATACTTCCTGAATATAGCCTTGGATTTTAGCTCGTACATCGTTGTTTATTTTTCCTTGAATATTAGCAGGGAATAAAGTATAGCCTACCACATCTTTAGTTACAGCAGCTACCACATCCAATGCAGGAGCCTGTTGCTGGGGTGCTTCCTGCTTTTTTGAGCAACTTGCTATAGAAGCACCTATCATTAGGGTTAAGAGTAATTTAAATTGACCTTTCATATGTTATTTATAAAGAGTTTTTAAGTTTCAGTATCGTATTCTCCAAAGAATCAGTAGTTAATTTTAAGTGCCCGATATACGCATCAAAAGCATCTTGCTTAAAGATGACATTGGTCTGACTTTTTCTGTATTCCCGTAATCTTTTGTTAATTTCGGCCTCTCTTGTCAGCATTTTCTGAACTTCACGTAAACGCAGTAAAAACAAATTTTTGTTTACCCGAAAATAACGCTTGCGTTCATTTTCTTTTTTATATTGTTCTATAAACCCCATATCAGTCAATAGGCTTATACTGTGTGAAATAGAACTTTTACTGGCACAAAATGTGTCTAACAAATCTTCAAAAGTCAACCCTTCAGCACAATTGTTAAAAATAAGCAATGCATATATCCGGGCTGTCAGGGGCGGTAAGCGATAAAACTGCTCGAAATGCTCTGCTACATCTTTAAACAAATCCAGTTCTAAGACTTTCTGCATTATTTTCATTTTTTAAGTTGCAAAGATACTTCTAGTTCGGTAGTAGCCGAACTTAAAATTATTAAATTTTTCATAAAATTAAGAAGCTGTATCGTTATTTCTTTTGCCGTTTAAAGCAGAAAAAGTTATTAAATCATTATCTCAACATTACACTAGGGTTAGTGCCTTCATAAAAAAATAAAAAAATGCTTGCACAACATATTTTTTAATATGTATATTTGCACTCACAAATGCGGAAGTAGCTCAGTTGGTAGAGCGTCAGCCTTCCAAGCTGAATGTCGCGAGTTCGACCCTCGTCTTCCGCTCTTGGAACATCAAACGAAGATGTAAAAACCGTAAAACGCGGAAGTAGCTCAGTTGGTAGAGCGTCAGCCTTCCAAGCTGAATGTCGCGAGTTCGACCCTCGTCTTCCGCTCTTGGAATATCAAACGAAGATGTAAAAACCGTAAAATGCGGAAGTAGCTCAGTTGGTAGAGCGTCAGCCTTCCAAGCTGAATGTCGCGAGTTCGACCCTCGTCTTCCGCTCTTGGAACATCAAACGAAGATGTAAAAACCGTAAAACGCGGAAGTAGCTCAGTTGGTAGAGCGTCAGCCTTCCAAGCTGAATGTCGCGAGTTCGACCCTCGTCTTCCGCTCATCGTTAACAAAAAACGCACCCTTTAGGGTGCGTTTTTTGTTAACGAGAACGTTGTAGCCTTTTAAAGACTTAAAAGAAAACTCCCCTCCGTTTCTGATGAACGGAAGGGAGTTTTTATTTGTACCGGTTCACCCGTTACTTCTTAAGAATCTTGATAAACTGAACCTGTTCTTTCAAATGCAGTTCAACCATATACGTACCTGAACTCAAGCCCGACATATCTACCTGCACCTCATTGCCACCAAATGAAATCTCTTTCACACGCTGTCCGATAAGGTTGTAGACAACTACCCTGTCAATAGCATGACTGTAACTGATGGTCAATATATCATTTACTGGATTCGGATAATAACGAAGCATCGATTTGTCAAACTCAGGCGAACCTAACGTTACCGTTACCGTTACCGCCAAAGGAGCACTCGGACAACCGTTTGAGCCAATAACAACGCCATAGTAGGTCTGACCGCTTACCAAAGGCATATTATCCTGCAGCGGGTTGTTACCCGTTTTAGCATCATCTGCCGTGATATACCAAACAACCCCTTCCTGATCTGCTATCAAATCCGATACTGTGGCATCACTTGGAATATCGATAACAAAGCTTTGCTCCGAAGGTCCCGTTGGTGAGGATGGCGCAGGTAAAAGGGTTACTGTTGCACCTACACGGCTCGATTCACATCCCAGCTGTACCTTGCTCACAAAATATGTGGTACCGTTGGTTAATGCGGTATTAGGTGCCAGAGGGGTGGTAGAGGCTGGTGAGATGTACCAGTTATAGGTTACGCCGGCCAGATCAGGCAGTGTCAGATCGCTTACCGTAGCACTGCCGCAGAAACTGTAAGGACTAACGGACGGAGGGGTCGTATTCACCACACGTATGATAACTGCTTTGCGGCCTGATTCGCAGTCGCCTGCTTTCTGAGAAACGTAATACGTACCATTGGTTAAAGCGGTGCTGCCGGATAATGGGGTGGTAGCTGTAGCGCTCGAATACCACAGGTATTCTGCTCCTTCCTGACCACCTGTTGCCTCCAGCTGGCTTACCGTACCACTGCCGCAGAACGTCTGTGCTACTGATGTAGGAACAGGCAGGTTCTGATACACCGTGAAGGTGATAGCGGAACGAGCAGATTCGCAGTTACCTACGGTTTGTGTGGCATAATACGTACCGTTTACAATCTGGGTAGTACTGCTCATGGGCTGGGTAGCTGTTGCACTGGAATACCAGGTTACAGTAGCAGACGCAAGCGCGCCTACTTCGGCTGTAGCAAAGGTACGGAAACCACAAATGGAATACGTATTGCTTGCAAGGGCTTCAGGTATAGGTTTAATATCGGCCACAACAGCTACACGTGGTGATTCGCAATTTGAGGCTTTCTCCGAAACATAATAGGTGGTGCCGTCTACTAAAGGCGTGTCCGCAGCTAATGCTGTAGTAGCGCTCTCTGTGGCATACCAGCTCATAGGATAACCGGAACTGCTCTGTGCCGTCAGATCTCCAACGGTAGCTCCTCCACAGAAATGCTGGGTCGGTGCTGCTGATGGTGCTGATACACCGGCAATGGTGATCAATACCGCTACACGATCTGAGGAGCATCCCAGATCTTCTGAGGCCACATAATACACACCTGTCTGTGTTATCGTACTGATCTCTTCGGTACTCGATGCGCTCGGATACCATTTTAAGCTACCACCTTGGGTGGTGGCGTCGATATCGCTCGTTGGCACGGCTGTACAGAACTGCTGGGATTCTACTACCGGAGATGTGATAAAAGGAACCGTAACGCTCGTTTCCAGACTCGTGGAACATCCGTTACCTCCGGTAATTGTAACAGTATACGCCGTATCGCTTACCGGAGAAGATTTCTTAAAGTAAACCTTACTCAAACTCTCTCCCGAATAGGCCTGTGTGCCTGCAGCATCTGTATACAAATCTGTAACAGGACTCCAAACCACTGTTGGTGCTGCACCTAACAGAAACTTCGTGTTTAGCCGTTTTTTGGTTAGTGTACCTGTTGTATTATCGGCTGTACCTCCCTGGTATGCCACTCCTGTATTCTCTGCCGTTTCTGTGTAATACGTTTGCGCATTATTGGCACTATTAGCTCCTTTATGCGTAAGTTCTATCAGGATATTAGAGGTACCATCCCACACAAATGGTGTGGTAAAGGTAATGGTCTGCCAGCCTGTAGCGGTGTGTGTTTTACTCACTGGTCCGTACACCGTTGTAAAACCACTGTTGACAAAAGTTGTTGATGTAACAGTATTGTTGGTTACTTGTTTCATCTTTATCGTATAGCTCGCATTGGTCGCAGAAGATCCTAAACTAGCCACTTCAAAAGCTAGACCCTCGATAGTACCTGCGGTAAATCCTAAGGCGTTCAGCTCATCTTTTGTATAAACATATTGTTGTCTGGTATTGGTCCACCTGTTCATAAAGGCTGTTTCAGCATCAAAGTTTCCGGACTTGGTTGTAGCAGTACCCACAATTACTTCGCTGCCTAAAAATACATGGGTATCCAACTCCTGTGCCGTATCCTGACAAACGATATATTCTTCTTCCAACGGTGTAAAATCAGGCAATGGATTTACCTCTACCTGTACATCTATTTTTTCTGTACAACCATCAGCTGTAGAAGCGGTAAGCTTATATGTGGTGCTTTCTGAAGGAGCAAACGTCCAGCCCGTAGCAGCATCACCGCTTACGCCTGCAGCAGGTTCCCAGGTATAGGTGGTATAATCTGACCCTCCGCTTGTAACCGTTACTACCTCGGTGGAAGTGCCTTCGCAAATTACGGAAGGGGCAGTACTTGATAACGCCAGCTCTGGAGCAGCTGTTACCGTTGCTACTACCTCTGTACGAGGCGACAAACAGCCGGTAGCAATATTCCAATTATAAAAATAATAGTAAGTTGTAAGAGTAGAAGACGTAAGAAACCCACTTGTGATAGATCCAACAGTTCCTAAATTATAGGGATAGCCCGCTTCTGAAAAATCTCTAATCATAGACGGCCCGGATACTGCCAGTAACCTGTATCCTGTTCCTACCGGGATATTAAAGTTTAAAGGCAATGTGTATTGGAAAGGTGTTGATGATGAACCCGCAGGTACAGCTATTGTTACTTCCTGCAAAGTATTTCCTGCACTATTTGTTAGTCGTATAATTAAATTTCCGGCGGAACTGCTGTTTAAAAACACATCTACACTTGTAAGCGTAAAGGCTTCAGTAACGTCAAAAATGAGCCCATAAGTAGATGGCGTTGTACCAGCTGTTCCCGGTGTACTTTTACCCCCTGTCATAGTCTGGCCTCCTGCACTTACCCAATACGATGTGGTAGTGCTCAGTTCAGGTGTTGTAAATATAGCTCCCGAATGCACAGCACTTCCTCCGGTGGCTGTAGCAAACCATTGAACAGTGCCTTCAGAATATTGTGCTTCCAGATCTACCGTACCCACACCGCAAATACTGCCAGGAGTGGTACTTACCAGATCAGGGTGATTGCAAAGTGTTTCAAATACTACTCCCGGTGACCACGCACTAAAAGAAGTTTCACTACATTTTGTTCTGACATATACGGTATATTCTGTTGAAGGTGCCAAACCTGTAATATTCTCAGTTAATACATTGCCAACAGTTCCTCCTGCCGCAAGCCCCGCAGCACCACTACCTGGATCTCCTGAAGATCTTACTTCATATTCATATCCCAACGGACTTACTTCATCAGATGCCTCCCAGTTTAAAGTTGCACTGTTTTTAGTGATATTTGTAACAGGTGTAACAATAGTGCCCAGACAGGCCGGAATAGGTTCTACTACAAAATTATCTATAAAGAAATAAATATCAGGTGAATAGGAAGATGTGGTAGCTACAAATGCAAATTTCACAACACCACTGTAGTTCAGCAGATTAATGGTTTCTGTTTGCCCTGTATTGCTGTAACTTCCCGCACCCGTATATGTTTTAATAATATTGGTATCAGACCACGTAGTTCCTCCGTCTGTTGATATGATTACTCTAACGATATGAGAACCCAAGGTAGATTGTGAAGTTGTGCCGCTATAACTGGTAACCGCCATGTCGTACTTAATCCTATATACCCCCGCTGTGGTTCCTAAATCAATCGGATGGGAAATAAGCCAGTCTCCGGAATTAACAGCATACAAATTAATACGGGCGGCTGTATTGGAACCTGTATTGGCAAAGGTACCACCTGCCCATTTGCTGGTAGTCCCACTTAAGATAGAGTTAGCAGCAACAGCTCCGGTAGCTTCTGACCAGCAGGCAGGATCTGGAGCTGTACTATCAAAATCAGTAAAACTTTGAACTGCTGTAGGTGCTTCTTCAGGTGCACAAAGTGTTGTAAACGTAACTCCTTCAGTCCATTCACTTACATCGGTAGCACTGCAATTACTTCTCAGATACAATGTATAGGTGGTATTGGGATCAAGTTCGTTAATATTGTCTGTTAACACGCCGGCTGCAACAGTACCTGTAGCGGTTGGGTTCGGATCACCTGCGTTTCCTGTAGCTCTCACCTCCCATGTATATCCTGATCCGGGAGCCGGTACCGCTGCCGTCCATGTAGCTGTCACGGAATTTGCTGCTAAATTTGACAAAGTAGGCACATCCGGAGGGTAACAAGTAGGAGCCACAATTAAAGAAATATCGTCTATTGAAATATACCATGGACTGCCATTTATTTTTCCATTAATTCCTAAGTGATAAACCCCAGAAGTAGGAACCTGAAAAATAGCTTCCATTTTTTGATAATTTCCATTTACAATATTTGTTTCCGGAATAACGGTTATTGTCATACCAGCCTCAGTAGCCGCTGTTCCTACACTTGCTTTTACTGAAGCATTAGTACCTGTACTACCATCTTGTCTCGCATAAAATCTTAGTCTATATTGAGTTCCCGCATCTAGTTGAACAGCCGTGAACATCCAGTCTTCATTGCTATACCGCAGATAAGCATTCCATCCTCCTGTTCTTGGTGAGCGGTTATAGTCAGTATTGGTATTATTTGCCGTCCATGTTTGGGTACCTGTAATACTTACCTGGGTCCAACAAGCCGCTAAAGTTGCAGCATTTGTATGACCTGTTTCAAAGCCTTCAAAATATGGAATAGCTGCTATTCCGCATAATGTTGTAAAACTTCCTGCAGCTCTCCATACACTGGATTCAGTAGCCGAACATATTGATTTAATGTAAAAATAATAAATAGTATTTTGAATTAATCCCGACAAAGGCGTTGTTAAACCCGTTACCGGGCCTCCGGACACAAAACCGGTAGTCCCTGAACCCGGAGCCCCGGAAGTTCTCAACTCATATTGATAACCTTGTGCTGGTATCACTGCCGGAGCTGTCCATGTAGCCGTTGCACCAGTAGTTGTAATTGCGCTAAATGTTGTTGTTTCCGGAGAAGGACAAGCTTCATTTACTTCTGCTGTAATAGCAAAGATATTAGCTATTTTACCAGCACCGGTAGATGTTCTCGTAAATTGAATAGATTGTATGTTTTTCGATTGATTAGCAGCATCAACTATAAGTTCCATCTGATACAACCGTGGATTGTTCACATCGTTTTCTCCATCACTTGTCGTGTTTCGGGCCACTCGTCCGATACCGTTAAAAGCAAAAGGAGTTCCATTATACCAGTCTTTTATATTCAAAGTAAACGTTTGACTGGTATTATCTTGAAATGTTACCACACATGACACATCGGTAGCACCGTTTCCAGAGGTGGCCAATACATATAGTTTTTTAGTCTGAACAGTATTGGTTATGGTTGCAGTAGCTGTTGTAACTGTATTATCAAGGCGTATAGCGTTATTGCCGTTATATGGTTGTAATTGGAAGGAAATTCCCGCCGTCTGCATTGAATTAATAATTCCATCATTGGGAAAACCTGTGGTTTGTGCAGCAGATCCAGCTGTACGTTTCCAGTTCAATGCTTTAAAGCAATTAGGAGTTGTATCAGCATCAGCTCCATGAGTAGTCTTATCTAATGCCGTACCGGTATCTTCCGCAACAACATCCGCATTAAACCCTCCTATTGATAAACTTTGATACAATTGCGCTTTCATTTGTATCGGCAAAAACAAAAGGGCAAGGAAAAAAATTAAAAATGTAGTTTTTCTCATATTTTTAGATTTTTAGTTTCTTCCAAATATAAAAAAATTACTAACATATTGTTAATCTTTCTAAAAAATATAAAATATTTATATACATAAGTATAAAAAAAATAAAATATAGCTCTTTTTTATCAAAAGAAAACTCCCTTCCGTTTCTGATAAACGGAAGGGAGTTTTTATTTGTACCGGTTCACCCGTTACTTCTTAAGAATCTTGATAAACTGAACCTGTTCTTTCGAATGCAGTTCAACCATATACGTACCTGAACTCAAGCCCGACATATCTACCTGCACCTCATTGCCACCAAATGAAATCTCTTTCACACGCTGTCCGATAAGGTTGTAGACAACTACCCTGTCAATAGCATGACTGTAACTGATGGTCAATATATCATTTACTGGATTCGGATAATAACGAAGCATCGATTTGTCAAACTCAGGCGAACCTAACGTTACCGTTACCGTTACCGCCAAAGGAGCACTCGGACAACCGTTTGAACCAATAAGAACGCCATAGTAGGTCTGACCGCTTACCAAAGGCATATTATCCTGCAGCGGGTTGTTACCCGTTTTAGCATCATCTGCCGTGATATACCAAACAACCCCTTCCTGATCTGCTATCAAATCCGATACTGTGGCATCACTTGGAATATCGATAACAAAGCTTTGCTCCGAAGGTCCCGTTGGTGAGGATGGCGCAGGTAAAAGGGTTACTGTTGCGCCTACACGGCTCGATTCACATCCCAGCTGTACCTTGCTCACAAAATATGTGGTACCGTTGGTTAATGCGGTATTAGGTGCCAGAGGGGTGGTAGAGGCTGGTGAGATGTACCAGTTATAGGTTACGCCGGCCAGATCAGGCAGTGTCAGATCGCTTACCGTAGCACTGCCGCAGAAACTGTAAGGACTAACGGACGGAGGGGTCGTATTCACCACACGTATGATAACTGCTTTGCGGCCTGATTCGCAGTCGCCTGCTTTCTGAGAAACATAATACGTACCATTGGTTAAAGCGGTGCTGCCGGATAATGGGGTGGTAGCTGTAGCGCTCGAATACCACAGGTATTCTGCTCCTTCCTGACCACCTGTTGCCTCCAGCTGGCTTACCGTACCACTGCCGCAGAACGTCTGTGCTACTGATGTAGGAACAGGCAGGTTCTGATACACCGTGAAGGTGATAGCGGAACGAGCAGATTCGCAGTTACCTACGGTTTGTGTGGCATAATACGTACCGTTTACAATCTGGGTAGTACTGCTCATGGGCTGGGTAGCTGTTGCACTGGAATACCAGGTTACAGTAGCAGACGCAAGCGCGCCTACTTCGGCTGTAGCAAAGGTACGGAAACCACAAATGGAATACGTATTGCTTGCAAGGGCTTCAGGTATAGGTTTAATATCGGCCACAACAGCTACACGTGGTGATTCGCAATTTGAGGCTTTCTCCGAAACATAATAGGTGGTGCCGTCTACTAAAGGCGTGTCCGCAGCTAATGCTGTAGTAGCGCTCTCTGTGGCATACCAGCTCATAGGATAACCGGAACTGCTCTGTGCCGTCAGATCTCCAACGGTAGCTCCTCCACAGAAATGCTGGGTCGGTGCTGCTGATGGTGCTGATACACCGGCAATGGTGATCAATACCGCTACACGATCTGAGGAGCATCCCAGATCTTCTGAGGCCACATAATACACACCTGTCTGTGTTATCGTACTGATCTCTTCGGTACTCGATGCGCTCGGATACCATTTTAAGCTACCACCTTGGGTGGTGGCGTCGATATCGCTCGTTGGCACGGCTGTACAGAACTGCTGGGATTCTACTACCGGAGATGTGATAAAAGGAACCGTAACGCTCGTTTCCAGACTCGTGGAACATCCGTTACCTCCGGTAATTGTAACAGTATACGCCGTATCGCTTACCGGAGAAGATTTCTTAAAGTAAACCTTACTCAAACTCTCTCCCGAATAGGCCTGTGTGCCTGCAGCATCTGTATACAAATCTGTAACAGGACTCCAAATTACCTCTACAGGCTTGGTTATTAAAAATTTGGTATTTAATCGTTTTTTGGTTAATGAACCTGTTGTTCCCGGATTGTAATCATAAACACCCATATTTTCTGTCCCTTGCGTATAATACGTTTGAGCATTATATGAAGAATTTATTCCTCCATGGCTTAATTCAATTAAAATATTGGAATTGCCATCCCATTCAAACGGAGTGGTAAAGGTAATGGTCTGCCAGCCTGTAGCGGTGTGCGTATGGGTAACAGGACCATAAACTGTTGTAAAACCATCAGTAACAAAGGTTGAGGAGGTAATGGTAGCATTGGTTACCTGTTTCATTTTTATGGTATAGTTAGTATTAGTGTCTGAAGACCCTAATGTAGCTACTTCAAAAGCTAACCCTTTGATCGTTCCCATGGTAAATCCTAAGGCATTTAATTCAGCCTTCGTATACAAGTACTGCTGTTTACTGGAAGTCCATCTGTTTAAGAAAGCGGTTATATTTTCGGTATCAGTTGTTTTTGTAGTTGCGGTTCCAACAATTATCTCAGCATCTGCGACCGCATTTACATTCAATTCCTGAGCTGTATCCTGGCAAACGATATACTCTTCTTCCAACGGTGTAAAATCAGGCAATGGATTTACCTCTACCTGTACATCTATTTTTTCTGTACAACCATCAGCTGTAGAAGCGGTAAGCTTATATGTGGTGCTTTCTGAAGGAGCAAACGTCCAGCCCGTAGCAGCATCACCGCTTACGCCTATAGCAGGTTCCCAGGTATAGGTGGTATAATCTGACTCTCCGCTTGTAACCGTTACTACCTCTGTAGAACTGCCTTCGCAAATTACGGAAGGGGCAGTACTTGATAACGCCAGCTCTGGAGCAGCTGTTACCGTTGCTACTACCTCTGTACGAGGCGAAACACAAAGTCCTACCCCGTTAAAATACGTATTGGCCCGTGATGTGCTGGTTGTGGTACTTCCACTTGTAGATCCCCCCGCATTTGCAACACCTCCTGTCATGGTTTGTAAAAACTGTGCTGCAGTCCTATTGTCTGCATAGGTATACGTACATTGGGCAACGGGCGTACTGTGGTAACGCACGCTTCCTGATTCAGAATAATCGCCATAATTATTATTACTCCAGTTTATCTGAACAACGATATTACTTGTTCCGTCCCAGTTAAAAGGTGTTGTAAATGCATAAGTATTAATTCCTGCTGTCATAGGCTGAGCTGCATTGGAATATACTTGTGTTAAACCTGAAATATGTGTACTGGTAGCTGCACTTTGGGTGGTAGTACCTATATGAAGGGTAAAATCATTTCTGTCTATATCGCTTCCCGTTACCACATCAAAACCAATTGAATTGATTTCACCTTCCGACAAACCGGCTGCTATCAGCTCTTCTGCCGTATAAATATACTGGTGTTTATACCCTCCATAGGAATGATAATAAGGAGATTCTCCTGCAGAAGTTGATGTTGAAGTTCCGTTTCCTATCTGAATTACTGTATTAGGAGTAGGGATACCCGACTGTACATAATAAGTGGTAGTAGTGTCAATCTCAGGTGTATTAAATGTTACTCCTTCTCCCAATGGTACTCCTCCGGCTTCAGTCGTAAACCATTGTATGATACCATCACTGACGTTAGCTGACAAGGTGGCAGAACCTATACCGCAAATAGTATCGCCGGTAATATCTGATAAATCGGGATATTCACAAAGAGTAGTAAATACTACTCCCGGTGACCACGCACTAAAAGAGGTCTCACTGCATTTTGTTCTGACATATACAGTATATTCGGTAGAAGACGTTAAGCCTGTAACATTCTCAGTTAATACATTACCAACTGTGCCTCCTGCAGCAAGCCCCGCAGCACCACTACCTGGATCTCCTGAAGACCTTACTTCATATTCATATCCTATTAAATCAGGTTGCCCCGGGTCTTGCCAATTTAATGTTGCACTGTTTTTGGTGATATTTGTAGCAGGCCCCGCAATAGTACTCAAACAGGCCGGAATAGGTTCCACGACAAAATTATCTATAAAGAAATAAATATCAGGTGAATAGGAAGATGTGGTAGCTACAAATGCAAATTTCACAATGCCACTGTAGTTCAGCAAATTAATGGTTTCTGTCTGCCCTGTATTGCTGTAACTTCCCGCCCCTGTATATGTTTTAATAATATTGGTATCAGACCACGTAGTTCCTCCGTCTGTTGATATGATTACTCTAACGATATGAGAACCCAAGGTAGATTGCGAAGTTGTGCCGCTATAACTGGTAACCGCCATATCGTATTTAACCCTATACATACCTGCTGTAGCTCCTAAATCAATCGGATGGGAAATAAGCCAGTCTCCGGAATTAACAGCATATAAATTAATACGGGCGGCCGTATTAGAACCTGTATTGGCAAAGGCACCACCTGCCCATTTGCTGGTAGTCCCGCTTAAGGCAGAGTTAGCAGCAACAGCTCCCGTAGCTTCTGACCAGCAGGCAGGATCTGGAGCTGTATCTCCAAAATCAGTAAAACTTTGAACTGTTGTAGGTGCCGCTTCAACGGCACATAATGTAGTAAAGCTTTCCATTAAACTCCAGCTGCTTGTATCATCCGCTCCGCAATCTGCCTTTACATAGACATTGTAAAGGGTATTGGGCTGTAATCCTGTAACAGGTGTTGTAATTACTCCAGCCGCAACAGTGCCGGAATCTATAGCTCCTGTAGTACCTGGATTGGTATCTGTACGGATTTCCCAGATGTATCCCTGTGAAGGTACAGAAGTTGAGGCTGTCCATGCCACAGTAGCTGTAGATTGTGTAATATCGGAAACCACTATATCTGAAGGAGGTAAACAAGAGGCTAACGTTCCTACAAACTGTAATTGAGGAAGTTTTGACTGCCTCGAGGTAGCCACTGGAGGTGTTGCCGGATCAGGGTTTGTGTCATCATTTCTGTACAGGATACCTTTATTAGAACCTTCTGTATACATACGAAATGTAGGAGCAGACAGCCAGCCTGAAGTATTTTCATCTACAGCCACTATTATATTTCCTCCTGTATAATCGAATGGGGTTGTAAAAGTTATTTCAAACCAGTTATTCGCCGTAGCTGTTATGGTTCCACTAAAAACCTCCGTTAAATCGCTCAAAGGTACCCAATCCGTATCTGAACTAAACGATGTTTTTGTGGTATTTCCTAAATAAATCGTCCAGTTGTTCCAAACCGACATGGTACCGATACTCGTTACATAATACCTGATTTTGGTTATTGGCCCTGCCGCTCCCCCTCCAACACTATACTCAGCAGCCGTTACAATCTGCTGGCTATAACTATAATTATAATTCGTAACAGGAATAGTTGTTCCTCCATTCCCTGTTTCTGTCCCTGAACCAATTTGTATGGTTCCAGTTGTTTGCCCAAAAACAACATGACCAAAGAACAAAGTCAGTAGTAGCAGCAAGATACTTTCTACAGACTTTGCTTTCCCTTTCAAAATCATACATGTAGTTTTTTTCATATTTATTCAGATTTTTTAGTGTCTATCAAATATAAAAAATTAATCTTAAAATTATCAATAATTAAAACATATAATTATTTTTATCAAGTATATTTAACAATACTAAAAAAAAACATAATTTTTCTCATAAAAATGAATTAATTTTTAATTTCACAATTTTCTAAACAAAACATTTATTTTAACATTTTTTTTAGACTTAATTCTTTAAAAGAAGCTTTTTAATTCAATTTCTCTATGTTATCCAAAAAAGACAACACAGGAAAAAAATAATTCCTCTTCCCGAAATCATTTTCTCCCATCCTGATTAATTGTATAGAAGGTACACATTTTATCCATTAACTAAATAAGCTTGGGTTTTTATCATTACCTTCTTAACAAAAAAAGATAAAGAAAATAACAAAAAGCAATTAGCTTTCAACCTTTTTATTCATAGCAGCTTTTGACATTTTATACTTTTAAAACAAACTGGTATTTAAAAATTTCCTATCTGACTTCGGCATCACAATAAGATCTGAACTGTTTTTCCAGATATACGCATACCTTTATAAGGTTTACCACATAACCGACACCTTATAAAGTACCTTATAAAAGGATATTGTTCTTAAGATATTCCAAAAAACGTAAACCGTTCAATGCATGACATCCGTACTACTTTTTAACAATCGACGTTACTCTCTTGCTTTTTTTGTAACTTCGTTTACAATAATCATTAAAACCTTATGAATATGAGAAACTCCATGAAAAAAACAGGAGCTATACTTGCCCTTTTGATAGCAGTACCTGCACTGACGAATGACGTACACCCCTGTACCAGAGTAGTCTATAAAGGCCCAAATAACACGGTAATCACAGCCAGGAGTATGGATTTCACATTAGAAATTCCTGCTAATTTATGGTTATTTCCCCGAGGAATAGATCGCGATGGCAGTACCGGAAACAACACTGTAGAATGGAAAGCCAGATACGGGAGCATTGTAACAAGTTCGTGGGACATAGCTGTATCTGACGGTATGAACGAAAAAGGCCTCGTAGCCAATATGCTATGGCTGGTTAGCTCTCAGTACCCTGAATTTTCAAAGGAAAAAAACGACAAAAAAGGACTTGCTGTTTCTTTATGGGCGCAATATGCACTGGATAATTTTGCTACGGTTTCAGAGGCTGTTGCCCATTTCAAAAAAGAAGAGTTTGTTGTGGTGACGGATTATATACCCGGAACCGATAAATATACCACCGTACATCTTTCATTATCAGACGCCAGCGGAGATAACGCAATACTGGAATATATTGACGGTCAATTGGTCATTCACCATGATCCGTCCTATACTGTAATGACAAATGATCCTATATTTGAAGAGCAGTTGGCCATTAATGAATACTGGAAAGGGATTCCGGGTAATATTTTCTTACCCGGCACAAACCGTGCTGCGGATCGCTTTGTTCGTGCCTCCTATTATATCAATGCTATTCCGCAGACCGATGATACCAGAATAGCGGTTGCCAGTGCGTTTAGCGTTATACGCCAATGTTCTGTACCTTATGGCATCTCAACCGAAGGCTTTCCTAATCTTTCTACTACGCGATGGAGAACGTTAGCAGATCAAAAAAATTTAGTTTATTATTTTGAGGATGCCTTGAGTCCGAACACAGTATGGGTAGATCTGAAAAAATTCGATTTCGACAAAACAAAAAAAGTAAAAAAGCTGTTATTGGATAAAAAGCAGGTTTATGCAGGTGAAACCTCAGACAAATTTATAGAAAGTAAACCTTTTATTTTTCAAGGCATATAGACTAAAACAATATAAAGGCAAAACAAAGTTATCAAAATTTGATGGTTTCTCACCCTCAAAGCTACAGTATATCTTGTATTAGTTTAGACAGCTATTATAGTAAAAAGTCACAAAACAAGCCCCATTAAATCATAATGCATTAAAAAACAATATGTTATGATTTTAAAATATTCCACAAAGACTTTCCTTGTCCATCGCTTCTATAACGGAACGCTAAATCGTGCTAACAACATACAGAAGAAGCTTGCAAAGTGTTTAAGAGAACAGGCTTATTTCTCTGTCTTTTAAAGTAAAAGGTAATAAAATAGGGAGTGTTGGTGACAAAAAACGGAAAGTGGCCAAACTTTTCTAGAGTAATAGCTGTTACAAGTTTGTCAAAAAGAAAAAAGCCATCTTTTACAGATGGCTTTTTAAGGTTTGTTTGTTGTTATGAGGATTATTTAGTTTGTTTAAACTCAAGGTTTATGTTTAATTCAACATCTTTAGCTACTCCCGTTCCTGTAGAGTCAAAAGAGATGTTATAAACTGTGCGGTCAATGGTTGTTTTACCCTGAAAACCCATTACTTCATTACCGTATCCGTCTTTAGCTTTACCGCCATATACCAGATCAAACGTCACTTTTTTAGTAATATCTTTAATTGTAAGGTTACCCGTAAGTTTATAAGTATTTCCTTTTACTTTTTTCACTTCGGTAGAAACAAATGTTATATTCGGGTATTTTGCCGCATCAAAAAAATCAGCTGATTTTAAATGATCGTCACGCATCTGAATTCCGGTGTTTACCGAATTTACAGCAATGGTAAAATTAAACTTGGCTGTAGACACATCCTCATCTTTCATTTCCAAAGTTCCGTCGTACTTATCCATTTTTCCGTTTACGAATGAAACGCCTAAATGTTTTATCGAGAAATTTAAGAAGGAATGTGCGCTGTCTGCTGTCCATTTGGTTTGTGCAGAAACATTAGCAGCAAAAGCGAATGCCACAAATAAAACTATCCATTTTTTCATATCTATCTGTTTAAATCTTTTACCAAAATTAGTCGTTTTATATACTGCGCTACTTAATCTATGTTAAGAAAACACTTACGACATGCTGCACGCTTGTGTTTCTACAGGCAGCTGCGTATTTTTAATAGCTCCGAAGCCTCCTCTTACATCAACCATATTATGATAGCCTCTTGCCTTTAAAATAGAAGCCGCAATCATAGACCTGTAACCTCCTGCACAATGCAGGTAAGTAGTTTCTGAGGATGGAAATGCCTGAATATTCTCATTAATATAATCCAATGGAATATTTGGAACATTTATAAGGTGTGCCGCACTATATTCTCCCGGTTTACGCACATCAATTACATTTTTTTCTCCGCCGTTTATCTTTTTTTCTAATTCTTCAGCTGAAATCCGGGCAATACTGTCTGTTTCAAAACCGGCAGCTTCCCAGGCTTCAATACCTCCTTTCAAATACCCCAATGTATTATCATACCCTACACGTGATAATCTTGTAATGGTTTCTTCTTCTCTACCTTCAGGAGTTACCAGAACAATTGGTTGGTTAATATCTGTAATAAGTGCTCCTACCCATGGGGCAAAACCACCATCTATACCTATAAAAATGGAACCCGGGATATGGTTCTTGGCAAAGGTTTCGGCATCTCTTACATCTAAAATCAAGGCATCTTCAGCAGCCTGTTTAAATTCTTCCGGAGAAAAAGCTTTGTTTTCCTTCACAATCTGCTCTACATTCCGGTAGCCTTCTTTATTCAGGCGAACATTTTCAGGGAAGTAATGAGGCGGAGGTAATAATCCGTCCGTTACTTCTCTGACAAATTCTTCTACTGTCATATCTGCCCGAAGAGCATAGTTCGTTTTCTTTTGCTCTCCCAGCGTGCCGACAGTTTCCTTACTCAGGTTTTTCCCACACGCTGAACCTGCGCCATGTGCCGGGTACACAATAACATCATCTGCCAAAGGCATGATTTTAGTTCGCAGACTTTTATATAAAGTAGCGGCTAATTCTTCCTGTGTAAGATGAGCTGCTTTCTGCGCCAGATCGGGTCGGCCCACATCGCCTAAAAACAAGGTATCTCCACTGAAAATAGCATGGTCTTTACCTTCTTCGTCGCGCAATAAATAAGTAGTACTTTCCATAGTATGCCCGGGAGTGTGCAATGCCATAATTGTTAAACGCCCGATTTTGAATTCTTCTCCGTCTTTGGCAATATGCGAAGGAAATTCTGTTACAGCCGTTGGCCCGTAAACGATAGTAGCTCCTGTTTTTGCAGATAACGTTAAATGTCCGCTTACAAAATCGGCATGAAAATGTGTTTCGAAAATATATTTTATTTTCGCATTATCCATTTTCGCCTTCTCTATATATGATTGTACTTCACGTAAAGGGTCAATGATTGCGACTTCTCCTTCTGACTCAATATAATAAGCACCTTGTGCCAAACATCCTGTATAAATTTGTTCTATTTTCATAATCAATACTTTACTTTACAAAATTACTTAACTTTTACTATATTTTCGATATTACCACAATTCTTTAACAAGTATATAAATAGCCATAACCAATACAAACCATCCGAAAATGATGCGTAATTTACTGTCTACTATTTTCTTTGACCCGTAAATTCCCAAAAGCAGCCCTATTATTGAAATACTGCTGAAACTCAGCAATAAACGCCAATCAATATCCTGACGAAACAAATCGCCCGTAAACCCTATCAGCGATTGTATTGCAATAATAGTTAATGAGGTGCCGATAGCTTTACGCATAGGCAAATTGGCAAAGAATACCAATGACGGAATAATTAAAAAACCACCTCCCGCACCCACAATTCCGGATATAGTACCAATCAGGACGCCTTGAGTTGCCAATGGAACCGCAGCCGTCAACACTTCCGGTTTCGCTACTGTTTTATGACGGGGCTTGCGTATCATACGAGATGAGGCAGCCAGCATAACAATAGCAAACAACAACATAATGAACTTTGATTTTGACACCACTACTTTATTAGACAATGTTACGGCATCGGGCAGCAGAGGTACCAGCTCGGCACGTGTTAAAAACACAGCAATAAGCGATGGAATACCAAATAACAATACTATTTTAAAATGAACGTTTTTATCTATAATATTTCGTATACTGCCTACTGCCGATGTACTGCCCACAATGAATAAAGAATAAGCTGTTGCCAGCACCGGGTCTATTCCTACAACGTATACCAGAATAGGAACAGTTAGAATAGAACCGCCGCTTCCGATTAAACCAAGTGACATACCTATTAAAAGTGCCAGCATAAGCCCTAAGACAAGTGATATTTCCATTATTCTTTTATTAGGTATTCAATGAATTTCCGGTTCATTTTAATCTTTTTTTCTTTTTCCGCTTTTTTTAATAAACGGGAGATGACCACACGTGATGTATTTAAATCGGTAGCAATTTCCTGATGTGTAATTTCAAGCAACCCAGTGTTGTTTATTTTGGTTTTTTCGTTAAGATAACGCAACATGCGTTCCTCCATGTTCATAAAAGCCAGGCTGTCTACTGCTGCCAGCATTTCTTTAAACCGTATAGTGTAGCTTTTTAAAATATAATTACGCCATGAGGTGTACCTGCCCATCCATTCTTCCATCTTGCGCAGCGGAACCAAAGCGAGCTTACCCTTACCTTCCGCAATGGCCCGGATTTCACTTTTTTCCTGATTATAGCAACATGTTACAGACATGGTGCATACCATGCCTCTTTCAATAAAATACAACACATGTTCTCCTTCAGTTGCGTCTTCTCTTACAATTTTCAGCGATCCGTCCAACACAAGAGAAACATGGGTAATTACCTGACCGATATCCATCAATATCTCTTCATCTTCAAATGATTTTATAACAGCATTTTGCTGTAATTCTTCCAGCAAAGCCGGTTCAAATAGTTTTGAAAATTCTCCCAGGTCTGTCATTCTAATGAGGTAATTTATCTTTTAACAACCCATAGAACCAGGTTCCTAAAAGGGCTCCTAAAATTACAATTATTATCGGGAAAAAACCAGCCCCTAAAAGCGCGAATAAAGGACCGGGACATGAACCGCCTAGTGCCCAGCCTAATCCGAATAGTACGCCCCCTAATAAATAACGTTTCCAGCCGTTTTCTTTGTCCGGAAAAGATAAAACCTGCCCGTTTGTACCTTTCCATTTGTATTTTTTTGCCAACTGTACAAAACCTATTCCGATAAACAGCGCTGAACCTATGATACCATACATGTGAAACGACTGAAAGTGAAACATTTCATAAATACGGAACCAGGAGGCCGCACCAGACTTGTACATCACGATCCCGAACAGGATTCCCACTACCACGTAAAGACTATTTTTTTTCATTTTTTAAAATATAACAGGAATGATAAAATAAGACATGACCAACCCTCCGATAAAGAAACCTATGACGGCTATTAATGACGGAAGTTGTAAATTACTTAAACCAGAAATAGCATGACCGGAAGTGCACCCGCCTGCATAACGCGATCCGAACCCTAATAAAACTCCTGCAACCAATAGAATTAATAAAGTTTTAGGTGTATGCCAGGCTTCAGCACCATATAGTTCAGTAGGCGTATAGGCTTTCCCCGCACTTTCAAATCCCAGTATTTTTAATTCCGTAATGGTTTGTTTACTTATTGGAGTTATCACTTCCGTTTCACTTAGCCAGTGCTGCGCTATAAAACCTCCTAGTAAAGCGCCGAAAACAACCCATAAATTCCATTTTTGTGTACGCCAATCCCATTTAAAAAAATCAGCAGTTTTACCGGCACCGCAGATAGTACATAACGTACGTAGGTTTGATGACATACCAAAGTTTTTTCCGATCATTACCAGGGTAATCATTATTAAGGCAATCAAGGGGCCTGCGATGTACCATTCCCAAGGTTTAAAAATCCATTCCATATCCTTCTTTTAAATGTTATACAAAAGTCAGCATAACTTTTTACATTAAACGTAACAAATGCTACATAAGCCGTTTTTTCGTCTTTTTTTATTATTTTACTTTTAGGGCAAAACCGTACCTTTGATATAAATTTTTTGAAATGGAATTTTCAACAGAACAGTTAGCTCAGGTATTACATGGCACTTATCACGGCAACCAGGATATTATAGACATTACAGATATTTCTATAGACAGCCGTTCATTGCAGAATACCAACGGCATTTTGTTTTTTGCCCTGCAGGGTATCCACCATAATGCACATTTGTATATAGATGAGCTTGTAAACAAAGGAGTCGCTTTTTTTGTGGTAGAAGAAAACCCTGCTGTTGAAAATGAAAAAATTTCCTTTTTCAAAGTTAAAGACAGTAAAAAGGCATTGCAGAATTTTGTAGCCTATTACCGGGGGTTATTTCATATCCCTGTGATTGGGATTACAGGCAGTAACGGAAAAACAATAGTAAAAGAATGGTTGAATTTTTTACTGGGTCCATTTTATAACATTATAAAAAGCCCGAAAAGTTACAATTCACAGGTAGGTGTTCCGCTTTCTGTTATTGGAATTAATGAACAACATACCTTGGGTATCTTTGAGGCCGGCATTTCCCTACCCGGAGAAATGCATGTTCTGGAAAAAGTAATTCAGCCCACTATAGGTGTTTTAACTTCTATCGGAACAGCACATGATGAAGGCTTCACGTCTGCAACTCAAAAATTAGAAGAAAAATTAAAGCTGTTTGCACATGTTCGTATGCTGATTTGCGAACACCGTAAAGACGTTTTAACACACATTAATACCGGGATTACTGTATGGGACTGGAGTTTTGAGACAGTTGAAGCCAGAGTGCATTTGTTTTTAGAAACCCCCAACACAATAAAAGTTACTTCTGCCGGCAATTCTTTTGACATAACTATTCCTTTTTCAGATGCTGCTTCACTTCAAAACATAGCTACCTGCATTACTGTTCTGCTGGCTATGCAAATTTCTCCGGAACACATTCAGCAGTATGTTCCCAAGTTATACAAAATAGAAATGCGTCTGCAGGTACTTAACGGCAAGCAGCAATGTACATTGATTGACGATAGTTACAGTTCCGATTATCAATCTTTAAAAATTGCACTGGATTTTCTGGAACAACAAAAAACACATCAGCAAAAAACGGTTATTTTATCTGATATTTTTCAAAGCGGTTTTCCAGAAGAAGTACTTTATGATAAAGTAGCGCGGCTGCTGCATCAGAACCGCATATCAAGAGTAATAGGCATTGGCGAACAGATTTCGCACTACCTGGCAGATGTGAAACAATTTCAGGGTTTTCCGGACACCCAGGCATTTCTGACCGATTTCAATATGAATTCGTTTCGGAATGAAACTATCCTGATAAAAGGATCGCGTAGCTTTGCTTTTGAAAAAATTGTTACCGAACTGGAAGAAAAAACACATGAAACCGTTTTAGAAATTAATTTAGATGCCATAAGTCATAATCTGAATTTTTACAAATCGAAACTCAATCCGGGTACCAAAATAATGGTTATGGTCAAAGCTTTTGGCTATGGTAACGGCAGTTACGAAATAGCCAAACATCTGGCACATCACAAAGTAGATTACTTAGGCGTAGCCTTTGCCGACGAAGGGGTTGAATTGCGAAAAGCGGGCATTACTATTCCCATTATTATTATGAATCCGGAACATTCTGCCTTTTCCTCAATGATTGCTTATCAACTGGAACCTGAAATATACAGTTTAAATGAACTGGATGCTTTTTTGAAGGAAGCACAAACCCATAACCTCTATCAGTATCCCATTCATATTAAACTCAATACAGGAATGAACCGCCTGGGTTTTGTTGAAGAAGATTTCGATAAACTTACCGAAATTTTAAAATATACTAATCTGGTTAAAGTGGAAAGTATTTTTTCTCATCTGGCTACCAGCGATATGCCTGAAGAAAAGACGTTTACGTTACAACAGATCCGTCTTTTTGAAAAATGGGCAGGCTATCTTAAAACCAGCTTGCACATACAGCCTTTACTGCATATCTTAAATACTTCCGGCATTTACCATTTTAACGAATATCAAAACGATATGGTCCGTTTAGGTATAGGATTATACGGAGTAGGAAATAACCTACAGGAGAATGAACAGTTACAAAATGTAGCGACACTGAAAACCGTTATTCTGCAGATCAATCACATTCACAACGGAGACAGTGTAGGATACGGAAGGCGATTTAAAGCGCATGAAAACAGAAAAATTGCTACTATACCCATTGGATATGCCGATGGCATACGCCGTTCCTATGGAAACGGAAAAGGATATGTGTTAATTCATGAGAAAAAAGCACCTATTATAGGTACTATTTGTATGGACATGCTTATGGTTGATATAACACATATACAGGCAAAACCAGGAGATGAGGTTATCATTTTCGGAAATAACCTGCGCATAACGGAGATAGCTAAAATTTGGGCAACCATTCCGTATGAAGTAATGACAGCTATTTCGCAACGGGTAAAGCGGATTTTTTATAAAGAGTAGATTTTAGCATAAAAAGTTGTTAAGAAAATCAAAATATGTACTTTTGTATATAGTAAAACTAAAAAAAAAGAAGTTATGGGATTTTTAAAAGAATTTAAAGAGTTTGCCGTAAAAGGCAATGTAATGGATCTGGCTGTTGGGGTAATTATTGGCGGGGCTTTCGGTAAAATTATCGATAGTGTGGTTAATGACCTGATTATGCCTTTGGTGTCCGGAATATTAGGTTCGCCTGATTTTTCGAATATGTATACTGTTTTAAAAGGAGACGTAGCTTCGGGTATGGCGCTGAAAGATGCTAAAGCTGTAGAAGGTGCCGTAATTTTTGCTTATGGAAACTTTATTACCGTTTTAATCAACTTTATTTTATTGGCGTTTGTTGTATTCTTACTGGTAAAATTCATTAACAACCTTCGTAAAGAAAAGCCGGTTGAAGCTCCTGCCCCTGCCGGACCTACTCAGGAAGAGCTGCTTGCTGAAATCAGAGATTTATTAAAAAAACAATAACTAAAAAAGCTTCTCTTTTGAGAAGCTTTTTTAGTTTCCTTTAAAAGCAGGCTTTCTTTTTTCCAGAAAAGCAGTAGTACCTTCTTTAAAATCTTCGGTGCCGAAACAGGTACCAAAATTTTTAATTTCTGTAGCAAACCCGTTTACACCATCTTCAAAATTGGCATTTATAGCTTCAATGGCTTTTCCTATGGCCGAAGGAGAATTTTTAACGATCTTACGGGCGATTTCTTTTGTAAAGTCCAGTAATTCCGGCTGCGCCACCACATGATTAACCAAACCGTATGTCAGAGCGGTTGGGGCATCAATCATTTGTGCTGTCATGATCAGTTCCATAGCGCGGCCTTTTCCTATAAGCTGAGCCAAGCGTTGTGTACCTCCATAACCCGGTATCACTCCCAAGGTAACTTCAGGAAGTCCCATTTTAGCATTGTCAGAGGCTACTCTGAAATGAGCTGACATGGCAAGCTCAAGTCCTCCTCCTAATGCGAAACCGTTTACTGCAGCAATCACCGGTGTGTTCAGATTCTGGACAAAATCAAATAATAAAGACTGACCGGCAGCTGCCAATTCAGCTCCCTGTTGTTCGGAAAAGCTGGCAAATTCAGAAATATCGGCTCCTGCAACAAAAGCTTTTTCTCCACTTCCGGTTATAATGATAGCGCGTATACCGGCATCTTTGTTTAAACCGTCAAAAGCATCGTGTAATTCCTGTATGGTAGCTTTATTTAAAGCATTTAGCTTGGTAGGTCTGTTGATGGTAACGACAGCCAATTGCTGCTCTTTTTCAACTAAAATGTTTTCAAAATTCATATTTCTAATCTTTATAATGCGTAATAGGTAATTTCACATAAAATGTAGTTCCTTTGTCAATGGTACTTTTAAAATAGATAACACCGTTATAAGATTCTACTATATTTTTTATCATAGCCAAACCTAACCCCATACCACTGGTTTTTGTAGTAAATTTGGGTTCAAATATGCGCTCGCGTATATTCTCTGGGATGCCGGAACCGTTGTCCCTTACCTCTATAATCACATTTTTTTCTTCACGATAAATACGCACTGTAATGCGCGGAAAGGGCTCATACGGCGGAATAGCCTGAATGGCATTTTTTACCAGATTAGTTATCACGCGTATAATCTGCGCACGATCAAATGTAGTTATAATTTCTTCTTCAGTTGCCTGGAAAACGATAAAATCTTCATTAAATATCTCCAGCGCCAGTTGTACCACTTTCACAATATCAAGCGTTTCGTTTTCCTGGGCCGGCATTGAAGCGAAATTTGAAAAAGCAGAAGCTACCGAGCTCATTGTGTCTATCTGCTGAATTAATGTGTTTGAAAAATCTGTAAGTTTTTCATGTATCTGGGGATCTTCCGGATTAAAACGCCGCTGAAAGCTTTGTACCGTCAGTCGCATAGGTGTGAGCGGATTCTTTATTTCATGGGCTACCTGTTTAGCCATCTCGCGCCACGCCTGTTCGCGTTCACTCAGGGCTAATTTTGCCGCGCTCTCTTCCAGCTGGTCTACCATACTGTTATACGATTGTATAAGGGTATTGATTTCTTGTGAAGCATTCTCTACTTTTATTTTTTCGTTCTTTCTTGAAAAAGCCGTATTTTGAATACGTTCGCTTATCATCTGTAAAGTTTTTGTGATATAACTCGACAGGAAATAAGCCAGAATAATGGAAAGAAAAAGCATGAATAAATAGATCTGTCCAAACCTGATGAGGAAATTCTGCATTTCCGTATCATAAAAATCCGTTTCTTCTTTATAAGGTAAATTTACAATACCCAACGGTTTAAACTGGTTGTCTTTGATGTAGTTATAAGCTGAGCGAAACCGCTTGCCATCTACCAGTTTCAAATCAACAAAACGCTTGGCAGGAGTAGACTCTATAATACGCAGAATATTTTCCGATATTTTAGGTTGCCCGGTAGTTCCCGTTGTAAAATTACCTTTGGAAGATAACAACAGGTTTCCCTGTAAATCGTGTATGTCTACCTGAATGCTGTGTATAGCAGCCAGTTCATGTATTTTTTCTTTAAAAATCAGGGGGAGGTTTTCAGTCGTAAGCTCATAATCAGTCGTATTTAAAATAAAACTGATATGTTCATTTATAGACGATTCTTTTCGCTCCAACCGCTCCTGATGGTAATTTTTCGCCTCCTGGTTAAACTGGTAAACAGCCACTAATGCTATAAGTACAGATGAGATTAAAGTAAGAAAAATCATCGAAATGAAAATTCGAACTTTTAATGAAGGGTTCTGCAGATTAAAGCCTTTTGCCATTAGTTCCGGTTGCGTTCTCTTATTTTTTTATACAGCTTGTACCCTATCATTAATAACAGAGCAAGTACCAGTAAGCCTACCGTTCCAAAAATCCAATTTACAGCATTTTTTAAAATTACTAAAAATACAACTGAAAATAAAATAAGGGTAGCGCCTTCATTCCATATCCGGAAAAAAGCGGAGTTTTTTTGTAATGTCTGCTGTGCTATCTGTTTTACGAATTTATGACAAACCAGATGATAGCCCCAGAGTAAAACCACAAAAAGCAATTTGACATGCATCCAGGGCTGTTTGAGTAAATAAGGGTTTTCAATCAGCATCCAGACACCAAAAAAAGTAGCCAGAACAGCCGCAGGAAAGGTAATAATAAACCATAACCTATTTGTCATGATCTGGTATTGTGATGATAGTATTTTCTTTTCAACCTCATCTTTCAGCTGCGCCTCAGCATAATATACAAAAAGACGTACCATATAAAAAAGCCCTGCAAACCAGCATACCACAAAAATAATGTGCAATGCTTTCAGATATAAATACAGATTATCTATCATTTGCCCAATTTGTAATCCAGTTTGCCATAACATTTACCCAAACGGGATTATCGTTTAAACACGAAATCATTTTAAAAGTTTCGCCTCCGTTCGCCTTAAAATCTTTACCGGCTTCCATTTCAATCTCTTCCAGTGTTTCTATACAATCTGCCACAAAAGCAGGTGTTAAAACGGCGATCTTTTTTACGCCCTTACGTGCCAGCTCCACTACTTTATCAGCGGTAAAAGGTTCCAGCCATTTGTCAATTCCCAATCTTGACTGAAAGGTTTGCGAATACTTTTCTTCTGGAATATTTAAACGTTCTACTACCTGCCGGGTGGTTTCAAAACAATGTGTACGGTAACAAAAAACCGCTTCGGGTGCGCCTGGCTGGCAGCAATATTCATTTTCTTTTATTTGAATGTTCCTGTGTTTCCCCGTTTTATCCGTTTTCTTGATATGCCGTTCCGGAACACCATGGTAAGAGAACAAAAGGTGGTCATAATCAAATCCGTCAAGGTCCTCTTCAATTACGTGCGACAAGGCCTCTATATATTCTGGCCGGTTATAAAATGCCGGAAATGTAGTGAGTTTAATCCCCGGAAATTTATCCTTAACCAATTGGTTCGCCAGAACTTCGATTGTTTCTGTAGTAGCCATGGCGTATTGCGGGTAAAGCGGGAGCAACAATACTTCTGTACTACCTTTTTTGTATAGCTCCTGCAAGCCGCTTTCAATAGACGGATTGCCATAACGCATAGCTAGTGCTACCGGTACATTAACCATCTGCTGCACTTTTTGCTGTAAGCGTTTTGACAGAACAATGAGCGGAGATCCTTCTTTCCACCATATTTTTTTATAGGCGGCAGCTGATTTTTTAGGACGGGTGCGTAAAATAATGCCTCTCACTACAAATGCACGTAACAGATAAGGTAAATCTATAACGCGTTTGTCCATTAAAAATTCATCTAAATAAGGTTTAACCGCTTCGGGCGTGGGCGCGTCAGGCGACCCCAAGTTTACTAATAATACGCCTTTCATTTTATTTTATTTTATTTTATTTTTACAAAGGCATCTGCCTTTGCCTGTTTTATAATTGATTTATACTTTTTAGATTTAGCCCGCCAAAGACATCAGGTACTTTTTAGGCGTAGTACCGAATTTTTTCTTAAAAGCAGCAATAAAATGACTGGCCGTACTGTAACCGATCTTATTCCCTACTTCATTTACATTATAGGCACCTGAATTCAGTAATTTGCGGGCATACTCCATTTTATAATCAAATAAAAAACCGTATACCGTATCGCCATAAATCTGTTTAAAGCCCAATTTCAGTTTTTTTACATTTAACCCCACCTCATCGGCTAATTCCTGCAAGGTAGGCGGTTCAAGCATATTGTCAAGTATAATGTCTTTGGCGTTCTTAATCTTTAATACGTTTTCCTCATCACTCCGGAACGGACAGCGTTCATCTATGGAATCATCCGTTCTGTTAAATAACAAGCTCAACAGTTCATATACTTTTCCTTTATAATACAGCCTTTTTACGGAATCATGTAAATGAAAATTCATAATCTGGTTCAGCACCACCGCCATTGAAGGCGTGATACTTTCTTCCGAATAATGTTTCTTATCTCTGTTTTCTTTGGTAATAAACGGAATAAATTCTGCCTCGGTAGAAAAAAGAGCATGAAATTTCTTAATAGAAATAGCTACAGAAATTATCCATGAATGAGGTGCCACTTCCAGGTGTATAGGCAGGCTGCGTTGCGGATTATATAAAGTTATTCCTTTTTCTTCCGGCAGGTTCAACCTGTAGTTTCCCTGATTAAATAAGCAGTACATACTTCCTTTTAGCGTAAAATGAAACTGCATGATACCGGCGGGCTGATCTTTCTGCACTACCTGTATTTGCTCAGAATCATTTTTTATCCGCAAACAAATAAAATCATCATCAATAATAACTTCCTCATTAGTCCTCATAGCGTTATTTTTTAAGAGAAGGTAAGGGAAAATTTTTCAACCTATCTATTTAGAAACAATCTAAATTACATTATTGTAAAACCTTATTACCACTGCAAAAATAGACATTTATTAAATAAAATAACCTTAAAAGTCTGTAAAATCTTTAAACGACAAAATTAGTCCCTTAAGCGTTATTTTTATCAAAACCCTTATAGTAAATTTGTGTACTTTTTATTGGGATATTTAAAACATGGAGCAAAATAAAAAAGCAAAGCATACCACTTTTTATGTAGTTGGGTTAAATTACAAGAAAGCAGATGCGGAAACAAGAGGAAAGTTTAGTCTGAACGCTGAAGCCAAGAACGCTTTATTAGACCAGGCCAAAGCAGACGGAATTGAGTCGCTGATTGTAATATCAACCTGTAATCGTACCGAATTATATGGTTTTGCTGAACATCCTTTCCAGTTAATATCCCTTTTGTGTCAGCACAGTAACGGTACGGTCGATGATTTTCAGCAGGTAGCCTATGTGCATAAGAACAACGAAGCGGTTTCGCATTTGTTTAAGGTAGGCACAGGCATGGACAGCCAGATATTGGGCGATTTTGAAATTATCAGCCAGGTAAAAAACGGTTTTCTTGAAGCACGTGTAAAAGGGCTTACGTCAAATTACCTGGAGCGTTTGGTAAATGCTGTAATTCAGGCCAGCAAACGCATAAAAAATGAAACGGAGATAAGCACGGGCGCTACTTCGGTTTCATTTGCTTCTGTTCAGTATATTTTGAATCATGTAAAACATATAGAAGATAAAAATATTTTGCTTTTTGGTGTGGGAAAAATTGGCAGAAACACCTGTGAAAATCTGGTAAAACACACTAAAAATCAGCACATCACCCTGATTAACCGAACCAAAAATAGAGCACAGAAAATTGCCGGTAAATTTAATCTTGTTGTAAAAGAGTATGCCGATTTACAGGCCGAGATACAAAAAGCAGACGTTTTAGTAGTAGCTACAGGTGCACAAAACCCGACCATTGATAAGGAGCTGCTGAATTTAAAAAAACCATTACTCATCCTAGACCTTTCGATTCCTAAAAATGTAAATGAAAATGTACGGGATATCGAAGGCGTAAATCTGGTTCATTTAGACACCTTATCACAGATGACCGATGATACGCTGGAAAAAAGAAAACAATATGTACCCCGGGCGCTTCAGATTATTGAGGAAGTAAAGGAAGAATTCATGTTATGGGCACAAGCCAGAAAATTTGCACCGACTATCCTGGCTTTAAAATCAAAACTGGAAGAAATCAAAGAAAGCGAACTCAACTACCACAAAAAGAAATTAGATAATTTTGATGAGTTTCATGCCGATATGATTACGAGCAGAATCATTCAGAAAATAACAACCCATTTTGCCAATCATTTAAAACATGAAGACACCTCTATGGATGCCAGTATTGAATGGATTGAAAAGGTATTTCAGTTAGAAACGGTAAAAAATGACTAAAATAATAAAAATAGGTACACGCGATAGTGAACTGGCGCTTTGGCAGGCACATACCGTATCGGAAAAACTAACAGATTTAGGATTTAAGACGGAAATTGTTCCTGTAAAATCCGATGGGGACCTTATATTAAACAAACCTTTATACGAATTGGGGATAACAGGCATTTTCACGAAAACGCTTGATGTGGCAATGCTGGCCGGAAAGGTAGATATTGCCGTACATTCCATGAAAGATGTTCCTACCGCTTTACCGAAAGGAATTGTTCAGGCGGCTGTTTTACCGCGTGCCAAAACAATTGATATTCTGGTACACAAAGGCGATTTGTCTTTTTTAGATCATACCGAAGGTATCGTAGCTACCGGAAGCCTGAGAAGAAAGGCCCAATGGCTGCATAAATACCCTACACACCATATAGAAGATCTCCGTGGCAATGTAAATACACGATTGCAAAAATTAGAGAATAACACCTGGAACGGCGCTATTTTTGCCGCTGCCGGTTTGGAACGTATAAACGTTAAACCTTCTGAATACATCGATCTGGATTGGATGATTCCTGCACCTGCACAGGGCGCCATGTTGGTAGTAGCAATGGAAAATGACCATTTTATATTAGATGCTGTTGCCCAGCTCAACGATATTGAAACAGAAATTACCACATATATAGAGCGCCAGTTCCTGCGCACACTGGAAGGAGGATGTACGGCCCCGATAGGCGCTCTGGCATCCTATAATGAGCATGATGATACTATTCGCTTAAAGGGGGCATTGTTCTCTTTAGACGGGAAACAAAAAATAGATATTGATAAAGTAGTAGCCATTGAAGAATGGAAAAAACTGGGTTTTTTTGCCGCAAAAGAAATTTTAGAAAACGGAGGAGAACAGTTAATGAAAGTGTTGCGTACACAGTTAAAAAAATAAGATGAAAAAAAACATCTTCGTTTTATCGACAAAAAAATTAAAAACCAATCAAAAACAGTTTTTATGGAATGCCGGTTTTTCAGTGCTGGATGCCGATTTTATTCAGATTACTTCAGTTCCTTTTCATTTAAAGACCATTCCGTCTCTTTTGCTGTTTACTTCCCAGAATGCTGTAAAAAGTGTCATGAAAAATCCTGACGTTTTACAATTAAAAGGTATTCCCGCCATTTGCGTGGGGACAAAAACAAGAAAATTGCTGGAAGAAAATGGATTTAAGGTAGTGCACTCTGAAGAATACGCACATGAGTTGGTTCCTTCTCTTACAGTCGCAGGCCGGGACAAACACATCGCTTTTTTTGCGGGAAATCTCCGTAGAAATGTGCTACCCGATGCTATGCATAAAGCAGGTATTTCTTTTGATGAGTATAGGGTATATGAAAATCAGGAAAAGCCTGTGGCAATCAAAGCATCTGTAGATGCATTGCTATTCTTCAGTCCATCGGGCATTAAGAGCTTTTTAAAAAAAAATGCGATCGCGCAACAGGTGTGTTTCTGTATAGGCACTACCACAGCTGATACATTAAACGGGATTACCCGAAACATTGTAATTGCCGGCCACCAGACAGTGGAAAATGTGATTATCCAATGTGTCAATTATTATAAAAATAACATACACAGCTCGCAACTGTAAGCTGTTGACTCTAAACTGAGATATTATGCTAAAGAACGATCTATTTCTAAGAGCTTTAAAAGGAGAAAGCGTTGAAAGACCTCCGGTGTGGATGATGCGTCAGGCAGGACGTTATCTTCCTGAATTCAGAGCATTACGTGACAAATACGATTTTTTTACACGTTGTAAAACACCCGAACTTGCTTCAGAAATAACCGTTCAGCCCATTCGGATTGTAAAACCGGATGCCGCTATTTTATTTTCTGATATTCTGGTAGTGCCACAGGCTATGGGAATTGATGTAGCGTTACAAGATAATATCGGTCCGGTTATAGCAAACCCGGTTCACTCAATGGCAGATGTAGAACAAGTTCGTATTCCCAACATCGATGAAAGTCTGGGCTATGTAATGGAAGCCATTAAAATGACAAAAGCATTACTGAATGATGAAGTGCCTCTAATCGGATTCGCCGGATCCCCGTGGACTATTTTCTGCTATGCTGTAGAAGGAAAAGGTTCAAAATCATTCGACAAGGCCAAAGGATTTTGTTTTTCTGACCCCTTGGCGGCGCATATCTTACTTCAGAAAATAACAGACACGACTATTCTTTATTTAAAAGAAAAGGTAAAAACAGGTGTAGATGCTCTCCAGATTTTTGATTCGTGGGGAGGCATGCTGTCACCCGCAGATTATCAGGAATTTTCCTGGAACTATATCAATCAGATTGTGGAAGCGCTGGCCGATACAGTTCCCGTAATCGTTTTCGGTAAAGGTTGCTGGTTTGCCTTAGGCGATATGGCGCAATCAAAAGCAGCCGCTTTGGGCGTTGATTGGACCTGTTCTCCTAAAACAGCCCGTGCACTAACCGGCGGAACTATTACGTTACAGGGCAATTTTGATCCGTCCCGACTGCTTTCTCCTATTCCCACCATAAAAAAAATGGTGCATGAAATGATTGATGCCTTTGGAAAAGATCGCTATATCGTAAACCTGGGGCATGGTATTTTACCTAATATCCCGGTAGATCATGCGAAAGCATTTATTGAGGCGGTAAAAGAATATAACAGATAATGAACACAAAAACAGTTTATCTTTACCTAACTGTTTTTAATTTTTAAACTATGCTAACAAGTAAAAAAGACGAAACCGAACAACGTTTAAACGCCTTATTACAAAAACTGTCAGGCATTACTTTTGTTCCCGAAAACTGGAACGAAGCGGCTTTCTGGACTACCCTGAATGAAACAGGGCTAACCCGAAAAGAGGTAATAGAAACCGAAGAAATACTTTTTTTTAATTACCTGATCGATTTAAAATGGCCGTGGGAGCACATGGAAAAATTAGCGGATATTTTGGTTGCTTTGGATGAAAAAATACCAGGACATCTAGTAAAAAAGCGCGCAAAGAACCTTTATAGCTTTATCCAGCAAGAAAGCAAAATGTTTTCATTTGACATAGCCAGAAAGATAGCGAGCCTATAACACGCCGGTACATAATACCTGACATCATGAAAGAAAAATTTTATCACTATATCCAGCAGCTACAAAACACCATTACTTCTAAATTAGAGGAAATTGATGGAAAGGCGAAATTCCGTCAAGACGTATGGGAGCGTCCGGAAGGTGGCGGAGGCCGTACACGCGTGATTGAAAACGGAGCTGTTTTTGAAAAAGGAGGCGTAAATATTTCAGCAGTTCACGGTGCCCTGCCGGAAACCATGCAAAAGGCTTTTCATGTAGGAGATGTCGATTTTTTTGCCTGCGGTCTGAGTCTCGTTTTACACCCTTCAAATCCTATGGTCCCTACCGTACATGCCAACTGGAGGTATTTTGAAATGTACGATAAAAAAGGGAACCGTGTTGGCTCCTGGTTTGGAGGCGGACAAGATTTGACCCCTTATTATCTTTTTGAAGAAGACGCCCTTCATTTTCACCGGGTATGCAAAACAGCTTGCGACAAACACGGAACCGGATTTTATGCAAAATATAAAAAGAATTGTGATGACTATTTCTGGAATACGCACCGGAATGAAGCCCGGGGTATTGGTGGCCTTTTTTTTGACCACTTGCAGCAGACCGCAGAAATGACAATGGAAAACTGGTTTAACTTTGTTACAGAAGTGGGCAACAGTTTTCTGGAAAGCTATATTCCTATTGTTGAAAAACGCAAAAATATGCCTTATACGCAGGCTAACCGAACCTGGCAGGAAATACGTCGTGGTCGCTATGTAGAGTTTAACCTGGTGCATGATAAAGGAACGCTTTTCGGATTAAAAACCAACGGTCGGATCGAATCTATTCTCATGAGTCTGCCCCCCCATGTGCAATGGATCTATGATCATCAACCGGAAGCGGGTTCAGAGGAAGAAAAATTAGTAAAGGTTTTAAAAGAACCGGAAGAATGGCTAAAATAACCTGGTTTTGCATGATTAGTTTTAGCTGTCAATGTATCTTTGCACAACACGATACCTTGACCTTGCGGTCTTATGCTGTTTCATATGAAGAAAAAATGACCGCGAGTTTTACTTATCAGCATAGCTCCAATACTTTTTTTATGGCATATGAAGATGCTGCAGCTACTTATAAGGCACAGTTTATCCCCAATACCAAACAGCGCCTGGTTGCCGGTTTAAGTTATAAGTTTATAGATGTTTCCATTGGTTTTACGCCAAATTTCATGAAAACTGACGCTTCTAAATTAGCATCGAATAATTTCAACCTTGGATTGCGCTTTAATTATAAAAAATGGTACCAATCATTAACCTTTATCAATCAAAAAGGCTTTTTTGTGGATTATAATGAGTATGAAAGGTTTTACCTTCCCCGTTTAAGATCAACAAAAATAGGCGGTACCGCTTCTTACGTTTTTAATGAAAAGTTTTCCTATAAAACGCTGTTTAATCAAAACCAGTGGCAACGAAAAAGTGCAGGCAGTTTTGTTCCGAATATTGCTATTTATTATACAAATATTACCTCAAAAGAACAGGCGGCAACGTTTCATGTTGATATATATACTTTTTCAGTAGCTCCTTCTTATCATTATAACTGGGTTATCAGTCAAAATTTCCTGGTTTCCGCAGGTCTTCTCATAGGAGCCGGAATAAACATTGTAGATAAAGAAGCTGCTGCCTTGTATGAAATTGCTGCAAATATTAAATTAGGATACAACAACGATTCGTTTTTTACCTATCTGGGCATCAACAGCACCAGTTTTTTTCAGCAGGAAAAAGCCACTCAGTTCTATGATTCATTTGCCGACGTAAAACTGTCATTAGGTTACCGGTTTAATCCACCAAAAAAGTTTAAAAAATTTTATGATACCACCATGAAAAAGGTTGGTTTTTAATTAAAATAAAGGTAAATCTTGTTAGCTGTTAAAGCTAACCATAAAAATAAAATAACATGTTTCCATTACACAGAGGTAGAAGATTAAGACAAAACCAATCCATCAGAAGTTTGGTTCGTGAAACCACTTTAAACGCCACGGATTTTATGTTTCCGATGTTTATTGTTGAAGGTGAAAACCAGGAAATAGAAATTCCGTCAATGCCGGGCATTTACCGCCGCTCGGTTGACAGAACCGTAAAAGAAGTACAGGAATTATTTGAGTTAGGTATCCGGGCCGTAAATATTTATGTAAAAGTAAGTGAGGAGTTAAAAGACAATACAGGAAAAGAAGCCTGGAATCCGGACGGCTTAATGCAGCGGGCTATCCGCGCCATTAAAACGGCCTGCCCGGAAATGATCGTTATGCCGGATGTCGCATTAGATCCTTACTCTGTGTACGGTCACGACGGCATTGTTAAAAATGGAGATATCGCTAATGATATCACAGTAGAAGCATTAGTAAAAATGGCTGTTTCCCATGCCGAAGCCGGAGCCGATTTTGTAGCCCCTTCCGATATGATGGACGGACGGATTTTACGTTTACGTGAAGGATTGGATGCTGCCGGTTTTCAAGATACGGGAATCATGAGTTATGCTGCCAAATATGCGTCTGCGTTTTACGGGCCTTTCCGGGATGCTTTGGATTCTGCTCCTAAAGAAACAGGAGAAGTGATTCCTAAAGATAAAAAGACCTACCAAATGGATTATGCCAATCGTATTGAGGCCATTAAAGAAGCCGTTTGGGATGCAGAAGAAGGAGCTGATATTGTTATGGTAAAACCCGGAACTTCCTACCTGGATATTGTTCGCGAGGTAAAAGACCATGTTAATATCCCTGTAGCTGTATACCATGTATCTGGTGAATACGCAATGATTAAGGCGGCAGCAGAGAAAGGATGGTTAGAGCATGATAAAATCATGATGGAACAGCTTATGTGCATAAAACGCGCCGGAGCAAGTATCATTTCTACTTACTTCGCAAAAGAAGCCGCTCTGCTTCTCAAAGAAGGAAAACAGTAAAATTTCAGCTGTTTTTTAAAAGTTCTATAACAGTTGCCTTGGCAATAATTTGTACCTTTATACAAAATCTATAAAACATGAAAAAAGTCTTATTTTTAGGGGCTTTGGCATTTACAATCACCTCTTGCGACAAAAAAGAAACCTCAAAAGAAGAAAAAAACCTGTATCCTGAAAAAGAAGTTTCTGCAGAAGAACAACAGGTTATAGACGGTAAAGAACTGTTTACAAGCAATAGGGCTGCCTGCGCCTCCTGCCATCTAGTCGATAAAAAGACGGTAGGACCAAGTATACAGGACATTGTTAAAATCTACAAAGAAAAGGACGGCGACATATATGCCTTTTTACGTGAAAAGGCAGCACCTATTGTTGATCCGGCACAATATGGTGTAATGAAAACCAATTTTGCCATTCTTAAAACCTTTTCTGATGAAGAAATCCGTTCCTTGGAAGCCTATATGAAAAGTGAATTAAAATAAAAGACCTGACTTATCAGGTCTTTCTTTATTTTTTAGTTAAAATATAATGCTCTTTTAAAGCACCTTCTATCTCACTTCCATCCTGATCAAGATAAAACAATTGATTTTCTCCCACTTTAAGCTTAATATCCGTTTCCTTTCCTTTTAAATGAACAATTGTTCCATCGTGCCACATGATCTCTCCTTTATCTTCTATTTTTAGGTTGCGGTCAAGGTATTCACTTACCATACTGAAAGTATTGTCATTATTCAACTGAATAACCGTTTTAATACCTGGACAATCTGCACACGGCAAAGTGCCTTCATAAGCACCTGCCCAATCTAAAGAATTTTGAGCGTTATGCATATCAGGTGCATTCTCTTCGTGACTTTCGGTATGAGAGGTTAAACTGTCTTTTGTATTCTCTGCAGGCGTTACTTTCTGATTTTCTTTACATGCAGCCAGACTTAAGACTACTGCAGCCATTACAATTCCTTTTTTCATCATAATAATTTATTTTTACTAAAAATACGAACAAAAATCTTTCCAAGCATTGTTCTTTAGCTGATTTTTTGTGATTCGAGGCTTAAAAATAAAGCATAAATACCATTATTTTGGTAGTAGTACCCTTACGAAAGTATAAAAAGTTTTACGAAACAATTAAGAAATAATATAAATCAGCGGTAATAATAAAGTCGTAATTTATTGGTATCTTTGCATAAAATAAAATTAAAACCTAGAAAATCATGATAAAAGTTTCAGAATCAGCTGCTAAAAGAGTGGCGCTTCTCATGGAAGATGATGGCTTTGACACCTCGATCGATTATGTGAGAGTAGGTGTGAAAAGCGGAGGTTGTTCCGGTTTGGAATACGAATTAAAGTTCGACAAAGAAACGACAGAAAACGATAAAATTTTTGAGGATAACGGTGTTAAAATAGCAGTAGACAAAAAAAGCTTTTTATACTTAGTTGGCACAACCTTAGAATATTCAGGTGGTTTAAACGGAAAAGGTTTCGTTTTCAACAACCCTAATGCATCGCGAACTTGTGGTTGCGGTGAAAGTTTTTCATTATAATTTTAGTAAACAAATTTTGCTTTTTAAGCTTAATTCACAATCATGTCAAAATACACTGAAGAAGAGTTAAAAAAAGAATTAGAAACCAAGGAATATGAGTACGGCTTCTATACAGATATAGAATCTGAAACATTTCCTGTGGGCTTGAATGAGGATATTGTTCGTGCCATCTCTATGAAAAAAGAAGAGCCGGAATGGATGACTGAATGGCGATTAGAGGCTTTTCGGATCTGGGAAAAGATGACAGAGCCATCTTGGGCAAACGTAACCTATCAGAAACCTGATTTCCAATCTATTTCTTATTACTCTGCCCCTAAAAAAAAGGATAAATACAAAAGTTTAGACGAGGTAGATCCTGAGTTATTGGAAACGTTCAATAAACTTGGCATTTCACTGGAAGAACAAAAACGTTTGTCTGGCGTAGAAGTAGCCATGGACATTGTAATGGACTCCGTTTCCGTTGCCACCACATTTAAAGAAACCTTAAAGGAAAAAGGCATTATTTTCTGCTCTATTTCCGAGGCTATCCGCGATTATCCGGAACTTGTAAAAAAATATATAGGCACTGTTGTGCCACGTACAGATAATTTTTATGCGGCATTGAATTCAGCTGTTTTTTCTGACGGGTCTTTCTGTTACATACCGAAAGGTGTGCGTTGCCCGATGGAATTGTCTACCTATTTTCGTATAAACCAGGCCGGAACAGGTCAGTTTGAACGCACATTGTTAGTTGCCGATGAAGGCTCCTATGTATCGTACCTTGAGGGATGTACAGCTCCGTCACGTGATGAAAACCAATTACACGCAGCCGTTGTAGAGTTAATTGCACTGAACGATGCCGAAATTAAATATTCAACGGTTCAAAACTGGTTTCCAGGCGATAAGGAAGGAAAAGGAGGCGTTTTCAATTTCGTAACCAAACGCGGATTAGCGGAAAAAAATGCAAAAATTTCATGGACACAGGTAGAAACAGGTTCAGCAGTAACCTGGAAATACCCGTCATGTATTCTCAAAGGAGATAACTCTGTAGGCGAGTTTTACTCTATTGCTGTAACCAATAATTTCCAACAGGCCGATACGGGTACGAAAATGATACATTTGGGAAAAAACACCAAATCTACCATCATATCTAAAGGAATTTCAGCCGGAAAGTCGCAAAACTCATACCGTGGTTTGGTTCAGATCAATGCCCGTGCAGAAAACGCGAGAAATTTCTCTCAATGCGATTCCTTATTGATGGGTAATGAGTGTGGTGCCCATACGTTTCCGTATATTGAATCGAAGAATTCAACCGCCAAATTAGAACACGAGGCTACTACAAGTAAAATTGGCGAAGACCAGATTTTTTACTGCAACCAACGGGGTATTCCTACGGAAAAAGCTATCGCGTTGATTGTAAACGGCTTTTCTAAAGAAGTATTAAACAAACTTCCTATGGAATTTGCAGTAGAAGCTCAGAAATTACTTGAAATTTCCCTGGAAGGCTCCGTGGGATAAATTAAAACAGCAGGTAACGACAAAAAAGGTTTAAAAAGAAAAAACTGATTTTCAAAAAAACCGGTGTAATCCATACTATATTCAGCAGTTATTTAAATAAAAACGATTTGTTAAGCGGAAGAAATATACTTACATCTTAGCATTTTAAACTTAAAAAACAATGTTAACAATAAAGAATCTGCACGCAAGTGTTGAAGACAAAGAAATATTAAAAGGCATTAACCTGGAAGTTAAAGCGGGCGAAGTACACGCTATTATGGGGCCAAACGGTGCCGGTAAATCAACCCTTTCGGCTGTTATTGCCGGTAATGAAAATTTTGAAGTGACAGAAGGTGAAATCTTGTTAGACGGCGAAGATTTAGGTGATTTAGCACCTGAAGAACGTGCCCATAAAGGTATTTTCATGTCGTTTCAGTACCCTGTAGAAATTCCGGGGGTTTCTGTAACCAACTTTATGAAAACAGCTATTAACGAATCTCGCAAAGCCAATGGTTTGGACGAAATGCCGGCTAATGAAATGCTGAAGCTTATCAAAGAAAAATCTGAGTTACTTGAAATTGACCGTAAATTTCTCTCGCGTTCACTAAATGAAGGATTTTCCGGGGGCGAAAAAAAACGAAACGAAATTTTCCAGATGGCCATGCTAAATCCTAAAGTTGCTATTCTGGATGAAACAGATTCCGGCCTGGATATCGATGCCCTTCGCATTGTGGCTAACGGAGTGAATAAATTGAAAAACCAGAACAACGCCGTTGTTGTCATTACCCATTACCAACGTTTATTAGACTACATTGTTCCTGATTTTGTACATGTTTTGCACGATGGTAAAATCATAAAAACAGGTGGTAAAGAACTGGCATTAGAACTGGAAGAAAAAGGCTACGATTGGTTAAAATAATTTAGTTAAAAAGTTTCACGTTAAGGACTATGTTCTCCCTAAACCTTGGCCATAAACTTTAAGCAACGACATAATGGATTTAAAAGAAAAATTAGTCTCCTCATTTTTAGCTTTTGAGCAGGAAGTAGACACTTCGTCGGAATTACACGAAGTACGGTCAAAAGCATTAAAATTTTTTGAGGACAAAGGTTTTCCTACTAAAAAGGAAGAAGCATGGAAATATACCTCGCTGCAAGCGGTTCTCAATAACGATTTTAGTATTCTGCCTAAAGCAGAAGAAACCGTTGAATTTAAAGAGGTAAAGAAATATTTTTTAAATGATGTAGATACCTATAAAGTCGTATTTATAAACGGTATTTTTAGCTCCCATTTATCATCCACTACGCATGACGGACTTGATGTTTGCCTGATGTCTTCGGCTTTAACCAAGCCAAAGTACAAAATGATAATAGACACGTATTTCAATCAGATTGCAGACAAAAATGACAGTCTGACCAACCTGAATACGGCATATGCTTATGAAGGGGCCTATATTAATATCCCGAAATCAAAAGTATTAGAAAAACCTATTGAAATTATTTATTTTACAACAGGTGTGCAGCCTGTTTTTGTTCAGCCACGGAACTTGGTTATTGTAGGCGAAAATGCGCATGTTCAAATATTAGAACGTCATCAAAGTTTAACTGAACAACCTGTGCTTACGAACTCGGTAACCGAAATATTTGCCCAGAAACGCGCTATTGTTGATTATTACAAATTGCAGAACGACGCGCAAACGGCCAACCTTATAGACAATACGTTTGCAGCGCAAAAACAGGAAAGCCGTGTAGCTGTTCATACTTTCTCATTTGGGGGTAACCTCACACGCAATAACCTCAACTTTCATCAACAGGGCGAGCGGATTGATTCAACCTTGAAAGGAGTAACGATTATAGGCGATAAGCAACATGTTGACCATTATACCTTGGTTGACCATGCCCAGCCAAACTGTGAGAGTCATCAGAATTATAAGGGCATTTATGACGATCGTTCTACGGGTGTTTTTAACGGTAAAATTTATGTTGAAAAAATTGCACAGAAAACAGACGCTTTTCAACAGAATAACAATATCCTGCTGAGTGATAAAGCCACACTGAATACCAAACCGCAATTAGAAATTTTTGCCGATGATGTAAAATGTTCACACGGTTGCACCATTGGTCAACTGGATGAAACAGCCATGTTTTACATGCAGCAGAGGGGTATTCCGAAAAAAGAAGCACGTGCTTTACTGATGTATGCTTTTACGGATGAGGTGATATCTTCAGTGGCCATTCCTGATTTAAAGAAAAAGCTACAAAAGCTTATTTCAATGAAACTTGGTGTAAACATCGGATTCGATATATAAAAAAAAGAGGCATTAGCCTCTTTTTTTATTCTTTATTTTCAATCTTAGCCCATGTATCGCGAAGACCTACTGTTTTATTAAACACCAGTTTTTCAGCTGTACTGTCTTTATCTACTGTAAAATAACCCAGGCGCTGGAATTGAAACTTATCTCCTTCTTTTGCTGCTGCAAGGCTCGGTTCTAAATAGCCTGTTATGATATGCAGTGAATTCGGATTGATGAATGCCTTAAAATCAACCTCTTTATTTCCATCCGGATTTTCGTGTGTAAATAACCGGTCATAAACACGCACTTCCGCTTTCAGAGCATGAGGTACAGATACCCAGTGAATAGTTCCTTTCACTTTTCGTCTGGAAGCTTCTGACCCACTTCCTGATTTAGAATCCGGATCATAACTGGCATGTATTTCCGTAATGTGGCCATCGGCATCTTTTACCACATTTTCGCCTTTAATAATGTAAGCATTTTTTAAGCGTACTTCTTTACCAAGCGTTAACCGGAAAAATTTGCTGTTTGCATTTTCTAAAAAGTCTTCTCTTTCTATATACAGTTCTTTAGAAAAAGGAACTTTTCTATATGTCATTTCTTCCGCTTCCGGATTATTTTCAGCCTCCAGCCATTCTTCCTGTTCTTCCGGGTAATTATCAATAATGAGTTTCACAGGATCCAACACAGCCATCACCCTGTCTGTAATTTTATTTAAATCTTCCCTTACGCAGAACTCAAGCAATGATACATCAATTAAGTTCGTACGTTTGGCAATACCGATAGTATCCGCAAAATTACGAATGGCAGCAGGTGTATACCCTCTTCTGCGCATACCGGAAATAGTGCTCATACGCGGATCGTCCCAGCCAGAAACATATCCTTCTTTAACCAGTTGTAGTAATTTACGCTTCGACACAACAGTATGCGATAAGTTACGACGAGCGAATTCCCGCTGTTTAGGACGAACTTTTCCTTCATCATAAATCTGATCAAGAAACCAGTCGTATAATTCACGATGCGGCAAAAATTCCAGTGTACAAAGCGAATGCGTGATGGCTTCAATATAATCACTTTCCCCGTGTGCCCAATCGTACATTGGATATATATGCCATTTATCACCTGTACGATGATGCGAGGCATGAATGATACGGTACATGATAGGATCGCGCATAAGCATATTCGGAGAGGCCATATCTATTTTGGCGCGCAAAATATGCGCTCCTTCTTTAAACTCACCGTTTTTCATACGCTGAAACAAATCTAAATTTTCAGCTACAGGGCGGTCGCGGTAAGGAGATGCTACTCCTGCCTGGGTAGGCGTTCCCTTCTGTCTCGCAATTTCTTCAGCGGACTGACTGTCTACATAGGCTTTTCCCTTTTGAATAAGTACAACAGCCCAATCGTATAATTCATCAAAATAATCTGAAGCATATACTTCTTTATCCCAGCTAAAACCAAGCCATTCCACATCTTGTTTAATAGCATCAACAAATTCCTGCTCTTCTTTTGCCGGGTTGGTATCGTCAAAACGCAAATTAACAGGTGCGTTATAACTCTGCCCTAATCCGAAATTTAAACAAATAGACGAAGCATGCCCGATGTGTAAATACCCGTTAGGCTCTGGTGGAAAACGAAAACGGAGTTTATCGGCTGATAACCCGTTTTTTAAATCATCTTCAATAATTTGCTCAATGAAGTTCAAAGATTTTTCTTTTGTTGACATATGATGGAATTAAAGAAACAAAGTTACTATTTTTTTGTGGTTTATTTCAATGCTTTCTGCGGCTGTTTACTGAATAATGAGTACTTTCGTGCAGAAATTAAACTAGTATGGGAATTATTCGTTTGCATAACATTCGTACTTTTTCGTATCACGGATGTTTAGAAGAAGAGGGCAAAATAGGCTCTGATTATCGTGTAGATTTAGAAATTGAAGCCGATCTTGATCAGTCAACACAATCTGATGATCTGACCGACACGGTCGATTATGTCCATTTAAATACTATTGTAAAGGAAGAAATGGCGGTTCGTTCCAAACTTTTAGAACATGTAGCACAACGCATCATCAACCGCATATACAAAGAAATTGTCATGGTAGAGCGTGTTTTACTGAAAGTATCAAAAATCAATCCGCCTATAGGTGGTGATGTACAGTACGTTACTATTGTTTTAGAGCAAAAACGCCCATAATTTCAGTATTTATTTTTGAATTTTAAATAATTATAGTAGATTTGCACTCATAAGAATCAAGGCATCTTGTCCGAGTGGCTAGGAAGCGGTCTGCAAAACCGTCTACAGCGGTTCGAATCCGCTAGATGCCTCTTCAAAAACCTTCTTTCACAGAAGGTTTTTTTATTTTTACCCTGTTCCATTTTTTCTTTTTATTATCTTTATCCTGCTTATTTATTTTAATATGAAAAAGATATATTCTTTATGTTTGGTACTACTGGTGCTTACAGGATGTTCATCTGAATCATTATCTGTAAAACAGGCTACTTCTCTTATTCAGGAATTTACAGCTACATATCCCGTTTATGAAAGCGTATCGTTTGCTCTTGGTGAACAGAAGTTGCGTTTAAAGAAAGATGCAGCGGAAATAGAGGCTTTAAAACGCCTGGCAGGCAATAAACTGATCACACTGGAAACAACTAACCTTCGAAAAAAGTTTTTATCAAAAGATTCAATATGGGAGGTAAATGTCCGGCTGACTTCCGAAGCCTCACAATATGTGCTTCAGCAAAAAAAGAATAAAGCTGAAGTAAAAACCTATCTTTTCGCCTTGCAGGACAACAGCGAGGTTGCCTTAAAATTAAACGGAAAAACCAAAGCAACAGCTACTGCAAAACTGATAAAAGAACCAACACCTTTTGCCGGTATCAGTAACGACAAAAATCCGAATACCGATTTTATCAGTCGCGATTTTACACTGAAATACAAAGAAGAAAGCGGATGGTATGTGGTAAAATAAAAAAGCGGCCGTTACCCGGCCGCTTTTTTATGTTCGTACCATATAAACATGAGGTATCCCATCTTCTAAAAATGATTCACTGCAAACAGCAAAACCATGCTGACGGTAAAAATCTTTCAGGTGTTCCTGTGCGGCTATCTTAATTTCAGGTGAAAACCAACGTTTTTCAATTTCAGCTATTGCTGTTTTCATCAGTACATGCCCCAATGAGCGTTTACGCGCTTCCGGTGCTACCACAACTCTTCCTATAGAAGCTTCATTAAAAAGCACACCTGCATTAAATAACCGGGCATAAGCTATAAGCTTTCGTTCTTCCATCAGCATAACGTGCAGTGCCAAAGAATCTGAGCCGTCAACATCCTGATAGGCACAGTGCTGCTCTACTACAAATACTTCGCTGCGCAAGGCCAGAATAGTATACAATTCATCTACCGTTAATTCTTTAAACGATTTCACAACGGTTGTCATAGCTCATAAAAATTAGTGGTTTTAATAATCGCTTCTATTTCCAGCAGGATGTCCCGTTTTGCTTTAAAGGGGTTGTTTACAAAGCCGTCAATAAACAAATAACGCTGGTAATAATCATCTTTAACAACGTAGGAAATAAAAGGTCCTGTCATAAAATCATTCTTCATTTCCCAGTTTCCCCTGATCTCCAACGCGGGAAAATCCTGCAAAGAAGCCTCAAAAAAATAGGGATCTGAAATGTTTGCGGTTACTAAATAAGAATCAGGTTTGTTCCCTTTTATATATAGCTGCGTAACCGAATCACGTGCCATAATCAGTTTATCGTAAAAGCTCTCTTTTTCTTTTTCTATCTGGGCAATGGGCACTTCATAAAGCACCAGATTCACATCGCCGGATGTCAATTCTCTCTGGTACCAAACAAAATGATCGTCTGACTCTTCCATCAGATGATAAGAAGCCGGAATAGTTATGGTACAGGCAAATAATTCCTTTACATTACTTGTATTAAGGTGCAGGCTTCTGCCTATTTCATGCTGCTCTTCATTCATTTCGAGATTCCGGATCACATGGATAATAGAATCGGCCTGCTTGTGAAACTGCCGGATTAAATCTGTTGTCGTTTTTTCACGTAAAAAGAAAAAATTCTGAGGGGTAGCATATAAACTGCGTTCCAGATTAAACTGGTGCTCTTCATTGATGGAAAACAATACTACGTTTCTGGATTTACGTGCTTTTGATGAAAAAATACGGGGGTTGTATTGCACCAGATCAAACTGAGGCTCGCTTTTGGATAATCCCAAAACAGGCGCTGCCAATCTTTTTCTGATACTGTCGCCCACTGCGCCACTCCACAGGCTGTCTTCTATAACCAAGGTAATCTCATTTCGGCCTCCTGTAGATGCTTCCAGTTGTCCTATTTGTATTTTATGCTCTTTTTTACAAGAACATAAGAGCAAGAACAAAACCGATAAAACCCCATATCGTACATTCACCAGAATAAAATTAAAATTATCCGTTTACTTTAAGTTTCATGCCTGGCTTCAGCGCTTTAGCATTCTTAATATTATTTAATTTCATTAATTCAGCCACCGTAACATTACCGTGTTTTTTTGCTATAGACACCAGCGTATCGCCTTGTTTTACTGTATAGGTTACCGAACGATTTTTGCTTTTTACCGCTTCTTTTTTTGACGTCACCGAAGCCGTTTTTCTATCTGCTTCTGCCGGGTTTCCTTTTATTGTAAGCTTTTTTCCTGCCTGAACAATATTGCCTCTAAGCCCGTTTAGCTGTTTAAGTTCTGCGACAGAAAGATCGTAACGCGCGGCAATTTTTCCAAGAGATTCTCCTTTTTTAACTGTATGATAAGCGATTGCCGACGGCTTAACAATTGCTTTACGGACAGTTCTTTCTTCCACAATAGCTTCTTCTATCGGATTTATCGTTTCCAGTGTATTTTTAATCGGGTTATAGTTCTTTTCATACGCCAGGTAAGCATAAATCTTACGTTCGTTTGAGGTAAACTTTGCAATCTTATCTAAAGGCAAACGTATAGAGTGCCGGGCACCGTCGTAGGACGGAATGGTTTCTGTTTTATATTTAGGGTTCAGCAGGCGGACTTCATTTTCCGACATGTCCATCAGGTCGGCAATATTTTTAATAGTCATCGCCTCTTTTACATATACAGTATCTGTTTTTACATACGGAATATTAGCGCGTTTAGGTACTATATTATGCTGTTTGTAATACTCGTAAATATACATAGTGGCCAGGAAGGCAGGAACATATCCCTGTGTTTCTTTAGGAAGGTTTTTACGGATTTTCCAGTAATTGGTTTCGCCTCCTGCCCGTCGGATAGCTTTTGAAACATTTCCGGGCCCGTAGTTATACGATGCCAGAACCAGCTCCCAGTTACCAAAAACGTCGTAGAGTTCAGACAGGTATTTAGCGGCAGCATCTGTGGACTTTAAAGGATCGGAGCGTTCATCCACAAAAGAGTTAACTTCTAATCCGTATTGTTTTCCGGTTGGGTACATAAATTGCCACAACCCCGTAGCTCCTACACGTGATCTCGCTTTCGGGTTCAGTGCTGATTCTACTATTGCCAGATATTTCATCTCGAGCGGCACGTTGTATTTTGCCAGACTTTCCTCAAACATCGGAAAATAATATTCGGAAAGTGCCATTAACCGTTCAAACGATTTTGACCGTTTTTTCAGAAAATTCTTAATAACATTTTCAAGCGTTTCATTATATTCTATTTTAAATAAAGATTTGGCATCCAGTTGTTTCAATCGTTCTTTCAGAACAGCTGAAGGTAAATCATATGCAATATCTTCATCTAAATACACCTTGTTAATATCGTCTTCCATTTCGGCGAACAAATCGTCGTTCATCAATTCGTTCATCCATTTTTTATCGATTGCGGCTATATTTTTATGGTTCACAAATGTTTTCTTAATGGAATCGAGATACATTTGCGGGGTTTGCACTTCTTTTTTTATAACTGCAGTTTCAAAGCTGTCCTGAGCTAAAGCATTACATGAAACCACACCTACAAGAAAAGCGGTAAGAACATTTTTCATTTCGTCATTACTTAAATTTACAACTTTTCAGTTCGGTTTATACTGTATAACAAACTCACTTACAGCCATTGCCGTAAGTGGTGTTTTTCTTTAATTTAAAATGGCTGCGATTCCCGGTAAGGTTTTTCCTTCCAACATTTCCAACATAGCGCCTCCTCCTGTAGACACATAACTCATTTTGGGTTCTAGCCCGAACTGCTTAACAGCGGCAACTGAATCACCTCCTCCTACTAATGAGAAAGCTCCGCTGGCAGTAGATTCTGCAATAAAGTGTCCTAAAGCCAGAGTACCTTTTGCAAATTTCTCCATTTCAAAAACACCTAACGGACCATTCCATAAGATAATTTTCGAACTCCTAATAACTTCTCCAAATATTTTCAATGTTTCAGGGCCTACATCCAGTCCTTGCCATCCTTCTGAAATAGCATCTGCTGCCATAACACGGGTTTGCGCTTCATTGGAAAAGGCATCAGCCGCAACTACATCTACCGGAAGGTGAATGTGTACGTTTTTTTGTTTGGCTTTTTCTAAGATCTCCAAAGCCAACTCTAATTTATCATCTTCTACAAGAGAGCTGCCCACGTTACCTCCCAATGCTTTTATAAAAGTAAACATCATTCCCCCCCCAATAATCATATGGTCTACTTTATCCAGAATATTCTCAATAATAGTAATTTTAGAAGATACTTTTGATCCACCTAATACAGCCGTTACCGGTTTTTCTGTAGAATGCAGTACTTTATCGATACTTTCTATTTCTTTTGCCAGCAAATAACCAAAGTATTTGGCATCAGGAAAGAAACGGGCTATAATAGTTGTAGAGGCATGCGCCCTATGAGCAGTACCAAAAGCATCGTTTATATATACATCCCCCAACCGGGCCAGTTTTTCTGCAAAGGTCTCATCTCCGGCCTCCTCTTCTTTGTAAAAACGCAGGTTTTCTAACAGAATAACATCACCTGGTTTCGCATTATTTACTGCATTTTCAACCGTTTCGCCTATACAGTCATTTACAAAGGTGACTTTTCTGCCTAAAACTTCTTCTGTTTTACTTACAATATGCTTTAAAGAGAATGCTTCTTCAGGTCCGTTTTTTGGGCGACCCAAATGTGACATTAAAATAGCTATACCGCCGTCGTTCACAACTTTTTCAATGGTAGGTTTCGCAGCTGTGATACGATTGTCGTCTGTTACATTAAATTCAGCATCTAAAGGAACATTAAAATCGACACGAATAACTGCTTTTTTAGAATTGAAATTGAGATTGTTAATTGTTTTCATTCGAATGAATTAAGTCTGGTGAAAAGGTTATAAACCACAAATATAAAAATTATTATAATTTAATGACTTATTCATTAGAGCTTTACCCTTTTTTAAGAAACAATTATGAATTATTCAAAAAAAAGAGACTTTCCAAATACGGTTGTTTTTAGAGCGGGTTTTGAAGTAAAGGACTGCGTTGATGGTGCAACAGATCATGTGCAAAAATAGAAAAATCACGGTTATTTTTATGTCCCCAAAGTACAGACCCGATGATATAACTTTTGGTATAGGCTTCCCAACTTCGTATGCTTTTTCGTAATTCTTCATAGAATTTCCCCAGATAATCTCTTAGCTCACTCAGACTGATCCACTGATTTTCATAACAGAGACGGGCCATAAAAGCGGCCTGTGCAATATCCCATGCCGCAATTCCATAATTATTAATGTCTTCTTCGTGATGGATCACTTTTAAAGCTAAAAGGTCTTGTTTTCCCGTGTTTAAGTTGTGAAAGAGTTGTACTACTTTGCTCAGTTTTTTGTTGCCTACCTTGTCAAGCAACACTCTTTCCGGACAAGGGTGCTGGGTTTTATATAACGAATAAATTTCGGGAAATACAGAACGGAACCCTTCATAAAGAAAGGCGTCCAGCGTTTGTTTGGCAGATTGACTATTGTGTACATTCCACCAATTACTCAGCAGCCGCATACGGTTTGTTTCGTTCAATCCGGTTTCATACGAATTGAGATAAGCCGACTGCTCTTCGGCATACATACTGCTTACCAATACATGCTTTAACGCGTCACCTTGCAAAGCGCTTTTGGTGTTGAGTTGCAGCTTGGTAAACAGGTGTACTATTTTTTGCAGGGCAGTCATTTTACAGTTCTCTAAATTAATTTTAAAAAACATACAAAAATCATGCACTTTTACTTTTTAGTAGGCCGCTGTAAACCGTTTTTGAACAAAGCGGGGTTCCTCCAGTTCGTCTACAACCGCAACGGCTACATCTTCAGCAGAAATAACGCTTCGATTATTTTCATCAAAAACAGGATGCTCCAGTCCTGTACGGTAGTTACCTTTACGTATACCGGAAGTGGAAGGATTCATTTCAATAGCGGGACTGAAATAAGTCCAGTTAATAGCTGTGTTCTGTTTTAATTCATTCAAATAATCACGGGCCGCCAAAGCTCCCGGTTTAAATTGCTCGGGAAAGTCTGGTGCATCTACCAATTGGTGATTATTTTCATCATACAAACTGCCAGCACCTCCGATTACAATAAAATGTTTAACACCTGCTTGTTGTACCGCTTTTTCAATAGCCTTGGAACCCGCTAAAAAATCAGGATATAAATCAGGATTTTCCCAGCCGGCATTATAAGCGCTTACCACTGCATCTGCAGCATTAATGGCATTTACCAGCTGATCTGTTTTAAAAACATCTATGGCTTCTGTTTCTGTATGAGCATGAGGCGGTATTTTATCTACTCTTCGCGCAATAGCCTTTACAGAATGACCTCTGTCAATCAATTCATCCAGAATTTTTGAACCTACAAAACCGGAGGCTCCTATTAAAACGACTCTCATAATGTAACTGTTTATATATCTGTTCTTATAAAGATACCAAATCTTTATCGCATAGCAGTATACTTTGTGGTTAAAAAGAAAAAAGATAATTAACAATTTATTTTTACCTTAAAATTTTAAATGTGAAAAACGAAGTGTAGCTTTACGCTTTATACCTAGAATGTGCTTTCCAGGCACAGCATAATCCTTTAATTAAGTATACCAATATGAAGCGTATTGAACAGCAACACCCGGCTGATATAGCGGAACATTTGGCCCGTTTGGACAAAAAAAAACGTGACATCGCTTTTATCATGCTTTCCAATGAGAAGAAAGTAGCGGTTTTTTCTTATTTTGATGTAGACATCCAGACTGAAATTGTTAAAAGTTTAGGAGATGCCGATGTAGCCGCCGTACTTAATAATCTGGAGCCGGATGACCGGACGGAATTGTTGGAAAATTTCCCCGATGAGTTGATTAAATACTCAATTAACCTGTTGAATGTAACGGAACGTAATATTGCACTTAACCTTATAGGTTATCAGGAAAACAGCATTGCCCGTTTAATGACGCCTTTATATATACAAACCAAGGCAGATAAGACAGTAGCACAGGTATTTGACCATATAAAAAAATACGGCAGAAAAGCAGAAACCTTAAATTTCATTTATGTGGTTGACCATCAAAACATATTGATAGACGATTTAATGATTGGCCAGCTATTACTGGCCGAACCTGACACAAGAATAGCCGAACTCATTGACTATAATTTTGTTTCCGTAACAACAACGACTCCAACAGAAGAAGCTTTTGACATTTTTGAAAAGTACGACCGTTCTGCCTTACCTATTGTTACCGAAAAAGGTGTTTTGGTAGGTATTGTTACATTTGATGACATTTTAGACAAAATAAAAGAACGCGACACGGAAGACATTCAAAAATTCGGGGGTATGGAAGAACTGGATGTTTCCTATACCCGGACACCTGTTTTTTCATTAATCCGCAAACGCGCTGGTTGGTTAATTATACTGTTTCTGGGAGAAATGCTTACCGCCTCGGCCATGGGGTATTTTGATGGTGAAATTGAAAAAGCCGTGGTATTAGCTCTTTTTGTACCGCTTATTATTTCCAGTGGCGGAAACTCAGGATCTCAGGCGGCCTCATTAATTATCAGGGCAATGGCTATTGGCGAACTAAAAATCAAGGATTGGTGGTATGTCATGAACAAAGAAATTGTTTCAGGTTTAATTTTAGGCGGGGTACTGGGCATTATAGGTTTTTTACGCATCTGGATCTGGCAGTCTGCCGGTTTGTATAATTACGGCCCGTTTTGGCTACCGGTTGGTCTTACCGTTTCCGTTTCACTTGTTTTTATTGTTTTATGGGGAACGTTATCCGGTTCATTAATCCCGTTTGCCCTTCGAAAACTGGGTCTGGATCCGGCAACAGCATCTGCTCCTTTCGTAGCCACACTGGTGGATGTATCCGGCTTAATCATTTATTTTACCATAGCATCTCTTTTTTTAACCGGAAAACTTCTTTAAAGCCCCTCTACAACCAAGTAAATTTGTTATTTTTGCCCTATGAAGTTTACAGATATTGTTGGCCAGCAGCACATCAAGAACCACCTCATACAAAGTGCTTCAAAGGGTCGTATTCCACATGCCCAGCTGTTTATCGGAAATGAAGGGTCTGGCACACTGCCAATGGCGCTTGCTTACGCACAATACATCATCTGTGGAAACAGTTCCCTTAACAATAATGAAGGCAATGCGGCATGTAATTTAAAATTCAGTCAGTTTCAGCATCCCGACCTGCATTTTGTTTTTCCTGTAGCCACTACCGACAAAGTGAAAACAAACCCGGTAAGCGATCTTTTTCTAGACGAATGGCTTCCTTTTATAAAAGAGCATCCTTATGCCCATTTAAATGACTGGTACCAAACCATCGACATTAAAAACAAACAGGGCAACATTAATGTAGCAGAAGCCGCTAATACGCTAAAAAAATTAGCCTTAAAATCATTCGAAGGCGGATATAAAATCGTCATTATCTGGATGGCTGAATGCATGAATACGGAGGCTTCGAACAAATTATTGAAACTACTGGAAGAACCACCGGCACAAACTGTATTCCTTTTAATTTCAGAAGATGAAACAAGTATTTTACCTACTATACTTTCGCGTTGCCAGGTATTACATTTTCCTCCACTTACAGAATTCGAAATACAAAATGCCCTTGTTCACCATTTTGAACAGGATCCGTCTGTTGCTGCCCGAATAGCCAAACAGGCACAAGGCAACTATAACAAGGCGCTCAAACTAATTCGGGATAAGGAAACTGAACTGCCTTTTGAAGAATGGTTTATTACCTGGGTACGTGCCGCATTCAGAGCGAATAAAAATGCTCGGGTAGTATCTGAACTTGTCCTGTGGAGTGACGAGCTTGCAGGTATAGGACGGGAAAATCAGAAATTGTTCCTACAATATTGCATGGAAATGTTTCGTCAGGCTTTGCTTGTGAATTATCAGGTAAAACCTTTAGTGTATATGCATTTAAAATCAGACAGTTTTAAACTTGAAAATTTTGCCCCTTTTGTCAATGATAAAAATATCACCGCCATCTTTAAGGAGATTTCCGATGCGGTATATCACATTGAACGCAACGGAAATCCCAAAATTATTTTCACCGATTTATCCATTAAACTTACCCGGCTGATTCACCGGAAATAAGTTAAAATTTCATTTTTTCGATAATGCTTTTCAACGTGGCTACCTGATCTTTCAGAATAGCTATGGTCTCTTCATAATGATGTTTCATGGAAACAGCATCTAAATTTTCTTCTGTCAGTTTCTTAGAGAAACCGCCACCATATAATTTTGTTATATCATCCTGTAAAATATCCAAAGGGGAAATATCCAGAATAGCGCTTATCTCATTCAATCGGTTAATTGTAAGCTGGGTTTCTCCTGTTTCTATTTTAGAATAGGCTCGGATAGACAAACTTAAATGTCTGGCCATATACTCTTGAGTATAATGCTTTGCTTCGCGTAGCGCTCTAATTTTTGCGGCTGTATTTTCTATCATTTTATAAATTAGTTGGTTATATTATTCAATGAACAAGAAAAAATTATTCATAAAAATTTCTTAAATTGAAAAATTAATTCTTAACTTTACTTCAAAATTACCAAACAAGTACACTGTAGAGAAAAATTTATTCGTAAAAACGAACAGACATTTTCATTTCTGAACAAAAAATTCCAATTACATGTACTTCTAAAACAGTATTTATTATGTTGTATTACGTAAGATACTATAATATACAATTAAATAAAAGTTATAATATCAAATTTAATACCATTTCACATATAATTAGACCATAATCAATGAAGTAGGTCACATTGAAATCATAAAAAAATTGTAATAAATAATAAAAAAACTGTAACAAAATTTTCTCACTATGAAAAAAATTACCTTATTAGCTGCTTTATTAGGTTCAGCTTATTTCGCAAATGCACAGGTAGGTATTGGAACTCCTACGCCTTCAAATGCCTCACAATTAGATATTGTAGCTTCAAACAAAGGGGTTTTAATTCCAAGGGTAGCATTGGAAACAACTACGAAATTTTCTCCTATCACAGGTGATGAAACTGAGAGTTTATTAGTATATAATACCGCCACTTCAACTGGCGCTGATGCTGTAAGCCCCGGATTTTATTATTGGGTAGATCAAGCGGGTACAACACCTGCACATTGGGAACGTATTGTAAACCAGACACAATTAGACCAGGCCATTAGCAATATTACAGATTTACAAGGAGATGTGGACAAGATTTTAGCTCTATTGAAAGCCGCATTCCCTTCAAATAATCTTGTAGATCCGGCTAATACCGGTGATAGCCACGGAGGGGGCATGGTTTTTACTCCGGGTACTACTCCTACAATTGAGTATGTTTATTTCGACGGAACAAACTATGTAAAAAAAGATATCACATCTGACATTATTGATATTATCAACGGCGCCGAATCCAAAACTTTATTGATAAAAACAACCGACGGTACAAAACAATATTATATCTCAGAAACATATTTAACGGCGAATAACGGTGTTGCACCTACACAAAGTACGGTGGATGGATGGACAACTTTACCTGTCGGCGTTTACCAAGTAGATATTATAGGAGGTGTGATTAACAATATTGAAGAAATTTTCACTACCAATACTACCATCGTTGTGAACGAAGGCGAAACAAATGAACAGACATTCAACACAATTGAAGAATATATTCAATACATCTCCAGCCAGGCTGACGGAAACGTTATTTATAAAAATACCGGCACAGCTGCGGCACCAAATTGGGTATTTCAGTACTGGGATGCTGCGGCAAACGGAGGAGACGGAGAGTATGTAACCATTAACCTGACAGATTTGGTGGGTAATGCCCAGTCCAAAACATCTATTGTTAAAACGACAGACGGCAAAAACCAGTACTACATTTCTGAGGTATACCTAACAGCCAATAACAATACCAATCCGTCTCAAACAGTTATTAACGGATGGGCATCGGCAACTACACTGCCTGCCGGTATATTTGAGATTGATATTGTGGGGGGTGTTGTAAACAATTTCAATGAAATTATAAATGAAGAAGTTACCGTAAATGGCGATACTTATACTACAGTAGAAGAATATATTGAATACGTTTCTCAAAATGCCATGCAAAATGGTGTAACAAAAATCATTTATCACGCAACAACAGGAGATGTTATTTTCCAGACATGGAATAGTACTACCGGTACGTGGGAAAATGTGGACAATGCAAAATTTGCAACCATTGTAAAAACAAACGAAACCAGAACCACTCTTACAAGAAGTCAGAATAACGGAGCATATGCTGAGGTTACGGCAGATCCTAAAGGAGCTACAGTGGTGGCGTATGAATATACTCCTGAAAAAGGTGCTAAAAATTACATTAATGTAACTGCTGATATTCTATATTCTATCACCAATAATCAGAATATTAGAAATGCTATCACTAATATTCTAAACGAAGGAGGAAATGTTTATTATGGTGATCATGACAATGACACTGCTACTCCTGATGTATTTTATACTATTGTAAACAACGTTAAAACGCCTATAGACATATCAGATATTGTAATCAATGCTATTGTAAATGCAACAACGGAGCAAAAACAGATGGTGAAAAATGAATTAGGTGATGTATATAGTGAAACCAATGTTGTAAATACAGGTGATACCTGGATTGACGGAGGCAAAATTTACAAAGGCATTTATTCAGCAACTGTTACAGGTGGCAGTGCCAATGTATCGGCCATAACCATAACCTCTCCTTCCGGAACTACGTTAGGAAATATCATAAGCATTAAGGTTTTAAACGCTGCTACCAATCAGATTATCAATTCCTCTACTACTGATGTTGACCTGTCGGGTAACAGTCTTTCCTTCAAAATCGGAACCGGCAGTATGTACAATGTATTGAGTACCGCCGATTTATCTGTTAAAGTAATTGTAGAATTTTCCGCTACCGAATAATCATTAAACAAAAAACTGCCTGTATATCAGGCAGTTTTTACAATAAAAATGAAACTATGAACAAAAAAATTATCTATTTATCGGCATTGCTATTTAGCGCTGTTTCTTTTGCGCAGGTAAAAATAGGGGGGACAGATGGTACTCCAAATGCAAATGCTATGTTAGAAGTTGAAACAACCAACAAAGGCGTTTTATTGCCACGTGTTGAGTTAAATTCTATTACCGATGCTGCTCCGTTGCAAGCACATGTTCGCGGTATGATTGTATATAACACTAAAATTGATGCTGCTGCAAATCTTGATCTGGGTCTTTACCAAAACGACGGTACTCAATGGAAACGTTTAATTGCTGAAGGAGACGAAGCCTTAGGAGGTGTAAAATTCTTTTATATGCCTTCAATTGTCTTTAATACCGCTACAGCAGGCCCCGGCTTTAAACGTAATCTTTACGCCGAATATAAAGCACAATTTACCAATAAAGAGTTTATACCCGACCCTGCCACCGGAGGTAGTATTGGTACAGCGGTGAGCGCAACCTTTGTGAAAAGTACCGGAGCACCAGCTGAAATACCAAATGTGCCTGCAGCTACAGATTTATATTACTACATTACAGATTACGATAATACAGCCTTGGCCAATTTAAGTATTGATGCAAATGGTATTTTAACTTACGATGTTATTGGAACAGGAACCGATTATTCTTTTGTGAACATTGTTTTCGTAGTGAAATAGGTTGTTTATTAACTTAAAACTTGAAAATGATGAGACGTAAAAATACATTTAAACAACTCGTACTGTTAGGCTTTATTTCGTTTATAGGATTAAGCGCACAGTATTCATGGGGCCAGACAAAAGTATTTCCTAATACTACTGCTGGTTCAAACAATCATGTAGATACGCCAAATGCTGTACTAAGCGATGGTACTGATTTCGCCAAATTAAACTCTTATGGAGGAATTGCAATAGGACTTGGAAGTTATACAGGAGATTTAGCTTTAAATTATACTACTCCTATTTCTGCAGAAAATGAATATTACATAAAATTAACAACCACTGGAGACAATCTGTTAGGAGGATTATTAGGAGGAGGATTAGGACAATTACTATCTACTGCTGTAGGAGGTTTACTCTTGGGAAACCACTATATGCAAGTTGATGTTTATAACACAGCTACAAGTTCAAATCCTTTTTTAACGGCTTATACAAATACTTCATATAATACCTCGCTTGATAAAATGCGTATTGTACAAGATAAAGCAGGAAATTATTATATGCGTATAGCACCGGCTGCAGCATACAATAAAATTGTACTAAAAGACATCACAAATGCCGTTTTATTAGGTGTCTCTAATAGCACCAATGCATACAGTGCTTTTTATTATTCTGGTAATACAGATTGCGCAGAAATGATGACCTATTACGATGTAAGCTCAGGGTTGCTTTCATTAGATGTGGCAGGTTTAGGGGCTACAGGTGTAACAAATCCACAGTTTGCTATTGACAGTGATTTGAATACAGCATCGGAAATAGGCATGGGCGTACTTTCTGTAGCAGGAAGTCTTTCACAATCCTTTATTCTGCCTACTACTGTAAACAATACATCGAAAGACATTCAGGTAATGCTTCATTTAGACGATCCTACTTTGTTGAGCCTGGGAGTAGCCGAAGGTGTATTTATTGAAGCTTACAATAATGGTGCATTAGTTTCTTCTCAACAGGTAAACAGTGACTTTTTAGGTTTGGATTTACTTGGTTTGATTAACCAGGGAAAGAAAATAATGGTACGTTATAAACCAACAGATGCATACGACGAAATTAAGATAACAGTAAAAGGTTTAGCGAATGTTGGTGTAGCAAAAACCGTTAAAATATACGATGTAGCCGTAGTACCTTCAGCTCCAAGTATAAATGAAGCGGTTTGTACCTTTAACGGAGTGTTTGATTTGAGTACTATAATACCGAATTATTCCGTATCTAATACCTATACCGTTTTAACATATGAAGGTGAGGTTGTTACGGATATGACACAGGTGCCATTAGGATCATATCTTGTAAAAGGTGTAACAGGATCCGGCTATTGTGCTGACCAATACATACACATTATAGCTACCAAAGATGCTACCTATAAGATTGAAGGAAAATCGGCTATTAGTGTTCAGCAAGGAAATGAAGTAGATTTCTCAGCATTGACGTATACAACGGATTTACCGACAGGCTCCGCAGTCCAGATTTATGACGAATTAACAGGTCAGCCCGTTACCGGATCAGTACTATTTGATCAGTTGGGAAGCTATAATTATTATGCCAGAACAGTGAATGCAGCACAAACCTGTGAAATAATTAAACGCATCACGGTATTTGTATACGATATGTCTACCTGTGATTATCGCTACATTAAGAAATCTGCAACAGATATAACCGATTGGGGTACAGCCACGTTATTGGGTATTCCTCTGGGAGGAACTTCTGACAGAACAAAAGCGGGAGATGGCGATTTGTCAACACATTCAACGGTTTTTAACGTAGTTTCTTTATTGGGCATAGGTACAACCTGGCAGGACTTGAAATTCGAATCTGCACCGGGAACTCTGCAAACAATAGCTGCCGGGACGCCAGTAACAATAAAATTAGGCCAGGAATACAGTCTCTTGCAATTAATAGGAGCTGTTACCATCCGTACATTAGACAGTAACGGAAATGCCATTGGCAATTTAATAGACATAGGCGAATCGGATTTATTAAGCCTTCTGGTAGGAGATAATATTTTTGAATTTACATATGTTCCGACAGATAGCAACGGAGAGCCTATTCCATATTCCGGTGTAAGAGTTCATTTGGGTAGCGTATTAGGCGTAGGCAACAGTATGGACATATTCGGTGCCTATATTGACGAACGCATTGCAGCCACCGCCGCAAACTGTGAAACCAATATTGTAGTTAACGGCGCCGCAACTCCTTCCGGACTTGAAACAACCCTTACCTTAAATGCTTCTGCGCAAGATGTTTTATGGGGAGTTAAGGATGCTGGTTTAGGTGTTGCAACAGCATTATCAGGTGTTGTATACCCTTATCTTGCTATTGATAATGATCTTGAAACCTATGCTCGTTTTAATACCGCAGCAAGCGTATTAAACACACAATCTCTTACTGTTAAATTTAAAGAACTGGCAAGACCCGGCGATAAGGTACAAATTATCATGGGGTCAGAAAATATCGGAGTTCTTAACTTAGGGGTATTACAACAACACTTTGTTTTCCAGCGTTATCTGGGAGATGCTCCTGTAGGTGATCCTTTAACATCTGCTGATTATAGCCTGATTAATTTAAATCTTTTAGGTCTTTTAGGCAGTACAGAAAATAAATATGCCGTTATTGTTAACGAAACAAATGTTCCGTTTGATCGTATTGACATCAGTTATACAAATATTGTAAACGTAGAGCTGTTAGGTGAATACACCTATATTTACGATGTAGCTTTAGTGCCTTATATCGCTTTTGATGAATCGGTTGGTACCACTACTCTGTGTACTTCTGTTCCTCTAGAAATAGAGAAATTAGATCCATGTACTACCTATACTTTATCATTTGCCTACGCCACAAAAGATAACAACGGAAACATTACGGCATGGAACGATATAGCCGGATCAGAATTAACAGTACTTCCGGGGGATAGTGCAGATCCTACTTTTAAATATGCTTTAACAGAATTGTATAAGCAATACAGCGCCGTAGATAATCTCTATTTAAAAGTAATTACCAACCGGCAGCATTGCGTTTATGGTAATACACAATATTTATCGGTAAAGATAGAAAGTTGTAAAACTATCGTAAATCCAATGATTCGTACAAGATTAAATAGCAATTAATCCTAATCCTATTAAATCATGAAAAAGAATTTATTAAACATTTGTAGTATAATACCAATGTTAGCCTTGATGTTCGGAGAAGGGATTCATGCTCAAACAACGAATACAATGGTAAACAATGGCCAATTATATGTCTTGCCCAATACATTGATATCCACAAAATTTGATTTTAAAAACAGTACTTCCGGAGTGGTTTTTAACGATGGAGAGTTTCAGTTTTACAAAAATTATAACAATGATGGGCTATTTACACATTCATCTAACAGAACAACAGGACATACCGTTTTTACCGGAAATCAGCTACAGCTGATTTCTGGTACTCAACTTTCAAAGCATTTTGATGTTCATTTCAATAACGCATCATCACAATATCCGTTTAATTTAACCAGTGATATGGTTATTGATGGTACCGCTGATTTCAGCAGAGGTATTATAAAAACAGATCCTTCAACCGGTCAGATCGTATTTGCTAATAATTCAAAACAGGTAAATGCCAGCGATAATAGCCATGTAGAGGGGGAAGTAACCAAAGAAGGTAACACCGCTTTTACTTACCCGATCGGTAAATCAGGCTACTACCGTTTCGCCGCGATTTCCGCGGTGGACAGCGAGGCAGACAGCTACCTTGGAGAATACTATTTGCGCAACTCCGGTTTAGACCACCCGCATGCCCACCGCACAGGCGTTATCGAAAAGATCAACGATGCGGAATACTGGAGCATCCGACGTGGTCCTGGCACAGAGGGGTCCGTTATTCTGACCCTTTCCTGGGACGAGCGCACCACCCCTGAAGACCTGTACGGCAATGAAGGCAGAGACCTTCACATCGTGCGCTGGGATGAGCGCCAAAGCCTTTGGGTAGACGAAGGCGGTATAGTGGATTATGCAGCCAAAACGGTAACCAGCCCTGTAAAAGTAGACGATCTGGGTATCTTTACCCTTGGTCGTGTGAAATCCGACCTGATCAACGATGGCGATGTCGTGATCTATAACGGAGTAACCCCTGACGGAGACGGGAAGAACGATTACTTTATCATCGACAACATCCAGCAGTTCCCCCACAATACCGTTACCATCTTCAACCGCTGGGGCCGTGAGGTCTGGACCACCCAGCAGTACGACAGCAGCGGCAACGTGTTTAAAGGCTATGCCCAGGGCGTTAAAACCTTTAAAAACGGAGAGAAACTTCCCACCGGTACGTATTACTACATACTGGAATACCTTTACGAGCGCAACGGAGAGAGCCGTATGATTAAGAAAGCGGGCTATTTACATTTAGAAAACAACTAAAGACGAGAAGACATGAAAAGAGCAAAAATGATAACGGCTTTGCTGGCTTTAGTAAGCTTCTCAGCCTTAGCACAACAAGATGCGCAGTATACGCAGTATATGTACAACCCCATCAACATTAACCCAGCCTATGCCGGCAGCCGGGGTTCCCTGAGCATCTTCGGCTTACACCGCACCCAGTGGACCGGTCTTGAAGGAGCCCCGAGCACCACGGCCCTTTCTGCCAACACCCCCTTTCAGAACTCGAAAGTGGGATTAGGTGTATCGTTTGTCAATGACCGTTTGGGAGCCATGGATGAAAACACCATTTCCATAGACTTCTCCTACACCCTTGATCTGGGTGGTAGAAACACCAGCAAGCTCTCCTTCGGAATCAAAGGTTCTGCGAACCTTCTGAATGTTGACTACACCAAGCTGACCATCTACAACCCCAACGATCCGAAGTTTCTGGAAAACATCGAGAACCAGTTTACCCCCAACGTAGGAGCAGGTATTTACTACCACAGCGATAAAGCCTATGTAGGGTTATCGGTTCCGAACTTTCTGGCCACAGACCGCTATGACGATAACGTTCGCAGCACCATGTCCCAGAAAATGCACTACTACTTAATGGGAGGTTATGTTTTTGACCTTAACCCCACACTTAAGTTCAAGCCGGCGTTTTTGTTAAAGGCAGTAGAGGGCGCCCCTCTTCAGGCGGATATATCGGGTAACTTTTTGATTCACGATAAGTTTACCATCGGCGGTGCGTACCGTTGGGATGCAGCCTGGAGCGGTTTGGTAGGTTTCCAGATTACCGACGGGTTATTTGTCGGGTATAGCTACGATGCCGATACCAAAGCCCTTTCGAATTACAACAACGGCTCCCATGAAGTGTTTTTGCGCTTTGAGCTATTCAACCGTTACAAACGAGTAAATTCCCCCCGATTCTTCTAACACCCAATACATATGAAAAAGATATACATTACATTAGCCGTAGGCCTTTTCAGTGTTTGGGGATACCAGGCGCAGGCGCAGGCCGGCCTTCCCAAAGCCGATCGGCAGTACGATCAGTACGCGTACATAGACGCGATAAAACTTTACGAGCATATTGCCCTTAGAGGCAAAGCAGCAGCAGCCACGCTTGAAAAGCTGGGCAATGCGTATTACTTCAATGCCGATTATGCCCAGGCAGGTAAATGGTACGGGGAGCTGTTCAGCCAGTACCGTGCCGAGGTAAGCGAGCCGGAGTACTACTACCGCTATGCCCAGACCCTTTTAAACACCGGCGATCAGCAGAAAGCGGGGCAATACCTGCAGGATTTTGCGACCCTTAGCAAGGCCTCAGGGCGTTCCGCCCTTATCACAAGCACTAAAGACTACGCTGGAGAGATCCGGAAAAACTCCGGCCGTTACAGCCAGCTGAACAACCTGGATACCAACACCCCGTATGCCGATTACGGGAGCAGCGTCTACAACCAGCAGCTGCTTTTTACCACAGCCCGTGATACGGGAAGCCTTTCCAAACGGGAACACAGCTGGACAGGAGCGGCCTTTACCAGCCTTTATTACGCGGATATTAATTCCGATGGCAGCGTGAGCAAGGCCTCGCGTTACCGCAAACCGCTGCGCAGCGGCTTTAACGAATCCAGCGCAGTAGTGTCCCCTGACGGGCAGACCCTGTACTTTACCCGGAACAACTATAACGGCAAACGGGGGTACAGCAGCGAGCGCACCACCCTTTTAAAACTCTACCGTGCCAGCTGGCAGAACGGCAAGTGGGATAATGTGGAAGAGCTTCCCTTTAACAGCAATGAGTACAACACGGCCCATCCTGCCCTTAGCAAAGACGGACGTATCCTATACTTCGTGTCCGACCGTCCCGGAGGATTTGGCCATGCAGATATATGGAAAGTCAACATAACCGGAACAGGATTTGGTACCCCTGAGAACCTTGGTCCCCAGGTAAACACCGAAGGCCGTGAGACCTTTCCGTTTATCACGGCTAAAGACGAGCTGTACTTTTCCAGCGATGCACGCCCCGGTTTAGGAGGCCTTGACGTGTATGCGGTACGGCTTAAACCCGATGGCAGCGTGGGTGAGGTACAGAATGTAGGCGAACCGGTGAACTCCCCTTACGATGATTTCGCGTACTACATAGACCCGCAGACCAAAAGAGGCTTCTTTTCCTCTAACCGGGAAGGCGGCAAAGGCAATGACGATATCTACAGCTTTTTAGAAACCCGCCCGCTGCTTTTAGACTGCTTGCAGCAGCTTTCCGTAAAAGTAGTGGATGCCAATACAGGCAACCCCATAAGCGGAGCGGCCATCACCCTGTTGCATGCCGATTATACAACCATCAGCAGTATGCGCCAGCAGGACAATAACTTTGAGACGATCGGGAAAGACCTGGAATGCGGAGCCCTTTACCGCCTTCAGGCCAAAGCCGACAACTACCTGGGCAACGAAGTGGCGGTCACCCTTTCGGAAGAAGAGGGCATGACCCGGCAGACCATTGCCCTGGCGCCACAGAAGATAGAAGTGAAAAAAGGAGACGACCTGTTTAAAGTATTACAGTTAAATCCTATTTATTTTGACTATGATAAAGCGGATATTCGCCCGGACGCAGCTGAAGAGCTGACCAAAGTAGTGGCTGTATTAAAAGAATACCCTAAAATGCGTATAGATGTACGGTCCCATACCGACAGCAGAGGTTCTGATGCGTATAACCTTAAACTATCGCAACGGCGTGCTCAGTCAACTGCGGAGTGGATCATGGTTCAAGGGATCGACAGGTCGAGAATCACCTATAAAGGCTACGGAGAAACCCAACTGGTTAATGAATGTAAGAACGGTGTAAAATGTTCTGATGCAGAACATGAAGAAAACAGACGTTCGGAGTTTATTGTTTTGGAATTATAGTCCTTTGTCCTTAAAATTCCATTTAAATTCATAAAAAAACCTCACCGTTATTGTGAGGTTTTTTTATGAATCTTATTGTTAAGCGTTTTGTAAAACGGTAATCTCTATTTTTTTCATTTGCATTAAGGCCTTCATTGCATTCGGACGGGCCAGCAATTCTTCTATATTTTCAGGTATAATCTGCCAGCTGACACCAAATGGATCTACACACCAGCCACATTTGCTTTCTTTTCCTTCTTTTGTAAAAGCATTCCAGTAATAGTCTATTTCTTCCTGATTTTTACAATATAGAATATAGGATATAGCTTCATTAAAGGTCGAATCTTGCGCTACCCCGCTGTCCATGGCCATAAATGTAAAATGCTTAATAACATACTGACTATGCATCACTTGTCCTTTTACCGGGCCATCGGTATAATTTAAAATGCCTTCTAACCTGAAGTCAGCAAATACCTTCTGATAAAAATGTATAGCTTCTTCACATCTGCCCTGCTGAACCTGTCCGAACATCAGGGTAGGCACTATTTTCTGGTGATTTACCTCAGACAGCTTGCCCTGGTACAACTGCCAGGAAAAGCCATACCTGTCCTCTATCCATCCATAATAGGCACTCCAGGGATATTCCTGTAATGCCATCAGTTCTCTTCCTCCTGAAATAAAAGCCTTCCATAACTCATCTATTTCTTCTTTAGTTTCGCATATCACCATAAAAGAAATGGAAGGGTTAGGGGTAAAAGCCGGACCACCATTAATTCCCGTAAAATGAACCCCATGCAGAGAAGCGGTTACCGCAACCGGGTTTTCGCTTATTATTTTACTGTTGCCGAATAGCGATGTATAAAATGTCATGGCTTCTTTTGCCTGATGGTCAAACCATAAGCCTATTGAAACTGGTGTTTTCATTCCTTTTTATTTTTCTAAATAATCTTTAAGATTTTTTGTTCCTTGTATGAAATCATTATTCATATTATAGAAAAGCCCCATAATATTCATAGGATAAGGCATATTACCATCTATTACCCAGGTTACTTTAGTTTGATTAGGAGTCGTTTCTTCTGTAAGAATATAAGATTTAGCAGGTTCTTTGCTTTCCTGAAAAAACAAATCCATATCTACTCTGTTGCCTTCATCAATTTTTGTGATTACCTGAGCGCCGTTACCCACTACATCACTTTTCCATTCGTATCGGAAACCTACTGTACCATCTGTGCCTGTATAATTTTTCTGTATGTTCTTATCCATTCTGAACCAGACGCCGTAATGTTCCTGGTTTTTAACTTGTTTTACAAAATTAAATACTTCCTGCTTAGGTTTATTAATAATGCTGCTGCCCTCTGCATGAAAAGATTTAGGCGCAAATAATGCCACAATTAAAAGAAGTATAATAATACCTAAGAGTAAAAAAGCCAAATACTTTAAGAATTTCATAGTCTGCTAGATTACGTGAAATTTATTTTGCTTGTACATCGGCTTCAAAAATACCGAATACGTTATGATCTATATCCAGAAAATACCCTTGCCAGCAACGTCCTGGAACAGCAAATTTAGGTATGGCAATCTGACCTCCATTTTCAAGAATTACTGTTCTTTCTCATGGCATCAAAATTTTGTACTTCCACAGAACAGGTAAAGGCATTAGTGCCACAGTTTAAAGGAGGCACGTCTGCCGGGCGTTGAAAGAGACCGCCATGCATACCAGCCGTTTCTATTCTGTAATATTCAATAGGCAGGCTTTCTTCCCGAATAAATTTCCAACCGAAAACCAGTTCGTAAAAACGAGCCGATTTCTGTGGGTCTTTTGCCTGTATTTCAAAATAGACAATGCTGTTCATTAATTCATTTTTTTATTTCCTTCAAAATGAATCATCCACCAGATACCAAATTTATCCTGAAAAGAAGCATACAGTTCTGCCCAAAATTGCTCTCCTAAAGGCATTTCTATATTTTTAGCCCCATCTGTTAAAGCAGTATACAATTTTTTTGCTTCATCAGCTGTTTCCGTATCCAGCATAATATAGGTACTGTTTCCGGTTGTTGCCTTGTGTCCAAAGCTTTCAACACAATCAGACCCCATCAACATGGTACGGTCGTTAATTTTAATAGCAATGTGCATTATCTTGTCTTTAGCTTCTTCCGGCATCGGGTGCTGAGGATCAGCCGGCATATCCCCAAAACGGTACACCCCAATGTTAGGTGTATTGAACACTTTTTCATAAAAAGAAAATGCTTCTTCACAGTTTCCGTTGAAATTTAAATACGCATGAATGTTAGCCATGATATATATTGTTTAAAGTTAATACGTCAAAAATAACCTGCTCAAATGACAGCCTTATGTCATTAGAACTGTAGCTATTTCAAAACTAATTCAAATAACAGGAACAGAACTTGCCATAAGGCAAGTTTTAAAAAGCGTTCCTTAAGCTGTTCATTTTATGCCTTTTTATATTTATCATGCAGTCCTTTACCCTCCAGTATTAAAGGGATTATTTTTTCCAGGCGAGCTGTTTTGGTTTTTTCCTGTTTTGCTTCTTCTATATATAATATATATTCATTTCGTTTACCCGGTGTAAGAGTATAAAAGGCCTGGTAAAGTGCCGGATTGTTGGTAAGATTTTCCTGTAATTTACCCTCAGGTATCTTTTCTTCTCTTTTCTCGGGCTTGATCTCTTTTCCCTCTTCTATAGTTTGGACGGACTCCCGGATATAGGATAAAATTTTATCTTCTTCCATATCCGATACCTTCGTAAAGCGCCATTGGCGCAAAGACTTCGTTTTTCCTTCTGAAGCAGCAATCAATACATGGTATGGATCTTTTAAAAATACCCCATTATAAAACCATATAGAAAAAAAATTTTTAAAACCTCCCCATCCCACAACATTCTTGCCTTTATAAGTATATACATCAGATCCCCATTTAAACGTTTTCTCCAAAGTGGTCTTAGTTAAAATCTGTTCCATGAGTTCTTCAGCATCGTTCCATTTTTCGTATGATTTTTCCCAGTTCGGCCCTTTTTTAGCTTTCAAAGCTTCAACATTAAAAAGCAGGAATTCTTTAATCAGTTTTTCAGGTAACGGCTTATCTAAAGGCAGCTGCACAGTTCCTTTTGAGGTTTTATACATTTTCAAACGATCTGTAAAATGCGAAATAGCCGAAGCCCCGGCATATAGCCCCAGATGGTTTTTATAGAGCGCAAAATGCATCAGATTTCCATTAAATCGGAAAGCAGGCATTTGATAACTGATAGTCTCAGTCGTTCCCTCCGGTGCATTTTTACGGATAACCTCGTAAAGCCGGTTCAATATCATTTGCTGCGAAGGAGTAAACTGCGCTATATATTCCGGAATGGTACGATAGACTTTTTTCATAGAGCGGTTTGTATTTCTTTTCGGATCCTACTTAGCGAAGTATCGGTTATCCCTAAATAAGTGGCAATATGTTTTAAAGGGGCCTGTTGTATAATTTCCGGATGCTCTGCCATAAGCTTTAAATAACGACTCGCCGCCGTTTCAGTAATCATTTGTACAGAGCGGTATTTGGCTATAAACATGCTTTTGGCCATCCATAATCTTCCCCATTCCGTTAAAGCCGGAATACTGTGAAATAACGTCTGAAAAGTATCAAAGTTAATTTTCCAAACATTACAATCGGTTAACGCTACTATGTTTTCTATAGCCGGTACACGCTGAAATAAGGAAACGGCTTCAATGACAATATCTCCGGGTGTAAAAAACTGTGTGGTTATATCATTTCCGTTATAATCAAATACAAAAGAACGGGCCAGGCCCTTTTCCAGAATATAATAGGCGTTTGTCTGTTGTTGAATTTCAACAAACAAATCACCTCGCTTTACCTCTATGTAGTCATGCGCATGACATAATGTTTCCAGCTGTTGTTGCTGGAACAGCGGATGCTGGTATATTGCGTTTAAAAAATGAGGTTTATTCATTCGGATATTCTTTTTACGTATTTTTTTCTTTAATCTATCTTTTGTAATTCCGCTCCTTCTTCATTATATCGGCTGCCATCATCAAATTGATATATCCAGCTGCCCTCCTTCTCGTCAAAATGGATATAATAAGGCCATTCCTTAAATTCTTTTTGCTGTTGGCCATTTTCATCTATCAGCCCGGTCCATACTTCATTATTGCCGCTTTTTTTACGAATCAAAGCGTATTTCCCTCTAAAAATATCAGCCTGTATTAAATTACACTTAATTATTTCGGTGCCTTTTTCATTAATAAAACCATAATAATCATCTGTATTTTTCACTAAAGCCCTGTTATTTCTAAAAGGCTCAGCTTCCTTATATTTTAACGGATTCAATGAAATAACCGTTTTTCCCTTATTATCCAGATAAAAGAAATGACGTTCATATTCTTTTTGTCCATTTTTAAAGGCCAGAACCAGCCCGTTGTCGCCTACTTTATTGCGTTCAAATAAATAGTCGCCTGATATATTTTCTCCTTTTTCGTTGATTAGTTTATAACCTGTAAAGCCATTGGCTCCCTTGGGGAGGAGATAAATGAAATTTTCATCAATGTTTACCTCCTCATAATTTCCTTCTACAACGGATTGCATTTGCCGGTTTACGATCTGAAACCCGGTGTCATTACGTATTACAAGAAAAGGTTCTTCTACATAAATATTTTCATTTAAAGCAGGCATAACCATTTCTCCTGTTTTCGTGTTAAAAACACCTTTAGGACCGTTTACACCATCTTCAACTATTAGAAAAGTACCGTATTTATCTTGTCGGTACAGTTCTATTTTATTTAAATTTTTCCATTCAAGGCCATTTTCACTCAGCCAATACGTTACCGATTCTCCCTTTTCATTTTCATACACATCAAAAAAGTAATCGTTCTGATTGTATATTCTGTAGTAGTCAGGTGCTACTACCCAATTGTCCTTAGGATCCAGCACGCCATATTTGCCTGTTTTGAAATCAGCGGCTACTTTCCATCTTTTAGGCTGGCCACTATAGGTTATCATCGTATTCTTAATTTCTTCGGAAACTGTTTCTACTCCGGTTGAAGTAAAATACAAACGCAGCTCAGCTAAAGGACCCGAAAAATAGAGTGTTTTATAGACATTATTAGGTATTAAAGTATCTATAACCGGATGGTTTTGTTTAATATAGGCATCAAAATCGTTAATGGTTTTAAACTTTTTATCATCCGCTTTTTTAAGAGTTTCTTTATAGAAATGTGCAATCTTTTTTAATTGCTCCCGTTTTTCATCTGAAGGCAGGCTTGTCATATTTGAACCTTTTTCATCTAAAAACCTTCCGTCTTTATATACCGCATCGTATCCCAAAATATTATTGTACAAGGGCTCAGAAAGTAAAAAGGCCACTTCTTTTCCTTTCCATTCTTTCAGGCTAATAGTTTGGTTGTTTATAAAAGCTGTAGCTTTTTTTTCACTCAAAACAGCCACTTGCGGCACTATATTTTTTAAATGGATCTTATAGGTTATTGCCGTTATGGTTTTGGTTGTACGGATCAGAAAAAAAGCGTCATCTAACCGACCCGTTTCCTCTTCTAATACTTCAGATGGTTCTGGTACCTCTATTTCCTTTGCTGTAGCGGATGTTCCATCGGTAAAATCCACTTTTACCAATTCAAGTACCGGCATCAGATCCGGATGTTCATCAAAAAAGAAGTTTCCCACACCAAAAAGCTCAATCCAGTCAAACAGGTTCAGTTCATTTATTTCAAGGTATGAATACGGAGCCATTATATCTTGGCTGAACTGTTTTTTGTTTAGTTTTTCTATAATAACATCACTGCTGTTTATTTTTTCGCTTTTCGTAAAAGCAAAAGAATCATTTTCATCAAAAGTAGTATCTCCGGGAGCAATAACCAGTTTGGTGGTATAAAAAGCTTCAATTTGTTCAAGTCCGGCAATAGACTCTTTCAATTCATCCATCCGTTCTTTTATCGCTTTATTCTGTGCAAAACCGTATGTAATATAGAATAATAAAACGGCTAAAAGTATCTTTTTCATCAGCTTATATTAAGGTTGATAATCTACAGGAAGCATATCGGCTACTTTTAAATCGCCAAAGTAACCGCTAAAAAAAACACTTTCAGGATTATGAAGATTACCATTTTTATCAATATCTATAGTAGCGGATTTTATGTACAGCGTAGAAGCATTTCTGGTTTTATGGCTCATTACATTAAAAGGAATCTCAATTTCTTCATATTCGCTGTTTGAATTTAGATTAAGATTACTACCTCCGGAAATAGCGGTCAACGTTACCTTAGGTCTTTTACGCGTCGGTTTTTTCAGGATGGTAATACGGTACCCTCTTTCATATTCCGATGATTGAAAATAATCAGATACTGTTATAGGAAACCCGTTGGTATATATCAAAAAATTGGTATCGTCTAAAGTATTCTCTGCCAATTCTTTAAAAAAATGTGCTGCCGATTCCTGGTACGTTTTCTGGCGGTTTTTTCTTTTGCCACTTTCACCTTTCGTTGTATCAAAAAACTGGGAGTAACCGTAAAATACATTATTTGTATACTGGCGGGGTTCCAGGGTTTTGAATTTAAATGTTACAGAAAAAGCTTCCAGGTGAAACCGAACTTTATAGCCTAAATTTTTATTTTCTATTTCTACAGGTTTATCTGTAAAAGCAGAAAGTGTATTGGTTTGGGTATCAAAATACAGAGAAATATCTTTTTCATTCAGAATTCTGGCCTTTTTACCGTTCTGCGTTTTACCAAGGAAGAAATGACGAAAGGCTTTTAACATCTCTTTACGGGTAAATACATTGGCATCTATAACCATTTCCGCCATTTCATTTTCATCAAGAGAAAGGGAAATGACCAGATTTTCCTGTGGCTTAGGAGACGAAATAACATAAAATGCATATCCAAAGGCACTTACAATAATCTTGCTTTGCAGGTTTTCAGGAAGCGTTAAATGAAAACTACCGTCTTTTTCTGTAGTAGTACCCACAGAAGAGTTTTCAATAAAAACCGACGCGTCTTCTACAGGCGCACCTGTTTTTTTATCAATCACTTTACCTGATAATGTTTGGGAAAAAGCACAGACAGAAACAAGAAACAGCACTAAAAGAAAACATCGTTTAAACATATAAAAATGGTTTATTTAAAGATAAAAAAACATTTCTTTAAATAAACTATTTTTCAAAAAAACGTCTACTATTTTATTGTTTTTTTAGAATCTAATACAGCAGGTTGCGGCAAATGTATCTTTTCTTTAATAAACTCCGGTTCGTCTTTAATAAATGCTTTTGACATGATAACGCAACCGAAAACAATAAGCAATAAACTGCTTATTTTTTTTACTTTTAATATATTTTTAGGTGTTAACTTTTGACGAAGCTGTTTTGCCAGCAGAATTTTAAACACATCGGTAATTACATACGCTAAAATGACATACGTAAAGAAAAAAATCAACCGTTCATGATTCATTTCCAGTTGTGGCCCTATAGTAATAATAATCGCCAGCCAAAATCCTAAAACCCCCACATTGATAAAATTAAGCAGAAACCCTTTGGCCATAAGGCTAAAATAATTTTGCTTATAATTGGGGGCTTCAACGTGAAGCGCTGTTTTTTTTAACCGGTTTAAGCGTACAAACGAGATAATGCCATAGGTTAACATTAAAGCACCTCCGAACATAAATAAGGCCGGATCGTCTTTTATCTTATTGATAAGTTTAAAACTGCTGAAATACGCTATAGCAATAAAACAGATATCTGCCATAACCACTCCAAAATCAAATGAAATGGCAGCTCTGAATCCTTTTGTTAAGCTGGTTTCAATTAATATAAAAAATACCGGGCCTATCATAAAACTCAGGAAAAAACCCAATGATATGCCTGTAAAAAAATCGTCCATAAATGTTTTTTTGTCCGCAACGCTGACCTTGCGACATATTTAACTTGTGCAAGTTATCATTTTTTAACGGGTAATGAAAAAAAACCTGCTTTAATGTGAGAAGCCCAAACTTACGCTCAATAGTATAACCGCAATTACGAGGAGGGTTATCGCAATGTATAACCTATCCTTCTCCAGCACAAATGACACCAGTGAAAGCAACAAACGGACCAACGGTGTTAAAAACAGCAACAATACTGCTAAAAAAATAATACCTCTTCCTTTACCATTCCCCACATTTACGAACACAGACTGTATAACATCAAAGATGCTTTGGTCGTTTTCTGCAAAAGAGCTGTAATCAACCATTTCGGTACTATGTCGGTACAGGTACAATGTACCGCCAATGACAGACGTAATAAGTACAGTTAAAACACCATACTTTAGTACACCCCCTATAATCTTCTGTAAATCCTTATCTGTAAACACCATTAAAAAGCACCTTTTAGTCCGTTGTATATCATGTTTAAAGCCAGGAACAAAATCAGAAAGGCAAAAAACAACCGCAGCTTTCTGGGATTCGCGACCATCAGAATTTTAGATCCTATCATGGCGCCCAATAAAACCCCTATCATTACCGGCAAACAAATACCAGGTTCTATATACCCTTTCTGCAGGTAAATAACACAGCTTGCCAAAGCGGTAACCCCCATCATAAAATTACTGGTAGTAGTAGATACTTTAAAAGGTATTTTCATAATAGTATCCATAGCTATAACTTTAAAAGCTCCTGAACCTATCCCCAACATACCGGAAAGCATGCCGGCCATACCCATCATGGAAAATCCTCCTATTACATTTTTAGTTCCATATCCTATTTCTTTTCCGTGTTCAGGATAAGAAGAAGGTAGTTTCAACCGGATGGCCATTTGGCTTGATACTGTAACAATATGTTCTTCTTTCTTGCGCAATGAGTTTAAGGCCGAAAAAATAAGTGCCAGTCCAAAAATAATGGCAATGACCGATGCCGGTGCCACAGTAGCAATTAAAGCACCTCCTACTGCTCCTAAAGTAGTAGCAATCTCCAGAAACATACCCAGCCGCATATTGGCAATGCCTTCTTTCACATATGCTGCAGCTGAACCTGAAGAAGTAGCAATAACCGAAACCAATGCCGCGCCAATAGCATAGTGAATGTCAACACCCAGTCCAATGGTCAGTAACGGTATTACAATAATACCGCCTCCCAAGCCCGATAATGCCCCGATAATACCGGCTGTCATGGCCCCCAGAAGAGCAATAATGGTAAAGGTAATTACCGTCATCAGGCTTCTACTTTTTTAATCAGGTTAAAATCAAGCTGCTTTTTCACTAAATCGGCATTTTTTACCTTTACAATCACCTCATCTCCCAATTGCAGTAAATTCTTGGTTACCTCACCTACCAGAGCATATTGCTGTTCGTCAAAGGTATAATAATCATCTTTTATTTCGCGTATTCTCACCATACCTTCACATTTATTCTCTACAATTTCCACATAAATACCCCATTCGGTAACCCCGGAAATAACCCCAAGGAATTCTTCCTCTTTATGATCCTGCATAAACCTTACCTGCATATATTTTATGCTGTCGCGTTCTGCATTCGCAGCCAGATTTTCCATCTGCGAACAGTGAATACATTTCTCTTCATATAGTTCTTCATCTACCGATTTTCCTCCATCCAGATAGTATTGCAATAAACGATGGGCCATTACATCAGGGTAACGACGTATAGGTGATGTAAAATGTGAATAATAATCAAATGCCAGACCGTAATGTCCTATATTTTCAGTAGAATAAGCCGCCTTACTCATACTTCTTATGGCCAGCGTATCTACCATATTCTGCTCTTTTTTTCCCTGAACATCATACAGCAGCTGATTTAATGATTTTGAAATGGTATCTTTTGATTTGAAATTAAGACCGTATCCGAATTTTGAAATGACTGACTGCAGGTTGAACAGCTTGTCCTGATCCGGTTCATCATGAATCCTGTATACAAATGTTTTCTTTTGTTTTCCTATAAACTCAGATACTTTTCGGTTGGCCAACAGCATAAATTCTTCGATAAGATGGTTAGCATCTTTGGCTATTTTGAAATAAACACCTGTAGGTTCATCGTTCTCGTTTAAATTAAATTTTACTTCTACTTTATCAAACGAAATAGCACCGTTTGCCATACGTTTGCTCCGAAGTTTTTTCGCCAGCTCATTCAACGTCAATACAGCATCCGCTATAGGCTGATCTATGATTTGCTGTTCACCTGTCAACGAAATTTCGGGCGGAATGATGGTTCCTTTTGTTTCGATAATTGTCTGGGCTTCTTCATATGCCATACGTTTGTCGGAATACGTCACGGTACGACCAAACCAGGAATGGACAATTTCCGCCTTCGGATTTAACTGAAAAACAGCTGAAAAGGTATATTTTTCTTCATTCGGACGCAATGAACAGGCAAAATTTGACAATACTTCAGGCAGCATCGGTACCACGCGGTCTACCAGGTATACAGAAGTCGCTCTCTGATAAGCCTCCTCGTCCAAAACCGTTCCTTCCTTCACATAATGAGATACATCTGCAATATGAACCCCTATTTCATAATTTCCGTTTTCTAAAACCTGAAACGATAAAGCATCATCAAAATCTTTCGCATCACGCGGATCGATAGTAAAAGTAAGCACATCGCGCATATCGCGGCGATTTGCAATTTCTTCCGGCGTAATAGAGGTATCTAGTTTTTGTGCAAAAGCTTCTACTTCCAGCGGAAAATCAGAGGGCAAACCGTATTCAGCCAGAATAGCGTGAATTTCAGTATTGTGTTCTCCCGGTTTTCCGAGTACTTTTTTCACTTTTCCGTAAGGATTATTCGCTTTAGCCGGCCAATCTGTCATTTTAACCAGAACGACATCACCATTTTCTGCCTCACCAAATTTTTCCTTCGGAATAAACAAATCAACATACATTTTAGGATTAGCCGAAACCACAAAAGCAAAGGTACCATGCATCTGAATGACACCTACAAACTCCTCTCGTTTTCGTTCCAGTACTTCTACTACCTCTCCTTCCGGTTTTTTACCTCTTCGGCGGTTATAGATATATACCTTTACTTTGTCACCGTCAAGCGCTTTATTAAGATTATTGGTCGGAATAAAAATATCATCTTCCAGTTCAGCTGATACAAAATAAGCCGTTTTACGGGATGTCATATCCAACACTCCTTCGTAGTAATCGGTTTGGGCTATAATCTGGAATTTTCCTCTCTCTGTTTCTGCAATTTTTTCTTTAGACAACAGGTATTTCAGTTCTTTGATAATTTCATTTCTGCTTTTGGTATCATTTAACTCAAAAGCCGCCGCAATTTGTTTATAATTATAACTTTTTGAAGCATTCTGTGATAAGAGTTTTAAGATTTTTCCAGAAAAGTCTTTGTCTTTTTTATGAAGTTTTTTAATTCGTTTTGTCATATTTCATTTATATTTTTAAGCCTCTGTATGCCTAAAATCATTTAAAGATACAAATTTACAACGCTTTATATATAATTTTGTCTTAATTAATCATTTTTGGTCGCCTTTTTTGATTGAGGTAAAACAATCTATTTTTCTAAACATTTTCAACCCATTTATACTCTTCTGTTGTCGCATCTAAATAATTTAATATTTAAATGCTGACTGATATAGGTAGGCCCCGCTTTTAGCAGTTTTTAATTGTTCGATATTTAATTCAATGATTATTGTACAATAATTATTAAAATCAAATACGTTTATCGTGTAATATTGAAATAATGATAGTTAATGCCTCATCCTCTATGCATTTTTTTTACTCTTATTACTTTGAAAACAGAAATATAAGCACAATGTGGTAAACGTTTCCATTTTCCGTATTTAATCCTTAACAAAGATTTATAATTTTTATAGCTGTTTAATTCTCTGTCAACCCGAATTCCCCTTTCAACCAGAAGATGTAGAACGTTGAACATTGTGATTAAAGGAATAAGAGCTAAAATTTTTTAGATGAATCAAGGCGTAAATAAATTTCTATTAAACTTCCAATATTCAATACGATATAAAGAATGATAATTTTTTTCGTATAAGATATCAAACACTTTTAAGTTTTTTCCAAATATAAATTTTAAATCCTACTATTTTTGTTCTCGCATAATTTTAAAATCACTTACCTTTGTTTAAACAACACATATATTTTTTCGGATATGAAAATAGCCATTGGAAATGACCATGCGGGTCCTGACTATAAAAAAGCCATCCTTGATATGTTAATCTCTAAAGGATTTGAAGTAGTAAATTACGGCACAGACACTTTTGATTCTGTTGATTATCCTGATTATGGTCATAAAGTAGCTCAGGATATCGAAGATAAAAAAGCAGATTTTGGTATTGTCATTTGCGGATCCGGCAATGGTATTGCCATTACGGCCAATAAACACCAGGGAGTACGGTGTGCGTTATGCTGGACAAAAGAAATTGCGGCACTGGCACGTCAGCATAATGATGCCAACGTGATTTCTATCCCGGCACGGTTCACAGCTATTCCACAGGCTGTTGAAATGGTAGAAACTTTTTTAACAACTGTTTTTGAAGGCGGGCGTCATGCCAACCGCGTAGCTAAAATTGCGTGCAGCTAAAAAAGCAAGATAATAATATCATAAGGAACGCTAAAAAATTTTTAGCGTTTTTTTATTCTAACCCTCCTGATTTCTTATGTTTGACATAAATGTCGGGCAAATGTCGGCGTGCCGCCGTAAGGTTTCACAGCTGTTAAAAATAATTTTAAGGTTTCACAGCTGTTAAAAATAATTTTGCGGAATAACATTTTAACCAGTTGAATGATGGAAACAATAGGAACAAAAATTACACAATTAAGAAAACAAAAAGCCTTATCGCAAGAAGAATTAGCCGATTTGGCCAAAGTAAATGTACGTACTGTCCAGCGTATAGAAAACAATGAAACAATACCACGCGGAACTACCTTAAAACTAATTTGTAATGCTTTAGAGGCAACACCAGATGAAATTGTAAATTTTGAAAAGGTAGAAGATCATACTTTTCTTATAGGGCTGCACCTTTCAGTAATGTTAGGATATGTTTTACCGTTAGGAAACATTATTTTACCGGTTGTTTTATGGATAACCAATAAGAATAAAATTGAAGATGTCAATAATCACGGTTCAAACATCATAAATTATCAAATTCTGTACTCAGCAATCCTATTTTTAATTCTTTTGGCCGGCATAGCCGGTATCCTATTATCACCCACGGTAGCACAATCTGTATTCAGGTATCAACTGTCTCTTATTTTATTTATAACTTTTGCTACATTAAATTTTATACTGCCCGTTTTTAACTGTATTAGAATATCCAGAGGAAATTTAAAACCTTTCTACCCCAGTATTATCCGGTTCATTAAATAAAGAATTTTCGTTTATAAAATGTAAAAAAGAACAGTACTTGCAAGAGTACAATGGTATAAAACCAAAATTTAAACGATCGTTTTTTGGTCTTATGCCTGTATTTGTTCATTCCAATCCATGCGCCTAAAGTTCCGCCAAACGCAACAATTGTCAGTAGGTTTTTTTCCGAAATACGGCGTTTACCTTTTATGGCCCGCTCTTTATCTAAATGATACAGACTAAAAGCAATATAATTGATGATGACCAAATAAATGAATACAAATTTCATAGCTGATAAATTGCTACAAAGGTAGTATTTTAGCGGTTTAATAAAATGACTATGAATCAAATTCAATATATAAAGAATCAGGTTGCGGTTTCAGAGTATGCTATTCAAAACACATTAAAGTTGCTTGCTGAAGATTGTACTATTCCGTTTATTGCACGTTATCGAAAAGATAAAACCGGAAATTTAGATGAAGTACAAATTGAACAAATTAAAAAATCGGCAGTACAATTTGACACATTGATAAAACGAAAAATGTCTGTTTTAGCTTCGATAGAAGAACAAGGCCAGTTAAACGACGTATTAAAAGACAAAATTGAGCAGTCATTTGATTTAGTGGAATTAGAAGACTTATACCTGCCCTATAAGAAAAAACGAAAAACCAAAGCGGATACCGCCCGGGAAAACGGGTTAGAGCCTCTGGCTAAGATGATCATGTCGCAAAATATTGACGATTTAGATTATACAGCCGAGAAATACCTGAACAGTAAAGTGTTTTCTGCAGAGGAAGCATTACAAGGGGCACGTGATATCATGGCGGAATGGCTCAATGAAAATATGTTTATCCGGAAAATGTTACGACGAAAATTTCAACGCGAAGCTACCCTTACCGCCAAGGTAGTTAAAACGCGAAAAGACGAAGAGGCCGCCCAGAAATTTCAACATTATTTTGACTGGTCAGAACCTTTGCACAAAGTGCCTTCGCATCGCTTACTTGCTATGCTTCGGGCCTCTAACGAAGGTTTTGTAAAACTACACCTTACTATCGATAAAGAAGAGGCCGTTGCAGCTATTGAAACCAACAGTATTAAACATAAAACCCACCCAACAGCTATTGAAATATCCAAGGCTGTTTCTGATGCCTATAAGCGTTTGTTAGAACCTGCTTTGTCTAATGAAGTGCTGCAAGAGTATAAACTTAAGGCTGATTTGCAGTCTATCGGAGTCTTTTCAGAGAACCTGATACAATTATTACTTGCTGCCCCATTAGGCGAAAAACGGGTTTTAGCGATAGATCCCGGGTTTAAAACAGGTTGTAAAGTAGTTTGCCTTGATGAAAACGGCCATTTGATGTACAACGAGACTATTTTTCCGCATGCTCCGCAAAAGGAAACCGTTATGGCCTCCAAAAAAGTACGTTCGATGGTCAACTCATACAAAATTGACGCAATTGCTATTGGTAACGGAACAGCCTCGCGCGAAACGGAGTTTTTCATTAAAAAGATCGCTTTCGACAAACCCGTCCAGGTATTTGTGGTAAGCGAAGCCGGTGCTTCTGTTTATTCCGCTTCTAAAATTGCCAGGGACGAATTTCCGAATTATGATGTTACCGTAAGGGGAGCTGTTTCTATAGGCAGACGCTTACAGGACCCACTGGCCGAATTGGTAAAAATAGACCCTAAAGCTATTGGTGTAGGACAATACCAGCACGATGTAGACCAAACCCTCTTAAAAGAAGCATTAGACCAGATAGTGATACGAAGTGTTAATAAAGTAGGAATTAATATAAATACCGCAAGCAAATCACTATTAAGTTATGTATCAGGAATTGGCGAAAAACTAGCTGAAAACATTGTAAATTACCGGACTGAAAATGGTGCTTTTACAAGCCGGGCAGAATTAAAAAAAGTACCTCGATTAGGAGAAAAAGCATACGAACAGGCAGCCGCTTTTATACGCATCGTAAAAGGAACGGTTCCATTAGATAATTCAGCTGTACATCCGGAGGCGTATCCTATAGTAGAGAGAATGGCTAAAGATAAAGGGTATACTACCGAAACCCTTATTGGAAATAAAAAATGGATTGACACTATTGACCCCGCAAAATACGTATCCGACGATTTTGGAATTCATTATATCAACGATTTATTGAAAGAACTCGAAAAACCCGGTTTAGATCCGCGTAAAAATGCGAAAGTACTGGAATTTGACCCTTCATTAAAAACCATTGCCGATGTAATACCCGGAAAAGTTTATAACGGCATAGTAAATAACATTACCAATTTCGGCTGTTTTGTAGATATTGGTATAAAAGAAGGCGGCTTAGTACACATATCACAACTCACAGAAGGTTTTGTTTCTGATGTGAACGAGGTTGTAAAACTACACCAACATGTTCAGGTAAAGGTAATTGAAGTTGATACAGTTAAGAAAAGGATACAGTTAAGCATGATATTATAAAACAAATGAGGAATTAATAAACAATTCCTCATTTTATGTGTAGAAAATCCCGATATTTTATTCTTTATCAATACGTTAATTTTATATTTAACATTACGTTGAACACTCCATTATACAGCACAAAAGATGACTTTTTTTAGTTAAAATTTAAATATTTTAAAAATAAGGAGATATAATTGTTTTTTTTCTTTCATAAACCATTAAAATTTTAAAAATCATGAAAAAAGTAATTTTAGGTGCATTTTTGTTAACCGGCGTGGTAACGTTTGCTCAGGAAAAAACAGCTAAAACCACCACAACCAACAGAACTGTTACAACAGAACAGCCTGTCCAACCAGTTGCTAATAATAAAGAAGCTACAACTGTTACTGTAGAGGCTCCGGAAGCACATGACCATGCTAAACAAGTACCATCGGCTGACACATCAAAAAACAGCACTACTTTAAAAACAACAGAGAATAAAGCAGCTGTAAAAACAACAACCATAACCACCAAAAACGAAAAAGCGACCCAACCAAAAACCAACACCACAAAATAAAGCCAATCTGTAAAGCTGGGGAAAAAACCCCCACTTTTTTACTATACGTGTAATTTATAACCACCTCTATACCACTAAAAACCCTATTTTATTTCTGTAAAATAAGTGTTTCTTATGTAAAATCAGATAATTACGCTTATATTATAAAAAATAAGGAAAATGGCATTTAAATTGCATTATTCTTTATGTAACCACATGAAGTATCGAGTAACTTAAACACTTAAAAAATATAACTAATGGTTTAGCTGTTAGTATCCTGTATGTATCAGGAATGAAAAAGAAAGAAAGTAGTGTTTTTATTATGTTTTATAAGGGAAATGTCCACCTAGCAATAGGTGGATGTTTTTTTTATCATAAGCAAAAAAAAGCTGCTATAAAAGCAGCTTGAAATTCTTATTAGAAGGAACTTTTAAATTGCTCCAGGAAACGAATGTCGTTCTCATAAAACATACGGATATCACCAATTTGGTACAATAACATTGCCATCCGTTCTATACCCATTCCGAAAGCAAACCCAGAATAGGTGTTGCTGTCAATATTACATGCATTTAAAACGTTTGGGTCTACCATACCACACCCCATAATTTCCAGCCATCCGGTACCTTTGGTAATACGATAATCGGTTTCTGTTTTCAGTCCCCAGTATACATCTACCTCAGCACTTGGTTCTGTAAACGGAAAATAGGAAGGACGCAAGCGAATCTTAGACTTCCCAAACATTTCTTTAGTAAAATAAAGCAATGTCTGTTTTAAATCGGCGAATGATACATCTTTATCGATATAAAGGCCTTCCACCTGATGGAATATACAATGTGAACGGGATGAAATAGCTTCATTCCGAAAAACACGGCCCGGAGATATAGTTCGTATAGGCGGCTGGTTACTTTCCATATAACGTGTCTGCACAGAAGAGGTATGGGTTCGAAGCAACATCTCCGGATTGGACTGTACAAAGAAAGTGTCCTGCATATCACGCGCAGGGTGATGTTCTGGAAAGTTCAGCGCTTCAAAATTATGCCAGTCATCTTCAATTTCAGGCCCCTCTGATACATTAAATCCAATGTTTGAAAAAATATCTATCACCTGATTTCTTACTAATGAAATCGGATGTCTTGAACCGATGGTTACAGGAACACCGGGGCGTGTTAAATCGCCAAATCTCCCGATAGTTTCTTCTTTTGCCTCTATAAGGCTTTGTATGTGTCTGATTTTTTCTTCAACCGTTATCTTTAAAGCATTTATAGCCTGACCAAATTCTTTTTTCTGTTCATTAGGCACTGCTTTAAATGCTGCAAACAACTCGTTTAGTATTCCTTTTTTTGATATAAATTTTATCCTATATGCTTCTAAGGCCTCTTTATTGTCTGCGGTAAAGGTTTCTGCTTCACCAATAAGTTCTTTTATTTTGTCGATCATTTTCAAAACTCAGCGTAGTTGACTGCAAATTTACATTTTTTTTGGGTTTGCCTAAATTAATCCGTGCTAATTTTATGTTACATTAGACAATAAAACCGGAAGTCAGAAAGTAATGTACAATAGCTTCTTTCATTAAAACAGATTGTTCTCCTGCTTTTAACGGTGGTAATTCCTGTTTTACGGTATAGTGTGGCCAACCTTCTTCATCTATATGAGAAAATTCGTAATAACCATAAGGTTCCAATAACCGGCATATAGCTATATGCATTAAATTTATTTTATCGTCTTTTTTATATCGTTTTTGTACTTTTCCCAATTCCTGTACCCCAATCAGATAAATGATAGCTTCCAGGTCAAGCACTTCTCCATCTCCAAAACGTTCTGTTAATTTATAGACAACCGTTTCCCAACGTTGTTTTAGTTGTTCGTCTCTTGACATGTTATTTTTCTTGCAAAGATACATTAAAATCATTATGCGATTTTTTTCTTTCCCAATGCCTCTCTCCTCTTTAGTTCAATTTATAAATACAGCATCAAAGTCTGCAATCTTTAACTGAAACCCATATCAATGGTTATATTTGCATGTAAATACAGCTTTATGGTTTTAGATGTGCTTATTGCCTGCGTTTTAGGCTTCGCTTTATATAAAGGTTTTAAAAACGGGTTTGTTATTTCATTGGTTTCATTAGTTTCGTTAGTTGCCGGCGTATTTATTGCTTTAAAATTTTCTTTTCTGATCAAACAATGGCTTTCAGAATATACACAGTGGAATAGTTATTCTCTAACCTTACTTGCTTTTATCATTACTTTTGCAGGTGTTCTGACAGGCCTTTACTTCCTAGGCAGGTTTTTAACCTCTGCCTTACAAGCAATGGCATTAGGAAGCATAAATAAATTAGCAGGGGCTTTTTTCGAAGTCTTAAAAACGATTCTTATTCTAAGCGTGTTGTTTAACCTCTTTCAAAAAATAAACAGCAACCAACTTCTGCTGTCTGAAAAAACCATGAAACAGTCCGTTCTTTACCAGCCTATAGCAACCACATCAATATACCTTTTCCCTTTAATGAAAACATGGTATAACTGGGCACTTGAAAAAGCAGCCGAAAAAGATATAAAAAAGCCTGCTGAATAGCAGGTTTTTTATTAAATTTCTTGTCTTTTTTTAAGGTTTTCCAACATCACTTTTGTCATACGCTGTAAGTCAAAATCATGCTGCCATCCCCAATCGGCACGTGCTTCGCTATCATCTATGCTATAAGGCCAGGAATCGGCTATAGCTTGTCGGAAATCCGGCGCATAATCAATAGTAAAGCCAGGTTGTACTTCAGCTATAGAGACTGCAATTTCTTTCGGGTCAAAACTTATGGCCGCCAAATTGTACGAAGAGCGTATTTTTATTTGTTCTTCAGGTGCCTGCATGATTCCCACAGTTGCTTTTATAGCATCTTCCATATACATCATAGGTAATACGGTATCCTCTTTTAAAAAACACGTATAACTATTTTTTTCAACGGCCTGGTAATAAATATCAACGGCATAGTCGGTAGTTCCGCCTCCCGGAAGTGTTTTCCATGAAATTAAGCCCGGATAACGGACAGAGCGTACATCCACTCCAAATTTAGTATGGTAATATTCGCACCAACGTTCCCCTGTCTGTTTTGAAATACCATAAACAGTAGAAGGTTCCATTACCGTATATTGCGGGGTATTGTGCTTAGGGGTAGTTGGTCCGAAAACGGCAATACTGGATGGCCAGAATATTTTTTTTATTTTCCCTTCTTTTGCCAGATTCAATACATGAAAAAGAGAATTCATATTCAGATCCCAGGCAAAGGAAGGATTTTTCTCAGCAGTAGCAGACAATAAAGCGGCCATCAGGTACACTTCATCAATGTTATATTTCTCAACCACTGCCGCTACAGCATTAAAATCCATAGCGTCTAATGTTTCAAAAGGGCCGGTTTGAAAAACTTCCTGGGTTCCTTTTTTAATATCGGAAGCAATAACACGGTCTGTTCCATAAATTTCCCGCAATCTGACGGTCAGTTCAGAACCAATTTGACCACAGGCTCCAATAATCAATATATTTGTATTCATTAGTTCGTTCGTTTGTTGCAAATATACTAATTCGCAGTGTTTTTATGAACCGCTTACCAAATATTTTCACCCCTTTCTTTACATTATATTCTTCAGAACATTCGTAAATTTGTCCTCATATTTCATCATTATGCGATACGCTTTTCTATTTTTATTTTTAGCACTGGTTCAGGTAGCATGCAAAAAAAATGTTACCGATATAACAACTGTAAACGAAGCCCAGGAAAAACGTCAGGATTCTATTTTTAAACAGATTAATCAAAGGTGGGTATTTACCGCTCCGGTTGTTACTCCCCAGGTAAAGGCTCAGATTAGCAACTGGAAAGAATGGCGTGATTTTGAAAATGAAATCACCACCCGCCCCCTTACCTCGTTAAGTGCTTTTCGGAAAGAAGCAGCCCAGCTGGCCGTTCTGGCGAGCTCTTTGCCCAATAATATTCCGGAACCTTTTAAAAAGCCCGAAGTAGAAAGCCGTATTGCGTTACTGATTACCAATATTAATTCTTTGGATATGTTTATGGAACTGGATGTCATTCCTGACAAAGAAATTGCATTACTTATTCCGAATATCAATAAGAATTTTCAGTCTATAGCTGATCAATTTAACGAAATATTGATTCGTAAATCCATTCCTAAAGAAGCCGGAGAAGATCAGTTGCTTCCAAAACTCGATACAGTAAAAAGAGCCACATCTAACGCAATTCCTACTGAATAAATGACGATAAAACACGTATACGAAAACGCCGCAAAGACACAGATTTTCCGCCAAGCCCTCGCTAAACAAGGCAACAAAATACTTGCCAGCGGATTTGTAGGCTCATCACTTTCATTTGAGGCCGCTGCCCTTTTTAAAACTTCCGAACACCCTTTTTTATTTGTTTTTAATGACAAAGAAGAAGCCGCTTATTATTTGAATGACCTGGAGCAGCTCATTAACAAGAACGATGTTTTATTTTATCCAGGCTCCTATCGGCGCCCCTATCAGATCGAAGAAACGGATAATGCGAACGTATTGTTGCGTGCAGAAGTATTAAACCGGATTAATTCGCGGAAGAAACCAGCCGTTATTATATCATATGCTGAGGCGTTATTTGAAAAAGTAGTCACGCGTAAAGAGCTGGACAAAAACACATTGAAAATAAGTATCGGCGATCAGATAACCATTGATTTCGTAAACGAAGTATTGTTCGAATACAATTTTAAACGCGTCGATTTTGTTTCGGAACCGGGTGAATTTTCGGTCAGGGGAGGTATTATTGATGTTTTTTCCTTTTCAAATGACAATCCTTACCGTATTGAGTTTTTCGGAAACGAGATTGACAGTATCCGTACTTTTGATGTGGAAACACAACTTTCTGTAGAAACCAATAAAAAAATCACTATTATTCCGAATGTGGAAAATAAATTTTTAAAGGAAAACAGAGAAAGTTTTTTAGACTATATAAATGAAAAAACAGTACTGTTTATCCAAAATCCGGTGGAATTAAAAGAAAAGCTGGATAAATTATACTTAAAAGCAGAAGAAACATTTGCGCAGCTTGATGCCACTTTAAACCATCTGCAACCCGGGCAAATGTTTATAAACGGTATTTCATTTTTAAAACGGGCCACCGATTTTACGGTAATTGAATTGTTTGACAGCGGCTTATTTGAAACGCAGGAACAGTTTTCCTATTTTATCCAACCACAACCTGTTTTCAACAAACAGTTCGATTTATTGATAGAGAATCTTAATAAAAATCATGAAAACGGTATCCAGAATTTTTTATACTGTGCTAATGATGCACAAGCCAAACGATTTCATGAAATTTTTGACAGTTTTAAAGAAAATGAATCTCAGCACGTAGCGCAGTATCAAACAGTAGTACAACCTTTGTATCAGGGGTTTATTGATAAAGAATTACAAATTGCCTGTTACACCGATCATCAGATTTTTGAACGTTATCATAAGTTCAGCCTTAAAAACGGTTATTCTAAAAAGCAGTCCATTACATTAAAAGAGCTTACCACGTTATCTGTCGGTGATTATGTAACGCATATAGATCATGGAATTGGAAAATTCGGGGGGTTACAGAAAATTCAGGTAGAGGGTAAAACACAAGAGGCTATAAAGCTGGTATATGCAGATAACGATATCGTTTATGTGAGTATTCATTCTCTTCATAAAATATCCAAATACAATGGAAAAGACGGTGCTCCTCCCAAAATATACAAACTGGGGTCAAATGCGTGGAAAGCACTGAAGCAAAAAACGAAAGCCCGTGTAAAACACATTGCTTTCAACCTTATCCAGCTGTATGCCAAGCGTCGTCTGGAAAAAGGCTTTGCGTGTGCACCTGACAGCTACCTGCAGGCTGAACTGGAAAGTTCCTTTGTATATGAAGATACTCCTGATCAAAGCAAGGCCACAGCTGACGTAAAAACCGATATGGAAAACGATCGTCCTATGGATCGTTTAGTATGTGGCGATGTAGGCTTCGGAAAAACAGAAGTAGCTATTCGTGCTGCTTTTAAAATGGTAGATAATGGCAAACAGGTAGCTGTTTTGGTTCCTACTACCATTTTAGCTTTTCAACACTTCCGTACTTTTTCTGATCGTTTAAAGGACATGCCGGTAAAAGTAGCTTATTTAAACCGGTTTAAAACTGCTAAACAAAAAGCAGAAACATTACAAAACCTGGCTGAAGGAAAGATAGATATCATTATCGGTACACACCAGCTTGTAAATAAAAATGTGGTTTTTAAAGACTTGGGACTTCTCATTGTAGATGAAGAGCAAAAGTTTGGTGTGTCCGTAAAGGATAAACTGAAAACCCTAGCTGAAAACATTGATACGCTTACCTTAACTGCCACTCCTATTCCGCGTACATTACAATTTTCCTTAATGGCTGCGCGGGATTTATCAGTTATCACCACGCCTCCTCCCAATCGTTACCCGATTGAAACCAATGTAGTAGGGTTTAATGAAGAAATCATAAGAGATGGTATTGCCTATGAAATAGAACGCGGTGGACAGGTCTATTTTATCAATAACCGTATTGAAAACATCAAAGAAGTAGCCGGAATGATTCAGCGCTTGGTTCCTAATGCAAAAGTAGGAGTAGGCCATGGGCAGATGGATGGTAAGAAGCTCGAAGAGCTCCTTCTTTCTTTTATGGAAGGTGAGTTCGATGTCTTGGTAGCTACTACTATTATAGAAAGTGGTCTGGACGTACCGAATGCCAATACTATTTTCATTAACAACGCTAATAATTTTGGTTTATCAGACCTGCACCAAATGAGAGGTCGCGTGGGAAGAAGCAATAAAAAAGCGTTTTGTTATTTTATTTGTCCCCCGTATACCTCCATGACTGAAGATGCCCGGAAACGCATTCAGGCTTTGGAACAGTTTTCTGATCTGGGTAGCGGCTTTAATATAGCTATGAAAGATTTGGAGATCCGGGGTGCCGGTGATTTACTAGGCGGAGAACAAAGTGGTTTTATTAATGAGATTGGATTTGATACCTACCAAAAAATCATGAACGAAGCCATAGATGAATTAAAAGAAAATGAATTTAAAGATTTATATGAAACCGAAAATGACATAGAGAAAAAAGTATACATAAAAGATATTCTTATTGAATCAGATTTTGAGATTCTCTTTCCTGATGACTATATCAATAATGTATCTGAACGCCTCACTCTATACAACGAACTCAGTACTCTTAAAAATGAAGAAGAATTAAAGCAATATGAACAAAAGCTGACAGATCGTTTCGGCACATTGCCCAGACAGGCACAAAACCTTCTTAACAGTGTACGCATTAAGTGGATAGCGGCTAATACGGGTATTGAGAAGCTGGTGCTTAAACAGGGTAAAATGATCGGGTATTTTCTGGCTGATCAGCAATCTGATTTTTACCAGTCTAATCGTTTCAGAAAAGTATTGCAATTTGTACAGATCTATCCTAACTTAGCAAAACTTAAAGAAAAAGAAACGAAAAACGGCTTGCGGTTATTGCTTACCTTTGACCAGATAAAAAGTATTTCGAAAGCTTTAGAAATTATGAAAAAACTCTATGAATTATGAGACATATAACAGTCTTGCTTTGTTTCTTCCTTTCTACTGTGTTATGGGCACAAAATGACAGTATTACTAAGATTTCCGAAATTCAGATAATTCCGGATACATTAGCGGAATATCCGGGAGGAATCAGAGCTTTTCGTTCTTATATAAGCAATAACTTTAATTTTCACAATGTCAGTCTGACTGACTTGTCCGAAAGTGATAAAACAAAAGCCAATTATATTATATATATAGGTTTTATGGTTGATGAAGAGGGAAAACCAGCAGCATTTAAACCGGAAAACACCAGTGAAGAAAATAGTTTTTACAAAGAAGCTGTTCGTGTTGTAGCATCTACCCGTTGGCAGCCGGCTATAAAAAACGGAATCAGGCAAAAGCAATATTTTGTGATTCCGTTACAAATTTATATTGAAGATTTATTCTAATCGTTCTTTTTCATATTAAGATATGATGTCAGTAAAAAACAGGTCGACGCGTCATGAGAGCCGATAGTTCCATCTGTTAACTCTTTTTTAATGACATTAGCCAATACTTTTCCGTATTCTACGCCAAACTGATCAAAACTGTAGATATTCCATATCAATCCTTGAACAAACGTTTTATGCTCATACATTGCCAGAAGGCTTCCCAGATTTTTAGGCGTGAGCTTTTCTATGAGCAAGGTATTAGAAGGACGGTTACCTTCAAATGTTTTGAAAGCGGCATTTACATCAGTAGTTAGCTTTGTATCTTCATCCTCTTTACCGTTCATAAGTGCTTCTGTTTGGGCAAAAAAATTGGCCATCAATAAATCATGCATTTCGGAATCATGGAAAGGTTTTACAAAACCGATAAAATCTGTGGGAATAACTTTTGTTCCCTGGTGAAATAACTGAAAAAAAGCATGTTGCGAATTTGTGCCTATTTCTCCCCATATAATTGTTCCGGTCTGGTAATTAACAGGAAGTCCTTCTCTGTCTATATTTTTACCGTTACTCTCCATCATTACCTGCTGCAGATAGGCCGGAAGACTCTGTAAACGGTTAGCATAAGATATTACAGCCTCCGTTTCAAACCCGTAGAAATTATTATACCAGATACTTAACAACGCTAAAATAACCGGGATATTTTCCTTATAATCCGCTGTCTTAAAGTGCTGATCCATAGCGTAAGCACCCGACAATAATTCTTTAAACCGGACGAAGCCGATGGCAAGTGCAATAGAAATGCCTACTGCTCCCCATAAAGAGAACCTGCCCCCGACAAAATCCCACATGGGAAAAATATTTTTTCGTAAAACACCGAAATGCATCGCTGCTTCTATATTGGAAGAAACCGCAATAAGGTGTTGTTCAACAGCAAGCTGATGACTAGATAGCCATTCTTTAAAAACTAGGGCGTTTTCTAAAGTTTCTAAGGTGGTAAATGATTTGGAGACTACTATAATCAAAGTAGTTTCCGGATTTAATTGTTCTAAAAGCGAAATTATAGCGTCTTTATCAATATTGGAAACAAAATGGGTTTTCAAATGATTGTGATAATCCGTTAAAGCTTCTACAACCATTTTAGGCCCTAAATCAGACCCTCCTATACCAATGTTTACCACATCTGTAAATGCTTTGTTGGTAGCACCTTTAAGAATGCCCGCTATTACCAGTTCGGTAAAATGTTCTATAGTCTTTAATGTTTCTTCTATCTCTTTTTGACACGGAAGATTTTCCTGCTTAACGATATCACGTAAAGCTGTATGCTGTACGCAGCGTTTTTCTGTTTCGTTAATAGTATTTCCCAAAAACATAGCATCGATTCCCTGTTTCAATTTTACCTCATCCGCCAATTCAAAAAGCAGCTCAAGGGTTTCTTGGGTAATACGGTTTTTAGAATAATCCAACAAAAAGTCATTCCATTTTAAATGCATTTTTTGCGTTCTGGCGGTGTCCTTTGCAAAAAGTTCCTGCATTTTCACATACTGCATTTCAAAAAAATGCCGGCGTAATTTTTCCCAGGCTACTGTTCCGGTCGGATTGATTTTTGGCAACATTAACGTGTAAATTTTTCGATTAAAGCTTTATCAATAGCTTCTTTTGTATTTTTTATTGACTGTAAATATAGCGGTAATTCTTTTTTGTCCATAAGCTGAGATGTAGGTAAATTCAAACGTAACGGATCTACCTGTACACCATTTTTCCAGAAACGGTAACAAACGTGCGGACCTGTAGCTAAACCTGTACTTCCTACCTTGCCTATCACTTGCCCTTGTTGCACCCGTTGCCCTCTTCTGACCAGAATTTTGCTCATGTGCAGATATTGCGTGGTATACGTACCATCATGTTTTACTTTTACATAATTTCCATTACCTCCGGTATAGCCTGTTTCGGTTACGGTACCCGCTGCGGTTGTCATGATGGGAGTACCATGTGGCGCTGCATAATCGGTACCATTATGCGCTTTCCATCTCTTTTGTACCGGATGAAACCTATTTTTACTGAATTTTGAAGTGATCTGAAAATATTTTAAAGGTGCTTTCAAAAACATGGTACGCATTTGTTTGCCATTCTCATCAAAATATTCTTCTTGCGTGTTGCCTTTGCGCTGAAATGGGAATCCGTATATATCTTTGTCCTTATATCTAAAATAAGCGCCAAGAATTTTATCTGTTCCTACATATATCGTATCATTGATATATTTTTCACTGACAGTTAAAGCGAATCGGTCGCCTTTTTTAAACTTAAAAAAATCTATGCTCCAGGCAAAAGCACCAGAAAGCTTTTTAGCAAGTCCCGGATCCAATCCTTGCTTCAATAATGAAGCCGATAACGATCCTTCTATTTCTCCGGCTACGGTTTTGGTTTTATAGGTTACGGGATAGTTTACCTTATAAGCTGATGCGGAATCTCTGAAATCAATAACACTAAAACCCAGCTGATTAGGTTCATAAATGAGTACCTCCAGTTTTGGCGGGTCCGTTTTACTTTTCAATACTGTAAGTATATTGCCCGCCCGAATATTCCGGACATCAAAAGAATCTTTTATTTTATCTGTAATCTGTTTGATTTCGGTAGCGTCAAAATTATGTCGTGCCAAAATGAGGCTCAAATTATCACCCCGTTGAATAGTATCGCGTTCTACCCGATAATCTTTTAATTTAAAACCGAAGGCGTATTCCGGTTCATTATCTTCCAGTGAATCTTCTGCGGCAAATATCAATTGATCTTCTGTTTCATGATTCTCTTTTTTATTGCACGAGAACAATAAAACAATCATAAACAATATAACTATATAGCCGTTCTTTATCATTTACAATGCGTCTTTCCCCCAATTTTTCAACTCTTCTTCCGTCCATAATTCCGGGAAAAATATACGGCGCTGGTATTCCGGCAGCATATACTTTTTCCAATCGCTACCTCCTGTAGCCTCTTGAGGTCCGTGCTCGCTTTCTATATATTTCTTAGCGGCTTTGAAATGCCCGATTACCCAGGTAATATTTACCGTTTTGTCATAATGGCGCATAGCAGCTACTAAATCAGGATTTTGCTGATCTTCTTCAGGCAACTGTTTAAATTTCCGCCACAGGTTCAGCGTATTGTATTCCTGCATAAAATCAATAAATTCTTTTTTGTATTTACGCTCAAATTCTTTTATAAGATACGATTTTTTCCCTGTTTTATAATCTTTACCGGCTGCTTGCCAATACAGATGTTCAAAGGCATGCTCATATGGTGTATTCCGGTCTATAGTATCGCGGTAGCGGGCGTCAATCAGGTTAATCAGATCAGTTGATGCAAATTCAATTAAACGGTATTGCGCACTCTGAAAACCACTGGCCGGTGTTAATGTATTTCTGAATTTCAGGTACTGCTCTACTTCCATACCATCACGCATAATATCAAACGAAGTAGTAAGCATATTAAAATAACGGCTGATCCGGTTTAAACGCTCCGTAAAAAAGGCCGTAGTTAATTCTTCAGCATGGGATACCTGTCGAATTTCCCATAGAATCATTTTAAACAGTAATTCGTTCACTTGGTGGTACATAATAAATACCATTTCATCAGGAAGGGTAGAGCGCTGAATCTGTAAATTCAACAAAGCATCTGTCTGAATATAATCCCAATACGTAATAGGTTTCTGCCAAAGCAGACCTTCCAAATGGGTATCAAGTTTTTGATCTATATTTTTGAATTTCTGATCTAATGCTTCAATTTTATCGTTACGTTCTGTTGTAAGTTCCATATTAATTTGCTCCTAACTTATATTTCAATCCTTTATACGACGAAAGTTCTGCTTTTAAAGAACCTACCAACAGGCTAGCCTGTATTTTCAGCGGAATCTTATTGGCATCATCAGATATCCAGACCGTTAAGGATTCCTGTTCTTTAAACACACGTCCCGCTTGAACATAGGGACGAAACTTTAACGCTTTTAGTTTTCCAAAGTTAGTTTTAATTTCCTCTTTTCCGAGGAATTTTAATTTAAATTTATAAATTTCATCATCAAAAAACATATCGATTTCCACCGATTCTCCTTTTTTCATACTCCCTATACCCGGTTGATTTCTCAAATAATAAAAAGAGGAAACGATATCCTGAATATTTGAAGTAATTGACAACGTTTTCTGGTTCTTATGTTTATAGTCCTTAACCAACACCGTATTGGAAGAATAATTAAAAAAACCTTCCTGGTTTTTGGTATAGCCTCCTTCATCTATTTTTCTGATATAACGGTAAGGTTTTCCTGTTTTTTTATCAAAATAACTCTGGTAATCGTCATATACCTTAAAAAAAGCCTTGGTAACTCCTGTGGTATACCCTACTCCTTTCGCATGGTATACGGATTTTCCATCATATGTTCCGTTTTTGAGCTCCAGTGTAGCTATACCTGCATTCACAAAGCCATAAGAAATTTTAAACTTAAAGTGTTCACCTGCCTCATAAACGTTCTGCGAAAAACTTAAAAGCGTATAAAAAAGAAACAAAAAGGTGATTATTTTCTGTGTTTTCATGATTTCAATTTTTCAGTTAAGATAAAAAAAGCAATTATTATTCCAAAGGGAAATAAAACAAAAAAACCCAGCCAACTGAATGACTGAGTTTTTATGCTATTAACCAACCAAAAAACTATAAATTATGAAAAATTTATTACACTCCAACAAGGTTATGACCTCCTTGTTTTTGCGAGTGCAAAGGTATATATTTATTATGAATAAATATACCATTATTTTGTTTTAACACAATTTTAACTAACTTATTGGTTTTTTCACGTTTACAGTGTACCTCTTAGCTCTTGTTCGCGTTCAATAGACTCAAACAATGCTTTAAAATTACCCGCCCCGAATCCGCGGGCTCCCATACGCTGAATAATTTCAAAGAATAAAGTAGGACGATCCTCTACCGGTTTGGTAAAAATTTGTAATAGATACCCCTCTTCATCTGCATCAATCATGATACCTAATTTTTGAAGCTCGTTAATATCTTCCTTAAATTTACTCATATGGTCTTTCAAGCGGTCAGGAATAGCTTCATAATAGGCTTGCGGAGGTGTTGATAAAAATTCCACACCGCGTGAGCGCATATCAGAGACTGTTTTAATGATATCATCAGTAGCTACTGCAATATGCTGCACGCCCGCATCTTCATAAAAATCTAAATATTCTTCAATCTGTGAACGTTTTTTTCCTTCTGCCGGTTCATTAATCGGAAATTTAATACGGCCGTTACCATTTGACATTACTTTTGACATTAAAGCAGAATATTCTGTCGTAATTTGTTTGTCATCAAACGAAAGGAAATTCACAAAACCCATTACATCTTCATACCATTTTACCCATACGTTCATCTGGTTCCAGCCCACGTTTCCTACCATATGGTCTACATATTTTAAACCAACAGGTGCCGGATTATAATCCGATTCCCATTTCTGATAGCCCGGTAAGAAAATACCATTATAATTTTTGCGTTCTACAAACATATGAACCGTTTCTCCATAGGTATAAATTCCCGCGCGAACTACTTCTCCGAACTCATCTTTTTCAACAGTAGGTTCCATGTAAGACTTCGCGCCTCTTTTTGTAGTTTCTTCCCATGATTTACGGGCATCTTCTACCCAAAGAGCTACAATTTTTACACCATCGCCGTGTTTTTTAACGTGCTCACCAATAGGCGAATCGGAGTGTAAGGCTGTTGTTAAAACCAAACGGATTTTATCCTGTTTCAACACATAGGAAGCTCTGTCTTTTACGCCTGTTTCCAATCCGGCATATGCTTCAGACTGAAAACCAAAAGCCGTTTTATAAAAATGCGCAGCCTGTTTGGCATTCCCTACATAAAACTCCACGTAATCTGTTCCCAATAAAGGTAAAAAATCCTGAGCTCCTTCAAATATTTTTTCTAAACCGTATTCTACTGATTTTATTTCGTTACTCATTTTTGTTGTTTGTTTAATTGTTGTTATTATTTTTTGTCTAACCACGACTGATAATACGTATTATCAGCAATTTTCATTGCCTCTTCCGTTACCTTCAGCGGCTTAAAGGTATCTACCATTACAGCAAGTTCAGCAGTTTCTTTTTCCCCGATACTTTTTTCCATAGTACCCGGATGCGGACCATGCGGTATACCTGCCGGGTGTAAAGAAATATGTCCAGGTGCAATATCCACCCGGCTCATAAAATCACCATCCACATAATACAATACTTCGTCAGAATCAATATTACTGTGGTTATAAGGCGCAGGCACTGATTGAGGATGATAGTCAAATAAGCGCGGTACAAATGAACATACTACAAAGGCATCCGTTTCAAACGTCTGATGCACGGGAGGCGGCTGATGGATGCGCCCGGTAATAGGTTCAAAATCGTGAATTGAAAAAGCATAAGGGTAGTTAAACCCGTCGTATCCTATCACATCAAACGGATGGGTAGCATACACCATATCAAATATCTCGTCCTGTTTTCTTACTTTTATTAAAAAATCTCCTTTTTCGTCATATGTTTCCAATGTTTCCGGTTTACGGATATCACGTTCGCAAAATGGCGAATGTTCCAGTAACTGCCCAAACCAGTTGCGATAGCGTTTAGGTGTATAAATAGGTCTTCTTGACTCAACTATAAATAAACGGTTATCTTCCGTTTCAAAATCAATCTTATAAATAATTCCGCGCGGAATCAGCAGATAATCTCCATAGGCAAAGGGGATATTTCCCAGCATGGTACGCAAAGTACCCGTGCCTTTATGAATGAAAATCAGCTCATCGGCATCGGTATTTTTATAAAAATAATCCTGGGTTTTTCCGGTAGGCGCTGCTAATGTAATGGTAACATCTGAATTCGTTAAAACCGATTTCCGGCTTTTCAGGAAATCTACTTCAGGTTGCACTTCAAATCCACGGAATTTATAGGATTGAATATTATTTGCCTTTGCTATTTTAGGCGCCACACTGTACGACCCTAAAATTTCTTTTACCTGAGTAGGGCGATATTCGTGGTAGGAATTTGTTGACATACCATCGAAACCTATAGTTCCGAATAATTGTTCGTAATAAAAGTCGCCATTTGGTTTTTTGAAAATGGTATGGCGTTTATGTGGGATTTTACCCAGTTTATGATACATTGGCATAACGAGCTCTTTTTAAATTATTTAAATACCGCATACAAATTCCCCTCATTCAGGATTGCGTTTCATGAGGTATTTGATATGTGCTAATAATCCGTTCCAACTTTTCATATATAACAAAAATATCTAAAATTTTACGGAAAACAAGTTTTGTATTTGTTAATTTTTAAAAGCGATTATTTAAAACCAGAACCCTACGCTAAACCAGGAATAGTGACTGCGGGTATCGGGCGACCAGCTGTGCTTAAATTCAATGGGCCCGATAAGAGTCTGATAACCATACCCAACGGCATAACCATTATATTCAGGTTTGGACAACCAGTCTGAATACTGAAAAATGCCTTTTCCGATCTGCGCATAATTTGCTGAAAAATTAATATGATGCTTATTAATAATTTCGTAATCTAAACGGAGTAGTATTTTGATATAAGAATCGTCAAAAACACTCAGAAAATCATATCCGAAAAAAGGTTTCACATTATATACTGACTGAAAACCGTATCCTCCGAGAAAATAACGCAAAAAAGTAGAGGATTCCGAACCAATTGTTACCCCCATATCTGCTTTTACTTCTATACTCAACCGGTCAAAAAAAGTTTTAACCATACCCAATTCAGCTGTAATTTGTGAAAAATTATCGAAATAGCCATTATAATCTGAAGAGTGAAAATAGTTTTTATACTCTGCATTAAACAGTATACCTTTCCGGGGGAAATATTTATTGTCATATGTATCGTATATAACATTTCCATAAACAGACAGGTAATGACTCTTATCCAGCCACGGGTTTTTAAGCAACAAGTTTCGCGCATCTATCTGGTTGAATTTATGTTCAAGCCCCACACCTATCAGAAAGCGTTCTTTATAAAAAGTCTGAAAAGACAAACGGTTAGTCAAGTCCAGATAATCAATACTCAACGAAACCGGCATACCTGAAACATCTATAAAATCACTTGTTTTTGGATAATTGATAATGCGCTGAAAGGTATTTAAACGGGATGACAAACCTATACTCCACAAATACCCGTTGTCTACATAATAATTAAAATTATAGCGAAAGTTGTCACCCACTCCGAAATCAAGAGAAGCTACATCATTTTTAAAGAGCACTTTCTTTTGAGTAACATTGATTAAAGCAGCACTTTTGTAAAGCGGATCGAAGTGGAGCCCGAATTTTAAATAGCGTTTTGTTTTCCCTTCTTTTAATTGCAGTTTTAGTATGTCGGCGTCTTCTTCTTTTGGGTCTTTGACAAATTCGTATGAGATTGCGCTAAAATTCTGCGTAGCATTTAAATTATCAATTCCGCTTGTAAATTCATCATATGAAACAACATCACATGGCCGGAGTTTTATTTTTCCGAATACATAATTACGGGTATAGTCTTCTAATGCATTAATTTCTATCTGGCTAACGGTAATTTTATCTGTATATTTTGGCTGAATATGTGGTGGGTTGTTTACAAGTTCAGGTGTTCCAAGAGCCATAAAATCTTCTTTATATGCTGCAGCCGCCTTTTCACCCCGTTTAATAATTTCAGCTCCCTCGTTAAAGGAAACCACTGAAAATCCTTTTATATTGGGCTTGATGTAAATATCTGTATCCTTCTTTTTACGGTCCATTTCTCCTACCATCGAATAATTCGAAATCTGCAGCAATACATCAGAGGCTCCCCTGATATCTTCAAGATTCTTAAGGCCGTCCTGAACATCCACCCCTATAATAATGTCAGCCCCCATTTTGCGTACTTCATCAATAGGATAATTATCTGCTATACCTCCGTCAATCAAAACTTTTCCGTCAATTTCAACGGGGCTGTATAACGAGGGGAAAGCACCACTGGCCAAAATACTTTGTGCCAGGTTTCCTTCTCTCAACACAATACCTTTACCCGTTTCCAGGTCTGTAGCAACGCATACAAAAGGTATGGGCAGCTTATTAAAATCTCGCTGATGGCGTACATGTGCCAGTAACCGTGAAAGCAGATTATAATTGTACATGCCTTTTGACAATGCGGCCGGCATGCCGATCTTGAAATTGTCAAAAGGAAGCTGCAGTGCATAAATTTCGTCATTTCGTTTCTCATAAAACGATTTAGATATACGGGGCACATAATCCTGCAAAAGTGCCTCCGCATCTACTGTTCTAAATATGGAATCAAGTTCCGTAGCGGAATAACCCGAAGCGTATAACCCTCCGATAATTGCTCCCATACTGGTTCCTCCGATATAATCAATCTGCACTCCTGATTCTTCCAATGCCTTTAATACACCTATATGGGCCAGGCCTTTGGCGCCACCGCCGCTTAAAACCACACCTACTTTTTTACGCTGAATTTCCTGGGCAAACAAACTGCCTGCCCAGCAAAAGATTAAAATTAAAAGTACGTGTGTTTTCATGTTTTATTGGTTTTTAAAATAGTGTATTACTTTCTTTGTCTTATCTTTTCCAATTATTTTTTCTATTTCCGTTTCGGGTGTTTCTTTCAATCTTTTTACAGATTTAAAAGCAACCATTAACTTTTCCATTGTTTTTTCACCAATACCCGGAATTTGGGTCAGTGATGATTGTATGGCATTTTTACTTCTTTTATCTCTGTGAAAGGTTATGCCGAACCTGTGTGCTTCGTTGCGTAAATGCTGGATTACTTTTAACGTTTCCGATTTTTTATCAAGGTATAACGGGATGGAATCTCCGGGATAAAAAAGCTCTTCTAATCGTTTTGCAATACCAATTATAGCAATTTTTCCGCGCAATCCCAAACGGTCAATACTCTTTAATGCAGAAGACAGCTGTCCTTTTCCCCCGTCAATGATAATAAGCTGCGGAAGCGGTTCGTTTTCTTCAAGCAGCCGCTTATACCTGCGGTACACCACTTCTTCCATCGAAGCAAAATCATTAGGTCCGTCAACTGTTTTTATATTAAAATGACGGTACTCCTTTTTACTGGGCTTTCCCTCTTTAAACACCACACAGGCTGCCACAGGATTGGTCCCCTGGATATTTGAATTATCAAAACATTCAATATGCCGAGGCTCTACGCTTAAACGGAGATCTTTCTTCATTTGCTGCATAATACGGCTTGTGTGCCTGTCTGGATCTACTATTTTTATCTGCTTTAACTGATCCAGCCGGTAATAACGCGCATTGCGTTCTGACAGATCAAGCAGCTGTTTTTTATCTCCTAACTTAGGAACTGTGACCATCAGTTTTTCGCCTAAGTCCAATACAAACGGAAGTATTATTTCCTTAGAAAGCAACTGAAAACGATCCCGCAGTTCCACCACAGCCAGCTCGAGCAGTTCTTCATCAGTTTCATCTAACTTTTTTTTGAGCTCCAGCGTATGCGACCGCACTATAGCACCATGTACAATCTGTAAAAAATTAATATACGCCATGCTTTCATCAGAAACTATTGAAAATACATCTACATTCGATATTTTAGGATTTACAATGGTAGATTTTGCCTGATAATTTTCAAGTACTTCTATTTTTTCTTTGATTTCCTGAGCTTCCTCAAACTTCATATCCGCAGCCAGGGTAGTCATCAGCTGCCTGAAATCTTTGAGATTTTCCTTAAAATTTCCTTTCAGAATATTCTTAATAGCCCGGATTTTATCCCTATAACCGATCTCGCTTTCCAACCCTTCACAAGGTCCTTCGCAATTACCTATATGGTATTCCAAGCACACTTTAAATTTACCTCTCTCAATATTTTGCAGGCTCAAATCATAGTTACAAGACCGCAGCGGATAAAGTTCCCGGATCAAATCCAGCAAGGTATACACTGTTTTAACGTTGGTATACGGCCCAAAATATTCCGAACCGTCTTTTACAAGACGACGGGTTGTAAAAACTCTTGGAAACCTTTCATTTTTTATACAGATCCACGGGTATGACTTATCATCTTTTAAAAGTACGTTATACCGGGGCTGTAATCTTTTGATAAGATTATTTTCCAATAACAAAGCATCCGTTTCCGTAGGGACAACTATATGCTTTATCTGAACGATTTTTTTTACCAATACACGGGTTTTGGCATTGTCATGTACTTTTACAAAATAAGAACTTACCCGTTTACGCAGATTTTTAGCTTTACCCACATACAGGATTTTGAGATCTTTGTCAAAATATTGATATACACCTGGCTGATCGGGTAATGCTTTTATCTGAATATCTAAATCTGGCGGAATTTGCATATAAACAGAAGTGTTTCCGTAAAGATAAAACTTGTACGCCGTATTGCGGAATTATTTTTTAAATTTAACGGATAAATAAAAAATATGTTTGCAAACTCTGATTTAACGATATTAAACAAAACGGTTATTCCCGGCGAAACTAAAACTATTGAGTTGAATATCGCTACCTTACACACGATGACTGAATTAAAAGTACCGATTATTGTGTCGCGTTCCATTTATGAAGGGCCTACCGTTTTGTTCAGTGCCGGTTTGCATGGAGATGAACTTACAGGAATAGAAATTGTACGTCAGCTTATTCTAAACCGGATTAATCATCCACAAATAGGCACCATTATCTGTATTCCTTTAATCAATGTTTTCGGGTTTGTGAACCAGTCAAGAGAATTTCCTGACGGACGTGATCTAAACCGAGTATTTCCCGGGAGTATAAATGGCTCTCTTGCCGGCCGGTTTGCCTATCACCTTATAAACGATATTATTCCACTTGTAGATTATGTTATCGATTTTCATGCAGGGGGTATGGCGCGTTTCAATGCCTCTCAGATACGTATTGAAGCCGGGAAACCTGATTTGGAAGAAATGGCAGAGGCATTTCATCCTCCGTTTGTTTTGTATTCTTCTAATATAGAAGGGTCTTTCCGCAAGGCCTGCGATGATTTAAATGTAAAATATATTTTATTTGAAGGAGGAAAATCGCTTGACATCAACAGGGAAATTGTGGAAGATGGAGTAAAAGGAAGTATCCGTTTTTTACATCATTTAGGTATGCTGAATAAAGATATTGAAATATCTGAAGTAAAAACTCCCGTTACTTACATCACCCATTCTGCATGGGTACGTGCCCAGTATTCAGGTTTATTTCACAGTTATACCAAATATGGGGACTACGTAGAGGAAGGGCAAATACTAGCCTCAATATCAGACCCATACGGATCTGTTCAGGAAAATGTACACTCTCCCAATTCGGGTTATATCATAAATGAAAATCAGAGTCCTATTGTTTTCCAGGGAGATGCTATTTATCATATTTCAACTGAAGTTAAAGATGCTTAAACAAGAATTACGACAAAAATACAAATCGCTTCGGCAACATTTATCGGAAGAAACTATAGATGAATTAAGCCTTGCCATTGCAAACAAGACACTGCAGTTGCCCATCTGGAACCGCGAGAATTACCAATTGTTTTTATCGATTAATGAACACAAAGAGGTGAATACAGACTATCTTGTACAGGTTCTTTTTGGTAAAGACAAAAATGTAATTATTTCCCGATCGGATTTTGAAAACCGAACTATGGCACATATATTGTTAACAGATAGTACGGTGATACGCAAAAATAAATGGAATATACCGGAACCTATTGGAGGAATACCGGTTGCTGATGAGTTGATTGACGTTGTTTTTTTGCCATTGCTTGCATTTGACAAGAAGGGAAACCGTGTAGGATATGGCAAAGGGTTTTACGACATTTTCTTAAGTAAATGTAAAAAAGACGTTATAAAAGTGGGGGTATCATTTTTTGAAGCAGAACAGGAAATAGAAGATGCCTCTTTACTGGATATTCCTTTGGATTATGCTGTAACACCTCAGAATATATATATGTTTAACTCTTAACAGACAAAGAGATGAAATTACTTCTAAAAAACAACAGACTACTGTTACTTCTACCGGCATTAGCCACTGCAGTAGCTTTATTATTGAGCAGCTGTTCTGTTCACACTCATTCTAACCGTTCTCATAAACACCGGGTAAGAAGCGAGAAAAAAATCCCGCCGGGACAACATAAAAAAATACATGGCGACAAAAGTGCCAGAGATTATGCGCCGGGACATCATAAAGGAAAAAAGAAACGTTAGCCGTTTTTTCTTAACATACGTTAAGTTTTCCCTCAAATATTTTACCCTACATTTGTAGTAAAATTTTACAAAAGATGGAATTATTAGAAGCCTTAAACTGGAGATACGCTACAAAAAAAATGAACGGGGCAAAAGTGCCTCAGGAAATGGTGGACAAAATTATAGAAGCTGCTTATCTGGCACCTACCTCATCAGGGTTACAGCCTTTTCAGATTATATCGATCTCCAATCAGGAATTAAAAGAACAGATAAAGCCTATCGCATTCAATCAATCCCAGATTACAGAAGGATCACATATTCTTGTATTTGCTGCCTGGGATAAATATACGGATGAACGAATAGATGCTATTTTTAATTATATGAATACGGAACGTGCGCTTCCTTTGAACGTGACTGATGATTATAAGGCAGGTTTAAAAGAAATGTTATTTGCACGGACAGAAGAGCAGCAGGCTGCGCATGCGGCAAAACAGGCTTATATCGGTTTTGGGATGGCTATTGCCGCCGCTGCCTCATTACGAGTAGACGCCACTCCGATGGAAGGTTTTATCAATGAAGAATTAGATCTATTATTAGGACTTAAAGAAAAAGGATTGAAATCAACAACAATTCTGGCATTAGGCTACCGCGATGAAAGTAACGACTGGCTGGTAAACTTGAAAAAAGTCCGCCATCCTAAACATGAATTTTTAACAGAAATAAAATAATCTTCATTTTTGGTTTACTGTTTGTGCTACGCTTTTTAGAGTAGCCTTTTAATGTAACACCATGTCATATGAAAAAGATTATTTTATATTTTATTGGTTTTAGCTTTTATGTCTTGCGGCGGATTACATAGGCCAAAGAACAAAAAAACGGCAGCAGAAACCCTAATACACGAAGCGTATCAAGCCAGGAAAAATCTCCGAGCCTACACTTCTGAAAGGTCAACTACTGTAAAAGAAGGGAATAACAGGAGTACAACCACACGAACCTGCACTACCCGAAGTGTGGAAACACAAAATAATAAAAAGAAAGAAGGCTGTCTTAAAAGACAGCCTTCTTCTATACGTGGGTTCATGAGTTCTTACTCTTCTTCAGGTATGTATTTTGCAATTAGACCTTGCATGCCCAGACCAAACTCCTGGCCTATCATTTCCATTTTACTTCCCATTTCCAAAGATTTCTCATAAGACAAATTCTGCAGTTTAACAACTTCTTTAGTTTCTTTCATTTTTTTAACTGTTTCAGAAATAGTCGTTTCATCATAAAATGCCACTAAAAGATCGGCATATTTATCATAGAACCTGTTAATAATTACATCAAATTCTTTATCAAAATCAACTTGATTTTCTTTGGTTACTTTTTCCAGAAATTGCGCTTTCATCTGGTTAAAACTACTCTCCATACCTGATAGTTTTAAATAGTCTAAGGCATTGGATTTAGCTGTCTGGGCAATTGAAGACGGCATGATAAAACCTACCGTAAAAAATAAAAACAGGTATTTCATTATTTTAAATTTTTAATCCCTTTAAAAATCAAATAAGGACGCTTCCAGCGTCCTTATTTACTATTATTCCTCTCCTTGAAGCATTTCTTCCGGAACATATTTCATTACAAGCCCTTGTACGGTAAGGCCAAAATCTTCTCCTGCCGCCTCACTGTCTTTTTGCAGCTGCACTAATTTATCTCCTTCCAAAGGATCTAACTGTGCAGGTGCTTTGGTTTCTTCACTTTTCTTAATCGCAGACTGGATGGTTTTTACATCATAATACTTTACCAGCACATCTGCCTGTTTATTGTAAAAATCATTTACAGCCGCATCTATCTCTTTCGAAAAATCGGCTTGCTTATCAGCCGGAACCATAGCATTTATCTGGTTTTTCATTTCTGTAAATGCCGATTCCATACCTGATGCCTTTAAATATTTAAGTGCCTCTTGTTTGGTATCCTGGGCCATTCCTAATTGTGCGGCAAAAACCAACACTAACATTAACAATACTTTTTTCATTGCAATTTTCTATTTTAAATTAATAAAAAACCAAATTAAGTAAAAAAAACGAGACTTTATAAAAAGTCCCGTTAATTCATGTTAAAAATCAAATTTTATACCTTGTGCAAGTGGCAGCTGTGTACCGTAGTTAATGGTATTTGTCTGCCTGCGCATATAAGCTTTCCAAGCATCAGATCCTGATTCGCGTCCTCCGCCTGTTTCTTTTTCACCTCCAAAAGCTCCTCCGATTTCAGCACCTGACGTTCCTATATTTACGTTGGCTATACCGCAATCAGATCCGGCGTGAGACAAGAATAATTCCATTTCTCTCATATTATTTGTAAAGATGGAAGAAGACAAGCCTTGTGGAACATTGTTTTGAATAGCTACAGCTTCTTCAATGGTACTGTACTTCATTACATATAATACTGGTGCAAATGTTTCTTCCTGTACAATCTCATACTCATTTTTCGCTTCAATAATGCAAGGTTTCACATAGCATCCACTTTCATATCCTTCTCCTTCCAGTACACCACCCTCAACAATAACTTTTCCTCCTTCAGCTTTTGCTTTTTCAATAGCGTTTAAGTAATCCTGAACCGCTTTTTTGTCAATAAGCGGTCCTACATGGTTCGCTGCATCCAACGGATTTCCTATTTTTAACTGCCCGTAGGCGTTTTGTAAGGTTTGAAGTGTTTTGTCGTAAATACTTTCATGGATAATCAAACGGCGTGTGCTTGTACAACGTTGTCCTGCGGTGCCTACTGCACCAAATACTGCACCTACTAATACCATATTGATATCGGCATGTTCAGAAACAATAATAGCGTTATTACCTCCAAGCTCTAAAATAGTATTACCAAAACGCTCTGCAACCGTTTTCGATACGTGACGCCCTATACGTGTTGACCCTGTAAAAGAAACCAACGGAATACGTTTGTCGTTGTTAATCAAATCTCCGGAAGCATTTCCTGTTACCAGGCAGCTTACCCCTTCTTGTATATTATTTTTTCTGAATACCTCATTTATGATGTTCTGGCACGCTACAGCACATAGAGGCGTTTTTGAACTTGGTTTCCATACACATACATCTCCACACACCCATGCAATAGCGGCATTCCATGACCAAACAGCTACAGGAAAATTAAATGCAGAAATAATACCTACAACTCCCAGTGGGTGGTATTGCTCATACATTCTGTGCATTGGACGCTCAGAATGCATGGTTAATCCGTATAGCTGACGCGACAAACCAACAGCAAAATCACAGATATCGATCATTTCCTGTACTTCGCCAAGCCCTTCCTGTAAGCTTTTTCCCATTTCATACGACACCAATTTTCCTAAAGCTTCTTTATTTTCACGTAATGCCTCTCCTATCTGACGTACTATTTCGCCCCGTTTAGGGGCAGGTGTTAAACGCCAGGTTTTAAATGCTTCAGCAGCCTGAACCATTACTTTTTCATAATCTTCATTTGATGAAGATTTTACTTTTCCGATAAGTGCTCCGTTAACCGGCGAGTATGATTCAATAAGTGCTCCGTTAGAAAACCAATTATTTCCGGTAGACGTTCCTTCATTTACCTCTTTAAGGCCTAACTTTTGTAATGCTTCTTCAATACCAAAGTCCGCTATTTGATTTGCCATTGTTTTTTATTTTTATTGATTTTTTGATGTGCTAAGATACGACTATTTAAAAGATTGGCAAGGTGTTTTATTTTACAAACCGTTTGTCGGCTTCCATTACCGTGCCGCATTTCTTACAGGTTCTCAACGTTTCGGAACCATAAAAATGACTGAAGTGTTTTAGAAAATCTACCTCTATATCTTTCAGTTCAAAATATACCTCGTATAGTTTTTCATTACAGTTTTCGCAATACCACAGCAAGCCATCTTTCACATCCTTTCTTTTAGCTTTCGACTCTATCACAAGGCCTACTGATCCTTCAGGTCTTCTGGGTGAATGGGGTATTTTTGCCGGCAATAAAAACATATCACCCGGATGTAATACCATTGTTTGTTTTACATCATTTTCCTGCACATCTATTTCAATCGTCCCTTCTAACTGGTAAAACAATTCTTCAGTTTCATTAAAATGATAATCTTTACGCGCATTAGGGCCGCCTACAATCATTACGATATAGTCGTCTGACTGTGCGTATATATTTTTATTCCCTACGGGCGGTTTTAACAGATGCCTGTTTTCTTCGATCCATTTTTGTAAATTAAACGGGGCTGCTACTTTCATAAATTCTATCTTTTAACGTCCGCTAAGCCATGATTCCGGATTATTATAGGTGGAATTTTGTGTCAGTACAAACTTTAACACAGCCTTACCTTCTCCGTTAGTGGTTACGGTTCCTATTTTTTGTTTGGTACTTACTTTCTGACCTGTTTTTACACTTACAGAACTCAGGTTCTGGTATACCGTAATGTATTCTCCGTGACGGATAAATACAGCTCTTGAACCGGCTATAACCTGTACATTCATGACTTCGCCTTCATATACAGACCGTACAGAAGCTCCGCTTTCTGTAGTAATTTCAACACCGCTGTTATGGATGGTCAGATCCGGGAAACTTGGGTGTGGCTGGTTACCGTAGCGCAATGAGATATAGCCTTTTTCAACCGGCCATGGTAAACGTCCCTGATTTGCTCTGAAACTATTGGCCAGTGTTTTCTCTTCAGGCGTCATTTCAAACTTGGAAGAGCTTCCCGTGGTTTTGGCGGGCGTTTCTTTTTTACCTGTAGCTTTTTCGCGGGCTAAACGTTCTCTTTCAGCTTTTTCACGTGCTTTCCGGTTGGCTTCTTCTATCGCTTTCTGAATAACCGCTTTTATTTCACGGTCAATTTTTTTGGTTTCTTCCTGTTTTTGACGAATTTGCTGATTGTATAATTTCTGGTCTTTTTTCACCAATGCCATCAGCTCGTTCTGTTTTTTCTTGTCCTCTTCCAGCACTTGTTTATTTGCTTGCTGCTCAATAATAATAGATTGCTGCTTTTGCTTCTGAATTTCCATTTTACGGGTAAGCTCATCTAGCCGTTCCGTTTTTTCTCTGATTTCGTCTCCTTGTGTTTTACGAAATTTTGCATACTGCTTCATGTACTGCAATCGTTTATACGCCTGCAAGAAATTGTCAGACGACAAAATAAACAGTATCCTGCTCTGTTCAGAACGTGCTTTATATGACTTCTGAATGGTTTTGGCATAATCTGCTTTTAAGATTTTTAATTCCCGTTTCAGTTTGTTCGACTCTAAGGTATTCGTATAAATATCGTTTGAAATAACACGTTGCTGTTTCTGAGAATTGGAGATAAGCTCATTGGTGAGCTTTATTTTTTTATTTTGATCGGCAATTTCGTTCAGGATATTACGTTCTTTCTTTTTTTCAGTACTTAAAAGTGATTTTACTTGGTTGATTTCTTTCAAGATAGCCGCTTTTCGCTCTTCCAGCTTCCGTTGTTGCGCCTCGTAATCCTGGGCATTGGCCACCTGAACAATAAGTAGGGTAAAAATTAGGATAAAAAAACGTTGCATGAGTTATTTTCGTTTGTCAAATGTACTTAAAATTTAATAGATTCGGAATTTTTCGGAATTTGATAAGGAAAGGAGAGCCGCTCATTCACCGTCACCTTTTTATATACTACGTTTACATTCATATCCTTTTTCTGCATGATTCTTATATTGATTTCTTTAGGAACTTCAACCTTGTTTTTTACCTGGTAAGCTTTATAGTCAATAACCAGGCGATGCGTTGTGTTATACTCAGCCAGTATTTCCTGCATAAGCTGCATACCCTGATTGAAGATATACGAAACACTAAAGGCCTGTTTTTCGTCCTTTAGCTTATAGGTATTGCCTGTATCTTCTACAAAATCACCTGCCTGTAACTGAAAAAGAGCAGTGCCTAATAACAGGTTTTCTGCTTTCTCGTAATCTAAATCTGTACCCAGGAAACGATTCAGGAAATCAAAATCACCGTCATAATGTGTTCCGTTCAGTTTTTCATAAAAACTCACCCTGTCGGGCTGTATCAATATTTTGGCTGCCGTAAAACCGAACTTCCGGACATTAATCAGTATTTGCTTTCCTTTTTCAATGCGTACATCTCCGTCCAGTTCCATATCGAGATCGCTATGCTGTATAGCGGCATTAATCTGCAGAGTATTAAAATCTTTAGACAGATTATAATGTTTCTCTATCAATCCTGTATGTAAAGCGCTTTCCGTTTTTTTAGTATTGGAAAGCATTTCTTCCGCTCTTTCAACCGACATATTTGTTACATCTGTCATTGCTTTTTTTGTTTTACATGAAACAAAAAAAGCACCACCTATCATAATAAGGATTAATTTCTTCATACATTGATTTTTACAAATGTAAATCAACTGCAAATAACATTCCTAAAATTCCATAAAAAAATCCGTTTTATTAATAAAACGGATTTTTTGGTTTCTAATTATTCCAAAACGGAATAATCGCCGATGCTTATACTGGAAAAATTTCCGTTATAGGTGGCAAAATTTCCGATCATTGCATTATCCAAGTTGGCGTTTTTAATGATGGCATGGGTTTGTATGAGGCTATTTTTTATCGTAGCATTTTCTACCTTAGAATTATCCCCTAAGGAAACATTTGGTCCGATAGTAGCATTTTTTAAAACGACATTTTCACCTATGTAACAAGGGGGGATAACAACAGCATTATCCATTTGTACAGTAGACGCTACCATGTTTTCCCCGTCATGTTCCAGAAACTGCAGCATACGGTTATTGGTATCTACTGTAACGTTTTTATTCCCGCAATCCATCCATTCGTCTACTTTACCCGGTACAAAACGCATCCCTTTCTGCTTCATATTCTCTAAAGCGTCTGTCAGCTGGTATTCACCTCCTTTTGCTATGTTATGGTCAATTAAATACTCCAGTTCACTCCGCAGCTTTTCAGCGGAACTAAAGAAATAAATTCCTATAATAGCTAAATCAGATACAAATTCCTTAGGTTTTTCAACAAAATCTATAATTTCGTTATCAGCATTTAATTGGACTACTCCAAATGCACTTGGGTCGTCTACAGCTTTTACCCAGATTACAGCATCTGCAGATGCATCTAAAGAAAAATCAGCTCTGAACAACGTGTCTGCATACGCCACAACAACAGGCCCCTGCATGCTTTCTTTTGCACATAAGATGGCATGTGCTGTTCCCAATGCTTCATTCTGATAATATATGGTTCCTTTTGATCCTAATTTTTCCGCTATGGCTATCAGGTTTTTCTCCACTTCTTTACCAAAACTTTCATGTATGATAAAAGCGATTTCCTCAACAGGTTGGTGAATTACTTTCGTAATATCTTCTACCAACCGGTGTACAATGGGTTTACCCGCAATAGGGATTAATGGTTTTGGTACAGTAAGTGTATGGGGGCGCAACCGCGATCCGCGGCCTGCCATTGGAACAATAATTTTCATTTACTTAATCAGGTTTAAATTTAACAGTGTTGTGTAGTGTCTTTTCTTTACGTTTATATAAGGTAGGTGTGTTAGATTTAGGACAATCGCACTTCTATTGTTTCTTATCGTTTTCTTTAATCGTAACGAGCTAGGTTGGTGCTACCACTTCCTTCCCTCCTCATCAATAAAACCATAAAATCCGCATCCGTTTTTACTTTAGTCCCGCCTTTATTATACGCATCATACGTAGATTACTATATTGATTGCGCAGACATAACGCCAGTATACAGTATCATGAAGCTTACAAGAGCTGTTTTTTCATAAGCGGAGGATTATTTTACACCTGTACTTCCGAAACCTCCTGCCCCTCTTTCTGTTTCTGACAGTTCACTTACTTCCAGCCATTCTGCACGTTCGTGTTTCGCCACAACCATTTGAGCAATACGTTCACCATTTTCCACCACAAATGTTTCTTTGGAAAGATTGGCTAAGATCACCCCTATTTCTCCGCGATAATCTGCATCTATAGTTCCCGGCGAGTTCAGGCAGGTGATTCCTTTTTTTAAAGCCAGACCACTTCTGGGACGTACCTGCGCTTCATATCCAACCGGCAATTCTATAAACAATCCGGTCGGAATCAATGCCCGCCCCATTGGTTCTAAAACAACAGGCTCAGAAAGGTTGGCACGTAAATCCATACCTGCTGAAGACAAGGTTTCATAGCCAGGCAACTTATGTTGCGATCTGTTGATAATATTTATTTTCATTTTTTTTTAATCGATTTTAATAGGCGTTGTATAAATGTTTTTTCGTTGTAATAAATGATTCCCACGAAGATAAGAAGGAAAGCCATTCCTACGAAATAATTCTCTCTGAAATTGTAAAAATACACAAACGAAAACAACGTTGAAATACCTAAATACAGTGAAATTGTTTTTTTATCGTATGGAATTGGATAGGACCGCTGTCCCATCACAAACGAAATCAACATCATGACTGCATATGCTACCAATGTTGTAACAGCCGACCCTAACAAGCCTATTTTCGGAATTAAAATATAGTTTAATAAAAGAGTTACTGCCGCTCCGAAAACGGATATATAAGCCCCTATCTTTGTTTTATCCTGTATTTTGTACCAAACCGATAAATTGGTGTAAATACCCAGCATTAAATTGGCCAGGATAATATACGGAACAATTTCCATAGCAAACCAATATTCCTTTTCGCGGATATAATAGAACTTGATAATATCAGCAAATACAATAATTCCCAGCATGGCAAAGCTTCCAAAAATCACAAAATATTTCGTTATAGCGGCATACTTAACAGGTGCATCATCGTTTTTGGCGTAGCTGAAAAAAAAAGGCTCAATCCCTAAAGCATAAGCCATACGGAACAAAACCATAAAAACCCCTATTTTATAAATGGCGCCATAGCTTGCCAGCCCCAAACTTTTGAAATCTTCAGGTAATAATTCTCTTAAAAAAACCTTATCAAAAGTTTCATTAATAACAAATCCCAAACCCGCTACCATTACCGGAAAACTGTAAACCACCATTTCTCTCCACAAAGCTTTGTTGAATTTCAGTTTTAATTTTGAATAATAAGGCGAAAGCAACAATAAGGTAATTAAGCTGGCTATAAGGTTAGAAATAAAAAGATAACCTACTTCAAAATGGGGAATAAAATAATCTTTTACCTGACTTAACGGATGCGACATCAAGTAACGGGGTATTAAATACAAAAAAAACACTGTTAATCCCGCATTTACCATGACGTTTAAAATTTTAATACTGCTGTATTTAATAGGCCGCTGTTGGGCACGTAAAACAGCAAACGGGATAACGGCTAATGTATCCAGCACCAGAATCCAGACCAGAAAACTCACAACTTCAGACGGAATTCCGAAATATGTATCTATATGTTTTTTAAAGGCATAAATCCCTATTAAAAATAAGACACAAACCGCCATTAAAAATAGAAGCGTATTGTTTATAACCTCTTGTTTGTTTTCCTTTTTGTTATAAAACCGAAAAAAAGCTGTTTCCATACCAAAAGCCAAAACCACATTAAAAAACATCATCCATGAGAAAATCAGGGTATAATCGGCATAAGCATTCATTGGCAGCCAATCCATGTGGTAAGGAGCCATAATAAAGCCGATCATTTTCGGAACTACCGTAGCAATACCGTAAATTAATGTGGTTTTAAAGAGATTTTTATAAACGCTCAAAATTTTTTATTTAAAATACAATTCGTTTAGAAAAGGTTTGACTTCCTGGTAGCTGAATTTTAATTCCGTTGGCCCGTCAGCATAAGACGCAATTTCATAATGGTTATAGCGCACTATTACTTCATTGGATGTTATGATAATATTTTCAGGCAGGTAAAACGTATTGCCCTCAAACATAAATCCGTTGTCGTTTAACGAGGCATTTGCCGCCAGGTTATGTTCTTTATAGAATTTTTCCTTTACGAGTTTCTTAAAACCTTCGTAATTTAGAAACAGTTCTTTCTGCGGTACTTCATTTCCGGTTTCTGTATTATAAAATACCGAAATCACCCCGGGATTTCCATGAGCTCCTCCTGTAAAGGTATAATAATCGAATACAAAATTTACGATTTTATCGTTAAAAACCTCTTTGGTTACGTTTACTTTTGCTTCCCATGGCATAGGTTCATTCGGGAACGATTTCTTAATGTCATCATAGGAAGCTATAAATGATTTCAGTATTTCATCATATGATGCAAATTGATGATTTTCCTGATCAAAGGCTATAATATCCCCCACTATCGTCTGCACATGCGCATTAATGGTTTTGGCTGCCGTATTGGCTTCTTTCATAACAGGCACATGAACTTCGGCCACTGAACATTGATCATCTGTGCAGGACAATGCTGATTTCTGTATAAAAACCTGTTCTTCAAAAACCAGCTTCGACTCTTGTTTACAAGAGGTTATCATTAAGAATAACCCCAAAAAAAGTAGTATTTTTTTCATAGCGTTCCATTTATTTTTTAGTACAAAGCTATAACAAATGGACAATATAAAAGTATATTTGTAGTAAATAATTTAAAGCAACAATCTATGAAATTTAACACAAAAGTTATACATGGCGGACAGCATCACGACCCCAGTACAGGTGCTGTTATGCCTCCTATTTACCATACATCTACCTTTGCACAGAAAAGTCCGGGGATTCACACCGGATACGAATACAGCCGCGCCGATAATCCAACACGTACGGCATTAGAACACGCTTTGGAAAGCATTGAAAACGGCGCCCGCGGCCTGGCCTTTTCATCCGGATTAGCTGCTATTGACTGTGTAATGCGTTTACTGAAACCCGGAGACGAAGTAATTGCCATGGACGATTTGTATGGCGGTACTTACCGTTTGTTTACGCGTTTTTACCAAGATTTAGGCATTGTTTTTCATTTTATCGATATCAATAATTTAGATGTATTTCAGTCTAAGATTAACAACAATACTAAATTAGTCTGGATTGAAACGCCCACTAATCCATTGATGAAATTAGCCGATATAGAGGCTATCGCCAAAATCACCAAAGAAAAAAATATAGTATTTGCGGTTGACAATACCTTTGCCACACCATATTTACAAAAACCTTTGGATTTAGGCGCTGATATTGTAATGCATTCGGCTACAAAGTATTTAGGCGGACACTCTGATGTTATTGCAGGGGCTTTGGTTATTAAAGATGAAGCATTAGGCAAACAATTACATTTTATACAATTTGCTACGGGCGCAACATTAGGGCCGCAAGAAAGTTTTTTGGTTTTACGCGGTATCAAGACATTGCACTTACGCGTAGAGCGTCATTGTTTTAACGGCCAAAAAGTAGCCGAGTACCTGGCACAGCACCCTGCCATAGCCAGCGTTTTATACCCGGGTTTACCATCGCATCCGCAACATAGCTTAGCTAAAAAGCAAATGAATGGCGGCTTTGGCGGTATGGTATCGTTTACCTTCAAATCAGGAGCAAAAGCAGATGCTATTCAATTTCTTGAAAAATTAAAAGTATTCACTTTAGCCGAATCGCTGGGCGGTGTTGAATCTCTGGCCAATCATCCAGCTTTGATGACACATGCGTCTATTCCTGCCGAAAAACGTGCTGAAATTGGCGTAACCGATGATATGGTACGCCTGAGCGTTGGCGTAGAAGATATTGCCGACCTGATTGCTGATATTGAACAGGCTTTAAAATAAAAATTTCATCGTGTATTTTTCATATTAAAAATAAAAAATCGTTTTGGAACACCAATTTTTCTAACAGCCATCGTGTAAAAAATCGTATCTTACACCCACTAAAATCAAAAATCATGAAAAAAATAATTTTCGCTATCGCTTTTATGTCTGTTGCACATATTGGCTTTGCACAGAACGATGCCTTTAAAAAGGATGTCAAGAAGTTAATTGAAGTTTCAGGAGGTGGCCAGGAACAGCAGGTTAAACTCATAGAGCAACAACTTGCCCCCTATGTCTCTAAAGAAAAAATGCCCGCTATTATGAAGGATATAACTTTAGAAATGGATAAATTAAATGAAAAGATAATAGATGTTTATGCCAAACATTATACACCGGAAGATGTAAAAGAACTATTGGCTTTCTACGACAGCCCGTTAGGAAAAAAATTAACCAGTAAAACTCAGGAAATCACACCGGAAGTAGTAAAAGTAAGTACAGAATTTCAGGCATCGGTTCAAGGTATTGTTTTAAAACATATGCAATAAAAAATCCGCTAAAAGCGGATTTTTTATTTTTAAGCTTCACAGCTGCTGCAGTTTACCAGGTTGTTTACAAATTCTTTTGAAACACTTTGACTGCGTTGGTAATACAATGTTTTTACTCCCAGCTTCCAGGCTTCAATAAGTAACTTGTTTACGTCTTTAATCGGTAAATTCGACGGAATGTTAATATTGAGACTTTGCGCCTGGTCGATATATTTTTGGCGGATAGAGGCCTGCAGAATAATCTCATACTGGCTTAATTCCTTAAATGTTTTAAATACGTCTTTTTCCTCCTGCGTAAGCTCTGCCAGGTGCTGTACACTTCCGTGATTCAGCATGATACTTCGCCAGGTATCTTCATTGTCTATTCCTTTTTCCTCCAGTAGTGCTTTTAAATATTTGTTTTTACGCATAAAGTTTCCTTTCGCTAAACCGGCTTTGTAATAATTACTGCTGTACGGTTCAATACCCGGTGAGGTCTGCCCCAGAATGGCCGACGAAGAAGTAGTAGGCGCAATAGCCATTAAAGTAGTGTTGCGCAAACCGTATCCTTTTAAAACTTCCGGTTCTCCGTAAATACGTGCTAAATCCTGAGATGCTTTGATTGATTTTTCTTGTATCTCGCTAAATATTTTATTGGTAAGCATTTTAGCTTCCAGACTTTCAAAACCGATCATATTTTTCTGAAGGTAAGAATGCCATCCCATTACCCCAAGCCCTAATGCGCGGTGACGTTTGGCGAATGTATTGGCAGATTTCAGGTAATAATTATCCTCCGTTTTCGCAATAAATTCCTGTAATACGGCATCCAGGAAGAAAATAGCCAGCTTTACAGCTTCAGTATCTTTCCATTCGTCGTACAACTCTAAGTTCATAGATGATAAGCAACAAATAAACGATTCGTCAGCCGATGAAGGCAGCGCAATTTCCGAGCATAAATTACTCGAATAAATTTTCATTTCCTTGTCTTTATATACCTCAGGTTTATTGCGGTTAATATTATCTGTAAAGAACAAATACGGCAAGCCTTTTTGCTGGCGGCTTTCTAAAACCTTCGCCCATACTTCTCTCTTATCTTTATCGCCATCTATCATTTCCTGCATCCAGTAATCAGGTATACAAACACCATTGAACAGGTTCTGGATAGGGCTTCCAATATTTTTTATTTCCAGGAACTCTTTAATATCGGCATGGTCAATATCCAGGTAGGCAGCAAAAGCACCTCTTCTGACACCTCCCTGAGAAATGGTATCCATAGCGGTATCAAATAATTTCATAAAGCTTACCGCCCCGCTACTTTTTCCATTATCAGTTACCGCACTTCCGCGCTCACGCAATTCGCCGAAATAACCCGATGTACCGCCTCCGATTTTAGTTTGCATGATTACTTCTCCCAGCTTATGCGTAATACTTTCTATATTATCAGGTACATATACATTGAAACATGAAATAGGCAAACCGCGCTCTGTACCCATATTAGCCCAAATGGGAGAAGACAAGCTCATCCAGCCTTTCTCTATCATTTCAATAAAAGCCTCTGCCAGTTCCGGCTTGTATAAACGTTGTGCCGCAGCCGTAGCTATACGTTCAATTGCTTTTTGCGGCGTTTCTCCTTTTAATAAGTAACCCCGGTTTAATATTTGTTCGCTTTCTTCGTTAAGCCACCATAATCGTTCCATATCTTAAAATAAATCTTCTGCTGTTATACTTTTATCATGTTTGGTATAGTCTACCGGTCGTTTGGCAAAAAAGTCGTCTAAACTATTCGCAAATATCTCTTCTTCAAACCACACCATAGGCTGGTAATTCTTTTCAGATACCTGAAATATTTTCTGAAGGCCTATTTGTTTCAAACTTTCATCCAGTCTGAACTTCATAAAGTTTAAAAGGTTTTCCTTGCTTATGGTATCCAATTCTCCGTATTCAAAAATCCAGTCTAAAATTTCGGCTTCAATGGCTATAGAATCTTTTACGATATCGTAAATTTCCTCTACAGTAGCTGCATCAAAATAATCAGGAAATTCCTCTTTTATTTTATTGATGATATAAATACCGGCATTGGCGTGTATCTGCTCGTCTACAGAAGTCCAGGCTATAATATTGCTCACATTTTTCATTGCCCCTTTAAAACGGGTAAATGACAGAATAATAGCAAACTGGCTGAACAGCGATACATTCTCAATTAAGATGGTAAATAAAATCAATGATTTTAAATAATCTTTTTTATTCTCTGCCTTTGAATGCTTTAACGCATTTGATAAATATTGAATGCGTTTGTTGATAACCGGAATTTCAACTACTTTTTCAAATTCGTTATTATATCCCAGAACTTCAAGCAGACGGGAATATGCTTCTGAATGGCGGAATTCGCATTCTGCAAAAGTACTTCCCAGCCCGTTAAATTCAGGCTTTGGCAGGTGCAGGTACAAATTACCCCAGAATGTTTTCACATTGACTTCTATCTGGGCAATAGCCAGTAAGCTTCTTTTTACAATTTCTCGTTCTTCCGCTGAAAGATGCGAGTGAAAATCCTGCACATCAGCAGTAAAATCCACTTCGGAATGCACCCAAAACGACTTGTTTATAGCATTTGTAAAATCTAATATTTCCGGATATTCGAATGGTTTGTAATTGATACGTTTGTCAAAAATACTCATAGCCTATACGTTTAATAATTTTATCGAAAGAGAGGTAAACAGCGATAAAAAAAGCCGCCAGAAAAGGCAGTTTTAATCCGACATTTACTTTTTGATGCGAAAGCAACGTCGAAGCAAATTCTGAAGGTCTGACTTGTAAAACTCATCTACTCACAGTTGCGCAACAGTACGAGACTTGCACTCGTTTCCTCATTTTTGCTGTAAAAAACAATCATTTGCTTCTGAAATTAAAAGTACGATATTACATTTTGTTTTTTTTCATGCCCTTCAAAATGTTTTCAACAAGATGTAAACAAACACAATTTTATGCTACATTTACAGCATTATAGGCTATATTTGTAATTACTTAATTTTTTATTATGAGGATTTTAGTTTCGGTGGCTTTCCTTTTTATCTCTATGCTGATGACAGCACAAAACAAATTGTGGAAGGGTTATTTTTCGTACAATGATATTCGCGCCATAACCGCGTCTAACACGAATACGTATGCTGCTACCGATAACACTGTTTTTGTTTTAAACGATGCCGGCGGAGAAACCCGGATCTATAACACTGTAAATGATTTTAAGCTGGATGATATCAATGCTATTGCTTACAGTGCCGACTATAAAAAAATTATTGTAGGCGCAAAAAACGGTAAAATAGCCATTATTGACGAAGCCACGGAAAACATTTATTTTTTAAATGATATTTACAACAAATCGTCTTTAACCACCGGTGAAAAGGTAATTAACGCTATTTTTATCCATGCGGGCTATGCGTATCTGGCCACAGGATACGGTATAACAGCCGTACGCCTGCAGGACAATCATTTCGGCGACTCGTATTATATCGGAAACGAAGGTAATAATGAAAATGTAAAAGAAGTTGTTGTTGCAGGACAATACCTCTACGCTAATATAGTAAATGTAGGAATAAAAAGAGCGTTGCTGAACACCAACCTGATTGACTATACCAACTGGGAAATGTTTAGTTTTGAAAACTGGCTAAGTATAGCTGCCTTTAATGATCAGCTCATTGGCGTTAAAGACGATTTGTCTCTTAACCGTTTTGACGGAGCTGATGCTGTTGTTGTAGATACATTAAACCAGGAATTCATACATTTTACTATTTTTGGCGACAGACTCACTGTTGTCACATACGGTTCGGCTTATTCTTATAATGTCGATTTTAACCGGGTAACGGAAGTACTCTCGTCTGCCGTTACCGGCGAGTTGAGCACTGCTTTGGCAAAAAACGACACTTTTTTTATCGGCAGCTCTAAAAACGGCCTTTTTAAGGCAGCTACCAACACTCCGAACCAACTGACCTCTATATCACCCAAAGGGGCATTGTCTAATAATTTTTTCAGAGTAGCTGTTAGAAACAACGTATTATGGTCCGTTTACGGCGGTTACAACAACAATTTTAATCCGTACACTTCACAGGGGCTGGGACTATATGGCATTAACAGGCTCAACTTAAACAACATACAATGGGATCATCTTTCCTATGAAAAAATAGCTCCTTTACGGGCTACTTCACATATTGGTTTTAACCCCAAAGAGCCCAATACCGTTTATATCGGTTCTTTTTTTGACGGCATGTTAAAAATAGACATAAAGCCCAATCTTGAAGAAAGTGTATTAACCCATTATAATCACCAAAATACAGGCCCTAACGGGCTGGAAGCTCTTTTTGCTGATGGCGATATACGGGTAAACGGGCCGGTATTTGACAACCAGGGAAATGGATGGGTGACCAACAGCCAGGTTAACCGTCATATCAAAAAATTCGACAGCAATAATAACTGGCAGTCTTATGACATTAAAAGCATACTTAACTCTAGTGCCCAAAACAGTTTAACGGCTCCTGAAATTGATAAAAACGACACCAAATGGATGGGGTCCTATAGCGCCGGTGTGGTTGCGTTTAACGACAAAACAAATCAAAAAGCAAAAGTAGATAATCTGCCACATCATACCGCTAATGCAGTAGCCATTGATCAGAAAAACCAGGTATGGATAGGTACTAACATGGGGCTTCGGGTAGTCCCTTCTGTTGATCTGGCTCAAAACAATGTTTTGATACGGTCAAACGCCATTATCATTATGGATGAAGGAAAAGCGCAAGAGCTTTTTTATCAGCAGCCTATATTAAAAATAAAAGTAGACGGTTCTAACAATAAATGGGTATCTATTGCAGACGCGGGTATTTTCCTTATCTCAGAAGACGGACAAAACACGATCTACCGGTTTGATACCTCTAATTCTCCTTTACCTGACAATAATGTAACGGATATAGCCATTAATGAAAATACGGGAGAAGTATTTTTTGCGACGCGAAAAGGTATGGTCTCCTTTCAGCATTTTGCTACGGCTCCTGCTTCTTCTCTGGATAACGTATATGTTTACCCAAACCCGGTACGCCCTGAATATACGGGAGAAGTAAATATTTCGGGATTAACCAGTAAAGCGGTTATTAAAATAACAGATGTTTCCGGAAATCTGGTATACGAAACCACTTCTTCCGGAGGAACAGTACAGTGGAGTACAGCAAATTTCAGCGGGCAGAAAGTAAAATCCGGCGTTTACTTGGTGTTTGTAACCTCGGCAGACGGTGCAGAAAAAACCGTTAAAAAACTAATGATTATCCGTTAATGCTGGCCAAAACCAAAGCTATTGTTTTAAACAGTGTCCGGTATCAGGAAAAAAGTATTATTGTAAAGTGCTATACCAAACAATTTGGGTTAACCTCTTATTTTGTCCGCAATGCTTTTGGCAAAGCTAAAAATGCAGGAACCATTGCATATTTTCAACCGCTTTCGTTACTCGAAATTACAGGTAATCACAAAGGCAAAAATACATTGGAATATTTTACCGAACTGCGTTTATTACACCCTTACCAAACCCTAACAACCGATTTTACCAAAAGTACTGTTGCGCTATTTTTATCGGAAATACTTAGTCTTTCCATTCATGAAGACAGTGCCGACCCCGCTTTGTATCAGTTTTTAGAAACGGCTTTTTTATGGTTCGACACACATGATTTCTCACCCGACTTTCACTTGTTGTTAATGGTAGAGCTGACAAAATACCTGGGTTTTTATCCCGGACATGACACCTCTTTTCCTTATTTCTCTCCCAGAGAAGGCAGTTTTACTCACACTGTACACGCCGAATGTTTTACAGAAGAAGAAACACAGTTGTTAAAGCGATTGCTTGTTTCTGAATTTGGTACTGCTACACGTTTTCATCAGAGTGAACGCAGGCTTCTTTTGCAATTATTAATCACTTATTACCACTATCATATTTCGGGTTTCAGATCAACAAAGTCGTTAAATGTTTTGATACAGCTGTTTTCTGAAAAGTAACTGTTTTTTTATTCCGGAATTTATACGATTTTTGTTTTATCAATGGGGTGCTTTTTTACCAAAAGGCTGAGATGATACCCAGGAACATTGTTCTGTACCTGATCCGGGTAATGCCGGCGTAGGAATTGACAACTTATCATCTCCTCATCATTAAAACACAACTCGATGCAGGAAATTTTTTCAAAAATTACATGGGTAGAATGGCTTGGTGTAGCATTTTCTATGGCACAGGTGCTGCTGGCCCGGCTAAACAAACCCGTAAATTACTTTTTTGGCATTTGCGGTATTGTATTGACGCTCTGGGTCATGTTCAGCGCCAGGCTTTATGCAGAATTCACACTCAATCTGTACTATCTGGTTATGAGTATTTACGGCTGGTTTTTCTGGAAGTTCGGGAAGCAAAAACACGAAACTCCCATTTCTTTTTCTACCCGTAAAGACGGAATAATTACAGCAGGAATTGTATCTGTCGGTTTTTTTATTTTTTATACGGCTCTTACGCATTTTACCAACTCAGATGTACCTGTATGGGACGCTATGGTCAGCGCCTTTGCATGGGCCGGTATGTGGCTCATGGCCAAGCGGAAGATAGAAAACTGGATTTTACTCAACATCAGCAACTTGATATCCATCCCGCTTTTTATTCATAAAGAGCTCTATTTATATACCGTATTAAGTATATTTTTATTTGTGGTAGCCACTTCTGCCTACTTCAATTGGCTAAAACTTCTTAAAACGAAAAATAATGATTAAAAGAGAATGGCTGCGGAAGGAATTATACCAGGCCCGTGAATTATCAGCAGCCGTTTTAGATGAAATTCACAAGCAAAAATGGTTAAACATATGGGTTCCGAAAGTATATGACGGACTGGACTTATCTTTCTCTGAGGGTTTACAGACGCTTCAGAAATTGGCTGCTATTGACGGCAGTTTAGGATGGACCGTAACACTTTGTTCCGGGGCACATTATTTTTCAAGAAACATATTGCCTGAAACTGCCTTGAAACTTTTTAAGGAGAAAAATATTTTTATAGGTGGCAGCGGCGCAACTGGTGGGACCGCTGAGATGGAAAATGACGGTTATACCATCAATGGGGTATGGCCTTATGCTACCGGTGCACCTTATCTCACCCATTTTACGTTCAATGCTCAACTGACAGAAAAAGGCACGGTTTGTACAGATAGTAAAGGCCTGCCCGTTGTAAAGTCATTTATAATTCAGGCCGACAAAGTACAACCGATTCCAGACTGGCAGGCTGTAGGTATGCGGGCTACCGGAACATTTTCATTTGGCATAACCTCGCAAAAGATTCCGGCAGCACATACTTTTACCTATGATGTTTTTTATGTTTCAGATACTATTAAGCATATTCCGTTCAGGTTTTTTACCGACGCAACCCTTTTGGTAAATTACCTGGGAATGGCAACGCATTTTGCCGAAGAAGCAAAATACCTGGCCGTATCTCCCATTATCAGAACATTAGAAGATTTTATTGCAGAACGGTCACAGAAATTATACGGCTATGCCCAACAAGCAGAAGCTATGTTAAAACACCCATACAACATAATACCATCTTTTCAGGGCTGCATACATGTATTCAGCAAAGAAACTGTTCATCTGCTGGGCCACCTCATTTTAGAAGTATATCTGACACTGGGACTTAAAGCAGCTCAAGAGAATACTGTCCTTCAACAGATTTTAAACGATTTTTTTACTGCTACACAACACGCTCATTTCCGCAATAAGCCGGCAGAATAAAAAACGAAATAGCTTTTTCTTGTACTACTTCGTATATTTTTTAAAAATAACAGTAGCTATATGCCCTCCAAAACCAAATGTATTGCTCATGGCGTAATGTATTTCTTTATGCTGCGCCTCGTGTAACGCCAGGTTAAAACTTTTAAATTCAGGTTCAGTTTCCACCGTGTTAATGGTAGGAGGCACACTATTTTGTTCAATCGCTTTGATACATGCAATGGCCTCAATAGCACCTGCCGCTCCTAACAGGTGTCCCGTGCTAGATTTGGTGGCACTGATAGCGAGTGCATTCTCTTTACCGAAAAGTCGTTCAATTGCTTTTAGCTCGCTTAAATCTCCTTGTGGTGTAGAGGTAGCATGCGCATTGAGGTAATTAATTTGCTGAGGCGTTATACCCGCATCTTCCAATGCGGCCAGCATACCTAAATAAGCACCCTCGCCTTCCGGATGTGTGCCTGTTAAATGGTAGGCATCAGCTGCCATTCCGCCGCCTGCTACTTCTGCAATAATAGTTGCGCCTCTTTTCTTGGCACTTTCCAGTTCTTCTAAAATAAGGGCTCCTGCGCCTTCCCCCATAACAAAGCCATCTCTGTTTATATCAAAAGGCCGTGATGCCGTTTGCGGCTCTTCATTTTTTGTTGACAGGGCTTTCAACGCATTAAACCCACCTATGGATACCTCATTAATAGCAGCCTCAGAACCACCTGTAATAATCATATCGGCCTTATTCCATTTAATATAATTATACGCGTCAATAATAGCTGTAGTAGAAGAAGCGCAGGCAGAAACCGTAGTAAAATTAACACCTCTGAAGCCGTATTTTATAGAAATAATACCCGAAGCCATATCTACAAGCATTTTGGGTATAAAAAACGGGTTAAATTTTGGTGTTCCGTCACCTTTTGCGTATTCTGTCACCTGTTCCTGAAAGGTCTCAATACCTCCGTTACCCGACCCCCAGATAACACCAACCCGGTTCTTATTTAGCTTTTCAAGAGCCACATGCCCGTTCCGAAGTGCCTCTTCTACGGCTATCAAAGCATATTGTGTATACATATCATATCTCCTCAATTCTGTTTTATCCAGAAAATGCAACGGATCAAAATCTTTTAGTTCACAGGCAAACCTGGTTTTAAAACGGGTAGTATCAAATTTTGTAATAGGCGCCGCACCGCTTTTTCCCTCTAATAGGGCCTTCCAAAAATCATGTATAGTGTTTCCTATCGGAGACAATGCTCCCAATCCGGTAATAACCACTCTTCTCATATTATTATGGTAATATATCGTTAATAATCGTATCTTTTATCGCTTCAAAATCATGCGGATAAGTAATACGCGACAACTGTTCTGCTCCCAATATACTGGTAATGATCTGGATGGCTTTGACCCGGTCAGCAATACGATACCGGAAAACATCTTCTTTCACACCGGTTTTCAACGTTTCCGTAAGCCAGTTTAATGTACTGTCGGTCAGTATTTTCAATTCTGTTTGTACTTCCGCATCAAAAGTGTAATAATCTGTGGTTAAAGCACCTAAAATACTAATCTTGCCTTCTGTCTTTCCTATCGAATAAACCGCAAGAAATTTTATTATTTTCTGAAGGGGTGTTTCATCAGCTACCTTTTGCCTAAATTTCTCAAGCAACACCAGATGTTTCTGTATAACAGCAATAACAAGCAGCGTTTTAGTAGGAAAATGATAATGAACAGAAGCGTTTTTTATATTCAGTTCTTTCGATATATCACTAAAACTAAATGCGTTAAAGCCTCTTTTTCTGATAAGCGTATCGCCTATTGCAATGATTTTTTCGCGTGTATTCATAATACAAATATACTTACCTACTAATAGGTAGGCAAAATATTAAACTAAATTTAACATGCTTTTTTAGCATAACCTGCCATCGGCAGCTCTTAAATCATGGAAATGATTGCTGCTTAGGCTAGAAATCGTTGTACAGACCATCAGATTGGAACAACATGTGGTTTTCAAAAATGTTGACTTAAAAAACAAAAACAAGTAGATTGCTGCTCTGTAAACTCACAAGAGAAAAGTTGTTTTTTAAATAGTTTTATTATTTTTATGAGGATGATTTATCCCGGACTTAATTTAGCATGCTAATATGAATTATTTAAGAAATTTACTCAACCTGCACAATGGAGAAGAAGACAAAAATAAGGTATTAGAAGATGTCTTTAAAAGTATTTCATTTAAAGGCGCCAATTTATGGATATTGGCTTGTGCCATTCTCATTGCATCCATAGGGCTGAACATGAACTCTACCGCTGTCATTATAGGTGCCATGCTTATTTCTCCATTAATGGGACCTATAGTAGGTGCTGGTTTTGCATTGGCCACTTATGATTTTAATCTATTAAAAAAATCAGGAAAAAACCTGTTAATTGCAACGGTTGTCAGTTTAGTCGTTTCTTCCTTTTACTTTTATCTGAGTCCATTTAAAGAAGTACAATCAGAAATTCTCGCAAGAACATCACCTACTATTTATGATGTGCTGATTGCTTTTTTTGGCGGTATTGTAGGTGCCATTTCCATTACCCGGGTAGAAAAAGGTAATCCTATCCCGGGTGTGGCCATAGCTACGGCCTTAATGCCGCCACTTTGTACGGCTGGTTTTGGCCTGGCTACCTTTGACCTAAAGTTTTTTGCAGGTGCCATGTACCTGTATACCATCAACTGTTTTTTTATTGGTATTGCCACATTTGCAATCATTAAATACCTGAAATACCAACCTGTTGTTACCGATAATAAATCGTTTGATAAAAAACTGCGTTACATTATCACCTGTCTCATTTTTCTTATGATTGTTCCCAGTTTTTACCTGGCTTATAACCTGCTGCAGGAAAAAAAGTTTTCGCAAAACGTGGAAAAGTTTATCAAACAGGAATTTACAGACAACGGATATACGCTGATTTATAAAAAAATTACCTACAATTCTTCACCCAAAAAAATTGAGCTGGCTTTTTTGTCTGAGAAATTTGATAGTCTGGAAATAAAAAGACTAAACAGGAATTTAAACAATTTCGGGGTACTCAATACTTCTTTAAGTATTAAACAGACTACTTCGGATTTGAAATCGGAGATATTATCTGAGCTGAATAAAGAAAATACCAATATTTCTGAAAAAGACTTACAAATTGGAGTACTGAATAATGAGCTGAAACAATACAAGTTCGGCAGCCCTGAATTATTTAACGAGGTAAAGGTATTATTCCCTGAAATTACCGATATGTCGGTAGGAAAAGTAACTACTTTCGTAAGTAAAGATTCTTCTTATCTGGCAACTTTAATCTTATACGACACCAACAATCCGATAAATGAAGAAAAACTTAAGCAATGGCTTACGATTAAACTAAACGATCCGGATATAAAAATAATTAAGAAATAGTATCCGTTTACCGCATCAAATCTCCACTTTACCATTAACGGTACCGAGCATTGTAAGTATAATAACAGGAAGTTTCCGTTTTAACTGCCGGATTTACAGTCCACTGGTTTTAAGATTTGTCATACCGTATTTTATTCAATAAAGTAAGAGTTATCATACACTAATTGTCTTCAACAATTAAAATAGATTCCTTTCATTACACGAGCTTTGATAAAATGGTTTCTCTTACTGTATCGCGCAGCGTAGCTTTATCTTTGGAAAGATATGTTTCAGTACTTACTAAAGGATGTATATAGACAGGAATTACTCCCGGTTTACCCGCAAAAAAATGAAAAGGAAAATGTTTTCTGAGACCGATAAACGTCATGGGTACTATCGGAATTTGAAACTCAATGGCTAAACGGAAAGCGCCGTCTTTAAATGTATCCAGTACTATACTTTCATCATCAGGAACCCCTCCTTCCGGAAATATACAGATGCTTAGCCCCTTATTGAGTTTTTCCTGTGCTCTTCGTATTGATTCCTGACGACTCTTTTGGCTTGAACGGTCTACCATAATAACTGCTCTTTTATAGAAAAACCCGAAAATCGGAAGCTTTGCAAGCTCTTTTTTCCCTACAAAAACAAACGGATTTTTTACCAAGATGAGCATCAGCATAATATCCATCATAGAGGTATGATTGGCCACCAGCATATAGCTTTTATTCCGGTCTAACTTTTGTTTTTGCTTTATCTTGTAGCGGAAGCCCATGCCGTAAAATATGATGAGAGCCCATAAACGGGCCAGAACCATAAAAAAAGGATAGCACCTTTCAGCCGATAAACTAATGATTAAAAAGGGAGAAAGCACTAGAATTACAATTAAAACAAGTAGGTAAAACCAAAGCCTCCACAAGAACCAGAATAGATAGTTTAAGAATTTCATCAGTTTTTTTGTTCTTGAAAACGAAGGTAATCATTTTAAATTATTCCAGACTTAAGAATTTTTAAAATTAAATAACAGACGCTGTTTAAGTTTTTTAAGGTGGTATGGTAAAAATCCCGTAATTTTGTGCCCGTTAGAAGTAAAAACATTTTAAAATGGCAAAAATCTTAACCGGGGTTCAGAGTACAGGAACTCCACACTTAGGCAATCTTTTAGGTGCTATTTTACCTGCCATAAAAATGGCCAACAGCACCGGAAACGAATCTTTTATTTTCATAGCTAACCTGCATTCAGCTACGCAGATTAAAGATGCGGCAGTTATGAAAGAAAACACCTATAGTGTGGCCGCTGCCTGGCTGGCTTGCGGGTTAGATGTTGACCACACCACTTTTTACCGTCAATCTGATGTGCCGCAAACAACCGAGCTTACCTGGTACCTGAGTTGTTTTTTTCCGTTCCAGCGCTTAACACTGGCGCATTCGTTTAAAGATAAGCAAGATTACCTTTCCGATGTAAACGCCGGTCTGTTTACGTATCCAATGCTTATGGCTGCCGATATTTTATTGTATGATGCCCAATATGTACCCGTAGGTAAAGATCAGCTGCAGCACATTGAAATCACACGCGATGTGGCTTCGCGGTTTAACCATCAGATGGGGGAAACATTCGTACTTCCTGAAGCCAAGATTGATGAAAACGTAATGATTATTCCAGGAACTGACGGGCAGAAAATGAGTAAATCCCGGAATAATTATATTAATATTTTTCTGGATGACAAAGCCGTAAAAAAACAGGTAATGAATATTGTTACAGACGCCACTCCTCTTGAAGCACCTAAAAATCCGGACACCTGCAATGTTTTTGCTTTATACCGCCTGCTGGCAACAGCTGAAGAAACAGAACAGATGCGTGCCAATTATATTGGTGGAAATTACGGTTATGGCCATGCAAAAACAGCTTTACTGGAATTGATTTTTAAGAAGTTTAAAACAGAACGAGAACGTTACCGTTACTATATGGATAATCTGGACGAACTTGACAGGTTATTGAAGTTAGGAGCCAATAAAGCTTCTGTCATTGCTGATAAGACTTTACAACGGGTAAGAGAGAAATTAGGATATTAAAAAAAGCAGGCTTAAAAACCTGCTTTTTTTTAAAATCTATAGCCAAGCGTTATCCCGGCATTTATTTCAATACCCGAAAACTCATCAACAACATCTTCGCTGAAGTTCCGGCCTATATTTACAAAAGGTGCCACCGTAAAAGCATCGTTTTTCACCAGCTTATATCCTGCACCTACACCCAGTACAAACGAATTCATATCGATTGTTTTACGTACTGTAGTGCCATTTACATTAACGTCCTTATCATAATCGCCGAAACGATATTTTAAAAACGGGGACACATACAAGCCGGAAGCATGTTCTCCGTTTCTTCCGCCAAAATAAAAGCTGTAATTTACAGCCACACTGTTGGTATTAAATTTCTTGTATTTGCCTTGTTTGCTGCTCTCGCCATAATAAGAGAACCTGTCATTAATCATAATATCGGCACCCACAGACTGATCTGTATCAATAAAATGTTCATAACCCACTTCTACGGAACGGTTTACGATAGTATTAAAAATATTTAATTTCACTTCATTTAACGCCTGTGCCTGGCTTACCCAAGTAGCTGCGAAAACGGCCGCAACAGTCATCCATTTTTTCATTAATTTCTTTTTTTGCAAATATAGTTATTTACGAATGATTTCTACCTCGTTCTCCGGGGTACAGTTCAGGTAGTGCATCACTTTGCCAAAAGGTTTTGGTAGCCACATCCATAAGGGTTATTTTTCCGGTAAAAGCAGCTCCTGTATCTACATTCCATACATTAGCAGCACGCATAGGTTTTGATGTTCCGAAATGTAACGTCGGCGTATGTCCTATAAAAATTTCACGGTACAGCTTCAGTCGACGCGGATAACGAAAATCTTCCTCATCTAACGAGTTATCCAGTGCCATAGCAACTTCCCATAATGAGCGGTCCCACCAGAACAAAGGCCGGAAATATTCAAAGTCTACACCTTTTATATTGGTAAAACCAGCGTGTATAAACAACCGGTTAGCAGCATCCAAATAATATTCCTGTAGCGCCTCCAGAAAAACTATATGCCGCTGCTTTTTCTCTTTTGAAACGTTTCTATACGCATCAACGGTCGATTGTCCGCCGTGAAAACGCCATAATTCATTGTCTTCTTCTCCTTTCAACCATCTCAGCACCATTTCTTCGTGATTCCCCTGTAAAAAGATACAGGAATAGGTTTGTTCCAGATCAAGTAAAAAATCAATTACTTCTACTGTTTCGCTCCAGCCGTCTACATAGTCTCCTAAAAAAATCAGCTGGTCATCCGGCATAACCGGAGCCCGTTGCAATACTTGCTGTAAAGCGCGGAAGCCTCCGTGTATGTCACCAATAACATACGTTTTACTCATGGTGGGTTTCATATTTCAATTTGCGTAAGATACGCATTACTTCTTTAAAAGAAATATACACCTCCGGATTTTGGTAATTTTTTAACGCCTCTTTTGCTTCTATAAGTAGTCGTTTCCCATTTTCAAAACCGCTTATATAACAAATCATCAACGCATGGCAAAGATGCAATACGTCTTTCTCTTCACCCGGGTTCAGAAACTGCCCCGTTTTTACCTTATGTAATAGTTTTAAATTCGCATTGTAAATATGGTAAAGCATCCGGCGGTTGAATTGCGGCGGTTCAAAAATGAGCGCTGACGATATCTTATAGGTCATATTATCTGAAAAATACAATGTTTGCCGGCTAAACGGATAATAGCTGCCAGCATTTTTCAATCCCAGTTTAATATATTCGGTAATTACAAATTCTTCTTCCGAATAATCAATGGTAACCTCATCTAAAGCAGAATAGAAAAGCTTCAGCTGCTCATTAACCAAAACAATATCTACACGCGAAAGATATTTAATCCCTCTTACCCATTTGGCATTTCCTGCCCAGCAAACCGTAAAATATTCTTTAAATACATGATATTTCGGGCGCATGTCAGGATGTGTTTGTGTTAAAAAACGTACTACGCCATCTATCATATCTTTCATATTATGACGGGACTGGTTTTCAATACCCTCTACAATTGACTGATTATCGAAAACCTGCTCAATATATTCAGGAGTGGTAGTACTTCCTACTCGTGAAAAAAAGGTACCTTCCGGTATGGTATGACACTTTTTCTTAAAGAAACTGATTCCTCTTTTCGGGAAAACAGTTACCAGCCCCACTACTTTACCTTCCGGAAGATGGGGAAATACAATATTTTCATACTGAATTTTAGGCGGATGTTCCAGAAAAGCATTTACTAAATTCTGAATATTGCTGTCATCATAAAAATCTGCCCCTATTACCTCATTGGTTTCGTTTTCTATTCCCACGAGCAAATAGGCATTGTTATTTGGATTAGAATTAGACAAAGCACAAATATGTTTTAAAAATTTGGCTTTTCCTTCCCTTATGTGTAAATTGAGCTGCCGTTTCTTATCGAAAAAGCTGTTTTCATCTTGATGTGCCAGTAAATTTTTAATAAGTAAACGTTTGTTAATCACGGTTTGCAGGTATTTATCTTAAAATTATAAAAACAATTTCATAAATCATACTTAAAGCAAACAGCCCGCTCTGCATTTTAACCATTTATTAACAAGTTTAATTCAAATAAATTTTTCTATTTGTAGCAGTGAACCAAAGCTTAGAATTAGTAATGATGGAAGCAGCTACCAGCACAACTGACATTCGCTCGATAAATGAAAAAATAGAGCGTGAAAGTGCGTTTATTGATTTGTTGATTGCCGAAATGAACAAAACCATTGTAGGTCAGAAATACATGATTGACCGTCTTTTAATCGGTTTGTTAGGACAAGGGCACATTTTGCTTGAAGGAGTACCCGGATTGGCAAAAACACTGGCTATAAACACGTTGTCTAAAGCAGTACACGGCACCTTCAGCCGTATTCAGTTTACCCCCGATTTGCTACCTGCCGATGTAGTAGGCACAATGATTTACAATGTAAAGGAAAATGATTTTTCGATAAAGAAAGGTCCCGTTTTTGCCAACTTTGTTCTGGCTGACGAGATTAACCGTGCCCCTGCAAAAGTGCAATCTGCACTTCTGGAAGCCATGCAGGAAAAGCAGGTAACCATAGGCGAAACAACCCATAAACTGCAAAAACCTTTTCTGGTAATGGCCACACAGAACCCTGTAGAACAGGAAGGCACTTACCCTTTACCTGAAGCACAGATGGACCGTTTTATGCTAAAAACGGTAATTGATTACCCGAAACTGGAAGAAGAACGCCTGGTGATACGTCAAAATTTAAACGGCAACGCACCTGTTATCAATCCTGTGGTATCCTTAGAGCAGATTTTGCGCGCGCAAGAAGCCGTAAAAGAGGTATATATGGATGAGAAAATAGAAAAATATATTCTTGATATTATCTTTGCTACCCGTTATCCGGACCAATTTAAACTGGCACATCTGAAACCGCTTATCAGTTACGGAGCGTCTCCTCGCGGTAGTATTAACCTGGCTTTAGCCGCCAAATGTTACGCTTTTATCCGAAGAAGAGGATATGTAATTCCGGAAGATGTACGTGCCGTAGTGGTAGATGTACTTCGCCACAGAATCGGAATTACGTATGAAGCAGAAGCGGAAAACGTGACTTCGTTAGACATCATCAATAAAATTGTAAATGAAATTGAAGTGCCTTAATCGGTGATTATATAAAAACAGTGACCTATTTTATTTCAACGGTAAAATAGGTTTCTCCTTTTTTTATAAGAACATAATGAACTATGGAAACGAAAGATATCTTACAGAAAGTTCGGAAGATAGAAATAAAAACACGTCGGTTAAGCGACCACATTTTTTCAGGAGAATACCATACGTCTTTTAAAGGGCGTGGTATGTCTTTTGCCGAAGTGCGTCAGTATCAGTATGGTGATGATGTACGTGCCATTGACTGGAATGTCACCGCCCGCTATAACGAGCCTTTTGTTAAAATATTTGAAGAAGAGCGTGAACTTACCCTTATGTTGCTGGTAGATATCAGCCAGTCGCAGCAATTCGGGTCAGGCAGTTCGTTTAAGAATGATATAGTAACGGAAATTGCGGCTACCCTTGCCTTTTCGGCCACTACCAATAATGATAAAATAGGTCTTATTCTTTTCTCCGATCAGATAGAGTTGTTTATCCCCCCTAAAAAAGGAAAATCGCATGTATTGCGAATTATCCGGGAATTAATCGAATATAAACCCAAAAGCCCGAAAACAAATATTGGCACAGCACTGGAATTCTTAAACAAAGTCATGAAAAAAAAGGCTATTGTTTTTGTGCTGTCAGATTTTATGTCTGCTGATTATGAGCATACCCTGAAAATTTCAGCCAAACGTCATGATATTACAGGTATACGTGTTTATGATATCCGTGAAAAAGAAATGCCGAATATAGGACTTGTATTGATGAAAGATGCCGAAACAGGAGAAGAATTATATGTCAATACAGCCGATAAGCATGTTCAGGTAGCCTATGGCGAACATTTTGAGGATAAAGAAAAATATTTTAAAACTACTTTTGCCAAATCAGGAGCAGGCATCATAAACAGCCGTGTAGACGAAAGTTACGTTAAAAAATTACTGGCTTATTTTAAAGCGCGTTAACCATATGAAAGCAATACTTTTTTACTTCTTTCTTTTCTTAGGGGCTGCATTTAACGCTTTAGCTCAGCAACCGGTGAGTGCTACGGTAGATTCCGCCCAGATTAAAATCGGTTCGTCTTTTGAACTTACTATAAAAGTTCAGGCAGATAAGGAGGCCCGTGTTGTTTTTCCGGATACTAAACTAATGGGACCTTTTGAAGTACTGGAATCAAAACCTGTTGACACGGTACTTGCTGACAGAAAAACAGCATTTATAAAAAAATACATGCTTACTCAGTTCGATTCCGGTTTCTATACCCTGCCCCGTCAATCGATATATATAAACGGCAAAAACTACCAGACCGATTTATTTAACATAACGGTGAATAATGTTCAGGTAGACACCCTGAAACAACCCCTATACGATATTAAAACAAATGCCGGTACAGCTACTGATACGTCTAAACTGCCTTATTATATAGCAGCGGTAATCGGGTGCTTGTTATTGGGGTATTTCGTCTACTGGCTTATCAAAAAACGCCAGGATAGGAATTTAACCGAAGATGATCTGTTCCGGACACCGTTGGAAAAAGCAACGCGGAAACTTGAAGAATTAGACGGAAAAAGACTGGTTATGAGCGGTAATGTAAAAGCCTATTATTCTGAGATTACCGATATTACACGCGATTATATTGAAGAAGTTTTTGAAATTCCGGCCAAAGAATCTACCTCTTCTGAACTTATCAGGCAGTTGACCGATACCATCAGAAACAAAAAAATAAAATTGGGTAAAGACATTATCTCTGATCTGAAACGCGTATTGCAAACTGCCGATTTGGTAAAGTTTGCCAAGTCAGAACCTCTTATCAGTGAAATAGAGTCAGACCGGAAAACAGCTGAAAAAGTATCTGTTGAAATGGATCGCGCTTTACCTCGTTTCGCCGAAGAGCAATCGAGCAGGGTACGTTTGCGCGAACAACGCTTTCGCAAGAGAAAGCGTATCCGCACCTGGGTACCGGTTGGCATTACAGCCATACTGTTGCTCACTACCGGAATGGTATACCTGTACCAATCGGTTATTGACGGTATGAATATCAATTTTCTTCAATCCAACAAACGCCTTTATAATCAGGAATGGGTAAACAGCGAATACGGATTTCCAAGTATAAAAATTGAAACTCCTGAAGCGCTGGTACGCCTGCCCAATAGAAACGGAAACAAAGAAAGTCTTCAGCAGAATCAGGCCAATTTTATGTACACAAACTGGGTAACCAATCTTACCATTAACCTGAGTACAACAGCTGTAACTACCGACGAAAAAACGGATATTGAGCAACTGTTTAAATATAAACTTCAGCTATTAGAGCAGTATTTAGGAGCAAAAGACGTGAAATCTGAAGCCGAGAAATTCAATCAGGAAGGCATAGAAGGATTAAGAGGTTTCGGATCATTCCGGGCCGTAAACCCTAAAAGCGGCAAAGAACAGCAGTTTCAGTTCGAAGTGTATATTTTCCTTCAGAAAAACGGTGTACAGGAAATATCTGTCATCTATAATTTAGATGATGAATACGGCCAAAAAATTGCCCGTAAAGTATTTGAATCCATCCAATTAAACGTGAACCAACAATAATGACGAATATCAGCTTTCTACATCCTGTTTTTTTCTGGTTATTCCTGTTATTGCCAGTAGCCGTTTATATAGGGTACCGCAATAAAAAGAAACAGAAAATTGCTTTTAAGATAAGTTCCATCAGTAGTTTTCAGGGCAAAAGTACCTGGCTCACTAAATTACAGCCCATTTTATTAGTGTTGCGAATAATAGCCTTAACCGCCTTAATTATAGCTATGGCGCGGCCACAAACGGTAGATACACATAGTAAAACCCGCTCTACTAACGGGGTAGATATGGTCATGGCTACCGACGTTTCCGGCTCAATGCTTTCAAAAGACCTTAAACCAAACAGGTTAGAAGCATTAAAACTGGTAGCCTCTGATTTTATCAAAGAAAGGGTAAATGACCGGATTGGTTTGGTAGTGTATGCAGCAGAAGCTTATACCAAAGCACCTGTAACCAGCGACAAAAATGTATTATTAAATGCCTTACGGGATATAAAATATGACCAGGTTATTCAGGACGGTACCGGAATAGGGGTTGGCCTGGGAACAGCCATTAACCGCCTTCGCGACAGCCAGGCAAAGAGTAAAGTGGTTATTTTGCTTACCGACGGGATGAATAATTCCGGATTGATTGACCCGATGATGGCTGCTGAAATGGCCAAAGAGTATAAAATAAAGGTCTATACTATAGGTATCGGAACCAATGGTATGGCAGAATCTCCTTATGGTTTTGCTCCTAACGGCGATATCCTCTACCGGAAAATGAAGGTGGAAATAGACGAAAACCTCATGAAAAACATTGCCAAAACAACCGGAGGGCAATATTTTAGGGCTACTGATACCAAAACACTGGCACAAATATATGGTGAAATCAACAAGCTTGAAACCACCAAAATAGACGAACAGAAATTTGTACAGCGAAATGAATTATTCCGTCCATTCGCTCTTTTAGCGCTCATTGTCTTGGTGGCTGAATTTATTTTGCGCCGTACATTATTTAAAGGATTCATTTAATTATGTGGGAATTAGATAATACATATTACCTCTACGCCTTACTTATTATTCCTGTTTTAATAGGTATTTTTATCTGGAATTCAGTTTGGAAAAGAAACAGCATTAAACGTTTTGGTTCCGGTAACTTTTTATCAAAACTGGCCCCGGATGCTTCAGCTACAAAACCTGCCTTAAAGGCTATTTTGCTCATCAGTTCAGTATTTTTTATCATTATAGGTTTGGTTAACCCCAAAATAGGCACTAAATTAGAAACCATTAAACGTCAGGGTATTGATATCGTTTTTGCCATAGATGTTTCAAAGAGTATGCTGGCCGAAGATATTGCTCCCAATCGTTTAGGTAAAACCAAACAGCTAGCCTCTCAGATTATCAATCACCTTGGGTCAGACCGTATAGGTATTGTGGGCTATGCCGGAAGCGCATTCCCTATGCTGCCCATTACTACCGATTACAACATGGCAAAAATGTACCTTCAGGATATGAATACCGACATGGTTTCTTCTATGGGTACTGCTTTAAGTGATGCCATAGAAGTAGGCAGTGATTATTTTGACGACCCTACTACCAGCAAAATGATGATTCTCATTTCTGATGGAGAAGACCATGGCGAGGGTATAGACGATGCGGTAGCCATAGCCAAGGAAAAAGGCATTAAAATTGTAACTATTGGTGTAGGAACCGAACAGGGCGGCCAGATACCCGTTAAAGAAAACGGTCGTATAGTGGGCTACAAGCAAGACACAGATGGCAGTACGGTAATCACCAAAATGAACAAAGCTACCTTACAGGAAATTGCCCGTAAAACAGGAGGCACCTTTATGTATGGCAGCAGTACCCAAGAAGTAGTTGATCTAGTTGAAAAAACCTTACAAACCATAGAAAAAACAGATTTTGAATCGCAGCAAATAGCAGATTTCCAATCACAATTCCAGTGGTTTTTAGGAGCCGCTTTGTTATTGCTTATTCTCGATTTATTTGTATTGGAACGCAAAACCTTCTGGATGCAGAGATGGAATCTTTTTAACGAAAAGGAAGCCTCATGAAAATAAAGTTAATCTCTATCTTTCTGTGCCTTTTTAGCCTTACCGGGTGGGCACAAAAATCTGAAACCCAGGTAATACGGGGCAATAAAAAATACAATGCCCGGCAGTATGCCGATGCTGAAGCCTTATACAGAAACGGTGCTTCAAAAGATAAAAAAAATGTTGACGCGGCTTATAATAAGGGTAATGCCATATACCGTCAGTACCAGAGTGCCGAATCTATCGGCAACTACCAGCAAGCTTTAAAAGAAGCGAAAACCAAAGCTGACAAGCATAAGATTTTTCATAATATGGGAAATGCTTTTATGAAACAAAAAGATTATGCCTCGGCAGTTGAGGCCTATAAAAATGCCTTGCGCAATAACCCGAACGATAACGAAACCCGTTATAATTTTGCACTGGCGAAGAAAATGCAAAAGGACAACCCCAACCAGAACAATAAAAACAATCAGGATAACAAAAATAACAAAGAGCAAAATAAAGAGCAAGATAAAAAAGATCCGGATAACGATAAAGGAAACGATAAAAAAGACCAGGACAAAGACAAGGGTGATAATCAAAAAGACCCGAATAAAAATAACGGAAAAGACCCGCAACAACAGAAGCAGGATCAGAGCAAACAGCAAATGGACAATATGCTGAAAGCTTTAGACAACCATGAAAAACAGGTTCGCGAGCGTATACAGGCCCGTGACAAGCAAAAAGACGGAAAACCTGTGCGCGCCGGCGGCACTAAAGATTGGTAATTATGAGAGCGACATCAAAAGCAATAGCGGTTTTACTTTTACTTGTTTCAGCAGTTACTTTTGGGCAGGTAACGTTTCAGACCGAACTGAGCAAAAAAAGCATGGGTATAAACCAACGTATTGAAGTTCGTTTTACCATGAATGAAGACGGTGATAATTTCAGCCCGCCCAGCTTTGATAATTTCACCGTTGTCGGAGGGCCTATGCAATCGTACAGCACTACATGGATTAACGGGAACCGTTCCTTTAAAAAAAGTTACTCTTACTATGTTACTCCTAAAAAGAAAGGTGTACTGACCATTGGTTCAGCAAGCATAGAAATTAACGGAAAAACATATAAAACGCAGCCTGTAACCGTAACTGTGGGAGACGCTGTTCAGGAAGATCCGCGCCAGCAACAAAGAAATCAGGGATGGGGAAGCTTTTTCGGCGATGATGAGCCCCAACGCCAACAGATAAACACGGCTAATATAGGGAAAGGCATTCACCTGGTAGCCGAAGTATCAAACAGCAATCCCTATGTAAACGAGCCTATTACCGTAGTTTACAAACTGTATGTAAGTCATGAAGCGGGCATACGCGGTATGCAGCTTAGCAACACACCTAAATTTACCAATTTCTGGAACCATACCATTTCAGAAAAAGACATGCAGGTAAAAATAGAAAAATACAAAGGAAAAGAATTCCGTATGGCTCTTATTCAGCGTACCGTTTTACTGCCTCAGAAAGACGGCAAACTCACCATTGATCCGCTTGAATTTGATATGGTAGTAGAAGAAGCAACGGGACGGTACGATTTTTTTGGCCGCCCGGAAGTAAACGTATCCAACAAAAAATTCTCTACCGGTGCAAAGGTTATCAACGTAAAACCACTTCCTTTAGATACGCAGCCTGCTGATTTTACCGGTGCCGTAGGTAACTTTTCATTTACAGCCACTACCAATAAAACGCAGGTAAAAGCGAATGAACCTATTGAACTGACCGTTACCGCATCGGGCAAAGGAAATTTTCAGTTGTTTACCCTTCCTAAACCAGTGGCACCGTCTGCGCTGGAATTATATGATCCGGAACTGAAAGAAAATATCAGCAACGATATTTCAGCCGGTATGCAGGGATCAAAATCTGAAAAATATGTCATTGTTCCTCAGTATAAAGGACAATACACCATAAAACCGATCACATTCAGCTATTTCGATCCTTCTTCAAAAACCTATAAGACCATCACAAGCAAAGAAATGGTAATAGATGTAACTGAAGGTCCTGAATTACCCACTAATGAACCGGATACAAAAGAAATTAAAAATTCGGATGTCTTTCAGGACATTTTACCGGAAGCCTCTTTTGTACAAAACGAGAAAACAGCCGATTTTCTGGGTACACAGCTTTTCTATGCGCTGCTGTTTTCGCCTGTAGTGTTATTACCTGTAATTGTTCTGGCTACTAAAAAACGTCGTCGCCATTTACAAGATGTAACCGGTGCCCGTATCAGAAAAAATCAAAAACTGGCAAAAAAATACCTGGGTGACGCTAAGAGAAAGATGGGAAATAAAGAGGCTTTTTACGAAGCGCTGGAACGCTGTCTGCACAATTTCTTAAAAGCCAGGCTACATATAGAAACGTCAGAAATGAGCAACGAAAATATTCAGCAATTGCTCGAAGAAAAACACATATCTCCCGACACTGTTAAAGCTTTTTCAGAAGTAAAGGCAACCTGTGAGATGGCGCGGTATTCTCCATTTGATATTCATAGTATGAAGAATGATTTTAACCGTGCCGTTAATGTGATCAGCGATTTGGAAAAACAATTTAAAGCCTGACCCATGAAATCTATTTTTGTTATAATAGGCCTGTTGATGAACGTGCTGATTTGGGCACAGCCCCAGGCAATTTTTAAAGAAGCAAACGCGTTATATACACAACAAAAGTTTGAAGAAGCAGCCAGTACATACGAACGTCTAGTTGAGGAGCATGCTACTAAAGAAGTTTATTTTAATTTAGGCAATAGTTATTACAAACTGCGACGAGTAGGATTGGCTGTATATGCTTATGAAAAAGCATTACAGTTGGACCCGGCATTTAAAGCGGCACAAACCAATTTAAAATTTGCTCAGAAAATGCGGTTAGATGAATTTGACACCAAAACGCGTTTAAGCAAAAGACAGCTGCTGCATAATACCGTTGGTTTTTTAAGTTCTGATGGCTGGGCCATTGCCGCCGTTCTATTATCCGTTACAGGAACCGTTGCCTTTTGCGTCTATTATTTTAGTACCCGTCAAATAATAAAGCGTATTTTCTTTATCATCATGCTGGCAGGGTTTGTATTTGCCGGAATAAGTACCTGGGCGGGCTTTCAGGAAAAGAACTATATGAGCAGCCAGAAATACGCTATTGTACTGGCCGAAGAAGCCGCTGTAAAAGCAGAACCACGCCCTACAGCCAAAAACGTAAAAATAATTCACGAGGGCACCAAATTATTCATAACCGATACCTCTACCAAATGGCTGAAAGTGGTATTACCTGATTTGAACGAAGGCTGGATTCCCAAAGAAAATGTAAAAGAGTTGTAAGGATACAGCTCTTTTTTTTATGACGAAAAACACGTAACTTTAGCTAAAATAAAAGCAGATGAGCACACCTATCACCACAGAAGAGGCTTTTCTTCATATAGAAACGATACATAGTTCGTATTTGCAATGGAAACTGTTTTCCGTTGCCCAACGTATCGAAGTTATAAAAGATATCAGGGAAAAGTTACTGAAGAATACCCGAAAGTATGCTGAAGCCATTACGGAAGATATGAATAAGCCTATTGCCCAGTCTGTAGCTGAAGTGAAAAAATGTGCGTATCTATGTGAGTATTATATAGATCATGCAGAGGATTTTCTGAAACCTCAGCCCGTTAAAACCAAATGGTCTGAAACTTCCATTACATTTGAGCCACTGGGTGTACTATTGGGTGTTATGCCCTGGAATTTTCCCTTTTGGCAGGTATTCCGCTTTGTAATTCCCAGTCTGATTTTAGGTAATACCTTTGTGCTGAAACACGCCTCAAATGTACCAAAATCGGCTGCTATGCTTGAAGAGATATTTAATTCAAAAAAGATCGATTTCCCGGTATATAAAAATTTGTTTTTAACGAGTGAGAAAGTAGCTGATATTATTGCCCATGATCATATTAAAGCTGTTTCATTAACAGGAAGCGAACCTGCGGGACGTTCTGTAGCCGAACAGGCAGGCAGGCACCTTAAAAAATGTGTATTGGAACTGGGGGGCAGCAATGCCTTTATTGTGTGTGACGATGCCGATCTGGAGCTTGCTGTACAAACGGCCGTAAACGGGCGGATGCAAAATGCCGGCCAGAGTTGCATTGCCGCAAAACGTTTTTTGGTACATGACACTTTATTTGATGCGTTTGTAGAGGGTTTTAAAGTGAAGGCAGAAGCTTTAAAAACAGGAGATAAATACAGCGAAACAACAGAAATCGGTGCTATGGCACGGGAAGATCTGGCTATGGAACTGCACGAGCAGGTTACTCAAAGCGTGGAACAGGGCGCACGACTTATTACCGGCGGTATGCGAAACGGTGCCTTTTATACCCCTACCCTGCTTACTGCCGTTACACCGGATATGCCTGTTTTTTCACAGGAAACATTTGGCCCTGTTGCCGCCATTATACCTTTTAAAACAATAGAAGAAGCTATTGCCTTAAGCAATAACTCGTCATTTGGATTAGGTGTTTCTATATTTTCAAAGAATGTTGACAAGATAAAGCAACTTGTTCCTCTATTCTATGAAGGAGCCGTTTTTATAAATGAAATGGTAATAAGCGATCCGAATGTACCGTTCGGAGGTGTAAAACATTCAGGTTACGGCCGCGAACTGTCGCATTTTGCACTTTACGAATTTGCGAATATTAAACCTGTTATTGTAAAGTAAAAACAAAGACATATTCTCTTTATTATAGTAAAAAAGCGGGCTTATCAGACCCGCTTTTTTAATGGAAAAATATTCTTAATTTACTTTGATATTATCAATCTGCATAGTAGTGGTTACGGTTGGTGTACCGGAATATTCAAAAACCAGGTATCCGTTACCGTTTACAGTAGAAGGCAGCGTATAATTACCACTCGGCACAAAGCTTGGCCCATATCCGTTAGCGTGACCTGTAGATATGGTAAAATTAGAAGTAATGTCTGTAAATACATCCGGGTTGATTAATTGACCCGCAGTATACTGGTTTGCCATCACATAATATACTTTCAGGACGTCGCCTGTATTATAGCCGTCTTTCGTTTCGAATGATACCACGCTGTTTCCGTTAAATTGTACCGGCACCATCAGATAAGTTTTAGCCGTAACACCGCCGCCGCCAAAGGAGCTCATTTGTACATATTTATTGTTTCCGAAGGTTTTTACCTGCCAGTATCGGCTACCTATAATATAATCATTAATGAGTTCAGGCATAGCATCCTGATCCAGCGTATACTCTTCGAAAGTAACATTTACAGAACTATTGAATGCAAGGTTTGTTCCGCCTTTCATTGTAACTGTATGCTGGTAGTCCCCATCTAGTTTAATATCGCTGAATGTACGGGCCATGAACTGAAAATCAGAATTAAACTTAGTCAGCACACCACGCATAGTACCGCTGTTGGCCGGTACAATTTCATTGGCAAATTTGGCAAATTCGCTGGTTCTGAAAATAATTTCGCCGGTAGCATCTTTTAATATATGATTGGTAGCACCTCCTAAAATATTTGTCGGATCATAATAAGGCTTGCCAAGAGCTTCTGTGGCAAACTGAGCGTTATCTATTTCTACCAGTACATTAATAAAATTATTGTTTTTTAATTGTGCAATGGTTACTTTTCGTACCAGCTCATTCTCCTCAATTTTATCAGCAGACAACAATACTTTTTTAGCAAACAACTGCGGACGCATACGTCCTACTGTTTCTTCGTATTTATCACCAATCACCAAAGCGCCGTGTGCTATGGTATAATACAAGTCTTTTAAATACACATATACTTTTCTTCCGGGTTCTGCCTCGGTATAGATGTTATACATATCTACCGAAATAGAGAATCCTTTTGTGCCTTCTGCATTCTGAAGAGAAAGCGTTTTGTAAAAAGTACCCCCTTCGTCAGAAGAAGCTACATACGCCTCGATAATGTCATCCTCTGTAAATTGTTTTAATGAGGCATCAGCCATAGCATACAAATCGTCTATGGTTTTTGTGGGCTCTGCTTTATGGTAGGCTATATTGGGTGTATCATAGTCATCGCTGTTGGCGCATGAGCTTGCCAGCACGGCACCAATAAATACAGCTGCTAATGTTTTGTATATAGGATATAATTTCATTTTCATTCTGTCTTAAAATACTCTAATATTGTTAATCATATAAGAACCCGCATTGGCACTTGCCGTACCTCCGGTCGCTTTAAAAGCAATGTAAATAGGTCCCTGATAACCTGAAATATCGATAACACCCGATTTAGAAAACTCATAATTCTTAGTTCCGGGCGCCTTAAATGTTACTTCATTCCAAGTAGCTGTATTTACATCGCCTGTAAAATCGGTAGAAATAAATGCCTGTAAAAAATTATTCTGGGTATTTATCACATGATGTTGTGCCACTTCAAACGTTAACCGTTTTTTATTAGCATTTTCGATATTGATAGCCGGTGATACCAGCCAGGCCACATTTAAGGCCTCATTGCTCTGAAAAGGATTGAATTCGTAATAACCATCTCCGTTATATACTGTTTGTTTCCAGTTTTTAGTGCCCGATTCAGCAAAAAATGTCCATACTGAATCGTCAAAGGTACCGTCAACCATCTTCTGAAAATCTTCAAAATATACCAGCTGGTTAAATTCCGGCATTTTCTGATCGTCTTCTGATACACAGCCCGTAAAACCTAATCCCGCTACCAGGGCTGCTGTTATATATAGTAATCTAAATTTTTTCATCTTCATATAGGATTAGAAATTGATATATAAATTTACAAAATAAGTACGTCCGTAGCCGTAAAAATACTTAGGTCCAAACGCACGCGTACCACTTGCGTTATCCATTAATAATTCACGGTAGTTTGCGTTTCTGGCCTGTTCAAAACCACCTGTTTTGTATTCTAAACCGAAAACATTGTTTACCGAAGCAAAGAAACCGAATGTTTTTCCTTTAATCCGCCACGATTTACCTCCCTGGATATTCACCAAAAAGATATCGTCTAATTTTTCCTGTTTCAGCAACTGGCGAGCCGTGTTTTCATCTACATCCGGATATGCTGCACCGCTTTGTCCCGGTTCGGCAAAAAAGTTATTGGTGCGCATTAACGGCGAAATATCCACATACATATCCGTTAGGAAATTCGCATTGGCGCCTATCCACCAATAGTCCGGATCGCGATACTCCAGTCCTAAAGAGTATGCATTTTGCGGCATACCGGCAATACGGTAGTTTTTAATGTACGTTTCTCCAAAATTCACATGCGGGTTTAAACCTAGTTCCTGGCGGCCGTCTACATTTAAGCCCACTACTGCATTTTTAGAATAAATAGACTGTCCAACAGCGGCGGCGGCTGTAGCTTTAATGGTTTTGGTAAGCTGGTATTCCAAACCAAGCTCTATACCCATACTTTGCTTTTCAATACCACGTGTTATCTCGGTAATAAACTCATTACTGTTGTCATAGTCTTCAAAACCTAATCCTTCGGCATAAAAGAAACTAACTTCTGTAGCATCCTGGATTTTGTTGTAGTATCCAGATATACGTCCTTTTAATTTCGGTGTACGGATCAGGTACGATACATCAGCCGCCATTACCTTTTCACTTTTCAAATCGTCAATCACATTATGGCTGATACGTGCATTTGAATAAGAATTACGGATGGTCGGTGCCTGCGTATAATAGGCTACGTTAGCATCAAAAATATGCTTGCCGCTGTAACGGTAGGTTACCCCCCCTTTAGCACCATAATTGCTGAAGGTTATTTTTTCTCCTTTACCAAAAGAGTTATCCGCATACAAACCGTTTCGGTATAATCCTTCACGCTGGTAATCGGTGAAGCTTGCATGCTGCGTTAAATAAAAATCAAACTTATTATAGTTAAATTTAAACTGGGTAAAGGCATCTATAACATTAGCCTGCATAATATAATTGTATCCGTAACGGTCGCCTTCAAATACTTTCCGGTTAGGATTGTTTAAATCGGCCTGTGAGAAATTTCCCGTGTAAAAGCTGTCAGAATCTTCCATATAAGGTCCGCCTAGCAAATCAAGCATTTCCTGGTAATTTTCCGATTTTAAGTTACGATAAGTGATTCCGGCATTAAACCCAACACGATTAGAAAGCTGTGTGGTTAAAAAAGTATTGGCCGTAAGCTGTTTATCCTGCATTACATCTGCATATAGCGCGTAAACCGAGCGGCCTAAACGCATATTCGATCCGTACATGGCATCCCAGTCAATCTGAGGATTCGCCAGAAAATCTTCACGGTTTTTGTCTGCATTTACATAATCCGGTGTCCATACCGGAATACTCCCTCTTGTATTGAAAAAGTTTAAGTAGTAGCTCGGCAATTTTTTATAGTACGTCGGATCAGGATTATTGGCTCCGTTATAATCCAAACGCGTATTCGAAATTTTACCAAACTGATACGATACGTTCGTATTTAAGGTTGTTTTATCATTTATGTTCCAGTAATGGCTTAAAATAAAGATAGGTTCTTCTACATCTTTTTCTCTTGAGTTGCGTTTTTTACCGTTCTGCCATCCCCAGTATGAATTGTACTTATAACCCATTAAATCAACTACTTCCTGAGAATTAGGGGAATTCTTGCCCCGGTTGTTTTGGCCGTAGATAGCAGATAAGTTTAAACTGTGTTTGCTGTTAATTTTCTTTTCTACTGCGAGGAAAAACGATTTGGCGTCATAATCCGTACCATCAAAGAAACCTTCTTTAGCGCCTCTGTAGGATGCCGAAGCGGCATAGGCCCAACCGTTTTTATTCAAACCGGAACCGTGGGTTATCATGGTTCTCCAGTTATAATTGGTATTGGCTCCGGAAATGGATAAACGCGTACCAGAACGTATAGCCGAAGCCCGCATATCCATAGCCTGAGTACCTAAAATACCCGTACCGGTAAAATCTGCCGGACGCGACCCAGTGGTAAACTCCTGATTACGGGTAGCATCATTCAATCCTCCCCAGTTTGAGAACTGCGGGCGTCCGTCATAAATTTTATTCATCGAAATACCGTTAATAAATACGTTTCCGTATTCATTATCCAGCCCGCGTATTCTGAAACGTGCCTGCCCCCAGTTAAAAGCCGCAGCCTGCTGGAAAGCATCGCGCGAAGCCTGCAGCAATCCCGAAGTAGTTTCTGACCCGGTATTATCATCTCCCAAATCATTTTCAGTCAGCGTAATCAAACTTAGCTGTAGTTCAGATGTAATGTCTTCTTCCAGCGAAATAATTCCCAAATCTAATGATTCGTTTGCTACGATTTCTACCGGCATTGTTTTAACGGTGTAACCGGTAAAAACAAATTGTAAACGCTGCGGCCCGTTTGACGGATTAGCAATTACAAAACGCCCTTCTGCATCTGTAGCAGTGCTTAAATTAGTGTTCAAAAGAGAAGCGGTTACATGTGCCAAAGGTTTCTGGGTTTTGGCATCGACAACAACCCCACTAACTTCATAACCACCTTGCGCCCATGTAGTTAAAGCGAAAAGTGACAGAAAAATACTCAATAGTAGTTTTTTCATAAAAGTAAATAAATTATTAATCTTGTTTCTATTAAGTTAAATAAAACTTAACACGCTGCAAAGGTAATTTTTTTAGGAATAATACCTACCTTTGCCCTCCTGATTATATTAAATTTTAAGTTAACTTAATATTGATAATGAAAATAAAACACCTATTACTTGCTTGTTTTTTGCTGGTAAACCTATGCCTGCAGGCACAGGACAAAAAATTCTCGTTACATACCATCGCTTTTTATAATCTTGAAAACCTGTTCGATACTATAAAAAGCCCTAATACATTCGATGAAGAGTTTACCCCTGATGGTCCTCGTGGTTGGGGTACCGAAAAATACATGAAAAAATTAAACCTTTTAAGCAGTGCCATTTCCCAGATTGGCACTGATGAAAACCCGAATATGCCTACCGTTTTAGGTGTTTCTGAAATAGAAAACCGCCAGGTATTGGAAGACCTCATTAAAATGCCTGCATTGCAGCCAGCAGATTACGGCATAGTGCATTTCGATTCTCCGGACAAACGCGGAATAGATGTGGGGCTACTGTACCAGAAAAAACATTTTCAGCCTACAAGCTATGTAAATGTACCTTTGTACATTTACGATAAATCGGAAAACAAAGACGCGAATAACGGAAAAGGAAAACGCATTTACACGCGTGACCAATTACTGGTTACCGGTATACTTGATGGCGAAGAACTACATTTTATAGTTAATCACTGGCCTTCCCGTTCAGGAGGTGAGAAAAAAAGCAGCCCTAATCGTGAAGCCGCTGCCGCCTTAAACAAAAAAATCATCGATTCTTTATTCCATATCAATCCTGATGCTAAAATCATTACAATGGGCGATTTAAATGACGGCCCCTACAATAAAAGCGTAAAAGACATATTAGGCGCCAAAGGAAAACGGGAAGATGTAAAAGAAAAGGAGTTGTTTAACCCTATGTGGCAGATGTCGAAAGACGGATTAGGTACATTGGCCTATCGCGATGCCTGGGATGTTTTTGACCAGATGATCATAAGTGAACCTTATTTGCGCAAAGCCGATTATTCTTCTTGGCGTTTTTGGAAAGCGCGCATTTTTAACAAAGCATTTCTTACCCAGAAATCAGGACAATACCGGGGGTACCCTCTTCGAAATCAAACCAGCGGAGAGCCCGGATACAGCGATCACTTTCCGGTATACCTCTACCTCATAAAAGAAATAAAATAAAAAAGGGCTCCGGCCCTTTTTCTTATTTTACAGGCTGTTCGCATGCAAAAATCATAAAGGGTTGCAAAAACAAATTCGGATAAAACGAAAAAATACTATCTTTACATGATTTTTTAACTGATTTTATAACAACGAAAGTTGACAAAATAGTATGGCTTGTACAAATTGTTCCACAAAGTCGAACAGTTCGGGCACGCCAAAAGGATGTAAAAACAATGGTACCTGCGGGACAGACAGCTGTAATAAACTCACCGTTTTTGACTGGCTGTCTAATATGCAATTCCCTGTAGGTCATGTTCCTTTTGATGTGGTTGAAGTACGTTTTAAAAACGGACGAAAAGACTTTTATAAAAATACTGACAAATTACCTTTAACCATTGGCGATATTGTAGCTACAGAAACGTCGCCGGGGCATGATATAGGGATAGTTACCCTTACCGGAGAACTGGTTAAGGTACAGATGAACAAGAAGAAAGTTGCTTTGGAAGAACCGCTTTTACGTGTTTACCGAAAAGCAACGCAAAAAGATGTTGACATCTGGACCGAGGTTCGGAACCGTGAAGAACCGATGAAGGTAAAAGCACGGGAAATTGCCATCCGGTTACAGCTTGAGATGAAAATATCAGATATCGAATTTCAGGGTGACGGTTCAAAAGCCACTTTTTATTACACAGCAAATGACCGTGTAGACTTCAGACAATTGATTAAAGAATTTGCCCGGGAGTTCAATATCCGTATTGAAATGAAACAGGTAGGATTCAGGCAGGAAGCAGCCCGTTTGGGCGGTATAGGCTCATGCGGACGGGAGTTGTGCTGTTCTACCTGGTTAACCGATTTCAGAAGCGTGAATACTTCAGCAGCACGTTATCAGCAGCTCTCGCTTAATCCTCAGAAACTCGCGGGACAGTGCGGCAAACTAAAATGCTGTCTTAATTATGAGCTCGACACTTACCTTGACGCCTTGAAGGGAATGCCCGATACCGATACCAAAATCCGTACGGAAAAAGGAGATGCCCTATGTCAGAAAATCGATATTTTTAAAAGTGTTATGTGGTTCGCTTATGCCGATAATTTTGCCAACTGGTACATGATTGATGTAGAGCAGGTAAAAGAATTGCTCGCTTTAAACAAAGAAGGAAAAAAAATTGCGGCTATTGAAGACTATGTAATAGAAAAAGAAGAAAACACTACAGCTGCCTCGCATGGTTTTCAATCTACCCTGGCAGAAGACAGTCTGGCCCGTTTTGACCAGCCTAAACACAAGAAAAAACCATCGCGCAACAAGAAGAAACATCCTTCAGAAACCGCTGTGGCTGGGGCAGGTAAATCAAATGAAAATAAGCAAAATGATGCTGCGCATTTTAATAAAAAAAGGCCTGTAAACTCTGGTCAGCATAAACAAAAAACCGGAAACGGTAACACCTCTAATACTTCAGGCCCAAAACCTAATCGTAACAGAAACCGTAATAAAAATGGCAACAATCCTAACTCCAAAAATACCTAAATGGACAGCAGGACTTCTGTTCCTGTTTTTGGTTTCCTGTGGCGGGGATCATTTTTTCGACGAATTTCAATCCACAAAAGGAGGATGGAAAAAAGAAGATATTAAAAAATTTACGTTTGAACAGAAAGATACTGCAGGAAATTACGACGTATATATAAACATCCGCAACAATAACAACTATCCGTACAGTAATCTGTTCTTAATTGTAAAAACGTTTATGCCCAACGGAAAGGCTACCGTAGATACTATGCAGTATGAAATGGCCCGGCCTGACGGTTCTCTTTTGGGAGAAGGTTTTTCAGACACCAAAACCAGCAAACTTCTCTTTAAAAATGCCTATACATTTAAAACCCCCGGGGTTTATACAGTAGAGATTGAACACGCCATCAGAAGTGCCGGAAAAACAGACGGCGTTACAGTTTTAGACGGTGTTACGGATGTAGGACTCAGAATTGAAAAAAGATAATATATTGTAGAATGGAAAAAGTAACAAAAAAAGAAAAAGTTAAAAATATATCATTTTATGTAAGGTGGTTTTGGAAACTTTTCTTAGGTGGAATAACAGCCATAATCTTGTTCTTTTTATTAGCAAGCTGGGGTGTTTTCGGTGCTATGCCCTCTTTTGATGAATTGGAAAATCCGTCATCCAGCGTTGCCACGGAAATTATTTCTGCCGATGGAAAAACCCTGGGTAAATTTTACCTCGAAAACCGGGTACCTATCAAGTACGAAGACCTGCCGGACCATTTGGTAAAAGCGCTTATAGCTACTGAAGACGAGCGTTTTTACGAACATTCGGGCATAGACGGTAAGGGTACCATGCGTGCCGTTTTTAAAGTAGGAACCAGCGGAGGTGCGAGTACTATAACCCAGCAGCTGGCTAAAAACCTTTTTCACGGCAGTTCCGGTTCAAGTAATATTGTTTTTCGTGTAGTACAGAAAATAAAAGAATGGATTATTGCCGTAAAACTGGAAAGACAGTATACCAAAGAAGAAATCATTGCGTACTACCTCAACACAGTAGATTTTGTAAGTAATGCCTATGGTATACGTTCGGCTGCCAATATTTACTTTAATAAAGAGCCCAAAGATCTAACAGTAGATGAAGCGGCTATTCTGGTAGGAATGCTTCAGGCTCCGTCCAAATTCAACCCGCGTTTTAATCCTGAGCGTTCTAAAAACCGGAGAAATATAGTACTGCACCAGATGGAGCGTAACGGTTTTTTATCAGAAACAGAAAAAGTAAAATACCAGGCACTTCCGGTAAAGATTGATTATAACCCCGAAACCCATACAGAAGGTCAGGGAACTTATTTCAGAGAATACCTGCGCGACTATATGCGCAAATGGGTAAAAGAAAACCCTAAAAAAGACGGTTCTACTTATGATATTTACCGTGATGGTCTGCGCATATACACCACTATCGATTCACGCATGCAAAAATACGCCGAAGAAGCCGTACATGACCATCTGGCTAATCTTCAACGGGAATTTTTCGCACAACAGCGAGGCAATAAAAATGCGCCTTTTATCAATTTGTCAAAAACAGAGAGCGAAAAAATCATACAGCGCGCCATGCGTAACTCAGAGCGCTGGAAACAAATGTCCAATGAAGGAAAACCGGAAGAAGACATTATCAAATCTTTTGGTGTCAAAACACGTATGGCCATCTTTACCTGGAAAGGAGAACGCGATACTCTGATGACACCCCGTGATTCTATTATCTATTACAAACACTTTTTACAAACAGGTGTAATGTCTATGGAGCCTATGACCGGTAATGTAAAAGTATGGGTGGGAGGTATCGATTATAAACACTTTCAGTACGATCACGTGGCACAGGGCGCACGTCAGGTAGGCTCTACCTTTAAACCATTTGTGTATGCAACAGCCATTGAGCAGTTAGGCATGTCGCCCTGCGATATGATTCATGATTCACAGTTTACCATGCCAAAAGGAAGATACGGTATTACCAAACCATGGACACCTAAAAACTCAGGTGGCAGGTACTACGGTCTTGTAAACCTGAAGTTTGCACTGGCACAATCATTAAATACGGTTACGGCTAAGCTTATGGACCGTGTTGGGCCTAAAGCGGTTATTGATCTTACCCGTCAGCTGGGTGTAAAATCAGATATACCGCAATCTCCGGCTATTGCTCTCGGAGCAGTGGAAATTACGGTAAGCGATATGGTAGGGGCTTACAGTACCTTCGCCAATCAGGGGGTATATGTAAAACCGCGTTTTATCAGTAAAATTACCGATAAAAACGGAGTTATCCTGTATGAATCACATGCAGAAACCCGCGATGTAATGAGTAAAGACATGGCGTATGCGATTGTAAAATTATTGGAAGGCGTAACCGAAAGCGGGTCAGGAGCCCGTTTACGTTATACAGGCAAAGGAGGCGCCGGCTATCATGTAATGACAGGTTATCCGTATGCATTTAAAAACCCTATTGCCGGTAAAACCGGGACCACGCAGAATAATAGTGACGGATGGTTTATCGGCATGGTACCGAATCTGGCTACGGGAATCTGGGTAGGAAACGAAGACAGAGGCGCCCATTTCCGTTCAACAGCTTACGGACAGGGGGCTACTATGGCACTTCCTATCTGGGGAATTTTCATGAAAAAATGCTACAACGACAAAACCCTTATGGTTTCTAAAGATCCGTTTGAGCGTCCGGCCAATACCACTGTAGAGGTAGACTGCTGGAAGTACACACCAAACGATTCTTTAACAGACGGCGAAGGAACAGGTTCTTCTAAAAAAGATTCCCTCGCTCCGCCTACACAAAGCATCATTAACGAATTCGATTTTTAATCGCAATAATTGAAACGACTTTAGCATTTTAAAGTCGTTTTTTTATTATATTTATTCCCATTAACAACAAGAACAATATGATCAACAAGAAAGTAGCAAATGCACAGGAAGCTTTGTCTGATATAAAAGATAATCAGACCATTATGTTAGGTGGATTCGGCTTATGCGGTATTCCGGAAAACAGTATTGCTGAATTGGTACGCAAAAACATAACAGGACTAACGTGTATTTCTAACAATGCGGGCGTAGACGACTTTGGGCTGGGCCTGTTACTGCAAAAACACCAGATAAAGAAAATGATCTCTTCCTATGTAGGAGAAAATGCGGAGTTTGAACGCCAGATGCTTAGCGGTGAACTGGAAGTAGAGCTAACCCCTCAGGGCACTCTGGCAGAGAAATGCCGTGCCGCCCAGGCCGGAATACCTGCTTTCTTTACACCGGCAGGCTACGGAACAGAAGTAGCTGAAGGAAAAGAAACCCGTGAATTTAACGGGAAAATGTATGTCATGGAAGAAGCCTACAAGGCCGATTACTCCATTGTAAAGGCATGGAAAGGCGACGAAGCCGGTAACCTTATTTTTAAGGGTACTGCCCGTAATTTTAATGCCTGTATGGCCGGCGCAGCCAAAATTACCATAGCCGAAGTAGAAGAACTGGTTCCGGTTGGCGAATTGAATCCTAATGAGATTCATGTACCCGGTATTTTTGTAAAACGTATTTTTGAAGGAAAAAATTACGAGAAAAGAATTGAACAACGCACAGTAAGAAAAAGAGATTAAGTTATGGCTTTAGATAAAATAGGCATTGCAAAGCGTATTGCCAAAGAATTACAAGACGGTTTTTATGTAAATTTAGGAATAGGCATTCCTACGCTGGTAGCCAACTATGTTCCGGAAGGCATGAATGTGGAGTTCCAGAGTGAAAACGGTGTATTGGGTATGGGCCCTTTTCCGTATGAGGGTGAAGAGGATCCGGATTTGATAAATGCGGGCAAACAGACTATTACGACATTACCCGGTGCCGTGTTTTTTGATTCGGCCACAAGTTTCGGCATGATTCGTTCACAGCATGTAGATCTTACCATTCTGGGCGCTATGGAAGTAAACGAAAGAGGTGATATTGCCAACTGGAAAATTCCCGGAAAAATGGTAAAAGGAATGGGTGGTGCCATGGACCTGGTAGCGTCTGCAGAAAATATTATTGTAGCCATGATGCACGTTAACAAAGCCGGTGAATCAAAACTATTAAAAGAATGTACGCTTCCGTTAACCGGCGTAGCCTGTGTAAAAAAGATTGTAACCGAGCTGGCTGTAATTGAAATAACGCCTGACGGTTTTAAATTGCTTGAACGCGCACCCGGAGTTTCCGTTGAAGCTATTATCAAAGCTACTGAAGCGCCTTTGATAGTAGAAGGCGATATTCCTGAAATGGACATTTAAAAGAATTTTATATGGAAGAGGAAACCAAAAAAAAACCTTTAGAAAATACGCCGTCCATAGAAAAGAACACTAAAAAAGTTCCGTTTGTTATCCGGTTGGCCTGCGTTTTAGTCAGTATCATTGCCCTAGTTTATATAAGCGTTATAGGTAAATCTATACTGGTACCGCTGGTTATGGGATTCCTGGTAGCCATGCTGCTGTTGCCCCTGTCTAATTTTATGGAGCGCCGGCTGAAATTTCCCCGCATCCTGTCTTCATTGGTATCCCCTATTCTTTTTACGCTGGCCGTATTGGGTGTTTTCTATTTTATAGGTACACAAATGGCACAATTTAAAGAAGACCTGCCTGAGTTTAAGGCACAGATGGAACAATTGTTTCATGAGGCCCAGGTATTTGTATACGACAGGTTTGGTGTATCTGAAGAAGAACAGCTGCAGTATATATCCAAAAATGCCGAAGAGGCGCTGAAAAAAGGATCGGGTGTGCTGGGCACAGCCGTAACCTCTATAACGTCAATGCTTGCAGCAGCTACTTTTGTGTTTCTTTCCATTTTCTTTTTCCTGCTGTACAGAAGCCATCTGGTTAAATTTATCATATGGTGTTTTCCGCCTGATGATCAGACCAAGGTAAAAGAAGTAGTTTCAGAAATACAGAGTATTGTAAAACAATATATTTTAGGACTGCTTATACAGGTAGTGGCCGTATCTACCTTAATGTTTATCGCTTATAGTATTATTGGTATAAAATACGCCATCCTGTTTGCCGTGCTCTGTGGTATTTTAAACCTGATACCTTATATCGGTATCTTTACAGCTACTGTACTGGCAGCAGTGGTTACGCTTGCCACCGGAGAACCTATCCAGGCGTTATGGGTTATCATAGCCGTAATAGTGGTAAATTCCATAGACGGCAATATCATTACCCCTAAAATTATCGGGTCTAAGGTATCTCTTAATTCTTTTGTAGTATTATTCGGCATTGTTATTGCCGAATCTATATGGGGTATCGCAGGTATGTTCCTCGCCATTCCTATTCTGGCTATTTTCAAGATTATTTTTGACAATGTAGACGGGCTGCGTCCGTACGGATTTGTACTGGGCGAAGACAATGCACCTACACCATTGTTTGAAAAATATTACGACCGATACCTTTACCGCAAAAAACCGAAAGATTCCGATTTACCACCGGCATTGCAGTCAGAGGAAAAAAATCATGAAGATTTCGAAGATGGTAAAAAAGAAGACAAAACCGCAGAGGAAAAGGAGGAAACTGAAAAGTAATTTCAAAGGAATCAAAAAAATTAACAAAAAAATCACATTTAAATACAGTGGGTTTTAAAAATAACTCGCTACTTTTATACTAATCAAATTAATTTATCAACCTAACAGTAAAAAAATTGAACATGAAAAAAGTAATTTTAAGTACAGCATTAGTAGCCGCTTTGGCATTTACCTCTTGTAAAAAAGAAGAAACAAAAGCAGAGCCGGAAACAACTACAACAGAAACCACTACAACAGAAACCACCATGCCGGAAAATACAAATGTGGCAGAAGATGTGAATGAAGCAGTGGCAAGTGTAGCTACTCCAAAAATGAGCAATCCGGACGCTCAGAAGTTCGTAGATGAATATGCTTCTTTTGTAAAAGAGCAAATAGAAGTAGCAAAATCAGGTGATGCTACTAAAATGCAGGAACTTACTAAAAAAGCAACCGACTGGGCTAAGAAAACACAGGAGTTTGCCGCTAAATTAACACCGGAAGATCAAAAATTATGGGCAGAGTATGCGACTAAAGTAGCTCAGGAAGTAGCTAACGCAACTCAAGTGAAATAATGTAAACAAGACGGATAGGCTGACCTATCCGTTTTTTTATGAAAAAAAGTTCCTGTGTTATGCAGGAACTTTCAGCAGACGATTAGTACATTAATACATTGCTTTTTTCATAGTTAATTTGAGAAGACCGGTAGTTTAGCTATCGGTTTTTTCGTTTACCAGACGGGAATAATCTATCCCTGTATACTTTACAATACGCGTACCGTCTACCCTACGCATTTTTGGCGCTGCACTTTCTGCAAAAGCCGGAAGCGCAACCTTAAATTCTTTTGCAGCTTTTGTATAAAACATACGTTTATCGTCCAATACCGGAGCCACCACATTAAAAACTGCATTGGGCAGTCTTTTCTTCACAAGCTTCTGTACAAACCGTATTATATCATCACGATGCACCATATTTACAGGTTCATTTGCTTCGGCTATTTCGGGCCGCAGAGCCATAAAAGTAACCGGGTGCCTGTCTTCGCCTATAAGTCCACCCAGCCGGAGTACCGTAGCATTAAATGCCGGGTTTTTCAGAAGCAGGTCTTCAATTTCCATGATCTGCCTGTCCATCTCAGCAACAGGTGTAACCGGTGTATCTTCATTTACAAGACCGGAAAGCGACAGATATACCGTGGTAGACCCTGTAAACAGCACTTCTTTTATATCGTGCTGTTCTACATAAGGGAGAAATTTAGCTATATTCTTTACATAATCGTTCCCTTCTGCAGCCCTGTTGGGGGGTATAGTGATAAGCAGTACGTCAGTACCGCTGAAAAAATCGTGCAGCTCTTCTTCTACAAAATGCGCATCCGATACCAGAAAAGGCTCTAGTCCTTTGACGGCAAAAGCACCCATTTTCGCCTGAGTGGTAGTAGTAGCCTTAACGGTATAGCCCTCTTTTTTTAAGGTTTCGGCCAGCGGAAACCCCAGCCAGCCCGCTCCTAAAATACTTATGGTTTTCATTATTTTGCTTTTAAACTGTATAAATCCAGACGCCGGTCTTTTTTAATGCGCACGCTGCCATGTTCGTGCAGCTCTTTGAGCAGGTTCAGATCAACATCTACAATAAGTGTCATTTCCGTATTAGGAGTCGCTTCTGCTTTTACTCCGTTGGTAGGGAAAGCGAAATCGGAAGGTGTGAATACGGCTGCCTGGCCAAACTGTATGTCCATATTATTTACTTTCGGCAGGTTGCCCACACACCCTGTTATGGCCACATAGCACTCATTTTCTATAGCTCTTGCCTGTGCACAGTTACGCACACGGGTATACCCGTTTTGCGTATCGGTAAGGTAGGGCACAAATAAGATTTCCATGCCTTGTTCGCCCATAAGGCGCGGCAGTTCCGGGAACTCCACATCATAACAGATCATAATACCTATTTTTCCGCAGTCTGTATCGAATACCTGTATGGTATCGCCCCCCTGCATCCCCCAGTACAAACGCTCGTTAGGCGTAATATGTATCTTTCGGTACATTTCTGATGTTCCGTCGCGTTTGCATAAGAAACCTACATTATACAGTGCATTATCTTCTTCCAGGTAAGGCATACTGCCTGTAATAATATTAATGTTATAAGAAATAGCCAGTTCCTGAAAACGCTGACGGATAGGTTGCGTAAACTTCGCTATTTCGCGTATGGCTTCCGACTCTGACATATGGTTGTAATCGGCCATAAGAGGTGCTATAAACAATTCGGGAAACAAAGCAAAATCACTTTCATACCCCGAAACGGCATCAATAAAAAATTCAGCCTGGTCAAAAAACTCTTCCAGGTTATTCAGCGGCCGCATCTGCCATTGTATGAGTCCCAGGCGTATTACTGTTTTCCGGGCATTGATAATCATCTGTTTGGGTTCATACAAAATATTATTCCACTCTAACAAAACGGCATATTCTTTTGAATACCGGTCACCTTCCAGATAGTTTCGCATCAACTTTTCGATATGGAAGTCGTTATTCAGCTGGAAGGAAATAACCGGGTCGTGAATTTCTTTATTTTTTACCTTTTCCAGGTATTGGCGGGGTGTCAGTTCTTTGGCGTACTGTGCATAAAGCGGCATACGTCCGGCAAATACAATAGATTTCAGGTTCAGGTTCTCACACATTTCTTTACGCGCATCATACAAACGCCGTCCCAGCCGAAGTCCGCGGTAATTAGGATGTATAAAAACGTCTATTCCGTATAATACGTCGCCTTCATTATTATGCGTGGTAAATGTACCGTCGGCCGTAATATCACTGTACTTGTGATTCATCAGCGCCTTTTTCTCGTCTACAATAATAGACAAGGCAGCCCCTACCACCATATCGTCGGCCAGAATAACCAGCTGACCCTCAGGAAATACCTTAAGCAAGCGTTTTATTTCTGTTTTATTCCAGTACACATCCTCTACTCCTTCCCCTTCGTAGGCTTCCATCATAGACGACTTTAACTCCAGATAATCTTCCAGGTTCAGATTGCGCAGTTCTATTTTACTGATTTTCTTGCTCATAACTTTTTTAAAAATACAAAATTAGCAAATGCGGTGATGGAATACTACACAACAGCAAAGATTTAGTTTTTTTTAACCAGAATATACATATTATCATCCAGAGGAAGATACCCCTGATCGTACACAAAAAAATATGTAGACTGATTGCGTGTGGTAAGCACAGAAGTAATAAACTGAAAATTGAATCCGGCTGTTTTTAGCCGGGCAGCACTTACCCTGGTTTTTCCTTCTGTATTCAGTTCCGACAGTATACGGTAATTTTTACGAAGAACATTATGCGTATTGCGCATTAAATTGGTGCTATCTTTATTGCGTTTATTATTGTAAGCATTACGGCAGGCGTCGTTACAGAACTTTTTATCTTCTCTGCCCCGCAACTTTTCACCGCATTCTACACAATATTTATCCATTTTCTTTTAAAGATAAAAAATATTTAGGATATGTGCTGTTTTTTACAGAAGTAATGCAAAAGCGCACTTTCAGGACAACGAAAATAGTAAAAAAACCTGTATTCGGTTTGTCTTTTTATAGGGCAAAGCAAACAGAAAAAAGGCGGCTGCCGGTGGTTGTTATGCCCCATACTCTTTTAGCCGGGTGCGTAACACCTGTTTTAGTTCTGCATAGTTTTTAAAATAAAGGCTTGAAAAAACACCAATCGCCTTTTTATCCTGTATGAGGTACAGGTATTCCTGTTCCTGCGCGCGCGTTCTGAATTTTTTTACCACAAAACCGTCAATAGCTTCAAACGGCCATTCGCGCTGTGTTCCCCATCCGAGCAATTGTCTGATTGTAATTGTTTTGTCTGAAATAACCACCTTGGCCATACGCAGGTTCATTTCCACAAAAAAGCCCCATATAAAAACAGCCAGAGCAACCAGGGCCAGGAACGCTACAAAAACAATAACACCCCAAGACCATCCGCCTTTCACAAACTGGCTTATCTTATTTATAAAGTACAGGCATATAGCTGGAAAACTTAAAATCAGAAATGTATAGAAATAGGCAATATAATGTAATTTAGATGTTGTCATAACCGTATTAAAATTCTTTGATTAATTGTTGTATCCGGGTTCGGGCAAAAGTATTTTTTTCGCTTGCAACCAGCTCTTCTACTAGCTCTTTCTGACAATGGTACAGTTCTTCTACTGCATACAGCTGTTTTTCATCAAGCGTATCGTACACTGCCAGCAACGATTGCATAAAAAGGCGGGCAATAACAGTATTTTTATAAACACACGTTTGCTCGAGTATCATATCGATCATAAGATTCAGCGAAAAGGCCGGTTGCAGGTCATTTTTTTTAAGGGTGGCCACCTCATTAAACCGGGTTAAATAAGCAATGATAAACCGGGTTTTTTCTGCTTTTGTACCATTACTAAGATAGTGAATGCCCCGCTGTGCCAGGTACCCTTCTGTCCATACATTGCCTTTTTCTGCATAAAAAAGCACCTTCACCATAGCCGCATTATGTTGTTCGGCATATAAGAATGTTTCTTTGGGCAGTAGCTGCAGCACAGGGCTGTCTTCTTTGCGAAGCAGGTGCACGGGCAGTGCCTCAGCGGTTACAGTGGCCAGAATTTCCTGACCCAAGACCGTTTGCATCCCCATAAAACAGATTACAAAAAACAGTAGTTTTTTTATCATTTTTTCGTTATTATCCGACAACAAACACTTACAACCGACTTTAAATGCTTATATACCGATTTTCATTTGCAATTTACTTCAACTTTGTCATATAAATCGTGTTTAACTTAAAAAATATACGCCATGAGTACATTACGAAACAGCGTTCGCCTTATCGGAAGAGTGGGCAACAATCCGGAAGTAAAAACATTTGACAACGGCAACCGCGTTGCCTCTTTTTCCCTAGCCACCAACGAGGTGTATTACAACGACCAGGACGAAAAACAGGAAACCACACAATGGCATAATCTGGTAGCCTGGGGTAAAACGGCTGAGATTATTCAGAAATATGTTGAAAAGGGAAAAGAAATTGCGATAGAAGGCAAGTTAACCTACCGGCAATACGAGGACAAAGACGGCAACAAGCGTTATATTACGGAAATAGTGATGAGTGAGGTGGTATTGTTCTGATCTTACACTGCTCTACACGTTAACAGGTCGGAGACAGTTACGTTCCCGGCCTGTTATCTATTTCATCCGGCGGCACCGCTAGGTAGAGAATCCGATTCCTGTCGTCTCCTCATCAAAAATAGCCGCTACCCGATTATAACTCTTTTTTTATAGCACTGAGCTCTTTTTCAAGTGCTGTAAGCCGCAGTTCCTTTTCTTTGATAAGATCACGTTGCGTTCGGATAAGTTCACGCTGCGTTTTTAAAAGTTCCTGTGTAGCGTAATACGCAGCTAAAGGCTCGTTTACCCTGTCTTCTTCTACCTCATTATTTTCACGTTCTATGACCGTTTTTTCAATATAGTCCAGAATGATATCCAGGTTTTTCCCGGACGGGTTAGCCGTTTCTCTTTTTATAATCCGGTCTACCGTAGGTATACTTATATCCTGCGCATACGTACCAATCTCATACGCCGTTAGTTTATACTTTTCAACGTACGCAATGATGGCTTCTATTTTTTCCCTCTTTGTTAGCCCCTTATCCCTCACGTAATTATTTATTATACTAATTAAAAAACATTTCTTTTTGTTTTTATAAACAAAAATACATACATTTGTTTATAAAATTTTATTTAAAATTCAATAGCAGTTATGCTTAACTCACAAATATACAAAAATTCTAGCTTGTATGTCCTATTCCGCCAACCTAATGAATGTTTTTAAAACAGCTTGTGGCATGGAGTTGTTATGAATTTCATAGAATAATTCTTGTGTCAAAGTTCAAATGTGTCACATGCTTTATAAGGAGTTCTTACGATTCCCTGACAACGCAATACATATGAAATAAACCAGGCGGGTATACCAGAAGATCAGTTATATACAGGAAATCTCAATAACTTTTATCTGGATGAAACCAGTACGAGTACCAGTACTGTAAACATACTAGAAAACGGAAAATTTGTATCCTATACCAGAAAACAATTTTCAATAGATGAAATAACGAATATTTTTTACAAAATAACGGCCAATGGAGTTGAAAGCGGACCGATAATTCCAGGACCGGGAGGCGGTCTGGAACCTTCTAATCAGGGAGGAACGTCTGGCGGAAGCGTACCCACCTGGATATACCCTAGATATAAAATAATAAACAGTGCCAACAACTATACATGGGTTAATGCAGAAGCAAAACCGGGCAATACATATACCCAACTGCAATTACAACCTGGAACTTATTATGTACAATATAAAACCGCTGAACAAGCTCAGTTTACCCAAATATCATTAAGAAAACACTATAAAAAAAACACTGATTTAGAATATTTTACGTATGCACCTGGAATACGGATTAAATCTATTAAAGAATCTCATAATGGAAAAATAAAAAACGAAACCATCTTTCATTACAAGCCTTTCATGCAAATGAACGAGAAGGTTTCCAGTGGTTACTTAGGAAAAGACATTGTGTATTCGCAATTTAATTTAGGGGAATACATACAAAAAGACACACAAATAAAAATGCCATACCACCATGCTCCCATGCTTTGTTAAAGGCATCAGGGTTAAATACTTGCGGACTGACCGATTCGCTGGAACTTTTTAACGCTTTTATTGCATCTTCTTCACTGTAAAGTAGAATATAGGCTGCAGACGCATAAAACACAATCAGATAAACGAGTAATGCAACAGCGAATATACTTGTAGTGATGAGCTCAAACCATTTAACTCCCGGTTTAACAAAAGTATTTAAAGACTCTCTGATACGGGCTTCTATTTCAGAAACTTTTTGACTTAGTGGTCTGAGTTTGTTTTCTTTTAAATCACTTACAGCAGATTCATTAATTAGAATTTCTGCTTTCAGATGTACAAGCTTATTGTTTAAGGTTTCTTTTGTGACCTCAACTTCTGTTTCTATAGTTATAATTTGTGTGTCATAACGTTCTTTTAATTGACTTATTGATTTAATTTTTTGTTCATCAATTTTAGATAACAATCTGCGTTTTTTGTCTTCAATAATATCTATATCATTTATAAAGCCGTTGTAAAGCGTATCTAAAGCTTTATCAAGAATATTATGATCTCCATTATTCGATAAAGAGCGATCAAACCCCTGTTTTCTTAAACTTTCACGATTGAATGAGCTAACCTCGGCCGCAATCATAGCATCCAGCACTTTTTCATATGCTGTTTTTACATTCAGCTCTTCCTCTACCTTCTTTACCTCTTTATCCAATACTTGGGCAGGAGAATCTTCAATCGGTGGCAGTCCTGCTTGTATTGCTATTGCTTTTTTCTTTAAATTATTAAAATTTGTGATTAGACTTTCTACTGTTTCATTATGGTCTGTTGCAATAATACTTTCATGATTATTCTTTCTTGCATTAACAGACCAATTATAAGAGCCGTGCAATACGATTCTTTTATCAATGATACAGTACTTCTGATTCATTGTTCCGTAACCTGAATTTTTAATTTTGGTGACTGTAGCACCCTTTACTGTTAATAATGAAAAGTCCAGTTTTTCATTTTCCTGATTATCTGCAATTATTAATTCAACATTTACGCCATCTGATAGCCTTGATAATAAAATATCAAAAAGTTCATCATCTGTAAACCAAGCAGCTGCAATTAGAATTTCAGATTTAGCACGAGTAAGCTCAGATACTATTCGTAGAAATATCTCTTTATTATTGTTCAATACTTGTTGATCAAGTGGTGTTGTTTGGGAGATCATTAGTTTTGATTTAGGATTGAATAAATTGTTATCATAATAATGGGCATATTAATAATTATCCACTGTCAGATGTAATTCAGTCCTGTGGTTATAGATTTCATCCAGATCGGTCAGCAGTACTCTTTCACCGGCATCTTTTCCATTATGGAATAGCTCTAAGTATTTGTTTGAGGTGTTAAAATGAAACCGGCAGATGGGTTTGCGGTTATTGTTATCCAACAAGACGCCGAAATAGGATTGCGTATCGCGATGTGCAATTCTTTCGGAAGGAATTTTTTCCCTAACAATGGCTTTTACAATCTGGAAGGCTTCCATTTCTTCTTCGGTTGTAATGACTTTTTCGCTGTCTTTGTTTTCATCAATGGAAATGGGGTTGCTATTGTCCTGTTTCTCCATTTTCTCATTGATATGCAAAGCAGACTTTAACCGGTCGCTGATGGATTCGTTGATTGAAACTGTCAACGCCTTTTTCGTATATTCCTTAAATACTGTCATACGATTTGCCGTTAAGGATTTATCAAAGAAACGATTGACCAATAGCTTGACCATTTCATCGGACGGATTTTCTATCTCTTTTTCAAATTCTTTTCGAATGGCTTTGATGTATTTTAAGGCTTCTGCCGAATCCAGAATATTTTCAAGATTGTACTGATTCTTGGCAAAGCTCTCCAGGATTTTGATAGAGCTGTCTTTCAGATCTTCGATATCAATGGTTAAGAATGGTTTTTCATCCATAATATTCGGCTTCTCCAGATCGGTATAAAAATTATACTTCAAGCCATTGGTTAACACTCCGAATCGTGCTTTGGAAACATGGTAGTAGCGGTGTAGCTGTGAATTATGAGCATCGGCACTTTCTTTCCAGTGTTTGCACTCTATGATGAGAATAGGTTCCTCATTATTTCGGATTACATAATCTACTTTTTCGCCTTTTTTGGTACCGATATCACAGATAAACTCCGGTATTACTTCCGTAGGATTAAAAATATCGTATCCCAACAGCTGAATAAAAGGTAATACAAATGCATTCTTGGTCGCTTCTTCGGTATTGATCTGATCTTTCAGACCATTCACACGTTGGTGCAGTTGCTCTAGTTTAAGTTTAAGTTCCATATTCATCAGGTTAGATTGTTTCGTCTATTACCTCAGCATCCGGTGCATTTGTTTTTACGGATTCTATTCCATTGTCACGCACCGCACCGCTGGCATACATCTGACTGGTACCGATAACCTCTCCGTTTCCGGCTTTGAGATTGAAGTAGTATTTTCCGTTTTTAGCTTCTTTTCTTTCGTAACGGTTGTCCAGCGGCGCATTGGTCTTTACGGATGCTATCCCATTCTGGCAGGATGCTTTTGCTGTATAGCCTTCACTGGTGAGAATGACCTGACCGTTTGCCGCTTCAAGGTTAAACTGGTATTCTCCGTTGCTTCTTTTTTTTAGTATAAATTTTCCCATTTTTGATTTTTTTAATTGTTTAACTCCTCAAAAGTAGATAGGGCGATAAGGCTTTTTTTACGGTTTTCCTCATTAAGGAGCAAAAAGAGCATTCTTTTTACGAAAAACCACCTAATTATTTAGGTTTTCCAGTTGTTTTGGAGTATTTGCTTAGTTGTTGAAGAAACTGACTTTCGCTTCAGATTCTTAGCATATACCCAGCCCGTTTTTTTTGATTTTTTAACACGGACTTTAAGCCATTGACCGGATTGCTGAATAAAGATGACCTCATCGTTTTCTTTAAGTCTTTCTATAATGTCATAATGAGTCCCTGCTCCGCTTCTCATATTTACATTACTCTTATTGGCCACCAACAGCTCATCTTTATCATAGAAGGAGGCATCTGAAGATGAATAAGAAGCAGGGGAAGATTTTTTTATCGGGCTACTTTTTTTAGGCTTGTCCGGTTTATTTACAGAAGAAGAACAAACGCCGCAACTACCACCGGCATTACAATGCGCACAGCGTGAGCAATTTTTACAGGCAGCTGAACCCGTGCATCTTGCCTTGGCCGGTTCACAACAGGAAGCCAATAATTGACTGTTTTGAGACTTTACAATAAAATGTATTGTAAAGAAAAACAGTAACAGAAGAAATTTTCTTGTCATACGATGTAATTTTACAAAGGTTATTTACACGACAAAACTAGCTGCAAAAAAAAACCAGCTCTTTACGGTTTTCCATAAAGAGCTGGTTTTATATACACAGCAGTTCCTTCCGGTATTCTATAACATCACAAAAAATTAAATCAGTCCTAAGTCTTTGGTAATTGTAACAAGATGGGCTATATTTTTAGCGTTGAAATAAATTTTCAGCCGGTTAATTCTCTTTTCAATACTGCTTACACTGGATGAACTATAGCTTCTCTTTTTAAAATCAATGCTGATTTCTTCCTGTGACAATCCTTTTGAGAGGTGATTCAGAAGATCAATATCATAGGTCTCAATTTCAAAAACCGCATCTTCTTTTAGCGCATTGGCAATATATTCCGGTACGTACCGGTGCGCTTTATAAATTTCTTCGATCGCTTTTTTTAATTCAACAATACTGTTTCTTCCTTTGGGTACATATCCGTTTATGTGTAATTTATCAAAAAGAGCTTTTATTTTTAAAGGCCTGTCTTCTACAGAATAAGCGATTACCTGTATATCGGGTAGTTCCTTTTTAATAGCTTCAATGAGTTCCTCTCCTGATTTTATAGTAATGGTTCTGTAGTCCTCCTTAAAGGAAAGATCGGTAATGAGTAAATCAAAAGGTACTGCGTCCATTTTACTGCGTTTGATTTTCAACAGGGCTTCATCACAATATTTGGTACAATGAATGTCTATGTCACCCATTTTTTCTAAAACAGAAACGACTCCTAAATTGATACTGTCAATATCTTCTACTACTAAAACTTTTTTAAACATATTATAAACTATTTATACAGGACAGCTTATTATTACTTTCAGACCTCCTGAATCATTTGAATCAAAAGTAATAGTTCCTTCAACTGTTTTTATACGACTTTCCGCATTTTTCAAACCATTTTTAAAAATAGTTTTTTCATCAGGAATTCCTACACCGTTATCTGAATACTGTATGTTTATTTTTCGGTTTTTTAATTCAAACCGCACCATAACCATAGAAGCCTTGCTGTGTTTCTTCATATTAACCATAAGCTCCTGTAAAATACGATAGATGACTATTTTTTTTGGTCCATCCACTGTATTCCAATGAATACTGTCAATTCCTGCCAAAATAATTTTTAAAGAATTCATCTGGTATTCTCCCAGCATATTTTTTAGAGCTTCGGTATAGTTTTCTCCGGTATCAATACTGCTGTTTTCTTTTGAAATATTTCTTGTTTGGTTATAAACACCTCCAAGACTGTCCAATAATTTTATACGGTTATCCGGAATGGAAAAATCAGTGTGTTCTGTATAGGCAATAGTATTGTAAACATCATTAGCCAGTTCGTCATGTATTTTTGCTGCAATACGTGTTTCTACCTTATATGCTTCTTCCAGTTTTTCGCGTTTATGCCGTCCTTTGAGAATATAATACAGGAATACAATCAAGATAACCGTTAGTAAGAAAATGGCAAACAATACTGTATTGGTGTTTTTCTGCTTTTGTATGACCAGCTTATTTTCGGCTGCTTTGGTTTTTAACGAGAGGTTTTGTTCCAATTCCTGTGAGTAGTCATATTTGATTTTTGCAAACTGATTTTTAGCTTTTGTACGTACAGCTGTAATACTATCATTTAACTGAAGATATTCCAATGAATATTTTTTTGCTTCCTCATCGTCTGTTAAATGGATCAGTTTTTTTAATCCGGAAAGTTCCCCGTCAACTCCTTTAGACGCTCTGGATAACCGAACCGCTTCTTTTACCAAACGGATAGCCTTTGGTCTATCGGTATCCTCAAAAAACGCTGCGATTGTTAAACAATTTTTAATCTTTTGACTAACTATTCCCAGACTGTCATTTATATGCAATGCTTGTTGGAGCTCAGACAGGCCGTCTTTTTTATTTATTTTAAAATAAGCATATCCAATATTATTCAAAATCAATGCTTTTTTATCTGAATGCTGATTCAAAAGCGGATCGGGTAATATCTCATATAATTTCTTTAAACCAAATTTTTCTTTACCCATATCAATATAAACGGATGCTATATTGTTCTCTATAATTATGCGGCTAAGAGGGTCATCTGTTAGTTCTAATACTTTGTCATAAAATGCAATGGATTTATCGTAGTTTTTATTATCATGGTAAACAGCTCCTATTAAATTATAGGCTTGCGACAAGTAAGCGGTATCACCTGCAGATTTCAAGTATTTTAAAGCATCAGTAGCAACTTCTTCACTAGCGGCATAATCATTATAAAACCAATGAATTTCAGACATTCTGATAAGATTATATCCTACTCTTAAACTATCTCTATCATGCAAATAGAATGTATTGGAACGATTGTAATGATAATAAGCACTGTCTAATGCAGATATAGCATAATAATAATCGCCGGCTAAAGAAGCTACGTATCCCAGATAAGGAGAACTTTCTTTTTGCAAAGCCATCTTTTCCAGCTGATCAATATAGATTTTGGCGCTATCGGGGCGCTCATACATATACAGAAAGGTTTTATTTGCTGCAGCTTGCCATAAAAGGTCTTCATTTGCTATTTTCTCCGACAATCTAATAGCACTGTCCAAGAGGGTTGTTTTTTGGGAAAAAGAAAATGTCTCTTTATCAGCCTTCGACAAGAGCATTTGTATCTGCTGTTCTTGTGTGCGCTCTCCCTTGGATTTTGAAAGATTTTTTTTAGTACAGGATGCACAAATACAGAACAAAAGTATAAAAAAAATAGAGGGAATTACTTTCATATTTGAAAAATAAAATCCCTCTAAAGTTACATGTTTTCTGTAAAAAACCTAAAAAATTATGGTTTTGTAGGTGGTTTTGGCGGTTTTATAGGAATTAATCCAGTGCTGGTTCCGCCGCCGTCATCGCTTTTTACTTCATAATTCTGGGCCTCCGGGCTTTCCTCACTTGTAACATTGTCGTCTACGGAACATGAGGCCATAAGGGTACTTACAATAATACCTGCTACTACTATAAAAGATTTTTTCATGGTTACTTTGCTAAAAATTAAACATAGGTGTGGCTGTCCGGATCTTATCCGGGATTACACATTACACCGTTAAAAACAGAGCTCTGTTTGGGGTTGGGAAGTAAGATGAAGTTGGCCTTATTGTTCTGTTTATACTTCCCGGATAAACATTGCAATGAGGTTAGCCTCACCATTTTAAAAAAATTAGTTTTGTACATTTGTCTCTGTTATAAGCAGAAACATGAACTAATTTCTGAAGCAAAGTAACGGCAGGATTTTGCCTTAAAACCTAACGGAATCCGATGTTTCCGATAATTCCGACGAATGATGAAAAATTCCGATAATTCCTAATATTCTGACTATGGAAAACAATTACTCAGACTATAAAAAAGCGCTAAAAGCGAAATACGAACACGAAAAAACAGGAGAAAATGCAAACTTTCTTTTAGAGCCCACTCCGGCCAAATTACGGGATCTCATGTTATATATGTTTAGAGAAAACCCCCATCCGAATGATCTTAAAACATTTGAGCTTTTTATGGGGTTTCCGTTTGGTTCGGGTAGTATTCAAAAAATAAACAATAAGACAGATGCCTTCCGGCCTCTGATTAGTTTTTTAAAAAACCGATCCGATTTAGCCAGTCAGAATGCTGTAGAAATGTTGGCCATTTTATTGCAATTTACGCCAAGACCCTACACGTTGTACAGAAAAAAAGAAGTAGCAGATAAGAGTTTTATGGTTATCGATAACCTAAAAGATGAAATACGTACAGATGAAATTGTTAAAGAAACCATCACAGGAACGGTTATAAAGGAGATAAGGGAACTGCCTGAAAGCGAAATAAAGCATAAAAGAATAGCAGCAGTAGAAGAAATTAGTATCGAAAAGCTCGTAACAGAAAAGGAAGGGATATCAGATAATGCAGAAAAGACGGTAACAGAAGATGGGGAGGGCCGAAATGACGCTGTGTCAAATAAAGAGAAGAAGCATGCAATAGATTACGGGATAGAAAATGAAAGACAGAGAAAAAACGATGAAAAAAATGTACCAAAGAAACCTAAAATGTCAGGCAGGCAAAAGACGGGTTTAGGAATGGGTTTAGGGATTCTGGCTTTAGGTGCTTCTATTTTTTACAATATAAAAATCTCCACACAAAAAGAATGCATGCAATGGAATAACGACCGCTATATTGCTGTTGATTGTGACGAAGTACAACCAAAAAGTATTTATGATAATAGACTTCCCGGCCCCCTCCCTATTGATGCAGCTACTATTGAAAAGTTCAGAAAAATAACAGTCGATTCAAACACTGTTTTTTTTAATGCAAAAGGCGATCCTTTGGTGTGGTACTGTAAAAACAGATCGGGTAAACTGGAGTATTTCAATCAACCGGGGTTGCATCCTGAAACTCAGGAAACTTTACGCAAGATTACCCCGCATATTATTAGTAAATATATTTTGCGAAATAATTAAGCAATAGAATTCAGTATATGACCACATCCTATAGCCAGACCAATTAACAGTCATACAAAATTCTGCTTTTCATGAAGATCATTTCTGGGAAGGCGTATAGGATTGTTATAATAACTTCGTGGTACTTTTTAATAATTATGAAAAGGGATATTTCATTTATGAATTACAATAGGCAAGTTTATAATAAAGTTTTTAGAAAACCTCTCAGAATGCTTAGCTTAAATGAATGGATTCATTTGTAACGGCTATTATGATTTCCTATCACTTCTCATAAAATTGGTTTTTATAGAAAAGAGCGCATATATCTACAGCCTGCTTTGGAGATTGTAAATAAAACCGAGTTTATGAGGTGAACCGATACTATAAGATAGTTGAAAAATGAGACCGATCCTCTTACGGTTGTATGCCCTGTTAGTCATTAAAAACCAATATAAACAAAAAAACCTGCAGCTTTGCAGGATTTTGTTTGTTATAAAAAAAGAGCTTTCAATTCTGTTGCTTCCGACGGCTTCATTTTTCCGGCCAATACCAGGCTCAGCTGTTTACGGCGCAGCGCGGCTTCGTAACGTTGTTTTTCCAGCTCGGTCTGCGGTACAATAGGTGGTACCTCTATAGGTTTGCCTCGTTCGTCTACCGCTACAAACGTATAGATGGCCTCATTGGCCTTGGTACGTATACCCGACTCCCTGTCTTCTATCCAGACATCGATAAAGATTTCCATAGAGGTACGGAACGTACGCGACACTTTGGCTTCTAACGTTACTACGCTGCCTAAAGGTATGGCGTTGTTAAAAGCTACGTTATTTACAGAAGCGGTTACACATACCCTGCGCGAATGACGCCGCGCAGCTATACCCGCAGCACGGTCCATACGGGCCAGCAGCTCACCACCAAACAAATTGTTTAAAGGATTGGTTTCTCCAGGCAACACCATATCGGTAGTAACCGTTAAGGAATCTGAAGGCGATTTTGGGCTCATATTTTTTTTGCAAAGATAAAAAAAGGAACCGAAAGGTTCCTTATAATTTATTCTTCTACATATATCCAGGCGTCTTTGTTTACTTTATCGTGAATCAGACGAAGATCGCGCTGTGCTTCTTCGGCGTTTTCATAACTGTTGTATACCACCTGTCGCATATTGTGTTTCGATTTTACGAGGTATTTGGCATTGACATAACCTTTGTTTTGCAGTTCATCTACTAAAACCTGTGCTCTTTTTTCGGTACGGAAAGCACCCGCAATAATATGGTATTTTTTCGTTTCGGTTACAGTTACTTCCTGAACCGGTTTAGGTGTGTCAATAAAAAAAGTGGCCTGCTGTAATTGTTGTTGTACCTTATGTTGCACGGCTTTTTCTACAGCCAGGGTCTGATCCTGAACAGCCTTATAGTCAAGATAGCTGTTATAACCTGCATATAAGCCCAGCCCCATAACCAACAAAGCAGCATATTTCATATAATGCGTGCGTTTTTTTATAATCTGGGGAGCAGTTGTAAGCGTTTCAATACTTTCTGCCGTTTCCCGCATCATAACAGGTGAAATTACCGTGCTTAATCCGAAAGAAGAGGTCAGGTAGTTCGTAGAACCGACAGGCTCGAATACCGGTTTTTTCGTTTCATTCAGCTGGATAATACCAATTCCGGAAAGTGACAACGCTTCACCTCTTTGCAATTGCGAAAGCCATTGCTGTACGGTTTCTCCTATTTTATCAACCGCTTTTTCAAACGGGATATTCTCCTGCAAAGCAATATGATTTGCCAGTAATCCATCATTTGCCTGTAAAAGCGCATTGAATAATATGGTTTTTTTAGGAGGTGAGAACGTACGGGTTACCTCATTGTATGTCGCCGGAACGCTTTCAGTAATAAAAGCACCGAACTGCGGTACCATTACACATTGGTAACGATATAATAGAGCGGATATATATTTTTCTAGCATCATAGTACAAATGTAAAGAAACAATAAAGCATTCTAAAATTTATTCACAAATGTTATTAACAATTTGAGTTGTTTTTACAAACATCACCTATTCAAACGGTTAACATTTTTAAAAGTAAAAATAAAAAATGGTATATTTAATAAAGATTTGAATTTTAACACTTTAGCATGAACACAACCGCTTCTTTCACTTACTATATGCTTGCATTAACCCGTATAGAAGGCGTGGGCACCATTACCGCCAGGAGACTGTTACGTCATTTTAAAAATCCTGAAGCTGTTTTTAATGCCTCCCGCGCAGAGCTTTCGTCCATAGAACACATTGGTAAACTTACTGCCCGGAAGATATCAGATTTTTCCCGATTTGAGCTGGTAGATAAAGAGCTGAACTTTACTGCAAAAAACAACATAGAAACCCTAACACTTTTTGATGAAGCCTATCCGAAACTTTTAAAACAATGCCCTGATGCCCCTGTTGTCTTATTTAAAAGGGGAGTGGCTGATCTTCATTTACAGAACAGTATAAGCATAGTGGGTACAAGGAAGATAACCGCTCAGGGCCACACCTTTATCAAAAAACTGCTACCTGCTATTACTGATTACCTTCCTGCCGTTGTAAGTGGCTATGCATTTGGTGTGGACATCTGCGCACATCTGGCCGCCATAGAAAACCGTTTACCTACCATAGCGGTACTGGGTCATGGTTTCAACACCACATATCCCGCACGGCACAGAAAATACAATACGTTAATAGAGGAAAACGGCTGTTTCCTGACAGAATTCTGGAGCAGCGATACAGTAGAGCGGGAAAATTTTGTAAGGAGAAACCGTATAGTAGCCGGTATATCGCAGGCTACACTTGTAGTGGAAAGTGCTTTAAAAGGAGGCTCGTTGCTAACAGCACAGATGGCAAATGATTACCATAGAGAAGTATTTGCTGTACCCGGAAGGGTATCTGACCCGTACAGCGAAGGCTGTCATCACTTAATAAAGACACATCAGGCGCATTTGCTTACAAAAGCTGAAGATCTTGCTTTTATGCTGAACTGGGAACAGCCTGATAACCCGAAGAAAAGTTTACAGCCGGAACTCTTCCTATCCTTATCACCTGAGGAACAGGCAGTACATGACTACCTCAAAGAAAAAACACAGGAAGTATTGGATATTATTGCTATTGACCTTCAAATACCGGTACACCGAGTGAGTGTGCTGTTACTGAATTTGGAACTGAAAGGTCTTGTAAAGCCTTTACCGGGCAAACACTATCAGTATATGGCATAAAAAAACGCCCTCAAGGGCGTTTTATTAGTTTCTGCTCATGAGCAAACGGAGCACATACCAGAACAATAACATCAGAGACGCAAACAGCGATAAAGCTGCTGCCACGTATTGCTCTGTATGGTATACATTTTTAACAGTATAAGTATTGTACAGGATAGAACCGGAAGCCAGCACAATCATACCTACCGAAAACCATAGCCCCAGGTCGAATCCGAAGACCATACCGGCTACAATAGCTCCGATGGCTACAAAAAAACCGATAGCCAAAATACTTCTCAAAAAGGAAAAATCGGCATTGGTGGAAAAAACAATCATCGAAAGCCCCAGAAACAATCCACCTGTAACGATAGCAGCCTGGCTTAAGAGCGCCACACTGTCAGTTGCATACATAGCTATAGCCAGAATGGGTATAAAAATGAGGGCTTCCGCTATAATATACAGCGCGAAACCGAGATATTGTTTTCCTTTACCTGCCGCTTTCAGCGCCATATTTTCGGCCACATAGGTAATTCCCATAAAACCAGCCAGCAGCACTAACCACAGATATCCCTGCGTAAGACTCAGCATAAAATTCACCAATGGTTCTATACGCAGAAAAAGTGTTTCCAGCAGCACAAAGGCTACAACACCTACCGCAAGATGCAGATAAGTTCTTTTAAAGAAAGCCGCACGTTCCTGAGTACTGGCATCGGCCAAAAGTTTAACAGATTGTATCATAGTTCTTTTTTTAGCAGTTTAAAAATACAAAAAACAACCGTTATTTAAAAATGCGTTTGTTAAAAATGATCAATAAGGCTACACCTACCGTAATAGCCGCGTCGGCTACGTTAAAAATAGCATTAAAAAAGGTAAAATAATTTCCCCCCCATATAGGCAGCCATTCCGGCAGATATCCTTTCCAGATAGGGAAATAAAACATGTCTACCACTTTACCGTGAAACCAGCTTCCGTATGGTTTTTCAGCAAAAAGAGTAGCTGCTTTATGATGGCTGTCATCAAACAGTACCCCGTAGAATACCGAATCGATGATATTCCCCAAAGCACCAGCCAGAATAAAAGCAATAGCAACAATCAGTATCTGAGAGCTTTTCTTTTTTATGGCATCTTTAAGCCAGTAAAAAATACCCGCGACGGCGAATATGCGAAAAGTGGTCAGCACGAGCTTACCGTAATTTCCCGGAAGTTCTACACCCCAGGCCATTCCTTCATTTTCAATAAAATGGATCCGGAACCAGTCAAAAACATAAATTTCTTCGTTAAGGATAAAATTTGTTTTGATATATAACTTGGAAGCCTGGTCGATTAATAAAAGGACAATGGCAATTAATAAAGCTCTGTTTAACGACATTTCGTATTTGTTTTCAGGCAAATGTAGGAAGTTTTTAACATAAACAAAACGCTCCATGGAGCGTTTTGTTTTTTTTATCTATTGTTTAACGTTGCTGCATTTTAGCTTCCATGCTCATTGTAGCATGCGGCACCAGCTTTAAACGCTCTTTTTCTATCAGTTTTCCGGTAACACGGCAAATACCATACGTTTTGTTTTCAATGCGGATAAGGGCATTTTTCAAATCGCGGATAAATTTTTCCTGACGGATTGCCAGTGCAGAGTTTGCTTCTTTAGACATGGTTTCGCTTCCTTCTTCAAACGCTTTAAACGTAGGAGAAGTATCATCTGTTCCGTTGTTTAAATCGTTCATATAGGCGCTTTTTATTAACTCTAAATCGGCTTGCGCTTTTTCTATTTTTTTCAGAATAATTTCTTTGAACTCCGCCAAATCAGCATCCGAATAACGTACTTTAATATTATCTGTTTCCATAGTCTTTCTTTTTTATTTACTAACCTCTATTTTCGTTTTTACATCATCAAACTCAATTTCTGTTCCGTTTTCCATAGTATCAACAAATTCCAGCGAATCGGTAAGGGTTTCTGATTTTATATATTCCGCATTGGCCGCTACAGCTGCCTCAAGGCTTGCCTCCCGCACCAGTCTAACCACTACCTTATCCGTTACTTCAAAACCGGAATCTTTACGTATGTTCTGGATACGGTTTACCAGCTCCCGCGCAATGCCTTCTCTTTTCAACGCCTCAGTAAGGGTTATGTCCAGCGCCACTGTTACACCGTTGGCATTGGCTACCAGCCATCCTTCAATATCCTGCGAAGCAATTTCCACATCTTCCAGTGTCAATGTAACCGTATTTCCGGATATTTCCAAAGAAATGGCATTGTTTTTCTCCATTTCGGCAATCTGTTCCTGTGTAAAGTTCTGGATGGCTTTTGATACGTTCCCCATTTCTTTCCCGAAACGCGGCCCCAGTGCTTTGAAATTCGGCTTAATCTGCTTTACCAGTATACCCGACGCGTCACTCAGCAATTCTATTTCCTTTACATTCACTTCCGCTTTTATCAAATCGGCAACAGCCTCAATTTCTGCCTTTTGATGCTCATCAAGAACAGGAATCATTATTTTTTGTAACGGCTGACGCACCTTTATCATTTCTTTCTTTCGCAATGATAACACTAAAGACGATACAATCTGCGCTTTCTCCATTTTACTTTCCAACGACTTATTAACAATTTCTTCATTAAATAAAGGAAAATCGGCCAAATGTACAGATTCAAACGTTTCTTTTCTAGTTGCTTGTGTTAAATCTTTGTAAAGTCTGTCCATAAAGAACGGTGCGATAGGTGCCGATAATTTCGCTACTGTTTCCAAACACGTATACAGGGTCTGATAAGCTGCAATTTTATCCTGCGCGTACTCTCCTTTCCAGAAGCGACGGCGGCATAAGCGTACGTACCAGTTAGACAGGTGTTCCTGTACAAAATCAGAAACCATACGTGCGGCACGCGTAGGTTCATACTCGTTATAGCTTTCGTCTACATTTTTGATCAGGGTATTTAATTCAGACAAAATCCAGCGGTCTATTTCCGGACGGTCCTGCAAAGGCACCTCTGCCTCAGTATAGGTAAAACCATCAATATTAGCGTATAATGCAAAGAAGGAATAGGTATTGTACAGGGTACCGAAGAATTTACGCCGTACTTCTGTTATGCCCTCCAAATCGAATTTCAGATTATCCCACGGATTAGCGTTCGAAATCATGTACCAACGGGTAGCATCCGGACCGTGTACGGCAAGAGTGTCGAACGGATCAACAGCATTTCCAAGCCGTTTCGACATTTTCTGTCCGTTTTTATCAAGTACCAGACCGTTAGATACTACATTCTTATAGGCTTTCTGATCAAAAACCAATGTGGCTATAGCATGCAGGGTATAAAACCAACCTCTGGTCTGGTCCACGCCCTCTGCGATAAAATCAGCCGGAAAGGCTTCGTGATTATCGATAAAACTTTTGTTTTCAAACGGATAATGCCATTGCGCATAAGGCATTGACCCGGAGTCAAACCAGACATCTATTAAATCGGTTTCACGTTTCATCGGTTTTCCCGAAGGAGACACTAAGGTAATGGCGTCTACTACATTTTTATGCAGGTCAATCTTATCATAATTGGCTTCGCTCATGTCGCCTACCACAAATCCGGAAAACGGATTATGGGTCTGAACACCTGCGCTTACCGCTTTTTCTATCTCTGTTACAAGCTCCTCTACCGATCCGATGATGATTTCTTCCGATTTGTCTTCTGTTCTCCAGATAGGCAGCGGTATGCCCCAGTAACGCGAACGGGACAAATTCCAGTCGTTGGCATTTTTCAGCCAGTTTCCAAACCTGCCTTCGCCTGTTGCTTTCGGTTTCCAGTTGATTTCCTCGTTCAGATTAAACATTCTTTCCTTTACCTCTGTTATTTTGATAAACCAGGAGTCTAACGGGTAATATAAAATAGGCTTATCGGTTCTCCAACAGTGCGGATAACTGTGTACATATTTCTCTACTTTAAAGGCTTTATTCGTTTCTTTTAATAAAATGGCAATCTCTACATCTACTGATTTTTCAGGAGCTTCTCCCTCATTATAGTATTCGTTTTTCACATACTTTCCCCCCATATCCGGTCCCATCTGCTTTACAAAGCGGCCCTGAAGGTCTACCAGAGGCACCGGGTTACCTGTCTCGTCAAGTACCAACATAGGCGGCACACCTGCTTCTTTAGCTACTTTAGCATCATCAGCACCAAATGTAGGGGCAGTGTGTACAATTCCCGTTCCGTCTTCTGTGGTCACGAAATCACCAGGAATTACCCGAAATGCTTCTTCTGCATTTTCGTAAGGCAATGCATAAGGCAGTAACTGCTCATATCGGATACCCACCAGGTCTTGTCCTTTAAATTCTTTCACAATGAAATACGGAATTTTCTTATCTGCTTCACTGTAATCCGTCAGCTCCGATTCGTTCGTTACTTCGAAAAATTTACCGGCAAATTGTTTTGCCACCAATGCTTTTCCTAAAATAACCTGAACAGGCCGGTGCGTATATTGATTATACGTTTTAACTAAAACATATGCTATTTTCGGTCCCACTGTAAGAGCTGTGTTACTTGGCAGTGTCCACGGTGTGGTAGTCCAGGCCATGATATCTACAGGCCCGTAGCCTTTTAAGAATTCAGGCAAGGTACTTTCAATGGTTCTGAACTGTGCCACAATAGTGGTGTCGGTAACATCCCGGTATGCCCCGGGCTGGTTTACTTCATGAGAAGAGAGCCCCGTACCGGCTTTGGGAGAATAAGGCTGAATGGTATAGCCTTTATACATCAATCCTTTATCATAGACTTGTTTTAAAAGCCACCAGACCGATTCCATATATTTAGGCTTATACGTAATATACGGATTATCCATATCTACCCAATATCCCATTTTTTCCGTCAGGTCATTCCACAACCCGGTATAACGCATTACGGTACGCTTACACGCCTCGTTATATTCTTCTATCGAAATTTTGGTCCCGATATCTTCTTTCGTAATCCCCAGTTCTTTTTCAGTACCCAGTTCTACCGGCAGACCATGTGTATCCCAACCGGCTTTCCGCTTTACCTGGTAGCCTTTCTGTGTTTTATACCGGCAGAAAATATCTTTAATAGCACGTGCCATTACATGGTGAATACCCGGTTTTCCGTTGGCAGAAGGCGGCCCTTCAAAGAAAACATAAGGTGTTTGCCCTTCTCTTGATGTGATGCTTTTATCAAATATGGCGTGTTCTTTCCAAAACGTTAATATTTCAGTTGTTATATGAGGTAAATCAAGATTTTTATATTCGGTAAATTTCTTACTCATGATACTGTTTTTCAAATAGATTTGCGAATTTACGGAATTTTACTAAAATAAAACAGTGCTTTTGCTTTTGCTTCACAGTATTTCGTCCGTACTTATTTCAGGGTAAAACCAAAAAAACCAACTTGTAAAAGTTGGCTTTTTATAATTAATAATAACTTTTAACTAGTTATTGAGCGCCTCAGCACCACCAACAATCTCCAAGATTTCGTTGGTAATGGCTGCCTGACGTGCTTTGTTATAAGTTAATTTTAACTGATCTCTTAAATCTTTGGCGTTATCGGTTGCTTTGTGCATAGCCGTCATACGCGCACCGTGTTCCGCAGCATTTGAATCCAAAACGGCTTTGAACAATTGTGTTTTTAATGAAGCGGGAATTAAGTTCAGGATAATCTCTTCCTTCGATGGTTCGAAGATATAATCTGAAACAGCCGTTCCTTCAGCAGCTACCGGCAATAAAGGCAGGAACTGTTCTACCATTACAAGCTGGGTTGCCGCATTTTTAAACTGGTTATAGATCACTTCTACCTTGTCGTACTTTTCTGCCACAAAATCATTCATAATATTTTGTGCTACTTCAGCCACATTATCAAACGTTAAGGCTTCAAACAGGTTACTTCTGTTTTCTACAACGTTTTCTGTTTTGACTAAAATATCATTTCCTTTTTTACCGATAGTCAGTACATCCACCTGTTTGCCTGCATACGTAACATCTACCAGCTGGCGTACCGCTTTAAGTACATTACTGTTAAAGGCGCCACATAATCCGCGGTTAGAGGTAACCACTACCAGCAATACTTTTGAAACTTCACGTTGTTCTGCATACGCCCCTGAAGCATCACCTTCCAAAGTTGCGCTGATATTCCGGATCAGTTCTGTCAGTTTTTCCGCATACGGGCGCATAGCTGTAATAGCATCTTGTGCCTTTTTTAGTTTTGCCGCAGAAACCATCTTCATAGCAGAGGTGATCTGCATGGTAGATGAAACCGAATTAATCCTGTTACGAATTTCTTTTAAGTTTGCCATTTTGTTTATATTAAGACAAAAGTATTAAGTATAAAGTCCGATTGCTTTATACTTAACACTTGGAACTTTATTAGTATTTTGCTGCTACTTCTTTTGCTACTTTTTCTAAAACAGCTGTAGCCTCATCAGATAAATTTCCTGCTTTTAATGCATTTAAAGTATCTTTATGCGATAGGTTTAGCGTGGTAAGGAAATCTTTTTCAAATTCTTTTACTTTGTTTACCGGCACATTGCGCAATAAGTTTTTAGAACCGGCATAGATAATAGCTACCTGGTCTTCTACTTTATACGGATCATTAACTGATTGTTTCAGAATTTCAACGTTACGCTTTCCTTTTTCAATTACATTCAAGGTAGCAGCATCCAGATCAGAACCAAATTTTGCGAAAGCTTCTAACTCACGGAACTGCGCCTGGTCAAGCTTTAAAGTACCTGATACTTTCTTCATTGATTTAATCTGCGCATTACCTCCAACACGCGATACCGAAATACCTACGTTAATAGCAGGACGTACACCTGAGTTAAATAAATCGGATTCCAGGAAAATCTGTCCGTCTGTAATGGAGATTACGTTGGTAGGAATATACGCCGAAACGTCTCCTGCCTGTGTTTCAATAATCGGCAACGCCGTTAATGAACCGCCTCCTTTTACAATCGGTTTTAATGATTCCGGCAAATCGTTCATGTTTTTAGCAATTTCGTCATCTGCAATGATTTTCGCTGCGCGCTCTAACAAACGAGAATGAAGATAGAAAACGTCACCCGGATATGCTTCACGACCTGGCGGACGACGTAAGATCAACGACATTTCACGATATGCTACCGCCTGTTTAGACAAATCGTCATATACAATTAATGCCGGGCGTCCAGTGTCACGGAAATATTCACCGATAGCAGCTCCTGCCATTGGCGCATACACCTGCATTGGCGCAGGGTCTGAAGCGTTCGCTGCTACAATAATCGTATATGCCAAAGCTCCTTTTTCTTCTAATGTTTTAGCAATACCTGCTACAGTAGAAGCTTTCTGCCCTACCGCAACATAGATACAATATACCGGTTTGCCTGCATCATAAAACTCTTTCTGATTCAGAATTGTATCGATACAAACAGTGGTTTTTCCTGTCTGACGGTCACCAATTACCAACTCACGTTGCCCACGCCCTACCGGAATCATCGCATCAATCGCTTTTACTCCTGTTTGCAATGGCTCAGTTACCGGCTGGCGGAAAATAACTCCCGGAGCTTTACGCTCTAAAGGCATCTCGTATAAATCACCTCCGATAGCGCCTTTACCGTCAATAGGGTTTCCTAATGTATCTACCACACGACCAATCATTTCTTCCCCTACTTTTAAAGAAGCAATACGCCCTGTTCTTTTTACAGTAGCACCTTCTTTAACTCCTGTAGAAGAACCGAATAATACGATACCCACATTGTCTTCTTCCAAGTTTTGTACCATTGCCTCTAGGCCGTTTTCAAATTCAACTAATTCGCCATATTGAGCGTTAGCTAAACCATGAACACGGGCAATACCATCTCCAATCTGAAGTACGGTTCCTACTTCTTCTACTGTAGCCTCTGTATTAAAACCAGATAACTGTTTCTTTAAAATTGCTGAAATTTCAGCAGGTTTGATTTCTGCCATTTTGTTTTATTTAAACACGAAAACGTGTGGTGATTTTAGTTTGTAAATTCTCTTTTTAACTGACTTAATTTATCGGCAACAGAAGCATTAAACTGCTTATCGCCGATACGGATAATAAAGCCTCCGATAATATCCGGGTTTACCGTATTTACAATAGAGACTTCCTTATCTGACAACTGTTTAATTTTTTCAAGCACTCTCGCTTTCAGATCGTCTGTCATTTCAACAGCTGTTGTTACATATGCTGTTTCTATTCCATTTAATTCGTCAAACAATGCTGTATATTTTACTGCAATGGCTTCTAATATTTCGAAACGTTTGTTTTGCAGCAATAAATTAAACAACGCTTTGGTTTCTTCACTCGTATGAGCAAAAACTTCTTGTAAAGCATTTAATTTTACCTGATCTTTAATTACCGGGTTAGCCAGAAAGCTTTTCAGCTCGTCGCTTTCGGCAATTGCGCTTGCAATTACTTTCATGTCCTGGTTTACCTGCTCTGTCTTTCCTTTTGCCTGCGCAACGTCTAAAATGGCTTTGGCATATCGGACAGCGGCTCTTGAAACTACCATACGATTCGGATTAATTTGATTTAACGTCTTCCAACATAGACGCCACTAATTTTGTCTGCGCCTCTTTATCAGCCAATTGGTTCTTTAATAATTTTTCAGCGATATCAATTGACAATACAGATACCTGGTTTTTGATTTCTGTCATTGCTGCATTTTTTTCGCTTTCAATGGTTGCTTTTGCCTGTGCAATCATTTTTTCGCCCTGCACCTGTGCTTCGTTTTTAGCCTCAGCAATCATTTTTTCTTTCATATCACGCGCTTCTTTTAGCATAGCATCACGCTCTGCACGGGCTTCTGCCAATAACTTTTCATTATCGGATTTTAAATTTGCCAGGTCTCTTTTTGCATTTTCAGCAGCAGCAAGGGCATCTGCAATACCTTCTTCACGTGCCTCTAACGCATTTACGATAGGTTTCCAAGCAAATTTTCCTAACAGGAAAATAATTACCAATAAAATGATGGCCTGCCAGAAAAACAATCCAAAACTAAAATCGTCTATTAACTTATACATACTTTGTTATTTGTGATATTGATCTTTACTATTTTTTTGTTTGTTTAATTTTAAAAATTTCCTGCAACCAACCGTTGCAGGAAATTTTTGTAATTTGTGTACGAATTAGTTTTTTCCTAAGATTAAAGCACCGAATGCCAAACCTTCCAATAACGCACCAATAATAATCATTGCAGTTTGGATTTTACCAGCAGCTTCCGGCTGACGAGCGATAGCATCCATTGCAGATCCACCAATTTTTCCTAAACCGTAACCAGCTCCGATTACAATTAAACCTGCACCTACTAAAGTTGGAATTGTCATAATAAAATGATTTATATATAATTAAACAAATGTTCTTTTTAATGATGATCGTGCTCCTGAACCGCCGACCCTATAAATAATGAGGAAAGCATGGTAAAGATAAAGGCTTGTAAAAAAGCTACCAGAATTTCCAGCACTACTAAAAATGTTGACAAAAGAAAACCTACACCAACTGCTCCGCCTGTACCCAAAGATTCTTTCATCAAAAAGGCTACCGCAATTAAACCGAAAACCACAGAGTGTCCTGCCGTAATATTGGCAAACAAACGAATCAACAGCGAGAACGGTTTGGTAAACATTCCCAACACCTCAATAGGTGCCAGAACAATTTTCATTGGCCACGGCACTCCAGGCATCCAGAATATATGTTTCCAATAATCGCCGTTCGCTTTTAAATTTGTATACAGAAAAGTAAACAATGCCAGACATACTGTTACAGAAATACTTCCTGTTACGTTAAAACCAAGAGGGGTTAATCCTAATAAATTCAACAAAAAGATCAAAAAGAATACCGACAACAGGTACGGCATGAATTGCTTGTATTTTTTGTCACCAATATTTGGTCGTGCCATTTCATCGCGCACATAAATAACCAAAGGTTCTAATACCCGGGCAAAGCCTTTTGGCAGGTTATTTGGTCCTTTTTTGTAGGTTTTAGCCAAACCGACAAACATAATAAATAACAATACGGTGGTAAACAACAGCGATGCCACGTTTTTGGTTATGGAAAAATCCCATGGTTTTTCATTCATTACCCTGTGATCTTCACTGTAATTAATAGTTCCGGCCGCATCCGTTTTATAAATTTTTCCGTGGTACAATTTATAGTGCTGACCACCTTTTTCCACTACTTTTTCACCATGTTCAAACGCTGAAGCCATAAACATATGCAAACCGTTATCGAACAGAATTACCGGCAGCGGAAAACCGTAATGATGGCCGGTATCTCTGTCAGAAAAGAAATTAAAATAATAATCGTCTTTTAAGTGATGTTCAATGTACGACTGTACAAATTCAGACTCGGTTTGTTGCGCATGTTCTCCATGTGAAGCCGCATCATGTGAAGTTTCGGTCACAGTCACATGCGTGCTATCCTGCGCCGGAGCAGTGCTTTCAGTCGCGTACGATGTGAACGACATCGTGGCAAATAAAACCGCTGCTATTAATTGTAGTGATTTTTTAAGCGTCACCATACCTTGGATATAAATTTTTTGAGGTTTAAAAAATTTTGTGCAAAAGTACAATTTTATTCTTTATAAGCATATGTTTATGAAACTTTTTTTGACGAAGACGGGTTGTCCGTATCTTTTTGATTTAGTAAACGATACGTAACATACACGTCAAATGTCAGATAGAGCAGAAAAACCGCCAAAAAATTGTGTTTTAAAAACCCATCCTGAGGCTGGGTATTTAATACCGGCTGTATAAAGAAATAACTGGCTATTGTTTTCACAGTAATGAGCCCTAGAAAAGCATATCCTAAATTGGAAGCAGCTCCTTTTTTTACCATAACTACTCCCACCATTACAATCAGCGATAATAGAAGCTGTACCACATATAGCTGCGGCATCGTATAGTATGCTTTATTCCAATACACCGAAAGGTTGAAAAGATACTGACATCCGTAATGCAATCCAAAGACCACCACACTCATTATTAGCAGTTGTAGTCCGAAACGCACAATATTATTCATCTTTACTTATTTTTTTCACTTCTCTAATCACCTGGTAAACAGCCAGAAAAACCCCTAGCAGTGTACTCAGTTTGCTCCCCCATGCTTCTTTTACATGCCAATAGGCATCTATCTTTGTTCCTATCCAGTAAAACAAGTAGATAATACCACCTATCTGGGCTGGTATACCAATAAAAACCAGCCACTTATTATAGGGCTGGCGGGGTTTACTGTTCTGCATTGGCAGATGTATTATTTGTATTTTGCGGATAGCGTGCTTTTATATATTCCGACCAGTTTTTCTTAATCAGAACCACAGCATAATCATCAGAACTGATCAGAACCGGCGATTGCGTTATGCCGTAATCTTTTTCTATTTCCAGATACATTTGTGCCGACTTGGCCAGATTTCCTGATTTTATACCATGCAGTACCAGAAACATTTTGTTATCTGCATACATATCAGCAGAGAACTGTATGCCCGAATGCGCTCTGTCATTAGCATACCGCTGTAATTTTTCTTTCAGCTGTTCGCTTTCCGGGCTTAAAGGATAATCTACTTCGTAAATCATTTTAAGGTTACGCGACAAATCCATTTTAAATGTCATGGCCTGCAATTTCGGCAAATCGCTGTTAATAATACGCTGCGCTTCTTTTCCTTCAGATGAATTCGGATAGGTCAGCGCCACGTAGTTCAATGCTTTCTGGTAGTCTTCCAATCCATTCAGTTTACCTATGGTAGTTGCTTTTAATAACTCGTATTTAGACAACATATCACTATTGAGCAAGGTCGGAATTTTGGTATTCAATTCTGTAAGCACCTCGCTATAGGCACCGTGACTGTACATTTTATAAATTTTTTCATAATCATCTACCGGCGAATCATCAAAGGTAATCTTGGCGTTCGGATTTAAAATAACTTGTGTATACTGAGAATCCGGATGATTGGTTTTCAGATCTTCCAGCATAGCCTGCACTTTTACCGGATCAATTTTTAAATATATTTTGTAAAGATGGTATTTCGTTGGTTCAATTAAACGCGTATCCGGACTGAAAGTAAGTAATTTTTCCAAACGACCGGCGGCAATTTCATATTCTTCCAATCTGTCGCTGTACAATACACCTAACTGGTAATAGGCATTATCCCTGTCTTTTTTAATTTCGGCTATTTCATTTTCATCTTTCGGTACCTGTGCCAGGAAGAAATCCGTGTTATAACGCATATCCGTTGCATTGGCCTCCTGTTGCGCCATCTGGGTAGAGTCTGCCGCAATAGTTTCATTTTCTTCCGTTTGTTGCGCGTTAGAAGCCACAGCCTCATCTGCCCATCTCCAGTTGTCTACCTGAGCACGGCTCCCCCATTTTCTTGTAAAGTCCTGCTTTCCTTTATTCAGCGCGTTCTGAGAATAGAAATAGAAGCTGGATGAGGCGCCGAATGTAACCGGACCTGTACCGTCAGCCCCTGTATTTCCTCCTGCACTTGCCATTGCACGTTCTTTTTCTTCATCATTTTTACGCTTTTCTGCCAGCATTTTTTCAAGAAACGCACGGCGGTCTGCTTCGCTCATATTAACCAGGCGCAGGATACTGTCGTTTTCACGGGCTATCGCTTCAAACTGTACCACATCAATCAAGCCGTTACGTTTCCGTTTTACCTCCAGATAAGCACGGGTTGACGGGTTCATGTGTACCATGGTACTGTCATAATATTTACCTGCTGTTTCGTAAAGCTTGGTCTGGTAATAAATATCGGCCAGTTTTCTGTAATTCGCTACTTTTAAATAGTTATTGTCTTTTATTTTTTTAAGGGAACGGTTATAGAAACCAATCGCTTGTTTGTTGTTGCCGTATGCATTATACAGCGACCCCATCTGATGAAAGATCACATCGTGAAACGGGCGGTTTTCCCTGTCTTTCAGTAAAGACTGGTATTCTTTAAGAAAAGCTACCGTATCAATAGTTCTGGGATCCTGATTGGCAAATTTTTCAGCATATGCATTAATTACGTAAGCACGGGGCACACGGTAATTATAACCGATAATTTCTTCAAAATTGGCAATAGCCGCTTCTTTATTATTAGTACGGCTATTGAGCTGCCCTAATATATATGTATACCGTGCTTTTTCATCTTTGTCTCCTGTTAACGCTATTGCCTCAGTTAGGGGTACTTTTGCGCTATCAAGCGCCTGAATATTAATATATCCCTGTGCCAGCGTAGCCAGAGCATCTGCCCTAGTTTGTCCTTTCAGCTGTTCGTCTTTTAAAACTTTTTTTAAATTTTTTATAGCCAGATTGTCATATTTTAAACGCAGATTTGTTTTTTCGGACCATACTACCGCATCATAGAAAACATCGCTGTCAGGATATTTCATTGTAATGTAGTTAAAAGCTTCAAGAGCGGGTACATATCGCAAATCGTGATAGCGCGCTTTACCCAACAGCATATAAGCCTCGTCCATCTGAGGGTTGTTCTCCGTTCCGGCAATGTAAATAGAATGCATCTGGGCGGCTTTCACCGCTTTTTCTTCAGCACGCTGAAAATTAGGATCTTTATCCGTTTTTACCACCTCAGCAAATTCATCCGGCTGCATACGTTCTACCGTAAGAATCTCATAGAAATCATCATGGTATTTGGTTTTAAGTGTTTCAATACCTTTATCATAGGCCAGCTGCCCGTTATACAAAATATTATATTTTGTGGTTGTAGCGTGGTACCCTCTGGAAAGTACTGTATTCTGCTTGGAAGAGCAGGCCCATATCACTACAGCCAAAACAGCTAAACCACTATATCTTAATGTTTTCGATTTTAACACGGCAAAAGAAACGTTTATTTAAAAAACAGCTTTTTTGTTTTTTTAGTATCTGAAAGTTATATTTCAGACTACCAGTCGGTAAAAATATAAAAAACACTTTAAAAAAGTACCTTTTAAAGTGTTTTTTACTATAACTAATTCAATTTGTTTCTCGTACATTGATATATCAAATACCGTACCATTAAATAGCAAACAATTCTTCCAATTCTTTCATTGTGTTTTCACCTGTAAGCAGGTCGCGTACAATTTTTCCCTTTTCCAATGCAACAATACGGTTTGATACTTCGATGGTGTGCTGTAAATCATGGCTTGACACCAACATAGTAGTTTCTTTAGCTGCCGCTTTTTCCTTCAGTATATTTTTCAGGCGGATTTGTGTAGTAGGGTCCAAATTGGCAAAAGGCTCATCCAGTATTACAACTTCCGGGTTTCCTATAAAGGCAGCGGCTATGCCCACTTTTTTCTGATTTCCTTTTGATAAATCACGGATGTATTTATTGGTTCCGATAATTTCATTATTGAAAAACCCTTTAAAAGGGGCCAGAAAATGATGGATTTCATTTTTTGAAACCCCTCTTAGTTCTCCTATAAACTGAAAATATTCATCAGGAGTGAGATAACCTATAAGAAACGATTCGTCAAGAAAAGCGGCTGTAAATGATTTCCAGTTCTCCGAAAGATGCACCTTTACACTGTTGTTTTCTATTTGCCCGGTAGTAGGCTGAATGAGGTCGAGCAACAAACTGAAGAAAGTGGTCTTGCCCGCGCCGTTGTTTCCCACAAGGCCAAAGCTTTCTCCTTTTTCTATTTTTAAATCTTCAATGTGCAATACATGCACACCGTTATATACTTTTGACAATTGAGTTACCTGTATCATATTTATTTTTGTTTATACGCCTGAAGTGTACTGTATTTTTCTATTTTATATACTTGTTCTATTTTTCGGAAGATGGCATTCCGGAAAGCAAAACCGGCAATACCCGCAACGGCTACTAAAGCACTACCTAAAAATGGCCCCTGCACCGCATATCCTATTCCAAACAGCACCATGGGCACCACCATTTTAGGAATGGCCAGCAAAAAGCTTTTCATATTATAGGCTGATTTATCGCCCATTACATTTTTATTACTGGTTAAATCTATAGGTGTTTTTACATAGGCCCCACTCAGCATGACCAGCTGGCTGTTAAACCCTATATTAAATATTGCTGCAGCTAAAATCATTACATATATATGTATTCCGAAATAGAGATAAAAAAGTGCAAGCACTGAGCTTAATAGAGTACCTATAACCATTAGCCACCATTTGGCCTTGAGGTAATTGTAATAGGTTATATTTTGCGTCATCATCAACGGATAGTAGGACGAATCCCAACTTGGAATATAATTTCCATACGAGAAAACAAATCCTCCCGATACAAAAACGGCAGCAAACATCTGCATAACCGGTGAATTACCTAAACTTCCAAAACCCGTAAAAAAAAGCAATCCGTAAAAAACAAAGAAAAAACTCATAAACAAAGTGGTACGCGAACGTTTATTCCGCAATAACATTTTCATATCAAGTTTCAGAAACGTTCCGGTAATACCGAATTTATCCAGCCATGTCAGATTTACATTTTGAACCTCTTCACTTTTTGAAGCCAGCCCCTTATCCAGGTACAAATTCTCTTTATAATGTTTTTTCGCCTGCTTTACCATAAAATACAGCAAGACTATCAAACCTGTTATAGCGTACGGATACTGATAAAAAGCGTTATAAAATATGCCTGTATATAACGTAATGTCCAGAAAATTAAAATACTGCAAAACACCACACAACACTATCAGTCCCGCTACCGGGTAAAACACGGCATCTTTCTGGTTCAGAAACAGATTGATAAAATTATTGATAAGCACCAACAGCAACATGCTCAGCCCCCAAACCAAAATAGAGAACGTATGAGGTTCGTTTATAACTAAAACAATAATAAGCGGAATAAAGAAAAGCAGGTTAACAAGTGAGAAAACAGAAACAACACTGCGTATTATAATATGGTTTACAATTTTAGACTTGGTTAAATTAGTCAGCAACAATGGCCTTATATTCATAGGATTGAACTTCTGAAAAAGATAGCGTACAAATAAATCCAGGGTAAAATAGTATACCATATACTTATTTATCTGTTCAAAAGGCTCAAGGTTCATCTCTTTAAAGAAAAAATAGACTCCTACACCCAACCCCAAGAACAAAAAGGAAAAGGTAAGTAAATTTATTCCTAAAAGCAGGAGCATAATAATATTAGCGGCCAATTGAGGGGCTCTGAAGAAAGCTTTGCTACGTAAATAGAAAAGTTGCTTAAACATAGTGGTATTGTTTTTTCTAATTGGTAGTCAAACGCGCAGATTCGTTACAAAAAAAGTCGCCGGGAGGCGACTTTTCTTTTTTTTCATAGCAATTAATAATCATAGTATTACTTTCATGGTATTGCTATGCCAAAAAAACCAATCTAAATTTAAACCAAAAATCAACTTCAAAACAAAAAATCAATTCTATAACCAAATATACTATTTATTTTTTATAATGCAAATATTTTGTTAATATATTTTACAGATAGTCAAATTTTACTTTTTAAGCATACTAAAAACCCATTTCATCATTATTTACAGAATACAATATATTTGCACTAAATTTATTACTCATGAAAAAGGATATTGAAATTCCGCAGGCAACTCATGTTTTTATTGCTGCTCTGCCGGAACGGAACGCTGATTTTAACGAAGAAAGCTGGTATATTTACCTCATTAACCATACCCCAATCCGTCTTGAAATGCCCCTTGTTGTTTCCAGAGCTTACGGAACAATAAACGGCAAACCCGTAAAAACAAGTATTTTCAGGCATGCTTTTAAAGAATTGGCTCCTTATACCGCATTAAAAATTGAACTTATTGATCGTCAGGTTTTTCCTTTGACCAATGAATTTGCCGTCACCTATTTTTCTGAAAATAAACTGCATGATAAAACATTCTCTTTTAAACCTAACACAATCAATACAAAAGCACTTACAGACTTACCCATAATTGAGCAAAGAGGTGTTTTATTAAAATAGAAAACCAGCTCTAAGCCGGTTTTTCTTTATTGAGAAGTTTCTTTTTTTGACAGTAAAGACCAGATAATGGAAACAGCCAGCAAAGAACCTATGATGGTAAGCGAAACGGTAGATTCGAAATGATAAAATGGCATAATCAGCATTTTAACCCCAATGAATACCAGTATCACTGCCAGCCCAAAATGGAGCTTGGAAAACATATCCATTGAGTTTGCCAGAAGAAAGTACAAAGACCGCAATCCTAAAATTGCAAAGATATTTGACGTATACAAAATAAACGGATCGTCAGGTGCTATAGCAAAAATGGCCGGAATACTGTCTACTGCAAAAACCAAATCGGTAATTTCAATGACAGCCAGTGCCACGAAAAGCGGTGTAACCATCTTTACACCGTTTTGCACGGTAAAAAATTTATCGCCATCAAATTTATTGGTTACTTTAAAAAATTTATGCACTAAACGTACACCTATATTACCTGACATATCGTTTTCTTCTTCTTCATTATGATTGGAAAACCAGGATTTATATCCGGCTACAATCAGGAAGAACCCGAAAAGAGTCAGTACCACATTAATCTGCCGTACCTCTCCCGATGCAGGATCAATTCCCAGAAAAGGTGCATGTATATAGGTTAATTTGATGAGCTGTACACCCGCAAAAATAAAGACAGCACGGAATGCAAGAGCGCCTAAGATACCCCAAAACAAAACTTTATGCTGGTATTCTTTGGGTATTTTAAAAAAGCGGAACACCAAGATAAACACAAAGAGGTTATCTACCGAAAGGGCTTTTTCTATCCAGTAGGCGGCTTGAAATTTTGAAAAATTATCGGTTATGCTTTGTGGTTTATCCAGTACATAATAAATAATTCCGCTGAAAATCATCGCCAGGGAAATCCAGACAACAGACCAAGCCAACGCCTCTTTATTGGAAACCGCATGGCTGTTTTTATTGAAAACTCCCAGATCTAAAAGGAGCATGATGATTACGGCAATACCAAAACCGATGATTAACCCCGGATGGTTGATAAGATGATCAGCGTTGTGCATTTCTTTTTATAGTAAATTTACATTTTTATCTTGTTCAGTCTAATTTTTCGGTAAGTTTCTTAAAAACCTTTTTAGGTTCCTTTCCACTGTATAATATGTCGTAAACGGCATCAATGATAGGTGTTTTGGCTTTTAAAGTTTCATTCATCTTGTATGCGCTTTTAGTAGCATAGTAACCTTCGGCTATCATATTCATTTCCATTTGTGCCGATTTTACGGTATAGCCTTTTCCTATCATATTGCCGAACATGCGGTTGCGTGAAAATAAGGAGTAACCGGTAACCAGCAAATCACCCAGATAAGCAGAATCATTAATATTCCGTTTCATACGGTGTACTTTTTTAATGAATTTTTTCATCTCACGTATCGCATTGCTCATCAGAACCGCCTGAAAATTGTCGCCATAGCCTAACCCGTGTGCCATACCGCATGCAATAGCATAAATATTTTTCAACATTGACGTATACTCCGCCCCCAGTACATCATCGGAAATTTTGGTTTTGATATAATGACTTTGTAAACAATCACCTATAATTTCTGCTTTTTCTACATCGCTTCCTGCAATAGTTATGTACGACAAACGCTCCAAAGCAACCTCTTCAGCATGGCAGGGGCCCGCGATTACCGCGATATTCTCTCTCGGGATATCATAGGTCTGAATAAAATGTTCTCCTACTATTAACCCTGTTTCGGGTATAATACCTTTTATAGCCGATATAATTACTTTTTTAGAAATATCTACAGTAAGCTTCTGCATTTCCTGTCCTAAAAAAGCTGAAGGTACAGCAAATATCAAATAATCGGCATACGATACGGCCTCGTTTATATTAGAGGTTAATACGAGCTGGTCCGTATCAAATTCAACTGAACTCAGGTAGTTCGGATTATGGTAATTCTGTAAAATGGCATCAATTGCAGATTGGTTGCGCATATACCAGGCTATCTCATCTAAATTATGACAAAGCATTTTGGCAATTGCCGTGGCCCAGCTTCCGCCGCCAATTACTGCAAATTTTGGCTGTTCATTCATTACACGTTTATTTCTTTTGCAAAATTAGTTATTTTACTATGTAAAGCAATTATTTTAATGTTTAGGGTTTTGTTAATAGAAAGTAAAAAGAGGTTTTAACAATTTATTAAGGACTCCGATACAATGTAAGGGCTGCTTTTCACGTTTAAACTGTACACTCTTAGCAGCAATAAAAGAATTAATATTTTTTTGTTTTTGGTAGAAACGTCCGGTTTTGTAAGCCGGACGTTTCATTTTTTATAAAAAAGATTGTGCTCTATATAGTCCCAGACCTTATTATCAAGCATAGGCCTGATATTTTTGCCTTCTTTTATATTGGCCCGGATAAAGGTGGATGACAATTCAATGATGGGTGCTTCAATTCTTTTAATCTTCGGATGATTATGCAAAGCATCCGGTATTTTATTATCCGAAATACGCGGGTACACATACAGAGAATAATGCTGTAAAATGGTTTCAGCGTTTTTCCATTTAGGAAAAGATCTCAGATTATCTTCCCCCATGATAAGCGTAAATTCATGCTGGGGAAATTTTTCTGACAAATGTGCCAGGGTGTTGACAGTATAATTGGGTTGCGGTAGTTTAAATTCTATATCAGAAGCCAGGATTTTATCGAAACTGTCGGTTGCAAGATGCACCATATGCAACCGATGATAGTCAGCCAGAAGGCTCGCTTTTTCTTTAAAGGGATTATGCGGGGTAATTACCATCCAGATCTGTTCCAGATCGCTGTGTTCTGCCAAGTGATTGGCAATAATAAGATGCCCGACATGTATGGGATTAAATGTTCCGAAAAACAATCCTATCTTCATACGTTAAAGGTTTAAAAAATTTTCTACCAGCTGGTACGCTTCTTTTTTAGCGGTTTCTAAATCGTGATTCTTTAAAATAACATCAAATTTGGGCGCTTCGGCTATTTCGCGCTCGGCTTTATCCAGGCGCATTTTTATTTTTTCATCGCTTTCTGTCTGTCTGAAACGCAGTCTCCGCTCTAATTCTTCAACCGAAGGGGGACTGACAAACACAGCCAGGGTCTGTTCCGGAAACTGCTTTTTTATATTTAAACCGCCTATCACATCTATATCAAAAATAACATGTTTTCCTTTACTCCAGATACGTTCTAATTCCGTTTTCAGCGTACCGTAAAAATTATCTTTATACACCTCTTCGTATTCTACAAATGCGTTTTCTTTTATTTTCGCCTGAAATTCTTCAGACGAGATAAAATAGTAGTCTTTTCCATCGGTTTCTCCTTCACGCTTATAGCGGGAAGTAGCCGAAATAGAAAAGTCCAGCTGCAGTTCTGACTGCGACAGCAGGTATTTTACAATAGTAGTTTTACCTGAACCGGACGGAGCAGAAAATACAATTAATTTTCCTGTACGCATTTTATAGAATATTTAAAACCTGTTCTTTAATTTTTTCAAGCTCATCTTTCATTAGCACCACCTTTTTCTGCATGCCCGAATGATTGGACTTAGAGCCTATGGTATTTATTTCGCGTCCCATTTCCTGAGCAATGAATCCCAGCTTTCTGCCATTGGCCTCCGTTCCTCCCATTGTTTCTTCAAAATAATCCAGATGATTGGTCAGACGAACTTTTTCTTCATTAATATCCAGCTTTTCCAGATAATATACAATTTCCTGGGCAAAACGGGTTTCATCCACCGTTAGTTCCAATTCTTTTAAATTTTGAGACAAACGTTCCTTTACAGCCAAGATGCGTTCTTCTTCCAAAGCTGCAATATCCTGTAAAGCACTTCGTATGTTGCCAATACGCATCAGAAAATCTTCAGTCAGTTTATTCCCTTCCTGTTTTCTGAATTTCTGAATATTCACTAAAGCTTCCTGTATTATCTTTTCCACTTCATTCCATTCCTGCTCGTCAATTTCGGGCTTATCCGCTTTTAATGCATCTGGCATACGTACCGCCATTTTCATCAGTTCGGTTTCATCAGCATGAGGAATGATTTCTTTCATCTGGTTGATATATGCCAAAACGATAGGTCCGTTAATTTTGCTGGATGTTTCTTCACCGGTTATTTCCATGTAAATAGAAAATTCTATTTTACCGCGCTCCAAAGCCACTGCTATGAGATTTCGCAACTCCAGTTCTTTTTCTTTATACATCTGGGGAATGCGAACACTAAGATCTAAACCTTTACTGTTTAACGATCTGATTTCCACAGTAATTTTTTTCAAAGGAAGCTGAAACGAGGCTTTCCCAAATCCGGTCATTGAATATAACATAGGTAAATAATAAAGAGGCAAAGGTACATAAATTGAGTTATTTACCTTTCATTTATCGTAAAAAACAAAAAAGCAGGTATAGAAACCTGCTTTTTTGTTTTTATTAGTATAAAAGGTTATGCTTCACCCTCCTTTTTCTGCAATAACATACGATAGATTAAACCTCCTACTATAGCTCCTGCAATCGGAGCTACCCAAAACAACCATAACTGGTTCAGTGCTTCACCTCCGACAAATAGTGCCTGAGAAGTGGACCGGGCCGGATTTACCGATGTATTGGTAATAGGAATAGATATTAAATGAATTAAGGTAAGGGCCAGACCAATAGCAATACCTGCAAATTTTCCGTTCGCCCATTTATCAGTCGCTCCTAAAATAACAATGAGAAAAAAGGTTGTAAGCACAAACTCTGCCAGAAAAGCAGCTGACATGCTGTAGCTACGTCCCATATACCCGGGCATTTCGTAAAAGTTAGTGGCAAAGGCACCGGCACCTTCCGCGCTAAACGCACCGGCACCGTTTAATATAGTGTATAAAACGCCCGCGGCTGCCGTAGCCCCTAGCACCTGAGCCACAATATACTGTATAAGCTCTTTACCTGAAAAACGGCCACTTACCATTAATCCGAAGGATACGGCCGGATTAAAATGCCCGCCCGAAATATGCCCTACAGCATAGGCCATTGTTAAAACGGTTAAACCAAATGCCAGTGCAACCCCCAGTAGCCCGATACCTATATCCGGCACACCTGCTGCAAAAACGGCGCTACCGCACCCTCCAAAAACCAACCAAAAAGTTCCAAAAAATTCTGCGAAATACTTTCTCATATTCATTTTTTTTATAATTATTAAAAAAATAAGTAGTTCAAATTTAACATTTTATTAAAATTAATCAACGTATTTTCTTATTTTTTTACAATTTCATTCACACATCCGCAAGTACTGCTATTAATCTGTTTTTTTAACGTATATGACTGAACTGTTCCTGTCTTTTCCTGTATGTCTTACCAAATCTTTTAAAATATTATAGTATATTTGTTTTTATTTAGTCTAAATAATTAGTTATTTCATTTGTTCCTTTATGTTTGAGGAGATGGGTTTACCCCAACAGAAGCAATGGTAAATGATAGTACAAGTTTTAAATAAACAAAGATGAAAGACATTAAAATAGGTCGTGACGTTTTTCGGTTGGTCAAAAAAGAATACCTTACTCCTCATTTTATCCGGGTCACCTTGCAGGGTGACGATGTAAGCCCCTATGTTGTCTGTACACCGGGCGTTAATAATAAAATAATGATTCCGCCAAAAGGGATTAACGAAGTATACCTCCCGCAACTGAATGCGGAAGGAACGGAGTGGTTGCAGCCTGAAGAGCATTTACGTCCTTTTATCCGGACCTATACCCATCGCGGTATAGACTGTAAAAAAAACCAACTGATTATTGATTTCGTAAATCATGGCGAAAACGGACCGGCTTCTGCCTGGGCCGTACATGCGCAAAAAGGAGATAAAATAGGGGTGGCTATGAAACTTCATAAATCCGAACTTTATCCGGCCGCCGACTGGTATTTTCTTATTGGCGATGCTACAGCCATTCCGGTTATAAGTACCATATTAGAGTCATTACCTGATTATGCACAGGGGTATGTTATTTTGGAAACTCCAACCAAAGAAGATGAGCAACTCTTAAAAAAGCCTGACGGGGTAACTATAACCTGGCTGCACAACCTCCATCCTGAGAACGGAAGCGAGCTAGCTGAGAAAGCCAGGCAAATACGCCTTCCGGAAAGCAAAAGTAAATTTGCCTATATAGCCGCCGAGTTTTCGACGGTAAAAAGCTTGCGAACATATTTTAGACAACAACTGGGCTGGACAAAAGAGGAACTTTACGCCTATTCTTACTGGAAAGCTGGTGTAGCAGAAGATAAATCAGTTACTGCGCGACAAGAAGAAAAAAACACCATGAATTAGTTACCTATAAAAAGACTGTTTTATAAATAGTCTTTTTATTTTTAATATCCGTAGCTTTTCTTTATAATTAAATGGTGGTAAACATTTCCTATTGGAAACCGTTTACTGTTTTTAGCATTTTTTCTACTGCCTTGGCACTGTTTCCAACAAAAATAGTATCATTGAAAATAATAACCGGACGCGCTAAAAATGTATAATGTTCCAAAATATAGCGCTTATAGTCTGTTTCTGACAGTTTCTCATCTTTTAATCCCATTTCCTTATACAGTTTTGCCCTTTTACTAAACAATTTTTCATAGCTTCCTGTATGTTTTTCCATGTCCTCCAGCTGCGCTACTGTTAACGGCTCTTCTTTAATGTCCTGTAGTTCAAAATCATTTAAGTGGTTTATTTGTTTTATAATACGTTTACATGTATCACATGTTTTTAGGTAATATATTTTTTTCATACTTATAAAATAAAAAGCAAGTTAGTGATTCTCTAACTTGCTTCAAAAAAATAATATATTTTATTATCGCGCTATTCTTTTACCACCACATATAATTTATCGGATAGGCGTACGCGGAAAGGGGTTTCAATGGTCACTTTATCGCCCGTCAACGCGGTATGACCTGTTTTTCCGTTTATTTTCATAGCCATAATAACCATACGTTCTTCTCCTGTAGTAGGCCCGGAAATAATAATTTCATCTCCCAAATGTAAAGACATCTGATCAATGCTGAATTGCGCAACACCTGCCTTTGTATAATAATGCTGGGCATGTCCTATTAAAATGCGGCGTTCTACCTTTTTTTTACGGATTTCCGTTACCTTAGCCACTTTTACCGGTACTACTTCTTCAAAAACATTACGCTCTTTTTTAAAAGTAAGGGCTTCTGATTTCCCCTTTTTAAAAATTAAATTTCCTTTTTGTATACCTTGCCGGCGACGTTTTTGTTCCTCTACGGGTAGCTGTATTATGTCTACACAGGCATCAGAACAACAACCATGCATTTTTTCTGCACATTCCTCACATTGGATAAACAGCAGATGACAAGCTTCATTAGCACAATTTACATGTGTATCGCAAGGTTTTCCACACTGATGGCAGTTTGCAATAATATCATTTGTAATACGTTCGCCCAAACGGTGGTCAAAAACAAAGTTTTTCCCTATGAATTTACTTTCCAGCCCTTCCGCTTTTACCTGACGGGCATATTCAATAATACCTCCTTCAAGCTGGTAAACGTTTTTAAAGCCCTGGTGCTTAAAATAAGCACTTGCTTTTTCACAACGGATACCGCCGGTGCAGTACATCAGTAATTTCTTCTCTTCTTTAAATTCCTGTAATTTTTCATTTATAATGGGCAGCGATTCCCGAAAAGTGTCAACATCCGGTGTAACAGCGCCTATAAAGTGTCCGATTTCACTTTCATAATGGTTTCTGAAATCGACTACAATCGTATCCGGATCGTCGAGCATCTTGTTAAATTCAGCTGCTTTTAAATGTATTCCTTTGTTGGTAACATCAAATGTGTTGTCATCCAAACCGTCGGCTACAATTTTCTTACGTACTTTTATGGTAAGTTTCAAAAAGGAAAAATCATCTTGTTCTACCGCCACATTCAGTCGGATGCCTTTCATGAAATCATAGGTTTCTAATGTTTCTCTGAAAGCGTCAAAATGGTGTGCGGGCACCGACATCTGCGCATTAATTCCTTCATGGGCCACATATATACGTCCTAACGCATTCAGTGGATTCCACGCTAAAAACAATTCGTTTCTAAATTTTTGAGGGTCTTGAAGGTGAGCATATGCATAAAAAGACAACGTTAATCTTTTTTCTCCGGCCTGCTCAATTAACTGCGCGCGTTCGTCTGCGCTTAAGGTGTTATACAGTTGCATGCTATAAACAATTTAAGTGATATTTTCGAATAAAAAAACCGGACCCTAAATGGAAGAATCCGGTTACAAAATTACAAATTATTTAGAATAACTATTCTTTTTTCTTTTTAAGATGTTTTTTATTGAATTTTTTTACATCTCCCATCGGATGCTTCCCTCCCCGATGACAAGTAGCACATTCCACAGCATAGGTGTATTTTTCACCAATGGGAGCAAATTCTTTAGCATTTAGTTCATTAGTAAGCGTAATCATATGCCGGGCAACTTCTTTTTCGTGTTTGGCATCTGATGCAAAATCCATTTTCAGGCCTTTCATCTCATGGCAAAAATTACATTTTACCCCTAAAGCGGCACTGTATCTATCCATCAAGCCCATAAGACTGTCTTTTGTAATGTCTTTGGGTAATACCTTCAGATTCTTAAACTCATTATACGACATGTCAATATCTTCATAATCCGGTGTATCGAACGTTTTATAGGCAGATAATCCCAACGCTAAGAAAGACAAGCCTATTAATGTATATACGGTTTTTTTCATAGCTTTTTTTATTGATTTACGATTAAATTTACCTCATTTTAAGAATAAAACCAATAAAAACGTATTACAAGCCCCTATTTAGCCTAAGACTAAATAAATTAAGGCGTGGTTAAAGAGTCTTTTTTAACTGAAGCTGTTGTTTCTTTCTGAAGATTATAGGCCTCGCGTATTCGTTGTTGTTTCATAATTTCCGGAATATGCGGCTTTATAACAGCAATCAGATCATTTTCAGACAACTGAGTAGCCTCCGGGTTTTTTACCAGTTCATTCCAGACTCCTTTTTTTCCAAAAGCGTAATCTCCGTATACAATAACCGGGGTACCTTTTACTTTTACGGTCTGTTTGTCTTCCAACACCCACTGATCGGCCCAGTTATACATCATCTGCGCATCGGCATCCAATAATCTCAAACAGGAATGTGAGGCAGGATAACCGGGTAGTGCATACTGATGCCAACCTACACCTCCGGAATTGCTGATATTGAAGTTCCAGTTCAGAATCCATTCATCATTGGCCGTACTTTTCACCTTTCTTCCTTTCCAATTCGTAAAGAAAAGACCTCGCGGCGTTTGGGCCGCTTTTTTACCCATGTTGGTAGGCCCCCATTTTATTAATTTTCCGTTTTCATATAAGGCATACGCCTGAATGGGGTATGAAAAAATGGCAAACTTCGGAATGCTGTCCAGAATTTCCATCTGGTGAGGAAAAGGAGCATAACTCAAGAAATCGGAACGCAAATCTTTAGGCACAATCAAGGTATCTCTGTTTCGAATGTGATCAGTGTCTATACGGTTTAAAGCGGCTATGGTATAAATTTGTTCTTTAGTGAATTTTTTATAGAATGCCTTTCGCAGAGAATCACTTACCTTCATCGGCCAGTAATCATAAGCTTCTCCTTTATAAACAGCATATTTCTTGGCTTGTTTTGCTGCTTCTGCCTGTTTTTCAACCAGCGCAATAGAATCTTTTGCCGCCTGTTCTTTTCTTTTAATTTCGAGTGAATCTGTTGAGACCGTAGTGTCCGGCGAAACCTTATCCGTACCCGGAACATCGTTTTCAGGCCTATCCTTTTTACAGGAGACAAACAAGAATAAAAAGCCTAACAAAAGGCCTAAGTAGTGATGGTTTTTCATGTTCAATTTTTAAATGAAAATACGATTTTTTTCGAATTCAAAATCAAAAAAACTCTTAAAAAGACAATCTTAATAAGAGTTTTTATAGGGCTATGAATCAACATAGTTGAAAATTATTTTATCATGAGCAGTCTGATTATCTTCCTGAACTGCGACCTCCGCCTCCTCTTGAACCTCCTGAACTCGTTCCTCTGGAAGAACTCATACCACTGGAACTTCTTGAAAAATTCCCTGAAGATCCTCTGGAGAAACTGCTGGAGTTAGACCCGGAACTTCTTGAAAAATTTGAGTTTGATCTAGAAGGTGCCTCGTAACTGTTATTGGAACGGGAGCTGCTTCTTTCAATGCGCTGCGGAGCCGGTGAAGAGCTGCTTCTGCTGTTAAAATTTGAGCTCTCTACACGTGCACTGTTTCTTGATACTGGTGTCGAAGGAGCACCGGTGGATAGCCTTGAAGAACTTCTGCTACTGCCCACATTAAAATCGGAACGCACACGGGTACCGGTACTCTTGAAATTTCTCGATTCCGCATTTGACCGGTTTATATTATTTCTAGTAGAGGTTCCTCTTGCATTGCTTGTTTTCGCACTGTTAGTAGCTTCCGATCTGCTGTTGGTCAGATTTGTACGTTCTGTACTTCTGGTACCTGACGCATTACTGCGGCTTATTGTACCGTTTTCGCTTCTGGAAATACCTCTGCTATTTTCCAGTGCATATCGGTTTGAAACATTTGCGTTACGGCTTGAAAAAGAACGTCCCGGATTTGATCTTTCATAGGCACTTCTGCTCACGCTGGAATACATTCTGTCTGCTCTGCTGATACGTCTGTTATCCGTATACACGTAACGGTTTCTGGTATTGATGTGGGAATGAACGTGACGGTGGTAACGGAATACCGGTAACGGTGCCCAGTAACTGTAATACGTTGGATAATATCCCCAGTACCACGGTGAATAGTAAGGGCGATAAGTGGCTAACCAAAAATAATCAAAGAAAACGGGTGTTCTGTAATAATAGGGCTCATAAATATAATTAGGTCCATAAATATAAGGGTTTCCTACTATCTGTACGTATATCTTGCTTGAACGTTGTTTTTCAATTTCAATGGTAGCTACATCCTGAAACTGATCTTGTCCCAGAACCGATTGAATAACAATTACCCTGTTGTCTCCTTCTGCTACTTCTATTACACGTAAGTAGTCTACATAGCCGTCTCCGTTTAAATCCAGATTAGATAATTGCAACGAAGGGTCGTTCAGTCTTTTTTCAAAGTCTTCCAAATCTCGTGAATCTCCGAACACCGAGGCTACCGCTTGTAAATCCAGGTTATCCGAAATATCGTTACCTGTGGCATATACAGTAGCAGAACTGCCTCTTTGCGCTGATAGGATGTTTATAAAAAACAGCGCAATTAAAACAAGTGTGTATCTATATGCTTTCATGACTGATGATTTTAAATTAATGATTTTTCTATACTATTTCAACATCCATGCCAAAAACATAAAAGACCTGATTATTAACATAAAAAAAGACCTGAATAGGTATTCAGGCCTTTTTAATTTATTGTTTTATCAAGTTATTTTTGCAAGATGATAAATTCTGAACGACGGTTGATAGCGTGCTGCTCTTCCGTACAATTTGCGCCGCAATCAATCTTCAGCTGGCTTTCGCCATAACCTCTAGCTTCCAAACGATTGGCAGCAATACCTTTTGATACAATATACTGCATTGTAGTGCGGGCTCTTCGGTCTGAAAGTTTTAAATTGTATTCGTCACTTCCCTGGTTATCGGTATGTGATTCGATTTTAATTTTCATGTTCGGATTGCGTTCCATAATCTGAACCAGTTTGTTCAGTTCAAATGCTCCCTGTTGTGTGATATTCGATTTATCGAACTCGAAATAGATATCGCCCAATTCTATTTTCTTATCTACCACAATCAGCTCTATAGGACGCAGTTTCACATCAATCGGTTTTTTACCACCACTTGTGCGCTCTAACTCAATTTCTTTACCTTCATAATCCGCTTTTGCTATTTGTAAGGTAAAGTTTCGTTTACAGTCCACATCATACCGCACAATACCGAAACCATCTGTAAAACGGGTTTCTACGATGTTTTTGTCGTGATCCAGGATAGCTACCTGAGCGTCTTTCAGTAATTTTCCGGTATTTTGGTCGGTTACGGTAATAATCATTTCTTCCACACAAACCGGGAAGGCTTTATAAATATCATCACGGCCTACACGGTTGGTAGAAATAAACCCGATATTTTTTTCAGGGTAAAACGAAAAAGCAAAATCGTCTTTAGCCGTATTAATAGGATCTCCCAAATTCATGGGGTCTGCCCCCGGAACATCAATATCAATAGCATATACATCTAATCCTCCAAAACCTTTTAAAGCATCGGAGGCATAATACAACTTATTGTTTTCTGCTATAAAAGGAAATGATTCACGACCTTCTGTATTAATCTTATCGCCTAAGTTTTCAGGTTCGCCATACGATCCGTCATCAGCAATAGCTACTTTCCAGATATCCATTCCTCCTTTGGTTCCCGGCATATCTGAAGCAAAATACAAGGTTTTACCGTCAGGGGTTACACTGGGGTTACTTACCATATAGTCGCCCCCGTTAAAAGGAACAGCTTCTATTTTTCCCCATTTTTTCCCGTCAAAGGTAGCACGGAAGGTATTTACCTTTCCGTATTTTAAACGTTTCTTTTTATTAACTTCATATTTTTTGCTACGGAAACTCTCGCTTGAAAAATACATGGTCTGGCCATCTTCCGTAATTGTTACAGGACCGTCATGAAATTTTGTATTTAACTGTGTTACAGGTTCAATATCCGTAAATTTTCCGTCCTCCAAATTGTATTTTGCAGAAAAAACGTCCAGGTAAGGCTGCTCATTCCAACCGTATTTTTTTCCTTTATTATTACGTGCCGAGGTAAAGTAAAATGTATTATCGGCAGTTAAAATACCGGCAAAATCAGAAAATTTCGGATCGTTCATTCCGCTGTCTTCAAAGGTAAACAACGCTTCCTGACTTCTCAACTGCGGTATATAGTTAGGATCTTTTAAAAATTCAATCGATCTGGAGTCGTCCGGGCGCATATCGGCAAATTTTTTCATGGCCACGTTTGATGCCTCATAGCGTCCGCTGGCTTTAAGCATTTGCGCATATTTATAGTATACTTCCGCATCCAGATTCGGGTTTACATCCAATGCTTTACCGTACCATTTTGCTGCTTCTACCGTATTAAAAATGTTGTAATAACTTTCTGCTAATTGTAAGTGTACATAGTTATCGGTTTTATCTCCGCGCACCAGTTTTTTATATTGTTCAGCCGCCTGAGTGTAGTCATAGCTGCTAAAAAGCTGATCGGCATATTTCAAACGCTCGGCGGGCGTTTGAGGATTCTGTGCAAACCCGGAGAATAGTCCGCCAAATAAAAGTAAACTTAGGTATATTTTTTTCATGTTAAACATTTTGTACAAATTAGAAATAACGTGGAGAGCTTGATACTCGTTTTTTAGAGAATATATCGAACAATATAATAATCTCATGCGAGCCTGATGCGGCAACTTTCAGATCTGAGGTAATATAGTCGTACGCATACCCTATTCTCAGGTTTGACATTACGGCATAGTTTACCATGGCTCCGAACGAGTCATCTAAACGGTACGTTAAACCAAATTCTAATTTGTTATTCCACATCGCATTAACCGATCCGTCAACAGATAATGGTGAGTTGGTAGCCATCTTAATCATGGTTGACGGTTTTAATTTCCAGTCTTCGTTTAGATCAAACACGTAACCTCCCGTCAGGAACATATGCATCACCTCACTACCAAATTTGCGGTTATCTTTTTCTATATAAGTGTTTTGTAAAAAGTTAGGCACTGAAAGCCCGATGTAGTATTTATCCGTATAATAGAAAGCTCCGGCTCCTACATTAAAGAACGATGTACTTTCGTCAAAAGCAAATGCGGGATCGTTAGGATCGGGTACGTGGTCAAAAATTTCAGAACGAAGGTTGTTTTGCAGCATTGTTACACCTCCTTTTACCCCTAATGCCAAGCGGTGTTTACCGCCTAAATCTAAGGTATACGAAACATCTGCATATACATTATTTTCCTGTACCGGTCCAATTCTGTCAGAGATAGCGGAAATACCCACCCCTAGTTTTTTACCTACACGGCTATGTCCAAACAAAGTAATGGTTTGCGGAGCTCCGTCTAAACCGGTCCACTGGTTGCGGTATAATACCCCCAATGAAACGCTTTCCTTAGATCCTGCATAGGCAGGGTTGAGCACACTTTGATTGTACATATATTGCGTATAATGAGGGTCTTGCTGAGCAAACAACTCTCCTGTAAACACAACCCCTAGCAATAGTGACACAAATATTTTTTTCATAGATTTATACGGTTAAGCTTTACATTTTATATTATCGTGACTAATATATTAAAAATTATTTAATTTCAATGAAAAAATAATTCAATCCTAATAAAAAGTACACGGTTTTGTTAATGGATTATGAAGATAAAGCAAAGCGGTTTAAAATCGCTTTGCTTTATCATTCTTATGATTATTTTACTTCTCTTACCAGCTGCACATACCCTGTTAACTCTTCTGTTGCTGTAAGTACATGGTAATAGTAGGTACCTTCAGGTAATAATTTACCTGATTTGTCCTGACCCACCCATTGATTTGTATATCCCGGCCCATGCATGTATACTTCTTTTCCGTACCGGTTGAAAATAGACACCTTGGCAGGGCGGTATCTCGCCAAATCCAGCGCATCGTTTAATCCATCACCATTAGGAGAAATACCTTTTGGTATGGTACATGAAACCACTGTTACTTTGTATGAACCTGTGCTCACACAACCATCTTTACTATCGCTGTTTACAAAAATGGTATGTTCTCCCATCCCTAATATTTCACCTGCCTTTAATAAGGTACCTCCTCCTAAACGCTCGGTACTGTAATAATAACCAGGAGGCAGTTCAGGTAATACATAATTGGTACAGATTTCAAAATCATCCAATGCATATTCCGGATTTTTATCTCCTTCTATAAGCATAAAAGAAACGATTGCATCACAGGAAGGCGAAGGATCTGACACTCTGGCGAAAATTTCCTGCGGCAACACCGGTGCCTGGTAATTTTCCGGAGTTGTAATAGCTCCGGTTCCGGATTGCGCTTCCGCCATTGTTTCATAATACGTAACGGTGGCCGTGTTGGCATCAATCTGCGACAAAAGTTTTTCTTTTACCTGGTTCAGATCTATGGCCGGTATTACATTATCATACACACACAATACAATGTCATCCGGTTTGGTTAAAGGTAATGGGGCTTCCAGTATAATCTGGAAACTTGTGGTGCCAAAACATTCTGTTTCCGTACTCTGCTGCCGCACATAGATAGTTTGCGGAATAGTAGTAGGTGCAAAGTTTTCCGGATTGTTTATCGCATTGGTATCGTCTTCCGCATCCTGCTCGGTAGTATAATAACTAACCGTAAACTTATCAGGGTTTTCCGTATTGGCCAACACTTCTTCATCTTTAAGTCTCAGGTTGACCTCCTGAATAGTACAGATTCTGATATCGGAAGGTTTTACAGGTTCTACAGCCTCGCTTACCTTAACTTTAAAGCCTTTACGCAATACCAGGTCTTCTTCTCCACAACCCGGATAGCTTACCACTGCCTCAAATTCTGTATTTTCACTGATGGTAACCGTATGCTGCGGATTAGTAGTTAGCAATTCGCCATTCATATACCAGGCAAACGACACATCTGTAGGACCGTTTGGTGTAAAACGCCAGGCTTCGTTCTGCGTTGTCCACGTTCCGATATTTCTGCCCGGAGGAAAGGTTCCTGCCGTATGGTCCTCATTGATTAGACCTATCACCCCTTTTCCATCGTTATGTTGACCACAACTTGTTCGATTATAAACATACACCTCAATAATATTGGTAATTTCATATAATACAATTTGGTACGTCTGAAGCTGAGCAGGATCAGGATCCCAGCATCTATATAAAGGCACATCGTTAAAACTCACCACCAATGCTCTACAAGGATAGGTTCCTAATACTTGGTAATTCATTGAATAGGTTTCCGGAAATGGGTCAGTATGATTAGGATCTGGATCAATATCCTGATATATTCCCATTATTACATTTTTGAAACTTGGTTGAGTAGTTAAATAACCCGGATCCGGAAACGCATCAGTCCCCGCCATACTCCACGGAGCAAATCCCGGAGCCGTATAACCTCCACCCAAATGAACAACACCATTAGAAGATACCTGTGCTTTGGTAAAGTTATTACCATAAAAACAGAAAGGAAATGGCAGATTAATATCAGGTGAAAAAACATCATCATTACTTACATCCATTTCAACACCTCCTGTAGTTGGAAAAGGCGGTTCAAAATCAATCGCTTCAACGGTATAGGAAGTAGTGGATTTAAATTTAGACGCATCAAAATTCGCGTCCAGGTTTATGGTGACTTCCCCGTCTTCCTGGCAATAGTAATAATCACCATTATTATCTATATCCAAATCGGGCAATGAAATGTCAATATTGGCACAGGCCGGCGGGTTAAACACCGAAAACGTTTCAGGGCCTGCCCATACACTTTTATCTTCAGCCGAACAGATGGCTCTTACATATACGGTATAAATAGTTCCGTTTGCGGCATCTTCATAAATATATTGCGGTGTGTCATTTACAATAACCCCTGTTGACGCATCGGTAGGTGCCGGATCTGTTGCCGGCTGTACTATAACCTCCCATTGGGTTTCTGTGCCCACAGGTGTCCAGGTGATAATCATATTCCCCACATTGTTGCGTTCAATAACAATATCTACCGGACGAGGGCATGTAAGTAGTTTTACCTGCACATTATCTACAGCTGCCGGAGGCTGGATTCCTCCCCCGCCGTCATTACGCCATTCAAATACCAGGCGGCGCGTTTGCCCGGCATACGCTGCCACGTTATAGATTTGCGAATACAGCTGCCAATCTTGCTGCTGGTTAAAATTATTTTCTATTTGTATACCTCCGCTATTTTCTGCTGAAATCTGAACGCCTTCAACAGGCTGATAGGTAGACGGTACCAGCCAGACTCTTAAATAATCCCATGTCGATTCTCCCTGTGCTTTCCAGTTAAAGGAAATAAGTGCTTCGTTGGAATTGACAGGGAACGCCAAATCGCGTATGGCATGCGTAACCGTAGTACTGTTTGTGTTATACGCATTAGATGTTCCGTTGTCATTTGTAATATACAAGGAATGGGTACCTGCCTGTGCCACTGCGGTACCTATAATCCAGTTATTGGCCTGGTTACCGTTCGTAAACGTCCAGCCTGAACTGTTTTCAAAATCATCTGTAAACGTAACCGGAGCAGGTATTTGTGTAGTGGTACCTAAAACAGGACCTATCCATCCACCGTTTTCCGTAGCGTTACACACCGCCCGAATGTAAAAATCATAGGCTGTAGCCGGGGTAAGGTCTGGAATAGTACCCGGATTTGTTGTGCTTACCGTATAGTCAGTAGCAGTCGCATTCGGCAATGGCGATCCTGCCGGAAGGGCCAGTAAATGCCAGGATGTTTCGCTGGCTCCCGCTGTCCATTGCAACGTAGCCGTATTTTCGGTCATGCTAACCAATGTAAGGTCAGTAGGGTCCGGACAGGCCGGCATGTCTTCCACCACCACTTTGTCTATATACAAACGCCATCCGTCAAGACCGCCCGGAGGCACATGAAACGCGATATTCACATTACCGCTGTAAGGCGTTCCGGAACCATCAACCAGGTCCACTACTTTTTCTATATAGGTGGTATTATCATAAGAAGCCAGCGGCACTATCGTTTCCGTAAAATTCGCAACTCCGGTACCTGCGGTAGAGAGCATTACACGGAAATCATTCGGTTCGCCTGATGACTGAACACGGTAAAAGTAACGCAGTCGTTTTCCGCCTGGTGATGCCGATAGGTTAAGTGTTGGCGAAATCAGCCAGTCATCATTATCACCTGAATTAAAATCGGTATATAATATGGCCACCTGATCTCCTTCATACGGATTGGAAGTATAATTCATATCCCAGGCACTGTCATCATTATTAGCATTGATAACGGTCCAGCAACTTTCGGTAGTAGAGGCGGAATTAAACCCTTCCATAAAAGGCACATCAATAGCTACACAAGCCGTTGTAAAACTAACCGGTATCCAAAAACTTTTTCCGTTTACGGTTCCGCAATTTGACCGCACCCATACGTAATATGGTGTATTAGGCGTTAAATCTGAAAGTGACGCGGTAGTGGTTGTTGACGTACCTGAAGGTGTTTGCGTGTCTGCAGGTGTTGTATTGGTGGTACTGTAATAATAGTCAAAATTCGTAACCCCTGCTGGCGCCGTCCAGTTAATTTGAGCGGCATCTGACACAATATTACTGACACTTAAAGCCGATGGTGCCGAACAGGTTATGCCTTTTATTTTTAAATTATCAATAGCAGCCGGAGGTTGCGTTCCGCCACTTCCGTCATTACGCCATTCAAAAATAATCTTTACATTCTCTCCTGCATAGGTACTCAGATTTACCACATAATTAACCGTTACCCAGTCCGGATTAAGATTATGAACCCCTCCTACCTGTACGCCTTCTGCATCTTCAATTAAAGTACCTTCTGTTGGTGTAAAAGTAGCCGGTACTATCCATACTTTGAAATAATCCCATGTGGCTCCTTCTCCTTCGCACCGCCAGTCAAAAGAAACCTGTACATCTTCAATATCAGCAGGCAAAGCAGCTGGCAACTGCTTAACAGCATGTATGGTTGCATTGTTGCCCCCTATCGTATAGCTATTTGTAGCCCCTTCGTCATTACTAATGTACAGCCCTTTGGTGCTTCCGTCACCATTAAAGGCTGCCGTGCCAATTGCCCATTTATTAACAGAAGTACCTTCTGTAAACGTCCAACCTGAAGCTGCAGCTTCAAAATCGTCTGTAAAATTTAAATCGGCAGGATTAAAAAAAGGCGCAGATTGTTGTTTTTCCGCAGTTCTGTTCTCTGTGTTAAGGTAGGTGTCTGTTTTTAAATAAAAACTATACCCCAGAAGAACGAAAAAAAACAGCCCCATTGCCCATGTAATTTTTTTCATACTCTCTAGCTTTTAGTTTGTTGTAAAAACAAATATATATCTTTTTACTCAATTGTTAAATTATTGATAATTTTATTTTATTTTTTTAACAACATACAATATGTAAGGAACTAAAAAACCATCCTGTTGAAAGGATGGTTTAGAATTTATTGCTTTATGATTTTTAAATCGGTTTGTTTTCCATTAACCCTTAAAATATAAGTTCCCGGTTTTAATTCGCTCAAATTTAATATTGTTTTTTCCTGTATATCAGGTGTCTTATAGGTTTTAACGGCTTGCTGACGCATATCGTAAACGGTAAACACCGTACTTTGAGCATTTATAATGGTAACTTCATCGGTAACCGGATTAGGATATAAAGCAAGAGGTGTGTTAATATTCGGTTTTAAGTTATCCAAATCAATCTGGTCTAAACATGTGTTAAACGGATCAGTAGGATCAGTAGGTTTATATCCTCCATCTCCCCAGCCATAAGATGTTATACAGCACCACGTACTCCATTCTTTACAATCGGTTCTTACCCGAAATCTCAGGCATTTACTACCTGCTATATCTGCCATAGCTGCAAATCTATCATATCCAAAATTATTATTAGAAATATAATTTTCATTAATTATAATATTATGAACAACTCCGTCGATATTTTGAACAGTGAATCCACCTGGACAACAATATCCATCGGAAACGAACTCAATAAAATAGGGACCTCCTGTATTATCCCATTCAGCATATCCGGGAGATTGAACCCCCATTATTTCATCATGTGCTATAGTCACATTTAATGGAGCGTTATTACTATTTTCTAACACAAAATCGGCCCCGGCATTTGCCGACTCATCTACCAGTTCATACACATAACCGTTTGGTGCCGTAAAATGCGCCACCACTCTGATTTCATAACTGCCATAAGGCAAACCGGAGGACGCCACATTAAACCCAAAAGCGAATTGGCCATTATTAAAGCTTCCTGAAGAAAGAGAACCCGGGTTAACGGCAACCGGTACCCCGTTTTGCAGTATTTCTATATGCGCATCTGTAAATACCGCACCTTGCGGCTCGGTATAGGTACCCGTAATTTCCAATGCTTCAGGATTACAAATATTATCGACTTCATTTAACTCTATAAACCCATAGGTAGGGGTGTCGCATTTTTTTTCATTGATGATATTGTCTATATACACTACACCTCTATGGCCTCCGTCTCCACAATCTGCTACTATGAACTGAATTTTTATATTCTGATTCAGGTAATAAGACGGAATTTTAATAAGCCCGCAGTACCAGCCTTTTGTAAAAAAAATATTATTATTGATATTTTCCAATATCGGCTCATTAGGGTCGGCCACAATACAAATATCCGTTGACTGAATAACCGTATTACTTCCGTCTAACAGTCGCACGGTAAAAAAGGGCTGTACAGGTATGTTATTGGTATGATTAGAATCTAAAACGGCCATATATTCAAAACTTACATATTCATCTACAGCTGTAAAGGTTTGTTCATAAGCGGTAATGTCTTGTGAACCTGTTGTTACATTATTAAGCCGCAACGCAAATTTGTCTCCGTTTGGGCCTACACAAGGCTCAAAAATATTATAACCTGCCAATATAGGTTCGTTTACAGCAGTAACCACTGACGCTTTCTCAGCAGGCATATTGACATTGGTAAAAAGAGGCGAAATAGAAGTACCAAAGGTGGGTAAAACATCGCAATTCAAAACAGAAAAAGGAATACCGTTCTGATTGCGAAAAGTGCCAACCGATACTGAGGTCAGTCCGTTTTCAAAATTATTAATCATTTGTGCATTTCCCAGGGTTGCACTAAAAAACAGGATAAATAGGGCAATTTTTTTCATAAATCGTTCTTTTTAAATTACTTAAAGATACTAAAAATATGTTAAAAAAACAGCTTGATTAAAAATTACTCTTTTCATCTCCCATCTACCCTTCAAAACAAAAGCCGTTCTTTAAAGAACGGCTTTTGTTTTGAAGGGCGTGCAGTAACTTATTTCATTTCACGTACTACCTGTATATAACCGGTAAGCTCTTCGGAAGGTGTTGTTATTTTATAGAAATAAGTACCATCCGGTAAAAGGTTACCTCCTTTGTCCTGACCTGTCCATTGATTGGTATATCCCGGGCCATGCGTATATACTTCTTTTCCATACCTGTTAAACAATTGCAGGTTTACAATATCGTAATTGCTCAGGTTAAAACTATCATTTAATCCGTCTCCATTAGGAGAAATACCTTTCTGGATTAAACACGACGGATTATCTACCACATATTCAAATGTTTTTGGGCAGCCTTCTTTATCGGTAACCGTAACAGAATAAGTGCCTTCTTTTGAAACAACCGCCTGGTTAGATGAGGAGGTATCAACACCCGACCATTCAAATGTTAGTTCTGTTACAGGCAGCATAGGATTTGTACTAAAGGCTTCTATAAACAATTGGTTTTTGTTACAATATATATAAAAATCAATTTTTATCGGTTCTGTAATGCGTACCTTCGTTTCATAGCTTTTATCTTCACCGCAACTTCCTTCCGGCACAATATATTCATATTTTACGGTATATTCGCCCGGTTGGCTGTCTTTTACATTTATTTCTCCTGTAATAGGGTCAAGCATCAATCCGTTTGTAGAGCTGAATGTTCCTCCTGAAGTAAACCCTGAAGCCAATTCCGGCGCAATTACATCCAGGCTATCATAACACACCGGAGAGTTATAAGAAAAAACTACCACTGCGTCAACTACCGGAATCAATATCAGTTGCACCGGCACTAAACGGTAACATTCGTTCAGCACGCTTGATTCTATTCTAAGATAAACAGTCGTATTCCCGGATACAAAAGGGGAAGGTAATGCCGCAGAAACATCACCCGCTTCAGCTGTTTCCTCTGTTGCGTAAAAAGCAGCATTATAAGCCGAAGGTATATTCAGCTGATTAATAAATCCTCCCAAGTCAAAAGATTCCTCACCATCATTCAATTCATCGCATAAGGCTATTTTATCCGGTATGTTTCCTGCATAAGGCTGTAAGAATGTTACAACCACTTCGTCGTATACAAACTCTTCCGTACAGTTATCTTTTGATACCTTTACTTTATAGGTACCCGATTCGGTTACGGTTATAGTGGTAGTGTTGTATACAGCAGGGTCCATTAATACCTCGTCTTTATACCACTCAATAGTATTGATATCTGAACCTCCGCCTGCGCTGGATGTTTCTGCTGTGAGGGTAACTTCAGTACCGGCACAAACTGTAATATCTTCTCCCAGGTCTACTTCACATAAGAACGAACAATCTGTAGAACCGGCTCCGTTTCCGCCTGCGTTGGTTTGTACTAATTTGATAAAACCGGGATCTCCATTAAAATTGGTAATCAACAAGGCATAAATCTGTCCCGTTTGGGCATTGGTTATCGTAAAATTCTCAATTGGAGCTGCAGAATAACTACAATCAATTTCCGGATTTCCTGCCGGAGAACCTGGCGCTATAGTAATGCCTTCGCAAAATTCATCAATAGAGTTGAAAGGTCCGAAAGCGACAAAGTCGACATCCAATCCTGTACCTGTAGGATTACCCGCCGCATCAAAAGCGGTATTCTGAATTATTTCAAAATCAAGATCTCCTGGGTTTTGAATTTTTAGATAATACCAAACCGGATTAGGAGTAGAACCTAAACAATGAAAACTTTCTCCGGGAACTGTATTTGGCACTTCCATACCGTCATGAACGTTTGGAAATACAATTCCTTCCGGTCCTGCACAAAACGGATTAGCATCTTTAAGATTGCTTGAACTGGTGATAAATGATTTTTTTATCCAGGAAGAATAGCCTGCTTCGCCAGGGCATACTGCACGTATCCATACATCATAGGTCTGGTTTACGGTTAAATCTTCCAAGAAAACATTTGGTTCAGCAACTACTGTTCCATTCCCTACAGGCATACCTGATCCTCCTGGTGAAAGCACATATTCCCAAGATGTTTCTGTTCCTCCCGCTTCCCAGGAAACAGTAGCGTCTACAGACCCTGCACAAATTTTTAAGTTTGTTGGTTCCACACACGGAGGTACGTCTTCAATAATTACATTATCTATATACAAACGCCATCCGTCAAGGCCACCCGGCGGCACATGAAAAGCGATGTTGATATTGCCTGTATACGGCACACCGGCAGCATTTTGTAAATTAACAATAGTCTCAACATAATTTGTATTGCTGTAAGATGCTAATGGAACTAATACTTCAGTAAAATCGGCAGGGGAGGAACCTGAAGTTGATAATTTTACCACAAAATCATTAGGCTCTCCGGCACTCTGAACTTTATAATGAAATTTAAGGCGTTTTGCTCCTGGAGTAGCAGACAGATTAAGTGTTGGTGAAATCAGCCAATCGTCATTATCTCCATCATTATAATCTGTATTAAGCGTTGCTACCTCATCACCTTCAAACGGAGTGGAAGTATAATTCATATCCCAGGCGTCTCCATCGTTATTGGCATCTATCACTGTCCAACAGGCTTCTGTTGTTGAATTAGAATTAAATCCTTCAAAGAAAGGAACGTCAAGCGCCACGCACGCCGTCATAAAATTAACCGGTACCCAAAAACTATTTCCATCAGCTGTTCCACAATTTGACCGTACCCAAACATAATATTGCGTATTGGGTGTCAAATCTGAAAGTAACGCGGTAGTGGCAGTAGATGTACCTGAAGGTGCCTGCGTGTCTGCAGGTGTTGTATTTGCGGTACTGTAATAATAATCAAAATTAGTAACTCCTGTAGGTGCTGTCCAGTTGATTTGAGCGGCATCAGGCGTAATATCCGTAACATTTAATGCTGTAGGCGCTGAACAGGTTATGCCTTTTATTTTTAAATTATCGATAGCAGCCGGAGGTTGCGTTCCCCCACTTCCGTCATTACGCCATTCAAAAATAATCTTTACATTCTCTCCTGCATAGGTACTCAGATTTACCACATAATTAGCCGTTATCCAATCAGGATTAAGATTATGAACTCCTCCCACCTGTACGCCTTCTGTATCTTCAATTAAAGTGCCTTCTGTTGGTGTAAAAGTGGCCGGTACTATCCATACTTTGAAATAATCCCATGTAGCTCCTTCTCCTGCACACCGCCAATCAAAAGAAATTTCCACATCCTGAATATCGGCAGGTAAAGCAGCAGGCAATTGTTTTATGGCATGTATTGTAGCCGAAGCATTTCCGATAGTATAGGCATTTGTAGTGCCTTCATCATTACTAATGTATAGCCCCTTGGTACTTCCGTCACCATTAAAGGCAGCTGTGCCTACCACCCACTTATTATCTGAATCTCCTTCCGTAAACACCCAGTCTGAATTGGCTGCTTCAAAGTCCTCCGTAAAGTTTAAATCGGCCGGATTAAAGAAAGTGATATGCTGTGTTTGTGCTGTTCCTCTACTTTCATTTTTAAGGTAAAAGTCTGTTTTTATATAAAAACTGTACCCGATAAGAACGAAAAAAAACAGTCCTATTACCCATATTATTTTCTTCATAATCCTTTATTTGTTTGTTGTAAAAGCAAATATATACCTTTTTAATGAATCTCTAAATGATTGTTACCTCTTATCTTAGGTTCATTTCTTTCTTTTGCATGGCAATAGGAGAAAAGTTCTGGTCTCTTTTTATCAGGAAATCATTAAATGATTTCGAAATATATTCAGCAAACCGTTGGTTCACCATAATGTATTTTATCTAGGAAGAGAGATGCAATAAGCCATCCTTAATAAGGATGGCTTATAATGCTTTAATCTTGTAGAAAAAAATTATTTCATCTCTCTTACCAGCTGTACATAACCTGTAAGTTCTTCTGTAACAGTGATAATTTTATAAAAATAGGTACCATCTGGTAATAGATTTCCGTTTTTCGATTGTCCTGCCCATTGGTTGGTATAACCCGGACCGTGTGAGTAGACTTCTTTGCCCTGACGGTTAAATATTTTTACCTCTAACAAATGATAATAGGTTAAATCAAGTGCATCATTCAACCCGTCACCATTTGGCGAAATTCCTTTCGGCACCGTGCATGGTATTACCTCTATTTCCTGTTTGCTGCTAAATACACAGCCATCCTGGTTGTTAATGTTGGTATATACCGTGTACTTGCCCGTATTGTATCTTTTTCCTGCAGGTAATATTTCTCCTTTACCAAATTCTTCGGTTGAATAGTAATACCCCGGCGGTAATGCTACTAACACATAGGCATTACAGCTTGTAATATCTTCCAAGGCAAAAGGTTCTATTCTTTGCGATTCCACTATAGTAAAATTCAGAATGCTTCTACACTGATTGGCTTCATCGAATATATTGATGTAGATAGTTGCCGGAAGAGTATCTGGCGTATAGGCTGTAGTATTGGTTATTTCAGATGTTAAATTAATGGCGTCCTGTTCATTTTCATAATACGTGATTTGTAATCCCGCTGTTGCCTGTTCATTTAACGCCGCTTCTACTTCTGTTAAATCTACCGGTGTAATAACATTATGATAAACACAGGTTGTAATAGCAGTTGGCGTGGTAAAATTGGTCACTTTTTTACGAACCACATCAAAAAAGGTTAACTCTGTACAGCCCGTTTTAGTGTTATGCACTCTCACATACACGGTTTGCGGCACTGCATTGGGTTCAAATGCGGTGGGCTGAGGAATGGCGTTGGTACCATCTGCTGCCTGTTGCTCCGTTTCATGATAAGTAATAACCACATCTGTCATATCCGGAATGTTAGACGTGATTGAGTCTTCATTCACAGTAATATCAACAGGAGGCATCTCTTCTCCAAACACGCATACTTCAACATTTGGCGCTTTAACGAGGTCCATTTTCGGGTAAATCTCCACCTTCACTGTATCGCCTAACGAACAGGAACTTCCCGGTATACTGGCTTCTAAGGTATAATCACCCGATTCAGTAGCCTCATACGAAGGACCCGTAGCCCCCTCAATTAAAACACCGTCTTTATACCATTGGAAATCAAATAAATCAGGATTCAACCCACTATCTAACACAATAGATTCGCCATCGCATAACGCATTGTTATTTTCTACTAATAAATCATCGCCAAAATCTACATTTCCGATATTGAAACTACCGCCGTCCAAGAAAACCGCAGAATCCACACCTGAATCGCCACGATCCTGAATAACCAGTTTTATATGATACGTTCTGCCTGGAACTACGGTACTTTCCGCTATCATCGGAATTGTTAGTCCATTAAAATTAATAGGCGACATAATAGGCGGCAACCCATTATAAGTCGGATCATAACACGCCGCAAAATATTCAGGGTTTACATCCCCGCACTGAGGTTCGTCAGTAAGCCAGTCTAAAGGAGAATGTAGTGCTTTTCTGATGGTTACTACTGAAATAGGTGCTGTGGTGTCAGGCACCAGCGCTAAATTAGTGGTGACTCCTGTTGTAGTATCCGTCAGGAAAAAGGCAAAGGCATCTGAAAAAGAACACTGGTACAAACCGTATTCATTAGACGCAAAAATAAAGTTAAAAGTAAAATCACTAACAACCGGCATAAAATCAAACTCTAATATGGTAGCATTATAATATTTCTGCGTGGGCTGGTTTAGATAATTGTTCATATAGGTGGTAAGCTGCGGATCATCTAACCACGCTGAAGTACCTGAATTAAAAGGACCGTTTGCAGGTCCTGGTGTATCCAGTACATTTCCGGTAGCCAGAACAACGCCTTCTTCAAATGGAAATTCAGAACCATTTTTAGAAAAATACCCGATACCATTAACGCTATTATAAAACGTTCCGGTTTTCCAGGTAATATTGGAAACAAGACACGGACTGCCTACCAACACGTCCGTTACCAGCTCCTCAATTGTATGTTCTGTATCATTTACCGCTATAGGCGGCTTTGTAGTAAAAACACAAAGCGTAAAAGCAGAGTTGTTGGTTAATGAGGTGGTATACACTCTTACTTTATAAGTTTGCCCCGGTATTAAGTTATCTACCTGAAGTCCTGCATCAGCTGAACCGCATCCTAAAAATCCTGACCCGTTCTGGCAAACACCACTTTCATAGACTTCTATATATACATTAAATGCAGAGGTTAACCCCGATACACTTACACCATGTGAAGTGCCGGTTGCTGTAAAATGATACCACACGTCTTTTTGCGCAGTGGCAAAAGCACTACAGCTTCCTCCTGATGACGATGCTACTGTAGCCCCGGATAATGTACCCGGTACTGTTTCTACACATTCATAATCAGGGTTTACCGGTGCCTGAGTAGAAGTACTACAGTTATCGTTTACAGGAACCGGGCTTGAAAGCCCTTTAATACATACATTAAATGTATTGTTATTGGTTAATGAGGTGGTATAAATACGAATTTTATAAGTAGTTCCAACCGTAAGCCCCCCTGCCAGCATTTCAGGAGACGCTACACATGCAATAGGTGTAGTGGCCGTAGTACACACCGTATTGGGATACAAAGCGATATATGTATTATACGTTTGTGTATAAGAAGTCAAAGAAATACTATGTGTAGTACTCGTAGCCGTAAAATGATACCAGACATCTTTTACTGCCGGTGAAGATGAACAGCCTCCTATAGCTTCTATTCCTACTGTAGCATCCTGAAAAGTACCCGGCACCGTATTGGTACATTCATTACCTGTATTAACAGGCGCCAATGTTGAGTTGGCACACAAATCATTCACGGCAAAAGCTACCGGTGTTTTAACACAAAATGTAAAATTGGAATTATTCGTAGCGGAAGTAGTATATACACGTACTTTATACGTATTGCCCACAGTTAATCCGCTCAAGGAAATATCGGTTCCCTGAAAACAGAATAATGGTTCCTGCGATGTGGTACATATACTGTTATTAAACACCGACATATAAATATTATAAGAGGTTGTTGCTCCGGTTATTGAAAGAGCATGTGTAGTACTGGTAGCCGTAAATTCATACCAGACATCTTTTACGGGTACAGCCCCCATGCATCCCGGAATTACAGAATCTGAAAGAGACGCCCCGGCCAGTGTTCCCGGTACAGTTTGTGTACATGTCATGTTGGGATTTACAGGCGTTACTGTAGCGGTAGTACATTCATCATTAGCCGGTAACGTGACAAACACATGAGGTCCTGTCCAGATACTGTTGCCATCTGTTCCAGTACAATTCGTGCGCACCCAGAAATAATAAGTAGTTGAAGCGGTTAAAGACTCTAGGTTTAAGGTAGTACCGGTTACTGTTCCTGAAGGCGGTGTTGTAGGTGAAACAGCATTGGTAGTACTGTAATAATAGGAATACCCCTGAATATTGGAAGTTCCCGGAGAATCCCAGCTTAAGTTGGCTGAGGTTAACGTAATACCCGATGAGGTAATATTTTGAGGTGCCGAACAGGTTACCGGTGCAATAGTGATATTATCAATAGCGGCCGGGGGATTATCTCCTAACGTACCGTCATTTTTCCACTCGATAATCAGTTTTGCATTTTGGCCTGCGAAAGCGGCTATATTTACAATACCTGAAAAATTAGACCAGTTACCATTGGTATTAAAGTTCCCTCCCACCTGAATACGTTGGTTGGCTACAGCCGAAATAATGGTTCCTGCTGTCGGTGTAAAAGTATCGGTTGTAATCCATACCCGCATATAATCCCAGGTACCGGACTCCGCCATACATCTCCAGTCAAAGTTTATGGCAACATCTGAGGTTCCGGCAGGCACAGCCATAACCTTATAGGCATGAACTGTTGAGGAATTATTATTGGTATAGGCATTTGTGGTTCCTTCATCATTAGAAATGTATAATCCCTTGGTGCTTCCGGTACCTGTAAAAGCTGCAGTACCAATGTGCCATTTATTGGTAGCCGTTCCGTTAACAAACTGCCAGTTTTGCGCATTTTCGAAATTTTCTGAAAACGTCAGAAAAAAAAATGCGTTTGTTTTTTCCTGCTTATTGTGCAGGGGCTGAACGGTGTTTTTTGAAGTGTTTACTTCTGTGAAAAAATTTCTTAAATGACTTCTGAATCCGTAAGAAAAGAAGGAAACAAGTAAAAGAAATAGAATAATTTTTCTCATATTTTGAATAGTTTTTTGGAATGCTATAACCACAAATATATATCTTTTTAACGAAACGTTAAATTATTGCCAATTTATTTTTCGTTTTTATGTAGGTTTAATTTTTTCTATTCAAATAATAAAAAAAGAAGGGATATCCCTTCTTTTTTTATTATTTGACTTCTCTTACCAACTGTATATAACCTGTGAGTTCTTCTGTGACAGTGGTGATCTTGTAAAAATAGGTACCATCTGGCAATAAACTTCCGCTTTTCGATTGCCCGGACCATTGATTGGTATAACCCGGACCGTGCGAATAAACTTCTTTACCCTGACGGTTAAATATTTTCACCTCTAACAGATGATAGTACGTTAAATCAAGAGCATCATTCAGTCCATCTCCGTTTGGTGAAATTCCTTTCGGTACCGTACATGGTATCACTTCTATTTCCTGCTTACTGCTAAATACGCAGCCATCCTGGTTATTGATATTGATGTATACGGTATACGTTCCAATATCATATTTTTTTCCTACAGGCAATATTTCTCCTTTGCCAAATTCTTCAGTTGAGTAATAATAACCTTGCGGTAACGCTATCAGTACATACGCATTACAGCTTGTAATATCGTCTAATACAAAAGGTGTTATTCTTTCTGATTCCACAATAGTAACCGTGGAAATGGACTGACAGCCTGTATCGTCTGAAATAATACTTATATAAATGGTGAAAGGCAGACTTTCAGGAAGGTATTCCGTCACATTTGGTATTGGGTTGGCCAAAGCCAAAGCATCCTCTTCCGAAGCATAATAACTTATCTGTAAGTTTGCATCAGATTGTGACCGAAGCCCTTCTTCTACCTGGGTAAGATCTACCGGTACAATTACATTATGGTAAACACAGGTTGGAATATCTGCTGGCTTATTAAAATTTTTAACCGCTTTTTTAACGATATTAAACGACACAATTTCCACACATTCCGTTTGAGTATTTTGTACTCTCACAAAAATAGTTTTAGGAAGTTCTGTTGCTGTATAATTTTCAGTGTCTGTTATTTGGTTTGTACCATTTTCTGCATTCTCCTGTGTCTCATAATACTCTATGGTTACCTCATCGGGATTAGTAATACTTGAAAGTATAACATCTTCATTAATGGTGAGATCTACTGCCGGTATTTGGTTTCCAATTACACATACTTCAATATTCGGAGGTGTTGCCGGGTTCATTTTAGGGTAAATTTCTACCTTAACAGAATCGCTTATCGCGCATTCGCTTCCTATATAGGTTGCATTAATGGTGTAAGTTCCGGATTCATTTACTACCAATACAGGTCCATTGGCACCCGGTATAATATCATCTCCTTTTAACCATTCGAAAGTAAATCTTTCCGGATCTAATTGTGTATCTAACGTAACACTTTCTCCATCACAAAGCGCATTATTCCCCTCAACCAATAAATCATCTCCCAACTCTACTTTCCCGATATCGAAACTTCCACCGTCAAGGAAAACGGCAGAATCCATACCTGAATCGCCTCTGTCCTGAATTACCAGCTTGATATGGTAAACAGTACCTGCTTCCACTTCGCTCAAGGCTTGCATTGGCACAGTCAGACCATAAAAGTTAATAGGAGAAATTAAAGGGCTTTCGCCGTTATACAACGGATCGTAACAAGCGGCAAAATAATCAGGATTCGCATCTTCACACTCAGGTCCGTTACCCCAGTCAGGCGAATGAAGTGCTTTTCTGATGGTTACTACCGAAATAGGATCATTGGTATTCGGAACAATAGCCAGGTTAGTGGTTACACCTGTAGTTGTATTGGTGAGGAAGAACGCAAATGCATCCGAAAAAGAACACTGAAACTGCCCATACTCATTAGAAGCGAAGATAAAATTAAACTTCAGGCTGTCGGTTATAGGAGTAAAATCAAATTCCAGAACGGACGCATTTTTATACTGTTGTGTAGGCTGGTTTAAGAAATCATTCATATAGGCCGTAAGCTGTGGATCATCTCCCCATAAATCAAAATCTCCTGAAGAGATTTCGCCTCCTGCCGGACCTGGAGCCAGGTTAATATCTCCTGAAGAGAGAATAATACCTTCCTCAAAAGGAAAATCAGATCCGTTTTTAGAAAAATACCCTATACCGTTTACATCGTCAAAATTAGAACCGGTAGACCAGGATATATTTGTAATATTGGCACATTCATTTTTAATTAATACATCCGTTACCAGTTCCGGCACAGTGTATTCTGTATCACTAACATGTATAGGAGGCAGCAGGGTATTAATACATACGGTAAAATCGGAATTCATACCAATACTGGTGGCATATAAACGGATTTTATAGGTATTACCTATAATCAAATCGTTGAGTGCCACATCAAATTCTTCTCCACAAAATATAGGGTCTCCCAATACGTCACAATCTGCAGCATCATACACCTCAAAGGCCGAATTCCAGGCAAAATCTCCATCATAATTAGAAAATGAAATACCATGAGATTCACTTGTTGCTGTAAATTCAAACCAGACATCTTTTAAAGGAGGTGTCCATCCGCATCCTTCACCCGTTCCTTCCGACAATGTGCTTCCATGAAATGTTCCGTTCACTGTTTCCACGCATTCTAGCTCCGGATTTACGGGAATAGTTGTCGCATTTTCACATTCGTCATTCACAACAGGGTCAGGGGTTCCCACACATAATACGAAATCAGAGCTATAGGTTTCGCTTGTACTGTATACCCGTATTTTATATAAGGTTCCCGGCTCAAGGTTCCCCAGTATTATATAAGTTCCGGCCACACACATTAACGGATCGCCCAATGTAGGACATCCCGGAGTAGCATCATATACCTCTATATACAAGTTCCATTCGTCCTGCGCATCGCTTATTGTAACTTCGTGTATATTATTAGTAGCCGTAAACTCAAACCACACATCCTTCATAGGGTCCGACCAGCCACACCCAGTACCAAAACCTTCCGATACAGAAGCGTCCTGAAAAGTTCCTTCTACAGTTTCCGTGCACGAAATATCTGGATTTACGGGAGCAACAGTTGCCGTTTCACAGTTATCATTCAGGGGTGCTGATAATGTTCGTACACATAAATCGAATTCAGAATTTTCACCTTCCCAGCTGGCAAACACTCTTACCAGATATTCTTCTCCCACTACCAGATCGGTAGCCACTAACTGGTTAGACGCACAAAAAAGAGGCGTTTCTTCATCTGTACAGGCTGTTATATTGTAAACCTCCAATAAAATGCCAGCCCATTCATCTGTGGCAGTATAGGAAATAGAATGAGAGGTATCGGTAGCCGTAAATTTATACCATACATCTTTTGCCGGTGTAGACCAGTTACAACCTTCTTCGCTAAAACCGGATGACAAGGTAGCACCATCAAGAATACCAGGACTGGTAATAGTACAAGTAGCATCAGTATTTACCGTGAGCTGTACGGCCTCTGTACATTCATCATTATCTACAAAGAAAGTAGCAGCCCGGTTCAAATGCGTATGCTCAGGCTTTGTATTTACTTCATTTTTATTGTCAGAATTGCCGAACAGGTTTTCTTTCCCTACTTTTTCAAAAGTTCCGGAAGTCAGTACTTTAGATGCAAACCCCAAAGAAACAGTTAGCGTCAGTATTAATACTGTTAATAGAATAATTTTTTTCATATTTTAGTCCCTAAATTATAAACGACACGAAAATTAATAAAAAAATAAACAAAATGTATTTTTTTACTAAGCTTTTTACAAAAAATACAATCTTATTTTTTTTACAAAATATGTACCTTTGTTATTTATAACATACAGACTATTTATTTTCATGATTGAAAAAGAAACTATAACTTACGAAAAAGCTGTAATTGTTGGCATTATAACACACCAGCAATCTGAAGAAAAACTGGAGGAATATTTAGACGAATTGGCTTTTTTAACTTATACTGCGGGTGGCGAGGTAATGAAACGTTTTACTCAAAAAGTAGACAAGCCCAATCCGAAAACATTTGTAGGTTCGGGTAAACTAGAAGAAATTAAAACGTACGTTAAAGAACACCAGATTGACACCGTTATTTTTGATGACGAATTATCTCCCGCGCAGCAAAGAAACCTTTCGAGAGAATTAGAAAGCAAGGTTTTAGACCGCACCAACCTGATTCTGGATATTTTTGCCCAGCGCGCCCAGACCTCGTACGCGAGAACGCAGGTTGAATTAGCACAATTTCAATATCTTCTGCCTCGCTTAACAGGTATGTGGACCCACCTGGAACGTCAGCGCGGAGGTATCGGGATGCGGGGACCAGGAGAAACGGAAATTGAAACTGACCGCCGTATAGTCCGTGACAGAATAGCTCTTTTGAAAGATAAATTGCGTACAATAGACAAACAAATGGCAGTACAGCGAAGCAACAGGGGCGCCCTGGTACGGGTAGCCTTGGTTGGTTATACCAATGTAGGAAAATCAACGCTGATGAATGCCATAGGAAAAAGTGACGTTTTTGTAGAAAACAAGCTTTTTGCCACATTGGATACAACCGTTCGGAAAGTCGTTATAAAAAATCTTCCGTTTTTATTATCTGACACGGTAGGATTTATCCGAAAGCTCCCTACTCAACTCATCGAATCGTTTAAAAGTACATTAGATGAGGTAAGGGAAGCAGATTTATTACTTCATGTAGTAGATATTTCCCATCACGATTTTGAAGATCATATTGCATCCGTTAACCAGATTTTAAAAGATATCGAAAGTGATGATAAACCTACTATCATGATCTTTAATAAAATTGACGCATACAAACCCGAACGGTTTGATCAGGAAGATCTGATGACCGAACGTACTTCCAAGCATTATTCTATTGACGAGTGGCAAAAAACATGGATGAGTAAAGTAGGCGAAAATAATGCTATTTTTATTTCAGCCACTGAAAAAGAAAACTTTGAAGAGTTTCGGGAAAAAGTATACGAAGCTGTCAGAAAAATACATATTACCCGATTTCCGTACAATGATTTTCTTTATCCGGAATACAAAGAAAATGTGTCTTCTGAAGAACAATAAAGCAGAGTCTCTTACCTTAGTAAGAGGCTTTTTTATTTCTCCTAATACCGTTATTATTTTTTAAGTAATTTACAGCTCGTTAACAAAACTTCTTTTTTATGAAAAAAATGTTTTTTTTAGCATTCCTGTTTACGCTGCAAACAGGATTTGCGCAATCAGAGAAAGCCTTTCCTTTAATTATTGAACAGGTTTCTGAAATGAGCAGCTCTAATAAGACGCTTGTTTCAAAAGCCGCTAGCGGAGCGCCTATTTATACAGATGTACAAATAGTTCCGGATTGTGAAGCAGCATCACCCGGTTTTAATGTAAGCCTGAATTTTACCTCATTAGGTAATGGCACTCCATATATCACCAGCGGAAACAGCACCTGGCCCGTTACAGCTACAGGCCTTATGTCGGTTGGCCCGTTTGCTTCAGGTAGCAGTGTAACACTTGTACTGCAATATGATTTTACAGGTATTGTACTTGGCTCTTTTACATATGAATGTACAGCTTCTGTTTCCTCCTTCAATACCGCTCAATTAAAGGTGTATCCTAATCCCGTTACCGATAGGGTAACTGTTTCTTATGATAAAATTATAGAAGCTGTAGAAGTATACAGTATAACCGGGCGCAAAATAAAAGCAGTATCTGTACAAAGCAAAGAAGCTCAAATTAACCTGAGTGATATGACTGCGGGAAATTATATCGTTACTATTACATCAGGCGGCCGGAAAGGTCATGTTACTATTCTTAAAAAGTAAAACAATAACCCATATTTAATAGTTTCATCAAACAGGGATAACACAGAACAAGTAGCTTTATAAAGCTTATCTTTTACCGGAATAAAGTATGTACTACTTCTCTATAAATACATTAAAAAAGAGAAGTATTTTTTATGGCCACAGACTATTTAAAAACAGAAAAAGCACAAGCATATATTAAAGACATCTTTAAAAGAAAGGCATGTAAAAACCTTAATCTGCATCTGGTTTCAGCTCCTCTGTTTTGTGAATTCGATTCGGGCCTGCAAGTACACCTGCCCGCCAGTACACCCATTACTTTTCATGGCGATGCACCTGCTTACGAAATGCTGCTTTCTCTGGCAAAATGGAAAAGAGTACGACTAAAAGAAATAGGCATTGTTGAAAATGAGGGTATTTATACACACTTTAAATCCTTTGAGCACTTAAGTGCTTCCGAAATAACGGAACAGCATCTGATTGAATGGGAAATACGTATCAATTCCAACAATAAAAACATTGGGCTGATACAATCAAAAGTAGAACGTATTTATGACGCTCTGCTGCAAACTTATCTGGAAGTTGTACAGATTTTTCCGCATACCCAACTGATTTTACCTGAAAGAATACGTTATGTGCATGTGAGCGAACTGGCCAAATTATACCCCAATCTGAGCCATACAGAGCGCGAACAAAAAATAGGTTACGAATATAGAGCCATCTGCATTTTAGGAAGAGGCAGTTTTATCAATACAAAAGAAAAGCATGGTTATTGTCCGTCAGATGTAGCCGATTTTACCACACCTACTTCTTTTGGAAATGGACTGAATGCCGATATTCTGGTATGGAATCCTCATATTCAAAAAACAGAAAATCTGGCCACACTAGGCATTCGTGTAGATAAAAAAGTAATGATAAAGCAGATGATTTTACAGAGTGAAGAAGACTGGATAAACAAACCCTTTCATCAGATGATTATGCATGATATGCTGCCCGACAGTATTGGCGGGGCTATATCTGAAAGAAAAATTGCGCAGCTTTTTTACCCTAAAGACATTGAAAAAAAGCCCTTCTGAAACAGAGGGGCTTTCTCATTTATTTTCTTTTTATTAGAAGCTAGCGTTAAATCCTACACCCAATGTGTGACGCACCTGAAAACCTCTATAAGCATTATCATCATAGATGGCCTGAAAAGTTAAATTGGTAGAAATATATTTATTTACCTTCAATACAGCATTTAATTGGTAATCAATATCTACATTTTGCGGATCTTCCATATAATTTGAATATAAATTCAGTATATTTTCAACTGTAAAGTTTTCCATTACGGTAAATTTGTAATAGGCATTTACAGAAGCACCAAATTCGAACCGCATCGTTTTTCCCTGTTCTACACCAAAAGATTCTCCTAATCTCGTAAAATGGTCGTGTACAAAAATGAATTTCGCAGTTGCCGGTGAAATATTCACTTTCAAATTATCGTCTTTTTTCCATAGCATACCAGGACCTGTCTGCAGATAAGCAGGCGACATAAAATGTGATATACGCTCCGTTTCATCATCCGGGTTCATACCTGTATCGAACTGCGTTTTAAAATTTAAGAAAAAAGAGTAATACCAGTTCTCAAATGCCTTTTTCCCTAAAACTGAATTGATTTCAATACGGTCGTCTGTTTTTTTGCGTTCTTCTCCTTTTAATTTATTGATACCGTAAGATGCGATAAATTTATTATCCCAGGCCCAATCTCCTTTTTTATAATTAATATCGTAGTTCAAACTGGCATTTACTGCAAAGTTGTTCGACCCACCTGCCTGCCATTGGCTAAAACTGGACTGACTTCCTAAAACGGCAATATTCCCCTTTTTAATCCAGGTAGAATCCTGTACCGGAGCTTCTGCTGTATCTTGTGCAAAAACGCTGAATGAGGTAAGAAATACCATCGTACCCATTGTAAAAATCTTTTTCATATCTATTATTTTTTATACAAAGGTACATTTTTTGATTTTTTTTACAATTTTTTCCGTTTAAAAACCGGAACAGCCGAACAGGCTTCACCAAACATGATAGATCGTGCATAACGCATCATTTTCTGCGTAGCCATAACATACCCTTCTTCCGGTATTGGTTTATTGGCACAACCTTTAATAATAACAGCCTTATCCTGATAGGGCAGAAAGTCCAGATGTTCAATAACCTCCTGATAATAGGCTTTATCCAGATCATGCAGGCTACCCTGTACTACCATTTTGGCGAAAGGCTGTATAAAAGAAGCCACCAGCATAAAAGCCCACGAGGGTAAAATGGCATCCGTGGTGCAATGCAATGCCACCAGCTTGTCTTGATACCGGCTCCAGTCCGTTTCTTTTAAAGCTGCCCTGAATTCTTTTTCACGAAGCACAAAACCTTCATAAAGCCATTGCGCAATGTCTAGCTGAACACGTTCTTCCGTCGGGTAGTAATCTTCCAGATCAAAAACTGTCAGAGCACTCTGCGCTACTCTGTTTATAATTTCTTCTTCCATTATTACAGCATTCCTAATTCCAGTTTGGCTTCTTCACTCATAAGATCCTTGTTCCAGGGAGGGTCAAAAGTCAATTCAATTTCCACGTCTTTTACCATGTCTATTGACGATACTTTTTCTTTTACTTCCATAGGTAAGGTTTCTGCTACCGGACAATTAGGCGATGTAAGGGTCATCAGAATCTTTACTTCCCTGTTTTCATTTACAAAAACATCATAAATCAGCCCTAATTCATAAATGTCAACCGGAATTTCCGGGTCAAAAATAGTTTTCAATACTTTTACAATGCTTTCTCCCAAAGCATTCATATCTATTGTTTCTTCCATCTTTTAATTCGCTTGAAACGCTAACGCGTACATTTTTATTTGTTTAATCATTGCTAATAAACCGTTGGCGCGTGTAGGCGACAAATGTTCTTTCAATCCAATCTCATCTATAAAATCCAGGTTGGCCTCCAGTACCGATTTCGGGTTTTCATGAGAAAAAACCCGGATTAAAACCGCAATTATTCCTTTAGTTAGAATAGCATCACTGTCGGCAGTAAGCACCATTTCACCATCTTTTTTTTCGGCATGCAGCCAAACTTTAGACTGGCAGCCTTTTATAATATTATTGTCGGTTTTATATTCATCCGCAATAATCGGAAGCGTTTTCCCTAATTCAATAATGTATTCATAACGCTGCATCCAGTCATCAAACATAGAGAACTCTTCAATTATTTCGTTTTGCTTTTCTGTAATGGTCATTTTTATCGTTTTTTAAGATAGCATAGCCTGTGCTTTCCGCAAAGCCTCAATCATTATATCTATTTCTTCTTTTGTATTATAAAAGGCAAAAGAAGCCCTTATAGTACCCGGAATATTAAAATAATCCATAATAGGCTGGGCACAATGATGCCCGGTACGTACGGCAACCCCAAGTTTATCAATAATGACACCTACATCATAAGGATGTAATCCTTTGAAATTAAAGGAAATGACAGATGCCTTGTGTTCTGATGTGCCGTAAAATTCAATTCCTTCAATGGTTCTCAGTTTTTCCGTGCCGTATGCTAGAAGTTCTTTTTCATAAGCTTCAATAGCTTCGAAACCGATTCTATTTAAATAATCAACCGCCACGCCCAGCACAATACCTCCGGCAATATTCGGTGTTCCTGCTTCAAACTTATGGGGCAGACAGGCATAAGTTGTTTTTTCAAAAGTTACTTCTTTTATCATTTCGCCACCACCCTGATAAGGAGGCAACTTATTGAGCCATTGCTCTTTACCATAAAGTATTCCTGTACCTGTAGGCCCACACATTTTATGACCTGAAAAAGCGTAAAAATCACAATCAAGATCCTGTACATCAGGTTTTAGATGCGGTACGGCCTGCGCACCGTCTATTAACACGGCTGCCCCAGCTGCATGTGCCAAAGCAATCATTTCTTTAATCGGATTAATACTACCTAAGGCATTGGAAATGTGATTTACCGCGACTACTTTTGTCTTTTCATTTAAAAGTGTTTTATACACTTCCATTTTCAATTCCCCTTTTTCGTTCATCGGTATTACCCTCAGTATAGCCCCGCTGCGCTCGCAGGCCAGCTGCCAGGGCACGATATTAGAGTGATGCTCCAGGTACGATACTAAAATTTCATCGCCTGGTTGTAACAGCTGTGCAAAACCATTCGCTACCAGATTTATAGCTGCAGTAGTTCCGGCGGTAAAAATAATTTCGTACTCTTTAGCGGCATTAACATGTTTCTGTATTTTTATACGGGAAGCTTCATAAGCATCTGTGGCCAGCTGGCTTAATTGGTGTACACCGCGATGAATATTGGCATTGATCTCGGTATAGTATTTTTGAATAGCGTCCAATACTACCTGGGGCTTTTGCGATGTTGCACCATTATCAAAATAAACCAGCGGTTTTCCGTTTACTTTTTGATTTAAAATCGGGAACTCGGAACGTATGGATTGTATATCTAACATCTTATAATCTTTACGCAAAGTTACATTGCTTTTTTAGGAAATAAATTTTAGCACAAAGATAATTATTCTAAAAAGGAATGCGTCGTTTTTGCTTGTTAATTAATTTAAAATAAGTCTAAATTAATTTGTTTTGTCTTTAAAAAACGATAGCTTTGCGCTGTTATTCAGACAAAATTTAATCGATTATGAAAAAAATAGTCAGCCTATTATTTATTGGTGCGGCTTTGGTTTCTTGTAAAAAAGAAGAAAAAACGGCAACAGATACTACTACTAAAACGGAAGTAGCTACAGAAAAAATTGTGTCATTAAATGGTGCTATCACCGAAGTGCTGGTCAACTTAGGTGAAGAGAAAAATATCGTCGGGGTTGATGTTACAAGCAACTACCCGGAAACGTTGAAAAATTCAGCTAAAGAATTAGGACACGTTCGTTCCGTTACAGCAGAATCAATCATTGCCTTACAGCCTACTGTTCTGTATGCCTCAGACAAAGACTTAAATCCTGAGCTTATGGAAAAACTAAAGGCATCTAACATTAAATTACAGGTAATTAGCCAGCAATTTACACCGGAAGGAACAGCAGAAGTAATTACTGCCGTAGCCAAATCTCTGAATAAAGAGAACTATCAACCGATGATTGATGACATTAACAACAAAATTAAAGAAGTTAAACCTTTGGCTAAAAAGCCAAAAGTATTGTTTATCTATGCGCGTGGTGCCGGAAACCTGATGGTAGGTGGCGAAGATACCCCTTTAGATGCTATGATCACGTTAGCCGGTGCCGAGAATGCAGCAAAAGGTATTACCGATTTTAAACCTTTAACCCCGGAAGCTTTAATCAAAAGCAATCCGGATGTGATTTTAATGTTTGAATCTGGCTTACAAAGTATAGGCGGTATAGACGGCCTGTTAAAAATTGAGGGTATTGCTACAACAAATGCCGGTAAAAACAAAAAGGTAGTAGCTATGGAAGGCCAGTATTTATCTGGTTTCGGACCTCGTTTAGGCAATGCGGTAGTCGATTTAAATAAAGCGTTACAACAATAAACATCAGCAATGCAGAAAAAAATTCGTTTTTATACCCTTTTACTTTTTGTCGTACTGTTGATCTTAATAATAGTATCGTTATTCGTAGGAGCTTATAATTTCGAAAACGGTGTTTTTACCACCATATTTTCTTTATTTTCCGACACAAAAACTATTTCAGGTTCCGATGAATTCGTCCTGTTTCAGCTGCGTTTACCACGCATTGCAATGGCGTTGCTTATAGGAAGTGCGTTAGCTGTATCCGGCACCAGTTTACAGGGGATGTTTAAAAATCCTCTGGCATCACCCGATTTAATAGGAATAACTTCCGGTTCTATGCTTTTTGCTGCCATTACCATTGTGTTAGGCGGTTCTTTTAAAGCATTTGTTCCGGAAGTGTTGCATTATTCTCTTTTGAGCATAATGTCTTTTATAGGTGCTATACTTACCATGAGTTTTGTATATAAAATGTCTACCACAAGTGGAAAAACCAATGTTGTGGTACTTTTACTTTCCGGCGTAGCAATAACCGCCCTCACCGGAGCAGCAACTGGTTTATTATCGTACCTCTCTACCGACGAGGAACTCCGTAACTTAACTTTTTGGACATTGGGTAGTTTAGGAGGCGCTAACTGGACAAAAAACGGCATTTTACTCGTAGTGGTCGCTTTAGGGTTCGCCTTTCTTCTCCGTAAAGGCAAAGCCTTAAATGCCTTAATGCTGGGCGAACGAGATGCTTCTCATATTGGCATTAAAGTGGAACAGACCAAAAAGCAAATTGTTCTTTTTTCGGCATTAATGGTTGGCACGTCTGTAGCATTTGCCGGAAGTATCGGATTTATCGGATTGGTAGTACCTTATATTCTGCGTTTACTTTTTAAATCCAATTATGCCATTATTCTTCCACTTTCTGTGTTTCTGGGTGCTATTATCATGCTGGTTGCCGACACACTCAGTCGCGTTATCGTACAGCCTTCAGAACTACCGGTCGGGATCTTAACAGCTATGATGGGGGCACCTGTTTTTATAGCTATTTTGGTAAAATTCAAAAAATCGTTGTAAATGCTGAGCGCAAAAAAAATAAGTTTCGGGTATAAACATCACCAGCTTTTACATGAAATAAGCTTTGAAGCAAATGCGGGTGAATTTATCGCTATTTTAGGGCCTAACGGTGCCGGTAAATCAACCTTACTAAGCTATATAAGCAATGAGCTGGACCATAAAAATAAAGCCGTTTTATTTAAAAATAAGCCTATCAGTCAGTGGCATGTAAGCGAATTACCGAAACACAAAGCCAAATTTTCACAGCATCAGGCACCTGACATTACACTTTCTATAAAAGATGTGGTCATGATGGGACGGTACCCGTATTTTAACCAGACACCATCAGCCACTGATGAAGCAGCAGTTGATTCCTGGATGAAAACAACAGACACCTACCATTTAAAAAACAGAACCTATGAACATTTATCAGGCGGTGAAAAACAGCGTATTCATTTAGCCCGTGTGCTTACCCAGTTGGAAAATGAACATCAGCAAAAATTAATTTTACTGGACGAACCGTTAAATAATTTAGATGTTTCCCATCAGTTTCGCACCTTAGAAATTATCAAAAACTTAACCCAAAAGCAAAATACCGCTATAGTTGTGCTTCATGACATTAATCTGGCCGCACAGTTTGCTGATAAAATTTTGCTTTTAAAAAAGGGGTGTTTAGTGGCCTATGATACACCGGAAAATGTTTTAACCCAACAAATGGTTTCGGATACGTATAATTTTCCATGTGTTGTTACCCGCAACCCTATTAATAAACAACCTTTAATATTATTCGGTTTAAACTTAAATGATATGAATACATTATCCACTTTAAAAGAACAATGGACTGCTTTGAAAGCTGAACGTCCACATTTGCGTATCCGCAACGCTGCTGAAGAGCTTGGTGTAAGCGAAGTAGAATTATTAGCCACTAAAGCCGGTGACAATGTAACCCGTTTACGACCGGAATTTCAAGCTATCTTAAAAGAAATAGAGTCGTTGGGCAAAGTTATGGCACTTACACGAAATAACGAATGCGTGCACGAACGCAAAGGAATATATTTAAATGCTGATTTTTCGTCTCCACATGCAGGTTTATTTGTAGGGGAAGATATTGACATGCGTATCTTCTGGTCGCATTGGGCAAAAGCCTATGCCGTAGTTGACGAAACCGCACGAGGCACCATGAAAAGCATTCAATTTTTCGGAAAAGACGGAGAGGCCATACACAAAATCTATTTAACTAAAGACAGTGACGACAATGCATTTGAAGCACTGGTTATGAAATACAAAGCTGACGACCAGACACCTGACGAATCTGCCGAAAAAATCACTATTGTTATAGATGAAAAGCCGGATAATGAAATTGATGTAGAAGGATTTCAGCAAGCCTGGTTATCGTTAAAAGATACCCATGACTTTTTTATGATGCTGCGTAAATTTGGTGTTACACGTACGCAGGCCTTGCGTCTAGCTCCGGACGAATTTCACGCTAAACCAATTGAAAAAAAAGCCATTGTAACCATGCTGGAAGCTGTATCGGAGCAAAAATTACCGATTATGGTATTTACCGGAAACAAAGGAAATATCCAGATTCACACAGGCTTGGTGCGCAAAACCATGTGGCACGAAAACTGGTACAATGTAATGGATCCTGATTTCAACATGCACCTGGATATGAGCAAAATAGCCCAGACATGGATTGTGCGTAAACCTACAGAAGACGGCATTGTTACGGCTATTGAAGTTTTTAATGAAATGGGAGATATTATTGTACAATTCTTCGGTAAACGCAAACCGGGTATACCTGAACTGGAAGAATGGAGAACTGTGGTTAGTAAGTTATCTTAAATTTGTTTTCATACTAAAAAACGCCTGCTAAAATAGTGGGCGTTTTTTTATTATAAAAAACAGAAAATAAGTAAATTCACCATAAAAATGTTAGAAGAGAATATACTGCTGGTTATCGCCCTCTTTTTTATAATGGCTTTATTATACCTCGCCAGCCAGAAGTTTAAAATATCCTACCCTATATTTCTGGTTATAGGTGGATTGGTTATTTCTTTTATCCCCGGTATTCCGGGAGTAAGCATAAAACCCGAAATCGTATTTCTGATTTTTCTGCCGCCTTTATTATTTGAAGCGGCATGGTACACCTCCTGGCATAGTTTCTGGCGGTGGAGGCGTTCTATTTTTACTATGGGTTTCGGAGTGGTCTTTTTTACGGCTACTACTGTAGCCTATTTTGCTGCCGAATACATTCCCGGATTTACACTGGCATTGGGCTTCCTTCTGGGAGGTATCATTTCGCCTCCCGATGCGGTAGCGGCTACCTCGGTATTAAAAAACATGAACATGCCAAAACGCGGGCTCACCATTCTGGAGGGGGAAAGTTTGGTGAATGATGCCGCTTCATTAACCGTTTTCAAATTTGCCTTAGCCGCTATTTTAACGGGTACATTTGTATGGCAAAAAGCCGCTACGGAATTTCTGTCTCTTTCCATTATGGGCATACTATTCGGACTGGCAGTAGCCCACATCCTCTATGTCGTATTGCGGTTTATCTCAAAGGACTCTATGGTTACTACCCCTTTAATGCTTATTGCGCCTTACCTGATGTATCTGGGTGCTGAGCAGTTTCATTGGTCAGGTGTATTATCAGTTGTAAGTGGAGGACTTTTTCTCTCGTTCCGCTCAAAAGATTTTTTAGATTACAATACCCGTATACAAACCAAAGAGGTTTTAGAAACGGTTGGCTTTCTGCTCAACGGTTTTGTTTTTATACTCATCGGGTTAGAGCTGCCGGTTATTATAGAAGGCATGGAAGAGTACTCTCTTACTGACGCTGTAAAATATGCCTTAATTATAAGCCTGGTGGTAATTGTGGTGCGTATTGTTCTGGTATATACCTCTGCCTTTGTTCCGCGTTTTTTCTCGCGAAAAATCCGCAACAGGGAAAAAAGCCCGGGACTGAAGCTTCCTTTCATTATAGGTTGGTCCGGAATGCGGGGTGTAGTATCACTTGCGTCTGCTTTGGCCATTCCGTTAACACTTGACAACGGAGAAGCCTTTCCGCTGCGCGACCTCATTTTGTTCATTACCTTTATTGTTATCTTAATTACTCTGGTATTTCAGGGCCTGACACTTCCTTTGATTTTAAGATGGTTTAAAATGGAAGAAATTGATGAAGTGCGTCCTGTTGACGAGCAAATAGAAACCATCCGTCTGGAACTCGCCAAAGTATCGGTGGAATATCTGGATCACAATTATGCGGAGCAAATGGAACAATATGAAACCATTGCCCGTATTAAGGAACAACTTCAAAGAAGTATACATGTAACAGAAAAAGCACGTACAGAAAACAGCCGGGATGTTTTATTTGCCATCCGGAAATTGAATTATGAAATCTTAATAGAACTTATCCACCTGCGCCGGCACAATTTGCATCAGCTAAAACGTCTTAATCAATTTGATGACCACGTTATCCGGGAAATAGAACATGGTTTTGACCTTGAAGAAGCCCGCTTAAAAAGCAATTTCTTAAAATAGACGGTGAGGTCTTTTAAATTTCATCCAAGACCTCATCATTCGCCTTATGGGCAGCATTTTCATCAAATTCACCTTCCCATTTGGCCACTACCACAGTTGCCAGACAATTTCCTATTACATTTACCGAAGTTCTGGCCATATCCATCAATTCATCTATTCCCAGAATAGCAGCAATAATAAAGACAGGTAATCCGAACTGATCTGCCGTAGCAATTAATACTATCAGCGAAGCTCTGGGCACGGCAGCTACTCCTTTTGATGTAATCATTAAAGTAAACGCAATAGCCAGCTGTTCTCCCAGACTTAAATGAAAGCCTGCGGCCTGGGCCACAAAAATAGACGCCAGTGACAAATACAATGACGTACCGTCTAAATTAAAGCTATAACCGGTTGGTATTACAAAGGACACGATTTTACGCGGTACACCAAATTTTTCCATGGCACTCATAGCTTTCGGCAATGCAGCATCAGAACTGGTAGTGGCAAACGCAATAGAAACAGGTTCTTTGACAGCAAGGATAAATTTTTTGACGGGTATTTTCAAAAAGAGCATAACGGGCACAAAAACCAGGAGCAGGAAAGCCAGAAGCGCGATATATAAAGAGCCAAGCAACATAAATAAGTTTTTAAGGATATCCACCCCTAAATGCCCTACCGTATACGCCATAGCAGCTCCCACACCTACAGGTGCGAAATACATGATAATATTAGTAAATTTAAACATGGTTTCCGAAAGGCTTTCCGTGAAATCGACTAATGGCTTGCGCTTTCTTTCTTCTACCATAGCCAACCCTATTCCAAATAATACCGCAAACACTACAATTTGCAATACCTGATTTTCATACATTGATTTGGCAAAGTTTTCAGGGAACAAATCGTAAAAGAAATGGGTAAATTTATATACACCGTGTACATGTTCAGGCAAATGTTCTAAAGCGGCATCCGGCTTAGGAGGTTCAGGAAGCTGTTCCTGAGGCATATGTTCAATATCAATACCTACACCGGCTTTGGTAATATTGATAACGGCAAGCCCGATAAAAATAGCACAGGATGTTGCTAAAAAGAAATATAACATCGATTTCCAGGCCATTCGTCCCACCTGCTTTAAATCGGAATGCCCTGCGATACCGAATACTAAAGTCGAAAAAATAATGGGAGCCACAATGGTTTTTACCAATTTTATAAACCCTTTACTCAAGGGTTGCAATGCCATGGCAAAATGTGGAAAATCAATACCGGTAAAAACACCTAAAACCATACACGTAATAATCCAGGTGGTTAAATTTTTCCGCGCAAACGCATTCATAATCAGTATACCTCCCATAAACCACCGGAGACCTTTCATAAAATCAGCAGATATAGCCAGTATATCAAACTCATACAAAATAGTAATAATGGTCGAAATTGCTATACAAGCCAAAGTAATTAAGCCCGTTTTGGATTTTAACATATGTCTGTTTTTAGAAATTAAGCAAAAATAAAAAAATGATAAAGCGAAACCAATTAAAACCATTGCAGGAACGCTTAAAATTGCATATATTTATGATTTAAGGTTTAAAATAAGAATTTTTCTCCATTATTCTCAAAAGAATGATTAAAATAATTTTAACCCTTATTTAACGGAAAAAACCGAAAATAGTTGTACTTTTAGGATATCGTTTAATTATAAAATAATTTGTTATGGGAAAAACAGGAAGTACATTAGTAGCCATTTTAGCGGGAGCAGCAGTTGGTGCTGTTGCAGGTATTTTAATTGCACCGGATCAAGGTGAAAAAACCCGCAAGAAAATAGGTAAAGGATTCAAATCAGGCGCCGAAGATTTCGGAGCAAAATTTGATGAGTTAAAAAACCAGATTAAAGGATTAGTTTCTTCTAAGAAAGATGATTTTGAGACCTCTTTCAATAGCCTTGTTAACAGAGCGGAAAATAAATCGGAAGATGTTATTGCGGCATTGGAAAGAAAACTGGAAGAATTAAAAAAAGGCGCGCATAACGCTGCTGACACCGTAAAATCGCAATTAAAATAGTGTATGGCATTAAAAGAAGAATTAAATACTAATTTTGAAGAACTTAAGTCAGAAGCAAAAGCCTTTTTAGACACCAATATTGATTACTATCAGCTTTGGGCGTTCAAGGTAACCACAAAAGCTTCTGGTCTGGTTTTGAAAATATTTATTTTAAGTCTTTTATTGCTCTTAGCGCTTTTATTTCTATCATTTGCAGCGGCGTTTGCCATCGGCTCTGCCTTAAACAGCAATACACTGGGTTTCTTAATTGTAGGAGGTAGTTATGTGCTGTTAAGTCTAATCGTGCTTTATTTCAGAAAACAAGTTCTGGATCCGCTGGTTATTAAAAAATTCTCTGATATATTCTTTAATTAATAAGTGATGTATATGAAAACAAAATATAGTACTTATCAGGAAATAGACAGAGAGTTGGAGATTTTAAAAATACAGCGTGAAATACATATTCAGAAAATGCTGCGCTCCACTAAGGGTATAAAGCATGCTCTGGCTCCCTCAAATATTGTCAGAACCGGTTTTGCCAATATAGGGCAGCTGGGTTCGCTTTTCGGAAGAGGAAAAGGTTTAAAAACGGTACTTATTTCAGCGCTTATCCGGTTTGCAATTAATCGGTTTTTAAAGAAAAAAAGCGCTTAAGTATAGTAAACCCTATATCATAACGCCCCGTAAACCGGGGCGTTATCATTTTACGGGCTGTTTTGTTTTTAGTATTTTTTGATGGTAAACCCTTTTAAAAATCCTTTTCTAAACAGAAAAATTAATGTATTTTTACACTATAAATCACATGAAAAATGAGTGCAGATAAAGAAGCAAAATTAAAAGCATTACAGCTTACTTTAGATAAATTAGACAAAACCTACGGTAAGGGAACCGTAATGAAGTTAGGCGATAGCGCTGTTGAGGAAGTAGAAGCTATTTCTTCCGGATCGTTAGGGCTGGACTTAGCTCTGGGCGTTATGGGATATCCCCGGGGACGTATTATCGAAATTTACGGTCCTGAATCTTCAGGTAAAACAACCTTAACCCTCCATGCCATAGCAGAAGCACAGAAAGCAGGCGGCATAGCCGCTTTTATTGACGCGGAGCACGCTTTTGACCGTTTCTATGCCCAAAAACTGGGTGTTGACATTGACAATCTTATTATTTCTCAGCCAGATAACGGAGAGCAGGCATTGGAAATTGCAGAAAACCTTATCCGTTCGGGTGCTATAGATTTAGTTGTGGTCGATTCTGTTGCCGCTTTAACACCCAAAAGTGAAATTGAAGGCGAAATGGGCGACTCTAAAATGGGGCTACATGCCCGTTTAATGTCGCAAGCACTCCGGAAATTAACGGCAACCATCAGCAAAACCAACTGTACCGTATTTTTCATCAACCAATTGCGTGAAAAAATAGGGGTAATGTTCGGAAATCCGGAAACCACTACAGGAGGTAATGCCTTGAAGTTTTATGCCTCTGTACGTTTAGATATCCGTAAGTCTACACAAATTAAAGACGGAGAAAATGTATTGGGTAACCGCACAAAAGTTAAAGTGATTAAGAACAAAGTAGCGCCTCCTTTCCGTACAGCCGAATTTGATATTATGTATGGAGAAGGTATCTCCAAGACGGGTGAAATTCTTGATCTGGCTGTAGATTTTGAAATCATCAAAAAATCGGGCTCATGGTTTAGCTATGGCGATACGAAATTAGGGCAGGGACGAGATGCGGTAAAAGGCCTCATAAAAGATAATCCTGAACTACAGGAAGAACTTGAAGACAAAATCAAAGAACTCATTAAAAATAAAGAATAATAGTTAAAGGTTTTTAAACGCTGCAGAAACGCAGCGTTTTTTGTTTTATATTTGATCAATGGCACATTGTTCCGGCATAGCAGTATTTCGAAAAGCACTTATTTACCTGAGTGTCTTTCTATTTGTACTGGCATCGTGCCAGACCAAAAAGTCTGTTGAACTGTTTTGGGATATTCCGTTATCAAAGAGTATTACAGGTACTAAATCAACGGTAACCAACGGCTGTATAAGCATTGCAAAAGAAACCGGGCAGTCTGTATACCGTATCTTTAAGTATTCAACAATACCCGCTCCTATTCCTCTGTTATTTTATCAGCCTGAAAATGTTTCGGAGCAACTTATACCGGGAGTCGATTTTGCCTTAAAAATTCCGCTTTATATACTATACAAATCTTTTAAAATTTCTGCACCCATGATGTTTCCCCTCTGATTGAAAATGAAACATCATATTATATACAGAAATTATGCAAAAATCACATTTTACTTTACAGAGCGCAGGTACGCTCACATTAGTAGTGCGCTGGGTTATCGGCTGGACCTATTTTTCAGCTTTCTGGCGTCGTCTGGTTTTAGAAAACAAACTAGATCCTGAAACTGCAGGCTATATAGGCGAAAAATTCAATCATTTTTTACCAAATGCTTTAGGCATAAAGCCTCTTATAGAATATCTGGTTACTCACCCGGAAGCCTTATGGTGGGCTATGGCAGGTTTTACTGTTATTGAAGCCCTGGTGGGACTATGTATCATACTGGGATTATTTACCCGTCTTATGGCGTTTGGCGTATTCAACCTGGCTATGGGTATTTTACTGGGAAGCGGCTGGATAGGCACTACCTGTTTAGATGAATGGCAAATTGGCGTACTGGGAATAGCCGTAGGGTTCGTACTTATGCTGTCCGGAAGTGGACGCTATTCATTAGATGCCTATTTTTTAAAGAAAAACCCGCAGCTGGCCGGCAAAAAATGGTTTGCTTTGCTGGCATCCGGCCCATTACCCATAAAACATTCTCTTCAATCAAAAATTATAATAACAGGGAGTGTATTTGTCACGGCTCTGACCCTCTATACCAATCAGGTATTTCACGGAGGTGTTTGGGGTACCCTGCATAATAAATCGGTAAAACCCAAATTAGAGCTCACTTCATTAAAAACAACCAAAAAAGGGTTACAGTTTGACGTTTTCCGTGTGGAAGGTGCAGATGTATATGGTTCTTTTCTAACAGGTATTACGGTATTAGACCGAAACCAGCAACCTGTTTTCCATCAGACGTATGATGAACTGGCCCGTTTTCCTGAAGAATATATCCGCAATCATTACATTGCAAAAATAAAACCGGGAAAACACGCGCTCATTATCCCTTTAGGCGCCAAGGCAACCATTACTTTACCTGTAAACGCTCTCCCGGGCTATACCCTGATCTTAACCGATATCAGCGGTGCCACCTGGCAATCCGTATTATAAAAAAAGGTCCCTGAATCAGGGACCTTTTTTCTTTATTTCTTACCTGGCAAATAGATTTGAAATCCTAAAGCCACTCCCAATCCGTTTTGTGCCACGGCGCTTGATGCGCTTGATTTCGAATAATTATACCCGGCCATAACCTCCAAGGCTACACTACTAGTAACGAAGTGTGCATATCCGGCATTAATACCAAATGCAAAAGAAGTATCTGAAGTACCTTCATTGGCCCCAGTAATACCTAAATCGCCCTGACCGAAGAAACGCCCTGTAGAGCTGGCTCCTTCAGGAAAATAATACCGGACAAAAGGTTTAATACCATATCCCCAGATATTATCGCCTCCTTTTACAGTAGCAAATCCTAAATCAACTCCAAGACCAATAGCAATACCATCTGAGATAAAATATCCCGCTTTGGGCATTAAGTTGACATTGAAATTTTCACCTTCGAAAGAATACCCTAGTGCTCCTAAAGCACCACCTACCATCCAGTTACCTTTCTGGATAGGCTTTGCCCCTACTTTTTCAGCATACTGAGGTACAGTTACTTCCTGTGCTTGCGCACTAAACATCCCGGCAACTATTAAACCGACAAATAATAAACTCTTTTTCATAATTTTAATATTAGTTAATAAATTTACTTTATAATTATACGTATTTCTAATCGTTCTCTTTTTAAGAATTGTAAGCACTTTATTAAAAAAATAATTAAAATTGATTTATTGTTGTTCATTAAAGATACGAAATTTTATTCAACAGACTTTGTATTTCGACTATTTTTTACATTTTTCCATGGCTGATACCTTTACGGTAAAATAATGATGGTGTGCATCATCATCCATATACTGCTGGCAAGCCTGACTTGTTACAGGGTCATATACCAGGTGTACAGTACTTACATTTGTCGGGATATTTCTCTACAATGCTCCATTTATACACCTCGTTTTCACTGATATTAAAATCAGGTTCGGTAAACGGGCTGGCGTACATAACCAATGAAAATCCATAACCGCCGTTTGCTTTTACCCTATCATTTAATCCCTTGGTAATTTCTTTAAAATATTCCGCATCATATAGCATTAAAGAAGCCTTTTTATTACACGGTACAGGTGTGCTCTTTTCAACACGTTGCCCCATAGCTGCGCATGTAGTGAGAATGGCAGCAAGAAGCAATATTTTCATTTCTTATTTTTTTACTTTTACATATAAAGTATTCTTTGACCATCCTTTACGCACCACCTTAATTTTGGGAGCCTGTAAACGTTGGTTCTTAAAATCGTATACTTCTAGGTACAAGCTGTTTTTCGTTTCAAAAACAGCCTTTCCAAGCTCTTCCTTACTCCAGCTCCCAATAGAAAAGTGTGCTGTCCACCTTTTTAAACTGTCTGTTGTACCCAGTACTAAGAGGGTATCTTTTTCGAAACTGTTCAGAACACTACTGTCTCTTTTATGCCCTTTTAACAATACCTGAATCGGTTGCGGGCTGTCATTTTGTACCACCAGGGTTTTAATCGGGTCGCAAGCTGTTAACACAAAAAGTACCAGTATACCCAGAATAGCACCTATTTTTAAATTATTGCACATTGTCATCGCATGTAAAGTTCATCCATTTTTTTTCTGATTTCTCAAAAGAAACCTTTCTTTGTCTTTTTGTCTGTACCTTTTTATACTCTAAAACGGCATAGAGGTTATGAAAATCATCTGCTGCCAGATGTTCGTACTTGTTATATTTACTCAGATGTGCCTGTTTGTTACTATCAAACACATATTCATCATCCGGAAACGGGAGCGGAAAGTTATACCCGGAATTACTATATAGCTTTTCCTGTGAAGCAAAAGTTCCTGTGGAGTATTGTTCTTTTATTTCTTTTAAAAACTGACGGTCTTCTTCATTCAGTTCTTTCTTCTTCATTTTTCCACCGTACCTGTCTTCAAGTCCGGCTGGTGAAACGCGAAAAGTAAAGTCGGGATATATACGTGCTGCCGGATGGTGTATAAAAATAAAATCGTTGTATTTTTCAGGTATCTCATATTCATAAAGAGAAGATACGGTATTAAGCCTCTGAGCTCCCCTGTCATTTTCAGTTGCCAGCCATACGGTGTGTATCTTTTGGTCTGAAAACGCATAGACTACCGGCCACGGAACACAATTGGCATCTGTATTCATTACCAGCTGTAAGACAGCCTTTTTTTCAGCTTCCTGATTAAACCCGATATAATTGGTATCTTCTTCAAACTCTGAAAACATCACTTTTATCCCGTTTTTTCTATCCGGATTGTGACGTCCATATACCGTAAAAGGTTCTTCAGGGTTATCAGGATGGAGAATAAGCTGTTCTTTTATGAGTTCCCAGCGCCCTACAATAAGTGTGGCATAAGCCACAATAGTAAAAAAATGATCGTCTTCTATAACCAGGGTAGTGCCTCCACCTCCATCGCCCGGTGTTCCGGGCATATAATATGTACCTGTTATGTTATTTTGCTGTGCTGCAACCAATGTCGGAAACAAAACCACGCAACTCAATAGGATAAAAAAATAATTCACGCTGTTCTTTTCAGATAAAAGTACAGCTTTTTAACAAATCTCAAAAAAGTAAAGGCTTAATCTTCCATTTCGCCACACAAAGGTGTTTCGAACATATTTTTAAAAAGTTCACGCGGCGTATTTTTGCCTATAAGGTACATAAGTTTGGTCACAGCTGCTTCTGTAGTAATATCTTTGCCGGATACCACACCTATTTGTTTTAAGGCCGTACTGGTTTCATACTGTCCCATATTGACACTTCCTCCTGAACATTGTGTAACATTGATTACCTGTACGCCTTTTTCAATGGCAGCTTGGAGCGCATTGATAAACCATGATTCTGTAGGCGCGTTTCCGGCACCAAACGTTTCAATAATAATACCCTGAAGTCCTTTTATCTGTACAACAGCTTCCAGTACATCTGACGTGAGTCCCGGAAACAGTTTCAGGATAACTACATGGGCAAACATGTTTTTATGTACATAAAACGGCTTTTTTGCTGCATTTAAAAGCAGATGGTCATTTATTTTTAAATGTACGCCCGATTCGGCCAGATGCGGCAGGTTAGGCGATGTGAAGGCATTAAAATGCTCGGCACTTATTTTGGTTGTCCGGTTACCCCGGTAAAGCTTGTATTCAAAATAGAGACCTACTTCTTTAATTTTAGGCTGTGTATTTTCGGTGAGTGCCGCCAGCTGTATAGCCGTTATCAGATTTTCTTTTGCATCTGTACGCAAATCTCCTATAGGCAGTTGTGACCCCGTAAAAATGACCGGTTTCTGCAGGTTATGCAGCATAAAACTAAGTGCCGATGCGGAATACGACATGGTATCTGACCCATGAAGCACTACAAAACCGTCATAGGCATGATAGTTTTCTTCTATAATTTCTCCCATTTTTACCCAGTGTTTCGGGTTCATATCGGACGAATCAATAGGGTGTTCAAATGAGTAAGTAGCAATGGAACAATCGAGTAACTGCAGTTCAGGTATACGTTCCAGTAACTGGTCAAAGTTAAAAGCTTTCAAGGCACCGGTATCGAAGTCTTTTACCATTCCTATGGTTCCTCCGGTGTAAATAAGCAATATAGCTGGTTTTTCAGTCATTTTCCAGCTGTAGTTTATGAAGTACCGGATTGGCATACATAGCCAGAAACCCTTTTACCAGCCTATCGTTTTCTTTGTCTACTTTCAGTTCCAACCGCCGTAAAAAAAGCTGTTTTTCTTTTTCCGTATACAAATGTGAAAATGTTGTGGTATCGTGTAAAAGATCATAAGCAATATAATTGGTAGGCCACAATTTATAGTTGCTTACAATGTGTGTATCAAGCGCTTTGGCCAGCATCTGTATCTGTTTGTTAGGATTATTCTGCTGTGCCTTTATGGCATCTATTTCATCATTTATTACCTTGCCAATATGAATGTGTATACGTTTTTTCTGCCCTACAATACCACTCATCAGGTTAATAAAATCTTCATTCTTTTCTTTAATGTATTCCTCATCGCTCAGCTTTGCCAAAAGCTGCGGCATTTTTAGCTTATCCGTCGGATCGTACTCATACGAAATGGAAACCGGTACAATACGCAGTTTTTTAAAATAATCCATCAGATCTTTTTCATCTGAGGCCATGCTTATCATTTTCAATACACCCGGATGCGTAATATCCAGCCCGTCTTTTGTTCTGCCTTCACGCTGTGCAATCCACACAGAGCGATTTTCTTCTTTTAAAAGATGTAAGATATATTCAGACATCAGTTTTGAGCTTTCCAGCAATTCGCGGGGCGGCACGTTTCTTTTTACGATAAAATTCCGGTTTAAACGCGCCAGAACCAGTAAAAAAGCTTTTTTAACCAGGTTGTCGCCCACGGCAGATGCCGTCATAACCTTTCCGTAATCCAGAAGCTTTACGTTAAGAAGGCTCGTATCCAGCAGAATATCCCTGTGATTGGAAATAAAAAGATAGGAAGTATCGTTTTCAAGTTCTTCAAACCCTTCGGTAGTAAGTCCTTCCGATGATTTTTCAAGAATGCGCTGCATGGTCTGGTAGATAATGTCTTTCTGAAAATCGAAAATAGAATGTATGTTACGATACATTTCTCGAATTTCTTCTTCCGTCTTTTCGGGAAAAGTATAGCCTACCAGCGCCTTTAACATCGGATGCGAAGCCACGGACAGTAAGACTTCGTTAACCTCAACATCATCATAAAAGCGAATAGAATCGAACGTTGACATTACCTTGTTGTTTTGTAACTGCAAATGAACAAATAGTTTTTGATTTTAACAATCGGTTTTAAAATTTATATACGTTTTTAGCATTTTGAGTTGTAATCCTGGCCACTTCTTCTACAGAAATACCATAGAGTGCCGCCAGTTTTTCGGCTACCAAAACCACATAACTGCTTTCGTTACGTTTACCCCGGTACGGAACCGGTGCCAGATAAGGCGCATCGGTTTCAAGTACAATATGCTCCAGGGGTATCTGATGTAAAAACTGGTCTATTTTACCGTTTTTAAAGGTTACCACACCTCCTATTCCCAGTTTCATACCATACGAAATGGCTTTTTGCGCCTGTTTAAAATCGCCTGTAAAACAATGAAAAATACCATACAGCTTTTCTTCTTTTTCACTTTCAAGCACGTCAAAAACCTCGTCAAAGGCATCGCGGCAATGAATATTAATAGGCAATCCGTATTCTTTGGCCCATTGAATCTGGGTTTGAAAAGCTTCCTGCTGAATAGTCAGCGTACTTTTATCCCAATACATATCTACGCCTATTTCGCCCACTGCGGCAAACTTTCGTTTGGCCAGTTCATTTTTAACCAAAGCCAGCTCTTCTTTATAGGTGCCGGCTTTTACATAACAGGGGTGCAGGCCCATCATTACGTGAACATTTTCGGGGTACTGCTCTTCTATAGCATACATGTTTCTGGTATATGAAGAATCGATAGCCGGAACAAAGAGATGCTGTACCTTTGCTTCAAGTGCACGGGTAATCATTTCGGAACGGTCACCGGCAAATTCTTCACTGTATAAATGTGTATGCGTATCGGTAAAAATCATTTGTTTTGCGTATTTTTAGCGTTTTATTTTTGAATATGGAACATCTGCCAATGGTTTTGAAAGAAGAAGGATATAAAAAAATCGCATTTTCGGTTTCAAAAACCCAGCACTTGCTTTTAAAGGCCAAAATAAACGGTATTGCGGGCGATTTCATTTTAGATACCGGTGCTTCTACTACCTGCATTGCCCATACTGCTGTTGACCATTTCCGGCTCCGGACAGAAGGCTCTTCTGCCAAAGCCTCAGGAGCGGGTGCCGTGGGTATGGATACACAGGTTTCACATAACAACAACCTACAGCTTGGCCGTTGGAAAACAAAAGGGTTTTCCCTTATTGTTTTCGATCTGTCCCATGTAAACCAGGCACTTGAGGGTTATAAAGCCCGGCCGGTTCATGGCATTATAGGCGCAGATGTACTGATGCAGGGCGCTGCCATTATAGATTACGGTAACCGGCAGCTATTTTTGCGCTGATTGTTTTTTCCATTCCTGTGCCACAAGCTCCAGCTCTTCATACCACTCTTTGCCAAATTTCCGGATAAGAGGCTCTTTTAAAAACTGGTATACCGGCACCTGCAATTCTTTACCCAAAGTACAGGCGTCATCACAAATATGCCATTTATGGTAATTTACCGCTGAAAATTGCGCGTATTCGCGAATACGGATAGGGTACAAATGACAGGAAACCGGCTTTTTCCAGCTCACCAGCCCTTCGTTATACGCCTGCTCTATAGCACATAACGCCGTACTGCCATCAAAAATAACATAGGCACATTCCCTGCCTTCAATCAACGGGGTTTCATATTCGCCGTCTACACCTGTTATCCATGCGCCCTGTTGTTCTATGCTTTCTATACCTTCTTTGCGCAGGTATGGTTTTACCAAAGGGTAAATAGCCTCTAAAATCGCCGTTTCTTCTTTATCCAAAGGTGCCCCGGCATCTCCGTCAATACAACATTGCCCTTTGCAGGCTGTAAGGTTACAGACAAAGTCTTTTTCAATAACTTCATCTGACACTATCGCTTGCTTTACCTGAAACATATTTTTATTGTTTATTGTTTTGCAAAATTACAACAATAAAACGGGGTTTAAAAACATCTGTTTTTTTAAGAAACAGTTCCTGCAAAACAGCAATTAAATTTTGGTTTGACGTTTTTTTTGTTAAATAGTTGTTCTTTTTTTTGTGTTAAAAAAAACTTAAGTATGTTTGTAACAACCATTTAAAAACAACATATGAAAAAAACCTATTACCTGCACCTCTTATGGTGTGTCTTGTCTTTCTGTATGTTTACCGGGTGCAGACATGATGATGCCTTACAACAAACCACCGGGCAAGAAGCCCCTGCTCCTGATCCGTTTAACGGAAAAACCATTGTGGTAAACCAGGAAGAACTGCAACAAAAATACGCTGAAAATAAAAAACTACAGGCCATTTTTCAACCCCCGGAAAACCCCGGAAGTTCCTTTACAATTGAAACAAACAGCAGCCAGGCCGGTATAGAGCTGGATTATGATAATATTCAGGTAGTTGAAGCGGAAAAATTTCATGCCATAACCTATCTGGTATATGCGCGGGACGAAAAGGGAGTTTCGGACAACAACAAAGTATATAATCTCATGTATTACTCTCATGATTATGAGAATTATTATGCTATTTTATACCAATATGATTTTTCTAAAACAACAAAACAAGATTATCTGATCAGGCAAAATGTAGATGAAGTGGTAAGTGTTTATCCGTTAAACGAAGAACCGGACATCATACAAAACATCTCTTACAGTATTGCTTCAGCCACTTCTATAAAAATAAAGGAAATTACTCCTTTTAGCGACTGTATAAAACAAGTTACTGTTGCCGGACAACCCTGTAAAGGTTCAGGCTGGCCAAAACACCAATATGGTGAGGCCTGCGGCATGTCTGGAAGTGACAGGGCGACACCCGGCTATACCTATAATGATTATTCCGATTGCTATGGTAATCAAGGCCCCGGTAATGGCGGACCTGGCGGTCCGGGAAGTGGCGGTCCCGGTGGCGGAGGAGGTGGCAGTACACCCGCTCCAAATCCTGTAAATCCGCCTACAAGATTTATTCCTATTAAACATGTAAGTGATATATTAAAATCCGGAGGGCTTTTATTTGATATAAATTTGGGTAATACCAACTATAACCACAAAACACTGAAGGCCGTAACCTCTTTATGGAAAGACGATATTCAGGCTTTATACACAGAGGTAAAGAACGCGAACACCTATATTGAAAAAGGCTTTGCGTACCGTTTTACCTATCAGAACGGAAACTACAGCAAATACCCCAACACTCCAAGATTAACACTTACCAACCCGGTCGGCATCAAAACCCAGATCGATATTTCGGTAGTGGCCGCGTATTACAACGGGTGCATCCATTCGCACCCCGATAAACTGGGAAGTGCCACCCAAAAAGGCACCCCGTTGTTTTCTCACACCGATTTAGGGGCGGTATTCAGATTTGTAAACAGCAGTACCCAAGCTCCCAACCGCAAGCCTTCCGAGGCCTTTATAGGGGTGGTAAACAAATACGGTTTTTATATGGTCATGCTGCCTAACAGTGTTACACAGGAAAACCTTACCACCCGTTATGCCGATTTTATTGCAATCGGGGCTTTAAACAAGATAAAAACAGACATGGAAAAACCTAAATGGGAAAAAATTAAAACTTTATTAAAAGACAAATATGCTAAAATTGAAAACACGAATTATTCACCAGAACAAAAAAAGAAAGAGCATGAAACGGCTTTGTTAAAAGCCTTACAAAAATACGGCTTGGAGTTAGAAATTTATTTTTTAGCCCCGAATGATACTGCCTTTGACGGTACCTGGCAAAAGATTACGTTGGTTAACGGGCAGACACAACATACCCCCATAAATACATTATAACATGAAAAAGATACTAATTATATTTGCTCTATTCTTAACACAGGCTCTTTTTAGTCAAACGTTTATAGAAACAGATAGATTTAACTATCCTTCCAACATCTTTTATGGAGATGATGGTTATTATTTTAAAGATACGCAGGGCTATCTTAACCAATATCTGGGCACCTGGCAGTATAACAGTACCAGCCTGGTGATACAGTTACGGTTTGTTAAAAAAACACTTATAAGAAATACAACAGGCAGTGAGAATTTTAAAATTGATGCCCTTATTGGCGGTATACGTATTGTTAAAAACGGGCAGGAGGTCTTAAATACGCTTTCGAGTATTAACGAAACCAAAAGTTCAGATACAGACTATTTTATTTATAATGGGCCGCGTATACAAAATACGGCTAACTGCACCCTTTGTACCGTACCCAACCAGCGTATTTATATGTTTTATGATGAGCCTCATAATGATAACAACCATTTAGCGGATATGTTTTTCCTGATGTATGTACACCAGACGAATGGCGGAAACTCATTTCTGTATTTGGAATTTCCGGAAGATGCCGTTATAGGCAACCCTACTGATTACGACCCGGAAATGGAAAGCCCACCCACCAAAACATCCGTGTTATTGCCTTTTGGCTTTTATACCTTTAGCAAAATCAATTAAAACAAGGGGAATGGGAGGGAGTAAAAAATCGTATATGAAAAAAATACTACATATTATTTTTTATTTGTTCCTAACACCTAGTGTTATCGGACAGACATTTACTGAAACAGACCTTTTTAACTATCCTACCAGTATTTCTTATGGAGATGATGGTTATTATTTTAAAGATACGCAGGGGTATTTTAACCAGTATATAGGTACCTGGCAGTACAACCATACCAGCCTGGTGATACAGTTACGGTTTGTAAAAAAGACATTTGTAAAAAGTGCTATAAATAATACGTATAAAACAGATGTTCTAATCGGCGGTATACGTATTGTCAAAAACGGACAGGAGGTCTTAAACACCCTTTCAAGCGTTAACGAAACCAAAAATTCTGTAATTGATTACTTTATTTATGACGGGCCACGTATACAAAATACGGCAAATTGTACGCTTTGTACCGTACCCCACCAGCGTATTAATATGCACTACGATGAGCCCCATAATGATAACAACCATTTAGCGGATATGTTTTTCCTCATGTATGTACACCAGACGAATGGCGGAAACTCATTTCTGTATTTGGAATTTCCGGAAGATGCTGTTATTGGTGACCCAACACAGTATGATCCCGAAATTGAAAACCCACCCACAAAAACAAGTGTACTATTACCTTTTGGCAGCTATACTTTTAGTAAAATCAATTAAAACAAGGGGAATGGAAGGAATAAAAATCGTATATGGAAAAAATACTACATATTATTTTTTATTTGTTCCTATCACCTAGTGTTATCGGGCAGACATTTACTGAAACAGACCTTTTTAACTCTCCTCCCAACATTTTTTATGGAGATGATGGTTATTATTTTAAAGATACCCAGGGCTATTTTAACCAGTATATAGGCACCTGGCAGTACAACAGCACAGGCCTAACAATACAGTTACGGTTTGTAAAAAAGACATTTGTAAAGAGCACTATAAATAATACGTATAAAACCGATGCACTTATCGGCGGTATACGTATTGTCAAAAACGGGCAGGAAGTCTTAAACACGCTCTCGAGCGTTAACGAAACCAAAAACTCCAATACGAGCTATTTTATTTATGATGGACCACGTATACAAAATACAGCAAACTGCACGCTATGTACGGTACCCAACCAGCGTATTTATATATTTTATAATGAACCCCATAATGATAACAACCATTTAGCAGCGATGTTTTTCCTGATGTATGTACACCAGACGAATGGTGGAAACTCATTTCTGTATTTGGAATTTCCGGAAGATGCCGTTATTGGCAACCCAACCGATTACGACCCGGAAATGGAAAACCCACCCACAAAAACAAGTGTTATATTACCTTTTGGCTTTTATCCCTTTAGCAAGATCAATTAAAACAAGGGGAATGGGAGGGAATAAAAAATTCGTATATGAAAAAAACAGTATTATTTTTTGCTCTATTCTTAACACAGAACATTTTTTGTCAAACATTTACAGAAGTTGACAGATTCAATCGTCCCTCTAGTATTTTATATGCGGACAATGGCTATTATTTTAAAGATACCCAGGGCTATTTTAACCAGTATATAGGTACCTGGCAGTACAACAGTACCGGCCTGACAATACAGTTACGGTTTGTAAAAAAGACATTTGTAAAAAGTGCTATAAATAATACGTATAAAACCGATGCACTTATCGGCGGTATACGTATTGTCAAAAACGGGCAGGAGGTCGTAAACACGCTCTCGAGCGTTAACGAAACCAAAAACTCGAATACAGACTATTTTATTTACGGCGGTCCGCGTATACAAAATACGGCAAACTGTACGCTTTGTACCGTACCCAACCAGCGTATTAATATGCACTACGATGAGCCCTATAATGATAATAACCATTTAGCAGCGATGTTTTTCCTGATGTATGTACACCAGACGAATGGTGGAAACTCATTTCTGTATTTGGAATTTCCGGAAGATGCTGTTATTGGCAACCCAACCGATTACGACCCGGAAATGGAAAGCCAACCAACCAAAACATCCGTGTTATTGCCTTTTGGTTTTTATACCTTTAGCAAAACGGAATAAAAATGCTATATCTTTTTTTGTATATTTATATTTCTCAATTACTACTGAATGACGATAGACATTAAAGAAATTATCACGGCCAGTATGATCATTTTTGCGGTCATCGATATTTTGGGATCTATCCCTATTATTGTCGATTTACGTGCACGGGTGGGCCCTATTCAATCCGAAAAAGCATCGGCGGTAGCCGCAGTGATTATGGTCGCTTTTTTATTTGTGGGAGAATCCATCCTAAAGTTGATTGGTATTGATGTAAACTCTTTTGCGGTAGCGGGTGCCTTTGTGCTGTTCTTCCTGGCTCTTGAAATGATTTTGGGAATAAAGTTGTACCGCGATGAAGAACCGCGCTCTGCGTCCATTGTGCCCCTTGCTTTTCCGCTTATTGCAGGGCCGGGTATCATGACAACACTCCTTGCTCTACGGGCTGAATACCAGACCTCCAGCCTGGTACTGGCCATACTGCTGAATATTTTGCTGGTGTATACTGTATTAAAATTATCGGGAAAAATAGAAAAGCTTCTGGGAAACGGCGGACTCAGCGTTATTCGTAAGGTTTTTGGCGTGGTGCTGCTGGCTATCGCTGTTAAATTATTCGCTACTAATGTTAAAGGCTTGTTTATTTAGCGGTAATAGTCGTATTTTCGTCGTTTAAATTAATCTTAGAGTCACTGGAAATGAAGTATGTTACCTACATTATCATTGTTATTGCACTGGCACTCATTGTTTTTAACGCAATGAAGTTAGACTTCAATAACCTTTTTGAGGGTGATAGTGTTATTGCATTAATATGTATAATAGCCTTATTATGTGCTATTTGCATTTTGTTGATCTTCAACATGTCTAAAGCAATAGACGAAAAAACAAAATAACAGTATGTTCGACGTGTTAATTTTTGGTGCAGGAGCCGCAGGGGTTTCTTGTGCTCTGGTATTGGGGTCTGCCCATGCTAAACCGTTTGTATCCGGTAAAAAGATCGGCATCATTGCCCACCAAAAAGGGTCTTATCTTCAGGATGCTTTACTCAATAACGTATATGGTATAGCCCCTGGCAGTTTCGGTATTGATGTACTGAACCAGTCATTGCGGCATTTAAGCGACAGTTATCCTCATATTGAACAGATATCAGACGAAAAGGTGCTTTGCATCCGTAAAACCGCTGATGGTTATGAGGTAGGGACCAACCGGAACCATTATAAGACAAAGCTAATTGTAGTAGCCACCAACTCCGGCAGTTCTTTTATGATAGAAGGTCTTACGGAATATGTTATACCCCACCGAAAATCGCTGGCAGCTAAAAACCGGGTCCAGTTGGAGAATATTGACCATAAGGTAACCGATGGCATTTATGTAGCCGGTACCCTGGCAGGACATCGCAGCCAGGTAGCCATTGCAGCCGGAAGCGGAGCGGCGGTAGCAACCGATATTTTAACCCTCTGGAACGAGGGCATTGAAACCCACGCGCACGACAGCCATAAAAAATAAAGTCAGGACAGTATCCTGACTTTTATATTAATACCCTTCGCTTGTACGCCGGGGTTCTTTTACCTCCGGCCACGACGTTTGCGCCCCTTCTTCATTTACCGGTAAAATGCGCTGTATTTTACTGACTCCTGTTTCATCTTCCGATGCCATATAGGTTAAAGCCGCGATTAGCACCACGTTATTACGCACTTCGTCAAACACGATTTTATCATACGTATCGCGATTGGTATGCCAGGTATAAGCACCATAATCCCAGCTCAGCGAGCCTAAGTACATAGCCGGTACACCTGCCGCTACAAACGAAGCATGATCAGATCCGCCGTTTCCGGGCATCCCCGGAAAATCAGTAGTTATATGCCGGCGTATGTCTTGTGGAACCGCCTGTAGCCATCTGCCCAGAAAATCATACGCATCACGAAAACCCTGTCCACTGATAGACGTAATACGACCGGTTCCGCTATCCTGGTTAAAAACGGCCTGTATACCTTTTACCAGTTCGGGATTGTCTTTTACAAAAGCCCGTGAACCGTTAAGCCCCTGCTCTTCACTCCCCCACAGCCCTATAACAATACTTCTTTTATTGTTAGGATATACTTTTTTCAGTATACGTGCCACTTCCAGCATTGTAATAACGCCGGTACCGTTATCTGTAGCGCCCTGTGCCCCATCCCATGAATCCAAATGAGCCGACAGTACAATATATTCTTCAGGTTTTTCTTTCCCTTTCATAATACCGATGGTGTTAAACGATTTGGCGTCGGGCAGTTTTTTTGACTGTACGTCCATCTTTATTTTAGGTTTTTTTCCGTTTGATGACAGTCTGTACAGCATACCAAAATCTTCTATTTCCATATCAATTGTAGGAATTGCAACGGTTTTGGCACCGAAAATACGGTTGGCGCCCATAATACCTGTCCAGTTAGAAACAATAATTCCGGCTGCACCGGCTTTTTCTATAGCTTCCGGCAGTGTAGCCAGTGTATACCCTGTATTTTTTATGCTTTCGTTAAAACGGTTAACAACCGCCTCCTTTTCAGTTTTTAATTTATCATAGGTTACCGGAGTAGCATATTCCTTTAACTGGTAATCAGGCCGTCCCGAGATTTGGTAAGGCGCCAGCAAAACAACTTTTCCTTTCAGGTTTTTCAACCAGTTTTGAAGCTCTGTCGCGTTGTTGAACACAGGAAAAACCACTACCTCTGCTTCTACCGGCTTGCGGGTAGCCGGACTCCAGGCCAGTTGTGTGGCTTGTAACGTTTTTACCCTCGGGTATGTCATATCCACATGCGTAATGCCCCGCTGCCAGCCTTTCCATGTGCCAAATTCCTGGTTATAAGCCTCTATATCCCAGTTTTTCATTTTATTCACGGCCCAGTGGTTAGCAGTTTCCATTTCGGGTGATCCGACTAATCTCGGACCAATTTCATCTAACAACTCATGTGCTAAATTCTCTAACTGGCCTTGGGATTGTGATTCCTGCGCAATCTGCTCTATAACGGCATGGCGGGATATTGGATTTGACGGTAGCGTTTGAGCATATTGGGTTTGTGCTGCCAAAAGCAGCACCCAGCTCCATTTAACATAGGTTTTCATTACGAACAAATTATAATTGGGCAGTAAGTTATTAAATTTAAGCCTAAAAAAACCGCCATCAGGCGGTAAAGTTGTTATACATCGTCATAATCAATACTTATTTCATCGGACGTAACATAGGATTGACAGGACAAAATAAGCCCTTCTTCTATTTCTTCATCTGTAAGAATATGATTGGTTTTCATGATCACCGTTCCCTTCGTAACGCGGCACATGCACGAACTGCATATTCCGCCCTGACAGGAATACGGCGCATCAATACCCTGTTTTAATGCCGCATCCAGAATGTCTGTTTTTTTTGACATCTCAAATGTGGTTTCCACGCCATCTACTAATACAGTTATCGTAGCCATCCCTTCTACCTTAACTTCTACCTTGTTGGATGCCGCAGGTGTAAACAGCTCAAAATGTACAGCCTCTTCAGGTATGTTATTTTCTTTCAGTACATCGCTTACCTTGACAATCATGTCTTCCGGCCCGCACACATAAAAAGCCTTAAACTGTTTTTCATTGTGTTTGTTCTTCAGCACATAGTTTATGGTAGAACGTTCTATACGTCCGAAAAGGGCACCTTCCGGCTGAACTTTGGTAAAGGTGTAATGTACAAAAAAACGCCCCAGGTATTTTTGCTGCATATGATGCAGCTGATCATAAAAAATAGTGTCTTGTGGCGTCTTGTTTCCGTATACAAGTACAAAAGTGCTTTTAGGTTCACTTTCTAAAACCGTCTGTGCTATTGACATTACCGGCGTAATACCGCTTCCCGCTGCAAAACCGGCATAATTATTTTCATTTTTCGCATCACCTTCAAATGTAAATTTCCCTTCCGGCACTCCTACTTCCAGCACATCTCCTACTTTTAAATAACGGGTGGCATAATTAGAAAAAATACCGTTTTCTATCACTTTAACCACTATGCGCAATTCACCGCTGTTTGGTGAGACACAAATGGAATAGGCACGACGGATTTCTTCTCCGTTATGCTGGTGTTTTATATTGAGGTATTGCCCTGCAATGAACTCGTAATCGGCTTTCAGACCGGCAGGCACTTCAAAGGCAATAGAAATAGCATGAGGTGTCTCCGTTCGGATGTCTTTTACCTTTAAGGCATGAAATCTTGACATAGGTTTGTTTGTTTTGGCAAAGTTACAAAAATTAAAAGAAGCCTTTTTATGATAATTCTCAGCTTTTAGAGGAAAAAATATACCCAATTTTCAGATGTATAAGAATTATATGTATATTTGTCATACCTAAAATTCTTTCGTATGAAAAAACAGCAACAATTATACAAAGGCAGTTTAAACACTATTATTATGAAACTGCTGGAACAAAAAGGCAAAATGTACGGGTATGAAATTACACAAAAGGTAAAGGAAATTACCCAGGGAGAAATGAATATAACCGAAGGCGCCTTATATCCTGCATTGCACAAAATGGAAGCCGACGGTTACCTGGATGTGGAAATGGACCGCGTAGACGGCCGTATTCGGAAATACTATAAATTAACGGAAAACGGCGTAAAAGAAACGGCTTCACGTATGGAAGAACTGGAAAATTTTATCCGCAATATGCAAACGATTGTAAATCCTGATTTAAAACCATTGTTTTAATGAAACTAACCCATACACAAATACAGCAAATTGACCAACAATTAATTGCCTACGGATTTCGTTTTATAGACATTCGCATTGAAGTTTTAGATCATGTGTTATGCCTGATAGAAGAAAAGGAAAACCTTGATTTTGAACAAGTAACACAAGACGTTTTTGAAGAATGTGCAGTCTATTTAACCTCTCAAAAACGAATGCAGTGGAATAGAGTACTAAACCAGCGGATACCCATAATAAGAGATCTCTTCCTTAACCCGGTATTTTTTGTTTTGTGGCTTTTATGCTTTGTTATTTATCGTATTTTGCCTTATTCAAATCATACTGAATTATTAAGTGATTTAGATATTTTACCTCTTTCAATACCTATTATCAGCTATAGTATTTTTATTGTTTATTTATTCAAGTCTACTAATAAAGTGACCGGTACTTTTGGGGTCTTTTTTTCCATCAGTTTTATTTTGATGTTCTATCTGTACGTCGGAATCCATATGGTTAGAATACTAGAACCCTCCTTATCAATCATTATATTATCGGGTTTTACGGCTATTAGCTTGATGTTGTATTACCTGTTTTTCTATTACAAGATTAAAAATGAGAAAAAGTTTAAAAAGCTTTTAAATAGTTAGTTATGAGATTAACACACGAACAACTATTTTTGATAGAAAAAGCGTTAAATGAAAAATGTAATTTTTCAAGTTTTGATGATGTACGTACAGAGCTTACAGATCATATAGCTTCCGAAATAGAACATATACTGTCTGAAAATGAGTATACGTTTGAACAAGCTTTTGTAAAAGTAATGACCCGTTGGAATCCTTTTATCTTACCCCGATCTAATGCCTGGTATAACAATGTTCCTTATATCATCAACATATTATGGCAGAAATTAGACTGGAAATTTCAATTTAGCGCTATACCCGCCACTTTGCTGATTACCTATTTATTAATTGTTCTTCAGGAACGTAATTATTCTGTGTATCAATTCGTATTACCTGTACTTCTTCTGGGGGTCACTTCTACTTTGTTTTTGCTCTACAGAAAATGTACCAACCAGGTAAATTCAACTCTAAGTATTTATGCCCTGCATAAGATTTATACGATTACCACACTGATGTTTATTATTTTAGTACTGAATATTTTTCTTTTTAAAAATACAATTGAAGAGTATACAACTATTATTTATTGGTCTACGGTTTACACCTCGTTATTAATAACTGGAAAAGCATGGGTAATGCGCAAACATTTAAAAATTGAAAACCAACTTTTAAAAGTGATAGAATGAAAAAGATTACCAAAGATCAAATAAACCAATTATTTGCCTTTACCAAAAAGCATTTGGTAGAGCATTACGATATTCAGGTAGAACTTGTAGATCATTTGGCGAATGCGATTGAGGAGCAATGGAAAGAAAATCCTAATATTTTATTCGAAGACGCTTTACATAAAGAATACAAAAACTTTGGCGTTTTTGGGTTTTCCGGTTTGGTTGAACAAAAAGAGAGCGCATTAAAAAAGTATTATATAACACGTTTAAAAAAAGAGTTGTTAGCCTTTATATCTGTTCCAAAAGTAATAATTACCCTATGTTTAACTTTTCTTTTTTATACTCTTTTTCAAGCAACAGCATCGCTTAACCTACAATTATTTTCCGTAATTATATGGAGCCTTTTTGGGTATACCGTTTTTGATGCTATTTTTCAGATTGTCAAGAACAAAACCCAAAAAAAATGGTTAATTCAATCAGTTGCCACTTATTTTTATTCATTGCCGCTGCTGCTTTTTTGCAATTTTAATCTTTTATTCCGGCTAGAGCTTCCTGCAACTGCAACACCTCTCAAAACATTTTGTATGAGCTTGCTGCTCACCTTTTTATTAGTGTTTATCTATAGTATGAAAAAAATAATACAACCTGCCATCAGAGAAGAGATTCAAAAAACGCAAAACAGGTATTTACAGGTATAAAAAACGAGCAGGTTACTGCTCGTTTGTATTATCTTCTTTTTTGTTCGGATTTGTAGTTTGATGCTGTTTACTGTTTTCTTCCTTGGTAGCATCTTTAAACTCCTTTATCCCGCTTCCCAATCCTCGCATTAATTCTGGAATTTTCTTACCTCCAAAAAGGATAAGCAATACCACTACTATCAGTAGAATTTCAGTTACGCCGAATCTTCCTCCCATTTGTTCTTGTTATTAAATGAATTATTCCGTTTTGTTACTTCCTTTTGCATTCTCTTCTTTAGTAGCATCTTTAAATTCTTTGATACCACTGCCTAATCCTTTCATCAGTTCCGGAATCTTTTTCCCGCCAAACAACAGCAATACAATAGCCAGAATAACAACTATCTGCCAAACCCCTACGGTACCTAAAAATGTCACTAAAGAAATCATAATCAAAAAAATATGAATTGAATTACGCAAAGATAAAACAAAAACCTCATGTAATACGGCAAAGTTTTTATAATTTTAATATAAGCTTAACAAGTTTAAGTCTTTTGCCACTAAAAAGTTGTAAGGGTAATAATGCTTATCTTTGCCGGGCAATACCACAATAAGCCCCGAAGGGCTTTCGTTACTAAATTAAACAAGTATGTCGATTAAATCTTTTTTCGCAAAAATTTTTGCCCATATCGTAGTAATGCAATCGCAAAAATGGATCATCAATCCCAAAGGAGCGCAGGACAAATGGTTTACGTCCCTGATTCAGAAAGGAAGCCATACTGTTTTTGGGAGAGAGCATGCTTTCCGGCTGATAAAAAATCATGCTGATTTTGTACAGCAGGTTCCTATCCGCGATTATGAAGGACTGAAAAATTATTTCGACAGAACGGTAAACGGAGAACCCGATATTTTGTGGCCCGGAAAACCGCTGTACCTGGCAAAAACCTCGGGTACTACTTCCGGTTCCAAATACATTCCCATCACCAAAGAATCAATGCCTTTTCATATACAAGGCGCCCGTAATGCTATCTTATTTTACATTCAGCAAACAGGTAATGCCGATTTTGTAAACGGAAAAATGATTTTTCTGCAGGGTAGTCCTGAGCTGGAAGAAAAAAACGGTATAAAGTTCGGCAGGCTCTCCGGAATAGCCGCGCATTACGTTCCGGGATATTTACAGAAAAACCGCCTGCCCAGCTGGAACATAAACTGTATAGAGGACTGGGAAACCAAAGTTGATGCTGTAGTAGAGGAAACTCTCCCAGAAAACATGACGGTTATATCAGGTATTCCGTCCTGGATACAGATGTATTTTGAAAAACTTATTCAAAAGGGGAAAAAACCGGTAGGAGAACTATTCAGGAATTTCAATCTCTTTATTTACGGAGGCGTTAATTATGAACCCTATCGTGCCCGGTTTGAGCAGATGATCGGCCGGAAAGTGTCCTCTATTGAATTATTTCCGGCATCTGAAGGTTTCTTTGCGTTTCAGGACTCTCAGACAGCAAAGGGAATGCTTTTATTACTTGATGCGGGAATTTTTTACGAATTTGTAAGAGTTGATGCTTTTTTTGGTGAAAACCCCAAAAGGCACACGATAAGTGAAGTGGAACTGGACGTTAATTATGTACTCATAATCAGTACCAATGCAGGATTATGGGCCTATAATATTGGTGATACGGTAATGTTTACTTCCTTAAAGCCGTATCGTATTGTGGTGACCGGACGTATTAAACACTATATTTCTGCTTTTGGTGAACATGTAATAAGTAAAGAAGTAGAACAGGCTTTACAGGAGGCTATGCAATTGACACCTGTTCTTGTAAATGAATTTACGGTAGCTCCCCAGATTACACCAGATACGGGACTGCCCTACCATGAATGGTTTATTGAATTTGAAAAAGAACCGGCAGACCTTCAGGCATTTGCTTTGCGTATTGATGAGGCTATGCGAAAACAAAATGTTTATTATGACGATTTGATTTCCGGACATGTTTTGCAGCCTTTAAAAGTTACAAAGATAGCCCCAAACGGATTTCAAGAATATATGAAGTCTGTAGGTAAACTGGGCGGGCAAAATAAATTACCCCGGCTTATGAACGACAGAACAATTGCCGATAAGCTGCTAAAAACCTAAAATTATGAAAGTACTTGTTTTCTTATTCTGGTTCGGAAGCCTCTCTGTTCAGGCGCAGATAAACGGCGTAGTGGTAAATGAGCAAAAGGAGCCCATAGCCTACGCCAATGTGTGGAATATGGATGCTTCTGCCGGAGCTACCACAAAAGAAGACGGTTCTTTTAAAGTGGAAAAGGCAACAGGCAAAGATGAATTTGTAATAAGCGCAGCAGGCTATGAAACATTGTTTATCCCCGCGGTGGAGGGTGATACCATTCACATGAAGCTCACTTTCAAAAAAGCGGAAGGGCTGGTGGTATATCCTGAAAAAACACTCCACCATACCATTGGCAATGCCCATTATGAAAACCTGTATTTTAACCCGGGTAATATTCCCTGGATTTATGTGCGTTATTTTGAAAATACACCCGAAATTAAACAGGTACAGTACATAGACAAGGCTATAGTGTACACCCGCAGTATCGCAAACAATGCAACCTTTAAACTTCGTATTTTAAAGCCTGACGCAAATGGCTGCCCCGGTGAAGATTTGCTTATGGAGCCTATTATTGTTTCCGTAAAAAGGGGAAATAAAAAAAATATGATAGAATTGCTTGCCTACAACATAAAGCTACCGAAAGAAGGTGTTTTTGTAGGTGTGGAATGGTTGCTTACTGAAAACAACCAGCTAAAAACGCAAACCTATGTAAAAGGTGAGCTTCTTTTTGAAGATTTCAGATATGCTCCGGATTTAATCAGTAACCGGGTGGAAAAATCTACCGCTTACCGCTATATGTTTGGTGACTGGATAAGCAATGACCAGTTTTTAAAAGAAGAAGAACGCGTGGGCGACAAGCCTTTTATTGACCCTTCTATCGGGCTTATATTATCAAATTAAACAAGAAAAATGAAAGAAATTAAAAACATATCAAGAACACGGGCACAACAGTCATCAGCCGCCGTAGAGCGCATGTATATTACCATGCGGCATTTGTTTAACCGTGGGTTTTACAAGCCTATGGGTGTTTCAGGAGAAACGTTACGTGATGCCTTATTGGTATTGCGCCCTGAAATTTACGGAAGTATCGCAGAAGAAAAAGTAGAACTCAACGGACTGTTATACGTTATTGAACGGTTGCCAATCGGAATTGAAGAATGTCCGTACATCAACCTTACATCAGATGAAGGATATTCTCAGTCACACTTCAAGGCTATTGTTCCTCCGAAAAGAAGAAGAAACTGCTATCGCATAGACAAGGAACAGATGAACATCGAAATTACACGCGGACGTTCGGATATTTATGATGTTCTTACTCACCTGACTTTTATATTTATTGAATCGCATAAGATAAAAGACCGTGTTCTGATGGACGATGAAGAAACGTTATCACGCGATTGGCTGAAAATTCAGCAGGTGGTTTTAAAAAACGAACCGCTTGAGCTTCATGAAAAAGAGATTGCCATTTCGCATGCTTCAAATGTACTGGGGCGCTCCTTTGCCGAAATTAATGCCATTTACAGCCAGTTTGAAGTGGAAGAAAATCCGGACCGTTTTTTACATGTTATTTACTGGCTGGGAAAATTAGCTATTGAAGAATTTCTGGATAATACAAAACGCACCATTACGTTCAGTCCTATTTTGCGCGAACGGCTGGGACATCACATTTATGGCGAAATCTGGGCCAATAATATTAAAGAAGCCTTACAAAGCTTGAATTTACTGCACAGGCCTATTCATATCATCAGCGCCAATATGCACAGTGTCATGAATTCGATTTTTGCTAAAAATGTTTTGAAATCCAAATTAAAGCAGCAGAACGATATTGAAATTTATGAAGAACTGAGCAAGCCGGGTAACGGAACCCTTCGGAGTATGGTGAGTGAACGTGCAGCAAAAGAAGGCATGTTATTCTTACCCGACACCTCCGGCACTAACATTGACGTACAGATTTTTGATACGGCGCGTATTGATTTTTCTCATACATTGTTTCCGTCTGCGAAACTTCCTCAAAACGAGGACCAAAAACCCGTAATTGTAGTTATGGATTATGCCTTTGGCGAACAGGCGTACGAAACTATTGACGAATTATTAAAACCTTTCAAAAAAAATGTATATTTGAACGTTGAATCGGTTTCAATAATGGGAAAAGCCGGTATATTAATCGGCGGTAAAGGCGACATCATGATTCCTTTTGCCCACATTAATGAAGGTACCGGAGACAATTATCCGTTTGATAATGAACTGAAACCTGAAATGTTTGAAGGTCATGATATTCCGGTAGTGGCCGGTACCATGGTAACGGTTTTGGGAACATCTTTGCAAAACAGAGATCTGTTACAGTTTTTTTATGAGTCTACATGGAAGGCAGTAGGCCTGGAGATGGAAGGCGCCCACTATCAGAAAGCTATTCAATCGGCCTCAAAAATACGGAAAAGCATTAACCCCGACGTAAAAGTGCGTTACGCATATTATGCATCGGATAACCCGCTGGAAACGGGTAGTACACTTGCTTCTGGCGGATTGGGTGCCACAGGTGTAAAACCTACTTATTTGATTACAATAAAAATCTTGGAACAAATTTTTAATATTGGCTTATAACATATGCAGAACGCAACTCCTAAACCGGTAAACGATCAAGAAATCGATTTATTGTTATTATTTAAATCACTCGGAGGTTTTTTCGATAAATTGGGATTTATCTTTTACAGGGTCATCCGGTTTCTCAGACGGAACCTCGCAGTTACCGTCATTTTGCTTCTTCTGGGTTTGGGATGGGGCATTTATAACCTGCTTAACGATCCGCGAGCCTACAAACATACGGTTATTGTGGTACCCAACTTCAAAAGTACCACCTATCTGTATAATGAGATAGAGAATTTTCAGTGGGATAACGCGAAACATAAAGACAAACTGAAGCATGTAAACAAACTGGAAGTAAAACCGCTTGTAGATGTATTCCAGTTTGTGTCTGACAGGGAACAAAACCTGCAGATTGCCCGGTATATGAGTGAGAATACAATAGAGGTAAGCAAATATAAGAAAAACAACAATGTTGAAAAATTATACAAATACCACGAAATTACGTATTATACCGATGTAAAAGACACCGATGGCAGCATCAGCAAGGCGCTTATAGAAGAATTAAATGACGATCCTTATTTTAAGGAACGCCAGCAAATCGAAATTGCGGATACACGTAACAAATTGAAAGAATATGAAACATCGGTAATCAGCATCAACAATATTTTCAATAAATTAGAAACTAACGGAACCGAAGCAGCAAAAGGGCTTAATGTGGAAATTTTTTCTGAAATGGATAAAGTTTTTGAAAAAAAGAACCTTTTATTGGAAGACATCAACAAGGCTAAAATAGCCATACTGGAGCAATCAAAAGTAATATATGATGTTTCCAGAAAACTGAACATTCAGAGCGGCATGAGCATTTTTATGGTGTTCCTATATCCGACGCTTTTCCTTGTTCTTTTTGTCTTTTTTGCCTGGGTGGTAAAACAGTTTAAACGATACAACGTACTTGCGCAACAAAACTAAATGTTTTTCGAAAAACGACATACCAAAAAAATAAAACAGCAATTAAAAGGAAAAGACGCGGGAACCCTGGTTGCCAACTTCTTTTCCCTTTTTGTTTTACAGGTGCTTAATGTGGTATTACCTTTTTTAACCGTTCCTTATCTTATCCATATTTTCGGCTTGGAAAAATACGGTTTACTTAGTTTTGCACATACTTTAGTATTGTTCTTTGTCGTTTTTGCAGAATACGGATTCAACACGTCTACCACACGTGATATTTCTATACATTCCAACAATAAAGAAGAAGTACAACGGATATTTAATGACGTATTTACTACCAAACTTTTTTTACTGCTTATATTAGCCCTGCTCTTTACCGTTCTCATTTTTAGTATTCCTGTTTTTGAAGGAAACGAGCTCTTGTATTTTTTCTACTTCGGAATTGTTGTGGGATATACCTTATTCCCGGTGTGGCTGTTTCACGGGTTACAAAAAATGAAATACATCACTTATGTAAATGTTTTTTTTAAAAGCCTTTTTACCATCTGTATTTTTCTTTTTGTAAAAGAGCGAGCTGATATCTTATATGTTCCTGTATTTTTATCGTTGGGATCTGTTACTGCAGGGCTTGCTTCTCTTTTTATAAGCCGTTTTACATTGGGAATTTATTTTAGATTTTCATCTTTTAAAGCAGTAATCGTCCAGTTGAAAAAAGGCTGGCACCTGTTTATGTCAGAGTTTTATATGGCTTTAATGGCTTTTTCTAACGTGCTTATTCTAGGCTTTTTATTTGGAAGCGCAGGCGAAAGATACGTAGGTATTTACACCGCTGCTGAAAAAATAATTCGTGCAGCCGGCAGTTTGCTTTCGCCTGTTATCAATGCCCTTTACCCTTTTGTAACCAGACTCTTTTTGGAAAAATCAGCCGAAGCGGCGCACTTTATCCGGAAAACACAAAACTGGGGCATCCTTATCATTTTATCAGGTACTGTTTTTGTTTTTATATTCGCCGACTGGCTTTTCGCTATTATTTTTTCCGATAAAGAAGGTAGCATTTTAACGGAAAGTGTGTGGGTTTTCAGAATGATGATCTTATTTCCTTTATTTTCATTTTTAGACCAGCTATACGGAAAACTCGTTTTAATCACCACCGGAAAATCGAATTTGTTTTTTAAGGTTTTTACAATAGGGGCATCTTTAAATTTTGTTGGATGTTTTGTACTCTCCTACTATTTTACCTATAAAGGAGCTGCTCTTTCAAGTGCCCTTTCACAAGGTTTTATTGCAATAGCCATGTACTATTATGCCCGTCCTGTTTTAACTATGCATCAACCCACTAAACCTCATCAAAATGCCGGATAATATTGCTATTATCATCGATAATATTTCTTTAAAGGCGGGAACCGAACGGGCGGTAACCTCGCTGGCAAACGGCTTAGAACGCCGGTTTCCGGGTGCTTATAAAATTTATATTATCAGCTTGTTTACCCGGCAAACGGACACGTCTTTTTTTGTGCTTCACCCTGCTATTGAACTCATCCATTTAAATCATCCGAACAATTTCTCTTTTTTTACTAAAATTTTTTGGTACAGAACACTTATTAAAAAACTGAAAAAAACAATCAATGTCACTGCATTTGATGTTATGATAGGCAGCACATATATTCATAATATTTTACTTCCTGTACTAACAAAAAATACAGGAATAAAAACGATTGGATGTGAGCATGAAGTATACGGTTATCCGTCAAAAATTATTCAAAAGATACGAAGAAAAAGTTATCCAAGGCTCAATGCTGTGGTGGTTCTAAACCAAACAGAATACCATCATTATTCTTTTCTTCAGAATGTTTTTGTTATTCCGAACAGCCTGCCGTTTGAAGCGGAGAGTGTTTCTGCTCTCGATTCAAAAAATATTATAGCTGCGGGACGTTTAACCTATCAGAAAGGGTTTGATTTACTTATCAGCAGTATGGACATGGTGGTACAAAAGCATCCTGACTGGCATTTAACTATTTTTGGAGAAGGCGAAGACGCAGCTGCCTTACGACAGCAGATAGAAGATAAAAAGCTGGAAAATCACATAAAACTGGGCGGATCAGTTAAAAATATTTCCGAACAATACGCAAAAAGTAGCATATTTGCATTAACATCACGATGGGAGAGTTTTGGCCTGGTGATAATAGAAGCCATGAGTCACGGCCTGCCCGTAGTAGCTTTTGATGCTGATGGCCCTAAAAACCTTATTCGTGATAATGAGAACGGCTTTTTAATTTCGAATTGGGATACAAAGGCTTTTGCGGACAAATTACTGCTCTTAATAGAAGATAATGTAAAAAGAAATCAGGTAAGCAGCAAAGCATTTGCAACAGCACAACAGTACCGTGAACAAAATATTATACCACAGTGGAAACAATTGATACAGCAACTCCTAAACCGTTAAAAACATTTACGTTTACAGTAAGAGAGGCCGGTGTTTTTCTGTTACTGCTGTTTTTAAACCTTAAGTTTATCTCTATTACGGTTATTCAGGACCGTTCATTAGTTATTGATATAATTGTGTACCTGCTTTTTATCCTCACTTTTAATTATAATAACTGGACCTATAAAGCTCTTTTACCCACACTGGCAGTGGTAGGCGTTTACACTCTTATTAATTTTTCGGAATTTAAACTGAATGTTCTGGTTCCGCTTATCATTATGCAGGCGGTTTCCGCTATACGTTTCAGGCGTTATCTCTGGATAAATCTCATCATAACAGGAGGCACACTGGCTCTTATGTTCAAAACCTTCGGACTGGGTGTCAATTTAGCCGGTTATTCTTTCCTGATAGACCGACAGATTCGCATGAGTTTTGGTTTTAACCATCCGAATGTGGCGGCTATGTATTATTTCTGTTTTATGATTAATTTATTGCTGCTATTGAATTTTTCGAAATGGAAAAAAGTAATTCCGCTTTATCTCCTGGTCATTATTCCGCTATGGGTATTTATATATAAGCAAACAGGGTCGCGCAGCTTTCTGCTCTCTCTTGCTGTTTTATACGCTTCTTATTTTTATTATTTTTTAGGTATTATTATTAACAAAAAATATTTGCTGGTTATTACCCGCTATGTTTTTGTTGCGTTGCTACTGCTCTTTACTTTGCTTACGGTATATTTTACCCTGGCCAAAGATAATTTTGTAATACTGGACCAATTGCTGAGCGGCCGTTTAAGTTTATATAACCGGTTTTTCAGCGACCTTACCTTTATAGACTTTATCTTCGGGTCTGATGCTTATAAAGACAATGTCATAGACAGCAGTTATGTACATTTGCTTTTTGAAGCAGGTATCTTGTTTTTCCTATTGATGGCATGGTTTTATATCCTGTCTGCCTACCGTATGGTGGTAGAAAAAGCATGGGTACCGGTATGCGTGATTATAAGCTTCTTAGCCTACGGCCTTATGGAAACCATGCTGCTTTACGGGATGCTTATAGGAAGTAATATTTTTTGGGTTTTGCTGTATTACTATTACAAACGCGGAGAAATGCGTTTATAATTTTCTTAAAAGATCTTCATAAACCTGCCGCGTCTGTTTAGCTGTTTCGCTCCATTGGTAATGCTTTGCTATGTGTGCCTTAAATTTTTCATTAAAGGGCGCTTTATACGCCTTTACAATAGCTTGCTGTATGGAAGCAACATCTCCGGGATTGCAGTAAAAAGCATTTTCCCCGAAGTATTCTTTCTGGTCGCCTTTGTCTGATATCACAATATTACACCCGTAATAAGCAGCCTCTAATGAAACTAGCCCAGTGGTTTCAAACCAACTGGGCAGTACATGAACTTTCGCAGCTTTCATAATGGCATATACTTCAGCCTGTGGCAGATTATCTATAAAATAAACATGGGCTGCCCCTTCTTTTTTGCAGGCATAGTAGTACTCCAGATCATTTATTGCCGGTTTTCCTATAATATAGCAAGGTATATCCAGACCGTTTACCGCTTTTATCAATTGCAGTTGATTTTTACGCCGTTCTATGCGTCCGACGCAAATAATGGCATTGCGAAACGTGTCATCCGGCTGAATGTCTGGCAATATTTCAATTGCGTTTACCACCTTTTGACAAATGGCAGCTGTTTTTCCATAGGTCTTTTGCAAACGTTGCCATTCGCTGTCTGAATTGGGCAGCAGCGCATCTGCGTTTCTATAAAGAAAACGTATTGCCCTGTATTGTCCTAACCAGAAATACGATATATCCTGTACTTTTTCTTTCCCTAAAACGGCTTTTGCAAAGGTTTTCAGGTATTCAATAGCATGGCTGCCTAATAATTTTGTAAGCCAGGCCCTTATTTTACTACCTGATCTTATTTCGGCTTCTGTATAATCTACAAAAATGGTTGAAATTACTCTGACTCTGGATTTTTTGAAATGCGAGAGAATATCTGCCGGACGGATGATATTGAAAAAATGAACAATATCATAGGTCTCGTAATTAAATGTTTCGTTCGTAAGACCTATTGTTATATTTATATTAAGCTGCTGTAACGCTTCTGCCGTTTTTAAAAGCTGGACTGTATCGCCACCCGGCGATTCATAAAGTGTGGCTCTTGCAATAAATAGTACCTTCATTTTTTAGCGTTCATTAGTATCGGGAGGAAACAGTTTAACAAAATCTGCATTTAAGGTTCTGTTTCCACTCATAAACGGGTCTGCATGCTGTGACTGCGGTATTAAATAATACCATCCTCCTTCAGCCTTCTCCATTTGATTATTCAAATCAAACCACCGGGTAAAAGTTCCTTCCTTTCCGGTAAGCGTTCTTTCTTTATACTGAAACGTAATATTGTCAATTCGGATAGAATCGAGGCTTTTTATTGCTTCTCCGAGATCAATCCGAAAGTTTTTGGGCTTTATCCCTTTCGGGAGCTCAAATAAAAGTGTTTGCAATCCTTTTTTTCCTGTGACGTGCTGCTTTATACTCAAGGTTTCATTATAGTCATCATCCGCTTTCATCTTATAGTACAGCTGAACAGCATCATTGTGCAAAAGCTCCAGGTCTAGGCGAACCGTTACAGAGTTTGTTTCCGGCACCTTGTTTTTTTGACAGGAAACAAAAATAAGTCCGAAAAAAATAAAACACGTTAAAAAAATCCTCATCTGTTTTTTCTTCTAAAACCTCAAAGATATTAAAAGTATTATACTCCTTTTTAAAAAGCATCACAAATGGTTCCTTGCCGGCTCGTAATAAAATATGTAGTTTTGCCGAAACAATAGTCAGCGGCTTATGAAAATAGCCATACTTGGAACCAGAGGAATACCGAATTACCATGGTGGTTTTGAACAATTTGCAGAATTTTTTTCTGTTTTTCTTCAACAAAAAGGTATTGAAATATATGTATATTGTTCCTCAAAGCATCCTTATAACGAAAGTACTTTTAACGGAGTACGACGCATTATATGTAACGATCCGGAAGGCACTATAGGAACGGCCGGGCAGTTTATTTATGACCTGAACTGTATTTTAGATGCACGGAAAAGAAACTTTGATGTGATTTTACAGCTGGGCTATACCAGCAATAGTATCTGGTATTTCCTGCTTCCGAAAAAACCGGTAATCATTACCAATATGGACGGTTTGGAATGGAAACGGACAAAGTACAGTAAAGCGGTTCAGAAATTTCTGAAGGTTGCCGAAAAACTGGCAGTTAAACACAGTGATTATTTAATTGCCGATTCGGTAGGTATTCAAGATTATCTGAAACAGACTTTTGGAAAACATTCAGCCTTTATTGCCTATGGTGCTACTGTTTTTGAAGAGATTGACGAAACCCGACTGGCTTCAGCAGGGTTTGAACGGTATTCCTATGATATGCTTATAGCACGTATGGAGCCTGAAAACAATATCGAAGTCATTATAAAAGGATATCTGCGGCAGCCTGCGGGCCGAAAGTTATTGATTATCGGCAGTTACCACACCACTTCATTCGGGCAGTATTTATACCGTATTTATGCAAAGTACCCCCAGCTGGTTTTTCTCGGTGCTGTATATGATATGAATTTACTGAACAATCTGCGTTATTTTTCCAACCTGTACTTTCACGGGCATTCTGTTGGCGGTACTAATCCGTCATTGCTTGAGGCTATGGCAAGCAATTGCTGTATAGTAGCACATAAAAATATCTTTAACCAATCTATATTAGGTGAAGATGCTTTTTATTTTGAAGACGAGATACAATTGTCCGAACTTTTATCGTTAGATAAGTTACGGGACGACATTCAGCAAAAGATAAAAAACAATACAAATAAGATCATACAGCAATACAGTTGGGATCTTATTAACGAGTCCTATTTAGCTTTTATTCAACAATGCCTCGAAAAGAAAAAATAATTGTACAGATAGAACAGCTTAAACCCTGGATATGGGGCATTTTTTTAGCGTCTACATTGTTTAAGTTTGCGATTGGAAATATTGCATTTGCGCTGTTATTTGTGATATTTCTGGTACAGATTAGTATAAGGCACACCATTTTTTTTCAGAACTGCTTTTTGCCTATAAGTATGTATTTCGGCTGGGCAGTTGCCTCTGTCCTATGGAGCACTCACCCAACTACAACACTTTCTGGTATTGGCATGAGCGCACCCTTACTTATAGTGCCTTTTATGGCTGCACAATACCAGCCTTTTACTACTGCTGAACTCCAGAAAAGCATTCGTGTTTTTAGCTGTTTTTTACTGTTTTATTTTGCTGCAGGCCTTCTAAAAGCATTATTTTGCTATTTTCAATCCGGTACAACTTCTTTGTTTTTCTATCACGAACTCGTATCAGTTTTCCATAATAATGCTATTTACATCTCATTAGCTGTCAGCGTTTGTATCTTATTTTTGTTTCTTGCCCTGAAAAAGAACAAGACCGATTTATTTATAATTGTTTTTCTTTTCATTTACCTGTTGCTTCTTTCTTCTAAGAATTTTATTATAACCACTACCATGCTGATGTTTGGTATTTATTTTTTCAAAACAAAAAATAAAAAATATCTGACAGCAGGAAGCCTTATTTTGATACCCGTTTTTCTAGGACTTTTAACTTTCAGTAATCCTGTAAAAAAACGTTTTTTACAGGAAACAAATACGTCATTTGACCACGTTTGGCAGGGTACGGATTTTTATGATTATCCGTTCAACGGTTCAGAAGTGCGGATTTTTCAATGGCGCGTTATGGCTGAAATGATAGAAAATGATCAGGTGGGCCTGTTAGGGCTGGGGTTGCACAATACAGATTATTTACTTCAGCAGTATTTCAGCTACTACAACTTATATAAGGGTTATTTTTATATCAATTTCCATAATCAGTATCTGCAAACATTAGGTGAATTAGGCTTTATAGGCCTTATGTTCTTCCTTTTTATTTTTGTGGATGCTTTAAGGCGTGCATTTCGTCAAAAAAACACCTATTTAATGGTATTTACCTTACTTATAGTAATAGCGTTTTTTACGGAGTCTTTTTTAAACCGCCAAAAAGGTATTTTTTTAGTTGTAATTTTTTTCAGCATAGTACATACTTTTAGCAGGCACCCAGTTAAAAACACATAATTCATTATAATTTTGTTGAATTAGGGTAACAGCTATTTTTTTTAAACAACGAAAGCACTACTTTTACAAATCAAACTAATCAGAATGAAAACAATCTTAATTACAGGTGCTGCCGGTTTTTTAGGATCACATTTATGCGACCGTTTTATAGCCGAAGGATTTCATGTAATTGGAATGGATAATTTAATTACGGGCGATTTAAAAAATATTCAGCATCTTTTTCCGTTAGAGCATTTTGAATTTTGCCATCATGATATCACGAAGTTTGTACATATTCCCGGGAATTTAGACTACATTCTTCACTTTGCATCACCTGCAAGCCCGATCGATTATTTAAAAATCCCGATACAAACATTAAAAGTAGGTTCTCTGGGTACTCACAACTTACTAGGATTGGCTCGTGTAAAAAAAGCAAGAATTTTAATAGCTTCTACTTCGGAAGTTTACGGCGATCCGTTGGTACACCCTCAAAATGAAGACTATTATGGCAATGTAAATGCTATAGGCCCCCGGGGAGTGTATGATGAAGCGAAGCGTTTTCAGGAATCCCTTACCATGGCCTACCATCATTTTCACGGGCTAGATACCCGTATTGCACGTATTTTTAACACGTATGGTCCGCGTATGCGTTTAAACGACGGCCGTGTTATTCCGGCCTTTATGGGCCAGGCACTGCGAGGAGAGGCGCTGACCGTTTTTGGTGACGGCAGCCAGACACGCTCTTTTTGTTATGTGGACGATCAGGTTGAAGGCATTTACCGTCTGTTGATGAGTCCTTATCACTTACCTATAAATATAGGCAACCCGGATGAAATTACGATAAATGAATTTGCATGGGAAATAGTAAAACTAACCAATTCTTCTCAGAAAATAATTTACCTTCCGCTACCTGAAAACGACCCGTTACAAAGACAGCCTGATATAACGAGAGCCAGGGAAATTCTCGGATGGGAACCAAAAATAAAAAGGTCTGAAGGCATGCGTCGTACTTTTTCTTATTTCCAGTCGCTTTCTGTAGAAGAGCTGGAAAAAGAAGACCATAAAGATTTTTCTAAATTTATCAGATAGTGAAAAAACAAGTAGGTAGATATTCCAAATATTTGCGTCCTGTCACCATTTTCCTTGATTTGGGGCTATTACACTTTTGGATTTCTTTTTTACTTCCAGCCGACTTAAGTAGCTGGTTTTTTCGTTTATTTGTTACGGTTACCTGGCTTATACTTACCCCCTATAGCAAATTTTACGACGTATACCGTTATACCAAAATCATACAAATAGCCAGTAAAACGCTAAAACAGTTTGTTTTGTTTACTGTTTTTTGTTTTGCTTACGTTGGCTTTTTCTCCAAAAACATCTCCTCTAAAAATGTACTGCTGTTTATTGGCTTTTCATTTATTTGCATTACCTTATTAAAGTTTGTTGTTTTTTTGAGCTTAAAAGCATTCCGGCGTTATTTTAACGGAAACTTACGTAAAGTCGTTATTATAGGCAAAGATAAACAGGCCCAGTTACTGGCTTCCTTTTTTAAAGAAGAAAGAGATTATGGTTATCATTTACTACAGCAGTTTTCCTTAAACGAGCTTCACCTTTTTGAAGTTTTCTGTACACAGCACAAAATAGATGAAATTTACCTGACATTAGACCAGGTAGATTCCGACCAGATCAATAAAATGATTCTTTTTTGCGATAACCAGTTTATTAAGCTTAAATACATTGCTTCAAAAAAAGAGATTATCGCCAATCCTTCAAAAATTGAACATTATGGCTATATCCCTGTTATTCCGGAGCATAAAACTCCTTTAGAGCTGTATCCTAACCAGGTTATAAAAAGAGGTTTCGATATCGTATTTTCACTTTTTATCATCCTTTTTATCTTTTCATGGCTTTTTCCTATTGTAGCGCTGCTGATTAAGATTGAATCAAAAGGTCCTGTTTTTTTCAGGCAAAAAAGAAATGGTTTGTACTTTGAAGAATTTGACTGTTATAAATTCCGGTCTATGGTAGTAAATGAGCAGGCTGATACACACCAGGCACTAAAAAATGATAAACGGATAACCCGGTTTGGCCGTTTTCTCCGTAAAACAAGCATAGACGAGATGCCTCAATTTTTTAATGTTTTAATGGGTGATATGTCTGTTTGCGGGCCACGTCCGCATATGCTTACCTTTACCAATCAATATGCCACAGACATTTCGCGTTATAAAGTCCGTCATTTTGTAAAACCGGGTATTACAGGTATGGCACAGACGCATGGATACAGAGGAGAAATTGAAAGCAAACGCGATATTGTAAACCGTATAAAATACGACCTTTTTTACATTCAGAACTGGTCGCTGTTACTCGATCTCAAAATTATATTCCTTACTATTAAAAATGCCGTTTTGGGCGATAAAAAAGCATATTAATTGTTTTCCGGATTTTCTTTTAAAAAAACTTAGCCGTACTTTTGGCACATAAACACACAACCTATGAATATTTTAGTTTTAGGATCAGGAGGCAGAGAACACGCTTTTACCTGGAAATTAAAGCAAAGTGCCAAGGCTCCCAATCTTTTTGTTGCTCCGGGAAATGCCGGTACAGCTCAGATTGCGACAAATATCAATGTAAATCCCTTGCATTTTAATGAAGTAAAACAGGCTGTTATAGACCACAAAATTGATATGGTGGTGGTAGGACCTGAAGATCCGCTCGTAAACGGTATTTATGATTTTTTCAAACAAGATGCTTTTCTTCGGGATATTGCTATCATAGGCCCTTCAAAAGAAGCCGCACAATTAGAGGGAAGTAAGGAATATGCCAAGAAATTTTTAGTAAAACACAACATTCCTACAGCCCGGTATGAAAGTTTTACATCCGAAACGGTAGAAAAAGGATGCGACTTCTTAGCATCACTTAATCCTCCTTATGTTTTAAAGGCCGATGGTTTGGCTGCGGGTAAAGGTGTATTGATTTTAGATAATCTGGAAGAAGCGCAGCAAGAACTCCGTCATATGCTGCTGGAAGCTAAATTCGGAGAGGCTTCGACCAAAGTAGTTATTGAAGAGTTTTTATCGGGTATTGAATTAAGCTGCTTTGTGCTAACAGACGGAAAATCTTACAAAATTTTACCCACAGCAAAAGATTATAAACGTATTGGTGAGGGAGATACCGGCTTAAATACCGGTGGCATGGGTGCTATTTCTCCTGTTCCGTTTGCTGACGAATCTTTCTTACAAAAAGTGGAAGAGCGTATTGTACAACCAACAATCAATGGTTTTTATAAAGATAACCTGGATTATAAAGGTTTTGTTTTTATCGGCTTAATGAAAGTAGGCAATGATCCTTATGTAATAGAGTATAATGTCCGTATGGGAGATCCGGAAACAGAAGTGGTACTGCCGAGGCTACAATCAGACCTTTTGGTATTGTTTGAAGCGGTGGCCAATCAGACACTGGCTGATGAAAAAATGACAGTTGACCCCAGAACCGCTACTACCGTAATGATGGTTTCGGGAGGGTATCCGGAAGCTTATGAAAAAGGGAAACGTATTTCAGGAATTGAAAAGGTGACGGATTCCATTGTTTTTCATGCAGGAACTCAATTAGAGGGCAATGATATACTGACTAATGGCGGACGCGTACTGGCCGTCACATCATTAGGGACCGACTATAAAGAAGCCTTGGAAATTTCCTATAATTCCATACAGCATATAGCGTTTGACAAACAGTATTACAGAACAGATTTAGGTTTTGACCTATAAATAAAAAAAGCAGGTTTTTTAACCTGCTTTTTTTATTATTTTAAAAAGGAATGGGCTGTCGTATCCTGAGTATCTTCCCCGCTTTTGGCAAAAATATTCAACTGTTTTAACCAGTAGAATGTTGCCCCGCAACAAATAATGATAAAAATCCAGGTTAAGATGTTGGCAACCCACCAGTTAGATAATTCTAGCTTTGCTAACCAATCCATAGGAGCAAAAAGAATATCTACAAAAACATATTCAATTGCTTTAAAGAAAGATGTCCACATAATATTGTTATTAAATTATTTCAGAATAATAGCACTTTAATAGTAACTTTGCCACAAAAGTAATAAATTTTACGAACAAGTTATTTACAAATGTAAAATAAAATGGGTAGATGCTGACAAATCTTTTTCAAAAAAGTAAACCTATTAGCTATGTACTTATTGCGCTGGCGCTTTTAATAGTATATGTTTTAAATTTATCGAACAATTTATCCTGGGCTTCTGACAGTTATGGAGTTGTTAAAAAAATAGGACTGTTTATTATTGTAGTGTCTTCCGTTTTACTGGTGCAGTTTATCAATTACAAGAACAAACTGTCAAGCCAGAACGTATATGCTTTATTTTTTTATACGTGTTTCCTGATTCTATTTTCAACTTACTTTGGAAACACTAACATCATTATAGCCAATATTTTACTATTGCTAGCCTTGCGACGGATATTTTCTATGACATCATTAGCAAACCTCAAACTGAAAATATTTGATGCCACACTTTGGATTTTACTGGCTTCCTTATTCCATTTCTGGGCCATCTGTTTCTTGATTTTGCTCTATTTTTCTATTATCTGGTATTGTTCATCTGATTACAGAAACTGGCTTATACCTTTAGTGGCTTTATTTGTAGTGGGGGTATTGTTTTATACCTACTGTTTGTTTACCGATACTTCTTTTCTTGCCTACTGGCAGCATCATTTCAGTATAGGTTTCAATTTTTCGTATTTCGAGAATGTATACCAGAATATTGCACTGGCAATTTTTGCTTCCATAGCTGTATTATTTGCCGTGGCTCAGGTGCTTGATCTGCGCAATATCCCGCTTAACTCACATATCGTTTACAACAAAATACTGGTTTGTTTTCTTGTAGGGGCCTCTATTTATATAGTCTCCGATCAAAAGAACAACAGCTACTTGGTGTTTACTTTTTTTCCTCTGGCTGTTTTAGGCGCCAATTATGTAGAACGGCTTCCTAAAAAATGGATGAAAGAAACGGTACTTGGAAGTGTTTTAGGTATCAGCCTGCTTTTGTTTTTATGTCAGGTTTTATAATTTTTCTCCAAAAGCCAAATCACCTGCATCGCCTAATCCGGGTAAGATATAATTATTAGGGTCAAGCCCATCATCCAGTGTGGCTACCCATAAATGGCAGTAATTAGGCAGTTGTTGTTGCAGGTAAGCGATTCCTTCCGGAGCCGCAATCACAACACAGATATGAATTTCTTTGGGTGTTTCCTCGCTTAATAATTTATTATATACCGCCACAAGCGAATGTCCTGTTGCCAGCATAGGATCTAGAAGCAATAAATGCTTGCCTTCAAATGAAGGCGCTGCCTGGTATTCCACTTTAATTTCCGGCGATCCATGAATACGCGAAGCCGATACAAAGCCATTTTCAGCATCATCATAAAAATTCATAAAACCGGTGTGTAACGCCAGTCCCGCACGTAAAATAGAACAAAGCACCACATTATCTTCTATTACCGTAGTAGCTTTTACGCCCAACGGAGTAGTAATTTCTACCTGTTTATACGGCAGTGTTTTACTGAGTTCATAGGCCATGATTTCCCCTATCCTTTCTATGTTTTTACGAAAGCGCATCGCATCTTTCTGTATTTCTTTATCGCGTAATTGCGCTAAAAAATGATTTAAAATGCTGTTTTGAGACGATAAATAGTGAATTTTCATACTGCCTTTTTTCTGTTTAAGGCATAAAATTATTAACTATATTTGTAAATAAAAATTTTAAAAATGTTTTCTAAATCTGCCTACGCTATTTTTGAGCAAAGTATTAAAGATTACCATCAGTTTGACGATGTAAACCACCCTATCAATAACCCTTATCCGAAAGATCAGATAGAGCATTTACTGTATTTAAAAAACTGGATAGATACTGTACAATGGCATTATGAAGATATTATCCGCGATCCGCAGATTAATCCGGACGCAGCGTTAGAATTAAAACGCAAAATCGATGCCTCTAACCAGCACAGAACAGATGTAGTAGAGTATATTGACAGCTATTTTTTGCAGAAATATGAAAATATAAAGGCAAAGCCTCATGCTAAAATAAATTCTGAGAGCCCGGCCTGGGCGATAGACCGTTTATCTATTCTCGCTTTAAAAATCTATCACATGAACGAGGAGGTGGAACGTATAGATGCTTCTCCGGAACATAAATTAAAATGCGAAACCAAGCTTACCATTCTTTTAGAACAGCGTCAGGATTTAACTACAGCTATTGATGATTTACTTGACGATATAGAAGCCGGCAACAAATACATGAAAGTATACAAACAAATGAAAATGTATAACGACGATGATTTAAATCCTGTATTATATCAAAATAAAAAATAGTATTTTTAAAGACTTTCTTACGAAAGTTTTTTTTTTGAAAAAATATGCAAAAACTCAACAAATTATTATCGGCACTCCTTTTTACCATTCTGCTTTTAATCATCGGAAGTGTGATATGGTCTTTTTTTAATCCGTACGTCCGCGTGGTACTTATACCTCTTGGAGTGTTAAGTATCTATTACCTTCTTTTAGTCGGATTCACCAAACTGGTTGGGGTTAATGACTCCAAACTTTTCTTTTATACAGGTATTGTTTTAATCATACTGCCCTTACTTGCCGTAGGTCTGGCATATGATCGTTTCATCGCTTTTTCCGCAAGTATAGTAAATCATTTTATAAACTGATGCAACATATTCTGGTTATCCGTTTATCGGCCATGGGCGATGTGGCTATGACCGTTCCCGTAATAAGAGCTCTGATACAGCAACATCCGGAAGTAAAAATAACGGTTGTATCACGTCCTTTTTTCGCACCGTTTTTTAAAGATATTCCCCGTGTCTCTTTTTTTGGAGCAGATCTTAAAAAAAGACATAAAAGTTTTTGGGGGCTGTACCGTCTGTTCCGGGATCTTTCCTCTTTACATATTGACGCTGTTGCTGATTTACACAACGTACTTCGGTCTAAAATTATCCGGACTTTTTTCAAATTAACCGGAACGAAAATTGCTTTTACAGACAAGGGCAGAAAAGAGAAAAAAGCATTGGTTCGTGCTGAAAATAAAGTTTTTAAACCTGTGAAAACGATGGTTGCCCGCCATGCAGAAACGTTTAATAGACTGGGATTTCCGGTTAAGCTGGCACAAAACCTTCCGTTTGACAGAAAAAACATGCAGCCTCCGGTTATTAATTTTGCCGGACAGAAAGCAACGAAATGGATAGGTATTGCTCCGTTTGCACAATATGCAACCAAAGTGTATCCGCCGGATTTAATGAAAGAAGTTATCCGGTTATTGGCTGAAAATACAGATTATACCCTTTTTCTGTTTGGCGGCGGTGAAAAAGAACGCATGCTTTTAGAAGAAATGGTACCGTCTTCTACCCGTGTAAAAGTAGTTATAGGCGCGTTGTCATTTGAAGAGGAACTGGTTTTAATACAACATCTGGATCTTATGCTTTCCATGGATTCGGGCAATGCCCATATTGCCGCGATGTATCAGGTTCCCACCATAACGTTATGGGGCCATACGCATCCGTATGCCGGATTCGCGCCTTTTGGACAACCGGAAGCGAACAGTATAACATCTGACCGGAAAAAATATCCTCTATTGCCTACATCCGTATACGGAAATAAAACCGTGACAGGATATGAAGAGGTAATGCGGACTATTTTACCTCAGCAAATCGTTATCAAAATAAAAGAGACGATTGGTTAATCGTCTCTTTTTTGTTTGTTGTATTTGTATTGTATTAAAATGTAAATTTAATAGCAGCGTTCCACGTACGGCCAAAACCGAAATAAACCTGATTATTGGCGTTTATTCCTTTGTAAGTTGGCGTATCGTTATTTTCTATTTTCAATGCTGTTCTTGACTCTGAAATATAGGTATAATCAAATACATTATTTACATTGAAACGGAAGCTTAAAGCTTGTTTATCGGTAAGTCTTAAACGATACGATATACCCGCGTCTACCAGATTATAAGCCGGTAATTCCAGATTTTCTTTTTCCTGTACATTAGCATAAAGGTTTTCATAATGACGGTAATTGGCATCGATAGAAAAATGAGGGGTAATTTTATAGCGAAGCCCCAATCCAAAAGTCGTTTGGGCCGCATTTCCCACCTTTCCTCCTTCTAAATCTGTGGTTACTGCTTTCAGTAAATTGCGTTCTTCATCACGCGTTTCGGTAACAGACTGTCCTTTATATTGCCAGTTACCTATTGATCCGAACCCGGTTACCTCAAGATTGTAGGCTATTTTGGCCGCTACATCCAGCTCAACGCCCATATGGTCCTGTTTTACGCCTCTGTTAATGGTAAATAACTGATCGCCTTCTCTTAATCCGAATGTACCTTGTGGGTCTAAATCGGTTATATCACTTGTTCCAGCTGTTTTTGTAGAAGTTTCAATCCGGTTTTCCCAGGTGGTTTTATAGGCGTTTACGTTTATAGCTATAAAATCATTTACAAACTTATACCCTACTTCCAATCCTAGTATTTTTTCATTTTCAGAAAACGGATTTACATCGTTTCCAAAATTCATATAGATATTATCATGATAAGGCTGGCGGGAATAATAACCGGCATTTCCAAATATAAAATGCTTATTATTAATATTATAGCTCACTCCTCCTTTAACATTATACCCCACATTGGTTACTTTTTCTGACGCTTCTTTATCTGGCGTATATTGGTAGTAATCCCAACGCTGGTTAGACTGGTTAGAGAGTGACCCCTGGAAAAAGGCAGAAAAACGATCGGTTGCATATTCTAACTGGGTAAATGCCCCCATATAATTGATGCGTTCTGAATAATCATAGCCATATTTTTCGCCCGGATTTTTAGCAAATTTGTTCAAAGCTTTCCATGGATTGGTGGAAAAAGTAGCAGATAAATGTGCTTTAGGATCTCTCACACGGGTTCTGGTAGCGTCTTCTTCAAAATCGGCTCCCATCAGGTTCACCATCTGGCGAAAGTGTTCGCCTTTATAGGAGCGTAAATCAGCTCCGATATTAAACGATAGTTCCTCTGAGAATTTATGGTTAAAATTGGTTACCAACCCATACCATTGATGGTTGTTTACGGATGAACGTATAGCGTACGTAGCGTCGCCGGTTTCAGAAGCCTGGTTTTTAGTATAGGCTTCATCGAAATTTTTTAAGCCGGTTTCCGGATCAGTGGTAGTGAACCCTATTGGTCCGGTTCCTCCTCCACGTCCCCATGAGGCATATAAAACGGTGGACAAATTAGAGTTTTCGTTCATGGTCCAGTCCCAGTTCAGGTTAGCTACCGGTTTGTGGTAATAATTCTTCCGGTCGTTTAACGGTTTTCCGTTTAAATAGCCCCAGTTATTGTTATAACGGCGACCGAATTGCTCGTACCCGTATGCGGATACATTCCCGTCTTTATCTAACTGATTGGCAATAGGTTTCGCATAATTCTGATTATGCCATTGCGGGGCTCCGGTAAGCAAAAGGTTTAAATTATGTTTTTCGTTTACTTTATAGCCTAATGAAATAAAATAGTTTTGGCCCTGTCCTTCTGTTCCGTCGTTATAACCATCGCCCTGCCAATGTGAAAATAAAGCTGTTACACCAAAACCGTTTTTCATCAGTCCTGTACTTCCACCAACAGTGGTTTTAAAATAGGCATCATTTCCTATCATACCGCTTAAAAAGCCTCCGGGCTGCATATCGGTTGCTTTCGTAATAAAATTGATAGTACCTCCTACGGAAGATATAGCTAATTTAGAAGAGCCCAGTCCGCGCTGAATTTGTATGGCATTGGCAATATCGGTCATACCTGACCAGTTTGACCAATACATATTGCCGTCTTCCATACCGTTTATAGGTTGCCCGTTTAATAAGAAAGCCGTATTGGACTGATCAAAACCACGGGTGTACATTTGGGTATCACCAAAACCTGACGATTCGCTCACTACATAAACGGAAGGTGTGTTTACCATAGCCGCGGTAATATCGCGTCCGCCCACTTTTTCTTCAATTTCCGTGCGCTTAATGGTAGAAACGGCAATAGGGGTTCTGCGGCCTTCGGCAACATCAATAACACCTCTGGCCATAATAACCAGTTCTTCCAGTGCATCTTCCTCCAGGTAAAGGGTTCCCGCATTATAAGAATTGCTTCCGGTAAAGGCAAAATTAACCACTTTGGTTTTAAAGCCCAGGATCGAAATCTCGATTTGTCCCTGGTTCAGCTCTGTAGAAAGTTCAAACTGTCCGTTTAAATCGGTTTCTACGCCGTTCTGCGTGCCTCTTACACCCACTACTGCATTGGGTACAGGTGTGTTGGTAGTTTTGTCGTAAATGGTTCCCGTAATTTTATTCTGTGCTATACTGGTAAAACCGGCTAATAGCATTAATAAGATAAGTAAAGTTCTAAATTGTTTCATTTTGTTTTTGTTGTTAAACTTTAATTCTGCAACAAAATTAGAACAAGCAAAATGAGAGCGTATTATGAAATCTTTAACAAAAGAAGAAGAAAAGTGACCCAAAAGAAAAAGCGGCTAATTAGCCGCTTTTTCTTTTGGGTATAGGTTATTTTCCTTATTTACATCAGCCATTAAATCTGATGGGTCTATAGCAAGGTACTTAATTTTCTTTCCTTTTGTATCCCATGCCATGGTATATTCAGGATGGGCCCACCCCCAACCTTTCAATACAGTACGTTTTATCTGCGGATAGGGATTTTCTTTTTCCCATCGCATCAACGTGTTCGGGATATAGAACGATTCTGTACTCGCATCTTCATATACCACCAGCAAATCTATCGGCATCGGAGTTCGTCCGATTCTTTCCAGTGTTACTGTGGCCTGATTTTCTTTTACCTCTACTGTTTTAATCCCATAATCTATGGTATTAACGGTTTGGGTCCAGTCTACCAGATACCAGTCCAGAACAGCTCCGGAAACACGTTCTGCCGTCCGTTTAAAATCATTAGGCGTAGGATGTGAGAACCGGTAGTCATAATAAAAACGTTTTAAGGTTTTAAACGTGTTGTCCCAGCCTATTATATAGGCAAGTTGTGAAATAAAAACGGCTCCTTTACTGTAAGCGGATATCCCGTATTTCAGATTATCATCATACCGGTCTGCATGTGTGGTTAAAGGTTGCTCGCCGCCTTTTTTAACCAAATAGTAATAATTGCCATACATACTTTCGAACGGATTCTGATCTTCCTGATTTTCTTTTTCCATGATCTGATTTACCGCAAAATCAGAGATAAACGACGTAAACCCTTCGTCCATCCATTCGTGTTTACTTTCATTGGTAGCTAACAGATGCTGAAACCACATATGCGCAAACTCATGAGCGGTTACGCCTATGAGACTCGGTAAACTGCGCTCACCTGTAATTAAGGTACACATGGCATATTCCATTCCTCCATCTCCTCCCTGAATTACAGAATATTGTTTATAAGGATATTCTCCAAGGGTTTTATTAAAAAACGCGAGTAGTTCTACCGTTCTGGGTTGCAGCTTTTTCCAGTTTTCCACTACTTCCGGTTTGTTTTTTTTATAAAAAAAGTGCAATTCCACATTATTGGGCCCTATTGTAATATCGTGTGCAAAATCCGGATCAGCCCCCCACGCAAAGTCATGCACCTCAGGGGCAATAAAATGCCAGGTAAGCTCTTTTGTTTTCTTAGGGTGGGATACCTTTATGCCTTTGTCCTCGTAACCGTGCCCTATTTCATTCTTATTCTGAAGATATCCGGTACCGCCTACCACATAATTTTTATCCAGTGTAATCTTCACATCAAAATTTCCCCATACTCCATGAAATTCACGCCCGATATACGGATCGGCATGCCATCCTTCAAAATCAAATTCCGCCATTTTCGGATACCACTGGGTCATAGACAAGGCTACGCCTTCATCTGAATTACGTCCCGCACGGCGCACCATCACAGGTACCTGTCCTGTAAAATCCATTGTAAAAACAGTAGACTGTTGCGGTAGTAATGGTTTTGCCAGTGTTACTTCCAAAATGGTTCCTTCAACCTTTGAAACAAGATCTGTTCCGTCTTGTTTTAAATGACTCACCTTCAAAAAACCTATTTCGTCAGGTTTAAGCTTGCCTATTTTACTCTCTTTCTTTAGTGTACCGTCTGCTGATTTTATACTGGTTACCATACGTGAATCCGGATCAGGAATACTTTTTAATCGTGCATCCATTTCACTATCGGGCTGAAAGGCGTTAAAATACAGGTGGTAATAGACTTTTTGTAAAGTATCAGGCGAGTTGTTGGTATAGGTTAACTCCTGAGTTCCCGTATAGGTAAAGTTCTTTACATTCACCTTTACATCCATCTTGTAATCTACGTGCTGCTGCCAGTAGCCGGGATTGGGATTTTTATGCTGTCCTACTGCTGTTGTTACACACCCTAACAAAAAGAAAATAATTTTTTTCATCATGCTGTAAAATTAAAAACCACTTATGGGCTAAAGATACAACCAAAGCCCTATAAGTGGTTTATTATGGATAAATTACTGTTTATTTTTTACCTTTTGATACCTGATCAGCCAGGATTAAAGCATTGTATAAGTTTACAAATTTACCAGAAGTAGACAGTACTTTAAAATCACGTTTATCAGCTGCATCTCCTGAAACAATTACTTTCTGGTTTACAGGCACTCCTGAATCTTTCATGATTTGTTTTACCTGAGCTGCTGTTAAGTTCGGATAATAAGAACGAATCATGGCCGCCACACCCGCAGCGTTCGGAGAAGCCATTGAAGTTCCCTGTAAATACTCATATTTTCCGTACGGTACAGTTGCGTATATTTTTACGCCCGGAGCAAATACGTCTACATCTTTATAACCGAAGTTAGAGAAGTTAGCTACCATTTTTTCTCCGAAAGCCGGGTTTAAGGCACCTACAACAAGGAAGTTGTCGGCTACTTCCGTATCCGTTCCCTCAATACGGTCATTCGGATAACGTTTTACATCTTCTCCTTCAGGGTTTAAATCCATTGCGTCATTACCTGCCGCTACTATAATCAATACGTCTTTATCAGCTGCATATTTAATAGCATCCTGCACCCATTTGCTGTTTTGTTCAAAATATTTCCCGAAACTTCCGTTAATTACTTTTGCTCCGTTATCAGCAGCATAACGAATGGCCAAAGCCACATCTTTATCGTATTCATCTCCGTCCGGAACCGCACGAACCGACATAATTTCCACGTTATTAGAAGCTACTCCGTCTCCGCCTATACCATTGTGACGGGTCTGGGCAATAATACCTGCCACGTGTGTACCGTGTTTAGCATGATCGCGATTGCCCATAACATCGCTATTTCCGTAGTTTTTATCGTTTATATCAAAAATATCGTCATTGGTCTTACGTCCTTTAAAACCAGGATTAAGGTTGTAGTTTAGCTGCCCGTTTACATAATCTTCAAATTCTTTCAGATAATCGGCTGCTGCTCCGCCACCGGAAACCAGCATATAGCCAATATTACGCGCTTTAGCTACTTCAGCCGGTGCATCTGAACCTATTTTATCCAGATCGTCTTTTGTAAAGGTTTCTTTTTTCACATATTTCGCCACTGTATTATGGGCATCATGCAATAGTTGTAACCGTCCTTTTAAAGGCTCCAGCTCCGCACGTTTTTCTTCAAGTTCTTTTAATGCCCGTTTGTATTCGGCAGAACCGTCATCACCACGGCTTACAATACGGGTTAGTTCTAACTGTTCTTCGTTTGTATCACCTAAAATATTCCAGCCATGTATATCATCTACATAACCATTATTATCATCATCTATTCCGTTACCCGCTTTTTCTTTTGGATTTGTCCAGATTTGCGGTTTTAAATCTTCATGGTCAATTTCAATACCTGAGTCAATAACGGCAACAATAACTTTTTTCCCTTTTTTGTCTTTTATGATCTCTTCATACGCACGGTCTACCGACATACCTGGTACTGTATCTTTCAAAATATCTAAATGACTCCAGCGTTGTAACTCTTTGTCTTCTAATTTACTCTTACGTACAGGTAAATTATCAACATTGGTAATAGGTTTTAACCTGCTTAAATCGGAAAGTGATTGTGTTGAACTACAACCTGTTAAAGCTAAAGCCAAAACAGCCGATAGATAAAATGATTTATTGATTCTCATATTTTAAATGAATTAATATTTTTATGTTTTGAATAAGTTGTTATAACTATTTAATTGTTACACTCTTAAGGTATTTTAACATTATTTTAATATGTCATTTACCTGATATACCTCTTTTAATCGCACCCCTTTATCAGTATGCTGCACGGTAATGACGGGGTTATGTGCATCGTGTTCCAGCAACAGGTAGTATTGGTTATCTGCTGCCGCATTTAAAAATTTTTCTTTTTCGCCTAAAGTAAGTAAGGGTCTGGTATCATAGCCCATTACGTAAGGCAGGGGCAGATGGCCTGCAGTTGGCAGCAAATCGGCACAGAAAACAATGGTTTTATCCCGGAAACGGATATGCGGAATCATTTGCTTTTCGGTATGCCCGTCTGCAAAGAAAATGCCGAATCCCAATTCAGACTGTTCCAGATAGTCACCTTCCGGTCGGTTTATAAAATGTAGCTGTCCTGCTTCCTGTAACGGCAGGATATTCTCGCTTAAAAAAGACGCTTTTTCCCGTGCATTGGGTTTTGTCGCCCATTGCCAATGGTTGTCATTCGACCAGTATTTTGCATGCTTAAAAGTCGGTTCATAACCTGTTCTTTCTTTATTCCATGAAACAGCTCCTCCCACATGATCAAAATGAAGATGGGTTAAAAACACATCCGTAATATCGTCTTTTGAAAATCCTTTCTCCCGCAATGATTTTTCCAATGTAAAATTGCCCCAAAGATTATAATAACCGAAAAATTTATCGGATTGTTTATCTCCCATTCCGGTATCAATCAGAATCAGACGGTTTCCCTCTTCAATGAGTAAACAGCGTGCAGCAATATCTATCTGGTTGTTTTCATCCGCTGGGTTGGTTTTTGTCCATAATGTTTTGGGCACCACCCCAAACATAGCGCCGCCGTCTAATTTAAAATTGCCGGCTTCTATAGCGTGTAATTTCATGGATTTTTATTTAAAAAAGTAAATTTACAATTTTATAAATGAAATGAAAGTTAAATCATTTTTAAAAGTGTTTTTATACCTTTGCCCTTATGAAAAAAACAGCGGCTTTTTCCTATCCCAAACAAGAGAAACTCAAGAAAAAAAAGATAATCGATGTACTTTTTACGGAAGGCAAAACAGTCACGAAGTATCCTTTGCGTTTGGTATATGTAAAAGTAAATGAAGCAGAAGCTCCTTTACAGATGGGAGTTTCAGTATCTAAAAGATATTTCAAGAGAGCCGTAGACCGCAATTATTTTAAACGCCTACTGCGTGAAACATACCGTTTGAACAAATCAATACTCATGAAACACATAGAAAACGGTTCTGAAAAGTATGCCTGTATGTTTTTTTACCAGACTAAAGAACGGCTGACTTTTAGTGAAATCAATGAAAAAACAGCTATTCTTTTTCAGAAATTCATAGAACAAACCCGTCAAAATAACATTTCTCATTAGTTTTTTGCTTATTTTTAAACAAAAAACATGAAAATCTTTTTTTATACTTTCTTTATTTTTTTAAGTCTGGCTGGCTGTAAGAAAGCGGAAACTGATGCGGTGAGCGAACCACAAGCGGCAGTAGCGGAAGTAAAACTCTCTGCGCCTTCTGAAGATAATGTTCAGGCCGAAAAACAGTATACCCTTGATTCGTCAAACGACGTGCCGGAAACGGTGCCAGAACAGAAGATTATAAAAACTGCTCATATTACTTTTGAAGTTAAAGATTTAACCGAATCAAATCTTCATATTAAAAAGCTCATTCAAAACAACAACGGATATATAACCCGGGAAAACACAACCGGTTCAGAAAATCAACCCGAAAATCACTATGAAATTCGGATTCCAACGTCTTCTTTTGATGCTTTTATTACTCAATTAAGCGAAGGAGTAGCTTATTTTGACCGCAAGGAAATATCGAGAACGGATGTTACAGAAGAGTTTTTGGATGTTGAAGCACGGCTGAAAACCAAAAAAGAATTGGAACTCCGCTATCTTGATATCCTGAAAAGAGCCTCTAAGGTAAGTGAGATACTGGAAGTGGAACGCGAACTGAATAATGTACGTCAGGAAGTGGAATCTATGGCAGGCCGGTTGAAGTACCTGCAACATCAAGTGAGCTTAAGCACCGTTAATCTCACTATCTATAAAAGTATTCCGTATAAAAATACAGACGGTAAAGCATCTTTTTTCAGCCGTTTAGGCGCTTCTTTTGTCAATGGCTTCCATAATGCGGCCGACTTTATTATTGCGCTTATGTACCTGTGGCCTTTTATCATTTTATCAGGTATACTATTGTTTTGGCTGCTAAAAATCCGTAAAAAAAGAAAACAGAAAGTATAATCAATTTTAGCATTACAAAAACAATTTTGCCACATCTTGCAAAAAAAGTTAACAATTTATTAAAAAAACACGCAATTCACCAACAATCAATCAACTCAAAAGACTGTTCTGTTTTAAAATTTAACAAGGAAGTATTGTATAAATAGCTACATTTGCCCGTTATTTTTATTACATTTAGTTTAAGTTTAATAAAATAATCGTTAACGGATTTAGTATTTAAATGATTTTAATTTGAAATCGGGACATTCTTCACACGGCAATTTAGACAAGGTAACTTTAGGTACTTTACTGGTTACTCTAGGTATTATTTACGGAGATATAGGTACGTCACCCCTGTATGTAATGAAAGCTATTCTGGGCGAAACCAACATACAGAAAGACCTGGTTTACGGTGCTGTGTCAAGTGTTTTCTGGACCCTTACCCTTCAGACGACCATAAAATATGTTTTACTTACGCTCCGTGCCGACAACAATGGTGAAGGAGGTATTTTTTCTTTATATACGCTGGTAAAGCGCCTGCGCAAACGCTGGCTTATTGTGCCGGCCATTATCGGGGGATGCGCCATGTTGGCAGATGGTATTATTACTCCCCCTATCTCCATTTCTTCGGCTATTGAAGGAATCAAGATTTACCAGCCGGAAATACAAACTATCCCTATTGTAATTGGTATTATTCTGGTTCTGTTCTTTTTTCAGAGTTATGGCACCAAAGCCATTGGTAAATTCTTCGGTCCTGTTATGCTGTTGTGGTTCCTGATGTTAGGTGTTTTAGGAGTATCGCAGATTGTTCATTCACTGGAAATCTTAAAGGCGGTAAACCCGATGTACGCCATTAACCTCATCCGTATACATCCGGAAGGTTTTTTTGTATTGGGATTTGTTTTTTTATGTACCACAGGAGCCGAAGCTCTATATAGTGATCTTGGACACTGCGGTATTAAAAATATCCGTTTCAGCTGGACATTTGTAAAATTAATGCTGGTATTAAACTACTTCGGACAAGGGGCATTTATGCTTTCAGAAGAAGGAAAAACACTGAGTTACTTCATCAACGGCAAACAGGAAGTACATAATCCGTTTTATTTAATTATGCCCGACTGGTTTTTACCGATTGGCATATGTATTGCCACCGCGGCGGCTGTTATTGCCGCCCAGGCTTTAATTACCGGGTCGTTTACCATTATCAACGAAGCTATGCGCTTGAATTTCTGGCCGCGTGTAAAAGTAAAATACACGTCAAATATCAAAGGGCAACTGTATATTCCTTCTATCAACTGGCTGATGTGTATTGGCTGTGTTATCATTGTGCTGCACTTTAAAGAATCCGGAAATATGGAAGCCGCATACGGGCTGGCTATTGTGATGTGTATGATTTCTACGACTATCCTACTTACCTATTTCATGATCATGAAACGCTATCATAAGCTTTTTATCCTACTTTTTTTCTTGGTATATGTAGGCCTTGAAACCTGCTTCTTTATTGCCAATGTACAAAAATTCTCGCATGGCGGTTATGTTTCCATTATAGTAGCCGGTTTGCTTGCCGGAGTAATGTGTGTCTGGTTCGTAGGGAAGAAAATCAGGAACAATTATACCGAATTTGTAAAAATTGAAGATTACAATAAAGTGATATCCGATTTGAGTACGGATGAGAGCATATCAAAATATGCCACTAATCTTATTTACCTGACCAATGCCTATAAAAAAGATGAGGTAGAGTCTAAAGCCATTTATTCTATACTGCATAAACGTCCAAAACGCGCCGATAATTACTGGTTTTTACATGTAAATGTACTGGATGAGCCTTATGGTATGGAATACCAGGTAAAGCGTATTGGCGAGAAAATACTCCGGGTCGACTTTTACCTGGGTTTCCGTATAGCACCTAAAATCAGTTCGTTGTTCCGAAAAGTAATTGACGACCTGACCGATACAGGCGAAATCAATATTTTAAGTACGTATGATTCGTTGCGTAAAAACCAGATTATCGGTGATTTTAAATATGTCATCATTGAAAAAGCGATTACTTACGACAATGAACTGCCGTGGTACGAGTCTGTGATTCTCGATCTTTATACCTTTATCAAGAAGTTCAGTTTATCGGAAGAAAAAGCTTTTGGCCTTGACAACAGCTCGGTAAAAATAGAATATTACCCCATGAAATTACACCCCATGCCCGCTTCCGAATTAAAACGGAGAGTATAAAAAAATACCGCTGACAGTGTCAGCGGTATTTTTTTAAGGTTCTTCCGGCTCTTCCGGTTCCGGCTCAGGAACCGGATTAACAGTTAATGTTACAGGAGCACTTTCGGTATAATTCGGCGCTTGTCCTTTAATAGTAAAGGTTCCGGCACTTGTAGTGGTATACGTATTGCCCTCAATAGGCGCATTGTTTACATAAAAAGTGGTGTTGGTTGTTACATTTCCTTCCTGATCAGAAAAGGCTGAAAAAGCTACAGTAGCTCCAGCAGTAACAGTTTCTGAACTAAGCACCACGCGAATTTCAGGATTTGGTGGTGGTGGTGGCAGCGGATCATCATCTACCGGTATGTCCAGAGATACCGCATCGCTGTCGTCATCGTTAGAACAGGCTGTAAACACTGCAAACGACAAGCAAAAAATGGTTAATAATGTGAGAACTTTTTTCATAAAAAACAGTTGTTATACTTAAATTATAGAAACGAAAATATCATTAATTATTGTTTTACACAAATAATCTAAACTATTTTCAAAAAAATACTCTTTTTTAATACGATTTTATCCGTAAACGAGAAGAAGCGAGAAAAGAAGCTAAAAAACCAAGAATAATAAGAGTTACCCCGACAATTACGAAATTTTCCCATTTCAGGGCCACCGGGTAAGGTAATCCTTCGGATATGGTTATAAACTGAAAACGTGATTGCAGATAAGCAAATACAAACCCCGACAACACACCAATAAAGGCACCGCCTATAGACAGGATAAGTCCCTGATATAGCACAATTCTACGGAGTTGCGGCAGGGTAAACCCCATATCTGACAATGTTTTAAAGTGTTCTTTTTTCTCCAGGATAATCATGATCAGGGCTCCTGCAAGGCAAAACAACGTTACCATAATCACAAGCGAAAAAATAAGGTAAATAGCCAGTCGTTCCGTCTGCAGCATCTTATATAAACTGCTGTTTAATGCTACCCTGTCTTTTACCAAAAGTTTATTTTTAAACACTTCCTGCAACGCTTTCGTCACCTCTTTTTCGCTGGCATCCGGCTTTAGTTTCAGTTCCAGCCTGGAAACCTGATCCGGATTCCAGCCTAGCAACTGCTGGCCTAAGGATATATCAGCGTATACATACCTCGCGTCGGCTTCTACGTTATTAAACGCGTAAATACCTGACGGGTACAAAGGGAGTTTCGTATATGCTTCTTCCGGCGTACTGATCATTCCTTTACCAGGTTTCATAGCCAATACTTCTAAGACATGGGTATTTGAAAACATTCCTACCGACAACGCGTTGGCAAAGCTATTGCCCAAAACCACCTGTTGTGTATGAGGTTCCAGCCATTGTCCGCCAATAAGGTGCGGTGTAATATCTGCTATAGACAGGTAATTTTCATCTACTGCTTTCAGTGTGGCCACCAGCTGTTTTGTATTAAACGTAAAAACTACGCGTTCTTCCACCACTTTTGCACTGGCCTGCACGCCTGCTATGCTATTTACTTTTTTAAGGTCATTTTCCGTCACGGAAAAAAATTTACCAGAAGCCGGCATAGCCGACAAATCTGCGTCCATACTGTTTACAAAAGAAAGCGAATAATTTTCCAGACCGCTGAATACGGACAGCACTACAAACATAGCCATACTGCTCACCATAATTCCGATGCTGGAAATCAGGGTAATGATATTGATGGCCTTGGTTTTGCTTTTACTGAAAGCATAACGCCTTGCGATGTAGAAAACGGTAGTCAAAAACGATTATTTTTTCTTTCTGCGCTGCAGTAGTTCTCTATTCTCAATAGGATTTTCTTCTCCTTTCAGCGCACTGTCAATTTTTTCAATATAATCCAAACTGTCATCAATATAAAACATCAGGTTGGGCACTTTTCGCAACTGGTTTTTTACGCGCTGCGCCAAATCGTGTTTGATAAGCGGTGCATTAGACTGTATGGCTTTTAGCAATTCCAGTCCTTTTTCAGCCGGAAAAATACTTAAATACACTTTTGCAATCGACAAATCGGTGGTTACGGCAACCTTAGACACTGAAATAATTAAATTACTGATGCCGTTTTTGCGTACCTCTCCCTGTAAAATATCAACCAGATCTGCCTGAAGCAGATTCCCCATTTTCTTTTGTCTGTTTGTTTCCATACTGCAAAAATACAAAAATCAGGCACATATCATTATCTTTGTTCCCATATAAAGCCTTAACGTAATGAGAAAAATAGAACATATTGGCATTGCCGTAAACGACCTGGAAGCCTCAAACCGATTATTTGAAAAATTACTGGGAACCGCTCCTTATAAAGAAGAAGAAGTAGCTTCTGAGGGCGTAAAAACCTCTTTTTTCAAAAATGGCCCCAATAAAATTGAATTATTAGAGGCTACTACTCCTGATTCTCCCATAGCCAAATTTTTAGAAAAAAAAGGAGAAGGTATTCACCATATAGCGTTTGATGTAGACGATATTCTTGCAGAAACCGCGCGTTTAAAGAAAGAAGGGTTTATCGTTCTGAACGATGCTCCCAAACGCGGAGCCGACAACAAACTTGTGGTTTTTTTGCACCCGAAAGGCACTAACGGTGTGTTAGTTGAGCTTTGTCAGGAAATAAAGGACTAAAAAACTTTACAAAGCACTTGCATATTTTGTTTTTACGCAGTAATATTGCACTCGCTTACTTACTAAGCCGGTCCTATAGCTCAGTTGGTTAGAGCACCTGACTCATAATCAGGTGGTCCCTGGTTCGAGCCCAGGTGGGACCACTCATTATTCGCCTCACAGAAATGTGGGGCTTTTTTATGATCATAAATCACTGTAAAACAACAATTAAACTAATTTTTATTGTTTTGTAAATGATTATAAAACTTCAGAATTTATAGTATTCAAGGTTCACTATTCGGTGGCCCATTAAGAAAACTAAGGTGTCCCATTGCTGTTTCTTGGTTCATTTGTGAGAATAATCTTCGGTAACTCTTGATTTTACTGAGGTGTCCCATTTTACGCATTGTTTAACTTAGTACCTTAAATTATGCAAAAAAACAGTTTTAAAGTGCTTTTCTATTTACGTAAAGCAAAAACAAATTCTAGAGGTGTTGCACCTCTTACATGTAGAATTACCTTTAACAAGAAGCGGAGGGAATTTAGTACAGGATATTTTGTGCTTGATAAAGATTGGGATGCTTCAAAGCAACTTATTATCTCTAAATCCACTGAATTAAAAAGTATCAATACCCAACTCAATCAAATAAGTCAACTTTTTTTACAAATTTTCAATACCCTCTTATTAGAGAAAGAATCTTTTGATGTAGATGATATTTACCATCGATATAAAGGCAATAAAGATACAAATGTAACTTATCTGCTAGAATTCTATGCAAACTACCTGAAACGATTGGAACAGTTAATAGGTATTGATATGAAAAAGCCAACTTGGAAGAAGCACGAAAATGCTTACTTAAACCTTAAAAGCTATATTATGGCAAACCATAAAAGCAAAGCCTTCAAATTACACGATATTGATTTAGCTTTTATCAAAGACTATGAATTCTATCTTAAAACAAGCCGAAAATTTTCACAAGCTACAGTTAATAAGGTTTTACAACGATTAAAGAAAATGTTTACCTATGCAATAGAACAGAATGAAATCTTACAAAACCCATTTAATGGGTATCGATTTAACTTGCTAAAAAAGGAAGTGGTTTATTTAACCCCAGAAGAACTAAAAGCAATTGAGAAATCAAAACCTACACAACCAAAATTGATATTGGTTAAAGATTTGTTTGTATTCTGTTGCTACACAGGTTTAGCATTTAATGAAATGACGAACCTCATGTCTTCTAACATAGAAAAAGGTTTTGATGGAAAACTGTGGATTTCGATAACGCGAGAAAAAACGAATAAGAATGTTTCAATTCCTATACTTCCAAAAGCTAAAATGATTTTAAAAAAATATTCAAATGATTCTGATTTAATATTCCCGAAAGTAAGCAATCAGAAATTCAATTCTTATTTAAAAGAAATTGCGGATATCGTGGGAATTGGAAAGAATCTGACCCACCAAATTGCTCGCAAAACCTTTGCAAGTACTGGATTATTATATAACGATGTGTCCATTGAAATAGTTTCAGAACTTTTAGGTCATTCAAGCATTAAAGTTACCCAAGAATCATATGCCAAATTGTCTAATAAAAAAGTGAGTGAAACGATGATCAGGTTAAGTAAAATTTTAAAATAATTTAAATATTAACTAAATCATTCGTTCTACCAAAAAAATGCATCTTATTATAATGAGAAATGATTTTTTAAATTTAGGTAAATATTGCAAAATATATTATATAAAATAAATAAGTTTAGATTATCTCAAGCCTTATTTTTTGATTTTCAATAAATTAACAAACAGTTGTAATAGTTGTATATATAATTCTATATTTACATATGGCAATTAAGCTATGACAAATAATATTTACCATGGAAAATAATCCAAAACAAAAAGGTTTCAAAATTAAGAATTGAGATGAATCGTCAAAAAAATTAAAAGAACAATTTCACAATTGACAGACGCCGATTTAAAATTTGAACTTGGTAAAGAAAATGATTTTTGAACCGTATTGAAAAAAATCAGATGTATTGACTTAATAAATACCAAAAATAGTGTTTCACTACATTAGTAAAAGGTTATTTTGAAAATTGATGAAGCGAGTTTAGACTCGCTTTTTTAAATTAAAAATATTTTAATGTTTTTTGATTTTTATTTAAAATAAAATAAAATAAATTAACTTTTTTTGTTGTTTTTTTAAAAATTAATATTGTAGGTTTACATCATAGCAATTAAGCTATAAATAAATTATTAATATCATGGATAATGAAGAAAGAAAAAATGATTTCAAAATCATTAGTAGTGTTTGGGAGAATTCTTCGAAAAAATTAAAAGAACAATTCCCTCAATTAACAGATGCGGATTTGAAATTCGAAACTGGGAAGGAAAATTTTCTGCTTGATCGTATAGAAAATAAAATTAATAAAAAAAGATCAGAAGTAATTGACATCATTAACAAACATCAACGTAAAAGTGGATTGTAAAAATATGTCTTGAATAAAAAAGATATAAACATTATCTTATATTTTATACCTTTAAATTGTGTATTTGTTGTGGAATTGAATATACCCAAGCAGGTTGCTTACCATTCTTTCAAATAAATTTTTTGCTTGTTTGGGTTGATTTAATTAGAAAACGCCCTAAAAAGGCGTTTTTTTTGAGAGTAGTTTAAAATTCTTAATATCTTATGTTAAACTCATTAAACTTAAATTATGTCAGAATATAAATTTCAAATTGGAGATACTGTAATACATAAAGCCAATCCTGCACATAAAATGATTATTATAGGCAACTGTAATTATAGGCAAGAGGCACCTGAAAACCTGTTAGGAAATAAAAATCCTAGTCAGTTTTTATGTAGAAGTCTTAAGCAGAATTTTCATAATACAGATAAATGTTACTATACTTATGAATTACAACTTTATTCAGAATAATCACCTCTACAGTCTATTAATTATATCTAAGATATTCTTCTTTGGAAATATTACAATAGCTTAGTTGAGTATACGAAAACAACTTTGCCAAGTCTTCAGAAGTTTCACTTTGATTATTCCATAAATAGTTATATGTGATTTATAAATTTTACATAATTTATTTTCGCTATCCACCTGATTTTTATTTAAAAAATGTAGTGTATATAATTATTTAGTTATTTTAGCCTTGAAATTTGACGAAATACTTCTATAGGTGTTTTTTTACGAAACTTTAATCTACTATATCTCGTATAATCGGTTGCTAACCGTCATTCTCACACGAACACATGAAAGAAATATATCTTGCTTATTTTGACTTTTTAGGGTTTAAGGAATTCATTTTAAACAATGAAGACAAAGCACTAATCCAACGAATGGGACATATTTTTAGAGATATTGAAATGGCTTTAGGTCAAGGAAAATACAATGAACCTAAAAATGAAGTTATAACTGCAAATTTTTCGAACTCCAAACTCAATTGTTTGAACATTTCTGATACAGTTGTTTTTTGGACAAATGATACAGAATTAGACAGTTTAAGAGAACTATTAAATGTAGCGTTTGAGTTTAATTGGAAAGAAAACTTATTTAATTTTCCTGTTCGCGGAGCAATAATTAAAGGAAAAATCAAAATCGTTAATGGTAGAACAGATACTTTGAAAGGAGGTTCTTTTGGTGTTAGTTGTCTATTTGGTGAAGGAATAGTTAGGGCTCATTTAAAAGCTGAAAGGCTAAACTGGGCTGGAACAGTGATTGACAAATCAATAGTAAGTGAATTTAGTTCAGATGAAGTAGCTCAAGAATTTCTAAAACCTTATGCTGTAAAATATAAAATACCATATAAAGGTTTTGAGAATGAAACTGAAGAGTATGCCTTTCGATTTACAAGAGGAACCATAAACATGACAGAATTTGAAAATAGATCTAAATCTATTCATCGAGTATTTAGTCAAGATAACAAACCTGTAGGAGATTCAAGTGTTCAACAGAAAATTGAAAACACGGTTAAATATTTGAAAGGTTTTGTAGATAATGACGGCTAACAGCGGTTTGGCGCAATAACGGTTTAATACATCTTGTAAAAAGTTGACAACCTTACATTAAAATGATCTATATTTGTATGTTAGCGGTCAGCTTAAACCGACATCGCAAGAATGGCACATTTGGACTTAACGAAAATATTTGTAGAAACAGACAGACTGATTTTAAGGGAAATACTTCCGACAGACATTGACGGAATGTTTAAACTTCATTCTGACCCAGAAGTCCATAGATTTTTAGTAAATAAAACTGTAACAAGCAAAGAACAAACGGCAGACATTATAAATTTTGTTAGGCAACAATACATAGACTTCGGTATTGGACGTTGGGCTATTATTGACAAAAGCACAAATAATTTCATTGGTTGGACAGGGTTAGAGTTTGTTCCCGAACTAATAAACAACCATAAAAATTATTATGACCTTGGTTACAGACTAATTAGAAAATATTGGGGACAAGGTATTGCGACAGAAACAGCTTTTGCTTCATTAGAATATGCGTTTGACAAACTTAATGCAGACGAAGTTTTCGCAAGGGCTGACAGCGAAAATATTAGTTCAAACAAAGTATTGGAAAAAGTCGGACTAAAATTTATTGAAACTTTTGACCTTGACGGAATTAAACATAATTGGTATAGAATCGACAAGACAGAGTTTGAAAATAAAAAGCCGAACCGCTAACAAGGGCTTGGCGTCAGGCGGGCTGACGTTCAACCGTGAAAGTTCCTGCGGACTTTCCCGCCCGGACGCCAAGCCCCGAACCGTTAGTGGCAATTATTGAGAACCGAACAATGAAACAAATTTTACTCATATTAATAACCTTTTTGACTTTGGCTTGTAACGGACAAGAATCAAAGCAAGATAATTTTGCATTGACAGTTTCGCCAGTTGTAGATAAGACTGACAAAATCAATCGAACAATTATTGAAGCTTTGACAGAGTTTCTAAAAACTAAAAATAGTTCGTTGACTGAAAATAAAAATTGGCTCCCATCTGATTTTCAAAAATTTATATATCCTTATTTTGACATTTACAATATAGAAAATTCAAGATACGGGCGAGATTTTTTTAGACCGACTTTAATGGAAATTATTCCGACAGAAAAGCCAAATCTAAAAATTGTAAAAATAGCTTTTATCGGACATAATAATGAAACGAAAGAAAATCAGGTAAAATCAATTTATAACCTTATTGTAAATCTTCAGCAAGACAAAGTTTTGTTCAGCAGATACCTTGACTATACAACTCAAAACTGGAAAACTGAAACAAAAGGTAGTTTAGCCTATAAAATATCACCTAATAAAATCATAAACGAAACTGAAATCGCAAAACAGCAAAAAGACATTGACAAAATTTGTAATTTATTCCAATGCAAGCCAATAGCTATTACCTATTATTCTTGTATAAACCCAAAAGAACTTTTTGAAATCAAAGGATTTGACTACAATCCAATGATGCATATTGACAAAACAGGTGGACTTGCTGATTATGGGAACATCATTTTCTCAGGTAACAACTCCGAAATTTATACTCACGAAATAGTACATATTTATACAAATAATATATTTCCAAAAATCAATAAGTTTATTGACGAAGGAATAGCAACCTACATTGCAGGAAGCGGAAAATTCGACTATGAATGGCATAGAGAAAAGTTTGCCAAGTTTCTAACTGAAAACAAGGATTTTGATTTTAAGGAACATATTGACCCATATGAACGACTGTACTTTGAAGGAGAAACTTCAATTCCTTATTTGACCGCCGCTTTAATCTTAGAACGTACAAAAAGGGTTTACGGTGACAAAAAAATTATTGAGTTACTAAAATCAGAAAAAGAGTTTTGGCAGACTTTAAGTTTAGTAGGTTTGACGCAAGAAAATATAAATGAAGAATTACGAAAAGAAATAAAACTACCACTAACAAGGATTTGGCGCAATAACGGTTTAATACATCTTGTAAAAAGTTGACAACCTTACATTAAAATGATTTATATTTATATGATAAGGCGTAATATTCGGTTTCTCATAAATATCTGAGATAAGTATATCCTTACCAATAAAGGGAATTCGGAACTTGGTTCGAGCCCAGGAGGGACCACAACGTAAAACCCCTGTTTATCAGGGGTTTTCTTATTTTTGTACTTTTCTTTTTTATATTTATGCTGCCAAGATTTCCTTTAAAAGAAATGAATGTTATCACTTTTTAATTTTAAGAGATAGATTCGGATAAAATATTTTAGCTATTTATATAATTATTATAAATTTTTGTACATACTTTTTATGATAAATTCTAAAAACCAGAACCTCTTTAGTCAGTAATTTTTTTCTTTTTACAGAGTGGAATAGCTTAATTATCTTAAAAAGCTTATCACAACCTAGAATAAAATAAAATTACTATATTTATCAATCTAGGAGTTTTTAAATCAAATATTTGCCATGATTTTATCGCGTTTTTTTTATTTTGTTCTTTTCTTATCTTATTCAGTGTTGGGATTATCTCAAACAAATAATGAAAGAGATACACTTTCTGGGTTTATAAAATATCATAATAAAGTGCAACCAAGCCCCTTTTCAGATCAGTTAATTAATATCAATGCTTATTTAGATTTTAATTCAAAAGAGAGTTTTTTTATAAAAAATCAGCTTGGTATGGATTCTATTACTGATTTAGGTGGTATGAAGCATGATTCTAAAGATGTATTTATTACTTCATCCACACATGATGAAACAGGTTATATTGTGTATAGAAACTTTGAAACAAAGGAAATTTACTTTAATTATCAAAAAGTAGCTCCTTTACCTGCTTATAAAGTACAAGACAATTGGATTGAAATAGAGTGGAAAATAGAAGAGGATTTTAAAACTATTGCCGGGCAATCAGCTCAAAAAGCTACTGCTACATTTAGAGGAACTGATTTTACTGTTTGGTTTGCTAATGATATTCCATTACCATACGGCCCTTTGAAACTTTTTGGATTGCCTGGAATAATTTTGGAAGTTTGGTATGATAATAAGCAAAGTTTAATGGCATATGAAGTCTGTTATCCTTGTAAAAACATTAATATTATAGCTCAACCACCTGAAACTATTTCTAAAAATATAAGAGAACATGTACACATTCGGGATAATTTCGAGTATTATTTATTTTTAGAGATGAATAAAAATAGTAAAGGAGGAATAATTATGATGAATAAAATGCCTACTGAAAAAGGCGTTTTAGAAAAAAGAAAACTAAACCTAGAAAAAATATATGAGTGGGAAAACGAGAAGACGAAACGTTTAGTTAAGTCATCGGAATTACAAAAAATGGTTTCACCAAAAAACAAATCTAATAAAAGTGGTACTAGGATGAATGGGCTTTCTTCTCAGTCAAATTCTATTGATAATGCCAATCAACTTCAGAAATACTAACTTTTCAGAAGGATAAATTATAAAAGTTATGTCAAATGTACTACTTTTTTCCGAATGATAGTTAGAGCTTTTTTCTTTGTATGTATCCAAAAATACCTTGAATGTATTTATCCCTATATTTACAAAACAATCGTAATCTTATAAAATGATATGAAAAGCATATTGATTATTTTATCCGTTCTGATAGCAGCTCAATTGCATTCCCAAAAAACACCCATTCAGCTTCTTCCTTCAGGTCATATAATAGCGAAGGCGAACATTGAAGGTAAAGAAGGCCATTTTATTTTTGATACCGGAGGAGGAATTAATGCCTTCTTCGATAGTTTTGTCAAAGATTTAAAACCTCAAGCTACCTATAATTTTCTTACGGCCTATCGTGCCACCGGAGAAAGAATTGATGCCCCGTTATTTGAAAGCGATGAAATAGATTTTGCAGGAAAAAAATTCACAAAAGTTCCTTATGCTACTTTTGATATGAATTTAAACGGAATTGACGGTTTACTGTCTCTTCAAATGTTTCATGATACGGATTTTATTATTGATTTTAATCAAAAAGAAATTGTACTAACAGACTTTTCAAAGGACAGCCAATCAAAATCTTTCGACATTCAATTAACGACCCATTCAGATAAATCTATAGATATTTCAACATATATTACGTTGAATAATAATTACAAAATACAGGTTTTATTAGATTCCGGTGCCGGAAACGATTCTTTTTGGTTAAGCGATAGATTAATTGACGTCTTAAAAATAGATAAAACCAAGCTGGAAATGAGCGAAAAGAAAAGTGAATTTAATCCTAACGTCTCTACAAAATTTTATAAAGGTTCTGTAAATACTATTTCAAATGAATTCGTTTCCTTAAAAAATCCTAAGGTTCTTTTTGTTGAAGGTTTGATTTACGAAGGAAAAACGAGTATTAACTGGTTAGGCAACAAAATAGGAATAAGTTTAAAAAACAAAAAAATGTATATTCTTGACTGATTATTATCTTCATGCAAAAACAATACTATAAAAACCCGTCATAAAAGCCACAAATTGAAATTTGTGGCTTTTTACTATACATCTTATAAAACATTAGTCAACAGGAACGGAAAAGCGGCCCTCTGAAATTACAACGGTTTTAGCCTGCTGTACCACTATTCCGCCGAAAGTTCCAGTAACATGTGTACCGGAAAAAGATTCAATATGGATCTCAAACACATCTCCCGGATTTGCGGAATTTGTACTGGCGGTATAATTATCCTGTTCAATTGAACCGTCATTTTGGGGTTTTGCAGTGCCATAGGTAACCACCATAGTTGGCGTTGTTTCCAGCTCATAGGTGCCTGTTTCAATATTTTTAGCACTTATAATAGCCAATTGTATATGCGTATTCTCCTCTCCTTTCTCAATATTACCTGTACCGCCTGTAACCGTAATGGATTGTTGCGTATTCTGGTAGCACTTAAGAAACTTAAATGCAATGGGCTTTCCATCTATTTTTGCGCGTAAATAATCTCCGTCTGGGTTGGTAATACCTTCTCCATTATCATCGTTACGACAACTTACAAAAAAAACCGTTATACACAATAATAGGAATAGTTCTGCTAGGTGTTTTAATTTTCTCTTTTTCATAACCACTTCTTTTTAATGACAAGTACTAAATAACTTTAAAATTTAAAATACAACAATACCCGTATTTTGGTATTTTTATTTTTTTAAAGTCTGTCCTATAAAATCCTGTTTTTAACGGAAAAAGCCTTTTCCTGAAAAGCAAAAGCAGGAAAACAAAAAAATAAAACGATACACATATAGCTGATTTTGAACATTTTATTCTTAATCTGATTTTTTTTTCCTATATTCACATGACTAATTTTAAAACAGACACATTATGAAAAATTTTGTATTAATGACAGCTTTCGCTGTCACCACTTTCTTTGCTCACAACAGCTTGGCAAATACCTTAACTATTACCAACAGTAAAAATTGCCAGTTCCAGGTTACCTTGTTATTTGAAGATGGCAGTACTTCCAGTCAGGGTATTGGAGCCAACCCATCCGTAACCATCGATTTCGGAACCCATAACGTGATAGGTGCTATATTTTACAACACAGGCGGAACCCCGGCTTTTACCATCGGGATGATGCCTGTTCATGCGGCCTTTAATTATGGATTTGTTGCGTATTGCCCAGACTTGGCCTTCTGCACCTGGTCTCAGACGCCAAGTACCCCATCGGCACCGGCTACTTTGAATATTTCCTGAAAAACCGTTGAACAAATAGTATAAAAACCATCTTTTCAGATGGTTTTTAGAGTTGTATACTGAAAAACAGACATAGTCAATGCCCTTAACGATCTCTATAAGTAATTAAAAAATAGTTTCCGGTATTATAAAACACTACGGAATCGCCAAAATATTCTGAAATCTTGACCATTAAACCCGCCGTATTCTTTAGGTTATATATAACAATGGTTTTCTCTTTCATTTTGTCTTTTTCATTATAAAGCACCACATCGGTCTGGTTTTCTACAGCCTCTATCGGATAAAAGTGTTTATTCAATAAGGTTAAAAGATAAGGTTCCAATACATTGATTTTATGTGCCTGATCTATTATAATATTGAATAAAGGAGTAGTTGCTATTTCAACCCGATAATGGGTTGCTGTCTTTTCAACTAGTTTAAACTGCAGCGATGTATATACTACACTTTGTAGCTTAAACGCTATAAATTGTAATACAAATGTTTTATAATTAAGAGGAATGATATATTGTGTACCCTTTGCTTTTCCGAGAAATCTAATAAAATTCATCCTTTTTTCATAATCTGAATTAGACTGCCGCAGTAAAGGGATCAATTCTTCCGTTACAGCAGCTAATTTTTTAGACATAAACGATGATTCATATTAATAGCAGGTTTATCTATCTCGTGAACATGATTCAAAAAAAAGACCGGTTAGTTCAAAACAGTCCTTAAAAGTACTAAAATTTTAAGACAACTTTTAATTTTCGTTAAATACTTCTCTTTATTGCTAGTTATTAAAGCAACTTTTTGACTTGAACAAAAAATAAATGGTGAAGTATGCCTATTAACAAACTATTGAGAGGGTAAAAGCACCTCCAAAAAAAGCAGGTTATTTCTTTTACATCCACTCCCACTCTTTCTTTATACTGCGCCTTTTAACGAGGTGTTTCTTTAAAGCAAAACCACTCTATAGAAGAGCTTTAGCTAATCTTTTGTTCTTTATATAAAAGAATGAAGAGATTATTTATTCCGGATTGCAGCTAATGAAGTAACGGTTTACTAAGATTTCTTTTTTATACCGGTAAGCTTTTTTTCCAGTTCCGTCACCCTAAGGTTCTTTTCATTTACAAGATCCTGCTGGGTACTGATTAATATTCGCTGGGTTTTAATTAATTCACGTTGGGTTTCCAGAAGCTCCTGCGTAACCTGATAAGCCGTTGAAGGCTCGTTTATCAAAACTGTTTTTACTTCCCTCTCCCCTTGCTCTCTCGTTACTTTTTCGATATACCCCAGAATAATGTCAAGGTTTTTTTCAGAAGGGTTATTCGTTTTTCGATGTATAATACGGTCTACTGTAGGTATACTTATATGCTGTGCATAAGTACCTATCTCATACGCTGTCAGCTTATGCTTTTCAACATAAGCAATAATGGCGTCTATTTTTTCCCTCTTTGTTAACCCCATATCCCTCATGATTACTTATACTGATTATAAAAATCAAAAAAACTATTTTTTTCTTGTTTTTATAAACATATATGTATACATTTGTTTATAGTTATACGGTATCGTAATTGCTTTTCAGTATCTATAACTCACAAATATACAAATTATATCGCAGACTCTACAGTAGTTTGCGGATACAGCTCTGTAAGACTGTATTTTTATACAGAAAGTCAACAAATTTGTACTTCAACTGTAAATATACGGGTTATGATAGCGGTATCTCTTTCGGCTCCCCGGCCAGGCAGTTTATTCCTAAACTGCTGCGGAAGCAGGTCCCAACCAATCCCTCAACTGTTACATGCTTCCGGAAAGGGTGCTGCTATCATTTTTTTCTACCTTCCTGTCCTCAAATATAGCGTGTCGTAACGGAATAACCTATATGACAGCCCTAAAAACAAATTATTTCCGAATAATTTATACCTGCAATTTTAACGTCAACAGATGCAATAAATATCTAATTTTGCACTATGTATGCTTTAGTAGATTGTAATAATTTTTACGCAAGCTGTGAGCGGGTTTTTAATCCGAAATTACGGCAGGTACCCGTAGTTGTATTAAGCAACAACGACGGTTGTGTTATTGCGCGTTCTAATGAGGCGAAGGCAGCAGGCATTCCTATGGGGGCACCTGCATTTGAATACCGGAAAATTTTTAAAGAAAAGGGAATTGCCGTATTTTCTTCCAATTATGCCCTATATGGCGATATGAGTGACCGGGTGAACCTCATCCTCCAAAAATATACACCAGATATAGAAATGTATTCCATAGATGAAAGCTTCCTAAAATTTGAAGGTTTTGACAGATACGATCTTCGGGAACATGGTTTAAAAATCAGGGAAGAAATCTTGAAAAATACCCTGCTGCCTACCTGTATTGGTATTGGCCCTACAAAAGTACTGGCGAAAACGGCAAACAGGATAGCTAAAAAATTTCCGGAACTTAAAGATGTGTACTGTATTGATACAGAAGAAAAAAGGATAAAAGCTTTAAAATGGCTGAATATTGAAGATGTTTGGGGAATTGGCCGCAAGATTGCCAAAGCCTTAAAAACAACGGGCATTACCAAAGCCTACGAATTTACCCAGCTGCCAGACGAATATGTTAAAAAACGGTTTACAATAGTAGGCTTAAAACTAAAGAAGGAACTGGAAGGTGTCTCCGTTTTGGAACTGGAAGAAATGACAAGCAAAAAGCACATTGCCACTACCCGTTCGTTTGACACTACCTATACGGACAAATTCTATATAGAAGAGCGGGTAGCGACCTTTGCCGCCACCTGTGCTGAGAAACTGAGAAAACAAGGCGGTACCTGCCGAATAGTTACAGTTTATATCCATACCAGCCGTTTTAACGAAGCGCACCAACAGTATTTCAAATCCATAAACATCACCATTCCTTTTTCTACTAATTCGGGAATAGAAATTACAAAATATGCAAAAAAAGGATTAGCGCTTATTTTTAAAGAAGGCTACCACTATAAAAAAGCAGGCGTAATCCTCAGCGGTGTGGCTCCTGAACACGAAAAACAATTTAATATGTTTGAGGATGAAAATTACAAACACAGTGCAGTCATGCGGGCTATGGACAAGCTAAATAGTAAATATGGCACCAAAAAACTGAAACTGGCTTCGCAGGCATTGGACACCACGTGGAAAATGCGTCAGGAACTGCTAAGTCCGAACTACACAACAAACTGGCGTGATATTCTAGAAATCAAATGAAGCATAAAGTACCCGGATTTAACGATGGATTAGAAAATCTGCCCCTGCAAAAAGAAGGAAAAAGATATTATGTGTCCTATAACGGCGGTATTCAGGCAGGATTCCCATCACCTGCTGAAGATTTTCTTTCCGACCGCATCAGCTTAGATGAACGGTATCTTTCGCGGGTAGAAAGCACTTTTATCAATCGGGTAACCGGTCTGTCTATGTTTCCTGATTACCATATTGGCGATATACTTATTATCCGTTCCGACTATGAGCCTCAGCAAGATGATGATATCGTGGTATCTGTCAACCATTCCGATTATACGTTAAAAAGATACGATAAAAAAAATAAACAACTAAAAGCTGTAAATCCCGACTATACTTCGGCTGTAAAAATAAGCGAGAATGATGAAGTGATTATTCTGGGTGTGGTAGATGTTATTATAAGAGAACGAAAAAAAAGAAAGTAGCTTACAGCTGTAAAAATCCGAGCAAACCGGATTTTTTATTTTTTTATAACTCTCCTTTCCGTTTACTACCATTATAACATCGTATTAATCCGGATACTGGCCTTTACCACAGCAATAGTAGATATTTTGGACTGGTGAATATCTTTAGGCTGGTGGTGGTGGTTCTGGCTTACCAATTTCACAAAATCTTTACCTTCATCCGATTTCTGGATATATTTTACCGTAATATATTCTTCCCATTCATTAAGCTGAATACTCATCATCAGCCAAAAGATGTGCCTACGCAAAGTATTTCTGCTATTGCCCTTATCAAAGCCAGTATACGCATAAATACCATGATGTAAAGTCTTTTGATTAGGTAAAACGCTTGAAAGAACGGTATCAGACTCGGTTTATTTTATCTTCTTTAGGGAAAAATAGCCGGGTATAAGGCATTTCATGATATAACGTGTAGTTATCAGAATAGCCGGGACTATTCCGTTGAGGTATTTTCATTCCAGTAATAACTGTCGGGATACTTTCTCCGGCCGAAAACGGCTGTTCCTATACGTACCATCGTAGCCCCTTCTTCAATGGCCGCTTCCAGGTCGTCGCTCATCCCCATTGATAATTCTTTCATATCTACTCGCGGCAGCTGTAAAGCCATGATCTGCTGCTGAAGGTTTTTTAATAGACGGAAACAGTGTCGCACTTTTTCTGTATCTGCAGTGAATAGACCAATAGTCATCAGTCCTTTTATATGCAGCCGGTCCATTTGTGCCACCTGTTTTACCAACGCAAGAGTGTCATTGGGATGTACGCCAAATTTGCTTTTTTCTCCGGAAGTATTGACCTGTATAAATACGTCCATTTCCTTCTTCTCGAACTGTAACCGCTGCTGTAGTTTTTCAGCCAGATCTAACCGGTCAAGCGATTGTATACATGCCACATCATATTTTAGCAGGTCTTTAATTTTATTGGTTTGCAGATGCCCGATAAAATGATTGATATGCGGAATGTCTTTCAGGGCTTCATACTTTTCTTTAAGTTCCTGCATTTTATTTTCAGCAATGAGGGTTTGCCCGGTTTGCAGAGCAGTGATAATACGTGCTGCAGAAACAGTTTTGACAGCCAGTACTATTTTTATTTCTTCAGGATTACGGCTACAGCGGTTACAAGCTTTTGCTATTCTTTCCTGTATATGGCTGAGGTTATCTAAAATGTCTTCGTTCATCATTATTTTTATTTTATTATGGCGGACTATGAAGCCCGCCATCTTACTATTTCCACCAATGGTAGTAGTTATGTAAACCGTCATATTCAAATCCGCAACGGGGATACAGCTGGTTGCCGATGTCGTTGGTTTTTTCGGTTTCAAGCATTAATCCGCAGGCTCCGGTTTCTTCACACCATTGTTTACTCCTGTCTATCAAGGCAACTGATAATCCTTTACCCCTGAAATCAGGATGTACAAATAAATCGCTTAACAGCCATTGTTTTTGCAAACGGGTATAATGAAACAGCTTGTAAAGCTGTACAAATCCCACCGCTCTTTTGTCGGTTACAGCCAAAAAGATATCTGATTCGCCATTAAGGAAACGTTCTTTCAGGAAAGCTTTTCCTTTTTCAACATCAGATGGCTGACGGTAAAAAATACGATAAAGATCAAATAGTTCCGCAACCTGTTCAAGATCTTCCAGGCCTGCTTTTCTGATGGTGTAGGTCATTTTTAGGAGGTTTTATAAATTAAGGGAAAGAATAAGCCTGAATATAAGTATTCAGGCTTATTGGTTTTATTTTACATCTTCGATAGCAGCACCAAAGTTTATGTGCAATACATTTCCGTTGGGCATTACAAGTGCCGGTACTGATTTTACACCAGCGCTTTCTGCTTCTTTTACTTTTGATTTGTCGGTTCCAAGGTGAACCACTTCTACCTGATCTGCAGGAATAAGATGTAAAATATCTTGTTCCGCACTCACACAAACGGGACATCCCGCATGATAAAAAACAGCTTTTGTCATATTATTTCAGATTTTAAAAAGTTACTGCTATTGTAAAAGGCTAAAATAGCCGGGTTTATAAAAATACTGCTGATACTGATTTCAGATAAGCAGGTGGTCCAGCTTTAAGGGTTTCTCTACGTCCGCTAGCAGCTGTTCTAATTCTCCTATTTCAGGTGCAGTTAAAGGCTGTAATGGGCTGCGCAGATAGCCGCCTTCTTCTCCCAGCAGGTTCAGTCCTGCTTTTACCGCTCTCGGGAGTCCTTTAGCTACTATAAACTTCAAAACAGCAAGCTGTTTATAAAACAACTGCTGTGCCTTGTTTATATCATTTTCCTGAACAGCGTGGTACAACGCCATGTTGAGTTCAGGTATCAGGTTGGGTGCTGCTGTACACCATCCGTTGGCACCTGCAGCAAAAGCAGCCAGTGCCAGTGGGTTAGAACCGTTATAAAAGGCTACCTCTTCTCCCAGCTCCTTTTTCAGTATATGCATACGCTGCACATCTCCCGTGCTTTCTTTTATCATGGTCACGTTTGGAATTTCCAACAAACGCTTGAGTAATGCCGGCGACATGTCCACACCGCTTGTAGTCGGGTTATTATAGGCCATAATCGGGATAGTGATTTTAGAAGCCACCGCATCATAATGCCTTACAATTTCATCATCTGTAAGCTTCCAGTAGCTCATGGGAATAATCATTACCGCCGAAGCTCCAGCTTTTTCAGCAAACTGTGCATGGTATATGGTTTTAGCCGTGGTAAGGTTGGAAACCCCCACAAGAGTCGGTACTCTTCCGGCTACCTGTTGAATGGTAGCTTCTGTTACCGCTTCTTTTTCTTCGTCTGACAAATAAGGTAAAACACCCGTGCTGCCTAATGGGGCAATAGCATGGGAACCTGAAATTACCAGGCGTTCTGTCAGCTTTTTGAACAAAGGGATATCCACTTTTTCTTCGCTGTTGAATGGAGTAATTGGATAGGCAATAACACCTTTAAATAGATTATTTTTCATCTTTTCTGAGTTTTAAAACCCTTTTGTAAGGGTTTGATTATAGATCTCTTCCTTCTTCTTCACGTAAGGCTACCCCAAGATTTTGAAGCTGGGGGGCGTTTTCACAGGCAATGTATTTGGCCGGTTCGCTGTCACTTAAATTCTGATGACGGTGCCATGCCCATGACGGAATATAAACCGCATCTCCAGCCTCCCACTCTACACGTTCGTCTTCAACCTCGGTCCAGCCTTTTCCTTCTATCACATATAACACGGTTTCGTAAGTATGCCGGTGCCGATTGGTCAATTGCTTTGGAAGCAGTCCCCCGATAGTCATACTTACATTCTTACTCGGAAGGTCAACAAAAAAAACAGGGTGTTTTCTTTCTGTAGAAAACTGGTTATGAACACCTGCTTTTTCTACATTTTTGTGAATAACATGTGATGGTTTCACATACACAGGACGCGCAAATGTTTGATGAAAATCCTTTGAGCTGAATTGTTTCTGTTCAGCATGAGCCGATTTCTGGATGCTGGTTGTTTCTTCTAATTTTGACATAGTTGAAAATTTTTTATTGTTTATGCACTATTGCAAAACAAAAGTACCTTAACTTTGGACTACCATAATGATACAGTTTTAATACAAACAGATAGTCCAGATGCTGCGTCCTTGGAAATTGGAAATACAGATTGATTACAAGTGCAATAAAGCCATTTACCTGCAGATAGCTGATGCTATTATTGCCGGTATACAGTCCGGCAGATTAAAAAGAGGAACGGCCTTGCCCGGAAGCCGGATTCTGGCAAAGGAATTACAGCTGAACCGCAATACGGTAGTAGAGGCACTGAATGTACTGCTCAATGAAGAATGGCTGGTTTCAAAAGAGCGAAAAGGTACTTTTGTAGCCGAAACGCTTCCGGTAGTAACAAACCATTATAAAAGAATTCCAGACACTCTTCAACAGGAAATACATGCTTCTTCTTTACGTATTCACTTTGATGATGGTTCTCCGGAAAGTAAAATTGCTCCTGTAGAGGAACTGGCACGGGCTTACCGTCAGATTTTTAACCGAAAAGCCAAATGGCAGATGATGGGATATGGTAATGAGTATGGTGACATCGAATTCAGAAGAGCTATTGTACAGATGCTGAATCACCAGCGCGGCATGCAGATTGCTGAAGAACATATTTGTATTACACGAGGAAGCCAGATGGCTATGTACCTTACCGCTCATTGTCTTTTTGAGAGAGGAGATTATGTAATGGTAGAAAATCCCGGTTATAAACCGGCTTGGAAAGCATTTGAAAACGCCGGGGCCCGTTTACTCCCGGTAAAAGTAGACAAAGAGGGCCTTGTTATTGACGATGTAGTAGCCTACCTGAAAAAATATCCTGAAATAAAGGCTATTTACACCACGCCACACCACCAGTACCCTACAACTGTTACCCTGAGTCTGCAAAGAAGACTGGAATTAATCCGCTTGTCTAATTTATATGGTTTTACTATTATAGAAGATGATTATGATAATGAATTTCATTTCGGATACCGGCCGGTTTTGCCATTATCCAGTTATGCTGATCTGAAGAATTATGTATATATCGGAACAATGAGCAAAGTGGTTGCCCCTGCATTACGCATAGGTTATCTTGCCACTAATGATAGAGCTTTATTGGAAAAAATAGGAATGCTCCGTAAAATCATAGACGTACAGGGAGACGCTATTATGGAACAGGCTGTTTTACAACTTATTCAGGAGGGAACTATAAAACGCCATTTAAAAAAGGCAACCCACTATTATAAAACCAAACGGGATTTAGTTGCTCTTTTACTAAAAAAATACCTTAACGATAAAGCAGAATTTTATATTCCGGACGGAGGTCTGGCTTTCTGGATTACTCCCAACCACCAGGCAGACTGGCATCATATTGATACCCAACTTCAAAAAAAAGGTATCAAGATCATCTTACCTGAAACATACAGTTATGATAAAGCGGTAAACGGGCTTCGCCTCGGATATGCTTATCTGTCTGAAGAGCAGCTGGAAGAAGGGATAAGGGAGCTGTTTAACTCTTTGTAAAATCCTATGTTTATCGTTTCCGGTATCTTAATCTTTTTAGTAACTTTAGTCTTTTCTCTATTTTTAGATTTTACCATGACAGAAGACAACTTAAGAGACCTCGCCGGACAGTTAAGCTGCCCCTCAGGAGAAGCCGGTACCCAGGTAGCCGATATGATGAATGAAACCAACCGTTCCATGACTCTGCATTCTATCCATCTTCTTGCTGTTGTGGAACACGATGCAGTTCTCGAAATCGGTCATGGTAATGCCGGACATCTGCCCTTTTTATTTGATATACAGCAGAACATTCACTATACAGGCCTTGAAATATCTGAACTCATGTATCAGGAAGCCCTTACCCATAATCAGAACTATATGGAAAAATCGCAGGCGTCTTTCCGGCTATACGATGGTAATGCCATTCCTTTTCCCAATGATTATTTCCATAAAATCTTTACTGTAAATACTATTTATTTCTGGAATGAACCGCTGAAAATGATGTCCGAACTTTATCGTGTTTGCAAACCGAAAGGTCGTATAAATATTACATTCGCCGAAAAAAAATTTATGGAAACCCTTCCTTTTTCATCTTATGGTTTTCAGCTATATTCTACTGATACTATTATCAATATGGCAGCTGAAGCACAGCTTACCTGTACAGCTTGTAATAGCCAGACAGAACACATACAGCATAAAATGGGAGAATGGGTAGACAGGACTTTTACTACCCTTACCTTTACCAAATAAAGACTTTAATTTAACAACCAGAACATTATGCATCTGTAATATACATGAAATAAAGCATTAAGGCAATAATTCCGAAGGTATCTTCTTCCGGTCAAAAATACTATATCATAAAAAAAACGGCTTTATCTTACTTTTATACCACCAGCATAGACAAAATGAACAGAAAGGCAAAAAGAGGCTGGTTTACATAAACCGCATATGCCGCAACATATGTAACCCCCCTATTCCTATAGCAACAAAAGGATATCCTTTTTGCAAAGGAATCATGTACTCGTACCCTACTTTTATATTTAAAATGCCTATTAATTCACCATAAACATAGGGTGTTACCTTAAACTGATTTTCGTATCTGTTATGCAAGGATAACTGGTAACCGGTCGTTATACCGGTCATGATGAGATAATCGGATTTCGGGTTGTCTTTTATGTAATACCCGTAAGTAAACTGGGGTGCAATACCAGAAGGTGCTTTATCGTTTTTGGAAGTATAGTCTATTCCAAGCATCCATTCATGATGCGTAGCTTCATCATACAGAAAAGGGTAATTAAAAGAAGCCTGAAACATCCCTTTTTCCTGGTATTTATATCCTAAATGTACAACCTGAGCCTTAACAGGTAAGTATCCTGTAAATAAAACAATAACAGATAGAACCAAGATCTTTTTCTTAAAAAAGAATGAAAGAAAGTGTTTTTTCATAGGCTATAAAGATAAAACATTGGTAAAAGGGGTTTTCATGACATCAGGTAAGTGACCTGTTGCTGTTTTCGGATTACCTTTCAGATTATACATTTTTCCTTTCGTTGTTACTTTTACGCCCATTTCTTTTTCAGATGCGTAAAGCTCATAATGTGCTGATGCATTGCTGAAAGTAAGAGTTTTCTTTTTTTCATTATATGTTATGTTATCATAAATCGTTTCCTGTCTGGTTTCATCAAAATAAGGTTTGGGATAATAAAATTCAACAGTCTCATCAGCTTGAAGCAGGGCGTAATAGAGTTTATTATCATCTTGAAATACCACTACTCTCTTTTTATTTTTATCCAGGTAAAACGAAAAAATGATTACCGTATCTTCCGGTAGAAATAGTTGGTGTGTTTCTCTGACTACTCCGTTTTTATAGTCTACAGCTGTTACCTCTACAAGTGTAGGATATCCCAATAAGTAGGCTTCTTTTGTTCTCTTTACAAGTTTTGGTTCGTTGTCCAATACTTTATATTCAGAAAACTGATGCCAGCAACAACCGCTTTTTACCATGGTATGTATGGTTTTGGTGTCATGATCTACGTGGAACATACCACAATTGTTGTTTGACAAGTCTGAAAAACTTTCACTATATACCAGGTTTCCTTCAGGGTTAACTAAATAAATATCAAACGACGGTCCGCTATAACAGCTGTTATTGCCATTCATTAAAGCAAAATCATTACGTCCGTCAAAATTAACATCTTCATAAATCAGTACACTCTGGCTCCCATAAGGCAGTTCTTTAATATTTGGAAGCGCTTCTTGATGTTCGTCAAGCAAATACTCGGGAAAGGATGAGGTATAGGTAGTAAGCAGTTCTTTTTCTGTTTTTTTATCTTTAATGATAATTTTGTATTCCGGCACATAGTTATGATCCGCATCTATCACTAGCGTATCGGTGCTATTTCTATCTATAACAGCTTCATAGCTATCAGAAAAATCTTTAATTTTAACCGGAAACGCATCTTGTGCCCACAAGCTGTTTCCTATTATACACCACAAAATAAGGTAACTATTCTTCATAAAAGTGTTTATAAAAAGGTTATATGGAGTTGGTTAAGATATGTTTTAGGCAGTAATACCCGTTTGTTAGCAAAATCCAGTTTAAAAATATAATTTTCTTTATTCTCAAGGCTTTGCAATTGTACCCCGTTTTCATCATCAAATGTTTTATCAAAAAAATAATATGCTGTTCCGTCTCCTAATGCCAGGCAGTCCTGGTAAAAAGCATCAAAAAGAGGATATTATGGTACCACTAATGTAGAAAAAGGTAGTATTCACAATACCGTATTTTTCATTTACAGCAAATACTTCATAAACAGGCTGTGCCATAACCGTCACCTTTACCCCTAACAAAATACCTGCAACTATCTTTTTCATTTTTTGACAGGAAGATACAAAAAATGAGGTATACATAACAACATTTTCATGCCTTATCATCTACAACAGCTGTTTTATAAAACCGAAGTTCGTTCCATGAAACGGTTTCTCCTAACTGTTCTTTTCGTTCTGTCAGGGTCAAATCGTTTTGTTCAAAAACCATTTGTAACTGGTGTAAAATGTCTGTGGAAAGCACATCGGTAACCGCTATTTTTTTTTCTTTTGCCAATTTACCCAAATGGTTATAAACAGTTTGTTCGGTCAATTTCCTTTCTGCTGCAATATCAGGTATCGATTTTTTCTGCTGCCAGAGCTGCCACGTTTTATGATAGGTATTTTCTTTCACTTTTTCGGTCTTCTCATTTTCATCCTGCACATATTCCTCCACCTCTTCAAAATCTAATCGCGTTTTATCGATAATTTCATGTATTTGTACCAGATGGTTTAGCCTGTAAACCGATTTTTCCTGCAGCTGTAATGTTTCTTTTGTAACCGGTTCGTTATTTTCAATGAGCTGCAGCCAGCGTTTCATTTTCTGAAACTGGAGTACCAGAGCAAGAAGGGTGTCTTCCACTGTTTCTACTTCTTCATAAAAAGCTTTCATTTTCTTTTGCTTTTTTACTTTTTCAAGAGTATATAACGTTTCAAAATAAACCTGATCAAGCTTCGGAAAAAAATAAGCATAGGATTTATCGAATCGCTGTTTTATATGGGAAACAGAAAAAGAATCGGCTGTAAACAACTGGTAAAGCTCAACGCCGAACTGTTTCGCAAATCCTTTGTTGGTGCTGATTACCTGAAACTGCAGCTCTGCCCAGGGTTTGTAGTCTTGTTTTTTACTTTTTGAAGATTCACCTGAAAAAGTATTTAAAAAATGTATCCAGGCATTTACCACTTTATTCCATTCAAAACAGTGCATAAGATTCTGGTATAAAAAAACGATTTGCTCTTTATCTAATCTTTCCTGCAATTCTATATCCGATTTCTTATTTTTTTGAAAAGCCAGTACTTCTTCATTCTGAAAAAGTAACTGCTCATTTACCTTAGACAGCAAAATTAAGCCGTTTAACGAACGTAAACGCGATAAAGCTACATAGAGTTGTCCCGATATAAAAACCTGGTTTACATCAATCGCAGCACGTTCAAAAGTCAGCCCCTGTGATTTATGTACCGTAATGGCCCAAGCCAGCCGGAGCGGATATTGTGTAAAAGTACCTAAAACCTGTTCTTCTATCTGTTTTGTTTCAGGATGAATATGGTAATGAATATTTTGCCATTCATATTTATCTACTGTGATAATTTGCTTATTGTCCGGAAAATATACCTGTATTTCGTATGGTGAGACTTGTTTTACCACTCCCATTTTACCGTTATAATATTTTTTCTCGTACGATATGTCGTTTTTGGTAAATATAACCTGGGCGCCTTCTTTTATGACCAACGACTGTTCCATGGGAAACATGCGTTCCGGAAAGTCACCTACAATTTCAGCTTCAAAAATATATTCTGGTGTTTTTAAAGCCGCTACAGCTTCCTGATTAATACGGTCAGCTTTATGGTTATGGGTAGTTAACACAATAGTGGATGATGTTTTTTGTATATCGAAATCAGATTGTACATGTTGGTTTAAAAGAGCCAGATCATCAAACGTCAGTGTATGATTCCGTATATGATTCAGCAGTTCTATAAAACGTTCATCTTCCTGTCGGTACACTTTATCCAGCTCAATCATTAAAGGAGGCTGTTGTTGCAGACAAAGAGCATTAAAAAAATAAATACCCGTATAAAACTGCTTTAAATACTGCCATTCTTCCTGTTTAACAACAGGTGGTAACTGCAGCAAATCTCCAATAAAAAGTAACTGAACACCACCAAATAACTCGTCTGAATTCCGGGCATAACGCAATATAGCATCCATGGCATCCAATACATCTGCGCGAAGCATACTCACCTCGTCTACTATCAGCAGTTCCAAACGCTGAAAAATCATACGGCGTTCAGTGCTCATACGGAAATGACGTTTCAGTGTTATACTGTTTTCGATGCGCCTGTTCGCGTTTGCTTCCACATATTCAGTTGTAGGCAAAAATGTAGCAAAAGGCAAATGAAAAAAAGAATGTATGGTTACCCCTTTGGCATTTAAAGCCGCTATACCGGTAGGAGCTACAACTATTGTATTTTTATGTGTATTGGAAACAATTTCACGTAATAAAGTGGTTTTTCCCGTACCTGCTTTTCCGGTTAAAAAAACCGTTTGACGGGTTTTATTAACAAATTCTAGCGCCAGTAAGGCTTCACGGGAAACTTGTTTCATTTTTTTCAGTTAAAGATCGGAACTATTTATCATTAAAAAAACCACCGAAAGGTGGTTTTTTTTTATTTTTTTTCTTTTGACGTCTCTTCTTTTTTAGGTTCTTCCTTTGGAGCTTCTTTACCTCCTTTTTTCGCGTACGCCTCGTTCATCAGTCTTAAAATATCTTCTGTAATATTATAACTGTCTTTCGCATACAAAACAGTAGCCGCATCACCGGTTCCGAAAACATAATCAAAATTTTTATCTTTTCCGTAATCCTTTATAAAGGCTTTCATTTTAGACACCATGCTGTCACGTTCCACGGCACCTTCTTCCTGGAACTTTTTCATATAGTTCTGTTCTTTTTGCTGTAGGGTAAGCTGACGGCGCGATAATTCGGCTTCACGGTTACGTGCCCATTCCATTCCTTTAGACTGTGCATTTTGCTGCAAATCTTGTACATCGCGTTGAAAAGCTTTCATATCACTATCCAATTCATTTTGCATACGATCTGACATGGCTTTGTATTTCGCTTCAAAATCTTTCGATTCCTGATATTCTTTCATCAGTTTTTCCGTATCGATGTAAGCGGTTTTAAACCCGGATGTATTTTCGCTTGTTTTTGTTCCTTCTTTTGTGGTTTCTGTTTTGTTACAGGAAATCATAACGGCAGCTAAACTGGCAACTATAAAAAAGTGCTTCATTTTTTCAAAAATTAATTTTGGTGTAAAAGTAAAATTTTTTTTTCACTTTCTGTGTCTTTATAATTTTATGCGCTTTTATAAATAAAACTGATAAAGAATATCAATACTATAAATTTATTAAATAAAAAATGAATTTAAAAGATTCCGTTTAAAACCATTTAAAAAAAAACTTATATAATAACACATCTAAAAGCTTAAAAATGCCTTAAATGGCCTTATTTTGATTTTTTAGAATATAAATGTGGGACGAATACTCTTTTTTTAGCAATCCGTACCCATTGGAACGACAGCCGTTTACAAATGCACGGATGAGATTCATTTTTCCCGTTTTGTATTTTTCAGATAAAAGAGAAACATAAAACGCATCAAAATACATAGGTTTTATATGTATTAGAGAAAACTGAAACACAGTAAATATTTTTTTTATGGACGTTTTACTAAAATGCCATAAATGGCGGGGTACATCAAAAGCAGCCCAGTAAGATCCGTAAAGTTGAGCATCTTTTGATTTAAAATTAGGAACCGCTATAATTAAGAAACCATCCGGTTTTAAAATTTTCTTTAGTTGTAAAATAAGTTCTTCCAGATTTGGTATGTGTTCCAGTACATGCCACATAGTAACCACGTCGAACATCTCATTTCCGATGTCTTCAAGTTTCTCTATGGTTGCAATACCTTTTTTTTGACTTAATGCTCGGGCTTGTTCATTAGGTTCTACTCCCCTAACTTCCCAGTTCATTTTCTTTTTACATTGAAATAAAAAATCGCCTGTACCACAACCAATATCTAAAACACGAAGTTTCGTATGATCAGGAAACGCATTCGTTATGATTTTAATTTTTCCCGACAACGTTTTGTGTTTAATAACCTGATACAGTTTTTCAAACCAGTTTCTTTTTCCGTCGGTATGCGAAATATAATTATCACTTTCATAATAAGAAGGCAGTTTTTCTCTCTCAGGAAACGGATGGGTTTTTAAAAGATCAAAAGTTTCATCATACCATAAATCAAAAGATTCTTTTGATACGCTATGATCTACAATCTGATGATATTTTTTGGTATTAAACTCAAAAGAAAGTTTAAAAGGTTGAGGATGCATAATTAAATTTTACAGGTTCAAATATAAACATAGCATGATAGATTTCATAAAAAAATACACTCTAAAAAAGAGTGTATTTATACTGGTTGTTTCACGTGGAACATTTAGCGTCCCATATGAATCAATAAAATAGATATATCAGATGGCGCAACTCCACTAATTCTAGAAGCCTGCGAAATAGTAACCGGGCGAATCTTTTTTAGCTTTTCCTTAGCTTCATATGACATGGATTTTATCTTATCATAATCAAAATTCTCAGGTATACGTACCTCTTCCAAACGGGTTAATTTATCAGCATTGTTTTTTTCTTTTTCTATATAGCCAGAATATTTAACCTGTATTAAAGCTTGTTCAATAACTTCAGTATCCAAATGATGTTCGTGAATATATTCCTGTACTTTTTCAAAACGAAGTATATCTTCTAATTCCAGTTGCGGACGCGAAAAAACCTTGAACATTTTATCAGGTTGTGCCATAGGCATTGAGCCTTTTTCTTCTAAAATAGGATTCGCTTCATTCGTTCTAACAGACGTTTCTTTAAAATATTGTACAAAATTTTCAGAAGCGCTACGTTTGTATTCCATCCGTTGCATTCTTTTTTCCGATGCTAAACCTAATTCAAAAGACTTTGGCGTCAGTCGGAAATCAGCATTATCTTGGCGCAATAAAGTACGGTATTCCGCACGTGATGTAAACATACGATAGGGTTCTTCTGTTCCTTTTGTAATCAGATCGTCTATCAGTACACCAATATAAGCTTCGTCTCTTCTTAAAATAAAAGGAGCTTTGCCCTGTATTTTTAAAGCGGCATTTATACCGGCCATCAGACCTTGAGCTGCGGCTTCTTCATAGCCTGTAGTACCATTAATCTGACCGGCAAAAAACAATCCTTCAATCAGCTTTGTTTCCAGACTATGCTTTAATTGTGTAGGTGGAAAATAATCATATTCAATAGCATATCCAGGTCTGAAAAATTTTACGTTTTCAAAACCGGCAACAGAACGCAAAGCTTTAAACTGAATTTCTTCAGGTAAAGAAGTTGAAAAACCATTTACATAAACTTCAACCGTATCCCATCCTTCCGGTTCAACAAAAAGCTGGTGTCGTTCTTTATCTGCAAATCGGTTTATTTTATCTTCTATAGAAGGACAATAACGCGGACCTATACTCTTTATTCTTCCATTAAACATAGGCGAACGATCAAAACCTTCACGTAAATGATCGTGTACCTGATTAGAGGTATACGTCATGTAACAAGAGCGTTGTTTGGTCAGAGGTTTCGTGGTATCCAAATAAGAAAAAGTGCCGGGTATTTCATCACCGGGCTGTTCTTCCATTTTTGAATAATCAAGACTTCTTCCATCTACACGTGGTGGTGTTCCCGTTTTCATTCTTCCGGCTTCAAAACCTACTTTTACTAAATCATCCGTAATGCCGAATGAAGCACTTTCTCCTGCTCTACCACCACCAAATTGCTTCTCTCCAATATGTATTAGCCCATTAAGAAAAGTACCATTGGTTAAGACAACTGTTTTTCCTTTTATTATTATTCCGAGATTGGTTTTTACACCAATTACCTTATGATTTTCTATTACTAAACCGGCTACCATTTCCTGGTAAAAATCTAAATTAGGGGTACCTTCCAACATCAAACGCCAAAGTTCAGCAAATCGCATACGATCAGACTGTACCCTTGGAGACCACATAGCCGGCCCTTTTGATTTGTTCAGCATTTTAAATTGTATCGCCGTTTTATCAGAAACAATTCCGGAATATCCGCCCAACGCATCAATTTCCCGTACAATTTGTCCTTTTGCTATACCTCCCATAGCCGGGTTGCAAGACATCTGTGCGATATTTTGCAAGCTCATTGTAATAAGTAGCGTCTGCATACCCATATTAGCAGCTGCAGCTGCAGCTTCAGATCCGGCATGACCGGCTCCTACTACAATAACATCATATTCTTCTTGAAATAAACTCATTGTTCCACGTGAAACATTACATTAAACTTAGATAAAAATCTTAATGTTCCACGTGGAACATTAAGATTTTTTCATCTTCTTTTTCCCGCATGATTTTTTCTTCAGGTTCACTTTTATCTTTATAGCCGCAATAGTGTAAAACACCGTGACTCATCACCCGAAGCAATTCTTCATGAAAAGATACATCGAATTCTTTTGCATTATCACGTACACGTTCTATCGATATAAAAATATCACCTGAAATTAAATCACCGATCGTATAATCAAAACTAATAATATCCGTAAGCGTATCATGGTTTAGATATTCCCTATTTATCTTATGAAGATAGGCATCGTCACAAAATATATAATTAATCTCACCAGGTACTTTTTCTTCAGATTCAACCACAGCATCTATCCATTGCTCGTAAACAGCTTCATTGTTTAATAGAAAATCTGTTTCGTAATTAAATACAACCATTCATAAAAAATTAATACCTGCAAATTTACAACCTATTTTTTAAATATAAACGCATTAAAATATTAAAATAAATATATAGTACATTGATTTTCAATATATTATATATTAAATACTTCATAAAGCTCTTTTTTTTCTTTTTATTAACAACTATTTAATTAAAGAAAAAGAATTTTAAAATTTAAAAAAAATATTCTTCTTTATATTGTCTGTTAATAGGTGCTATAATTTTCAGTATAAAGAATTGTTTTTTGAGTTATCAATAGTTATAAACATCTCTTTAATTTTTAATTGCCTGATTTATAACTACGGACATTGTATCATGAACATATTATTTTCTATTATAAACAACACAGTACCCATAACTTTCTTTGTTCATAAATGTTAATAACTGCTTCTTATCTCTTAAAAACTATCTTATATATTTTTATGAATTACCCTTGCATGTTTCATTTAGGTTTTGGTATTGTAAATTTTTTGGTTATATCAAAAAAATGTTATTGTTTTTTATTGCTATTTATTAACAAAATGATTAAAATGTTAAGTAACTGTAAATCAATGAATATAAAAAAAAATAAACAATTTGATTTTTTTGTACACAATTCGGTCTATTTTTGGCCGCTGAATACTAAAAAAATTTAAATGAAAGCAAAACTACTCTTATTCGTATGCTTCTTAACAGGAAGCATACTGCAGGCACAGAAATTTTCCGAAGATATTGTACAGTTAAAAAATTTGGCTGGGGTAACGGAGTATCAGGTTATTTTTGATTATAAAAATCTTAAAGTAGATCATTTTGAAACGGAAGAAGATTTCCTGAAAGACAAGATGGACAAACGTAAGGAAGACGGACGAGACGAATCATTTCGTATTAACTGGTTTGCGGACAGAGAGAATAAATATGAACCTCGTTTTTTGGAAGCGTTTCAAAAACAAATCAAGAAAAAAGCGGTGGCAGGTAAAGAAAATGAAAAAGCCACACATCAAATTTTGATTAAAACAGATAAAATAATTCCGGGTTATAATATAGGGGTAGCTAAAAAACCGGCTTATATTGATGTAACCGTTACCATTTATCCTAAAGATACTCCTACCCAGCTTATTTATAAAGCCAAAATAAGCAATCTGTTGGGATACTCTAATTTTTTTGGCGATTACAACAGTGGTGACAGAATTGCACTGGCCTATGAAAGATTGGGTAATGCGTTGGGAAAGAAAATAAAAAAAGCGATAAAGTAAAAAAGAGTCTAATCAGACTCTTTTTCTTTTTCTAAACGTATGAGATGTGCCATATTTTTAATTACCTTATCATGTTTTAAAACAAACGGATTGTCTTTATTCCACACATAACCGGCTAAAACCGCACAGATTTTTCGTTTTACATCCGGATTTTCAGGCTGATGATAAAACAGCTCCTGTAAATTACCGGTATACCATTCTTTTACGTATGTAGTGAATACAGCTATACCTTCTTTCATATAGGCAGCATAGTCTTTTTCCCAGTCTATTTTTTCCCCTTGTAACTGTCTGTAAGCCAGCTTAGCGGCCAGCATTCCGGATTCGGTAGCAAAACATACTCCCGAAGAAAATACCGGATCAAGAAATTCAGTACTGTTTCCGGTCATAGCAAAACCAGGACCGTACATTTTTTTTACGGCAACTGAATAGTTGGTTAATTTTTTGGGTTCAAATAAGAAAGGAACATCACCAAAACGTTTTACATAAAAATCAGACAGCTGAATGGCATTTTTAAGCGCTTCAGTTGTATTGTTATCAGAAAGAGTATTGATAAAATCAGTTGTTCCCACAATACCTATGCTGGTAGTACCATCAGAAAAAGGAATCACCCAGAGCCATACTTCTGTTTCAAGTATATCAAAAGAAATTTGAGTACCTTCTACTCCGCGACTTCTGTTTACATCCTTTACATGGGAAAATATGGCTGAATGCGGATTCAGCTGAGAAGGTTCATCCAAATCAAATAAACGGGGTAAAACTCTGCCATACCCGCTGGCGTCTATAAGAAATTTTGCTTTGATTCGGGACGTATTACCGTTTTTATCTTTAATTGTTGTAACAGATTGCGATCCGTTAAAAACAACTTCTATCACCTCTGTTTCAAATGAAATGTCTACGCCTTTTCGTACCAGTTCATCCGTAATGGCCTTGTCAAAATCGGCACGAGATACCTGCCATGTCCAATCCCAGCCTTCACCAAATTTATTACTGAAATCAAAAATACACACCTCTTCTCCGCGAATAAACCGTGCACCTCGTTTTTTTTCAAATCCTTTAGCATTTAAAGCGTCAAGTAATCCCGCCTCATCAAAATGGTCCATCACACGGGGGATTAAACTTTCACCAACAACAATACGGGGGAACTTCATTTTTTCTATAACCCTGATCTTTACCCCTTTTTGTTGAAGGTACCCGGCTGCTACACTACCTGAAGGCCCTGCCCCGATAATTAGGACGTCAACATTTTCTGTTGTCATAAGTATAATAGATGTTAAAAAATATTAAATTTGCGGTCTAAAATATTCGTTCAAAGGTATTAACATTTTGAACATATTTTTAAATTAAATACATTTTTGAGCTATAATGATAACGATAACCCAATATTTAAATCTTACCGATTTTTCAGAAGTCCTCTTCAAAAATCAAAAAATAACTATTGATGCCAAGGTTACTGAAAAGGTACAATTAAGTTTTGAATTCCTGAAATCTTTTTCGGCTAACAAAGTTATTTATGGTGTAAATACCGGGTTTGGGCCTATGGCGCAGTATCGTATTAAAGAAGAAGATTGCCGGCAATTACAGTATAACCTAATCAGAAGTCATGCCTCAGGTACCGGGCAGCCTTTGTCGCCGTTGCATGTAAAAGCAGCTGTTTTAGCGCGTTTGAATACACTTTCTAAAGGTAATTCAGGAGTTAATATATCGGTTATTCAATTAATGGAAAAACTGGTAAACAGAAACATTACCCCGTTGATCTTCAGCCACGGTGGTGTAGGTGCCAGTGGCGATCTGGTTCAGCTGGCTCATTTGGCGTTGGTACTAATAGGCGAAGGAGAAGTTTTTTATGAAGGAAAACGATGCATGACTCAGGAGGTATTTGCCAAAGAAAAATTACAGCCTATTACAATAAGCATACGTGAAGGTCTTGGTTTAATGAACGGAACATCTGTTATGACAGGCATTGGAATTGTAAATGCTAAGCAAACCGAAGCACTGTTAAACTGGTCAATAAAAGCTTCCTGTATGATTAATGAGTTGGTACAGGCTTATGATGATCATTTGTCAGAAACCTTAAACGGTACAAAAAGGCATAAAGGACAGCGGGAAGTAGCTGCACAAATGCGCCATCACTTAAAGGACAGCCAGTTGGTACGCAAACGTGAAGATCATTTGTATAACGGCGAAAATAAAGAAGCTGTTTTTAAGGAAAAAGTACAGGAATATTACTCCATTCGCTGCGTACCTCAGATTTTAGGTCCGATATTTGATACGTTGTATTATACGAACGAAATATTGGAAAATGAGATAAATTCAGCAAATGATAACCCGATAATTGATGTGGATACACAACAGGTATACCACGGTGGTAATTTCCATGGTGATTATGTAGCACTGGAAATGGATAAGCTGAAGTTGGCCGTAACCAAGCTGACGCTGTTGGCTGAACGGCAGTTGAATTACCTGTTGAACGCTAAAATCAATGAAATTTTACCGCCTTTTGTCAATTTGGGGCAGCTTGGATTTAATTTCGGAATGCAGGGAGTACAGTTTACAGCTACATCCACTACTGCTGAAAGCCAGGCTTTGGCCACATCGATGTATATTCATAGCATTCCCAATAACAATGACAATCAGGACATTGTAAGTATGGGAACCAATGCGGCATTGATGTGCAGTAAAGTAATAGAAAATGCTTTTGAGGTATTGGCTATAGAGTTTATTACCATAGTTCAGGCATTGGACGCTTTGAAATGTATAGATAAAACTTCCGGGGCTACCCGTGAAATTTATAAGGATATACGTCACATTATCCCTACTTTTAAGGAAGACCAGGTAATGTATCCGTATGTGCAGCAGGTAAAAGATTTTTTAATGGAAAAGGTAAAATAGGAGGTTTTTATGAAATGTGCTTTAGTTACAGGAGGGTCCAGAGGTATTGGTAAAGCTATTTGCCTGAAACTGGCTGAGGCCGGAACACACCATATCCTTATTAACTACCAATCAAATAAAAATGCAGCCCAGCAAACTTTAGAAGAAGTTTTAGCTTTGGGCGCAACAGCTGAACTGTTGTCTTTTGATGTTAGTGATACTGCAGAGGTTCAGTTAAAATTAAGCAACTGGAAAGAAAATAATCCGCAGGCAAAAATGGAGATTATTGTGAACAATGCCGGAATTACAAGGGACGGATTGTTTATGTGGATGCAGCCTGATGACTGGACAACGGTTATTGATACAAGTTTAAATGGTTTTTTTAATGTTACCCAGTTTTTTATTCAGGATATGCTGCGTCAAAAATACGGACGCATTGTAAATATAGTTTCTGTTTCGGGTGTAAAAGGTACAGCAGGACAAACGAATTATTCTGCTGCCAAGGGTGCTGTAGTGGCCGCTACCAAGGCTCTGGCACAGGAGGTGGCCAAACGTAAAATTACAGTAAATGCAGTTGCTCCCGGTTTTATTAAAACCGATATGACTGCTGAGCTGGATCAGGCTGAATTAGTAAAAATAATTCCGGCTAATCGTTTTGGTGAGGCTGAAGAAGTAGCAGATCTCGTAGCATTTCTGGCGTCGCCAAAAGCGGGTTATATTACGGGGGAGGTAATCAATATAAACGGAGGAATTTATTCGTAAATATGAGTAAAAGAGTGGTAATAACGGGCATGGGCATCTATTCATGTATAGGTACTTCACTGGCCGAAGTAAAACAATCGTTATATGAAGGCAAATCGGGTATTGTTTTCGATGAAGAGCGTAAAGCTTACGGTTTTCAGTCGGCGTTAACAGGTAAGGTTCCCCACCCCGATTTAAAACATTTATTGCACCGGCGCCAGCGTATTACTATTGGCGAAGAAACCGAGTATGCCTATCTGGCTACACTTGAAGCATTAAAAAACGCACATATTACAACAGATTTTTTTAATTACAGAGAAGTAGGCCTGCTTTACGGAAATGACAGTGTATCAAAAGCGATTATTGAAGCTACTGATATAGTGCGGGAAAAAAAGGATACGGCACTTATAGGATCTGGCGCTATTTTTAAATCGATGAATTCAACTGTAACCATGAATTTATCTACCATATTGAATATCAGGGGTATAAACATGACCATAAGTGCAGCCTGCGCAAGCGGTTCTCACGCAATCGGTCTGGGTTATATGATGATAAAAAACGGGTTACAGGATATCGTGATTTGTGGCGGTGCGCAGGAAATTAACAAATATGCCATGGCCAGTTTTGACGGACTGGGCGTTTTTTCGCATAATGAATTGGAACCTACCCGTGCGTCGCGGCCGTTCGATGCAAACCGGAACGGATTGGTACCCAGCGGGGGTGGCGCTACCTTAATTTTAGAAAGCTATGAATCGGCTATTAAAAGAGGGGCTCCTATTGTGGCTGAAGTATTAGGTTATGGTTTTTCTTCTAACGGAGGACATATTTCTACACCTAATGTAGAAGGACCAGCTGTTGCTATGCGTAAGGCACTGGAACAGGCAGGTTTATCGGCAGATGCGGTGCAGTATATCAATGCGCATGCTACGTCTACTCCGGTAGGCGATGCCAATGAAGCGAAAGCTATAGATCAGGTATTCGGGAAAACAAAGCCTTATGTGAGTTCTACGAAATCCATGACAGGCCATGAATGCTGGATGGCAGGAGCCAGTGAAATTATCTATTCTACGCTGATGATGCAGCATTCATTTATAGCTCCTAATATCAATTTTGAAACACCGGATGAAGACTCAAAAAGGTTAAATATCGCTTCAAAAACTATAGATAAAGATTTTGATGTATATTTGTCGAACTCTTTTGGTTTTGGCGGTACCAATTCAGCCATCATCGTTAAGAAAGTATAGAAACACCATAATGAACATGAACGATATTATTGACAAGGTAAATGACATTTTGATTGAGGAATTTGAAGTGGACGCCGATGTTATTGAAGCAGGTAAAAATTTAAAAGAAACGTTAGATTTAGACAGTTTGGATTATGTGGATTTAGTCGTGATTATTGAATCTAATTTTGGAGTAAAATTAGTAGAGGCTGATTTTGTGGGAATGACTACGTTTAATGATTTTTATAACGTAATCGATCAAAAAATGAAAGCTAAAGCATAAGAATGAAATGAACCAGTGGGACGGAAAGTCTAAAGGAAACCTTTTAGGATATAAAATATTTGTTTTTTGTATTAAAAAGCTAGGAATCAGAGTGTCTTACAGCGTTTTGGTTTTTGTAGCTTTTTATTATTTTTTGTTTTATCCCAAAAGTTTTCGCACTATTTTCTACTATTTCCGTCACAGGCAGCAATTTTCGTATATAAGAGCTGTTTTTGCCGTTTATGGGAGTTACTTTGTATTTGGACAAGTACTAATTGATAAAACAGCTATTTCAGCAGGCTTACGCCGTAAATTCTCCTATGAATTTGATGGTATTGACCTGCTTAAAACGCTTCTACAGGAGAAAAAAGGTGGTATACTGATCAGTGCCCATGTAGGAAATTTTGAAATTGCTGAGAAATTTTTTGAAGATATTGATTTAAACTGCCAGATTAATCTGGTAACTACAGACCTGGAACATTCTGTTATTAAGAAGTATCTGGACAGTATAGGCGAAAAATCGAAAATCAAATTTATTTTGGTAAAAGATGATATGTCGCATATCTTTGATATAAATAATGCGTTGAGAAATAATGCGTTAATTTGTTTTACCGGCGATCGGTATTTTGAAGGTGCTAAAACTATGAAAGCAGATTTATTAGGTAAGGAAGCTTTGTTTCCCGCAGGGCCATTTGCCATTGCGTCGCGTTTAAAAGTACCGGTGGTTTTTGTATATGTAATGAAGGAGCCCCATTTGCATTATCATTTATATGCCCGCGAATGTAGTGATTTTAAAATCAGAGACAGTCAGGCTATTTTAGAATCATATACGCAAAGCGTAACTAAAATTGTAAAGAAATATCCCTACCAATGGTTTAACTTTTTCGATTTTTGGAAACATTTTAGCCAGTCATGAAAAACATTTTAGTCATATATTATTCACAAACAGGGCAGTTAAAACAAATTGCTGAACGTATTGCGTTACCTTTTTTGGATAATAACGAAATACAAGTGACGTATTATGAAATTAAAATGGAGCATGATTTTCCTTTTCCTTGGAATAAAAACTCTTTTTTTGATGTTTTTCCCGAAACGTTTCAGCAAATACCACAAAATATATTACCTCCGGATCCTGAGATTTTAAATACATCCTATGATTTAATTTTATTGCATTATCAGGTATGGTATTTGTCCCCTTCTATTCCTATAAATTCCTTTTTAAAAAGTGAATATTCCGGAAAATTGCTTGGTAATACACCTGTAATAACTATTTCCGGAAGCCGGAATATGTGGGTAATGGCGCAAGAAAAGATGAAAAAAAGGTTAGCGGAAAAAGAAGCACAATTAGTAGGTAATATTGCACTGACAGACCGGCATATAAATCTTGTAAGTGTCATTACGATTGTAGACTGGATGTTTTCAGGCAAAAAACGTAAAACCTATGGTATTTTGCCACTGCCGGGTGTAAGTGAAAAAGAAATCAAAGGAGCTTCTGCGTTCGGACGTATTATTTTACCTTATTTACAAACCGGTCACTATAAGGGACTGCAAACCGAATTGGTAAAGGCAGGTGCTGTAGAAATCAGGCATTTTTTGGTATCGATGGATAAGAAAGGAAACCGTATGTTTGCTATATGGAGCCGTTTGCTATTAAACTATCCCGCCAGACGAAAAACACTAATCAAATTATTCAATGTATATTTATTTGTTGCGATTTGGTTAATTTCGCCTATTGTACATTTAATTGAAACTATTCTTTACCCTGTTTTATATTTTAAAATTCGTAAAGAGAAAAAATATTACGAAGGAATTACCTTATGATAAAGGAAGTTTATATCACAAGAATATCAAAATTTCTGCCTAATGAGCCTGTTTCTAATGATGAAATGGAAAATATTTTGGGACAGATTAATAATAAGCCGTCAAAAGCAAGACGCATTATTTTACGCAATAACGGTATTATTAGCCGTTTTTATGCTATTGACAAAAACCATACAATTACACATAATAACAGCCAGTTAACCCAAAAAGCGATTGAAGGACTAACCGATACTGCCTTCACAGTAAAGGATATTGAAGTTCTTTCATGCGGTACTTCTACTCCCGATCAGTTATTACCTTCACATGCGGCTATGGTTCATGGTTTGTTAGGAGAAAAAGCAATGGAACTGAATTCCTCTTCAGGCGTTTGTTGTTCAGGTATGAATGCGTTAAAATATGGCTATTTATCCGTCAAGTCAGGCAATTCGGCAAATGCTGTTTGTACAGGATCAGAACGTGTGTCTACATGGATGCTGGCCAGCAAGTTTGAACAGGAAATAGAAAATTTGCAGGAGTTGGAAGAGCAGCCTATTATCGCTTTTAAAAAAGATTTTTTACGATGGATGCTTTCTGACGGTGCAGGTGCCTTTTTACTGGAAGATAAACCCCGCGGAAAATTGTCTTTAAAAATAGAGTGGATGGAAGCTTTCTCCTATGCTCACGAAATTGAGGCCTGTATGTATGCAGGCGGTGATAAACAGGAAGACGGAAGTATAAAACCCTGGAGTGATTATGCTACTAAAGATTGGTTAAATCAATCCGTTTTTTCTATAAAACAGGATGTTAAACTACTCGATGCCCACATATTAGATAAAGGGGTGGAAAGTATGGCACAGGCAATGAAAAAACACCAGATTACACCCGATGCAATTGATTATTTCCTGCCACATGTTTCATCCCATTATTTTGTAGCCGGTTTGTACGATAAATTTGCAAAAGCCGGCTTGGAAATCGCAAAAGAAAAATGGTTTATGAACCTGCATAAAGTAGGAAATGTTGGGGCAGCCTCTATTTATCTGATGCTTGAAGAATTGTTTCATTCTGGTAAGTTACAAAAAGGAGATAGAATTATGCTTTCCGTTCCGGAAAGCGGGCGTTTTTCGTACGCATATGCTTATCTGACAGTATGTTAATGAAAGAAATAGTTTTTCCGATACAAGATCCTTCCGTTATTTTGCAGTGCATACCGCAACGCGCGCCTATGGTTATGGTTGATGCCGTATATGCTTATACCAATATGCATATAACAGCGGGTTTAACGGTAGGCAAAGCTAATTTTTTTATAAGAAATAATGAATTCTCCGAACCGGGGTTAATAGAACATATGGCACAATCAGTAGCCTTACATACCGGTTTTCAATATTTTATTAAAAATGAAGCAGCTCCTACCGGATATATAGGTGCTATAAACACACTGGAAATAAATGCGTTGCCGGAAATAGAAGATAAAATTATTACTGAAGTGGAGATTGTACAGGAATTTATGGGGATAACTTTAGTAAATATTGTGTCCTGTGTGAACAGTGAGGTAATTGCCCGGGCACAAATGAAAACTGTAATAGCCGGCTAATGAACACGTTTAAACATCAAAATATAACCGATATTACAAAATATTTACCGCACCGTGAGCCTATGCTTATGGTGGATATTATAGATTATATAGATGACCATTACGTAGAAACCACTTTTCATATTCCGTCACAGGTTATCTTTGCTTCAAACGGGAAGTTTACGGAAGTGGGGTTAATAGAAAATGCAGCGCAAACCTGTTCGGCAATTGTGGGGCAGCGTTATTTTTTTGATGAAAATCACAATGAAATTGAAAATGTTGAGGTGGTTGGTTTTATCAGTGCCGTAAAAAAAATTGAAATTTTTCAGCTGCCGGAAACAGGTAGTAAAATACATACCAAAGCCGTTCTAGAATCAGAGTTTAATGGAGGAGATTATACAATTTGTACCATGAAGGTGGATATATTTGAACATAACGTATTACTTTTGAGTGGTGTTATGAATTTGTTCTTACAAAAATTAACCACATGAAAAAAGAAGAAGTACCGCAGGATAAAAGCAGCTTAGGCGATAAAAATATACGCGAATTATACTACGCGGTAGATAAAGACGGACACTACACTACAGAATTAAGTAGTGGATGGGAGCCCAAAACCATTGTACAGGATGCAACGCTAAGTTTAGTAAATGAACGCATTAACCAGGCCAAACAAGATGTTAAAAACGGTAAAGCCAGTCCTGTTGTTTATTTTATGGAATTACACAGAATGGACTGGGCTATTCTGGCCGATTATATGAATAAATGGAAATGGCGTGTAAAACGTCATGCCCGTCCGGAAGTGTTTAAAAGATTAAGCACCAGTACCTTGCAGCAATATGCAGACGTTTTCGGTATTACCCTAAACGAGTTAACCCAATTTAAAGGCGATTAATGAAGCTTGATTTTACACATCATCAATCGGCGCACTGTGAAAACGGAGTAGCCTCTAACCTCTTAAAAAATAAAGGAATTGAAATAAGCGAGCCTATGGTGTTTGGCATTGGTTCAGGCTTATTTTTCGTATATCTGCCCTTTATCAAGGTAAACCATGCGCCGGCTATTTCGTACCGGCCTATGCCCGGTCTTATTTTTAACCGTGCGGCTAAACGATTGGGAATAAAAATAAAACGGCAGAAATTTAAAAGCAAAGAACAGGCAAAAGCGGTCCTGGATGCTAATTTGGAAAAGCAGATTCCGTCAGGTTTGCAGGTAGGCGTATATCATCTTACCTATTTTCCGGACGAATACCGTTTTCATTTTAATGCACATAATCTGGTTGTCTTCGGTAAAGAAGAAAACGGGTATTTAATCAGTGATCCGGTAATGGAAACCCCTACCCGGCTTACTGAAAAGGAACTGGAAACAGTCCGTTTTGCTAAAGGAGCACTCGCTCCTAAAGGCCATATTTACTACCCTGTTTATATTCCTGCAACTATAGATTTGGCCGGAGCTATTAAAAAAGGAATTAAAAAAACCTGTAACGATATGCTGGCACCTGTGCCCATTATAGGGGTAAAAGGGATACGTAGGGTGGCAAAAAGTATTGTTAAATGGCCTAAAAAAGTAGGGGTGCGTAAAGCCAATCATTATTTAGCACAAATGGTACGCATGCAGGAAGAAATAGGCACCGGAGGTGGAGGATTTCGGTTTATTTATGCGGCTTTTTTACAGGAAGCTGCCGCTATACTGAAAAATGATAACCTGTTGCTGTTGTCTGAAGAAATGACATATATCGGCGATTTATGGCGTGATTTTGCGGTAAATGCATCACGCGTATATAAAAAAAGGAGCCATCAGGAGGATGTATACCGGGCTTTATCCAATCAATTGATAGTAATAGCTGACTTGGAAGAAAAATTCTTTAAAAAACTAAAAAAAACGGTGTAATGCAGCCTGTAATTATCCATATAGACAAGTTGTACAAAAAATATAAAGCATCCGATTATTTTTCGGTAGAAGATTTTACACTTTCTATACAACAACAGGCTATTTTTGGACTTCTAGGACCAAATGGTGCCGGAAAAACAACGCTTATTTCCATGCTGTGCGGCTTAATTAAGCCGACTAGCGGCACGTTTTCCATTCACGGTTTAACGTATCAGCAGCACAATACAGAACTGCGCAGCTTGCTGGGTGTTGTCCCTCAGGAATATGCCCTTTACCCTACTCTAACAGCACATGAAAACCTGATGTATTTTGGCAGTATGTACGGGCTGAAAGGAAAAGAATTACGGGTAGCAATATCCAGTAATTTAGAACGTTTGGGACTGCTGAAATTTGCCCATCAGCGTATAGAAACGTTTTCAGGCGGTATGAAACGGCGTGTTAATCTTATTGCGGGTATTATGCATCAGCCTAAAGTACTGTTTTTAGATGAACCTACAGTAGGTGTTGATGTACAGTCGCGCAATGTGATTGTTGATTTTTTAAAAGAATTAAATCAAAACGGGGCCACCATTTTATATACATCACATCATTTACTTGAAGCACAGGATTTGTGCACCCATATTGCCATTATAGATAACGGAAGGTTATTTACAGAAGGAACACCGAAAGATTTAATTAAACGCACAGTAAATGCGCGGAGTTTAGAAGATGTTTTTATTGCTGCAACCGGTAAACAGCTACGCGATGGTTTATAAGATACTACAGGCGGTTATAAAGGAGTTTTTAGTATTGAAACGTGATATCGGCGGATTGGTCACTCTTTTTGTCATGCCCTTGATTTTGGTAATAGTAGTAACCCTGATTCAGGATAGTACCTATCAGGCAGTTTCTGAAACCAGAATACCTGTTATAGTCGTAAATGAAGACAACGGAAATGTATCAAAAACCGTACTGGAACAATTGAAGCAGTCGGGATCTTTTGAGGTTATTACACAGATAAAGGACAAAAAAATTACGGAAACAGAAGCAAAAGAAGCCGTATTTAGTGGCGACTATCAGTTAGCCGTCATTATTCCTGAAAAACTATCCGATGATTTAAATACAAAAATAGATCAGAACGTACAGCAATTATTGGGTGAATTTGGTATGGGTACGCCGGATTCACTGGTATCCTATATCGAAATACCAAATAAGGAAATACGCTTATATTTTGATCCGGCTGTACAGCAAAGTTTCAAAATAGGTATTAAAACCGCCATTGAAAAATTGGTTTCGGAGATTGAAACGGCTACCATTTACAAAACTTTTGAAGAAGAATTAGGCACAACACAACGTTTATCTACTAAAGAAAAGTTTATTCATTTTAAGGAAATCGGTCCACTGGCATCTCAAGAGGTCATGCCTAATGCTGTACAGCACAATGTGCCCGCATGGACACTTTTTGCTATTTTCTTTGTTATTGTACCTCTTTCCATCAATTTAGTAAAAGAAAAAAACCAGGGTACACAGGTACGTCTTTTTACACAGCCTACCCCCTATTTTGTACAATTAGCAGGAAAAACTATTATGTACCTGCTTATTTGCCTGTTACAGTTTTACCTGATTCTGGCTGTAGGTGTTTATCTGTTTCCTCATTTAGGGCTTCCGCATCTGGATGTCAGCAATAAATTGTTTTTAATGAGCAGTGTTACATTAGCTGCGGGTCTTGCTGCTATTGGCCTGGGGTTGTTACTGGGAACTATAGCGGATACACAGGAACAATCAGCCCCTTTTGGCGCAACTTTTGTAGTAATACTAGCCGCTCTAGGAGGTGTTTGGATTCCGGTATTTTCCATGCCGTGGTATATGCAGTATATTTCTAAAATATCACCTATGAACTGGGCCTTGAGCGGCTATTATGACGTTATGCTCAGAAATGGAGGCGTAAAAGATATTTTACCTGAAATGATATGTTTATTTTTGTTTTTCATACTATTTGCAGCAATAGCCTTGTTTTATGATAAAAAGAAAAGATCTGTATAAAGAAGTTTCCCGGTTGAATGTTCAAACGCCTTTTCAGGTCCGTTTTAATGAAACGGATGCTATTGGTATTGTTTGGCATGGAAATTATATAATATATTTTGAAGACGGACGAGAAGCTTTTGGCAAACAACATGGTATTTCTTATCTAGAAGTACAGCAACAAGGATATACCACTCCTATCGTCAAATCGGTCTGTGAACATAAACTCCCCCTGAAATATGGCGATACGGGCGTTATAGAAACGACCTTTGTAGACACACCTGCTGCCAAAATGATTTTTAAGTTTAAAATTTTTAATCAACATGGACAATTGGTGTGTACGGGAGAATCTGTACAGGTTTTTGTTCAGGCTGACGGAAATATGGCACTCAGCCTCCCTCCTTTTTATGAGGATTGGAAACGTAAAGTAGGATTGTTATAATGCGTAAAAAAGTTTATATACACGGAATAAATGCTATAAGCCCGCTGGGTTATACAATAGAAGAACAATGGCAGGCGCTTATGTGCGAAACATCTGGTATTAAGCGTCTAAAAAAAGAAGATGACGATTCGTCATTTTATGCAGCATGTATAAATACTGCGTCACTTTCATCTGCTTTTCAACAGATTTCTACTACTAATGCACCTTTTACCCGCCTGGAGCAGATGCTCATTCTGGCCTTACAGCCTCTGGTAGACAAATACGGTGTACAACCTACTACAGGACTTATCCTATCCACCACTAAAGGAAATATTTCTCTTTTGGAAAAACAGGATGTAAACCAGGCTTATCTAAATGTGTTGGGCCACAAAATAGCACAGTATTTTCATTTTTCCAAAGCACCGGTTATTGTATCCAATGCGTGTGTTTCTGGTGTTTTGTCAGTTTCTGTAGCCAAAAGGTTAATGCAGATGCATCAGTTTGACAATGTATATGTGCTTGCTGGCGATGAGGTAACAGATTTTGTGCTGTCAGGATTTCAATCCTTTCAGGCAATGAGTGATGAGCCTTGCCGGCCTTTTGATGCGGACAGAAAAGGTGTTACTTTAGGCGAGGCAGCAGCAGCAGTTTACCTGTCTGCAGAAAAAGAAACCGCTATAGCCGAAGTGGCCGGAGATGCGAGTTATAACGATGCGAATCATATTTCAGGACCTTCACGTACAGGAGAAGGATTGTTTTTAAGTATTGAAGCAGCTTTAGGTGAAGCGGCTGTTCAGGCGTCTGACATTGATTTTATTTCAGCACACGGCACAGCTACCTTATATAACGATGAAATGGAAGCCATTGCCTTTAACAGAACACAATTACAAAATGTACCGCTACACAGCTTAAAAGGCTATTTCGGACATACCTTGGGTACATCGGGGCTGCTGGAAGTGGTTTTTCTTTTGGAAAGTATGCAGCGCAGTCAAACAATAGTTTCTAAAGGATTTAGAAAAAACGGGGTCACTCAGCCTCTTCATATAGTGACCAAATCTCAAAATATCCCGATTGATATAGCTATAAAAACAGCTTCGGGTTTTGGTGGATGTAACGCAGCTGTAATTTTAAAAAAGTGCAGCGATGAGTAAACCATTATACATATCTAAATGGGTAAGGATAGAAAACCGGCAGGTACTTTTCAATGATGAACTGCTATTTTCTTCGGAAACTACCATACCTAAAAACTTTGCCAAAGAGGTGTACCAGATGCTGAAAATGGAATATCCTAAATTTTTTAAGATGGACCATCTTAGTAAATGGGCTGTTCTAGGGGCAGAAATAGTACTGGCTTCAGAAACATCTAAAAATATAGCATTGCTTTTTTCCAACGCAGCTTCAAGTTTGCATACAGACACCAAACATCAGGAAAGTATTCAAAATAAAGAAGCCTATTATCCCAGCCCTGCCGTATTTGTGTACACCTTACCAAATATTTGTGTAGGTGAAGTAAGTATTAAGCATAAATTACAAACAGAAAGCGTATTTTTGGTGGGGCAAGAATACGATACGGCAACCATGCATGCATATGCCGAATATTTGATTCGGTATAACAAAGCTGAAAAAGCATTATGTGGCTGGATTGATGTGATAAACAATGAGTATAAACTGGTACTTTACCTGGTAGAAAGCGAACAAAACAGCACGCCGCATACCATAACCGAAATAAACAAAATTTTTAAAAATGGACGTATTAAAAAATGAATTGAAAGAGCGGATTATTGATGTATTAAATCTGGAAGATATCAACGCTGAAGATATCAATAATGATGAGGCTCTTTTTGGAGACGGTTTAGGGTTAGATTCTATCGACGCCTTAGAACTTATTGTATTGCTTGATAAAGAATATGGTATAAAACTGAGCGACCCCAAAGAAGGAAAATCGATATTTCAGTCTATCAATACTATGGCGGCCTATATTGATCAAAACCGCACCAAGTAATTATGGCAAGAGTTGCAATTACAGGAATGGGTATTATTTCAGCTATAGGGCATTCGCCTGAAGCCTGTTTTAATGCATTGGTTCAAAAACAACCCGGAATAGGTTCACTTACGCATTTCAGGTCACGGCATGCATCGGAAATCAAAGTAGGTGAGGTGTCTTATACCAATGAAGAACTTATTCAATTATTGCAGCTTCCTGAAGATAATGCATTTACCCGTACCGCTTTGCTGGGGGCTTATGCGGCGAAACAAGCGGTTGAAAATGCAGGTATTGCCAATATTAATGCGCATACAACAGGTTTTATTTCCTCTACCAGTGTGGGAGGAATGGATTTTACAGAACGTTATTTTTATGAATATCCTACCCATCAGGCAGTACAAAAATACATTACCAGTCATGATGCAGGCGATTCATCCTATCAAATAGCGAATTTATTAGGGCTTACGGGATTTGTATCTACTATTTCCACCGCCTGTTCATCTGCAGCCAATGCCATTCTTTTTGGCGCCAGGCTTATAGAAACAGGCAGATTAGACAGGGTAGTGGTAGGCGGAACTGATGCATTGTCTAAATTTACGATCAATGGGTTTAAAACCCTGATGATTTTGTCCGATACCTTTAACACGCCTTTTGATGAACACCGAAAAGGATTAAATCTGGGAGAAGCGGCTGCTTATCTGGTTTTGGAATCATCTGAAATGATAGAAAAATACCGTAAAAAAGTTTTGGCTTATCTTTCCGGTTATGGCAATGCCAATGATGCTTTTCACCAGACCGCTTCATCTGAAAATGGAGAAGGGGCATACCTTGCTATGCAAAAAGCATTGAAAAGCGCGAATCTTACACCCGATAAAATAGATTATATAAACGCGCACGGTACGGCTACCCCTAACAATGATCTTTCTGAAGGTCGTGCGTTACATCGGGTTTTTCCTAAAGTGCCGCCATTCAGCTCAACAAAAGCCTATACAGGCCATACTTTAGCGGCGGCGGCGGGTATAGAAGCTGTTTTCAGTATTTTAGCACTGCAACATCAAACCATGTATCCGAATCTGAATTTTTCCACTCCTATGAAAGAATTTGATCTAATACCTGTAACCGAAGTAACTGAAAAACCGTTACAGCATGTATTATCAAATTCATTCGGATTCGGAGGAAATTGTTCTACTTTAATCTTTTCGAAATGAACAGGAAGAAATGCTATATCAATGGAGTAGGAGCCGTAAGTATGCAATATCCGGAAGAAATGGCCTATAAGCAGTTACAAGCCGTTAATTATGCTGAACACCCTTCTTATAAAGAGCTTATTCCGCCGGCAATGATCCGGCGTATGGCAAAAGGAGTAAAAATGGGCATATTTGCTGCAAATCAGGCTATGAAAGAAGCGGGTATACAATTACCCGATGCCATTATTAGCGGGACAGGAATGGGATGTTTACAGGATTCTGAAAAATTTTTAAGTGCTATTTTAGATAATGATGAACAATTTCTTACGCCAACGGCATTCATTCAGTCTACCCATAATACGGTAGGGGCTCAAATTGCACTCCAGCTTGGATGTAAAGGTTATAATTTTACATACGTAAACGGAGGAAACTCCTTTGAAAATGCCTTGCTTGACGGTATGATGCAACTACAGAATGGAGAAGCCGAAACGGTTATAGCTGGAGGCGTGGATGAAATTTCAGATTATACCTTAGGGTTGTTACAAACTATTGGAAGGGTTAAAAAAGAAGAAAATGACATTGATTTTAAATGCCCGGTTTCTGATGGTGTTCCTTATGGAGAAGGCGCTACTTTTTTTGCGTTATCTTCCCGGCTTCAGGAACAATCCTATGCCGAAATAGTAGACGTATGGGTACAGAACAGGGTGGAGCCAAATGCCCTTCATGATTTTATCGTTCGTTTTCTTCAAAAAAACAAACTTACCAGAGAAGCTATTGATGTAATAGTTTTAGGATATAATGCCGATAAACGTCAACAAGCCGTTTACAATGACGTATCCGCTATATTTTCCGATATTCCGCAGGTCTATTACAAACATATATCGGCAGAATATGATACTGCTTCAGCATTTGGTATAAAGATAGCTGCTGAAATACTTCAACAGCAGTACATAGCTCCTGTACTGAAATGGAATGATGGTACTGAAAAGGAAATCAACCATATATTGTTCTTTAATCAGTATATGGACAAGGACTTTAGCCTGGTAGTACTGAAAAAATGTTAAAACATACCTACATATGGTTTTTGGGTGTATTGTCAGGACTTATAATTCTGGTAGGGCATCATTATAACTATATGCCTTTGCATTGGATATTATATGTAATGTTCACAGGTTTTGTGCTTACGGTATGGGGAGCGTTTGATATCCGGCTGGGGTATTTTACGGAAGTATACTATAAAGCAACAACCAACGAGAAGATAATAGCGCTTACTTTTGATGACGGACCCCATCCGGTAACACATCAGGTACTTGATTTATTGCAAAAGTACAATATGAAGGCTACTTTTTTTTGCATTGGTAAAGAAATAGAAAAATATCCTGAAATTGTTATACGTATTCACAAAGAAGGGCACACGATAGGTAATCATACATTTACCCATACAACCAAAATGGGTTTTTTACCTTCCCGGAAAATCAAACAGGAAATTGGCAGTACTGATGCTGTTATCTATGAGCTGATAAACAAGCGGCCTTTATTATTCCGGCCTCCGTTCGGAGTTACCAATCCAAGTATTGCAAAAGCAGCAAAACGCTTAAAAAAAGCGGTGATAGGATGGAATATTAGGTCATTAGATACTGTTTTAACCCAAGAACATACTATTTTAAACCGGGTGCTGTCACGCTTGAAACCGGGTGCTATTATTCTTTTTCACGATACTTCCGAACGAACGGGAAAAACACTAGAACAGTTGTTGTTATATATGTCACATAACAAGTACACCTCGGTAACCGTAAATGAATTACTAAAAATTGAAGCATATGAAAAATAAGATTATATTTTTTTATTTCTTTTTGGCCTCCATGAGTATGCTTGCACAGCAGAAAATGAATGAAAATGAAATAAAATCGTTTAAAGCTGAGGTATCAAAAACAGCGAAAGAAATGACAAGCCTCACGGCCGATTTTATACAGAAAAAACATATGAAAGCGCTGGTGAATCCTGTAGAGTCGACAGGAAAACTTTACGTGAAAATGCCGGATAAGGTATTGCTGGAAACCCAGAAACCGGAAACTTCCGCTATCCTTTTTAAAGGAAGTAAAATGGTCATAAAAGGGAATGGAAAATCTAAAGAAATTAATCTGGAAAAAAATAAAAATTTCAAACAATTGAACCACCTCATAGTGGGGACACATAATGGAAATTTACTAAATGATGATCATTTTACGGTCCAGTATTTTAAGGAGGGAACAACTAAAATAGTATATTTAACGCCTAAAAGCAAAGAAGCGTTAAAATATATGAAACAGGTAGAGTTATATTTCAAGGGCGGGGAAGCCTCTGTTTCAGAAGTAAAAATGATAGAGCCAAACGGCGATTACACCGTACTGACATTTAAAAATAAAAAACAAAATGTAAGTATAAAGGAAGCTTTATTTAACTAAAAAAATTATAAACCATATTTTATGAAACAACTATTTTTATCCGTTGTACTTACTGTAGCAGCAGGTTTTACAACACAGGCACAGGTTACCTTTATGCCGGGCGTAAGAGCAGGTGCAAACTTTAGTACCATTACAAACTTGGACGCCGATAGCAAAACGGATTTTTACATAGGGGCTATAGGGGCTTTAAAACTGTCACGTTTTTATACTTTGCAGCCTGAAATTAACTACTCCCGTCAAGGAGTAAGAAATGCGACGGTTACAGACTATAACTATAATAATAACGGTGCATTGATAACCCGTAAAGAAGATGTAAGTCTGGATTATATAGGCATTAATCTTATTAATAAATTCGGAACCAAGAATTTTCATTTTCAGGTAGGTCCCGGATTAGATATTATAGCAAGCGACAACAGGTATTATAATACTTCGGTAGACTTGACCTTTAATTTTGGGGTAGGGTTTGATATTACTGAAAATTTTGGGATAGAAGGGCGTTTTAAGAAAGGAATTATTGATGTGGTGGAATCGAATTATTTTTACGACAATTATAATAATTCATCCAACAACACCAATACGGTTTTAAGTGTAGGAGCTTATTTTAAGTTCAATTAACAAACACAAAAACATTTTATATCAATGAGTTTGCTTTGTTTTAAGCAAACTCTTCTTATTTTTGCGAAAATAATCCGGGATATGTTAGAAAATACTTTTTATACATTACAAGCTTTTGGTTTTGAAGACAATAAAGTAAGCTGTCGGATCTTTTTAAATAAGGAGCACGATATTTTTAAAGGGCATTTTCCTGGCAATCCGGTTACTCCGGGCGTTTGTATGTTGCAAATCATCAAAGAAATGACAGAAAAGGCAACACAACAAAAGTTATTTATGCATCAGTGCAGCAATGTGAAATTTATGGCCCTTATTAATCCTGAAACGCATCCTGAATTAGTATTGGATATTGCTATTACCGAAAACGAAGATCACGGATATAAGGTAAAAAGTACTGCTATGTTTCAGGATACGATAGCCTTAAAACTGAATTGCCAATTTAAAACAGTATAACATAATGAAGATTTTTCTTTTTCTTTTAACGGGTTTTTTCATGTGGCAAACCCAGGATTTAGCTACCATCCGAAAAAAGTATCAAACCGCCAATAACGATAAAGCTGCTGCTACTGCATTTATTCAATCAGTAGTGGAATATTCCGGAAATGATGCTACCCTGCAGGCGTATAAAGCTGCCGCTATTACCTTACAGGCTAAACATGAAAAAAAATTAGCCCTTAAAAAAGAGTTGTTTGTGAAGGGAGCCAAACAACTGGAAGGTATAATTGGCAAAAACCCTAATTTACTTGAATTACGGATGATTCGTTTAAGTATCCAGGAAAATACACCCCGACTAATGAAATACAAAGGACATATAGAAGAAGACAAAAACAAAATAGTGTCACAATACGCGCAGCAAAGTACCGAAGTAAAAAAAGCAATTAAAACATTTGTTCAGGTTTCGAACTCTTTTACAGCAGCCGAAAAAAGTAAATTCCAGTAATGCATAACCATGCCGAAATAGCACATTACATTCATACGCTGCGGTTATGCATTATTATTCCTACTTATAACAATGCCAAAACATTACAGCGCATTATTGACGGGGTGTTGCTATTTACCGATCAGGTTATTGTTGTAAATGACGGCAGCACTGATGAGACCGAAGCCATTTTAAAAACATATTCTCAGCTACATTGTATTACGCTGTCCCGAAACAAAGGCAAAGGAAATGCCCTTCATACAGGCTTTAAGGAAGCGTTGCAGAAGGGATTTCATTACGCTGTTACGATTGATTCTGACGGCCAACACTTTCCGTCAGATATCCCGGTTTTTGTTAATGCCCTGAGAAAGTCCAACGGAAAGGTTTTATTGATAGGAAGCCGAAATCTGACCCAGGAAGGAGTGCCCAGAAGAAGTAATTTTGGTAACCGTTTTTCTAACTTTTGGTTTTGGTTCGAAACCGGCATCCGGCTGAACGATACCCAATCAGGGTATCGGCTGTATCCGTTGCTGTTATTACCCCGGAATCTGTATACGCAGAAATTCGAATTTGAAATTGAAGTCATTGTGCGTACGGCATGGAAAGGTGTAGAGGTTAAAAATGTACCGGTACAGGTATTGTATGATCCTGAAGAAAGAGTTTCGCACTTTCGGCCGTATAAAGATTTTACCCGTATCAGCATATTAAATACGGTATTGGTATTTTGGGCGTTGGCATATATTAAGCCTAGAGATTTTGTAAGAAAGTTTAAAAAAAAAAGCTGGAAGCGATTTCTTAAAGAAGATGTCTTAAACAGCGAAGATACCAATGAAATAAAGGCACTTTCTATTGCATTAGGCACCTTTATAGGTATAGCGCCGCTCTGGGGCTTTCAGACGGTTCTGGCTTTATTTTTACCCGTGGTATTCCGTTGGAATAAAGTTTTGTCGTTTGTTTTTTCAAATATCAGCATTCCGCCTATGATTCCGCTTATTATTTACCTTTCTTTAAAGACAGGAGCGATTTTTTTCCCAAATGCAGCACCTTTTACTTTTTCATCTGAAAATTTTACTTTTGAAATGATAACCGAACATTTGTTTCAATATATAACAGGAAGCTTTCTGCTAGCCTCGGCCACTTCGATTGTATTCGGGCTACTAAGCTATTTTTTTCTAAATTGGTACAGCAGAAAACAGGCAAGTAATGCATAAATGGTTTTTAAAGATACATTTCTGGGTAAATAAGAACAAACGGCTGGCGGTTGTTCTGGCTGTAGTATGGCTGGCTGTGAGTGCGTATTTTGCCTCTCGCATTTCCTTTGAAGAAGATATTACCCGGATTATTCCCAAAAATGAACGTACATCAGAAACGGCAAAAGTGTTAAAACAGTTACGTTTTACAGATAAAATATCGGTTATCATAGAAAAAAAACAAAAGGGAACCGTAGATGATATGGTTGCAACTGCCGAAGCATTTTTAGATACCGTTTTCATAGCCAAACCTTATATAAAAAATATTCAGGGAAAGGTAGATGAAGCTTTTTTAGAGCAGTCGTTCCGTTTTGTTTACGAAAATCTACCCTTATTTTTAGAAGCTGATGATTATAACCTTATAGAAAATAAAATACAGACGGACAGTATAAGGGCGGCATTGCAGCAAAACTTTGAAACAATGGTGTCTCCTTCCGGTATGGTAATGAAAGATTTTATAATGAAAGACCCGTTAGGGTTGTCTTTCATTGCGCTTCGGAAAATGCAGAAAATGCATGCCAGCCGTGATTTTAAGCTATATGATGGTTTTCTTATTACCAATGATTCTACCAAACTTCTTTTGTTCATAAATCCTGTATTAGCAGGAAGTGAAACAGAAAACAATGCCTTGTTTGTAAAACAGTTATATGGTATTCAAAAACAGTTAAATGAAAAGTATCAGGACAAAACGCATGTCGATTATTTTGGTTCTGCTTTAATTGCAGTAGCCAATGCCGACAGAATAAAAACGGATATTATCACTACCGTACTTATTTCCATGGGTGCATTAATGGTTATTCTAATGCTTTTTTACCGCAGGATTTTTATACCATTAATCATTTTCATTCCCTCGCTTTTCGGAGCTGTTACGGCATTAGCCCTCCTGTATTTTCTAAAAGACTCCATTTCCGCTATTTCAATAAGTATAGGTGCTATTCTGCTAGGGATAACAATAGATTATGCTTTGCATATTTTAACACATTATAAGTCAAACGCAGATGTTACGGTTTTATATAAGGAAATTACAAAACCTTTGCTTATGAGCAGCTCTACTACAGCAGTTGCTTTTATGTGTTTGTTTTTTGTGCATTCTGAAGCGCTCATAGATTTAGGTGTTTTTGCATCCATTACAATTATGGTGTCCGCCTTCTTTTCGCTTTTACTTGTGCCCCATCTTTACCGTCCTGAAACGGAACGCAAACCTTCAAATACCATTATTGATAAAACGGCAAAAGTATCGTTTCATAACCATCGTCCGTTGCAGATTATAAGTATTGTGCTTATTATTATTAGCTTATTTACCTTTCAAAATGTCCGGTTCGATAATGATCTGTCTAAACTCAACTATATTCCGGATGCGTTAAAAGCCTCTGAACAAAAGTTAGAAGCTTCTGCCAATTCAAAATCGAAATCGTTATACATCACTGCTTTTGGAAACAGGGAAGACGAAGTAGTGATGCAAAATGAAAAGGTGCTGCAGCAGCTTCAACAAATGAAGGTACCTGTTACCGGCATACAATCTATTGGAAGTTTTGTAATGACAAAAGAACATCAAACTAAGAAAATAGAAAAATGGCAGCAATTCTGGACTATTGCAAAACAAAATAAAATACGACAGGATTTGCAGACTATAGGAACCGATACCGGTTTTAGCACTACAGCTTTTGAGGCTTTTGACAGTTTATTAGGGAAAAAATTCCAGACACTCACATTACATGACTACCAAAAACAGGCGTCTTTTCTTATGGATGAATTTCTGGTAGAGCAAAACGGGTTTTATACAATTTCTACTTTAGTAAAAATTCCGGAGAAAAAACGAGAAGCTTTTGTAAAAGAATGGGCAGCACCTGAAAACACTCTGCTAATTGACCGACAGCAAATGAGCGAGTCGTTTCTGGGACAGCTGATAACTGATTTTAACGATTTGGTTAATTATTCTTTTCTCGCCGTTTTACTCATTTTATGGTTCTTTTTCAGAAGGATTGAACTTGTAATTATCAGTGCTATTCCTATTGCAATAACAGGATTAGTAACCGCCGGCCTGATGGGGCTTTTTAATATTCCTCTTAATATTTTCAGCACAATTGTATGTACGCTTATCTTTGGCCATGGAGTAGATTTCAGCATCTTTATGACGAGTGCTTTACAAAAAGAATACACAACGGGAAAAAATGAGTTACAAACGTATCGTACATCTATTTTATTAGCCGTTTTAACCACTATTCTGGCTATAGGGGCGTTGGTATTTGCCAAGCACCCGGCATTAAAATCCATTTCACTGGTATCGTTAATCGGTGTATTTGCCGCTTTGGTTATTACATTTGTGTTTTATCCGTTACTGTTCAAAATTTTTATTTCCAACAGGCCTAAAAAAGGATTATCGCCCGTTTCAATCGGTTTGTTTTTTCAATCGGTTATTTTCTTTACCTATTACGGTATTTTTGGCATTTTGTTATCACTTTTTCTGCGCATACTACTACGTCTTTTGCCATTATCTGTTGAAAAAAAATACAAGATATTCGGAAAATGCATGTCATGGTTTATGACATCGGTTTTGTACTTGAAGCCTACCGTTAAAAAAGGGATTCTCAATCCGTACAACGAGAATTTCCAAAAACAGTCTGTTATCATTTCCAACCATACCTCTTTCTTAGACACACTGGCTATTGGGATGTACCATCCCAATATCGTATTTTTGGTAAACGATTGGGTCTATAAATCGCCAATTTTTGGAAAAGCAGTTCGTCTCGCCGGTTTTTTCCCGGTATCTCAGGGAGTTGAAGGAAGTCTTGATCAGCTGAAAGAACGTATAGGAACGCATTTTTCTTTGATGGTATTTCCTGAAGGAACGCGTTCCAAAACCAATGATATAGGGCGTTTTCATAAAGGGGCCTTTTATCTGGCAGAGCAGTTGAAACTGGATATTTTACCTATATATATTCATGGAAATTCAGAAGTGATTCCTAAGGGCGATTTCATTATTTATGACGGGCAGATCATTGACTATATAGATGAACGGATTACGCCGGACGATCTGCGCTTTGGCCAGACTTATACAGAAAGAACCAAGAAGATAAGTACCTATTTCAAGCAGAAGTTTGAAACAATCCGAAGAGACTTGGAAAATGAAAATTATTTTAAAAAGAAACTCTTTCTGAGTTTCTTGTATAAAGAACACACAATTGTAAGGCAAGTAAAAACAGATTTCAGTCAGCATAAATCTGTTTATTACCAGCTGAATTCACTCTTAGCGAAAAATGAAAAAATAGTACATATCGCGAACGATTACGGACAACTCGATTTTTTACTGGTAATGCAACAAGCATCCCGTCAGTTACAAACGTATATAGCAGATGAAGAAAAGCGAGGAATAGCCCGAACCAATTATGTAATACAAGTCCGGAAACTAATATATGTTGATGATTTAGATGCATTTAGTGAAAAATATAGTACCTTACTGGTATCTAAAACGCAGGTTCCTGAAAACATTCCTGATTTTGTAACCAAAATAATTGTGGTTTTGGCAGAAGAAGTGCAGATTAAAGGTTTCAATCGTGTAAATGAAGGAGAATCTATTCAGGTTTTTAAACGCAGAGCGGATGCTTAAAAAATACGACGTTGTTATTGTTGGGAGCGGATTAGGAGGATTGGTTTCCGCTTTACTTTTAGCTATGGAAGGCAAAACGGTTTGTGTACTCGAAAAAAATAACCAGTACGGAGGCAACCTGCAGACTTTTGTACGTGACAAAACGATTTTTGATACAGGAGTACATTATATTGGCGGATTGGCACAAGGACAAAACCTATACCGCTACTTTTCCTATTTAGACATTCTTTCCGGTCTGGAAATAGAACAGCTGGATACCAAGGGATATGATGTTATTTCCTTTGATGAAGATCAGGTTGTTTATCCGCATGCGCAGGGGTATGATACATTTATAACACAACTGAAAACATATTTTCCGGAAGAAGAAAAAGCATTGCAGTCATACGTAAAAGCCCTGCAGACCGTCTGTGACAGTTTTCCGTTATATGATTTAAATGAAGGTTACGGATACGATGAAACGATTTTAACACGTTCCTGTAAAGATTTTTTTGAAAGTATTACCGACAATAAAAAGTTACAGGCCGTTTTAATGGGATCTGCTTTTTTGTACGCCGGTCAGGCCGACGAAACCCCTTTCTATGTACATGCCCTGTCGGTAAATTCTTATATGAAAAGTGCCTGGCGCTGTGTGAAAGGAGGCAGCCAGCTTACCCGAATATTGATTAAGAAGCTGCGTGGGTATAATGTGGATTTATACAAACACGAACAAGTCGAAAATTTTATAGTTCAAGATGCTACTGTTGTCGCTTGTAAAACCACAAACCGGACTTTTTTTGCTGATCTGTTTATTTCGAATATCGATATCAAGAAAACGATAGCCATGACAGGTGAAAATAATATGGGCAAAGCTTATGTAAACCGTATTAAGAGCCTGGATGTTGTGCCGTCTGTTTTTTCGGTGCATATTGTGCTGCACCCAGACAAAATACCTTATTTTAATTATAATATCTACCATTACCGGTCACCAGACAATGTTTTTACCAATCAAAATCCATATCATGCCAACTGGCCCAATATGTATGTGTTAACCACAAATCCTCATACGAAAGAGCAGGCTTACTGCAAAAGCCTGACCATAATGACGTATATGGATTATAAAGAAGTAGAAGAGTGGGGATACACGTTTAATACGGTGGCAGATGAAAGCAGCAGGGGAGAAGCTTATGCGCTTTTCAAACAAGAAAGAGCAGAAAAGATTATAAAAGCTGTAGAACGGCATATTCCGAACATACAGGAAGCAATAGTGTCTGTTCATACCTCTACACCGTTATCGTATCGCGATTATATCGGAAATGAGAAAGGTAATCTGTATGGTTTTGTTAAAGAAGCCTCTAATCCGATGAAAACAATTATTTCGCCTAAAACAAAAATAAAAAACCTGTATTTAACCGGGCAGAACGTACGAATGCATGGTATTTTAGGAGTAACCATTGGAGCTTTTGTTACCTGTGCTGAAATTTTGGGAAGAACCTATTTGTTAGATAAAGTACGCGGCAAAGTATGAAACCTGTTTTTTACATAGTGCTGCTGTTTTTTACCGTTTCTTGTCAGATTGCAAGAGATGTCAAACGCGATAAAAAGAAATTTGAAGCACAGTTGCCCTATTATACTGTAGTAAAGAAAAGTGATAGCCTCTCTACGATCGGAACCGATTTTCTCATGCAAAATAAAACGGGTAACTGGGAGCTCAAGATATCGGGAACACCTTTTGAGCTAGGGACCAAAAACGGACTTCTAACACAAAATCTGTATACGCAACAACAGGCAATTTTTTTTGATGAGGTTAAAAAAATGGTGCCCTCCGCGGTAAAACGCGTTTTTCTCCTACAGTTTCTGAAATGGTACAACCGGGATATGGTTCATTTTATTAAAGAAGAATACCGTCAGGAAATTTACGCTCTTTCACAACAATCACAGTTCAGGTATCCGTTGCTGGGGTCTAATTACCAGCGCGACCTGATGATACAGGGTGCCCATGATATTGGACATGCCATGCAGGATCTGATGCTGGTAGGATGTTCCTCTTTTGGCGTCTGGAACGATAAAACGGCAGACGGTACTTTACTTATTGGCCGTAATTTTGATTTTTATGTTAACGATGCATTCGCCGAAAACAAGCTGATTCAATTTATCACACCGGAAAAAGGTATTCCGTTCGCTGCGGTTTCCTGGCCGGGAATGATAGGTGTGGCATCCGGTATGAATGCGGAAGGGTTAACCGTAACCATAAATGCCGGAAGGTCTGCTATTCCATTAAAGGCTAAAACACCGGTTTCGTTAGTTGTACGTGAAATTTTGCAATATGCCAAAACTATAGAGGAAGCTATTGCCATTGCCCGAAATAAAGAAATTTTTGTTTCAGAAGCATTGCTTATAGGAAGCGCGCATGACAATACAGCTGTTATTCTTGAAATGTCGCCTAATAAATTTCAGGTATACCATTCCGATAAAGAAAACCAGATTATTTGTACAAATCATTTTCAAAGTAATGATTATAGGGAAGAAGAGCAGAATACTGACCAATTTAAAAATGGACATTCGGCCTACCGCTTCGAAACTCTTCAACAACATTTAAATGAAAAAAAGATACTTTCTGTAAACGATGTAGCTGCTATCTTACGGGATACTGACGGGCATATGCATGAAAATATAGGAAAGGGGAACGAAAAAGCCCTTAACCAGCTTATGGCACATCACGCGGTTATTTTTCAGCCTAAAGAAAAAATAATGTGGGTGTCATCGGCTCCGTATAATCTAGGCACTTTTACCGGCTACAGATTAGATGCCGTTTTTGCGAAAAATGCGACAGAACCTTTAAAGGATCCATTATTAACCATTCCTTCAGACCATTTTATGGAAACCGATGCATTTCGTAACTTTGAACAATTCAGGGAACTGACCCGGAAAATAAAACAAAAAACAAACGCGTTCAGTGTTCAGGAGCTGGAACAGTACGTTGCTTTAAATCCTGAGTTCTGGAAAGCCTATTTTATAGCCGGGAAATATTGTTACGAAAAAGGCTATTATGCATTAGCGAAGTCTTATTTCCAAAAGGCATTAACCAAGGAAATTTCTTCTGCTGAAGAAAAAGAGATGATAAAAAAGTACCTAAAAAACTACTAAAAATGAAAGCTATTCCAGATATAGAAATGCGACCGCAAGCTGATATTGTTCGGTTACAGGAACAAAAGCTTCATGAACTCCTGCGCTATCTCCAGGCCTATTCTCCTTTTTATCAACGCAAGTTCCGGGCAGAGAATATTATCATAGAAGACATTAAAAGTTTAGAAGACCTGCAGAAAATATCAGTGACCACCAAAACCGATATTCAGCTGTATAACGAAGATTTTTTCTGTGTCAGTCCGGCTAAAATTAGAGATTATGCTACCACTTCCGGTACATTGGGCGATCCTGTAACTTTTGGGCTCACCGACGCCGATTTGGACAGGCTGGCGTATAATGAAATGATCTCCTTTCAATGCGCTGGTATAGAATCAGGTCATGTGGTACAATTAATGACCACCTTAGACAGAAGATTTATGGCCGGACTGGCCTATTTTTTAGGACTTCGAAAACTAGGGGCAAGCACAATCAGGGTAGGGGCCGGTATTCCGCAATTGCAGTGGGATTCTGTTTTAAAGTACCAGCCGACCTACCTGGTAGGCGTTCCTTCCTTTCTTTTAAAGATGATTGAATATGCAGAAGAAAACCATATTGATTATAAGAACAGCAGTGTAAAAGGAGTAATCTGTATAGGTGAGGCACTGCGGACTGCTGATTTAAAACCCACTATTCTGGCACAACGCATACGGGAAAAATGGGATATTGAATTATTTTCTACCTATGCGTCAACCGAAATGAGCACAGCATTTACTGAATGCCGGCAGTTTCAGGGCGGACACCATCACCCGGAGCTGATCATTACTGAAATTCTGGATGATGCAAACCGACCCGTAGCAGCGGGCGAGCTCGGTGAGTTAACCGTTACCACTTTAGGGGTAGAAGGGCTTCCGTTACTGCGTTTTAAAACCGGCGACCTGGTTCGGCTTCACAATCAGCCGTGCGGCTGTGGCCGGAATACCTACAGAATCGGACCTGTTGAAGGACGCAAGCAGCATATGATAAAATATAAAGGAACTACATTGTATCCGCCAGCTATGCATGATGTTTTGGCGATGTTTGAAGAAATAAGGCTTCATCTGATTGAAATCTCAACGAATGAAATAGGAACAGATGAAATCCTGATACGGATTCATTCAACAGATGAATCCGACCATTTTCAGGCTAAAATTAAAGATGCTTTTCGTGCCAAGTTGCGCGTAACGCCTCATATTCTTATCGAATCTTTCGAATCTTTACAAAAAATCGTTTTCAACCCGCTAAGCAGAAAACCCGTTACTTTTATTGATAAAAGGTAACTCATTATACACACGAGATTGTATCTTTGCATAAAAAACAAAAAGTTATGTTAAATCCTATACGGGTTCGTTTTGCACCCAGTCCCACCGGTCCGTTACATATTGGCGGGGTAAGAACAGCTTTGTTCAATTACCTCTTTGCAAAAAAAAATAACGGAACGTTTTATATCCGAATAGAAGATACCGATCAAACCCGATTTGTGCCAGGAGCTGAAGCTTATATTTTTGAAGCTTTGCATTGGCTGGGCATAGAACCTGATGAAACCGTCGGGAAGAACGAAAAATTTGGTCCGTACCGTCAAAGCGACCGCAAGCATCTCTATAAAGAATATGCCTTACAACTGGTGCATAACGGTTTTGCTTATTATGCTTTTGATACACCAGATGAACTGGATGTGTTGCGCAAAGAAGCCGAAGAGGCAGGAAATACATTTATATATAACCATACGGTTCGGGAAGAGTTAAAAACCTCTTTGAACATGACACATCAGGAGCTCGAAGCCCGGTTGTTTAATGAAGACCCGTATGTGATCCGTTTTAAAACACCGATAGATGAAACGTTAATAGTAAATGACATGATCAGGGGAGAGGTCAGATTTAATACTACTCTGCTGGATGATAAGGTATTGTTTAAAGCAGACGGAATGCCAACCTATCATTTAGCAAACATAGTAGATGATCATTTACAGGGTACTACTCACGTTATTCGTGGTGAAGAATGGCTGCCATCGCTCCCGTTACACGTAATGATGTACCGGGCATTTGGCTGGGAAACTCCGGAATTTGCCCATCTGCCTTTAATTTTAAAACCGGTAGGAAACGGTAAATTATCGAAACGTGACGGAGATAAATTGGGGTTTCCGGTATTTCCGCTCGAATGGAAGAATGCAGAGGGAGAAATTTCAAGCGGATACAGAGAAAAAGGATTTTTTCCGGAAGCGGTAGTTAACTTTCTGGCATTATTAGGATGGAACGACGGTACGGACAAGGAAATATATTCTCTGGATGAGCTGGTACAATCATTCGATTTAAGCCGGGTAAACAAATCAGGAGCTAAATTTGATCCTGAAAAGAACAAATGGTTTAACCACCAGTACCTGATACAGAAACCGGATGCGGAACTAGCAAAAGCTTTTTATACGGAACTGGCAAAAAAAGATATTAAAACAACCCCGGCTTACGTAGAAAAGGTTGTAGGCCTTGTAAAAGAGCGGGCTAATTTTATAACCGATTTGTATGATTTATCCGACTTCTTTTTTTCGGCGCCTGCGACATATGATGAAAAAGCCCTGAAAAACTGGAATACCGATACACTTACCTATTTGAGCGAATTAATGGATATTTTAAACAAAACAACTTCATTTAAGGCACAAGACCTGGAAGTAGTCGTAAAAGAATGGATTGCGCAAAAAGAAATGGGTATAGGTAAAGTAATGCAGCCATTGAGAATTTCATTGGTAGGAGCCATGAAAGGTCCTGATGTTTTTGCTATAGCCGAGTTATTAGGCAAAGAAGAAGTACTGAACAGAATAGCAAGCGCCATGGCTTTTAAACGTTAAATTTTTCTTATTTTACAATTGCTTAACGTTTTAAAAGCACTACATCAGCTAACTTAGTAAAGTGTTTTAGCAATAAGCACAAAAGAATAATTTTTTTCATATTACATACATTTTAGAAAAATCCTGTAGATCTACAGGATTTTTTTTATTTTTAGCACTAAATAATAAAATGTAACGTTTCGAAATGAAAAAATCAATATTCTTTATGGCTGTTGCAGGTATAGCTATGCTTGCAGGCTGTTCTTCTGATGATGGAGGAAATACTCCCGGACAAGATACTCCTGCTCCGTCTGATCCCATTGTGGCAAAATGGACGCCGGAAAAAATAGTACCTGTAGTACCCGTAATAGGCGAAGTTGATGAATATGCCCAAAATTATCCGCATCAACAAGGCTGCGATAAAGATTATGTAGACCTACAGCCTCAACATGTCATGAAAATCTACCAGCATAACGCTGACTGTACTGTTAATGAACAAACGGAAACCTGGCAGAAAAATAACACAACCATTACAATAAATGTACTGGGTACCGAAATAGAAGGAACTATAATTTCTCCGGCGGAAGGTAACCAGCTCATTATTGAAAGTGAAGCGCAGGAATATCAAAGTATTATTGAGCAATATTATCCGGGCATTCCTATTCCTGAAGGAACAAAAATTCGCTTATATCTGAATAAAATGTCGTAAATTGAAAAAAATTTAAAAGTTCACTTATGTATTTACTGTATGTTGCCATTTTTGTAGGAATCATATTATTTTTTGGCTCGTTTTTCACCGTAAAACAGCAAACGTCTGTTATTGTAGAACGATTTGGTAAGTTTAATGCTATCCGTAATTCGGGGCTGCAGTTAAAAATACCTATTATTGATCGTATTGCGGGGCGCGTAAATCTTCGTATCCAGCAATTAGATGTTATTATTGAAACAAAAACAAAAGACAACGTTTTTGTTAAACTGAAAGTGTCAGTCCAGTTTAAGGTAATTCAGGAAAAAGTATATGAAGCTTTTTATAAACTGGAATATCCGCATGATCAGATTACATCTTATGTGTTTGACGTAGTACGTGCAGAAGTGCCTAAATTAAAACTGGATGATGTTTTCGAACGCAAAGATGATATTGCCATTGCTGTTAAACGGGAGCTGAACGAAGCCATGACCACTTATGGTTATGATATTATAAATACGTTGATTACAGATATTGATCCGGATATCCAGGTAAAAAACGCAATGAATCGTATTAATGCCGCTGACCGTGAGAAAACAGCTGCTGAGTACGAAGCTGAATCACAACGTATCCGTATTGTGGCAAAAGCAAAAGCGGAAGCAGAATCGAAACGTTTACAAGGGCAGGGAATTGCTGATCAACGAAGAGAAATTGCACGTGGTTTAGTGGAAAGTGTAGATGTGTTAAACAGAGTGGGAATTAATTCACAGGAAGCTTCTGCACTAATTGTTGTTACACAGCACTATGACACATTGCAGGCAATCGGATCGGACAATAATTCCAACCTTATTTTGCTGCCAAACTCCCCTCAGGCCGGCAGCGATATGCTTAATAACATGGTGGCTTCCTTTACAGCCAGCAATCAGGTAGGAGAAGCTATTAAACAGGGACAGAAGCACCCAAAAAATAAACGAAGTGATTTCGATAATGAATCCACGTCCATAGAATAAACACATAAAAAACATCGCCTGAAAGCGATGTTTTTTATTCCCACCAGTTGCCTTCTTCTATTTCCATTGCTTTTTTATCGTTGGCAAAAAAAGCATCGTGATAGGTTTTCCATCCTTTGTTATTGTATTTTTTATCCGGACTGAATTCTCCTGCACCGGTATCAAATTCAACAGGCACATCCGGTACTCTAAAATCGGCCCATTTACATAGTTTTACTTCGTTGGTCGTATAATCAGTCCAGGTACCGATGAAAGCATTGTTAAAATAGCTGTCTCTATGCAGATCCAGGTCGTTGTAAAATAAATTATGGTCTTCTGTAATCTGAAAAACGCCTTGGTAAGAACCTTTAAAAACCCCTGAATGCAATTGATTTTCAGGCTCCTTAAATGTATATATTCCGGTTGCCACACCTTCATAAATGGTTGGTAATGCTACTACATTTTCGTCTAATGTACGTGCTTTTATTTGGCGGATATTTTGTAAAACAAGTTCGCCTTCAAAATATTCAACCGCAGTACCTACCTTAGAAACGCCTTTTATAAGGTATACCTTCGGATTTTCTTTATCTTTTATTACTTCAAGCAGTTTGATGCGAATACGCTTGTATTCATTTCCGATCACACCAAATGTATAACTGATATCCATACCTTTTAGTAAAGGAGAGAAATCATAGGCAGGAAACTTTTCAATATCATTTGATGTAGAAAGGTATTCCGATTCTTCCATAATATTGGAAAACCGGTTTTGGGCAGTGCCGGCTGCACAATATACCAGGAACAAAAAAGAAAGAAGCTGTTTCATAAAATGATCGTTACTGTAAAACTACTTTGTTTTGAGGTTTTCTAATGAAAATCAGTTGTTTTATTCGTATAAAAATAACTTTTAGCCAACGATGAGGTTACATACTTTATCTATTTTTCAATAAATTATATTGGAATGAAAAGGAAAGTAGATCTGGTGGTTATCTCTGATGTTCATTTGGGCACATATGGCTGTAAAGCTAAGGAATTATTGCAATATTTAAAATCCATAGAACCTAAAACATTGATTTTAAATGGGGATTTTATTGATATCTGGCAATTTAAAAAAAGTTATTTTCCGGCTTTGCACCTGCAAATCATCAAACATATTCTCCATTTATCGTTAAAAGATTGTAAAGTGATTTATATTACCGGGAACCACGATGAGTTTTTACGGAAGTTTTCTCCGATGACATTTGGGAAAATGGAGCTGGTAGACAAAGTGGTGATGCAGCTGAATGGTAAAAAAGCCTGGTTTTTTCACGGAGATGTATTTGATGCTTCGGTACAACATTCAAAATGGATTGCCAGACTGGGAGGAATAGGATATGATTATCTGATTCGTTTAAATAATCTGACGAACTGGATTTTATCGAAAATGGGACGTGAAAAATATTCTTTTTCAAAGAAAATAAAAAACAGCGTAAAGAAAGCGGTAAAATTTATTTCTAATTTTGAAGAAACCGCTTCAGAGCTGGCTATAGAAAATAAATTTGACTACGTTATTTGCGGACATATACATCAGCCGCAAAAACGCAGAATAACCAATTATAAAGGGCACTGCCTGTATTTGAATTCCGGTGATTGGATTGAAAATCTAACGGCATTGGAATACCAGCATGGCGAATGGAGTATTTATACCTATGATAAATCGCATTATCCTAAAGATGATTTTCACGAAGCGGTTGATATTGCGGACAAGCCGGGAAATGAAATAGAAAAAATATATGCTTTACTACAATGAAGATTTTATATGCGCTTCAGGGAACAGGTAACGGGCATATAGCCAGGGCTAATGAACTGATTCCGCATTTCAGGAAACATGCTGAAGTTGATGTATTTGTATCCGGTACCAATTCACAACTGCCTTTATTATCGCACGCTACTAAAAATAAAGGAATATCTTTATTTTATTCCCAAAAAGGAGGATTGGACTATAAGCGTATCTTTATCAAGAATTCATTAATGCAGTTTACCCGGTCAGTCTGGCAGTTTCCTATACACACTTATGATTTGATTGTAAACGATTATGAGCCTGTTACGGCGTATGCCGCTAAATTACGGGATAAAAGGATAGTGGGGTTAAGCCATCAGGCAGCCGTTTTGCATGAAGCATCTCCTAAGCCTGCAGATAAGCGATTTTTCAGCGAACTTATTTTTAAAAAATATGCACCTACTGAACAAGCTTACGGCTTTCATTTTAAAAAATACCACAATCGTATTTTTTATCCTATTCTCAGGAAATCGATACGTGAAATGAAAACGTCAGCCCAGGGCTATTATCTGGTATATCTGCCTAGTTTCAGCAATGAGTCATTACAAAAAATATTAGAGCAGATACCTGTAAAATGGCTTGTTTTTTCACCTTTTACCACCTATGAATACACCTTTAAAAATGTTACCTTTTACCCAATCAATCAAACCTATTTCTTACAGAAACTGGCACATGCTGAAGGCGTTTTATGCGGAGCGGGTTTTGAGTTTCCCGCTGAAGTACTGCATTTAAACAAAGCTTTATATGTCATTCCTATAAAAGGGCAGTTTGAACAATATTGCAATTATCTGGCATTAAGAGATCTAGGCGTAATGGGGTCTGAAGATTTAAATGCCCAAAAACTCACAGAATGGATTACGGCTAACAATCTTTTAAATATTCATTTTAATGATGAAATCGAACAATTGGTTGAAATGGTCCTGTCCGGATAAGATTATTTTTTTATAAAATTAAAGATATCCTGTTCTAAAACGCCAAGGCTTTTTATATCTTTTCCTTTTATCTTTCTGCCGGAAGAGGACGTTCCTTCTGTAATTTCTACAGTAATTTGCTGCTGGTTGGTACTTTGCGTTTTTAAGATTAAATTGCCCTTTACCTCAGTTAAAAACTCTTCTTTTTTTAACAGGCTGCACGAGTAAAAAGCCATCAGGGCATTATCATCGGCTTTCTGTTTGTATTCCATGCTTAAAAAAGCGTCATCTTTCATGGCAGTAAGTGCCATATCGCCGGCATCTAATGGGGTGGTATACAGGTTTAGTTTTTTCTCTACATGCTCAAAAGTGCCATTTACCAATACAGGCTTTATTTGTGCCTAAAGAAAGGTGGTAGGACACAAACTGATAAAAACAATAAACAAATATTTCATGGCTTTTTTGGTAAAGATAAAAATTTTAAAGCACGAAATAAACAGTATGATAGGATTTACAGAAAGCATTAAAATTACCATTTCTGTATAAAAATAGAAAACCCTCGTCAAACGAGGGCTTTTATTTAATCATGCGTTTCGGTTCCGTCCATACCATGCGGATGGCCGTGTGCTAATTCTTCTTCAGTCGCAGGACGGGTGTTTATAATCTCTACATCAAAATGTAACGTTTTACCAGCCATTGGGTGATTTAAATCCGCTACTACCGCGTTATCATTTACTTCCACTACAACCGCGCGAAACTGGTTACCCTGGTTATCTGTTAAAGGTAACATAGCACCAACTGGAGGTAAACCGGATTCCTCAAACATATCTAAAGGAAGCTGCGCCAAAGCTTCCGGATCAATTTCACCGTAACCTTCTTCAGGTAAAATAGTAAATGATTTTTTATCACCGGTGGCCAGGCCATTCATTTCTTCTTCGAATTTAGGAATCATCATACCTACACCATGCAGGTAAGTTAATGGATTTTCTGTTGTGGTCTCTTCTACAAATACTTTTTCTCCATTGGCTTCAATAGTGTGTAATTTGTAGTTTACCGCTACTACATGGTTGTTTTCTACTGTCATTTTTTGCTTTTTTATTGAGAAGAATATCTCGTTCTTACAAAGATACAGGTTTGCATCTATTCTTTATACGAAATACTAAAAAGATGGTGCTAATTTAAAAGAAGCGAGAGGTGATAATTCGGAAATCAGAATTTTTTACATTTTTTTAAACTATCTAAAGATTTCCTGCTAAACGTTTTCCATAATTATCACATCGCCATCCTGCAGGGCTTTAAACAACCATTTATTTTCTATACATCTTTGTACTTCTTTTCCGATGGCCTCAGATTCAAAATGATCAGAATTATAATGAGGCAACAATGCAAAATCAAAAATGCCTAACCCGTCATAAATCGGTTCTTTGATCTGATCATAGGGCAAGTTGGCCGGTTCGTCAACATGCTCAATATACTTCAGCGAATCACAAAGAATGCAAATACCGGCACTGTATCCTCCCCATAAGAAGTCTCTTCGTTTTTTGAGATCATGGAATAGTATGTCCAGACCGCTTAACCTCATAGCTTGTCGCAATACAAAGGTGTTTCCTCCGCATACCCATACGCCATCCAGCTCATCCATTTTATGTCGCAATTCATTTTCTTTTCCGAAATAGTGTTTCAAATCTAAGTGCTCGCTGCTAAAACCCATCTGGTTCAGAAATTCCATTTCTTCCTGCAGGCTTTGCTGTTTTAATTTTTCGTCGGCACCTATCCAGTCTTTTGCGTTATTAATATGCCCTATTTTTGCATTGGGACGTAGTAAATTTTTTAGTTTTTCAGAGTCATTACCGAAAAGATAAGAAGAAAGATATACATTCATATAAAAAATGATTAAAGCTAGCAGGCAAACAGTTCTTGAAAGAAACTCTATATCTTGGCAAGATACAAAAATTTAAAAATAATAGGGACAGAAATGGCACCGGTATGGCCTATTTTTAAAGATGAATTTGGTAGTTAAAAAACGGTCTTTTTATATCTTTGAAAAAACACATTTGTTATGAAATTAAAAATGACAATAAGCCATCAGGTTAATGTGCTGATTTTGCCAATAGCAATCATTTTATTTTTAGCATTAATAGGATACGGAGTGCTTTTGTCTGATTTTTTAGACCCACCGGCTTTTCTGGTTGTTTTTTTTAAGAGTATTCTCTTTTTTTTAGTACTACAGCTACTAATTATTCATATAAATTATGTCTTGTATGAAAAGAACCGGAGTTATGAAATTACGGATACAAAATTTATACTTGTTTTTAAAAAAGACACTTTTGAATATACTATTGATCAGATCAAAAGAATTGAATTGATCTATCCGAATTATGCCGCATTTAATTCGGAAAATAAACCTTCTTTTTTCAATCAAAGAAGCGGCTTTACTCCTTTTAAAAATCATTATAAGGTTGATATTGTGCTTGAAAATGAAAAAAGAATTCCTATTACAAATTTGACACACCCTGATATTGATATGATAGTAAGAAGGCATTTTACCCACAAAAAAATTGTGATACGACATCATTTTTATCCTTTGGTTTGATAAAAAATCAAGGTGTTATTTTTAATACCCGATGTTGATCATAAAAAGGTTAAGATTCTTGATACAGCTCTTTGATTTCTGGACGTTTCAAATTTTATCTTTCTCGTAATTTCTTCCGCCTGATGCCTTCTTTCGTTTTATAGACTATATGTAGGATTTGTGTTTTAACTTACAAAATAAAAAATGCTCAGCACCAGCTGAGCATTTTTTATAATTTGAACGTATAAAAAACATTTACAACGGAATGTTTCCGTGTTTTCTGTTAGGTGTTGCTACTTCTTTATTTTCAAGCATTTTAAAGGCTTTGATCAGTTTTCTGCGCGTATCCTCTGGAAAAATAACTTCATCAATAAATCCGCGTTGTGCAGCCCGGTAAGGGTTTGCAAATTTTTCGGCATATTCTGCCTCTTTCTCTGCAAGCTTGGCTGCCGGGTCTGCCGCTTCGGCAATTTCACGTTTAAAGATAATCTCCGAGGCTCCTTTTGCACCCATTACAGCGATTTCGGCACCCGGCCATGCAAAGTTCATGTCGGCACCGATATGTTTGGAATTCATTACGTCGTACGCTCCGCCGTATGCTTTACGTGTAATAACCGTAACTTTTGGTACAGTTGCCTCTGATAAGGCATACAACAGTTTGGCGCCATGTATAATGATACCATTCCATTCCTGATCAGTACCCGGTAAAAATCCAGGTACATCAACCAATACCAGTAAAGGAATATTGAAACCATCACAAAAACGAACAAAACGTGCGGCTTTAATGGATGAGTTTACATCCAGACATCCTGCTAAAAACATAGGGTTATTGGCTACAATACCCACTGATTTTCCACCGATACGGGCAAATCCTACAATAATGTTTTCTGCATAGTTTTTATGAATCTCGAAGAAAGAATCTTCATCAATAATGTGGTTTACCACATCATGCATATCATAAGGCTTATTGGCGTTGTCGGGAACAATAGTATTGAGCTGTTCGCGAAGCTCGCTGCCTAATTCATAAGGTAAATCTTCAACAACTTCCTGATTGTTTTGAGGAATATAGCTCAATAAACGTTTTACGTCTTCCAGGCATTCTATATCATTGGCAGACGTGGTATGTGCCACTCCTGATTTGGTAGAATGCGTAGAGGCGCCTCCCAGTTCTTCAGAGGTTACGGTTTCATTTGTAACGGTTTTTACTACATTAGGTCCGGTAACAAACATATAGGAGGTATTTTCTACCATCATGGTAAAGTCTGTCATGGCAGGAGAATAAACCGCACCGCCCGCGCATGGCCCCATAATGGCTGAAATCTGAGGAATAACACCTGAAGCCTGTACATTGCGGAAAAAGATGTCGGCATAACCACCTAATGAACGGACACCTTCCTGGATTCGGGCGCCACCGGAATCGTTTAACCCGATCATAGGAGCGCCTACCTTCAAGGCCATGTCCATTATTTTGCAGATTTTTTCGGCATGTGTTTCTGAAAGAGCCCCGCCGAAAACGGTAAAATCCTGTGCAAAGGCGTATACCAGACGACCGTTTACTGTTCCGTATCCGGTAATGACCCCGTCACCTAAATAATGTTCTTTATCTAAACCGAAATCTTTGGTACGGTGGGTTACGAATGCACCGATTTCTTCAAACGAGCCTTCGTCAAAGAAATAGGTGATACGCTCTCGTGCAGTCAGCTTCTTTTTGGCATGCTGTGCATCAATGCGCTTTAAACCACCACCCAGTTTAGTTTCAGCTAATTTATTTTTTAAAATATCGAATGTTGTATTTGTTTCCATGATTACTTCTGATTTGGTACGCGTAAGATTTTTTGATCGGCCAGGTATTGGTTTAAAGCAACCAAAGCCGCCACTTCTGCTTCTTTTGCCTGATTTTCCCTGATGATTTCGGCACTATAATATTTCTTTACAAAATTAGTGTCGAAATGGCCTGAGGTAAAGGCTTCATGCTCAAACACAAAGGTGCCGAAAGGTAAGGTAGTGCTTACGCCTTCTACTTTATAGTCCTGGATAGCGTTTAACATGAGCTCTATAGCCTCGTTACGGTCTTTACCATAGGTAATTAATTTGGCCAGCATAGGGTCGTAATAAATAGGTACATCCATTCCCTGTTCAAAACCATTATCAACTCGTATACCTTCTCCTTCAGGTAAAATATAAGTCGTCAGATTTCCGACAGAAGGAAGGAAATCGTTCAACGGGTCTTCTGCATATACACGCAATTCTAATGCGTGTCCTTTTATCTGTAAATCTTCTTGGGTAATAGGTAAAACTTCTCCTCGGGCCACACGTATCTGCATTTCAACCAAATCGATACCTGTAATCAATTCCGTAACAGGGTGTTCTACCTGTAAGCGTGTGTTCATTTCCAGAAAATAGAAATTTTTATTTTCATCCAGTAAAAACTCAACGGTACCGGCACCCACATAGTCACATGATCTGGCTACATTTACAGCCGCTTCACCCATAGCTTTTCGAATTTCCGGTGTCAGTACAGCTGAAGGCGCTTCTTCTACAACTTTCTGATGGCGACGTTGTACCGAACATTCCCGTTCAAATAAATAGACTACGTTTCCGTGTGTGTCTGCCATTATCTGAATTTCGATATGTCGGGGCGACCCGACATATTTTTCAATGAAAACAGATCCGTCTCCAAAAGCAGACATTGCTTCTGAAATGGCACGCTGCATCTGCGATTCGAAATCTTCCTCTTTTTCAACTACCCGCATTCCTTTACCACCACCACCGGCAGATGCTTTAATTAAGATGGGGAAGCCAACTTCTTTTGCTACTTTTTTTGCTTCTTCAATATCTGTAATGGCATGATCAAGCCCAGGAACCATAGGGATATTGTACGCTTTAACCGTATCTTTAGCAGCTAACTTATCTCCCATTACTTCAATAGCATGAGATTTAGGACCGATAAAAGTGATACCGTTTCGCTCGGCCAGTTCAGCAAATTTTGAGTTTTCAGATAAGAATCCGTATCCGGGATGAATACCGTCAACACCTAATTCTTTACATATTTCAATTATTTTGTCTCCTAATAAGTAAGACTGATTTGAAGGGGCCTCGCCTATACAAACAGCCTCATCTGCAAATTTTACATGAGGCGACTGGCGGTCTGCAACCGAAAATACGGCCACGGTTTTAATACCCATCTTCTTTGCTGTCTTCATAACGCGCAGTGCAATTTCACCACGATTAGCAACTAATATTTTTTTCATTTGATTTCTTAAAATTGACTGAAGAAACGTATAAGGATACTTACGTTTTTATTCCTTCTAAATTATTCAAATTCGATCAATAACTGTCCTTTATCTACAGCCTGTCCTTTTATAACGGCTATGGATCTGATTATTCCGGCACGCGGAGAATCAAAGCTGTTTTCCATTTTCATGGCTTCTAAAATCAACAAATTATCACCTTCCTGTACTTCTTGTCCAACGGCCACATTAATTTCCAGAATCAACCCCGGCATAGGTGCCTTAATAGCATTGACTAATTTTGTTTTACCTACTTCAAACCCCATTTCTTTAATCAATTGGTCCAGCGCATTAGCGATAGTAACCACATATTCATTATTGTTTATGGCAATAGTGTAAGTTTTATTGATAAAATCGGTGCTTACAATGGTGGCATGGTAGGAGGTGTTGTGATGTAATACATGAAAATCTTTTTGATTTAAACTGGCAACATCGGCAGAAAGAATCTGCTCTTCTGTGAAATCAAATGTATGCTCTTTATTTACAGAAACTTTAAGGGTTTTACTCATTTCTTAAAAATTGATTCAAGCTGTAAAGTTATTTAAAAAAACGCAATTATTTTTATTAAAAAGTACTTTAATAGATTCTTATCATGCTTCTTGCGATATTTGCAGAAAAAGGACATGGCAAAATTTTCGGTGGTTTTTATGCCTGATGCAGAAGCGATTAATACAGTCAGCGAAATGAAAGAAATGCTGGCTGCAGCCATTGGATGGTTTAACAGTAAGAATGCGTTGGCTCATTTTACTGTTTTTGAGTTTTATGATGAGGGCTCTTCTTTGGTGGCTATTTGCAATAAGCTTGCCTTAATAGCTTGCTTTATGGAACCTTTCAGTGGGTTTTGCTCTTCTTTTGACAGTTTTGACAACGGGGCTTTTTTCCTTAAACCGGAACAGGAAACATTCGAAAAAATGAAAACGGTAATGACGGACATTATCCATAAATCGGATATGATAGAAAAAACGATTACCAATACAACACCGCATATGTCCGTTGCCCGAAGACTAACGCCTGAAAAACTGGCCATAGCCAAACTACTGCTGACAAATGCCGATGTACGGTTTAACATCACTTGCCTGACACTGCGAAAATTTGATGAACAAATCAGGCAATACGTAATCTTTAAAGAATTTCCACTGCAGGGGATGTCTCAATAAGCAGGAAAGAATTGTGGCGTGAAACGGAAAGAAAATTTATTTTACCACATTAAATTTTTGATGAATAACCTGTGCACGATAGTCAAATATAAAGCCAATCTTTTTCCGTACCATCCATTTATGGGCCAGTATGCCCAAAAAACCTAAGGGTAGCTCATATTGTAAAATATCTTCCATAAGAAGGCCTTGAGAAGTCTCGGTAAAAATATGTTCATGGCGCCAAAGCTTAAACGGGCCTTTTTTCTGAAAATCGATAAAAGAGTGTTGGGGCTTTACATGGATAATCTCTGTTTGCCAGCGCAGCGGTATATTAAACAAAGGGGTTACTGTATAATCTATAAGCATGCCTTTAAACAAGATGTCATTTTCCAATTGGGTCAGCACCGTAAATTTCATGTTTTTAGGCGAAATTTCGGGAAGGTTATTAGCGGATGAAAAATAGCTCCAGGCATCATCTATATCAGTATTGAGCAATTGCTTACGGTAAAGGCGGTATACCATGGTTTGTTGTTTAGATCGGGTTTGCTGATATAAAAATAAAAAAAACTGTCGAATTTCGACAGTTTTTTATGTTTACCAGATACGTACCCGTTCTTCAGGTTTTATGTACATTTTATTACCTTCTTTAATCTCAAAAGCATCGTACCAGGCATCTATGTTTTGCAAAGGTACATAAGCCCGGTATAAAGCCGGTGCGTGCGGATCGGTTTTAACCTGTGTTTTTACATATTCATCTCTCGATTTGGTTCTCCAGATGGTTGCCCATGAAATAAAGAAACGTTGCTCAGGCGTAAACCCGTCTATTTTCTCCGGACGGCCATGTTGTTTTAAATATAGCTGCAAGCCTTCGTAAGCCGCTGTTACACCTCCTAAATCGCCTATGTTTTCACCTAATGTAAACTCACCGTCTACAAAAATACCTTTAAAAGGTTCTAATGCGCTATATTGTTTAGCCAGCGATTTTCCCAGAACGGTAAATTGCTCAAGGTCTTTTGCTGTCCACCAGTCCATTAAATTTCCATCGGCATTGTAACGTGCCCCGGAATCGTCGAAACCATGTGAGATTTCGTGGCCTATTACGGCACCTATACCCCCATAGTTTACAGCCTCATCTGCTTTGTAATCATAGAAAGGAGGCTGGAGAATGGCTGCAGGAAAAACAATTTCATTATAAGCCGGATTGTAATACGCATTTACCATTTGCGGAGGCATACCCCATTTGGTTTTGTCTACCGGTTTACCGTATTCCGCAATATTTTTTTCAATAGCCCATTTGGTAATGGCACGCATGTTATCATAATATTTACCGCCTTTATCCTTACCGGTTAAAGATAGTTTGGAATAATCTTCCCATTTATCAGGATATCCGATTTTTATGGTCAGTTTTTTCAATTTATCAATGGCTCCTTTTTTGGTGTCAGGTGCCATCCAGGTAAGATTGTTAATCCGAATTTCGTAGGCTTTAATGATGTTTTCAATCATATCTTTAGCTTTAGCTTTAGCCTCAGCAGGAAAACGTTTTTCTACATACAGTTTTCCTAAAGCTTCACCTATATTATTGTTTACGGTTTGAAGCGCGCGTTCATCCAACGGACGTTGTTTTACGGCTCCGGATAATACTTTTCCATAAAATTCGAAATTGGCCTTATCAATAGTTGTGGATAGCTGGCTTGCTGAACCGTTTAACAGCGTCCAGGTCAGATAAAGTTTTAAATCAGCAACCGGTGTTTTGGTAAGTATCGTATTTAATACTTTCATATAATTGGGCTGGCTTACTACTACCTGTGTCAGGTTTTTTAATCCTGCTGCGTCAAAATAAGCTGTCCAGTTAACGGCCGGTGTCAGTTTTTGTAACTCAGCAACTGTCATAGGATTATAGGTTTTACGATCGTCGCGTAAAGCCACACGATCCAGCTCGGCAGTAGCCATCTGAGCTTCAACTGCTACAATTTTTTCAGCATCAACAGTAGCCTGAGCGGCAGAAGTACCTAAAAATTGTAACATTTTAGCTACATGCTTTTTGTATAAAGCCAATTTTTCTTTTGTGTCGGCATCTTTTGCTAAATAATAATCGCGGTCAGGCAAACCCGTTTCACCAGTGGTAACGTACACCACATTTTTATTGGAATCTTTTGCATCGGCACTTACATAAGTACCGAAAAAACCGATACCTCCGTCAAAAATGCTGTTAATAATCAGTTGATTGATATCGGCAGTAGTTTGTAAGGCATTGATTTTATCCAGCTCCGGTTTTATAGGAGCAATGCCCAGATTATTACGGCTTACGGTATCCAGATAAGTGGTATACAGGCTTATGGCTTTTCCCTGATCAGAGGCGGCGTCAATTTTTGTGTCTTTTGCGGCATCTTTTAAAATATCTAATACATCTAAATCTGTATTATGTGCAAGCTCATCAAAACTTCCCCAGGTGGTCTTATCGGCAGGAATATCCGTTTTATCATACCAAAGACCATTTACATATCTAAAAAAATCGTCACCAGCGTGTACTTTTGTGTCCATAAACTCGGTTTGTAAACCATGTTTTTTTGTGTCAGCTTCAGCTGTTTTTTGGTCGCCTTCTTTTTTACAAGCTGTTATGGCAAGCATGCTCAAGAGGCTTAGAGTGGTTAACTTTTTCATATGGTATAATGATTAATTCTTATATGAGTAGGAAATATCAATGAATTGTTACACTTATTATCGTTAATGTTAAACTATTCTTCTGTCCGTTTTAACCACGAGCCGTCTTTATATAAAACCATTTCAATGCCTGATTGGGAAAAGTAAATTTTGTCGATAACAGTGTCAACACCGGGATTATCATAAGTAAAGACTATCACGTTGTTAAGTTGAAACCCGGCAACGACCACATTTTTTAAATGGTTGTAAAAAGGAGAAACCTCTTCATCAGGTATATACCTGGCGATATGCCCGTTAGCAAGCGGGATATTGATATAAATATACTGTGCATTTTCCGGCCTGGAAACAATATTTACGGTACCTTTTACCTTGTCTTCGATAGAAAAAGCCGATTCATTTGTTTCTGCACTGAAATAATAACAACTATCTGCCCCTTCATTAATTTGTTCCCTTCTGTTTTGAACCTCATAATAATGGCTGGTATATCTTTTTCCGTTTGCATCGGTATAGGTAAGGGTTTGTTCCGTCTGTGGGAAAAAACTTTTGGATTCGCCGGTTAAGAAATAACGGCCTTTTTCAGTTTCTCTACAGCAAGAAATAAGGAGAAGGAACGTGCAGGCAAAATGAAATAGTTTTTTCATAGTAAGCTAAATGATTGGTTGACAAATGTAATGATATTCGAATATAACTTTTAGTCGTTAAATTGTTAATTTTTTATACGTTTTGATGGTATTTTAATTGTGTGAGGTGTAAATCTTAATACATTTTGTTTTTTAACATTTTTTAGATTTAAAATTCAAATGACTTTGGTTTATATTTGAGCTTCTTAATTCTTAAAAAACAAAAGATGAAAAAAATTACTTTATCACTTATCGCATTCGCAGGATGCTTGAGCCTGCAGGCACAGAATTTTTATAATTTTGCTAAAACAACATCTGCTTATACAGAGTTAACGGGAGCTACATCTATTAACAATAACCAGGTTTGGATGTTTGATGAGTTCGGCCCGATTAATACCCCTTTCCCGGTGTATGTTTTTGGAACGGCTCACAGCCAGTTTGAATTTAACGATGATGAGTTTATTTTTACAACGGCTGATGAAACAACTACTTCTCTTTTTTCTCCAGTCAGTACGTTTTTGGCTGATCGTAATTTTTCACTGATTGGCGACTCACAATCTCCTCTTTCGTACAAAGTGGAAGGAACAGCAGGAAGCCGGATTTTAAAGCTAGAGGTAAAAAATGCAGGACTGGAAGATGAGACGGAATCAGAAACTTCTACTCATTTTATTAACTACCAGATTTGGTTTTATGAGGCTGATAGAGCTATAGAATACCACTTTGGACCGCATAACATTACAGATCTTACGGCCTTAAATAATGAGGGAATATTATATCCTCTTATATACACGGAATCCGAAGAAAATGAGCAAATAGGACTTGTAAATGGTACGATTGCCAACCCGGTTTACAATGAATTTACTGAGGAGGATAATGAACCTACTTCTTTAGATGCGATGCCCGCTGCTGATACTGTGTATCGTTTTACTCCGGTTCCGGCCTCAGTAAACGATAACGAGCAACTGGCATTCAATCTGTATCCTAATCCTGCAAAAGATGTTTTGCATGTTTCCTTTAAAGAAATGACCAGTACAACATATGAGGTGTATGACCTGATAGGTAAAAAAGTGGTGTCGGGTACTATAAACAACGCTACTGAAGCAACTATAAATATTAAGCCGCTTCAGACTGGTGCTTATCTATTGAAACTTGGCAACAGCACTAAAAAGTTTATAAAAAAGTAAACAGAGAGATCACCTAAAAAAATCCCGAATCATACTATGATTCGGGATTTTATTTTTACCAGATTTTTACGCGTTTATCAGGCTCAATGAATAATTTGTCTCCTTTTTTAATGTCGAATGCCTTGTACCAGGCATCTACATTTTGTAAGGGAACATATGCGCGGTACATTCCCGGAGCATGAGGATCTGTTTTTACCTGATTTTTAATTGCTTCATCTCTTGATTTGGTTCTCCAGATGGTACCCCAGGAAATAAAGAAACGTTGTTCAGGGGTATAACCGTCTATTAAACCCGGACGTCCTTTGTCTTTTAAATAGAGCTGAAGGCCGTCATAAGCAGCGTTTACACCGCCGAGGTCACCAATATTTTCACCTAATGTAAATTTACCGTCTACAAAAGTGTTTGGAAGAGGCTCTAAAGCTGAATATTGGTCAGCCAAGGCACCCCCTAAACTGGTAAATTGGGTTAAATCTGCATCTGTCCACCAGTTCACCAAATTTCCGTCAGCATTATAACGGGCGCCAGAATCATCAAAACCGTGCGATATTTCATGCCCGATAACAGCGCCGATGCCACCAAAATTCACAGCTTCATCCGCTTTATAATCGTAAAACGGAGGTTGTAAAATAGCCGCCGGGAATACAATTTCATTATTTGTCGGGTTAAAATAGGCATTTACGGTTTGCGGAGACATACCCCATTTGGTTTTGTCTACCGGCTTGCCATATTCCGCTATGTTTTCTGCAAAATTCCACTTGGTTACATTTTTCATGTTATCGTAGTAGTTTCCGCCGTTTTTAGGAGATACAATGATCAGCTTTGAATAATCTTTCCATTTATCTGGATAACCGATTTTAACGGTTGATTTCTTTAATTTTTCAACAGCTCCTTTTTTTGTCTCGGGCGCCATCCAATGCAGATTATTGATACGGTTTTCAAAAGCCAGGAATACATAGTCTATCATTTCTTTTGCTTTCGCTTTTGCCTCTGCCGGAAACTTTTCCGCTACATATAATTTACCTAACGCTTCTCCTACTGAACCATTCACTACCTGTAATGCACGTTCTTCAATAGGTCTTTGTGCTATAGCCCCTGTAAGGGTTTTGCTGTAAAAATCCCAATTAGCCTGATCAATATCCGTTGTCAATACACCCGAAGACTTATTAATCAGGGTCCAACGCATGTACGCTTTTAGGTCTTCTACAGGAGTATTGGCTAAAATATCGTTCAACGCCTGCATGTATTTAGGCATAGAAACCACCACCTGATCTACATTTTTAAGACCGGCTTTTTCCAGATAAGCCTTCCAGTTTACATTCGGTGCCAGCTTTTGCAATTCCGCTACAGACATAGGGTTGTATGTTTTTCTGCGGTCTCTGCGCTCTACACGGTCCAGGCGCGGTTCTGCCATGCGGGTTTCCAATGCCACCACTTTTGAAGCCTGCGCTTTTGCGTCATTTTCTTTTATACCTAAAAACTGTAACATTCTGGCCACATGTACTTCGTACTTTTGCTTTTTCTCTTTTGAATCAGCGTCATCGGAAACATAATAATCCCTGTCAGGTAAACCAATACTTCCGGGGCTTATATAGATCACATTTTTATTGGAGTCCATAGCATCGGCATATACATACATGCTGTAAAAACCAAGCCCCCCTTCCGGTAAAAGCTCCGCTACCAAATCGGTAGCCTGTTTGGCATCTTTTATTTGGTTCACCTTATCTAAGGTGCCCTGAATAGGCTTAATTCCTAGTTTATTACGTGCTTCAGTATCCAGATAGGTCTGATAGACATATACGGCTTTCGCTTCATCCGATTTTGGATCAAGTTGGGAGTTGTTTGCGGCTTTTTGAAGAATGGCCAATGCATCAATATCAGTATTTTTCCGTAATTCGTCAAAGCTTCCCCATCGGGTCCGGTCTGCCGGAATCTCCGTGTGGTCTAACCATTTTCCGTTTACATATCTGAAAAAGTCGTTACCGGGTTTAACCGATTGATCCATGTATTCGAGATGAATGCCGTGAATTTCTTTCATTTGTGCTTTTAACGTAGCGGAAAGCGCCAGTGAGCTCATTAATGAAAAAGCTACTATTTTTTTGTTCATGGTGTAAATGATTAATGTGTAAACACAAATGTACTGTTTTCAGCACTTCAATAAAACCTTTAGTAGTTATTTAACCTTTGCGAAACAAACATTTAGTAATTTTACCAAAAAAATTATGTGGAGTTTTTTTAAAGGATATAAGTGGTTTTTTATAGGTTTTGCAATTTTATGTGCTATTATTTTAACCCTGTTTTATAACGCCATGAAACCGGCAAAAAGCTTACCTATTTATACACCCGCTATGGTAAACCCTGAACTGGTTGACACCTTGGTACAGCATCAGAACAATAAACAAAAGCATATTATTGCCGACTTTGCTTTTACCAATCAGAACAATCAGATTATTACCAATAAAGACTATGCGAATACCATATACGTAGCTGATTTTTTCTTTACTACCTGTCCGACCATCTGTCCTATTATGACGGATAATATGGTATGGCTTCAGGAACAGATTAAAGATATGCCTGATGTAAAGCTGTTGTCATTTTCGGTTACACCTGATATTGATACACCCGAAGTATTACGCAAATATGCTGATGAAAAAGGGGTTATAGATGCTAAATGGAATATGGTTACCGGAGATAAAAAAGCAATTTATTACCTGGCACGACAGTCATTTCTGGCAGTGAAAACAGGAGATCCGTCTGAACTTTATGATATGGTGCATACTGAAAATTTTATTCTTGTAGATAAAAACGGACATATTCGCGGTTTTTATGATGGTACCAACCTTGATCAGGACACAAAAGACACCAAAAATGTAAAACAGTTACTGGAAGACATTAAATGGTTACGGAATAATAGTTAATATATTCATAAAAGAAATTTTTGAAAGGGATAACTTAATGTAAAAGTTAGGTTATCCTTTTTAAATGGTTAATTTTGTAATCTGAAATCAATCTAAATAAGTATGACTTTAGATCGTTTAAAAATACATCAAAGAGGAATTATTACCGATATGAATATGGAGAAGGTTCCTTTAAAACTGATCGATATGGGATGTATGCCCGGCAATATAGTGGAAGTGCTGCAGATAGCTCCTTTAAATGACCCTATTTATATTTGTGTTAATGATTCGCATATCAGTATTCGCAAAGATTTAGCCAGAGAAATTAATATAGATATTATTTAAAGGCAAATGAAAAGTACAATAAAGGTAGCACTTTTAGGGAATCCCAATGTAGGAAAAACATCTGTTTTTAATGCATTGACAGGACTGAAACAGCGTGTTGGAAATTATCCGGGTATAACCGTAGAACGAAAAATAGGAACATGTAGTCTGGGTAATGGAATAGTTGCTGAAATAGTAGATTTGCCGGGAACATATTCTATTAATGCGACGTCGAAAGACGAAGAAATAGCATTAAGTGTATTGTTTGATGCAACACATAAAGAATATCCGGATGTAGTGGTGGTGGTAGCTGAAGTGGAAAATCTGAAACGGAATCTTTTGTTATTTTCTCAAATAAAGGATTTAGGTTTTCCGATGATTTTGGCCATCAATATGGCGGACAGAATGGAACGTCAGGGTATTGCTGTAGATATTGAAAAATTAGAGGATAATTTAGATGCGAAAATCATATTACTTTCCGCTAGGCGCAATTTCGGGATTGAAGAGCTGAAACAAGCTATAAATAATTATACTACATTAAGCACCAAGCCTTTTTTCGATATAACAAAGCTGGACACCTCCTATTTTAATACTTTAACAACAACACCCGGTCAGAATTTATACAGAAAATGGTTAATACACGTACAACAGGGTAAAGGAAATGGTGAAGAGATAAAAAAAATACAGCATACAGAATCGGTTAAAAGGTACCGGCATATACAGGAAAAAATCCAGGCTGCTTATACCATTGACAGGTCAAAAGCGACCGGCCTTCGGTTTAAAATGGACCGTATTCTTACTCATAAAGTTTTCGGTTACCTGATTTTCTTTGCTATTATGTTGTTGGTTTTTCAAGCCATTTTTGACTGGGCCAGCGTACCTATGGATTTTATTGATGAACAATTTGCCGGTTTTTCCAAATGGACTAAAACAAACCTGCCCGCAGGAAAATTAACAGAGCTGCTCTCTGACGGGATAATACCGGGAGTAGGAGGGGTTGTTATTTTCATTCCTCAAATTGCCATTCTTTTTTTGTTTATTGCTGTACTTGAAGAAAGCGGTTATATGAGTCGTGTCGTGTTTTTAATGGATAGAATAATGCGACCGTTCGGCCTTAGCGGAAAGTCTGTTGTTCCGCTTATTTCAGGAGTAGCATGCGCCATTCCGGCTATTATGTCGGCCCGTAATATAGAAGACAGTAAGGAACGTCTCATTACCATGCTGGTAACACCTTTTGCCACCTGTTCGGCACGTATTCCGGTATATGTCATCATTATTTCACTGGTTATTCCGGATACTAAAGTTATCGGTTTTATTGGCTTACAGGGACTTGTTATGACACTTATGTACCTGGCCGGTTTCGGAATGGCATTATTTGCCGCCTGGGTAATGAAATATATCCTGAAATCGGACAGGAAAACTTTTTTTATCATCGAAATGCCGTCTTATAAAGTTCCGTTACTAAAAAATGTGCTGTATACGGTAATTGAAAAAACAAAAGCCTTTGTGCTGGGGGCAGGTAAAATTATCCTGGCCCTGTCTGTTATTTTATGGTTTTTAGGCTCTCACGGCCCTACTGATACTTATGGAAAAGCGGAAATCCATATTACTGAAAAACACAAATACGATGGCCTTACGGAAAAAGAACTGGATGACGAAATTGCGGGTTATCAGCTGGAAACCTCTTATATTGGAATGCTGGGATCGGTTGTAGAGCCAGTGTTTAAACCTTTGGGTTATGATTGGAAAATTAGTATTGCTGTACTTACCTCTTTCGCTGCCCGGGAAGTTTTTGTAGGAAATCTGGCAACTCTCTATAATATTGGCAGCCAGGGAGAAGACGTAGATACGGTGGTAAACCGGATGAAAAAAGAGAAACGCCCTGACGGAACGCCTACGTTTAATTTAGCTACCGGTGTTTCTTTGCTGGTGTTTTATGCTTTTGCCATGCAGTGCATTTCTACTTTGGGAGTAACCAAACGGGAAACCAACTCATGGAAATGGATGTTTATACAAATGACATTTATGTCGGTAATAGCCTATTTACTGGCTTTTATCGCTTATCAAACGTTAGCCTGATGATACAAGATATTATAGTATATACTTTACTAGCTGTGGCAGTAGGATTCTTTGTAAAGAAGTACTTTTTTAAAAAGAAAAAAAATAACGGTTGCGGCAATAACGATACGAATTGCAAATGCGGATAATTCGCTATAAATTATGTTCAGACATTTCAGTCTCTTATTGAATAACATTGTCTGTTTACAGGAAGAGGACTTAATTTACAGAAATAAAAAGCATAAAAAAAGATGATGTGAAAACATCATCTTTTTTTATGTATACAGCACTACGCTTTTATATGCAGCGCTATTGACAACTCATCAAGCTGAGCTGGATCAATCATAGCCGGAGCATCTATCATAACATCCCGTCCAGAGTTGTTTTTAGGAAAAGCAATAAAATCACGAATAGTTTCCTGTCCTCCTAAAATAGCCGTTAAACGATCAAGTCCAAAAGCCAAACCACCATGTGGAGGAGCTCCGTAGGTGAAGGCATTCATCAGAAAACCAAATTGTTCTTGTGCCTGTTCCGGTGTAAAGCCCAGGTGTTTAAACATAAGGGCTTGTGTTTCTTTATCGTGGATACGTATAGATCCGCCTCCTATTTCATTTCCGTTTAATACCAGGTCATATGCGTTGGCACGCACTTTTCCCGGATCAGTGTCCAGTAAGTGCATATCTTCTTTTTTAGGAGATGTAAACGGATGGTGCATGGCATGGTAACGGGAGGTTTCGTCATCCCATTCCAGCAATGGAAAATCAATAACCCAAAGCGGTGCAAATTCGTTCGGTTTGCGCAGGCCTAAGCGATTGCCCAATTCCATACGCAAAACACTCAGTTGTGTACGTGTTTTATGGGCAGGACCCGATAAAACCAAAATTAAGTCTCCGGCTGCAGCTCCGGTAATTTCTGCCCACTTGGCTAAATCATTCTGGTCATAGAATTTATCTACCGATGATTTATAGGAACCGTCGGCTTCACATTTTACATATACCATACCTGACGCGCCTACCTGAGGGCGTTTTACCCACTCAATTAATGCATCTATTTCTTTTCTGGTATAACCGGCAGCACCTGGAACAGCTATACCTACTACCAATTCAGCCTGATTAAATACCCCAAATTCTTTGTGCTGAGAAACGGCATTTAATTCGCCAAACTCCATTCCAAAGCGGATATCCGGTTTGTCATTTCCGTATTTTTGCATTGCTTCGTCAAAAGTCATGCGGGGGAATTTATCTATTTCTATAGCATGGATGGACTTAAGAAGATGACGTGTCATTCCTTCAAAAACAGCTAAAATATCTTCCTGTTCCACAAACGACATTTCACAGTCAATCTGTGTAAATTCCGGCTGGCGGTCAGCGCGCAGATCTTCATCACGGAAGCATTTCACAATTTGGAAATATTTATCCATACCACCTACCATTAATAATTGTTTAAAGGTTTGCGGTGATTGCGGCAGCGCATAAAACTGTCCCGGATTCATACGTGAAGGAACAATGAAATCCCTGGCTCCTTCAGGAGTAGATTTAATAAGATAAGGCGTTTCTATTTCGCAAAAATCCAAATTCGATAGGTAATTACGTACTTCCTGTGTTACTTTATGACGAAATAACAGGCTGTTTTTTACCGGATTACGGCGAATGTCCAAATAACGGTATTTCATACGGATATCTTCCCCGCCGTCTGTTTCATCTTCGATAGTAAATGGAGGTAATTGCGATTCATTTAAGATGGTTAATTCTTTTACCAATACTTCAATGTCGCCTGTAGGAAGGTTGGGGTTTTTTGATTCACGCTCTATAACCGTTCCCTTTATCTGGATTACAAATTCACGACCTAATGATTTAGCCCGCTGCATGACACCAGCATCTGTACGCACTTCGTCAAAGATTAACTGCGTTATACCGTAGCGGTCACGTAAATCAACCCAAATCATAAAACCTTTATCTCTTGATTTTTGTACCCATCCGGAAAGGGTAACTTCTTTATTTACATCGGCCAGACGCAGTTGGCCGCAATGATGACTTCTGTACATGTGTTAAAACAAGTTTTGTGCAAAGGTAACAAGTTTTTGTGTATTCTGAACACCCGTTATTTTAGAATATGAAGCGGTGTTAATAAGGGGTTATCGTTATATTATTTGTTAAATATTTATTTTATTTTTTAACAAAAAATGATTATGTTTGATAGTTTATCATAAAAAACCAAAAATGCTATTACAAAAACGAAGATCTATCATTGTATTGGGCTTTGCCTTATTCGCCATGTTTTTTGGCGCCGGAAATCTACTGCTGCCTACCTTTTTAGGCTTTGAATCAGGAGGACAATGGCCGGTAACGTTTGCCGGATTTACCTCTACCGGAATTATTGCACCCGTTTTAGGGATTATTGCCGTTATGGTATCAGGCAATTACTTTATTGACCTAGGAAAACGGGTAAATACTAAGATGGCTTATATTTTAGCTACTGTAAATATATTGTGTATCGGTCCTTTTATTGCTATTCCAAGAACAGGCGCTTCTGTATATGAAGTAGCGGTCAGACCATTAGTACCGGACGCTAAGCCGGTATGGGTATGTGTGTTGTTTTTCAGCGTTGTAATGGTACTTTCGTTTTCTAAAGACAGTATTGTAAAAATATTAGGAAAATACTTGTCGCCTCTTCTTTTGCTTTTATTAATACTTTTTATCGTTTTTGGGTTGATTTCCGGAGGTAGTATAACAGCAACCACCCCTATAGCTGAACCTTTCCTGCTCGGATTTCAAGAAGGTTACCAAACATTAGATGTGCTCGCTTCTGTTATTTTCGCTGTTGTTTTGATAAATGGTGCTAAAATCAGAGGATTTACGCAAACAGAAGCAAAAAACGAAATTGTTGTGAAATCTACTTTATTGGCAGTTTTATGTATGTTGGTCATTTACGGAGGGCTTTTCTATTTGGGGGCCACGTCAGGTTTAACAGATCATACGCTGACACGTTCACAGCTTTTGATTCAGATTTCTGCCTCGGTTTTTGGAACTAATGGAGTTTATTTTATTTCTGCCTTGATGATTTTAGCATGCCTTACTACGGCTATTGCACTTACTTCTGCTGTGGCCGACTACTTTGCACGTATTACTAAAAGCAGGTTAGGTTATACAGAAGGTGTTATTATGTGTACTTTAATATCCGTTATCCTGGCCATTAACGGCGTGGATGAAATTATCCATTATGCAGGAGCATTGCTCAATTTCATTTATCCTATTACCTTGGTGCTGATTCTATCGGTATTGTTTTTTGGTAAATTTATTATGTCTAAAGGGCCTTTTTTAACGGCTGTAATTGTAACGGCAGTAGTTTCCTTTATTCGTGTTTTTTCGCAGTGGTATCCTGACGATCAGAATTTAAAAAATATGGTAAATGCGTTACCGTTGGCTTCTTTCCAGTTAGAATGGGTATTGCCTGCTATTGCCAGTTTTGTTATAGGCATTTTGGCAACCTCATTTATAAAAAAATAAAAAAACCTGTTACAGGTTTTTTTATCGTACCACTAAAACGGGTATTTTTACCTTGTGGCGTACCTTGTCTATGGTTGACCCGAACAGAAAATCTTTAAAACCTTTATGTCCATGGGCACCTAAAACGAGAAAATCAATAACATTATCGTTTACAATCTGGCTTATGGAAGATGCACTGTTTCCGTAGCCAATCTTGTAGCTGCAATCATAACCTAATTGATGTAAATTCTGCTGGTATTTTTTCAGATTATCTTCATCACTAATGGTTTCCAAATCAAGAGCTTCATGACGATAATAACGGGCAACCGCTGTTTCTACAATATGAATTAAAATATAATGGGCTTCTTTTCCGCCTTGGCGAATGGCATGCTGGATAACATTTTTATCATTTTCAGAAAAGCCAATTCCGATTCCTATTTTTTTATACTGCTGTGCAGGGATGGTGTCAATGGGTAATGCTTCGCCGTGAGGCGTAAAGTTTACATCTTTTAGCTTAGACGAAATAAAAGGCTTTATGATAATGTACAGTAATAGGAAGCCTATGGCAATAGCCAGCGGAAAGATAAATACATAAATCCAGACACTGTTAGTTCCAGAACTCTTTAACCAGGAAGAAAGCTCATCAATTACCAGTTTAACGTTTAAAAGTACAATGATAATGGCACTCAGCCAGGCTAAGATTCTTACCCATGTTTTAATGGCGAATTGGCCCATTATCTTTTTGTCGGACGTAAAATGGATAAGAGGAATGATGGCAAAACCTAATTGAAGGCTTAGAACCACCTGGCTGAGAATAAGCAGGCTTCCCAAAGAATCTTCTCCGAAATGAAGAATAGTAAAAAAAGCCGGAATTATGGCAAGCAACCGTGTAAGTAATCTGCGTACCCACGGTTGTATGCGCAGGTTTAAATGCCCTTCCATTACAATTTGTCCTGCCAGTGTTCCGGTTACGGTTGAACTTTGCCCTGAGGCAATTAAAGCAATGGCAAATAAAGTGGGAGCCGCTGAGCCAAAAATATGTTCAAGCAGTTTATAGGCATCTTGTATTTCGGCTACCTCATGAAAACCATTGGTATAAAAAGCTGCCGCAGCTAAAATAAGAATGGCCGCGTTTACAAAAAAGGCCAGGTTTAAGGCTACAGCCGTATCTATAAAGTTGAATTTTATAGCTTCTTTAATTCCTTTTGGCGTGCGTTCTATTTTTCGGGTTTGTACTAAAGAGGAATGTAGGTAAAGATTATGCGGCATAACAGTGGCACCTATGATACCAATAGCTATATATAAAGCGGTTCCGTCCAGCTTTCCCGGTATCAATCCTTTTGCTACCGCTGTAAAATCTGGTTTTACAATAAACATTTCAAATAAAAAGGAAATACCAACAATAAATACCATCGAAACAATAAAGGCTTCCATAGTACGCATTCCTTTTTTCAACAAAAAAAGTAAGAGAATGGTATCCAGAACGGTAATGGAAATACCCCATATCATCGGTATACCGAAAAGTAAATGCAAACCAATGGCCATACCTATAATTTCGGCCAAATCACATGCTATAATTGCTATTTGCGCCAGAATATAAAGCGGATAGTTGGCCCATTCAGGATAGGCCAGTCGTGATGCCTGAGCCAAATCGAGTCCTTTTACAATTCCCAGCCTTGCGCTTAATGACTGTAATAGCAACGCAATAAGATTAGACATTAAAAGCACCCATACCAACTTATAACCGAATTGTGAGCCTCCTGCGATATCGGTAGCCCAGTTGCCCGGATCCATATATCCCACGCTAATTAGATAAGCAGGCCCAAGGAAAGCAAAGATTCTACGCCATCCTTTTTTATGAGTGGTTTCTACGGAGTTGTGCACCTCGCTTAAAGATTCGGAGTTTCTATAATGACTCATACTTTATACGGTTTTTACAAAAAGATTACGGGCAACTATTTTAGAGATAATCATTTCTTTTGTATTTACGGTTATAGTCAGCGACTGGTCAAAATCTTCTTTGCTCAGTATACTGATGGAAGCTCCCAATGAAATATTCTGCCGGTCCAGGTACTGCAAAAAAGAAGTAGATGTATCTTTAACACCCACACAAATACAAGGTTTTCCTATTTGCATCTCTGATAATAAAACCTTATTCATCGTCTGCATTTCACCTTTGGCATTAGGAATAGGGTCGCCATGCGGGTCTTCTTTAGGATATCCCAGATAAGCGTCTAATTTATTAATCAGCTTTTCTGATTTGATATGTTCTAACTCTTCTGCAACGTCATGTACTTCATCCCATGTGAACTGTAGTTTTTCTACAAGAAATACTTCCCAAAGCCTATGGCGGCGAATGATCATCTTAGCCGTATATATACCTGATTCAGTAAGATACACTCCTTGGTATTTCTGATAATCTATGAGCTCTTTTTCGTGTAATTTTTTTATCATATCTGTAACCGACGACGCTTTAGTATCCATGCGCTGTGCAATAGCATTAGTAGAAATTCCATTTTCTTCCGTAGTGGATAAATGAAAAATAGCTTTAATATAATTTTCTTCTGCCTGAGTTAACATCTTTATTTTTTTACAAATATACTGTTTTTAGAAAAAAGTAAAAATTTATTTTGGCTAATGTTTTTATTTTTTTAGTTTTGTCTAAAAATTAATTTAGCTGAAATGAAATATTTGTTTTTGACCGGAATGTTTGCCATTTGCGCTTCCGTTTACGGGCAGTCAAAAGTAGAAGGAATTATTACTTTTGAAGAAGATTATGTGCCAGAAGCGCATGTACAGATCAAGCAACTGCATAAAGAAACCTTATCTAACCGTGAAGGGTATTATGTCTTAGACAGCCTACAACCAGGAACGTATGTTTTGGAAATTGCATATAAAGGAATGAAAACAGAGCAAAGAACAATTCATATCAGGCAAGACTCAATTATTCAGGTAAATGTAGCTTTAACAGATATTGAAACAGAGGCTTTAGAGGAAATGGTTATATCCGGAACGTTAAAACCGGTATTACGATCGGAAAGTATGGTGCCTGTTGAGGTATATACCCCGGCGTTTTTCAAAAAAAATCCGACACCTAATATTTTTGAAGCGTTACAAACGGTAAACGGTGTACGGCCTCAGGTAAATTGCAGTGTTTGTAACACTGGCGACATCCATATCAACGGGCTTGAAGGACCTTATACCTTTGTACTGATAGACGGAATGCCAATTGTAAGCGGTTTGTCAACTGTATATGGTCTTTCAGGAATTCCAAATTCCTTGATAGAACGGGTAGAAATTGTAAAAGGGCCTGCATCTTCTTTATATGGAAGCGAAGCTGTTGGTGGACTTATTAATATTATCACGAAAAGACCAAATAATGCTCCTCGTTTTTCGGCAGACGTTTTTGGCACAACCTGGGGAGAAGTAAATGCTGATATCGGCGTCAGCACGGCTGTGGGTAAGAAAGCTGACATGCTGTTGGGAATTAACTATTTTAATTATAATAATCCTATAGATAACAATGGTGACGGTTTTACAGATGTTACCCTACAGCATCGTATTTCAGTATTTCAGAAATGGAAGTTCAAACGAAAAAATAACCGGGTATTTTCTTTAGCCGGAAGGTATTTCTACGAAGACAGATGGGGAGGCGAAATGGGATGGAACAAAAGTTATCGCGGCGGAGAGGAAGTATATGGAGAATCTATTTATACAAACAGGTTTGAGCTTTTAGGTAATTATCAGCTGCCGGTTTCTGAAAAAATGATGCTGAGCTTTTCTTATACCAATCATGATCAAAATTCCGTTTACGGCAATCAGGAATATATGGCAAAGCAGCAGATTGCTTTTGCACAGCTGACATGGGATAAAACGTTTGGCAATCATGATATGCTTTTTGGTACCGCTGCCCGTTACCAATACTATAATGATAATACACCTGCAACAACAACTTCAGAAAAATTTACCATACCCAGTCTTTTTATACAGGACGAGATAAAATGGCATGATAAACAGAGCGTGTTGCTTGGTGCCCGGTATGACTATCATCCCAAACACGGTGCTATTTTTACACCCAGAGCGGCTTATCGATATAAATCAGACAAGGGAGATGTAATTAGGTTAAATGCCGGAACAGGCTTTAGAGTAGTCAATTTATTTACGGAAGATCATGCGGCACTTTCCGGAGCACGAGATGTTATTATTGCAGAGGAACTAAAGCCTGAACAGTCGTATAATATAAATGTAAATTATCTGAGAAACTGGCTGATTGACAACAAGCATTTTTTACAACTGGAAGCATCTGCCTGGTATACCTATTTTACCAATGCGATTTTACCCGATTACGATACCAACCCGAACCAGATTATTTATGCCAATTTAAAGGGACATGCTGTATCTGCCGGAATATCTGCAAATATTGATCTGGTATTGAACAATGGCTTAAAATTTATTGTGGGAGGAACACTAATGGATGTAGCACAAATCGAAAACGGGCAAAAAGAACGGCAGATGCTAACCGAAAAATGGTCCGGTACCTGGACAATAAGTTATACCATACCGGAATGGAGGTTAGATATTGATTATACGGGAAATTTATATGGACCTATGCGCCTGCCGCTCGTAAGCGAATGGGATCCGCGCCAACCGTATTCCAAAACATACAGTATTCAGAATATTCAGCTAACGTATAAAGCCACTCAAAGCTGGCAGATATACGGCGGTGTAAAAAACCTGCTGAACTGGACGCCTAACAAAGGTAACCCGTTTATTATTGCGCGAGCCAATGATCCTTTTGATAAAAATGTGCAATACGGGTCAGACGGGAAAGTTTTACGTACTCCCGATAATCCGTATGGACTGATGTTCGACCCTAATTATATATACGGATCCAACCAGGGTATCCGGGGTTTTTTAGGAGTGCGATATCACTTTTAATGTATGAAGATTAGTTTATTTTTTTGAAGATCAGGCCTGCTCAAGTGCAGGTCTTTTCTGTTTTTTCAATTGTTTTTTGTTTTTTTAAAGTGTTAAAAAAGTTAAAGATATGTTTATTTTTTCAGAAAACTAAATATTAATAGATTGTAATTCAGTATATTTGAAAAATGTAGCGGGCAGATTGGTCATTTTTATATACTAAAATACCTATATTTGCGCTACTAACACAAACAATAAGTAATAATGTACAGTATTTTACAACCCGCACATTCGTGGATTGCATACATAGCTTTGGCTTTGTTATTAATTGCTTCTCTAAACGGGATTTTCGGATTAGTGTCGAAAAGATCTTTTAAAGCGAGTGACCGCCAGATAGGCTTGATGGCGTTAATTTTTACGCATATTCAATTGCTGATAGGCTTGATTCTATACTTTATATCTCCATTAGTGCAGAGCTTCGGCGTTGCCATGAAAGATAGTACTTTACGCTTGTACGCTTTAGAACATCCTTTAATTAATATTATTGCGGTAATTTTAATTACGATAGGTTGGTCAAAACATAAGAAAAAAACAGAAGATGCAGCTAAATTTAAATCGTTTGCTGTATTTTATACTTTAGGTTTAATCTTAATTTTATCGAGAATACCTTGGAGTAATTGGATTTAATAATAATAAAAAGCCCTACGTGCTAGGGCTTTTACTTTGGTAGTATGTTTTATGCCAAATAAAAAAATGAACGTACGATGAAAATGAAAGTGACACACATTTTGAGTTTGACAGTTTTAGCGCTATTTGCAGCCGCCATTAACTTTTTTATTAACAGAGGAGAGCAGGAAAAAACAACGGCTTCTTTAATGAAGATTTCTCCGGACCTTGCTTATGTTACTATTTCAGACTCAGCTAAAGAAGAAGCAGCAGAAGCAGCTCTTGATAAGCAGGTAGACCATATTAACAAAGAGTTACTAGCTTTAGAAGATGAAGTAGATGTTGTATATGATGAAGCTGTAACATCTTATTATCACGATAAATTCAATGGCAGAAAAACGGCTTGTGGCGATATTTTTAGCAATAAAAAATTAACGGCAGCTCACAAAACACTGCCTTTCGGAACCAAATTACGCGTGACGAATCTTTCCAATGACGAGTCGGTAGTAGTGACGGTCAATGATAGAGGCCCTTTTACAAAAGGACGTAGTCTGGACCTTTCGAAAAAAGCCTTTATGGAAATTACCCACCGGAAAGCTCATGGTACTTTAAAGGTAAAAGTAGAAGTATTACCTGAGAACTATGAAGAAACGAAAGCAGAACTCGTAGAAGATCTGGAAACCCTTGTACAGGTTGATAATTCTAATCTCGAAGAATTTGCGCTGTAAAATTCTTTTTCTACTTTGTGGTCCGATACTATTTTTGACAGGATGTAAATCCGTGCAAAATACAACCGCAAAAGCAAACAAACCTTCAAAACATACTACTGTTTTTAAAAAAGAAGCTGTAGCGTGTTATTATCACGATAAGTTTAACGGAAAAAAGACGGCTAGCGGAGAAAAATTTTCCAATACTAAACTTACGGCTGCTCATAAAACATTACCGTTCGGAACAAAAGTGAAAGTAACCAATCTCGCTAATGATAAAAGCGTTGAGGTAGAGATAAATGACAGAGGCCCTTTTACCAAAGGTTTTGAGATTGATTTAAGCAAAAAAGCCTTTATGCAGATTACAGATAACAAGAATACGGGAAAGCTTAAGGTGCTTTTAGAAATACGGAATTAATGCCATAAAGAAAACGGGTGACGGCTTAAATAAGCGTTGTAATATTTTTCGTTCCCGGTCACTTCTTCTCCTATCCATTCCGGTTTGCCAAATATGTCATTTTCGTTTTGCAATTCTATTTCAGCCAGTAATAAACCTTCATTTTTACCATGAAAAATATCAACTTCAAATATTTTTCCCTCAAAACATACCTCATAACGTGTTTTACTGATAACAAAATCTTCGCAGAATTGAAGAAGCGCCTCTGCTTCTGCAACAGGAATTTCCTTTTCCCATTCAAACCGGGTTGTTCCGCTTTCATTTCCAAGACCTTTAACCGTAATAAAACCCTTGCCGTTCTTTATGCGTATCCGCACGGTACGCTCAGGGTTTGAATTTAAGTAGCCTTGTGAAATTTGGTAACACTTTGCATTATCACGTAAAAAAGTAGTATTTTTAACGATAAATTTTCTTTCTATTTCTAGCATATAAAAAGGTTAATTTAGATTACAAATTTCGATTATAAAAAGTAATTTATGAAATTATACAAAAAACAAATAAAACATACCCAGGTTCAGGATATTTTTCAACGATATGTTTTGGATGCCGAAGTAATTTTAAGGGATGATTTATTGTTTTTACATGATTTGGTTCATTATTTCAGACCACGCCGCCCTAAGGCTGTAGTAAGTATTACACTGCGTGAACTGCTGGATGTTTTAATAGAAAACGAGGAATACCGGTATGCACTGGCTAGGTATCTGCAAAATATCCTGGCCAACCGTAAATTCAGCCGCATGATTTCAGATGCGGGTATTTTACAGGATTCCGATTTTATTTATGAAGTGCGTAAGCGTATCTCCTCTAAAATATTACCTTATCAGCCTCAAAAAGATACCCTGGAATATGTTTTAAATCAGGTGTTTTATAAAGACACCGATTTCGTATGGATAAATAAAATTCCTTATGCAGAACTGGTAGAGCTTTTCGAATTGCTGGATTTTAAGGATATTTTTACCCCGCAATCAGCCAGCAACGGACCATTATCAGAATTGTTGTATGCCATGGGACTGATTACACAACGGATGAGCGGCCGTTCGATGGAATCCAATATTATCAATATGGTTCCCGAATACAATCACCTGGAAAGTCCTTTTTTAGGTTTTGAAAATGAATTTCTGGCTATTGAACGTGCCATACGATCCGGAGAAATAGAAGCGCTTTCTCCCAATGATTTGAACTATAAGCAATTGGTTATACTGCATAAACAATGTTTGGAATTTGTTAATCAGGCCTTTAAAAATAGTTCAAAATACGGAATTACTTTAAAAGTAAACCAAAGCCTGTTACGCATCCGTCAGCAACTTATCCGGATTGAAATTTTAATCTCATTATTAGTCGCCCGAGACGTGGCTGACAAAATAAAAAGGTCCATAAATCTGGCATTAAAACTTATAGAATATAACTGTTATAAAAATAACGTATCTACACTGGTAGGAGAAAGCACACAGCTGATTTCTTATGAAATTACTCAATATACGGCTAAAACCGGAGAGCATTATATTACCGAATCGGCTAAAGAATATTTCAAAATGTTCAAAGCCGCATTGGGAGCCGGTGTGGTTGTCGGTTTTCTTTGTATTTTTAAAATATTACTGTCTAAAGCAAATACCAGCGATTTTGGCTTTGCTTTTCTTTATAGCATGAACTATGCTTTTGGATTTATTGTTATTTACCTGTGTGGTTTTGCTTTAGCCACCAAGCAGCCGGCAATGACGGCTACTACCATTATAAAGGCCATTGAAGAAGGGACAAAAAAACAAACCAATACAAGCGAAAAACATAGCGCATTTGCTAATCTTTTTGCCCGTTTATTCCGATCGCAATTCATTGCATTTGTGGGAAATGTTATCATGGCGTTCCCGATGGCGCTATTGCTTATCTGGTTAATTGATATGGCTACAGGAGTGAATATAACAGATACCAAATGGTATACTTTACTGACCGATACAAGTCCTGTACATTCACCTGCTATTTTTCACGCGGCCATAGCCGGTGTTTTCCTGTTTTTATCGGGTATTATTTCCGGTAACGTTTCCAATAAGAACAAACACAATCAGGTATATTACCGTATACAGGAAAATCCTTTTTTAAAGCATACATTAGGAGTTAATAAAGCGGCTAGACTGGCTGGCTGGCTGGAAAAAAAATGGCCGGGTATTGTATCGAATTTCTGGTTTGGTGTATTTATGGGAAGTACACATTCCATAGGTATTTTTTTAGGCCTTGATTTAGATATCCGTCACATTACCTTTGTTAGTGGTAACATTGCGTTAGGTGCTTATGGTGCTGATTTTGCGCTGAACTGGATTACCTGGTTCTGGTGTTTGATAGGGTTATTTGTGGTTGGGTTTATGAATTTTATTGTGAGTTTTGGCTTATCATTAGGATTGGCCTTTCGTTCAAGAAATATGTCATGGGTAGAGGTTTTTTCCTTACAGAAATCGGTATGGAAACATTTTAAAAAACATCCGTTGCATTTTTTCTTTCCTCCAAAAAAGAAAAAGGGCAATGTATAAGTAAAGGAATCTCTTTTGGGATTCTTTTTTGTTTATGGAACAGCGAAAGATTATACATATAGATATGGATGCTTTTTATGCATCGGTAGAACAACTCGATTTTCCCGAGTTAAAAGGAAAGCCTATTGCAGTGGGGGGAGATGGAGCAAGAGGAGTAATTGCTGCAGCAAGCTATGAAGCCAGGGTATTTGGGGTGCGGAGCGCAATGAGTGGAAAACTGGCCAAAAAACGCTGTCCGGAACTTATTTTCATATACCCTCGATTTGATAGGTATAGAGAAGTTTCTAAACAGATACGGACAGTTTTTTATGAATATACCGATCAGGTAGAACCTTTGGCATTGGATGAGGCTTTTTTAGACGTAACCTCCAATAAAAAAGGATTAAAAAGCGCCACGAGAATAGCAGAAGAAATAAGGATGAAAATTTTTGAAAAGACAGGTTTAACAGCTTCTGCTGGCATATCCGTAAATAAGTTTTTAGCTAAAATAGCTTCAGATGTTAATAAACCGAATGGTCAGAAAACCATAAACCCGGATGAGATTCAGCTTTTTTTAGATCACCTGGAAATTAAACGTTTTTTCGGTATCGGAAAGAAAACAGCAGACAAAATGTACCATTTGGGTATTTTTACTGGGAAAGATCTTCGGCAAAGGTCGTTGGAGTTTCTTACAAAACATTTTGGAAATTCAGGTATTTCCTATTACAGGTTAAGCCGAGGTATACATGAATCTAAAGTAGAAGCCAACAGGCTGCCTAAATCGATTGGAGCTGAACGTACTTTTGAAGAAAACATTTCATCAGAAGTATTCCTGCTTGAACGGTTAAAAAATATTGCTTCAGAGGTCGATATGCGTTTAAAAAAACAAGACCTATCAGGAAAAACCATTACCCTGAAAATCAAATACAGCGATTTCACCCAGCAAACACGCAGTATAACGTATGCTTACTATATTAATGATGTATCTATTATTCTGGAAACAGCAAAAGAACTATTGTACCAGCAAAAACTTGCCAATTCAGTTCGTTTAATCGGTATCCAGATCAGTAATTTAAACGTACAGCAGAAAAAATCGGGGTATATCCAGCTAAAACTGGATTTAAAATAAAAAAGCGCCATCGGCGCTTTTTTATTTAGAATGCTTTATACGTCACATTTAAATCACCGGTAGTAAACTCACTTCCGGAAGTAGTTTTGTCAGAAGGAACCGTTTCTCCCATAATACTTCCTGTAATAGCTTTCGCTACAGAATTATGTACGAAATCTTTTTTCGTTCCTTTACCTCCATAGTTAGTAGTATAGTTTTCCTGTGATAAAACAATACCATCCTGTACTACATATACTACATAATTTAAGGTACCTGAATACGTTTCTGAAAATTTAAGGGAAACATTTACTGTACCTTTATCTTTTTCTAATTTAGAGGAAATTTTGATACCAACAGTAGAACTTGGTTTTGCCGCGTTTAATACCTGATTTAAATTCATGGCGTTTCCACTTGCAGTTTCCCATTCTACTTGTCTGTTCAGTACAGCAAACGGATAACCTCTTTGGTTAGATGGAATTCCGAATTTTGTCCACAAAGTATTCGACAAATTTCCTTCATAAGGCGTAAATCTTAACTTGTCATTATTGTGCAATGCAACGGCAACCACTTTATCGTTATTTTCCTGTTCCAGTGTTTCAATAGAATGTGAAACCCTTGGACACCACCCACACCAGGCTCCGGTAAAATCTTCAATTAAAACACGATGTTGAAAAGCATTTCCTACCATCACATAATCTTTAGTAGAGTTACCTTTAGCTTCCTGTACATTAATTGCATTTCCATCCTGATCTAAAACAGCCACAACCACTCTTAATTTTTCTGCTCCTTCCGGGATTGGTGCTTCTCCTCCATCATCAGATGAGCTACATGAAAACATCAAACCTGCTAATGCAACAGACCCCAATAAAACAATTTTCTTCATTTTTAAGTTTTAATTAATTGTTAATATAAAAACAAATTAAAAATTTTTTTTTCATATAATAAAAAAAATGAGCAAAAAGTTTTTATACATTTGCTAAAATTCTATATCTAAATTTATAAAAATGAAAATTAAATCTTTAATTCTTTTTGTTCTCATTGGTTTTTCGGCCATATCTCAAACAAAACTCCCTAATGTAACATTAAAGGATATTGATGGTAAATCTGTTAATATGGCTAAATACAATTCAGCAGATAAACCTGTCATTATTAGTTTTTGGGCAACGTGGTGCGGACCTTGTTTGAAAGAATTGAGCGCTATTCACGAAGTTTACGGAAAGTGGCAGCAAGAAACAGGCGTGGAATTAGTGGCGGTTTCTATTGACGATGCCCGTACAAAATCGCGTGTAAAACCACAGGTAAAAGGCAAATCATGGAAATATACAGTAGTTTTAGATGAAAACCAAGAGTTAAAAAGAGCCTTGAACGTAGTAAATGTTCCGTATACAATTGTAATGTACAAAGGAAAAGTAGTTTACTCACATTCAAGCTATACGCCGGGGATAGAAAATGAATTATATAGTAAAGTAAAATCGGCAATAGGTAAGTAGTATGAAAATGCAAAAAATACTTGCGCTATCGGTTTTCTTAACTATTTCATTTGTAGCTGAGGCTCAGGTTAATGTGGGAATAGAATCCAATTCACAGTATTATACTGAAGACGATAAGATTAAATTAGACGATGCGGAAAAAGACGATCCTTTTCGTTCTAACAATTATATAAAGGTTGATTATTTAAAAGATCATTTTGAAGTAGGTGTACAGGTAGAAGGTTATCTTCCCAAAGCGATATTAAATTATTCTCCTGATTTGGAAAAATTTAATATAGGTACGGTTTATGCCCGCTATAATAATTATGAAAAAGGAGTAGATTTTACCGTAGGTCACTTTTATGAACAGTTTGGCAGCGGATTGGTGCTGCGGTCATGGGAAGATCGTGCTTTAGGTATTAATAATGCTCTTTTCGGATCACGGTTGAAATTGCGTTTACACCCTTCAACCCATATTACCTTGTTGGGGGGGAAGCAAAGAATAGGAATGGGGTTTGATTTGTCAGATGGTGTTATCTATGGCGTAAATACCGAAGTAGATATTACCAATCTGATGAACAAAGAAGATTATGTGTTAAAATTCGGTGCCAGTTTTGTTGGAAGATATGAAGATATCCGAAAAGAATACCCAACTCTTGAGCCTAATACAAATATGATATCTACCCGATTGGAATATGTGGGAAGTAAAATCTCGGTTAGTGGCGAATATGTTTACAAAACCGAAGACGCGCTTGTAGAAAATTTAGGAACTGTTTTCCCCGATAAATCCAAATCGGGTAATGCATTGCTTTTAAATTTGGGTTATACTGATACGGGGTTTGCGGCGAATGTAAATTTGCGCCGTATGGAAAATATGACGTTCTATTCAGAACGTGCTTTAGGAGGTAATCAGTATAATGTTGGAGTGGTCAATTATCTGCCGGCATTGACAAAACAATACGATTATGCGCTGCAGAATATTTTTGTGTACCAGTCGCAACCAAAGTATGGAACCTTTAATGTTGACAAATTAGGAGAAATCGGAGGACAGTTCGACGTATTTTATGAATTGCCTAAAGAGAGTTTTCTGGGAGGTGCTTATGGGGCAAATCTAATTGTAAACGGATCGTACTGGGCGGGTCTAAAAACTGAACCGGAAGCTGATGGAAATCTTAAGACAACGGGTTATCTGGATTTCGGAAAAAAATACTACAGAGATATTGCGGTAGAATACAGAAGAAAATGGTCTGATAAATTCAGTAGTATATTCATGTATTTGAATCAGTATTATAATAAAGAGTATGTTGAAGAAACGTATGATGAAATCAATTCTAATGTGGCGGTTGCTGAAGGATTATACTTTTTTAATCCTACAAGCTCTTTGCGTCTGGAATTACAACACCAGTGGGCTGATGGTTATAGAAAAAACTGGGCCGGAGGAACATTAGAATATACACCTAATTCGAAATTCTCATTTTTCGTTCACGATATTTACAATTATGGAAATGATGATGAAGACATGCGTATACACTATTATAGTTTTGGAGGAAGTTTTACCAAAGGAGCTACACGTATTGCTGCAAGTTACGGGCGTCAGCGAGGAGGATTGATGTGTGTGGGAGGCGTTTGCAGAATGGTGCCTGAAGCTATGGGTTTTACTCTGAATATTACAACCAATTTCTAATACTATAAAAAAGTAGAAGAATTTACATAAGCCGGCTTTGTCGGCTTATTTTTTTAAATAAAAGACTTATACTTAAATAAATAAAGTTTTTTTTGTATCTTTGCACTCGTTTTATTAAGATTGGGAGTTTCGGTAAAACAATTCAAGATCAATAACTAACAGCTTCTGTTGAAGTATTTCTGGAGAAACTCATACACGACAGAATACAAATTTTTAATCAGACATGTCTGAACAAGCAAAAACACAAGAAGATTTTTTACAAAACTTTAACTGGGAAAGCTATGAAAATGGTATTGATGCAGTTGAAGGAAATGAATTGAAAGAATTCGAGGATTTAGTATCTAAAACATTTATCTCTACAGACGATGAAGAAGTAGTAGAAGGAGTAGTTGTAAGAATCACTGACAGAGATGCTATTGTAGATATCAATGCAAAATCTGAAGGTGTAATCTCTTTAAACGAATTCCGTTACAATCCTAACTTAAAAGTTGGAGATAAAGTAGAGGTATTAATTGACGTAAGAGAAGACAAAAACGGACAGTTAGTACTATCTCACCGCAAAGCACGTACAATTAAAGCTTGGGATAGAGTTATTGCTGCTCATGAAACAGGTGAAATTGTTAATGGTTTTGTAAAATGTAGAACTAAAGGAGGTATGATTGTAGATGTTTTCGGAATAGAAGCATTCTTACCGGGTTCTCAAATTGATGTTAAACCAATTCGTGATTACGACCAGTATGTAAACAAAACAATGGAATTTAAAGTGGTTAAGATTAACCATGAATTCAAAAACGTAGTTGTTTCACATAAAGCGTTGATCGAAGCGGACATCGAAGAACAGAAAAAAGAAATCATCGGCCAGTTAGAAAAAGGTCAGGTGTTAGAAGGTGTGGTGAAAAACATTACTTCTTATGGTGTGTTTATCGACTTAGGAGGTGTGGATGGATTAATCCATATTACTGACTTATCTTGGTCGCGTATTAACCACCCGTCAGAAGTATTGGAGTTAGACCAGAAATTAAACGTTGTTATTTTAGACTTTGATGATGAAAAAACACGTATCCAATTAGGTTTAAAACAATTAAACGCACATCCTTGGGATGCCTTGGACGCGAATCTGCAAGTTGGAGATAAAGTAAAAGGAAAAGTAGTTGTTTTAGCTGATTATGGTGCTTTTATTGAAGTAGCTGAAGGAGTTGAAGGTTTAATCCACGTTTCTGAAATGTCTTGGTCAACACATTTGCGCTCTGCTCAAGATTTTGTGAAAGTTGGCGACGAAGTTGAGGCGGTTATCTTGACATTGGATCGTGACGAACGCAAAATGTCTTTAGGTATTAAACAATTGACTACAGATCCTTGGACTGACATTACAGCGAAATATCCGGTGGGCTCTAAGCATACAGGTGTGGTTCGTAACTTTACTAACTTTGGTGTATTCGTTGAATTAGAAGAAGGTATTGATGGGTTAGTATACATTTCTGATTTGTCTTGGACGAAAAAAATCAAACATCCATCAGAGTTTGTAAACGTAGGAGATAAATTAGATGTTGTAGTATTAGAATTAGATGTTGAAGGACGTAAATTGTCTTTAGGTCACAAACAAACTACTCCTAATCCTTGGGATCAGTATGAAGATGCTTTTGCTGTAGGTACTGTTCATAACGGAACTATCGGAGATATGAACGATAAAGGAGCAACTGTAGAGTTTGGTGACGATATCGTAGCTTTCATCCCTACACGTCATTTGGAAAAAGAAGACGGTAAAAAATTGAAAAAAGGAGATACTGCCGATTTCAAAGTTATCGAATTTAATAAAGAATTTAAACGTGTGGTGGCTTCTCATACAGCAACATTTCGTGATGAGGAAGAAAGAAATGTAAAGCAAGCTGAGGAGAAATCAACAAGTACTAATGCGCCTGAAAAAACAACTTTAGGTGACTTGGATGCTTTAGCTGAATTAAAAGCTAAAATGGAAAAAGGAAATAATTAATCCATTTCCGATTTTTATAACTCAAAACCGCCACTATCCAGTGGCGGTTTTTTTGTTTAACGGCTTTTTCGGTTGTAAATAGCAGTGATCCGCTCAGTTTTTTTTTGAGTTATGAAGGAGTATAAGTTCTGGTTTAGGAGGTTATTTTACTTTTTTATGATTTGTAACGTGCTGGTATTAAGGCAATGTAAATAAAAAGTAAAAAAAGGGGTTATAAAAATTTGGAAAAGCGGAAAAAAGGGTGGTATATTTGCCCTCGCAAAATGCAGGAAGTTCCTTGATAACAGAAAGAGAGTAAAGATAGCGAAAATAAGTTTAAAAAAAGCTTGTTTTGTGTCAAAAAAAGGCAGTATCTTTGCGGTCCGTTTCGTTAAGATACGGCGAAGTTCTTAGAGAAGTATTGGCAGAATTAATTTTAAAAAAAGTTTAAAAAAAGTTTGCTTAATACCAAAAGAGTTTCTACTTTTGCACTCGCTTTGATAAAGGGAGCGGGATTAAAGAAGAAGACACGTTCATAGACATATTGAATTGACAGCAAAAAAAGAGAGAGTAAGGGGTTATTTTTCGGAATAACCACATAGACGCGAACATCAAAAAACATTAAAGATAATACGATGAAGAGTTTGATCCTGGCTCAGGATGAACGCTAGCGGCAGGCCTAACACATGCAAGTCGAGGGGTATAGTAAGCTTGCTTACTAGAGACCGGCGCACGGGTGCGTAACGCGTATGCAATCTACCTTTTACTAAGGAATAGCCCGGAGAAATCCGGATTAATGCCTTATAGTATATTGAGATGGCCTCATTTTAATATTAAAGATTTATCGGTAAAAGATGAGCATGCGTCCCATTAGTTAGTTGGTGTGGTAACGGCATACCAAGACGATGATGGGTAGGGGTCCTGAGAGGGAGATCCCCCACACTGGTACTGAGACACGGACCAGACTCCTACGGGAGGCAGCAGTGAGGAATATTGGTCAATGGAGGCAACTCTGAACCAGCCATGCCGCGTGCAGGACGACGGTCCTATGGATTGTAAACTGCTTTTGTACGGGAAGAAAAAGAGTTACGTGTAATTTATTGACGGTACCGTAAGAATAAGGATCGGCTAACTCCGTGCCAGCAGCCGCGGTAATACGGAGGATCCAAGCGTTATCCGGAATCATTGGGTTTAAAGGGTCCGTAGGCGGCCTTATAAGTCAGTGGTGAAAGTTTTTGGCTTAACCAAAAAATTGCCATTGATACTGTAGGGCTTGAATTTTTGTGAAGTAATTAGAATATGTAGTGTAGCGGTGAAATGCTTAGATATTACATGGAATACCGATTGCGAAGGCAGGTTACTAACAAACGATTGACGCTGATGGACGAAAGCGTGGGTAGCGAACAGGATTAGATACCCTGGTAGTCCACGCCGTAAACGATGGATACTAGTTGTTTGGTTTTCGGACTGAGTGACTAAGCGAAAGTGATAAGTATCCCACCTGGGGAGTACGAACGCAAGTTTGAAACTCAAAGGAATTGACGGGGGCCCGCACAAGCGGTGGAGCATGTGGTTTAATTCGATGATACGCGAGGAACCTTACCAGGGCTTAAATGTAGTTTGACAGGCGTAGAAATATGCTTTTCTTCGGACAAATTACAAGGTGCTGCATGGTTGTCGTCAGCTCGTGCCGTGAGGTGTCAGGTTAAGTCCTATAACGAGCGCAACCCCTGTTGTTAGTTGCCAGCACGTAATGGTGGGAACTCTAGCAAGACTGCCGGTGTAAACCGTGAGGAAGGTGGGGATGACGTCAAATCATCACGGCCCTTACGTCCTGGGCCACACACGTGCTACAATGGCCGGTACAGAGAGCAGCCACTTGGTGACAAGGAGCGAATCTATAAAACCGGTCACAGTTCGGATCGGAGTCTGCAACTCGACTCCGTGAAGCTGGAATCGCTAGTAATCGGATATCAGCCATGATCCGGTGAATACGTTCCCGGGCCTTGTACACACCGCCCGTCAAGCCATGGAAGCTGGGGGTACCTGAAGTCGGTGACCGCAAGGAGCTGCCTAGGGTAAAACTGGTAACTGGGGCTAAGTCGTAACAAGGTAGCCGTACCGGAAGGTGCGGCTGGAACACCTCCTTTCTAGAGATGGTTTATGCTTACTCTCGCTGTTAGTTCAACAACTAAAGATGTAAAAATACAGAGTCTCGTAGCTCAGCTGGTTAGAGTACTACACTGATAATGTAGGGGTCGGCAGTTCGAGTCTGCCCGGGACTACGATTTTGCATTATAAAAGGAAATTCTAGGGTTGGGTGTTGTTCAAGCAACAGAAGATTCAACATTCACAAGATAGATACGGAATGGGGGATTAGCTCAGCTGGCTAGAGCGCCTGCCTTGCACGCAGGAGGTCATCGGTTCGACTCCGATATTCTCCACGATACACTAAGGTGTAAAAAGTTCATTGACATATTGGAAATACATTTAAAAAGTAGAATAATATTAGAAATAATATAATAAAGCACATTAATCCGTCATTTTAGATGGATTAATTAGAGCACAATAAGCAAAATAAGGGCGTATGGGGGATGCCTAGGCTCTCAGAGGCGAAGAAGGACGTGATAAGCTGCGAAAAGCTGCGGGGATTGGCACATACGAATTGATCCGCAGATATCCGAATGGGGCAACCCACTATGTTGAAGACATAGTACTCCGATAGGAGGGCAAACCCGCTGAACTGAAACATCTAAGTAGGCGGAGGAGAAGAAAACAAAAGTGATTCCGAGAGTAGTGGCGAGCGAAATCGGATTAGCCCAAACCAAAGTTGTTACGGCAATTTTGGGGTTGTAGGACCACGATATTTCTTGCGGATTGAATTAGAATAACCTGGAAAGGTTAACCACAGAGGGTGATAGTCCCGTATAAGTAAGAGAAGATAAGAATAGTGGTATCCTGAGTATGTCGGGGCACGTGAAACCTTGATTGAATCCGGCGGGACCATCCGCCAAGGCTAAATACTCCTGAGAGACCGATAGTGAACCAGTACCGTGAGGGAAAGGTGAAAAGAACCGTGAATAACGGAGTGAAATAGATCCTGAAACCATACGCTTACAAGCGGTCGGAGCCCATTCGTTGGGTGACGGCGTGCCTTTTGCATAATGAGCCTACGAGTTACCGTTGCTGGCGAGGTTAAGCGGTTAAGCCGCGCAGCCGAAGCGAAAGCGAGTCTGAATAGGGCGCTGTAGTCAGTAATGGTAGACGCGAAACCGTGTGATCTACCCATGGGCAGGTTGAAGTTTGGGTAACACCAAATGGAGGACCGAACCGGTTGACGTTGAAAAGTCTTCGGATGACCTGTGGGTAGGGGTGAAAGGCCAATCAAACTCGGAAATAGCTCGTACTCCCCGAAATGCATTTAGGTGCAGCGCTGGTAGAGTTTATTAGAGGTAGAGCTACTGATTGGATGCGGGGGCTTCACCGCCTACCAATTCCTGACAAACTCCGAATGCTAATAAATGCTTGCCAGCAGTGAGGGCATGGGTGCTAAGGTCCATGTCCGAGAGGGAAAGAACCCAGACCATCAGCTAAGGTCCCCAAATGTATGCTAAGTTGAAAAAACGCGGTTTGACTGCCCCGACAGCTAGGATGTTGGCTTGGAAGCAGCCATTCATTTAAAGAGTGCGTAACAGCTCACTAGTCGAGCGGTCGAGCATGGATAATAATCGGGCATAAGTATACTACCGAAGCTATGGATTTGTACTATGTACAAGTGGTAGGGGAGCATTCTAAACTGGGTAGAAGGTGATTTGTGAGAATTGCTGGACTGTTTAGAAAAGAAAATGTAGGCATAAGTAACGATAATGCGGGCGAGAAACCCGCACACCGTAAGACCAAGGTTTCCTCAGCTATGCTAATCAGCTGAGGGTTAGTCGGGCCCTAAGGCACACCCGAAGGGGGACGTCGATGGCCAACGGGTTAATATTCCCGTACTTCTTATTGTTGTGATGGAGTGACGCAGAGATGAAAGTACCGCCAGCTGACGGAATAGCTGGTTGAAGGTTGTATCTATACGTTCTATAGTAAAATGCGTAGAATGTGGAGAAGACTGATAGTACTCGGAGCCTTCGGGCAAAGAGATAGAGTACCTAAGAGCTGCCAAGAAAAGCTTCTAAACTTAGATAATAAGAACCCGTACCGCAAACCGACACAGGTGGTCGAGGAGAGTATCCTCAGGTGCTCGAGAGATTCATGGCTAAGGAACTAGGCAAAATAGACCTGTAACTTCGGGAGAAAGGTCGCCAGCGCAAGCTGGCCTCAGTAAAAAGGTCCAGGCGACTGTTTATCAAAAACACAGGGCTCTGCAAAATCGTAAGATGAAGTATAGGGCCTGACACCTGCCCGGTGCTGGAAGGTTAAGAGGAGATGTTATCTTCGGAGAAGCATTGAATTGAAGCCCCAGTAAACGGCGGCCGTAACTATAACGGTCCTAAGGTAGCGAAATTCCTTGTCGGGTAAGTTCCGACCTGCACGAATGGTGTAACGATCTGGACACTGTCTCAGCCATGAGCTCGGTGAAATTGTAGTATCGGTGAAGATGCCGATTACCCGCAGTGGGACGAAAAGACCCTGTGCACCTTTACTATAGCTTAGTATTGTTCTTGGATAAGTGATGTGTAGGATAGGTGGGAGACTATGAAGTGGCGTCGCCAGGCGTTGTGGAGTCATTGTTGAAATACCACCCTTTGCTTATTTGAGATCTAACTCGTTACATATGAGGACATTGCTTGGTGGGTAGTTTGACTGGGGTGGTCGCCTCCAAAAGAGTAACGGAGGCTTCTAAAGGTTCCCTCAGCACGCTTGGTAACCGTGCGTAGAGTGCAATGGTATAAGGGAGCTTGACTGAGAGACTTACAAGTCGATCAGGTACGAAAGTAGAGCATAGTGATCCGGTGGTTCCGCATGGAAGGGCCATCGCTCAAAGGATAAAAGGTACGCCGGGGATAACAGGCTGATCTCCCCCAAGAGCTCATATCGACGGGGGGGTTTGGCACCTCGATGTCGGCTCGTCACATCCTGGGGCTGGAGAAGGTCCCAAGGGTTGGGCTGTTCGCCCATTAAAGTGGCACGCGAGCTGGGTTCAGAACGTCGTGAGACAGTTCGGTCTCTATCTACTGCGGGCGTTAGAAATTTGCGTGGATCTGATTCTAGTACGAGAGGACCGAATTGGACCAACCTCTGGTGTATCAGTTGTGCCGCCAGGTGCATCGCTGAGTAGCTACGTTGGGAAGGGATAAGCGCTGAAAGCATATAAGCGCGAAACCCACCACAAGATGAGATTTCTTTAAAGGGTCGTTGGAGATGACAACGTTGATAGGCTACAGATGTAAAGGCAGTAATGTCATAGTCGAGTAGTACTAATAGCCCGTAAGCTTATGTGCTCTGAGGGTTGCTTTATAGTTTACTTTTTAAAATAGTGTATTGCAATATGTTACCGTATAAGGTTATTGACTAACCATAGATTTCAGGTGTTTATGTGTCTGAAACTTAAACAACTTAGGGTGGTTATAGCGTCGGGGCTCACCTCTTCCCTTTCCGAACAGAGAAGTTAAGCCCGATTGCGCAGATGGTACTGCATCTTCATGTGGGAGAGTATGTCGCCGCCTTTCTTTTAAAAGTCCTTTACTGAAAAGTAAAGGACTTTTTTGTTTTGTATATTCTGCCTAAACAGAAAAACGGTTACTTACCATTCAGAATAATGAATCTATTTATAAATAGATTCAGCTAAAATTTATATTGTTTTAAAGGAAGAATAAAGCAAATGTATTTCTGGAAAGTAACGGGAGAAGCTTTAATGCACAGTATAAAATACGTATTTTTGCCATGAAATAGCTTATTATGGAATTAATTACTACAGAAACCCGCAGTGAGATATACAACTTTGGATGGAATTTGTTTGTGTCACTGGGAATTGATGAAAAAGCAGCACATGTACTCAATTCAATCCTACTGCTATTGCTTGTAGCGAGCTTAATGTATGCGCTTGATTTTTTAATGCGCCGTATTTTTATGCTTCTTATTATAAAGAGCATACGCCGCAGTAAAACGAGAATAGACGATTTTTTATTACGAAATAAGGTATTACGTTATTTTACTCATCTTATTCCGTTAATTATAGCCCGTGTGGCGTTACCCGTTATTTTTTCCGGTTTTCCGAACTGGATAAAAACAACTGTTCACATAACAGATATTTTACTGATTATCAATTTTACTTTTCTGCTCAACGGCATAGCTAAATCGGTACGTGATACGTTAAAAACACAAAAAAAATATATTGATAAGCCCTTAGACAGTTATTTTCAAGTAGTAACTATTTTTTTATATGCCGCCTGCGGGTTAACTATTTTTACGGATGTTTCGGGAACGGATCCTGTAAAAGTACTAACAACCATAGGAGCTGCATCGGCTATATTCATTCTTATTTTTAAAGATACCATTCTTGGTTTTGTGGCAAGTGTGCAGGTATCAACTAATGACATGATACGCGTAGGAGATTGGATTGAAATGAGTAAGTTTGGCGCAGACGGAACAGTGGTGCAAATTAATCTGAATACCGTAAAGGTTGAGAATTTTGACAAAACTATTACAACTATTCCTACGTACTTATTGATTTCCGATTCGTTTAAGAATTATCGGAATATGCAAAAATCAGGTGGGCGACGGATAAAACGAGCTCTAAATATTAAAATGTCGTCTATACGTTTTTTAGAAAAAGAAGAAATCGAAAACCTGAAAAAGATACAGATACTTAAACCTTATATAGAGGAACGACAAGCCCAGATAGATGTTTATAATAGCAATACCCTTGCCGATCCTTCCATGCCCGTTAACGGAAGAAAAATGACCAATATAGGTCTGTTCAGAGAATATGTAAAAAGATACGCACTTAACAATCCCAATATTCATAAACAATATCATTTAATGGTGCGACATATGCAACCAACCGAACATGGCTTGCCATTAGAACTCTATATGTTTACCAATAATACCCAATGGCCCATATATGAAGGCATTATGGCCGATTTGTTTGATCACATTTTTGCCGCCATCAAGTTTTTTGGTTTAGAAATCTTTGAATTGCCCGCTTCAGACGATATCAGAAACCTAAAATGGGATACTTTTTTGAATAATGATAATAATAATTCGGAATCTGTAAGCTAAAAAAGAAACTTTTATTTTTTAAAGAAATCCGTATTTTTATAAATAAGATTGTAAAGAGAGCAAAATGCGTCAATGGATTTATTTAACAGGAGTACTGATTTTGTTATTCTCCTCCTGTGTGTCGCAAAAGACTAAAATAATTAACGATAATATTCTTACGTTAAGAGATAGCTACTGTAAAGCGCCTTATCATTATAACTATGATAAAAAAGTACCTTCTTATAACGCAGATTCAATTATTGCGGCTAACAGCCAACTTAAGCCTTATTTTACAGATCAAAGTATCCTGATTTTAAATGCACTGGGGAATTTAGATGAAATAGAGCAAATTTTAATACTTAAAAAAGATTCTACTGATCAAAGCCGTTTAAAAATTTTACAACTGAAAAATAGTATCAACAGCAAGATTACCATATCTTTAACAGAGCTGGATGCTGTGGCTGCTGAATTTGATTGTGAAGGAGAGCGGGTAGCGCAAATGGCTTTATATGTAGATAATCTAAACGATAAACGAAACAATAAATTAGTGGTTTACTCCATTGTAGTAGGGGCTGCGGCTTCTATTGCAAGTGGTATTATTAAAAGTGATGCATGGAGCAGTACGGTAGATATTGCCGGTGGCGTTTTAGGTGCAGGATTAGGATTTGCTACCTTAAACCCTAAGGGTAAAAAAGTGGAGTTCATTCACAAGCGCAATCTTTTACGCGATATATGGAATGAACGGCTGGAGTCTGAAAATTTCCCCCCGTTTGTGTGGTATATGTATACGGAAAAAAAATTCTCAAATTATACCGAAGGGCTATCAGTTATTCAGAATATCAAACAACGCTGGTTGCGGTTTAACTTTGAGAGTAATAAGGAAGAAGCTGATCAATCTGTTATTTTTAATGATGGAGGCGTGTACAGGTCGGCCGATTTACACAATCGCGCTTCAATGCTCAATCAAATGCAATCGGCTACACGCACCATTAATCAAAACATTAATTATTTACTGCTTGACCTGGATAAATTTATTCTCTGACTGTTATAATCCCATTACATCTGTAATTTCGGAAATATTGCCAACGGAGAAAAACTTAGGGTGTATAATTTCATGATCAATACGTTCATGTGCCCAGGTAGTATGGAAAGGAATATGTACGGCAGAACCACCTATTTCCAGTACTGGTAAAACATCTGACTTTAAAGAATTACCAATCATTAAAAAATTATCGGGTTCCATTTCTAACCGATTTAACATTTTTTCGTAATCCAGCGATTCCTTTTCTACCATCACTTCAATATGATGAAAAAAAGGACCTAAGCCTGATAGGTGCAATTTTCGGTGCTGGTCTTTTAAATCGCCTTTGGTTGCTACTACCAATTTATATTTCCCTTGTAAGTACTGTAACGTCTCGGTAACGCCGTCTATTAACTCTACCGGTTTTTGTAATAAGTCCTGGCCAATTTCTATTATTTTATCAAATAGGAGCAAAGGAGCCTTTCTGTCGGTTATCAGGCTCGCTGTTTCAATCATAGACAAGGTATAGCCTTTAATCCCATACCCGTATAAAGGTAGGTTTTTTATTTGTACTTCAAACAATTTTTGCGATATACTCTGTTTCGATAAAAAATCTTCCAGTAACGTTGTAAAACGTCCTTCGGCTTCATCAAAGTAGGGTTCGTTTATCCAAAGAGTATCGTCAGCGTCGAAAGCAATTGTTCTAAAAGACATATAGGTATTTTTTACAAAGATACGTTTCTGTTGCCTTGTTTAAAAGGAAAAGCCGCATTTGCTTTTTCCGAAAATATAATTTTTGTATCTTTATAGGAAACAAGATGCTATGGAAAATTATGTAGATATTACGGATGAACGGCCTTTAGCCGAAAACCGATTAGAAAAAAAAGTAAAAATAGGTTTAGAAAACGGCCTGGCTTTGGCTTCAACAGGAGCCGCTGCAGGTATTGCTGTTACGAAACTCACAGGACATAGTAAAACCTTAGGGGCACTAACGGGTATAGGACTTTCATTACTGCTGTACGGCGTATTGAAAGTAACCAATCGGAAATAGCATGGCTGCTATTAAGGGGCTTTTTTTCAAAATAGGTTTGTTTTGATGATTTTTTCTCTATTTTCGTAAAATTAAAATCTATTTTGTGAAGAAATCAGAAACAACAGACACAGTCCAGCTTAAAAGGGGGCTTTCAAACCGTCATATCCAGCTGATAGCCTTAGGAGGAGCCATAGGCACCGGCTTATTTCTGGGTATTGGTTCTGCCGCAGTTTTGGCCGGACCATCCGTCATTCTGGGATATGCTTTTGCGGGCATTATCGCTTTTTTTATTATGCGCCAATTAGGTGAAATGGTGGTAGAAGAACCTGTTTCCGGGAGCTTTTCGCATTTTGCTTACAAATATTGGGGTAATTTTGCAGGCTTTGCTTCAGGTTGGAATTACTGGATTTTATATATTTTGGTTTCTATGGCTGAGCTTACAGCCGTAGGAGTGTATGTACATTTTTGGTGGCCAGAAATTCCACTTTGGGCTTCAAGCTTGTTCTTTTTTATTGTTATAAATGCTTTAAACTTAGGCTCTGTACGGTTATTCGGAGAGGCAGAGTTCTGGTTTTCCATCATTAAAGTGGTGGCTATTATGGCCATGATCCTTTTTGGTATTTATTTACTGGTTAGCGGAAGTGGCGGCCAACAGGCCACTGTACAAAATTTATGGAATAACGGAGGTTTTTTCCCAAAAGGATGGTTTTATAAAACATCTGAAGGTTATCAAGGACTATTAGCGGCAATGGCTGTTATTATGTTTTCTTTCGGAGGTCTTGAATTAATCGGAATTACAGCAGCAGAAGCTGAAAATCCGGAGAAAAACATTCCAAGAGCTACCAACCAGGTTATTTACCGTATCTTGATTTTTTATGTGGGCGCTTTGATTATTCTGTTTTCTTTAATGCCATGGGAAAGCATTACAACCAAAACTAGCCCGTTCGTTACCGTTTTTGAAAACCTGAACCATTTACAGTGGCAGTTATTCGGAAAAACCATTCATTTCAATGTGGTCATCCAAAATGCACTTAACATTATTGTACTAACCGCAGCACTTTCTGTTTATAACAGTAGTGTATACAGTAACAGCCGGATGTTATACGGACTGGCAGAACAAGGAAACGCACCGGCCTTCTTAAAGAAACTGAATAAGAATAGCGTTCCGGTAATGGCCATTGTAGTATCTTCCTGTTTTGCAGGCGTATGTATTGTCATTAATAAGATGATGCCAGAAAAAGCATTGGAAATATTGATGTCTTTGGTGGTTTCTTCCTTAATTATTAATTGGGTAATGATTTCCTATACCCATATAAAATTTCGTAAGCATCAGGATGCTGAAAAGGTAAAAACGAAATTTCCTTCTTTCTTATACCCGTTGTCCAATTATATCTGCCTGTTATTTCTGGTGGGAATTTTAGTAATTATGTGGATAACCGGAATGGAAGTATCTGTTGAGCTTATTCCAATCTGGCTGCTGATCTTATTTGTGAGCTATAAAATTATACAGAAGAATAAAAAAGAGACCTCCCGTACTTAACGAGAGGTTATTTTTTGCTGTAACTGGTTTTTAGCAAAAAGATGCCATTCAGGTTTTAAAAGACTAAGGATAATACTATCCCGGCGTTTACCGTTAGGTCTGTAACGTTCGCTTCGTAAAATGCCTTCTTCCTGGCACCCTAAGCTTTTTATGGCATTTATGCTGCGTTGGTTGTCTTTATCTGCACGAAACTGAATACGTTCCATTTGCCAAAGCTCAAAGGCCAGCTCGAACAATAAATATTTGCAGTGTTTATTGATTCCTGTACCTTGCGTTTCCCGTCTATACCACGTAAAACCTATTGCACAATTTCTGTTTTTGAGGTCTATTTCATATACGCGGGTAGACCCCACATACTCCTGTGTTTCCTTATCGAACACGATAAAGGCGTAACCCTGCTTATTATGGCGCTGCTGAACGGCAGCTTCTATATAGCTTTTCAGTTTGGATTCAGATGTTAAATCATCTAAAGTATATTTCCATAATTCGGGCTCGTTTAATACAACAGGCAACAGGAAAGGAAGGTGTTCTCTTTGAATGGGAATGAGCCTGATACGTGTTGTTTCTAAAACAAAATCTTTTGTAAAATCAATAATCAGCGGTTTTATTTCCATAATTTATCTAAGAAATGAATAACATTGGTATGGCTTATTTTACGAACTGTTTCTCCCGAAAATATTTTTTCAATAGACTTGTTTAGAAAAGGATATACTGTTGCATTTTTCATGTGTTCGAAGAAAAAGGGATGCCGGGACAGATCTGGATGCTCTTTAAAATAAAAATAATCAGCCCCATAACTTATGCAGTTTTCCGCACCTAGCTGCAAACCATAAGCTATATGTTTACAGATAGCATCAGCATCAGTTGCATGGATATAATCTTTAACGAAGTTTAAACCGATTAACCCTTCTCTTTTAATGATTTCTTTTACCAGATCATCAGGTAAATTACGGGGGGTTAAATGAACAGATCTGTAATTGGAATGACTGGCTAGAACGGGAATAGTATAGTTTTTTTGGTCTATATAGTTTAAAATATCATAGGCCAAAAAATCGCTTGTGTGGGCGAGATCTATAGCTATCTTTTTACCTGCCAGATAATCAATGAGCACTTTACCGTCAGGTTTTAAACCTGCCGAGCTGTAATTGCCGCCTCCAAAACGGTTTTCATGATGATGCGTGATGCCGATGTACAGGATGTTTCCTGTATTCGAAAGAATGGTTTCCAGATTATGAAACCCTTCATCCAGTGACGTATCTTCTTCACAAAAAGCAGAAGCATTTTCAATAGCTGCCAGAAAACCGAGACGGGAGCTACCAGAAAGATCTTCTGTCAGATGTGTTTGTGAAAAAGCATAAATAACTTCGTTTTGCTGGGTTATCTGTTGAAAAATTTCACTTTGTTTCAGCCCATATACAGTGCTTTTTGGGGCTGTGGGTGCATAAATAGCAGTTATCTGAAGTTTTACATTACCCTTTACTAAATGGGGAAGTGCGCAACCGATATCCTCAGCATTATAAATAGTGGCATCGGGCCGCATCATATACAGCAACAAATCGCAATGTAAGTCTATGTTAGGATACTTCATACTATAAAAAAAGAATTTCAATGTACAAAAAAAGCGAGTTCGGATCAATCCTTCTCGCTTAAAAATTAGCTTACATTAAAACCTTTTTGATCATGAGATCTTCTTGCAAAATCCAATCATAGTAATCATCGTCTGTTTTTAATTGATTAATATACTCGGCTACCAGATAAAACAAGATATTCTTTTTATGTCTGTCTAAGTTAAACGAAAGACCGTTAGCTATTAAGTGTTGTTTTAAATCGTTATAGTATTTTGGTTGTGCCAGAATACGTTTCGATAATTCATTAACATCTAAACGCTCCAAAGCCAATCGTTCTTTATCAATTTGTTCGAAAACGAAATAACTCACCAGCCCGGTTTTCATTAAAAGCTGAATAGCGTCTTCACCGTGCTTGCTTTTTAAAGGAACGAATTTATCAGGAACAATTCCTCCTCCTCCGTATACTATACGGCCGGCTTTTGTTTTAAATTGAAGACTGTCGGCCAGGTGAATACTGTCACGTTCGTACAGTTCTCCTGATTCAAACCGATGAGCCACTTCGGCATTATAATCTTCATAATTATTATAAGGCTTTTGAATAGACCTGCCTGAGGGTGTATAATAACGGGCTGTAGTTAAACGTACGGCAGATCCGTCGCCCAAATACATTTCACGTTGTACGAGTCCTTTTCCGTAGGAACGGCGCCCTATAATCACTCCTCTGTCATTATCCTGGATGGCACCTGCTATAATTTCACTGGCAGATGCCGTATTCTCATTAATCAAAATAAAAAGCTTCCCTTTTTCAAAACTGCCTTTATTGGTAGCTTTATTCACAGTGGTACTTCCTTTTTTATTTACAGTTTTTACAATGATGTCACCTTTGGGTAAAAATTCATCTGCCATCTGAATAGCCGGTTCCATATACCCGCCGCCATTATCACGTAAGTCTACTATTAAAGCTTTTGTTCCTTGTCTTTGTAATTTATTCAGCCCTTCTTTGAATTCGGTAAAAGTGGTTTCCGCAAAACGATTTACTTTAATATAGCCTAATGTATCATTTAATTTTATAGCAACATCCACGCTTTTTAGCGGAATTTCCCCTCGTATTACATTGATATTGAGTACCTGATTGGTTTTTTTACGGTATACCTGTAATTGCACCTTGGAATTTGTCTCGCCCCGTAAAATATTGACTACGGAGTCATTGCTCAAATGCTGACCGAACAGTTGTTGTTTACCGGCATATAACAAACGGTCTCCTGCCTGTATTCCGGCTTTTGCTGAGGGTCCGCCCGGGATAGACTTAATAACGGCAAGCGTGTCGTTGAAACTGTTATAATTGATTCCGATACCTACAAATGAACCTTTCATAGACTGTTCCACCTCTTCCATTTCGCTTTTTGCAATATAAACGGAATGCGGATCTAATTGTTCTAAGATCGTATTCATGGTAAGGTCGATAATAGAATCGGTATCTATATTGTCAACGTATTCCTGCTCGATTAAATCAATAAGTTTATTGATTTTGGTACGGGCTTTACTGTTAAATAAATTTGAGGGAGATGTCTTCCGTTCAATGAAGCCTCCCAAAATAACCCCCAGTGCTAATGTACCAGCTACGACAAGGGGCCATAAATAGTTTGGCTTATTCATTGCTCAACGACTCTAAATTAGTAATGTGAACGACTTCCACACCCGCTTTCTGTAAAAAATCAATACCTGCTGTGTCTTTGTACCCGTTTTGGTATACTACTCTTGTAATACCTGCCTGATGTATGAGCTTACTACAATCTTTGCAGGGCGACATGGTAATGTAAAGGGTAGCGTTTTCGCAGCTTTGAGTAGATTTTGCTACTTTTAAGATAGCATTGGCTTCGGCGTGTAATACATACCATTTGGTTAAGCCTTCATGGTCTTCGCAGCAATTTTCAAAACCGGAAGGAGTACCGTTGTATCCGTCAGAAATAATCATACGGTCTTTTACAATAATAGCTCCTACCTTTTTTCGCTTGCAATACGATAATTGACCCCATTCTTTTGCTATTCTCAAATAGGCCTTGTCGTATTTTTGCATTTTAAAAAGCTCAGTGTTTTTCATAGTTTCATACGAAAATCAAAGAGAATAGAATCTAAATCTGTATATGTTTTCCTCCTTGATTCAGGCAACAAAAGTAAGTAATGATTTGATTTTTTTAAAATTTTTTGTAAACTATTAAGCAGTGTAATAAACATTTATTCAAAGCCTTAAAGTTTTGTTATTTTTATTTGTTTTATTTAGTAAAAAACGTATCTTTTATTTTCTGATTGTAATTATTTTTGTTAAATGTAATGTTTTGAATAATTGCAATTTACGATTTTTTTTAAGAATGTAAACCCCTTAACCGAACTATTTGAAAACATGATTAATTATGATATTTACGATACTGGTTTTAAAGATAGAAACCGGGGTCATTTTGCTTCTATCGTGCGGGTAGCTCTTGCCGATGGTGCTTTTACAGATGAAGAGCGTCATTTTATAGATAAATTAGCGGATAAATTAGACATATCAGAAGAAGATTACAAGGCTATTTTAGCAAATCCGAACAATTGTCCTGTAAATCCACCTTATTTACAATCGCAACGTATTGAACGTTTATACGATTTGGCACGTATGGTATATGTAGACCACGTATTGGGGCCAAAACAAAAAGAAACCCTGCGTAAATTTACTACAGCACTAGGCTTTTCGGGAAATGTAAACGGTATTACAGATAAAGCGTTGTCTTTGCTGGTAATGGAAGTAACAGAAGAAGAATTTATGACAGAAATGGAAATATATATTAAAACGCATAAATAAGTAAAGTGTATAATAAAAAGAGGCACTTAAAAGTGCCTCTTTTTATATTTTCTGTAACCAGTTGCGCATAGCAACTTCTTTTTCAATTATTGTTCGTAACGCAGCAATAGCTATGCGTTCCTGCTGCATGGTATCTCTGTGGCGGATAGTAACCGTTTTATCTTCCAGCGTCTGATGATCAACAGTAATACAGAAAGGAGTTCCCAATGCGTCCTGACGGCGGTATCGGCGCCCTACGGCGTCCTTTTCGTCATAGGCTACATTGAAATCCCATTTTAGCTCTTCAATTATCTCACGTGCAATTTCAGGAAGGCCATCCTTTTTTACAAGTGGCAGTACTGCTGCTTTGGTTGGAGCAAGTACTGCTGGTAATTTCAGTACGGTGCGGACCGAACCGTCTTCCAGGGTTTCTTCCTTCAGGGCTTTCGAGAAAACGGCTAAAAACATGCGGTCTAATCCTACAGAGGTTTCTACCACATAAGGTACGTAGGAGGAATTACTTTCGTTATCAAAAAACTGTAGTTTTTTACCTGAATGCTGTTCATGTGCTTTCAAGTCAAAATCGGTACGGGAATGAATACCTTCTAATTCTTTAAAGCCAAATGGAAATTCAAATTCAATGTCGGTAGCGGCATTGGCGTAATGGGCCAGTTTTTCATGATCATGAAAACGATAGCTTTCTTTTCCAAGCCCAAGAGATAGATGCCATTTTAAACGGGTATCCTTCCAATAGTCGTACCATTTCATTTCTTCTCCCGGTTTTACAAAAAATTGCATTTCCATTTGTTCAAACTCCCGCATGCGGAAAATAAACTGGCGTGCTACAATTTCATTACGGAACGCTTTTCCAGTTTGGGCAATACCGAACGGAATTTTCATACGACCCGTTTTTTGAACATTCAGGAAGTTTACAAAAATACCCTGAGCTGTTTCAGGCCGTAAGTACAAATCCATTGCCGAATCCGCTGAAGCACCTAGTTTAGTACCGAACATCAGGTTAAACTGACGTACTTCTGTCCAGTTTTTAGAACCTGTTTCCGGGTCGGCAATACCTAGTTCTTCAATTAAGGCTTTTACGTCGGCAAGATCGCCTGTATCTAAACCGCGGGCCATACGTTCTAAAATCTCTTTTTTCTTGCCTAAATATTCTAGTACACGCGGATTTGTCGCTACAAATTGTGCTTCATCAAAAGCTTCTCCAAAGCGGTTTTTCGCTTTTTCAATTTCTTTTTGTGCTTTTTGCCAAAGCTTTTCGCAATAATCTTCAATTAAAACATCAGCTCTGTATCTCTTTTTGGAATCTTTATTGTCTATTAACGGATCGTTAAAAGCGTCAACGTGTCCGGACGCTTTCCATGTTGTCGGATGCATAAAAATTGCGGCATCAATACCTACAATATTTTCATGCATTTGAACCATAGATTTCCACCAGTATTCACGAATGTTCTTTTTTAATTCAACACCGTTCTGGGCGTAATCATATACTGCACTTAAACCATCGTAAATCTCGCTTGACGGAAAAATATAGCCGTACTCTTTTGCGTGCGAAATTACATTCTTAAAAATATCTTCTTGTTTTGCCATAATGATGCAAAAATAGTAAAAAGACTTCTAAATTCAGGCATGAAATGGTTTTATAAAAAGGAATGTTTTTACAGCTTATTTTTATTTTTTGTAACTTAAAGGTTTGAAAATGTAGTTGTTATGATGCGGAGTGTTTTTGATTTATGGTTTCCGAAACTATGTGCAGGTTGTGATACGGTTTTACTTGCACAGGAAAAGGTGTTATGTTTACATTGTTTAGAGGCGTTAAATTTTATTCCGTTTACAACAAAAAACTTCCCGGAAATGTATCATCAGTTCTACGGCAAACTGTGTGTACAATACGTAGTGGCTTTGTTTTTTTACCATAAAGAAGGAGGCGTCAGTAAATCAATTATACAAAACCTGAAATACAGACAGAGAGAAGATATTGGCATTTTTCTAGCTCATATGTGCTGGCAACGGTTTCGTTATCATCCTGTTTTTAAAGAAGCGGATATTATTGTGGCTGTACCTCTGCATTCCAGAAAGCAGAAGCAGAGAGGGTATAACCAATTGCATTTGTTTTGTGAAACGCTTAGCCGGTTGAGTAATATACCGTTTGACAAAAGATTGCTGATACGGAAAAGATATACTGCATCACAAACAAGGAAGAGTTTTTTTAAACGAAGTGACAACACTACACCGGTTTTTGAGCTCCGATTTTCCAGAGAAAGAGAGGGGAATCATTTTTTACTGATAGATGATGTCATAACTACAGGCTCTACGATTGAACAGGTAGGGAATGTTATTTTAACGATACCCGGAAGCCGGTTAAGTGTTTTTAGCATGGCCTATACACGTTGAATGGTTTTTGCTTTATCGGTTTGAAAAAAAACGCTTACTTTGTAGCAAATTGAAAATTATGAAATATTGGCATTATGCTTTTTACATAGTTGTAATTACTACTCTTTTGTTTACCAGTTGCGCAAAGCGTGGCTATATTACAGGTGGGCCTAAAGATACACTTGCTCCGGTTATTTTGTCTACATTACCTGAAAACTTTTCTACACATTTCAATGCAAATACCATTAAAATTAATTTCGATGAATATGTAAAGCTGGATAAGGTAAACCAAAATCTTATTATTTCGCCTCCCATGAATACGGCACCGGAAATTATACCTATGGGCTTTGCCAGTAAGGCCATTACTATAAAAATTTACGATACGCTTTTACCTAATACCACTTACAGCTTTAACTTCGGGCAAAGCATAAAAGACAATAATGAAGGTAACCCGTATACGGGCTACAAATATGTTTTTTCTACAGGTACCTATATTGATTCGTTAAAACTAAGCGGAAATATTCAGGATGCCTATAGCAAAAAGAACGATAATTTTGTGAATGTAATGCTGTTTAATGCAGAGAATTTTAACGACTCTACTATTTACAAAGAAAAACCGATGTATGTTACCAACACGCTGGATAGCCTTACCAGTTTTTCGATTGAAAATATCAAGGAAGGACGGTATTACCTGGTAGCATTAAAGGATAAAAATAACAATTATAAATTTGATCCTAAAGGAGAAAAAATAGGTTTTTTACCACAAGAAATACACATACCTACTGATTCACTGTATGATCTGGTGCTTTTTAAAGAAGAAAAAAAGGTTAACGTCACAAGACCGTTTATGATAGCCACCAACAAATGGCTGGTACCTTATGAAGGGGATTATAAAAACCTGAAAATGGAGGTTATGGGTAATAACCAGCCCATAAAAACGGTATTTTCAAAGGTTGAAAATAAAGACTCGTTATATGTTTATACCCCCAATGTAACTTATGATTCCCTACAGTTCCATTTCAAAAAAGATGCCTATGACAAATCATTTACGGTAAAAACCCGTAAATTGAAGCAAACGGACTCCTTAAACATCAGTATGAATAAGTCGGGAAAGATACATTTTTCAGATACGCTAATGATTGTTACGTCAACCCCTGTACAAAAAATAGATGCCTCTAGAATAATGCTTACGGCCAAAGATTCATCTGTTGTGCCTTTTAAGCTGGTGGTAGATACTGTACATTTAAAAACAAAGTTGTTATTTGATAAAACGGAAAACCAAAGTTATACTTTACAATTGCTTCCGGCGGCGGTTACCGATTTTTACAGTAAAGAAAATGATACGTTACAGTATAAGTTTACAACCGGAGCTTATACAGATTACGGTAATCTGACCCTTTCGTTCAGTAACCCCCAAAACAGCTATCCCTTACTAATAGAACTTTTAAACGATAAAGAGGATGTTTTTACGTCTGTGATTCTTATGGAAAATCAGCCTATTCCGTTTAAACATCTTCCTCCTGACAAATATTTTGTACGTGTAATTTTTGATGAAAATAAAAACGGTATCTGGGATACCGGAAATTATTTAGAGAAGCGACAGCCTGAAAAGGTGTATTATTTTCCAACACCTATAGATGTGCGTGCTAACTGGGAACTCAATGAAAATCTAGTTATATCAGATTAAACCTATCTGCGTCGTTAAGAAAAGCCAATTTTTCCCTCGCTTTTTGTAAAGGCTCTTTCTCCAGTATTGCTATGAGGGTTTCTTCTGCAGAGGCGGGTGGCACTAAGTAGTTTCCCATATAATCGAGTACCTGAGAATGACCGGAATAATTTAAACCGGCCGCATCTTGGCCACATCGGTTTACCCCCGCTACATAGCTCATATTTTCTATAGCACGTGCTTTAAGCAGACTGTCCCAGGCGTAAATACGTTTATCGGGCCAGGAGGCAACATAAATAAGTAAATCGTAGTTCTGATTTACAATACGGGAATATACAGGAAAACGCAAGTCATAACAAATCAGCGGACATATATTCCAATTTTTATATGATATTACTAATTTTTCATGGCCGGGCCGGTATACTTTTTCCTCACCAGCCAGGGTAAACAAATGCCGCTTATTATAGGTTTTGTACGAGCCATCCGGGAAAATGAAAAATAACCTGTTATAATAGTTACCTGCTTCTTCCGTAACCCAACTGCCGGTTATGGCAATTTTTTCCTTTTGTGCAAGCTCCTGTAACAAATGAAGAGTGGTGTTTTTTTCCGTTTCAGCCACTGATTCGGGACGCATGGTAAAACCTGTTGTAAACATTTCAGGTAAAATGACGAGGTCAACATCATTCGGCAAATGGTTAATTTTTTGCGTGATGATTTCTAAATTTGTTTTTTTGTTTTCCCAGACTACCGGAAATTGGAGTAAAGCCAGTTTCATATTTTTTTTTCTAAAGTTACCCATTTATTTTTAATGAAAAGCTCCGGAATTTCCGGAGCTTTTCATTAATTATCGTCTAAAGAAAACGGGTTGTTTATACTAGTCATTTTTCAGTTCGTCATACTTTTTTCCGAAATAATAATACATGAAGTCAATGTATCTTGTCAACCCCATAATGATAGAGTCATCGGTAGAAATTTTTTCTTTGTTATCTTTCAAAAAGTTTTTTACTTTTTCCATATATTCATCTTCTGCTTTTTTATAGGCTTTGTAAGCTGCTGAACGTTTGTTTTGTATGTCGTCCATATAACTTTCAAAAGCTTTTGACCCTTTGCCCAATGTTTTGAAATAATTGACCCGGCCTTTATGTGATAGGGTCTTATGCACATTAAAATAAATGGTTTCATCGCTGTCCGCTCTGCGTGCCCAATAGGTAGAACCTCCCGGGGGACCGCCCATGCCTCTATTAATAAATGTATTGCGATATGTAATAAAGGCCCCCCTTTTGTAAACCGGCTGAAAAATATATTCTACCTTACTTTTATCTACGCGATTCTCCCGGGCATCATACGGGTAAACATTCAATTTTTCATATACAAGAGAATCCTTTCCGTCAGTAAACATCACTGTTTTTATCGCGTCGGCAGCTATTGATTCGAATGTACGGCCGGATGTTTCTTTTAATTTAATAGAAGGCGCTTTTACATTGGCGTGTTTAAAGGAGTTTTGATCATTCGAAATAAGGCGTAATAACTTTTCATCTGCACTATTATTTTTTACATAACCTGTAACGGTTGTACCGTCTTCATAGGTAAGCAACGAGATATGTTCACTTTCCTGCCCCGGTTCTAAATGTTTGAATTGTGCCTGCGATACTAAAAAACTACATAATGTAAGAAAGAAGTAAATTTTTTTCATAAATGATTATTTTTATAGGGCTAAATATAGAGAAAAATATAATAAAAACAATTTAATCAGGAATAACAAAAAAGCCTCAACATATTTGCTGAGGCTTTTTTTATAGCATTTGAAAATATTATTTCAATGAAGCGCTTAAATATTCGCGGTTCATGCGGGCGATGTTTTCTAAAGAGATACCTTTAGGACACTCCACTTCGCAGGCACCGGTATTGGTACAGTTTCCGAAACCTTCGGCATCCATTGCCTCAACCATGTTCAGTACGCGTTCTGTAGCTTCAATACGGCCTTGCGGCAATAAAGCAAACTGCGATACTTTTGCCGACACAAACAACATAGCCGATGAGTTTTTACAGCTGGCTACACAGGCACCACATCCAATACAGGTAGCTGCATCGAATGAGCGGTCTGCATCGTGTTTATTCACCGGAATATTGTTAGCGTCTTGTGTATTTCCTGAGGTGTTAACCGAAATAAATCCTCCGGCATGCTGAATGCGATCGAAAGACGAACGGTCTACTACCAAATCTTTTATCACAGGAAAAGCTTTTGCGCGGAAAGGTTCAATATAAATGGTATCGCCGTCTTTAAACTTACGCATGTGTAACTGACAAGTGGTGATGCCTCTGTCCGGACCGTGCGCTTCCCCGTTGATAAACAACGAGCACATTCCGCAAATACCTTCACGGCAGTCGTGGTCAAAAGCTACCGGATCATCTCCTTTTTCTACCAACTCGTTGTTTAACACGTCAAGCATTTCAAGGAATGACATGTCTGGTTCAATACCGCCGATTTTATAATCGACCATTTTTCCTTTATCTTTTGCGTTTTTTTGACGCCAAATTTTTAATGTAAGATTCATTTTCAATAATTTTTAAAGTCGTAAAGCCGAAAGCCGAAAACCACAAACATCAGGACTTTTGACATTTGACATTTGACTAAATTACTTATAACTACGAGTTACCATTTTTATGTTTTCGTACACCAAAGGTTCTTTATGAAGCACTGCATCACTTGGTTTCCCTTTGTATTCCCAGGCAGCTACATAAGCGAAATTTTCGTCATCGCGTTTTGCCTCTCCATCTTCTGTCTGGTGTTCTTCCCGGAAATGACCTCCACAAGACTCTTCTCTGTGTAACGCGTCTTTAGCAAACAACTCGCCTAATTCTAAGAAATCGGCTACACGCAACGCTTTTTCTAATTCCTGATTGAAGGAATCAGCGGTACCGGATACTTTTACGTTTTTATAAAAATCTTCACGCAAAGCGGCAATTTCTACAATAGCTTCGTTTAATCCTTGTGCATTACGCGCCATACCTACTTTGTCCCACATGATCTTTCCTAATTTTTTATGGAAATGATCTACGGAATGAGAACCTTTGTTGTTTATCAAATGGTCAATCATGGAGCGGACATTTTTCTCGGCTTCGTCAAATTCCGGTGTATCTGTAGGTATTTTTCCTGTACGGATATCGTTGGCTAAGTAATCGCCAATCGTATACGGAAGTACAAAATAGCCGTCAGCCAAGCCCTGCATTAAAGCAGAAGCCCCTAAACGGTTAGCTCCGTGATCTGAAAAGTTAGCCTCACCTAAACAGTAACACCCTTCAATAGTGGTCATTAAGTTGTAATCTACCCAAACACCACCCATCGTATAATGTACTGCAGGATAAATCATCATTGGTGTGGTATACGGATCTTCATCAACAATCTTTTCATACATCTGAAACAAGTTGCCGTACTTGTTTTCTACCACATCTTTACCTAATTTGTATACTAATTTTTTGTCGTTTTCGTCCAAATGGTGAATACGTGCCTGCTCTTTGCCATATCGTTCAATAGCCGATGCAAAATCAAGGTAAACTGCTTCGCCGGTTGCATTAACTCCGAAACCTGCATCGCAACGCTCTTTTGCAGCACGGGATGCCACATCGCGTGGTACAAGGTTACCAAATGAAGGGTAGCGGCGCTCTAAGTAATAATCCCGGTCTTCTTCAGCAATTTGTGTAGGTTTTAATTTTCCTTCACGAATTGCTTTTGCATCTTCTAGTTTTTTAGGAACCCAGATACGTCCGTCATTACGCAATGATTCTGACATCAGGGTAAGTTTAGACTGATGATCACCTGTTACCGGAATACAGGTCGGGTGAATTTGTGTATAGCAAGGATTGGCAAAATAGGCTCCTTTTTTATGAATTTTCCAGGCAGCTGTAACATTTGATCCCATTGCATTTGTAGATAAGAAGAATACGTTGCCGTAACCGCCTGTTGCTACCACTACAGCGTGTGCTGAATGACGTTCAATTTCACCGGTTACCAGATTGCGCGCAATAATACCACGTGCTTTTCCGCCCACAATTACAACATCTAACATTTCATGACGGTTGTACATTTTTATTTTTCCACGGCCAATCTGGCGGTTCATAGCCGAATAGGCTCCTAACAGCAATTGCTGTCCGGTTTGCCCTTTAGCGTAAAACGTACGCGATACCTGTACCCCGCCAAAAGAACGGTTGTCAAGCAATCCGCCATATTCACGGGCAAAAGGAACACCCTGTGCCACACATTGATCTATAATATTTACCGATACTTCGGCCAGACGATGTACGTTTGCCTCGCGGGCACGGTAATCGCCCCCTTTTACGGTATCGTAAAATAAACGATAGACGGAATCACCGTCATTTTGATAATTTTTCGCTGCATTAATACCTCCCTGAGCGGCAATAGAGTGTGCACGGCGGGGAGAATCCTGGTAGCAGAATGCTTTTACGTTGTAGCCTAATTCAGCTAAAGTAGCAGCAGCAGAGCCACCTGCTAAACCTGTTCCTACAATAATAACATCAATGCTACGCTTGTTGGCAGGGTTTACTAAATTTATATGGTCTTTATATTCGGTCCATTTTGTAGCAATAGGACCTTGAGGAATTTTACTATCTAAACTCATGTCAATTCGCTTTTATTATTTTATAAAATGGATGTATATCGGAATGATGGCAAATAATATAGGAACTATAATAGCAAAACCAGCACCCAATCCTTTTATAATTTTGTTGTATTTAGGGTTATTGAGCCCCAATGATTGAAAGGCACTTCTGAAACCGTGTAATAAGTGAAAAGCTAAAACAGCCATAGCCAGTACATATGCTATTGTGGCAATAAGCCCGAACTTAGGATCTTTGAAAAACTGGATCGTTATGGTATGTAAATCTTTATATCCTTCAGCAAATTTAATGTCGGAATTAGGCAGGTAAAACTCTTTTACATTACGCAGTTCCAGAGCACCCATTTGCACCTGGGCAGCTTCTATAAAACCACCTGTTGTGGTGTTGTATACCTGAGTTTCCCCCATTGGAGTACTTAATTTTTGCGACTGTAGCGGAATTTTTTCGTCAAAATGCATTTTCGCCCAAAAATTCACCATATGTGTTACGATAAATACCAGAATTAAAGTACCCAGAACAGCCATATTACGCGATTGCCAGGTGCTGTTTGCCGAAGCGTTGTTTTTAGCATAGCCTACCGGGCGTGCTTTTTTGTTCTGTATGGTTAATAGAATACCATCCACAGCATGGAACAGAATAGAGAAATACGTTAAATACGATAAAACTTTTACTGCCGGATTTGAGGTCATAAAGTAAGCATACTGGTTAAATTGCAGATCAGATGCATAAATTAACTGTAAGTTACCGATTAAATGGCCTACCAAAAACAAGCATAAAAATAAACCCGTAAGTGCCATCCAGTATTTTTTACCGATTGACGACTTTAAAAGTGCAGATTTTGCCATAATGAATTTTAAATTATTTTTCCTTTAAAAAAATCACACAAAAATACGGCTAAATACAAAAACAAACAAAAGGGGATTGCTTATTTATACTCAGTTTAAACAAGAGGATTTAACTTTTTTTATGAAATGATTTTCAGTGATTTTGTTAAAATGATTTGTGCATATCTTCGTCTACAACAATGATGTAATCGGCTTTTTTAATATTTTCTTTTTCCAGTTTATGAATATTTTTCTGTTGTACGGTAGAAATGGTTTTTACCTGTAAGGAAGGATTGTATTGCTTGATATACCAATAGGTACCTTCGTAATTATCGCTGTGGTAAGAACCGTTGTAGTGTAAAAACAAAGTGCCCGATTGGACATGCTGTGTAATAGAATAGCCCATTGTTGCATCTTTAATGGCCTGGGCTTTAGGAAAATTCGGATTAGCGTGCTCTTTGTCTTTAAACATATCCATCATTTTGGCGTATGCCGGGAGTGTTGCATCATAAGGGAAAGGAAGTGGGGCCATAAACTGTTTTTCTTCAGCAGGTAATGCCATCAGCGCTTCGTTGCCTTGTTTGTATAATAAACTGGCGTATTTCCGGGGAACATTAGTGGCAATAAAAGGCAGTTTGTTTGTCTTGGCAAATTCTACCAGCGGTTTGTAGTCCGTTTTGTAATTGTTCCAGAAACGTACTAATGTGTCAAAAGCTTTTTCTGTAATTTCTCCTTTTACATAGCGTGTAAGGTTTTCTGCATTGTCACGCTCAAACATTTCAGCGCCCAAAACCAATGGACGCTCTTTATGCAACTGCTGCGTCAGTTTCAGTTGTAGCCAATGTATAATAGAATTATCATGAAATTCTCCGAAAAGAATTACATCGGCAGTTTTAAGATCTTTGGTCATTTTTTCAAACGACACTTTTTTTCCTTTGGCGTTGTAAATTTGGTACGGTTGTACTTGCGCCCATCCAAAGCTGGTTATCAGCAAGAATAAAAAACAGATTTTTCTCATCTTTTAATATATTTCATCCACTCGCCTCCCTGTTGTGGTTGTAAAGCAGGTAATTGCCCTCATGGCAGTGGTTCTCCAATAATAATAAGGTTATTGATTTTGCCCCTAAAAGTACTATCTTTTTTTGAGAACGGGTAGTAAACAAGTCATGAATTGTAGTTATAATCCTTTAAAAACCACTGGTTTTTTGCTAGGAGGATAAAAATTTTCTGTTCATTATCTGGAATAATAATGTTTATTGACATTTAAAATTATAATTACAGCAAATGAGTTCCTTTCTTAAAGCTATTGTTCTGCATGTTATTTGCTTCTTTTGTGTCATTTATTGTGTTGAGTTTTTTTGACTATATTATTTTTTGTCAGAAATTAAGCTTACGGCATCCTTCCCTAATTGTAGAAAAAAAAGTATTTTTAAAAAATAAAATTGGTACAAATATGCCTGTAAATAATTATCTTTTATCTGAAGAACCTTTCGGGTTTTCTTCTGAAAATTTAAAAGATGCGCTTTTGCCGTTTGCCGCTTTTTTTGAAAAAAAAGTTTTAAAAAGGAATGATTTTTTAGTCAGGGAAGGACAGGTGTGCCGCTATTTCTGTTTTATTGAAGAAGGAGTGCTCCATCATACCATAGAAATGAACGGACAGGAGAAAACCACTTATTTAGGAATGCAGCATACCGTAACAGTAGCTCTGAACAGCTTTTTAACTGAGCAGCCTTCCCGAAAGAGTATAAAGGCTCTGTTTGATTCTAAGTTATGGGTAATGCCACGTGAAAGATTTCTGGAGCTACGTGAAAATGACCGGAATTTTCATAATTTTTATTATAATTTAATTGAGAAACAATTGTGCCTGATAGATGAATACCGTCTTGACCTGCTTACACTTTCGCCGGAAGAACGATATGCCAAATTATTGCAAAATGAACCTAAGCTGCTGCACGATATTCCCTTGCATTATCTAGCTTCTCTTTTGGGAATTTCAGACCGGCATATGAGCCGTATTCGTAAAAATATAAAATAGTGCCATATGGCGGGTACTCCTTTTTTTTAAATCTGTACCTTTGATAAGGTTTAGTTGAAAATAAAAAAATTATGAAATATTACACCATTGATTCGAATCTGTTTGTGAAAAACAGAAAGAAGTTCATGAATTATATGGCGCCAAAAAGCCTGGCGGTTTTTAATTCAAATGATATTTATCCGGTTTCGGCCGATTCTACATTACCCTTTGCGCAACATCGCGATATTTTTTATTTATCTGGTGTAGACCAGGAAGAATCTGTTTTAGTGCTTTTTCCTGATGCCTATGAAGAAAAACACCGCGAAGTATTGTTTCTAAGAGAAACCAATGAACATATTGCCATCTGGGAAGGCGAAAAGCTGACGAAAGAACAGGCAAGAAAAAATACAGGAATTCAAACAGTATACTGGCTGTCCGATTTTCCTGCTGTTTTTCGTAAACTGATGGTAGAAGCCGAAAATGTATACATCAATACAAATGAACATTACCGTGCTACAGTTGAAGTAGAAACCCGTGAAGACCGTTTTATCAAGAAATTAAAAAAAGACTATCCCGGACATGAGTATTTAAGATCTAACCCTATTTTGCAGCGTTTGCGTTCTATTAAAGAACCAGAAGAAATTGCCTTAATACAACAAGCCTGCGATATTACGGAAAAAGGTTTCAGGAGAATACTGGGCTTTGTTAAACCGGGTGTTTGGGAATTTGAGATTGAAGCTGAATTTGCCCATGAGTTTTTACGTAACCGTTCTAAAGGATTTGCGTATACGCCTATTATTGCATCAGGAAATAATGCCAATGTACTGCATTATATCGAAAACAATAAGCAGTGTAAAGAAGGAGAGCTGATTTTGTTTGATGTAGCTGCTGAATATGCTAATTATGCATCGGATTTGTCCCGTACCATTCCGGTAAACGGAAAATATACTGCGCGTCAACGTGAAATATACGATGCTGTATTGCGTTGTAAGAAAGAAGCGGAAACTTTATTGGTGGCTGGTAATAATTGGTACGACTACCATAAAGAAATGGGAAAAATATATACCTCTGAATTGCTTGGGCTGGGCTTGTTATCAAAAGCTGATGTGCAAAATGAAAATCCGGACTGGCCGGCATATAAAAAATATATGATGCACGGTACATCCCACCACATGGGACTTGACACGCATGATTATGGAATTCTGACCGATGATTTTACAGCTGGTATGGTATTTACCAATGAACCGGGTTTTTATATTCCGGAAGAAGGTATAGGAATTCGCCTGGAAGACGATTATGTAATTCAAGCAGTCGGTTTACCTCAAAATCTAATGCAAAATATACCATTAGAGGCAGAAGAAATAGAATCTTTGATGAACAAATAAAAAAATCCCGTATTTCACGGGATTTTTTATACTACCTATCTATTTAGTTTTTATTTACTGACCAGAAGTGGGTATACAAATCCATTTCTTTTGATACATGTGAAATATTTTCAAACCGGCCTACATTTTCTATGGTTTTAAGAGGCACTGTCTTTATTTTGTTCTTCTTGTCTTTTATGATGAGGTTAAAAGTGCCTTTTCCTAATTCTTTTTCTAAAGAGGTCTTCTCTTCCAATGGAGGAATTATTGGTTGTTGTTACTGCTTTTATATTTTGCAGGGCATTTACAGTAATGATTCCTGAAAACAAAAGAATAAAGGTGTATACAATTTTTCATGAACAAAAATTTTAATAACTAAGAGAGTAGAAAATGAATCCCGGCAAGTTGCCTTAACCGGGATTCTATAAAAATAGCTATGAATAAATTCTCTTGTTGGTAGTATACCTGTAATTACCCGCATAATATTTATTCCATTTGGTATACTGGCTGCGGGTTAAAAGCTGCGCCAGGTCATGATTGAAACTTTTCTCTATCTGCTGAATGCGATGGGTGGTGTTGCGGCCGTTTCGCGCATGAACCAACCGAATATCGTCATACATTTTAGTTATTAAACGGTAAAATTCTTTTTCCTGATAACGCGATAATTTTAAATTTTTGATATCACGTGCAAAACGGGAACTATCGTAATAATGGGTGGTCGTATATACATAACGCTGCTGTGAACGGTTGGCGGTTTGAGTGCTGTTATTATTTTGGTTACGCTGTGCAAAAGTACTTACTGAAAGTAGCATTATTGCAAAAAGTATTATTTTTTTCATGAGTTCTAAAATTTTAAAAGTTGTATTTGACAAGAAGTATTCAATACCTGTGCCAATTCTTTCTCAAAAAGTAAATTGAGGTAAACAAGACTATTTTGTAGATAAAAAAAGCAGCACATTTGTGCTGCTTTTGTAACTATAGGTAAAATTTTTAGTAAGCTCGTGCGTCTTTTCCTTCATAGAAATTCATAAAAGCGCGGTTTACAACACGATTTCCTCCATTGGTAGGATAATTTCCTGTAAAATACCAATCGCCTAAATTATCCGGACAGGCTTCATGAAGATTTTCAACGGTTTGAAATATGATTTTCAAATCAGCTTTTACGTCACTCGGATGTAACATTTGTGATATTTTATCTGAAATTTCCTCATCGGTAAAAGGGGCATAAATTTCTTTTACATAATTTACCACTTCAGCATCCGGAAGATTTTCCTGGGCTTTTGATTTCTGGTACACTTCTTCAACAATATGATAAAGATTGCGTTCTTTTAGCAATTCCAATGCTGCATTAAAAGCAATGAGTGTTTCCAGTTTGGCCATGTCAATACCATAACAGTCGGGATAACGTATCTGGGGTGCGGATGAAACCACAATTATTTTCTTAGGATGTAAGCGGTCCAGCATTTTTACAATGGACTTTTTCAAAGTAGTTCCCCGAACAATACTGTCGTCAATAACAATTAAAGTATCGGTGGGTTTTACCACGCCGTAGGTAACATCATATACATGAGCTACCATATCATCACGGCTGCTGTCGTCGGTAATAAAGGTACGCAGCTTGGCGTCTTTTATGGTTATTTTTTCGGTACGGATAGTTTTGGACAGTATATCATTCAGCCGTTCGGAAGAAAGATTCCCTTCTTCTGCTAAAATCTGGGCTGTTTTTTGTTTGTTTAAAAACTCCTGGGCACCTTCAACCATTCCAAAAAACGAAGTTTCCGCCGTATTCGGAATATAAGAAAAAACGGCATTTTCAACATCTTCATTTATTTCTTTCAAAATCTCCGGCATAAGCAGTCGACCTAGGGCTTTACGTTCCTGATAAATAGACGCATCATTTCCTCTTGAAAAATAAATGCGTTCAAAAGAACAGGCTTTTCGTTCAAGAGGTTCTAAAATCTGCTCAAAAGAAACCTGGGCATTTTTCTTGATAATAATAGCTTTTCCGGGGTCTAATTCTTTGATGTCTTCAAAAGAAACATTGAAAGCCGTTTGAATAACGGGACGCTCAGATGCTACTACTACAATTTCATCATTTTCATAATAAAACGCCGGACGTATACCCGCCGGATCACGAAGAACAAAAGCATCGCCATGGCCCATCATACCCGCCATGGCAAAACCACCATCCCAGTTTTTAGAGGCCCTTTTTAAGATTCGTGCTACATTTAAACGTTCGCCAATTACAGGAGAAGCTTCCTTCTTAGACAAACCTTCTTTGTCCCGAAGTTCAAAATACAGGTCTTCTACTTCATCGTCCAGAAAATGACCTATTTTTTCCATCACAGTTACGGTATCGGCCATTTCTTTAGGATGTTGCCCCAGACGCACCAAATCGGCAAAAAGTTCTTTTACATTGGTAAGGTTAAAATTCCCTGCAACAATCAGGTTACGGTGCATCCAGTTGTTTTGACGTAAAAAAGGATGTACGCTTTCAATATTGTTTTTTCCAAATGTACCATACCGTACATGTCCCAGAAATACTTCGCCTAAATAAGGAACATTTTTTTTCTGAGCGGCTATATCGGTGTTATATTCAGGGTGTGCTTCCATCTCGGTATTAATTCTGCCATTAATCTGAGAAAAAATATCCTGAATAGGTGACGGGTTATTAGATCGTACCCTGCTGATATAACGTTCGCCTGGCTCCATATCTAATTTAATGCTGGCCAAACCGGCACCGTCCTGCCCCCGGTTGTGTTGTTTTTCCATCAGTAAATACATCTTCTGGATACCATAAAAAGAAGTGCCGTATTTTTCTTTATAGAAAGATAATGGTTTCTTTAATCGGAGAAGGGCAATACCACATTCATGTTTAATAGCGTCGCTCATAATTGTTGTTGTGTGTTGTTTGTTGTATTAAAAAAAGCCCCACAATGAGGCTCTTGCATAATTATTCTGCTAATTCGATATCGAATTGGGTTAACATTTTAAATTGTTTTAACCGAATGTCTACTTCTTCTTTCGATAATACTTCCATACGTTGTGTGCCAAATTGCTCTACGCAGAAAGAAGCTAATGTAGATCCGTAAATAATAGCATTCTTCATATTGTTGAAGGAAATGGTTTGACATTGAGCCATATAACCTGCAAAACCGCCGGCAAAGGTATCACCTGCACCAGTAGGATCAAAAACATCTTTTAGCGGGAGTGCCGGAGCAAAGAATACATTATTATCCTGAAACAGTAAAGCACCATGCTCTCCTTTTTTTATGACCACATACTTAGGTCCCATAGCATGAATAACCTCTGCTGCTTTTACCAGCGAGTATTCGCCGGAAAGCTGGCGTGCTTCCTCGTCATTGATTGTAATTACATCAATGCGTTTTATTACCTGTTTTAATTCATCTAAAGCACAATTCATCCAGAAATTCATCGTGTCTAAAACAACTAATTTGGGTTTTTTTGCCAGCTGATCTAAAACACTGATTTGAATGCTGGGATGTAAATTACCCAACATAACTACTTCAGCATCTTTAAAATTATCAGGAACTACCGGATTAAAATCGGCTAATACGTTTAACTGGGTATCCAGAGTGTCTCGCGTGTTCAAATCGTTATGGTACCGGCCTGCCCAAAAGAAGGTTTTGCCGTCTTTCACTATTTCAATACCTGAAATGTCGATATGTTTACTTTGTAAAAGGTTAAGATATTCTTGCGGAAAATCATTGCCCACAACAGAAACGATAGCTGATTGAAGCTGAAAATAAGAAGATGATAAGCCAATGTAGGTTGCGGCCCCTCCTAAAATTTTGTCGGTTTTGCCGAATGGCGTTTCAATAGCGTCAAAGGCAACAGTACCAACAATTAGTAACTTACTCATGCTTTTAATATAAATGAAGACGCAAATTTACAGCTTTTTACAAAAATATACAATAGAAAAAGTAATGCGTAAAAAGTTAAAAATCAATGTTTTTTATTTTATGTGTCATTGTTTTCATAATATTCATCTATCAGCAATCTTTTTTTCTTAGATGCTTCTACTGCCAAAAAATCACAACGTTCATTCATGGGGTGATTATTGTGGCCTTTTATCCATTGAAAACGAACCGTATGTTTACGGTATATGCTGAGAAACCGAAGCCATAAATCTGCATTTTTTTTACCGGCAAAATTTTTCTTTTCCCAGCCGAATACCCATTTTTTCTCTACAGCATCTACTACATATCTTGAGTCTGAAACAACCAATACAGGCATGCCTTCTTTTTTTAGCTTTTCCAAGCCTACAATAACGGCAAGCAGTTCCATTCTGTTATTGGTTGTAAGGCGATAGCCTTCTGAAAATTCTTTAAATATATTCCGTCCGGCCCATTCCAGAATAACCCCGTAGCCGCCTGGCCCGGGATTGCCCCTTGAGGAACCGTCGGTATATAAAATGATTTCAGGTAAAAAAAGAGTGGTCATAGGTATTGAGGTTTTTAACGCAATAATGTTTCAATTACCTCAGGAAAATGTTTGTACTCCAGTGCGTGTACCTTCCGGGCTATCTCTTCTGCGTTGTCAGAAGGCAATACTTCTGTTTTGGCCTGAAAAATAAGGGTGCCTTCATCATAATGTTCATTTACATAATGAATGCTGATACCCGTTTCGGTTTCCCGGTTAAGGGCCACGGCTTCATGTACGTACTTTCCATACATTCCTTTGCCACCGTATTTCGGTAGCAATGCCGGGTGAATATTAATAATGCTGTCGGGATAGGCTGTAATAATATCGGAAGGAAATTTCCATAGAAAACCGGCCAGGACAATTAAGTTTGGGTGTATATTCTGTACTTTTTCAAGTAAAGTGCCGTTCTGCATTTCCTGCCGGCTAAAAATGTATGACGGAATATTTAATCGTGTAGCTCTCTCCAAAACAAATGCGTTGGGATTATTGGTGAAAACAAAAAAGTCTATTTTTTTGTTTTTTTGTTTGAAATATTCTACAATATTTTCTACATTAGAACCTGAACCCGAAGCAAATAAAATTATTTTTGTCATTTTATACGTGTTTAAGTAGCCAAAACTGTGGTTAAAACCAGTACAAAAGAAAGAATTAAAATTGACAATGGTAAAAAAAATAAAGTGATAATGAATTATTTTTTTAACTTCGCAGTTACAAAAAACAATTTCAATGTGGTAATACGATAAAGTTTTATATTTTTGCCACACAAATTAAACTTAAAATTAAAGATTATGTCAGACATTGCATCAAGAGTAAAAGCGATTATCGTTGACAAGTTAGGTGTTGACGAGAATGAGGTTGTAGCAGAAGCAAGCTTCACCAATGATTTAGGAGCTGATTCATTAGACACTGTTGAGCTTATTATGGAATTCGAAAAAGAATTTGACATTCAAATTCCGGATGATCAAGCAGAAAACATTGCTACAGTTGGTCAAGCTATCTCTTACATCGAAGAGGCGAAAAAATAATAACATAAAATGCTCACGCACATCTTACATGGCGTGAGTGTTGTTATTTCTCCTTCTTACATCAAAGCATAAGCTTTAAAAAAGGACAGATTGGAGACAATCTATTGATTTATAGCAACCCAATGTTTCCTAACAAATTAAGAAACGCTGGGTTTCGTTTTTTTTAAACAAACATTTAACCTATTTATATTATATGAAATTGAGGAGAGTTGTGGTTACAGGTTTAGGTGCGTTAACCCCAATAGGAAACAACCTTGAACAATATTGGAACGGTTTAATTAACGGTGTGAGCGGTGCTGCACCTATAACTTATTTTGACGCATCCAACTTTAAAACTCAATTTGCGTGTGAAGTGAAAAATTTTAATGCTGAAGATTTTATCGACAGGAAAGAGGTTCGTAAAATGGACCGCTTCACGCAATATGCCATGGTTACTGCAACAGAGGCTATGGAAGATGCCGGCTTTGATTTGGATACATTAGATAAAGACCGCGCCGGAGTAATTTGGGGGTCGGGTATTGGAGGTTTACAGACGTTTCAGGATGAAGTGACTAATTTTGCAACCGGGAACGGTGTTCCTAAATTCAATCCGTTTTTTATCCCTAAAATGATTGCTGATATTGCAGGTGGGCTTATTTCAATGAAATACGGATTGCGCGGACCCAACTTCACAACAGTATCGGCTTGTGCTTCTTCAACAAATGCTTTGATAGATGCTTTTAATTATATTCGCCTGGGCCAGGCTGATGTAATACTTACAGGTGGCTCCGAGGCGGCGGTTACTATTGCAGGCGTTGGTGGGTTTAATGCCATGCATGCCTTATCTACCCGTAATGATGATCCGAAAACAGCTTCAAGACCAATGGATAAAGATAGAGATGGTTTTGTGTTAGGGGAAGGCTCAGGTGCTTTGATACTGGAAGAATACGAACACGCTTTAGCTCGCGGTGCTAAAATCTACTGTGAAATCGGAGGAGGAGGGATGTCTGCTGATGCGCATCATATCACAGCGCCACATCCGGAAGGACTGGGCGCTAAAAATGTAATGTTAAACTGTTTAAGAGATGCTGGTTTGCAGCCCGCTGATATAGACGGGGTAAATATGCATGGTACATCAACACCTTTGGGAGATATCGCTGAATCAAAAGCCATTTTAGAAGTTTTTGGCGACCATGCCTATACCATGAACCTGAACTCTACCAAATCTATGACAGGGCATTTATTGGGGGCTACCGGTGCTATTGAGGCTATTTCATGTATTTTGTCTATCAAACATGGAATAGTACCGCCAACCATCAATCATTTTACAGATGATGAAAATATTGATCCTAAATTAAACTTTACGTTTAACCTGGCGCAGAAAAGAGAAATGAAAGCGGTTATAAGCAATACATTTGGTTTTGGCGGGCATAATGCCTGTGTTTTAATGAAAAGAATAGATTTATAAATAAAGATGAAATTTTTATTTAACATATTTCGTAAAAAATCCCGTCTGAAACAGAACGGGATTTTTTGTGATAAATGTGAAAAAATCATTGGCTTTAAACCGGTAAATGTCGACTTTTATTTGCGCGCTTTTACACACCGGTCTGTAAACCGGACCGATGCGCAGGGTTTTCCGATTAATTACGAGCGGTTAGAATTTTTAGGCGATGCCATTTTAGGAAGTGTAGTAGCTGTGCATTTATACCAGTCGTCCCCTCAGGGAGATGAAGGTTATCTGACAAAAATGCGCTCTAAAATTGTGAGCCGTGACAATCTGAATAAAGTAGGAAAAAAACTGCGGTTAATAGAACTGGTTAGCAGTAAGGTGAATAAACAGCAGTTTGGAGAGAATATTTACGGAAATATTCTTGAAGCGCTTATAGGCGCAGTATATTTAGACAAAGGTTTTGATTTTTGTGAACAGTACATCCACCAGAATATTCTGTCTCATATTGAAAATATAGAAGCACTTGAGCAAAAAATAACCAGTTATAAAAGCCTGTTTATTGAATATTGCCAAAAAGAGAAAAAAACGTTTCGGTTCGAAACCTTTGAGGATGAAAGTAATGAACACCTTAAACACTTTGCCGTTCGTCTGCATTACGGTGAGAAAATAATAGCCCGCGCTCGTGCTACGAGTAAAAAGAAAGCGGAAGAAAAAGCAGCCCAGCGGGCCTATTTTGCTTTGCAGCATAAAATGCGCCCGTACATTAAATAATTGTTTATAATGGGACATCATTTCATTATGTAAGGATATAGTCTTATTTTTGTAATGGTTATGAGCAACATTAAAAACAAAAATATTGTAAAGTTGCAGTTGGATGATTTTTTATTGCCCGACTTTGAGCTTATTGCTTTAAAAACCAGCCTGGAAGATTACAAGATGGCTTTTCAGCTTAACTTGTGTCTTGGTTTAAAATGCTGTAAAATGCCCCAGGGCATTTGTCTGAAAAATGCACATGGTGTAAGCGCGTTTAGTGCCTATCTTTTTGAAGATGAAAAAAACCACCTTAAATGGAGGCTTATTGAGAACAAATCGGTTATTCACCTGAGGTCGGAAGGCGAAGTGAACCATCCTCTTTTTCACGGACTAAACGAAGACATTAGTACCACAGCATTCTTGATTCCCGAATTAAAAGCTTTTGATTATTTGTTGCAGATTGAAGATACGGATGATTTTTTTGATATTCAGCCTGTATTACAACAATTACAGCAGATAAAACCGGTTGCCGCAGTACACCGGGTAGATATAGACACAATAAAAACCATTAACAATTTAATTTTTTAAATATGTTACCTAGAAAGAAAACAAAAATAGTAGCAACGTTAGGCCCGGCATGTAGTACCAAAGAAATCATTCATAAAATGATTGAAGCGGGTACCAACGTTTTCAGGATTAACTTTTCACATGCTGATTATTTTGATATAGAAGATAAAGTAAAAATTATCCGGGAATTAAATGAAGAGCTGGGGTATAATACCAGTATTCTGGCCGATTTACAGGGGCCTAAATTGCGGGTGGGGGTAATGAAAGACGAAGTTGTTTTAAAACAAGGAGATGAAATAGTGTTTTCGTCAACTGAAGAAGAATTTTTAGGTACAGCGCAGCGTGTGTATATGAATTATAAAAGCTTTGCACAGGATGTTAATCCTGGCGAAAGCATATTGCTTGATGACGGGAAATTGATTTTCAGGGTTTTGGAAACGGATGATGTGTCGGAAGTAAAAGCAATAGTAATACAGGGCGGACCGCTAAAGTCAAAAAAGGGTGTTAACCTGCCTAATACAAAAGTATCTTTACCTGCATTGACTGAAAAAGATATCCGGGATGCTATTTTTGCTATAAAATTAGAAGTAGACTGGATAGCTCTATCGTTTGTAAGAACCCCTGAAGACCTGGAAGATTTACGCTTACTGATTAAAGAGCATTCCGATCATAAAATACCTATCATTGCAAAAATTGAAAAACCGGAAGCAGTAGCAAATATCAATAAAATTGTATCGCATTGTGATGGTTTGATGGTGGCCCGTGGAGACCTTGGGGTTGAGATTCCTGCACAGGAAGTACCGCTTATTCAGAAAGAGCTGGTACATAAGGCTAAATACGCGCGTATTCCCGTAATTATTGCCACACAAATGATGGAAACCATGATTACCAGTCTTACACCTACAAGAGCTGAAGTAAATGACGTGGCGAACTCTGTGATGGATGGTGCCGATGCGGTAATGCTTTCCGGAGAAACATCGGTAGGGAATTATCCCATACAGGTAGTAGAGAAAATGAGTCAGATTATTTTAAGTGTGGAAGACTCTGATCTTATAAAAATTCCGGTAAATGACCCTAAAATCCGGACAAAGCGTTTTATTACCAAATCGGTGTGTTACCATGCTGCTATTATGGCAAATGATATTGAAGCAAAAGTAATAAATACCCTAACCAATTCAGGTTATACGGCTTTTCAGATCTCGGCATGGCGTCCTAAGGCTCATATTTTAGCTTTTACGGGCAATAAACGGATGCTGACACAGTTGAGCTTGCTTTGGGGTGTACAAGCTTATTTTTACGATAAATATGAAAGTACGGATGTAACCATTGAAGACATAAATCAGATAGGCAAAGATCATGGATACGTACACGAAGGTGATTTTACTATTAACCTGGCATCAATGCCTTTAGTAGAGAAAGGAATGGTAAATACGGTTCGGGTATCTATAATTGAATAACCTGGTTAGCATAAATCTTACTTCAATAAAAAAGCTCCGGAATTTCCGGAGCTTTTTTGTGTATAAAGAAATAAAATTATTTTTTCTTTCCTTTTGCTGCAGTTTTTTCTGCTTTTGCAGCTTCCTGAGCGGCTTTCATAGCTGCACGAGAAATACGTACCTGAGCTACTACTGTATTGTCCGGATGTAACAATTTAAAGTTATTTGTTTCGATTTTGGTTACATATAACTTGTTACCCATTTCCAATTCCGTAACGTCTGCTTCAACAAAATCAGGTAAATTTGCAGGTAAAGCGCGTACTTTTAATTTACGTTGGTTTAAGCGTAGTACCCCACCGGCTAATACACCTTTAGATGTTCCTATAACCTTTACAGGAACTTCCATCGTGATTTCTTTATCAGCATGTAACTGGTAGAAATCGATGTGTAAAATTTTGTCAGATACCGGATCAAACTGGATATCCTGTAAAACAGCGTCTACTTTTTTAGCGCCTAAATCAATTGCAACAGTGTGTACATCCGGAGTATACACCAAGTTTTTAAATGCTTTTTCTTCAGCAGTAAAATGTACTGGTTGTTCTCCTCCGTAAACTACGCAAGGAACCAATCCAGCATTACGTGCAGCCTTAGTCGCAACTTTGCCTACGCTTTCTCTTTCTTGTCCTTTAATCGAAATTGATTTCATTTGAAAATATATAAAATTAATAAATTACATAATAAACTTATTGCTGATTGAATTGTTATTCTGTACCATATGCATTACATCGGCAAACAATTCGGCACAGCTCAATACTTTTATTTTTGAGCTTTCCTGTTTTAACGGGATAGAATCGGTTACAATTAATTCCGTTAATTTCGACTTCTCAATTTTTTCATATGCACCGCCGGATAATATGGCATGTGTACAGATAGCTCTTACGCTTAATGCACCTTTTTCAATCATGACATCGGCTGCTTTTGCTAATGTGCCTCCTGTATCAATCATATCATCCACCAAAATCACATGACGGCCTTTTACTTCGCCAATCAACTCCATAGTGTCGATTACATTGGCTTTTTTGCGTTGCTTATAACAAACCACGACTTCCGATCCCAAATATTTAGAATAGGCATAAGCGCGTTTTGATCCTCCCATATCGGGAGATGCAATTGTTAAATCATTTAGGTTTAACGACTGTATATAAGGTAAAAATATAGTCGATGCAAATAAATGATCTACTGGTTTTTCAAAGAATCCCTGAATCTGGTCGGCATGCAAATCCATGGTCATTACACGCGTTGCACCTGCTGCTTCCAGCATTTTAGCTACCAATTTAGCGCCAATCGGTACACGCGGTTTGTCTTTTCTGTCCTGGCGTGCCCATCCGAAATAAGGAATCACTGCTGTAATATGTCGTGCAGATGCCCGTTTAGCCGCATCAATCATCAGTAACAATTCCATGAGGTTATCTGAGCTCGGAAATGTTGAGCATATTAAAAATACGCGCAACCCGCGAATAGATTCTTCAAAAGAAGGTTGAAACTCGCCGTCACTATAATGTGATAAGGTTACCTTTCCCAGCGGAACACCATAATGCTCAGCTATCTTCTCCGCTAAATGCAAACTTTCTGAACAAGCAAAAATTTTCGCTTCCGGTTCAAAATACGCCATTGTTGTTGTGTGTTAGTCGTTATTTTGTTGTGCTGTCTTTTTTGACGATGCAAATTTAAAAATAAAATCGTTAGCAGGAATTATTTTTTAAATTTTATTTTGAGATACTGTTTTTTTTTCTACATTTGCAATCTCAAATCACACAAGCCCGGATGGCGGAATTGGTAGACGCGCACGACTCAAACTCGTGTTCCTAGGAGTGTGGGTTCGATTCCCACTCCGGGTACTAGACAGGAAAAATGATTATAATGATCGTTTTTCCTGTTTTTATTTTGTAGTAACTTGTTGTTTATCTGAAAGATACTGGCTAATACAGAATTCATTCTAGTGGTTCGATATTGGATTCCGTCAAATTCTAATTTTTCAGGGAATATCGAACCAACCAAACTTCTTTTTGTCTCAATACCCCCTTGAATATAAAGGGTAGATATGTTTTGAATAATGTCTAATGCCTTATTTAGTTTGCGTTGGATGATATGTTCATTTGAGTCTGATGTATTATTTTTCGCTAATTGCTCTTCCAATTTTTCAATCTTTTCTTTGCATTCCTTTTTTAGTTCCAAGTATTCATCATCGTCCATAATGTTAGAAAGTAGTTTTTCCCTTGCAACTGATAGCTTGGCATTCAACTTATCTATTTCCAAAGATATCTTTCTTTTATCCATCATTGGGTTTTCACTGATAAACTGCTTATAGTTTAACAGAATCATCTTCTCTAAAAGTTCTTTGTTCGCTTTATTCAAATCGAATTGGGAAAGTCCTTCTTCAAAAATTTGATTAGCTGTTTCTGCTTTTTGACGGAAACCACAAGATGCAATACAGTGGTAATAGTAATAACGATTATTTCTTCCTTTGGAAGCACTGCCCGTTAAATTACGTCCACACTCAGGGCATATCAGATAACCTCGAAGTGGTAGATTTATATCGGAAAGAATTTTAGTGTTATGTACAGTCTTACGTTTGTTCCCATCCAAGATATGCTGTACTTTGTCAAATAATTCCGTACTTATTAATGCCTCATGCTGTCCTTTGACAATAGTTGCTTCTTCATCACCATATTTTGGTATAAATACTTTACCACAATACACTGGGTTTCGTATAGCTACATGAAACGCATTTCTACTAAGAATCTTTCTTTCTGAACGCGATATCTTTTGTCTGATTTGATCTGGTGCATATATACCTTTTACGATTTCATTAAAGGCTAAACGCATAGTTGATGCTTCGGGTTCTTTCAACGTAATATATTTACTTCCATCTTCACGACTTCTATTAATATACCCGAACGGAGCGTTCCCCATAACACGACCTTCTTTCTTTGCCCGACGCATACCATAGAAAGTATTTAATGCCCTTCTGTCGTTCTCTACTTCTGGTGCGGCGAGATAGATAGCCAACATCATTTTATTTTCGGGGATGGAAAGATCCAATGGTTGTTCAACAGCTTGTGGTTCAACTCCAAATTTGGTCAGTACACTAATCATTTGGTAGGCATCACCTGCATTATGGCTAAACCGATCCCATTTAGTAAAAAGTACGAGGTTTGTTTTTGAGCTTTTCTTTTTAAGGTTAACAAGTAATTTTGCCCATTCCGGTCGATTAAATGATTTTGCTGAGTGGTCTTCATAAATTATCTGTCCCACACTAATGTTATTTAAAGAACAATACCTTCTTAACCGTTCTTCCTGATCTCTTTGTGAATATCCTTTGTCTGCCTGTTCATCTGTTGAAACCCTGATATATAAATCTGCTCTTTTCATAACTATAGTTTTGAGTCATCAATGAATTGAAGTAAATAGGCAATTTACGAATAATTCATTCATTTTCAAAGCATTCAAATAAGATGAGTTCCGTTAAGAACATCAAGAACTCCAACATTTTTGCAGCCTCTTCTCTGCTAGCTTTCATTCCTTCTCTATGCAGGATCTCCATCGCTTCATCAATCGGTATTTTCTTTAGTTCTTTCCGCTCCATTGCCTGTTTTTTGCATTTGCTGTCTAAAGTAATCAGCAAACCAAAGCAGGTATGTAAACTGGCATTTTAAGGCGTTAATTGTCGTGTAATGGCAAATTGTAGCTCAAAAAATATATTTATCTTCAATATCCTTTTTACTATTCTAATGTATATCAAATCTGTAAAATGATGTAAATTCAGTTAATCTTCTTCTTTAAAAAGTGTTCCTCCAAAACCGATACCTACAATACTATAATTGGTTTTTTGTAACTTAAACCCCATTTCTGTCCCGAATAAAAAAACACGGGAACCTCCTCCAAATTCGAATCCGAATTCATAATGCTGAAACATGCCATTCAGTGATCCCCTGCCAATAGCAGTATTCCATCCATACCCGAATTTTCCATAGATGCGAGTTTCATCCCCTAAAAGTGGCGCAATTGTTATACTTGAACCTACAGGAATGGTAACAGCTTTGTCAAAATAATTAGCTGAAAAACCCGTATGGAATGCTAGACGAACCCATTGCTTATAGGCTATTCCATATTCGTAATGCCCTCCTAATCCCGCCAATACAAACTTTGAAGGTTCCTCCCATTGATTGGTATTAGCGTCAAAATAACGATCGCGATTAGAGTTAGGATTAAAGGATAGAGCTATATCTACAGCATGGAAAGTCTGCCAGTTATTATCTTTTTCTTCCTGAGCCTCTATTGTAAGTGTAAGTAGGCAAAGTAAAAAACAGAATGTTTTTTTCATAAGGTATAGATTGTATTGGTTATTTTTTTCAACAGATAATTATTAAATAGTATCAATTGCTTTTTTACAAGTTGATTGTCTTTGAATTTTCAAATATAATTACTTAATAATTAAAACAAAGTTTGTATGACACTAAACTCAATACAAATATCCGCTGGTGAGGAATTTTAAAATAACAAAAAAGATATGTCAAAAATTCTTTTTTGATAACCTGTTGCCCTATATTCTTTTATAACCTAACTTTTTCTGTTAATTGATAAAGGATATCCTGAAAATCAACGAAAATGTTGCCGTAATTTATTGATTGACATATATTTGCTCCAACTAAAACATAAAACATTATATAATGAAAAAAGTAATATTACCTACTTTGCTATCTCTATTTTTGTTTTCGTGCTCAGAAGAAATCGAAAATATTCCGGAAAGCTATCAGACAAATAATGCGATGCTTTCAAAATCGGTTCCAATGATTGAGGACAGACTCTATTTCAATTCTGCGGAAGAGTTCACTAATTTACATATCACATTAAGTGAGGACAGTAAAAAGTTTGATGAGTATAAAAAACAATTGTTTTCTGAAGGCTTCTTATCCCCTGAATCACCAATTGAAGAAAATGAAGAATTAGCAAAGGATTACTTAAATAATGTTTATTCTTTCTTAGAAAAGAATGTTAATCAGAAGGAACTGGATAAGCCATTAAACCCTGAAAATCTTGCTGATTATGCTGATCATGCAGAAGAGGTAATTATAGATGATGTTTTTAGAGCTTTATTGAATTTAAAAGGAGAAATTCAAATTGCCAACGAAATATATAAATATACGGATAACGGATTATTCGTTGTTAACGCTAACAATTACAGAAGCTTAGATGCTTATCTCAAAAAAGAAAGAATAAGTAATATTCTTTTGATTCCAACGAAAAAAGAAGTAACCGTATCAAGAATTGATAAAGTATATGCAAATGTTAAGAGACTGGGGGTCGATAATCTTACGCCTTCTAAGTTTAGATGGCAGCACGAGGGAGATATTAAAATTTTTCTTCCTTATGATCCCAAATACAGCAGTAATCAAGCCGTAGCATATAAAGCTACAACGGGTGAAGCTTTACAAACCGATCCGAATTATGAAGCATGGATTCAAACATTACAAAATTGTGCGCCACGTAATACAGTATATGAAAGATTTATATCTAATTTGTTCGGTGATCGTGACATGTGCATTGATAATTACAAGAGTAGAAGACGTGTTAAAACTAAGGCTTGGAACATGGATTATGGACTTTTTTATAGCACAGGTGCAGTTGTTAAACATCAAAAAGGTATTAAGGTACTCTTTGCTACAGCATGGGTAGCAGAGAAAGTAAGTGAAATGAAATTTATTGTAGAGGCAGTACAATATGAGTATAACATCTCAGTCCCTTCAAATATTACTGATAATTTTGGAAACTATAAAGAACAAAAGACATTTTATTCAAACTGGGGATGGGCTTATGATTATAATCCAACATTAAATTATTTTGATGTGCGTACTTTCAGTATAAACAACTTGCCTAAAATATTCCATGCAGATTTGACTTTTGAATGGTTTGAAACAGGATGGTCTGCTTTAGATTTAAGTGTACAGAATGGATTTGATGCAGCTAAGCTTAATGATTTCTTCTGGAAAGGAGCTTGGACAACTACACAAAGCATTTTATCTTCTATGCCTGATAAATTTAATGTTAATTCGCCCAATAGAACTGCGGCGTTTAAATTTCCCAAAGAAAGTGTGATTATTGTTCAAAAATCACAGATTAAATCATCAACAAATGATAATAAATTAAAAACCACCTTTGATTATGGAGGAGGAATAAATTTATCTTTCGGTAATAGTGGAGGAGGATCTTCTTGGAATATATCGGGTGGAGCGATGAGTGGACTGATTAAACCCAAAAATTTTAAAATTAAATTTATTGGAGCAGCTAAAACTAGCATGGGTTGGAGAGGAAGTAAAATATCAAGTATCTAAAAAATGAAATATCCATTAGTATTATTTTTCCTCTTTGTTTTGATTAATAAATCGGCAGCACAAGACACTGATTTTTTTGAAGCGAATATTAAATTGTTTTCAGCAAATATTTCGTACGAAAAAAAGATATCAGATGAATTCTTCATACGAGCATCTTTGGGTTATGACGCTAAGTATTATTTTAACAATAATATATTTACTGGTGAAACTAAAGATTTTTATATTCTTCAACCTGTTTTGTCAGTTCAGCCAAGATATTATTATAATTTGAAGAAGAGAGAAAGTAAAAATTTAAAAACGACAAATAATTCAGCTAATTTTTTGGCTTTTGATATCGCTTATAAATCCTCCTTAGGAAATATATCAAACGAAGATGTGCATTATTATGACTCTTTTGCCTTCTCGCCTATTTGGAGTATTAGAAGAAATATCTCTGACTCTAAATTTGTATATGAGGCAGGAGTAGGATTGTCGTTATCATACTATTTGAAAAGTAATACTAATCAAAGGACAGATCTTTCTCCTAAATTTAATGTTGGGATTGGATACGTATTTTAGTTCTATAATAAAAAATTGAAAAAGAGCCGTTGTGTCTGCTACACAACGGCTCTTTTTTATTAAATAACCTCAACGGATAATAGTTTTTGATGCTCCAATTCAGTTCTGTCTGGAATCAGGGTAATACAAACAACCAGAATGACCTTACATTTAACGGAATCACTACGCAAGAACGTTTAGCAACAAAAAACACTTTTTTTGACCAGAAAATTACCTATACACATAGATGGAAGGAACGGAATGTGGTACTGCTGAAAACACGTTTTTTCACCACTAAACTACCCCAGTTTTATACTATAGATAATTATCTTATGGGCGATTTATTTTCTTTTGATGCTGATGCTATGAACAATGCCATACAGAACCAAAAAGACTTTCTGGGCATGGAAGCCGATTTCAAATTAAAGCAGAAAAAAGGTGATCTGATACAGTTTCAGGTGGGGTTTATACACCATAACGAAGAAATGAAAACAGGATTCAGTTTGTTCAATACCAGCCAAACCCTTTTTCCTGATAATTTTCAGACCAACAGTACATTTGGATTAGGTGACCTCTATGCGAAGAGCGGCTATACCTGGAAATGGAGTACATTTAAAATAGATGGCCGGGCAGAAATTCACCAGTTGTTTAATCGTTTTGCAACCTTAGCATCTGATAAAAAGCAAGAATTATTTTATGCTTCGCCCTCCATCAGTCTGAACTGGGAGGTTAAACCAACGCACATTTTTTCCGCCTCCTATAATCTACGATACAGAAATACTTCTTTTCTGGAAGTCAATGATACCTATTTGCTGACTTCGTCCCGAGGATTTAACAAAGGTGTGGGAGCTTTCAAACTTACGGATATGCAGATGGTTAATGTAGGATATCATATAAGGCATTATCTGAATCGTTTCCGTTTTTCATTGAACCTGAATTATTCTACTCAGGGCAACATTATTTCCAGTAGGAGTAGTATTGAGCAGAACAACTCGCTTTCAGAAGCTGTTTTTATTCAAGGCGGTGAAACCTATGCCGGATTATTTGCTTCCAGTTTCTATTTCAGGAAAATAAAAAGCACCGTTAAGTTTGATGCCGGTTATACGGTAGCCACTTCTTTTAATGAGGTAAATAATTCCGGGCTTCGAAAGAATACCTATACCAGCCAGCGGTACAACCTGGAATGGAAAACTAATTTTCGAAATCCATTTAACTTTCATATAGGGACAGATTGGGCAGTAAGCCATGTAAAGTCTCCTGACTTTACAAACTCGTTTACGGATGGTATTAGTTTCTTAGACCTGTATTACACCTTCAGCGATAATGTCGACATTAAAATAATAAATGAGCATTATTATTTTGGTAACCTTACCAAAAATCAACGCCATCATCTTTTTATGGATGCTGAAATCCTTTACAAACTGAAAGGAGATAAATATACTGTAGGTTTAAGGGGCAATAATATCTTCAACAAACAGAATTTTACTACGTTTTATGTAAGTGATATAGGGTATAGTAGAAACAGTTACCGTTTAATGCCCCGTTATCTGCTTTTGAGCGTTAAATATCGATTTTCGTTGTAATTCAAAACGGACTTTTAGTGTGAACCTTTGATTCTCTGTATCTCCATAAAAACAATAATAGAATGTGCACGCTACAGTTTTACGCATATTATAATACAAGTAATTTTCAAAATTCACACTATGAACTATAAAAACAATCAAAGATATCATTAGAAAAATTGGAAATATCGTTTTAACGCTCTAATTTTGATTTTAAGTTTAATTTTATTCTCGATAAAATATTTTTTTATTAAAAATCTGTAAAGTATGTTGGGAAAGAGTATGCTAATATTTTCAAATATTCACATAGTAATATTTCATTACTATCATGTTCTAATTTTACTCATGTTGTATTTGATTACAAGTATATACGCAACTTATCTCATTTTTACTAGCAGACTTTTAAAAAATGAGATTGAAAGATTATTATGGACTTTGGTAGTCTTATTTATTCCTTTTGTATTTTCCTTACTTTTTATAGTTAGGGAACACAGGTGGAGAAATCAGAAATACCTTTGATTAAAATCATTGTACTAGATTTAGTTATTTTTTCAACAGACACGGGAAGTTTTCTGTGCCTTTTTGATTTGCCCACACCACATCTTCAAAAATAATTTTGCACTCATTTGAAAAAGAGGTACTTGTTTTATAGGTAACCGTAACAAATACGTTCTACTATTTAATGAGTTCGCCGCCTTCTTTTCTTTTTCTTCATCTGTCTTTCAAATTCACGTTCTTCATAATCTTCTCCTTGTGGTTGCGGAAGCAGACTTCCTATACTTCCCAGAATATCCAACAATCCGGAAAGTTCTGCCCCAACAACAGGCTTGTTATTTGAAATTTCAAACGGATCACTATCTTCATCTCAACGTAAAATGCCATTTAATGCTTTTGGCGGACTTTACCGTAAATAACCTTCAAAAATTTCGTCACAATGAGTAGCTGATATCCTCACATCGCACGTTATTAAAGTTGAAAAGCCGTAAGATTATACTTAACGGCTCTATAGTACGGAAATTTGCCTCATAACATTAGGTAGTTTATGAGTCGCTCCCTATTTGTTTCTATTTCAACTGAGAAGGTTGTACCACCATCAATATCGATCGATAATCCCTGATACGAAAGTTGATGAAAATTCATATTTAAAGTTGTCCAGAAAACACCATCTTTTATTCGTAAATTTTCAATATCCTGCGGTACAAATGCTTGATGTAGCAACATACCATTTTGATATACTTTTTATCGTATTTCCTTTTTGTATTTTATGATTAGCTGTTTTATGTACAGTTCTGCAGGCTTTCCTGCTTTATGCACCAAAATCTCTGAAATGCAATAACCCGAAGCTCACAATATACATGCTGATGCTGGCATTTAATATGGCTTAATGCTAATTAGTTTTAACCGTAATTTTAAAATTGTACTCCATCGCCTAAGGATTATGTAAAAAAGAAACGGGCAGCTACTGCTGAAAACAGGTGTTAAATCTAAAATAAAACCGGATTTTGAAGAATAAACCGTTTGAAATATTAACTGAACGGAGAAACTACAAACCTTCCGAATTTCCAATCCGAAACAAACCCGAATAAAATAAAAAACAAAAGCAAGATCTCCATAAAAAGCAGCAGAAAAAACAGTACAATTCTATAAGCAATGCCCAATTCGGAATAATCTTTCCCAAACGCATTATAATATCCGTATGCAATGTACAAAAAAGTAAGTATTGTAATGAACAGGCTGACTCCGTCTGCAAAAGCGTCACTAAAAGGAATAATTAAATCAATATAAAAAAGAAGATTTCCGAATGTTGATAATAATAAAATACCTAAGAGTATCATTCCGGCTATTATAGCATGTTCGCTGAGGTTTAATTTTTTTCTTTTTAATAAGGTAAAACTGTTTAAAGCTGCTAATGGAACAAAAAGAAAAATGATAATTTTGCTTTTTTGAGAAAATAACTCATCTATTCTTTTACTGGCTTCATTTAAATGCTCCGTACTCTCTGCAAATCCTCTCCCCTGGCTGATAACTAATTCTTCGTAAAAATGCCGAAAGAATAAAAGTAAACCAATGGTTATCAAAATCAGTAAAAAAACATTGTAATATGGTTTTCTTTTACCTGAAATATAATCCAGTGAGGCTTTTCCCGGGCGCAATAATGCCTGTTTAGCCGTGAACAGCATTCCTTTTTCAATATGAAAAGTGCCGTGCAGTACATCGTGAAAAATGAAACTTTTAAAAGAAATGCGATGTGTATCGGCTTTTTGTCCGCAACCCGAACAATAGTTGCCGGTTAGTTTTTGCCCGCAGTTAAGACAGTTTTTATTCGTCATATTTTTTCTTGTATTGGGTTTATAAAGCGTACCGGTCTATGTCTATCTGCAGGCAAGAAAAATTTCTTTGCGCTGATGTAAACAGTAAAATGATGAAATTACGGCTGTTACAGTTCTAAGTTACATAAAAAAACAAGATGAATAACAACGGATAAATGGAAAACCATTCTATTAATCTTCAAGTAACCCTACCATTTATCAGGAGCTAATCAAAAGATAACATACGGTACCTGAACAATAAAGAGATTTTGATTATCTTTAAGTATTCTAAAATACGATACAAATGAAAAAAGGAGATTTGAAAAAACGGTTAAAAGAACAAAACAAAAAGCTTAAAAGGCATAAAGAGGTGCTTAAATCATATAAAAAAATGATGGAAGAATACGATGATGTGGCCAAACGTTTGAAGAAAAGCTTAAAAAAGTTTGAAAATTTATTGGAAGAAATTGAGGTGGAAGAGGCGTTTACTGATGAGGAATTGGATTTGCTTTTAAATGAATTTGAAACGGAAAACGGTTCTTCGGAAGAAGATACTGCTGAAGAAGAAGATAAAAACCGCAGCCAGGCTGATAATTAGTCTTTCGGAAAATATTTGCTTATTTAAGGTCCTGAACGAAGCATAATTTAAAAGAATAACTTTAATTTTAAGACAAAATTACATTACCATTTTGTAAATTTGTTATCTGAAATTATTCTAAATAGCTTTGTAATGGGGCAGTTGCATCTCAAACCTATAGATAGGGTTAAAACTATATCAAAGAAAGATTTTATAGAAAAATATGTAAAGCCGCAAATTCCGGTGGTGATAGAGCGACTAACGGAAGACTGGCCTGCTTATGAAAAATGGCATTTAAATTATATTAAAGAAGTTGCGGGAGATAAGGAAGTGCCTTTGTATGATGATAGGCCGGTACGTGCCGAAGACGGTTTTAATGAAGCGCATGCTAAAATGAAAATGGCAGATTATATCGATTTGCTGGAAAGTACACCTACCAACTATCGTATTTTTTTATATAATTTAATGAAAGAAGTACCTGTATTGCAGAACGACTTCAAATGGCCGGATATTGGCTTGCGTCTGGTAAAACAGCTTCCGATGTTGTTTTTTGGAGGAGAAAATTCAAAAGTGTTTATGCACTTTGATATTGATTATTCCAATATTTTTCACTTCCATTTTCATGGTGAAAAGCAGTGCGTTATCTTTCCGCCTGATCAGACGCCTTATATGTATAAAATTCCGCATTCCCTGATTTCCAGGGAAGATATTGATTTTGACAATCCTGATTTTGATAAATTTCCGGCACTTAAAATGGCACAGGGTTATGTATGTAACTTAAAGCATGGTGAAATGATGTATATGCCGGAAGGGTATTGGCATTATATGAAGTATTTAACACCGAGTTTCTCTATGAGTTTACGGGCTTTTCCGCGCAGTCCGAAATTTTTACTGAAGGCGGCCTATAATGTAGCAATCATGCGTCATTTTGATAATTATATGCGAAAGAAAAAAGGGCAGGCCTGGATTGACGAAAAGAATGAGCGTGCTATTAGTGAAACCCATAAAAAACTGGGATTATAGTTTGAAAGGGAAAGTACTTACGGTAGAAGAGGCATTAAAAAAAGCTGAATATTTCTGTGCTTATCAGGAACGCTGCCATAAAGAAGTAGTAGAAAAACTCAAGTCATTGGGAATGTTTGAAACAGCTATAGATCATATTATGGGGATTTTACTAGCTGAAAATTATATTAACGAAGAACGCTTTGCCAAAACATTTGCTAGGGGAAAACACACCTATAAGGGATGGGGGAAACGAAGAATAGAACAGGAACTGAAATACCGGGATATTTCCGTTTTCAATATTCAAAATGCATTTAAAGAAATTGAAAAAGACTATCTGCATGTTTTTTACGAATGGGCCGATAAAAAATGGAATAACCTGACCGACTCTGATCTTACAAAGAAAAAAAGAAAATGGACCGATTATTTGCTGCGTAAAGGATATGAAACACACCTGATATTTGAACGTTTAAACGATTATGAAAAAAGCTCCTGAAAAAGGAGCTTTTATATTTATATTTCGTCTAACATTTTTGATATTTCATCCAGCTTAGGTGTAAGAATTACTTCTATACGCCGGTTTTTAGCTTTACCTTCATTATGATTATTTGAAGCAATAGGAGCAAACTCACTACGGCCGGCAGCCGTTAAATTGCGTTTGTCAATACCTTTGGTTTGTTCAATAATCGTAACAATCGCTGTGGCGCGTTTGGTTGACAGGTCCCAGTTATTGGTAATACCATTTCCGAGATTACCTATTACCTTATCATTGTCAGTATGACCCTCTATAAGAATCGCGATATCCGGATTTTTAGCTAACACACCGGCCAGCTGCTGTACAGCCTGTTTCCCTTCATTGCTCACCGTCCAGCTTCCGGAAGGGAAGAGAAGTTTGTTTTCCATAGAAACATATACTTTTCCGTTCTTCTGTTCTACCGTTAATCCTTTGCCTTCAAAAGCATACAATGCCTTTGACAGGGCTTCTTTTAAACGTTTAAGATTAGCGTCCTGAGCAGCCAGTTTTCCTTCCAGTTCACTTACCCGTGAAGTGCTTTTATCCAGTGAGCTCTTTAGTTTGTTCAAACGATCGATTTCTGCTTTTATAGCGCTATCGCTGTTTTTTTCCAGATCGTTGTAGTTTTTTTGCAGCTGGTTATAGGCTATCTGCAGGCTGTCTCTGTCGGCAATAGCTTGCTCTAGTTGAGACTGCAGACTGCCCGATGCATTTTCCAGATCACTGGTTTTGGATCGCAATCCGTCACTTTCCTGAAGCAAACGATCGCGTTCTTCCATGCATTGTTTATAATTGGCATCTAATTCATTATATAATTTCCGGGTAACGCAGGAAGACAATAAAGTCACAATACCTGCTACTACTATTGTTTTTTTCATTAATAAATGGTTTCAGATCATTATTCTATTTCAATACCTACCGGACAGTGATCGGAATGCCGGGCCTCGGGCAAAATGTAAGCTCTCTTAATCCGTTCTTTCATAGCTTCCGTTACCAGATGATAGTCAATTCTCCAGCCTTTGTTGTTATTACGTGCATTGGCACGGTAACTCCACCAGCTGTAGTGATGAGGTTCAGGATTGAACATCCGGAACGTATCTAAAAAACCTCTTTTCATAAAATTGTCAAGCCATTCGCGTTCTTCAGGTAAAAAACCCGATACTTTTGCATTGCGAATAGGATCATGAATATCTATGGCCTGGTGACAAATGTTATAATCGCCGCAAATGATAAGATGAGGGATTTCCGTTTTCAACTGGTCTATATATTCCTGAAAATCGGCCATATACTGGAATTTATGTCCTAACCTGTCGATATTGGTACCGGAAGGCAGGTAAAGAGACATGACGGAAAAATCATCAAAATCAGCTCTGAGATTGCGGCCTTCTACATCCATATAGTCCACACCCGTTCCAAAAATTACCTGTTTGGGTTGTAGTTTACTTAAAATAGCTACCCCGCTATATCCTTTCTTTTCGGCCGGAAAATAATACTGGAAGGGATAACCGGCGGCCGTTATTTCAAGAACAGGAATCTGGCTCTCAACAGCCTTTATTTCCTGCAGGCAGATAATATCGGGATTGGCTGCCTGCAACCAGTCCAGAAAACCTTTGGAAATGGCTGCCCGGATACCGTTTACATTGTACGATAATATTTTCATAGGTAGTAATTAATTCTCAAAAATAAGCAATAAAAAAGAACCGGGTCTTTGTTTACTGGTCAAACTATAGTATTTTAGTAAAAATTTATAAAAACAAAAGGCGAAACGCTATTTGCAGAAAAACTACTTTCATAAAGTAGCATAATTTATATCTTTGTACACAAATATGAAAAGGAATGGGTATAGTTACCGCCAAAGAAGTTGCGAAAGCAGTAAAGCTTGACAAGTACGGTATTTTAGGTACTTTTTCGGGCTGGATGCTCATGAAATTATTGCAAATATCAAAGCTCAATAAAATATACGACCGACATAAACATTTAGCAGGAACCCAGTTTTTAAACGCTATTTTAGGCGATTTCCAGATTGAATTTGAAATTGATCCTGAAGAACTGAAACGCATTCCTAAACAAGGCCCGTATATTACTATATCCAATCATCCACTGGGCGGAGTAGACGGTATTTTGCTGCTGAAACTTATGCTGGAACGGGACCCGGACTACCGGATAATTGCTAATTTTTTACTACACAGAATAGCGCCTTTAAAACCTTTTATCATGCCGGTTAATCCTTTTGAAAATTTAAAGGATTCCAGGTCAAGCGTATTGGGGCTTAAAGAAACGTTGCGTCATTTAAGTGAAGGAAAACCCCTGGGAATTTTTCCGGCGGGCGAAGTATCAAATTTTGAAGAAGATGACGCTATTGTAGATAAACCCTGGGAAGAAGGTGCCATAAAACTAATAAAAAAAGCAGCTGTACCAGTAATTCCGATTTATTTTCATGCTAAAAACAGTAAGCTTTTCTATATCTTATCAAAGATAAATCCCACTTTACAAACAGCTAAACTGCCCTCGGAACTGCTAACTCAGAAAGACCGGGTAATCCGTGTGCGTATCGGTCGTCCGATTACAGTGGCCGAGCAGCAGGAACACAGTGGTACACTGGAAGAATTTGGTCAGTTTCTGCGTCATAAAACCTATTTACTGGCCAATGCTTTTAAGAAAGACGACAAACGGTTTATAAAAGTGCCGTCCTTCAAATTACCGGCACCTCCGCCGGAAGAAATAGAACGGCCTGTGCTTCAGGATCTGATGGTGAAAGAAATTGAAACACTTCGCAAAGGTACTGACCGTTTGCTTCAAAGCAAAAATTATGAAGTTTTTCTTACCGATTCTAAAAATATTCCTCATATATTAAAAGAAATAGGTCGTTTGCGTGAAATTACGTTTCGTGCTGTTGGTGAAGGAACGAATAAAGCTATAGACCTGGATCAGTATGATAACTACTACCACCATATGTTTTTATGGGACGATGAGGCTAAATGTATTGCAGGCGCTTATCGTATGGGATTGGGAAAAGAAATTTTCAAACAATTTGGGATGCAGGGTTTTTATCTGCATGAATTATTTCGTTTTGAACCGGAGCTTTTTTCAATGATGGAGCATTCCATTGAAATGGGACGTGCTTTTATCGTAAACGAATACCAGCAGAAGCCTATGCCTTTGTTTCTGCTTTGGAAAGGAATAGTGCATACTACATTGCGTTATCCGGAACATAAGTATCTGATAGGCGGAGTAAGTATCAGCAACCAGTTTTCTGAATTTTCGAAATCACTGATGATCGAATTCATGAAGTCACATTATTACGATCCGTATGTGGCCCAATATGTAGCACCTAAAAAGGAATATAAGGTTAAGCTGAAAGATGCTGATAAAGATTTTGTTTTTAACGAGACAGAAGCTGATTTAAATAAGTTTGACAAGTTGATTGATGAAGTAGAGCCCGGAAATCTGCGTTTACCGGTTTTAATTAAAAAATATATTAAACAAAATGCCAAAGTAATAGCATTTAACGTGGATCCGTTGTTTAACAATTCGGTAGACGGTTTAATGTATATTCGTATTGCCGATTTACCGGAAAGTACCGTAAAGCCTGTGATGGAAGAGTTTCAGTTGGAACTGGAACGCCGTTTGGGTGAAAAACACGAACAAGAAGAAGAAATGAATAAAATTTAAAGCTGTGAAAACAGCTTTTTTTATTACAAAACAAGCACCACTTTTTCATTTTTAAAAAAGATGAGGGGTATAATTTAGAAACAATACCATGAAAAAGCTTTTTACTATCATTTTTTTTATTGTTATTTTCCTGTTGGTTTTTGTGCCTGAATTCAAAGCACTCTTATTACGCGGAGCTAGTGAATTGGGTGTCTTTAACGCTAAAACGGATCAAAAAATCAGTACCGGCGAAACGGTATATTCTCATCCGTTTAAATATACTGATAGAGAAGGAAAAACGTATGAAAGCACTGTTCATTTAAAAGGAAAAGTAGTTTTTATGAATTTCTGGGCCAGCTGGTGCGCGCCATGTATAGCAGAGTTTCCCGGAATTCAGGAATTGTATAATTACTATAAAGAAGATACCGAAGTGATTTTTATTACTTTTTCGCTTGATGATGAGTTACAAACCGGAATAAACTTTCTGCGTAAAAAAGAATATAACCTGCCTGTTTTTTATCTGGAAAATGCACCTCCTGTCAATTGGTATAACGGGTCGTTGCCTACAACGCTGGTACTGGACAAAAGTGGAAAAGTAGTTTACAAAAAAGAAAACTTAGCACATTATAACACCGATTCGTTTAAAGCGTTTCTGAACGGATTAAAAACTCAACATTAAAAAACAGCCTTACAAGTACGTAAGGCTGTTTTTTTAAAACCATGGTTTTTTATGCTGTATATAGGTATGGTAAAAATCCTGGTCACTTTTCGTGAGGTAAATAATACCTTCTACCAAACCGATAATACCGGTAACAAATAAAATGATATAGCCTACAATTAAACAGGCCGTGGCGTAGCCTATAAGGCCCAAAACCAACAATATAATACCTTCATTATTGTAGCCCAGTACAAATTTATGAATACCAAGGTGTCCTAGAAATAATGCCAGAATTCCGGCCAGTATCTTTTTGCTGTTAGCCTCCTGGTACGGATTAGGCTGGTATTGATATTGCGGTTGTTGTGGCTGATTCCATTGAGGCTGAGGATTTTGAACCGGTGGTTGAGATTCCGGTTGTGAGGACTGTTGATTTTCTTCCATCGTCTTAATTTTTTTTAAAAATACATCATAATTTTTATTTACCGAATTTTTCTATGATTTTGTTTACCATGTATTGCGCCAGTTTTTCCTTGCTTTCCGCCGTCCATCCGGCAATGTGGGGAGAAAGTAATACATGGTCAGAGTTAATCAGGTATCGGAAAGCCTCAGGTAGTTCATTGTCTGAAAACATATTTTCAAATGATGATTTTTCATATTCCAATACATCTAATCCTGCACCTAAAATTTTACCGGATTGAAGGGCATTTACCAAATCTTCAGTATTTACGGATTTTCCCCGGGCTGTGTTGATAAACCAGAAGGATTTGGCAAATCCGCTGATTGATGTCTTGTTAATCAGGTGAAATGTTTCGGTGGTCTGGGGAGTGTGCAAACTGACAATATCAGCTTTTTGCTGCAGCTCTTTCCAGGAAACCTGACGGGCATATTCATTTCCTAATCCATCTTGGATATCATAACAAATAACATCACAGTTAAACCCTGACAAGCGTTGTGCAAATGCTTTTCCCATGTTACCGTACCCGATAATGCCTATGGTTTTACCTTCTATTTCAAATCCGCGGTTTGCTTCGCGTTTCCAGATACCCTGCCGTATTTCGTTGTCTACATGTTTTAGCTTGTTCATCAAAGCGAGTAACATGCCTATTGCGTGTTCGGCTACAGCCGTACGGTTGCCTTCCGGTACCGCGATTAATGCAACGCCTTTTTGCGCAGCATAAGCATTGTCAATATTTTCAAGGCCGGCACCCACACGCCCGATAAACTTTAAATGGGTGGCCGCATCAAGAAAGGTTTTGTCTATGGCAAAGCGACTGCGAAGTATGATGCCGTCATACAAGGCGATTTTTTGTTCTATCTCTTCTTTGGAAGAGGTGTAATCTTCATCATTTTTAAAGCCATAAGCGTTAAGCTGATCCAGGAGTAAAGGGTGGTTAGGGTCAAGGTGGAGTATGTTCATGATGTGTCAGTTTTAATTGTTATTATAAAGGCTTGTCTGCTATAAAAAAACTGTTTTCTTTGTCCATAATCGGAATATACAAACGTTCCCATGCATCTGTCCCGATAATTTCCCAACTGTGGCCTTCTCCTTCAGTATCTTCAGCCAAAAGAAGAATACCGGGCCGGATAATAAAGGTAGCGCCATCACTTACTTTGAAACGGACGGTTCCTTTTAAAGTGGCTACGAATTGCCGGCGGGGTGCAGTATGCCTGCCTTTCTGCCATTCTTCAACCGAGGAGCTTCCCCAGAAACTTTGCGTATTCATTGGCTGCAGTTCCGGAATTTTTCCTGTTTCAAATGCGGAAGTACCGTCCGGGTTATGGTAAATCCGGATTACGGGTAAGTAACGGTGGCCGGGTGTATTCATTTTTCTATTCTAAGAAGCTATACGATTTGGTTATTTTTTATAATATTTTCAGGACCTACTTAAAACCCTAAAACAAGTTTGGCAATAGTAAAGTAAATCAATAAGCCGAAAATATCATTACTGGTTGTAATAAAAGGTCCTGTGGCAATAGCAGGGTCTATACCGTATTTGTCCAGCATTATAGGAATAAATGTACCTATGAGGCTGGCTAAAATCATCACAATTACGAGTGCCAGTACAATGGTAGACGAAATTTCATATGTTGTTCCCATAATAAAATGGGTAGCCAGTAAAAGTATAACGGCCAGTATAGTACTGTTTAAAAGTGCCAGCAGCATTTCTTTTCCGAGCCGTTTCCACAGCGATCCGGAGAGGGTGCTGTTAGCCAGACCCTGCACAATAATAGCTGAAGACTGTACTCCCACGTTTCCGGCCATTGCGGCAACAAGCGGGGTAAAAAAGAACAGGGTAGCATATTTATTCATGGCATCGCCAAAACTTTCGGATATGTTTACGGCAATAAAGCTGCCCAAAAGAGCCAGTAGCAGCCACGGTAAACGTGCTTTGGTAAGGTTCCAGATACTGTCATCTGCTTCAACATCCTGCGAAATACCTGCTGCCAGCTGGTAATCACGATCGGCTTCTTCTTTAATCACGTCTACGATATCATCAATGGTAATACGTCCTACCAGGCGCCCGGTTTCATCTACAACGGGAATGGCTTCCAAATCGTATTTCTGCATAATACGGGCCACTTCCGTATCTTCCGTGTCAACTTTTACATAGTCCACTTTCGGAATATAAATATCTTTTATTTTGGTGGTGGTAGAAGAGGTGATAAGGTCTTTTAGTGATAAACGGCCTTTCAAGCGGTCTTCATCATCTACCACGTATATGGAATGCACGCGCGATACATTTTCAGCCTGTTTGCGAATTTCCTGTATACAGGTCAGTACGTTCCAGTTTTCATTGGCCTGGATATATTCTTTCGCCATCAAACCTCCGGCTGTATCTTCATCGTACCGCAAAAGCTCTACAATGTCTTTGGCGTGTTCAAAATCTTCCAGTTCCGATATTACCTCTTCTTTTATTTCTTCGGGTAATTCGGAAATAATATCTACCGCGTCATCGGTGTCCATCTCGTCCAGCTCTTCTGCAATTTCTTTTGCAGAAAGGTTGTTCAGAATTTTCTCCCGTACTTCTTCGTCCAGCTCCAATAAGATTTCTGAACTGATTTCGGAATTAATAATGCTGAACAAATAACCGGCATCGGCACCGCTCAGTTCATTGATGACTTCGGCAATATCAGCAAAGTGTATATCATCCAAAAGACGGAGCAATTCGCGCTCGTTCTTTTCGGCAATGAGGCTTTCAATCTCTTGTATGAATTCTTTACTGATTTTAAACTCCATGGGCTTCTATTTTTTGTGTAATCTCTATAAATTCTTCAACACCCAGCTGTTCCGGACGAAAATTAAAAACAGCCTCTTCTTTCACCGCATCGGAAAGCAGGCTTTTTAAACTGTTGCGCAATGTTTTTCTGCGTTGGTTAAAAGCTGTTTTTACCACGGTAAAAAACAATTTTTCATTACATGGCAACTGATAGTTTTCTTTCCGTATCATGCGCATTACACCAGATTTTACTTTCGGCGGAGGTGAAAAAACATGTTCTGAAACAGTAAACAGGTATTCCGTGTCGTAAAAGGCCTGGGTCAGAACCGATAATATCCCGTAAACTTTGCTTCCTTTTTTTTCGCAGATACGTTCTGCTACTTCTTTTTGAAACATACCTGAAAATTCAGGTATCTGATCCCGAAGTTCCAAAGCCCGAAACACAATCTGAGAGGAAATATTGTATGGAAAATTGCCGATAATGGCAAAAGGTTCATCCAGAAATACTTTCTTCAGGTTATATTTTAAAAAATCTTCACCAATAATATGATGGTGTAGTTTCTCGTAATGTTTTTCCAGATAGGCAACCGACTCGGTATCTATTTCCACCACAAACGTTTCTACAGGCTTTTCCAGAAGGTATTTTGTTAATACCCCCATACCCGGGCCTATTTCCAGCACTTTATTATAACCTTTTAAGGTAAGGGTATCGGCAATGCGTTTGGCCACTCCTTCATCGTTTAAAAAATGTTGCCCTAAATGTTTTTTAGCCCTTACTTTGTCTTGGTTATTCATATTCACTCAGAATTTCCAGTTCGGTTCTGAACGCCAGCATTTTGTCGGCAAACAATCGAAGGCCTTCTTCTCGGAATGCAGGCGCATGGTGTTCGTAATAATCTTCCAGGTGCTGTTTACTCGGTGCAAAATACTGCACACAATAAGTTACACCACCCATTTCTTCATTAACCAATACCTTAACCAGGCGTGCTGATGTGAATTTCCCGGTAGCCAGAATCTCTTTAATGTGCTTGGTCTGCATCCAGTCGAGCCACTTTTCGTGTACACTTTCGTCAATATTTATGGTAACATTGTAAATATACATGGTTTGTCTTTTGTAATTGTTTAAAAAAGGTGTCATTTCAAACGAAACAAAGAGATAACGAGAACTTCTGTAGGCACTGCCGGCAATTCTCTATTTTCGCTTCGCTGCATTTAAAATGACACTAAAGTTACGAAATACTTGGATACGAATTAGTTAATGCTGTCGAATCCACAGTAAGGCTTCAGTACGTCAGGTATTAAAATACCTTCCGGTGTCTGATAATTTTCCAGTATACCGGCCAGTACACGCGGTAATGCCAGTGAAGAACCGTTCAGTGTATGGGCCAGTTGTGTTTTGCCGTCTTTTCCTTTAAACCGTAATTTTAAACGGTTGGCCTGGAAGGTTTCAAAGTTCGATACAGATGAAATTTCCAGCCAGCGGTCCTGGGCTGTAGAAAACACTTCAAAATCATAAGTAAGTGCTGAGGTAAATCCCATGTCACCACCGCAAAGGCGCAAAATACGGTAAGGTAATTTCAATTCATTTAAAATACCTTTTATATGCTCTACCATGCCGTCCAGAGCTTCGTATGATTTTTCAGGATGCTCTATCCGTACAATTTCTACCTTATCAAACTGGTGCAGGCGGTTTAACCCGCGAACATGCGCGCCATATGAACCGGCTTCTCGACGAAAACAAGGTGTGTACCCGGTTGCGGTTACCGGGAGTTCGCTTTCCTGTAATATCACATCGCGGTACATATTGGTAACGGGTACTTCAGCTGTGGGTATTAGGTACAAATCGTCTGCTGTTACGTGGTACATCTGCCCTTCTTTGTCCGGAAGCTGGCCTGTGCCGTAACCTGACGCTTCATTGATTAAATGAGGTACCTGGAATTCCTGATAACCTGCTTCGGTATTTTTATCTAAAAAATAAGCGATAAGCGCTCTCTGTAAACGGGCTCCTTTGCCTTTATATACCGGAAACCCGGCTCCTGAAATTTTAGCTCCGAGGTCAAAATCGATAATGTCGTATTTTTTGGCCAGTTCCCAGTGTGGTAAAGCACCTTCATGCAATACAGGTATGCTGCCCGCTTCAAAAACAGTGATATTATCGTCAGGTGTTTTTCCTTCCGGCACAATATCAGCAGGTGTATTGGGTATTTTATACAACTCTTGTGTAAGCTGTTCGGTTACCGTATTTAAGCTTTCGGTGAGTTCCTTGCTCTTGTCTTTCAGCGTAACTGTTTTCTGCTTTAAGGCTTCAGCTTGTGCTTTTTCACCGTTTTTCATTAACTGTCCGATGTCTTTGGATAACTTATTGGATTCCGACAGAATATTGTCAAGTTCTACCTGAGTGCTTCTTCTTTTTTCGTCCAGCTGAAGGATTAATTCGATCATTTCAGCCGCATCAAGATTTCGTTTAGCTAATGCTTTCACTACCTTTTCCTGATTTTCCCGGATGTAAGTTATCTGTAACATATATAAAAAGTTAATAAGCAGCAAATTTATGAAAACGGATTGGTTTATGCGAGGAAGCGCAATGAAGTTTTTGTTGCCTTTTTGTTTTAGAAAAGATTACGGGAGCAGGTATAACTAAAAAGTGTATTTTTGATAAAATTTGTCAACATGAAATCAATTTTAATCGGAGCGGTTTTGCTGGCTGGTTTTTCTGCCTGGTCACAGCCGGGAAGCATTGATGCCAAACAGCTTATACAGCAGGAGCGGCAGGCTTTTGAACGTAAAATGCAGTTCCAGGCCAATCCCAATACACAGAACTACGATGTAAAATACCATAAGCTGGAATTGAGCGTCAATCCGGCTAATTACTATATCAGCGGTAAGGTAACCACACGTTTTGTGCCTAATCAATTGTTGTCGTCCATCGTTTTTGATCTGGCGGATGAGCTGAATGTGAGCCAGGTAAAACAAGGTAATACGGTACTTACGTATACCCATACTAACAATCAGCTGATGATACAGCTGGCACAAACTGTAGCACAGGGAGCGGAGGGTACAGTAGAGATTACATACGCGGGAGAACCTGCTACTGCAAACGATGCCTTTACCACCTCTTATCACAACGGTGTACCGGTTTTATGGACGCTTTCACAGCCTTTTGGTGCCAAAGACTGGTTTCCGTGTAAGGATGATTTAACAGATAAAATAGAAAACATCGATTTTTATATCACGGCACCTTCGGCATTTACCGTAGCGGCCAATGGCCTGGAAGTATCACAGACACCACAGGCAGGCGGTATGAAAACCACTCATTTTCAGCATAATTATCCTATTCCGGCATACCTGGTTGCCTTTGCGGTAACCAACTATCAGGTATACACACAACAGGCCGGTACGGCACCTGATACGTTTCCTATTGTTAACTACCTGTATCCGGAAAATTATAATACTTCGGTAAACCAGGTGGCCGTAACGCTGGATATCATGAATTTATTTGAAAATTTATTTGAAACGTATCCTTTTCACGAAGAAAAATACGGACATGCTGAGTTTGGCTGGGGCGGCGGTATGGAGCATACCACGGTATCGTTTATGGGAATGTTCAGCCGTGACCTGATTGCGCATGAACTGGCACATCATTGGTTTGGCGATAAGATTACCTGCGGTACATGGAAAGATATCTGGCTGAACGAAGGATTTGCAGAGTACCTGTCTGGTCTCGTGGTTGAACATATGGACGGCCCTTATGCGTTTGTGAGCTGGAAAAACTTTAAAAATATGAGCATTACCTCTCAGGCAGGCGGAAACCTTTACCTTACGGATGACCAGGCACAGAATTCTAATCGTATTTTCAGTGGCAGGCTAACATATGATAAAGGATCTATGGTAGTGCATATGCTGCGCTATGTTTTGGGAGATGCTGCGTTTTTTCAGGGTATGAAAAACTACCTGGCTGATCCGGATCTGGCGTATGGTTCGGCAGTAACCACCCAGTTGAAACAGCATCTGGAGGCGGCTTCCGGAAAAGATTTAACTACTTTTTTTGCGAACTGGGTGTATGGCGAGGGATATCCGTCTTACCAGGCGAACGTATACATGGTCTCAGACCATCAGGCAAAAATTACACTGTCACAGACGACTTCGCACAGTTCGGTAGCCTTTTTTGAAATGCCGGTTGAAATACGTATCACAGGCCCCGACAACCAGCAGCATCTTGTTCAGGTAAATCATACGCAAAATAATCAGGAGTTTATTGTAGCGGTACCTTTTTCAAGTATCGCACAGGTTATGATTGATCCGAACCGGAACATTATCACTAAAAACAATCAGGTCAATCTTGCTGTACATGATTTTGAAAAAGAGGCAGAAGCCATAAGTGTAGTGCCCAATCCGGCATCTACCGAGATTGATATTGTTACCCGGGGAAGTATTTCGGTAGAAGATACACAACTCTATGATGCGCAAGGTAAGCTCCTGGCCGGCAATATTTCGCTTCCTTATGATATCCGTCATTTATCCAGCGGCTGGTATACGCTGGCACTGAATACAACGAACGGTGTTTTTCATAAAAAATTTATAAAAAAATAGGCTTGTCCTCAAAAACGGGCAATTAGTAAACTTAAAATCTTACTTTTGTTGCCTTTAACGGTAGAGTTAAACTATGGAAATTGTAATTAAAATCTCTCAGTTTTTACTGAGTTTGTCATTATTGATCGTTTTACATGAACTGGGACATTTTATTCCGGCGAAAATCTTTAAAACACGTGTTGAAAAGTTTTATTTGTTTTTTGATGTAAAGTTCTCGTTGTTTAAAAAGAAAATAGGCGAAACCGTTTACGGAATAGGGTGGCTGCCTTTAGGCGGCTATGTCAAAATTGCGGGTATGATAGATGAAAGTATGGATACCGAGCAAATGAAGCAGGAACCGCAGCCGTGGGAATTTCGTTCCAAACCGGCCTGGCAACGACTTATTATTATGCTGGGTGGGGTAACGGTAAATTTTGTACTGGCCTTTGTGATATACATTGGTATGGTATACTATTACGGCGACAGTTATGTGGCCAACAGTAGTTTAAAAGACGGTGTCTGGGTAACCTCAGATGCCTTAAAAAAAGCCGGTATGCAGTCGGGTGATAAAATCATTACGATAGACGGCGAACATTTAGAGCGTTTTAATGAAGCGCAGGTACGTCTGCTTACTGCCAAAAATATAACTGTAAACCGTGAGGGGCAAGAAAAACATATTGACTTACCGGTTAATTTCGTCAATGAATTTATTGAAAATAAAGGTGAAAAAGTGGTAATGCCGCGTATTCCTTTTGTTGTAGCAGGTCTGGCAGATGATTCTCCTAATAAGGAAATACTGAAAGAAGGCGATTTTCTGACGGAAATAAACGGGATGCCTGTACATTATTTTGATGAGGTAGAGGGTATGCTTAAACCGTTTGCAGGCGAAAAAGTACCGGCAAAAGTGAAACGGAATAATGCGGTGATTGAGCTGAATCTGGCCGTTACTAAAGAAGGGAAGCTTGGAGCTTCTACGGCTAACGTAAGCCTAAAAGACGCTGAAAAGTTAGGATTATTTCAGTTAAGCACGGAAAAATATTCATTGCTGGAATCCGTTCCGGTGGGATTGCAGCGCGGAAAAGACCAGATTTCAGGCTACTGGAAACAGCTCAAAATGATTGTAAAACCGGAAACCGGTGCTTATAAAGGCGTAGGCGGTTTTAAGGCTATCTACGATATTTTTCCGCAGACATGGAGCTGGGAAATGTTCTGGGGCATAACGGCTTTATTGTCTATTATGCTGGGAGTAATGAATTTGCTGCCTATACCGGCCTTGGACGGCGGGCACGTTATGTTTTTGCTTTACGAGATGATTTCCGGTAAAAAACCAAGCGATAAATTTATGGAATACGCCCAAACGGCTGGTTTCTTTATACTTATTGCCTTGCTGTTGTTTGCTAACGGAAACGATATTTATAAGGCTGTTTTTTCGAAGTAAAAAAATAGCGAAAATTTTCAAAATCGTGTTTGCAGAGTTAAAAAATCGTACTATATTTGCAACTCAATAAAAGAAAGCAATACTCCTCCTTAGCTCAGTTGGTTAGAGCATCTGACTGTTAATCAGAGGGTCCTTGGTTCGAGCCCAAGAGGGGGAGCAAAATTTACGTTCATAGTATAGTGATTGGTATAACTTAAAAAAATAAGTTTCCTCCTTAGCTCAGTTGGTTAGAGCATCTGACTGTTAATCAGAGGGTCCTTGGTTCGAGCCCAAGAGGGGGAGCAACGGTTTATACCAAATACCAGTGAACGTAAAAAGTTAAGTTTCCTCCTTAGCTCAGTTGGTTAGAGCATCTGACTGTTAATCAGAGGGTCCTTGGTTCGAGCCCAAGAGGGGGAGCAAAACGACTAAAGCCTTACAGCAATGTAAGGCTTTTTTATTTTATAAATAATTAGTTTCGAATAGATTGTTAGTAAACACCTGGTTATAGATTAAAAGTGAAGAAAGTGCAACTAAATGATTAATAATTATAGTTTTATTTCTTGTTGGTAAAAAATTGCGGTTTAAATAGTCATAACGGTAACCACAGAAGTGATGTCGAAATGAATAAAGTAAGTAGAGATTAACATAAAAATACACAAAAGTTTATTGATCATTGTTATTTGTGTGATGATTTTTTTGTCTTTAATACCAATGTCGAAGGGACATTAAACTTTAGCACCTGTTTTTTTGTTATTAAGCAGGTGCTTTTTATTTGATGTAAATTAATATATACTTACCATATTCTTCATTATTACTAAATAATTTCTTACCGGCCAGTAAAAACAATTCCTTTATTTTAATGATAACAGCATTGGTTCTGGCAATAGCTATCAAATATTTTGAAACAAAAATTTTACAATAACAAGTAATAAGGTAATGGTAAAGAGCATATTTAGGTAGAATTTTCTGGTTATTTACCTTTATATTTACACTGAAAACGTTAAAAAACAGAAAATGTATACACTACCCGACTATATAGCCATAAACCGAAAATCATGGAACAACCGGACGGATATTCATATAAAGTCTGATTTTTACGATATAGAGGGATTCCTGAATGGAAAAACCTCTTTACAGGATATTGAACTGCAGCGATTAGGCAACGTAGAAGGCAAAACCATTTTACACCTGCAGTGCCATTTCGGCCAGGATTCTATTTCGTTAAGCAGGCTTGGGGCAGAGGTAACGGGAGTGGATTTGTCTGACAAGGCAATTGAATATGCACGACAAATCGCAAAAGATACACAATCGAATGCTGATTTTATCTGTTGTGATCTTTATGATTTACCGAACCATCTAAACCGGCAATTTGATATCGTTTTTACCAGTTACGGAACCATTGGCTGGCTGCCCGATTTAGATAAATGGGCAAAAGTTATTGCAACTTTTCTAAAACCCGGGGGACAGTTTATATTTGTAGAGTTCCATCCGGTGGTCTGGATGTTTGATGATCATTTTGAAAAAATAGGCTACCGGTATTTTAATTCCGGTGCCATTATTGAAACGGAAAACGGTACATATGCCGACAGAACAGCCGCTTTAAATGCGGAATATGTAATGTGGAACCACGGATTGGGCGAGGTAGTGAACAGTCTGACTAAAAACGGACTTGAACTGCATACACTTGAGGAGTTCGATTACTCTCCTTATAATTGCTTTAATAAAACAGTTGAGTTTGCGCCCGGAAAATACAGGATAGAACATTTAGGCGATAAAATTCCGATGGTATATGCTATTGTAGCTACAAAAAGAAACAAAGAGTAATCAGGAAAGAGAATACGCATTCAAATACCTCTAAATCTTAAAAAAAGACCTGTCAGATTCTGACAGGCCTTTATATTATAAGGTCTTTTGTTTTTTCTTTTTCCGTTTACCCCACCATACCAGGAACCCTGTAACGGGTAGGCTGGCACATACCAGGCTTAAGATAAAGGCCAGAATTTTAGACCAGATGCCGAAAATAGCCCCTACATGTATATCGTAATTGGCGGCGATTGCCTTTTCGCCCAGGTTTTTATCCGCATGGTCGTGAATATGTAAAAGCTTGCCGGAATGTTCATCAAAAATAATACTGGAACTTTTATGGTAAGAATAGCTTAAGTGCTTGATATAAATAGAAAAATTTTCGTGTTCGTGATCGTCTAAATGTTCATGGCCCAGGTCTACACTGTATATATAGGCATTAGGATATACCGTTTCTACCTGCTGCATTATCGTATCAATAGTAGTGGTGGTTTGCTGCTCTTTGGGGGCTGTAGTTTTGATATGCGAAAAATCGGGAAGCGTGGTTTCTCCTCCTGAAAACAGAAAATAGATAGCCGAGCCAACCACCAGAAAAGAATAATACAAACCGGTAATAGCGGCAATAAGCGCTAAAAAAGAAGCGTAAAACCCGAGAATATTGTGCAGGTCGTAATTTTTGCGTTTCCAGTTTTTTATATTTTTCCAGTTAAACCAAAAGCGTTGTTTGCGGGCCGCTTTATTTTTAGGCCACCATAGGATAATTCCGGTTATAAGCATAATCACGAAGATAACTACAGGAATGCCTATTACGTAAGTGCCCCATTCCGATTTCAGCAAGAGGCTCCAGTGTATAAATTTTACGATATTGAAAAAACCGTTCTTTTCATCGTAAACGGCTAATACTTTTCCCGTATACGGGTTAACATACGCTGTTTTATAGATTACCAGCTCGTCAAAATAATGCCAGGCTTTATCGTTGAATTCGTAATAATTAAACCGGTACGACATGGTTTTGTTCAACGGTACATCTACCCAGTGTACAGGGTATTTTTCTCCGGTCTGTTCCTGTACCCTTTTTTCCATTTCCCGAAGGGATAACAGCGGCTTGGACGCGGCATTTTTCTCATGGTGGTATATGACTTCTTTCCTGAGCGTATTTTCTATTTCATCTTTAAACACGTATAAAGCGCCTGTAACCGAAACGATAAAAATGATGACACCCACTAGTAAGCCCAGCCATAGGTGGATTTTTCCTGTGAATTTCTTGAACTGGTTTTTCTTTTTTTTCTCTTTTGCCATAAAACAGTAAAAACCGGGCGGCGAAGCGCCCGATTTCAATTTAAAACGGTTTTCTTTTTTATTTACCGGTTAAAGCGATAGGTAACTGTACCTAATACATTAATTAACTTTTGAGGAGAGGCTGTGGTGTAGCCTATCCAGTACTTTTCACTCGTTAGATTATCCGCTTTTACCCCAAAACGGAACTGCTTGTAATTGTAATATATATTGGCATTTAGCACAAAATAAGCAGGCAAGATGAATACGCCCATAGATTGTGAATTCTGTATTTTATTATCACTGGCATAGTTGCCGCTTAGCCCGATACCCAGGCCTTTCAGCTGTTGCTGGAATTCATAACCGGCAAAAAAGTTAAATAACCAGGGCGAAGAAGCCGTAGAAGGTCTTCTGTCTTTTACATCAGCATCAGCTTCTATATATTTAGAATCGTTGTAGCTTACCCCTGCCATAAAACTCAGGCCTTCAAGAGGTGAAGTGTGAAGCTCAAAGTCAACCCCACGGCTGCGGAGTTTTCCTGCCTGCGTCTGAACCGCTGTATTACCCGGCCCGAATACTCCTGTATTTAACAGGGTATTTTCAACATATATGTTGTAAAAACTCAATGAAGAGGATACCTTACCGTTGAACAAATCAGTTTTAACGCCTATTTCGTATTGGTTGGCCTGCTCAGGTTTGGCTAATTTCGGCGTATTGTTTACATCAGAATTATAGTAGCCTAAATTGGAAAAGCTGTTTTGATAGTTGGCAAACGCAGATAGCTGATCGGGAAGTATCTGGTACACCAGCCCGAATTTAGGCGATAAAAAGCCTTGGGTAAAGCTGTCGGTAGCCGCTGCACCGGTAGCACCACTTTTTGTATCGTAATAATCGTAACGAAGAGCAGCAAGCAGGCTGAGTTGTTTGGTCAGCGATAAAACATCTGAAATATAGACACTGTATGTATTTACTTTTTTGCGGATAGGATATTCGCCCACTTTATCCGGATTTTGACGGTAATAATCATCTACGGTTTGTTGGTTAAATCCGGCTGCGTAATCATACCCGGGTACATTTAAAGGTACTGTATCTATAATATCGGCACTGTAAAACAGTATATTGTCTTTTTTATAAAAGTAATCCAATCCAACTACGAGGCGGTTGCGCATAGATCCGATTAAAAAATCACTATTGAAATTCTGCTGAATTTCAAAGGTATTGCTTTTACTGTCTCTTGTAGACTGATCTCCCCGGTTGATACCTGTAATGCCACCTTGTACCGGATCAACGGCAAAATGGAAATACGGGTTGCGTCCGTCTGAATAACTTGAAGAGGTACTTATAAAAGTAGTAGAGGTAAGTTTTTCAGAAAATTTATATTCTGCCGTACCAAAAAAGTTAGTACTTCTTGTTTTCTGGCTCAGGTCTTTTCCTATATATGACTGTTTGTAATCAACAGGCATATTTTTCATATTATCTATACCCATGGCACTTACAGGTGCATAAAAGAAGAAAACCTGCTGGCCTACATTTTTCCCGTTAAAGTGTTCCATTTCTACATCAACAGTCAGTTTATCGTTGGGCTGAAAACGAATAACAGGAGCAACGGTAAGCTGTTTGTTGAAAATATTATCCTGAAATGAATTTTCAGTCAGATACGCTGTGTTGAAGCGGAATAACCATTTATTATCAGTTGTTAAAGGCAGATTTACATCAACATTTCCCCTGTAATACTCATTGCCGCCGCCGCTTAAAGTGGCATGACCTCCGAATGCGCCATAAGGCTTTTTGGTTACCCGGTTTACAGCACCTCCATAACTGGTAAGTATACCTCCGAATAAGGTGGCCGACGGACCTTTCAGTACTTCAAGACGTTCCAGATTAGCAGCATCAACAGCACCGGTTACAGCACCTGTCATACCGTTACGAAGCGACCCGGAGGTAACAAATCCTCTCATGTTAAGAAATGTTCCGCCATCTCCGGCACGTCCTGTGGGTTGCCACATCATCTGTACGCCTGTAACGTTCCGATAAGCATCGTCAACGCTGAAAATCATCTGCTTTTCTAAAATATCCTTATTTACTACTGTATATACCTGCGGGTTTTCAATGGCCTTTAACGGCATTTTGTTCGAAGTACCACTATTGTTCTTGTCGATACTGATAACAAGTTCGTCCAGATTCCGGATGCTATCCTGTGTCACTTCTTGGGCATTGATTACTGTAGGAACGGCAGCAACCAAAAGAAAGGTATAGATTTTTCGCATTTGTTGTTTTTAATTATTCTAAATAAACGCAAATGTATGATAAAAATAAAAACAGCCTGCATGAGAAATAACTTTTTTTATAAAAATGAAAAATAAATTATAAGTATCATATATACAGCTTGTTGTGTTTTTTTGAGGTGTGAAGTAAGTCTGACGATGTTTTGTGAGTTATTCTGCATTGGCAACTTAAAAGCTTATTTTTTGAAGAAATATAGTGTATTTATCCGTGTTTTTCCCTAAAAAGAAGGCTGTTTAGAAAATAACAAAAAGAGACATAAACAGGTATTGTATGTTTAGATTATTTTGAAGAAATTGGTAACTAAAAGAATTAAGAAATAATGGAAAAGAAAACCGGACGGACAAAAGAAAATGGCTGGCAGTTCGGGATAAGAAGAAGTGTGCCGTTATCCTTGGAAGAGGTATGGGATTTTCTGTTTTCTTCAGAAGGAGCTGTGCTCTGGAATAAAGACATTGTTGACAATTATACCACGTATCGGCATCTTTCGCATATCAGAACAAAATGGCAAAGGGACGGTTGGCCCAATAGAGCAGTTCTGCAAATGAGAGTAATTTCTCATAGAGATAAAACAACCATTGCTTTTCATATAGATAAATTGGTGGATGAAAGCCAAAGGGAAGAAGCCGGAAAGTACTGGCAGGAAATAATGATGCAGCTTCTGCAAAAACTGAAAGACTGGCCTACATTAAAAGTTGACACCAGTAAAAACATAAACTGAAAACACGATATATGAATATAACAAAATTAATTAGAGATAGAAACGTATGGAAAATCTTACTGTTTTACAGTATCCTTCTCACAGGTACTTATTTGGCCAGGAAGCTGCCCAACGTCTTACAATTGTTTTTAGAACAGATTACGAGTATTCCGTTTACGTTTAACTATAACCACGGTATTGTAGCATTGGTAACAGCCCTGCTGTTTTACACCTTTAGCAGGAAGAAACAACAAATTACCTTATTTGGTAATAAAGCTGTGAAAAGCTTATTGTTTCCGTTGGCGCTGTTTGTATGTTATACCTTTTACGGAATAGATAATAATCATGGCATAAATCCGCATCTGTGGGCTTTATTGTTTTGTATACTGGCTTTTATCTATAATATAATGGAGGAGTATGCCTGGAGAGGTTATCTGATAGAAGCACTTGGAAAAGCGAATTATGTGGTAAAAAGTATAATTTTAGGAACATTGTGGTGTTTCTGGCATCTTTTGGTCTTTACTGATTTTGACCAATATGGCGGATTCTGGATGTTCTTTGTATTTTGTATCGTATTTTCCTTTATCCTGACCTTTGCTGTTTTACGGACAAAATCGATTATAGTGGCAGCGGCTATCCATGCTTTTATCATCCAGATAAATATAGCAGCACTTATCTGTTTTGCTGTTTTTATAATCCTGTTACTGACTTGGAACCAGAAAAGCAGCCAAAAAGAGGAAGAGAATGAATGACTGCTAGACTGCCCTGTTGTTTGCTTAAGAAGGCAATAACCTTATAGTGGTTACGGGAAAATAACCGTATCTTTATTTCCGATATTGAGCTGTTATATTATTAATTTAAGCGTATAAAAACACATCATATCCACGATATGGAAAACACTTTTGAAACTTTTAAGCTGAAAAAAACCTACGGCAGAAAGCATGTAGATTACTGCTACCTGGATATAAAGCCCCATAACCGTATACATGAATTTCAGTGTTTCCCTCATTTTAATAATACCATTTCGCTTTACCGTTCTCATATCCTTTTAAACAGTGGAGAAATGGCCTTTGATGCTGCCGCAAAACCATTCCAGATTTTTACGCCCATCCGTGAAAAAGTACTCACAGTAAAGCAATTAGGTGCCGTGTACCGGATTGTGATTGTATTTCATCCTTTAGGTATTCAGCAGTTTTATAAAAATCTTCATTTTTCCGACTATAGTACCGATTTTGAATTTTTTACGAACGAAGAGTTACAGTTGCTTTTTTCAACACAAGATACTGAAATGCTTGCAGATTTTATGGATGCCTTTTTAGAAAGGCGTTATAAGGCCTTTCATCACCCTGTTTTAGAAACGGCTGTTTCCTATATACTAAGTCATTACGAATCGTTTTCCGTGGCAACACTTTCTGATGTAACAAGCACCAGCAGACAACACCTGAACCGGATTTTCCGGATGCATTTGGGCGTACCGGTTAAAAAATTTCATGAAATAGTAGTATTCAGGCAAACCATGTATAAAAAGTTATTTGAAAAGCCTGAAGTTAATTTTACCGCATTGGCACATGAATTTAATTACAGCGACCAGTCGCACTTTAATAAAGCTTATAAAAACCTTACAGAAAATGCACCTAAAGCCTTTTATGATAAAGGAACGGTTTTAGGAACGGAAGATACATTCTGGCATCTCATTCCTGATTGATGTTCCATTTTTACAAGTTTCTCAAAAGTATTGTACATAGTTTTGTGGTATAAATAATCAGAAATTATGAAACACAGTATGCTATCGCTATTGCTTTTATGCTGTTTTAGTATTAAAGCCCAGAAACGTTATTCAGCACTTATTGAGGAAGCCCAAAAAATAGAAGATGACACTACTCATTATGCCCGTGCATTGGCTTTTTATGAAGAGGCTTTTGCAAAATACCCCGACAGTATTACGCAAAATGACCGGTATAGTGTTTCCGTTCTGGCAGCCCACCTGAACGATAAAAACAAGGCATTTGACTATTTAACTCCTCTGGCCCGGATGGAAAAAGACGAGTATGGTTATCCGGGGTGGGATATTATTCTGGGAGAAAATGCCGGGCAACGCTATAAAAACTTGGTGGATGATAAACGGTGGAAAAACCTGAAAGCTCAGGCTTTAAAAGATAAAAAAGTATTCTATACGGATTTAAGGTATAAGGAAGAAGAGTTTTACAGTACAGCGCCTTACGATATTGCCGGTATCAAAAATAATGACGCTTTATATGAAGCACTCAAAAAGTACGGGCCGTATAAGGAAAAACACTATCAGGATTACTCTATTTCTTTCCAGATAAACGATACCACGCAAACATCTTTTTTTGTACATCTGCCCAAAAATTATTCTCCGCGTAAAAAATACCCGTTGCTGTTTTTTCTTCATGGTGCGGTACGCTACAATCAGCTTGCCGATTTCCAGACGGCCGAAGCCAATCTGGGTAACTGGAACAGGTACTATACCCAATATGCCGACAGAGATGAGGTAATTCTGGTTTTTCCGAAAGGAAGCAAGCAGTATAACTGGATGACCTCTGACGATGGGTTTTTTATGATTCCTGAAATGTTGAAACGGATCAAAAGCTCAATTAATGTAGATGACAATAAAATTTTTATTTCGGGACACTCTAACGGAGCTACGGGTTCCTTCTCGTACCTGATGAAGCAGCCTACACCGTTTGCCGGTTTTTATGGGTTTAATACCTATCCGAAGGTGTTTACAGGAGGTACTTTTATAGAAAATATTAAAAACCGCTCGTTTGGTAACTTTTCCACAGATGAAGATTATTATTATCCGCCTAATGCGAATGATGATATGACAAAACTGATGAATGAAATACAGGCAGACTATAAAGATCATCGTTATAACGGGTTTCCGCACTGGTTTCCGGAGTTTGATGAATCGGAGCCTGCTTATGCTATTCTTTTTGCTGATCTGAAAAACCGGAAAAGAAATCCGTTCCCGAAAGAAATTTCATGGGAGTTCGATGATAACAGATACGGTGCAGTCGACTGGCTCACAGCTATAAAACTGGATACTTTACAACCTAAGGCCAATTGGCATAAAACCTTGAACTTTAAAATTGATAAATGGCTGTACTATGATGATAACCAAAAGTTAACAGCTAAAAAAGTAGAGAAGGAAGCGTTTGATTTCCCAAGACAATCGGGAAAAATAAAAGCGGTATACCATAATAATACGTTCCGGATAGAAACCTCCTGCATTACATCTTTTACTCTGGCTATTTCACCTGAAATGGTTAACCTGAAAAAGAAAGTAAAGGTATATGTAAACGGAAAACGGTATATGAACAAAAAAATAAAAGCTGACAGAACGTTTATGCTGCAGCAATTTGATAAAAATAAAGACAGGGAACAAATCTGGATAAACCGGATTGAACTGAAAATATAGAAAATATTTTAAGAACAGGTAGTATAAGGTTTTACCCCGGCCTGAAAATGATAAATACCGTTTTTCTTGTCTTATGAAAAGTTTTTGCAGCCTGAAGTGTAGTAACTTTGAATAAATAAAAGTTGCAATACGAATATAAACCAACAGCATTATGCAAAAATTACAGTATCATATCAACATCAGCGCGCCCGCTGCCAAAGTAGCGGAAACGATGCTTGGAAAAGGCACCTACAGTCAGTGGACGTCAGTATTTAACCCTACCTCTTATTTTGAAGGTGGCTGGAATAAAGGAGATAAAATCTATTTTATCGGCCTTAACAAAGAAGGAAAGAAAGAAGGCATGGTATCTGAAATTGCCGAACATATTCCGAATCAGTTTGTCTCTATCCGCCACTACGGCATCTATAATGACGGAGAAGAAATTACGGAAGGACCGGAAGTAGAAAAATGGGCAGGCGGAAACGAGAACTATACATTTACTGAAAGCAACGGAAATACTACCGTAACGGTAGATGTAGATGTAACGGATGAATTTATCGGCTATTTTAATGATACTTTCCCGAAAGCGCTCCAAAAGCTAAAAGAAATTTGCGAAGCTTAATAATATAGCGTAAAAAATACATCATGAAAAAGAATAAAATTATTTTTTGGGTCGCTACTACTATAATCTTCCTGATGGAAGCTGTAATGCCCCTGAGCTCTTTGGTAATGGCTCCTGAATATTTTAATGCGGGAACAAAACCTTTAGGCTATCCTGATTATTTTGCTTATGCGCTCATTATTTGTAAAATTCTGGGCGGTACGGCATTAATGATCCCGAAATTACATCCGAAGATTAAAGAATGGGCATATGCCGGCTTAACGTTTAATCTGATTTTTGCCGTAATCAGCCACTGTGTGGTAGATGGCAATACCGGGTATATTCTGATGCCTGTTGTTATTGGCGTAATACTGGCTGTTTCGTATGTTTATAACCAGAAAATAAACAACAATGGCTAAAACGGATTATAAGACTATTGACGATTATCATACTGTGTTTCCCGACTCTGTTCGGGAAAGAATGCAGGTAATACGAAACATTATACATAAGATAGTGCCGGAAGCCGAAGAGGTTATCAGTTACCAGTTGCCGGCTTTTAAAATGGGTAAAAAGTTTCTGATATACTATGGTGCTTTTGCCAAACATCTTACCCTTTCAAATCCGTGGAGCGAAGCACTGCTGCAAGAATTTAAAAAAGATCTCGAGAGTCTAAGCATTTCGAAATCGGCTATTCAGCTGCCGCATAATAAAGAATTGCCTGTTGATTTTATTGAGCGTCTTCTGAAATTCAGAAAACAGGAAATAGAAAAAGTAAAATAATCGTTCTAAAAATATACGCATTGGTGTAACATTTTGTAAAAAGCTGTATCTAAAGATAAAATTTTAAAAAGCTGCAAGATGAAAACACAAATGTTATCTGTTTTAACCGTTTTATTTTCTATTTATTCTTTTTCACAGAACTATCCGTTTTCCGTTAATAAAACAGGGGCAGGAAATCAGGCTATTGTTTTTATTCCCGGTTTCGCAAGCTCTGGCGAAGTCTGGAACGAAACTGCCGATCAACTGGGCAAGGAGTATATTTCTTACATACTCACTATGCCCGGGTTTGCCGGAGAAAAGCCTGAAGAAAATCCTTCTTTCGAAAGCTGGAAAACAGCTATTGTCCATTTTATCCGGCAGGAAAAAATAGAAAAACCTATTCTTATAGGACACAGTATGGGGGGCATTTGGGCACTTTCCATAGCCGCCGGTTATCCTGAATTGCTGCGTAAGGTAATTGTTGTGGACGCATTGCCTTGTCTGCCTGCATTATCTAATCCTGCTTTTAAATCGGAAGCAATACCCGATTGTACTCCTATGATCCGCCAAATGACTGATATGTCTGAACTGCAATTTACCCAAATACAGCAAATGAGCATGCCTTCACTGTCTTCTACACCAGAAAAATATGAAGAAATGGTAAAATGGAGCCGGCTGTCTGACCGTAAAACACTGGCAAAGTTATATTGCGATTTTTTAAATACGGATATCAGAACCGATTTAAAGAACATATCTATTCCTGTTCTTATTCTTCTGCAGCCTTATTTCAAAAATATTGCTGAGAGTATTGACAGTCAGTACAGAAATTTGAAAACAGGGCAAATAAAATATGCAGAAAAAGGGCTTCATTTTATTATGTACGACAGTAAGGAGTGGTATCTTACCGAGCTGAATGCTTTTATCAAATAACAATCAGATGGAATTCGAAGCATTATATAAAACCTATTATGATAAGGTATTCCGGCTCTGTATGGGATATGCTAACGACTATGACATTGCCCGCGATCTGGTACAGGAAACATTTATAGCTGTCTGGAAAAACCTGCGGCACTTCCGTAAAGAATCGCATGTTGGTACCTGGATCTACAGAATTGCGACAAACAATTGCCTGAAAATGATAGAACAGAAACAGCGTATGCAAACAACCGGTCTGCCTTCAAATCTTATGGCCGAAAAGCAATGGGATCCGGAACCTCAAATCCGGTTATTATACCAATATATAGCAGAGTTAGCAGAAATAGACAGGATAGTTATTTCAATGGAATTGGAAGAGGTGAAACAAAGCGAAATTGCAAAGATTACAGGTTTGAGTGAAAGTAACATCCGCGTAAAAATTCACAGGATAAAAGAGCGTTTAACTAAAAGATTTAATGAAAATGGAAAGTAATATTGATTTAAACAAGCTTTGGAAACAACAGTATGTTCCGCAGGTTGATTCGCAGGAAATTTTCGATAAAATTAAAAAACTGAAAAGAACTTCATTCTATGAAACGATAGCCATGAATGTGAGTTTGCTGGCAACGGTTTTTATTATAATTATTATAGGCATATATTTCAAACCGGAGCTACCCAGTACAAAAACAGGGATGCTACTAACCGTTTCTACTATTGTAATGGCACTGGTGGCGCATAATAAAACACTTCGTCTATACCGAAAACCAGACAAAACAGATTCTAATGCAGGTTACCTGCAGACTTTACTGGAAATTAAGAAACAGCAACAACGAATGCAAACTACCATCATGTCACTTTACTTTATTTTTCTGTCTCTTGGAATCGGGCTTTATATGTATGAATATATAATCCTTTTGCCGCTAATTATGGGGGTTACTGCTTATACGCTCGTTGGTATCTGGATAGCTTTTAACTGGTGGGTACTACGACCAAAAATAATAAAAAAGAACACGAAAAAGCTAAATGATCTGATACAGCAGTTAGAAAAACTGAATAGTCAATTTAACAATAACCCTATGCGGTAGCCAGACAAAAACAGGAAGGAAAATAACCTGTTTACTGTGTCCGTAACATATTTCTATATGAAATATCTGTTGGAAATACACCTAATAGACCTTTCTTTTGATGATAGAGCAGGAAAATTATTTTGTATATTTGAAAGGTATCCCGGTTGTGGCAAAAGCCAAAAAACAAACATAGCATATTTCGGATTTTACGTTTGCCGGTGATTTTAGAAATTTGTAGTGTAAATAGATTGATTATGGAAACACAGGCGAACATAAACTACAACCGGATTGCAAAGGCGATAGACTATCTTAAAGAAAATTTCAGATCACAGCCTCATCTGGATGAAGTGGCTGAAAGGGTACATTTAAGTCCGGCGCATTTTCAGCGGCTTTTTACGGAATGGGCAGGCACAAGCCCTAAAAAATTTCTGCAATATATCAGCGTTGAATACGCTAAGAAAATACTGAAAGAAGAACAGGCTACCTTGTTTGATACGGCTTTTGAAACCGGGTTTTCCAGTACCAGTCGTCTGCATGATTTATTTGTGAATATTGAAGGTATGACACCTGCCGAGTATAAAAACGGAGGTAAAAACCTGTCTGTTAATTATAGCTTTGCCCAGAGTCCCTTTGGATCTCTGCTTGTAGCCTCCACAGCTAAGGGGGTTTGTTATATGGCATTTAATGAAAAGGAGGTAGAAGCTCTGGAAAATCTTAAAGAAAAATTTCCAAATGCGGTATTTCAAAACCAGTCTGATCTGCTGCAGCAAAATGCTTTATTGATTTTCCGCAATGACTGGAGCAAGCTTCCGCAAATAAAACTCCATCTGAAAGGAACTGATTTTCAACTGAAAGTCTGGGAAAGCCTTTTGCAGCTTCCCATGGGTAAATTATCAACGTATGGTGATATTGCCGGTAAAATAGGAAACCCGAAAGCTTCAAGGGCAGTTGGTACAGCTATAGGAAGTAATCCTGTTGCTTTTCTGATACCTTGTCACCGTGTTATACAATCATCGGGAAATATAGGTGGGTATATGTGGGGAACTACAAGAAAAACAGCTATAATTGGGTGGGAACAAGCACAAATACAAACGGAAATATGATATATGTACGCCGCGCCTTACCTGAAGATGCCTGCTATATTGCCTTATTAGGACGGGTGACTTTTACCGAAACGTTTTCGCATTATTTTAGTGATAAACAGGATTTGTTTGATTATTACGAACAAACGTTCAGTGTTTCTAAAATAAAAACAAGTCTGGAAAAAGAGAACAACCAGTACTGGCTTGCCTTCTGGAACGAACTTCCGGTGGGATATGCTAAATTGAAAAAGCATTCGCCCACTGCGTTTATGGAAACGGGTGATATCTCGCAGCTGCAAAAAATTTATGTATTAAAAGAATTTTTGGATCATAAAATAGGAAAACAGCTGATGGATGAGCTGATGGAATCTTTCATCCGGTCAGGCAAAAACCATATATGGTTATCGGTATTAAAATCGAATGAAAGAGCTATTCAATTTTATTCCCGAAACGATTTTAAGAAAATAGGAGAACATCTGTTCCCAATAGGAAAAGAGGTATTTGATTTTGATGTTCTGGCCTATAGTAACAGGCCGCTTTACTGAAAAATACAAAACAAGAGGCTGTATATTTTCAGTTGATAATTTCGTTGCCTGTTAAAAACTTCGGAAAAGAATACTGCCATCTCCTACATAAATCCTGATAATGATACCCCATACAGATATCTCAGATGGTTTGCTAAGAAGTAAAATAAGAGAAAAGAAAATACATTGGGCGGGTCATAAAAAGCTAAAAATTTATGGTGTATTGCATTGTTCTTCCGGCAAACGGATGAAGAAGGAAAACAGGGTTTTCTTTGTGTCAGAAGAGGAAGCCTTGGAGTATTGTTTCCGTCCTTGCGGACATTGTATGAAAACAGCCTATAAAAACTGGAAAAAGATGGATTTATTTAATTCAGAACCGGATAAAAATAAAAACCGGCTCCCTTTCGATGGAATTGTACAGTATTACGGAAAACTTTTTACCAAAGCTGAAGCCGATCAATATTATGCTGTATTATTTAAAACTATTGACTGGCGCAATGATGAAGCTTTACTTTTCGGTAAGAAAATCACGACCAAACGGAAGGTAGCCTGGTATGGTGAAAAACCATATGAATATACCTATTCAGGCGTTACAAAATATGCTTTGCCGTGGACAAAAGAATTACTAATACTCAAAGAACATATAGAAAAAGAAACAGGCGAAACATTCAATTCCTGTCTGCTGAACCTTTACCACAGCGGAGAGGAAGGTATGGCCTGGCACAGTGATGGAGAAACCGATTTGAAAAAAGACGGAGCTATTGGTTCGCTAAGTTTCGGAGCAGAGCGTAAGTTTGCCTTTAAACATAAGCAGACAAAAGAAAAAGTGGAGCTTTTTTTAGAACACGGAAGCCTCCTTGTGATGAAAGGAACCACACAAACTCATTGGCTACACAGGCTGCCGCCTACTGCAAAAATAACCACCCCAAGAATAAATCTTACCTTCAGAACTATAGTTAAATAGAGACGGCACTCCATACAAATCTAGTAAAAGTCTATTCTTTTTTAGCGGAGAAGCGTTAAGAAAAACAACCCTGTGGATGAAAAACGCGAAAAAGGAAGAACTATTGGTTTTCTTCAAAATCTTTTAAAGAGATACTTTCTTTGTTTACTAAAATATAATTTTTGTAATTATCGATAGAGAACATGACCAGCCGGTTTTTGTCATCTATCCAAAAGCTGGACTCTCCAATCCCATCACCGCTATGCACTACTTTTCTGGTTTTTATTTCCTGTTTGTCAGGCATGATGATGTCGTCTTTTTCATAGCGCAATACGTGATTTTCCTTATAATGTAATTCTGAAATTTCCATCGAATTAAAATGAAGCAGCTCGCCTTTTTCTTTGTAGCTAAAAGTCGTTAAAAGGTAAAATAAGTTCCAATCCGTCAAGGTGGGAAACTGGGTGGCAATGGTTTTGTCAAAGCGGTCTATTTGCCAAAAAAGGGAATGGCCTTTTTTTGTAACTGTTCCGTCAAATAAAAAATCAGCTTCTTTTTCTTTTCCTTTAACACAGAAAGAAACAGGCGTAAGGTATTTATCTTTATGGCTTTTTATTTCAGCTGTATACGATATAATTTCAGCGGATATTTTGAGTTTAAATTCTAACACAGTAATATAAACTTCCGGTTCTTCTGTAACGGTATAATGCAAATAACCGTAGTAATTATTCATCGTTACCTTGTACCAGTTATCCAGTCTGGTAACGGATTGTCCGTAGCTTCCAACAGCAAGCAGGGGCAAAAGTAGGTAAATGGTTAGGCGCAGCATATCAGTACGTTTTATTCGTTATAAAAGAAAGAAATTCATTATAGTCGTGATAACCCAACATCATAACATCAGGATGTTCATGTTTGATTTTTTTAATTTTTTCATTGATTCCAGCCGTTTCTAAAGCAGCTGTAGTATTGCTATTTGAATCATGGTTTTCCGTCAGGTGATCATCTCTTTTTTGACCGATACCGTCAATTGTCCATTCGTCTGCTGAAGAAAAGAAGGTAGCGTTAACATAAAAATTGGTATAATCACTCATTGACAGGTTCAGGGTGAAATCATCAATCTGACGGTTAGCCCATCGGTTTGCGGCTGTTAGGATATATTTGAAATCGTGAAGATAATCAATCATAACCTCCAGGTAGTCTGTATGTCCCCTTTTTAAGGATAAAATTTCTTTCCTTACACTGATGCTGTTTTCAGTAATGAGGATAAGCTCATTGCCGCTTCTATAATAGGCACCGCCATTTGCAAAAGACACAGCACATGTAAAAAGGGCAAAGAAAAAAAGCTGTTTTTTCATAGGTTTTTTAAATTCCTACTGAAATTACACAATAAAATGTAAACCACCTGTTTTTTTATTTCTTTTTCCCTTTCTGTTATGTCGATTGATTTGGTATATCAAAAGATAAAAACTGTTTTAGAAAACCGAAGAATTGTTCTTATTGAAAGAAGAATAGTATATTTAGGCTTGAATTAATAAATAAAGAAACATGGGATTAAAGCAAATTGTAATGATTTTATTTTTGTGTATGACGGTAGCAAAGGGCTTTGCACAGAAAGAAAATAAGGGAAAAGCAGTGATAAAAACAACTATTGTCTGCGATCATTGTAAAGCGTGTGAAACCTGCGGAAAAAATTTTCAAACCAATATGCTGAAGATCAAAGGAGTTAAAATGTTTGAACTGGATGAAAAAGCGATGACCGTTACTGTATATTACAACACCAAGAAAACGGATCTGGAAACTATACGCATTGCTATTTCAAAGTTCGGATATGATGCTGATGAGGTTAAAGCCGATGAAGAAGCTTATAGCAAACTGGATGATTGTTGTAAGGTTTCCTAAAAGGATACTAAAAAGCGGGTTCATTTTGAACCCGCTTTTTAGAAAGTTGTCATTATTTTTTTACTATTTTTTTACTGATTTTCTGATTTCCGTCTTTAATATTTAAAATATAAACACCGGAAGCTAAAGTATGAGTAGCAATAGATTTGTATACAGTACCATTATTAGGGATACGATCATAAAATACCTGACGTCCGCTATAGTCAAATAGCTGGAAAGTAATTTCTTGATTGGTAGTAGATGTAAATTCTACAGTAAAAAATTCACTGGTCGGATTCGGGTATAATTTGAAATCTGTTAATTCAAATTGTTCATCTGCGGCATTTTCGCCATAAATAGTTACTTTTTTAGAAACAGTATAAAAGATATTTCCCACAGCCTCTATTTTTATACGGACATTAGGATTGGTTTCTTCCAAAACAGGCAGCGTAACTTCTTCTGAACCATCATTGGGAGTTTCTTCTACAAACGGAGTAAAAGTAGCACCATCATCCAGAGAATATGAAATTTTTACATTGGCGGTATTAATTCCGTTACCCGTAGTACCGGCAACATTCCATGTAATGGTTTTTTGCTCTCCTGAAGCCCATTGTATAGTCCAGTTATTCTGTTGATTCGTTACATTGTTAGGATAGGTAATGACGAAGGGGCCTGTATTGGCTACTTTTACAAGGGTGTTGGCGTGTTTGGTCTGTCCTCCGTTAATTATATTATTATCCCGCACAGTAACTGTAAAATTTAAATTCCGGGCAACAGAAGGCAGACGTTCCCATGTTGATCCTACAATACCATTGTTTAAACTTGTGCCTGACAAAACTGTCTGGTAAGAAGGAAAAGAACGTGAAGGACTGTCACTTGGTGCAATAGATCGGAATAAAGGCCCTCCGGTACTGGTAGCAACCGGAGGCTGTGTAGACGTATTGTTATCGGTCTGCTCCCAGGTATAGGTTAGTGAATTCGCGTTATTGCTGTCGGTTGCTGATGCTGTTAACACAAAAGGAGTGGCATTAGGAATTGTATAACCTGCTCCTGCATTTACAGAAGGGGCTGCATTGTTTGCATTAATTATAGTGCCACAATTAGTACTTTGAATATGAGCCGCCATTTCCTGTAAACTGATCGTGTGAAAATAAGCATCGGAATGATTTTGTACATTATTCATTCCACATAAACTGGCATATCCCATAATAGTGCTTCCGCTTCCCGGTTCCATTGCTGTAGGCAGGTTTCTGTTACCCCCACCACAACTTCCCGTTGTGGCATTAAACGTATGATTCGCTCCAAATTGATGACCAATTTCATGTGCTACATAGTCAATGTCAAACGGATCGCCAACAGGATTTGATGTACCTGTTATACCTCTTGCTTTCTCGCTGGGAATGCATAAACTGCCTAAAATGGCCAAACCTCCGGCTCCGGTACTTACGGTATGGCCGATATCAAAGTTGGCTGTGCCAATAGTACTTGTTATAACACTTTGGCTTTGATTTATTAATTGTCCCGGAGAACCATTACTGAAATTATCCTGATCTACAAAAATTATCTGGTCATTGTTTGCTACTAACACAAGCTTAGCGGCTACATCACGTTCATATACACTGTTTAAACGGGTTACAGTCACGTTCATAGCTGCCAAAACAGCTTGCTTTTTCTGTTGCAATGTGCCGTTATTCAGATTTGCGGCATTGATATGAAAACTGGCATATTCTGTAGTACAAGCCATTGCCAGACGATACGTTCTGTACTTGTTATCATCTATGCGTTGTGCTACATTGTATGCAGGGTCTGTTGTATTACTGGATTCGTTACCGGGTACCAGGCATTCAAATAATGAACTGTTTGAAATATCGTTTCGGTTATACAATATATAGGTGTTCAGATCACGGGTATAAGTGTCTACATAATACGTTTGGCCTTTGTTATTGTAACCTATAAAGTGCATTCCGAATTCCGGTGAAACCGAAATATGTATAATGTTAGACGGGTCTTTTGCATTTACTGCTTTATAAGAACGCAGTTCCGGGTATTTTTCTGCCAGTTCAGGTGCCATAACCGGGGCATAAAAAACATAAAATACTTCCGGTTTTCCGGAAACAGCAGGAAGTTCAACTTGTAAACCATCTGTAAGCTGCGCCTGTTCTTCCTGAGGGGCCTTTAGTAATTCGTTTTTAAGAAATGTAAAATCGGTCTGGAATAATTCATATAGTTTCGGATAGCTGCCACGAGGCATAAGCTGTTCATCTGAATACTCTTTTTTATTTACAGGGATACTCCACTTTATGCTTTGCGAAAAAGCACAAACGGATAAAAAAAATAGTAGTACTGTAAAGAAAGGCAATCTGGTTAACTTCATGATTTTGATTTAAAGTCCATAAAGTTACTTAAAAAACAAATTTACATGGAAAGATAAATGTTAAACCTCCACTAATTTATGTTTTTTGATGGTAATGTAAAAACAGTTGGTACTTTTATATTATCTCTTTTTACTGAAACAAAAATCAACAATTTGCCGGATAGCATTTAAGATACGTTGTTTACCTTCTGTCTCATTTATATCGATGCCGCAGAATGTACTGCCATTCATTTGTGAATGCAAGGCCAGGTAATATACACCACTTACCTGTAAAGCCAGAATAGCGCGAAAATCGAGTTCATTTATATCAAAAGAGTTGTCGAGCTGGTTTAAAAGTAAATTTCCTAAATCTTCTCTCTCGTCGGCTATTTTTCTCAATATCGTATTTGATTCGCCTATTTCCCAATGAATAATTTTCTGAAGTTCCTGATCTTTCATCAAATATTGCAGCTGGTTTTGAAGTAAACCGGTAAGTGTTTCAGCGTTTATTGTTTCCGGATTTTGTGTAAGCCGCGTGAGTTCTTCAGATCCTTTAAGTTTCCAGAAATCTCTTTCTGAAATGTAAGCCTCTACTAACTGGTCAAGGCTTCCAAAATACAAATAAATAAGTTTTCGGTCTAATTTAGCTTCTTTCGCAATGCTGGCAATTGACAATCCGGCATACCCTTTCTTTTTAAGTACTTTTCCCACAGCACTTATAAGACGCTGCATTGTACGCGCTTTTTCACGAATAGGACCTTTGGTAACTTTTCTTACTTTAGGCTCTTTTTTTTCCGGCATTTTTTCTTCTTTCATAAAGAATTAATAAAGTGAGTGCAAGTTCAGTTTTTTTCTAAAGAATAGCAACATGTTTTATCCTATTAATTGCTTTATAGGTAAACTATTAATTATAATAGGTATTGTTGATTGTTTAAAGATAAGAATTCTTATTTATGTGAAAAAATATTTTTTTCCCTTGTTTGTGAAAATTTTTTACTACATTTGTAACGTATATTGGTTGTGGATTGTTTACTTATGTATAAGAATAAACAAAAAAAGCACTATGAAATTTTAAAATTATACACAACAGTATCAGAAATCCTGCTGCTTCGGCGCAGGATTTTTTTATTTAGTATATTTGTTGTAAATCAATTTTAAGTGCGGCTCTTATTTTGTCTTTTTATATGTTGTTCTGGGTATATTTCGGATACTTCAAATCACGAAATAAAAAAAAGTATGCAAACCCATAGGCCGGTAACCTTGATTTATAGTACACGCAACCAGCAGTTTAAACTTTTGGCCGGCAAGAATAAGGTGTACCACCAGGTAGCTATTGATGAAGATATGTTACTGCAAAACGATCTGACCTTTTGGGAAGCAGAAACCAGCAGTCTCATTATTAAAGAAACAGGTTATTATGAGCTTTCCGGTAGTTTTCATTTTAATCCGAATACAACATTGTTAGGATATTCAAGGGCCGGAATTAATTTTTTAATATGTAAAAACAACAAAGGCTTACTGGACATAATTGCCGGAAAACGGCACACATTTTATAAAGAAAACAGTAATCAGTACAGTACAATAGAAATAATGCCTGCCGTAGCACATTTTAACCAAGGAGACAAATTGATAATATGCCTTAATGCCGGATTGTTAGAAAAAAGCTTTCTTTCAGCGAAAATAGGAACCAGTACTAAAGACTATGCCCCCTACAGCTATAAGCTGAAGCTGATAAAACTATAAAAAACGGATGATGCATTATATTTTGCTTATGATAGGAATTGTAATTAGTTTACCGAATATGGTTTTCGGGCAAACTGATGCTAAACCATTTGTACTTCAAAGTACACAGGAACAGAAGTTTGAGCAGACTAACGAAAAGCAGTTGCTCATTTTTTCAAACAAACCTGTATCTCATCCGTATGTGCAGTTTAATTCAGAAAACCAGACGTTTATTATTCAGCAGACAGGATATTATGAAATCCAGTTAGGATTAGTACTGCAGTTTACTATAGAAAAACCCCTTCCCAATACATCTAAAGTACAGTTGCAAATATTAGTTGTAAATGAGGAAGGACAATGTCTTGAAGCAATGCCTTACTTTGTAGCCAGGCATGCTGTAAAAGAACCTGTATTTGTTCAGCTACCCAAAAGTGTTTTTTATTTTGCAGCACAGCATAAATTACAAATATGGGTGCAGTTTGAAAAAGGGGTACAGTTTTTAGGGAAAGGACCTCATAGTACTGGTAATGCCTATATGCCGTTCAGTAAGACTATTCAAATAAAAAAGATATGATAAAACGGTGGCTTTTTTATGGGGTTTTAATGGCAGCGTATACTTTACACGCACAAAATAGCCGTACTATGTTTTATCTGCTCTCAAAGGAAACGCAGCATTTAAATGAAACGAGTAATGAAGAACAGCTTGTTTTATTAAATCCGGGAGATGTACTACTCAATACTATAGGAACAGTAAAAGACACCATGTTTGTGATTCATCAGAAAGGACTGTATACTATATCAGGATATATATCCGTGAATCCGGGTGTTTTTGGTAAAAACGTATCCGATTATATTAGTATGAGGGTGATTGTACGGTATTCAACAGATAATTTCAGAACCAGTACTGTTATTACTTCACAGACACAGAATTATATGTTTGGTAATTTAAGTGTAGCGGAACAAATTCAAACCCCGGAACGGCAAATATTGCTGCAGAAAGGGACCCAGATCCGGTGGTTTGTTCAGCGTATAGAGCATAGTACCCTCATTTTGAATACCAATAAAGCATATCAGCATATAGATCCTCCTACCGGCATGCTGCATACCAAAGCCCTTCGTATTGAAAAAATAGATTAAAGTAAAGGAGCCAATAACCGGCAAACAGAGGCAAATGCTTTAATATACCATTTTTCATCGTTCCAGATTTTTTTTGTAAATAAAAAAGCATCTTTTTTGTCGGTTTCAAATTGGGTATAATACTGACGGGCAGTTTTTTTATCCAGAATTACAGCGCTAAATTCAAAATTAATTAAGAAACTGCGTGTATCCAGGTTTGTAGTACCTACATAGGTTAATTCTTCATCAATGCTGATTGTTTTAGCATGTAAAAAGCCTTTTTGATATAAGTATACCTTTACGCCGCGTTCTATAAACGGTTTTAAAAAAGATAACGAAGCATATTCTACCACAGTAGAATCACCTTTTTCAGGAAGTACCAATGAAACATCTACACCTTTAGATACAGCAATGAGCAATGCTGTTTTAAATTCGTTGGTAGGTATAAAATAAGGTGTATAAAGGATAATGCTTTTTTGGGCAGACATAATGCTCGTTATCATAGCCTCCATTATATACGGAATGGTATTTCCGGGTGAGGAAAAGGCAAAAGTTACCGGCGTATGTTCTATGAAATGGGTTATAGCAGGAAAATAAGAAGATTGGAGCTCAAATGTTTGTTCAGCCGTTAATTGCCAGTGCAGCCAAAATTGTATTTGAAGCATTTTTACGGCATCTCCGGTAATGCGTACAGAAGTATCTCTCCAGTATTGCCGGTTGGTAAAGCGGTTGTCATATTTTTTTGACAGATTGATTCCTCCGGCATACCCTATAATTCCGTCAACAATCATTATTTTCCGGTGATTCCGGTAATTGCTGTTCGCTAAAGAGCTAAACCGGACAGGGAAAAACAACTCGAAATGAAGCCCTAGCCTTTCATAATGCTTTTTGCGTTTGGCAAGCTTTGACGACCCGAAATCATCAATAATAATACGAATTTTAACACCTTCTTTCGCTTTTTTTACCAGTGCATTCAGAATTTGAATGCCTAATTCATCTTCATCAAAAATATAATACTCTAAATGAATGTGATGTTTGGCCTGTGCAATATCTTCTAAAAACAAAGGGAATTTTGCTTCACCATTTATAAGCAGCTGCACCTGATTATTAGAGGAAGGTACAGCATTTCGGGTACGGTTCAGGTACTCAAATACATCCGCCATACGTTCTGATTGCTGGTGTATTTGTTGCAATTCCTGTTGAATCTCAGGCTGTAATTCTTTCCATTTTTTTCCTATCCTTTCCGCGAAATGATGATCAAGCCGACTGAAAAAACGGTCTTTTTTAAATTTCTGACCAAAAAAATAATACAGGACAATACCGGCTACAGGTAAAAAAACAATTACCATAATCCAGGCAATAGTTTTTTCAGGATTTCTGTTCTCGATTAAAATAGTTGAAATCAGCGAGGCGTACAATAAACCTAACGGGATCCAATACCATTGCGTTAAAAAGTCCCAAACCGACAGCAGGTGTTCCATAGCAGAAAGATGTAGTTAAAAATACTAAATTTGTCGCTATATTTGTTTATGAATTGGTTTAAATCATTGATAAAAAAAGCACCTGTAGAGGAAGGTGCAGTAAAAAACATGAAAAAATTCTTAATAATTGGTTTAGGGAATATCGGAGCTGAATATGTAAATACACGACATAATATAGGGTTTAAAGTGGTCGAATTTTTAGCTCATGAAGCCCAAACGGATTTTGCTTCTGTAAAACTGGGGACACTGGCGGAAGTTAGAATAAAAGGACGTACATTACTGCTTTTAAAACCCAATACTTATATGAACCTGTCGGGAAAAGCAGTGCAGTATTGGATGGAAAAAGAAAAAATAGCGAAAGAGAATATACTGGTTATTACAGATGATTTAAACCTCCCTTTTGGTACGCTTCGTATTAAATCTAAGGGCTCTGATGGCGGACATAACGGATTAAAAAGCATTCAAGGCGTGTTAAATACTTCCGAATATCCCCGTTTTCGTTTCGGAATTTCAGACGAATTTAAAAAAGGGCAACAAGTAGATTATGTATTGGGCGAATGGACAGCAGAAGAAAAAGACAAGCTCAAAGAACGATTAAAGATAGCTGCGGAGGCGGTGAAAAGCTTTGCCTTAGCGGGGCTAGGGAATACGATGAATACATTTAACGGCAAATAATATGAAATATTTATTCTGGATATTTTGTGCAGTGCTGAATGTCGGCTGCGCAGCAAAAGCAATCAATAAACAAGCTATGGAGAATAATGATACAGCCAATTGTCCGCCTAACGGAACATGCATTACAGAGCGTTTGGTCAACAAAGGTATTGAGATAAAAACAAGCAGTTCGGGAGGTACTTATATTGAAATTATAGACAAACCGGATAGTTTTGTGGTACATTATGAATATACCCGTACAAAAAGTCCTGAAAATTATGCTGATGATTTTCACAGAGAAGAAGTGTATATGGAGTTTCCTGCAGGGCATTTTAAAAAGACACTTGAAAACAGCGATCTGAAGGAGGTAAAACTGGTTTTCGGAAGACATTGTTACTGTAAAGGATATGCGGGTTGGTTTACAATTACAGAAGGAAAAGTACAGATAGATCACACTGATAAGCAAACCGAAATTAATCTTCAGTTTAAGGCACCTGTTCCACAACTTTTCGAAAAACTCCATTTTACAATACAGTAAAATGAAGCAAAGACTGATTATTTCGATAATGGCAAGTATTGTCTGTATTGGCCTTAAAGCACAGCCCAATGATACCCTTTACGGTATTGAACCTATACCGGACAGCTTAACGACAGATACGGTGCCAAGTTATGCGTGGGGAGGTTTTGGGCTATCTCAATTCATAAGTACCCATTATAAATATCCGGCATCGGCATTAGAAGAAGGTATCGAAGGCACTATAATTGTGGAGTTTATCGTTAATAAAGAAGGCGTTTTAGAGAATCCGCAAGTAGTACAAAAGCTTTGTCCGCCCTGTGATGAAGAAGCATTGCGCATCATTAAAAAACTTAAAAACTTTATTCCGGCCACTAAAGATGGCGTACCGGTAAACAGCCGAATGCGGGTACCTATACGTTTGCTGTTACAATAGAATTGATACCCGTTGTGTACTGTAGTCGTGTTGCATAACAGAAATAAAAACACAGAACGGAAAGACTTTACAAAAATAGTAAAACGATAAATGCTGAAAAAGCAACCCTCAAGGTTGCTTTTTCAGTTAAGAATAAGACGCCATCATCCGTTCCGCATCATTTACCATTGTTGCACTTCCGCAGAAAAAGGGTACGCGCTGGTGTAATTCCGTAGGTTCTATTTCCATAATACGGCGGTATCCGTCTGAAGCTCTTCCGCCAGCCTGTTCAATAATAAAAGCCAAAGGATTGCATTCGTATAGCAGGCGTAGTTTGCCGTTAGGCTTTTGTGTTGTGCCGGGATAAATGTAAATACCTCCTTTGAGGATATTTCTGTGAATGTCGGCTACCAGGCTTCCGATATAGCGGGCTGTATAAGGACGATTGCCTTGTTCTGCCTGGCAGTGCTTAATGTATTTTTTTACTCCTTCGGGAAACTGCAGGTAATTGCCTTCATTTATAGAATAAATTTTACCTTCTTCCGTTATCTGCATATCGGGATGTGATAAAAAGAACGTACCAAGAGAAGGCTCCAATGTAAAACCATTTACACCATTTCCGGTGGTATAAACCAACATGGTTGATGAGCCGTAAATGACATAACCTGCTGCTACCTGATTTACTCCTTTTTGTAAGAAATCTTCCTGGGTTACCGGAGAACCAACAGGAGAAATCCTGTGATATATCGAAAAAATAGTTCCGACAGAAACATTCACATCAATGTTTGAAGAACCGTCTAATGGATCCATCAGCAAAACATATTTGTTGCTGTTGGCTCCGTCATTGCCGCATATAGTAATAAAATCATCATTTTCCTCAGAGGCTATGCCACATACAATTTCCCGGTTAATAAGAGTTTCAATAAAAATGTTGTTAGCATATACATCTAACTTCTGCTGTTCTTCACCCTGAATATTTTCTGCTCCAAAGGCCCCGTTAATATCAACCAGCCCGGCCTGATTTACTTTTTTGCTGACCATCTTGGCTGCCAAGCGGATAGAGTTCATCAATCGGGTAAGTTCACCGGTAGAATAGGTAAAATCATTTTGTTTTTTTATAATAAATTCTCCCAGCGTAATAGTTCTGTTTTCCATGGTAAAGTTGTATTGTTAGGCAAATATCGATAAAAAAAATAAGAAGTAAAATAAAGGGCCTAAAATGATTTCTTATGTACTTTTGTATACTTAAACAGGCAATATGAAAGTATTTAAATTTGGTGGTGCTTCGGTAAAAGATGCTGCAGGGGTAAGAAATGTGGTAAACCTATTGCATACAACCGGTTATCAGAATTGTTTGATTGTCATATCAGCTATGGGAAAAACGACCAATGCGATGGAAGATGTTGTGGCTGCCTATTTTAATGCACCGTCGTATTTAAAAGCTGCTTTTCAGAAAATAAAAGACGATCATTTTACTATTTTAAATGAGTTGTTTACAGATAAAACCCAGGAAGTATATAAGCAGGTAACGGAATGGTTTCATGAAATGGAACTTTTTCTGGCGAATAACAAATCACCGAATTATAATTTTGTGTACGATCAGGTTGTGAGTTATGGCGAAATTATATCGAGTACCATTTTAAGTGCCTATCTGAAGCAGGAACAAATAGCAAATGAATGGCTTGATGCGCGGAATCTGATTAAAACCGATACAGCATATCGTGATGCAATGGTAGACTGGAAAGCAACGGAAGAGCATATTGTAAAAGAGGTGGCCGAAGGAATGCTGTATGTCACGCAAGGCTTTATAGGGTCAGATTCCAATCATTTTTCAGTAACGTTAGGCAGGGAAGGGTCCGATTATTCAGCGGCTATTTTTGCGTATTGTCTGAATGCCGAAAGTGTAACTATCTGGAAAGATGTACCAGGCGTTTTAAACGCCGATCCCCGGTATTTTTCAGATACTTCTTTGTTGCACCATATTTCTTATCGCGAAGCAATAGAAATGGCTTTTTACGGCGCTTCGGTTATTCACCCGAAAACACTACAGCCTTTACAGGAAAAAAATATTCCTTTATATGTAAAATCTTTTATACATCCTACATTACCGGGAACCGAAGTTTCGAAAGGAGCTGCGCTTGAGCCTCAAATGCCCGTTTTTATAGTTAAAAAAGACCAGTTATTGCTTTCCATTGCTGCAAAAGATTTTTCTTTTATTATGGAAGAAAATATCAGTATGATATTTAAGCTTTTGGGTTCATATCGGATTAAAGTAAATGTAATACAAAATTCTGCTATTAGTTTTACCATTTGTGTAGAAGATAAGTTTAATAAGTTTCGGGATTTAATTAAAGAACTGGAAGCCCATTTCAGAATAAGCTATAATGAAAAAGTATCCTTATATACCATTCGTCATTTTAATGAAGAAGCTTTACAACAGGTTATAAGAGGTAAAGAGATACTACTAAAACAGGTAAACAGAGAAACCGTACAACTCGTTACCCGCGAAAATTAAAAAAAGCCATTCCAAAGGAATGGCTTTTTTTAATAGGGAAACCGCTACGATAAAGTTTTCTGGCATACTTTTTGGATTTTCGGCTTATAAACTATATAACTATTATATTATGAAAAAAATATTTTACGCATTAAGCCTTATTTCGTGTGCTGCTTTTGCTCAGGAAAAACCAAAAGATATGATTACGCTTTCGGCAAATTATACTTTTTCTGAACCCTCACAGTATGGGTTGAGTTTTGAATTTAATAAAGGAGGCTCTTCTGACGATCATTTAAAATCATGGATACTGAATGTGGGTTACGGTCAATTGGAACTGGATGAAAAATTTCTTAAAACAACCGGGGAAGGTTTTGTAGTAGAACTGGGAACACGTAGTTATTTTAAAAAAGGTATTCGGGAAGGATTTTACGCAGAAAACTTTTTGACCCACGGACAGATTAAATTTGATGACCAGATTAATGGTGAAAAATTTGAAGGAAAGTACAGTTACTGGAGTATTTTTAACCCGAATGTAGGGTATAAAATACAACTGACCAAAAACCTGAGTATTGATCCTTCAGTGGGCTTTAACTGGAAATGGGAAGTAAAAGGTAAAAATGATATAGATAACCGTTACTTTGATAATTTTGTTTTTAAAGCAGGTGTAAAATTGGGGTACACGTTTTAAAAATTATTTAGGAAAACGGATGGGATGCTTCCCATCCGTTTTTAATTAAACTTTTCCGATAACAGTTCATTTGCCATAAGTAAATTTTTAGCAGGATCCTGAGAATATAGCTGAAAATCTCCCGGCATTATTTTGTATGTTTTGGTTTTTTTATAATTTTCTTTTTGTATATGGTGTAGGGCTGTAGCGGCCTTTTTTTCAAAAAGTAAGAGCTGCATCGTAAACGTTTTTTCCGTTTTTGGCTGCTCACCCGGCAAAACGGTAACTGTAGTGCCGGTATAAAAATCGGTCTGCATATAACTGATTGGAGTGGTCCATTCGTAAAAAACGTCCTGATTCGTTTGTGGTTCAAGAGAAGGTTTCCCGTATTTCTTCGTGAGCTCTTTTCCTAAATTATAATAGATATCTTCTGATGATAATTCTGCAGATGCAAGTACAGCTACTGTTTTGTTTTCATGGGTTAAAAAAGCAATACGGTTAAAATAAACATTTTTATACCGGGCAATACGGTCCAATAATTTGCTGTAATAAGCTTTTCCGTAAAAAGAATGGTCACCATTCCACAAGTTATATTTATAACCTTCAGGGTAATCAAAAGCAGCTGATAGCCCCTTTTCTGCATATTCTTTCTGATTGTTGGTGCTGCTGTCCAATGCTGTTTTAAGAAGTTGTAAAGGCTTTTCGTTAAATGTTACTGTCTCTAAATCAAAACCTGAATGTGCCTCTAGTATATTAAGGTTCTTATGGTCTTTATTTTTTGGATCAGAACACCCTATCCCTATACCTAAACTCAGAAACAGGAAAATAATTTTTTTCATCATCTGTCATTTTCATCAAAAATATAAAATACAGTTATGCTAAATAAGGGATATGATAAAAAAATAAGAAGTAAATACACTACTTTTGACTTTTTGGAGTTATACTGATTATGAAGCAGTTTATTTGTTTGCTTTTAAGTTTGTTATGTTTTTCTGTGGGATGGACGCAGGAACTAAACAGCCTGTACAAAACCAAAAAAGTAGCTGTAGATTCTCTTACAACCTTTGTACTCATTGACAGTGTAGCTCTAAACTCCAGCCATTTTCAGCTGACTGATACATTTGGCCAGCCTATAGACAGTACATGGTATGATGTCAATTTTGTTACAGCGCAAATTCATTTTAATCGGCCGATTCAAGACACACTGTTGATTTCGTACCTTAATTTTCCGTCGTATTTAACGCAAACTTATTCACTGTATAATAAAGGACGTATTGTACCAAACGAAGCCGGTTCACATTTGTTTACGATTCCGGAAAAAAAAAGAAGCACCTATATTCCGTTTGACGGGTTAACTACTGACGGAAGTATTACAAGAGGAATTACGGTAGGGAGTAATCAGAATCTGGTAACCAACTCTAACCTCGATTTGCAGATTACCGGGAAATTATCAGATAAAGTAAGTATCCGGGCCTCTATACAGGATAGTAATGTGCCGTTACAAAATGGAGGCTATTCACAAAAAATGGATGAGTTTGACCAAATTTTTATTGAGCTTTTCGGAACCGACTGGAGCATTAAGGCAGGTGATCTGTTTATTGAAAACCGGCTGTCACGCTTTTTAAATTTTAATAAAAAAGTACAGGGTATTTCCACGAAATTCAGTTTCGGGAACGAGGAGGCAAAAACACAGGTAGAAATAGGCGCGGCTCTGGTGCGGGGTCAATATGCTAAAAGTGAGTTTACCGGGCAGGAAGGTAACCAGGGACCATATAAACTGCGGGGGGGAAACAACGAGCTGTACATCCTTATTATTTCAGGGTCGGAACGTGTATATGTAAACGGACGCCTGCTGACCCGCGGAGAAAATAAAGATTATGTTATAGATTATAATTCCGGTGAAATTCGGTTCACATCACTTTTTCCTATTACGGCCGATATGCGTATTGCTATAGAATACCAGTATACCGATCGTAATTATACCCGTTTTTTAGGTTATGGAGGTATGAGTCATCAGCGGAAAAACTGGCAGTTCGGTGGGTATGTATATACCGAAACGGATATTAAAAACCAGCCCTTACAACAAAACCTGAATAAAGAACAGGTTGAGATATTAAAACAGGCAGGGAATGACCCGGCTAAAATGATGGCTCCGTCTGCTTACGAAGACAGTTTTTCGGAAAATAAAGTACTTTATAAAAAAGTACAGCAAGATGGTTTTGACTATTTTGAATATTCCAGTAATCCACAAGATACCCTGTACATGGTTACGTTTAGTCTGGTAGGAAATAACCAGGGTAACTATGTGCTCGCCAATTCAGCAAGTATAGGTAAAATCTACCAGTTTGTACCTCCGTTAAACGGTATTCGGCAAGGCAGTTATGAACCCGTTACGCGATTGGTGGCACCAACCAGAACCACTATGGCAACGGTGATGGCCAAATATAATCCGAATGAGAAAACATGGGTAGATACCGAATTGGCTTTTAGTAATAATGATCAGAATCTTTTCTCAGATATAGATGATCAGAATAACAAAGGATGGGCCGCCAGTCTGAATGCTAAACAGCGTATTTTATCTGGCAAATGGACAATAGACGCTTTTAGCAATGTGCAGTTTGTACATAAGAATTTTAAAACAATTGAACGGCTGTATACTATCGAATTTGACCGGGATTGGGGGTTAGATGAACAGTTGGGCAGCCAGAGCCTGTTATCGGCTGGCGTAACAGTAAAACCCAATGCGCAGAGTACATTTACCTACCAGATAGATAAATTGGAATTCAGCGAATCATATCACGGATTAAAAAATATATTTACGGGAAATTATACAAAAAACAACTGGAATGTTACCACTAATAACAGTATTCTGAAAGCGAAATCGAACCTTAATCAGACACAATTCATCCGAAGTAATACGAAGATTGTTTACAAAAAAAACAACTACTGGGGAGGAGGCATAGTAGACCTGGAAGATTATCAGATAAAGGAAGTAGCTTCACAAAAATTTAATCCGTTAAGTCAAAAATATTTACAGGCAGATGTTTTTATAGCACGTGGCGATAGTGCCCGTATGTTTGTAGAAGTAGGGTATCAGTTTCGTACTAACGACAGTTTGCAGAACGAAGCCCTGCAACGTGTAACACAGTCAAATGCCTTTTATGTAAAATCGCAGTTGTTTAAAACTAAGGTGTCTGATTTGAATATCTATGCCAATTACCGTATACTGGATTATCAGAACAGTATCCTTCCTAATGAAAATACGTTAAATTCCCGTATCGTATACAATGATCGTTTTTTTAAAGATCTGGTACAATGGTCTACCATTTATGAAACTACTTCCGGCTCAGTAGCGCAGCAGGAATTTACTTATATTGAGGTGGAACCCGGGCTGGGGACGCATATGTGGAATGATTACAATGGAAACGGTATACAGGAACTTGAAGAATTTGAAATTGCTCCTTATCCTGACCTGGCTAAATATGTACGCATGTACCTGCCCAATCAGGTTTATATCAAAACCCATCAAAACAAATTTACACAATTGCTGAATATCAATTTCAGTACCTGGCAGAACAGTAACGGCATACGCCGGGTTTTAAGCCTGTTCCACAATCAGGCCAGTTATCTTATTGACAGAAATATATTGAGAAACGGCACCGAAATACCATTAAACCCTTTTTCCGATGCCGGACAAGATTTGGTTTCCATTAACAGTAATTTCAGAAATACTCTATTTTTTAACCGCGGAAAACAACGGTATACAACGGCGTATTCTTATATAGAAAACAGAACTAAAAATCTTTTAAATGTAGGAAGTTTAGAAAGTAAGGTAACTACGCACCAATTACAGTTCAACCATTTGGTAAAAAAACTGTGGCAATATCAATTGCTGGTAAAGTACGACAGAATATCCTCTTTATCCGAGAACTACGATTCTAAAAATTATTTTTTACAAAATTATACCCTGCAACCTAAAATATCTTATTTGTTTTCCGCGAATGCCAGTCTTGATTTCTTTTATGAGTTTAAAGATAAACGCAATACTAAAGAGATGTTTGAAACACTAAAACAACATCGTCTGGGTACTTCATTCAGTTATACGGCAAGCGCGAAGTTTTCTATGAACGGAGAATTTTCTTTTTATCAGAATACTTTTACAGGTAATCCGTTATCGGCGGTGGCCTATCAGATGCTTGAAGGACTACAACCCGGAAAAAATATTACCTGGCGGCTGCTTTTTCAGCGTAATCTTACCCGATACCTCGATGCTAATATCTCTTATCAGGGCCGAACATCTGAAACAGCCAAAACCATTCATACAGGCAGTATTCAGCTGCGTGCCTTTTTCTAGAATTTTTTTATATATTTGAGAATTAATCAATAACTGAATCATGAAAAAAGTTTTTTTTATAGGATTGTTTTCCGTGGGTGTTCTGGCATCATGTGCAGATAGTAAAAAAGAGCCTTCAACGGAGGAAACCGTTACTACCACTGCTACACCAGAAACAGCAAATAACGCTGCTGCTAATACCACCACAACCGCTGCATCAACAACCGCAAATTCTGCTGCTACACCAGCCGGTATGAATCCGCCTCATGGTCAGCCCGGGCACCGTTGTGATATTCCGGTAGGGGCCCCTTTAGATAGCAAACCCTCACAAAATATCCCAACGCAGGCCGCACCCCAGCAACCTGCCAATAACGGACAAGGATTTCTAAGCTCAGGAGGTACGCAACAACAGGCGGCTCCTGCAGCTGCACCGTCGCGCCCGGCTCAGCAAACCGCTCCAGGGATGAAAGGAAAGCCTAATCCTGCACATGGCCAGCCGGGACATCGCTGCGATGTACAAGTAGGACAACCTTTACCATAAGTTATACTATACCATGACTACCTGTTCAGGTGGGGTTTATTCTTTCAGGCAAGATTAAGAATATTTCTTTGTTCTTAATGTTGCCTGAAATTTCGTTGTAATAAATGATGTGGTTCAGCGCTGTTTTTAGGATACTCATTTTTTCTCTTTTAAACGAAATATAGTAATCAGGGATTTTGTTTGGGAAAACGGTATTTCAATAAAAAGTAAAGCTTGCTTTTTTTTGTTATTTTTGCTATTCGAAAACTGAGAAATATGATTCCAAATCCCAAAAGATATACGATAACGGCAGCTCTGCCTTATACCAACGGCCCCATACATATTGGGCATTTAGCAGGAGTATATGTTCCGGCTGATATATATTCGCGTTATTTACGTCAGCAACATCAGGACGTCGCTTTTATCTGCGGAAGCGATGAGCATGGTGTAGCCATATCCATGAAAGCTAAAAAAGAAGGCAGTACACCACAACAAGTCATTGATAAATACCATACCATCATAAAAAATTCATTTGCCGATTTTGGTATTTCGTTCGATAATTATTCGCGAACTTCAGCAGAGATTCACCATAGAACCGCTTCTGATTTTTTCAGAAAATTGTATGAAGAAGGCAAATTTATAGAAGAAGTTACAGAGCAGCTGTATGATGAACAGGCCCAGCAATTTCTGGCCGATCGTTATGTAACCGGAACATGTCCGAAATGCGGTAATGAAAGTGCATATGGCGATCAGTGCGAAAAATGTGGAACCTCTCTAAATGCTACGGATTTAATTAATCCGATATCAACGATATCAGGTACTGTTCCTGTTTTGAAAGAAACCAAACATTGGTTCTTACCGTTAAACGAATATGATGGATTTTTACGTGACTGGATCTTAGATGGCCATAAAAACGACTGGAAACCCAATGTCTACGGACAAGTAAAATCGTGGCTGGATGATGGTCTGAAACCTCGTGCGGTAACCCGCGATCTGGATTGGGGTATTGATGTGCCGGTAGATGGTGCTGAAGGCAAAAAACTCTATGTTTGGTTCGATGCTCCTATTGGGTATATTTCATCTACGAAAGAATGGGCGGTGCGTGAAGGAAAAGATTGGGAGCCTTATTGGAAAGATAAAGATACCAAGCTGGTGCATTTTATCGGTAAAGATAATATTGTATTTCACTGTATTATTTTTCCAGCAATGTTAAAGGCCGAAGGAAGTTATATCTTGCCGGATAATGTACCGGCAAATGAATTTTTAAACCTGGAAGGAAACAAATTGTCAACTTCCAAAAACTGGGCTGTTTGGCTGAATGAATATCTAGTCGATTTCCCGGAAAAACAAGATGTATTGCGTTATGTACTAACAGCTAATGCTCCGGAAACAAAAGATAATGATTTTACATGGAAGGATTTTCAGGCTCGCAACAATAACGAATTGGTTGCTGTCTTTGGAAATTTTATTAACCGGGTAGTAGTTTTATCTAATAAATACTATAACGGAATTATTCCGGCACCAAATGCCTTAACAGAAATAGACGAACAAACGCTGGCTGAATTAAGAGCATATCCGGCTGTAATTGCGCATTCAATAGAGCGTTTCCGTTTTCGTGAAGCATTAGGAGAGATGATGAATGTGGCGCGTTTGGGGAATAAATACTTAGCTGATGAAGAACCCTGGAAACTGATTAAAACGGATGAAGAACGTGTGAAAACACAAATGTGGGTAGCCCTGCAGATTGCGGCTGCTTTGTCAACTCTGGTTGAACCGTTTTTGCCCTTTACAGCAGCAAAGCTAAAAAAGATGCTTAATATTGAGAAAGGGATAGATTGGAGCAAAATTGCGGAAACATCTCAACTGATTGCTGAAGGACACCAGATAGGCCAGGCAGAATTGTTATTTGCTAAAATTGAAGATGAAGAAATTAAAACGCAAACAGATAGGCTGGAGGCTGTGAAAATAGCAAATGCTGCAGCTGCCAAAACCATTGAATCACAGAAAGAAATCTGTCAGTTTGAAGACTTTACAAAAATAGATTTACGCGTTGGAACCGTTATAGAAGCTGAAAAAATGCCAAAAGCCAACAAGCTTTTAGTATTAAAAGTAGATACGGGCATAGATATACGCACTATAGTTTCGGGTATTGCAGAGCATTTTACTCCTGAAGAAATAATAGGTAAACAAGTAACGGTACTTATTAATCTTGCGCCCAGAAAATTAAGAGGTATAGAAAGTGAAGGAATGCTATTGCTGACAGAAACCAAAGAAGGAAAATTAGTGTTTGTAAACCCCGATGAAGCTGGAGTATACAACGGGGCACAAATAGGATAGTAGAAATCTAAAATTAAAAACCGGCAAAAATATGCCGGTTTTTTAGTTCTGATAAAAAATATAGGACAGTTCTAGAAGCATTAACACCTTTTGAAGCCAGCTACTTTTTTATACTTACATATGCTGTAAATTAAAAAATCAGCTCATTGAGCTGATTTTTTAATTTGTAATATAAATACCTGTTATTTTCGAACGATTTTTTTCGACATGCTTTGATCGCCATCTTTAATATGTAAAATGTACACACCTGAAGCCATTTTACTCATATCAATAGTGTTTTCAATGTTACCATTGTTCTGCATAGCATGAGTATATACTTTTCTTCCTCTGAAATCAAACATTTCAAAACGAATCTCCTTGTTAGATTTAGAAGTAAAAGCTACTGTAACCTGATCAGAAGTAGGGTTAGGGAATAATTTAAAATTCTCCAGCTCAAAATCTTCCTGAGAGGCATTTATACCATAAATGGTAAATCTTTTGGAAACAGTATAAAAAATGTTTCCTATAGCTTCTATTTTAATACGTGCATTAGGATTGGTCTGCTCAAGAGAAGGAACCGTAATGATAGCGGAACCATTGTTCGGAGTACTTTCCAGCAATGTAGCATAAGTAGAGCCGTTATCTAAAGAGATCGATATTTTAACATTTGCCGTGTTCACACCATTTCCTGTTGTTCCGGCTACATTCCAGGTAATCGTTTTCTGTTCGCCTGAAGCCCATTGTATAGTCCAGTTATTTTGTTCGTTGATGATGTTGTTCGGATAGGTAATGACGAACGGACCTGCATTTGCCGTTTTCACACCTAACATCATGCTTTTGGTTTGCCCTCCGCGTAAAATGTTATTATCCCGTACGGTTACACCAAATTTAAAAATTCTGTTTGGAACATTTGTTAATACTTCCCAGTCAGCTTGTACTATTCCGTCATTTTGATCAGTCCCTGCTAATACTACAGGATCAGATGGGAATGATTTAAATTTACGGCCTGTAGGCGGGAATGAGCGGAAATTTGGACCATCAATATTTTCTGGTAAAGGGGGTTGAGTAGATGCTTCAACATCCAGTTGTTCCCAACAATAACTTAAAGTAGTAGGATTATTCGCATCTGTAGCATTTGCAGTTAAAATGAATGGTGTTGAATGCGGAATAGTAATTTGTTGCATATGAGAAATGACAGGAGTGGCATTGCCGGAAGCCACGATGGTTCCACAAGAACTTCCTAATAAAACCGCTTTCATCTGTGCTAGGTTTAGGTAATGAAAATAAACATCTGTAATACTTCCGTTTACATTGTTCGGATCACATAGCCCTGAGTAAGACATAATGGTGGTACCACTTCCTGGTTCAGCTGCTGTTTCATCAGATCTATTTCCGGCACAACTACCATTTTCATTATCGCTAAAACTGTGTGAAGCTCCTAGTTGGTGTCCTACCTCATGTGATACAATGGTTACGACAAATGGATCACCTACTGGTTCAGGAACACCTGAAACACCTTTAGCTTTTACAGCATCCTGACAGATAGCGCCTAATTGTGCCAACCCGCCCCCGGTTTCAGTAGCCAAGGTATGCCCTATATCATAGTTTGCAGCACCGATTTCCTGGTTAATGACTGCCTGGCTTTGGTCAATTAAAACCTGGGTATTGGTATTGTCAAAATTGTCAGTTGTCAGGAAAATAATTTTATTATTGTTTCCTACCAGCACAAATTTTACCGCCATCTCTTTTTCAAAAATCGAATTCAAACGGGTAACCAATGCATTCATAGCTGCTAAAACTGCTTGTTTTTTCTGAGCGTCAGTACCTCCTCCCATATTTGCTGCGTCTATATGATAAGCCGCATATTCTACCGTACAAGCAAGTGCCATACGGTAGGTTCTGTATTGCCCGTCATCCATCATAAGGGCATAATTTTGCATTTCTGATTCGGAAGGAATAAAAGGAGTACTGTTATTGTCGTCTGTCAAGCATTGGAAAGACTGTGTGTTTTTTACGTCTTTATTGGAGTATGTTATATAAGAATTTAAATCTTTTGTATAACTGTCTACATAATACGTTTGTCCTTCACCACTATGTCCCATAATATGCATACCAAATTCCGGAGAAATTGAAATATGAATAATGTTGGAAGCATCTTTACTGTTTACGGCTTTGTAAGAACGTAATTCCGGAAATTTTTCCGCCAGTTCAGGTTCCATTACCGGTGCATAAAACACATAGAACGGTTCTACTTTTCCGTTTATGGAAGGAAGGTTAACGAGCAAGCCTTCTGTTATTCCATGACTTGTTGCTTCATCCGGAGCCTGGCGTAATGTGTTCTTTAACGTGGCAAAATCTGTCGAAAATAATTCATATTTTTCAGGATAGCTTGCACGTAACATCAACTCATTTGATGAAAATTTTGTGTTATTGTCTACTTGTTTCCAAGTAAGATTCTGACCGTAAAAGCTTTGAAAACCAAAAATAAAACAGCCGACTAATAATAGTTTTTTTATTTTCATTGTAAAGTGATAAATTGATACTCTTTTGTTTTTGTAAATATAAAAAAATTTAATAAATCTTTAATTTTTTTAAATAATTATCATTTCGCAATTTACAGCGTAAAACTTAACTTTGCAAAAAAAATAACGTGCAAGTTCATCAATCTATAAATCAGTGCTATCCAAAGCAAAAAACAGTTGTTACACTAGGTACTTTTGATGGGGTTCATAAAGGGCATCAATCGATATTGGAAAAAGTAAAAGAGTCGGCTGAAAAACTACATGCTGAAAGCCTGGTACTTACTTTTTTTCCACATCCCCGCATGGTCTTACAGAAAGAAGACAGTATAAAATTATTAAATACTATAGACGAAAAAGCAGATTTATTAAGGCAATTCGGAATAGAACATTTAGTAATTCATGAATTTAATAAAGCATTTGCTAACCTATCGGCTGAAGCGTTTGTGAAACAGGTTTTGGTAGATCAGTTTAAAACACAAAAAATAATCATAGGGTACGATCATCGCTTTGGAAAAGGGAGAGCTGCCGATATACATGATTTGGAAAGGTTCGGAGAAAAATATGGGTTTGAGGTAGAACAGATTTCTGCTCAGGAAATTGATCATATTTCGGTGAGTTCCACAAAAATAAGAAAAGCGCTGGCCGAAGGAGATATGCGTTTGGCGAATGATTATTTAGGCTATCCTTACTTTTTTTCAGGACGGGTGGTAAAAGGAAAACAAATAGGAAGGACACTGGGTTTTCCGACCGCTAATTTTGAAATAGGCGAAGCCTACAAGCTTATTCCTGCCAACGGTATTTATGTGGTGGTTTCGGAAATACATGGTAAAGATGTGTATGGTATGATGAGTATTGGAACAAATCCAACACTGGGCTCTAATCCTCAGACTATTGAAGTAAATTATCTGAATTTAGATGAAGATTTATATGGAAAAACCCTTAAAGTTCGTATTTTAGAAAAAATTAGAGACGAAGCAACTTTCGATTCTTTAGAAACGCTTAAAAAAGCGATTGAAAATGACAGACTTTTTACCTTACAGTATATAGATGAGCATATTAAATAAATGGTTTGCCCCAGTAGATAATGCTGCTTTGATTGTTTTCCGGATTTTTTTCGGAGTTGTTTTTATTTTTGAAAGCATCGGCTCCCTCCTTACGGGATGGGTACGACATAATATGGTAACTCCTGAAGTTAATTTTACCTTTATAGGTTTTGAGTGGTTGCAGTATTTAATGGGAAATTATATGTATGTACACTTTGTTCTTATGGCTATAGCCTCTTTAGGGGTGGCTTTGGGGTACAGATATCGTGTAAGTATTATCTCGCTTACTCTTTTATGGGGTTGTGTGTATTTTATGCAGAAAACATCCTATAATAACCATTATTACCTGATGTGGCTTATTGCTCTTATGATGTGTTTTTTACCTGCCCATCAATATGCTTCGGTAGATACCAAATTACATCCTGAAAAACGGAAATTGGTGATGCCGCAATGGTGTTCCTGGATATTTATCATTCAGATAAGCTGTGTTTATTTTTATGCTACTTTAGCCAAATTCTACCCTGACTGGTTACAGGCTACTGTAACAAAAAACATGTTCACTTATATGAAAGTGCCGGAGTTTCTGAAACCATTGTTTCAATCGGAAAAATTCCATTATTTTATTGCCTATTCAGGTATCGCATTCGACGGGTTGATTGTTCCGGCCTTATTATGGAAACGCACGCGTATTTTTGCTATCATAGCTTCTTTGCTTTTTCATATTTTCAACTCAATAACTTTACATATAGGAGTGTTTCCGTATTTTGCTTTGTGTTTCAGTGTTTTCTTTTTTCCGCCGGACCAGATACGAAAGGTGTTTTTCCGAAGAAAGCCTGTTTTAACACCAGAAATTATTACCAACCAATACAATAGTTATAAAAAGGTGTTTTATGCTTTTTTTGTTCCGTACCTGACTTTGCAGCTAGTATTGCCTCTTCGGCATTATTTCATTAAAGGAGATGTTTTATGGACAGAAGAAGGCCATAGGTTGAGCTGGAGAATGATGTTGCGCTCGCGTTCAGGTGAAGCCCGTTTTAAGGTAGTGGATAAAAAAACAAAAGAAGCATTTTCTTTTAAAAATGACAGTTTGTTGCGTAATAAACAAAGTTACCGTTTAAATACCCCTGATATGATCTGGCAAATGGCGCAGTTTATCAAAAAAGAATATGCGCAACAAGGAAAAGATGTAGCCGTATATGCCGTGAGCAGTTATGTTTCCATCAATCAAAAGCCAAGAAAGCGCTTAATAGATCCTACTGTTGATTTGGCCGCCACTGAATGGTCACATTTTAAACATCACGATTGGATATTGGATGAAAACGATCCGAGGTATAACGATCCGAAAAAGAAAACAATTCAAACACTCCCGTTTCCGGTGCTAAAACCCCAAAGGTAAAGTACTGGATCCAGTCGCCTAAGTTGATATATTCCGCACCATGTCCGATAGTGATAATCATGGGTAAGTGGCGATGTCCGAAAATATAGTAGCGGCATTGTGTCTGGGGTGCTTTATGTTTGGCATACTGTACCAGCCATTCGTTTTCCTCTCCCAGATATTTTGCATCATCATCTCCGGATATTAATTTGTTTTTTACCGACATGTATTGCGCCAGTTTTACCCCAATGTCAGGATGTAACCATCTAAATAACCATTTGGAAAAAGGATGGGTGAATACTTTTTTCATGCGTTTGTATCCTTTGTCTCCCGGGCCAAGGCCGTCTCCGTGACCGATAAACAGCTTAGTGCCATTAATCTGAAATGTTTTGGGATGATGAAATACAGGAATGTTAAGTTCTTTTTCAAAATAATCATGCATCCACAAATCATGATTGCCAACAAAAAAATAAATCGGAAGCCCATTGTCACGCATTTGTGCCAGTTTGCCCAGTATCCGCACAAATCCTTTAGGTACCACCGTTTTGTATTCAAACCAGAAATCAAACAAATCACCTAACAGAAATAAAGCACCTGCTTCAGATTCTATAGTGTTCAGCCACTGTAAAAAACGTTTTTCACGTGGTAAACTGGCTTCAGCTGTAGGCGCACCAAAGTGCTGATCAGAAGCAAAAAAAACGTTCTTATGAGCAGGTAGGTTTATTGTAATCATTCGTTATCGGCTTGGTACCATTCGGCATAAGAACTTTCCGTTTCCTGTAAACGCAGTGAATGCAACGTTATGCTTTCAGGTAAACGGCTTTTTATTTTCGCAGCAAAATCAATTACCATATTTTCACTCGTGGGCTGATAATCTACCAAGATAACATGATGACCTCTTTGCTCTAATTCTTTGGCTAGTTCTACGTGAGGAGTATTTTTATTGAAGACCGTTGCGTGATCAAAAAGAAGCACAATTTCTTCCTGTACAATCTTTTTTAAATCGCTGAAATCTATCACCATGCCGTATTTTACATTGGAAGTGTCTGTGATGGGCTTACCAATTACAGTTACCGATAACTTATAGCTATGCCCGTGTACGTTTCGGCATTTTCCGTCGTAACCATAAAGCGCGTGGCCGGTTTCGAATGTAAATTGCTTGGTGATGCGAATATTGCTCATATCAGAAAATTTATACAAAATTACTAATTTTATACGGATATTGGCTTTAATTAAAAAATCGGTCATTTGGGCCGATTTTTTTAATTATTTGTTTTTAAACTGAAGTAGTGCTTTTTTGGTAAAGTCTGAAAGCACTAATGTACCGGATATTTGTGCCCGTTCTGCCAAGAGTTTATCCCAGTGTTCAGTATTTTTCCATAGTACTTTTTTCATCTCGTACAGGGCCTGCGGATTATAACCTGCTAATCTTTTTACAAAACCTGTCAACGCAGTGTCAAGTTCCTCAATGGTAGCAAACAATTGAGTATACAGCTTATTTTCAAAAGCCCATTTTGCTGTTTTCCATGTTTCGGCTTCTAAGGTCATTTCACTCATGGCAGGTAAACCTATTTTCCGGGTTACAGCCGGTTCAATTACAAACGGACCTATACCTATGGCCAGTTCTGATAATTTGATACTTGCCGTTTCCAAGGCAAAAGTATAATCACAGGCCGCCGCTAATCCGACACCGCCGCCCACTGCTTTTCCGTGTATCCGGCCTATTATGATCTTTTCAGACATTCGCATGGCATTGATTACATGGGCAAAACCACTGAAAAAAGTCGTCCCTTTTTCCATGTTATCAACTGCTAATAATTCATCAAATGAGGCGCCGGCACAGAAAGCTTTTTCGCCGTCACTTTTTAAAATGATTAAAGTGACATTTTTGTCTTCATTTAAGCGCGTAATGACAGCAGCTAATTCTGATAATAAATAACCGGGGAAGGAATTGCTTGCCGGATGGTAAAAAGAAACGGTGGCTATATGTTGCTCAATATGTGTATGGATATGCCCTTCTTTTGTGCTCATTAGTATAAAGTTTTCGTAAAATTATCGTATTAAAGATTAATTGCAAATTAAAAAGCCTTTTATTTACCTTTGCAACACCATTTTAAGGGAATTATTATGTTTAAATATTTAGTTGTTTTTGGAAGTTTTTTAAGTTTTTGTAGTACAATGCAGGCACAGAATAAAACCTTGTATTATAAAGTACATCCTTTAAAAATTGCTGAAACGCATATCCAATTTGCAGGAAATGATGTGGATTTCGGATATAATTTTACGGAATCGCTTGATCAGGAGTTTATTCATAATGGTTATTATTTATGGATTCAAGACCAATGGTATCTTATTAAGAATGCGAAAACTGTTTTTAAAGGAAATAATGCTACGCCGCTTTTGTTTGAGATTACTGATACGGCCCAAAAATTAAAAATTGAAGATGCTTCCGGAGTAGTATATACCTACCCTATAGAGGCAATTGAGACCTATACAATCTCTGAAAAAGACTTTTTAAACTGGAAAGCCCAACCTCAGTCGTTAATCTATACTACCGAAATAATAGGCAAAACTCCGGATGTACTCGTACAAAACGAAAGCCCAAAAACAGATGTTTTACCACAAGAGATAAAAACTGAAAATGAACCTGATAATAAAATCAGTATACAACAAGAAGAAGTGAAAAGCCCTGTTCTGGATGTTTTAGATATTGTGGAAACAAAAATAGAAACTATAGTACCCTACTCTGTAGAAGAACCGAAAGCACCACAAGAAGGATCTCAGGAAAGTACTGTAAAATCCGAAGAAGAAGAGCAGTCTCTGCCTGAAACAACATCAAAACCGGCTAATGCCTATGAAAGAGCGGTAGCTGAAGGTTTTGACGGAACAGTGACCGAATGGATTGACTGGGTAGATAACCAGGGAGGTAAAACAGCATATCAGCAGGCAGTAGAAGCCGGCTTTGAAGGTGATGAAGCAGAATGGAAACGTTCGTTGTGGGGAACCACAGTTGACCCTGAAATAGAACAGCAGGAAAAAACTACCTCCATTGTTATGAAATGGATGAAAGAACTGAACTCTGAAGACGGTTATTCGCCTTATGAAATGGCTTTGAGAAATGGTTTTTATGGCACATTTACAGAATGGGTAGAGTCAGTAATTGGGAAAGATGGCGAGAAACAATACCAGGCCGATATAGAAAAAGGGTATACCAAAACCTATAAAGAATGGATTGAAGAAAAGCTTAATGTATCGAACGAAGAAATACTTCGCAAAGAAAAACTAAGAAAAAATAATTTTGTGGTAGTACCTAATGTACGAATTGAGGTACCGGAGCTGAATGATGAAGTAGCTACTTTTGATTTGTATCAGTATTATCAGGAATATTACGGAAGTTCTGTTGTGAGCAGTACGGGAAATTCTTCTAAAATTGAACTACGACGTACCGATCTGGAATACCAGATTACCTGGTTTAATAAAAATGACATCAATATTGTAGAGCTTACTCCTGATGGCGTACTGAAGTTTAATTGCGGCACATCAGGTGCTAAAAATAGCACCTTGAATGTACGGTTTGTATTAAAAAACTAAAAAACGCCCTCTAGGGCGTTTTTTAGTTTTTTAGCGCATTCCATCCTCTGGCCTTCAGAGGTATCTGCGTATTTTCACGAGTAATCAGATGTTGCCCCTGGTGCTCCGGTACCATATGACCAATAACTGTCAGATTAGGATTTGCTTTAATTTTATCATAATCACTTGTTTTTATCGTAAAAAGCAATTCATAATCTTCTCCTCCGTTTATGGCAATGGTTGTACTGTCTAAATTAAATTCTTCACAGGCATTTATAAATTGCGGATCTAAAGGAAGCTTTTCTTCATACAGATTGCAGCCTACATGCGAGCTTTTGCATAAATGCAGAATTTCTGATGACAGTCCGTCAGAAATATCAATCATGCTGGTTGGTTTTACGTCCAAATCTGACAATAATTTTTTGATATCGGTACGTGCTTCGGGTTTTAATTGGCGTTCAATTAAATACGTGTACATTTCCAGATCAGGCTGGTTATTTGGGTTGACTAAAAATACTTGTTTTTCACGTTCTAAAATTTGTAATCCCATATAAGCTGCACCGATATCGCCACTAACCACCAGTAGGTCGGTATCTTTTGCTCCGGAGCGGTATACCAGTTCGGCTTTTTTGGCTTCGCCTATTGCTGTAATACTAATAATAAGACCGGTTGTGGATGAAGTGGTATCGCCGCCAATAACATCTATGTTATAAGCTTCGGCAGCCAGCCGTATGCCTTCATATAATTCTTCTATGGCCTCTAACGGAAATCGGTTTGAAACAGCTATAGACACCGTAATTTGAGTGGGTACGGCATTCATGGCGCAAATGTCAGAAACATTCACCACCACGGCCTTATATCCCAGGTGTTTTAAGGGTACATAGGCCAAATCGAAATGAACACCTTCTATTAGCAGGTCTGTAGATACTACGGTTTTACTTGATTTAAAGTCAAGAACGGCCGCATCGTCTCCAATCCCTTTAAGAGTAGAAGCGTTGCGGATTTTGAAGTGTTGTGTTAAATGGTCAATTAAACCAAATTCTCCCAGTTGTTCTATAGAAGTACGTTTAGTATTTTTATTTTCTAACATAATTTCCGGTAAATAAAAGCAAAGGTAAAATAATTAAGGGCAACTTTTAAAGCTGCCCTTTGTTTATAATTTTTCAATGGAGTCAATAATTAAAGTATCGGTAGTGCGCATGTCTTTAGTTTGTTCAAGCAATTGCTGCTTTTTCTTTAAAGACTCTTCATCCAGACCTGCTGCTTTTAAAAAGCGTAAAAAGTACTCTTTATAAGGTTTCAGTCTGGCCTGAAGTTGTTGTGCGGTTTGCGGATCTGGTTTTTGAGCTGTTTCTATCAATCGTTCAATACTCTGAATATTATCTATTACTTCGTAAATATATTCGTTCTGTTCTGTAGGCTTCATGGCTTTGTAAAAGAGTAGCTGTTCTTCATATTTACGTGCCAGCGCATTCACTATTTGTTTTCCTTTCTGTTTTTCGTTTAATGCGTAATACAATTCAGCAAAAGGCTCTACGGTAGAATAATTTCCGTAATAGTCAATAGGGAAATTTTTCATTCCCATATCGGTTATTTCTTTTGCTTTTTTAAGCTGGCCTTCTTCTATGAGTTTTTCAGCTAAACGCGTGAGATAGATTCGGAAGAAAATGGAATTTTTACGTGTTTCAGGATCATGATAAATAGTGGAGCTGCCATAATTGCCCCAATCCCATTTTTTTACCGTGTTAAACATATTGTCAGTATCAATACCACCTATATATAACGGATGGGAAGTATTGCTTTTAGGGGCTTTTAACGGAACTAACTTATAAGCATAACCCGTAAGCTGCAGATAATCTTTCATCCACAGGAAATCTTCATCCGATAAAGAACCTCCTGTAAAGTATATAGGCCGTTCCCATTTGTTATTGGCAATGATATCCAGCATAATGATACGCTGGCGGTACAGCATACTGGATTTAATATCAACATCTATATAAGGTAAAATAGCATTTGCATATTTTTCTGAAACAATTTTGTTTTTAAGAATGGTTTCTTTGTTTACCGGTATGCGTATCTTGTTAGTAGGAATCCGGGTTATTTTTTCGCCGTTGTTCAGTTCCATCTTAGTACGCGGATCATCGGATGAAAGGTATTCCATCATAGAATTGATATCTATTCGGTCTTCAATAGTAGGTGATATAACAGAAAAATACATGTTGTTTCCGTTGTATTGTTTATGGCTGAACCGGATTTTCAAAGGATCAGAATCGTATGATTTTATTTTCATCTGGTCAATATACCATTCTGCCTGTAACAGCGCGGTACATACCACCCGTACATCTGTGCGGTACTCTTCCACTTCCTGCAGGTACCAAAGCGGAAAGGTATCATTATCGCCAATCGTAAAAATAATACCATTAGGTTCTACCGAATCTAGATAAGCTTTGGCGGTAGCCAATGCGGTATATTTTTCTGAACGGTCATGATCGTTCCAGTTCTCTTTGGCCATTAATACAGGCGCAGCCAAAAAACTCGCTCCTAAAACCAAAGGCAGGCTCACCTTTGGAGAGATGTATTTTTTTATCCCTTCAAAAACGGCAAACGCGCCGAAGCCTACCCACATGGCAAATACCATGAAAGACGCTACAACAGCATAATCGCGTTCACGAGGTTCGAACGGACGTTCGTTCAGGAATATTTTTAACGCAAAACTGGTAAATAAAAAGAGCGCCAATAATACATAAAATGATTTAGGATCTTTTCGGAAATGCCATACAAAGCCTATCAACCCCAGGATAAAAGGCAGCATATAATAATGATTTCTTCCTTTATTATTTAAAACATCAGAAGGCAGATTTTTCTGAGAACCGAGACGAATTTCGTCTAAAAAGGTTATACCAGTTACCCAGTTTCCGTTAATACGGTCGTTAGTACCCTGAATATCGTTTTGGCGGCCCGAGAAATTCCACATCAGGTAGCGCCAGTACATATAACCGAACTGATAGTTGAACATGAACTTCATGTTATCGGCAAATGAAGGGTTCTGAATTTCGAAATACTGTGAAAATTCACCACTATTCAAGTAATTTTCATAATCTTCTAAAGATATTTGTCCGGATAACAGACCCGACCTCAGCTGCATTTCCAATTCCCGCAACTCTTGTTCTCCGGCAAATTCAGGTTTCAATTTAAAGTCCAGAGGTTTGGTATACCGCATGTAATTTATCGGGTGACTTCCGTCTGTACTGTACATACGGGGTAAAAAGCCTTTGAGGCTGCTTGAAACATTTTCCTCCGATTCCTTATAGCGGTTTACAATCACATATTTTCCGGATGCGTCATCCCGTTCATAATTGGGTTTGCCGTCCACATATGGCTTTACAGCATCGAGCTCTCTTCTGTATTTTACCGTATAATACGTGTCGTAAAACAAAGATCTGGAGCCGTATTGCTCCCGGTTGTAATACGCGAGTACTTCCGCAGCATCCGACGGTTTATTTTCATTAATAGGAATTTGCGTATTGGCACGGATGGGCAGCATGAGCCAACTTGAAAAACCGATGAAAATAAATAAAATGCAAAGTATAAAGGTGTTGGCTTTTATTTGATTGTGTTGACGGGTATATTTTAAAGAAAACACAAAAAAAGCAATAATGAGCACAAAAGCTAATATAGTACCTGAATTGAAAGGAAGTCCCAGTGTATTAATGGCAAAAATTTCTGTTTTTCCGAAAAAAGCAAGCGTATAAGGTAGCAAAAACATAAACACAAATAATAAAACAGCCACAATAACCAAATTGGCTATTATGAAGTTTTTAAGGGTAACCTTCGGATATTTCTTAAAGTAATAAAGAAACCCAATAGACGGTATGGTAAGCAAGGCCATAAAATGTACGCCAAAAGACAATCCTATAATCAGTGCTATGAGAATAAGCCATTTATCGCCTCGGGGTTGTGCTATGTCATCAATCCATCTCAGGCCAAGCCATAACAAAAGAGAAATCATCATAGTAGCTGTAGCGTAAACTTCCGCTTCAACGGCACTGAACCAAAAGGTATCAGAAAAAGCAAAGGTTAAGGCACCGATAAATGCACTCCCTAAAACAGCGATGCTTGTAATGTTGTCAATATCGGTATAATGACCAACCACTTTTTTAAGGATGTTGGTACTGCTCCAAAACATAAATAAAATAGTAAAGGCACTGGAAACCGCTGCCACCATATTCACCATGTAGGCAATGTTTTCTTTTGCACCTGCAAACATAGAAAAAAAAGCGCCTAACATCTGATAAAGAGGCGCTCCTGGCGGATGGCCAACCTCTAATTTGGTTGAGGTGGAAATGTATTCTCCTGCATCCCAAAAGCTTAAAGTAGGTTCAATAGTTAAAACATAAGTGATAAGTGCAATTAAGAAAGCTGACCAGCCTAATAAGGTGTTCCACTTTTTAAAATTGATTGCCAGCATAATACAATACTATTTTGTAACATTGGTTAAAACTACAAAGAAAACGTTTTTTTTTACGCAAGCGGTACAAATGTTTGTTTTTTAAAATTTTTTTAGCAAACACTTGTGTTGTATAAATTTTGTGTTACCTTTGCAACCGCAATAAAGCTTTAGCTTAAGTATTGCGAGGTAATGGTCTATGGTGTAATGGTAACACAGCTGATTTTGGTTCAGTCGTTCTAGGTTCGAGTCCTAGTAGACCAACAAGAAACTTTAGAAAGTTTTATCTTAGGAATATTTGGTGATCAATTAATAAATTTAATGGTCTATGGTGTAATGGTAACACAGCTGATTTTGGTTCAGTCGTTCTAGGTTCGAGTCCTAGTAGACCAACAAAAAAAACCCGTTTAGGGTTTTTTTTGTTTTCGGTATTTTCCCTTGGCACTTAGAATTATTATTGTATCTTTGAACTGGCTATCAGCTTATAAAGCTATAGCTAAAATGAATAATTATTCATTTTATAAGTGGTTGGTTGGGTTGCCTAGAAATGGGCAACCTTTTTTTAAATAAAAAAAGCAAAAAAAAGTTGTTTAGTGTAATTATACGTAATACTTTTGCATTATTTAAAATTAATCTAAATAAACTTATTTGAAATGAAACTACTTCAAAGTATTTGTTTTATGCTTTTTTCTGTAAGTATTTCGTTTGCACAACACAACGTTCAAGTAAAAGTGGTAGACGAAAACAATGCATCTTTACCTTATGCCATAGGTGTCTTACAAGAAATCAACGCTCAAAGTACGTCTAATGAATCAGGAGAACTGTATTTTAATGAAATTGCACCGGGTAATTATACACTGAAAGTACATTTAGTAGGCTATTACAGTGCAACACGAAACATAAAAGTAGAGCAGACAGATGTTATCCTAAGTGTAAAATTAAATTTTGAAGCCGATGTACTGGAAGAGATGGAAGTGTTTGGAGAACGCAATAAAAAACCAAAAGGTTTGGAGCTCATTACACGCTTGCCTTTAAAGCCTTCTGATAATATACAAACCGTTTCAGTAATTTCAAATAAGGTTATTGAAGCGCAGGGTGCGTTAACGGTTACAGATGCAGTTCGGAATATACCCGGAGTAACGTTATTCGGAAGTTATGGAGGAGTAAAAGAATCAATGTCTGCCCGCGGATTTCGGGGCGTTCCGGTTTTAAAGAATGGGATTCGCATGGACTCGCAATTTCAAACGGCTTCAGGAGTGGTAGATATGCAGGGAGTAGAATCTATCCAAATGATTAAAGGAGCCGCTGCTATTACTCAGGGTGTTATTACAGATATAGGAAATGCCGGAGGGGTAATTAACGTAGTAACCAAAACGCCTAACTTTTTAAATTCAGGAAATGTAGGGATTAGATACGGAAGCTGGAATCAGTTTCGTCCGACTTTTGATGTACAACAGGTGTTAAACGAAAGCCAGACAGTGGCCATGAGGGTAAACGGAGCTTATGAAGGAGCAGATAGTTACAGAGCAGTTGTGAATGCTAACCGTGTCTATTTTAATCCTTCATTTGCATGGAAAGCCTCAGATAAAACAACGATTATTTTAGAAGGCGATTATTTTAATGATAACAGAACACCGGTTACTTCTGCTGTTAACCTGGCTGATATAGGAACTGAAGCCTTGTATGTATTGCCTAATAGCACTTTTTTAGGTTTTGATACAGACAATGTGAACACCAAAATGAAAAGTTTTATGGCACGTGTAGATCACGAGTTGAATGATAACTTTAAATTACGTGCAGCTTACGGTACCTCAACGTATGAGGTAGATAATATTTCTTCTTCTGCAAATGCGGCGTTTTCAGATAAAGACTTTAACCTGCGCAACAGAATGCTTTCGCGTAGCACGCGTGATGATAAAAATACCACATTACAATTTGATTTAATCGGGCAGGATTTGTATACGGGTTCTGTTAAACATACTGCTCAGTTAGGGTTTGATTACCGTACAGCTTATGCCTCTACTACCAGTTTTGGATTATTACTGAAAGGAAAAGATTTTAAAGATGTAGCTGCAGAAAACAGGATTGACCAGGTAGATGTTTTCGGAAACGTGACAAATGATTTATCGAAAATTACTATTTTAGGAAAAGACGGCACATCATATACAGGTTCTGATATCACATTTAAAGCGCAGGCACCTGTAATTGCTGCCTATGATACCTTTGGAGTATTGGCGCAGGATGTGGTAGAATTCAATACATACATCAAAGGATTCTTCGGTTTGCGCTACTCAGAAATTTACACAAAAGATGTTACAGGAACCAAAGGAAAGCGTCAATCTGCCTGGAATCCGAGTATCGGGGTAATGGTAACTCCGATAGAAAACATTAATGTTTTTGGATCGTATACCAACTCTACAAGTTTACGTTCCGCTGCGAATCTGATGAAAAACGGAGAACAGATAGGTCCTTCAAAAACAGAACAGTTTGAAGCCGGTTTTAAATCAGAATGGCTGGATAATCGTTTGCGATTTAATGCTACTTATTTCCATATTTTTACCTCGAATTTGGCAAATCAGGAATACGAACCGGGCACTACAGTGGCCACGCCGTATTACTTTAAAGCCGGAGATTTGCTTCGAGATGGTATTGAAGTGGAATTAAACGGGCGAATTTTAGATAATCTGACTGTGATGTTGGGGTATGCTTATTTAGATGCACGTTACGAAAATTCACCGTCTTATGTAAAGGGTTCTGCACCAATGAATGCCCCTGACCATACAGCTAACGGTTGGGTGCAGTATGAATTTAATAATGGCTTTTTGAACGGATTAAGTATAAGTGCCGGATTGTATTATGTAGGAAAACGCCCGGTAAATGAATTTAATACCCGGTACGACGGGCATATTTATAACCCGGGGGTAAAACCTTTTGATATGCCGGCTTACACAACTTTAAACCTGCAGGTTGGATATGTATATAAAAATATGAATGCGCGTTTGTTCCTCAATAACCTTACAGATGAGGTAGGCTTGAATTCGTATTTCAGAGGAGGTTTTATTAACCAGATTGATCCAAGAAATATAGCTGTTTCTGTAGGATATAATTTTTAGAATAGTTGAATTAGTTCCAATAATGTAATAGCATACAGCTCAGCATAATCTGTTTTTGGTTGTGTTGAGTTGTTTATTTTGAATAACTATGGCAAAGAACAAAAAATATACCTTTCGAAAATTAATGAACGATCTGCATTTATGGGCAGGTATTGCAAGTGCGTTGGTTCTTTTTGTGGTGTGTTTAACAGGAACCGTTTATACCTTTAAAACAGAAATAGAAGAATGGCTGGAGCCTGAGAAATTTTATATTGAAAAAACAGACACTGCTCCCAAATCAATAGAAGAGCTGACGTTTAAAACGGAAAGCGTTACGAACGGCAAAATGAACAGAGTAAGTCTTTCTGAAGATAGACACCGCCCTTATGAAATCAATGTAAGTATAAAACCTGATGACAAACGTGGCGAAACTTTTCTGATAAACCAATATACCGGAGAAGTAATAGGAAGTACCAAAGGTAAAGCCTCTGAATTTTTTATGACCGTTTTTAAACTGCATCGCTGGTTATTGCTCGATATGGAAATAGGAAGGCCTATTGTGGGGATAGCTACGTTAATTTTTGTATTTCTTTGTTTTTCAGGTCTTATTTTATGGTTTCCCAAAAAAATAAAAGGGTTTAAGAGTTTTAAACCTGGTTTAAAAATTATGTGGCGGGCCAAATGGAAAAGAATCAATCACGATTTGCACAATACATTGGGTTTCTATAGTATTTTGGTGCTGCTCATCATGTCGCTGACAGGACTGTTCTGGTCGTTCGATTGGTACAAAGACTTTTTATCAGTGGTGCTGAACGCTGAAGTAGGCGGGCCTAAAAAAGAAAAAGGGAAAGACAGCGCCAAAAAAGAAAAAAAGGAAAAAACAGTTCCCGTTATTACGTACAAACAAGCCTTGAATATTGCTCAAAAAGAGTTGCCTTATACGGGAAAAACCATCATAAGCTCTCCTATTAAGGGAGGGAAGTATGAAATTACAAAATACAACAAAGACCGTTTTAATAAAGAAGCTTCGGATAAACTGAGCATTGATGCTGTTACAGGAAAAATTATTAAAAAAGAATTGTTTGATAATTTGCGGACAGGAGAGAAAATCTCCAAACAGATTAAAGCAATCCATTTGGGTTCTGTTTACGGTTCTTTTTCAAAATGGCTCTATTTCTTTGCCTGTTTAATAGCTACTTCATTACCTGTAACGGGTGTTTTTATCTGGATTAATAAAATGAAAAAAACGAAAAAATAATACTCGTTTTCTTTTAAGAAATTCTTGGCTATTAAATATTAAAATTGTTTTATACCTTTGTATAGTAACACTAATTAGTTAAATTATGTATCCAGAAGAAATTGTAAAACCTATGCGTGAGGAGTTAACAACCGCAGGTTTTCAGGAATTATATACAGCACAAGACGTACAAGATGCTTTAGCAAAAGACGGAACAACACTGGTGGTTGTAAATTCGGTTTGCGGTTGCGCGGCCCGAAATGCACGTCCGGGCGCACGTATGAGTTTAGATAATACCAAAACACCTAATCATATCGTAACTGTGTTTGCAGGGGTTGACAGAGAGGCGGTAGATGCAGCTCGTGAAAAGATGTTTCCTTTCCCACCGTCATCACCATCTATGGCATTGTTTAAGAATGGAGAATTAGTACATATGCTGGAACGTCATCACATTGAAGGACATCCGGCAGAGGTGATTGCAGAAAACTTAAAAGAAGCTTATAACGAATACTGTTAATAAAGCGATAAAAGCGAAAACAAACCACCGTACTATGCGGTGGTTTTTTTGTATTATCGTATATTTGGCACAAAATACATTATAAAGTGCACAAAATATTGTCGTACCCAATTAGTATTCTCTATTATCTGTTGTTAGGCCTGAGTTTACTTGTATTTCATCCCATTCAATGGGTATGTTATAACGTGTTCGGTTATCAGGCGCATAAAACAAGTGTAGATATTTTGCAATGGTTTTTAATGCGTAGTGCAAATGTTCTGGGAACAACATTTACTGTTAAAGGGCGTGATAAACTACCGGTCGGAGAACCCATTATTTATGTGGCAAACCACCAGAGTATGTTTGATATTGTAGCTATCATATGGTTTTTACGGGTTACCCATCCGAAATTTGTAAGCAAAAAAGAATTGGGGAGAGGAATACCAAGTGTGTCCTTTAACCTGAAACACGGAGGATCTGTTCTAATTGACCGTAAAGATTCGAAGCAAGCGCTTCCGGCTATTAAAGGGCTGGGACAGTATATAGAAAAGTTCAAGCGGTCAGCTGTTATATTCCCTGAAGGTACCCGCTCAAAAACGGGAAAACCAAAGGCTTTCTCTGAAAACGGTTTAAAGATGTTATGCAAATTTGCACCTAATGCGTACGTAGTGCCTTTAACCATTAATAATTCATGGAAAATGTTCCGTTTTGGAATGTTTCCAATGGGGTTAGGCAGCGCTATATCGTTGGAAGTACATGACCCCCTAAAAGTAAGCGATTACGATTTTACCCAGTTATTTGAAAGGGTACACCAGACCGTAGTGTCGAAAATAAATCAATAAATAGCCGGAACCGGCTAAAAAAACAATATCATGTCTATACAAAATGTACGATTAGAAGTAATGCAGCTGTTGGAAAAAAGCATAGATAGCTTTGTGCAGAACTATCTTATTCCGGTAGAAAAAATCTGGCAACCTTCCGATTTACTACCCGACTCAGAAAGTGACACCTTTTTTGAGGATGTAAAGGAATTACGGGAGTATGCCAAAGAACTGCCATACGATTTCTGGATAGTTCTGGTAGGAGATACTATTACAGAAGAAGCTTTGCCCACTTATGAAAGCTGGTTATTGGATGTGGAAGGTGTAAACCAGCGTGGCGGAGAAGACGGAACAGGAAACGGCTGGGCAAAATGGATCAGACACTGGACAGGTGAAGAAAACCGTCATGGCGATCTCCTTAACAAATACTTATACCTTTCAGGACGTGTGAATATGCGCGAGGTGGAAATTACCACCCATTATTTATTAAACGACGGGTTTGATCCCGGTACGGACCGCGATCCGTATAAAAACTTTGTGTTTACCAGTTTTCAGGAACTCGCTACCTATGTATCGCATAATCGCGTGTCGCAATTAGCCAAGAAAAACGGCGACCATAAACTTTCAAAAATTTGCCGACTTATTGCAGGAGATGAAATGCGCCATCATCACGCATATTCTGATTTCGTAGAACGTATTTTTGCCGTGGATCCGTCAGAAATGATGAAAGCCTTTCATTATATGATGAAAAAGAAAATTACAATGCCGGCAAATCTTATCCGTGAGTCAGGCGGTGCTATCGGAGATGCCTTCCATCATTTCTCTGAATCGGCACAGCGTATAGGCGTATATACTTCCTTAGATTATGTTGATATTTTACGAAAGCTGATTGCACGTTGGGAAATTGATAAAATAAACGGGTTAACCGATGAAGCAGAAAAAGCAAGAGATTATCTGATGAAATTACCGGACAGGATGGCAAAATTAGCCGAACGGATTAAAATATCAGATGAATCGCATATTTTCAAGTGGGTTAATCCGGCACATTTAAAATAATCAAAATGCTACTTTTTAAGTGGCATTTTTAATTTTTATATAAAATGAGTGTACTAATAGATAAAACCATTGCATACGTAAAAAAAGAATTAGCGCATGCTGAAGCCGGTCATGACTGGTTTCACATTGAACGCGTATACCACAATGCCTTACACCTGTTGCAAACAGAACAGGCAGATCGTTTGGTTGTACAACTGGCAGCACTCCTGCATGATATTGCTGATAGCAAGTTTCATGGCGGAGATGAAACTATCGGACCGGAAAAAGCCAGGATATTTATGGGAAGCCTCCAAATTTCTGAAGCAACCATAGAACATGTGGTAAAAATCATTGAAAATATATCTTACAAAGGCGGGAATTTTCAGCGAACATTTCATTCAAAAGAATTAGATATTACCCAGGATGCAGACCGTTTAGATGCTATAGGAGCTATTGGTATTGCACGTGCGTTTCAGTATGGGGGGTTTAAAAACCGTATCATTCATAACCCGGAAGAAGCGCCTAAATTTGGTATGACCAAAGAAGAATATAAAAAACACGAAGGGAGTACCATTAACCATTTTTATGAAAAGCTACTGCTTTTAAAAGATCTGATGAATACCACAGCGGGAAAAGAAATAGCCGAAAAGCGGCACCAGTACATGCAGCATTTTCTGGCGCAATTTTATGCTGAATGGGATGGAGAAGCCTGATTAAAATGAAATAAAAATAAAGCTGCTGACAAACTGTTGTCAAAATGGCGCGCTACTTTTGATATAAGAAATCAAAAAAAGATAAACATGAGTACACCCATTTTTACAAAAGAATCGTTGTTGCAGCATTGGCTGGGACACCGGAATTTAACAAGACGTGTTATAGAAGCTTTTCCTGAAAAGGAACTCTTTGAATTCAGTGTAGGCGGAATGCGTCCCTTTTCTGATATGGTAAAAGAAATGCTGAGCATTGCCGTTCCGGGACTGAAAGGAATTGTTGAGCATACTACTGAAGGTTATTCGCATAACCTGGCCTTAACAACAAAAGAAGAATTGTTGGCCCGTTGGGATGCCGATACACCGGAGATCACGCGTTTATTCATGCAAATATCAGGAGAGCGTTTTCATGAAGTGCACAATTTGTTTGGGGAATATGCTTTTCCTATTATTGAAAACATCATGTATTTCATCGATAACGAAATTCACCATCGTGGTCAGGGTTTTGTGTTCCTGCGTGCTTTAGGTATTGAGCCTCCCTTTTTCTGGGACAGATAATATAAAAAAGCCATCTGAAAAGATGGCTTTTTAATGCTTGACATTGGTGGCTATTTTTTGATGGAGCTGCAGAATCATATCCTTTAATTCTGAGGGTTCTATAATTCTGGCTTCGTCTCCAAACATCATGAACCAACGGGCAAAATAGGACAGGTTTACAGTCTCAAAAACCATTTCTACCTCATCTTTCATTTTCTTTTCTGAAATAAAACCATAGTGTTTGCGGTCCCATTGTAAAAAACGGGCCATCGTATGCTGTACCCGAATACGGACGTTTTTAGTTTCTGCTATTTCTTTTTTATCCAGGTAGAAAGATAAGGGGTGATGTGTCTGGGCAAAAGTATCTTCTAAAACCTGCAATTGCTGAATACGGTCTAAACGAAACTGACGGGCAGCATTACGCAGGTAGCAGTAGGCCATCATGTACCAGTAACCATTTTCATGAAATACTCCTATGGGCTCTATTTTTCGCTGGTTCGGCTCTAGTGCTTCCGAGGAAAGATAAGTTAACTGAATCTGTTTTTGCTGAGCAATAGCATTAAACAACAGAGCCAAGGCAGAAGGTACTTTTTCATTAAAGGAGGATTGGTGGGCTGGAGATAAAAATACTTTACTTTCCACAACAGAAACCTTCTCTTTATCAGAATTTCGTAAAACCGCTTTCATTTTGCTTAATGCCATGCTGAAATTTTTACTGAGTTCCTGATCTACATATCGTTGCATAATTTTTTCAGCTACAGCAAAACTCATCGCTTCTTCTTTTGTGAAAAGGGTTGGGGGCATCTTATATCCGTCTACTAGGCTATAACCAATGCCTGCTTCGGCATATATGGGGATGCCCGCATTTTCCAACGAACGGATATCGCGATAGATGGTTCGCAAACTCACCTGAAACTTATCTGCCAGGTCTTGCGCTTTTACAATGGGTTTGGCCTGCAATTGTATAAAAATGGCCAGAATACGGTCGAAACGTTTGGTAATTTCCATATTTTACGGAATGGTAAACTTGTATTTATTTAAAAGGGTACGCAGGTATAAATGAAAAGAGGTGGTAAGCCCTTTGTCAGAAGTTTGGTTGAGATTAGGATACGATATGGTTTTGTTACATTCCAGGCATAAAAGCACAATATATACAATTTCCCGCTGGTTTACAAAATATACCAGATGATGGGGTTTCCAAAAAATAGCGGCATTTCCTTTGAAGTTTTTTGATTTTGAAAATTGTTTGTATAATTTTTTAGCGTCTTTATCGTCTATACGTTTTAAAAAACTGCTGCTGGCATAATCAAAATCAGAGCCAATGCTCTTCTGCAGGTTCTGTTCATATTTAACCGCTTGTTCCGGTAATAATTGAGGCATTTCGGCAATAAAGACATCTGTAAATACCGTATGCTGAAAATCCTGTGCCGAGCTTGTAAAAAAACGAAAAAAAGAAAACAATACAAAAGCTAAAAGTCGCATAATTTTTGAATACTAAGAGAATTAATAAAAGAATTTTATAACGCGTTGGTTATAGTATCGTTGGTCATCAGTGAACTTTCTTTACGGGGTAACTGCTGTACAATCTGTATGGCGCCAGAGGCATTGTTGGCGTATAACTGAATATAGACATCATCTCCATGAGGTTGACGGATAATATAACTGTATACAGGCTCGTTCCAATAATCGATGCTTCCTTCTTCTCCGATATACTTCGCATTTTCTTTAATAAAATCCAGTTGATCCGGCCGTAATTTTCCCTTGAAAATTAAAGCACCGCCTTTCGCTTTTATGGCATCATCATAGGTCTTTAAAAAAAAGGACATGGACCATTCACTGTTTTCAGTCCGTTCAATAAATGTTTTGTATAGTTTTCCCGAAATCAGATGCAAAGAATCACCAATCGGAAAATAAACCTCGTCAATTTCACGTTCCAGCGGGTTATTTATGGTTTGTGTACCTTGTGGTAAATCCAGATAGGGAAATACACCCAACGGAACAGTAGAAACGGGTATAGTATGTATAGTGGAATACGTTACAGACTGGGTGGAATGAGACGCTTTTTTTTCAGCACCCTTTTCAGGGTTCTTAATGGTAATTTTTGTTTCTTTGGTACACGCCACAGCACCTAAACAAACCAAGATATACACACTTTTTTTCATCCTTTTTTCTTTATAAAAATACAAAAATATGGAATAACCGACAGGTTCACGTTATCAAATTTTTATATGTTTCTGATTTTTTGTATCTTGAGATTCTAAGTTTAATTTAAATCATTTTTGGTATGGGAAAAGGAGATAAAAAAACAAAAAGAGGTAAAATTGTGATGGGTTCGTATGGGGTTTTACGCAAGCGAAGTATCAAAAAAGTAAAACCAACAGCTAAAAAAGAACAAAAATAAAAGCGGGAAGCTGAACTATCTTCCCGCTTTATTAACTAATTCAATCTTCAAAAATTTACATACGATCCTGTTCTTCTGTGCGGCTTATCTTTTTTGTAGGTTTTACATTCTGATTGCCGAAATGGTACCGTAGCCCCAATGTTATTTTTTGGGTTTCACGGGCATCTAAAAAGTAATTATTTTGATTGGCGTAACGGGTGGCCACTTTCATTTTTTCCGTATAGAAAATATCGTCCAGTAATAAAGAAGCTTCCAGTTTTTTATCCAGGAACTTACGGCTCATGATAAGTGATGTGCTCGAAAAACTTGAAATGGTGAAAGTGCCCTGTATACTTGGTGCAGTATAAAAATAACTTAGTTCCATAGTCCAGTCAGTGGCTTTTTGCAAGGTAAATTGAGCATTTACACGCCCGTTAAATGTCCACCGTTTGTTTTCGTAAAGCCTGTTGTCTAGTCCCCAGAAGAAATTAGTGGTATATTCTGTATTGCCAGAGGCGTTTGTAGAAAACCATTCGGTAAAATCATGCGCATAGTACAGCTGAAGACCTGCGCCTTCTGCTGATTTAATATTGGTATAGCGATACATGACTGTTTTATCTTCAGGATTTTGAAATGAAATTTCCATAGAAGGATATTTTTCATTTCGATAATAAAGAGTAGTAATGAAGGTTTTATAACTGTAAGTTGTTTCTATATTATGCGTAATAGTAGCACGCAAACGCGGGTCGCCCTGGAAATAAGAAAATAAACTATAATACGACTTTGCCGGATTTAACCAGGTATAAAACGGTCGGGAAATACGTTTACCATATGAAATACCTAACTGATGATGCGATTCAGACGTATATTGTACGTACAGTGTAGGAAACCATTGTAAATAATGCTGCTTATTACTATCCGCCGGCTGGTCTACCAGACCTTCCAGCTGTGTGTTTTCTGCCCGAAGACCTCCTTTAAAAGCCCATTTATCAGATTGATAGCCCAGGGTGGTGTAAGCGGCAAAATTAGTTTCTTTATAGGTAAAGGTATTGCTTTTTAATGGGTTGAATTGTAAAGTGCCATTTTCTCCCTCTTTAAAAAGAAGATTAAAATGACTATTGATATCGCTAAATTTCAAACCACTGTCTAATGTCCATTTATGCTTTTGCCAGTTGTGGTCTATCTGGACCGAAAGAACCCGGATAGTCGCGTCGTTTGTATTTTCAAAATGAGGACTTGCCGGCGGCTGATTTTCAAAATAGGTATGTGTTAATACATTTTCTACTTTATGGGTTTTGTTTTGAGAGTATTGCAGTGCTGAAGAAAAGGTATGTGTATTTACTTTTTTTTGAAATTGCGCATAACTGTTCCATTTATTTGTATTATCATAATGATCATTCAATGTAACAAAATCAGAAATAACTTTTCCGTCCCTGTAAATTTCCGTAGGCACGGTATAGTGTCCATACGAACGGGGTTGAGAAAAACCATTGAAACCGATGGTCAGCGAGCTTAAAGAGTCAATATCGTATCCTAAACTGGCATTATAGGTATGCTGCTGCGGACTTTTATCTTTTCTGTTTAAAGTGGTAGTCCATGTAGAAGCGTCTTCTTCGTATATAACCACGTCCTTTCCTTTGCGTATATAAGTGCCTGAACCCAGGTAGTAACTGGCTGCCAAACGCCATTTTCCGGTATTGTAAAAATTGCTTATTCCCATTACGCCTTTCGGGTAAATGCTTTGTTCGTATTTGCCGTATAAGCTACCCTTGTAGCCACTTAAACGGCTTTGTTTTAGTTTAATGTTTACTACTGCTGCTCCCGAAGCCTCATATTGTGCCGGCGGATTGGTAATAACTTCTATGGCTTCTATGTCGTTGCCAGGAGTATTCTCTAATAAAATACGTAGCTCGTCGGCTGTCATCATCCACTTTTTATCGTTTAAGGTTACCAGCACATTCGGACTATTCCGTACCTGTAACGTAGTATTCCGTACCGTAATGTTAGGTGTGCGTTTTAGAATTTCCCAGGCATTTAAACTGGCTAATGCTGTCTGGCCCACTTCAAAGGATAGTCGGTCTACTTGCTGCTTTATGACAGGTTTCTTCTTTACAATAACCATTTCATTTAACGTTTCGGATGCTTCTGTCAGTTTCAACGTAACAAATGCGTTATCGGTCAAAATAATATGCTGTTCCAGCTTCTGAAACAAAGGCACCTCTACCGATAAAATAACATCCGGAATATCAGTAACCAGTTCAAAATAGCCTAATGTATCCGTAGCAATAGTCTGTAAATAATCGTGATTAAGGTTTAAAACCTGAATATCCATAAGCGGAACAGTTTCTCCACTTTCAGTCAAGAGTTTCCCTTTTACAGAATGTGTTTGTCCGTAAAACAGACAGCTGTATAAAAAAACGAGTAGTACTATGCTTTTTTTCATGATTGTTTATTTTTACAAAGTTGCATCGAAAATAGCGGGTATACGGTTAATGAAGGGTTAATGAAGGGTTAATGGGTTTTTACTCAGCTGCTTTGTTCTATATTTGTAATGATGAATAAAAAAACGCTCCATCCGATTGTCTATTTTTCAATGATATTTCTGGTACTTACCGGTATACAGGCTTATTTTTTATACAACACCGTTTTGTTGAAGAAAAATGAAATTAAAGCCAGAGCTAAAGAACTTTTAAAAGAAAAAGATGATGATGTGCTTTTTTTATCGAAAGACAAATGGGAAGCAAAACTTTTTACGAAACAATACAAGGAACTCAAAGAAGGCGGGCTCACAACATCAGGTTTACAGCGTATTTTTAAAGAAGAACAGGACAGCCTGGCACCGTTTCTCAAAAAATTTGTCAAAGAAAAGTACAAAGAATCGGGCATTCAGCTCGCTTTTCGCAAACAAGTGAACAAGGTAACCGATGCCCGGACTAACACCGTTATTATCAACCGTCCGCTTATTATTTTCGAAACCAGTCCCAAACCCGTTATGCTTTACGGGTTAAGTGAATCGAAGTGGGAGTCGAATTATTCTTCCATGTCTACTCAGGAAAACAATTTTTCAATAGAGCAAGCTGCCGTGACACGAAGTACCTCGGAAGAGATAAAAATAAGTTTCCTCATAGAACAGGTAATCTATTTTGACGTGTTGAATATGGATGGTATCTTATTTAAAGAGTTGTGGGGACTTTTTTTTGTGGCCGTAGCATTGCTGGTCATGGTATTGTGGCTTTATTTCTTGTCTTATAAAAAATACAAACAGCAACTGTATCATATACAGCTTTTACATGATACGATAGACAATATTGCACATGAATTTAAGACCCCTTTAGGCACCTTAAAAATTGCATCTAAACAAATAAAACGGGTGTATGATGAAGGTACTCTTTTATTGATGGACCGGCAGATAGCCCGGCTTGAAAATCTTATAAAACCCTTAGACGAAGAACAGCCAAATTTGTCATCTGCTACCGAAAAGGATATTGAAATATTACTAAATGACTATCGGCAACTGCATCCGGATATTGAATGGATTATACATCTGGAGATAAAAGAATCATTACCTATATCGCAAACGGAACTACAGACGCTTCTGAGTAACTTAGTTGAAAACAGTATTAAATATGGCGGAACTTTTATTACCGTGGAGATAGTGCAGAATCTGAGGACATTTATTTCCGTAGCGGATAACGGAATAGGAATAGCTAAAAAAGAGCAGCACAAAATATGGGAAAAATATTATCGGGTATCTATACAAAATATACACAATACAAAAGGGCTGGGTATAGGGCTGTACCTGGTGTATCGCATTGTTAAAAAATACAACGGGGCATTTACCATAGAAAGTGATTTGGGAAAAGGTTGTAAAATAACGCTGACTATATGACAAAGATTTCTGTATTACTGGTAGAGGACGAAGCAGATTTCGGTTTTATTCTTAAACAATACCTGGAGTTATCGGGGTTTGATGTTTTATGGTTTCATAATCCGTTAGACGTTTTGGCGCAAAACGAAACGTTATCCCGTGTGGATATAGCCATTCTGGATGTAATGATGCCACATATGGACGGATTTTCTCTGGCTAAAAAGATTCAGGAAAAAAGCGCCTGTCCTTTTCTTTTCTTAACAGCAAAAAACCAACAGATAGACCGTATTTTCGGATTAAAAATGGGAGCAGAAGATTATGTGGCAAAACCCTGTGATCCTGAAGAGCTTATTTTACGTGTGCATAATATTCTAAAAAGAAAAACAATGGTTGCTCTGAACGATACCTGCCGGTTCGGAGCGTATATATTTAAGCCGGAACAGCTTTTATTGGAGTATAAAAACCATGAAAAATGGCAGCTTACTGAACGGGAAGCGGATTTATTAGTATTATTACTTCAGTATAATGAGCAAATCATTACTCGAGAACTTATTTTGAAACATGTCTGGAAATCGTCCGATTATTTTACCGGCAGAAGCATGGATGTTTTTATCAGTCGGCTCCGAAAATATTTTCAATACGATGAACGCATCAGGATACAGTCTGTGCGGGGTGTCGGTTTTCAGGTATATTTTCCCCTTAATTGGGAATGATTTGGTGGTTGCTGCCCGGGACAAAAACATATTTAAGTATAAAACTAGTTTATCCTTTTATACAGGTAAGTAAAGCAGTCATAACACTGGTCGCGCAGAATAAGTGTATCCTTTTTTATGGTGATGGATTGCTTCAGCAGCTTTTCTGAGGCCACTATATCCTGGGGCTGGTCGCTTTCAATTACTTTTCCTTTTTCCACGTTAAAAGAATCCTCCGAAATCATTTTACCTTCTTCGGTCCGGGTCATTTTTCCATTGCGTATTGTTAAAATAGTTTCTTTTTCAGGTACTTGTGTTTTTCCCATAAAACCACCTGAATATTGGATTAAAAGCCAGGTGCCGTCAAATGGATGCTTTTCTTTTTTTAAGGAAGCACACCCGGTACTTGTCATAATTAAAATAAAGGGAATGATGTATTTCATAGAATTTGTTTTTTGTAAATGTAAAAAATAGCGGGAAGAAAATAGGTACTATATTTACAATTTGACGTAACTTTAAAATAAAAAATGAAGTTCGGACAAGTAGAAGACCCTTCCCTAATCGATTTCACTCTTCCGCCAACAGATGAAGCCACTTTTAGGATTTTGAAGACGTTTCCTGAAAAGGATTTTGAGGTGTATGTCGGTTGTGCCAAATGGAATAAAACCGACTTAAAAGGTTTTTATCCGAGAGGGACCAAAGATGAGCTTGAATATTATTCGCGGCAATTCAACAGTATTGAATTAAATGCTACTTTCTATAGTGCGCCGTCAAAAGAGCAGGTGGAAATATGGCGTGATAAAACTCCGGAAGGATTCAAATTTTTTCCTAAAATTCCCCAATCTGTAAGCCATTACAGCAGGTTGCTCAATACGGATGAAAAAGTACTGGCCTTTACAGACGCGCTCGCTTTTTTTGAAGAAAAGCTGGGAATGATTTTCTTGCAGCTACACGATAATTTTAAACCTAAGGATTTTCAGCGGTTAGAAACTTTTATTTCTTCTTTTCCGAAAGGATTTCCTTTAGCTCTAGAAGTGCGTAATCAGGAATGGTTTACAAATACGGAAGTATTTTTAATGCTTTGCGACCTCATGGAACGGTATAGTGTAACCAATATTATTGTTGATACGGCCGGAAGACGTGATATGCTTCATATGCGTCTGACTACAGATACCGCTTTTGTACGGTATGTAGGTGCTAATTTTATATCAGATTATGATCGTTTAGATGAATGGGTGGAACGTATTGTAGAGTGGCGGCATGCAGGGCTGAACCAATTGTATTTTTTCATTCACCAGAATATAGAAGTTGAATCACCTTTACTGGCCACTCATTTTATCCGTAAGCTTAACAAAGCTCTTGATTTATCACTGAAATATCCTCAAAAACCGGAAACCTTATTTTAAAAATGGAAAATTATTTAGAAAGCGTAAAAAAACAGTTTGCTTATTATAAACAGTTGGGAGATAAAACATTTGCCCAGGTTTCTGATGCGCAGCTGTTCTGGCAATACAATGAAGAAAGCAACAGTATAGCCGTTATTGTAAAACATATGTGGGGCAATATGCTTTCGCGATGGACCGATATCTTTACTACGGACGGAGAAAAGGAATGGCGAAACCGAGATGCAGAATTTAAAAGTGATATACCGTCGCGTGAAGCGTTACTCAAAAAATGGGAGGAAGGCTGGCAACAGTTGTTTGCCACTTTGTATAAATTAACAGCAGCTGATTTAGAACGTATTATATATATACGCAATGAAGGACATACGGTAATGGAAGCGATTAACCGTCAGCTGGCGCATTATCCGTATCATGTAGGTCAGATTGTTTTTCTGGGGAAAATGCTGGCAGGAAACAATTGGAAAAGTTTGTCTATTCCTAAAAATGGCTCCGAAACATACAATCTTGAAAAGTTTGCAAAAGAAAAGCAACGCCGCCATTTTACCGATGAGGCATGATTCTTATTATAAGAAGAATATTTACAAAAAAAGCTGCAGTATTGCAGCTTTTTTTATCTTGTACAGTCAGCAGTCCAGGTTTCCCCGTCTTTTATATAAAGCATCGTCAGCTTGTTTGCTGTAATACGAATATAATTGGTAGCGTCACCTCCCACGTTGATATAGGTATTTTCATTCTCTTTCTCAAACTGTACGTTACCAATATCTTTAATACCGTCGGAAAAAGCAAAATTATAACTGTTTCCAACCTTAGCTACGGTTACCGAACCATTTTCTGTACTCTTATTTTCTTCTGCTGATCTAAATGAGATTGGTCCTTTATAAGTTCCTACAAATAAGTCATTATCAGCCGGGTCATCGTCCTTACTACAACTGGTAAAAACAAAAAGGGTTATCATCATTATCCCTAAAAATTTCAATGCATTTTTCATATTCTTACTTCTTTAAAAGTTTTTATACTGATTGTAATTTCAAAAATAATGCCCTTTTGTGTTTTTTGTTAATATATTGATTATTAGGCGGATTTAAAAATGATAAATATTTAAAATATTGGCTTTTGTTTTGTTTTTGTGGAAATTGTCTACACGTTATGAAAGTGCCTTTTTTACTGCCGGAGCCACCTTAGTGCCGAGCAATTCAATAGTTTTCATAATCATCTGATGATCAGGAGCACCAACATCTATTTGTCCTACAAAATGGGTATGCCCAAACCATTCATGTTGCTGTAATATTTTATCAATAACAGCATGGGGCTCGTCTATAAAATAAGCACCTTCAGGTCGGGTGGTGTTTAAAAATACCTCTTTGGAAAAAGGAGCCCATCCGCGGCTTTTGCCTACAGCGTCCATTTGCGCGGCATAAAATGGGTAATAAATATCTTTAATGGCAGACGTTTCGCCTATGAACGTATGAGAATTAATACCTATCTGCATATGGTGTATATCATGTCCGGCCGCTATATAATTTTCTTTATAGTAGTCTACCAAAGGCTTAAAGTTTACAGGCAATCCGCCGATAATGGCAAATGTAATAGGTAATCCTAACCGGGCGGCACGTAATACTGATGCCGGCGTGCCTCCTACAGCTATCCATACAGGTAAATGTTTCTGAACGGGCTTGGGAAAGATATCTGCCTGATGCAGCGATTGTGTAAAGCGTCCGTCCCAGCTAACGGCTGTTCCGTTTTTTTGAATAATATCCAAAAGCATCATCAGCTTGTCTTCAAACAAGGCGTCATAATCTTTTAAATCGAATCCGAATAAAGGAAATGACTCAATAAAACTACCACGCCCGGCCATAATATGCGCCCGCCCTTTAGAAATATTATCAAGCATGCTAAAATCTTCAAACAAACGCACGGGGTCTGACGAACTTAAAACGGTTACGGCTGAACCTAATTGTATATTTTTGGTAATAGCCGCCGCCGCACTTAAAAAAAGCTGCGGATTGGTTACGGCATAATCTTTCCGGTGATGTTCCCCTACTTCAAAAATGTCCAGGCCTACGTCATCTGCCAGTTTTACCTGTTCCAGCATTTCATTTAACCGTTGCTGGGCCGCAATTCGTTTTCCGGTTGCCGGACGGGCAGTCAGGTCGCCGAACATTGAAATTCCTATTTTCATATTCGTTTATTTTTTATAAAATTACATAATTATATAAGGGCGCTTCTTGATGTAGGATAAGAAATATTTTTTAGAGGTGTTTTATTAGATGTTTTTAAATATTTTATATTTTTATGAAAAATATAAAAGTATTGTGAAAAAAATATGTCTTTTTTTGTGTTTTGCTTTGTTATGTGGGTGTGTGTCTGATAATCAAACGGCAGTAGACCTTACTATTCCTACCGATGATACGCCTGCACCGGGTGACGATAGCCCTGTGGTGCCTGCCAGCTGTGTCCCTTCTGATTTGGAACCTTCTCTCCTGGCGTCGTATAATTTTGCTGAAGGGAGCCTTCTGGACGGAAGCGGGAATAACAATAACCTGGCTGTTGTTACCGTTGCTATACCCGCAATGGCTGACAGAAATGGTAACGAAAACTGTGCCTTACGTTTTAACGGGACAGATTATTTAAAAGTCCCTGACATTACGTTTCTTCAAAATGTAAATAAATTCAGTATTTCAGCTTGGTTTAATGCTTCTTCAGGCTGGTTAAATAACGATGTTGCTACCAGGCAGGAACGTTTTTTCTTAGTGGGGTATACCAATGAATTATGGTATGGAAATACTTATAGGCGGTCTTTTTATGTGGGACAGTACGATTGTTCAAGAGTATTTACAGGCAACGGATCCGGTGAAGTATGGGAAAGTGAAACAAGTTTTCCGATTGAATTTAACGATGAGGGCTGTGGCATGAACCGGGTTGGTATATGGTATCATGTAGTGGTAAATTTTGATTCGGACGCGAATATTCACGAATTATATGTAAACGGAGTGCAAACAGATACTTCTAATGCTCCGGTTACTTATAACCAGTATTTTAATATGGTGTATGAGGTTTTTATCGGGAAAGGCATGTTCGGAGGTTTAGATGACATGTTTATTTTTAATAAAGTTTTAAACCAGCAGGAGGTAGAAAATTTATATTATCTCACGCCATGCTGTAATTAGAATATTTCTGTTAGGAAAGGTTTTTTACAAAACAGGAGATAGTAAGCAAAAAAGGCCGGGCGCTTTTCCTTAAAACGATAAATAGCATGGCATAGTACAGCGTATTAAAAATAATTATTTTAATAAAATGAAATATGTAAACCAAAAAAAGAATAAGAATAATACGTTTTTATAATATTTTGTGCTTAATTTCAATATTTTAAACAAAAGAAACATTTATGATAAAACGAACACTTTTATGTGGTGTTTTAGGGGTGGGTATTTTACTAACTGCTTCCTCCTGTATTTTTGACAGGAGAGAGGATGATTATATACCGTATGCTTCTGATTATGCACCAGTAGTTTTAAATCGTACTGATTTGGAAAAATCTATTAAATTTTCAGGAATAAAGAGCATGCAGAAGGCCGGAAAAATCTATGTCTATAACCAATGGATTTTTATTTCGGATACCAACAAAGGGTTTCATGTATATGATAATACCAATCCGGAAGCTCCGGTATTGAAAAACTTTATAGAGGCTCCGGGAGTAACTGATATGGCTATACGCAATAATACCATTTATATTAACCAGGCGGTAGATTTGGTAGCCTTAGCTATAAACCCGGTAACTGAGCAGGTACAGGTGCTAAAACGTATTCCGAACATATTTCCTGTAAAAGTATCGCCGGATGGTTTTTACCAGCCCGTAGAAACGAATAAAGAAGTAGTTGTTGACTGGATTCAAAAATAAAGGCATGAAAAAGATACTTATACTTATTAGTTTACTGATAGCGGCATTTGCCGGTATACAATGTGCCAGCGACGGCAGCAATGATTCAGGTACAGGACAACAAGAAGGTAAAGGCGGCTCGCTGGCCACTTTTGCATTGAAAAATGATTATTTATATACGGTAGACAATCAATCTCTGAATGTTTTCTGGATTCAGAATACAGCCAACCCGGTACATGTAGGAAAAGTGACGATTGGTTTTAACATCGAGACCATTTATTCGCTGGATGATTATTTGTTTATCGGCTCGCAAAATGGCATGTATATTTATGATATTACTGCACCCGAAAATCCGAAACGTTTATCAGCGGTACAGCATTTTACGGCCTGTGACCCGGTGGTGGCTAATGCAACACATGCTTTTGTGACATTACATTCTAATACGCTGTGCGGTAGTAATATAAATGTGCTGGAAGTATACGATATTTCCGATGTAAAGAACCCGGTTTTGATACACCAACGCGGTCTGACACAACCAAGAGGCCTGGCTTTACAGGAAAATTATCTGATTATCTGCGATGATGAATTAAAGATTTTTGATATTACAAATGCTGCTGAACCTACTATTGTAAAGGCATTACCTTATACTTACAAAGATGTTTTAATTTACAATAATAGTTTGTTTGCCTTCGGAGAAAACCGGATTACACAATTTAAATGGACTAATGGTGACTTTTTGAGTTTAGCACCTATAAGCTCATTGACCTATTAATAAAAAGTAATTTTAAGCACCAATTTTTCAGGTACCTTCTTTTCTTGTATTATTACAGCGGAAAGCAGGTTCCTGATTAACTTATTATGTTCTGTTTATGTTCTGTTCAGACATTCTTGTTTGCGAATTTACAATATAACCTGCAGCAAAGTATTTTGAAGCTGGTCCGGAAGGCACCCTTTATGCTATGCGTTATTATTTTTCTTTATTATATAATTTCATGACATGTATATGCTGTTTTCGTCCCTTTTTTATAAAGTAAGTATACAAAGAAGGAAAACGACGGGTCAGCCTTTCATTAAAACGATTCATTTTCCGGATAAAGACAATCCAGGAAACCATTCGAGCCGGAGGCAGGCCTAATTGTTTACAGCTCTTGCTGCCCAGCATAAAATAATTATACCCTAAATTTGTGTTCTGTACAAATTTTTTCATGAAAGTCAGCCGGGTGAACGTAACATCTAACGGTTCTTTATATAATGATTTGGCTAATGCTACCGAATCTTTATCGGCTCCTTTTTGGGTTCGGCTCCAATAGAATAATTGCTGTGCTGCCTGTTGCGGAGTATCGGGTAAAATCGCAGGAGGAATACCAATGAGATAACCGGTGTACTTCCATAAATGTAAAACTCCTTTTATCTCTTTTTCAGAAGGACGGAAACCTAATTTGTGTAAGCCATCAAGAAAGGCAATTGAAAAACCGAGATTAGTAGCAAGCATATCCCATATGTTTAAAGGTTTTCCCCATTCTGATGTCTTCCATATACCCGTTTCTTCTATTTTAAGGCGTGAATACGAATGAATCAGGCGGGTGGTTACAGTGCTGAAAAATCCTTTGTTTTTAATTTTTAACCCGTTTTGTTCTGTTACATTCACCCAAAAAACAACAGTATCGGTCAGGCGTTTTACGGCTCCTTTTTTTAAGGCTCCGGTAAAAATTAGAGGTTTATTAATAGCGGAGGATTCATACCCGCCCATTAAGCAGTAATTACGTAAAGTAGCAAGTCCTGAGGTTCCGGTTCTGTTGCAAAACCTGGCACCATATAACAGCAGCTCTTCATCTACCCATTCAGGGATCGTGAAAATAGTATCAAGAAACCTACGTGTGTTTTCAGATACCGGTTCAGATAGGTTTGGATATTGTGCCATAAGCTGGTGTATCTTTCCAATACCTTCAGAAAATCCGAGAGGAAGCATATACTCTTTAACCAAAGCATCGCCGATTTCATCGGTTTGATTGTACAGAGGTACATAAGCTGAGGCATCATCTAATTGTGTTTCTGCTGGTAATAGACCATATAGAAAACTATCCGGATTAGTCCAGTAACTCGAAAAGGCATCAGAATGTTTGGCTATATATCGGGTAGGTGTTTCCATAAACTCCTATAAAAGTAGTATAAAAAAAGGGTAACCAAAAAGATACCCTTCATTTTAGAATTTATTTAATAGTTATACCAACCATTGTAATAAAAAGTCGGGAAATAAACCGATAGCAAGGTTTAATACAATAGCTAAAACAGCTACGAACTGGTAAATAGGATATTTTTTGCTTTCCGGAGCTACGACATTTTCATTTTGTGAAAACATGATGCCGATAACCTTAAAATAATAGTAAATACTAATGATAGAATTGATGACCCCGAAAATAACCAAAGCTAAATGGTCGTCTTTTAATGCGGATGTGAAAACAAAAAACTTACCAAAAAATCCTGCAAAAATGGGAATACCTGCCATAGATAACATAGCCATGGACAAGACAACAGCCATTAAAGGATTGGTTTTGCCAAGTCCTTTAAAATGTGAAACGGTTTCATCTTCTTTATCGAAACAAACAGCAATAATGACTGAAAAAGCTGCTATACCTGCCAAAGCATATGCTGCAGCATAATAAAACAAATGCGCATTTGCGTTTTCAGTGGTAAATAACGTAATCATCATGAATCCGGCATGAGAAATACCTGAATAGGCCAGCATACGTTTAATATTTTCCTGGCGCAATGCCATTATATTTCCTACAAACATAGTGGCTATGGTCAGTACAATCATAAGGGTTGTAAATGCAGCAGGCAGCATTGGTGTAAAAACAGAGTATAATTTAAAAAAGGCAGCTATAGCTACTACCTTTGCCAGTGTACTCATTAGCGCGGTGGTTAATGTAGGGGCTCCCTGGTATACGTCAGGTGCCCAGAAATGGAAGGGAAAGGCAGCAATTTTAAATAATAAACCTACAGAAATAAGTACTGCCCCGAGTGTAAACCATTTAGGATTACTTAAAGAAGCAAGACTTTGGGAAATAACCGAAATGTCGAATGAAACGGTTGCTCCGTATATGAGGGCAATACCGAATAAGATAAATCCTGATGCGAAAGAGCCTAATAAAAAATACTTCATACCGGCTTCATTACTGCGAATGTTTGTAAAATCGCTTCCTGCTAATACGTATAGGGTTATGGATAAAATTTCAAGGCCTAAAAAGAAAAGGGTAAGATTCCCAAAGGTAACCATACAAACTGCTCCAATGAGCAAAAAGAGTTTTAACGAAACAAAATCGGATATTTTATGATATACCGGTTTATAGAAATCTTCACTCAGCATGATAAGGAATAATGTAAGTACAATAAATAAACTTGTATACATCATATTTGAACGATTTACCACTACCATATTATGGTAAAAAGACGCATTGGTATCGAAATCGCTGATGGTTATGCCCAAAGCAGCCATTAACCCCAGTAGGGTTACAGGTACAATAATTTTGCGCAGGTTTATGATTTCCAAAACCAAAACTAAAACGGCTAATCCTGCTAAAGCAATTAATGTATTCATATATTTTTATTTTAACGTTCAGGATGCTGTATCCAAAACATTTTATAGATTTTATGTTATGATAAGGTTGCGAATAAAATATCAGTAATCGGTTTTGGATAAATTCCAAAAAAGATAATAGCTGCAGCTAATACAAACAAAACGAGGGTTTCGTAACCTTTTACATCAGCAAAGGTTTTTGTATTGAGAGGCCCTAAAACAGCTGTCTGAAACATACGCATCATATAATAAGCACCAAGTATTATGGTAGTACCTCCAAAAATAGCAAACCATATGTTGTATCGCGATAAACTTAATAGTAAGGTAAATTCGCCGATAAAATTAAATGTTCCGGGAAGTCCGATAGAGGCAAACATAAAAATTAAGAAAAAGGAAGCGAATTTGACAGCCTGAGGCCGAATACCTCCCATTTCTCTGATTTCATAAGTTTGGTAGCGGTCATACATTATTTCTGCTAGAAAAAACAAGGCTACGACCACAATACCGTGCGCCAGCATCTGAATAACTACTCCCTGATAACCGTCTGTATTATAGGTATAAGCCCCTGCAGCAATCAGACCAACGTGAGCCATGGATGAATAAGCCAGTATACGTTTGATATGTGTTTGACGCAACGCAATAAGAGAAGCATAAATAACACCAATAATACACAAAATAAGAACTGTTTTTTGTACCTGCGGATTAACATCCGGCGTTAAAGGCAGCTGCCAGCGAAGTACGGAATATAATCCCATTTTCAGCATAATACCTGATAACAGCATACTGCCTACAGCTGGTGCTTTTTCATAGGTGTCTGCCTGCCAGGTATGGAACGGAAAAATGGGAATCTTAATGGCATATGCCAAAAAGAAAGCCAGGAAAATCCAGGTTTGTTCCTGAGCAGATAACGTATTGTGCTGTATTAAATCAGACAAAAGGAATGATCCGGTTTGCCTATATAAATAGATAAATGCAACCAGCATAAACAGTGAACCGGCAAAAGTGAATATAAAAAATTTTAATATGGCTTTTTTGCGTTTTTCCCATGTGTCATTACCCCAAAGCAGTGCAATAAAGAAGATGGGTACCAAAGCCAGCTCCCAGAAAATATAATACACAAAACCATCAACAGCTAAGAAAGTACCTGTCATGGCAAACGCCATAAATAATACCAATGCATAAAGTATATGTGGGTTTTTAAACTCTTTTTTTAATGCCGTTATCAGAATGACGGGGGTTAAAAAGGTAGTTAAAAGCACCATGAGCAAGCTCAGTCCATCACCTTGTAACGAAAAGGAAATATTGGGTTTGCTCATCCAGCGGGCTGTATAAGATACATCTATTCCGTCTGTAAACTGACATAAAGTTATTAATGACAACCCTAAAGCAATAACGCTGAATAACAGGGCAACTTTATGCGCCCACTGCTTTCCTGCAATAAAGGTTAGTAAAGATCCGCCTAATAAGGTGAGTAAGATAAATGTTACATTCATGTTTTATAAATTATCTTGCTTAAAATAAATAGTAAATAATGGCACAAACACCAAAAACAAATGCAAACAGGTACAGTCCAATGTTACCGTTTTGCGCTTTTTTTCCCTGATATGATAACTCATTAGCAAAAGTACCTAAACCGGTTACCAAACCGTCAATAACGTATTCCATAACTCTTTTAAAGAAACTTCCTAAGATGTTTAACGGTGTTACAATTAAAAATTGATAGATTTCATCAATATAGTATTTATGGGACAGTATTTTAGCAAAACCTGAAACCTCATGATCGCTGCCCGGAACTTCACCTTTTTTCAAGTATTTTGAATAGGCAAGACCAATACCTATTAAGGCTCCTACTACAGCAATACCCATCAGAATATACGCTGTTGTATCTAAATGATGCGGTTGCGAAGCGGCATTGTTTACAATAACAGGGGCTAAATAATCGTTTAACCAGCTGTTTCCAGGCAAACTTATGGCGCCGCCTACTATAGCGAGTACTGCCAGTACGATTAACGGAAGTGTCATGCTTGAAGGACTTTCATGCAAATGATGTTTTTGCTCTTCTGTTCCTCTGAACTGGTTAAAGAAGGTAAGGTACACTAACCTAAACATATAAAAAGCGGTCATAACAGAAGCTAATGAACCGATGAGGTACAGGATAATATTATTATGAAATGCCGTTAATAAAATTTCATCTTTCGAAAAGAAACCTGCAAACGGGGGTATACCGGATATAGCTAATGATGAAATTAAAAAAGTAACATACGTAATTTTCATTACGCCTTTTAAGCCGCCCATATGCCGCATATCCTGTTCTCCACCCACAGCATGAATTACAGAACCCGAGCCTAAGAAAAGACATGCTTTAAAGAATGCATGGGTAATTACGTGAAAAACCGCTACTTCATAAGCACCCAGGCCTAAAGCTAAAAACATCAGACCCAACTGAGATACTGTTGAATAGGCCAATACTTTTTTAATATCATTCTGAACCAGTCCGATTGAAGCGGCCAAAAGGGCCGTTAAAGCTCCTATAACGGCTATCGTATTCTGTACATACGGCGTAAGGTCAAACAAAAAGTTTAAACGCGTAATCATAAAAATACCGGCTGTAACCATAGTAGCGGCGTGGATTAATGCAGAAACCGGGGTAGGGCCGGCCATTGCATCTGGCAACCATGTGTAAAGTGGAATTTGTGCGCTTTTACCGGTAGCGGCAATAAACAAGGCAAATGTTGCACCACCTAATAAGGGTAACATAGAGGCTGTAATACCAAATTGTGATTGCTCGCGCAATTCCACAAAATCGATAGTGTTAAACAGGTAGATAACTATAAAAGTACCTATCAAAAAACCTAAGTCGCCTACGCGGTTCATAATAAAGGCTTTTTTAGCGGCATTGTTGTATTCCTGATTTTTATGCCAGAATCCGATAAGCAGGTAAGAGCAGAGCCCTACACCTTCCCATCCGATGAACATCATTAATAAATTGCTTCCTGTCACTAAAACCATCATAAAGAAAACGAACAGGTTTAAGTAAGCAAAAAACTTATGAAAGTTTTCATCTTCCTTCATATAACCTGTAGAATATAGATGAATAAGCGAACCGATACCGGTAACGAATAGCAGCCATAACACAGAAAGCTGATCAAAATAAAAAGCAAAATCAATTTTTAGCTGGGCCAGTTCTATCCACGGAAATAAATGTAAGCGGACAGGTTGTTGCGTTTCCTTAATTTGTAAAAACAAAAGAAGGGTAATGACAAACGGTACCACTATAGCTAAAGTTCCCAATAAACCGGTAACTGTTTTTCCCAATTGTTTTCCAAACAAGAAAGTAACAAGAAATCCGAGTAAGGGCACTACTAAAGAAAGTAAAAGTATATTCGTGTCCATCTATAATTATCCTTTTAAGTTTTTTAATTTATCAATATCTATTGAACCTATATTTCTGAAAATGGCTACTAAAATGGCCAGACCTATAGCAACTTCAGCTGCAGCAACTGCCATACTGAAAAAGACGAATACCTGACCGTTGGCATCCTGATGATAATTTGAAAAAGCTACCAGCAGTAAATTAGCCGAATTCAACATGATTTCTATCGACATAAACATGACAATCGCATTTCGGCGGTATAAAATGCCAAATACGCCTACACAAAATAGCAATAAGGCTAAGTAAATGTAGTTTTCAATTCCGATGATCTGTAATACATTTTCCATATGCTAAGCTACTTTTTTATCTTTTTTAGAAATAAGTACAGCTCCTATCATGGCCATTAAAAGCAAAACGGCTACCATTTCGAACGGTACAATAAATTCCTCCAGCAATACTTTTCCAAGTACTTCAATGGACTGATAATCGGCTCCTTTTTGTACATAGGTGTCTAATGCCGGGGCCGTCTGAGCCAAAGCTGCCACCAGAGCCAATCCTATAAGGCAAAAGGCAATAACAGCAATTATTTTTGTTACCAGAGGCTTGGAAATATGGTCAGAAATGTTCAGATTCATCAACATGATGGTAAATAACATTAAAATCATAATAGCTCCTGAATATACAATAATATGTACCATAGCAAGAAACTGTGAATTCAATAAAGCATAATGACCTGCTATACTGAAAAAGCTTACCACCAGCCAAATGGCACTGTGTATAGGGTTTTTACTTAAAATAGTAAGCAACGCACTGCCAAGCGTAAGTGCCGAAAGAATATAAAATAAAACTTCTATCATGATTACGCGTTGTTTAATGGAGTATTTTTAATAGCTGCTTCTAGAGGCATTACCAATTGCTCTTTGCCGAAAATGAACTTTTCCCGACTGGTATTGGCATGTACAATCTGTTTTGATTTGGTAAGATAAATAGCCTGTTTCGGGCAAGCTTCTTCACATAAGCCACAATAGATGCAACGAAGCATATTTATTTCATAAATTTCAGCATATTTTTCCTCGCGGTACAAATGCATTTCATCCGGTTTGCGTTCGGCGGCTTTCATGGTAATAGCCTCTGCCGGGCAGGATAATGCACATAATCCGCAGGCGGTGCAGCGTTCCCTACCTTCGTCGTCGCGCATCAATGTATGCCGACCGCGATATACCGGACTGAACGGACGCGTTTCTTCAGGGTAACTGATGGTTACCTTTTTCCTGAACATATGTTTTAAAGTGGTGGCCATCCCTTTAAAGATAGCTACAAGATAAATGCGCTCCAGGAGCGTCATTTTTTTGTTGACCACCTGTTTTTTTCTTCCTGATAATGATATGGTTTCTATAGACATTTTCAGTAGTTTATTGATTTAATAAAATCACAACGGCTGTGATAATAATATTGATAATCGCCAACGGAATTAACGTTTTCCATCCTAAATTCATTAACTGGTCATAACGGAAACGCGGAATAGTCCAACGTACCCACATATATACGAATATAAAAAAGCAAATTTTGGCGAATAAAACCAGTATGCCGATAATGCTGGCGGTATTTGCTCCCCAGTTTTCAGCAGCCCAGTCCATACCAGGATAGTTGTACGCACCAAAGTACAGAACAGCTAAAATAGTAGATGAAATAAACATAGCCGCATATTCAGCAAACAGGAAGAAGCCCATTCGCATAGATGAATATTCCGTATGATAACCTCCTATGAGTTCCTGTTCACACTCCGCCAGGTCAAAAGGGGTACGATTGGTTTCAGCAAACGAACAAACCAAGAAGATTAAAAAGCCTAAAGGCTGGTAGAATACATTCCAGTTCATACCGTGCTGGTTAGCCGCAATATCGCTCAAACTCATTGAGCTGTGCATCATTAATAACGCCACAACAGACAATCCCATGGCAATCTCGTATGAGATCATTTGCGATGCTACACGCATGGCACTCATCAATGAATATTTATTGTTGGAGGCCCAGCCACCAATCATGATACCATATACGCTTACTGAAAGTACAGCAAAAACATATAATAACGCCACATTAATGTCTGTGGCTTGCAGTATTATGGTGCGCCCGCCAATTTCCAACGAGCTTCCCCATGGAAGTACAGCGCTGGTCATCAATGCCATAGTCATAGAGATAGTAGGGCCTAATACAAATAGAAAGGTATTGGGCGTATTGGGCATAAATTCTTCTTTCGAAAAAAGCTTTAAACCATCGGCCAAAGGTTGCAATATACCTCCTTTTCCTGCACGGTTCGGACCGCGACGATCCTGAATCCAGGCAGCAATTTTACGTTCAGCCAGAGTGGAATACATGGCAAAAAGCATGGTAATGGCAAATACCGCCAGAATAATAACACCCTTTTCTATAATGATAGCTTGTTCCATAGTTATGAATTAGGGGTTTTATTTGTTGTATAAGGAATTTCTTTCATACTGATCTTTTTACGGTCTTCCTCTCTTCCCATAAGTATTTGTTTTTCGGTATGAATTTCCACCTTATCCATTTTACGGGTATAGTTATTCTGGTTGATAACCGAGAATTTTTCAAATTTTCGAGGCCCTTCAATTACCCAATCGTTTACCTCTTTATGATCAAAACGACATTCATTGCAGATAAACTCTTCCACTTCATGGTATTCATCTTTACGGGCTGTTACGCGTTGAATTTCGTTGCCGAACATCCAAAGAGTGGTTTTTCCGCAGCATTTATCACAATTTCTATGCGCGTTAAAAGGTTTGTTAAACCATACTCTCGATTTAAATCGGAATGTTTTATCTGTTAACGCGCCTACAGGACAAACATCTATTACGTTTCCGGAAAAATCATTATCAATGGCCGCACCAATATAAGTAGAAATCTGGGAATGATCGCCTCGGTTTAAAACACCGTGTACACGTCCGTCAGTAATTTGTTCGGCAGTGTATACACAACGGTAGCAAAGAATACAACGATTCATATGCAGTTGAATTTTATCACCAATATTTTCAGGTTCGTAGGTGCGTTTTTCTTCTTTAAAGCGGGTTAATTCTTTTCCGTGTTCGTAACTTAAGTTTTGCAGATCGCATTCACCGGCCTGGTCACATACCGGACAATCCAGCGGATGGTTCATCAACAAAAATTCGGTAACCGATTTTCGGGCTTCCGTTACTCTTGGGGAAGAAATACTTTTTACTTCCATTCCGTCCATTACTCCTGTAACGCAAGAAGCCATTAATTTGGGCATCGGACGTGGGTCAGCTTCGCTTCCTTTAGAAACTTCTACTAAACAGCAACGGCATTTACCGCCACTGCCTTTTAATTTTGAGTAATAGCACATGGCCGGTGGAACGCTTTCTCCTCCGATCATACGGGCCGCCTGTAAAATGGTGGTTCCTGGTGCTACTTCTATTTCTTGACCATCTATTGTAACTTTCATCTTTTACTGATTTCGCGTTGTTTTATAAAGCCAAACGAATTATACCGTTTGTTTCACCAATAGGTGTTTCACCTGCTCAAACGGTTCTTGAGTAAAGTGATCTCTGTTTTTAATTTTTTCAGGAAAACGAACGTGGTATTCAAATTCGTCTCTGAAATGACGAATAGCGGCTGCTACCGGCCATGCGGCTGCATCACCTAACGGGCAAATGGTATTCCCTTCAATTTTACTTTGCAAATCCCATAATAAATCAATGTCTTCACTATTTCCCTGTCCGTTTTCAATACGCCATAATACTTTTTCCATCCATCCGGTTCCTTCACGGCAGGGTGAACATTGTCCGCAGCTTTCATGATGGTAGAAACGGGTAAAGTTCCATGTATTACGCACTATGCAGGCAGTGTCATTATACACAATAAAACCACCGGAACCCATCATTGAACCTGTCTGGAAACCGCCATCTGATAAAGATTCATAAGTCATTAACCTTTCTTCCCCGTTAGCCGTTTTAAAAATAAGGTCTTTAGGCAGAATAGGCACGGAAGAGCCTCCCGGCACTAAAGCTTTTAACGGACGATCGTTTATCATACCTCCCAGGTATTCATCGGAATTGATAAACTCGTCTACCGTAATACCCAATTCAATCTCGTACACGCCCGGATTTTTAATATGTCCGGATGCGGAAATCAATTTGGTACCTGTAGAACGGCCAATACCAATTTTGGCATATTCAGCACCTGAATTCAAGACAATCCAAGGTACATTGGCAATAGATTCAACATTATTTACCACTGTGGGGTTCTGCCATAAACCGCTGACAGCAGGGAAGGGAGGTTTAATACGCGGATTGCCTCTTTTGCCTTCCAACGACTCTATCAAGGCTGTTTCTTCTCCGCAAATATAGGCGCCCCCGCCACAATGTACATATAAATCAAGATCATAGCCAGATCCTTTAATATTCTTACCTAACCATCCTGCTGCATATGCTTCTTTAATGGCGCGTTCTATAATTTTAAAAACCCACATATATTCACCGCGAATATAGATGTAAGATAAATTGGCTCCCAAAGCATAGGAAGAAACAATCATACCTTCTATCAGCAGATGCGGGATATATTCCATTAAAAAACGGTCTTTAAACGTGCCGGGTTCCGATTCATCGGCATTACATACCAAATGACGCGGTTTTCCCGATTTTTTGTCGATAAAGCTCCATTTCATACCCATCGGGAAACCTGCACCGCCACGTCCGCGAAGTCCTGATGTTTTTACTTCTTCAGTAATGTCATCCGGATTCATTTTTAATGCTTTTTCCACGGCTTCGTATCCGCCATGCTGACGGTATACATCGTAGGATTTTATACCCGGAATATTTATTTTATCTAATAATATTTTTTTCCCCATGGTATTATTTATCGTGTAAAATTACTTTTCCTGCTCTGCACTCTTCTATGATCTGGTCAATTTTTGCCTCGTTTAAATGTTCGTGGTAAAAATCGCCTACCTGCATCATCGGAGCGTATCCGCAAGCGCCTAAACATTGTACGCCAACTACCGAAAACATGCCGTCGCCGGTAACCTGTCCGGGCTGTACACCCAATTTCTCACAAGCGTATTCCATCATGTCTTCTGCTTTGTTTATAGCACAGCATGAGGTAGTACAAAACTCGAACATGTATTTTCCGACCGGTTTTTGGTTGAACATGGTATAAAAAGTAACCACTTCATACACTTCTATCGGTTTTATATTTAAAATTTCAGCTACTTTGTCCTGGAGTGCTACACTTAACCAATTGTCATGTGCATCCTGTACTTCATGAAGCACAGGTAATAAAGCTGACTTTTGCTTTCCTTCAGGGTAATGACTGATCAATTCCTGAATACGCTCCATTAATTGAGGCGTTATATTGATGTTTTGTATATAATTCGATTTTTCCATAATCTAACAATCTAGTTCCCCTGCAATAACATTCAGACTTGAAAGGGTAATAATGGCATCTGATAAGCTTTGTCCCTGTACCATTTTGTTATAGGCCTGGTAATAAATAAAACAAGGTCTGCGGAAGTGTAAACGGTAGGGGGTACGGCTTCCGTTAGTGATTAAATAAAAACCTAATTCGCCATTTCCGCCTTCAACGGCATGGTACACTTCGGTATTAGGTACCGGAATTTCACCCATAACAATTTTAAAATGGTAAATAAGGGCTTCCATATTTTCATATACTTCTTCTTTAGGAGGAAGATAGTATTCCGGAACATCAGCATGGTAAGGTCCTTCCGGCATCTTATCCAGCGCCTGGCGTATAATTTTCAAACTTTCCCATACTTCTGCATTACGCACGCAAAAACGGTCGTAGCAATCGCCGTTCAGACCTACCGGAATTTCAAATTCGAAATCTTCATAAGAACAGTAAGGCTGGGCTACCCGAACATCATAATCGATTCCGGCAGCACGCAAGTTCGGTCCCGTAAAACCGTATGCCATAGCATCTTCTGCTGAAATAGCACCTGCACCTATGGTACGGTCCATAAATATGCGGTTGCGCGTTAACAGGTTTTCAAATTCCGTCCATATAGCGGGGAATTCATCTAAAAATTCATTTATCTTTTTAAAAGCTGTGGGTGACCATTCTCTTTCAAACCCGCCAATACGCCCCATATTGGTGGTTAAACGGGCACCGCAAATTTCTTCGTATATTTCATATATTTTTTCTCTGTACTGAAAAACGTATAAAAAACCGGTTAAGGCGCCGGTATCTACACCCATTACAGAGCTGCATATAATATGATCGGCAATACGGGCGAGCTCCATAATAATTACCCGCAGATATTGTACCCGTTTGGGAATTTCTATGCCCAGCGCTTTTTCTACTGTCATCCACCACCCTGTATTGTTTATGGGGGATGAGCAGTAATTCAAACGGTCGGTCAGAACGTTTATCTGATAAAACGGCCGGTTCTCCGCAATTTTTTCAAACGCACGGTGAATATATCCCACGGTTCCTTCACCATCAATCACCTTTTCACCATCCATTAAAAGAATATTCTGAAAAATACCATGTGTAGCCGGATGTGTAGGTCCTAAATTCAGCACCGATAGCTCTACACCGTCGGTTTCTAAACGCTTCTCTATTTGTTTCTGGAAACGGTCTTCTGGGGTAAGTAGTAAATCAGACATACAACATTCAATTAACAATTAGGGGTAGTTCTTCCAAAGAAACGGTCGTCCTTATCGGTACGTCCCTGATCTTCCAATGGAAATTCTTTACGGAGCGGAAACGATTCCATTTCATCCATATTTAAAATACGTTTTAACTGAGGGTGGCCCATAAAACGAATACCATAAAAGTCATAGGTTTCACGCTCCTGCCAATTGGCACTCGGGAAAAGATCGGACATACTCTGTACTTCCGGGTTTTTACCGTTTAAAAAGGTTTTTAACCGGATACGTACGTTGTCAAACCAATTGTGCAGGTGGTATACCACTGCAAACTGGCGGTCTGTTTCATAATCGGGATAATGCACCCCGCAAACATCGGTCAGAAAGTTAAAACGAAGGATTTTATCTTCTTTCAGAAATTGCATAACCTCATGAATACGGGAAGGTTCAATTTCGAAGGTTAAAATATCGTGTGATTGATGAAATTCGATAATGGCCATACCGAATTTATCGACCAATGCATTTTGTATATAAGTAATTTCTAAGCTCATTATTTGATGTTATATGAGTTTAAAAGGTGTTTGTATTCTTCAGAGCTTCTTCTGCGTACCGACTCATTTTTGACGATGTCCTGCAGCTGCAGTATACCATCTAAAATCTGCTCAGGTCTGGGTGGGCATCCCGGTACATAGACATCTACAGGAATAACTTTGTCAATGCCCTGAAGTACAGAATAGGTATCAAAAATACCTCCTGAACTGGCACAGGCACCTACAGCTATAACCCATTTAGGTTCCGCCATTTGTTCGTATACCTGACGCAGAATAGGAGCCATTTTTTTGGCAATGGTTCCCATTACAAGCAACATATCAGCCTGACGCGGAGAAAAACTCATACGTTCTGACCCGAAACGGGCCACATCATAAGTTGCCGCCATAGTTGCCATAAACTCAATTCCGCAACAAGAAGTAGCAAATGGTAACGGCCACATAGAATTGGCACGAGCCAAACCTACTACCTCACTTAATTTTGTAGCAAAAAATCCTTCTCCGGAATATCCCTCCGGTGGATTTACCATGTTTATATCTGTATTTTTACTCATTTTCTGACCTCAATTAATCCCACTCCAATCCTTTTTTCTTGAACTCGTATAGTAAACCAACTACCAGAAGGAATATAAAAATACCCATTTTGGCAAAACCTTCCCAGCCTAGTGCTTTAAAGTTAACAGCCCAAGGGTACATAAAAATTACTTCTACATCAAACAGGACAAATAATATGGCTACTAAAAAGTATTTTACGTTAAACGGAACGCGTGCGTTTCCGACAGATTCGATACCGCATTCAAAATTAATATCCTTGTTTTTTGATAAACGTTTCGGACCCAGTTTACCCGAGACAAAAACGGTAAGAATAACAAAGCCTGCTGCAAGACCTAACTGCATTAAAATAGGCACAAAATCAAACGGAGTAGAATGCATTTTTCGTTAGTTTACTTAAATCTTACAAATATAAATTTATAATTACGACTTAAAAAATGCTGGTGCTTGGTTTAGCGTGTTAAACAGGTAATTTATAATGGTTTTAAATAAAAATCTTGAAGTGTAATTTTATCTGGCAGTTAAACAAGAGTGTCGGTATTTGCTGTAATAAATTATTGGTTTTTGTAATTTGTGTTTAAGGAAGAAGAAGTTTGTCTAAACCAACAGCGAAATGTATGAAATAGAAAAAGCTACTTCATTTGAAGTAGCTTTATAAAGGTGCACTAAAATATATTGTAATATAATTATTCTATAACAACAACATCTGAAGCAATTTTACCTTTTTTACCGTCAGCTTCTACGTAAGAAACGGTGTCACCATCACGTAATTCGCGACTTTTAATACCCGATACGTGTACAAAAATGTCTTTACCTGTTTCTTCGTCTGTAATAAATCCGAACCCTTTAGACTCGTTGAAGAACTTAACTTTTCCTGTTCTCATTTAATAAAAAATAAATAAATTAATAATAATCAAAGATATACTTTTTAAAATGATTACAAAGTTTTTTAAGTTTTTTTTAAAGTTAAGTTTTACAGGAATAAAAAATCGGTATAATACCCGATTTTTTTATTCTTCTGGTTTTTTCATTTTAAAGGTTTCCATGAAGGCAGTAGTATAATTACCTGCCACATAATTCGGATCATCCATTAACTGGCGATGAAACGGAATAGTGGTTTTTATTCCCTCTATAACAAACTCATCTAAAGCGCGTTTCATTTTATTAATAGCCTCTTCGCGTGTTTGCGCTGTGGTAATTAATTTTGCAATCATAGAGTCATAATTCGGCGGAATAGTGTATCCGGAATATACATGCGTGTCGAGGCGAACGCCATGTCCGCCCGGAGCGTGTAGTGTCGTAATTTTACCGGGAGACGGTCTGAAATCATTGAATGGATCTTCTGCATTGATACGACACTCTATTGAATGCAGTTCCGGAAGATAATTTTTGCCGGAAATAGGAACGCCTGCTGCTACGAGAATTTGTTCGCGGATTAAATCGTAATCGATTACCTGTTCTGTAATAGGGTGTTCTACCTGAATACGGGTATTCATTTCCATAAAATAAAAGTTGCGGTCCTTATCAACTAAAAACTCGATAGTTCCGGCTCCTTCATATTTAATATATTCCGCTGCTTTTACAGCTGCCTCTCCCATGCGTTGACGTAATTCGTCTGTCATGAAAGGAGAAGGGGTTTCTTCTGTTAATTTCTGATGGCGGCGTTGAATAGAGCAGTCACGTTCGGATAGGTGACAGGCTTTTCCGTAAGCATCCCCTACTACCTGAATTTCGATATGACGCGGGTCAACAATCAATTTCTCCATATACATTCCGTCATTTCCAAAAGCAGCGGCTGCCTCCTGACGTGCACTTTCCCATGCCTTATCAAGATCTTCTTCTTTCCATATTTCGCGCATTCCGCGTCCGCCACCACCCGCAGTAGCTTTCATCATAACAGGTAGGCCAATTTCTTTTGCTACTTTTTTAGCTTGTTCCAACGACTGTAAGATACCGTCCGATCCAGGTACACAAGGTACTCCTGCTTTTTTCATGGTTTCTTTAGCGGTTGCTTTATCGCCCATTTTTTCAATCATTTCTGGCGACGCACCTATAAACTTGATGCCATGTTCTCCGCAAATTTTAGAAAATTTGGCATTTTCTGATAAAAAGCCATAGCCCGGGTGAATTGCATCAGCATTCGTAATTTCTGCTGCGGCAATAATATTGGCTATCTTTAAATAAGATAAATTGCTGGGAGGCGGGCCTATACAAACTGCTTCATCTGCAAAACGTACGTGTAAACTGTCAGCATCGGCAGTAGAGTAAACGGCTACCGTTTTTATTCCCATTTCTTTACAGGTTCTGATTACACGAAGTGCAATTTCCCCTCGGTTAGCTATTAATATTTTTTTAAACATCCTTTATAATTTGATCATGAAACAATGCAGTAAGTTGAAAATTTAAAAAGATGTGAAACAACCTATAGTGTGCCACATCTTTACAGTATCAAATTAAGCCGGATCTACCAGGAATAATGGTTGGTCAAATTCTACCGGAGACGAATCGTCTACCAATACTTTTACAATCTTTCCTGAAACTTCTGATTCGATTTCATTAAATAGTTTCATTGCTTCAATCACACATAGTACATCACCTTGTTTTATGCTTGAACCTACTTCTACAAACGCTGCTTTATCAGGTGAAGGTTTGCGGTAAAAGGTACCAATGATAGGAGATTTTACAGTGATATATTTACTGTTGTCAGATGTGTTTGCTGGGGTTGGGGCTGCTTCTTGTGTATTAGGTGCTATGGGTGCAGGTGCAGTAGCCGGAGTTGCAGCAACAGGGATTTGTTGAATGTATGTTGTTTCAGCTGTTGCAGCTCCCTCTGTCGTGGTTTTAATGGTGATTTTAAAATCGTCCATTTCTAATTTAACTTCTGTAGCACCTGATTTTGCTACGAATTTGATTAAATTTTGAATTTCTTTAATATCCATATACTTCAAATTAGGTTTGTTTGTTTATTGTTTTGTATCGTAAGCCCATTTCAGGTAGATAGCGCCCCATGTAAAGCCGCCTCCGAAAGAAGCAAAAATAAGATTGTCGCCTTTTTTTAACTGATATTCAAAATCGGCCAGAAGTAAAGGCAGGGTAGCCGAAGTAGTGTTGCCGTAGTTGTGAATATTGATCAGTACTTTAGAGTCGTCAAGCCCCATACGGTGCGCGGTTGCATCTATAATACGTTTGTTGGCCTGGTGTGCTACCAGCCAGTTGACATCATTATGGGTCAGGTGGTTGCGTTCCATGATTTTTTCACTTACGTCCGCCATTCCTGATACGGCGTATTTAAAGACGGTTTTGCCATCTTGGTGCACAAAGTGTTGTTTGTTTTTCACTGTTTCTTCTGATGGCGGTAAAATAGAACCTCCGGCATCAATTTTTAAAAAATCACGCCCAATACCGTCACTTCTTAAGAATTCATCCTGAAAACCAAGTCCCTCTGTATTTGGTTCGAATAATACAGCACCGGCACCGTCACCGAAAATAATGCAAGTAGCTCTGTCTTCGTAATTGATGATAGATGACATTTTATCGGCACCTATTAATAATACTTTTTTGTAACGCCCTGACTCTATATAAGCGGCGGCTGTAGACATACCGTATAAAAAACTTGAGCAGGCCGCCTGCAGATCATAAGCAAAAGCATTTACGGCACCAATTTGTGTGGCTACATAAACACCTGTGGCAGCTACGGGCATATCTGGTGTGGCAGTAGCCATTAAAACCAAATCTATGTCGGCCGGATTTACCCCTGATTTTTCAAGGAGATTTTGGGCGGCTTTTATAGCCATGTATGAAGTGCCTTTACCTTCTTCCTTTAAAATCCGGCGTTCTTTTATTCCTGTTCGCGTAGTAATCCACTCATCGTTAGTGTCTACCATAGTCTCTAGTATTTCGTTCGAAAGTACATAGTCGGGTAAGTATTTACCAACGGCTGTAATGGCTGCGGTTATTTTTGTCATAAGAGAGTACTATAATGTTTTTTTTAAAATCCAAAAAGTGCGGAAAATTACAAAAAAAAAACGAAATAAACGTTTTTTTGCGCAAAAACAGCTTTTTTGAGCCTGTTTTTGAATTTTTATAAATAAAAAAACTCTCGCAAATAGCGAGAGTTTATCTCTTCGAGATTGAAATTTATGCTTCAGTCTCTGTTTTGTCGATAACCACTTGTCCGCGGTAGTACATTTTTCCTTCATGCCAGTATGCTCTGTGGAATAAATGCGCTTCGCCTGTTACAGCACAAGTAGCAATAGTAGGAGCTACCGCCTTGTAATGCGTTCTTCTTTTATCTCTTCTTGTTTTCGAGGTTTTTCTCTTAGGATGTGCCATCTTACTATATTATTTATCCGTTAATAGTTGTTTTAATATATCCCATCGGGGATCTGTTTCATTGTTTTCTTCTTGTTGCTCGGGTTCATCATGCTGATGTTCCAGATATTCCAGCGCCGGAGATGTTAGTGTGCCGTTTTCAACACCGGGATGAATTCTTTTCTGAGGTACTGAAAGCACAATCATTTCATAAATATACTGCGCTACGTTAAGCTGAAATTCACCATGAGGTAAAATCAGCAGCTCCTCATTTTCATCGTTGTATGTATCTCCGAACTTTACCAATACATCCATTTTTCCCTTAACGGGTAAATCGAATAATTCGTTGGTCAGATCACATGGTACAGTGACAGTTCCTTTGTGCTGGAAGGTCAGCTCAAGCATTGTGGTTTTTTTATTTAAAACGATACTCGCTTGAATGTTAACATTCTCAAATTCATCGTAATCAAATAAATTGAAAAAATCACGATTAATCTGATAGTCAAATTGATGTTTCCCTACCTTTAATCCAGAAAACTGAATTAAAAAATCTTTTTCACCAGTCATAACAATCTATTTGAGCGTGCAAAGATAAAAAACTTTTACAATAACAAGCAGGTTATCAACTTTTTTTGTTGTTAATTTTTTTAATACTTGCTGGGTAAAGGGTTTTTTATGGTTTCTGCGTACTCGTTTCTGTTTTTATAAATGTCTAATGCCAGATAAATGGCTTGTGTGAATGAAGTGTAATCGGCTATTCCCTGACCGGCTATATCGTACGCTGTTCCGTGATCCGGTGAAGTACGGATTTTGTTTAAACCCGCTGTATAATTTACGCCATGTCCAAAAGATAACGTTTTAAAAGGTACTAAGCCCTGGTCGTGATAGCAGGCAATTACAGCATCAAAATTCTTGTATTGTTCAGACCCGAAAAAACCATCAGCGGCATAGGGGCCGGTTACAATATAACCTTCGTTAAAAAGCGCTTTTACAGCAGGAGTAATAATTTTTAATTCTTCCTCTCCTATCACGCCATTATCTCCACTGTGCGGATTTAATCCTAAGATAGCAATTTTTGGCTTAAAAATCTGAAAATCCTGTATTAAGGTTTGGTTAATGGTTTTTATTTTTTGTGTTAAAAGCTCGGTTGTAATGTGAGAAGCTACTTCGTGAATAGGCATATGATCTGTAAGCAACCCGACACGTAAATTTTCATTTACCATGAGCATTAATGCATTTCCTTCCAATTCCTGGTTCAGGTAATTGGTATGGCCCGGAAAAGAAAACTCAGGAGATTGTATGTTGTATTTATTAATAGGAGCAGTTACTAAAACATCAATATCTCCTTTCTTCAACGCGTCAGTTGCCGCAACAAATGATTTTACAGCATAAGAGCCCACTATATCATCCTGGGTGCCGAATTCAACATTCACCCCCTCTTTCCATACATTCAATACATTTATTTTTCCTATTTGTACCTGATTGATATGGTCTATTCCATGTAATGAATTTGCGCTTTTTACCATTTTGCGAAGAAAAGACATTAGCTTGACATTGGCAAAAATAACAGGAGTGCAAAGCTCCATCATCCGGGTATCTTCTAAAGACTTTAAAATAATCTCAGGGCCAATACCATTTAAATCGCCAACTGATATACCCAATAGTATGTTTTCCCCTTTTTTGTACATATAAACATGTAATTATTCCGTAATTTTGATACAAAGTTAAAAAAATTAATTGGGATATGTTCACAGGAATTGTTGAGACCTTGGGTATTATAAAAGAATTGGAAAAAGAAAATGAAAATTTGCATATTTATGTTGAGAGCCATTTAGCGCCAGAACTTAAGATTGATCAAAGTGTTATGCATAACGGTGTTTGTCTTACAGTGGTGGCTATAGATAATATGGTTTTTAAGGTTACAGCCATTAAGGAAACGTTGGAAAAAACATCAATCAGGAACTGGAAAAAAAATGATTTGATCAATCTGGAAAGAGGTATGAAGCTGGGTGACAGACTTGACGGACATATTGTTCAGGGACATGTAGACCAGACCGCTGTATGTACTAACATCAAAGAAGCAGGGGGCAGTGTTTATTTTACTTTTGAGTACAACGCCGGTTTTCAGCATATTACCATTGAGAAAGGATCCATAACAATTGATGGCACCAGTCTGACAGTGGTAGATTCAGGTAGCACTACCTTTAGTGTGGCCATAATTCCGTACACATTAGAACATACGTTGTTTAAAACTTATAAAATAGGTACTGTGGTAAATCTGGAATTTGACGTAATAGGTAAATATGTAACTAAATTAATGAGCATAAACAAACAGGGCGGTTAAATAACCGCCCTGTTTGTTTATTTGTGTAATTCTTCTTTTAAAAACGTTACTTCGCCTGAATCTACATTGTAGTAAGCGCCGGCTAAGCCAATTTCTCCATTTTCAAACAACTGGCGTAATGTGTCACTCTGTTTCAGGATTTCGTCTAAAGTGTGTAAAACATTGTGCTGGGTAACAGCCTCTACAAATTCTGAAGAATCTATTGCTGTGTTGGGCATTTCTTTTTTTACTTCTTCAATAGGGATGTCGAACTTGCGCATAACAGACGTTAGGTTTCCGCCATTCACACCTTTACAGGCTCCTGTTGTAGCTCCGCATTTGCTATGGCCTAAAACCAAAATAAGTTTACTGCCTACATATTGACAGGCATACTCCATACTGCCCAGAATTTCTTCTGTTAGAATATTTCCTGCCACTCTGGTACTAAAGATGTCACCTAAACCCTGATCGAAAATTAATTCGGCAGAAGTACGGCTGTCCATACAGCTTAATATGACAGCAAAAGGAAACTGGCCGTCTTTGGTTTCGTCTACCTGTTGTAACAGGTTACGGTTTACTTTTAAATTACTGATAAATCGTTGGTTACCTTCTTTTAAAAACTGAATGGCCTTGGCTGGTGTCATTGTTGCCAGTGTTTCTGCGGTATGTGTTTTCATAATTTCTATTATTTTTTAGTGAGTTAAATTGATTTTTTGTGTTCAATAATAATGTGAGAATGCTGGTCTTTTTCGTAATCACTGTAAGATGTTTTAAAACCCAGGAGTTCTACTTCAATATCTTCTTCTTTTGCACGGATATTTGCAAAATCCTGAATAAGTTCCAATACATCAGTCGTGATGTAAGAAGTATTGGCGGCATCTATTGTTACTTTAGATTTAGGTTTAATGTTTTTTAAAGTCTTTTTAATAGCTGCTTTGTTTAAAAAGGACACTTCTTCAGCCAGTTTAATGTTTATTTTCTCGGCATCTTTTAGTTCTTCTCGGCTAAAATAATAAGCGCGTTTCATGTTGCCCTGCAGAATATAAAAGATAGAAATAGCCATACCAATACCCACTCCTTTTAAAAGATCGGTAGTAACTACTGCAATTATAGTAGCAATAAAGGGAATAAACTGGTATTTTCCTTTATGCCAGAAATGCATAAGGGTAGCTGGTTTTGCCAGTTTATAACCTACCAAAAGAAGTACAGCGGCAAGAGTAGCCAGCGGAATCTTGTTCAGAAGTACAGGAATAGAAAGTACACAGATGAGTAATAAAAACCCGTGGATAATAGCTGATGTCTTAGAGGTTGCTCCGGCACTAGCATTTGCAGAAGAACGCACCACTACCGATGTCATGGGTAGTCCACCGATAAAAGAACTGGCAAGGTTTCCGATGCCTTGTGCTTTCAGTTCAAGATTGGTGTCTGTAATTCTTCTTTGTTTGTCAAGACGGTCAGAAGCTTCAATGCAAAGTAATGTTTCTATTGATGCTACTATGGCAATAGTGATGCCTACAATCCATACCTTAGGATTCAAGAAACCGGAAAAGTCGGGTAATGTAACCAGATTTTTAACATCGTCTATGCTTTCAGGTACGGGTAATTTCACTAAATGAGAATCGCTTATAGCCAGAGAACTGCCTGAAGATTTAAGGAGTTCGTTTAGGGTGATCCCTATTACAACAGCTACCAATGCTCCCGGCAGCATTTTTATTCTTTTCAGGAACGCAACGTTATCCCAAAGAAGGAGAATGGCCAGAGATATAAGTGTTATAATAATGGCTCCGGGATGAATGGATTCTATGATGGTGTTGAGGTAAGACGAGATAGCTTCTGTACTGTACCCGTTATTGAAAAGGCTTTCATTACCTTCGAAATCGCCGTCATATCCTAATGCGTGCGGAATTTGTTTTAGAATGATAATAATTCCGATACCGGCAAGCATTCCTTCAATTACATTTGTAGGGAAATAATTGGAAATACTTCCGGCACGGATAAAACCGAGCACAAGCTGCAGAATACCTGCAATAATTCCTGCACATAAGAAAAGCTCAAAAGCACCCAAATCGGTAATGGCGGTTAAGATAATGGCGGTAAGTCCCGCAGCTGGACCGGATACTGAAATAGGGGAGTTGCTGAGAAACCCGACTACAATACCTCCTATAATACCGGCGATGATTCCCGATAAGGGCGGTGCACCAGAAGCTAACGCGATTCCCAAGCACAAGGGAAGAGCCACTAAAAAGACAACTAATCCTGGAGCAAAATTTTTAGATAATTCTGCTTTAATATTCGAAAATTTCATAATAATAGCGTTTAAAATAAACAATAAAGTGATAACAGATATGTAAAAAATACCTGTAAGCAAGAAGTTTATTTAAACGCGTTCCGGAGGCGGGAGTGGAATTTTAGAAACCAGATCTTTTTTGAGAAATAGTTTAACGATCAGGTCGGATGTATTGTTGTTTTGAACAGAAAGGAATAAACCATCAAAAGAAAAATCATGAAAATACTTCACTTCTTCTTCATTAAAATTATTTGACGGTTTTTTATGGTTTTCCTCTTCTTCTGCCATATTCATTGTTGTTAACGACACATCTGCATCTGCTGCAAATGCGACAGTTGGCAGGGCTATAAAGTTGATGAATATAACCAAAAAGAATATGTTGATAAACTTTATCACGCAGCAAAAATACTTATTTCGGAAAAAAAGCATCTTTCTAAAAGAAAAAATTGTCTTTAATTTAACATTCTGAGTAAAATTATACATTTTTTAGCATAGCAACTCTTGTTATAGAAAGGGGATATAATTCATTTGTAAATAGATAGTTAATTTAAATATGACGGAAATAATATCAGTATTCTGATTAAATAATTATCTTTGCCATCGAATTAAGAATATTTGTTTTGAGCAGGGCAAAACAAAAACTTTATGAACGATTTAAGAGAAAAGCAACATGATTATAGTGATGAGGATTTGGTGAAACTTATTGTTTCGACCAAAGACACGCGTTATTTTTCTGTGTTGTATGATAAGTATGCGTCTTTTATATATAATAAATGTTTTTCATTTGTAGATTCGGAAGATGAGGCAAAAGATCTGACCCATGATATTTTTATTAAAATATATCTCAACCTTAAAACTTTTAAAGGAGAGTCAAAGCTTTCTACTTGGATATATGCTATTACTTATCATTTTTGTATAAATTATGTCAATAAAAATAAAAAAGGAAAAGTTTTATTATTTGACGAAATTGAAGACTTTATAAGTGAGAATGACGAAACTTTTTTAGAAGATGAACATGACGAAGCTTTATTTGAAATTAATTATGCTAAGTTGCAAAAGATTTTAGCAGCCCTTCCGGTAGATGATCGTTTAATTTTATTAATGAAATATCAAGATGAATTGTCTATAAAAGAGATTTCAAGAATTTTGAATGTGAAATTAAGCACAGTAAAAATGCGTTTACACCGTGCTAAGAAAAAAGTGATGGAATTACGCGAATTGTAAAATGGAAAATCCGTTTAAGAAAATAATTCAAGAAAAAGAATTACCAGAGGTAATCAAAGATAAGGTGATAAATGATATCAACTTAATAAAATTGTCTTTGGAATTATCTGAATTGTTCTTTGTAAGTATACCCGATATTGCTATGAAATTTTTGGAAACAGAAAAAAACAGCGATACTCATTCCGATGCCGAAAAAACATCTCCCGAATCGGATTCAGAATCCGATTAAAATAAATTAACCAAATAAACTTCTAATTACTCTACTTATGCAAGATTTTTACGATGAATACTTAAGTTCATCTTCTGTCGTTTTAGACTCCTGGTTTAGCAGCCTGAAAGTAATGCTCTGGGATTTTATATTGCTTTTGCTTTTTATTATTATATGCTGGCTTATTTTTAAAATAATAGTTAGCCTTGCCAACAAGTTTTTGAAAATTACAAGAATAGAACGTTTAAATGAACTTTATGAAAAGATAGAGGTATTAAAAAAGATAAATGTTACCATAAACTTTCAGAAAATTATAGTAACTATCCTAAAAGTATTTTTACTTCTTATTTTCATAATTGTAGGTGCTGATCTTTTTAATTTTCCCGGTGTTACTAAAATCGTAAATGATGTTATCAGTTATATTCCTAAATTAATCAGTGCTATTGCCATTATACTGATTGGGTTTTATATTGCGAACTGGATAAAACAGTGGCTGAGTAAAGCGTTAACTATCTTAGGAAATAATAGTGGAGCAAAAATTATATCCAATTTTGTGGTAGGAGGGTTTATATTGTTTTTTATACTCATGGGATTAAATCAGGCGGGTATAGATACAACATTAATAACAAATAACATCAGCATTATTTTAGGAGTAATTTTTGCTTCTATGGCTTTATCATTTGGTTTGGGATCAAAAGATATTGTAAAAGAAATTCTATATAGTTATTACTTACGAAAAAGTGTTCAGATTGGTGATAAAATTAGAATAGAAGCAGGAAATGTTGAAGGGATATTGATCTCTATTGACAATATAAATGTGAAAATTTCAACTAACCGGGGAATTGTTCTTTACCCTATAAAAAAATTCGTTACGTTGAAAATCGAAATACTCAATCCATAATAGATTTTTTAGCGGCTATATCTCTAATATTGCTGTAAGTTGCTTTACATTAACAAGTTGCTTTTTTTTGTTAAATAATAAACAAAAGGAGTGACTTTTTTTTTTTACGGTGTCTTATACATTAGTTTAAGTCAAGATGACACATATACCTTGACTATTATTTACTGAATTTAATGTTAAGACACAATGAAGAAAAGATTACTTAGCGCAGCTTTTTTTGTGAGTGCTTGGGGTGCTTATAGCCAGGTAGGGATCGGAACACTTACTCCAGATCCCTCTTCCCAGTTGGATATAGTATCCCATAATAAAGGGGTATTATTACCTAGAATTAGCTTAAACTCGACTACCGATACAACCACCATTACTCAAGGCAATGTAAATAGTCTTTTAGTCTTTAATATCAATACACAAAATGATATCACACCTGGATATTATTATTGGTATGAAAATAAATGGAGACGAGTGGTAAATGCCGATGATATTTCGGCATTAGATAAAAATACTACAAACGTCTCTTTTGCTGTTGAAAATAGCAATTTGATTTTAACAGATAGTGATGGGAACGAGATTTCCATTCCTTTGTCACAAATTAATATACCTAGTACACTTGTCAGCCACAACAACGGCACGTACACCTATACCTCAGAAGACGGTACGGTCACCACGATCAATGTACCTTCCGATGTGATCAACCAGTTTGAAGAAATCATCACCAATGAAACGGTAAAGAACGAGATCATCAACCTTATCCAGAATGTAGGGGGTAACGTATCGTATGACGGCGATCAGTTTACGTATGTGGACAACAACGGTACTACCCAGGTAATCAACATCGAGCAGCTTGTAAAAGCCAACGAAACCGTTACCACTTTGATAAGCCACAACAACGGCACGTACACCTATACCTCAGAAGACGGTACGGTCACCACGATCAATGTACCTGCCGATGTGATCAACCAGTTTGAAGAAATCATCACCAATGAAACGGTAAAGAACGAGATTATCAACCTTATCCAGAATGTAGGGGGTAACGTATCGTATGACGGCGATCAGTTTACGTATGTGGACAACAACGGTACTACCCAGGTAATCAACATCGAGCAGCTTGTAAAAGCCAACGAAACCGTTACCACTTTGATAAGCCACAACAACGGCACGTACACCTATACCTCAGAAGACGGTACGGTGACCACGATCAATGTGCCTGCCGATGTGATCAACCAGTTTGAAGAAATCATCACCAATGAAACGGTACAGAACGAGATCATCAACCTTATCCGGAATATAGGGGGTAACGTATCGTATGACGGCGATCAGGTTACGTATGTGGACAACAACGGTACTACCCAGGTAATCAACATCGAGCAGCTTGTAAAAGCCAACGAAACCGTTACCACTTTGGTAAGCCACAACAACGGCACGTATACCTATACCTCAGAAGACGGTACGGTGACCACGATCAATGTGCCTGCCGATGTGATCAACCAGTTTGAAGAAATCATCACCAATGAAACGGTACAGAACGAGATCATCAACCTTATCCAGAATTTAGGGGGCAACGTATCGTATGACGGCAATGAATTTACGTATGTGGACAACAACGGTACTACCCAGGTAATCAACATCGAGCAGCTTGTAAAAGCCAACGAAACCGTTACCACTTTGGTAAGCCACAACAACGGCACGTATACCTATACCTCAGAAGACGGTACGGTGACCACGATCAATGTGCCTGCCGATGTGATCAACCAGTTTGAAGAAATCATCACCAATGAAACGGTACAGAACGAGATCATCAACCTTATCCAGAATGTAGGGGGCAACGTATCGTATGACGGCAATGAATTTACGTATGTGGACAACAACGGTACTACCCAGGTAATCAACATCGAGCAGCTTGTAAAAGCCAACGAAACCGTTACCACTTTGGTAAGCCACAACAACGGCACGTATACCTATACCTCAGAAGACGGTACGGTGACCACGATCAATGTACCTGCCGATGTGATCAACCAGTTTGAAGAAATCATCACCAATGAAACGGTACAGAACGAGATCATCAACCTTATCCGGAATATAGGGGGTAACGTATCGTATGACGGCAATGAATTTACGTATGTGGACAACAACGGTACTACCCAGGTAATCAACATCGAGCAGCTTGTAAAAGCCAACGAAACCGTTACCACTTTGATAAGCCACAACAACGGCACGTATACCTATACCTCAGAAGACGGTACGGTGACCACGATCAATGTACCTGCCGATGTGATCAACCAGTTTGAAGAAATCATCACCAATGAAACGGTAAAGAACGAGATCATCAACCTTATCCGGAATATAGGGGGTAACGTATCGTATGACGGCAATGAATTTACGTATGTGGACAACAACGGTACTACCCAGGTAATCAACATCGAGCAGCTTGTAAAAGCCAACGAAACCGTTACCACTTTGGTAAGCCACAACAACGGCACGTATACCTATACCTCAGAAGACGGTACGGTGACCACGATCAATGTACCTGCCGATGTGATCAACCAGTTTGAAGAAATCATCACCAATGAAACGGTAAAGAACGAGATCATCAACCTTATCCGGAATATAGGGGGTAACGTATCGTATGACGGCAATGAATTTACGTATGTGGACAACAACGGTACTACCCAGGTAATCAACATCGAGCAGCTTGTAAAAGCCAACGAAACCGTTACCACTTTGGTAAGCCACAACAACGGCACGTATACCTATACCTCAGAAGACGGTACGGTGACCACGATCAATGTACCTGCCGATGTGATCAACCAGTTTGAAGAAATCATCACCAATGAAACGGTAAAGAACGAGATTATCAACCTTATCCAGAATGTAGGGGGTAACGTATCGTATGACGGCGATCAGTTTACGTATGTGGACAACAACGGTACTACCCAGGTAATCAACATCGAGCAGCTTGTAAAAGCCAACGAAACCGTTACCACTTTGATAAGCCACAACAACGGCACGTACACCTATACCTCAGAAGACGGTACGGTCACCACGATCAATGTACCTTCCGATGTGATCAACCAGTTTGAAGAAATCATCACCAATGAAACGGTAAAGAACGAGATCATCAACCTTATCCAGAATGTAGGGGGTAACGTATCGTATGACGGCAATGAATTTACGTATGTGAACAACAACGGTACTACCCAGGTAATCAACATCGAGCAGCTTATTCAAAACAATCAGAAAACAGTAACTCTGGTAGATGGTACAAATACCACAGTGGAATCAACAGCAGTAGCCAATAATACAGAGTATAAAATAAATGTTACTACAGCAAATGGTACAAAGCTGGGGGTAGTAAAAGAAGCAACTGAAAATCCCACAGTAAGAATTAATGAACAGGGAGAATTGTCGGCAAATTTTGAAAGTATTAATGCAATACGAACAGTAACGACAAGTTATAGTGTACTTGCTGAAGATGCTATTGTATTGGGAGATGCAAATAGTGGCGATATTACCATTACCCTGCCATCAGCCACAGCCGCTAATAAAGGTAAAAAGTTTACAGTTAAAAAACAGGATAACAATGAAGATAGTTATGTAAATGTAAACGGATCCATTTTAGGCGTTACAGGAACATTATCAACCAGCTTACCATTCTCGGGATGGGATTTTGTTTCTGACGGAAATAACTGGCAGATTGTAAATAAATTTTAGTAAAAATATAAAACAAACGTATAAAGTCACACATCAAACACGAATAACAACATGAAAAAAATAATTACCACATCGGCATTTGCATTTGCTTTAATTGTATCTTCTAAGGTACATGCCCAGCAAGGTTTCGGTACCAATCAACCAGATAAATCTGCAGCTGTAGAGATTAAATCTGCTAATAAAGGCTTATTAATTCCTCGTGTAGCCCTAACAGGCACAGATACTAAAGGACCTATCAAAGAAAACCCTGCAAATTCATTATTGGTATACAATACAGCTACAGCAGGTACAGGAACTACTGCGGTAGTGTCTGGTTTTTACTATTGGGATACCAATCGTTGGGTCCGTCTTGTTTCGTCAGTAACTGAACGTCAGACTACAGTGGCGGCAGGTGAAAATATCAGTGTAGCTACCAATACAGATGATCCGAATAATACTATTTATACGGTGGGAGTAAAAGCAGGAGATCAAGCGAATCAATTTTTGGTAACCAAGGAAACAAGTCCTGGCGTTTTTGAAAGTATTTGGGTAGATGCTTCTACCATTTTTGATTTGATTATTACGGCAACTAATGGTTTGACAAAAGCGGGTAATGAAATTAAATTAGGGGGAGAATTAAAAGAAGCTACAACAATAAAAACAGATGCAGCCAATACATTGGCTCTTACCGGTCTGGAAAAAGAAACACCTTTAAGTGATGATACACAGGTCGTAATTTCTGGTGCTGCAGGCGTTTTAAAGTATGCAACACTTGAAGAATTGATCAGTGCTGGTGTCACGCTAAGTGGTGATGTAACAGGATCGGCTAATGATACCAAAGTTGAAAAAATTCAGAATGTAGCCGTAAATTCCACAGTGCCTACAACCAATCAGGTACTCACATTTGATGGCACAGAATGGAAACCTACAGCCATTACACCAGGTACACTTGCAGATAAGAAAGATATCACTACTGATGGTATTGTAACGGTAAATGGAACCACTACCTTAGAGGGTGCTGTATTGGAAACAACAACATTGGCTATTGCAGATAAAAAAGTAACAGCCGGAAAGCTGGATGCTGGTATAGGTCTCGATAGTCGCGTAGCAACTGCAGATGCTGAAGGTAATGTGAGTTATCAGTTGATTACACCGGGATCACTTACCGATAAGAAAACCCTTTCGGGAGATGGAATTACCGTAACAGCAGGTACGGTGGCCGGTACTGCTACATCAGTGGCAGAAGCTGTTTTAGCAGATGTAACTTTAGGTATTGCAGATGGTGCGGTAACGGCTCCAAAATTGAGAGCTACTGAAGCCGACGGAACAACCCATGCTGCAGAAGGTACGGTTGCAGTAGCAAATGCCGATGGTACTGTAACCTACAAAAAAATTGATGCCACCAATGTAGTAGGAAAAAATCTTACTACAGGTAGTGATGTTATTACATTAACCGGTACACCAGAAGGCGCATTATTAAATGACGTAACAATTGGTATAAGAACTGCTACAGGACAGGATCTTGGTGTTGTAAAAGAAGCAACAACAAATCCTACAGTAACTATTGCCACAGATGGATCATTGGCTGTAAATGTAGACAATATTGCTGCAACACAAGGAAAAAATCTTACATCTGAAAGCATAACCGTAAGCAACGGAGATAAGGCTGTGTTAAAAGACGTAAAACTGGAAATAACACCGGGTACAAATGCCGGAGAAGTATTGACCACAGTAGATAATGGAGGCACATTAATCACTGGCTGGACTACCATTACCAATAAAGTAGAAGTAGAAAACGGGTTAGAAAAAAATACAGCAGGTGATAAAATCCATTTAGGTGGAGATTTAATAAAACCAACAACAATTACTGCTAATACTACCAACACCTTGGGTATTGCTGGCTTAGAAACCGCCGCTGCCGCCAATAAAATTGTAGTAGCAGAAGATGCTGCTGGTGTATTGCGTACCGTAGAACGTGCCGTAAACTATACTGCTTCAGGCAGCTCTTTTGATGTTGCGGGGCAAAGCGGATACAGTGTGTATACTCAGGAAATTACGGTTATGGCTACTATAGGTGCAGCCGACTTAAACATTACTTTGCCAAATGCAGCTACTGCAAACGGGCAGGTAATCAATGTAAAAATTGCCAACACAACAGAGCCGGATGCGTATGTTAATATTGCGAATGTTGACGGAGCAACCATTTATGGCAGTCTGCCGTACCAGGGCTGGATTATAAAATCTGATGGTACCGCTTGGAAAGTTGTAGGGCGTAACTAAATTATAGCTTTTGCGGGGCTGTACACCGTAAACACTTCCTAAAAATGGTTTATAAAGCGTAATAGTGTTGAAGATAATGAACCATTTAATTGCAAATAAAACAGGAAATAAAACAAAGCAAACAGTACAGCATAAGAATAAACTTTAATTTCATCTGGATATGAACAGAAATACTATAGCATATTGCACACTCACTTTGATATTGTTGTTTACCGGTCGTGTAATGGCACAGGAAGGTTTTGGTATCAACACTCCCAATAAAGCGGCAGTAATAGAACTAAATTCTAAATCCAAAGGATTGCTAATTCCACGGGTTCAACTTACTGATCTTACTACATTTGCTCCGGTAAAAGGGCTTACGGTAAGTGAACAGCATACTGCTAATTCGTTGATGGTGTATAACATTGGCGGTTCAGGGAACATAGAACCGGGTTATTATTACTGGTCAAAACCCGATGCTGCAACTTCGGGTAAGTGGGTACAGTTTGTGTCTTCGGAAAATGTATCGGCATTTGAGCCTTGGCGTATCCAGAATACCATTAATGCGGCAACTGCTAATAATCAGAATATTTATCAACAAGGTAAGGTAGCAGTAGGATTTACTACTACAGACGCCGTTTCAGGTAAACAATTTGAGGTAAAAGGTGACTTTAAAACGGCTTTTGAACGTGCGGCACAGGCAGTAGGAATAGAAACGTCAGGCGCTTTATCAGGTTCACAATCAGTAAGCTTGTTTAATAAAAGTACGCAAACAGCAGGACGCGGTACAAGTATTGACATGAGTACTAGTAATATCAACATGAGTAGTGGCCGAAGCTCAACTTTAGGTTCAAGTGTAAATATTGCAGATAATAGGCTGAGTATCGGGGCGGCAAACAGTGCTGTCGGCCCAAGCTTGTCATTTTTGAATATAGGTCTTGATCCAACAAACAGAGAAATTAAAATGTATACAACAGCTTCGAGTTCACCTGTACTTACTGGAACTCATTTCAAATCCGAAATCGTTTTGAATGGAGCAAGAGGTATTTTGTTTAATTTTAATACAAATGGAGACAACAGGCTAGAAAGTAATACTGATAGTTATATGTTCCCTCGTACAGGCGGAACACAAGGACAGGTGCTTACTTCTGGAAATATACCCTCAGGAGCTGTTTATACGCAACTGGAATGGAAAAACCTGTCTGACCTGGTTCCGGGTAAGAATGTAACCGGCAATGGAATTACCATAAGCCCTGACGGTACCGGTGCGGTATTAAAAGATATTATGCTGGGAATTGATGATAATGCAATTACCACTTCAAAACTTGCTGATAAAGCTGTAACCACAGCAAAAATAGCCAATGGAGAAGCCAATCAGGTATTGGTAACCAATGCGGCAGGTGATGCGGTGACATGGGTAAACCAAAATACCCTAACGACCGCTACTACTAATGAACTGGCAAGCACCGGTAATAGCCTTACCTCTAAAGTTAATGGGGTAGTAGCTACTACACCCACAGTTAATAATGTAACCACTTCGCTAACAGGTAACACACTAACAACTTCTGTAAACGGCGTGTTGGCTACCGCTGATCTTTCGGGGTTAACCAATACTACGCGTTTAGCCAATGGTAGTAATACTACAGTTTCAGGTAATGGTTCTGCAGCCACACCTTATACAGTGAATGTGGCTACGGCTAATGGTACCGCAGCAGGTATTGTAAAACAGGCGGCCACTAACGCAACTGTTACGGTTAATGCACAGGGCGAATTAGCCATAAACCCGAGTACTGTAGCCACTGCATTAGGAAAGAACCTGACGGTAAGCGAAGGTATTGAGATCAATTCAGGTAGCGGAACAGGTGCTTTATTAACCGCGGCAGGTTTACGAATTGCAGATAATGGCGTAACAACAGCTAAAATTACCGATAAAGCAGTAACAAATGAGAAAATTAACCCGGGTACTGCAGATAAACAGGTCTTAGTAACATCGGGTACGGGAGCTACAGCAACCACACAATGGGTAGACCAATCTACTTTGACAGATAATACCACCGCTAATAACGGTTTAACGAAAACCGCCAATACTATTCAATTAGGTGGTAACCTGTTACAAGCAACAACAATAACAAACAATGGACAGTCACTTACAATCGCCACCGGGGGTACCGCAACAGCTATTACTGGGCTTCCAAATACATCAGCAGCCGATTATAACGGAACAAATGGCGTAACAACAGATAAAATGGTGTCTATGGGGGGCAATGGCGTATTAAAGCAACTTAAAGCAGCCATGCCGAAGTTTTTCTATGCACCTTCTATAGCATTACCTACTGCTCCCGATCAGTCAAGTACCAGTTCGGCTGATGATATTTATTATACTGCTTCAAATCAAACCTATACAGTTAAATTGTATACTATATATTCCAAACAGTTTGGAGGAACCGTTACTACAGGAACATCTAATACAGGAAAAGTGGCTAATACTACACGTACTACTGCATTACCTATGTTAGGAAGCAGTGACTTGGATTATTACATTACATTTTTTGATACAACTGTTTTTAGCGATGTAACGGTATCAGATACAGGGGTAATGACATATAAAATTAAATCAACGGCAGATGTAACAATCGGTTCTTTTATGAATATCGTGTTTGCTGTTAAACCGTAATGTAAAAATGATGGATTTAAGTTACCATAAAACTAAAAAAAGAGCACGGACTATACAATGGACCGTGTTGCTGTTTTTTTTATTTTTTAATCTTCCGTTCTTGTATGCGCAGTTTACAATTACAGAAAACTTTAAAGGAAGCGTAAGCTCTGACATTATTATCGGAGATAATGCTTACCTGACTTCCGGTGTAAATGATCCGGTAGGGGCTGGTTGGTTACGCTTAACAACAGATGATCAGGATCGAAAAGGATATGCTTATATAAACAAAACGTTTCCTTCTACATTAGGCCTTTTAGTTGATTTTGAATATAAAATGTGGCGTACCAAAGATGGAAGAGGCGGCCTAAACCAAGGAGGAGATGGTTTTTCAGTATATTTATTTGACGGGAATACTTCTACCGCTGATTTTGCTTTAGGAGGTTACGGAGGTTCACTAGGTTATACGAGAAATAGAGAAACTACACCGGGAACTCCAGGGCTTAAAAATGGGTATTTAGGAATTGGGTTTGATGCTTTTGGTAATTTCATCAATAAAAATTCCCCGGCAAAATTCACGGGCTCTAATGGCGGTTTAGCGAATTCAATTGTGTTGAGAGGTAAAACAACAGCCGCAGATAATGCAACTTCAAATATATACCTAAAAGGGATTAATATTTCAGGCACAGGAAAAGGAACAATTACTGGAATACCTGCAGATTTCAGCGGAACTAATTCTAGTAATGGCTGGCAAAATCATTTAGATTATAATAAATCTTCAGGTACCAGTACAGGTAGCTACCCGAGCTCGAGACCGAATGATGAAATATTCTATCGTAGAGTGCAAATTGAAATCATTCCGATAACCGGCGGCATGTATAAAGTTACCTTACGTTGGATGAGAGAAGGAGAAACTTCTTTTACAGAATTAATGAGCTATAATACTACCGATGTTCCTCCTGCTATTTTAAAAGTAGGCTTCGCAGCATCTACAGGATGGGCTGTTAATTTTCATGAGATTCGAAACCTTTTGGTAACTACACCTGGGAATCTGAGGGTATCAAAACGTGCCAATAAAGATATTCTCCGCACTGTTGCCTCAAATAATGAAAACTTAATCAGTTATACGATTGATGTTGTAAATGATACTGATGCAACCTTGACCAATATCAATTTTAAAGATAAAATTACAGATGGTGCAAATAACTTGATAACTCCTGATATGTTTACAATTACAGGAATCTCGCATTCCGGGTTTTCCGCAGGTACTTCGTTACCTGCTACATCTGCAACAAATGAATTTACGGGATCATTAAATCTGGCACCCAGAACTACAGGTAAAATTATTGTAACAGGTACATTAAAAAAGGTTCCTGTTGGAAACCTTCTTGTAAATACAGCAACAGCATTGCCAACCGATATTACAGATGAAGATCTTGAAAATAATACCAGTGTGGTAAGAACACCCGTTATTGCTGAAAATGTAGATTTACTTTTACAAAAACAGACCATCGGAAACCCTTGTATAGATGCTGTAAATGGTAATAGCTATGAATTGAGAGTAGTAAATATGGGAAATGCTAATGCTACCTATACACGTCTCGGAACAAATAACGTAAACCGTATAGTCGTATACAAAGATGTGCCAGCTGGATATACCTATAATGATAGTAGTACAAATTATACCACGAGCACAGCAACAACAGGAACGCAAAGATGGTACAGAACAATAGAAAACCTTTCGGGAGGAATCACACGCTATATATACGTTGCAAGAGGAGCAGCTAATAGTACACAAACATTAAGTGGAAATGGTATCTTTATGGAGCCGGATTACCCAATCAGATATACTATTAAACCACCTGCTGGTACGGCTTCGTATAATGATGTTGCAACAGTAGAGTATGTATCGGTAACCAATGGTGTGAATTCGTACAAAGGGACTAATATCGAATCATCCTATAATCCGCCTAATACTGCAAATAACACACATTCAGAAACTGTTTATGCCATCCCACCTGCTCCGGTTGTACCGAATACTACTGTTTATTATTGCTTGGGAGAACAAGCAACAGCATTAGAAGCTACACCTACAAATGCCGGTTATCGGGTTGTATGGTATTCCAGTTTAGGTGGGGCACCATTAAATAATGCACCAGTACCTGTTACAAATAATGCCGGAACAATATCGTACTATGTAGCACAAACGAACGGCACCTGTGAGGGACCGCAAACAGAAATAAGAGTAATTGTTCGACCTGCTCCCACTTCCGGTAGCATTGCTGGAGATCAGCGGATCTGTTCAGGTTCTGCTCCCCAACAAATTACGTCAAACCAAGCGGGGACCACTACTGACGGAGGAACGATTAGTTATCGCTGGGAAGCCTCTACAGATAATGGCGTTACATGGCAGGCCGTAGGAACCGGAATAACATTTCAAGCTGGTAAAACAAATAGAAAAATATTGTACAGACGGTTTACATTGTCAACATTAAACAATAAAAGTTGCGAATCAAACCCTACCAATACTGTGACTATAGATGTAAAGATTTGTAAAGTCATTACGAACCCGATGATGCCGGGCAAAGCACGACAACCGTAAATAAAATAGTACGCGAATAAACTATAGTATCTGCTGGATATTAATACCCCATAAAGCTTATCGGGGATACATGGGATGGATTGATTTTGATCAAAACGGTCACTTTGATAATGATGAACGGGGTGAAACTCATGTTTCTGTTTCAGAGAACAGTGTGACATTTGGATGAACAATACCAATAAATAGAGTACTAAATACTTATTTACGCTTGCTGTATGGCTATAATGCAGATGGAGTAAAGTGCCGTTTGGAAGAGAGGTGGAAAATCATTAAATCATTATTATCAATCCTACATTACCAGATAATGCAAGACGTAAATAAAGGCAAATAAATGGTGAAGTTAAAAGTAGACAGAGAATATTGAGAAGAATAAAGACTGAAAAATCATGAAACATCTTATCTATATAATAATATTAAATAGTGGGTTTTTATATGCCCAGGAGCAACCCGTTTTCAGTAACAAAGGCGCCTTTTCAGTCCGTTCGGGGACTGAAGTTTCGACCTATTTTGATTTCACGAACGCCGGTACCGGGAACGTTTTCAATGATGGCGCGATGCATTTCTACGGCGATTATGCCAATAACGGGCTGTTTACCTACAGCACCAGCAGCGTAACAGGTTATGTTGTTTTCGAAGGCAAAGGTTCATCTGTACAGCAGCTGGTAGGAGATCAGCCCAGCCGTTTTTACGACGTACTGTTTAACAAACCAGGGGTCACAAACGCTTTCAACGTTACCCATGAAGTTTTGGTGGGTCACCAAAGCAACTTTACCAACGGCGTAGTGCTGGTAGACAAGCCTCGTGGCGGAGCGTTTATTTTCTTAAAAGGAGCAGACCACATCAATACGGGGGATAAGAGCCATATAGAAGGTGAAGTGATCAAAGAAGGGAACAACAGCTTTACGTATCCTATCGGGAAATCGGGTTACTATCGTTTTGCGGCGATCTCCGCACCTGAGCAGGAAGCCAACAGCTACGCAGGAGAATACTTTCTGCGCAATTCAGGACTTGACCACCCTCATGCCCACCGCACGGGAGTTATCGAAAAGATCAACGATGCGGAATACTGGAACATCACCCGCGGAGCCGGTACCCAGGGTTCCGTTATCCTAACCCTTTCGTGGGACGAGCGCACCACGCCTGCCGATATGTACGGCAATGAAGGCAGAGACCTTCATATTGTGCGTTGGGATGCCGGGCAGAGCCTTTGGGTAGACGAAGGAGGTATAGTAGATTATGCTGCCAAAACCGTTACCAGCCCTGTAAAAGTAGACGACTTCGGCATCTTTACCCTTGGACGTGTAAAATCCAGTGTGATCAACGATGGCGATGTAGTGATCTATAACGGTGTAAGCCCTGACGGAGACGGGAAGAACGATTACTTTATCATCGACAATATCCAGCATTTCCCCAACAATACCGTTACCATCTTCAACCGGTGGGGCCGCGAGGTATGGACCACGCAGAACTACGACAGCAGCGGCAACGTATTTAAAGGATATGCTCAGGGGGTAAAAACCTTTAAAAACGGTGAGAAACTTCCCACAGGAACGTATTACTACATACTGGAATACCTTTATGAGCGCAACGGAGAGAGCCGTATGATTAAGAAAGCGGGCTATTTACATTTAGAAAACAACTAAAGACGAGAAGACATGAAAAGAGCAAAAATGATAACGGCTTTGCTGGCTTTAGTAAGCTTCTCAGCCTTAGCACAACAAGATGCGCAGTATACGCAGTATATGTACAACCCCATCAACATTAACCCAGCCTATGCCGGCAGCCGGGGTTCCCTGAGCATCTTCGGCTTACACCGCACCCAGTGGACCGGTCTTGAAGGAGCCCCGAGCACCACGGCCCTTTCTGCCAACACCCCCTTTCAGAACTCGAAAGTGGGATTAGGTGTATCGTTTGTCAATGACCGTTTGGGAGCCATGGATGAAAACACCATTTCCATAGACTTCTCCTACACCCTTGATCTGGGTGGTAGAAACACCAGCAAGCTCTCCTTCGGAATCAAAGGTTCTGCGAACCTTCTGAATGTTGACTACACCAAGCTGACCATCTACAACCCCAACGATCCGAAGTTTCTGGAAAACATCGAGAACCAGTTTACCCCCAACGTAGGAGCAGGTATTTACTACCACAGCGATAAAGCCTATGTAGGGTTATCGGTTCCGAACTTTCTGGCCACAGACCGCTATGACGATAACGTTCGCAGCACCATGTCCCAGAAAATGCACTACTACTTAATGGGAGGTTATGTTTTTGACCTTAACCCCACACTTAAGTTCAAGCCGGCGTTTTTGTTAAAGGCAGTAGAGGGCGCCCCTCTTCAGGCGGATATATCGGGTAACTTTTTGATTCACGATAAGTTTACCATCGGCGGTGCGTACCGTTGGGATGCAGCCTGGAGCGGTTTGGTAGGTTTCCAGATTACCGACGGGTTATTTGTCGGGTATAGCTACGATGCCGATACCAAAGCCCTTTCGAATTACAACAACGGCTCCCATGAAGTGTTTTTGCGCTTTGAGCTATTCAACCGTTACAAACGAGTAAATTCCCCCCGATTCTTCTAACACCCAATACATATGAAAAAGATATACATTACATTAGCCGTAGGCCTTTTCAGTGTTTGGGGATACCAGGCGCAGGCGCAGGCCGGCCTTCCCAAAGCCGATCGGCAGTACGATCAGTACGCGTACATAGACGCGATAAAACTTTACGAGCATATTGCCCTTAGAGGCAAAGCAGCAGCAGCCACGCTTGAAAAGCTGGGCAATGCGTATTACTTCAATGCCGATTATGCCCAGGCAGGTAAATGGTACGGGGAGCTGTTCAGCCAGTACCGTGCCGAGGTAAGCGAGCCGGAGTACTACTACCGCTATGCCCAGACCCTTTTAAACACCGGCGATCAGCAGAAAGCGGGGCAATACCTGCAGGATTTTGCGACCCTTAGCAAGGCCTCAGGGCGTTCCGCCCTTATCACAAGCACTAAAGACTACGCTGGAGAGATCCGGAAAAACTCCGGCCGTTACAGCCAGCTGAACAACCTGGATACCAACACCCCGTATGCCGATTACGGGAGCAGCGTCTACAACCAGCAGCTGCTTTTTACCACAGCCCGTGATACGGGAAGCCTTTCCAAACGGGAACACAGCTGGACAGGAGCGGCCTTTACCAGCCTTTATTACGCGGATATTAATTCCGATGGCAGCGTGAGCAAGGCCTCGCGTTACCGCAAACCGCTGCGCAGCGGCTTTAACGAATCCAGCGCAGTAGTGTCCCCTGACGGGCAGACCCTGTACTTTACCCGGAACAACTATAACGGCAAACGGGGGTACAGCAGCGAGCGCACCACCCTTTTAAAACTCTACCGTGCCAGCTGGCAGAACGGCAAGTGGGATAATGTGGAAGAGCTTCCCTTTAACAGCAATGAGTACAACACGGCCCATCCTGCCCTTAGCAAAGACGGACGTATCCTATACTTCGTGTCCGACCGTCCCGGAGGATTTGGCCATGCAGATATATGGAAAGTCAACATAACCGGAACAGGATTTGGTACCCCTGAGAACCTTGGTCCCCAGGTAAACACCGAAGGCCGTGAGACCTTTCCGTTTATCACGGCTAAAGACGAGCTTTACTTTTCCAGCGATGCACGCCCCGGTTTAGGAGGCCTTGACGTGTATGCGGTACGGCTTAAACCCGATGGCAGCGTGGGCGAGGTACAGAATGTAGGCGAACCGGTGAACTCCCCTTACGATGATTTTGCATACTACATCAACCCGCAGACCAAAAGAGGCTTCTTTTCCTCTAACCGGGAAGGCGGCAAAGGCAATGACGATATCTACAGCTTTTTAGAAACCCGCCCGCTGCTTTTAGACTGCTTGCAGCAGCTTTCCGTAAAAGTAGTGGATGCCAATACAGGCAACCCCATAAGCGGAGCGGCCATCACCCTGCTGCATGCCGATTATACAACCATCAGCAGTATGCGCCAGCAGGACAATAACTTTGAGACGATCGGGAAAGACCTGGAATGCGGAGCCCTTTACCGCCTTCAGGCCAAAGCCGACAACTACCTGGGCAACGAAGTGGCGGTCACCCTTTCGGAAGAAGAGGGCATGACCCGGCAGACCATTGCCCTGGCGCCACAGAAGATAGAAGTGAAAAAAGGAGATGACCTGTTTAAAGTACTGGACCTATCGATTATCTACTTTGATTTTGACAAATCGGGTATTCGTGCTGATGCGGCAGTTGAGTTAGAGAAAATCGTAGCGGTGCTGCAGCAGCATCCTGGTATGACAATAGATGTGCGTTCGCATACCGACAGCAGAGGAAATGATTTGTATAACCTTCAACTCTCACAACGTCGTGCGAAATCGACAGCCGATTGGATTATAGGGCAGGGCATTGACCGTTCAAGAATCAGCTATAAAGGTTATGGAGAAACCGATTTGATGAATGACTGTAACAACGGAGTGCCGTGCAGCGAGGCACAGCATCAGGAAAACAGACGGTCGGAGTTTATTGTAACCGGATTATAATTACAGATATTTCATACAAGCCACTTGCACTTTTGCAAGTGGTTTTTTTATACCCTTAAAACTCCCCTGAATCCCCTTACAGCATAATAGGAAGAAGCGCCATTATGGTAAATAAAAACAGTATTATACCTAAAATCTGCAAAAAGAGCACCTCCTAAATCACGAATTTCTTTAGGAGTTTTGAGCCAGCTGGAGGTTTTGGTATCAAATGTCCCGAAGCGCTGTAAAAAACGGTACTGTTCTTCTGTTAAAAGTTCAATTCCCCAATCAATTGCACAGCTTATTGCACTGTGTTTGGGTTTGTGCTCCTTACGGGAATTCAAGGCGTCTTCATCATAACAATAACTCCGACGTCCTTTGGGACTTTCCTGTGCGCAGTCAAAAAAGAGAAATTCGTTATTGTCCGTATCATAATCCAAAACGTCAGGCTCTCCTCCGCTCAATTCCATTTGGTAGAGCGACCATACTTTCTCGGGGTTCTTATCCAATTTTTCCTGTACCGCATTCCATTGTATTCCTTTATGTCGGGAAGAATATTTTAAAAAACGGTTCTTAAGCAGGTTTATACATGTTGTATATTCGGCTGCTGATAATATACGGTTTGCTTTCATTACGATATATTTATATAGTTAAAGATAAGAATAGCCTGATAAAATAACACCACACATTTTTGAATAAAAAAACCGCTGAAAAGCGGTTTTTTTATTTTCTATGGTCAAAATTTAACCTAAATACGTTTTTAGAATTTTACTGCGGGAAGTATGTTTTAATCTGCGAATTGCTTTTTCTTTAATCTGGCGTACCCGTTCACGGGTAAGATCAAATGTTTCGCCAATTTCTTCCAATGTCATCGGATGCTGGTCGCCCAGACCGAAATATAAGCGAACCACGTCCGCTTCTCTTGGTGTCAGGGTTTCCAGTGCGCGTTCAATTTCGGTACGTAAGGATTCGTGAATAAGTTCTCTGTCCGGATTCGGTGATTCTCCGGAGCGTAAAACATCATAAAGATTAGAATCTTCACCCTCAACTAATGGGGCATCCATAGATAAATGACGTCCGGAATTTTTCATCGATTCTTTAACATCATTTACTGTCATATCCAGTTCTTTTGCAATTTCTTCTGCAGATGGCGGTCGCTCATTTGATTGCTCTAATAAAGCGTACATTTTGTTAATTTTATTAATAGAACCGATTTTATTAAGCGGCAATCGTACAATACGTGATTGTTCTGCTAATGCAGACAAAATAGATTGACGGATCCACCAAACAGCATAGGAAATAAATTTGAAACCACGAGTCTCATCAAAACGCTGTGCCGCCTTAATTAAACCTAAATTACCTTCATTAATTAAATCGGGAAGGGTTAATCCTTGATTTTGATATTGTTTGGCCACCGATACTACGAAACGTAAATTAGCTTTGGTTAATTTCTCTAAAGCACGTTGATCACCAGCTTTAATACGCTGTGCTAACTCTACCTCTTCATCGGCAGTTATTAAGTCTACTTTACCAATCTCTTGCAAATACTTATCCAGCGAAGCCGTTTCACGATTCGTTACCTGCTTGGTAATCTTAAGTTGTCTCATGTTGATTTTCTCTTTCTTAAAATGATTTGTGTACTCATCATAGGTATGTATTATACGAAAACCAACAGCAAAAAGTTACAAGAAAACCCCAAAAAATATATATTAAAATGTAATGTTTTTATAATCAGTGTATTGTATTTTATTTGTATGTATGGACAGAGATATACATGGGGATATTAAATGGAAGTTTGTGCCATTCTTCAAATTTATTATCCCGACCCACTATCATATTGCCTACAGCCGTTCCTAAATTAAAGCTAAGGCTGCCGGTTGGTTTGTCTTTAGCGAACTCAATATTAACCAGACTCAATACTACGGCAAATTTACGGATACTTTCGTCCAGAAAAATACTTTTGTCTGACAGGTCTAGTTTTAACCAGCCTTTGTTTTTGTCGGTTATGGAAAAAATAACCTCCTGATGATTTATTTTTTTAAAAGGCAAACCGTTTTTCACTTCATAAAACATTAACCGGTAGGTTACTTTTTTATAGGAGATACTGTTTAAATGCAAGTGGAAGCTTTGTAATTCACTTAACCCTTTGTTTTTCATAATCATACCAAACTCCAGACCTTTATCGTAATTATCTTTGTCGTAAGACTGAGCACTGCCAATCATAAGTCCTGATCCTTCATTTGTTCGGCCGTAAGTGCGTTTGGTTATTTTGGCGTTTTTAGGAGGAATAAACATCTCCGGTAATAATTCCGGTGCCTCATTTAGTGTAATTTGCTGATTAGTTCGAAGTTCGTTTACAGAGGTTTCTTTTGAGTGATAACCCCATGCTTCGATATTTAATGTATAATCTTTTGCGTCGGGAACAAAAAATTCAAAACTGCCGTCGGGCTTTGATATTGTACTTGTTTTTAAAGATGGAACCGAGATAGTGGCATAAGCAATGGTTTGTTCTGAGTCGGCATCTATAAGTTGCCCTTTAACGGTTTGCTGGGCATTGGTAATAATAGGAAACGCGGTAAGTAATAGTAGGAAGTAGTTCATGTTTTTTTTTGGCAAATGAATAAAATGCCTGTCAAACTATCAATTTTTTTAGTAATTGTTTAAGTTTTTTGGCTGGTTTTTAACAAAAAAGCCAGCATTTAGCTGGCTTTTTCTTTTACAGAAGATTTAGTTATTTTCTTCAGAATTTTGTTGTGGTTTTCTATCACCTTCTTTTCCCTTGTTATCGGGTTTACCTTCTGGTTTAGGAGGGCGTGGCAAAAGTGCTTTACGCGATACTTTTGTTTTTTTTGTTTTAGGATCAATACCCATATATTTTACCTCCAGCTCATCTCCTTCTTTCAGTACATCTGATGGTTTTTCAATTCGTTTCCAGTCAAATTCTGAAACGTGAAGTAATGAATCCTTACCCGGAACAAATTCAACCACCGCACCAAAGTCAAGCATTTTTGTCACTTTTACTTTGTATACTTCACCTTCAACCGGTGCAAATGTTTGATTTTCGATTGATTTGATGGCTTTGTCCATACCTTCCTGAGACACCCCCAGAATTTCAATAATACCATAATCACCTTCTTCTGTGATCACAATGGTTGTTTTCGTATCAGCCTGAAGAGCTTGAATATTTTTACCTGATGGGCCAATAACAGCACCTATGAAATCTTTAGGTATAGTGAACTTAATGATTTTAGGAGCGTGTGCTTTAACAGAAGTATTTGGTTGCGCAATTGTATCGGTTAATAACCCTAAGATATGTAATCGGCCATCGCGTGCCTGTGACAGTGCCTGCTCCATGATGTCATAGGCAAGTCCTTCAATTTTAATATCCATCTGACAGGCAGTGATACCATCTTTGGTTCCGGTTACTTTAAAGTCCATATCGCCTAAATGATCTTCGTCACCCAGAATATCAGATAAAACAGCCCAACGTCCTGATTTTGCATCAGAGATTAGCCCCATAGCAATACCGGAAACGGGTTTTTCAATTTGTATACCGGCATCCATCAAAGCCAGCGTTCCGGCACAAACGGTAGCCATAGAAGATGATCCGTTAGACTCTAATACATCAGAAACCAAACGTATAGTGTAAGGACAATCAGCAGGAATCATATTTTTTAATGCACGTTGTGCTAAATTCCCGTGACCTACTTCACGGCGCGAAACGCCACGTAATGGTTTTGCTTCTCCGGTTGAAAATGGAGGAAAATTGTAATGCAGATAAAAACGTTCCTCACCTTGTTCGCTTGGCAAATCAATAATGTTTGCTTCTCTTGAAGTGCCCAGGGTTACGGTTGCTAATGCCTGAGTCTCTCCACGTGTAAAGATCGAAGAACCATGTGTGGATGGTAAATAATCTACTTCGCACCAGATAGGTCGTATTTCCGTTGTTTTACGGCCATCTAAGCGAATTCCCTGATCTAAGATCAGATTCCGGACAGCTTCTTTTTGCACATCATGGAAATATTTGGCAATTAAATCACTGTTTTCTTCAAGCTCTTCTTCGGTAAATAAAGCTTTTAACTCTTCTTCTACCAAAGCAAATTTCTCTCCTCTTTCATGTTTTGCGCTGGCGTCTGAAGCAATAGCAAAACACTTATCATAGGCAAAGTCAGTAACTTTTTTAAGAATAACTTCGTCGCTTTTTTCCGCTTCATATGTGCGATAAGTTATATTTAGTCTTGCACGTAATCGTTCCTGGGCTTCAATTTGTAACTTGATAGCATCGTGAGCAAACTTAATCGCTTCAACCATCTCTGCCTCAGAAATTTCTTTCATTTCACCTTCAACCATAGCTACCGAGTCTTTCGAAGCACCAATCATCATATCGATATCCGATTCTTCTAGCTGTGCTTTGGTAGGATTGATGATCAGCTGGCCATTTACACGACCAACGCGAACTTCAGAAATGTAGTTGTAAAAAGGAATGTCAGAAACAGCCAATGCGGCTGAAGCAGCCAGACCGGCCAATGCCTCAGGCATTACATTTTCGTCGAACGACATAAGTTGTAACATGATTTGGGTTTCAGCGTGATAATCGTCCGGGAAAAGCGGACGTAAAACACGATCTACCAAACGCATAGTTAAAATTTCTTGGTCACTTGGTCTTGCTTCTCTTTTGAAAAAGCCACCTGGAAAACGACCTGCTGCCGAGAATTTTTCGCGATAATCTACCGTAAGAGGTAAAAAATCTACTCCCGGATTAGCTGTACGGGCTGAAACAGCCGTAGCTAAAATCATGCAGTCGCCCATGCGTACCACTACAGAACCATCTGCTTGTTTGGCTAATTTGCCAGTTTCGATCAGGATACTTCTTCCATCTCCTAAATCGATAGTTTCTTGGGTTACGTTAGGAATCATACCTTACATTTTGTTAATTAAACAATGGGTTTGTGTTGTGTTGTAGTTGTTTGGAACCCAATGAAAAACCAGCTTTTTTAGCTTATTTTATAGTAAAAACAAAAAGAGGCGCACAGGCACCTCTTTTCTAATTGATTATTTTCTAATACCCAATTCTTTAATAATCTCACGATATCTGTTGATTTCTTTTTTCTTCAAATAGTCAAGTAATCTTCTTCTTTTACCTACTAAAAGAACCAACGAACGCTCTGTATTAAAATCTTTACGATTTTTTTTCAAGTGTTCTGTTAAATGTGAAATACGATGCGTGAATAACGCAATCTGACCTTCTGCAGAACCTGTGTTCTTTGCATCTCCACCGTGCTTTGCAAAAATGTCGGCTTTAATTTCTTTAGTTAAATACATGCAAATATTATTTAATGATTATTATGTAGGATTAGTTTTTCTAATCCGGTGCAAATGTACATTTTTTTTTCTAATCTGCAATGTATTGTATATGTTTTTAAAAATCACCAAGATAAAGCAGATTAGTTTATTCTTCTTAGTATAAGTTCTTGGCTGAACGATTTAATCCTTCTAAAACCATAATGTTTTCATCTTCACTTAATAAAATGGTATAATTATCTCGGAAAAAATAACCTTCCAGAAACTGATATTCTGTAGACAACTCATCAGGTGTACTTTCTGTAGAAGGTAAATAATTCGGGGTCACTTCAAACAGACCAACGGCTAATTTTTCAGCAGCCATAGGTAGAAGATATTGTACATGGAATGGGATATTTTCGTAATTTATATTAAAAGATCCTTTTAATCCGAAACGTATTTGTTTTCCCGCAATGGAATTATCAACAGCTTCTATAGTGATGTTGCCTACATCATATAAAATAGTATCATGTTTTATAGTATCTGATAAATTGTTCGGAACCAATACCATTTTCTTTATCTTCCAGGTTCCGGAAATTTGCTGTACATACCTTTTAAGGAAAAAAATCGTTTTTGTTTTGATCCTCCTTATTATTGATGTCAGGTGTTTCTGATGTACATGAAAGGGAAAACAGAACAGAAGCGAAAAATAATGATAAAATAAAAGTTTTGGAAAAATGTTTCATAAAATATATTGTTTTTAAGGCTGTCGTTTAGACAAGAAGCATGCCGATTATTACTAATTATAGTATTTGTACAAATTATATCTAAAAATAAATGAGAACATAGGTATTTGAGTATTCTTACATTTTTTAATGCCGTAAAAAGTTATATTTTTGCAATACGATATTATACTTCGTATGACCTGATTATATGAAATGGTTTAAACAATATTTTGCTTTTACAATGGTTTTCTTCCTGATATTTTCGAATATCGGGCTGGCGTTGAATGTGCATTATTGTGGCGGTCAGATTGACAAAATTACGTTGGGTTATCCTGAATCACATACAGCAGATACCTGTGTAGTGATGGAAGAAGTAGTACACAGCTGTTGTGCTAAGAAAAATGCATCACATCATGAACCTGTAAAGAAAAAAAGTTGTTGCGAAGACGAAACATTTAAGCAGAATAATGATAAAGTTGTTGTAAAAGCTTTCAAAGTACAGCATGACGTTTTTGTACCTTATGTGTTTAAACCAATAGTATATATTCCTACAACTACTATTGTCAAGCAAAAACAAAGTGTGGTGGCTTTCTATAGCCAAACGAACGCTCCACCACTCTATAAATTATACCATCAGTTTTTATTTTACGCGTAAATAGTATTCTATTTTTATTTTAAAATTTTGAATATTAATTAATTACGTATATATGAAACATTACTTATTTGTATTGTTGTGCTTTGTTGTTTCGGTAACACAGGCACAGGAAATACTGAAAGGAAAGGTGATTAACGAACATAATCAACCTATAGAAGGGGCTACCATTATGTACCCTGACAATACAACTATTGGGGCAGAAACAAATGCTGATGGTTTTTTTGAACTGCCTTATGAGAAAAACAAGATCATTCAGATCCATTATGTAGGCTATACGCTGCATGAACATACACTTACAGAAAATACTTTTCTTTCCATTCAATTAAAACCCGAAAGTAATTTAACCGAAGTAGTTATTACCACTAAACGTAAAAATACGCAACGGTCATTGACATCCAATACCAATACAATGACGATGAATAGCGGCGAATTACTTAAAGCAGCGTGTTGTAATTTAGCCGAATCGTTTGAAACGAATCCGTCGATTGACGTAAATTTCTCGGACGCTGTTTCGGGTAGCAAACAAATTAAGATGCTAGGATTAACAAGTCCTTATATTTTAATTGCTGAAGAAAATATACCTACCGTTAGGGGAGCCTCCCAGGCCTATGGCTTGTCTTTTATACCAGGAACCTGGGTAGAAAGTATACAGGTCACCAAAGGAGCAGGAAGCGTGGTAAACGGATACGAAAGTATTTCAGGGCAAATTAATACAGAGTTGATTAAACCGGCCAATGATATTCCTTTTTATTTAAATCTATACGGATCTACTGATGCACGTTTTGAGGTAAATGCGCATTTCAATGAAAAAATATCAGATAAATGGAGCTCGTCCTTGTTTTTACACGGCAATACCCGTGTTAAGAAAAATGATATGAACAAGGATGGTTTTTTAGATAACCCGTTGGGCAGCCAGATTAATATTATGAACCGCTGGCAATACTTAAATATGGAAAAAGGCTGGGTAGCTTTTCTGACTGCACGTTACATGAAAGATGAAAAACAAACCGGGCAAATTAACTTTGATCCTAAAACAGATAAACTGTCTACTCATTTGTGGGGTTCTGAAATCAATACTGATAAGTTTGATGGAAACGTAAAAGTAGGCTATGTTTTTCCGGATATGCCTTATCAAAGTATTGGCTGGCAAAACTCATTCAGCTATCACAAACAAAATTCGTATTTTGGTTTAAACCAATTCGATATCACGCAGCGCAGTTTTTATTCCAATCTGATTTTTAGCTCTATTATTAGTAATACACTGCATAAATTCTCTACCGGATTAAATTTTTCGTATGACAATTACAGTGAATATGTGTTTAATTATGGGGGCAACCATTATAACAGAACCGATAACTCAGTGGGTGCTTTTTTTGAATACACTTATGATAATGCAGACAATTTTGCTTTGGTTTTGGGGGCAAGGGTTGATAATTCTAACCGTTTGGGCGTTTTTGCCACGCCGCGGATACATTTGCGTTATAATCCATGGGATAAAGCTGTTTTACGCGCCTCTGCAGGCAGAGGAAAACGGCTGGCAAATATTTTTGCAGAAAACCAGTATTTGTTTGCCAGCAGTCGTCAGTTTACGATTGAAAATGCAACAGGCAAAGCCTATGGGATGGATCCGGAAATTGCGTGGAATTATGGTTTGAGTTTTTCTCAGGGCTTTTTATTGTTTGGACGCAGCGGAGATGTTACGTTTGATTTTTACCGGACTGATTTTGAAAATCAGATTGTAGTGGATGTTGACCAATCTGCCCGGAATGTTAATTTTTATAATTTAGAAGGGAAATCATATGCCAATTCATTCCAATTTGATGTAAATTACAGTATTATTACACATCTTAATCTGAGAGCTGCTTATAAATATTACGATATTCAGACGGCTTATAAAAAAGGAAATCTGGAGCGGCCATTACAAGCAAAGCATCGCTTTTTCACTAATATAGAATTTGAGACACATCAAACTGAAAAAGGAGGCAATTGGCGTTTTGATGTTACATGGAACTGGTTAGGGAAACAAAGACTGCCTTATACAGGAGATAATACAACTGCCAATCAATTAGCATCATATACTAATCCGTTTTCCACTTTCAATGCGCAGGTTACGAAAGTAGTGAATGACAGGTTTGAAATATATGTCGGAGGGGAAAATATAGGTAATTACCGGCAAGACAGGGTAATATTAGGTGCAGATAATGCTTTTGGCCCCGAATTTGATAGTACAATTATCTATGGACCTGTTTTTGGCCAAATGTATTACGCAGGTTTGCGTTTTAAAGTAAAATAATAATTTAAAAATAATATCATGAAAAACTTAATATTACTTTTTCTGACAGTAGGTTGTTTGTTTACTGTACAGGCACAGGAAAAAAAGAACAAAAATGCTAAATACGATGTTGAAGTAAAAGGCAATTGCGATATGTGTAAAAAACGTATTGAAAAAGCGGCTTTAGGTGTAAAAGGAGTGAAATCGGCGCAATGGCAGAGTGAGGAGCAAAAGCTACACCTCATTTTAAATGAAGAAAAAACATCAGTAACCGATGTGGAAAATGCTGTAGCTAAGGCAGGTCATGATACACAAAATGTAAAAGCAACCACTGAAGATTACGGGAATTTACATGGTTGTTGTCAATACGCACGGGAATAATAATTCTTTTAAAAAGCTCTGGGATAACTCCCTGGGGCTTTTTTTTCATAAAAATTAATTTTTGTTCTATCTAATATTTATCTTTGACCTTCTAAATTGTATTAAAATGAAAAAAATAGTATTTTTATTAGTCGTATTTTCGGGCCTTATTTTTATGTCGTGTAATGATGATAAGGATACGACAGGACCTAGCATTGAGGTGATAAATCCCACAGAAAATAAAATATACAAACCTGGCGATGAGGTAGGTATATATATGAAGCTTTCAGACGAAACAAATTTAGCATATTATAAATATGAAGCATACTCTTTGGAACATAATTTTTTAGATGTAAAAAAAGAGATTGAATTGGAATATGTAATAACAGAAATAATAGTAAAACATTCTTTTATTTTACCTAAATATACTAATGGGAATAATTTATTGCCAGATGGTGATTATATTTTAAAAATTACAGCGGTTGATAGGTATGGTAATACAAGCGAATTTATTCGAAACTTTAAGGTTAAAAGCGGAGAATAATGTTGCGGAAAGTTGCGGTTCTTTTGGTAGCTTGCATTGTTTTTTCAGGTTGTTCTAAAGAAGATGAAAATGCTCCTAAATTTAGAGGCAAATTGCCTTTAGAGTACGAAGGGTTCGGAGGTCATTTTTCATTTGAATACGACTTTTCTGGAAGAATATTACAGATAAACAAAATAAGTGAAGACACATTATCATACCGTTTTGTATACGAACAAAATAGAATTATACAAGTTGAGGTAAAAGAAACGTCATCTGTATGGGTCTCAATGCCTGTAAACTACACGTCGGGTACTGAGTTTTCTTTTGGGATAAAGGATGAAATATATTATCTCAAAACGGACGAAAACGGGAACTTAATTAATTTAAGCCGTAATTCAGATGTTTTTCTGACCTATGATTACGCCATGCAAAGTAATATCAAAACAGTAAATTATTTTAATCAGGCCAGTCTGCAGTTTACTTATACCCCGCAACGGGGTGTTTTTAGCTATGTTGCCAGTCCTACCTGGATATTATCGTTTGTGCAGGGGTATTTTGAAGGGCAATACTATAATGCCTTTGATAAAGTGACCTTTTCTTCTCAGACAGACTATTTTGTCTATACGCCAAAATACAAATGGAACGAGTCAGGTTTACCTGTCCAGATTATTTTAACTCCGGAAAACGGAGGAACAGAAGATGATATCCAACACATATATATCCGATACAATAATTAATTCTACTAAAGCAAGCAGGGGTATGATAGGATCATACCCCTGCTTGCTTTTTTGTATTCGTTTTTAAAATGAAGTACGAGAATATTTTTTGTAACGTCTTTTTGATATTTATAGTTGTAAGGATCTTACTCTATTAGAGGGAGGTAGGTTTTGGAATATAGAAGATGAATTGAATATTCTGATTTTTTTTTGGAAAAGGAAGTTTTCTGTCTATATTTGTGCGCTTATACGGGTGTAGTTCAAGGGTAGAATAGCGGTCTCCAAAACCGTTGATGGGGGTTCGAATCCCTCCACCCGTGCTTAAAAGGAAGCTGTGTGCAGCTATTATAAAAAAAGTCAGTTCCTTTGAGAACTGACTTTTTTTATAATATTATTAAGAGACTTGTTACATCATTCCCGGCATACCTCCGCCCATAGGCATCTGGTTTCCGCCTTCTTCTTTAATCTCCACTAAAGCACATTCGGTTGTTAAAATCATACCTGCTACAGAAGCAGCATTCTCTAAGGCTACACGTGTTACTTTTTTAGGATCAATAATACCAGCCGCAAGCATATCTGTATATTCATCCGTTTTGGCATTATAACCAAAGTTTCCTGTTCCTTCAGCCACTTTAGCCACAATTACAGAACCTTCCAGACCTGCATTCTCTACAATAGTACGCAAAGGCGATTCTATTGCTCTGGATACAATCTGGATGCCAGTTTTTTCATCAGCATTCAATGCTTCTACATTGGCTAAAACTGTTTTAGCACGTAATAGGGCAACTCCACCTCCGGCAACAATACCTTCTTCAACAGCGGCACGGGTAGCATGTAAAGCATCGTCTACACGATCTTTTTTCTCTTTCATCTCTATCTCAGAAGCAGCACCTACATATAAAACGGCTACTCCTCCGGCTAATTTTGCTAAGCGCTCCTGTAGTTTTTCGCGATCATAGTCAGAGGTCGTTGTTTCCATCTGTGCCTTAATCTGATTTACGCGGTTCTTGATCATTTCAGCGTCGCCGGCACCATTTACAATAGTAGTATTGTCTTTGTCAATAGAAACACGCTCAGCTGTACCTAACATGTCTAACGTAATATTTTCTAAAGTATAACCGCTTTCTTCCGCGATAACTGTACCACCGGTCAAAATAGCAATATCTTCTAACATGGCTTTTCTTCTGTCTCCAAAACCTGGAGCCTTAACTGCAGCCACTTTTAATTGTCCTCGCAATCTGTTTACTACCAAGCCTGTTAATGCTGTACCATCTACATCTTCAGCAATAATTAATAAAGCACGGCTGGCTTGTACCGTTTTGTTTAATATTTCAATTAAGCTTTCGTCCAGTACGGATATTTTTTTATCGGTGATTAAAATGTACGGATGCGCCAGATCGGTAATCATTTTCTCCGTGTCGGTTACAAAGTAAGGTGATAAATAACCTCTGTCAAATTGCATACCTTCTACTACATCTACATAGGTATCAGTACCCTTTGCTTCTTCTACCGTAATTACACCTTCTTTTCCTACTTTTCCGAAAGCTTCTGCAATCAGCTCACCGATTACTTCATCATTATTCGCCGAAATAGAAGCTACTTGCTTGATTTTTTCGGTTGTTGAACCTACTTCTTGTGTCTGAGAGGCTAAATCTTTTACAATAGCTTCTACCGCTTTGTCAATACCGCGTTTTAAATCCATAGGGTTGGCACCGGCAGCTACGTTTTTAAGTCCTTCTTTAACAATTGCCTGAGCCAATACAGTAGCGGTTGTTGTTCCGTCTCCGGCCAGATCATTGGTTTTCGAGGCGACTTCTTTTACCATTTGCGCCCCCATATTTTCTAATGTATCGGCTAATTCCACTTCTTTAGCCACTGAAACACCGTCTTTCGTTACATGAGGTGATCCGAACGATTTTGAAATAATTACATTACGTCCCTTTGGACCTAAAGTTACTTTAACGGCATTCGCTAACGCATCTACGCCTCTTTTTAAGCCTTCACGGGCTTCAATATCAAACTTTATATCTTTTGCCATAATTGTTGGTTTCTAAATTAAATAATTGCAATAATATCTTCTTCACGCATGATTAAATAATCGCTGCCTTCAAATTTCAAACTGGTACCTGCGAATTTCTCATATAAAACCGTATCACCGATTTTAACTGTTAAAGGTTCATCTTTTTTGCCGTTTCCTACAGCAACAACAGTTCCTTTTTGAGGTTTTTCTTTGGCCGTATCAGGAATGATAATTCCCGAAGCGGTTTGCGTCTCGGCAGCAGCCGGTTCAATAATTACGCGATCTGCAAGTGGTTTAATGTTTAATGCCATATCTTTAATTTTATTGATTTTTGTTTTGATTTTGTCTAAAAGTATGCCAATACTAAAAAATGATATTTTGTCATAAAAAAAATGCCAGCATGTCAGTGCTGGCATTTTTTTATATTGTCAAACGTATTAATTAGCCGGTACAGTTGCCGGTTTTTCCGTTGCTGGAGCGGTTTGGTTTTGAACCGGTGTGTTTTGAGCCGGCGCAGCAGGAGCTCCTATGACGTTAGGATCCAGAATCTTCGAATCATTTGAATAACCTGATGTAAAGCTTAAACTCGATAATAAAATCAAGATAATAAGTACTGTGGCTAATGTCCAGGTACTTTTATCTAAAAATTTATTAGTGTTTTGTACCCCTCCAATAGAAGTGGAACCTCCTAATGAAGAATCTAAACCGCCGCCTTTAGGATTTTGAATCATAATAACGATGATTAATAATAACGATACAATGGTAATTAGTACTAAAAAGATAGTGAATGTATTCATTTTTTAACTATTATAGTGTTGCAACATTTTAATGTCGTGAATTCGGTCTGCAAATAAACTACTTTTTTCTGGATATTTCAAAATTAATATTTCATAAGCTTGAATAGCTTTTTGATATTTTTTTTGTTCCAGGTAAATTTTAGCAAGTGTTTCTGTCATGAGATAGGGCTGGCCATCCTCATCACGCTCAACAAATGCGGGGGGAGGAAGGGGCTGCTTACTGGGAATTATTTTGGGATTCATTTCGATAAAACGATCTATTAATGCTATTTTTTTTTGACGTTCATCTGATGTGTTTTCAGGTATACTGTTTTCTTTTTCTGCTTCAGGAGAAACAGCTCGTTCTATGGGTTGAGCCGATGTAAGTTTCAGCCATTCGGCAAAAGAATGCTTTTCTGAGGCTTCAAAGAACAGTGGCTCTCCAATTTCCAGTTTTTCTTCTATTTCAGAAATCACAGTATCGGGAACCTGTTTTTGAGGAATTTCTTCTTTTATGGTATTTTTTTGGGAGGGTAGTTGTTCTAATTTATAGAGTAAAGGGTTTTCTTTCTCCGGATTTTGAATATAAGCCAATGAAGACAGGATCGATTTTTCGATATTTTCTTCAAGCGTGGGTTCGTTCTTGCTGTTTATAATATAATCTTCTTCAATTACCTCTAATTGCTCAATATGAACAGGTTTATAGGAAACAAACTGTTCGGATACGATAAAGTCAAATAGCACATCCCTGTCTTGTGTATAGGCTGCGGTTTTCTTTAATTCGGCATTATACAAATGACTTCTTTGGTTATGGAGACCTTTCAGATATAAAGCCCTTGCCGATTGGAAATAGGGATATTGATCCGTCATTTCTTCAAGCCAGGGTATGTCACTCGGGGAAAGGTTTTCCGGATGTTGAAGTTTTTCTGTTAAAAGTTGCGCCTGTACCATCTTACCACTTTGCTAGTGAAGCATTAAAAATATCTTGTGTAATCCGTTCGTATATTTCATCTAACGCAGCCGATAAACGGCCACCTACCAATTGTTCATTCGCCGGGTAATCATAAAAATGAGAAAACGTTTTTTCGAAATCAGACTCAGGGTCCTTTTTATTGGTAAACCGAACATTAACAGAAATGTATAAACGGTTTTGGGCAGCTGTCTGATCAGCTGTGGCCGTCATAGGCGAAATGCGGTATTCTCTTATTTCACCTTCATACACCAGGTCGGCGTTACTGGTGGTAAGTGAAAGTACGGTCTGACCCTGAATTAAGTCTTGTAATGCAAGGGTAAATGTACGTTCAATACCAGGTTCAACTAAATCGGCATTGTTTAAAAAATAGTTGACCTGAAATGTTTCAGCATCAATTTTACCGGTACCGGTAAAATTGTAATACCCGCAGCTATTTACTGAAATGGCAAACAGCGTGGTAAGAAGGATAAAACAAAAACGATGTAATATTTTATAAGTCATATTGTTTTATTTTTCGGTAGAGTGTGCGTTCTGATATGCCTAATTCTTCTGCAGCAGCTTTGCGTTTTCCGTTGTTGCGTTCCAAGGCTTTCTTTATCAGTTCTATTTCTTTTTCGTCAAGACGCAATGTTTCTTCATCATCAACAGTTTCGGCTATGAGGTAATGCGCGTCTTCAAAATTATCATCCTCATCAAATTCTTCTGAAGGCATTTTTTTACCGGTAGTAGTCACAAGAGAAGCAACCTCAGAGGTATGAGAATGTTCTTCGTTGGGGCCGTATATTTTCTGGATTAACGATTTGTTGTTTTCCTGTACATTGGAAGAATTTCCGCTTTTCATCAGTTCTAATGTCAGTTTTTTCAAATCGTTCAGATCACTTTTCATATCAAAAAGCACTTTATATAAAATTTCTCTTTCATTACTAAAGTCACTTTCTGTTTTTCTATTTTCTACCAACGAGGGTAGCTGACTGTTCCGGCTGGGAAGATAAGACTGCATAGCGCGTAAATCAATTTCGCGGTTGGTTTCTATGACTGAAATTTGTTCGGCAATGTTGCGTAATTGCCGGATATTTCCATCCCAGCGGTAGTGCATTAAATACTGTGCTGCCTGTTCAGTTAACCGGATAGGCGGCATTTTATATTTATGTGCAAAATCGGATGAAAATTTGCGAAATAGCAAATGAATATCTTCTCCGCGTTCACGTAAAGGAGGTAAGGTAATTTCAACCGTACTTAAACGATAGTATAAGTCCTCCCGGAACTTCCCTTTTTCAATCGCTTCAAACATTTTTACATTAGTAGCCGCTACAATACGCACATCTGTTTTCTGTACTTTAGAAGAGCCTACTTTTATAAACTCGCCATTCTCCAAAACACGTAATAAGCGTACCTGTGTAGTCAGGGGCAGCTCACCTACTTCATCGAGAAAAATGGTGCCCCCGTCTGCTACTTCAAAATAGCCTTCCCTATTGCCTACAGCTCCGGTAAAGGCTCCTTTTTCATGTCCAAAGAGTTCTGAGTCAATCGTTCCTTCCGGAATGGCTCCGCAGTTGACCGCAATGTACTTTCCATGCTTCCGGTGCGATAAAGAATGAATTATTTTCGGAATGCTTTCCTTACCTACACCACTTTCGCCTGTAACCAGAACGGAAATGTCTGTAGGTGCTACCTGAATAGCTTTTTCTATGGCGCGATTCAGTTTCGGGTCATTACCAATAATTTCGAATCGTTGTTTGATAGATTGAACTGATTCCATTCCTGATTTTGTTTAAGATTTAGCTGTCTGCAAGCTAAAATTAGTATTGCATTTCAGAATACCCCACAGCATTGCCTATTAAGGTGGCAGAAGTACAATCTGTAATTTCAACATGTACAAAATCACCTACTTTATAATGCTCTTTAGGAAAAACGACTACTGTGTTCTGTGAATTGCGTCCCGACCAGTGAACGTCTGATTTTTTGGATGATTTTTCAATGAGCACCTCTACTGTTTTTCCTATAAAACTCCGGGTTCTTTGCAGTCCTATACGTTGTTGTAAATCTACAATTTCCTGTAAGCGGCGTTTTTTAACTTCCTCAGGAACATCATCTTTCAGCTTACGTGCTGCAAGTGTACCCGGCCGTTCTGAATAAGCAAACATATACCCGAAATCATATTGTACGTATTCCATTAATGACAAGGTGTCTTTATGATCGTCTTCTGTTTCAGTAGGGAAACCGGTTATCATATCCTGCGAAAGTGAAATGTCCGGAATAATGGCTTTAATCCGGTCTGTCAGTTCCATATATTCTTCACGGGTATGCTGACGGTTCATTTCGTGTAAAATACGCGTAGAGCCGGACTGTACGGGTAAATGTATATACTTGCAAACGTTATGATGTTTAGCGATAACATATAATACCTCAGTATGCATATCCTGAGGATTAGAAGTGGAAAACCGGAAACGCATTTTCGGATAAGCCGTGGCGCACATATCAAGCAATTGGGCAAAATCAACGGCTGTGGCTTTTTGCATTTCGGTTGCTTTTTCAAAATCTTTTTTCAAACCGCCACCATACCACAGGTACGAATCAACATTCTGGCCCAACAATGTAACTTCTTTAAATCCTTTCTCGTATAAATCTTTAACCTCAGACATAATACTTTGAGGATCCCGGCTTCGTTCACGTCCCCGGGTAAAAGGTACTACGCAAAAGGTACACATATTATCACAACCTCTTGTAATAGACACAAATGCGGTAACCCCATTTGAATTTAGCCGTACCGGGGCAATATCGCCATAGGTTTCTTCTTTTGACAGTATAACATTGATAGCGTCCCGGCCTTCGTCAATTTCCTTCAATAAATTAGGCAGATCTTTATAGGCATCGGGGCCTACTACCATATCTACAATCTTCTCTTCTTCTAGGAACTTACTTTTTAACCGTTCTGCCATACAGCCTAAAACACCTACTTTCATTCCGGGGTTTATTCTTTTGATCTGATTGTATTGATCCAGACGTTTTCTAACCGTTTGCTCTGCTTTATCCCGGATAGAACAAGTATTGACCAATACCAAATCGGCCTCTTCTAAATTCTGAGTGGTATTATATCCTTCGTTTGCTAAAATAGAAGCAACAATTTCACTGTCAGAAAAATTCATCTGACATCCGTAACTTTCAATAAAAAGTTTTTTTGTATTGGCTGCCTTTTGCTCTAAAACCAAGCTGGTGCCCTGTTTGTTTTCTTCAATTACCTTTTCCATATATCGTCAAAAGTGTACTCATCAATTTGCAAAGATATAATTTATTTTAATGATTTATGACAAGATGGCAGTTTTGTTTTGTTAAACTTGTCTGTATAAAATACCTCTTGTAAAAAAGATATATATTAAAGTGTAAATAAGCTGAAATAAAAAAAAACCTATATTTTTGCCTTTCAAAACAGGAAAGAATGGCAAAGAACTTAGTGATTGTTGAGTCGCCTGCAAAGGCAAAAACCATAGAGAAATTTTTAGGAGCTGATTATCAGGTAGAGTCGAGTTTCGGGCATATTGCCGACTTGCCCTCTAAAGAAATCGGCGTTGATATTGCAAATAATTTTAAGCCTAAATATGAAGTTTCGCCGGATAAAAAAGCGGTTGTAAAAAAGCTCAAAGATTTAGCTAAAAAAGCAGATATCGTTTGGCTGGCATCCGATGAAGACCGTGAAGGAGAAGCAATTGCCTGGCATTTGGCGGAAGAATTAAAGTTGAAAAAAGAACATACCAAACGTATTGTTTTTCATGAGATTACAAAAACGGCCATTCGGAAAGCAATTGAAAATCCTAGAAATATTGACTATAATTTAGTAAATGCGCAGCAAGCACGTAGAGTATTGGACCGTTTAGTAGGGTATGAGCTTTCTCCGGTTTTATGGAAGAAGGTGCGTAGCGGATTATCTGCGGGCCGTGTGCAGTCGGTTTCGGTACGTTTAATTGTGGAACGGGAAAAAGAAATCGATAGTTTCCACCCTGAAAGCGCTTATTCCGTTTCTGCGGAGTTTGTTACCGAAAAGGGGAAAGGTTTAAAAGCAAAACTATCCAGAACCTTTAAAACAAAGGAGGAAGCCGAAGCTTTTCTGCAAAAAAATACCGGAGCTAAATTCAGCGTTTCGGACTTGGAAACCAAGCCTGCCAAAAAAACACCGGCAGCACCATTTACCACATCAACCCTGCAGCAGGAAGCTTCGCGTAAGTTGTATTATTCGGTGGGGCAAACAATGATGTTGGCGCAACGTTTGTATGAAAGCGGGTTGATTACTTATATGAGAACCGATAGTGTGAATCTCTCGCAGGAAGCAATGAAGGCGGCAGAAGAGGAAATTACAAAATCATACGGAAAAGAGTATAGCAAACCCCGTAGCTATGTAACAAAAGCGAAAGGAGCACAAGAAGCGCACGAAGCTATACGTCCTACAGATATGTCGCGTCATACGGTAAATATTGACAGAGATCAGGCACGCTTATACGAATTGATCTGGAAACGAACTCTGGCTTCACAAATGAGTGATGCTGCATTAGAACGTACTCATGTTACTATCAAAGCCGATAAACATTCAGAACATTTTGTGGCATCGGGAGAAGTATTGCTTTTTGAAGGCTTTTTAAAAGTTTATCTGGAAGGACATGATGATGAAGAAGAAGAACAGGAAGGAATGTTGCCAGCTTTAAGGGTGAATGAAGGGCTGGAAAATAATGAAATCATCGCTACTCAACGATATTCACGTCCGCCGGCACGTTATACCGAAGCTTCTCTGGTAAAAAAACTGGAAGAGCTGGGGATTGGTCGTCCGTCTACGTATGCGCCAACCATTTCTACCATAATCGCGCGAAATTACGTGGAAAAAGGAAATACGGAAGGTACAGAGCGAAACTATAATATACTGCGCTTCCGTAACGGACAAATAACAAGTGTGGTTCAAACGGAAAAAATAGGTGCGGATAAAGGCAAATTAGTGCCAACCGATATTGGTATTATTGTAACGGATTTTTTAGTAAAAAATTTCGCGACTATTTTAGATTATCATTTCACAGCAAAAGTAGAAGAAGATTTTGATGCTATAGCTGCGGGTAATGAAGACTGGACAAAAATGATGAATGACTTTTACAGTCATTTTCATCCGAATGTAAAAGATGTGGAGAAAAATGCGGAACGTGAGTCTGGTGAACGTATTTTGGGAAATGATCCTAAAACAGGCAAGCCTGTGTCTGTTCGTTTAGGTAAATTCGGGCCGATGGCCCAGATTGGCGACGCAGAAGATGAAAACAAACAGTTTGCGAGTTTACGTCCTGATCAGAATATAGGAAATATCGGCCTGGAAGAAGCTTTGAACTTGTTTTTACTTCCTAAAATGCTTGGAGAATATAAAGGAGAGGAAGTGGAAGTGAATAACGGGCGTTTTGGCCCGTATGTGCGTTTTGGTAAAACTTTTGTTTCACTTCCTAAAGGAGAAGAACCTTTGGATGTGTCGTATGAACGTGCTTTGGAGCTCATCAAAGAAAAAGAGCAGGCCGATGCGCCTATTGCTGAATACGACGGGCTGCCTGTACAAAAAGGCGTTGGTCGTTTCGGCCCCTTTATCAGATGGAATAATATGTTTATCAACGTAAGCAAAAAATATAATTTTGATCATTTGTCAAAAGAAGATATTGCAGCACTGATAGAAGATAAAATTCTAAAAGAAAAAGATAAAATTATTCACGATTGGAAATCGGAAGGTATCCGAGTTGAAAAGGCTCGTTGGGGGCGTTCGGTCATCTTGCAGGGTAAGATTAAAATAGAATTGGGTAAAGAAGTAGATGCGGCCGCATTGACGCTGGAAGAGGTGCGAAAATTAATTGAAGAAAAAGCGCCTGTAAAGAAAACAACGGCTAAAACAACCGTAAAAAAAACAACCAAAACCCGTAGTAAAAAATAATGGTATACGAATTTTTACAACCTGTATCAGAAAGTGTGCTGTTATATGCAGCTCAGTTGCCGGCGCACGCTATTGGGAGAAATATAGCTGTTCATACTTCAGGTAATTTTCCGGATTTAGCAGAAGTTAAGCTGGCTTTTGTCACAGTAAATGATTCAAGAAGTGGCCAGAATCAATCTATTGAAAGAGTAGATTTCGATCAGCTGCGTAAGAAATTTTACGCTTTGTTTCCAGGTAACTGGCAGGCAAAGATGGTGGACCTGGGAACGATTGATGCAGGATCTGCTATAGAAGATACGTATTTTGTGGTGAAAAATCTGGTAGCCGATTTGTTGCAGCAAAAAATAGTTCCCGTTATTATAGGAGCATCACAAGATATTACATATGCTATCTACAGGGCCTACGACCGTATGGAACAAATGGTGAATCTGACCACTATAGACAGCAAAATAGATGTGGTATCAGATGTTGTTAATCCTTCAGATTCCTTTATTTCGAGAATAATACTTGAAGAACCGCACAATTTGCTGAATTTTAGCAATTTGGGGTACCAGACGTATTTTAATTCCCAGGAAGAGCTGGATCTTATAGATAAAATGTACTTTGAGGCTTACCGCTTGGGTGATATTGTTAAGGATACAACGCTTGCGGAACCCGTTTTGCGTGATTCGGACATTGTTAGTCTGGATGTACACGCTGTACGGGCGAGTGATTTAGGTGTTGTAACGCCGGATTTTCCCAATGGTTTTGACGGAAGAGAAATCTGCGTATTGGCCCGTTATGCAGGATTAAGTGACCGGGTAAGCACGTTTGGAGTTTTTAATGTTTGTAATAAAACAAAAGAAAGTTTGTTAATTTCACAGGTTTTGTGGTATTTTGTTGAAGGATTTAATTTCAGGATAAATGAATATCCTTATATTAGCAAAAAATCTTATTTCAAATATATAGTGCCACAGGAAGATCAGGAACTGATTTTTTATAAAAGCGATATTTCCGATCGCTGGTGGGTTGAGATTGAATACGTTAATAAGTATCAAAAAGTACAAAAAGTATTGTTTCCGTGTTCTCATAATGATTATAAAAGGGCTTTGGAAAATGAAATTCCGGAAAGATGGTGGCGTGCAAACAAGAAATTATTAGGATAAAAAGCAATAATTTTTTAAATGTTAAATAAAAATTAAATTTTTTTTTATTTTCTTTGTATAATTCAAAATAAATAAATAGGTTTACGCTTTAGAAAAAAATTATAAATAAACCCCAATTAATATATGAAGAAGTTCATTACACTTGCAGCGGTTGTATCATTGTTGTTCAGTTGTGGTTCTGGAGATAGAGGTGAGCTATTAAACGGTGTTCAAGGGAAACGTTGGATTACTGAAAAGCCTCAGGGAATGTCTTATATCCCAGGTGGTAGTTTTACAATGGGAAAAACCCATGAAGATTTGTTTGGTGCAGAAGATGCGCCGGCAAGAACAGTTACCGTAGGTTCTTTTTATATGGATGAAACAGAGGTAACCAATAACCAGTACCGCAAATTTGTTGAGTTTGTTAAAGACTCTATTATGCGAACAAAATTAGCAATCATGGCCGATGAGATGGGAATGGATGCTACAGCGGGTGGAATCGGAGCTTTTGCCTTCTTACCGGAGGAAGATCCTTCTTTAAATCAGAACCAGTCAGCTTACGATCGTTACATGTACGATAACTACTATAGTATGGCAATGGATGCTGATGAGTATGCGGGACGACGTTTAAACAAAAAAGCGCGTTTGATTACCAATCCGCAACGTTATCCGGATGAATATTATGTAGAAGTGATGGATTCGTTATATATTCCGGCTAACCAAAATATGCAGGGGTTGACTACGTTTGATGTGTCTAAACTTAATTTTAAATACTCATGGTTTGACAGAGAAGCAAATATCAAAGACAATACAACCAGTGCTAGAGACAGACGGGCAAAATATTTAAAAACAGAAATTGTAAACGTTTATCCGGATACCACGGTATGGAGTAAAAATATGGTGGGCAGCTATACCAATCCTATGGTTGATCAGTATTTCTGGCACGAGGCGTATGGTGAGTATCCTGTAGTAGGGGTAACCTGGGGGCAGGCAAAAGCATTTACGGCCTGGAGAACCTTATACAAAAACACTTATTTAAAATCCCGTCGTGCTAATCACACATTTGAAGAATATCGTCTGCCTTCTGAGCAAGAATGGGAGTATGCAGCCCGTGGAGGTATTAAAAACGGAATGTACCCTTGGGGAGGTCCTTATGTAACGGATGAAAAGGCTTGTTTCCTTGCTAACTTCAAATCAGAAAGAGGCGATTATGCAGCAGACGGTGCATTATTTACAGCCGAGGCACGTTCTTATAAACCAAACGGTTATAACTTATATAACATGGCAGGAAACGTAGCAGAATGGTGTGATGATACCTATAACCAGGAAGCTTATGTGATGAATCCTACTATGCTGGCGAAAGCAACAAAAGGAGACCAAAGTCCTTATAAGGTAGTTCGCGGAGGATCATGGAGAGATGCTTCTTATTTTTTACAGGTGGCAACACGTGATAAAGAAAATGCAGATTCAGCCCGCTCTTATATTGGCTTCAGAACAGTGGTAAAAGAAACAGGTCCTGTTACGGATGCAAATGTTCCGACAAGCGGAAGAAGCGGAAGATAAACAAATTAACTAAATTACTATATTATTAAAAATTAACAGATTAGAATTATGGCAATACCTAAAAAAGTAATGAACTTCTGCTATGGAATGGGAGCAGCAGTAGTAATTGTTGGGGCATTATTTAAAATCACGCATATTGAAGTAGGTCCTTTAAATGGGAATAATATGCTTACCGTAGGTTTATTAGTGGAGGCGTTAATTTTTGCTATCTCTGCTTTTGAACCGGTTGATGAAGAGCTGGACTGGGCAAGAGTATACCCGGAATTAAAAGGAGGTGAGCCCCGTGTAATGCAGGTTGCTGGCGGAGGTGCTGTGTCTGGTGGTGTTGCCGGAGGAGCTATTAGTTCTGGACACGTTAATACAGGACAACCTGCTACACAGTATTCCGGAGGAGGATATGCTGCAGGTGGTGTAAATCCGGTATATACAGGCGGAACAACCGTTATCAATACAGCAGAAGAGCGTACTATGCTTTCTGAAAAATTAGATACGATCTTAAAAGAAGCAAAAATAGACGGTAACTTAATGGAAAGTTTACGTCACAGTATTCAAAATTTCGAAGCGGCTGCAAAAGGTATCGCTCCTACAGTAGATGCAGTAGCTTCATCTAACCGTTATGCTGAGGAAATGAGTTTGGCGGCTACACAGCTAGAATCATTAAACAACATGTACAAATCACAGTTGGATAGTGCAACTAAAAATGCTGACATTAACCGTGAAGTAGCGGAAAACAATTTAAAATTAAAAGAACAAATGCAGACGTTGGCTTCTAATTTGTCAACATTAAATGCAGTATATGGTGGTATGTTATCTGCTATGGGTAAAACTGCTAATTAGTATTAACCTTATAAAACCATCTAATTAGAAATTATGGCAGGAGGAAAACTAACCCCAAGACAGAAAATGATTAACCTGATGTATTTGGTATTCATCGCGATGATGGCGCTAAATATGTCTAAGGAGGTGCTTTCTGCTTTCGGTTTAATGAACGAAAAGTTTGAGAAAACGAACGAATCCGCTAAGTTGGTAAATGAGAATTTACTGACCGGATTGCAAGGGCGTGCCGAAGATGATCCGACACGTTATAAAGACCCTTATGCAAAAGCACAGGAAATAAGCAAATTATCAAATGAATTTTTTACCTATCTAGGCACTTTAAAAACATCTATTGTTGAAAAGGTAAAATTAACGGAAGACAATAAATTGCCTTATGAACAAATGGACAAAGGAGAAGTTATTGATTTGGCCTGGTTCAATGGTGATAATTATTCAGATAAAGGAAACGAAATCATTAAGAAATTCAATGATTACCGCGAAAATGTAAAAAAAGTTTTAGGACCGGATGTAAGTTACAAGTTCTTAAAAGATAATTTGGATGAGAAATTCAATACTAACGATGTTAAGGATTCTCAAGGGATAACAAAACAATATTTGGATTATAATTATAAAGGATTCCCAGCTATTGCTTCGTTAGCAAAATTATCGGCTTTGCAAAATGATGTTCGTGAAATTGAACAGGAAGCCTATAACTTATTTTTAGGAAACTCGTTGAAACAAGCCGCTTCCATGAAAAATTACCAGGCTATGGTAATTACGGATAAATCAGTATATTTTGCTGGGGAGCCAATCAAAGGAAAGGTTGTTTTAGGACGTTATGATAAATCTACTGTTCCGACAGAAGTTGTAGTAAACGGAGCCAAAATCAATTTATCAAACGCGAATGCCTTTGCTGACGGACAAGTACAGTTAAATATGACAGCAGGAGGTCTGGGAGAGCACAAATTTACAGGACATTTCACTTTCATGGAAGAAGGAGCGCCAGTAAAAGTTGATATTTTAAATTCAAACTATGTAGTTGTAGCGCGCCCGAATTCGGCTACTATTGCAGCGGACAAAATGAACGTAGTATATATGGGACTGGATAACCCGATTTCTGCATCGTTCTCTGGTGTGCCAAGTGATAAAGTAAATGTTACCGCATCTGGTGGATCTTTGAGAAAAACAGGTGACGGAAAGTATATTTTAAGACCGGCAGCAGGACGCGAAGTAGTGATCACCGCTACGGGCACATTACCTGATGGTAAAGCCGTATCGGATAAAAAAGTATTCCGTATCAAACCGGTACCGAAACCATTTGGAACCATCCGTGGTGAAATGGGGAATGTTAAAGGTCCGGTTAGTAACTTACAACAAGTTACGATAGGTGCTAAATTTGACGATTTCGATTTCGATGTAAATTTACAGGTAACACAATTCACCATTATATTCCCTGGTATCGGGTCTCAAGTGATTGACGGTACAAGATTAACACCAGGGGCTGTTAGAATGGCTGAACGCTTAAAACCTGGCGATGTAGTACGTGTTACGAAAATCAAAACAAAATTGTCAGGTGTTGATTTAGTTGTGAAAGATGCAGCTGAAGTAACGTATACTATCCAATAATAAAAAAATAAACGTAATATGAAAATTAAAAATGTTTTTAGTTTAGTTGCGATTTTCTTCTGTGGGATATCAGCAATTGCACAGGGTAATATCTTAAATGCCCGGACAGCTGCTGAAATTGCACCTAAGGGCATTGAAGATATTATGGCAGAGTCGGATGGACCAATGCCTTACCAGTACGTTAATGATAATGACGTTTTATATAAAAAATACGTTTGGGAAACCATTCCGTTGGATGAACGAGCCAATTTAATTTATTATTTTCCTGTTAAGGATACAGAAGATAGAAAATCTCTTTTCAGCATCTTAAAAGAAGGTGTAATGAAAAAAGAAATTACGGAAGTTTTCTATACAGATGAATTTAGAGATAAATTAAATATTGAAGAACTTAAAGGAAAATTTTCTCGTAAAGATACTACAGATACAGGTAAGGAATTGTTAAACTACGGCGAGACAAAAATTCCTGAAGAGTATATCATTACCACAGAATTAACGCCTGCAGACGTTATTGAATACCGTATTAAAGGGATGTGGTATATCGACAGAAATGTAGGTGAGCTGCGTTACCGTTTATTAGGTATTGCTCCGGTTGTAGTTGATATTAATACGAAGGGAGATGAGCAAGAAAGTTTTATTGAATTGTTTTGGATATTTTTCCCGGATGCACGTAATATCTTATACCAAAACTATGCGTATAACGAAAAAAACGATGTAATGCGTTCTAATTATGATTATTTGTTTAATGCACGTAAATTCTCCGCTACTATTTATAAAACGGATAATATTTATGATGAGGATATTAAAGCCATCGTCGGAGAAAATGCAATGTTCCAGCTTTTAGAAGCCGAGCGTATCAAAGATAACATCAGAAACTTGGAAGATGATATGTGGAATTATTAATTTTGTAATGAATTGATTTAATATAAAACTCTTATCGTATGATAAGAGTTTTTTTTATTATGAAAGTAGATTATATTATTGTTGGTGGCGGATTGGCAGGCTTGTGTTTTGCCCGGTTTTGTGAGTTGCATCAGAAAACGTTTGTAGTGTATGACGGTGAGTTAAGGTCGTCTTCAAAAATTGCCGGCGGAATGTTTAATCCGGTGGTGTTAAAACGTTTTACGCCTATCTGGAAATCGGAAGAACAGTTACGTCTGGCTGTTTCTTTTTATAAAAAATTAGAAGCGGATCTCGGAATCAATTTTTTTCACGAACTTCCTATTTTAAGAAAATTCGCTAGTATAGAAGAGCAAAATGACTGGTTTACAGCGTGTGACCGTCCTTTGTTACACCCTTTTTTAAATGAAGAAATCATTACGGATAAAATTGAAGGGGTTAATAGTAAATTCGGATTTGGCGAGGTATATGCTTCCGGTTTTCTGGATGTGCCTTTTTTTATTCGTAACTATCAGGAATACCTGATAAAGAAAAATAGTTTTAAAGCTGAAAAATTCGATTACAATGCTGTAAGTGTTAATGAAAACAGGATTACTTATAAGGCAATCACATCCGGAGATATCATTTTTGCGGAAGGTTTTTCATTACATGAGAATCCTTACTTTAAAGATCTTCCTTTAGACGGCACAAAAGGAGAGTTATTATTGGTTAGAATCCCCGGCTTGAAATTAGAGAAGATTATAAAATCAGGTATATTTATTATTCCCTATAAAGACGATTTGTTTAAAGTAGGGGCTACCTATAACTGGAAAGATAAAACGGACTACCCCACAAAAGAAGGACAACAAGAATTGGTGAAAGGACTGGAAGATTTACTTGAAGGGAACGATTATGAAATAATAGAACATTGGGCAGGTGTCCGTCCAACCGTACGTGACCGGCGACCGCTTACGGGTACGCATTGTCAGTATAAAAACGTACATTTGCTGAACGGATTGGGTACACGAGGAGTTTTGTTAGGGCCTTTCCTGGCACAAGCACTTTTTATGGACATAGAATATAAACAACCTTTAGAATATGAGGTAGATATCAGCCGGTACTACAAAAAAATACAATTAAAAAAATAACCATGTTAAACATACATAATATCTCTGTCTCTTTTTCCGGTGATTATTTATTCGAAAGTGTAACCTTTCGGTTAAATCCCGGCGACAGAGTAGGACTAATCGGAAAAAACGGGGCAGGAAAATCAACTATGCTTAAGATTCTTTCACGTGAAGTAGTACCTGATTCAGGAAGTATTGCAACAGAGAAAGAAATTCAGATAGGTTTTTTAAAGCAGGATATCGATTTCGAGCAGGGACGTACGGTTTTAGAAGAAGCTTACCAGGCGTTCGAAGAAATTAAATCTGTAGAAAAACAAATAGACAAAGTAAATAAGGAACTGGAAGCCCGGACAGATTATGAATCGGAAAGCTATTCTGAACTTATAGAAAAGCTTAGCGACCTGACCCATCAGTTTGAAATCATAGGCGGTTATCAATACATTGGCAACACGGAAAAAGTATTGTTGGGGCTTGGCTTTACAAGAGAAGATTTTAACAAAACCACCGATACATTTTCCGGAGGTTGGCGTATGCGTATAGAACTGGCAAAGCTGCTTTTACAGAATAATGATGTCTTGTTACTTGATGAACCTACCAATCATCTGGATATTGAAAGTATACTGTGGCTGGAAAGCTTTTTAAAAAATTTTACAGGTGTAGTGGTTTTAGTATCGCATGACCGCACATTTCTGGATAATGTGACCAACCGTACGATAGAAATCTCACTTGGAAAAATTTATGATTACAATAAACCCTATACTGAATTTCTGATCTTACGCCAGGAAATGCGTGAAATACAACTGGCCTCTCAGAAAAACCAGGCTAAAAAAATTGAGGAAACGGAAAAACTTATTGAGAAATTCCGTGCAAAAGCCAGTAAAGCATCTATGGCACAGTCACTTATTAAAAAACTGGACCGGATTGAACGGATAGAGGTAGACGAGGAAGATAATGCGGTTATGAATATAACGTTTCCTGTTTCAGTAACACCTGGAAAAGTAGTGCTGGAAATAGAACACCTTACCAAATCATTCGGAGAAAAAACCGTTCTTAAGAATATAAACCTATTGATTGAACGTGGTGCGAAAATAGCTTTTGTAGGGCAAAATGGCCAGGGGAAGTCAACTCTAATTAAAGCTATTGTAAAAGAATTTGATTACGAGGGCCAGATAAAATTGGGGCATAATGTACAATTAGGTTATTTTGCACAAAATCAGGCCGAGTATTTAGATGGTGAAAAAACCTTGCTGGATACCATGCTGGATGCCGCAACAGACAGCAACCGGGCAAAAGTAAGGGATATGCTGGGTGCTTTCCTGTTCAGGGGTGATGATGTGGAGAAGAAAGTAAAAGTACTCTCTGGAGGCGAACGCAATCGTTTAGCCCTTTGTCTTATGCTGTTAAAGCCCATAAACGTACTTTTAATGGACGAGCCTACGAACCACTTGGACATCAAGTCAAAAAATGTTTTAAAAGCAGCATTGCAAAAGTTTGAGGGCACTTTACTACTGGTATCTCACGATCGTGATTTTCTTCAGGGTATGTCGGAAAAAATCTATGAATTTAAAGACCAGAAGATAAAGGAATACCTGGGTGATATTAATTATTTCTTAGAACAGCGCAATGTAGGTAATATGCGTGATTTCGAAAAGCTAACTCCGGATAAACAAGTCAAAGCAGAAATAATAGCAGACAAATCGCTGAGCTATGAAGAGCAAAAACAGCTAAAGTCACTCCAAAATAAACTCAGTAAAGCTGAAAGTACTGTTTCTGAACTAGAAAAGAAAATAGCAAAAGCAGATATAGAACTTGCAGAAAACTATGAGAAGCTTATGAACGATACTGTTTTTTTTGAAAACTATGACAAACTTAAAAAACAACTGCATACTACTATGGAAGAATGGGAACGTATACAGGAAGAAATAGATAGCAAATCGTAGTTTAATATAACCTGCCGTTTTGTTTAACGGGTAATTGTTTTTACCTTCAGCCAAAAAAATATGGAAAAGAATTTATACGACCAGATTGCCGAAGACGGTATCCGTTTACCGTCCGAAATGGGCATTTATCCGAATGATATACGTTTCGTTTTTACCCAAGAAAAGATAGAAAATGCATTGAAGCATCATCCGGATTTTACGTTGTCTGCATTCGAAGTGGAAGGGCTGGATGAGGAGAATACAGATGTGGTAAAGCAAAAATACCGCGCAGAGGTGGTGTATCAGGGTAAAGACTATAGTTTTAATCTGCGAGTGGTAAGTAGTCATATTATCGATTTACGGGAATATGGTTTTGGAAACTATATAGCAGAGGAGGAGCTGGCACAGGGGCAGGAACAGCCCTTCTATCTGGAAACATCACAATATTTTTCAGATGATGCTTTAGCCAGTTTTCATTTGCAATTAAAGATAATGCACGCTATTGTATCACAACCAAGCCTTGTGCTGGATTTTATGCCGGTTCGTATGCTTTCGGGAAAATGGGTACAGGTTACGGCAGCCTCAAAAATTCCGCCGGCCCCCCATTACCTCTTTACTGTACATGGCGTATACGACGAGTCTACACCTGACCAACCTAAATACTGGATGCACACCCATGGATTGCACCGTTGCGGGTCGGTAGAGCTGGAAATGCTCAATATAAATATGGGAATAAACGAGTTATATGGTGCATTAAACGTTATTACAGGTATGTTTCTCGATCCAAAACACCGTAAAGAAGAAAATGAGGTCTTTGATGTGGGATATGACGGGCTAGGTGTAACGTTTACATGGAAACGTTGGGAAGAGGTGCTGGATCAGTTTCCTGATGATATCCCCGGAGGTATGAAAGAACGCCAGCCAGAAAATGAAAATTACGGCCCTTCGGGCGTATTGTTTGCTGTACAGGAAGAACTGACTACAAGTCCGGAGGTATACGCTTCATCGCTAGCTAATAATCCTATTTATTTCATTACGGATGAAGAAACAGAACGTATGTCGGCTCTGGCTTACGACCGGTTAGAAGCCTTTAAAAAAACCTATGATACCCATAAGCATAAAACACAGGCGGAACAAGGAGAAAAGTGGACTTTTTTGATAAAATTGGGTTTGCCGGTAGATGAAGGCTCCGGCAATGAACATCTCTGGTTTGAGGTGGTGGAATTAAACGGATATGAAACGATTAAAGGACGATTGCTGAACCAGCCGTATTGGATAGAAGGTTTACATGAAGGTGATGAAAATGTATATGATATGCACCTGCTGACCGATTGGATTATTTATGCACCTGAAAATACCTATACTCCGGATACAGTATATGAAATCCTATAATAAAAAAATCGCTCAAAGAGCGATTTTTTATTCTTCATCGAAATTAAACCTGCTTTTTTTCTTCCCTGCAAATTTTTCTAATTTATACGTTAGCGAGAACATGAAGTATTGCTTTAGAATAATATCCTGCGAATCATAAATACTTGTTGCGGACGTTCTACGTACCACACTCTGGTTTTGATTTAACAAGTCATATACTTTTACTTTTGCGAGGAAACGTTCATTAAAGAAGTTATAGCCCAGGCTAAGGTTCCATAATAAATAGTCTTTTTTGAAACCGTCAGACACACTTGAGTTGTAATTGTAGGTAATATCGCTGCCAAACACTACATTTTTAGGCCAGTACAACGTTGTCATAAAACTGGCTTTGTGTACAAAATAGTTGGTTTCGGCAACAGCTAAATTATCAAATTTAGACTTGGTTAAATTATAGGCATAACTCGGTTTCAAAATTACCTTTTTATTAAAGTCGAATGTCAAACTTGCTTCAGGCTCCCAGGAAAGCTCTTTAGAAGTAAACATAACATCATTCTGTATTCCCTTGTTTTGGTTGCCATTAAATGATAAGCCGGAAGAAATGGTTATTTTATCGGTATCGTTTAATTTAAAGCTTTTATTATAATTAACCCCCGCCCAATAGTAGTACGTATCATTTACATTTACATAGGTTGACTGACCTACATAGCTCTCATCAAAAGTAACCGCAGTGCCTATATCTCTTGTCTTGTAATTCATTCCCGAATAAATATTATAGCCTGAACGCGTTTGCCAGTCATAATTGTTATACCCGAGATAAAAATTATGTGCCTGTGTTGTTTTTAAATTTTTATTTCCGGAGGTAATATATAACGGATTGGACAAATCTTTATATTCTAACATCTGAAACATAGCGGGTGAGTCTTCCGTATACCTGTAATTACCGTAAATATTGGCCGATTTGCCTAATTGCAGACTAATATAAGAATTAACCGTAGCTAAAAGATCTAAACGCTGGTTTATATAATGTTGCTGGTTATAGGCCGATGAAATATCATAATTATTTATCCCTGTTCCGGCCTCAAAATTAAAATATACTTTTTCCCCACCATACCGGTATCCGACAGAAGGCATTACTTTATTTCCTTTTAGTGTATTGGTATACGACAATATAGTATTGAATTGGTTAAATTCTCCGGTTGTTTCATTAAAATCGTAAGTACCCCTGCTGCTGAACTCGTTTTTCCATGAATTTTCAAGACTTAACGTAATAGTTTGTTTACTGTCTAAAGGTTCACGGTATCTGATCTCTAAAGTATACTCATCCTCATGGGTACGCGATTGTATATCCTGGTTACGGATATCGTCAGGTAGCTGTGTTTTATAAAAATAATTGGCGGAATTACGTTTTTGCTGAGTGTCGTTTTTCTTGTTCTTATTGGCAAAACTTGCACTGAAACTACGTCCTTTCCGTTTAAAACGCCGGGCATATAACAATTCATTTTCAAATGAATAGGTATCGACATTCAATCTGTCATTACTGTTTGATTTATTCAGGAGTTCCCTAAACTCATTTTTTGTTTCACTGGTACTGCTGGTTTTACTTGTAGTAATACCCCTGGTTAGCTTAGGTGAAACAGAAACAGTAGTTAAAGAGTCCAATTCCATTTCTATATCATATATGAAAGTATGATTAGTGGCCTTAGACTTTAAATCGGATGACGATTCTGTAACATAGCGGTTTTCAGGTAATAAATTTTCAATACGCGATACATTTGCGTTTTTGTTTTCCACTTCGTTAAAGAGGTAGTTCATACTTACCTTATTCTTTTTCCCCCAGTTATCGCCATAATTTACCCCAATCATATCTGTCTGGTAAATACCTTTTCCGCCTCCGAACATCAATCCGTTGATGGAGACCGATCCGTCACCGGACCACATAGAAAAACTGTTCCGCCCTCCCGACATATTATCGAAAAGTTCATTAGTAGAAAAACCGGTTGAATTGATGTTGTTGGAAGCGCCTAGAACACTGAGTTTAAAGTCACCTTTAAAGTAATTAAACAACATGGAAGCCTCATACCTGTCATCTGTTCCGTAGCCGGCAATAAAACGTCCGAATAACCCTTTGTTTTTATCTTCATCTATAGTAAGGTTAATAGTTTTGGTATTGCCATCGGTAGCGGCACCGGTGAGTTTCTGTTCTTTTGATTTATAATCCGTTACCTGAACTTTGTTAATAATGTCAGAAGGCAGGTTTTCAAGTGCTACCTTCCCATCGGCACCAAAGAAAGGTTTGCCGTTTACCAAAATGTTACTTACTTCTTTTCCGTTTACTTTAATTTTTCCCTCATCAGAAACCTCTACACCCGGTAATTGTTCTAAAAGCTCCTTTACAGTAGCATCCGGACGCACCTTGAATGAAGAGGCATTAAATTCCAATGTGTCCTTTTTTATACGGATGGGAGCAACATCTGCAGTAATAACCAGTTCATCCAGCTGGTTCTCATCGGGCTGCAGCATAATGGTTTTGAAATCATAGGAGTCGGTTAGAGTTTCGAATTTTTGAGAAAAATCGGCAAAACCTAACATGGAAACGGTGACGAATACGGGAGTCTCTACTTTTTTAAAGGGAATGGAAAACTCACCTTTCACATCTGTAATGGTATAATCCAATACAGTTGAATCTTTCTGTACAGAAAGATAGACAGTAGCTGATTCCACCGGCTTTTTATCGGCACCTGTTACTTTTCCGTTTAACGTTAGCTTTTGTGCATGCACATAACAGGTACAAAGCAGTATACCCAGCCAAATAAGGTTTTTCATGTAGATGTAGTTTTTTATTGTAACGCAAAAATGTTAAAAAAAAGTATACAAAAAAAATTTCACACCTAAAAGAAATATGTTTTATCAAAAAATTAGCATTTTCTATCTTCTTATGACTCTGAATCCTTCTCTTCTTTCATTCCTGCTATTTTGCTTTCCTGTACCGAATCTGTCAAACTTGTAGGTAAGGGAAAACATGACATATCGTTTTAAAACGGTGTTTTCCTGGTCTACGATAGCTGTTGCGCTTACTGTACGGGAAATTCCCAGGTTTTGATTTAAAATGTCATAAACCTTTACCTTGGCTGTTAAAGCTTTATTGAGAAAGGTATAGGCAAGACTGGTATTCCATAAAAAGAAATCTTTGCGGAAGCCACCTGTTAAACGCGAATTATAGGTATATGTAAAATCATTACCCCATGTCCAGTTTTCGGGCCAGTAGGTCGTGGTCTGCAACATGGCATTATGGACCACATAATCCGTATCGGTTAACTGGTAATTATTGAATTCACTGTGATTATAAGACAGCGAGTAAGATGGCGACACGGTAAGGAAATCGCCGTAATCCCAATTGAGATAAGCGCGTGGTGTTATGCCGATGGTTTGAGCATCATAAAGCACACCATTTGTAAAACCTTTTTCAAGGGCATAAGAAATTCTTGTGGAAAGTCCGAAACGTACCGTATGTGCCTCCCATTTTTTGGATTTGTACCAATCACCATTAGCACTGATATTATAAGCACCTTCAACGTTCTGATAAGTAGTGGTACGCTTCCTGTTTTCATCAAATACGGTAGACACCGCTATCTGCGACTCATAATAATCAGCGGATAAGAAAATGCTCCAGCCTTTGCGCAATTGAAAATTATTGCTTCTGTAACCCAATGTAAGACTGTGGTTTTTAGCCTGGTCAATATCGGCATTCCCAATGTAGGTATTTAAAGGATCGTTCAGTCGTTCATAATCTAATATCTGCATAGCAGACGGGTTGGTAACATTATAATTATAGCGCGCAAATAAAAAATCAGAAGCGGTGAATTTATACCGGAAATTAGCCCGGATAAAAGGGGTTAGAAATTTTCTGTCAACACTGTATTCCTGACCCATATAACCGGCATTTGCATTGAGTTTGGCAATGTTTACTCCGGATCTCAGGTTCCAGTATACTTTTTCGGACTGTATATTAAAGCCGGCAAAAGGTGTAGAAGTTGTGATAGTGGTATGGGTTTCATTCGACAATCGTTCGTTAAAAGAAGAGAAATCATTTGCCGTTTCATCGAAATTGTAAGTATGGAGCCTGTCGGTCTGATTATTATATTCAAACGTATACCCCAGGTCTACATACGTATCTTTTACAATGGGTTGTGAATAATTAATGGTGGTGGTATAGGTATCACTTGTGTTACGCGATATCTCTTGCTGGTTACGGATATCATCTTCCTGCTGGCCCTGATAAAAATAAGTAGCCGATTCTGTTCTTCCCAAACCGGTTGTTTTTGAATTATCATTATCAAATTCTATACTCAGATTTTTGCCGTTTTTATCTAATTTTTTGTTGAATTCAATGGAATTGCTGAATGAAAAACTATCCATATCGGTTACTGACCTTCCATTGCTTTCATTAAACAAATTGCCATCCATATCCTTTGATACGGATTGTTCTTCTGTGACCGAACGGTTTTTGTTGGTTGTAATGCTGGGCTGGATAAATACCTTAGTGGTCGGATTAATCTTGTACTCTAGAGTAAAATTAGCATTATGGCTTAGATTGTCCGTTTTCTGCTTTCTGTCCGATTCTGTAATAAAAGTGCCATCGGGTAACAGGTTCTCTATTCTTGACCTGTTCTGGTTTTCCTTGTGGGAGTCGTTTAAATAATAGCTGGCATTGGTTTCCAGGTCTTTAAAAAACTGGTCGGCATACGTAAAACCCAAAAGGTTAGAGCGGGTGATGCCCTGGTTAGACCCGAATAAAAAGCTTCCCAGGCCTGCTCCACCGCCACGTCCGCCAAAACTCAGGAACTGGCTGCGGCCTCTTCCCATATTGTCAAAAACTTCATCCATAGAAAAGCTGGCGGAGTTGATGTTGTTAGAAGAAGCCAGGATAGTTATTCGCCTGTCTCCTTTAAAATAATTCAGCATGCCTGAACTTTCATAACGCTCATCTGTACCATAACCCGCCATGATTTTTCCTAAAAGGCCTTTATTTTTATCTTCGTCTATGGTAAGGTTTATGCTGGCATCATCGCTTTGCGCCTTCCTGCCGGAAAATTCTTCCGTTTTCGTTTTTAAATCGGTAACCTGCACTTTTTTAATAAGTTCGGCCGGCAGATTCTGAAGGGCCACACTGCCGTCCTTATTAAAAAAAGGCTTGCCGTTTACCAGTATCTGGGATACTTTTTTACCGTTTACGGTAATATTTTTATCCGCATCTATTTCCACTCCGGGCAATTGTTTAAGTAAAGCTTCCACATTTGCATCGGGACGTACTTTAAAAGAAGAGGCGTTGAATTCCAACGTATCGTTTTTTACGCGTACAGGCGCATCCGTTACGATGACAATTTCGGAAAGCAGATTGGAGTCTTCTTCTAAGTTTATTCTGCCCAAATCGGTATTCTGTGTCAGTTTAGGATACGTGTAAACTTTATCTTTATATCCCATTAAAGAAAGCGTTATCGTAACAGAATCGTTAACCGGTTTTAAGGAAAGTGAGAATTTCCCGCCTGTATCGGTAGTAGCATAATTTACCAGTGTCGAATCTTTTACCAGTGTAACAAAAACGGTGACTTCGGCAACCGGTTTTTTTTCGGTATCAATTGCAGTTCCTGAAACCGTAATTTGAGCTGACGCCTGAAGCGTAAAAAAGCCAATAAAAAACAGTAATAATTTTTTCATAGTTTCAAAAATACAAAAACGACTTGTGTTAAAAAACAACACAAGTCGCAAAAAAAGCTTTGTTTACCTATTTATTATTTTTGACGGAAATAGATATCGATAGGAACTCCCTTAAAATCGTATATTTCTCTTAATTTGTTTTCTATAAATCGTTTATAGGGTTCTTTGATATACTGTGGCAGATTGGCAAAAAATACAAATTGCGGAATATGTGTTGGCAATTGCATACAGTATTTTATTTTAATGTATTTTCCTTTAATGGCCGGAGGCGGATTGTTTTCGATTATCGGGAGCATAACTTCGTTAAATTTAGAAGTTGCAATACGCTGCTTCCTGTTTTCATATACGCTTACTGCTGTTTCCAGAGCTTTTAGAAGGCGCTGTTTCGTCAGTGCTGAAACAAATAAAATAGGAACATCGGTAAAAGGGGCTATTTCTTCCCGTATTTTTCGTTCGTATTCTACGGCGGTCATGGTTTCTTTTTCAACCAAATCCCATTTATTGACCAGGATAACAATACCTTTCCGGTTTTTCTCAGCCAGCCAGAAAATACTTTGATCCTGTCCTTCAAATCCACGGGTAGCGTCAATAACCAGGATGCAGACATCTGAATGTTCTATAGCACGTACTGAACGCATGACAGAATAAAATTCCAGATCTTCTTTAACTTTTGCCTTCCGGCGAATACCAGCCGTATCTACGAGGTTAAATTCAAAACCAAAACGGTTGTACCGCGTATCAATCGCATCGCGGGTAGTGCCCGCAATGTCGGTAACCACAAAACGATCTTCGCCGATTAAAGCGTTAATAAAGCTCGATTTTCCGGCATTTGGTCGACCCACTACGGCAAAACGGGGAAGCTCTTCAGGGTTTTCATCTACTTCGGGCAATTCAGGTAAAACCTCTACCAGTCTGTCTAAGAGATCACCTGTGCCACTGCCGCTCATTCCGGAAATAGAAAAATAGTCGCCCAGTCCCAGGTTATAAAATTCAAATGCGTCTTGTTCTCTTTTGGCATTATCTACTTTATTCACGGCCAAGAGTACAGGCTTTGTTATTTTTCTCAGTAACTTGGCTACTTCGTCATCCATAGGTGTTATTCCTTCTTCAACATCCACTACAAAAATAATAGCATCGGCTTCGTCAATGGCTAACTCTACCTGACGACGGATTTCTCCTTCAAAAATATCATCAGATCCCTTTACATATCCTCCGGTGTCTATTACTGAAAATTCTTTGCCATTCCATTCGCTTTTTCCATAATTACGGTCGCGGGTTACACCGCTAACCGAATCAACAATAGCATCACGACGTTGTATTAAACGGTTAAAGAATGTTGATTTGCCCACGTTAGGCCTTCCTACTATAGCTACAATATTATTCATAATCTTTCTAAAAATTAGAGCTTATTTTTGATTGTATCCGAAACGACGTAACTGATACGCATTATTTCTCCAATCTTTATTTACTTTTACAAACATTTCGATATGCACTTTTTTGCCGAAGAATTTTTCCATGTCTTCCCGTGCCTGCATGCCTATCTTTTTTAAGGCTGACCCCTTATGGCCAATGATAATGCCTTTTTGACTATCGCGTTCTACCATAATCACTACTTTAATCCGTATAATATCATCGGCTTCTTTGAACTCTTCGGTTTCTACTTCTACGGCATATGGTATTTCCTTATCGTAATTGAGCAAAATTTTCTCTCTGATAATTTCATTTACAAAAAAACGCTCAGGTCTGTCAGTCAGGGCATCTTTAGGGTAATAGGGAGGCGAATCCGGTAATAATGCAATAATTCGGTTTAAGACCTCACCTATATTAAAATTATTCAAAGCCGATATGGGATAAATTTCGGCGTTCGGCACCTTTTCTTTCCATAATGTTACCTGTTCTTCCAGTATTTCCTGGTTCGCTTTATCTATTTTGTTCAATAACAATAAAACGGGAACTTTGGCATTTCTTATTTTGTTGAAAAAGGCTTCGTCTTTTAATTCCCGTTCACCAATTTCAACCATATATACCAGTACATCGGCATCTTCAAAAGCTGACTTTACAAAATCCATCATGGAGGTTTGCAGTTCGTAGGCCGGTTTTATGATACCTGGTGTATCCGAAAAAACGATCTGGAAATCTTCACCGTTTACAATACCGAAAATACGGTGGCGTGTGGTTTGAGCCTTTGAGGTAATAATAGATAACCGTTCCCCTACAAAAGCATTCATAAGTGTTGATTTCCCAACATTTGGATTTCCGATAATATTTACAAAACCTGCTTTATGTGCCATAACTCTTTATTCTAATTTGCAAAGGTAGTTATTACGAGTGAAACACGAAATAAAAATTTTGTTGTGTTTTGTTGTGTAATCTAAAATCTTGTCTTACATTTGCACTCGAAACATCGCGGGATAGAGCAGTAGGTAGCTCGTCGGGCTCATAACCCGAAGGTCACAGGTTCGAGTCCTGTTCCCGCTACTAAGCCTGGTTATAAGAACCTTTTAATACGAGTTGGAATTTGTAGTATTAAAATAATAAAATTCACCAAACGCACATCGCGGGATAGAGCAGTAGGTAGCTCGTCGGGCTCATAACCCGAAGGTCACAGGTTCGAGTCCTGTTCCCGCTACTTTGAAAGAGAATCTTGAAAAAGGTTCTCTTTTTGTTTTTAACACTTTATTGTTATTTTAAATATGGAAGGTACTACTTTAGTAGCCAAATACAAAAGTGACCAAGGAACACGCTTTGTACATTTTTTAGTGGATACGGTTTTTTACCATATCATTATTTTCGTTATATCCTTTATTGTCGGAATGATGATTCTTATTATTAATCCGGAGAGTACTATTCTATATGATATTGAAGAAATACCTCCGATTTTAGATAAATTAATAACAGGTATTGCAGTAGCTTTTACCTCATTTGGTGTCGAGACATTAACGAAGGGCAGGAGTTTAGGAAAATATATTACAGGTACGCAGGTGGTTAGGATAGACGGAAATCATCCTGATATACGAGATTATTTTATCCGGAATATGTGCCGGCTGATTCCGTTCGATACCTTGTCTTTTTTAGGTAAAAAAGGTTTTCATGATAATTTGTCCAAAACCCGGGTAGTGAACAAAAAAGCTTTTGAACATGAAAAAAATCTGATCTCTGAAATTGAAACCATAGGCATTGCAGAGGAATAAAAAATAACTTTTTAAGTGTTTTTTATCTTATTTCAATTGTATTAATCCTTAATCTCAAAAGTTTTTTGAGTGTCAATTCTCGATTTTAAATTGCCTTCACTATCATAAATTTCAATACCGATATTATAAACTCCTGGTTCCAAAAGCGTTTTAGGAAAGATAACGTGGAAGCCTGAGTTATGCAAATGAATGTTGTTAAAATAATCAATAACGTCAGGCCTGTATATGACTTCACCTGGCAACTGATGAACGAAATTGTCTTTAATTGCCACAATTTTGGTAGGAAAATTTTTAGGTTTTTCGACATCAATAAATGCCCAACCTGACAATTCTATTGTAGAAGCCGCTATAATTTTTTCGATATTAAATTTGATTGATTCTGAATTTTTATTTAACGCAGTTGGGGCAACTTTAACTTTCTTAGTTTTAAATACTTCGATAGGAACATAATGCTTTGCCCATGCATCATACATTTCTACTTTATGCTCTAGAAAATAATTTTTATTTAAAAATTCTTGAGAGTTTTTTGAAAGCGAAATATTATAAAGTTGCAAATGTCCATTTGCATACCAGAATGATGTTAAGCTAGTTGTGTCTTTTTGCGCCTCTTGTATATACTGCTCCAAATCCATACTCTTTATATTTGCGTCTTTCAAGAAATATTTAAACGGATCCAACGCTGCTGTAATTATAAGGTCATTGCTTGTGTTCTTCAGTGCAATGAATTCACTAACTTCTCGAAACTGGCTTTTTGTGATTGTGCTGTAATATTTTCTTATAGAAAAAATGTGTAGGATGGAAATTAATACAAATACAGTTACAAATGAACCTTTGAAAAAAATATTTTTGATATTCGAAAAACCAACTGATCCCATGAGTATAAATGCAGGTAAAATAATGATCATGTACCGATTATAGAGAATGGGAAGATGATGGAAAGATAATACAAGTGGTATACCGTAGCCTGTCAAAATCCACATGAACAATATCAAAAAAGAGAAGGATTGTTTGTCTTTATTAATTTCAATAGAATAGACAGAACCCGTTTTTTCATTGCATAATTTCCCGAAATAATGAATGATTAATATCGCCATCATTAATAAGATAATGTCTGAATACCCAAAAAGCTCTCGGAGCATTATCGTGAAAAAGTCCCATGAAGGAAGTGGTATCCAGGTCAATCCGTCATGTTGATTCCTTCCTAAATACATCAAAATGGAAGGAATAATAAGAATCAAGATGAGAATTCCTGCTAAAACGACTTTAATAATGAATTGTTTTTTTTGAGGAATGTATTTGTTAAAAAATAAATATAGAAAAATCAAGTACTGACTTACGATAACGAAACCGGCAAAAAAATGAGTGTTTATTGCCATTGATATGAACAATACATACAAAGCCAGATCAGAATTTCTTTGTTTTTTTATAAACCTGACGAGAAAAACAAATGAAACCACCAAAAAGAAAAAAAGCAATGAATACATTCTTCCCTCTTGGGAGTAAGAAATATGAAAAAAATTAAATGTAGTTATCAAAGCAGCAACCAGACCTGTATTTTTATTGTACAATTCTTTGCCTAAATAATACATTCCAATCAACCCGGCTACTCCAAAAAAAGCTGAAAAAAGCCGCATTACAATAACCGAGTTTCCAAATATCTCAAAACTAAAATAAACCAATAAATAATACAGGGGCGGATGTACACCATCTTGTTTTAATAGTGCCATTATTTCAGACCATGAATATCCGGTATTTAATGTATTTAATGTAAACATCTCATCCAGCCAAGGACTCTGGAAGTCAATTTTATAAAACCTCAAAAATATACCTGCACTGATAATAAAAATCAGTAAATAAATGCTTTTCAATTTTGAAAACAAATTTTCAATTTTATTCATAATGTCTGTATATTGAAATGAATTCTTTTAAAATTTTGAAGGACGAAGCTATCCCTAATTTTGAGCCGTCTACATCCCGCCAATTATAAATTGGGATTTCTTTTCCTTTGTGCAATAAATTTTTCTTCTGAAGTCGTATAAAGATTTCCACGTCAAAAAGCCAGCTGGTATAAAAGGGTTTATCAAAACAATCAGCAATGATGTCTTTTGAGAATAACTTGGCACCACACTGCGTATCGTAAATGCCCAGCCTGAATTTGATATTGATAAGGGTAAGAATGGCTCTGCCGATGAAATGGCGATAGGTTTTTCGTTGAATACCTGAATTTAAAAGCAATATTCTCGAGCCGAAAACAAAATCGAAAAAAGAGGTTTCCATTTTATGTACCAAACGCAGAATCTCATCTGGAGGCGTAGAAAAATCAGCATCAAAATACCCGATAAAATTATAAGTATCCATTTTATCCAAATGATGGACAGCCTTGTATATGACTGCTGCTTTCCCTTCATTTTTGACATAATCTATTAAAAAACAGTTCTGGTATTTTGAAATGATATTTTTTATAAGAAGAACCGTTTGATCTGTACTGCCGTCATTTACAAAATAAATATGCAGACCTGGTTGTTGCGCCAGCAATGCTATTTTTGCTGTATCTAATCTAAGAACTTCATTATAACAGGGAATGATGATAGCTGTTTTAGGCATCTTTTAAAAGGGAATGGTAAAGGTTTCGGTATAATATGTGTAGCTATCTGAACACTTTAAATAAAAAAACTACCTCAAAAGATGGTGGTTTGAGGTAGTAAAAATTATTTTGAGGCATTGTCAACAGCCGCAATAGTAACATCCAGATCGTCATAAGTAAGTGCATCGGTAATAAACCATGTTTCGTATGACGATGGGGCAATGTAAATACCTTGTTTTAACAGCTCGTGAAAAAAGGCCTTGAACTCAGGAGTGTCAGCTTTTGCCGCATCGTGGAAGTTTTCTACTTTTCCGTCACAGAAAAATACAGACAGCATAGAACCGACGCGGTTGATTATAAAACGCCTGTTATTTTGAGTTAAAACCTTTTGCATTCCCTGGTGTAAATAGGCGGTTTTTTCCTCAAGTCTTTTAAATAGTGCTGTATCGGCATCAATAGCCTGTAACATTGCCAGGCCGGCAGCCATTGCCAGAGGATTTCCGGATAATGTTCCTGCCTGGTATACCGGGCCTACGGGGGCCAGGTAATCCATGATTTCATTACGTGCAGCAAAAGCGCCTACAGGCAGGCCCCCGCCAATTACTTTTCCAAAGCAGACAATATCGGCATTAACGCCAAAAAGTTCCTGTGCACCGCCTTTTGCCAGACGAAAACCTGTCATGACTTCATCAAAAATCAATAAAGCACCGTTTGCATCACAAAGGTCGCGAAGGTCATTTAAAAAATGAGGTAAAGGAGGAACACAACCCATATTTCCGGCAACGGGCTCAATAATAATACAGGCAATTTCTCCCTTATTGGTATTAAAAAGCTCTTTTACAGAGGCTATGTCATTATAATGCGCAAGTAAGGTGTCTTGTGCCGTCCCTTTTGTTACGCCTGGGCTGCTTGGTACACCAAAAGTAGATAAACCGCTTCCTGCTGCAATTAGGAAAGAATCGGAATGGCCGTGATAACAGCCGCGGAATTTTATGATTTTTTCACGGCCGGTAAAACCTCTTGCCAGCCGAATGGCACTCATACAAGCTTCTGTTCCTGAGTTTACAAAGCGTATTTTATCGATATTCGGTACCATTTTTACAGCTAATGCTGCAATTTCGGTTTCGATGGCTGTAGGTGTACCGAATGAAGTACCTTTTTTCGTTTTTTCAATAACCGCTTCAACAACAGGAGGAAAAGCATGTCCCAGTAACATTGGTCCCCAGGAATTGATATAGTCAATATACCGGTTGTTGTCTTCATCATATAAATAAGCACCTTTTGCCTCTTTTATAAATAAAGGTGTGCCGCCAACTGATTTAAAAGCGCGGACAGGTGAATTTACACCGCCTGGAATTACTTTCTCCGCTTCTGTAAAAAGCGCACTGCTTCTCTGATATACCATTATTTGATTTTTAAGATTTGGCCTACGCTAAGTGCATTTGACCGTAAATTATTAATGCGCTTTAACTCATCAATAGATAAATCGAATTTAGATGAAATAGCATATAACGTATCGCCTGAGCAAACGGCATAATAATTCTCATTATCCGCTACCGGGTTAATACGTTCTATAGGGTGATAGGTACTGCCTAAAACTATTTTGTCATATTCATATAAATTATAGCGCTCAATGATTGAAATCAATTTTTCGGGATATTTGGGGTCAGTAGCATAGCCCGCTTTTTTTAAACCCCGTGCCCATGCCACATAATCGCTCTTATCAAGGGTAAAGAGGTTTTTATAATAGACCCGGTTGGCCAGAAACTCAGAATGATCTTTGTAAGAATCCAATGCTGAGCTGTACTTTCTGAAACATTCATCCGGAGCATCGTCAGTATGAAAAACGTAGTCACCCGTCCAGGTTTCTTTGCATTTAATGCCAAAATGATTATTGGCTTCACGGCATAACCGCCCTTTTCCTGAACCCGATTCCAAAATACCCTGAGCTAGTTTAATACTGGCAGGAATACCGTATTGACGCATATTGTCCATAGCTATAATCTTGTACAGGTCAATATATTCCTGAATAGCATCGCGGGTTACTGTAACGTCTGATGTGGCAACTAAATGTTCATCAGGCTTGGTTTCTTTTTTAGAAGGCGTAATAGGCAGAGAGATTTCTGTAAGCTGTTCTGCCGGTTTTACCTGGTTTTGTTCAAATGATGTTGGTCTTTGAGCCGGTTTATTCTTTTTAACAGAACTGTATTGCTTTCGGATATTCGATCGGGTACGGCTGTCACGCGCTGAGCTGCACGAGGCCAAAAACAATACACTTAAAAAAAAAGCAATGTATTTCATTTGTTTATTTTAATAGGTTTGACTGTAATCCTTGTAATCCGCCGGTGTGTATCACCAGGATTTTACTGTTTTCAGGGAAGTAATTCTTCGAAATTAAATCAAAAATCCCATACAAAACTTTACCCGTATAAACAGGTTCTAAAGGTATTAAATATTTTGATTCGAATGAACGAATAAAGCTATTAAGTTGTGATGAGGTCTTTGCGTAACCGCCAAAATGATAGTCAGTTATCAAATGCCAGCGATTATTATGTGTATAGTTTCGGATGTCATTTGCTAAAAAATCACCTTTTAATACCGGAAAACCTATTACTTTCTGGTGGTTATACGAGCTGTTGATGAGGCCGGAAATGGTACCTCCAGTACCTACCGCGCAACAGATAAAATGAAAAGCTTTGTCTGCATCGGTTAAAATTTCTTCACAACCTTGTACGGCCAGGGCATTGGTACCTCCTTCCGGAATAAGGTAGAAGTCACCCCATTTTTCGTATAATTGTTCTAAAAAAGAAAGATCTTCCTTATTTCTGTACTGTGTTCGGGTAATGAACTCAAACTGCATACCCTTTTCAGACGCCCGCCGGAGAGTGGGATTGTCCAGAAATTTAGAAGCCAGTTCATCACCCCGGATGACGCCGATAGTTGTAAAGCCATATTCCCGGCCTGCAGCCGCTACAGCTGCAATATGATTGGAATAGGCCCCTCCGAAGGTTAGGAGTGTCTTTTGGTTCGTTTCCCGGGCTGCTGCTAAATTGTATTTTAATTTTCGGAATTTATTACCCGAAATTTCAGGATGTAAAACATCTTCACGTTTTATACACAGCTGAATACCGGTATGTGAATCCGAAAAAACCAACTGATTATAACTATTCTGCAAAGGATGTATCATAAAAAAGAAAGAAATGCAAAGAAACGGCGTTTTTTTAAATACGAAAAGTCATGTTCAAACGTATACGCTTCGCGTTCAAAACTGATGTTATGATATGCCTTTTTGCGATTTTTAACGTGTATCCACCGGTAAAGGAACTCTATTCCGTACCAGATAAAAAAAGGAATAAGCAGCAACTCAAGCTGTTGCCTGATATGAATGCGTTCATGTTGAACGAGTACACGATTATTTTTCATTTCTTTTTTCCGGAGAAAAATAAAAGGAAAAAAAGTAATGCCTGTAAATCCCTTTGGTACCAAAAAACGACTAATAACCACAATCATATGACAAAATTACGTTATTTTGGGAATTGTTGATTAATTATATTTTTAAACCTTAAATTCTCTGCTATTTAGTAACTTTGTAAAAATCGATAAAATGCTGATTGAAGGAGAAGATTATTACAAAGCGCCGGAAGGCTACCGCATTTTTACAGAAAAATACCATTTAAAAAGAGGGTACTGCTGTAAAAGCGGCTGTAAACATTGTCCGTATGGTTTTGACAAAAAAACAAATACAATAAATAAAAAGAAATAATAAAATGACTTTTCAAGAAGAAATTTTACAAGGTATACCTGGTGAATTGCCGCAACCTCAAGTGTATGAACAAGGTATTAACCATGCGCCGAAACGAAAAGATATTCTGACACCTGAAGAAAAGAATTTAGCGATAAAAAACGCATTGCGTTATTTTGAACCTACACATCATGAAGCATTAATTCCTGAATTCAGAAATGAACTGGAAACGTACGGACGTATTTACATGTACCGTTTTCGTCCGCATTATAAAATGTATGCAAGGGATATAGAAGAATATCCAGGGAAGTCACTACAGGCAAAAGCAATACAAATGATGATTCAGAATAACCTGGATTATGCAGTGGCACAACACCCGCACGAATTGATTACGTATGGAGGAAATGGTGCCGTTTTTCAAAACTGGGCACAGTATCTGATAACAATGAAGTATCTGGCCGAGATGACCGATGAACAGACTCTTGTCATGTATTCAGGTCACCCTATGGGATTATTCCCTTCCCATAAAAACGCACCTAGAGTAGTTGTTACAAATGGTATGATGATTCCTAACTATTCCAAACCGGATGACTGGGAAAAATATAACGCATTAGGTGTTACACAATATGGACAAATGACAGCCGGAAGCTATATGTATATCGGTCCGCAAGGTATTGTGCATGGTACTACCATCACGGTTTTAAACGGTTTCAGAAAAATAAAAAAAGAACCGAAAGGAAGTTTATTTGTAACTTCCGGACTGGGAGGTATGAGTGGAGCCCAGCCTAAAGCCGGTACCATTGCCGGTTGTATTACGGTATGTGCAGAGGTAAATCCGAAAATTACCCGAATTCGCCATGAACAAGGCTGGATTCATGAAATTCATGCAGATATTCCCTCACTGATTTTGCGTGTCAAAAAGGCCCAGGAAGCAAAAGAGACTGTTTCTTTGGCTTATCTGGGAAATATAGTGGAGGTATGGGAAGCATTTGACCGGGAAAATATACACATAGACTTGGGATCGGATCAAACCTCCTTACATAATCCGTGGGCGGGCGGATATTATCCTGTGGGGCAGTCATTTGAAGAATCAAATGAAATGATGGCTGAACAGCCGGAGCTATTCCGGCAAAAAGTACAGGAAACGCTTCGTCGCCATGCGGAAGCTATCAATAAACATACGGCTAAAGGGACCTATTTTTTTGATTACGGAAATGCATTCTTGCTGGAAGCTTCACGTGCCGGAGCAGATGTGATGGCCGCAAATGGTATTGATTTTAAATATCCTTCCTATGTGCAGGATATTATGGGGCCTATGTGTTTTGATTACGGATTTGGACCATTCCGCTGGGTATGTGCCTCTAATAACCCGGAAGATTTAAAAAAGACGGATGCTATTGCCTGCAATGTACTGGAAGCGATGATGACTACGTCGCCAGAAGAGATTCAGCAGCAAATGAAAGATAATATTCAATGGATTAAAGGGGCTCAGGAAAATAAACTGGTTGTAGGGTCTCAGGCACGTATTCTCTACGCAGACGCTGAAGGACGGATTAACATAGCCAAGGCCTTTAATGATGCTATTCGTGAAGGGAAGATAGGGCCGGTAGTTTTAGGACGCGACCATCATGATGTTTCAGGTACAGATTCCCCTTATCGTGAAACCTCTAATATTTATGACGGGTCAAAATATACGGCAGATATGGCCATACAGAATGTGATAGGAGACAGCTTTCGGGGAGCTACATGGGTTTCTATCCATAATGGAGGAGGCGTAGGCTGGGGAGAAGTGATAAATGGTGGTTTTGGTATGCTTCTTGATGGAACTACTGAAGCGGAAAACCGTTTGAAATCAATGCTTTTCTGGGATGTAAATAATGGTATTTCCCGCAGAAGCTGGGCACGAAACGAAGGGGCTGTTTTTGCGATTAAACGCGCAATGGAAGCAGAACCGAATTTAAAAGTTACTATTCCGCATTTTGTAGATGAAAAGCTATTAAAAAACGAATAACCATGAACTATTTTAAATTATTACCTGTTTTAGGGCTGCTGGTACTGGGAACCTCCTGTGCTAGTGTCCGTGTAGATACTGATTACGATACAACAGCAGATTTCAACCGGTATAAAACGTATGCCTTTATGAAAGATGGTGTAGATCAAATGAAAGTGTCTGATCTGGATAAAAAGCGAATTCTCCAGGCTATTGATATGGAAATGACAGCAAAAGGATTTACAAAAAGTAATACGCCCGACTTGCTTATAAACTTATTTACAGATGCTCAGCAAAATGTTCATGTAAATAATTATTACGGTGGATGGGGTTACCGCCCGTGGGGATGGAATCCCTACATGTGGGGAGGTGGGTATTCCTCAGTATCTACTTCTACAGAAGGTGTATTATTTGTGGATATTTTAAAAGCGGAAAATAAAGAGTTGATATGGCAGGGGAAAGGCACAGGTTATCTTACTTCCAACAGCAATAAAAAAGAAGAACGGATTAAAGAATTTGCACAGAAAATTTTGGCAGAATTTCCTCCACAGCCAAAATAATTCGGAAAAGAATATACGAGTAAAGTAAAATATTTTTACTTTGCACAAAATTAGTATAAAAATAAAAATAGAAAATTATGAAAAAATCCATGTTAGCATTAGCTGTAATAGGTGCGTTATCATTTACAGCATGTAAAAAAGATGTTCCTCAGGAGAATTTAGAAGAAAAATTAGATTCTATTGAGAAGAAAGCAGAAGATACGCTGCAAAAAGTAGAAGAACAAGTTACGGAAACGGTAGCCTCTTTAGAAACTAAAATAAAAGAAGCTGAAGAAGAATTGAAAAAGGCTGTAACAGTAGAAGAAAAACAGGCCGCTACTAAAAAACTGAATGATGCGAAAGCAGCTTTGGCTACCTTAAAAGGAGAAACACTTTCTACAACTGAAGAGGTTAAAAAAGAAACGACTGAAGCAGCAAATAAAGCAGGGGAAGCAGCTAAAAAACAAGGTGCTGCCTCTTCTAAAGTAGATAAAAAGGTAGATAAAACAAAAGAAACCGTTGATAAAAATGCGAATGAAAAAACGACTAATATCAAAGATGCGGTAAAAAATGTGAATACTGAAGCCTCAGAAGTGAGTACAAAAAAGAGATAAAAAAAGGAGCTTTATTAAGCTCCTTTTTTGTTTTTTGTTCAGAATTATTTTCTTTTGTGTAATTCTACTTTTCCTAAGTTCATATTCATAGCGCTATGAATTGAATTAGATGATTTGCCACTTGCATTTCCGTTCATTCCATATAATCCGTCAAAAGGAGTATTTACATTAGCTTTTAAGGAAATTGAAGTGTCCGTTTCATCAGTTCCTTCTATTGTATATGCTAATGTGCCTTCTGCATCTTGTGTGGCATATGAAGTGTTTTCTGCATCAAAATTAAAAGTAAATCCATCAGCATAGCTGTACTCAGTATCGTTCATAAGAGTTATAATTCCTCCCATTTGAGTGCCTTCAACAGTGAATGGAAGTTTTAAGGCTTCATTTTCTGGTAACGAAGTATCAAAAGGAGTATACAAAATCAAATAGTTTCTGTTATCTCCAAATTGAGTAGGAGAACTTCCATCGTGACTAATAAAGTAAAATCCTGCAAAAGTGTTACCATCATCATCAGTGTATACTTTTACTGGGGCATCATTACCGGCACCATCAGTTAAAACTGCATATATACTTTGAGATATTTCTGCCTGATCATCATTTACCTGAATAAAATTTTCTGTCAATCCTGTTCCTGGTGTATCATCTACAGGCGTCGGTGTTGGTGTTGAGCTGTCATCACTTCCACAAGAAACCGTTCCTACAGCAACCATTGCTAGGGCTGCCAATGATAAAAATACTTTTTTCATAATAGATTTATATTATTTTAATGTTAAATATGAATGCTAATTTACCAATTAAAATTTAAAAACCAAATTTTGACCAAACTTTTAACGAGAAAAATTAGGGCTTTCTTATTTTAACAGAACGTTTTTTGCCTGACATCTAATTAATATGTACTTTTGATTGAGACAATTCAATAAAGAATTTTTATGGATACGACATACGAAAGCAATCCGTTGCTCGAACGCTTACCCCAACACTTAAAACAATTTATTAAACCGCAGGATTATGAGGAGTACACCTCTGTAAACCAGGCGGTATGGCGGTATGTAATGCGTAAAAATGTGGATTATCTGTCAAAGGTGGCGCATGAGTCGTATATAGAAGGGCTTCGGAAAACCGGAATATCTATAGAGCATATTCCGAGTATGTACGGCATGAACCGTATTTTAAAAGAAATCGGGTGGGCAGCTGTAGCGGTAGACGGTTTTATACCTCCTAATGCATTTATGGAATTCCAGGCTTATAATGTATTGGTTATTGCATCAGATATCCGTCAGTTGGAAAACATTGAATATACCCCGGCTCCGGATATTATTCATGAAGGAGCAGGGCACGCGCCTATTATTGCCAATCCGGAATATGCGGAATATCTGCGCCGTTTCGGCGAAATTGGCTGTAAAGCTATTTCGTCAGCGCACGACTATGAAGTTTACGAAGCTATACGTGAATTATCCATTTTAGAAGAAGCAGAAGGAACCCCGGAATCGGAATTGCTGCGTATCCGGAATAAAGTTGATGCATTACAGGCAAAAGAAGTGGTGCCTTCTGAGATGGCCTTAATTCGCAATCTGCATTGGTGGACTGTGGAATATGGTTTAATAGGAAGTCTTGAAAATCCTAAGATTTACGGTGCAGGATTATTGTCTTCTATTGGAGAAAGCGAGTGGTGCATGACCGATAAGGTGAAAAAGTTACCTTATACCATGGATGCCGTTCATCAGAGTTTTGATATTACAAAACCGCAACCCCAATTATATGTAACGCCCGATTTTGCACATTTGAATCTTATTTTGGAAGAGTTTGCCAACCAAATGGCGTTGCGAACAGGAGGATTATCCGGTGTGGAAAAACTGGTAGAGTCAAAAGCAATAGGAAGTATTGAGTTAAGTACCGGTTTGCAGGTGTCGGGTATTTTTTCTAAAGTAATAGAAAATGAAGGAAAGCCCGTATATATACAAACATCCGGACCTACAGCTTTGGCCTATCGCAATAAGGAAATTGTAAATCATGGTATTTCTTATCATTCAGAAGGATTCGGTAGTCCGGTAGGAAAACTGAAAGGCATTAACCTTGCCATTGAAGATATGTCACCACGCGATTTACAAGCTTATAATATTTATGAAGGAAAAGAAGTGGCTCTTGAGTTTGAAGGCGGTATTGTGGTAAAAGGTGAAATTATTACCGGATCACGTAATCTACAAGGCGAAATTATTTTGATCAGTTTTAAAAACTGTACTGTAACCTTCGGAGAAACAGTGCTTTTTCAACCGGAATGGGGGATATATGACATGGCGGTAGGCAAGAAAATTGTTTCCGCTTTTTCAGGACCAGCAGATGTAAAGAGTTTTAATTTAATAAGTCATGTGCCTTCTACCAAAACGATAAAGGCTAAAAAAACACCGGAACGGGAAGTTCTGGAAAAAATGTATTCAGAAGTACGCCATTACAGGGAAAAAGGTGATCATACGGTTGATTTAGAGGCTATTTTAAACCAATTGATGATAAATTATCCGTCAGATTGGCTGTTGAGCGTAGAAATAGCAGAATTGACAATAAGGGACAATGCGGTTGCCTTACAAGAAAAAGTGTTGGAACATCTGAATAAGGTAAAAGAAACAAGACCTGATGTAAAACACTTAATAGATTATGGGTTAGGACTGTTGTTTGATGAGGTGAAAGTATAAAAAACGAACCTTTAGGTTCGTTTTTTTATAGGTGTAATTGTTCTAAATCGGCTTCTTTTTGTATGGGAATATCCTGGTATTGAAGTGTCCATCCTAAAGATTGGGTAACGACTAAAAATTTTGACAGCTCGCTTAACAAGCGGTTTTTTGCATTTTTTTCGATATTTGAATTCCGTATTTTTAGATTCAGGTCTTCTTTTACTTTTTGATTAATGGTATTGTAATCCTCGCCTTTAAATGTATTAAACCGGCTTTCTTCCACATCATAAATTTTAATGTCAGGACTGATTTTTATTTCTTCTTGCGGTATGTGGGTAATACGTACCGTTTTAGCAACTTCGTCTATCACGTAGGTAAGTTTGCTTAAGTCATACGATATCTGCACCTCAGCATTTACTACTATCAAAGCCTTTTTTTCAAACTTAACCAAATTCATAAAGTAGCTTTGCTGATCTTTGTAATTTAGAATTTGTGAAAACCGGGCTTCATTCACTACTAATTTACTTACATTTTTCAGCTGTTGCTGAATAAGTTCAGACCCATATTGCATTTCTGTTTGTTTTTTGCTCTGCTTATCGAAAAAACGATAGATCATAGCGCCTGAAAACATAAAAAACAAAATCACGGCCCCTGATAAGGCATATTTTATATATTTTCTCATACTTTTCTAAAATTCATGAAAGGGAACATTTCCAACAGTTCATCCAGTTTCTGCGCCAGTTGTTCTAAAAAAACTTCGTGCGCTTTACTGTAGGGATTAAAGGGCCGGTGTGCCAGGCCTTTCTGTATATCTTCCACTTTTTTCATTATTGTGTAGCTGTCCGGAGTGATGCTGTTTTCTACAAATTTTTCCCAAATATACTGAAGGGCTGTTTCATTGGGATGTAACAGATCATTGGCGTAAAAACGATAATCGCGTAATTCGTCCATCAAAATTTCATATGCCGGAAAGTAATAATACCGGTCATGGTTTACTTCAGACAAGAACTGATGCAGTCCGGCAATTAGATGCGCTTTACTTTGTTGGTTTTCTACAAAACCATCTTTGATATGACGAACGGGGGAAACCGTATATATAAACTGTAAATCAGGGTTTAGAGCCTTTGCCTTCTGACAGATATGATGAAGTGAGGCTGTAATTTCGTTTACCGTTAGTAATTCTTTTGTAAAGAGCTTTTGAGGCAGTTTATGACAATTGGCAACTATAAGATTGCTCTCTATATGACGGTAGACCCAGGCCGTACCTAATGTAATGACAAAATGGGTCGCTTTTTTAATGGCCTCTTTAAACCGGCTGATTTTGGTATTTAAAAGGAAAAGGATATCGGCTTCCTCTAATGTATTGGTATCGGAGTGCGCATCAAAGCAGCTCCAGACACCCTGATGCAGAAAAATGTCATGAGAATCGAAAACCTTATCCGTAATGGCAAAATCAATTAGTTTCTCAATAGCTAACGGGTGAAATAAAATGCCCAGCGGATTTACACTGTGCTGAAATTGAAATTGGTTTAGTTTCTCCGACATGTTTACAGCAAAACAACTGCCTACCGATAGTATGTTGGAATGGTAAGAGATAGGGTTCTTTAAAGCAGGTATAGAAACAGTAGTAGTCAGCCGCATTTTTTTAAGCTAATTTACAAAATAGTGAGGGATTCCGGAAAGATTTTTGTGTTGCTTTTAGTAGAGGACAAAGTGATAGCCCCGGAGATAAAAAGTGTGTAAGGCATTGTAAATGTTCTTAATTGTGGAGATTAAAGACTAGCAGCCAACAATAAAGCCATTACTAAGTATGACCGAACTGCATTTTTATGCGGTAAATTTTAAGAACCATAATCGTTATAATTGATCTCATAAAAAATGGAGACAAATTTTGTCTCCATTTTTTTATATGATGAAAAGCGAACTATGCTATAAAGTGCACGGCATTTGCAAGTGCCTCTGTCAAACCGTCCGGATTCTTACCTCCGGCAGTGGCAAAAAACGGCTGTCCGCCTCCGCCTCCTTGAATATACTTTCCTAATTCGCGGACAATTGCACTTGCATTCAGTTTTTTGGAAGCAACAATTTCCTTAGAAACATAAACGGTCAGCATAGGTTTTCCTTCGGCAATCGTTCCCAGTATAATAAAGAAATTATCGGCTGTACCACCAATTTCATAGGCCAGGTCTTTAGCTCCTGAAGCGTCCAGATCTACCAGCTTGGCCAATAATCGCACACCGTTTATTTCCTGAACTTCAGGTAATAGCTCGCTTTTAAGACTTTTTGCTTTTTCTTTCAATAAAATGTCTAACTGTTTTTTCAGCTTGGTGTTTTCATCTTGTAACGAATGGACCGCTTTTAGTGCATCTTGAGGATTTTTCAGGGTGTCTTTAATTTCTTTTAAAGTCACTTCCTGTTGGGTATAGAAATCGCGAACAGCTTCGCCGGTAATAGCCTCGATACGCCGGATACCGGCAGCAACAGCGCTTTCAGCTATGATTTTAAAGGCCCAGATATCTGCCGTGTTTTGAACGTGTATTCCACCGCATAATTCCATAGATTCACCAAATTTGACAGCACGAACCACATCACCGTATTTTTCACCGAACAAAGCCATTGCTCCTTCGTTCACAGCTTGCTGGAAAGGAATAGCCCTACGCTCAATTAAGGGCAGGTGTTCTGTAATACGTGCATTTACAAAAGCTTCTATCTGTGCTAATTCTTCATCGGTTACTTTAGAAAAATGAGAAAAATCAAAACGTAAATAGCTGGGGGCAACTAAGGACCCTTTCTGCTCTACATGTGTTCCTAGAATACTGCGCAATGCCTGGTGCAATAAGTGCGTAGCAGAATGATTCTTGGACGTCGCTGTGCGTAAAAGAGTATTTACTTTCGCCGTAAATGTACCTTCGGGATTTTGAGGCAGCTGCTTGGTAAAATGTAAAATGAGATTGTTTTCCTTTTTTGTGTCAAGAATTTCAATAATTTCGTTAGCGGAAACCAACACACCTTTATCACCTACCTGACCACCTCCTTCAGGATAGAACGGGGTATGATCCAGTACAATTTGATATAATGTACCGTCTTTTTTGGATGCTACTTTACGGATACGTGTAATTTTTACCTCGTTTTCAATCTTATCATAGCCTTCAAACGTTTCAATATTTCCTTCAATTAAAACGTTCCAATCGTCTTTGGAAATTTCTGAAGCTGCACGTGAACGGTCTTTTTGCGCCTGCATGGCTGATTTAAATCCATCTTCATCTAAACCAAATCCTTTTTCACGTAGAATAAGTGCGGTTAAATCGATAGGGAAACCATAGGTGTCATATAATTCAAAGGCTTTGGTACCTTCTACCACTTTACCTGTTGTTTTTTCAATGATGTTATCCAGTAAATGCAATCCCTGTTCCAGGGTACGTAAGAAAGAAGCTTCTTCTTCTTTGATAACATTTTTTACCAGCTCTTTCTGGGCAATGATTTCCGGAAAGAAAACCCCCATCTGGTCAGCCAATACATCAACTAATTCATAAATAAAAGGCTCTTTTTTAGTTAAAAAGGTAAATCCGTACCGTATAGCACGTCTTAAAATACGCCGGATTACGTAACCGGCACCATTGTTAGAAGGAAGCTGTCCGTCGGCAATAGCAAAAGCCACTGCGCGTACGTGGTCGACAATAACGCGAATAGCGATATTGGTTTTGTTTTGTTCTTCTGAAATACCGGTAATGTTGTTATTGGTGTATTTAAAACCTGTGATGTTTTCAACTTTTGTAATAAGCGGTGTGAATACATCGGTATCATAGTTGGATGTAACACCTTGCATGGCCATACACAAACGTTCAAATCCCATTCCTGTATCTACATGCCGGGCAGGTAGTTTTTCTAAAGAACCGTCGGCTTTACGGTTAAATTCCATAAATACATTATTCCATATCTCTACTACCTGCGGGTGATCCGCATTTACCAAGGTACGGCCGGATACTGTTGCTCTTTCGTTATCAGGACGTAAATCAACATGTATTTCAGAACAAGGGCCGCAGGGTCCCTGATCACCCATTTCCCAGAAATTGTCCTTTTTATTGCCTAAAATGATACGGTCTTCGTTTACGTATTGTTTCCAAAGATCAAAAGCCTCCTGGTCAAAAGAAACATTCTCGGCTTCATTCCCTTCAAAAACAGAAACATATAAACGGTCTTTGTCTATCTGTAATACTTCTGTTAAAAACTCCCAAGCCCAAGCAATGGCCTCTTTTTTGAAATAATCGCCGAAAGACCAGTTGCCCAGCATTTCAAACATGGTATGGTGGTAGGTGTCAAAACCAACATCTTCCAAATCATTGTGCTTGCCTGAAACACGTAAGCATTTTTGTGTATCGGCAATTCGTTTGCTTTTAGGTGAGCCATTCCCCAAAAAAAATTCTTTGAACTGTGCCATTCCCGAGTTATTAAACATCAGGGTAGGATCGTCTTTTAAAACAATAGGTGCAGAAGGAACAATCAAATGGCCTTTGCTTTCAAAAAAATCAAGAAATTTCTTTCTAATATCCTGCGATTTCATTTCGTATCTTCAATAATTTTAGTCTGTTCTAAATCAATTTATTTCAAAATGATTTTAACGTACAAAAGTACGTTTTTTTTACTTCTGTATAAAGTAGGTGGCAGCGTTTGTGGTAACTTTTTAGTTTTTTTACGAGCAATTGCAAAAAATCGTATATTAGCTATTGTAAAAAGGTTTGATTATGCAGGTGAACTTGCCCGAAAAGAGATATTACAGTATTGGAGAAATTGCTAAAGCTTTTAATGTAAATACATCACTGATCCGGTTTTGGGAAAAGGAATTCGATATTTTAAAACCCCGGAAAAACGCGAAAGGGAACCGTATGTTTACACCTGAAGATCTGAAAAATTTACAGCTGATTTACCACCTGGTGAAAGAAAAAGGCTTTACACTTGACGGTGCTAAAGAACATTTGAAAAACGGTAAAAAAAAGCCTTTGGATACTATGGAGATTATAGCTAAACTGCAAACTATAAAACAAGAACTTTTAAACATTAAAAACGAACTGTAATTAAATTTTAGAATAACTATGAAAAAAATCCTTCCTATTTTAATTGTTTTGGTCATACTAATTGGCGGTTACTTTTTATTGTCAATGAATTACCAAAATTCGGCTTTGGCTTATAAACAGACAGTTGATAAATCATGGGCAGATGTGCAGGGAGCCTATCAAAGACGTAATGATCTTATAGGAAACCTGGTTAATACGGTTAAGGGGGCTGCTGATTTTGAAAAATCAACTTTGGAAGCAGTCATAAATGCCCGTGCAAAAGCCACCCAGATGACTATTGACCCTTCTACTATGACCCCGGAAAAATTGGCGGAATTTCAACAGGCGCAGACAGGTGTTTCAAGTGCTTTGGGCCGTTTATTAGTGACTGTGGAAAAATACCCGGATTTAAAAACGAACCAGAATTTCCTGAAACTGCAGGACGAATTGGCGAGTACAGAAAATCAGATTCTCACACAACGTACCCGTTTTAATGAGTCGGTTGAGGTGTATAATGGCTATGTATTAAAAATGCCGAATAAATTTTTCCTGAGTAACTATCCTGAAAAGCCATTTTTTAAAGCTGATGTAGGTGCTGAAAAAGTTCCGGAGGTGAAATTTTAAAATGTGAAAAGATGTCGTTGACAGAAGATTTTTTATCGGCAAACGAAGAGGCCGAGATTGTTCAGGCTATACAAATAGCGGAAAATTTAACTTCCGGTGAAATACGTGTACATATAGAAGCACATGCCGACTCTGACGTTTTAACACGGGCAAAAGATGTGTTTTTTCAGTTGAATATGAATAAAACAAACGCCAGAAACGGCGTTTTGTTTTATATAGGTGTTCAGGATCATACATTTGCTATTGTAGGAGATGAAGGTATTGATAAAGTGGTGGCGCCTGACTTTTGGGAATGTACCAAAGATGTTGTACTGACACACTTCAAAAATAAACAATTTAAAGAAGGGCTGGTAGCAGGTATTTTAAATGCCGGTGAGCAGCTTAAAAAATATTTTCCATACGAAGGCAGTGATAAAGATGAGCTTTCCAATGAAATTTCAAGAGGATAATGAAATCATTTTTTACTATTTTTTGGAGTAGTCTGTTTGTGCTGTTAGGTGTTTTTACCGCATCGGCCCAGTTTACTATTCCCCCTGTTCCGTCAAAAAGCGGGCAAACCAGTGTATATGATTATGCTAACTTGCTGCAGCCTGAGCAAAAACAGACGTTGGAACGTAAACTGATTAATTACGCCGATAGTACTTCTACCCAGATGGTGGTGATTATTATTCCTTCGTTACAGGGAGAGGACAGAGCGCAGCTGGCTGTACGATGGGCACATAAATGGGGGATAGGCCAGAAAAATGAAGATAATGGCGTGATAATACTTCTGGCTGAAAAAGAAAGACAAATTTATATAGCACCCGGTTATGGTCTGGAGCCCATTTTAACTGCAGGCCTAAATGGTGAAATTGTTCGTAATGTTATTATTCCTGAATTTAAAAAAGGCGATTATTATACCGGTCTGGATAAAGGAACCGATGCGTTGATTGATTTGTTTTCAGGTGCCTATAAAGGTTCAGAGGCAAGTGAATCTACCGGTCTGCCTATCGGATTAATTATAGTGCTGGTTATTGTAGGTTTAATTGTGTTATCGAGAATGGGAGGAGGAAACAATAAGGGGAACCGACGTTTCAGAGGACCTGATTTGGGTGATATTATTATTCTGAGCAGCCTTGGAAGAGGTGGCGGTGGGTCCGGTGGTTTTGGCGGTGGCGGTTTTGGTTCCGGAGGCGGTTTTGGTGGCGGTTTTGGTGGCGGCGGTTTTTCAGGAGGTGGTGCAGGCGGAAGCTGGTAAATATAAAAAAACACGGGACAACAAATTGAGTTGTCCCGTGTTTTTATGTAAATTCAGAATAGTGAATTAATTGGAAGATGTAGTAGTGTTTCGTAAAATATAAATTCTGCCGGATAAATAAGGAATAGCATTCTCTTTTTGAGCTATGGTGGCGTATTTATCTTTTAAAACTATTTTCATACGTTCCATAAGCGAAGACGAAATATCCGAAATTTGGTCGCCGCTAATAGTCTCTTCAGCCAACATGCTGTATTTGTAATGCAGTAAATTTTCTAATGTTTTTTGTTCCTGATCTGAGAGTGTAATTAGTTCTTTCAAAAAAGAAATATCTTTTGCCACAAAACCATTTAAATTATGGGAGTTGCTTTGTATAACTTCTATCGGGGTTACTTCCTGTGCCTGAGCCAAAAGAGCGGTAAGAGTAAATGAAAGAGTTAAAATTATTTTTTTCATGATAAATTGCTTTGTATATTCAAATATATAAAAAAAAGTAACGGTTTGTTTTAAAAAGTAAAATGAATATGTTAAAAATAAAAAGAGCCCAGAAATACCGGGCTCTTTTTATTCCTCTATATAAGTTATTATTTTTATATCATCTTCTGTAACAACGCGGGTGAGATTATGGCCAGATAAAGTTTTCATAGCTTTATCCCATTTCTTTCCGCTTAAAGCGGCCTGCTCTTTTAAATTGTTCAGCGCCATTTTATTCTCATTTTTTTGCAAAATAGCTACGATATTTTTCTCTTCTTCTGATAGTTCAACCGTTGGTGCCTGTTTTTCAGGCCGCATTTGCGGGAAAAACAAAACTTCCTGAATAGATGGATTATTGGTTAAAAACATGATTAACCGGTCCATACCAATGCCTAAACCAGATGTAGGAGGCATACCGTATTCTAAAGCACGTAAAAAATCCTGATCAATAAACATAGCTTCGTCATCTCCCTTTTCAGAGAGCTTCAGCTGCTCTTCAAAACGTTCGCGTTGGTCAATAGGGTCGTTTAATTCCGAATAAGCATTGGCAATTTCCTTTCCGCATACCATCAATTCAAAACGTTCCGTTAGTTCCGGATTATCGCGGTGAATTTTCGTTAAAGGTGACATGGCTTTCGGATAATCGGTAATAAAGGTAGGCTGAATATAGTTTCCTTCGCATTTTTCGCCAAAAATCTCATCAATCAGCTTGCCTTTGCCCATAGTGTCATCTACTATGATGCCCATTGATTTTGCCGCATTTCTGATTTCTTCTTCTGATTTTCCTTCAATATCAAATCCTGTAAAATCAATAATGGCCTGGCGCATGGTCACGCGTTTATAGGGAGCTTTGAAATCGACGTCATGCTCACCGAAAGTCGCTTTTGTTGTACCGTTAACAGCCAGGGCACAATATTCCAGTAAACGTTCTGTAAAATCCATCATCCAGTTGTAGTCTTTGTAGGCTACGTATATTTCCATGGCGGTAAATTCCGGGTTGTGCGTTCGGTCCATACCTTCGTTACGGAAATTTTTTGAAAATTCATACACGCCATCAAAACCGCCCACAATCAAACGTTTTAAATAGAGCTCATTGGCAATACGCAGGTATAACGGAATATCTAATGCGTTGTGATGGGTAATGAACGGACGTGCGGCCGCACCACCGGGTATGGATTGTAAAACTGGTGTTTCAACCTCCATGTAACCGGCGTCGTTAAAGAACTGACGCATGGCGTTAAACAGTTTGGTACGTTTTATAAAGATGTCTTTGTTTTTTGGATTTACGACCAAATCAACGTAACGCATACGGTAGCGCAGTTCAGGATCTGTGAAAGCGTCAAAAATGTGACCATCAACATCTGTTTTCGGTAAGGGAAGCGGACGTAATGATTTACTTAACAATACGATGCTTTTAGCACGTAATGTTTTTTCACCCACCTGCGTAGTGAACAATTCCCCTTCAATGCCGATAAAATCACCTAAATCAATCAGTTTTTTAAAAACCTCATTATACAGGGTTTTGTCGTCTGATGGGCAAATTTCATCACGGTTAATATAGAGCTGAATTCGGCCCTCACTATCCTGTAATTCGGCAAAAGAGGCTTTCCCCTGAATACGCGCCGACATTAAACGGCCGGCTACCACAACCTTCTTGCTCTCCTCAAAAGTGTCCTTTATCTGTTTCGACGTATGGTTTACCGGAAACAAATTTGCGGGATAAGGGTTGATACCAAGTTCTTTTAACCTGCTCAACTTTTCTCTTCTGATGATTTCTTGTTCTGAAAGTTGCATATCTTTATATGTGATTTAAATAAAGTGGCAAATATAGTTAATCTTTGAAAATGTGGCAATTGGTTCGCTTTTATATTGAGATAATTATTTTGATTTTATTCAGGTGCTGTTTTTGAGAGAGAAGAGCGGTTTAATTTGAAAAAAATGACCGAAATTTGTAGAAAATAAATAAAACGGGAAATGAGTTTCTGGAGAGTTTTACTGGCTGTTTTTTTACCGCCTTTGGCCGTTTTTGATAAAGGTTGCGGGTCGGTTCTAATTGTTCTGCTGCTGACTATTGCAGGATGGGTACCCGGTATAATAGGAGCGCTGGTTATTTTAAATAACCCGAAATACCATAAATAAGATAAAGATGAATAAAGGAGTAGAATTGATTGATTTAGGACGTAAGGACTATAAGACTACCTGGGATTTTCAGGAGGATTTGTTTCAAAAGATTCTTCAGATTAAATCGGATAACAGAAAAAACAACACCCATATAGCTACGCCAAACTACTTTGTATTTGTAGAGCATCCGCATGTGTATACGCTTGGAAAAAGTGGTGATATGGGAAATATGCTGCTGAGTGAGCAACAATTAAAAGAAAAAGAGGCTACTTTTTATAAAATTAACAGGGGAGGTGATATTACCTACCACGGACCCGGGCAGATAGTAGGGTATCCGATTTTAGATTTAGAGAATTTCTTTACCGATATTCATAAATATCTGCGGTTACTTGAAGAAACAATTATAAAAGTTCTGGCAGATTATGGGCTCAAAGGGGAACGAAGCGAGGGTGAAACAGGTGTCTGGCTGGATGTGGGTACACCTTTTGCCCGTAAAATATGTGCTATGGGAGTGCGTGCTTCGCGGTGGGTGACCATGCATGGCTTTGCGTTAAACGTAAATGCTAATTTGGGGTATTTTGATCACATTATACCTTGCGGAATTAGGGGGAAGGCTGTTGCTTCACTGAATGTTGAATTGGGTGTAACGCATGTAAATGAAGAGGATGTGAAAGAAAAAATAAAAAACTATTTTAGTGAGCTTTTTGAGGTTGCTTATACTTCTTAATTATTAATTATAATCCTAATTTTAATTGTTCGGGTAATAGTCGGAAGCTTTTACGGTGGTAGTTACAGGGGCCGTATTCTAAGATGGCTTTTCTGTGCGCTTTGGTAGGATAGCCTTTGTTTTGATCCCATCTGTACATCGGAAACTCTTCGTGAATCTGTAGCATATACTCATCTCTGTAGGTTTTGGCTAGCACAGAAGCTGCAGCTATGCTCAGGTATTTGCTGTCTCCTTTTATAATCGTTTGGTGAGGTATTTTTTTATAAGGTGTAAACCGGTTGCCATCAACAATAATAAATTCAGGCGAAAAATTCAGTTTTTCAATAGCCATATGCATCGCTTTTATAGAAGCGTTGAGAATGTTGATTTCGTCAATTTCATCATGCATAACATGGGCTACTGCAAAATGGTTGTTGTTTTCTTCTATAAAATTCCGAAGCGTGTTGCGTGTATTTAAGGAAAGTTTTTTCGAGTCATTCAATATTTCTGAATGCAGCTTGTTGTCTATGTGAATAGCTGCTGCCGTAACAGGTCCGGCCAGGCATCCTCTGCCAGCTTCGTCAGTGCCGATTTCAAAAAAAAAGTCAGAAAATTTTGTGTATAACATTATTTAACAGTGTGTATTGGTAAAAATAGTGTAATTAACTTTCGAATAAAAAAAAATAATGTAAATTTGAAGATTGTTTAAAATTAAAAATAAATCCGAGATGAACTGTAAATTATCTAAATTATTTTTTATTGCACTGACGTTGGGTGTTACCTATTCAGGGAAGGCACAGACGGAAGAAGAAAGAAAAATGATAATAAAGCACACTAATGTCGATGCGTTAAAGTCCTTCGCTAAGGAAAGAGAAGATATTGATAAAATAAATTATCAAAAAGCTATACAAAAAGCAAAGGAATTGGGGAAGCCACTAAGTGGTTATACTGAAAGAGGTGATTATTTTGAGTTGGTTGGTTTTTATGATGGAACGGAAGAGCTGAAATATTATATGACTAATATGGGAGAGGAAAGCGGTCATGTGACTTTCTTTAATAATACGCCGACTAAAAGTTCTTTAACAACCTCTAAAGCACATTACTTACACAATATGGAAATATTGGGGCAGAATATGATTGCTGGAGAATGGGATGGTGGCGCTCCTTTTTTAGGAAATTTTGGGATAGCGGGAAGGGTTACGTTGAAAGATAATGGAGCTACAATGGATCCTGACAATGGTGTTATGCATGCTACACACGTGGCTGGAACTATGATTTCCAGTGGAACGGGAGCACTGATAGAAACAAAAGGATTTATGCCACAAGGTAAATTGTGGGCATGTAATTGGGCACAAGATCAGTCAGAAATGGCAACTTTGGCAGGGCAGGGTTTGTTGTTTTCAAATCATTCCTATGGGCCAAAACTAGAGGATGCTATACCGATTTTTGGAGCTGGTTTCTTGGGTAGATATAGTACGGAATCAAAAAATATTGATATTATAGCTAATAATGCACCTTATTACACCATTGTTAAATCGGCAGGAAATGATAGAACTAAATATTCTACTTTTAATCCTACTAAAGGAGGTAGGGATTTATTATCAGGAATGGCAGTTTCTAAAAATGTAATAACTGTTGCGGCAATTTATGGTATTGAAAATTATACAGGGCCAAATTCTGTGCAGATGTCAAGCTTTAGTAATTATGGCCCTTCGGATGATTTTAGAATTAAACCGGATATTTCTGCAAAAGGAGTTGCTGTAAAATCGCTTTCTAATTCGGGTGCTGCAGGGACTGATGTATTGGATGGAACCTCTATGGCTTCACCGGCTGTTACAGGAGGTATAGGTTTATGGCAACAATATTATGCTCAGCTTTTTGGGGCTAATATGAGGTCTTCAACTGTAAAAGCATTGATGGCGCATACAGCATTAGAGGCTGGTCCGGCTGATGGCCCTGATCATATGTTTGGATGGGGGGTATTTAATGTTGAAGGTGGAGCTTTGGTTATGGAGCAAAAAGAACAGAATACAGCCCGGATCGATGAATTGACATTGAATACAGGTGAAGTTTATGAGTATGAATTTGATTATCAAGGAAATAATCCCTTGGTGGCTACTATTGCCTGGAATGATCCTGCGGGTAATGCAATGGATAGCGGGGCTGATAGCTTGTTTAAATCATTGGTGAATGATTTGGATTTACGAGTAGTTAACTTAGATACTGATGAAGAATTCCTTCCTTGGGCGTTAACAAATAGTTTCTTCTCGCAAGGAAATAATATTGCTCAACGAATGGATAATAATGCTGATGTTATTGAAAAAGTAGAAGTGGAGGGCATGGTTGCTGGACGATATAAAATAAGAGTATCTCATAAAGGTGTTTTAAGAGGTGGTAGTCAGATATATAGTTTAATTTTGACTGGTCCAGGAGAGCCATTGTCTGTCAAGGATGAATTCTTGTCTAAAATTGAAATTTATCCGAATCCCGTTAATGATGTGTTGAATGTAGTGCTTCCTGATCACGTGCTAAGCAGTAAAGTTGGTTTTGAGGTGTATGATTTGGCGGGCAGAAAAGTAAATATGTCAACAGGAATAAGTAATAGTGGTGTTGTGTTGAATGTAGAAGGATTGGCTTCAGGAATGTATATTCTAAAGGCTTCTGTTGAAAATACTTCGACTACTTTTAAATTTGTAAAAAAATAATTAGTGTTATTTTTATATAGCAAAAAAGTGAGATGATTCTCACTTTTTTGCTATATAGCTATTTGCAAGATTAAATATGTCTTTTTAATGTTAAAAATTTGTTAGGATAGAAAAAAGTCGTAGTTTTGTGTTTAACTAATTCAAATTTATTAATATATGAAATCAAAGTTTACTTGGATTTTGACACTGTTTTTGGTGTTTGCTGTTCAGTTAGCCTTTGCACAGGAAAAAACGGTGACAGGGATTGTGACAGCCAAGGATTATGGAGATCCTTTGCCTGGAGCTTCAGTTATGATTGAGGGTACTATGTTTGGGACTGAAACGGATATGGAAGGTGCGTATTCGTTAAAAGTTAAAACGGGTGACCGCTTGAGAGTTAAGTTTACAGGGTTTAAAGACGCTGTGGTTACTGTTGGAAGTTCAAATGTTTTGAATATAACAATGGTTGAAGAAGAAGAAGGAGAAATCCTGGAGGATGTGGTGATAGATTTTTACCGAACTACTGCTAAGCCTAAATCAGCTGTTGCAGCAAGTACAGTAACATCAAAAACTATTGAAGGACGTCCGAATGCATCATTTATCCAGACATTACAAGGACAGGTTCCTGGATTGAATATTGCAACAGGATCTGGGCAGCCGGGAGATAATAATACAACTGTTATCCTACGTGGTTTAGGTTCTATTAATGGTGCTGTTGAACCATTATATGTTATTGATGGTGTTCCTATGACGTCTGATCGTTTTAGAAGTTTGAATCCTAACGATATTGATAATGTAACGGTATTGAAAGACGCTGGAGCAACAGCGATTTATGGTAACAGAGGGGCAAATGGTGTAATCGTTGTAACTACAAAAAGAGCCGGATTCGGAACTGATTTAGAAGTGAAATATGTGGGAACTACAGGTGTAAGCTTCTTACAGGAAAATGGTTATAATCTGATGAATGCAAAAGAATATATGCTATTTGAAAATCAAACTAATAAAGATTACGGAATCGGAAGAAAAAGAAACAATTCTTTAATTGACAAAGCAATAGATGGAAATTGGGTAGATGTGTTTTTTAGAGATGCATTATCACAAAATCATACTTTGTCGTTCAGTTCAGGTTCAAAGAACCTTAGTAGTTATACCTCTATAGGATATGGTGATGTAGAGGGGGTTCTTAAAAATACTGGCCTGAAACGTTTTAACTTTAGAAACAATTTAAATGGAAAAAGCGATAATGGAAAGTTAACTTATGGTACGTCTGTTAGTGCTAACTTTTCTAGATCAGATATTGCTACAAGTACTGGAACGAACGGGATTAACCAAAATTACTTTTTAGGAGCTTTTCAAGGGTTGCCTTATGTAACACCTGATTTGTATAAAGGAACTGTAAAGAGCTTAGAAGATGCTTTCCAGGCACTGGGTTCTTCATCTGCGGCAATGCCTTTATTGTTGATGGATAAAATGCGTACTCATGCAAGAAGCCAGGATGAGTTTAAGTTAATTACTAATGGTAATATTAATTACGCTTTCAATGAAAACTGGTCAGCAGGTACCTCTATCGGTGTTGATTATCAAACAATAGGACAATTTACTTATACTACACCGGATGCTTTTAATGAAGCATATTTTGCACCTTCAGACCAAGAATTTTTAGGTAGTATTGCAGATATTAATGAAAGAAGAGTTGTAATTAATTCCACAACTAACTTAAAATGGAATAAAATATTTAATGAGAAACATGAAGTTAAACTAGGAGCATATATAGAATATTTAAAGGCTCATTTTAGAAATTCTTCTTTTGCTAAACAAGGTTTTGATCCATTGTTTTTTGAGCGTGGTGCAGCAACTGGATGGATAGATGATATGGATTCTAATGATTATTACGCACCAACAGCTTCATTAGGTATTGAAAATGCTGGATTATTTTCATATTTCGGTACAGCAGATTATGATTATGATTCAAAATACGGTGTAGGCCTAACTTTACGTAGAGATGCTTCTTTCCGATTTGTTGATGATAATAAATGGGGTACCTTCTGGTCCGCATCTGCGAGATGGAATATTAATAATGAGAAATTTATGGAAGGATCGGTTTTTAATGATTTAAAACTGAGAGCTTCTTACGGATCTGCAGGTAACCAAGATATTGCCGGTACAGGTCTTTTCGGGGGTGCTTACTTATATAGTACACTTTACGGTTCTATGTTAGGTTATAATAGTGAAACAGCACTTGTATTATCTCAATTACCTAACAGAGAATTACAATGGGAAACTATTACAACTGCTAATATCGGACTTGACTTTGGTTTATGGTCAAATCGTTTAAGAGGGTCTGTTGATGTATATAGAAAACAAACAGATGATTTATATCAGAATGTTCCCCTATCTGCTATTAACGGTACAACAGGTTTAATGTCTAATTTTGGCTCATTAAAGAATGAAGGTATTGAAGTTATCATCGCTGGAGATGTTATCAGAAAAGAACAAACCAGATTAACTTTAAATATCAACGGATCTTACAATAAAAATACAATAATGGAATTACCGAATGAAGACGGGTATACTTGGAATGGTACTTCTTTATCAGGAATGAGAGAAGGCGGAATGGTTGGTGAGTTTTATCTATACAGATTTGCGGGTATAAATCCGGAGAATGGAGAAACTTTATATTACGACAAAGCTGGTAATCTAACTGAAAATCCTGTTAATGATGACAGAGTATGGACAGGAAAATCTTCATTGCCTAAATACCAAGGAGCTTTTGGATTTGATTTTGAGCATAAAGGCTTTTTTGCTAGTGCAAGCTTTACTTTTGCTAAAGATGTTTGGAGATATGACAATGATTATTTCTTCTTTACACACCCTTCTTCAATTGGTGTTTCAAATATGTCTAAAGACTTTATGGATTATTGGACTCCAACTAATACAGATGCATCATTCCCAAGATTAGATTCACGTAATATGTACAATCTGACTGATAGTGATTTCTTTATCAAAGATGCTTCTTATATTCGTTTACGTTATGCTACAATTGGATATAACTTTAATAAACAAGATTTAGCATTTTTAAAATTAACAGGTTTAAGAGTTTATGCGCAAGCTGAAAACCTTTATACTTGGACAAAATGGAAAGGATGGGATGCTGAAAGCAATAGAGGAGTTGATTTAGGACAATATCCGACTCCTAGAACTATTTCTTTTGGAGTAGAAGTACAATTTTAAACCTAAGAAAAATGAAAAAAAGAATATTAACACTTGGTATCTTAGCAATGTTGGCTTTTTCTTGCCAAGATGCTTATAATGTTGACCAACCAGGTACACGAACTGAAGATTCGCAAATTTTTAATACGCCTGCTGAAGTAGAAAAAGGTATTAATGGATTGTATAATAGTTTGCCTGGTGAATCAGAAATTGAATTTGTATCTTATTTTACTGATGAATTAGGAGTTGGAAGAGATAATTTAGGTCAAGGGACTAATGATGGAAGCTATAAGTTTTTTATGGTTCCTGGAAATTCTTTTGCTGCGGGGTATTGGACATCTCTATATAATATCGTCAACAGAGGAAACCGACTTTTACACCGTATAGATGAATTGAAAGCAATATCACCTAATGATGAAGCTTTATATAATACATCAAGAGCTAGGATATTGGCATTGAGAGCTTATGCTCATATGAAATTATTTGCTTATTTTACTCCTGATTATACAAATCAATCTGGATTGTCAATTATCAAATTCGATTTTTATCAAACAGATGATTATAAACGTTATGAAAAAAGAGCAACAGTTAAAGAGATAGTTGACTTTATTCAAAGTGATATTGATGAAGCGTTATCTTTAGGCATTAATGGTAGTGATAATATATATGTAACCGATAATTTTGCCCATGCCGTATTGGTTAAATTATATGCCATGACTGGTAATGTAGATGAGTTAATGGCTAACTTTAATGCTATATCTGGTCAAAGTATTGGTGATGCGCTGAACTTTTCTTCTACCTTTAGCACTGATGAAAGTTTACTTTCTAGTAATCCGGATATTATATTCAGATTATCTCGATTAGTGACGGATAGTCAAGCAGTGGCTGGAGCGTGGTATTCTGGAAGAGTTACGGCTAATCCTAATCTGGGATCTGCATATATGGAGATTGGACGTTCATTGTATAACGAGTTGGATAAACTAGATCCTGATTTTACAGGGGAACCTTCAACTCCAGCTAACGGAGGTGTTCGTAAAGATTTACGTTATAATACTACCGTATTAGTGGACGGGTCTAAACCACAAGCTAATTATGCTTCTTTAGACCCGATTAATTATAAAGATAAAGATTTACTTTTCATTGGCAAATATCCTGGAGTAGCTAATTCCCCTCTTCAAAATGATATCAAGGTATTTAGATACACTGATATGTTATTAGCAAAAGCAGAGGGACTTGCTATTAATGGAGATGTGGATGGTGTTGTAGAGATTATCACTCAAATCAGAAATGCTAGAGTATACCCGGGAACAACCCCGACTTTGCCTGCCATTACTGACGTTACATCTGCCTGGAAAGCAATTCTTGATGAAAGAAGATTGGAATTTGCTTTTGAAGGGCATCGTTATTTAGATATGAAGCGTTTAGGAAGAAAGGCTAATTCTCCTGGATTCGTAAGAGATGCTAAAGATTGCGAAACGAATGGAGCTTGCTCACTAGAAGCTACATCATATAAATTAACATTACCGATTCCTTCTGTTGAAACTCAGTCTAATCCTAATATTAGACCACAACAAAACCCTGGTTATTAATAGTAATCGGAATTAAAAATAGAAAAGACGCCTTATGGCGTCTTTTTTTTATTTTTGTTTGTTCCTAACTGAAAAAAACTACCTTTGTAAAAAGATAAACTATGAAGTACAGTTGGATACTTTTTTTGTTTTTTTACCTGGCAGGTTTTGCTCAGATAAAACCTATTAGAGACAAAAGTACACTTCGTCCAGCCAAAACAGATCAGGTACGTTCGCTTCAGCGAAACAATACTCTTTCACTACCCGATTCGGTTACAGTTCATACTAAAAAAACAACTTCAGCTGATACTATTGCAGATATCTCTATGTATCGCATCCGTGATTGGAAGGGAAAAGAAATGGTTATAGATACTTCGTTGACTTTAAAGAAATATTATGAGGTAAATTACCTGCGTAAAGATATTTTTGGGCTTTTACCCTTTGCCAATGATGGTCAAACTTATAATACCCTCGATTTTGGCTTGACTTCTCAAAATGCTTTACCGCAGTTTGGTTTTTTATCGCGGAATTTTGCTTATCAGAAAGTAGAGGATATACAGTATTATCATGTGCCTAACCCCTTTAGTGAAGCCTATTTTCGTTCTGCTGTAAAACAAGGGCAGAACTTAGAGGCATTCATTACGCTAAATACGTCTGAACAACTTAATTTTTTTGTTGGATATAAAGGACTCCGTTCTTTGGGATCTTATATTAACCAACTTGCCAGCATTGGTAATTTTAAAATAGGATCTTCTTATGATGCAAAGAATAAACGATATCATCTTCAAACCCATATTGCCGTTCAGGATATCTCTAATCAGGAAAACGGCGGTATAACTGATGTAAATTTATTTGATACAAATGAAGGAATATACACCAACAGAGAGCGTTTAAATGTGTTTTTCAGAGACGCAAATAATCTTTACAAAAGTATCCGCACCTACCTGAATCATCAGTATAATATTATTTCGTCTGAAAAAAATGCCATCTGGTTCAAGCACCAGTTTCAATATGAGTATAAAAATAATTTATTCAGCCAGGGCAATACTAATCCGGAGAATTTTTATTACAGCGAAAACCCCATTCCGCTCCCTGAAGACCGTATAACAAATTATTTTGGGACCAGTTATGCATCGTCTGTATATGATAAGGTACGTAACCAAAATGTATATAATAAAATAGCTGTCAGTTATGCTAATGATAGGCTTGGAGAATTAGAATTCGCCGTTGACCATTTGAATTATCATTATTATTATAATTCCGTAGTTTTAGGTGAGGACGGAACCGTTGCTGTCCCGCATCAGCTAAAGGATGATATTGTCACTTTAAGCGGATCTTACCGCTTAAATACCAAAACTTTTGATGCAGATTTTCAGGCCAGGCAATCAGTTATAGGAAATGCATTGAGCGAACTGAAAGCACAGATTGTTTTTGAACCTTACGAAAAAATGGAGATGAAGGCCAGTTATGAATTCATCAGTAAAATTCCTGATTTTAACCACCAGATTTTTCAAAGTAATTATGTGCGTTACAATTGGAATAATGACTTCAGTAATGAAAAATACAGTAATTTAAAAGCAGATATACAGACACCATGGTTAAATGCTACTTTTAATTATAGATTAATTACAGATAAGATCTATTTTTCAAATGACAGTACGGCGCTAGATCAAAAAGGGCGGCTACAGCAGTTGATTACAACGCCTAAACAGCATTCAGGTGTAATTAATTATTTAGGGCTGAAACTAAATAAGGAAATTAAGTTTGGAAAAATGACGCTTGATAATACTTTATTGTATCAAACGGTAGCACAAGAACAGAAAATTCTAAATGTTCCGGCTTTTACAACGCGTAATACGCTTTACTATTCTGATTATTGGTTTAAACGTGCATTATTTCTGCAAACAGGGATTACTTTTCAATACTTTACGAAGTATTATGCCAATGGATACAATCCTGTTATCAGCGATTTTTATGTGCAGAACCAGCAAAAAATTGGCGGCTATCCGGTACTTGATTTCTTTGTGAACGCCAAAATACGTACTGCACGTGTATTTTTAAACGTTGAACATTTTAATGCCAAACTGACCAAAAGCAAATATTATACGGCACCGAACTATCCGTATCGCGAAATGGTGGTGCGTATTGGGATTATCTGGGATTTCTTCAATTAGGTTTTTTAAGACAGCTTGTTCAGTTTTGGAATGAAAACCAACAGATCACAAAGTCATAATCAGCTATTCCAAAAGCAATTTGTATCTTTGCCTCAAATTCTTTTACATGAAATTCGCAAAAAATATACTAGAAACCATTGGCAATACGCCATTAGTGCAATTGAACCATATTACAAAAGAGTTACCATGCCAGGTATTGGCTAAAGTAGAATATTTTAATCCTGGTCATTCATGTAAAGACCGTATGGCATTGAAAATGGTAGAAGACGCTGAAAAAGACGGGCGTTTAAAACCAGGCGGCACCATTATTGAAGGAACCTCAGGAAACACCGGAATGGGTCTGGCTTTGGCAGCCATTGTAAAAGGTTATAAATTGGTTTGTGTTATCACAGATAAACAATCTAAAGAAAAAATGGATATTCTGCGTGCAGTGGGCGCTAAAGTGGTAGTATGTCCAACCGATGTGGAACCTGAAGACCCACGATCTTATTATTCCGTTTCTAAAAGGCTTGCAGAAGAAACACCCAATGCATGGTATGTAAACCAATATGATAATCCATCAAATACCCAGGCTAATTACGAACAAACAGGGCCTGAAATATGGGATCAGACGAATGGTAAAGTTACACATTTTGTAGTGGGTGTAGGAACAGGTGGTACTATATCAGGTGTGGCTAAATATTTGAAAGAGCAAAATCCGGATGTCAAGATATGGGGTGTCGATACTTACGGTTCTGTGTTTAAGAAATATCATGAAACAGGTATATTTGATGAAAATGAGATCTATTCATATGTAACAGAAGGCATTGGTGAAGATATTCTACCTAAAAACGTTAATTTTTCACTTATCGATGGTTTTACAAAAGTAACCGATAAAGATGCGGCTGTGTATACACGCCGTCTTGCTTTAGAAGAGGGTTTGTTTGTGGGTATGTCGGCAGGTTCAGCCATAAAAGGTGTTCTTCAACTGAAAGAACATTTTAAACCGGATGATGTAGTAGTGGTTTTGTTTCACGATTCGGGTTCACGTTATATCGGTAAAATTTTTAATGATGACTGGATGCGGGAGCGGGGGTATCTGGAAGAAAAAATGACAAAAGCTGAAGATTTGATTCAAAGCCACATCAATAAACCTTTAGTGATTGTGCGCACAGAAGAATTGGTAGTACACGCTATAGATCGTATGCGGAAACATAAAATCTCACAGATTCCCGTTATTGACACAAATGGTTTTGTAGGTTCGCTGAACGAATCGGATGTATTTGCTGCTTATATGCAAAATCCGGATATCGCAACTAAACCCATACGTGAAATTATGGGAGCTGTATTTCCTATTGTTTCAAAGGAAACCCAGATAGAGAAGGTGTCTAAACTGATAACAAAAGAAAACCAGGCAGTACTTGTTGATTTAGGCGATGGAAAATACCATATCATTACCAAGTATGATATCATAGGAGCTATTAAATAAATATTAAACGGACTTTTTAAAGTCCGTTTCTTTTTATGTAAGGGTAAAAAATAGCGCCTGCCCTAAATCAAATTGTTTATAAGTTAAACAATTTGATTTAGGGCAGTTATGTTTTTAAAATTTCAATAAAAAGAAGGGCAAACTTCGAGACAGACGTCAGGCTGGAGCGGCCAGTAAAGGCGTGGGTTTTGATGTTGTCAGTTGTTTTTTTGAGAAGTACAAAAAGGAAAGGAAGAAGGCAAATAAATATCTCTTATTATAAGAAAGGAAAAATAATTCTTTATAGTAGTTAAAAAAAACGCTAACTTTATGTAAAACAATGCTTTATGAGGGAGGATTTTTTACATTATGTTTGGCGTCATAAAAAAATAACTACCGTAATTGAACTGACGACGGAACAGGGACAGCGTTTGGAAATTATTCGATTTGGTGAGTACCTGCAAACTGCAGGCCCTGATTTCTTTAATGCTCAAATCAGGTTGAACGGGCAATTATGGGCAGGCACTATAGAAATGCATGTAAAAAGCTCAGACTGGTATAGTCATCGACATGAACAGGATAAGGCATATGAAAATGTAATTTTACATGTAGTCTGGCAGGACGATATACCGGTTATCAGAGCTGATAATACCATAATTCCTACTTTGGTTCTTCAAAAATATGTACAGACAGCATCACTTGAAAATTATGAAAAACTGATGTCTTCCCGTAATGAGTTACTCTGCGAAACCGAAATTCAAGAGCTACCGGTTTTTGTGTGGGAATTATGGAAAGAAAAATTACTTTTAGAACGGTTGGAGAAAAAAGCAGTACATATTGAGAAGTACCTGCTAAATACTCAAAATAATTGGGAAGAAGTGCTGTACTTGCTATTGCTCCGGAGCTTCGGTCTTAATAGAAATGGTGACAGCTTTGAACAATTAGGAAAACATATACCCTGGCAGGTTATTCGAAAAGAAAGAAACCATATACTGCACGTGGAAAGCCTGTTTTTCGGAAGCTGCGGCTGGTTAAAACAATCTCATACCCCCTATCAGAAGGAATTAAAAAAGACCTTTGAGTATTTGCTGCATAAGCACCAAATAATACAAAATAATTATATTGAGCCCCAGTTTTTTAAGCTACGTCCCGACAATTTTCCCACTATTCGTTTGGCACAGTTGGCGCAACTGCTGCATCAGTCTTCTGAGCTTTTTAATCAATTGGTCGTACAATCCCTATCTTATACTGAAATAGTACAACTCTTAAAAGTAAATGTGTCAGATTTCTGGAAAACACATTATGTGTTCGAAAAGGAAAGTCCGTTTAAGAACAAAGCAATTTCTGCTTCTTTTGTAGATTTACTGCTGATAAATACCTTTTTACCCCTCCAGTTTGTTTATAGAAAACACCGAGGCGAATATCCATTTGAAAAGGCAACAGATATCTATCAGCAGCTACCATCTGAAAAGAATGCTATTACAGATTTGTTTTCAAAACACAAAATAAAATGCCATTCCGCTTTTGACTCACAAGCTTTAAAAGAGCTTAAGACCTATTATTGTGACCAACAAAATTGTTTGTCATGTGCTGTGGGGCATTATGTATTGTCCAATGAATGAAAGAGCATGAATAAGAAACGTATTTTTAAATTACCTTATCTTTCAAAAGCACAACGTACAGGTATATTGGCGTTGATTGGATGTGTTGTATTGCTGCAGCTGGTGTTATGGTTGTTACACCAAATACCCGGTAAGAAGCTGATTTTAGATACTGTCAAAACCCAAAAATGGCAAAATGAAATAGATAGCTTAAAAAGAATACAACTTAGTAGCGCTTCAGATTTGCATCCTTTTAATCCCAATTATCTGCAGGTCGATAAGGCTCGGTTTTTGGGGCTGACAAAAACGGAATGGGAACGTTTGAAAACGTTCAGGGCACAAAATAAGTTCGTCAATTCGGCAGAAGAGTTTCAAAAGGTTACAAAAGTCTCTGATACCCTACTTCAAAAACTAGCTCCTTTTTTTAAATTCCCGGATTGGGTAGTGCAAAAACAACAAAATGGATTAACAGGATTTTCTTCTAAAAAAATACTTCCTCTGAAAGATATTAATACTGCTACTTTGAATGATTTAAAAGCGGTAACGGGTGTGGGAGATGTACTAGCAGGCAGAATACTGGAAGAACGAAATAAATGGAATGGGTTTGTAAGTATAGATCAGCTGGATTTTGTATGGGGATTGTCAGAGAATGCCTTGCAAGAAGTAAAAAGAGCATTTGTTGTAAAGGCATATCCTGTGGTAAATAAAGTGAATATAAACAAGTGCTCCAAAGAGGAATTGCTGCATATTCCTTATATAAATGCAGCAAAGGCAAAACAGATTCTAATATACAGAAGTAAGTTAGACAGACCCATAACTATTGCAGATTTGGAAAAAATTAACGGTTTTCCGCTTGACAGATTAAAAATAATTGCCCTATATTTGGAATTTTAAAAAAATTACTTAAAAAATAAACTCAAACTAGATAACATGGATTTTTCGTACAACGACACACAAAACATGATTGCACAATCTATTCGTGATTTTGCAGAACAAAATATTCGTCCTCACATAATGGAGTGGGACGAAGCACAGATTTTTCCTGTAGAATTGTTTAAGAAACTCGGAGAAATGGGATTTATGGGTGTTTTGGTTCCTGAGGAGCTTGGCGGATCCGGTTTAGGTTATCACGAATATATTACTATTGTTGAAGAAATTTCTAAAGTAGATTCTTCCATCGGTTTATCGGTAGCGGCGCATAACTCTTTATGTACAAATCATATCTTGACATTTGGTTCGGAAGAACAAAAGAAAAAATGGATTCCGAAGTTAGCTACAGCTGAATGGATTGGTGCATGGGGACTGACAGAACATAATACCGGATCAGATGCCGGAGGTATGGCTACAACAGCAGTAAAAGATGGAGATGAATGGGTAATAAATGGTGCTAAAAACTTTATTACACACGCTATTTCAGGTAATGTAGCTGTAGTTATTGTACGTACAGGAGAAAAAGGCGATTCACGCGGCATGACAGCTTTTGTAGTAGAAAAAGGAACGCCTGGTTTTTCTTCTGGTAAAAAAGAAAACAAACTGGGAATGCGTGCTTCCGAAACGGCTGAACTGATTTTTGATAACTGCCGTGTTCCGGATGCTAACCGTTTAGGTGAAGTAGGTGAAGGTTTTATTCAGGCAATGAAAATTCTGGATGGTGGACGTATATCAATAGGTGCATTATCTCTTGGAATTGCGAAGGGAGCATACGAAGCGGCTTTGAAATACTCGAAAGAACGTGTGCAGTTTGGCAAACCTATTTCGGAGTTCCAGGCCATTGGATTCAAACTGGCAGACATGGCAACTGAAATCGAAGCTTCGGAGTTATTATTACATAAAGCGGCTTATCTTAAAAATAACCATTTACCTGTAACGAAAATAGGTGCTATGGCAAAAATGTATGCATCAGAAGTATGTGTAAAGGTATCTACTGAGGCAATCCAGATTCACGGAGGTTACGGATATACGAAAGATTTTCCGGTGGAAAAATTCTTCCGCGATTCTAAGCTGTGTACCATTGGAGAAGGAACAACTGAAATTCAGAAAATGGTTATTTCCCGAAATATTTTAAAAGACTGAGGCTGGTAGACATAAAAAACAGAAAAGAAAGGTATTATACCTTTCTTTTTTTTGTTACTATATAATGAAATCATCCGATGTAACCAAAGGCAAGGCCGGCCTTTAACCTTAAATAAATAAGGTTGGAAGAAATAATAAGGAAGGCCATTGTAAAAGGAAAGAAAAAGAAAAACCTTTTTCTTTTTTATATATACTTTTTTATACTATATTTGCACCCATTAACGAAAGGAGGTGTATAAAGTATGTTGATCATTCCAATTAAAGACGGAGAAAATATTGATAGAGCGTTAAAACGTTACAAAAGAAAATTTGACAAAACAGGAACGTTACGTCAGTTAAGAAGTCGTAAAAACTTTACAAAACCTTCTGTAACAAAACGCGCGCAATTGCAAAAAGCACAATATATTCAAAGATTGAGAGAATCTGTAGAATTCTAGTATCTTTTGAAATAGGTTTTAAAACCGTTAATTAAAGTGTATCTTTGATTAACGGTTTTTTTATGGCGAATATTTTAGAGAAATACAGTGATTATCTTTTGAAAGAACGAAAATATTCTTTGCATACTGCTGTGGCTTATCAAAAAGATATTTTAAGCTTTCAGGCGTTTTGCAAAGAAGAGGATAAAGAGATGGGCTGGCAGAAAGTTGAATATGATGTGGTGCGTTTGTGGGTAATGCGGCTTTCTGAAAAAGAAATTGCAAACAAAACTATTAACAGGAAAATCAGTGCGTTAAAAAGTTTTTTTAAATTTTTATATACTGTTGGTGAAATAGACACGTATCCGTTATCCGGACATAAGTCGCTGCGAAACGAAAAACGTGTTCAGGTGCCATTTTCAGAAAACGAGATGCGGGTTGTGCACCAATACGACTTTGGGAATAATTTTGAAGGTTTGCGCAATCAGCTGATTATTGAGCTTTTTTATACGTTAGGTGTGCGTAGAACAGAATTGATTTCTCTGAAAGTTTCGGACATTGACTTCGGGACCAAAACCATAAAGATTTTGGGTAAGCGTAAAAAAGAACGATTGCTGCCTATGGTAGAGGAAGTGATGGCTTTGTTGAAACGGTATATAGAAGTGCGCAATAAAACTTTTGTAAATGCCAAAGATGTGTTAATCTTGCTGAATAACGGAAATATTTTAAATGAAACATTTGTTTATCGATTAATAAATAATTATTTTAGGGGTATAACTCCAAAGGAAAAAAAGAGCCCGCATATGTTGCGCCATACGTTTGCTACACATTTGTTAAATAACGGAGCGGACTTAAATTCAATCAAGGAGTTAATGGGGCATGCCAGTTTGTCTTCTACGCAAATATATACTCATAGTAGTTTGACAGAGTTGAAAAAAACGTACCAACAGGCGCATCCCCGGATCAGGAAAAAAGATTAATTAACCTTTAAAATATTTTTATATTATGAAAGTGAACATTCAGGCAGTTAATTTTAATATAGATCGAAAATTGGTCGATTTTATTAATGAGCGATTAGGAAAATTAGAACAGTATTACGATAAAATTGTTGGAATTGATGTTTTTCTAAGAACGGAAAATACAAGCGATAAAGAAAATAAATCCGTAGATATACTGGTGAAAATTCCCGGAGATGATCTGGTGGTAAAAAAGACATCAAAATCATTTGAAGAATCTGCTGATTTAGGGGCAGATGCATTAGAGCGTTTATTGGTGAAACGAAAAGAGAAAATAAAATCTCATTAAATAGAGTAAAAAAAACATAAAAAACTTTTGAATAAATAAATTATTATATACATTTGCAGTCCGTTAGAAATAGCGGACTTTTTAAATTGCCGGTGTAGCTCAGCTGGCTAGAGCAGCTGATTTGTAATCAGCAGGTCGTGGGTTCGAGTCCCTCCATCGGCTCAGGTAATTAAAAAGGTTAGGGAAGATACTCAAGCGGCCAACGAGGACGGACTGTAAATCCGTTGGGAAACCTTCGCAGGTTCGAATCCTGCTCTTCCCACATAAAAAACTAAAGAGAAAAGGCCGGCGTAGCTCAGCGGTAGAGTGCTTCCTTGGTAAGGAAGAGGTCACGGGTTCAAGTCCCGTCGTTGGCTCTAGGTTTAAAATTGAACACTAATTATATAACTAAGATTAAATTATTAAATCATGGCAAAAGAAAATTTTGATCGTTCGAAGCCGCACTTGAACATTGGTACAATTGGGCACGTGGATCACGGTAAAACAACGTTGACTGCTGCTATTACTAAGGTATTAGCAGATGCTGGTTTGTCAGAAGCTCGTTCATTTGATCAGATCGATAACGCTCCTGAAGAAAAAGAGCGTGGTATTACTATTAATACTTCACACGTAGAGTATCAAACTGCTAACCGTCACTATGCACACGTTGACTGTCCTGGTCACGCGGATTATGTGAAAAACATGGTTACTGGTGCTGCTCAGATGGATGGTGCTATTTTGGTGGTTGCTGCAACTGACGGTCCGATGCCGCAGACTCGTGAGCACATCTTGTTAGGTCGCCAGGTAGGTATTCCTCGTATCGTTGTTTTCATGAACAAAGTGGATATGGTGGATGATGCTGAGCTATTGGAGTTGGTAGAGATGGAAATCCGTGATTTATTGTCTTTCTATCAATATGATGGAGATAATGGACCGGTAATTCAAGGGTCTGCTTTAGGTGCATTAAACGGTGAGCCAAAATGGGTTGAAACGGTTATGAGCTTAATGGCTGCTGTTGATGAGTGGATTGAAGAGCCTGTACGTGATAATGAAAAACCTTTCTTGATGCCAATCGAGGATGTATTTACTATTACAGGTCGTGGAACTGTAGCTACAGGTCGTATTGAAACAGGTGTTGCTAACACTGGAGATCCTGTTGAAATCATTGGTATGGGTGCGGATAAATTGACTTCTACTATTACAGGGGTTGAAATGTTCCGTAAAATCCTTGACCGTGGTGAGGCTGGAGATAACGTAGGTCTATTGTTACGTGGTATTGACAAATCTGATATCCGTCGTGGTATGGTTATTTGTAAACCGGGTTCTGTAAAACCACATGCTAAGTTTAAAGCAGAGGTTTATATCTTGAAAAAAGAAGAAGGTGGTCGTCACACGCCATTCCATAACAACTACCGTCCGCAGTTCTATGTGCGTACAACTGACGTAACTGGAACAATCTCTTTACCAGAAGGAGTAGAGATGGTTATGCCTGGTGATAACTTAACAATTACTGTTGATTTGTTAAGCCCAATTGCATTATCTGTAGGTTTACGTTTCGCTATCCGTGAAGGTGGTCGTACAGTAGGTGCAGGTCAGGTAACTGAAATTTTAGACTAATTTATAGTTTTAAATACAATAAAGAGTCAGCGGTTTTAAGCTGCTGACTTTTTTAACAAACGGGTGTAGTTCAAGGGTAGAATAGCGGTCTCCAAAACCGTTGATGGGGGTTCGAATCCCTCCACCCGTGCAAATAAAGAAATTATGGCAAAAGAAGGTAATTATGTATCAAGTGCTTTTAATGAGCTGAAAAATAACGTGTCATGGACGCCTTGGGCTGAAGTACAGCGTTATACTATTATTGTGGCAATTTTCACGGTGATTTTTTCATTGGCTATTTGGGGCATTGATACCGTGTTTGGAAAAGTAATCACCGGATTTTTTAATTTAATCAATTCTTAAAAACTTTATTATGGCTGATAATAACCTAAAGAAATGGTATGTGGTTAGAGCGGTTAGTGGTCAGGAAAATAAAGTTAAAAATTATATTGAGACTGAAATTTCCCGATTAGGTATGTCTGATTATCTGTCACAGGTTTTGGTGCCGACTGAAAAAGTGGTGCATCAGAAAGATGGAAAGAAAGTGACGAAAGAACGCATTTATTTTCCTGGATATGTGATGATAGAAGCGAATTTAACCGGAGAAATACCTCATATCATAAAATCAATTGCGGGGGTAATAGGGTTTTTAGGAGAAACCAGAGGTGGTGATCCGGTTCCTTTACGCCAGTCGGAGGTTAACCGTATGCTTGGGAAAGTTGACGAGTTATCTGTAACTGCTGACATGGGTAGTATACCGTATGAAGTTGGTGAAACGATAAAAGTAATTGACGGACCATTTAACGGATTCAACGGAACGGTTGAAAAAGTAAATGAAGACAAGCGTAAAGTAGAGGTGATGGTAAAGATTTTTGGAAGAAAAACACCTTTAGAATTAAGCTTTACTCAAGTAGAAAAAATTTAATAATTGTTACATAGTTCACATCAATCTGCTTCCAATTGAAAGATGTGCTAAATTTTTTGAAAAATGGCAAAAGAAATTAGTAAAGTAGTTAAACTACAAGTTAAGGGAGGTGCTGCGAATCCGTCGCCACCGGTTGGACCTGCTTTGGGGGCTGCTGGGGTTAACATTATGGAGTTCTGTAAGCAATTTAATGCGAGAACTCAAGATAAACCCGGCAAAATTTTACCAGTACAAATTACTGTTTACAAAGACAAATCTTTTGACTTTGTAGTTAAAACGCCACCTGCTGCGGTTCAACTTTTAGAGGCTGCTAAAGTAAAATCTGGATCAGGGCAACCTAACCGTAAAAAAATTGCTTCTGTTACCTGGGATCAGGTAAAGGCGATTGCGGAAGATAAAATGCCGGATTTAAATGCATTTACTTTAGAATCTGCAATGACAATGATTGCAGGTACTGCAAGATCAATGGGAATCACAGTTACAGGAAATGCTCCTTTTTAATTTTTAAAGAAAAGAAGAAATGGCAAAGTTAACAAAAAAGCAAAAAGAGGCTGCGTCTAAAATTGAGAAGAATAAACTATATGCTTTAAAAGATGCTTCTGCATTAATTAAAGAAGTTGCTTCTGCAAAATTTGACGAGTCTGTAGATATTGCTGTGCGTTTAGGAGTAGATCCTCGTAAAGCAAATCAAATGGTACGTGGTGTGGTTACTTTACCTCATGGTACTGGAAAAGATGTACGCGTTTTAGCGTTGGTTACTCCAGATAAAGAGGCCGAAGCAAAAGCTGCTGGGGCTGATCATGTAGGATTAGATGAGTATTTACAAAAAATTAAAGACGGTTGGACAGATGTTGATGTGATCATCACTATGCCTGCTGTAATGGGTAAATTAGGACCTTTAGGACGTATATTAGGTCCGCGCGGTTTAATGCCAAACCCTAAAACAGGAACCGTAACTATGGATGTTGCTAAAGCTGTACAAGAAGTAAAAGCGGGTAAAATTGACTTTAAAGTTGATAAAACCGGAATTGTACATGCTGGTATCGGTAAAGTATCATTCGATGCTGGTAAGATTGCTGAAAACGCAGCTGAAATTATTCAAACATTAATCAAATTAAAGCCAACTGCGGCAAAAGGTACCTATATTAAGTCTATTCATATATCAAGTACTATGAGTCCGGCAATTGCTTTAGACCCTAAGGCAATATAATTGGCAGTTAAAATAATTTAGTATGACTAGAGAAGAAAAATCAATTGCGATTCAAGATTTAACTGCGCAGTTAGCTGACACTAAAATAGTTTATGTTGCAGATATTTCTGGATTAAATGCTGCTACCACTTCAGATTTACGCCGTGCTTGTTTCAAAGCAGGTATAAAAATGGAAGTAGTAAAGAACACATTGCTTGAAAAAGCAATGGAGGCTTCAGAAAATGAGTATGGTGATTTACCTTCAATTTTAAAAGGAAACAGCGCTATTATGATTGCTGAAGTGGCAAACGGCCCGGCAAAAATCATAAAAGAATTCCGTAAAAAAGGGGATAAACCGGTTTTTAAAGGAGCTTATATCAACGAAGAGGTTTATATCGGAGATCAACAATTAGACGCTTTAGTTGCTATTAAATCTAAAGAAGAGGTGGTTGCAGAAATCATTGGATTATTACAATCTCCTGCTCAAAGAGTTATATCAGCTCTTAAAAATCAATTTAAAGACGAAGAATAAACTTTCGTTTTTAATGTTCCAATAAAGAACGCACATTATAAATTATATTTTTACAAATCAAATTAAAAGATAGAAAAATGGCAGATTTGAAACAATTCGCAGAACAATTAGTTAGCTTAACAGTAAAAGAGGTTAACGAATTAGCAACTATATTAAAAGATGAATATGGTATTGAGCCGGCTGCAGCTGCAGTAGTAGTTGCTGGTGGTGGTGCTGAAGGTGGTGCTGCAGAAGAACAAACTGAATTTACAGTTGTATTGAAAGAAGCAGGTGCTTCTAAATTAGCAGTAGTTAAAGCGGTTAAAGAATTAACCGGTTTAGGATTAAAAGAAGCTAAAGACTTAGTAGACGGTACTCCAGCAAACGTTAAAGAAGGTGTTTCTAAAGACGAAGCTGAAGGATTGAAAAAAGCTTTAGAAGAAGCAGGAGCTGTTGTTGAATTGAAATAATTCGACATCTAATAAATACTACGGTTTAGGCCTTGAGCAACACTCAAAGGCCTAAACCATTTTGCGTATTATATCGTTAATACGTTTTTCATTAACTTTTTTAATCAAAATTTTGTCCATTGATGATTACAAATCAGACTGAAAGATTAAATTTTGCCTCTACAAAAAACATCCCGGCTTTTCCTGATTTCTTAGATATTCAGGTAAAATCATTTAAGGATTTCTTCCAATTGGAAACCAAATCGGATGAAAGAGGTAATGAAGGTTTATACAAAACCTTTATGGAAAACTTTCCAATTACTGATACCAGAAATCAGTTTGTGTTAGAATTCCTAGATTATTTCGTAGATCCTCCACGTTATTCCATCGAGGAGTGTATTGACAGAGGTTTAACGTACAGCGTTCCGCTGAAAGCACGCTTAAAGCTCTACTGTACCGACCCGGAACACGAAGACTTCGAAACAATCGTTCAGGATGTATACCTAGGTACTATACCGTATATGACACCTAGCGGAACTTTTGTAATCAATGGAGCGGAGCGAGTTGTTGTGTCACAATTGCATCGTTCACCTGGTGTATTCTTCGGACAATCTTTCCACGCCAATGGTACTAAGTTGTATTCTGCCCGTATTATTCCTTTTAAAGGATCATGGATAGAGTTTGCAACAGATATCAACAGTGTGATGTATGCGTATATCGATCGTAAGAAAAAGTTACCTGTAACTACTCTTTTCCGTGCGATTGGTTTTGAACGCGATAAAGACATTTTAGAGATTTTTGATCTTGCAGAAGAAGTAAAAGTATCTAAAACCGGTCTGAAAAAATACATAGGACGCAGACTGGCTGCACGTGTGTTAAACACATGGCACGAAGACTTCGTTGATGAAGATACCGGAGAAGTAGTATCGATTGAGAGAAATGAAATTATCTTAGACCGTGACACAGTATTGGATAAAGATAATATCGAAGAAATCATCGAGGCTAATGTAAAATCAATCCTTTTACACAAGGAAGATAATAATCAGGCTGATTATACTATCATCCATAATACATTGCAGAAAGACCCTACAAACTCTGAAAAAGAGGCTGTAGAGCACATTTACCGTCAATTGCGTAATGCTGAACCGCCTGATGAGGAAACAGCACGTGGTATCATTGACAAGTTATTCTTCTCAGATCAACGCTACAACTTAGGTGAGGTAGGTAGGTACCGAATGAATAAGAAGTTAAACCTGGATACCCCTATTGACAAACAGGTACTGACAAAAGAGGATATTATCACTATTGTGAAATACCTGATTGAATTAATTAACTCTAAAGCAGAGATTGATGATATCGATCACCTTTCAAATCGTCGTGTACGTACAGTAGGTGAACAATTATCGGCGCAGTTTGGTGTTGGTTTGGCGCGTATGGCGCGTACCATTCGTGAGCGCATGAACGTACGCGATAACGAGGTGTTTACGCCGATTGATCTGATCAATGCCAAAACCTTGTCATCTGTTATTAATTCATTCTTCGGTACCAATCAGTTATCGCAGTTTATGGATCAAACCAATCCTTTAGCTGAGATTACGCACAAACGTCGTTTATCAGCTTTAGGGCCGGGTGGTCTTTCACGTGAAAGAGCAGGCTTTGAGGTGCGTGATGTTCACTATACCCATTACGGTCGTCTATGTCCGATTGAAACACCTGAGGGACCAAATATTGGTTTGATTTCTTCTCTTTCCGTATATGCGAAAGTAAACAATATGGGCTTCATTGAAACGCCTTACCGCAAAGTTGAAAACGGTAAAGTGGACATTGTGGGAGCACCTGTTTACCTGTCGGCAGAAGAGGAAGAAGAAAAACTTATTGCACAGGCCAATGTGGCAATGGATAAGGACGGAACTATAACAGAAGAACGCGTTATTGCTAAACAAGATGCGGATTTTCCTGTAGTAGAACCACAAGAGCTTCATTACACCGATGTAGCGCCGAACCAGATTGCTTCTATATCGGCTTCATTAATTCCGTTCCTGGAACATGATGATGCCAACCGTGCTTTGATGGGATCGAACATGATGCGTCAGGCAGTACCTTTATTACGTCCGGAAGCCCCTATCGTAGGAACCGGTTTAGAGAAACAGGTAGCTACTGATTCCCGTGTATTGATTAATGCAGAGGGCGACGGAGAAGTAGTGTATGTAGACGCTCAGAAAATTATTATCAAATATGACCGTACGGAAGAAGAGCGTTTAATAAGCTTTGATCCGGATGAGAAAACCTATAACTTAATTAAATTCCGTAAAACAAACCAAAGTACTTCTATTAATCTGAAGCCTATTGTGCGCAAAGGAGACAGAGTAACTAAAGGGCAGGTTTTATGTGAAGGATATGCTACACAGAATGGCGAACTGGCATTAGGGCGTAACCTTCAGGTGGCTTTTATGCCATGGAAAGGGTACAATTTTGAAGATGCTATTGTAATCTCGGAGCGCGTGGTACGTGATGATATCTTTACCTCTATTCATGTTGATGACTACACTTTGGAAGTTCGTGATACAAAATTAGGTAACGAAGAATTAACGAATGATATTCCTAACGTTTCCGAAGAAGCTACTAAAGATTTGGACGAAAACGGTATGATCCGTATTGGTGCAGAAGTAAAACCGGGTGATATCCTGATTGGTAAAATTACACCAAAAGGAGAGTCAGATCCTACACCTGAGGAAAAATTACTACGTGCTATTTTCGGGGATAAAGCAGGAGATGTTAAAGACGCTTCGTTAAAAGCATCACCGTCGTTAAGCGGGGTAGTGTTAGATAAAAAATTATTTGCACGTGCCGTAAAAGACAAACGTAAACGTTCGAAAGACAAAGAAGACATTGCGCTGCTGGAAACAAAATTCGAAGTACAGTTCAACGAATTGAAAGACCGTTTAGTAGACAAATTGTTCCATATTGTAAACGGGAAAACATCACAAGGTGTCATGAACGATTTGGGAGAGGAAGTATTGCCGAAAGGTAAGAAGTTTACCCTTAAAATGTTACATGCTATCGAAGATTTTGCTCATTTAACAAAAGGACAATGGACTACAGACGAACATACTAATAAATTAATTGCGGATCTAATCCATAATTATAAAATCAAACTAAACGACTTACAAGGAGTTTTACGTCGTGAGAAGTTTATGATTACTGTAGGAGACGAGCTACCGTCAGGTATCTTGAAATTAGCAAAAGTATATATTGCTAAAAAACGTAAACTGCGTGTAGGTGATAAAATGGCCGGACGTCACGGAAACAAAGGTATTGTTGCGAAAATTGTTCGTGATGAAGATATGCCTTTCTTGGAAGACGGAACGCCTGTTGACATTGTGTTGAACCCGCTTGGGGTACCTTCTCGTATGAACATAGGTCAGATTTATGAAACTGTTTTAGGATGGGCCGGTAAAAGATTAGGCAGAAAATTTGCTACCCCAATTTTTGACGGAGCTTCATTAGATCAGATCAATGAGCTGACAGACGAAGCAGGTGTACCTCGTTTTGGTCATACCTACCTGTATGATGGTGGAACTGGAGATCGTTTTGATCAAAAAGCGACTGTAGGAGTTATCTACATGTTGAAATTAGGACACATGGTAGACGATAAAATGCACGCGCGTTCTATTGGTCCATACTCTTTAATTACACAACAACCATTAGGTGGTAAGGCACAATTTGGAGGTCAGCGTTTCGGAGAGATGGAGGTTTGGGCACTTGAGGCTTATGGAGCATCATCAACCTTACGTGAGATATTGACTGTTAAATCGGATGACGTTATTGGTAGAGCCAAAACATACGAGGCTATCGTTAAAGGTGAAACCATGCCAGAACCAGGATTACCGGAATCATTCAATGTATTGATGCATGAATTAAAAGGACTTGGTTTAGATATCCGATTAGAAGAATAAACTCAGTACACCGGGTTATACCCTGATAAAGGGTATAACCTGTATACAAAACTCTAAAGAAAGTAGGTTTACCATGATAAATAAAAATAAAGATAAAAACACCGTAAAGCGATTTAATAAAATCACTATCGGGTTGGCTTCTCCAGAATCTATTTTAGCAGAATCTAGAGGAGAGGTTTTAAAACCGGAAACAATCAATTATCGTACGCACAAACCAGAGCGTGACGGATTGTTTTGTGAACGTATCTTCGGTCCTGTAAAAGATTACGAATGTGCTTGTGGTAAATACAAACGCATTCGCTATAAAGGAATTGTTTGTGATCGTTGTGGTGTTGAAGTAACGGAGAAAAAAGTACGTAGAGACCGTGTAGGGCACATTAATTTAGTAGTGCCTATTGCACATATCTGGTATTTCCGTTCATTGCCAAATAAAATTGGCTATATATTAGGCTTACCGTCTAAAAAATTAGACATGATTATTTACTACGAACGCTATGTAGTAATTCAGCCGGGTATAGCTAAAACACCGGAAGGTGATGCTGTAAATAGATTAGATTTCCTTACAGAAGAAGAGTATTTAAATATTTTAGATACACTTCCGATGGAAAATCAGTATTTGGATGATACCGATCCGAATAAATTTATAGCAAAAATGGGTGCGGAGTGTATTATGGATTTATTGGAGCGTACGGATTTAGATGCCTTATCCTATGAATTACGTCATGCTGCTAATAATGAAACGTCTAAACAACGTAAAACAGAAGCATTAAAGCGTTTACAGGTAGTTGAAGCATTCCGTGAGTCGAATCTGAACAGAGAAAATCGTCCGGAATGGATGATTTTAAAAGTAATCCCGGTAATTCCGCCGGAATTACGTCCGTTGGTTCCATTAGATGGAGGTCGTTTCGCAACTTCTGATTTGAATGATTTATACCGTCGTGTAATTATCCGTAACAACCGTTTAAAACGATTGATGGAAATTAAAGCTCCGGAAGTTATTTTACGTAACGAAAAACGTATGCTGCAGGAAGCGGTTGATTCCTTATTTGACAATACGCGTAAAGCAACAGCGGTTAAAACCGAATCGCAACGTCCGTTAAAATCATTATCGGATTCCTTAAAAGGAAAACAAGGCCGTTTCCGTCAGAATTTATTAGGAAAACGCGTGGATTATTCTGCCCGTTCCGTAATTGTTGTTGGCCCGGAACTGAAGTTGTATGAGTGTGGTTTGCCAAAAGATATGGCAGCTGAGCTGTACAAACCGTTTGTTATCCGTAAGCTGATTGAACGCGGTATTGTTAAAACCGTAAAATCGGCTAAAAAAATCATCGATAAAAAAGAACCTGTTGTTTGGGATATCCTGGAAAATGTAATTAAAGGCCATCCGGTATTATTAAACCGTGCCCCTACGTTACACCGTTTAGGTATTCAGGCATTCCAGCCTAAATTAATTGAAGGAAAAGCAATTCGTTTACATCCATTGGTATGTACGGCGTTTAATGCCGATTTCGATGGTGACCAGATGGCGGTTCACTTGCCATTAGGGCCAGAGGCTATTTTAGAGGCGCAGTTGTTAATGTTAGCTTCGCACAATATCCTTAATCCTGCTAATGGGGCACCTATCACGGTACCTTCACAAGACATGGTTCTTGGGTTGTATTATATGACTAAAGCGCGTAAGTCTACCCCTGAATACCCGGTTAAAGGAGAAGGATTAGTTTTTTACTCGGCTGAAGAAGTAAACATTGCAATCAATGAAGGTCGTGTAAACCTGAATGCGATTGTAAAGGTACGTACTAAAGATTTTAATAAAGAAGGCCAGCTGGTATATCAGATTATTGAAACCACTGCTGGACGTATTTTGTTCAATGAAGTAGTACCGGAAGAAGCAGGTTATATCAACGAAGTATTGACGAAAAAGTCGTTACGTGATATTATCGGTAAAATTTTAGCTGTGACCGATGTGCCTACCACAGCCAAGTTCCTAGATGATATGAAAGACATGGGATATGCGTATGCATTCCGTGGAGGATTATCATTCTCGTTAGGTGATATTAAAATTCCGGATCAAAAACAATCATTGATTGATGATGCAAATGATCAGGTATCAAATATTACCATGAACTATAACATGGGGCTTATTACCAATAACGAACGTTACAACCAGGTAATTGATGTATGGACATCAACGAACGCTTTATTGACAGAACTTGCAATGAAGAATATTCGTGAAGACCAGCAAGGATTCAACTCTGTTTACATGATGCTGGATTCCGGTGCCCGTGGATCGAAAGAGCAGATTCGTCAGCTAACCGGTATGCGTGGTTTGATGGCAAAACCTAAGAAATCGACGGCTTCAGGAGGTGATATTATCGAAAACCCGATTTTATCGAACTTTAAAGAAGGTTTATCTATCTTAGAATACTTTATTTCTACGCACGGTGCACGTAAAGGTTTGGCTGATACGGCATTGAAAACAGCCGATGCGGGATACCTGACACGTCGTTTACATGATGTGGCGCAAGATGTTATTATCAATTCAGAAGATTGTGGTACCTTACGTGGTATTGAGTTTGAACCATTAAAGAAAAACGAAGAAATAGTAGAATCTTTAGGAGAACGCGTTCTGGGACGTGTAACTATTGAGGATGTTATTAACCCGTTAACGAATGAAGTAATTATTAAAGCAGGCGAGGAAATAAAAGAATCGCATGCCAAAGCTATAAACGCGTCGCCGTTAGAGCGTATAGAAGTTCGTTCGGCACTTACCTGTGAAGCAGAGAGCGGCATTTGTACCAAATGTTACGGACGTAATCTGGCAACCGGAAAAATGGCACAGCGTGGTGAAGCGGTTGGTGTAGTGGCAGCACAATCAATTGGTGAACCAGGTACACAGTTAACACTTCGTACGTTCCACGTGGGAGGTACAGCGGGTAATATTTCTGAAGTATCTACTATTACTACAAAATTCAAAGGTCGTTTAGAAATAGAAGACTTGCGCGTAGTTAAAGGTGAAGATAATGACGGCAACGTAGTAGATGTTGTAATCTCTCGTTCAACAGAACTAAAATTAATAGACCTGAATACAGGTATTGTATTAAATACCCATAACATCCCATATGGTTCTACTATCTATGTTAAAGATGGCGATGTAGTAGAAGAGGGAACAGTAATATGTAAATGGGATCCTTATAATGGTGTAATTGTTTCAGAATTTACAGGTAAGGTAGCTTACGAAGATATTGAACAAGGGCAAACGTACATGGTGGAAATTGACGAACAGACAGGTTTCCAGGAGAAAGTAATCAGTGAGTCAAGAAATAAAAAGCTGGTACCTACCTTGTTAATTTACGATAAAGAAGGTAACCTTATCCGTTCTTATAACTTACCGGTAGGAGCTCACTTAATGGTGAACGACGGTGAAAAGATTAAAGCAGGAAAAGTTTTAGTGAAAATTCCTCGTAAATCATCGAAAGCCGGGGATATCACCGGAGGTTTACCACGTATTACCGAACTGTTAGAAGCACGTAATCCTTCAAACCCTGCTGTGGTGTCGGAAATTGACGGTGTTGTTTCTTTCGGAAAAATCAAACGCGGTAACCGTGAGATTATTGTAGAATCGAAATTGGGCGATGTACGTAAATACTTAGTGAAGTTATCTAACCAGATTCTGGTACAGGAAAATGACTTCATTAAAGCGGGGATGCCGCTTTCTGACGGAGCCATTACACCTGATGATATTTTAAGAATACAAGGACCATCAGCTGTACAACAGTATTTGGTTAATGAGATTCAGGAAGTGTACCGTTTACAGGGAGTAAAGATCAATGACAAGCACTTTGAAGTGGTGATTCGCCAGATGATGCGTAAAGTACAGATTCAGGATCCGGGCGATACTTTATTCTTAGAGGAACAATTGGCACATGCTGCCGATTTTATCAGAGAGAATGACCGCTTATTCGGAATGAAAATGGTAGAAGATGCAGGTGAATCAACACATTTGAAAGAAGGGCAGATTATTACCTCACGGGAATTGCGAGATGAGAATTCGATTTTAAAACGTGAAGATAAAAATCTGGTAGTGGCACGTGATGTTATCCCGGCTACAGCTACACCGGTTTTACAGGGTATTACCCGTGCATCTTTACAAACAAAATCGTTTATCTCGGCGGCATCCTTCCAGGAAACGACCAAAGTATTAAACGAAGCGGCAGTTGCCGGTAAAGTGGACGACTTGGTAGGCTTGAAGGAAAATGTTATTGTTGGACACCGTATTCCGGCAGGTACCGGTATGCGTGAATACGACGATATCATAGTAGGTGCTAAGGAAGAAGTTAAAGTAAACGAGCTAAACTTTTAATATATGAATGGAAAAGAGCAAAACCATTTGAATATAGAACTCGACGAGCAGACCGCTCAGGGAGTCTATTCCAATTTGGCGATTATCAATCATTCTAATTCAGAGTTTGTTTTAGACTTTGTAAGCGTAATGCCCGGAGTGCCGAAAGCAAGAGTAAAATCGCGTATTATTATGACGCCGCAACACGCCAAGCGCTTGTTGCAGGCCTTGCAGGAAAACATACATCGTTTTGAAAATCAGCATGGCCAGGTATCAGATGATATTGTAAATTTTAGTTTCGGGCCTGCCGGACAGGCGTAAAAATAATTTTATTTTATAAAAAGGGGAAAAATTGGAAAATTTTTCCCCTTTTTTGTTTTATTCATGTTTTTTTTAGGTTTAAAACTTAATCATTGTGATTAATTTTTTGTTTTTATTGTAAATGTGTATTTTCGTGCGTTTATATCAATCTAAATTTAAATTATTAGTAATGAGAAAAATTACCTATTTACTACTCTTATTTCTTTTTTATAGTCTGCCCTCGGTAGCACAGGTGAATTATTACCTGTTTTCGCAGCAGAATGGAACATATGATGAAATAACAGATGGTACCGTTTTGGCTACAGCCACTGATGCCGCATATGGCAATAGTTTTGATGACGTTATCTGGTCGCTGCCTGCAGATGCAATGCCTTTTAATTTTATGTTTAATAATGCCCATTACACAACCTGTAAAGTAAGCAGTAATGGTTTTATTACTTTTGGTAGTACAGCACCCGGAAATGCTTCATATACCCCTATTTCGGCTACTACAGAATATGAAGGAGCCATTTCTGCCTGGGGGCGGGATATAAACGGTGCTTTTCATGCTTCTATAGTAAGTAATGTGTCTTGGAAAATAGTAGGTACCGCTCCTAACAGAGAACTGGTAATTCAATATAAAAATGTAAGACCTGTAAATTCTTCCTCAGATGCCAATGTGTATGCGGTAAATTTTCAGATACGATTGCAGGAAACCACTCATATAATCAAGATTGTGTATGGTAGTAATGCATTAATTGCAGGCTCCTCTACTGCAAGTGCTTCAGGTACAGCGCAGGTGGGGCTGCGAGGTGCAGGCAACTCTGATTATTTTAACAGAACGAACGCAACCACTGCTGTTTTTTCTGCTTCTGCTGTTGGAACTTCAAATACGGCTACCCAGTCGTTCAATGCATCTTCAGCTGAAGCTCCTGGTATGCCGGATAACGGACTAACATATATTTTTACACCGTCAACATGCCACCCTCCATCGGCAATTACAGTTGATAATATTACAAGTAATACGGCAACTTTAGGTTGGACAGCCTCAACTTCTGCGCCTTCACAAGGGTATATATATGAAGTACGTACAGATACTAATCCCGGAACAGGAACTGCGGCGGTTACTGGCGCAACAAATGCAGGAATTGTAACAACAAATGTAACAGATTTACAACCTAATACTACTTATAATGTGTATGTGCAATCCGATTGCGGTGCAGGAAATGTAAGTAATTGGTCTGTGGTAAAAACTTTTACCACTTTAGCGCTTCCGGTATCATTACCTTACTCAGAAAATTTTGAAGAAAATGTATCAAACTGGGTTATTGTAAATGGTTCCGAGACAAATAAATGGTTTATAGGAACAGCCGTGGCGAACGGAGGGACGAAAAGTTTATATATTTCGAACAATGCAGATGGAGCAACTCATAATTATTCCACATTTTCTACTTCAAAAGTACATGCCTATAGCGATTTAATAATTCCAAATGATGCAGCGAATATTCAGGTTTCTTTTGATTGGCGAGCAAATGGTGAAGGTACAACTACATTATATGATTATATTACGGTTTGGTTAGTTAATCCATCTTATACTCCTGTTGCCGGATCAGAAATAACTGCAAATGAAGATCGCATTAAAATAGGTGATTTTAACCTGAATAATAACTGGACAAATGCATCATTTATAGTTAATAGCAGCGCCTATATGGGGCAGAATCGCCGGTTAATTTTTGAATGGAAAAATGATGGCGGTTCAGGTATCCAGCAACCCGGTGCAATTGATAATATAGTAGTTGAAAAAATAACATGTACAATTCCGGGAGCTATTTCGGTTGCAAACCTTACAAAAAATTCAGCGACGATCAATTGGTTGGCGGCTGCTTCTGCAAACCCTGAAGGATATGATTATGAAATAAGAACTTCAGGAGATCCCGGTAGTGGTGCTACAGGCCTGGTTTTTGAAGGGTCTTTCGGAAATGTATTAACTTACAATCAAAGTGGCTTAGCTCCTGCTACCGCTTATAAGGTTTACATTCGCACAAGATGCTCTGTTCTTAATTTAAGCGACTGGAAATTATTTGAGTTTACTACCCTTTGTGAATATCCTGATTTATCAGATATTACCGGCGATACTATTTGCGGTATAGGTTCTGCCACCTTGTCAGCTAACGTCAGTGATGGTATCATACAATGGTTTACGACTGAAGCCGGAGGAGTACCATTGGGAGAAGGAGGAACATTTAATACACCTGAGATTGACACTACTACCACTTATTATGTACAGTCGGGTATCCCTACTTCTAATACAGTAATTCAGTTGGGTAATGGGACCAGTACTTCAGACGGACTTTCTAATTCTCCTTTGTGGCATAACTGGGGAGGAATGAAAACACAATATATTTATACGGCAGAAGAGCTGATAGCAGCCGGTTTGTCGGAAGGTGAAATCAATTCAATTGGTTTTGATGTGGTAACGGGAAGCGATGTAGACAGAAATGATTTTACCCTTCATATAGGTACTACCACCCAAAGTGCAGCTACCAGTACACATATTTCAGGTTTAACACAAGTATATTCCAATGCAGCTCAGCCTATGACAGCAGGAATTAATACTTATGCATTTACAACACCTTTTAACTGGGACGGAACAAGTAATATTGTTGTTCAGATAAACTGGAGCAATGAAAATACAGGTAATAATCCTGAATCAGGAAGCGTGCGTTACCACAGTACTCCCGTTGCTCAATGTACGTATACCTATGCAGACAATAGGACTGCAGCACAGTTTTTACAAACCATGACAGATGGTGTTGCAAATATAGAAGGAATTACAAGTGGAAGTACTACAACCAGCACATCACGGGCCAATACGTATTTTAACGGGGTAGGACTTTGTGTTTCACCTCGTACAGAGGTAGTGGCAACGGTAACAGCTGCTCCAGAGCTGGCGTTATCAAGTACTGCCCCTTCCGTAATTTGCGAAGGCAGTTCTACAGAGGTAGTAACGGTTACAAGCGGAGGGTCAGATTATACCACCTATACCTGGGAACCTGCTGCAGGCGTAAGCGGTGATGCTGCTACGGGCTGGACGTTTGCTCCTTCAGAAAGCACCACATATAAGCTTACCGCTTCTACAGCTGATGGTTGTACAGAAAAAATAGATGTACAGGTAGAGGTAAATCCATTGCCTGATTTTACACCGTTGGAAGAAGAATATATCGTTTGTCAGGATACGGCACAGGAGTTGGATACCCATGTATTTTTAGGCAGCGAAGTAATTGTGGGTACTGCTACAACCAAGTCCGGAAACTTTGATGCTGAAACAGCCTTTATGAACAGGTGGACCAATACCAGACAACAATATGTTTATACAAAAGATGAGCTGAACGCCTTAGGATTTACCGCAGGTACTATCGAGGGTCTAGCTTTTGAAGTGGCTAGTTTAGGATCTTCTGCGACCAATGCGAGCTATACGATAAAGATGAAACAAGTAACCAACAATACTGTTACATCAACAACTTTTGTCAACAGTGGTTTTACAACGGTGTACGGACCAGTGAGTAAAACACACACCGCTACAGGCTGGCAGACCATTACCTTTACCACACCATTTGTGTGGGATGGTACCTCTAATATCCTGATAGAACTTACGCATAAAGGAGCTAATAGTGCCAATAATGCGCAAACGTATTACACAGAAACGGCAGAGAATACAGGAGTGGCATACCAGGGAGGTACAGCCGATAATACAACAGGTACACTAACCAAAAAACGGCTAAACACGAAGTTTCTGTTAGGTGCAGCACCAACAGTGGTTTGGAGTCCTGTTACAGATTTGTATACAGATGCTGCAGGCACACAGGCCTATTCGGGAGAGAGTTTGAGTAAGGTTTACTTTAAGAAATCTTCTCCGGTAAGCGATACGGCGTATACTGTTACAATTACCGGAGGTAACGGATGTTCCACGAGTCTGGAAACGAGCGTTACGGTTCCTTTTATCACATCTCCGGTAGTAGAATCCCAGCAGTTCTGTACAGCCGTGCCAACGAGCGATATCGACGCCACCACCCAAGGTGGTAGCTTAAAATGGTATCCGAGCGCATCGAGTACCGAAGAGATCAGTACGATAACACAGACAGGTGTGTATTATGTGGCCTCAGAAGATCTGGGATGCTCCTCAGATCGTGTAGCGGTATTGATCACCATTGCCGGTGTATCAGCACCATCAGCAGCACCGACCCAGCATTTCTGTGGAGGAGCTACCGTTGGAGATCTGACGGCACAGAGCAGTTCCGGTTATCCTATGAGCTGGTATGCCACAGAGAGCGCTACTACAGCATTAGCTGCGGACACGCCTTTAGTAGACGGCACCACCTATTATGTTTCGGAGAAAGCCTCAAATTGCGAATCACCACGTGTAGCTGTTGTGGCCGATATTAAACCTATACCTGAAGCCCTTGCAAGCAATACGTATTCCATTTGTGGTTTCCGTACCTTTGCTACAGCCGAAGTAGGCGCGCTTGCGTCTGCTACTGTAACCTGGTATTCCAGTGCAACAGCTACCCAGCCCATGAGCAGTACTACCCAGATTGTAAACGGTACGTATTATGCCACACAAACCGTAGGTAACTGCGAATCTGCTCGTTCCGCTATCACCTTCACGGTGTATCAGAACCTGCCTGTTCCTACATCAGTAGCACAGACGTTCTGCGGCAGTGGTACGGTAAGCCAGCTGGAGGCAACAGGTGGTCAGGAAGGAGCAGAATACCTGTGGTATTCGAGCGCTACAGCTACCACCCCATTATCCGGCAGCACCGCTTTAACCAATGGTACGTATTACGTTTCTCAGAAAGCAGGCGACTGCGAATCAGGCCGCAAAGCAGTTATCATACGTGTGGTGAATACGACCCCTCCGTCCGTTAGTCCTTACAGTTTCTGCGGCAGTGCTACGGTAAGCGATCTGACACTGCCTGATCTGGCCGGCGTAACCTATAACTGGTACATCTCACCAGCCTCTACCACCCCTCTGGCACCTAATACCGCATTAACCAACGGTACCACATATTTTGTGAGCAAGGTACAGCTGGGATGTGAATCGAGCCGTGTAGGTGCAACAGTAACCCTTTTACCTGCGCCATCCTCACCAACGGGACCTTCGGAGCAAAGCTTTGTTATCGATATTCCAAGTGATGCCACAGTATCGGATTTGATAGCAGATCAGGAAGGGGTTGTTTGGTATATCACGGCAGATGATGCTAAAACGGGTAACAACCCGCTGCAGGATAATATGCCTTTGGTAAGCGGTCAGACCTACTATGGCGTTGTTATTGGCTCAAACGGTTGTCCGAGTGCTCCTTTGGCGGTAACGGTAACGGTAACGTTAGGTTCGCCTGAGTTTGACAAATCGATGCTTCGTTATTATCCGAATCCAGTAAATGATATATTGACCATCAGTTACAGTCATGCTATTGACAGGGTAGTTGTCTACAACCTTATCGGACAGCGTGTGAAAGAGATTTCATTTGGTGGCAATGAGGTGCAGGTAGATATGTCGGGCTTGAGTTCAGGTACGTATATGGTTGAACTGCATTTGAAAGAACAGGTTCAGTTTATCAAGATTCTTAAGAAGTAACGGGTGAACCGGTACAAATAAAAACTCCCTTCCGTTCATCAGAAACGGAAGGGAGTTTTCTTTTGATAAAAAAGAGCAAAATTCACATAAATAATTTTTTCATTTTGGTATGATGTCTTATTTTTGCTATTGTACCTTACTACAATTGTTTTTATAACGATTTGAAACAAACAAACGGTAATCAATATGAAAGAAATCACAAAAGAAGTATACCTAAAATGGTATGAAGAAATGCTGTTTTGGAGAAAGTTCGAAGATAAATTAGCCGCATTATACATACAGCAAAAAGTAAGAGGATTCTTACATTTATATAACGGGCAGGAAGCTGTTTTGGCTGGAGCTCTGCACGCTATGGATTTGTCTAAAGACAAAATGATTACCGCTTACCGTAATCACGTACAGCCTATTGGTATGGGAGTGGATCCGAGAAGAGTAATGGCAGAGTTATTAGGAAAAGCAACAGGAACTTCGCAGGGGCTTGGAGGCTCTATGCACATTTTCTCTAAAGAACACGGCTTCTACGGAGGGCACGGTATTGTGGGAGGACAGATTCCTTTGGGGGCAGGTCTGGCTTTTGCCGATCGGTACAAAGGCTCAGATGCCGTTACCTTAACATGTTTTGGCGACGGTGCGGCACGCCAGGGATCATTACATGAAACGTTTAACATGGCCATGCTTTGGAAGCTTCCGGTAGTGTTCATCTGTGAGAACAACGGATATGCTATGGGAACCTCTGTAGAACGTACAGCTAATCATACAGATGTATGGAAACTGGGCTTGGGATACGAAATGCCGAGTTATGCTGTAGATGGCATGAACCCGGTTAAAGTAGCTGAGGCGGTATACGAAGCTATTGAAAGAGCTAGAAAAGGAGAAGGACCAACTTTCTTAGAGATAAAAACATATCGTTACCGCGGACATTCTATGTCAGATGCGCAAAATTACAGAACGAAAGAAGAAGTAGAAGAGTACAAAAAAATTGATCCGATTACACAGGCTTTAGATGTTATTAAAGAAAACAACTGGGCAACTGACGAGGAAATTGAAACAATCGACAACCGTGTGAAGGATTTGGTTAATGCGTGTGAAAAATTCGCAGAAGAATCACCGTATCCTGATAAAAACATAATGTACGATGTGGTGTACGAACAAGATAATTATCCATTTATTCCTCATAAATTATAAGTTATGGCAGAAATTATTACCATGCCTCGTTTAAGCGATACTATGACTGAAGGTACCGTAGCAACGTGGCTGAAAAAAGTGGGAGATAAGATTTCAGAAGGCGATATTTTGGCCGAGATTGAAACCGATAAAGCAACTATGGAGTTCGAATCCTTTCACTCGGGTACGTTATTGTATATAGGTGTAAAAGAAGGTGAATCGGCTCCCGTAGACAGTATTTTAGCTATAATAGGAAAAGAAGGCGAAGATATTTCGTCTTTGTTAAATGGAAAACAAGAGCAGGCTTCAGCAGCCGCTCCGAAAAAAGAAGAAGATAATGAAGAAACCTCTGCTGAGTCGGATAATAAAGAAAGTGATGTAACGGTTTCTGGAGAAGTTACCATCCCGGAAGGGGTAAATATTGTAACAATGCCTCGTTTAAGTGATACCATGACAGAAGGAACGGTGGCAACGTGGCTGAAAAAAGTAGGGGATAAAATTTCGGAAGGTGATATTTTAGCTGAAATAGAAACGGATAAAGCTACTATGGAATTCGAATCTTTTTTTGAAGGGACATTATTATATGTCGGTATTCAAGAAGGCGAATCGGCTCCTGTAGACAGTATCCTGGCTGTTATAGGTCCTGCGGGAACTGATGTACAAGCTGTGTTAAATACTAAAAGTACTGGTTCGCCGGTATCACCTGCGCCAACAGCATCAGAAAAACAGACAGAAATAAAAGCTGAAGCAGCTGGAGAAGCGCCTGTTAGTACATCAGAAGGCCGGATTTTAGCTTCGCCACTGGCAAAGAAAATCGCTCAGGATAAAGGTATTAATCTCTCACAAGTGAAAGGATCCGGAGAAAACGGACGCATCGTAAAAGCGGATGTGGAAAGTTTTAAAACAACGGCTGCTACAACTGTTGAAAAGGCTGCCCCGGTTGCTACTTCTGCGGTAAAAAGCTTTAGGTCTGCTGGTGAAACAGCTTCTGAAGAAATTAAAAACTCTCAGATGCGTAAAACCATTGCCCGACGCCTTGCAGAATCAAAATTTACAGCGCCGCATTACTATTTAACCATTGAAATTGATATGGAAAATGCAATGGAGTCGCGTAAACTTATTAACAATCTGCCAGATACTAAAGTGTCGTTTAACGATATGGTGGTAAAAGCATGTGCTATGGCATTGAAAAAACATCCGAAAGTTAACTCGCAATGGAAAGAAGATGTTACCGTCATCCACCATCATGTGAATATTGGTGTGGCAGTTGCCGTTGAAGACGGTTTGGTAGTACCTGTAGTACCTTTTACAGATTTGTTGAGTCTTACGCAGATTGGAGCAGAAGTGAAAAACCTGGCTGGTAAAGCTCGTGATAAAAAACTACAGCCTAAAGAAATGGAAGGAAGTACTTTCACGGTTTCCAATCTCGGAATGTATGGTATTAAAGAATTTACATCTATTATAAACCAGCCCAATTCAGCCATATTGTCGGTAGGTGCTATTATTGAAAAGCCTGTAGTTAAAAACGGGCAGATTGTAGTAGGTAATACCATGACGGTAACTTTGGCTTGCGACCACAGAACGGTTGATGGAGCTACCGGGGCTGAATTTTTACAGACTTTACGACATTTTATTGAAAACCCGGTGACCATGCTGGCATAATCAGTAAAACCTAATAAACAAAACCCGTTTTGATTTTTCAGGACGGGTTTTTTTGTATTTTTGTGTAAAATCGAATATTATGAAAAAAATACTTCTTTTAGTTGCTTTATCTTTAGCTGCTTGTAAATCTGTAAAAACTACTGATGTAACCCATTATCAGGTAAAGGAAACAGATGTTATAGAAACACTGAAATACCTCACATCAGATGAACTGGAAGGGAGAGATTCGAATTCTGAAGGTATTGAAAAAGCAGCAGTGTATTTAGAAGATATTTTTAAAAAAGCAGATATAAAACCTTATTTCACCACCTACAGGGATACGTTAACCAATTTTCCCAATTCTTACAATGTAGTAGGGTATTTAGAAGGGACGCACCCTACGTTAAAAAAAGAGTTTGTAATTTTAGGAGCCCATTATGATCATATTGGTATAACAGAAAAAGGAATTGAAGGAGACCATATTAATAACGGAGCAAACGATAATGCATCAGGAACCACGGTTTTAACCGAAGTGGCCAAATATCTCGCAAAAGCAAAGGATAACAAACGAAGCGTTTTAATTGTATTTTTTGCAGCAGAAGAAAAAGGGCTGTTAGGTTCAAAACATCTGGCCAAACGGTTAAAAGATACAAAACTGGATATATACAGCATGCTTAATTTTGAAATGGTGGGTGTACCTATGAACTATGACTTTAAAATGTTTTTAACAGGATATCCAAAATCAAACATGGCAGAAAAACTGAATGGATATGCCGGTAGTAATCTGATAGGAATGTCGGAAGGCGCTGAAAAATACAACTTGTTTGCGGCGTCTGATAATTATCCTTTCTATGAAGAATTTAAAATTCCGGCGCATACGGTTTCTGCGTTCGATTTTTCTAACTTCAATTATTACCATCATCCCAAAGACGAATTTCAGATTATGGATACCAAATTTATGACTTCCGTTTCACAAGAAATGTTACCGGTTGTAATAAAAATGATCAATGCAGAAACAAAAGAGATAAAAATGAAGTAAATTGAGGAAGTCGAATGGATGGACAAAAACAGATTGATTAACGTTTTTAATTGTATAAACAGTTATAAAAAGTCACTGTTGGGTTGTACAAGTTTGTATAAAAACAGCAATAATTCTTTTGTATCCCCCTCAAACTATCGTCATGAAAATAATTTAAACACCTACTAAAAGTAAAAACATTGAAAACCATACTCATTACAGGAACAAGCCGAGGTATTGGTGCCGCTTTAGTCAAACAATTTGCTGTTGACGGATATACTGTAATTGCCCTTTCGCGTCAGTACAATCCTGAATTTGATTGCTATCCGAATGTATATTATAAACCGGTAGATGTAAGCAGTAAACCTTCTTTAACCGGATTAACACAATACTTAAATGATGAAATTAAAACGGTTGATATCGTAATTCACAATGCCGGAGCCATCGTTAACAAACCTTTTACTGAAATCACACCTGAAGAATTTGCGTATGTATACCAGGTAAACGTTTTTGGTGTAGCGGCCCTTAATCAGATAGTACTGCCCTTCATGAAAAATGGCAGCCACGTAGTAACTATAAGCAGTATGGGAGGAATCCAGGGCAGTATGAAGTTTCCCGGCCTGGCCGCTTACAGTTCAAGTAAAGGAGCGGTCATCACTTTGTCCGAATTACTGGCAGAAGAATATAAAGATCAGGGTGTTGCTTTTAATGTACTGGCTTTGGGGGCCGTACAGACCGAAATGCTCGAAGAAGCTTTCCCCGGCTACCGGGCACCTGTTTCTGCCGCTGATATGGCTGCTTATATTAAAGAATTTGCACTAAATGGCAACCGTTTCTATAACGGAAAAGTATTACAGGTATCTTCCACAACCCCTTAATTTTTGAAAAACGTTTTACATAAATATTTACCCGAGCACGCAATAGATCCTGTTTTCGAACTCATCAAGGCGTACCATGTTCATCTCAAAATTGTAAATGAACGGGTAACCCGCCATGGTGATTATAGAAAGAATACAGATGGCTCACACCAGATTACGGTAAACGCTAATCTGAACCAGTATCGTTTTCTGATTACCCTTATTCATGAAATAGCCCATTTAGTTGCTTTTCAAAAATTCGGGTACCGGATAAAACCTCATGGTACAGAGTGGAAACAAACCTTCAGGTTGCTGATGCTTCCTTTTTTAAATACGTTCATTTTCCCGGATGCGCTATTGCGTTTGGTGGCGCAGCATTTTAAAAATCCGTCGGCCAGCTCAGATACTGATGCAGTACTTTCAATGGCCTTAAAACAGTATGATATTTCCGAAACTACAAAAACGTTTGTCAATGATTTACCAATAGGCAGTCTGTTTCGTATTTATAATGGAAAAATATTTAAAAAAGGGCCCTTACGTATTAAACGTTTTGAGTGTGTGGAAGTAAAAACGGGTAAATTATATGTTTTTAAACCTAATGCAGAGGTAGAGCTGCTTAAATTACAATAGAGATGAATAAAAATTATTATGCTATTATAATGGCCGGAGGTATAGGTTCGCGTTTCTGGCCGGTAAGCACACCTGATTTTCCAAAACAGTTTCACGATATGTTAGGTACAGGTGAAACACTTATTCAGAAAACTTTTGCGCGCCTAAGTCAGCTTATTCCTAAAGAGAATATTTTTATCTTATCACACCAAAAATATAATGAGCTGCTCTTGGAACAGCTACCGGGCGTTACTCAGGGCCAGATTATACTGGAACCTGAAATGCGTAATACAGCCCCGTGTATTCTGTATGCCTCCATGAAAATCAGGAAAATGAATCCGAATGCTGTAATGATCGTGGCACCAAGTGACCACTGGATTGAAGATGAGGTACAATTTGTTGCCAATGTACAGCGTACCTTTGATATTTGTGAACATGACGATGTATTGATGACTTTAGGTATTTTACCTACTTTTCCCAACACAGGTTATGGCTATATCGAATTTAATAAACTTGATTCCCGCCAGGTAAAAAAAGTAGTACAGTTTCGTGAAAAACCGGATTATATCACCGCCCGGAAATTCATCCAGAGCCGGAATTTTCTGTGGAACTCGGGTATTTTTATCTGGGGAGTTCAATCCATACTTAAGGCTTTTGAAATTTTCCAGCCCGAGATGTATGACCTGTTTCAGGAAGGTGAAATGAAGTACAATACAGAGGAAGAAGAAATGTTTATCAACGAAAATTACGGAAAAGCCCCTAATATTTCTATCGATTATGCCGTAATGGAAAAAGCCCAGAATGTTTTTGTGTTGCCCGCTACATTCGATTGGAACGATTTGGGTACTTGGGGCTCCCTGCATGATAAACTTCCAAAAGATATCCATGACAATGCGGTTATAAATGCAAATGCTTTTGTAGAAAATTCCAGTAATAATATCATACGTACCGATGCAAAAAAGACAGTAGTTATAGACGGGCTTACTGATTTTATTATAGTGGATAAAGAAGATGTACTGCTTATTTATCCCAAAAGAAAAGAGCAGGATATTAAAAAAGTAGTGGAAAAAATAAACCTGAAAAAAAACAAACTATGAAAAAAATACTGCTTTTTGTTGTTGTGGTTCTATTGTGGGGATGTAAAGATAAAACACCTGTTACAACAGCTACTCCTATACCCGAAAACAAGATTTTAGGATTAGATGAAGCTCGGGCTAAAATTATTTTTACCTTACCAACGCACTGCCTTACTGTTGAGTATCCCAATAAATTAGGGCAAACTATTGGAAGTGCCGCTGATTTAAAAACGCCTAAAGAGCTCCGCCCTGTTTTTTACGGCTGTTTTGACTGGCATTCGTCTGTACACGGATACTGGTCTATAGTTGTATTGCTGAAACAGTTTCCGCAGTTAGATACTGACGGAGCTATCCGTAAAGTGTTAAACGAACATATGACACCGGAAAATATGGCTGTTGAAATGGCTTTTTTTAAAGACAAAAACAATCAGAGTTTTGAACGTACTTATGGTTGGGCATGGCTTTTTAAATTACAGGAAGCCCTGGATAGTTGGGAAGATGCTGATGCAAAGCGATGGGCAGCCACTCTGCAGCCCTTGACTGATTTACTGATACAGCGTTATACAGAATACCTGCCTAAATTAAACTATCCTATCCGAACCGGTACACATGACAACAGTGCTTTTGGATTATCACTTTCGCTTGATTATGCGCGTTCAGCTAAAAATACGTTTTTCGAAAATAATATAACAACACATGCAAAACGTTTATTCGGAAAAGATAAAAATTGCAGTCTGACCTACGAGCCTAACGGTCATGATTTTTTATCGCCCTGTCTGGAGGAGGCTTATTTGATGAGTAAAGTCCTCGAAGAAAAGATGTATGAAAGCTGGTTGACAGGTTTTTTACCCGAGTTAAACCAGTCTGATTTTGTATGGAAACCGGGTGAGGTTTCTGACAGAACAGACGGGCATCTGGTACATCTGGATGGTTTGAATTTTAGTCGTGCTGCCTGTTTGTATGGTATAGCCCGCAAACTGCCTCGGTTGAGTCATTTAAATAACTTAGCGGATCTTCATTTTACCCATTCGTTTAAAAATATAAGCAATGACGATTATATGGGTAGTCACTGGCTGGGCACGTTTGCATTATATGCCTTACAACACAAAAATTAAGCCGGTTCACCGGCTTTTTATTTTTTCAGAAGCAAGTATTGAAAAGCTTGGAATACTATTGGGGCATTCTGAGGCGTATAATCGCCGCAAATCAGATTGACCCAGAAATCAGCAGGGTGATCGTGTTTAGCAACAGTTTTATTCTGATCCGAAAGAAATTCGCTGAATTCTGTTTTAAAAAAATCAAATAAAAACCGGATTTCATTTGCATATAAACGCTGATTATTTTTGAAGTCAAAAGCAATTTTGTTCTTTATAAAATCAATGTCGTATTCAGGTTGTTGAATCTTGCTGACGTTTAAGGGAATTAAAATTTCATCATCTGCAAATGATTGACGTGTGGCCACATTTACGTTGCCTATATTGGAGAGTTTGCTTTTTTGTTCTGCTAACAAATCTTGCAGGTATTGCATGTAAACGGCTTTGCTTATTTTTTTCTGGCGAAGTTGCTGTTTATAATAAGCAATACTGTCCTGATGGCCTAAAGCCAATAACTTTTTTTTAATGTCCGATTTCCAGAAATGAAACATTATTTTTGTTCTTTGTTGTGAAAGCGACGTATTTCTTTTAAAAGTTCGGAAGAATAAACGAAATCGATAATATCTTCGTTGTTTGTTTTCATGATTTCCTCACTATTTCCTGTCCATACCAGTTTTCCGTTCTTTAAAAATACGATGTGTTCACCTATTTCCAAAACAGAATTCATATCGTGTGTATTAATAACGGTGGTCATTTGATATTCATGTGTAATCTCCTGAATCAGGTTGTCAATTACGATTGATGTTTTCGGATCTAACCCGGAGTTGGGTTCGTCACAAAATAAATATTTGGGGTTATTTACAATTGCACGTGCAATTGCCACCCGCTTTTGCATACCTCCGGAAATTTCAGAAGGCATTTTAGTATTGGCATCCTTCAGGTTTACACGTTCAATTACCTGCTGTACGCGTTCTTTAATCTCACGGTTGCTTTTCTTTGTAAACATGCGTAGCGGAAATGCAATATTTTCTTCCACATTCATAGAATCAAACAAAGCACTCCCCTGAAAAACCATCCCTATTTCGGTACGTAAGTCACGTCTTTCATCGGCTGTTAGTGTAGCATAATCACGACCGTCAAACAAAATCTGCCCGCTGTCGGGCTGATGTACGCCCAGTAACGTTTTTAGCATTACCGTTTTTCCCGATCCTGACTGACCGATAATAAGATTGGTTTTTCCCGTTTCATAAGTGGTGGTGATGCCCTCTAATACAACCTTGTCATCAAATGATTTTACTATGTTTTTAACTTCTATCATTGTGTAAGTAAAATTTGTGTGAGTAAATAATTCGCAATGATAATGGCAACACTGGTCCATACAAATGATTTGGTAGCCGCTTTACCTACTTCTAAAGCGCCGCCCTCCATGTAAAAGCCAAAAAAAGAAGGAATAGTAGCAAGTAAGAAACCAAATACTGCCGACTTAATAAAAGCATATAAAACATGGAAAGGAATAAAGGAGTCCTGCAGACCGATAACAAATTCCTCAGAAGTCAGGTAACCTCCCATAGAACCGGCTACATAACCACCTAAAATACCCACAAACATACTGATAGCTATAAGAAAAGGATAGGTAACCGTAGCAATGAGCTTTGGAAAAACCAGGTAATTCAATGAATTGATTCCCATAACCTCTAACGCGTCTATCTGTTCTGTTACCCGCATGGTGCCTATACTTGATGTAATATAAGAACCCATTCTACCTGCCATAATAATAGAAATAAAGGTAGGGGCAAATTCCAGAATAATAGACTGGCGGGCTGTGAAACCGATTAAATATTTAGGAATGATGGGGTTGTTTAAATTTAAAGCAGTTTGTATAGTAACAACCGCCCCGATAAAGAATGATAAAAATGCCACTATTCCCAACGATCCTATAATAAGTTCATCAATCTCTTTAAAAATGAGCGTTTTCATGATTCTCCATTTAGTCGGGCGCTTAAAAATTTCGCCCATCATAATGAAGTACCGCCCTATATTGGTTAACATTTTTATCATAAAAACATATTTAAGAATGCTAAATTACCAAAATTTAATTTAACGGCTGAAATAAAGAAATTAATAATTACGTGTATATATTTTGCCTTCCTGTAAAATTTCGGATACAGTGCCATCAGAAATTCTGAACGGGGTAGGTAGGGTTTCACGTTGATGCAGCTTTTGTTTGAAAATAACCAGATGCAGGTGCGGGGCTGTGCTCCAGCCGGTATTACCGCTTTTGGCAATGAGCTGCCCTTTTGCAACCTTGTCGCCGGGTTTTACAAGAACGCCCTCCTTATCTAAATGACTGAATTCTGAAAAAGTACCGTCTTCGTGAAAGATGAGCACATAATTGTTGAATTGGGCACATTCTTTTTGTATACACCGTTGGGAATTTCTGTCTTCTATTTTTACGACTATTCCGTCTCTTACTGCTGTAATTCCGGTACCAACAGGCATGTCAAAATCTAAAGAATATTCGTTTTGGTGCGAAAAAGTACCGTTATATCCCTGCATAACCCTAAACCGTTGTTGTACCTGATAAGGTAAATCGTAAACATGTTCTGAAACTTTATCAATAGAAAAATCACCGTAATTCCATAAATACGTATAAGTAAACTGATAGGGAAAACGATTGTCCTCTACTGACATTTCAGCAATAAGCTTTTTTTCGGATTGAGCCGGAATAACATAGAAGTTTTTTTCTTGTTTTATTTTCAAATTTTTCATCTGGAAATGAACAACCATCGTAACCGGAATAAACTCTTTATTTTGTGCATAAATCTTGTACCCCGTTTTAGTAGGCTCGTAGGTCAGGATAACCTGTTCCTGAGCAAATACGGAAAAAGAGTATAGCCATAGCAGTAAAAGAAATCGCATAAGTATTTTGTGTTTTATAAAAGCCTTCAAAAATACTAAACTTTTTGTATTTAACTCCAACTGTATTAAAAAGTAAAAAACGGACGATGTTTGCGAACAGATGGCATATTTAATTTTATTACAGATATTAAAAAAACAATTTAAACAAACGTTTAATTTAAACATTTGTTTAAATTTGCAGTGCTAAAAAACATATGATGAACGAAAAACAGACAGATATTTTAAATGCGGCTGAAATGCTCTTTGCTACCAGAGGTTTTGACGGGACTTCTGTACGAGATATTGCCAAAAGGGCACAAGTAAATATTGCGATGATTTCCTATTACTTCGGATCAAAAGAAAAGCTGCTGGATGTATTGTTTGAAGACCGTATTATGGCTTTTAAAATAAAAACCGATGACATATACAACGAAAAGCTTTCTGCATTGGAACGGCTGGAACTCTTCGTAACCTTATATATAAATGCCATGAACAGTAATGCGGGATTGTATCAGATATTAGCGGTAGAAGGAAGCTTGAAAAAGCGGTTATTGGCATCACAGGCTTTCAGCGATTTAAAAAAATTTAACCTAGAAGTGGTGGGGCATGTTATTGAAAAAGGAATTGCAGAAGGGATATTTAACGCCGAAAGTAATCCGGTTCTGATTCATGCCACAATGATGGGAACGTTTATGAATTTTCAGATGAACCGCGTCTTTCTTAAAGATTTATTAGGATTGTCGTCAGATGAAGCCTTTAACCAATATGTAAGAAAAGATTTAACAACACATATTCACAAAACGATTAAAGCATTAGTATTATATGAAGAATAAAGTCGCCTGGTTAGGCGCATGTTTCGTATTGAGCCCGCTAACTCTTTTGGCTCAAGAAAAGACACACTTAACCCTACAGGATGCTATTGTACGTGCAACTACCAATAGCAAAGAAGCGCAGGCAACCACTACACATATTGCCGCGAAAAAAATAGAATTACAGATAGCTGAAAACAGGGCGTTACCCGATGCAAAAATAAGCGGCCAGGTTTTAGCTATGTCTACTCCAAGTGTTGATATTAAAATTCCCATGAAATCAGAAAGCGGTGCACCTGATATTTCAACCCATCAATTATTATTGGGACAGGCCAGTGTAAGTCTTCCTCTGTATGCCGGCGGAAAAATCAAAAACAGCATACATTTAGCGGAAGATGCCGTGATTACGGAGGAAATAAAAGCTGTAAGCACTAAAGAACAATTGGCAGAGCAAGCTATAAAAGGATATATAGCTTTATACAAAGCACAGCAAACGGCTAATTTGATGGAGGAAAATATCAAAAGGTATGAACAGCAGGTTACGGATTTTAAAGCAATGGAAGAAAACGGCCTTATAGCACGTAACGATTTATTGAAAGCCGAGCTACAGCTTTCTACTTATAAAATAGCCTTGCAGGAAGCCTTAAAAAATATAAAAGTAATCAATTACCAGTTGGTTATGCTGCTTCAAATGCCTGAAGAAACAGAATTAGATGAAATTTCCTTTGAAGATGTTAAGGCCGAACCGTTTATCGGGTCGCAGGAAATGGCACTCGCTAACCGGAGCGATGTGAAAATTCTGGAAAATCAACACCATATGGCGGAAAGACAGATTCAAATTGCCAAAGCTGATTATTTACCCAGTATCGCTTTAACCGGAGGATATGTAGCATTTGGATTGAAAGATGTTATTACCATAAAAAATGCTATGAATGTTGGTGTAGGACTCTCCTATGATATCAGTTCTCTTTATAAAAATCATAAAAACGTAAATGCAGCCAAAAACAGGATGCAGGAATTGGAAGAGCAGCAGAATATTTTAAATGACCGGATTAAAATACAATTGCAAGAAGCTGATGAAAATTATCATTTGGCTCAAGAGCAGGAAAAAGTATATGCGCTGGCAGTAGAGCAGGCCAGTGAAAACTATCGTATTGTAAAAGACAAATATGAAAACGGCGTAGCCGATACTGATGATCTGCTGGAAGCTGATGTGCAACAATTGCAAAGCAAAATCAATCAGGCGGTAGCAAAAGCTAATATCATGGAGAAATATTATGATATTTTATTAGTAAACGGACAATTAATTACAAAGTAAACATCAAAATGAAAAATAAAGAAGAAAAAGCAGGTAAAAAGCCAACCAATAAAAAATTTGCCATTGCCTTAGCTGTCTTGGTTGTTTTGGGAGGAAGCTACGGAACCTATAAATATATGCACAGTCTTGGGCATGAAACTACTGACGACGCTCAGGTAGACAAAAACATGAGTCCGATTATACCACGTGTAGGAGGTTATGTTACCAAAGTATATGTAAAAGATAATGATATGGTAAAGAAAGGCGATACCCTTTTTACTATAGATAACCAGGATTTTCTGGTAAGGGTTCAGGAGGCTCAGGCCGCTTTACTGGGAGCAGAAAATTCATTTGAAGTATCAAAGGCAGATGTAGCAGCTACATCGGCCAATGTTGCCATTTCAGACGCGACAGTACAATCGAATGTACAGAGTATTGAAATGGCCCAGATAAGAGCTAATCAGGCACTTAATGATTTTAAACGATATGAAAATCTGTACAATAACCACTCTATTACCAAACAGCAATACGAACAAGCCTTAACGGCAAAATTAGAAGCTGAGAAACAGGTTGAAGTGCTGAAACAGCAACGTAATGCCAGTGCTTCACAGCGTAGTGCCGTGATGAGCAAAACAAATGTAGCCTCTAAACAAACATCGGTGGCACAGGCGAATATTGAACGTGCAAAGGCCGCATTAGCTGCTGCTGAACTTAATCTGGGCTATACGGTAGTAACGGCTTCGGTAGACGGACAAATCTCAAATGTAAAAATCCAGCCGGGACAAATGGTAAACCCCGGAGCTGCATTGTTTTATATTGTTGATAACAGCGATACATGGGTCGTAGCCAATTTTAAAGAAACCCAATTGGATAAAATGCGAATGGGGCAGAAAGTGGGCATTAAGGTAGATGCCTATCCTAATACGGAATTTGAAGGAGAGATTAATTCTTTTTCACCGGCTACAGGCTCACGTTTTTCCCTTTTGCCTCCTGATAATGCCACGGGAAATTTTGTAAAAACAGTACAACGCGTGCCTATAAAGATTAAACTGACAAAAAATAATAAACCTGAAGCCATCGCTATGTTGCGTCCCGGAATGAATGCTGATGTAGACGTACACATTAAATAATATGGAAGCAGCTATTCATCATCCCGATAACCTCGTAGAATATGGTTTCCGCAGGGTGGTTATAACCATTACGGCGGTGCTGTGTGCCCTACTTGAAATTGTAGATACTACCATTGTAAATGTGGCACTTAACGATATGAAAGGTTCTTTGGGAGCTACCCTTACAGATGTAGCCTGGGTAATTACAGCCTATGCAATTGCCAACGTTATTGTTATTCCGATGACCAGCTGGCTTTCACAGCAATTCGGACGAAGAAATTATTTCGCGGCTTCTATCATCATCTTTACAGTGGCTTCCTTTTTATGCGGAAATGCTACCAATATCTGGGAGCTCGTTTTCTTCCGGTTTATTCAGGGCATGGGAGGGGGAGCTTTACTGGTAACGGCTCAAACTATTATTACGGAAAGTTATCCACCCGAAAAAAGAAGTATGGCACAAGCCATATATGGTATGGGCGTAATTGTTGGTCCTACCTTGGGGCCTCCCTTAGGCGGTTATATTATAGACCATTTTTCATGGCCCTATATTTTCTACATCAATGTACCTTTAGGCATTATTGCTACCTTACTCACATTGTCTTTTGTGCGGAGCCCGAAATACGAAGGAGGAGGTAAAAAATCAGTAAAAGAAGTAGATTGGTGGGGGATGGTATTCTTAATTATGTTTATAGGATCGTTACAGTTTGTGCTGGAACACGGACAGCAGGACGACTGGTTTGAGAATACTACAATACTTATATTGTCCATTGTTTCTTTCTTTGGGTTATTCTTCTTCATTTGGAGAGAACTCACGTATGATAACCCTATTGTAAACCTGAGAGTGCTTAAAGATAAAAACCTACAGGTAGGTACTATCATGAGTTTTATTCTTGGTTTTGGCCTGTTCGGATCTACCTTTATCATTCCTATATATACTCAGTCCATTTTAGGGTGGTCGGCTACCGATGCCGGTTTGTTACTCATACCCAGTTCAATAATGACCGGTCTGATGATGCCTTTTATAGGAAAGATGATTCAGCGGGGGGTACCTCAGAAATATATGGTAGCTATTGGCCTGAGTATTTTTTTCGGCTTCTGTTTTATGATGTACGGACGAATGACCAATGATACAGGGGCGGAACATATGTTCTGGCCGTTAATTATTCGAGGTGTAGGTCTGGGCTTGCTTTTTGTTCCTGTCATGACGCTTTCCCTGTCTACATTAAAGGGGAAAGCCATTGGCGAAGGGGCTTCATTTACCGGTATGATGCGTCAGTTGGGTGGCTCGTTCGGTATCGCGTTAATTACCACATTTATTTCACGCGATACACAGCATCACCGTGTTGATCTGGTGGCGCATATAAACGATACCCGTTTTGAAGTGCAGCAGCGTGTACAGCAAATACAGACCAGTTTTATGAACAAAGGATTCAGTTCCAGCGAGGCTCTCGGAAAGGCGCATCAATTGCTGGATTTTTCCGTTATGAAACAAGCCACCGTTTTATCGTATATGGATGTCTTTTTATATTTAGGTATCATGTTCTTACTCTGTGTACCTTTTGTTTTGATGATTAAGCAAGGAAAGACGAAAGTAGACGCATCAAGTCTGCATTGATCTAATGATAACCACACAAGGCTCCTGATTCAGGAGCCTTATTGTTTGTTTTGCATTCACGTAGTTTTATCTTTCAAAGATAATTCCGTAACCGCTTTTAAAAAGGTAACGGCTCATTCATCTTTCAGAATAATAGCCTAAGTTACATTTTGGGTTAGTTTTTCTCCGGTATATCAACAGTCCGGGAGGCATATTTTTTATAAAAAGCAAAAGTCAGCAGTACGCCAATCATAGCCATACCTGAACCCACAAGAACAGGAGTATTATAAGCTAGCCCTAACGTTATGGGAATCCCTCCTAAATAAGCACCCAACGTATTCCCCATATTAAAACTTGCCTGTCCGGCAGCTGCAGCAAGTGTTTCCGCCCCTTTGGCATTACGTATGAGCATAAGCTGTAGAGGAGATCCGATAGTAAAGGATATCATGCCTGTAATAAAAGCCATAGGGTAAGCGGTCCATTCTGTGGGAGAAGTATAATAAACACCAATTAAACAAAGTGACATAGCTGAAAAACATATCATAGCAGCTTTAGAAGGCATCATGGAATCGGCAAGTTTTCCACCCAACAGATTCCCAAAAAACATTCCCAGTCCTACTAAAACCATAATCAGAGGTACCCGTCCCTCCGGTAAACCTGAGATGTGAGTAACCAAAGGAGCAATATAACTTATCCAAGCAAATAAACCGCCGGTTCCGATAGAGATAAGAAAAACAAGCAACCATGCCGAACCCTTTTTAAAATACCCCAGTTGAGAAAACATGGAACTGTCATGGTTGGCTTTAAAATCGGGTAGCCAAGTATATAAAGCTCCCCCTGTAACCAGACCTAAAAAACAGATAATAGCATACGTAATGCGCCACGAATAATGATGCCCCAAATATGTTCCTAAAGGCACTCCTAATAAATTGGCTACTGTCATGCCTGTAAACATAATGGCAATAGCCTGGGCTTCTTTACCTTTCCGGGCCATCTTTGCTGCTGCTACTGATCCCACACCAAAAAAAGCACCGTGTGGCAATCCCGATAAAAAGCGTGAAATTTCCATGGTACTCAAATTTGGAGCAATAGCAAAAAGACCATTAAAAACAAAAAATACGACCATTAAGAAAATCAGAACTTTTTTGGGCGGAAATTTGTTAGTAAACAAAACCAAAATAGGAGCACCTACAAAAACGCCCAAAGCATATAAAGCAATTAAATGGGCAGCAACAGGTATTTCTACCTGAACATCTTTGGCAATATCAGGCAGAATACCCATCATGGTAAATTCAGTCATTCCAATGGCAAAGCCTCCGAAAGCTAAAGCAAGCAATCCTTTTTTCACAGCAATACTATCTTAAAAATTAAAGAAAACGCAAAATTACTTTATATATTTGGGATACGTGAAAGGGTTGTGATAATTTTTGATTATGATTTTATAGTTTAGATAGATATGGAGATTGCCGGCAATAAAAAAGTGTAAAAATATAAAGTAAAAATCACGTCGGCCCGTCTTTATGAGTATGAGTTTAATCTATTCAATACAAATGGCTCCCAAACAAACCTCTTCTTTGTCAGAAATCGTATATAAGTACGGCGGGCAGCTTATGCAGTTCATTAAAGGAAAAGTAAATAAAAAAGAAGATGCGGAAGATATACTTCAGGAAGTATGGTACCAAACCAGTAAACTGGCCAATTTAAATGAACTTGAGAACCTGAGTGCCTGGCTGTATACCGTTACGCGGAATAAAATAACGGATTTATACCGGAAAAAGAAGAACGATTCACTGGAAGATTATACTTTTGAAGATGATGAAGGCGTATTGAATATTAAGGAAATTCTCCTGATTGATGCTACCCACCGGCCTGAATTAAAAATGTTTAAAGATATATTTTGGAATGAACTCATGAAAGCGCTGGACGAGTTACCTGAAAATCAGCGAAGCGTTTTCATTAGGAATGAACTGGATGATCTTACCTTACAGGAAATTGCGGATAACGACAACGAAAATGTAAAAACTATTATAAGCAGAAAAGGCTATGCGGTAAAGCATTTGCGCAAGCGACTGCAAAATCTGTATAATGAATTTAAAGAATAAAGCAATGAACAACACGAAAACACAATATAAAAAAAGGAGATTCTGGATGTTTCCGTTTTTTTTAGGAATGATCTTTCTCCTGGTAGGAGTTGTACAGTGGCTCTGGAATGCCGTTTTGCCCGAAATCACGGGCGTAAAACCTGTTACTTACTGGCAGGCTTTTGGTATTTTGGTATTATCTAAATTACTTTTTGGCGGATTCGGTTTCGGCAGAAAAAAGCATTTTTATAAAAACCATTGGAAAGATCGGGTGTCAAATTTATCGGAAGAGGAAAAAATAAAACTCAGAGAGGAATGGAAAAAACGTTTTCATGAAAGAAGATAACAAAGACCGGAACATATACGTTCCGGTTTTTTTACGGGGCAAAAGAATGGAGTGACAGTTTTTCAAAATGTGAAAAAAAATTAAAGTAATTTTCTCGGAACAGCGTCTACTATAACAAAGGCCTTTAATTTATCCATATTAATAAAAAATAAAAAAATGAAGAATATACTAATAAAACTTATAGGTGTAACGGTCATAGCGGGCCTTGCGGCTTTGATTGCGGGTTTGCTTTTTAAAGTACTGTTAATCGTTACTTTTGCAGCAGGTCTAGGAATGCTGCTCCGCTCTAAATTCAGAAAACGGCTATACAATCATTCGCGAACCACTGAACCAGCCAGCAGAAATAACCGCTATTTTTTACCACCTGCTGCCGTACAGCCTGTTAATTATACAGCGAACAGAACAAAACAACCTGCAATTATTCCTATACAATAACTAAAATCATAAAATCATGTTTACAAAATGTAACAGACCAACCCATTCAGGGTTCAGACAAAATAGTACCACAGCGTCATTCGAAGAGAAGTTAAAACGAATGAGAAATGTTTTTCATTCACAACACCAGTCTTTTTTTGGCGAATTCAGATCTTCCGGACAATACCCGGTAAATATTAAAGAAACGGAAACTAGCTATGAAATGTACCTGTTTGCGCCGGGACTGGAAAAAGAAAATTTTGAAATAAATGTTCAGCAAGACATCCTAACTGTAACCTATAAGCCGAAAACTCAGGCAGAAAATGAGCAGTGGATGATACGGGAAATGGTTATTAGTGCTTTTGAGCGCTCATTTGAATTAAAGGCCGAAATTATCGCAGAGAGTAGTAAAGCACATTATGAAAATGGTGTGCTGCATATTACGCTGCCTAAAGACCCTGAAAGAATTATACCTCCTCAGAATGTGCCTGTTGGTTAACTGAAAAGCCCCGTAAACACGGGGCTTTCTATTTTATAGGTGAGCAGGGCATCATATGGGGCAACTTCCAGCCCTAATAGTTGAGCAAATGCGGGTTCTGTTTTTACTTCTTGTCTTTTTAACTGTAAGATAGGGTGCCTGAATTTTTCATCCTGCTGTTACAGAATTTCAAATTCTTTTATCATATGCAGGTAGCCGTTTTGTGAAGTGACAACCTGATTTTGGGCGAAAAATTCGAAATCGAAATCCTGGAATCGAAACCAGCAGATCAGCGTTTTTTCCCCTTTATCTGAAACGGCGAAAAAGAAAAACAAGATAAATACCCGTAATATTGCCTTAACAGCTTACCTGAATATATATCCAAATCATTGGTTTCTATAGCAATGTCAATAGGAAATGTACCTGCTAAAATAGGCCGGTAATCTTGAAAATCGGTTAGTATACCCAAAGAACAAAGCACCTCATACACTTTTTGCTGGGTTATGTGTCTTGTTTCAGATAGGTAACGGAGATAAAATCAATCATTAAACACCTCTTTCCATAAACTTTTTAAACTGATCTAAAATAGCCTGCCATCCTTCTTCCTGCATTTTTTCAGGATGGATTCCTTCGGTTTCAAATGTTTGTTCTATCCGGGTTTCTTCTCCTAAATCGTGAAAAAGCACCTCTACTTTCCGGCCATCACCCAAGGTATAGGCTAATTTTTTGTGCGGTTCAATCCGGTTGAAAGTACCGCCTAAATCAAATGAAAAACTCCCGTCTTTTGCTGCCATTTTATACGAAAAAGTACCTCCTTCTGTTAAATTGTTTTCTGCAGAGGGACAATGCCAGTCATTTGAAGCAAAATTCCATTTCGTTATAGAGGCCGGATTTGTAAAGCCTTCCCAAACTTTTGAAACCTCTTTTTTTATATTCGTATTTACGGTGAGTTTTCCCATGACAGCTATATGTGGTGTGCTACTATAAAGATACATTTTTTATTTACGTATTACAAGACAATTTCTTTTTGAATCTGAAGGTGTTGTAAAAAATGATAATCATGGGAAATAACCAGTAATGTGCCGTTAAATTGCGTAAGCATTTCTGTAAGTACTTCTATATTTTCAATATCCAGATTATTTGTGGGTTCATCTAAAACAAAAACATCCGGAGTTTGGTTCTGAACCATCAGACAGCATAAGGTAAGCCGCAGTTTCTCTCCGCCGCTTAAGGTACTGCAAAGGTGCTCCCATACGTCTTCTCGAAATAAGAAACGGGCCAGGCGTATTTTTACTTCATGATCGGGCAGGTTTTGTCTGTTAAAAGCCTGCGCCTGTTCCAAAACGGTTTTATCCTGAGCAATAATACTATATTCCTGATCAATATAAACATATTGGAAAGGTATTCTTGAGAGGTTTCCGGCATCGGGTGTTCTCATTCCCAGCATCAGCTTCAGTAGGGTTGTTTTGCCGGAACCGTTCCGGCCTTTGATAACCACGCGGTCTCCGTTTCTAATTTCCAAATCTACAGGTTGTTTCCACAGAGGCGTTTCGTGAAGAATTACCTGTACCTGTTCCAGTTTTAGTAACATTTTACCTTTAGGGAGAGCAGACGGAGAAAAATTCAATTTCATCTCGCTTAACCAGGAAAGCTCGTTCCGTGTTTCGTGCAAGTTTCGTGTTATTTCATTGATTTTTTCTGTATGTGTATCTTTCAGCTTTGCAGAACTGTTTTCAGCTTTGTTACGCAGGGTATTCATAGCAATACGTGCCATACCTGCCTTTTCCTGTTTCTGTTTTCCTCGTGCATCAAGTTTTTGTTTCCGTTCGCGGGCTTCTTTTTCCACATCTCGGGCTTTTTTCAGGGCTTTTTCCTGCGATTGTATTCTGTCTTTTATAGCTTTAGTTTCTAAGTTTTTTTGTTCCGCATAGAAATCATATGAACCTCCGTAAACGGCAATACCTTTAGAGGTAAGCTCCAGTATTTTGGAAAATAAATGAAGTAAGGTTCTGTCATGACTTACAACTAAAAGGGTTGAAGAAGTAGTGCGTACCCATTCATAAAGCTGCTGTCTGCTATCCGTATCCAAATGATTGGTAGGTTCATCCATTATAATGAATTCAGGTTTATGGAGATGAATACCGGCCAAGAAAACTTTGGTTTTTTCGCCGCCACTCAGATTACCCAATTTTTCATCCAACGGTTTACCCTCAAGTCCCCAAAAAGACAAAGCCGAAAGCGCGTGGGTTTCTATTTCCCAGTCGTCATTTAAAAGCAGCAGGTTTTTTTCTGAAACCTCCCCATTTAAAATGGCATATAAGGCATAGAGCTTTTCCTGAATCTGTAGTGCCTGCGCAATCGTAAACAAGTCGTATTGCCCGAAATGCTGAGGTACAAAATAAGGAGTTTGCAGGGCTTTTACAATACCTGATTTTGGCAGTAATCGAGATGTAATAAGCTGTAAAAGTGTGGATTTTCCAGTTCCGTTGGCACCGATTAATGCGACTTTATCTCCTGTCGAAAGAGTTAAATTAAGATCTTGAAATAATGTTTTGTGATGGCTGTGCGTATAATGGATATGTTGAAGTAAAAGCATGATAGAATTCTTTTGTAAAAGGAAACATAGGTTTTATGGTATAAAAAGAATTCGTGATATCCATTGTATTTGCTTTTAATTACTACTAGTACAAAAGTATAAATTATTTACTTCTTTACAAAATTACTTTTTAAAGAACTTGTGTGGTTGAAATTAGAAGATTTTTCTTATACCTGCAAAGGTATATGCTCTTTTTCCATGTCATACAGATCAAATCCGTCGGCCCAGTAATCTTTGATGCATTTTTTTAAGTATTGTAAACGGTATTGAAGCAATTCGGAACCAATACCGGTGCCCTGTTGCTTTGGGTAAATCATATCCCAGCTGATACGTGCTTTTCTCTCCTGCATAAAATAATTAATGCCACCGGTGCCTCCAATTCCGGAATGATTTTCTATGACAAAGTAATCTCCTTTTTCATTGTGAAGACAGTTTTTAAAATCATTGTATTCCTCCGGGGCGAAATAAGCAGGAATATTGAGCTGCAATAAAATAACACAGCTTGTTCGTCTGCGGGGTATAAGACCGTATATGTATGTTTTAAAACAATTTGTTTTTTATTTTTTGCCAGCGGTACTTACGTATAAAAGAAGCCTGCTCGGGGCTAACAAGTAAAGGCTGCTGTTCTTTCTGTGCTTTAAAAAAGCCCCTGATGTAGTCAGCAGCCAGCTGCGGTTTCTTTTTGCGCCATGCCAGTTTTAAGGCCGCTATGGCAGTAATCTGTAAACCATATCCTAAACGGTAAAAAGCTTCTCCTTGTTTGTAACGCGCACTCTTGTCATACACAGCACCCGTAGGTTTGAGGTGTTGTACTTTTATTTCAGGAAGCGTCACTATATCCCATCCGTAATAACGGCAGAGAAGCTCATCTGCTGTATCCCATCCCATAGCGGGTTGTAAGCCGCCTATTTGTTTAAAACAGGCTTTTCTATACGCTTTAAACGCACCGCGAATATGATCGGTATCGGTTAGGTTTTCCAGTACCCATTCACCATTTTTTTCAATATAAGCAAATCCGCCCGCCATACCGGCTTTAGCATTATGTTGAAAAACACGGGCTATTCTTTCAAAATAATCATGGGGTAAAACCAGGTCGGCATCTAATTTTACGATAAAATCATAAGCCTCGTCAAGAAGCGTCAACCCTTCATTAAAAGCTTTTATGACTTTACTTCCGGGAAGATGTTTGTTCTCCGAATTTCGGTTTATAAGATCAAAATACGGATATTTTTCGCAATAGGCATTGGCTATAGCCGATGTTTCATCGGTAGAATTATCATCTACAATAATAACACGTGAAGGGAGTAACGTTTGCTGCACCAGGCTGTTAAGAGTTTTCCGGATAAAAGGTGCCTCGTTGTATGCCGGAATGATTACGTAATACCTCATGACTTATATTTTTTCAGCCAGTACCATATAATACCGGGGGGTGATAGTCCGTAATAAAGGACGGAGCCCTATTTTTTTTACCGGATGGGCCCATTTTTCGCGAGCCACAATTCTGAACCCTGTTTTTTCAAGTAGCCAGTCTAGCTGCCAGTCTTCAAATTCGTGGTAATGCCTGTCCCACATATCCGTTTTACTGCGGTAGGCAGTGGCAAACCATAACCGTAATGGAACGGAAATAATGATTTTTTTCGCTTGTACCTGTTTTAAAACGGTGTAAGGATTTAAAAGATGTTCAAAAATCTCAAAAGCTGTCACCACATTAAATGAGGCGTCTTGCAAAGCTGACTGGTCGTCGTCTAAATCTTCCCCTTGTGTGTTACTTACCCTGTACCCGGCTTTACGCATAATATCCGATAACGGATTGTTTACGCCCAAGTCGAGAATTTTTACATCTTTTGGTAGATGTTTCTCCAGAAAGGCCATTGTTTTTTCAAATCGCAAAGAAGGATAGGTATTTTCGTACATTTGTTTTCATTTCTGAATCAAATTTAACCAAATCGGTTTCAATTATAACGATTATATTTGTAAAAATTACTTAAAAATGGGAAGCAGGTTTTCTGCCAGACAGGCCTTATGGTTTTCGGTTATTAACTATGCAGGCGTGCTTATTGGTACGTTTTCTACGCTTTTCATTTACCCGCAAAACAGAGATTTATTTGGAATTTTCCGATACATAGACGGGTATGCGCAGATTTTTTATCCTATAATGGTTCTGGGAGCTTCTACGGCCTTACTGAATTTTTATCCCATGCTGAGCGAACTGCACCAGCGAAAATTATTTTCCTATAGTCTGATCTCCATTTTCTGGATGGTACTTCTCAGTGCAATGGGGGTAGGGATTATAGCTGTTTTGATCGATTTTTTAAATAGTACCTATGTGCTTTATGCTTTTGTAATAGCTGTTTTTTTGGCGTATGTAGATCTTTACAAGCGACAGGCAATGAACCTGCAGAAAGTGGCTTTTCCGAGTTTTTTAGAAAAAATTATACCTAAAATAGCCCTGCCGGTTTTATTTTTACTGATGTTGTACGGAACAGTATCCTATACGGAAGGAATGTTGCTGTATGTGCTTTCGTTTTTACTGATGTTCACGGGAACGGTTTTGTATGTTTCACGGTTTTACCGTCCTGTACTTACCTTTCAGTTCAATGATTTATTCCAGAATCTGTCCCGGAAAGAATATTACAGGTACAGCTTATATGCGTTTGCGGCCAGTTTTGGTTCTTATTTTGCATTTCGGGTCGACTCGCTAATGATTTCTGAACTTACCAAAAGTTTCGATCTGAACGGGATATTTGCTATTGGTGTCAATCTGGCAAATGCTTTGATGATTCCGGCTACAGGCGTATTTGCGCTCTATAGTCCTATTATTTCTGAAAATATAAAATACCAAAATTGGGGCGCTTTAAAAGAAAAATATGCTGAGGTGGCTAAAAACCTGTTTTTCATCGGAATACTATTATACGGATGTGTATTACTCGGTATGAGCAACCTGTTTCAGCTTTTGCCTGGTCATGATAAACTGGTCGATTCACTTCCTGTTATTTATATATTGGGAGGCAGTGTTGTGGTAAATATGGCTACGGGGTTTAGTACTGAAATTATTGCCTATTCACGGTATTACCGTTTTAATCTGTTTGCCATCCTGGTATTAGCAGTAGTGAATGTATCTCTTAATTTCTATATCTTAAAGGCTACAGACTGGAGTATTACAGGGGTTGCGTATGCTTCGTTCTTTTCCATGTTTTTGTTCAACATGATGAAGATGTGGTTTATTCATAAAAAGATGAACCTTTTGCCATTTACCGGCACGTATGTGAAAATGGGAATAACCGCTTTCTCTTTATTAGGTATATTTTATTTTTTACCGGACTTTTCAGATCCTTTCCTTAATATGGTTGTTAAATGCGGAGGATATGTAGGGCTGTTTGGGGTGGGTGCTTTATGGGGCAAATGGGTACTTCCTTTAAACCATTTCCTGAAAAAACGGATGAAATTATAAAATAGACACTGTTTTTTCAACGTGTTTTTTTTATATATTTACGTTGTAAAATAAAAAAATTAGCTATGGACAACAAAACTGTTTCAATTGTGTCGTACATTACCATTATCGGGTGGTTAATTGCGTATTTCGTAGGCAAAGACAATGCAGATGCTTTGGCAAAATACCATTTGCGTCAAAGTCTTGGGTTAATTATCGTCTCGATTCTTTATGGAATTGTAGTGAATGTTTTAACCATTATTTCGCCATTATTGGGAATGCTTGGGCTTGTAAGTATTTTATTCCTGGTTTTAATGATTATCGGGATCATTAACGCAGCTAACGAACAGCAAAAACCGCTACCGGTAATAGGAAAATATTTTGAAGATAAGTTTGCTTTTATCGGATAACATCTTAAAACGCCTTATATTTCTGATTTAAGGCGTTTTTTTAATGCATACATCCTATATAAACTTTTGTTTTCAGCACTTTAGTCTTCGGAAAAGCTTTTTTTATAACTTTTTGCAGACTATCCGCTCTTTCGGGTGTAGAAAACATACCTGCAACCACCATCATCTGCGTGGGAAATTTGACAGGTTCTGTATAATCTGCATGATTTTTCGGGTAATAATAGGTGTTTTCAATGCTCAGACTTAATGATTCGAATCGCCGCGGATAGTAGTCGCCCCGGTATAGTTCGTCTTCATCATCTTCCCTTACTATAATTTTGTGTACTAAGGTATTATAATACCGCCCAAGTGTATCTATGGGAATATGAAACTGCCGGTGAAGCCGGTACATGTCGGTATGCAGCTGCTGGTAATTTTTACCTGTACTTGAAATGACCAGGTAGTAATCAGCAAAGAGTTCATCAGTCAGGGTGTCCTGATACATTCCTGTAAAGAGAAAAGAGTCCTTTTGATGAAATTGTTTTTGAGGAGCAACAGAATAAAAGCCGCAAAATACGCTGAATAAAATAAATAAGAATAGAAATTTCATAAATTTTATAGAATCGGATGCCGGAATATTACCGGTTTTAGAGTTTTTTTTGAGATGTTGTTCTTTTTTAGAGTTATTGGATTCAAAATTAGGAATTTAAATCTTAAATTGTTTTATTTGGCAAATAAAATAAATTCATAAAGTAAATGAAATCGTATTCCATTTTTGAAATTAACGATGTTTTAAAAGGTAGTATTGTTGGATGTACCTCGCAAAATATTACAGCAGCTGAACAATTAGATGCGGCAGGCTCTACCGAAATATCTTTTATTGGACATAAGAAATATGAAAAAAACTGGAAGAACTCTAAAGCATGTGTGGCTGTAGTGAATGAAGACGTGTCGATAGAGCCGGGAGATAACCGTGCTTTCATTAAAGTACCTGATGCGGATGTGGCCATGTCAAAAGTGTTACAGCTTTTTTCCCGACCTTTTCCGGAATTTAACGTAGATATACATCCGAAAGCTTATGTTGATAAAGCAGCTTGTATAGGTGCCGGAACAAAGATTGGACCAGGTTGTTATATTGGTCCTCGTACTAAAATAGGTAAAAATGTCATTATTTACCCTAACGCAACCATTTTGGATGACTGCATTATAGGTGACGAAACCGTTATCTGGTCAGGGGTAGTGGTACGGGAACGCACGGAAATCGGGTCGCATTGTATTATACATCCAAATGCTACTATAGGAGCGGATGGCTTTGGATTCAGACCCTGTGCTGAAAAAGGATTGGTAAAAATACCGCAAATCGGAAATGTTATTATTGGTAACGGGGTAGAAATAGGGGCAAATTCTTGTGTAGACCGCGGAAAGTTCAGTTCTACTGTTCTAGGTGATGGTTGTAAGATTGATAACCTGGTACAGATAGGCCATAACAGTAAGTTGGGTAAATTTTGTATTATGGCCGGTAATAGCGGGCTGGCCGGCTCAGTTACCCTGGGCAACGGTGTAATAATTGGCGGAAGCGCCTCTGTAAAAGATCATACTACTATTGGAGACCGCGCTGTAATTGGTGCCGGATCCGGTGTTACGGGCAACGTAGAAGCCGGTAAAACCATGCTGGGTTATCCGGCATTAGAAGCACGAGATACGCTGAAACAGTGGGCTATTCTAAAAAGCTTATTAAAAGAAAGTAGAAAATAGATTTTAAAATTTGTTAAAATATCAGGAATTATAATTGTATTGATAGACACTTATTCTGTGGGTATTTGTTTAGTAATAATCGGTGTTTGATAGAAGTTATAAAAAAACTCCCGAAGAAATTCGGGAGTTTTTTTATAAAGAAAAGCAATTAGGCTTCCATATAGGCTTCGATAGGAGCACATGAGCAAACCAGATTTCTGTCGCCATAGGCATCATCTACACGGCGTACACTTGGCCAGAATTTGTTTTCTGCAATATAATCCAATGGATAAGCAGCCTGTTGACGCGAATAAGGCTGTTCCCATGTTTCAGCTGTGAGCATAGCTAATGTATGCGGTGCGTTTTTCAATACATTATTTACATCTTCCGCTGTTACGGCCTCAATCTCTTTACGGATAGAAAGCATGGCTTCGCAAAAACGATCTAACTCAGCTAAATCTTCTGATTCTGTCGGTTCAATCATCAACGTTCCGGCAACAGGGAATGAAACAGTAGGTGCGTGGAAACCATAATCCATCAATCGTTTTGCAATATCCGTTACTTCAATTCCTTTTGCTTTAAACATACGGCAATCAATAATCATCTCGTGAGCAGCACGGCCTCTTTCTCCTGAATACAATACGTTATAACCTTCCTGTAAACGGGCTTTCATGTAATTGGCATTTAAAATAGCCATACAAGTAGCCTGTTTTAATCCGTCTGCACCCAGCATGGAAATATAGCCATATGAGATTAAACATACCAAAGCAGAACCGTAAGGCGCAGCTGAAATTGCGGTAATTGCATTATCGCCTCCTACTTTGACTACAGGATTGGTTGGTAAAAATGCAACCAAATGTGCCGCCACACAGATGGGACCTACGCCAGGTCCGCCGCCGCCGTGAGGAATAGCAAATGTTTTGTGTAAGTTCAGGTGGCATACATCAGCTCCGATGCGCGCAGGATTCGTTAAACCTACCTGAGCGTTCATATTAGCACCGTCCATATATACCTGGCCGCCGTTTTCGTGGATAATATTTGTTATCTCTATGATAGATGATTCATATACACCGTGCGTAGAAGGATAAGTAATCATTACACATGATAAGTTGTCTTTGTGTAAGGTTGCTTTTGCTTTCAAGTCTTCTACATCTATATTGCCTTCTTCTGTAGTTTTGGTTACCACCACTTTCATTCCTGCCATGGCGGCAGAAGCCGGATTGGTGCCATGAGCAGAAGCCGGAATAAGGGCAATGTTTCTGTGGCCTTCTCCTCTGGCTTCATGGTAGGCACGAATAACCATTAGTCCGGCATACTCACCCTGGGCACCTGAATTAGGCTGCAGAGTAGTACCTGCAAAACCGGTAATAACATTTAATTGCTGCTCTAATTTATGCAGCATGGTCAGATAGCCTTGTGTCTGATCTGCCGGAGCAAAGGGGTGTATGTTGTTCCAATTCGGGTTGCTTAAAGGTAGCATTTCAGCTGCTGCATTCAGCTTCATGGTACAAGAGCCGAGAGAAATCATGGAATGATTCAGGGCAAGGTCTTTGCGTTCCAGTTTTTTGATGTAACGCATTAACTGCGATTCCGAATGATAGGTGTTAAATACTTCATGCTCCAGGAATCTGGACGTTCTCTCCAGTTTTACAGGAACTAAAGCCTCTTGTGATAATTCGGTTACTTTTTCAAACGATTTTCCTGCAGCTTCAGCAAAAATACTGATAACCGTATTTATATCCTCTACGGATAATGTTTCATTCACTGAAACGGATATGGTTTCGTGATCAACGTAATAAAAGTTGAATGCCTTGGCTTCTGCAATTGTTTTTACTTTAGCAGCGTCGGCTTTAATTAAAATCGTATCAAAATAGGCACTGTTTAACTGTTCAAAACCTAATTTTTCCAGTTCAGCAGCAATAGTTACGGCTTTTGCATGTACTTCATTTGCAATTCTACGCAAACCGTTTGGTCCGTGGTAAACAGCATACATCCCCGCCATAACAGCTAATAATACCTGAGCAGTACAAATGTTAGAAGTAGCCTTTTCACGTTTAATATGCTGTTCGCGAGTTTGTAATGCCATACGTAAAGCACGATTTCCATTGGCATCTTGCGATACGCCGATGATACGTCCCGGCATTGAACGTTTATATTCTTCTTTCGTAGCAAAAAAACCGGCGTGAGGACCTCCAAAGCCCAGCGGGATACCGAAACGTTGTGTGGTACCTACTACCACATCGGCACCTAGCTCACCTGGAGATTTTAATCGGGCCAGAGATAAAATATCAGCAGCTACAGCTACTTTTATATCTTTGGCATGGGCCTGATGAATAAAGGATTCATAATCGAACAACTGACCGTATTTTCCAGGGTATTGTAAAACAGCTCCGAAGAAATCATCGGAAAATGTGAAATCTTCATGGGAACCCACCACCAATTCTATTCCAATAGGAAGAGAGCGGGTTTGTAAAACAGATAATGTTTGAGGTAAGATGTCTTCTGAAACAAAAAATTTGTTGGCATCGTTTTTCTTCTGATCTCTTGTTCTTACGTCAAACAACAAAGCCATAGCTTCAGCTGCGGCAGTAGATTCGTCCAATAAAGAAGCATTTGCAATTTCCATTCCGGTTAACTCAATCACGGTGGTTTGGAAATTTAAAAGCGCTTCTAAACGCCCTTGTGCAATTTCGGCCTGGTACGGTGTGTAGGCAGTATACCATCCCGGATTTTCAAAAATATTACGTTGAATTACCGCAGGAACAATGGCCTCATTGTAGCCCAAACCTATCATTGATTTAAAAACCTTATTTTGAGCACCTAATGCGTTTGCATGTGCCAGATACTCATATTCGGTCATAGCCGGATCGAGCTCTAAGTCTTTTTCTAAACGGATTTTGTCCGGGAAGGTTTCGTATAACAACTGATCCATATCTTTCACACCTACAGTGGTAAACATATGTTGCATATCAGTAGCTCTGGGCCCGATATGTCTTAAAGCAAATGCATTTGTTTTCATTTACGGTACTATAAAATTGTGTTGTGTTTTAAACTTGCAAAAGTAAGCATTTTTATCCGGATTTTTTTATTTTTTATGATTTATTAATCAACCTGATAACGCAATTATTTTATTACTTTGTAACAGTAATTGAACGTATGACCACAAAGTCTTTTTTACATCAACTATTCGATTTTTATATAAACGCCAGTTTACATGTTGCACTTGCCACCACTTCACTGGTGCAGATGACATTTTATTTCTGTAAAATTCCTTTTGACCCGGAAATGATTCTTTTTGTATTCTGTGGTACCTGTGTTTCCTATAATACTATAAAATACCTGCCTTTTGTTCTAAAATACAGCTCTTATAAGCCTACTTTACAGGCTATTCTGGGCATTACTTCTTTATGCCTGCTTTTGTGTGTGTACCTGTTTTTCTGTTTTAATCCCGCAACACAATGGGCTATAATCATTTTTGGGATATTGTGTGCGCTGTACGTTATTCCGTTTTCCAAATCAGTACCCAATCTGCGTAATTTGGCGGGAATAAAAATTTATATTGTCAGTACCTGCTGGGCAGGGGTAACTCTTGTGTTGCCTGTGTTGAATGCCGGACAGGAAATAGACGGCGATATTTTGTATAAATTTTTACAACGGTTTATATTGACACTTATCCTGATTCTTATTTTTGAGATCTATGACCTGAAATACGATTCATCTGACCTGAAAACAGTACCTCAAACTATCGGAATAAAAAAAACCAAATGGTTTATTTACAGCCTTCTGGTCCCTTTCTATGTTCTAGAGTTTTGTAAAAAAGGCTATTATCCTGATCAATGGTTTATCAATTTATTATTATGTGTCGGCATAGCCCTTTTTACTTATTTCGTTAACGAAAAACGATCGAAATATTATACCGTTTTTTGGGTAGAAAGTATCCCGGTCATCTGGCTGCTTCTGGTTATGATCGTTTAATTTTTGTATTTTTATAGAAAAACCGGAGAAATGAAAAAGATTTTTTTCTTTATAATGTGGTTCTTATTTTGTAGTATCAGCAAAGCAAGTGAATGTTACCATTATCATGTGTCCACTACATTTGAAATTAAAAAAAAGAACACCACTACACTTTTATATAAAAATACGCTCGATCCAAACGGAATCAGTATCTGGCAGTCACAGCGTATTGTCTTGGCCTCGGTTTTTGATGAAAACTGGAAAATTGACGGAATAGAGAACAATCTGGTATTTTTGTCTAACAATCATTCGTATTATATCCTGAATACCGATACTTACGATTTTGAAAAAGAGAAACCTATACTTCTGTATGCTAAAAAAGAAATAACCGATCGTTTCCAGGGGGCGCTATTTAAAAAAGACGGTGAATGGTATGCGGTTACCTACTCGTCTTGGGATAAAAAGGTAACCAGACAAAAAGTGTCCGGTTTTCCGGATAATGCTTATGTGGTTGATAAAACGGTTCATAATGCTTTTCTTATAAAGAATGAAAAGGATGTATATACCTGCAGGTGGACAGATGGCAAACTACAAGTTACTAAAATAGAAGGAATAACTGCAGGTACAATGAAGTTTGTAAAACCTGCCTATGCTTATGATACGTATTTTTTATATGATAATGATACGTTTTACTTTTTAAATAGTCATCTGGACGAGTTAGAAGATATCAGTAAAGAATTTGATAGGGCCGGAGTCAAAGAAGATCTGGCTTCTTTAACGTTTATTTCAACTGATTTTTTAAAAGGATTTAAAAGCAGGCATAACGTATTCTGGGCGTATGTAGAAGCGGGAGTTACACTGGAAGATGGCCGTACGGTTCATTTCTATGCTGTTGAACAAGCAGAACCAACAGCAAATGATCTTTTTGTGAAAATAGGGGAAGCTTTATATATGGACAGCTGGAATGCCGTTTATAAAGTGGACAAGGTAGATATTTCTCAGGTTAAGCATATCGACAAACTCCGGAAATTAAATGATTTTTATTATTACGACGAAGAATACTATTACGGATTTAATTATGACAACCACTCTTTTTTCCCTATAACGCTGCAAGGTAAATTACAGCATTATGAAGGATTGAACAGTTATCAGCATGGATTCGGGCCGTTTTTCAGTGTTCAGCATACGTTGTATAGCTATGCCCTGAATGCAGGATATGTAGAAATAGACAAGTTTAACACACTTCCCAGGTCATTGCAGGTAGCCTATATTTATGATGATAAGATGTACATAGACGGCCGTGTGATTAAAAATACCGGTCACACGGAAACGATGGATTTTGTGGGCAGCCTGGTTGATGTAAAATCAGGATGTGATGGCGGAGGGGGAGAAATACCGGTTGTGGTACACTATTACCATTTTTTCAAGGATAAAGACAAGGTGTATGTCTATTCAACAGAAAAACAATCGCTGCGTATACTGGAAAATGTAAAACCAGCAGCGGCATTATCTAACGATTTTGATCAGATGAATACCTGGGTAAAGAAAGTATGAATTTTTACGATAAATGTCACAGCGTAAATAGTGCAGATGAGAAAAAAACGATACTCAACAGTATATATAAAGGGAAGTCAGATGACTTCCCTTTATTACTTTTCTTTAATTGCCATAATTATACCTTCCAGATTTTCATTAAATGCAGTTAGCTGCGAAAAAACCTTGTCGTCTTTTGTCAGGCCGCCATGTTGGTTGTTTTTACGAAAGATTTCCTTAATTTCATGCCAGCGCTGTTGCTCTTCAGAAGACAGGAGACCTGCAAGTTCTTTTAATTTCAGCCAATTACTTTCGGTATCTGCAGTCAATGTCTGAGATTCACTCTCGTAATGCGACAATAAGGTTGTATTGATTTCATTGTTGTTCATCATTGGAATAACCTGTGCCGCAAGTTTACTCATATTCCGGTAAGACCCCTGCATTTTAAAAGGAGGTTCCGTTCTGTATACGTCCTGCATGGCGGCACTTTGGATGTAGTTTTGATTCACTCTTACCACAATATTCCGGATGGTGATAATATGCCGTAAAACAGCGGTAAAATCATCGATTTCCTGTTTCAGGTAATTCCCTTCTAAGTCAGGTAATTGCTCCGAATGGCTTTCTACATAATGAATAAGTGCGTAAAAATCTTTAAACGATTTTCCTGCAATTTTTTCCAAATACGGATTTTCAATTGCCGCGTTTTCAATTAAACTCAGATTGAACAAATGTTCCGTATCGCCAATTACATCTCCTAAATTATAAATATCTGCCCGGTTTGCCAGCATATCCGGAATCTGGAATTTAGACCCACTTTCCGTATACGGATTGCCGGCCATTACCATACAAAAACGCTTGCCGCGTAAATCGTAAGTTTTGCTTTCGCCTTCGAAAATTCCGTCTATTTTCCGCTGGCCGTCGGCTAATGAAATAAATTTCTGTAGAAATTCCGGGCTTAAATGCTGTATATCATCTAAATAGAGCATTACATTATCAGCCATTTCAAAAGCCAGGTTAATTTTTTTCAATTCTTCACGTTCACCTGATGTTTTGGCTTCAGCCGGATCAATGGAGGTAATGGAATGTCCGATAGTAGGGCCGTTTACTTTTACAAAATGAAGTCCCATGGTTTTTGCGAGGTATTCCATCAAGGTTGTTTTTCCGTACCCCGGCGGAGAAATAAGTAATAACATGCCCATTCTTGCCGTACGTTTATTGTCGCCGGCGGTACCCAGCTGTTTGGCTAAATTGGTTCCGAGTAACGGAAAATACACTTCGTTAATTAATTTATTCCGTACAAAAGAGGTTAATACTTTTGGCTCTAACTCATTTATTTTTAATGTTTTTTCGTAAGATTTACTGAGCTGTGCTTTCAATGCTGAAAAAGACGTGTAACGGGGTACTGTAACTGTGGTGTAATAACGCAGTTTAGAAATAAAAGCATGATAAGTTATTTTTAAGGTATTGTTCTCTAAAACAGGATGGCTGCCTTTTAATCCCTGAATTATCATTTCATCTTTTCCAAAAAGCAGTTTGTATTCATCTTTTGGAAAAAGTAAGGCTGTTGCAGCTTCTTCACTATATGTTCTGTATTTTTCTAAATCTTCCTGTTCATCGATAAAGGAATGTAACCAGTTCATCACCAGATAAAAACGATCTGCTATTGAAAACGCATCGTTTTCGATATCTGCCTGAAAAACGGCCAGCATTTTTCGGGTATCTAACAAACGGGTAAATTCCTGTTTTAGATGGTCAGCCGTCTCGCTGAGTGCGAATTTTCCATATTTGGTAAAGGTTTCAAACAGGTAAACGGCTAATGTTTCTGAATCGATTTGCGTAAAATCCAACGTAGTGTCCCACGCTAAAAATTCTTTTTCGATCTCTTCAATAACGGACTGGTAACGGATTGAATTAGGAAAAGCTTTTAAAACCGAATGGGCAGAATGCATCAACGCTTTTAATTTAACTTGTTGTTCTGCCTGTAGATGGTGCCAGAACAATTGCGCCATGGCACGTAAGTTTCCCTGGTAACGAAGCAGCTCCAGTTTTTCATCCATTGTTTTCAAGGCATTGTAAACCTGTAACGCATCAAAATTATGCACTCCTTTTACATAACCTTCCGAATAATTTTGTTCAACGGCCTGCGTAATAAATTGTTCCGCATCAAAATCTTTCGCGGTTAAAGAAGCAAGAAACGTTTTATAGGCCAGGTATTCGGCTCTGTAAACAGCAGAATTTTCTGAAATCAGTTCCTGTTCCCAAATATCCTGATAGGTCAGGATTTCGTTATTCGTTACTTTTTGATAAAAACTTGTGCCTGTTAAGTGATAAAACAGCGCATTGTTTCTTCGCAGTAAAGTCAGACTGAGCGATTGCCGGTTAACTGAAAACTTGTGCCGGCCTAATGCAATGATGTTTTCACCATCTACATACAATTCTGTTTTATCGCGGAGAATACGGAGCGCATCTTCCTGTGATTTTTTTATCAGGTTTTCAAGATTCTCGGCTTTTGAAACATCATTCAGCGATTTCAGTTCCGCAACCAGCTGCCGGATTTTATCAATCATTAAATCTGAGGCGTAAAAGCTCAGAATTTCTTCACGTGAGGCAAAGGTCTTTGATTTGTTTTCAATATTTTTTAATACACGTAAACCGATTTGCTCTAGAGAGTCAGCCCGTTTATTGATTTGTTCCACAATCTGTTCCCGGCGTGTGTTAAACGCCTTAATCACTTCATCGCGTTTGTCGGCAATCTTTAAAGCAAAGTCCTCATAATCTGAAAATTTACTTTCCAGTTCTTCAAGCTGAATAACCGTTTTTGTATAATAATCATCTACTTTTTCGGCGGATGTGGAAAGCTCCAGGTAATTGGCTGCCGATTGTTCCAGTAAGGTTAATTGGGCCGAGAACTCGGCTACTGATTCTTTGCTTTTTAGCGTGTTTATTTTGCGGGTAAGCTGCGCACGTACTTCATTCAATGAGGTAAAAATCAAAGAGATTTTCTCAATAATTTTAGTCGTCTGCGTAGCATCTTCAATTTTCAGGCTGTTCAGAATATCTATAAGTAATTCCAGTTCGCCTGAAATACCGGTATTTGCTTCTTCAACGGGCCGTACCTCAACCACTTTGGTAATAGTTTCAACCTTTTCTTTTTGTTGTATTACTTTTTGTTCATAAGGAATTAAAGCTTCATCGCGCAACAGAAATTCAACCGTTTTGTCTGATAAACCGATGGTAATTTCTGTTAATTTTTCCAACAATGCATCAACCTTTTCATTATCGGTATAACGGACCTTTTTCAAGTCGATAAACATCCCCTGAAAGCGACGGGCATCAGCCAGTTGCTGAACCAGCTGGTCTAAGGTTTCAACAACTGTACTGTTAATTTTAAAAAGTAATTCCGTTAACTGCGTTTCGGCTTGTTGTACTAATGCTCCGGCATGTTTCCGCTGGGTTTGAACTTTTACATATTCGTCAATTGCTGTATTGGCCACTTCTTTAATCTGAAGTAAAGATTCGCCCATATTTTTAAGGGCTTCGTCGTTAATCCAGAAATAAGCATCCAGTAGTGTTGTCGACTTTTTTAAAATCTCTTCATACAGACCTTCGTATGAATCTTCCTTATTGATCAGCTGAATCACTTCCTGTGTTTCAGCCATAGCCTGGACAATCTGTTTATTGCCGACCTTATAGAGCGGATCGCTTTTCTTTGTTTCATTTTCTTTCAGCACCGCCATATAGGGCGTTTCCCATATCTGAACCTGATGATGGCGTGTAGCTTCAGGATCTGTACGGAAATAAATCAGACTGCCGTCTCTAAAAAGAGTAAAACCATTACAAACAATAGGCGTTTCAACCGCTTGCTGAATAATGTTGTACGACATTAAAATATAGGTATTGGTTTCCCGTTCCGTAAAGATATAGAGAAAATCTTCTCCGTTTGGAGAAGCTATTTTTCTTAGAAACTGTACGTTTTCTAAATAAGAGTCAAAAATTTTATGTGTACCGTTTTGCAGGTAATAACCGTTGGAAAAAATAATGCCCTGATTGTCCGGAAGCAGAATGGCCGACTCGTTTAACGAGGGCAGATTGATTACTTCTTTTGTACGGATGTTGAATACATAGGCGCGAAAATCTTCCTGGTAGGGTTTAATGCGTATAGCAATCAGGTTTCCCAAATCGGCGTAAAAATAGTCTGCATCATCAAGCTGCTGATCGAGGTTTGTTACCTTTTCGCTGAAAATTCCTTTTCCTGATTCGGTATTGTCTTCAATTTTAAATGTTATATCGCCGTGTAAAGCTTCTATGAAAACTTTGTCTAAAATGGAAATATGCGGAAATTTTCCTAACCGCCGGTCTTCAAGATTGGTTTTTGTCCACTGAAATTCAAATTGATCCGGTGGTTTTACTTCATGTATGCTCCGGTCGTCCTGATAGATTAATGCCCCGTCTTTAATGAGCCACTTGAATGCTTTTAAATCGTTCGTGTTTTTGCCGGTTTGAAAAATCATATAAAGGTAATTCTCCGTACGGCGGAATTTTGAAAAGATAGAATCGCGGTAATATTTGTACAGATTCTGGTAATCGGTAATAAAATCCGGATGGTTTATAATAGCTAAGGACTGCGGAACAAACTGATTGTTTTCGAAAAGGTAAATGCTGAAAACATCTTCCAGTTTTATCTCGGTCCGGAGGCCAAAATGCACATTGTAACCGAAAATACAGATATTGTCTATTGCAATTATACCACGTGCTACGCAGTTATTCTGGGTGTCAATGCGCTGGTTGGCTTTTAAGACAAAATTTGTTGTATTAAAAACGTCTTTTCGCGCATTGTTTAATGCTTGTAATTTCCCGGTCAACACCTCTTTCTGTGTTAAGAGGCGTTTCCGGATAATCTCATAGGCCCCTGAATCCAGGGATGTATTTTGGTTTATTTCTTTTCCTTCTTGCATTTAGAAAAAATTAATGCGTTAGATAAAAGTGCTGTTGTGTTTAAAATCACAGCCGGAAATGACGAGTATTTCTTACCCCAGTTTCTTGTTGGTAATGCCAAGATTCTTTGCTATTCCGAACAGCGAGTTAATGAAGTGGGTGTCTTCTGTGTTTTCTGCGGATGAAGCCGCCTGCTGTAATTTTATCAGAGCTGCTGAAACAGTCAGGTTTTTAATATCATTTGACGAAATGCCGTAACGGTCAGCCAATCCGCGGATTTTTTCGGCTAAATCACCTTTTCCGTCAGGCCCCAATAAAGACGCTTTGATATCTAAAGCGTGCTGCGAATGATTGATCAGATGATCAAATCCTTTTGAGTTTGAAACCTGGCGTACAATGTTTTCAAAAAACATGGTTTCTCCGCCTACAATATCAATTTTAGCTGTTTTCAAGGCTTCTGACAATACATCAGCCTGTGCGGCTGCAATATCTTTTTGAATAGAGATATGGGCCAGTTCCACGTCTTTTTCTTTCTGCAGCTGTAGTTTGAATTCTTCGTGTTCTTTTCCTACACCGTCCAGTTTTTTCATGGCTTCGGCCTTTTCTTCAATTCCTTTTGCTTCCGCTAGTGCTTTTTCACGGACAATTTCGGCTTGTGCCAGCCCTTCTTTACGCAATGCTTCGGCCTTTTTCTCAATAACAGCGGCTTCTTTTGTTCCCTGAATCTCTTCAGCCTCCGCTTTGGCAATCATGACTTCCGCTTCCGATAACCCAATGGCGGCTTCTTCTTTCGCCTGCGCTTCTGCTATAATTTTACGGGCTTCCGCCTCTTTTGCAGCGGCTTCTTTTCTGGCTTCGGCATCAATTAATAATTCCTGGGCTTTACGTTCTGCAATACTCTTCTCTGCATCGGCGTCGATAATTTTTTTCTCTTTTTCCTGTTCAGCCGCAATCCGGGAAGCTTCCGCTGCTTTTACGGTTGCAATTAATTTTTCTTCCGCTTCCTGTGATGCAGCAATTACGCCTGCTTGTTTTTTACGTTCCACTTCACGGTATACTTCAACATCTTTTACGTTCTGCTGTTCTTCCACCACGCCTTTTTCAAGCTGTACACGTTCTTTAATAACATTTTGTATGGCTTTTTTCTCGGTTTCAATAGAACGTTCTTTATCAATCTGAGCCAGGGTTACAATCCGTTCTCTTTCGGTTTGTTCTAATGCCCGGTCTTTTTCTACCCGTTCAGCTTCCACAGCATCGGTGCGCTGTTTGTTCTTTTCCGCAATGATAATTTGGCGGAGTTTGTTCTCTTCCTGTATGGCCAGGGTTTCTTCAGTAGAAATGCGTACGGTTTCCGATTTTAAACGTTCTTCTTCCCGAACTTTTGCAATTTCCGCTTCTTCCCGTGCTTTGATATTATCAATTTCGCGCTTCTGTTTTTCTTCTTTTTCTGCCAGTTGGCGTTCCAGTTCCAAAATAGCCTCGCGTGCCTCAACATTTTGTTTTTTAATGACTTTCTCTTCTTCCCGGCGGATTAAATTGGCACTCATATTTTGTCTGGCCGTTAATTCGGTGATCTTTTTAATACCTTCGGAGTCTAAAATATTGTCTGAACTTAAAAATCTTAACTCGGTCTGCTCCAGATAATCAATGGCACAATCATCTAAAATATATCCGTTTAAATCAGTGCCGATGATATTCAGAATTTCATCGCGAAACTCTCTTCGCGCTTCATATAATTCAATAAAATCGAATTTCTTGCCTACTGTTTTTAAAGCTTCTGAGAACTTTGATTCAAAAATACTTTTCAATGTTTCCGGTTCGCTAGCACGGTCGCAGCCTAAATTTTGAGCCACGTTAATTACATCGTCAACTGATTTGTTCACCCGAACAAAGAAAGCTACCTTGATATCGGCACGTATATTATCTTTACAGATAAGTCCGTCGTTTTCCATACGGGCAATTTCGATCTTCTTCACCGAAATGTCCATGATTTCCATTTTATGGAAAACCGGGATAACGTACATCCCTTTATTAAAAGCCACTTTAGAACCGCCAACACCTGTACGGACAATAGCTTTTCCCTGTGGAATTTTTTTGTAGAACATGCTCAGTACTACAAAGAATGCTACAATTAGAAATACAACGATACCAACAGCCAGTAGAATAATACCTGATACCCCTGATAATCCTTCAATAAATAATGATTTTGTCATTAGAGTTTTTATTTGTGTTAATTAATATTATGAATAGTTATGTTTTGAATGACTTCGTATATTTTTTTGTCGTTCAATTCTTTTGCAATCATGACTTCTGAGCCGAAGTCGATTCGCTTTCCGTTCTGACTTTTTACATTCAGCCTGATGACATCTTTATTAATGATGACTTCCAAAATCCCTATTTTGTCGTTTTCGATGGTGGATTTCAGAACGCCGGTTCTGCCTAAAAAATCATGTGCTTCTTCGCCGTTATATCCCAGGTTTTTATACATTTTTACTAAAGGTTTGGTAAGGTAATGCATGATAAAATAAGTAAGAATGAAAACGGGTATCAGGATGAAAACCGACTTTATTCCCCAATTGGCTATGCCTAAAAAAAGAGAAGAAAAAAGAGTCAGTAGCCAACTGATAAACTTGAACAGCGTTACCACCACCATAAGGGGAACTTTTCCTATATTGATGTACTCAAGAATCTGCGACCAGACTGACGGGTCTGCATGTACGTCACTGTCCGGGTCTATGTCATGGGCAGTATCCAGATCGGTGACATCGCCCATATGAAAAGAAGCATCAGTATCCCATCCGTCGCCTGAAAAGAGCATAAAAACCCAGTACAGCAATGAAATTCCTGTAAGCACTGTCATGATGCCGTTTGATAGTGGATTGAATAAAAGGTTTAAAAGTTCTGCCATACATTCGTTTTATATTTCGCGTTTAAAGGTATAATGGAAACCATAGGCGGTTCCGCCCATATCACGGCTTTCCATTGTTATTAATTCCCAACCCTGGCTGCCCATCTCGTTTAAAATTCTATCAATTTCAACAATGTCAAATTTCCAAGACCACGTTCCTTTGGGTTTTATTTCTAATGTTTTATATTCAAATCGTTTCATTGTTATTCTAATCCTATTTGTTTTTTCAGTTCGTTTAATTCATCATCTACATTATGGGTTCCTATAGCCTGGTCAATTTCGTCCTTTACATTTTTGCCGGCATGTGCCATTTCGTTGTAAGCTTTGGCCAGCGCTTCATCGTCTTCTACTTTCTCTTTCATACGCTCCAGCATACTGATGGTACTGTTTGAATCTATTTTTGCCAGCTGTTTGTTTACAATTTTAGTGGCATCGGCTACTTTTACACGTGCTTTAATAGTACTTAATTCCGATTCCCATTTTGTAATATTGTATTTCAGTACCTCGATGTTTTTATGTACTTCGTTTGAAGAACCGTCGTGAATATTGGCCTGTGAGGTTAATTCTTCCGCTTCTGTTAAGCAGTTTTTTTTCAAGTGTAAAGCTTCTTTTGCTAAACGTTCCGCCTGAATGGGATCCAATTCATTTTGCTGCATTTTCTGAAGCAGTAAAACAGCTTTGTTTTCATAATCGGCCGCTTCTTCCCGTTTTTTGTCAGCGGCATTATGCGTCCGTATTGCCAGCGCTTTTACTTTGGCATAAGCCTCCATGGCCTGATCCAGATCTTCTCGCATTTCCCGTATTCCCTGCTCTGTCATTTTGATAGGGTCCTCCATTTTGTCAACAACCGCATGTATTTCGGCCTGACCTATCCTGAAAATTCGTTTAAAAATGTTCATGTTTTTTAATTTTATATTTTTGAAAATGTAATTAACTGATTTGAGTATTCACTCAATAATAAGCTAAGTGAGTTGACTGCTGCTTCAAATTCATTAAAATCCAGATTGTGAATTTGTAAGGTATATCTGAAAATTACTTTAGAGCCGTCGTTCGTCAAAGCAAATGCACCGTGAATAATGTCACGGTTTTTTAAAAGCAGTGCTTTTAAAATATCCAGGTTGTCATTTTGTAAGGTAAACAGGTATTGTTCAAAAATAAGAACGGGGGTTGCTACGCCAACAATTAAGTTGTGAACGCCGTCAGCCTCGTTTTCTATTACAAAAATGCCTTCTTCTCTGTTTTTATACTTAATACTATATCCGATATCAAGTATATATTTTTCCACATTTAAAAAATACATTGTCTTATTTTTTTATATCTTGCGTATATCTTTTGCATAAAGATAAAACTTTTTGCAAATATATTTAGCAAAAAATAATATTTTTTTTCAAAATGAGTAAAATAGGGTATAACATAAAGAAACTGCGAAATGTAAAGAACATGAGTCAACAGGCTTTTGCAGATGTGTTTGGGCTTACAAGAGGTAATATTTCCTCTTATGAAGAAATGCGGGCTGAACCTAAAATTGAGAGTATTATAAAAATAGCCAATTATTTTAGCATACCTTTGGAGCAATTGCTTACCAAACAACTCTCCGTAAATGAAATATTAAACTTTAACGATTATTTTGACGACAATCAGCAAAAGGGATTACAAAAAAAATTTGCAAATATCCCCTTTTTAAGCCGTGAAGAAATCCAGAAAGTAAAACAAGGTATATTTGCTGTTGAAACTATCGCATCCCTTTCCTTTCCCGTTTTTAGCTCTAATACGTTTATTGCGGTAGAACTTACCCAGGATATTGCCACACCTTTAGATTTTGTTAGTACTGATTCTGGGCTTTTGTTTTTTGAGCAGGTACAGATCGAAAACCTGCATACCTTGCATGACCATTTTGGGTTATACCTGACAAGTCAGGAATTGTTTATTGGGTTATACCAGCAAAATGGCTCTGAAATAGAATTAAAACTCAATGAGTGGAAAACAGTTGTTTTTACACAAGAGCATAAACAGTATTTCTGGAAATTATATGCTAAGTTCGAGAAAGTAGTATAGCATTTTAAGGGTAAATTCTGAACTATTGCCCATGTTTTTAACATTAAGCAACGCTGATTATTTAGTATTTTTACAGCTCTAAAAAGACATTATGCCGCCTGCAAAAAGAACCGGGATTAAACGGAAAAGAAAACCTAAATCATCAAAAAAATGGCCTGCCTATAAAATACACCTCCTACTATATGTGAGTTTGATTATGGCTTTTGCCTTGTTTCATTATCGGGCGGGTATCTCATTGTTTTTCCAATCGGTATATGAGCGCCTGTTTTCAGATGAAAAAGATAAAACAGAAGCATTGACCGTAAATGATATCCGCAATGTGGAAGTTTTTAGAAAACATGACGATATGTTATTCGGTTTTGATGTATCACATTATCAGTATGACATTGAATGGCATACTATTGATTCCATCTACCAGCATTTTCCGCTGGATTTTGTCTTTATCAGGGCAACTATGGGCAGTGATAGTTTTGATCAGAAATTCAGGTACAACTGGGCGAAATCTAAAAGCAGGCTGTTGGTTAGAGGTGCTTATCATTATTACAGGCCAGATGAAAACAGTGTACAGCAGGCACAAAATTTTATCCGGAATGTGCATTTGGAACCCGGAGATATGGCACCGGTACTAGATATAGAAGAACTGCCTAAAGGGCAGCCAATTGACAGTTTGAAATCGGGATTACGCAGATGGCTGGTTATGGTAGAAAAGCATTACAACACAAAACCCATTATCTATAGTGGTGAACATTTTTATAACAAACACCTGAAAGACGATTTCTCCGATTATCCTGTCTGGATGGCCAATTATAATTTTTTTGTTGAAAAGATAAAGGACAATTGGACCTTCTGGCAATTTTCGGATAAAGGTACCATTCAGGGGATACCTTCTAAAGTAGATTTGAATGTTTTTCAGGGTACCCGTTATGAATTAAAAGAGTATTTGGTAAAGTAAGGTTTATCTCTTTACATCCAGAGCATCGCGAAGGGCATTGCCAATCATCATAAAAGCAATCACAAGCAGCAGCATAGCAGTACCCGGAATAAGCGCCAGATACGCTTTGCCTAAAATGATATAATTATAATGATCTTTAATCATGCCGCCCCAGCTGGGTACTGGTACCTGGGCGCCCAAACCTAAAAAGCTGAGACCGCTCTCTATCAGGATAGCTGAAGCAAAATTGGCAGCTGAAATAACAATAACAGGCGCCCAGCTATTAGGCAAAATATGGTTAAAAATAATACGGAAGTTAGAATAACCAAGGGCTTTTGCTGCTGTTACATACTGCATTTCCTTTATACTCATTACTTGTCCGCGTACCACCCGTGCTACTTCCACCCACATAGTCAGCCCTACTGCTATAAAAACCTGCCAGAATCCTTTGCCCAAAGCGAGTGTTATGGCAATAACAAGCAATAAGGTGGGAATACTCCAGATAACATTGATGAGCCACAGAATAGCCGCATCAATTTTTCCCCCGTAAAAACCAGCCACAGCTCCCATAAATACACCTACAATCAGTGAAATAAACACGGCTACAAACCCGATAGTAAGCGATACGCGGGCGCCGATAATGAGTCGGCTAAGATAATCACGGCCCTGATTGTCGGTTCCTAAAAGGTATTTTTTAGTGATAATATTCTCTTGTGCTATCTGTTCTTTACTTTTTTGGAATACCGATAAGGGAATTGACTTTTTTTGGGCCAGCTGTACATCTTCGGAGTATTCTTTGTATACTATTGAATCGTTTGAAAAAGAATACGAAAGTACGGGAATATGCTGTTCTGTTATAGCGCTGCCAGTAAACCACCTGGTAAACGGTTGTTGTTCATTGCTTAAAGGTAATACGATTGCCTTTACGGTAAAACCAGGAGGTTTTGTACGGATGGACACGTCTCCGTTGTTGGCATTTGTAGTATTGTCCGGAGCAATAATATACCCCAGCAATGCAATAAGAGTTAAGGCAATAATGAGCCAAAAACTCAAGACGCCCCAGTAGTTTTTTTTGAACTTCCGGAGCGCCAGTTGATTATGAGATGTGGGGTTATCCGACATTCTTCTTTATTTTTTCTGGTTTTGCTGAATATCGCGAATAATATTCACCGCTTCTTCAACGTATACATCGTTGTTGAGGTTTTCGTGCCAGCGGTCGCGTTTTTTCTTTAAAACGGTATCTGTTTTAAATAATGCTTCTTCATAAGGCAACGATGCAAAACGCAAGGTGTTTTTATAATCTTTTAACGTGCGGAATTTTTTTGCTTTTTCATCAATCTCTTTTGATTTTTTGGTATAGTCATCAAAATTTAATGAAAAAACATAATCATCTTTACGTGCACTGATCCATTTGGCATTTTCGTCAATTAAATTAAATTGCGGATTGCCGGCTACCCTACTTTTGCTTTTTTCAATGATTTTAGAAAAATCATTTTTCAGGGGTTTATAATCTGCCTTTTCGATTTTATCCCATTTCATGGCATTTTCGCTGTCGCGTTCCCCCGTATCAATATGAGCAAACCGATCAGGTAAAACAATGTCGCTTTCTACGCCTTTTAATTGGGTAGAACCTCCGTTGATGCGATAGAACTTCTGAGAGGTAAATTTTAAGGCGCCCAAATCCAGGTCTTTTACGCGTACAAGATTGTTCAGATCAAAAAGGTTCTGAACGGTACCTTTTCCGAAAGAATGTTTAGAGCCGATAACCAGCCCTCTGTTATAGTCCTGGATGGCTGCCGCAAAGATTTCAGATGCAGATGCCGAATAATTATTTATCAATACTACCAAAGGACCATCCCATTGGGTGTTTTTGTCTTTATCAAATAACACAGACCGTTGCCCTTTTGGTGAACGTACCTGAACCACAGGGCCCTGTTCTACAAAAAGTCCTACCATATCTACAACAGTTTGTAAAGAACCCCCGCCGTTATTACGAAGATCCATTATGATACCTTGCACGTTTTGCGCTTTCAGGTAATCGATTTCTTTTTTTACATCAGTAAAGGCATTCCGGTTATTGCGGGTTTCAAAATCTACGTAAAATTTCGGAAGCTGAATCATACCGTATTTGCCGTTAGGTGTTTCAATAACGGTAGATTTGGCAAAAGTTTCTTCTATTTCAAATTTATCACGGATAATAGAGATTTCTTTAAGGGTGCCGTCTACTTTTTTTACGGTAAGCCGTACTTCAGTTCCTTTCTTCCCTTTAATCATCTTTACCACATTGTCTAAACGCATACCGGCAATATCTACTGGTTCATCACCTCCCTGCGCTACTTTTATGATAATATCGCCGTTTTCAAGATCCCGGCCTCTCCATGCCGGACCCCCTACAATAATTTCGGAAATTTCAGTGTATTCGTTCTTTTTTTTAAGTGTGGCGCCAATACCTTCCATAGAACCTGCCATACTCTCATCGAATTTGTCTTTGGTCTCAGGTGAAAAATAGTTGGTATGGGGGTCGAATTGTTCCAGAATGGCATTGATATATACCGACTGCCATTCTTCCCGTGTGATGTCTTTCATTACATCGAAAAATTCGTTCAATGACTTCAGCGTGTTTTCCCGGGCTTCTTTTTCTAATTCTTCAAACGATTTCTTTTCTACCACCTTATTAGTTTCTTTCTTTTTCGCTGTAGGCGTTATAGGGGCATTAGGTTCATCTATAGCATCATCTTCGCTTGTGTCAGTGCCTTCCTGGAGTTTAATCTTGTCTTCAATGGAAGATAAAACATTTAGTTTTAACTGTTTTCTCCAGCGTTCTTTAAGTTCTGTGGCATTTTTAGCATACGGTAATTTTTCGAAATCAGTGTTAATGTCTTCTTTTGTTTTAAATTCAAAAGGCTGGCTAAGGATGTCTGTATAAATAACTTTAGAATCGGCCAGGCGTTTCTGTAAAATTTCGTAGCTTAAATCGAAAAACTGAAATGTTTTGGCGTTAATCTGGTCATCAATTTTATCTTTGTATGTCTCTAACGCTTTAATGTCTTCTTCGGTCAGAAAACGTCTGTTCGGATCTATAGCTTTTAAATAGCCGGTATATACTTTTTCGGAAAAGGCATCATTAATATCCACAGGAGCATAGTGTCCGTTTTTGATCACAAACGTAATCAATTCCATAAGCAGGGCATCCTTTTCTGGGTCTGTTTCTTCTTTTCGTGGAATAAAACTCCAAAGTACAGCAGCAACAGCTACTACAAGTAGTATAATTTTATAATTTCTTTTCATAAAGAGCCAAATAGCATTCATCAAATAATTTTCATCTAAAATACTCAAAAAAATCAGTACAAAAATTTAATGTTAAAATAAATTTATGTTAAACCATTTTTTGAGCTTTTGTAAGCATTTAAGCGGTTTTTGCAGGTGTAAAGTTTTATCGTTTTTAATTAAATGATTACTTTTACGAAAGTATAAAAAAGTTTTGATGAAACGAAAACCTTTAATATTAGTTACCAACGACGATGGTATAACAGCGCCGGGCATCAGGGCCCTAATTGATGTGATGAAAGAAATCGGTCATGTGGTAGTGGTGGCACCTGATAGCCCCCAATCGGGTATGGGACATGCGATTACAGTAAACAATACGCTGTTTCTGGAACAGGTGCATATTGATGAGAATCTGGAACAGGAATATGCTTGTTCCGGTACACCTGTAGATTGTGTTAAAATTGCGATTGATCAGATTATTAAAGGAAATCCGGATATATGTGTGTCAGGTGTTAACCACGGATTCAATTCATCCTGCAATGTTATTTATTCCGGAACCATGTCAGCAGCTGTAGAAGCAGGGATGAGCGGTATTCCGGCTATTGGGTTCTCTTTAGGTGATTTTAGCTGGAATGCTAACTTTGAAGAAATTAAACCTTTTATCAAAACCATTACCCAGCAAGCTTTGAAAAACGGTATGCAGGAAGGAGTAGTATTAAATGTGAATTTTCCGAAACTGAAACAAAATGCTATTAAAGGTATAAAGATATGCCGGCAGGCAAAAGCTACTTGGGTGGAAAAATTCGATGAACGTACTAATCCGCATGGGAAAAAATATTACTGGCTTACAGGCACCTTTGTAAATCATGATAAAGGAGAAGATACAGATGAATGGGCGCTGGCCAACGGCTATATTTCAGTAGTGCCGGTACAATATGATTTAACGGCTTATCATGCCATGCAACAACTTAATACCTGGGAATTATAATGAAAAATGTGTTGAAATTACTTTTGGGTATGTTTTGCGGTTTGGCCGTGTCGTTTATTTTCGGTTGTATTGTCTTTCAATGGCTGACAAAAATGAGTCCGTTTGAAAACTGGAATATTGTAAATGCAGGCGCTTTATCTGCCAGAGCCTTATCGTTGGGTGCTATTCCTAATATAGGTGTGTTTTATCTTTTTCTGAATAAAGAAAATTATTTCAGTGCAAGAGGAGTAATAGCGTCGTTTATACTGATTGGTTTATTTGTGATTTTTAGCTGATGAAATATTATATCATAGCGGGCGAGGCTTCGGGCGACCTGCACGGCTCGAATCTGATGAAGGCCCTTTACAGGCAGGAACCGGACGCCGAAGTGCGTTTCTGGGGCGGTGATCTCATGGAGCAGGTGGGCGGTAAACTTGTAAAACATTACCGTGATCTGGCGTTTATGGGGTTTGCTGAAGTGGTACTGAATCTCGGCACTATTCTTAAAAATATTCGTTTTTGTAAAAAAGATATCGAAGCCTTTAAACCTGATGTGCTTCTTTTTATTGATTACCCCGGTTTTAATATGCGTATTGCCAAGTGGGCCAAACAAAAAGGGTATGACACGCACTATTATATATCGCCACAGATATGGGCCTGGAAAGAAAACCGCATTAAAGCTATTAAACGGGATATCAATCATATGTATGTCATATTGCCGTTTGAGAAGGACTTTTATGAAAAGAAGCATCATTTTCCGGTACATTACGTAGGACACCCGCTTATTGACGCGATTGAACAGTTCAAAGCAAAAGATATATCCGATTTTCATAAAAAACACAGATTAGATGAACGCCCTATTATTGCGTTGCTGCCGGGTAGCAGAAAGCAGGAAATTACGCGTTTGTTACATGAAATGCTGGCTATTGTTGAAAACTACCCGGAATATCAGTTTGTTATTGCCGGTGCTCCGAGCCAGCCCTATTCTTTTTATGCACCTTTTATTCAGAAGAAAAATGTAAAATTTATAGAAAATGAAACGTATGCTTTACTCAACCATGCGTATGCTGCGCTGGTGACCTCAGGTACGGCTACGTTGGAAACAGCTTTGTTTAAAGTGCCTCAGGTAGTGATGTATAAAGGAAACAGCATCTCTTATGAAATAGCCAAGCGTATTATTAAACTTGACTACATTTCACTTGTAAACCTTATTATGGATGCTCCGGTAGTAACGGAACTTATTCAGAATGACTGTACTGTTGAAAAAGTCACAAAAGAATTTGATAAAGTTATCAACAATTTTCATCGCGTCCAAATGCTTGAAAACTATAGTGAACTCGAAAAAAAATTAGGAGGAGGAGGAGCTAGCGATAGAGTTATTAACATAATTAAGGAAAATTTAAGTTTTGAGAATTGATCAAATCTTCTATATTTGTGAAACAACAAATCAAAAAACAATTTTTCACACCAACAATTAATCTCAATGAAGGCTATTACACTAACTTTGCTTGCGGCTTTTACGCTGTTTTCGATACCCGAAGTATCGGCGCAAACCAAAAAGTCAAACGTAGTTTATAAAACTTCTAAAAACGCTAAAACAACTGCAAAAGCAAAAAAACTAAGTTCAACCGAAGCCACCATTGCCGAAATTAATGCGCGAATGCATGCAGTAGATGATGAAGCGGAGGGTGTAAAACCTGCCAAAAAAGAAGAGTTCTGCTATTTAACTGAGCAATTGGTAAATGTGGCAGGAGACTATAAAGGTACTCGCTATGTATGGGGAGGAATGAGCCGTTCCGGGATGGATTGCTCCGGATTTGTTAAAACAGCTTTTGATCAATTTGATATCAACCTACCACGTACCTCAAGAGAAATGGCTTCTTTAGGCACGAGAGTTACCAAAGCAAATGCTAAACCAGGTGATTTGATTTTCTTTAAAAACGGAGGAAAAAGAGTTATTAATCATGTAGGTATTGTAGTAGAAGCTAATGAAGACGAGATTAAATTTATTCATTCGTCTACTTCAAAAGGCGTAATTGTTTCATCAACCAAAGAACCTTATTATCAAAAAGGATTTGCACAGATTAATCGTATATACGATCGTCAAATCTTATAAGAGTTAATTATTTGAAATTCGCATCTGTTTCATTATCTTTAAGTTATGAAGATACAGGTAATGAAACATCCAATGATTCCCATTACCCTATTTCTGGTTAGTGGGATTTTTTTATCGGATTATTTTAATTTAGTATCCGGGACTTTTTATTTTACGATTGTTTTACTGCTTCTTCTGATTTCGGGCAGCTTTCTGGCATGGCGAATGAAAAGAAATACCGGATTTCTAAATAATCACCTGTTTTGGGTATTTTGTTTTTTCTTTTTCTTTATGCTAGGTTTTTTTATTCATCAAAACCATCTGAGCCCTGCTGATAAAGAGAAAGTATCGTTTCAATTTGGAAAAATACGCATTGATGAAGTGCTGAAACCCAACGCTTTCGGAAAACGGTATTATGCTACTTTCTTTTCAGAAGAACGAAAACAGAAGGTTATACTGTACCAAAAAACGGAACAGAAAGGATTTCGGGTGGGGAATCAGTTTGAAGGCGTTTTTCGGTTAGAAATGATTGTTTTACCCAAAAATCCGTACCAGTTTACCTATAAGGAATATCTGGCGCGTAAAAATATCTTTTACCAAATACAGGCGCCAGAGCGTGTATTACTAGTGGAAGATGACAGAAATTTTTTCTACTATGTCGATTCCTGGCGTACTACTATTCTGGAGAGCTACAAACCTTTTTACTTTTCAGATGATGTATATGGGGTTATTTCAACACTGTTGCTGGGGCGCAGGAATGAACTGAGTCCTGAAATTGAACGAAGTTATCGTATGACAGGTGTAGCACATGTTTTAGCTATATCAGGGCTTCATGTGGGCATTGTATATGCAGTTATTCGTTTGGTTCTCGGTAAAATAATAAGACATAAAAAAACAGTGTTATTTATTACCATAGGTTTGCTGGTTCTTTTTGCTGTATTATCAGGTTTAAGCGGGTCGGTGATACGTGCTGTGGTTATGTTTTCTATTGTGGGTATCGGCGGATTAGCTCATTATAAAACGCAAACGATTCACCTTTTAGCCATTTCTATGTTCTGTATTTTAATAGTACAGCCGCTTTATTTGTTTGATATAGGTTTTCAATTGAGTTATATGGCTGTTTTTAGTATAGTGTGGTTATACCCGCCTTTGCAGGCGGTTATCTTAAAACAACCTGTTATTGTGCGCCCGGTTTTATCACTTTTAGGTGTTTCATTTGTGGCACAACTGGGTGTTTTACCTGTAACTTTATTCTATTTCGGACAAATGCCGTGGTTGTTTCTTGCCGGAAATATGATTGCAGTGCCCACTATAACAGTGGTGTTGACGTTGCTTCTGATTATGTTGCCGTTTAATTTTCTTGTACCTGGTATCAGTCTTTTTCTGGCTAAAATAATCTCTTTTTTATTAAATAGTTGCAATCAGATTATACAAAAGCTGGCCACTATAGACGGAAGTGTGAGGTACGACATAAAGTTTGATGTTATTGAATGTCTTTTGACCTTTTTTCTGCTTATTGTAGTAGGGAGTATAATCAGAAATTACAGGTTTTTTAAGGTGGTGGTACTATTGTTATTGCTTATTGGTGTACAGGTAACTATTGTAACAGATATTGTAAATATACGGTTGAAACACGAACTTTTGGTATTTTATGATTATAACAATGTATCTATAGTGCATAATAAAAGCGGGCAGTTAAATGTCTTTACTACAGATACCCTTAAGAGAAGTTCAATGTACCTTTCAGCTTATCAAAAGAAAAACAGACATAGGGGAGAAGACTTTCAAAAGCTGGAAAATATTCTTTTTTTACCTGTTGTTGTGTCCATTATAGATAGTACGGGAATTTATACGAAGAATTATCCTATAGACATTGCGGTTTTATGGCATAATCCTGTTTTAGATTTCGAAGTGTTTTTAGAAGAAGTTAATCCTAAAATGGTAGTATTTCATCCCAACAATCCCAAATGGCGTGTAAACTATTGGGAAAGCATTTGTATTGAAAGAAAAATCCCCTTTCACAATATGAAGGAAAAGGGATTTTACCGGTTATCTTTATAACTGTGGTGTCAATTGATCCGGAGTTTGATAGCCCAGGATATCTTTTGTCACTTTGCCGTCTTTATCAATGATAATCATGTTAGGGTAGGCTTTCACTCCTATAAATGCTGCAAATTCGTGAAATCCGTTTCGTGCCTTTTTCTTACTTTCTACATAATTAGGGTTGCTGTACTTTTTTCCTAAAAAAGTAATGGCTTCGTTTCCTTCGGCATTAAATTTTACCGGATTGTATTTTTCGTTTAAAATTTTAGCAACCGCCGGATCTGAAAAAGTATTTTTATCCAGCATTTTACAAGGTCCGCACCAAACTGTATAGGCATCTATAAAGATAGGTTTCTTATTTTTTTTCTGGGCAGTAACAGCCTCATTAAAAGACATCCATTTGACTTCCTGCGCCTGAGAAGTGATTCCCATAAAAACGATGCAAATGAATAGAATCAATTTTTTCATTGTTGTAAGTTTAAAAAATAATACTAGTTTATATATAAAAATTCCGCTTTATAAAGATATAAAACGGAATTGATATTTTCAAAATCCATACCTATTTTACACCGTGCATTAACTTTTTTAACACAGGATGCAGCAGCATAACCAAAAGTCCTGCAATAATTGGCACTATTGTAAATATTAAAAAGAAAGTAGATAAGGAGTAAGCATGGGTAATATTTTCAATTTCACCTCCTACTGCGGCGGCCAGTTTATTTCCGATGGCAATAGCCAGGTACCAGATACCAAACATAAAAGCAATCATACGTGCAGGTACCAGTTTTGATACATAGGAAAGACCTACCGGCGAAAGAAACAATTCACCTAATGTATGGAATAAGTAAGCAAGTATCAGCCAGATCATAGATACTTTTACACCGGTTTGAATACCATGAGATCCATAGGCCAAAAGGCCAAAACCGATAGCCATGATAATTAGTCCTAAACCGTATTTTACAGCTGCCGGAGGGTTGAATTTAGAATCCCATATTTTGGATACTGATGAAGCCAGTGAAATAATAAAGAAGGAGTTGAGGATAGAAAACCAGGAAGGGTCAATTTCTGAAGCTTCTTTAGAAAATTCGTTGTTTAACATCCAGATGGCGATCCCCCAAACAATTATAAAAGTTATTGCCAGCACAATATTAGATAAAGGAGCTTTATTAAAAGTCTGTTTACCCAGTAAAAACAATACCCACGAAATGATGATTAACGGAACGACTGTTAATAAGGTATTGATAATATTAAAAGTGGTAAGTGATGTGCCGGTTAAGGCACGGTCTACGTTATCGCGCGCAAAAATAACCAGCGACGAAGCGCCCTGCTCAAACGCCATCCAGAAAAAGATAGTAAAAAAAGCAAATATAGTAACGGCAATCATCCTGTCTCTTACCACGGCGGTATAACGTACAACCCGTGATATAACCAATGCTAAAAACAAAACAAGTCCGATAAGTATTACCACAATTGAACCGTCGAAACCGAATAAGGTTTTAGGTAAAATATGAATATCACCGATTTTTGAAAGCGGGTCGTTAAAGGCATATAATAAACCAATAATGGTAGTAATAGCAATCAGAATATAATCAATAGTGGTAAACGGATTTAATTTGTCGTCGTTATCTGTTGTCGTATTGTTGTTTGCCTCAAGCTGGGCTACTTTAGTTTCTTTGGAAGGTACCTCGCCAATATGACCAAATAGCGGTTTGGCCAGCCAGAATTGCAGTGTGCCTAAAAGCATGAAAATACCTGCTAATCCAAAACCGTAATGCCATCCTAAATTATTAGCCAGATAGCCACAAAGCATCATACCGAAAAAAGCACCCGCATTTACACCCATATAGAAAATAGTATAAGCACCATCTTTTTTTTCGGGAAATGATTTATACATTTCGGATAGGATAGAGGTCATATTAGGTTTAAAGAATCCGGTACCAATAACAAGTGCGGCCAGCCCCAAATACATAAATATAGGGGTGTCAAATGCCATAAAAGCATGTCCCATTGTCATAATGATAGAACCAATTACTACAGCCCAGCGGTATCCGATATATTTATCGGCAATAATGCCGCCGAAAATAGGCGTGATATATAAAAGCATAGCGTAGGTACCATAAAGTGCACCTGCGTTTTCTGCACCCCAGCCCCAGCCGGGATTATTACCCGTAATTGCGGCGGTTAGAAAAAGTATTAATAAAACACGCATGCCGTAGAACGAAAAACGTTCCCACATTTCGGTAAAGAAAAGAACGAAAAGCCCCGAAGGATGTCCTAAAACTTTCGATTTAAAAAAATCTGGATTAGTAGCTTCTGTTGCCATTTAATATAATTTGTTAGTTGCTGTTATTTGATACCGTGCATTAACTTTTTAATTAACGGATTCAGTGCCATAACTAAAAGTCCTGCAATAGCCGGTATGGCTGTAAATAGGAAAAAGAAATGACTTATGGAATAGTTTTCCTGAATGGTTTCTACCTGTCCGCCTAAAACGGCTGCTACTTTTTGCGCAATGGCAATAGCCAGGTACCATATACCAAACATAAAGGCCAGCATACGGGCTGGTACAAGTTTGGAAACATATGATAAACCTACCGGGGAAATAAATAATTCGCCCAATGTATGGAATAAGTACGTAAGTACTAAAAACACCATTGATATTTTTACACCCTCACCAATGCCCCAAGAACCTAATCCGATAAGTAAAAAGCCTATTGCTACCAAAATCAGGCCAAAACCGTATTTAAAAGCGGCAGATGGATTGTATTTCGATTCCCACAGTTTGGAAACCGTTGAGGCAAGCGCAATAATGAAGAATGAATTTAAAGTAGAGAACCAGGAAACAGTAATTTCAGATGCTTCTTTGGAAAACTCGCTGTTCAGCATCCATATTGCTACTCCCCAGATAATAGCAAAGCACAGGAATAAAATGATATTGGATAATGCAATTTTACGCCATGTAACGCGTGCCAGTTTGATAAGCACCCACGAAATAATAGCCAACGGAACAACTGTCAGTAACGCGTTAATAATATTGAACGTCATTAAAGCACTTCCGGTCAGACTTCTGTCAATAAAGTCACGGGCAACAATTACCAACGAGGTAGCACCCTGTTCAAAACTCATAAAAAAGAAAATCAGGAAGAATGCCAGTAAAACTACGGCAAACATCCGGTCACGTACTACTTTGTCATAACGCATAACACGTGATACAATCATATAAATAAAAAGAATAAGCGCAAAAATGATAGCTACATACTGGCCACGTAAAAAAGGTAAATCGAGCCATGTAAAAATATCAATCATACCATTTTTTGAAAGCGGATCGTTAAAGGCATACAGAAAACCAATAATACCTACAATTACCATTAGTATATAGTCAGTGGTTGTGAATGGGTTTCGTGTATCGGTATCTGTTTTAGCAGCCTCCGCTTTGGCCTCTTCCGATTTGTCTAAAATCCCCAGTTTGCCCATTAACGGTTTGGCAAATGCAAACTGTAAGGTACCTAAGAACATAAACACACCTGCCAAACCAAAGCCCCAGTGCCAGCCTATTTTTTCGGCTAAATAGCCACAAAGCATCATGCCGAAGAAAGCACCGGCATTTACACCCATATAAAAAATAGTATAAGCTCCGTCTTTCTTTTCCGGTAAATCTTTATACATTTCGCCTAAAATAGAGGGCATGTTGGGTTTGAAAAAACCGGTACCTATAACTAAACAGGCCAAACCGATAAAAAACATTACAGGCGTGTCAAACGCCATGGCGGCGTGGCCGATAGTCATAATAATAGCGCCAATAATAACGGCCATACGCGACCCGATGTATTTATCGGCTATAATACCGCCGAAAATAGGCGTTAAATAAAGCATCATGGCATACGTTCCGTACAAAGCCCCGGCTTGTTCAGCACTCCATTCCCAACCACCTTTTAATACAGCTGCCGTTAAGAACTGAATTAACAAAACACGCATTCCGTAGAATGAAAAACGTTCCCACATTTCAGTAAAAAAGAGAACAAAAAGTCCCGATCGTTGCCCTAAGACATTTGATTTATAAAAATCGGTAGGAGAAGTGTGCGCTTCTGATGCCATTTATACAGATTTAATTTATTTTAAGCCCGAAAGATAACCAAATTATTTAAATTTTCCGGTTAATTTTTTCCCTTTGCAAAGTTGCATAACCGTAAAATATTAAAGGTCAGAAAGATTGTATAACGACCATGTTCCCGAAAATCAGGATACAGTGTACAACAAAAATTATTTTTTCCGAATAGGTTTTATCACTACTTTATCATAAATATATAAAGCAATGACAGAAACAGCTCCTACTGCAAATACGACATACCATAGTTTATTGGGATGATATGTGTCCCAAAGCATTTCAGTAAGCTGCCAATGTCCCATCTGCAGCTTTTGTTCTGCTAAGCTAAAATATTCGCTTTTTGAGAACGGAAGGTGTATAGCCGTAAGATCAATATTTTTACTCTGGGCAAACTGTGAAACGCGGCTTCCGACATCAGCCCAGTTGATGTGATCCTGTTTTAAGTGAAACATTTTTTCGAAATCGGAAATAGACATATCCAGGGCCTTTGACGCCTTCTCTATATATTCTTCTTTGGTTACCACTTCTGGCATCGCAATTTGGCGTTTACCCATTTCAGCTTGAAGAAGCGATAGCTTATCTGACCATTTTTGATAAAGATCTCCGGCAATAAATCCTGTTACCCAGTTTCCGGCGGCTACGGGTAAAAAGTAAGTACCCTGATACAGACCTTCTTTTCCTTTAGGCGTAATAAGCGCAATAAAGGAAGAAAGGGTTGGGCTTGACATCATTTCACCGATAGCGAAAATCATCGTGCCTATTATGGTAAACCAAACATTATGAGTGTAAAACGTTAAACACACCCCAATAGTGGCAATAATGGCTCCTCGAATAATGGCGTGTATATGACGCATTTTAATGACAAAATAGGACACGGAAACCTGTAGCAAAATAATCATTAATGCATCTAAGTTTGTAAACCATTCTGCTTTGACCTGTCCGTCTTGTGTTAGGGTTTTACTTAAGAAGGGCAAGTGTTCATTAATCCAATTGCTGAGAGCGCTTGAATTTACCCAGTCTTCAATAAAGTTGGGTAACGTATAAAATAACTGGTTAAACATCGTCCAGAAACCAATCATCAAAATGAGTAAAATGGTTAAACGCTTATCCTTTAAAGCCTCAATAATGTTTAATATGGAATTTTTAAACTCGGTTAAAATAGGTTCCTTGGCTTTTTGATGGGTTCCTTTTTGTTCTTTATAAAAGAACAATACTACCAAAAGATTAATACCGATAACTACAGCTGCTTGTATAAAAATGATTTTCCAACCGAATACCGTTCGTAAATAAGAAGACATGCCGGGACCTATAAATCCGCCGATATTTACCATCATATAGAAAATACCGAAGCCCATTGTGCCGGTTGTTTCATCCGTATTTCGTGCCACAATGGCTGAAGCTACGGGTTTAAAAAAAGCCGCGCCTATGGCCACCATAAAAAATACCATATACATGCTCCAATAGGTATTAACTTCACCCATCAGATAGTAGCCGGCAATCATGATAACATACGAAATTGTAAGGGAAACTTTATAACCGATACGGTCGGCAATAACGCCAAAAAAGATAGGTAAAAGATATAAGATGGCGGTAACATTGGCCATAATATTTCCTTTCTGAACGTGGTTGAACCCTAGTCCGCCTTCATCTGTAGAACCTACCAGATATAAACCGAAAAGTGTGAAAATACCATACCAGGCCCAGCGTTCCATAAGTTCCATAAAACTGGCCAGCCAAAAAGTTTTATTAAATGAAGTAACCGTACTCCAGAAAGAAGGTTTGTTTGTTGATGACATTGTATTAAAATTGGATTTTATACTAAAAAAGCGACCCGAGAGCCGCTTTATGACATTGTAATAGATTATTTTACTTCCTGCATTAATTTTCGCACTAACGGCGAAATGGCTATAAGCAATACACCGGCACCAACAGCATATAACCCCAAATCTTTATAGCCGTCTGTATAGGCAATTAAGCTGTCGTAATTTGAAGAGCCTCCTTTTGACTGCGACATATTGGCTCCGATAATTCCGGCTACATACTGCCCGTAAGCAGAAGCCAGGAACCACATACCCATCATCATTCCCTGCAGGTTGGCAGTAGATAATTTGGTCATGATAGATAAACCAATTGGCGATAAACACAATTCGCCAAATGTAATAATAAGCAATGCCAAGGTAAAGAAATCTAAAGAAGTAACCCCGTTAGCATCTGCAAACCAGCGTGTGCCAAATAATGCGTAGTATCCAAGTCCTAACAAAACAAATCCTAAACCGAATTTAATGACCGTATTGGGTTCTATTCTTTTTTTGTTTAGCCATATCCACATTAAACCAAATAAAGGAGCTAATAAAATGATGAAAAAAGCACCACCTGAATTATTCACTCCATTCGGATCTAGTGTTACGCCTAATAAACTGTTATTTAGGTTTTTTGCGGCAAAAATACTTAATGAACCTCCTGCCTGTTCGTAAATTCCCCAGAAAAGGATAGAAAAGACAATAAAGATCAAGGCCGCGAATAATTTTCTACGTTCCGCATTGGTTACTTTGGTCATTTCATAAAAGAGATAGAGTAATGTTAACGGACCGATAGTGTACATAAAATAATCGGTATAATCGGTATTGTCAATCATCAGAATAATTACGGGAATCATAGCAAAAGTACCTACATAAACTGCAATTTCTTTCCATAAAGGCATGCGTTTGGTTTCCCCGTTGGCCAGTTTTGTTTTAGGCTGCAGACCAATAGGCCCGAGATGCTTTTCTGTAAAGAAAAAATTTATCAGACTAATCATCATAACAAAGGCGGCTAATCCGAAGGCCACATTCCACCGATGATCGTGAGGTACAATGCTTGCCAGCAGGTTTCCTTTTCCAATAGCAATACATACATATCCGCCAATTAAGGCACCCAAGTTGATACCGGCATAAAATAAAGAAAATCCGGCATCTGTACGGTTGTCACCTTTTTTGTATAAATACCCCACCATAGTAGAGATATTGGGTTTAAAAAAACCGGTACCGATTACTGTGAAGGCAATTCCGGTAAAAAAGTAAGTGTGAGGTTCATAAGCTAAAATTAAACTTCCCAGGATCATCAGAGAGCCTCCCCAGAATAATGACTTACGGAACCCTAGTATTTTATCTGCAAATAAGCCACCGACAAACGTAAAGGCATATACAAAAGCCTGTGTGGCGCCATATTGTAAATTAGCTTTAGCTTCTGCAAAATTCAGCTGATCAATCATGAAAAAAACCAGCATCCCCCGCATTCCGTAAAAACAAAACCTCTCCCACATTTCGGAGAAGAATAGACTCCATATTTGTTTGGGGTATTTACCGGAGAAATTCTGAATTTCTTCCAGTTGCTGTGCTTCAGATGCTGTTGCCATGTTTGTTTTTATTGAAAGTTGATTGTTATAGTATGCCTGCGCTGTATTGCAAGCTTTCAAATGTATAAAAATAATTTAAGAAAAATTTAAACTTTTTATAAGAACCGTATTAATTTACCTGTTACAGGTTTTTTTTGATATAATCGGTCATTTTGGTATACAATTGTAAACGGGTTTTTCCTCCGTAAATACCGTGATTTTTATCCGGATATATCAACCAGTCGAACTTCTTGTTCAGGTGCACCAGCTCATTAATCAATACCATACTGTTTTGTACATGCACATTGTCATCTGCTGTTCCGTGTACAAGCAGAAAATTACCTTGCAGGTTTTTAGCATGCGTGATTGGAGAATTATTGTCATAACCTGAGGCGTTTTCCTGAGGCGTTGTCATAAAACGCTCTGTATACACAGAATCGTAAAAACGCCATGAGGTAACCGGAGCTACTGCTATAGCTGTTTTAAAGACATCTGGTGCCTGAAAAATACAATTGCTTGACATGAAACCGCCAAAACTCCAGCCCCATATACCAATACGGGAAGGGTCTATAAACGGTTTTTTAGCCATTTCTTTGGCTGCGAAAATCTGGTCCTGCACTTCATATTTTCCCAATTCTTTCTGTGTCGCCTTTTTAAAGGCAGCTCCTTTATAGCCTGTACCTGTGCCGTCTACACATAAAACAATATATCCTTCCTGAGTAAGCAGTGCGTGCCAGTAATCATTACTGTTCCACCATTTATTAGCTACTTCCTGAGAACCGGGGCCTGAATATTGGTACATCAATAACGGATATTTTTTCGTTGAGTCAAAATTCGTTGGTTTCATCATCCATGCATTCAGCGTCTGTCCGTTACCCTTATCTAGTTCGAAAAACTCTTTTTCAGGGAGGTTGTATGTTTTCAGTTTATTTTTTAAAGCGGTATTGTCTACAATCGTTTTAATGGTTTTGCCCGATTTGCTTTCATTTAAAGTAAATAGAGGAGCTGTTTTAACTGATGAATATTCGTTAATAAAAAAGTCAAAATCGGTACTGAACGTAGCATTGTTGGTGCCTGTTGCAGAGGAGAGTTTTTTCTTGTCTTTTCCGGTTAGGGAAATTGCATAAACATCCCGGTTTATACTTCCGTTTTCCACAGATTGAAAGAAAATAGTATTCGTTTTGGGGTCAAAGCCATAATATTGTGTTACTTCCCAGTTTCCTTTCGTAACTTGTGTTTTCAATTTACCGGTTTTATCATAATGATAAATATGGTTATACCCACTTTTTTCACTTGTCCATATAAAACTGTTATCTTTTAAAAACGTAAGATTGTCTGTGACATCTACATAGGCTTTGTCTTTTTCAGATAAAACGGTAGTTGTTTTAGCAGAATTAGCCTCTATAAAAACGAGCTTCAATTCATTTTGATGACGGTTGAGTACTTGGGCACTCAAAGTTTGGGCGTCATTGGTCCATTTGATGCGCGGTATATAAAAATCGCCTGAAACGGGTAAAGCAGCCTGTTGCGTTTTACCGTTTTTTACATCGTAAATATGCAAGGAAACCTTTGCGTTTTTTTCACCGGCTTTAGGATATTTGAATACTTGTTGTGCGGGGTATAATGTGGTACCGTAAATATCCATAGAAAATTCAGGTACCTCACTTTCATCAAATTTTATAAAAGCGATTTTAGACCCGTCGGCATTCCAGTCGTAGGCCCTTACAAAAGCGAATTCTTCTTCATATACCCAGTCGGTAATACCGTTTATAATATGATTCTTCTTCCCGTCATTAGTAACTTGTGTATGTTTTTTGGAGGCGATATCAAAAATATACAAATTGTTATCCATCACATAAGATACTTTCGATCCGTCATGATTAAACCGGGGCTCCTGTACCGGTTTGTCTGTTAAAGGAACCAGTTGTTGTGAAGCGGTATCATAGATAAAATAAAGTGCTGTAAACGAATGACGATAAATAGGTGTTGCTTTCGTGGCAAGAAGAAGTTTTTTCTCATCCGGACTGAAAGTGTAATCAGATAAAGTATTTAATTCAGCAAAATTTTTAGAGCTCAGAAGGGTTGTACTTTTTTCTAAAGTAGCAAAGTCATAGATGTTTATGGATATAGTACGTGATGTATACTCATAATCCAAAACGGTATATTGATTGCTGTTCTTCATGGCATTAAGCGAGGTCATGCCTTCTGTTCTGAAAGAACCTTCCCAAATATCGTTTAATGTAATTTGCTGCTGGGCTGTAGCAGTACTGGAAACACTTGCAAACAAGGCAAGGTTAAAAATCAGTTTTTTCATATTGGGTTATTGAAAAAGTGTAAAACACAAAGTAACATAATTTTTTTGTTTTATATCGACCTTGATGAATTAAAGAACAGAATGCACAATAATAGTTATCTTTGCAAAAAAAATATAACAATTGCGCATGACACATGTAGTGAATGGTTTTTCTAAGCTTTCTAAAGATGAAAAGATAGATTGGTTAGTAACTACTTATTTTCAAGGATCGGAAGATGTTAAAAAAAGTATTGTACAGTATTGGAATAACAATAATGCTTTACAAAAACTGCATGATGAATTTATAGAGAATACCATCACAAATTTTTATCTGCCGTTTGGGGTAGCTCCTAATTTTGTAATTAATAACAAGGTGTATACCCTGCCTATGGTTATTGAAGAGAGTTCAGTAGTGGCAGCAGCAGCAAATGCGGCAAAATACTGGAGTACGCGCGGCGGTTTTAAAGCTACCGTGCTGGGAACTGAAAAAATAGGACAAGTACATTTTATATTTAAAGGAGATAAAGAAAAACTACAACAGTTTGTGGATGGGTTACAACATAAATTCCGCGAAGCTACGCAGGAAGTAACCCGGAATATGGTAAAACGCGGTGGTGGCATTCTGGAGATTAGTTTACGTGATAAAACACTTGAACTACCCCATTATTACCAGTTGCACTGTACGTTTGACACAAAGAATAGTATGGGGGCCAACTTCATCAATTCGTGTTTAGAGGGTTTTGCCAATGTACTTAAAGAAGAAGTAATGTGTTTCGAACTGTTCACAGAAGAAGAGAAAACACTGCAGGTTGTTATGTCAATTCTTTCCAACTATGTTCCAAACTGTATTGTACGTGCCGAAGTTTCATGTGAGATTGAAACATTAGCATCAAAAGAAATTGAAAACCCGTATGAGTTTGCAGAAAAGTTTGTACAGGCTGTAAAAATTGCAGAAGTAGAACCGTTTCGGGCAGTTACTCATAATAAAGGTATTATGAACGGTGTTGATGCTGTTGTAATTGCTACGGGAAATGACTTTAGAGCTGTTGAGGCAGGTATACATGCTTATGCTGCCAGAGACGGACGGTACAGCAGTTTGTCTCACGCCGAAATTAAAGATAACATATTTCGATTCTGGATAGATCTGCCCTTGGCATTAGGTACTGTTGGAGGGTTGACAACCCTGCATCCCATGGTGAAAGTTGCTTTACAAATGCTGGAAAATCCCTCAGCAGAAGAATTAATGCAGCTTATCGCCGTAGCTGGTCTCGCGCAGAACTTTGCTGCAGTTAAGTCGCTTACTACCACGGGTATTCAGCAAGGGCATATGAAAATGCACCTTATGAATATTCTTAACCAATTACACGCTACGGAAAATGAACGTCAGAAAGTAATACTGCATTTCAAGGGACAAACCTTAACACATCATGCTGTGGTTGCTTTTATTGAGAATTTACGAAAATAGAGATGGAGTTTTACAGCAACGGAAAACTTTGGGTTATAGGAGAATATTATGTGCTGGAAGGAGCAAAGGTACTGGCATGGCCTACAAAAGCGGGACAATATTTAAGAATATATCCATTGCAATCACCTGTACTTACCTGGAAAAGCTACGATGCAGACGGTTCGGTATGGTATAATGATGATATTCAGGTAGAAGATATACTCCAAAAAAAAACTATTCCAGGGCATAAAATTCGTAATACTTTACTTACTATATTATATGAAGCTCATTTGTTGAACCCTTCTATACTTTCAGATACCCCCGGATTTTTAGTAGAAACTGAATTAACTTTTCCAAAAAATTGGGGATTGGGAAGCTCATCTACACTTATTAATAATATTGCACAATGGTTTCAGGTAGACGCTTTTGAGCTGCTGGAAAAATCATTTGGCGGTAGTGGGTTTGATATTGCTTGCGCACAGCATAACCAAGCTGTAACCTACCAGAAAAAAGGAGCAACTATTACGGTTGAAGAAGTAGATTTTTATCCTGATTTTAAAAATGATATTTATTTCATATACCTCAATCAGAAAAAGGACAGTAAGGAAGGAATTGCTACTTTTAAAAAGAAAAAAGCTAATTTAACTACCGAAATAGAAGAAGTAAGCCGTTTAACAGATGAATTGGTAAAAGGAGTAGATTATATTACCTTCATTGCACGTATACAGGATTATGAGCTAAAACTCAGCAAAATACTGGAAATACCCACTGTACAGGAAAGTCTATTTCCTGATTTTGAAGGCACAATTAAAAGTTTAGGAGCTTGGGGAGGAGATTTTATTATGGCGGTTAGTAAAGATAATCCCGAAGATTATTTTGTTTCAAAAGGCTTTACTGTTGTGATCCCCTTCAGAGATATGATTTTGTGATTTGGTTTAGCATTCCATAAAAAAACCTTAACATCTGTGTTAAGGTTTTCTTTTGTTTGTTGTGTATGATGGGTTTATTTGGCAGGACGCAATTTGTCGCTGAATGTTATTTTGTAAGGCTTATCATCATTAGATAAATCTTTCATTACGTATATAAATTTATGTTTACTGGCCTTTTTACTATCTATCACAATGGTTTTCTTGGTGCCTTTGTCATAAATTTCAGTTTCCGAAGTGTTGAGAATACGCATATTACGCGCCAATCCGGTATTTTTATTTGTGGTTACCATACCTTTAAATAATTGTCCGTCGTTATTTTTTACAATAACTTCTTCTCCATAAAACCCCTGAGTAAAAAACAGAATAGAATATTTGTCTTCGGTAGCTTTATAGTCTTTCAGGAATTTATTGCGGACACCTTCCGATACAGCCCGAAAGTCGTTCTTAACCTGTTCGGTATAATAGACATTTTTAACGTTTTCTTTTTCTTCCTTGTCACGGCGTTCTTTTTTAGTGTCGTGTTTATCAGTAGCCAATTTAGGCGCTTTACACATTACAAAAAGAAAACTGATAAGAGATAGTAAAAGTATTTTTTTAATCATAATGGATATGTTTTATAGTGTTTAGAGTTTTATCTTTGTACCCGGAAAGTAAATACAAACTATAATAAAGATACTAAAAACCGTTCCAAAAACAATAAATTGTAAAATAGTTTACAAGTATTTTAAAATCAGTTGATTGTTTTGTATTTATCAAAAATAGGATGTTCTACAAAATGTAGAGGATTTTTGTACATAAAATGGAAATGTTCCTCATGTCATGCAGAAAGCAGATGTAATTATAGTAGGTGGTGGCGCGTCCGGATTCTTTACAGCTATAAATATAGCAGAGCAAAATCCGGGGTTACAAATCGCAATTTTAGAACGGGGTAAAGAGGTTCTTGGAAAGGTAAAAGTTTCAGGAGGCGGACGGTGTAATGTAACACATGCCTGTTATATTCCAGGTGTTCTGACAAAATTTTACCCGCGTGGAGAACGCGAGCTAAAAGGCCCTTTTCATACATTCTGTACGGGCGATATGGTTGCCTGGCTGGAAGAAAGAGGGGTGTCTTTAAAAACTGAAGAAGACGGCCGCATGTTTCCCCAAAGTAATTCTTCCCAAACCATTATCAATTGTTTTACAAGACTGGCTGCTGAACTGGGTATACGGGTAATTACCTCATGCACAGTACAAGCACTTTTTGATAAAGAGGCGGCCTGGAATTTAGCTACTACAGCAGGCAATTTTGAATCTCGTTATTTGGTAATAGCCACTGGCAGCAATACAAAAATATGGAATTTGCTGGAAAATCTGAATCACACTATTGTAGAACCCGTACCTTCATTGTTTACGTTTAATACGAGAGACGCCCGTATTAAGGACCTAATGGGGCTTTCGGCAGAAAATGTTATTGTTAAAATTAAAAATACTAAATTGCAGGCACAAGGCCCCTTGCTTATTACACACTGGGGCATAAGCGGTCCTGCTATTTTACGATTATCAGCTTGGGGAGCACGTGATTTGCATGCGCTTCAGTATCAGTTTACACTACACGTAAACTGGCTGGGCGATGAGCACTTTGATGAAGTGTTGGGCCAGTTGCAGGAACAGAAGCATTTGCAGGCAAAAAAAATGATAGGTAAAAGAGCACCATTTGCATTACCTAACCGTTTATGGGAGAAATTGGTAAAGGCTACGGATATTGCTGATGAAGCAAAGTGGGCAGATGTGTCAAAGAAACAGCTTTCACAACTGGCATTGCAGCTTACACAGGGGGAATTTCAGATTAACGGAAAAAGTACCTTTAAAGAAGAATTTGTAACAGCGGGCGGAATTGATCTGAAAGAAGTGAATTTTAAGACAATGGAAAGCAAATTTCGAAATAATTTGTATTTTACGGGAGAAGTTCTGAATATAGATGCCATAACCGGAGGTTTTAATTTTCAAAATGCATGGACAACCGGCTTTCTGGCTGCCCGTGCTATTGCTAATAAATAAAAATGATGACAACTATAGATACCTTTAAAAACACCGGATATACAATACTTGAAAAAAAGGGAACGTTTACCTTTTCTGCACCCAGCAATATTGCTTTGGTGAAATACTGGGGGAAAAAGGAACATCAGATTCCGGCTAACCCTTCGCTTAGTTTTACACTGAATAACTGTAAAACGATTACCACTTTATATTACGAACAGAAAGAAGCAAAAGGTATTTCTTTTGAGCTGTTGTTTGAAGGCCGGCCAAAAGAATCATTTCGTCCTAAAATTCAAAAATTTTTCGAGCGAATTCTCCCTTTTTGCCCCTATATTTCAGAGTATCATTTTACGATAGATACCCGAAATACCTTCCCGCACAGCTCGGGTATTGCTTCATCTGCCTCCGGTATGGCGGCATTGTCTGCCACTGTTATAGCCTTGGAAAAAACAATAAATCCGGGCAAATCAGAAATTTATTACAATCAGAAAGCCTCTTTTCTCGCCCGTTTAGGATCCGGAAGTGCCTGTCGCAGCATAAAAGGAGATATTGTAGTTTGGGGAGAAACAAAAAGCATTGAAAACAGTGCTGATTTGTTTGGTATTCCGTTTCCATATGAAATAAACGAGATTTTTCATAACTACCAGGACACTATTTTGTTGGTAGATAAAGGCGAGAAACAAGTGTCGAGTACTGTAGGGCATGATCTGATGCACGAACACCCATTTGCCACCCGGCGTTTTGAACAGGCACATGAAAATATAACACATCTGAAGGGAATTCTCAAAAGCGGAAACCTGGAGGAATTTATTGCGCTGGTAGAAAGTGAAGCCCTGACATTGCACGCTATGATGATGACTTCGATGCCCTATTTTATTTTAATGAAACCCAATACCCTGGAAATTATCAGTGAAATATGGGCCTATAGAGAAGAAACCCGTGTGCCGGTTTGTTTTACATTAGATGCTGGTGCAAATGTCCATGTATTATATCCTCGGAAAGATAAGGAAGCGGTACAGCGATTTATTGCTGAAAATCTGGCACAGTATTGTCAGGGAGGGCAGTTTATTCATGATGAAATGGGTGATGGCATAAGAGAAATTGTATAATACTAGTGCGGAATGAAGAAGAAGTGTACGCATTGCCATAAACCTATTGTCTGTAATGTTGAAGATATTCAAAACTGTGATTGCCAGAAAATAGAACTGTTAGAAGAAACGGTTCAGTTTCTGTATGATAAAACCGACCATGATTGTTTGTGTACTGATTGTCTGAAAAAATTTGACAAATTTACGAAAGCCAAAGCAACGCATACTTTTCCCAAAAGGCCACATGAGCTTATAGAAGGATTGCATTATTATATGGAAAACGGATTCTTTGTATTTACAGAGTGGTACCATTTCTTAAAAGGGCGCTGCTGTAAAAACGGATGCCGTCATTGCGTATATGGTATACATAAATAATTGAAACTATGGTATCTCGAATCTGTTTTTTTAGTACTTTTGTATAAAAAAGAAAGCCACTATGAAAGGACCGCTATTTTACTCGAAAATTCTGTTGTTTGGAGAATATGGGATTATTAAAGATTCCAAAGGATTATCTATTCCGTACAACTTTTATAATGGTGCTTTAAAAATAGCGACAGATTTACCGCCGTCAGCTCAAAAGTCAAATGAGAGCCTGCAAAAATTTGCCGTATATCTGAAAGAGCTCCAAAGCAGTGCGCCTGAAATAGTAACTTTTGATCTGGATACACTAAATCAGGATATTGCCAATGGTATGTATTTCGATTCCAGTATCCCTCAGGGCTATGGTGTAGGAAGCAGTGGTGCTTTAGTGGCTGCTATTTATGATAAATACGCCCATAATAAAATTACGGTTTTAGAAAACCTTACCCGGGAAAAATTATTACAGCTAAAAGGAATTTTTGGAAAAATGGAATCTTTTTTTCACGGAACCAGCTCCGGGTTAGACCCTTTAAATAGCTACCTGAGCTTACCTATTTTAATAAACTCTAAAGATCATATTGAACCAACAGGTATTCCTTCACAGAAAACAGGAGGTAAGGGAGCCGTCTTTTTAATTGATTCTGAAACTATCGGTGAAACAGCTCCCATGGTAAACATCTTTATGGATAACCTTAAAAATGAAGGATTTCGCAGTATGATGAAATCGGAGTTTACCAAATATACAGATGCTTGTGTAGAGAACTTTCTGTCAGGCGATTTTAAAGCGTTATTCAGTAATACCAAACATCTTTCTAAAGTTGTTTTAAGTCATTTTAAACCCATGATACCAGAGCGTTTTCATCAGATTTGGCAGCAAGGTATCGATTCTAACGATTACTATTTAAAACTTTGCGGATCGGGGGGTGGAGGCTATATTTTGGGGTTTGCCCCTGATTTTGATAAAGCTAAAGAAGCATTAAAAGAGTATAAATTAGAGGTTGTTTATAAATTTTAAATCCTTTTTGCCCTTGCAAAATGTTTACACGTAAACATAAAATACTATTGCTAAAAATATTCAGTATTTTTTCTGTTGTACGTGGGTATAATATTATCGTTGTCATATTAGCACAATATCTGGCCTCCGTTTATATTTTTGCTGAAAACCAAAGAGCCTTAACTGTATTACTTGATTGGCGCTTGTTTTTATTGGTACTCAGTACGGCTTTGGCTATTGCGTCAGGTTATATCATTAATAATTTCTACGATGATGAAAAAGACCTCATTAACCGTCCCAAAAAATCAGCAATAGACCGTTTGGTAAGTAAGGCTACCAAGTTTCGGATTTATTTCGCCATGAATTTCTTAAGTGTCGGTCTGGCCTGGGTTATATCCTGGCGTGCTGCTTTGTTTTTTTCCGTGTATATCTTCTGTTTGTGGTTCTATTCACACAAGCTGAAAAAGTTTCCTATTATCGGTAATATAGTGGCGGCACTTCTGGTTTTATTCCCGTTTTTCGGTATTTTGATTTATTTTCAGAACTACAGCATCGGTATCTTTGTGCATGCAGCGTTTTTATTTCTGCTGATTTGGATACGAGAGGTTATTAAAGATCTGGAAAACATGAAAGGTGATTTCGCCAATAATTATCAGACCATACCAGTTCGTGTAGGGGTTAGGGAGGCTAAATGGTTCATTACCATTCTTACATTATTTACACTGGTTCCCGCTTTTGTACTGATTTATGATTTTCAGGTAGGCTATATGGCCTATTACTTTTATTTTAGTGTATTCACACTTATGATATTTCTTTTTCAGTTATGGGGTGCCAAAGAAACTGATGATTACAAAAAACTACACATCAGTCTAAAGCTCCTTATCCTGTTGGGGGTATTGTCTATTATCCTTATTAATCCGAAAGTCATTTTACATGGAAAACAACTTATAGAGCCTCTGCTATAAAGACGGATCAGTAGATGAATTCTCTTCTGTTTTGTTATGAACTGTAGGAGGGGCAACAGTAGGCAGAATCGGTTTTGGTTTTACCCGCAAAAAGAAAAAATAAATGCAGCTGATAAACCATCCGGCCCATATCAGGTAACCTCCCATATGAAACTTGCCATTCATGTACTTATGACTGGTATTGGTAAAATCGTAAAAAGTATACAATAACCCTATTAATCCTAAAATAACAAAAATCAGGTTAATAATGGCAAACGTTTTATAAGTGGAAAACCGTTTGGTAAACCACAAAAATATAACAAGAGCCAGTTGTATGGCAAATACCATTAAAGCAGCTTTCCACCAGATTTTTAAGATGGTATATTCCCGATAAGCAACAGTAATGCCTATTTTTCCGACAAATGACATTTGAGAAAACAAAATACCTGATATCAGACTTATGACAGCCTGCAATAAAATAAGGTTTAAGACTTTTTTCATAGCGTTGAGTTTAGTTAAAGGTACATAAAAAAATAAATACCTGAAAAATACCCTGTAAAAATACTTTTCAGGTAATAGCAATTAAATAAGTATCTTTGCAAAAAAGCAAAAAGATGAACACACGAAAGGGGCCTCAGAATAAAGGAAAAAACGATAAGAAAAAGCCTTTTACGCCTGGTAAGAACAATACTTCCAAACCGTATACCGGTAAATCTTTTGCAAAAGATAAACCTCATACCCCTAAACCGAAACAAGTAAAATCGGAAGATGAAGGCATTCGTCTGAATAAATATATTGCCAACTCCGGAGTATGTTCGCGTCGTGATGCCGATTTATATATCCAATCGGGCAATGTAAAAGTAAACGGAGAAGTGGTTACGGAAATGGGATACCGCGTAAAGCCTAATGATGTGGTGAATTTTGACGGGGCAACTGTAACGCCTGAAAAGAAAATTTATGTGCTGCTCAATAAGCCAAAAGGTTTTTCTACTGTAGAAGAAGAAAAGACATCAAGTGTGAACGACCTGATCAGAAGTGCTTCCAGTTATCCGTTAAAGCCTGTTGGACGTATGGACAAAACGACTATGGGCCTTTTGTTGTTTACTAATGACAATGAAATGATTCAAAAGTTTATGAATGCTTCCCAGCGTTCGTCAAAATTATACCAGGTATCATTAGATAAAAACCTGAAATATGAAGATCTGGAAAAAATACAAAAAGGCGTTTTTATAAATGAGCACAGGGTATTTGTTGAGGAAATCAACTATGTGGAAAACCAGCCTAAAAGCGAAGTGGGAATTAAAGTAAAGACATCAAATGTAAAAGTAGTACGGGCTGTTTTTGAAAGTTTAGGGTATGATGTAATTAAACTGGACCGCGTAATGTTTGCCGGGTTAACCAAATGGGGGTTAAGCCGCGGACAATGGCGTTTTTTAACAGACCAGGAAGTGATTAATTTAAAAAATAGCTAGTATATGTTTTCAACAAAAAAGGAAAGCCCAGCTTTCCTTTTTTTGTTGAAAACAAGTAAAAATAGATAAAAACCTTACACTTTTTGAAAGAATAAATACTTAACCTTTCAAATAGGAGAAAAGAAATGGTGCTTCTCACCGTTTGTCTCTTCTAAACATCCTTCAATACTGGTAGCTATAAAAATACTTTTTGTATTTTTGGGCAGGTATTAAAAAAACAAAATATGTTACAAAAAACAAATATCCTGTCAGGTAATGCTTTGGTATATATGGTAAATGAGCAGACTATGGTAGATGCTTCTATACCCGAATATGTACAGGAAGTTTTTAGAGAATTTAAAGCTTCTGAAACTCAGGATGACTTTATTAAAATAGGAAGCCGGGCTTATTTCTTTGTAAAAGAAAATAATGACCTGGAAAAAATGCGTGTGGCAGGTTTTCATATTCGCCAGAAATTAGATAAAAAAGCGGCTGAAGTTACAATAGTAGGTAATGGAACCACTGCTTTGGCTTTAGCGGAAGGTCTGGCATTGTCAAATTACCAGTTTCTGAAATATTTTAAAGATGCTGATGAACGCGAATATGCGTTGGAAGCTATTTCCCTTTTAGGCGATATAACAGAAAACGAGATCAACCGGATGAATAATGTTATTAAAGCTGTTTTTTGGGCGCGTGATATGGTAAACGAACCGGTATCTTACCTGAATGCCGTGCAGTTGGCTAAGGAAATCCAGGAAATAGGGGCTGAGGCACATATCAAAGTTGAGGTTTTGGAAAAGGAAGCTATCCAGCAATTAAAAATGGGAGGACTTCTGGCTGTAAATAAAGGGTCTGTAGTACCACCTACTTTTACCTTGTTAGAATATAAACCGACACATCCTGTTAATGAAAAACCTATTGTTTTGGTAGGAAAAGGCGTTGTATATGATACAGGTGGTTTATCGTTAAAACCTACGGCGGGTTCTATGGACGAAATGAAATCTGATATGGGTGGCGCCGCGTGTATGGCAGGTGTTATCTATGCTGCAGCGCTTAACAAGTTAAATGTACACCTTATCGGTCTGATTCCGGCTACTGATAACCGTCCGGGAGGTGATGCCTATACACCGGGCGACGTGATAAAGATGATGGACGGTACCACGGTTGAAGTCCTGAATACGGATGCGGAAGGGCGTATGATTTTAGCAGATGCTATTGCCTATGCCGATAAATTTAAACCGGAGTTAATTATTGACGCAGCCACACTTACCGGAGCTGCTTTGGTTGCTGTGGGTACGCGTGCTATTTGTATGATGAGTAATGCGGATAATACCACAAACGAATTACTGGTACATGCTGGTAACCGGGTATATGAACGTATGGTGCAGCTGCCGCTATGGGATGATTATAAAGAACAGCTAAAATCAAACATAGCCGATTTAAAAAACATAGGAGGTCGTTATGCGGGAACTATTACAGCAGGCAAGTTTTTAGAACATTTTGCCAAGCAACCTTATATTCATCTTGATATTGCAGGCCCTGCTTTTACAGAAGGCATGGAAAATTATAAAGGCCATGGCGGTACAGGAACGGGAATTCGTGCTTTGCATGCCTTTTTGGAAGATTATAAAAAATAACCATAAAAATCCGTCGTGCCTAACGGCGGATTTTTTAATACAGCGAAAAGATAAGATTATTTATTACTTTTAATTTTCATACTTTACCATCTTCAAATAGGGTAATAAAATAGGTAATGAGAAATAAAATAGCAGCAATAACTAAAAAAATGATCGCTACTTTCTTTTGGTTATATGTTAACCCGGTACGGCTTATTGCAAAAGCAAATACTGCTATGAGCAACAAAAAAACGAAAAAAATAAGTATGGTCATTATGTTTCGGCTAATCGTTTCAGTTCATTCAGTGCCAAAGGGAATAGTCTGTTCATATGGTCTATATAATCAGGTGTAGTTTCCACTCGTGTAATTACCTCTACACCGCTATGTAGAGGTATAATTTCATAGGTTTCCATGGCTTTCTCCCAATCTGTCGGTGTTATTTCCTTAAAATTATCAATTTCACCTATATGCTGGAATGCCAGGTATTTCGGATATTCTACCGTATGTAAAATACTGTTCAATCCTTTTCCTTCCGGTGATAATAAACGAATAGTATTCCCTTCTTCAAAAGCAGAAGTCTCATAATAACTCCCTTTACAGAAAGGAGCAGTCCATTGACGGTAACCCTCTTTACTCCATAGTACATCCCATACTTTTTCGGCCGTTGCGTTAATCTGAACGCTGAATGCCAGTGTTTGTAGTTGTGATTTTGGTATAGAAGACGCCGAAGCAAATTTATCGGCAATGAGATTCAGGTTTATACCCTGTTCCAGATAGGCTTTTAAACCGTCTAAAACAGTAGTAAAGCCACCAGTAACATCCATTATCATACGTAATAAATCATTTCCGGTTTGTGTGAAACCATAATTTTTTATTACCACATAGGTAGTTTCTTCCGTGATTTGTGTAAATAAAAATTCAACAGTGGTGGTAGCTATATCTCCCCATATGATTTTTATCTTTTCATTGTCAATAATTTCAATCACCTTTACCACCGTCTGATGTTGGTACATTTCCCATTCCCAGATTATTTCTTTACCCACCTCTAGTTTTCCTGAAGATTTTGTAAACCAGAAATGAGCGGTACAATCAGGATCAATAAAAGCCTGAAAAACTTTTTTTCGAGGCTGTCGGATTAACATTTGGCACTCTACAGTAAACATATGGCTTGTTTTTATTAAAAATACAAAAAAATAAATAAAAAAGGTTTGTTTTTTTGTATTCCGGATGCCTGTTTAAAAGATTAGAAATAATAAAAATGGTAATTTTGTAAAAAATACACCGAATGGAATTATACTACACCTTTTCCGTATTAATTGTTTTAGCCTCTTTATTTGCATACTTGAATTTGCGTTTTCTCCGTCTGCCGGGAACGATTGGAATTATGATTATAGCGATGCTTGTTTCCGTTGGTATCCGATTGCTGGGAGGGCGTTTTTTCCCCGAAACCACGCGAGAGTTTTTTGAATTGATAAAAGATTTTAATTTCAATGAAATTCTCATGGGAGCGATGCTTAATTTTCTGCTTTTTGCAGGTGCCTTGCACGTAAATGTGGCAGATCTCCGAAACCAGAAATGGGCGGTAGCAACCTATGCAACAGTAAGTGTTGTGCTTTCAGCTTTTATTGTATCGGGATTGTTATATGTTATAGCGCCTTATGTAGGGCTTGAAATTCCGTATTTGTATTGTCTGCTTTTCGGAACGTTGATTTCACCAACTGATCCTATTGTGGTACTTGGTATTCTAAAGCAGGCAAAAGTACCTAAAACGATTGAAACGAAAATTACAGGAGAGTCTCTTTTTAACGACGGAGTAGCCGTTGTAATGTTTGCTGTGGTACTAAAGATGGCTACTGATGCTACATTTGAAGCTACCTTTTCATCTGTATCCTTATTGTTTTTACTGGAAGCGGGAGGAGGAATTCTTTTGGGGGGCTTGCTCGGCTTTACCGCATCGAATGTAATGAAAAAAATAGACGACTATAAGGTGTCTGTTTTAATTACATTATCTATTGTTATGGGCGGCTTTCTGGTGGCGAAGCAATTACATGTTTCCTCACCGTTGGCTATGGTTATTGCCGGTCTGATTATTGGAAATTACGGTAAAAAGCATTCTATGAGTGAACAAACCCGGGATTATTTGGAAAAATTCTGGGAACTTATCGATGAAATTATGAATGCCATTTTATTTCTATTTATCGGTTTTGAATTATTAATGCTTCCGGATCTTCAAAAGCAATTGGTATTAGGGGTAATTGCTATTTTTATTGTCTTGTTTTCGCGTTTGCTCTCCATTGTTATTCCGTTAAAATCCATATTGAGAAAAAATGTGTATTCCAGAGGTTCGGTCATTACTATGGTATGGGGAGGTATCAGGGGTGGTGTATCCATTGCTCTTGTAATGTCTATGCCGCACAATGAATATAAAGATGTATTGCTGGAAGTTACGTATATTGTAGTGCTCTTCTCTATTGTAATCCAGGGATTGACAGTGGGAAAAGTAGCCAACAGGGTACTGAAGGCCGAATCAATAGAATAAAAAAACAAGACCTATGGTCTTGTTTTTTTATTCTAAAAGTCCTGCGCGTTTTAATAAAGCATCGGGTTGGGGTTCCTGCCCCCTGAACCGTTTATATAAAACCATCGGATGTTCAGTACCTCCTTTACTTAAAATATGCTCTCTGAATTTTTGCGCAATTTCTGTATTAAAAATACCATGTTGTTTAAAATAGTCAAAGGCATCGGCATCCAAAACTTCTGCCCATTTATAACTATAATAGCCTGAAGAGTAACCACCTTGGAAAATATGGGAAAAAGAGGGACTCATTGCATTTTCTTTTACATCCGGATACAGTTGTGTGGTAGCGAACTGTTCGTTTTCAAACATTTTTAAATCGGAAATAGTAGAAGGGTCTTTTCCATGCCACCCCATGTCTAATAATCCGAAGCTCAATTGCCGCAGGGTGGCCATGCCTTCAAGAAAATTGGCGCTTTCTTTTATCTTATCAATATATTCCTGCGGAATGGTTTCGTCTGTTTCATAATGTCTGGCAAAAAGGGAAAGGGCTTCCGGTTCATAGCACCAGTTCTCCATAATTTGAGAAGGCAGCTCTACAAAATCCCAATATACAGAAGTGCCGGATAAGCCAGGATAGGTGGTATTGGCCAGCATACCGTGCAAAGCATGTCCGAATTCATGAAATAGAGTGGTAACTTCATTAAACGTTAATAAAGAAGGTTTGGTAGGGGTAGGTTTGGTAAAATTACAGACAATAGAAATATGCGGCCGCTCGTTCTTTCCGTCTTTAATGTATTGAGGTTTAAAAGAAGTCATCCAGGCCCCGTTCCGCTTGCCTTTTCTTGGGAAAAAATCTGTATAGAAAATAGCTGTTAAATTACCATTGACGTCATTTACTTCATAAGTCTGTACATCCGGATGGTATTTATCTATGTGGTGTATTTCAGTGAACGTTAAACCATAAAGCTTGTGTGCTACTTCGAAAGCACCGGCTAAAACACGTTGTAATGGAAAATAGGGTTTTAGCTTCTCGTCATCTAAATTATATTTCTGCTGCTTTAACTTTTCGGAATAGTATGCACCGTCCCATTTTTCCAGTTGGTCAATATTGTCAAGCTGCTTGGCAAAGGTAGTAAGCTCCGCAAATTCTTTTTCAGCGGCAGGGTGTGCTTTTTTTAACAGCTGCTGAAGAAAATCCAATACTTTTTCAGGAGACTGCGCCATACGTTCTTCCAGTACAAAATGGGCATGCGTTGCGTATCCGAGTAAATTAGCACGTTCGTGGCGAAGCTTAACTATTTTCAGTACGTTTTCTTCGTTATTGTTTTTATTATTCTGAAATGCTTTTTTGCCTGCGGCAATACTCATCTCCTTGCGTAAAGCTCTGTTGTTAGAATAGGTTACAAACGGGAGATAGCTTGGAAAATCCAAGGTGAAAATCCAGCCTTCTTTTCCTTCCGTTTCAGCCAGATGCCGCGCTGCTTCTTTTACCCCTTCTGGGAGTCCGCCCAACTGATCTATAGCTGTAATATGCAGCTGGTAGGCCTGTGTATCGGCCAGAACATTTTCACCAAATTGAAGTGACGTAACGGAAAGCTCAGCATCTATTTCGCGTAAACGGTTTTTTTGCCTTTCATTTAAAAGTGCACCGTTCCGAACAAAGCTTTTATAGCTGTTTTCCAGTAAGGTGGCCTGTTCTGCGCTTAATGATAAAGCGCTTCTTTGATCAAAAATAGTTTTTACACGCTGAAAAAGAATCGTATTTAAACTGATATCATTGCTTAGTGCTGCTAATTTAGGCGCAACCAGCTGGGCTATTTTTTGTAATTCATCATTGGTTTCAGCCGAATTTAAATTGAAAAAAATGTTTGATATCCTGTCCAGTATCATCCCTGAAAAAGCCATAGTTTCTATTGTGTTTTCAAATGAGGGCAGCGCATCAGTATGGGTAATTTCATCTATTTCTTTTCGCGTTAGGGCTATGGCTTCATCAAAAGCAGGTTCGAAATCTTCATTTTTAATTTGTGTAAATGGTGCTGTGTTATAGGGGGTAGTAAAATATTTTGTGAGTACAGACATATTTTTTTGATGTAAAGGTACTGTTTTCGGGAACACTATAATGTTACGGATTTTATAAAAATAGGAGATAAAAAAACCACCTTAAAGGTGGTGGTATTATAATTCAGGTCCTGCATTTACAAGGCTTTTTCCTTCATCGTTGTCGGTGTATTGCTCAAAATTGGCAATAAACTTTGCTGCCAGATCTTTTGCTTTTGTTTCCCATTCCGAAACATGAGCATATGTATTACGAGGATCTAATATTTCCGTATGCACACCTTCTAATGCTTTAGGAACTCTCAGGTTGTAAATAGGTATTACAGCTGTTTCAGCCTCTTCAATAGAACCATCCAGAATACGATCTATAATAGCGCGCGTATCTTTAATTGAAATTCGTTTACCTGTACCGTTCCACCCTGTATTTACCATATAGGCAGTGGTGTTGTGTTCTTCCATTTTCTTTACCAGCTCTTGTCCGTACTGTGTAGGATGCAGCGCTAAAAATGCTTTACCGAAACAGGCAGAAAAAGTAGGTTCAGGTTGTGTTACACCGCGTTCGGTTCCTGCTAATTTAGCTGTGAAACCAGATAAGAAATAATATTTTGTCTGTTCAGGTGTCAGGATAGAAACAGGAGGCATAACGCCGAAAGCGTCAGCTGTTAAGAAAATCACCTTCTTGGCATGTCCTGCTTTGGAAACGGGTTTTACAATATTTTCAATATGGTAAATAGGATAGGAAACGCGTGTGTTCTGTGTTACGCTTCCGTCTGTGAAATCAATTTTACCGTTGGCGTCCAATGTTACGTTTTCTAACAAAGCATCTCTGCGGATCGCTTTAAAGATCTCGGGCTCGTGCTCGGCACTCAGATCAATTGTTTTAGCATAACATCCGCCTTCAAAGTTAAAAACCCCATCGTTGTCCCAGCCATGCTCATCATCACCTATTAGCTGACGTTTAGGATCGGTAGATAAAGTGGTTTTTCCTGTTCCTGAAAGTCCGAAGAATACAGCCACATCGCCGTCTTTACCTACATTTGCGGAACAATGCATAGAAGCCATACCTTTTAGGGGAAGGTAGTAGTTCATAATAGAAAACATACCTTTTTTCATTTCGCCGCCATACCAGGTACCACCTATTAATTGTATTTTTTCAGTAAGGTTGAAAGCAATATAAACATCAGAGTTTAAACCGTACTTTTCATAATCCGGAAAGGATGTTTTGGAGGAATTGATTACTACAAAATCAGGCTCGCCGAAATTAGCTAATTCTTCTGCTGTAGGGCGGATAAACATATTCTTTACAAAATGCGCCTGCCAGGCCACTTCCATAATAAAGCGCACTTTTAAACGCGTATCTTCATTAGCACCACAAAAAGCGTCTACAACATACAGTTTTTTACCAGATAAACAGTCAACCGTATTTTTCTTTAAAGCTTCCCATGTTTCTTGTGAGATGGGTTTGTTGTCGTTCACTGCTTTGTCTGATGTCCACCATACCGTATTTTCCGTTACGGCATCTTTTACGATATATTTGTCTTTAGGCGAACGTCCGGTAAAAACACCAGTCATAACGTTTACTGCACCTAGCTCTGAAACCTGGCCTTTTTCATAACCTTCTAAAGCGGGATTGGTTTCTTCTTCAAACAATTCTTCGTAAGAAGGATTATAAACAATTTCTTTAATGTTCTTAATACCGTATGTATCTAAAGCAATTGAGTTTGCAACATTCATGTCTGTAAAATTGTGTTGTATTATTCAAGGTACAAACTTATGAATAATATTAAAATAATGTATGTTAATTGTTAGTTTTTTGTTTTAGCGAATATACAAATAATAATGCCCATGAAATGATGAGAAGTACGCCGCCAACAGGAGTAACAGGGCCCAGGAACCAGGCGTTGAAACCTAAAACATTTTGCAGAGCCAATACGTATATGGAACCTGAAAAAAGCAAAATACCCAATACGGCAAACCAGCTGATGGTATTTTTAGATTTCTTTGAAAGAAAAGGAATAATGGCTACCGATAGTAAAAATAAAGCATAGTACATCTGATAGCGAACACCTGTTTCAAAACTGATTAACTGGTCTGCAGTGAGCACTTTTTTTAACGCATGTGCCCCGAAAGCACCTAAGATAATAGCTGTAAGACCTATGAAGGCCGCAAGCAGGATTCCTTTTCTATACATGATAAGTTTCTGTCAAAGATACAAAGATGTGTATATACTTTAAAGAAAATCTCACAGGATTTATCCTTGGTTTAAAGGGAAGTTTTTATTTAAAATATGTAATTTAGTAGCCTAAAACAAGCAAACATTATGAGACGAATTTTAATAATCGGCGCCGGACGTTCCGCTTCGACACTTATTAAATATCTTTTATCAAAATCTGAAACAGAACAACTTCATATCACTATTGGTGATTTATCGCTGGAATTGGCACAGCAGAAAGCCGAACATCATAAAAATGCCACTGCTATCGCTTTTGACCTTCATAACGATGAGCAGCGCCGCCGTTTAATTGCTTCTCATGATATTGTGGTGTCTATGCTACCTGCTTTTATGCATATAGAAGTAGCAAAAGACTGTATTGCATTAGGTAAACATATGGTTACAGCTTCTTATATCAGTAAAGAGATGAAAGCTTTGCATGATGAAGTGGTGGCAAAAGGACTTGTATTTATGAACGAATGTGGATTAGACCCCGGAATTGACCATATGAGCGCTATGAAAGTGCTGGATGAAATAAAAAACAAAGGAGGGAAACCGATTTTATTCGAGTCATTTTGCGGTGGCTTGGTAGCTCCGGAATATGACGATAATTTATGGAATTATAAATTTACATGGAATCCACGGAATGTAGTATTGGCAGGTCAGGGCGGAGCTGCTAAATTCTTACAGCAGGGTACGTATAAGTATATTCCCTATAACCGTTTGTTCAGACGTACTGAATTTTTAGATATTCAAGGATACGGGCGTTTTGAAGCCTATGCCAATCGTGATTCTTTAAGTTATCAGGAAGTATATGGCTTGCAGGAGGCACTGACCATTTTTAGAGGTACTATTCGTCGTGTAGGTTATTCTCGTGCGTGGAACGTGTTTGTACAGTTAGGGCTTACGGATGACAGTTATACAATAGACGACTCGGAAAACATGTCGTACAGAGAGTTCATAAACCTGTTTTTGCCTTATCACCCTACAGATTCTGTAGAAGTGAAGCTGCGCCTGATGCTTAATATTCAGCAGGATGATGTATTGTGGGACAAACTGGAAGAGCTGGATTTATTCAATGCCAATAAAATAGTGGGACTTAAAGAGGCAACACCGGCGCAAATTTTAGAAAAGATTTTAGCGGAGAAATGGACACTGAAGCCTCATGAGAAAGATATGATAGTGATGTACCATAAAATTGGCTATGAACTGAATGGTGAACAAAAACAAATTGATGCGACAATGGTCTGTATAGGAGATGACCAGACGCATACTGCTATGGCTAAAACGGTAGGTCTTCCTGTTGCTATTGCGACACTCCAGATCTTAAACGGAAAAATCAAAACCCCGGGAGTGCAGATGCCTATTAACAAAGAAGTATACGAGCCCATTTTAGAAGAGCTGGAAACGTTTGGTATTGTGTTTACCGAAAATAATGTACCGTATAAAGGGTATTAATAATATAAACCTCAGTTTTCTGAGGTTTTTTTATTCTGCTTTTTCCAGACGGGTCTTAAAACCAGTGTCTTCTTCTGTAAAAAATAAAATACGTTGGCCTTCAGTTAAAACTTTATAAGAAATAGTGCTTTGGTTTAGATTATCATCCAGGATTAAAAAATAATAATCTTCTTTACTTTTTTTCATTGAAAAAGTACCTTCAGCTAACATTTCATCTGTTTTAGTGTATTGAAAATGCGTGCCTGAAAAAACGTATTTTAGTTTTAAATCGGTTAAATCTACTGTATTATTTTCGGAATTATCTCCTCCTGAACGGGATACTACGTTCCAGTTGCCTTCAATTAAAGCATTTGCACGGTCGTCAGAATTACACGATAAAGTCAGTCCGGCCAATGCCAACCCTATAAAAGTAGTTTTTATCATAAAATGTATTTTTTAAGAAAAATACAAAAAAATAAAAAAACAAAGATGATTACATGTTGTGAATTTACTGTAAAAAATAAAAATAGCTGTTTTTTTCTATTTGTTCAGATAAATATACGTTATTTCTTTCTGTTTTTAAGCTGCTGCTTCAATTCATAACTACTTAAGTAAGCGTTTATTTTGTTACGTAAAAAAGAAGCTGCTTGAAAACTATACGAGATAATGGTTTTTCCTTTATGAATTGATGTAGATTAGTATGTTATATTCCTTTCGGAATGGCCTCTATTAATTTTTTTGTATAAGGTTTCTGAGGGTACTTGTATAATACATCAGCATCAGCTCTCTCTTCTATCTTTCCTTTGTTCATTACAATCACCTGGTCAGACATGTATTTTACTACGGCCAGATCATGTGATATGAAAATATAGGAAAAACCGAAATTGTCTTTCAGATCATTTAATAAATTCAACACTTGCGCCTGAACCGATATGTCCAAAGCGGATACAGATTCATCACAAACAATAAGTTTAGGCTGTACAGCTATGGTACGGGCAATACCTATACGCTGTCTTTGTCCACCTGAAAATTCATGCGGATAACGGTTAAAGTGTTCTTCGCCCAGGCCCACCTGTTGTAAAATTTCGATAGCTTTTGCTTTTCTTTCTGCATCAGAAGAGTATAGTTTATGTACTTTCATGGGTTCCATAATTGCCTTTCCGACTGTGATACGTGGATTTAACGAAGAATACGGATCCTGAAAAATAATCTGCAGTTCTTTGCGTAGCTTTTTTTCTTCTTTTTTATTCAGGTGTGTTATGTCCCGGCCCTTATAGAAAATATAACCGGCCGTAGCTTTATCAAGCTGAAGAATGGCATTTCCCAAGGTTGATTTTCCACAGCCGCTTTCTCCAACAAGGCCTAGGGTTTCGCCCTCATACAGAGAAAAACTCACATCATCAACGGCTTTAAAAGCTTTTGTTTTTCCCAACAGCCCTACCGATGAAAAATAGGTTTTTTCTACGTTTTTCACTTGTAGAAGAGGGGGCTGGCTGTACATATTTTCCTGCTTTTTATTTCGCTCCTGTGGGGTGTATACCTGAGGTATAAAGCTGTGATGTAAAAAGTCCTGAATAGTCGGCAGTTTTTTTAACCGCTCTTGTAAACCCGGGCGCGAAGCAATTAATGCCTTTGTATAGGTATGTTGCGGTTGGGTGAAAATCTGTAGGCTTTCTCCCTGTTCTACAATTTCTCCTTTGTACATTACCAGAACACGATGGGCAATTTCGGATACTAACGCCAGATCATGCGAAATGAATAAAATACTCATACCTGTTTCGGCCTGCAATTCTTTTAGAAGGAGTATAATGTCTTTCTGTACCGTAACGTCTAGTGCTGTGGTGGGTTCGTCAGCTATAAGCAATTTCGGTTTACAGGCAATGGCCATGGCAATCATAACGCGTTGCTTTTGGCCTCCGGATATCTGATGAGGGTATTTTTCAAATAATTCTTCGGGTTGCGGAAGTTTTACTTTTTCAAACAGGCGCAACACTTCTTTTTTTATTTCCTTAACAGACAATGATGTATGCTGTGCCAGCATTTCTGCTACCTGCGGCCCGCATTTCATAGAAGGATTAAGAGAGCTCATGGGCTCCTGGAAAATCATAGCCAGCTCGCTACCCCGTATTTTCCGGAAATCTTCGGCAGAAAAATGTGTAAGATCATGTTGCAGATATGTTATTTTTCCCTCAGTTATTTTAGAAATATTTTCAGGCAACAATCCCATAATAGCCAGAGAAGTAACTGATTTTCCTGAACCTGATTCACCTACAATACCTAAAATCTCATTCTGGTATAATGAGAAGCTGCTTTTCTTTACTATTGAAGTCCATTCTCCTTCTTTTAGGAAAGAAAGGGTTATCTCTTGTAATGTTAAAATAGGTAGCGTGTGCATAGTGTATTTTTTACGAAGATAAAAAAACTCCCTTTATGATAAACCTAAAGGGAGCAAACAAACTAAACAATATATAGAACGGCATATATTACGCCGCTGTGTGAAATTCCTTTACTACGGTAACTTTTATAGGGGTATTGTTACTTACGTTGTCATATAACGGACATCGTTCTTTTACTTCGTCCATCCATTGTTTTATAGCTGTCAGAGAAGCACTGGTATTAGGTTTTATAGTAATATCTATACTTCTGAAACCTGATCTCGATCTTGTTTTGAGCCCTTCTGATTTTTTAGTTTCAATAACACCTGTAATTTCTACCTGTATTGATTTTAAATCGAATTGCTGTTCTTCAGCTACTGTTTTTCCGATAGCATTAATGCTGGCTGCAAAACCAGCCAATAAATATTCTAACGGATTTTTTTCAATGGAACTGTTCTGGGTTTCATCTATTTTTAATTGCAAATTCTGTGATTTTACCACAAATTGTGTGTTTGGGCTGGTAAAACCTAAAACGGAGATGTTTTGAATACTCATGATAATATGGTTTTTGGATGAATGGTTCTGATTTATTTTAAAATAAAAATCCTCTACACAGGTAGAGGATTTACATATAGGAATATCTTTTAAACATTTTATTTATGCCCATACAACCTCTTGCGGAATAATCCACTTTTGATTCATATACATATGGCAGCGTAAAATGTTCATTTTTTTCTTTGAGCTAATGATGATGCAAAATTGTATATTTTTTCTGTTTTAATATGTATAAAAATCTATTTTTAACAAATTATTAACTAATTAAAGGATGTTTATTCTGTAATCAGCTTTCTGCTACATTAAATAGTAATTTTTATACAGATAATATTTCGTCGTCTTTTAAAAGCGCTTCATTTTTCAGACGTAGGATAATCTGTGCTACTGCAACCACATCCTTTTCGCAATAGGTTATAATCCGGTCGATGTCTTTATGTACATAATACATTTCCGCTACCTGGCTTCCGTCAATATCGTCTTTAGGCGATGGAATGCCCAGTACATGCGTAAGCAGCTTTAAAGAGGTATAATGTTTGTAATCGCCGAATTTCCAGAGCTCCAGAGTATCGAGATGCGGAATTTCCCATGGTTTTTTGCCCATTTGGTTCAATTTTCCGGGAATGGGAATATGGTGGATAATCATGCGTCGTGCAATAAAAGGAAAATCAAATTCTTTGGCATTATGTCCGCAGAGCATAAAGGCAGGCGAGGAAAAATGATTATGAAGCAGGTTGGAAAAATCTTTTAATAACTGAGTTTCATCTCCAAAAAAAGAGGTCGTTCTAAATTGCCTGATATCGTTTTTAAAGGTAAAATAACCTACAGAAATACAGATAATTTTACCAAATTCTGCCCAAATACCGGCCCGTTCATAAAAATCTTCAGGGGTAATGTCTTCTTTTCTTTGATACGCCGTTTTATCAGAAAAAAGATGTTGTTCCTCTTCTGATAACTGATGATAATCTGAAAAGAGCGGTACTGTTTCTATGTCTAAAAATAAGATATGCTGTAATGGAATTTTATTGAGCATTTTGTCGTTGAGTTAACATATTTAAAGTTTCATCTACATAAATATACAAATCATTACTGTGCGGATCAGTTGTTGTCTGCAGTCCTTTTATATGACCCAAACGTACTATTATAGTTTGTTTTTCAGGGATAACAATAACAAATTGGCCTAAATGTCCTCTCATATAATACAAATGGAGGTTTTTATAATTGCTTAACCACCAACCGTAACCATATTGAGGAGCGTTGGTAAATCTTGGGTGTATAGCGGTCTGAATGAAATTTTCGGAAAGAATCTGTTCATTATTCCATCTGCCGTTTTGTAAATACAATTTTCCAAATCGCGCAAAGTCGCGTGCGTTACTTGCCACACAGCAATAGGCTTTTTCAATACCGTCATCGTTATGGTCAATTTGCCAGTACGCATCGTGATCCATTCCCATAGGTTGCCAGAAATATTTAGAAATAAAATCGGCCAAATGCATTTTAGTCGCTTTTTCCAAAACCATAGCTAAAAGTTGTGTGTCACCACTCTGATAAATAAACTGCTGTCCCGGTTTTTTATCAACTGGCAGAGAGAGCATCAGTTGCCGTAGGTCTTTTTTAAAATACGCCTGGGTAGTAACCGATGTAGGGCCATAATAATTTTCATCCCATTTCTGCCCTGAAGCCATACTTGCAAGATCACCTACTGTAACATCTTTTGCATAGCTTCCCTGCAACTCTGGCAGATATGAGGTTACTTTGGCTTCAAGTCCCGGAATATAGCCTAAATCAATTGCTTTTCCGAGAGCAGAGGTTACCATGCTCTTTGCCATGGAAAAAGAGTTGGTAAAACTGTCGGTCTGTCCTATATCATAATAACTTTCATGCCATATGCTATCATTCGTACTGATTAAGAAGGCAACGGTTTGTAGTTCCTGATGCGTGGCATTTAACCGTGCGGTAGGTTTTACTTTATTGTAATCTTTAGCCGTTTTCCAGGGTTGGGAAACTCCCTTTTTTATTATCCTGTTGTTGAAATACCTATAGTCTTCCAAAAAAGCCGTTTTATGTCCTGTAAGATAGGTAACCCGTACAGCGCGGACTAAATACCCATACCCGAGTAGGTATAATAAGGCAATAACGGAGATGATAAGGATAACCAGCCATTTAAGTATTTTAAAAAGTGTTTTCATAATCTTGAGTGTAAGATGATTAAAGATATTGATATCTTTTGAATAAACAAAACACGTTTCCTAATGTGGAAACGTGTTAATATGAAACAATTCTGATCGAATTTTAGTATAAGCTCAATTTTACAGTGACAGCTAACGGATACTCGCAAGCCATAACCATATGAAGTATCGACTCATTTTTGAATAGCGTACTCAATCTTTTGGTAACAACTTGTTATTATGCAACGTGTTGTTTTCAGAAATCATCCGGTATAGCGCATGAATACGTATCTCAATGAGCTGTTTTGGCATTTTCAAACAGACATACGGTTGGTTAATTGCCTCAAAAATAACTTTTAAAGTACTAGTCTTCTAACTGAAAAATATCGTTTACGGTAACATCAAACATTTTTGCCATCCGCAAAGCAAGTTCTACTGAGGGTGCATATTTTCCGGCCTCTATGGCATTTATGGTTTGTCTGGTAACACCTAATTTTTCTGCTAATTCTGCCTGTGTCATATTATGAATGGCGCGGAATACTTTAATCTTCGTTTTCATGGCTGAATTGTTTTTTATAGATGAACAGTTTGGTATAGTAGAAAATATTCAGGAAGATAAGAAAGGAATAAAAATAAATCATTAAAAAAGTCAAAAAAGCCCAGCCGTAAATAAATACCTCACTTAAAATCAATAAAGAGAAAATAAAATAAGTAGCATATACTAATGACTTAAATCGTATAAAGGTCATAGTTTCATCTTCAATCTTCTCTTTTGAAAAAGCCAGAATAGTTCCACTTATAAAGAAAGAACAATCTAAAATTTCGTTATAGATATCTTCCTTAATGAACCCAAAAATAGTTTTATGAGAAACGGAGGAAATCGCGGAGCCGTCGCTTATAAAAGCAAAAACAGTGGTGTTGATTTCCAGCTTGATGTCTGAAAATTCTAAAACAATCAGAATAATAGAAAGAATAAAAATAACCAACGCCGGTATTTTTAATTGATTGGGAAATAAATAAATACTTTTCATAAAATAAGGTTTTATAATTAATCAGAGCAAATGTAATATATTTTTTATATAAAGTAAAATATTTTTTACATTTTGTAAAAATAAAAAAGCTTTTCAATTGAAAAGCCTTTACTAAGATGTACTTCAGTAGTTATAAATTCTGGAAAAAATCATTCCCTTTATCATCTGTAATAATAAAAGCCGGAAAATCCTTTACAGTAATTTTACGAACGGCCTCCATTCCCAGTTCAGGAAAGTCTACTATTTCTACATTCAGTATGTTGTCTTTTGCTAAAATAGCGGCTGGTCCGCCAATAGAACCAAGGTAGAAACCGCCATGTTTGGCACAGGCATCTGTAACCTGTTGGGAACGATTGCCTTTCGCCAGCATCACCATAGAGCCTTTGTTTTCCTGGAACAAATCAACGTAACTATCCATGCGTCCTGCGGTAGTTGGGCCGAAAGAACCCGAAGGCATTCCATCCGGTGTTTTAGCTGGTCCCGCGTAATATACCGGGTGGTTTTTAAAATAATCCGGCATAGGGAGTCCTTTATCCAGCATTTCTTTAATTTTGGCGTGGGCAATATCACGGGCCACTATAACCGTGCCGTTAAGCATTAAACGGGTTTTTACAGGATGCTTGGTCAGTTCTTTTAAAATAGCTTCCATTGGCTGATCCAGGTCAATAACAACCGGTTCTTCCAAATGAGGGGCTGTTTCAGGTAATAGCCTGGCCGGATTGGTTTCTAATTGTTCTATAAAAATGCCTTCTTCAGTAATTTTTGCTTTGATATTTCGGTCGGCTGAGCAGGATACGCCTAATCCTACAGGACATGAAGCGGCGTGTCGGGGCAGGCGGATAACCCGTACGTCATGCACCAGATACTTACCGCCAAATTGAGCACCTACACCTGATTCCTGACAGATTTGCTGTACGCGTTTTTCCCATTCAACATCGCGGAATGCCTGTCCTCCCATATTTCCAGATGTGGGAAGATGGTCATAATAACCGGCAGATGCTTTTTTTACAGCAGCTAAATTGGCTTCTGCAGACGTACCTCCTATAACCAGAGCTAAGTGATAGGGAGGGCAAGCAGCGGTTCCTAAATCCATAATCTTTGCTTTCACAAACGCTTCTAGCGATTTTTCATTTAGCAATGATTTTGTCTGCTGGTAAAGAAAGGTCTTGTTGGCTGAGCCCCCGCCTTTAGCTAAAAATAAAAACTCATATTTTTTGCCCTGAGTAGCATAAATATCAATCTGAGCCGGGAGGTTTGAACCTGAGTTCTTTTCTTCAAACATGGAAATAGGTACAATCTGAGAATAACGCAGATTCTTATTGATATAAGTGTTAAAAATACCTTTAGACAATAGTTCTGCATCGTTAACACCTGTGTAGACATCTTCTCCCTTTTTGGCAACCACAATAGCTGTTCCCGTGTCCTGGCATGACGGTAGTTCACCCTCTACGGCTACTGCCGCATTTTGCAACAGGTTATAAGCTACAAAACGATCGTTGTCGGTAGCTTCGGGATCATCAATAATGGCACGTAATTTTTCCAGATGAGCTGTACGCAGCATAAAGGAAACATCATTCAGAGCGGTTTCTGCCAATAATTCCAGTCCTTTAGGATCTATTACTAAGATTTCCCGATTGCCATATTTTTCTGTTTTTACATAATCGGAAGTGATTTTTTTATACGGCGTATTTTCAGCTTGCAGAGGATAAGGGTCCTGGTATATAAAATCAATCATGGTGCGTAATATATTGTTATTTAGTTGCGTAAATGTACTAAAATAAGCTTTTAGACTGACTCTAAATTAAAGGTGAGCCCTTATGGCAGCAGGGTTGACATGCCTTTCGGATAAGAAATTTGAGTTAATTGCCATAAGCGGTAGAAAAGGAAATGATCAGGGCAACTTTTCTGTGATTATAAGCCGCCTTTGTTGGTGAAAAGATGAATGGTATAGTCCAGTAATTGCTTGTCTCCGTATTCTCCGTGGCCGGGAATTACTATTTTTACATCGGGATATTCCTCTCTTATTTTTTTGACGGTTTCAGCCCAATCAGTTACGTTTGCATCATTTAAATTACCTTTGTCAGCATTGATTTCCTTTATGAGACAGCCACCGAACATTACCTTGTCATAAGGGAAATAACCTACAATATTATCCTTGGTATGTCCTTCGCCAAAAAAACGGGCTTCAACTTTTTTATTACCCACTGTTAATAGGGTATCATGTTCAAAACCTGTTGCTGGAACCGGAAAATGCTTTGCCTTTGTATAGGCTATAGTTAAATTCCTGGCAACTGACGGAATATTATTTTCTTTAAATGCTTCAAGGCCACCCACACAATCTTCATGAAAATGTGTGGCCACCACAGCATTTATCTTGGCCTTTAACTCATTTTTTACCCATTTTATTAAGACCTTCGACTCATTGTAGGTGGTAGGGGTGTCAAAAAGCAATACTTCATCTTTATCTTTAACAAGCATTCCGTTACATGGGACTTTGCCAAAATCTTCGGAATAAAAAAAGGAAGTATGCAGATAAGTATTTTCGGTAAGTTTTGTGATACGTAAACTATCAGACTGGTATACAATTTCCGGTTTGTGTTCTTTATGGGATTTTAAGCTGCTTTTTTTACAACTTATGAACGTGCACAAAAAACTCAGGATAATAAAAAAGCGATATCTTTTCCACATTTTTATAAACTTTTTAAGGTTTTAAAAGTACAAAAAATAAAAATACGTTTCTGGCTATAGTTTTAAAAGCGTAGAAAAAAATGAACAGGTATTGAATAAAAAAAACTCCTAACCGGAGTTTTTTTTATTTGTTTGCTTTTGCGATGTATTTATCCAATGCCATGGTCATAGAAGGCGCTTCAGGTGATGGTGCCATGATGTCTATACGCAGGCCGTGGTCTTCGGCCTCTTTTTTTGTAGTGCTCCCAAAAACGGCTATACGCGTTTCGTTTTGCACAAAATCAGGAAAATTGTGAAATAACGAATTGATTCCGGTTGGGCTAAAGAAAGCAAGTATATCATATTTTACATCTGCAAGATCTGATAAATCACTCATAGCTGTTCTGAAGAATATACCTTGTTTCCAGTCTACGCTCAAACCGTTTAAGGTTTGGGGAACATCGTCATTTAATTTGTCAGAGGCGGGAAGTAAAAATTTGTCGTCTTTAAATTTTTTAATTAATGGTGCCATATCGGCAAAATCCTTTTGCCCTACATAAATCTTGCGTTTACGGTATACCACATATTTTTGCAGATAATAGGCAATTGCTTCAGACTGACAAAAATACTTTAATGTTTCCGGTACTTTAAAACGCATTTCTTCTGCGACTCTGAAAAAGTGATCCACAGAATTTTTACTCGTTAAAATAATTGAGGTATAGTTATTTAAGTCAATCTTTTGTTGGCGGATTTCTTTCACAGGTACTCCTTCTACATGAATGAAAGGCCTGAAGTCTATCTTTAACTTGTACTTTTGCTGGATTTCAAAGTACGGTGAGTTTTCTACTTTCGGTTCGGGTTGGGAAACCAAAATGGTTTTAACTTTCATGTGACAATTTCTTTATGACTTATAAATAACAAACCATTTATAAAGAATTAAATAGGGTGCTATTTCAAGAGTGCAAAGATACAAAATAAAATAGAAAAAGTAACGGTTAATTATTTTTTGATGATATTTTAATATGATCCAGTATAGTATAATGTTCATCAGAATAACCAGTGCAATAGTAATGTACAGCACAACCTTGTCATCAATAGGACTGTAAAACAAAAGCATGGCTATAGGGAGAAGTAACAGGCCAAGATAGGTACGGTAATTTACTTTTAAAAGATTGTAATGCTCTGCAAACTCTTCAATATCAAAACAAATGGCAATCATTTTTTCAATCAGGTATTTCAAAAGAACAAAAAAACTGAAAAAATTAAAAATCTGTAAGTAATCTAAAAAACGGTAGAGATTTACATATCCCAGAGAACTTAAAAAAATATGTATAATAAATGAAAACGATACCAACTGTATCAGGAACATCGAAATGGTAAACCAGCTTTTTAAATTGGCCGTGTCTCTGTACATTTTGATGTATTTGTCAGAATAAAAAAGCTTAATATATTCATGAAAACGTATGGCAAATACATTTTTATTTATTGCCAATAAGGTAAGGGTAGCCATAAATAAAATTGTTGCCCAATCAGCAGATTGTACTAGTCTGGGAAGAAATTCGATTTTCATACGTACAAAAATACAAATTTAATTGTAGGATACATTGTCGTTTCATTAAGATTTATTTGCCTTAAAAAAGTTTACATTTGCATACAAAGTTTTGCACGATGGATAAAAAGCTCGTTGTAATACCTACCTATAACGAAAAAGAAAATATAAAAGATATTATTATCGCGGTACTCAATTTGCCTGTATCGTTTGATATTTTAGTAGTAGATGATAATTCTCCGGATGGTACGGCACAGATTGTAACAACGCTGGCCGGTTTATACCCTGACCGTATTTTTTTAGAAAAACGTCTGGCAAAAAACGGTTTGGGAACAGCGTATGTGCACGGATTTCAATGGGCGCTGCAACATCAGTACGATTATATTTTTGAAATGGATGCCGATTTTTCGCATAATCCGAAAGATTTGTGTAAATTGTATGAAACCTGTGTAAATGGTGCTGATGTGGCTATAGGGTCACGTTATGTAAAAGGAGTAAATGTGGTCAACTGGCCGCTCAATCGCGTATTGCTTTCTTATTTTGCATCGGTTTATGTACGAACCATTACTGGAATGGATATTAAAGACACAACAGCAGGTTTTATCTGCTATAAAAGTAAGGTGTTGCGTGAAATTGCACTAAACAAAATCAAATTTATTGGCTATGCCTTTCAGATTGAAATGAAATATCGCGCTTATGCCAAAAAATTTAAAATAAAAGAAGTGCCTATAATTTTTACTGACAGAGCCAAAGGAGAATCTAAAATGTCAAACGGCATTATTAAAGAGGCTGTTTTTGGTGTATTGCAGCTACGAATTAAGAAAATACTAAACCGATTATAAATGAACAGGCTTTTAATAAAAAACGGCACTATAGTAAATGAAGGCAAACAGTTTAAAAGTGATCTTTTAATCGAAAATGAACGTATTGTTCAGATTGCCGAAAATATAAAGGCAGATGATGCCAGGGTTATTGATGCAGAAGGATGCCTTGTTTTACCCGGAGTTATAGACGATCAGGTACATTTCAGAGAGCCCGGACTTACGCATAAAGGTACTATTGCTACCGAATCTAAAGCAGCTATTGCCGGAGGAGTAACTTCTTTTATAGAACAACCCAATACCGTACCAAATGCCGTTACTCAGGAAATTTTAGAAAATAAATATAAAATAGCTGAAAAAACATCGTATGCGAATTATTCGTTTATGATGGGAGGTACAAATGAAAATTTAGAAGAAATTCTTAAGACAAACCCTAGAAATGTTGCAGGTATTAAATTGTTCTTGGGGTCCTCTACAGGAAATATGCTGGTAGATAATGAAGAAGTGCTCGAAAAAATATTTTCATCTACTCAAATGCTTATTGCAGTACATTGTGAAGACGAGCAGACAATACGTACTAATCTGGCAAAAGCTAAAGAGCAGTTCGGAGACGCTATCCCTGTAACCCAGCATCCTGTTATCCGCAGTGCTGAGGCATGCTATATCTCCTCATCAAAAGCTGTTGAGCTGGCAGTTAAAACCGGGGCCAGATTGCATGTTTTTCACATTAGTACGGGAATAGAAACGGCACTTTTCCGAAATGATATCCCGTTGGAAGAGAAAAAAATCACAGCTGAGGTTTGTGTTCATCATCTTTACTTTACGGATGAGGATTATGACACCAAAGGAAATTTTATCAAATGGAATCCGGCGGTAAAGACAGCAGATGATAAAGAGGCCATATGGAAGGCATTGCTGGACGATAGGATTGATGTAATTGCCACAGACCATGCTCCTCATACACTGGAAGAAAAATCACAGCAGTACCTTCAGGCGCCTTCAGGCGGTCCTTTGGTACAGCATTCTTTAGTGGCTATGCTGGAATTTGTGAAAGAAGGCAGACTGTCCGTAGAAAAAATGGTGCAGAAAATGATGCACAATCCGGCCGTTTTATTTCAGATTGAAGACAGAGGCTTTATCCGGGAAGGCTATTATGCCGATATAGCTATTGTAAATACTAACCGGCCGCAGACAGTAACAAAAGACAATCTGTATTATAAATGCGGATGGTCGCCCTTTGAAGGAACTACTTTCTCGAGTTCTGTAACCGCTACTGTGCTTAACGGAAAAGTAGTGATGGAAAACGGCGTAATAACCGGAGAGCCGTCCGGAAAACGTTTGCTTTTTAACCGATAAAAATGAAAAAAATCTTTTGGATAAGCAGTCTGCTGCTTTTAGGACTGGGGGCTTGCAAAAAAGAAGAAATACCGGAAAACCTGCTTCCGCAGGAACGAATGACAGATTTGCTGTATGATCTGACCTTACTTAACAGCCGGCAGTCAAATTATATAAATGCAGATACGCTGGTTGTTAGCCATAACGCAACAGCATTGTTAAACAAATATGGCTTAGACAGTACTTCTTTTGTAAGGCAGCACCGGTATTATATGGACCAGCCTGAAGTATATACCCGGATGTTCGACTCTGTACAGGCACGATTACAGCGTGAAATAAAAAAAATAGAAGCAATGCCTGAAGATCCGAGGGATAAGAAGAAAGAGGAAGAACGTAAAATCCGTGTAAATATGGAAAATATAAAGTCAAAACCTCTAGAAGTAATAAAAGAAAAGCAATAATAAACCTATGCAAATGGCTATATTTGCACAAAATATATTTAAATGAAAAATTTTATTGAGGAAGTGACTTGGAGAGGAATGCTCCACGACGTAATGCCAGGCACAGAAGAACATTTGTTGGAGCAGATGCGTGTGGCGTATGTGGGTATTGATCCAACTGCGGATTCATTGCATATTGGACATTTAGTAGGTGTGATGCTCTTAAAGCATTTTCAATCGTCCGGCCATAAACCATTGGCTTTGGTAGGAGGAGCAACCGGAATGATTGGCGACCCGTCCGGAAAATCTAACGAACGTAACCTGTTAGACGAAGCGGCTTTAGAACGCAATCAGAATGCGATAAAAACACAGTTGTCTAAATTTTTAGACTTCGATTCAGATGCTCCTAATGCAGCTGAAATGGTGAACAATTACGATTGGATGAAAGAATACTCTTTCCTTGGCTTTATCCGTGATGTCGGCAAACATATTACGGTAAACTATATGATGGCAAAAGATTCTGTAAAGAAACGTCTGAGTGGTGAAACAGCTGACGGGATGTCGTTTACAGAATTTACGTACCAGCTTGTGCAGGGGTATGATTTTCTGCATCTGTTCAATACTAAGAATGTAACCTTACAGATGGGGGGCTCAGATCAGTGGGGAAATATCACAACAGGAACGGAACTTATCCGGAGGAAAGAACAGGGGAAAGCCTACGCACTAACCTGCCCGCTTATAACAAAGGCTGACGGAACTAAATTCGGTAAGTCTGAAGGCGGAAACATATGGCTGGATGCGGAACGCACCTCGCCCTACAAATTTTATCAGTACTGGTTAAATACGTCTGATACAGATGCAGAAAAATATATAAAGATTTTTACTTTTTTATCCAAGGAAGCGATTGAAGCGTTAATTGCAGAACATAATGAAGCACCTCATTTGCGTCCTTTGCAAAAACGTCTGGCGGAAGAAGTGACCATAATGGTACATTCCCGTGCAGATTTTGAAAATGCTGTAAAAGCGTCAGGTATTTTGTTTGGAAATGCATCAGCCGAGGATTTAAAAGCTTTGGATGCGAAAACATTCCTGGATGTATTTGATGGTGTACCACAGGCCGAAATTACCATGAAAGACCTGGAATCCGGTATTGATATTGTAGATGTGCTGAATATAAAATCGGGCTTTCTGAAATCAAATGGAGAAGCCAGAAGAGCCTTAAGCGAAAATTCTATTTCAGTTAACAGAGAAAAAGTACAGGAAGGATTTGTGCTAACAGCCCATGATCTTATTAATAATCAGTTTGTATTGCTGCAACGGGGTAAAAAGAATTACTTCGTGCTTAACGTACACTAAATAAAAAAACCTCAGTTTTTACTGAGGTTTTTTTATAAGAATTAATACATCATTAAATTACAACCCCTTACATCAGAATTGTCGAATCTCCCCAGGATTTCGAATGATTGATTGTCGTATTTCTTACCCAAATCTTGAGTAGCGATAAAAGCACAGGAATTGATATTTGCCAAATCAATCACATTTATACCCCCTATGCGGTTGTTTGCTATCAGACTAAGCGGATCTTCCGTATCGCGAATCAGTATATCCATCCACGGGGGGCATTCAAAAATGCCCTTTCCTAAAGAATACGCCTGTGAGAGTAACTCTGTCATTCCGTATTCTGAGTGGATCTCGGAAACGCCAAACCCTTTGGCGAGGATGGCATGGAGCTCTTCGCGTATCATTTCTTTGCGTTTACCCTTCATACCTCCTGTTTCCATAATAATCGTATGGTTCAGGTTAAAATCATATCGCTCTGCTATATCGAGTAAAGCATAAGTGACCCCAATTACCAATACATTCTGTCCTTCAGCATCCAGTTGCCTGAGTTTATCGGCAAATTCCGCATAATTGTGAAGGTAAAAGCCAGAATCCGGATGCTGGCTGCCTTCTATGAGATCATTTACCATGTAAATAAGAGAAGAACCGTCACGTTCCAGATAAGAGGGCAGCAAAGCTAAAACCACGTAATTTTCAATATTGCCATAAAATTGAGCAAAAGTATGCCGGAAGCTCAATTCATAAAAAGTCAAATCGGTTACATGATGTTTGCTGGTAATTTGCCCGGTAGTACCGCTGCTTGTAAAAGTAGTTTGAATAGGCGAAATATTGCTTATTACGTCTTTCGATTTAAAAAACTCAATAGGTAAAAAAGGTATTTCGGTAACGTGTTTTACCGTTGATGGACTTTGTTGAAGTAACAGACAATATTTTTGATATACTTCGTTGTGCTCAAACTGAAAACGAAACACTTTCATGGCCGTTTTATGAAATTCTTTGGTGGTTTGTATTGAAATAATATCCGAAGCGCTGAACATCGTACTTTTTATTTACAAAGGTAATAAAATATAAAAGCACCTTATATATAAGGTGCTTTTAATATAGTGTTGAAGTTGTTATTTAATCACCAGTTTTCGTAAAGCGGTTTTACCGTCTTGTGCTATATGGATGATATAAACGCCCGCTTTTAAAGAGGTTACATCTACGTTTTGAGCAGTAGCTGTTTCGATTACTTTTTTACCGGTTATATCAGATATTGTTATGTTTTTAACTGCGGAGCTGTTAGAAGCAACCGTGATAATATCACGTGCCGGGTTAGGGTAAATAGCCAGACCTTCAATGTTGTCTTGTTTAACAGAGGCAGCTGCTGTAACTTCTCCGTTCAGGTTTACGGTAAGGTTTTCTGCGCCAGCACCAGCTATGGTAACTGTTCCTGCGTAGGTATCTACAGTCAAGGCTGCCTTCAGGCGTACATAAACAGTAGTTTCTTCTCCGTTATAAGCCGCTAATGAAAGAGTTTCAGAAAAAGAGATGTTATCTGAAGATAATTCAAAATATTCTGAAGCAGTAAGTGTCACGTCTGTACCGTCCATATCTTCACCTGAAAGTGTCAAAGACGCAGATGTAGAAGGTCCTTCTCCTTCGTTATAGTCTAACTCTGAAATTGTAGTTGATGATACCATAAAAGCGGGAGCGGCAGGTGCCTGATAGGCGGTCCAAACTAAGTTGTCGATAATTAAACGTGCACCGGAAGGAGTGCTACTAACTGTTAAAGTAAGACTGGTTGCATTTTGAACATTCAGCGGAATATTTATAGAGTTGTATACCGTGTTTTGTTGTAGTGTGCCTATATTATAAGTGTAAGTGGCTGTTCCGGCAGCAATTTCTACAGTAATATCTTTGGTTGCATCACTGAAAGGAATTTTGTAGTCGAAAGTCAGTTCTCCAATACCAGCTGTTGCTTGTTGGGCAGTTAATGCGCCCGTTAATACACCTGTTCTTACTAAAACAGCTTTATCGGTTAATGTTTGGTCTCTTCTGGCGTCTGTTGCTGACCATTCTTCTCCGTTATCTCCTGTCCATGTCTGGATATCATAGGAACTAGTAGAACCGGTGCCTGTAATATTTTCAAAAGATTCTGTTCCCTGGGCTGTTCCTAAAGTGGAGAAAGCTAAGGCGATAAATAGGTAAATTTTTTTCATGAGAAATTTCGTTTTTAGTTAAAAAGTAAAACCTATTTAATACGTTATAGAAAAACTTTATTAAATAGGTTTTGAATGAGTTTATAATTAAAAGTGCTATTATTTAATAACCAATTTACGGGTAGCAGATTTACCGTCTTGTTTTACATTTACCAAATAAACGCCTGCTTTTAAAGAAGATACGTTTACGGTTTGGTTTGTTGAGGTTTCAATTACTTTTTTACCTACCAAGTCAAAAATAGTAACGGCTTTAATTCCGATACCGTTAGACGCAATAGAAATGATATCGTTTGCCGGGTTAGGGTAAATAGCTAAACCGTCAATATTGTCTTGTTTAATGGAAGCTGGGGTCCCTTCATATACTGTTACATTGTCAATGAATGCTGCGCTACTACCTGTATAGTTTCTGAAATTTAAACGGATAGCGTTTGCATTATCCGGAGCTGTTTCAGTAGCGGTAACTAATTTCCACTCCCCAGCATTGGGCATAACCGATTCTGACGGCTGAAAAGTTGTAACGTTTTCTGCGATGTTATCGCCGCCACCTACAGCAGTTCTCCATTGAGCCCAGTGCTTGAAATTAAAAGTATCTGACTCAGATTTATACCAATAAGAAATAGTATAAGTTTGCCCCGGGGTAACAGCAACATCTTGCAATCCGATATTGTTATTTCCGCTGGCTTCACTTCTTTGTGCTAGTTTTACATAAGTAGTACCATCTTGAGCTTCACCTGTCATTTTAGTAGCAATACCGCCGGATAAATTAGCATTGCTCATAAACCAACCTTCAGGTTGAGTAGTTTCATCAGGCCAGTTTTCTAAACTACCGTTTGTGTTTAAAGGTGTTTGCGCAAAAGTTGCTGTAGTAACAACTGCTGCTAATAATGTGTAGAATTTTTTCATAGTTTGTCTATATTATTATTTATGCAAATATACGAACGTTTTTTGATAAAAGGAATAATGAACTATGTAACCAAATGGTTAACTTTCTACTTTAAAACCAGCTTACGGGTAACGGTAGTGTCTTTTTCTTTTATGCGGATTAAATAGACACCTGATTTCAGCTGACTTAAATTCAGCTCTTTTGTGGTACTGTTTGCTGTGGTGGAAAAAACTTTTTTCCCCAATAAATCAAACACGTCAATTTCTTTGAAATTGGCATTGTCCGTCACAATAAATACCCGGTTATTGGTAGTAGGGTTTGGGTAAATCTGCAGGCCTTCTATTTGTTCTGTTTTAGACACATTACCTCCCTTGTCCTGTGCCTGTGCACTGAAATGTAAGGTAAGTAGCATTAGAAGTATAAAGATGTATTTGTGTTTCATAGCAAAATGAATGTTGTGTAAATATACAACTTTTTATTCAAAAGTAATACCAAAAAAGAAAGCCTGCTAAAATTTAGCAAGCTTTTTAAGAAATATTTGTGAAATATATTATAGGCCTACTGTCCAGCCTTGTGCCCATGTAGGTACAGATGTTCCGTTACCGGCCCCGGTTGCATTTGCATTTTCAGTAAACACACCGTTAGCATCCACACTTTCACCTGCGGTATTTTTACCTTTGGCTTTTGTAGTAACATTGTCAAATTTTACATTGGTAGCTTTTAACTTGCCTGACGTAATGGCAGCTAAAGTAGCGTCATGCTCCACATCAAAACCTGTTGAGAAATTACTGATCACAACATTGTCAATCGTAGCATAAGTACCTACACGCAATTTAAAGCCCTGAGGTTCCTGAGAAGCGCTTCCTCTACCGATTAATGTCACATTTTTAAGTGTTGGAGCCGAAATAGGTGTAGCTAAGTGGTTATTGGCATTGTTGTCTGCTTCTACACCGCGGTTACCTGAATCTGAACGTTGTTTAGAATACCAGAATTCGTTTGTGCCGTTCCATCCTTCTGTCCAGTCAAACTGATCATCTTCGTTGTTGCTGGATACAATGTATTTGGTGTTAACTGTTCCGCCGAAAAACTCGATACCGTCATCAGAACCATTGTGTAACTGAACATACTCTATAGTAGTACCGTTTCCTACGCCAAATAACGATAGACCGTTAAATTCTTTTTCTGAGCTGAAAATAGCGCCTGAATTTTCAATTCTCAAATATCTGATAGAACCTGAATTATCAGCAGCATCAGTACCTCCGTATGTTAAATCGGCAACTTCTGAAGTAGCTGTAGCTCCTTTGTTGATAGGTGCTTTACCGCAGATTACCAAACCACCCCAGCTTCCTGGTGTAGCTTCTTTACCTGTCATAACAACCGGTTTTTCAGCTGTTCCGTTTACCTCAATTTTACCGCCCTGTGCTACTGCAATATAAGCAGATGTACCACCTGTACCTATAATTTTTGTACCTGCAGGAATGATTAATTTAGCACCGTTTGCTATGATTAGTTTTCCTGTTAACTGGTATTCTTTAGAAGCATCTAAAGTAACCGTTCCGTTATCAATAGTTCCTTTAAAGTCATTAGCGTCTGCAACAAAAGTTGATGTTGGAGGTGTTGTTGTAGTATCGTCATTATCACTACAGCTTACTAGTATAGCTGATGACATCAATAAAATTCCCAATACGTTTCTGAATGTTTTTTTCATAATTTCTTGTTATTAATTTTTTCGCTTTGTTTTCGGTACAAAATTGGACCTATAATTTTGAAAAGGTGTTAGTTAAACATTATACAATCTTAAAATAATCCTGTTTTTTTTGTAAATAAATTGTTAGGAAGGTTAACTAAAAAAAGCAGCTTAAATGCTGCTTTTTTTATTAGAAATTGTAGTTAACGGATAAACCTATGTTCCTACCTAATTTGTACGAACGTACAACGTAATCTTTATCTAAGTTTTCTTGAGTACGCTCAATTTTAGGATCCAGAAGGTTTCGTGCGGAAATACCGAACCCAAATTTTTCACTCAGCTTTGCTTTAAAGGTGAAATCGAGCATACCAAACCCTTTGTCTACGAGATTTCCTTTTTGTTCATTACCCAGTGCGTACACGCGATCAGAGTTGTAATTATAGGCTAAAGTGGCCATAATACTTTTGCTGTCCCATGCTTTAGAATACGTTACATCAATATTTCCTAAATATTCTGATGCTCCTGTGAACTGTGCTTTATCGTGCGTAAAATTGGTGGTAAGACCAGGGTTTTCTTTGGCCACTTTTTCTTTATTCAGTTCCTGATCGGTTTTCATATAAGCGAAGTTGATACCTGCTGATAATTTGTGATCACGTGCTTCATTAAAATAAAGGATGTTTTTACGGATTTCAAGCTCAACCCCTGCAGCGTATCCCCAGTCTCCGGTATTTACATAGGTAAGGTCGTTTGAAGAAGACGCGATGTTGGAAATGTTGATCGGGTTTTTAATATATTTTCCGAATACTGTAGCTGAAAGAACTTCATCATTTTGCGGAAAATATTCCCATTTTAAATCAAGATTGTAATTGTCAGAAGCATACAAATAAGGGTTACCGAAAATAACCTGGTCTACTTCTTCGTACAGAAATTTAGCTCTTTCTTTAAACTGAGGCAGGGTATAGGTTTTTGAGGCAGCCAAACGGAGGTTTTGTTCACCGTTTACTTCATATTTCAAGTTTAAAGACGGAAGAAAGGTGTTTTTTTCCAATAAATTGCTGTTTGGGGTGTCATCTAACTGTGTTTTCCAGTCTACATCCTGTTTAATCATTTCATACCGTACGCCTAAAACCGCAAATAATTTTGATGATATCTGGTATTCTAATGTGGCAAAGCCTGCATGAATTTTAGAGTCTCCATTATAGTATTGAGGCTCTAAAGCATTGGAACCACTTCCTCTGAATGTGACAAGGTTGAACACGCCGGCATCTAAATTCGACTGATTAAAAAAACTGTCTAATTGGTTTGGTGTAGCTGTATGGTCATCCCGTATTTCGTAGTTGAATTGTACAGCATCAAAATTTCTCTTTTTAAAACGCCCGTTGTATCCGAACGTTACCTTTCCTTTAAACAAACCATCTTCTACTTTGTTGAATTTATAATCAACTGAAGCGTTTGCAGCAATTTCATCTTCTGTTAATTCCTGGAAATAACGATGATTGTCCGAACGTGCCTGGCGCACAATTACATACGCATCTCTGTCTTCATTCCAGCTTAACGTGTTTTGTGTACGATCGGGCATGTTACTTGTGATTTTATTGTAAGAGGCACCCCAGTTGAAAGAAGTTCGCTCGTTAAAATCATGCTTTCCTAAAAGCTGGTGCACCATTAACTGATTTTGCGTATAGGTGTTACGTTGAATAATACCTCCTTTACTGCTTTCTGCTTTGTCTACCATATAACCGTCATAAATATCGTTGTACAGGCTTGATCCGTTTACAAATAAGAAGTTATAAGCAATGCTGTTGTTGCTGTTTATGTCATATCCGGCATTGAACATACCGGTGGTATTGGTTTCGTACCCATATGTTTTTTGATTAAAATCTTTTAAGCGGGCGCCTTGCGCATTAACGGTTTTGTTTAATCCTTCTTTATAGTTGAAGTCGTTACTGAAGCTTGCTGTTCCAAAAATACTGAGTTTACCTTCTTCTCCTATAAAAAACGATTTACCGCCATTGAAACCAAGAGAGCTTCCGTAAGGAACATATTTTGAATTGGTATTGAAAGGAGTAGAAAAACTATGGTCTTTCAGATTGGCAATCTGCTTATTGTTGGAAAAGCCCATCATGCTTCGGCCATCCTGAAGGTAAAATTTCTTTTCACCCAACGCATTCGTATTGCCGTTAGCACCTATATTGACGGTAAAAAATCCTTTTCCGTTATTGTTTTTAGAAATAATATCTACATTGGCCCCTCCGAAATCACCATTGTTACGTGCCAGATAAGTCTTGTCTATAGAAATATATTCCACAATATCAGTAGAAAATAGATCCAAATCGATATTTTTGGTATCGGGGTTGTTAGAAACCATCGGGAGGCCGTTCATTGTGGTACTGTTGTAACGGTCGCCTAAACCTCTTACAAAAATGCTTCCGGTACTTTCCTGTTTGTTAACTCCGGTAGTTTTTACCACTGCTCCCGCTACGTCGCTTACTCCCTTGCGCGATAATTCCTGAGCTCCGATTTGCTGCTTCATCTCCAGTGATTTCCGCTGCTGGCTTAATAAAACGGATTCGTTGGCTTTGTTTTGAGACACTGTAATAACCAGTTGGTCTAACTCAGAATCTTCTGCAAAAAGTACAAACGCTACTTCATGTTGTACATTTGTGTCTACATTTACATTCTGCGACTGGTACCCTAAATAAGAAGCTTCCAGAATCAGAGTCCCCTCAGGCACTTCCAGTTCAAAATAACCATTTTCATCCGTATTTGCCCCGTTTTCAGTCCCTTTTACCATAATAGTAGCGAAAGCCAAAGGTTCATTACTTGCTCCGCCGTCTGTTACAGTCCCTTTAATTAATTTCTGACTTTGTGCAAAAGCCGAAATACTCAAAAAAAGAGTAAAAAATAAAAATTTAAGTTTCATTATTTTCGTGTTGTTAATTCGGTGCAAATAAATTGTATATTTGTTATTGCAGTGTTATAGCTGTTTTAAGAGTTGGTTTGCAAAATGTAAGGTTATTGTTAACAGATTAAATAATTGTTAACCCCTTTTTTTAATGCTATTTATCTTTAATTTTACACACAGTTAACAACGTTATAACTATGAAAAATAAAGAAATTAAGATATTATTGGTAGACGATGATATCGATATTTTAGAGATTGTAGGATTTAATTTAGAAGCTGAAGGATATCAGATTTTAAAAGCTTCTAACGGAAAAGAGGCCATACAGATGGCAAAAACGGAATTACCTAATCTTATTGTTCTGGATGTGATGATGCCTGAAATGGATGGGATTGAAACATGTGAAAATATTCGTAAAATTCCGGAATTACAAAACACTATAGTAACGTTTTTGACAGCCCGCGGAGAGGATTATTCTCAGGTGGCTGGTTTTGATGTAGGTGCGGATGACTATATAACCAAACCTATCAAGCCCAAGTTGCTGGTTAGTAAAGTGAAAGCGCTTTTGCGCAGGATAAAGGAAAAACAGTCTTTTGAAGATGTTTTAAATGTAGGAAATATTGAAATTAACAGAGAAGAGTACAAGATTGTAAAAGATGGCGAGGAAATCATCTTGCCACGAAAAGAATTCGAACTCTTTTATTTATTGGCATCAAAACCCGGAAAAGTATTTAAAAGAGAAGAAATTTTAGACAGGGTATGGGGAAATGAGGTAATTGTAGGAGGCAGGACTATAGATGTGCACATAAGAAAATTACGCGAAAAGATAGGTGATGAACTCTTTAAAACAATAAAAGGCGTGGGGTATAAATTAGAAATTTAATGAGTATAAAATATAAGAAATCGTATCAGTTTGCGTTAAAATCAGCTTCGTTAATTACATTTTTTTCGTTAGTTCTTTTAATCGTATTACAATACGTTTTTTTCTCCTTAAACATATTATTTACAGTAACCTTCGGGTTGCTTTTTTTTGTTTTTAGTTTCATGGTTATCCAGTTCAGAGTAGAGCGTTTTATCTACCGTCGTATCCAGAAAATATACAAAGAAGTGTCTATTCTGGATGAATCGGTATGGCGAAACCAGCCTGTAACTACCGATATGAAAACCCTGATGTACGAAGTGAACAAATTTGCAAGCGAGAAAAAAATTGAAATTGAATCGCTTAAAGTACAGGAAGAATACAGGAGAGAGTTTATAGGAAACGTGGCACACGAGTTAAAAACTCCGTTATTTACAGTTCAAGGCTATATTTCTACTCTCTTAGACGGTGGGATAAAAGATAAAGCGTTACGGAAAAAATATTTGGAACGTGCCGAAAGCGGGGTAGAACGATTGATTGATATCGTAAGCGGTTTGGATATGATTACCAAGCTCGAAACCAACGAGCTGCGTCTGGAAATAACATCGTTTGACGTGGTAGCCGTTTTTCAGGATGTATTTGATATGCTGGAACTAAAAGCGGAGGAAAAAGATATTACCCTGATGTTTGACAAAGACCATTACCGGCAGATTATGGTTGATGGTGATAAAGAAAAACTGAGCCGCGTTATTATTAATTTAGTGGAGAACTCTATAAAATATGGACGGAATAACGGTACTACAGAAGTGTCGTTTGAAAATTTAACGGCTGATAAAATTTTAGTGAGAGTTACCGATAACGGTTTAGGGATAGACAAAAAGCATCTCCCGCGTTTGTTTGAGCGTTTCTATAGGATTGATTCAAGTCGCACGCGTGAAGTAGGAGGGTCTGGCTTAGGTTTGTCTATCGTAAAACATATCATAGAGGCCCATAATGAACATATTTATCTGGAAAGTTCACTGGGTATAGGCTCTGAATTCTCATTCACCCTTCAAAAATCTAAAAAATAACGCTGTCGTTTTTGCGATAATAACGGGGAAAGCCTGAAAATATTCTTATTTTTGCCAAAATTTAATTGTTGTGGGAAGTAAAAATAAATTAAAACGCTTTAAAGAGAACGAGACCTTTCATAATGTATACCAACCCTCAAGAGATGATTTAACTTCCGATTTTGCCTTAAAAGGCAAATGGAACGAAAAGGTTTTTAAGAATGACCATCCTATTATTTTGGAATTGGGGTGCGGAAAAGGAGAATATACGGTTGAACTGGCCCGTCGTTATCCGGAAAAGAATTTTATAGGGGTTGATATTAAAGGATCCCGTTTTTGGAGAGGAGCCAAAACAGCTGTGGAAGAACAACTGAATAACGCTGCGTTTTTAAGAACACAGATAGAACTGATAGCTCATGCTTTTGCCGCAAATGAAATAGATGAAATCTGGATTACTTTTCCAGATCCCCAAATCAAATACAAACGGACAAAGCACCGTTTAACCAATTCCGAGTTTTTGCAACGATACAAAGCTATTTTAAAGCCCGATGGCTTTGTTAACCTGAAAACCGACAGTGAGTTTATGCATGGTTATACTTTAGGATTACTGCACGGACAAGGACACGAGGTTTTGTATGCCAACCACAATGTATACCGTAATGAAGGAGCACCTGAAGTGGTAACAGCTATTCAGACCTTTTATGAATCGCAGTATTTAGAACAAAACAAACCTATTACGTATATTAAATTCCGTATCAATTAATGTATTGGCTTTTTCCACTCTTTATCGGAATTTTTTCGAGCTTTATAGGCTCTATACTTCCCGGTCTTATTAATACTTCGGCGGTACAGATTGCGATAAATTATGGAAAAAAACAAGCCCATATTTTTATTTTCGGCGCTTTAATGGTGATGTTTCTGCAAACCTATTTAGCTCTTTATTTTGCCCGTTTAATTGATCGTAATCCTTATATTGCTGATATTATTAATGAAATTGGTCTGGCTATTTTCATCGGTTTATCCATCTATTTTTTTTCAAAAAAGAAAAAAAACAATCTGAAACGAGCGGATATTTTAGATACGCCCAAAAGAAAACGTTTCGGATACGGGGTGTTGCTGGCATTACTAAATCTGTTTCCTGTTCTGTACTATGTATTTATTGGGGTAACTTTTACCAATATGCATTTGTTTGATGGAAGTGAACTGCAGCGGTTTATACTTTCTTTGGGCGTTATATTAGGTGCTTTTTTGGCTTTTGATTTCTATATTTATATCTTTAGAAAAAGTAATATTGAAAACCATTACCTGATAAAGAACATAAATCGGGTACTGGGGATGATTACATTAACCATTGCGTGTTTTAATGCTTATAAAATTTTTAAATGACCAAAGAAATTTCTTTTTTTGAGAAAGTATATGATGTTGTAAGACGAATACCTCAAGGAAAAGTCACTACATACGGGGCTATTGCAAAAACCATCGGTTCTCCGCAGGCATCGCGAATGGTAGGTTATGCTTTGAATGCCCTTCATGGCAGAGACGATGTGCCGGCACACCGGGTGGTAAACCGCCGGGGAATGCTTTCGGGTAAAAGCTATTTTCAGGGAACTCATTTAATGCAGCAATTGCTGGAAAGCGAAGGAATAAAAGTTGAGAATAATGCGGTAAAAAATTTTGAGGACTACTTTTGGAATCCTCAGATATAAAAAGCCGGTATTACCGGCTTTTTATATGGTTATTTAATAGCTTCGAGAGCGTGCTGATAATCAGGTTCCTGTCCTATTTCAGGTACTTGTTCTGAATATACTACGTTTCCGTCCGGATTGATAACCACAACAGCTCTGCTCAATAAACCGTTTAACGGACCGTCAGTCATTTTGACTCCATAGTTTTGAGAAAAATTATCATTTTTAAAATCTGATAATGTTACAACATTTTGTAGGCCTTCTGCCGCACAAAACCGTGAAAGGGCAAAAGGGAGGTCTTTAGAAATACATACTACTACCGTATTGTCTGCTTCAGAAACTTTTTGATTAAATGTACGTACCGATTGCGCGCAGACCCCGGTATCTACACTGGGAAAAATGTTTAAAACCACATTCTTTCCTGAAAAATCTGCTAATGATTTTTCACTTAAATCTCCTGCAGTTAAAGTAAAGTTGGGGGCTTTCTCACCCGCTGTCGGAAGATTTCCGGAAGTGTGTATAGGGTTTCCTTTAAATGTTATTTGTGCCATAATAAAAAATTTAATTGTGTCATTAAAGATAGAAAATAGAACAGAAAGCACCAAAAAAAGAATGTTGTTTATAGGTTACGAACGTCTTAATTTAATTAAAATAGTACTTTATAAAGGCTGTTATTTCTCTAAATATACATCTATACAACTATAATATTTTTCAATAGTTTAGGTTTCGTTATTCCATTTTTACTCTTATCTTTGTAATTTAAATTAATTCTACATAAGATGTTGTAGTTGACCTAAGTAGAAATAAGACTGGAAAGTAAAAACATGAAATTAGATAGAAAAGAAATACTCGCAGCTTTACGAACCATTTCCGTAGCTGGTGAAGGTAAAGATATGGTAGAAAGCGGTGTAGTACAAAATGTAATGACTTTTGGAGATGAAGTAGTAGTGGATATCACATTACATAATCCGGCACTTCATATTAAAAAACGAGCTGAAGTGGATATCATGAAGGTTATTCATGAAAAAGTTTATGAAAAGGCCAAAGTAAAAGTTAATATAAAAGTAGAAACGCCTGAAAAACCTGAAATTAAAGGAAAAGCCATACCCGGAATTAAAAATATCATAGCTGTATCGTCAGGTAAAGGTGGTGTAGGCAAATCTACTATCACTGCAAATTTGGCCGTTACACTGGCTAATATGGGATTTAAAGTGGGAGTTTTAGATGCAGATATTTACGGACCGTCTATGCCTATTATGTTTGATGTAGAACGGGCAAGACCTATTTCTGTTGAAGTGGAGGGCCGTTCTAAAATGAAACCTATCATAAGTTACGGGGTAGAAATATTATCTATCGGATTCTTTACTGCGCCTGATCAGGCTGTTATCTGGCGTGGGCCTATGGCGGCAAAAGCACTGAATCAAATGATTTTTGATGCGGATTGGGGCGAATTGGATTTTCTTCTTTTGGATCTTCCTCCTGGAACAGGCGATATACATTTGTCTATTATGCAGTCACTTCCTGTTACAGGGGCTGTAGTGGTAAGTACACCACAGGCTGTAGCGCTGGCCGATGCTAAAAAAGGAGTGTCCATGTTTATGTCAGAAAGCATTAACGTACCTGTATTGGGCATTATTGAAAATATGGCCTATTTTACACCGGAAGAACTCCCTCAGAATAAATATTATATTTTCGGACAAGAAGGTGCAAAAAATCTGGCAGCCGATTTAAAAGTTCCTTTCTTAGGAGAAGTACCTATTGTACAGAGTATCCGGGAAGCGGGAGATTACGGGCGTCCGGCTTCGTTACAGGAAAACTCTCCGGTAGCGGATGCTTTTATAGCACTGGCCCGAAATATTGTAGAAGAAGTAGTGGAACGGAACGAATCTTTACCACCAACAGAGGCAATTAAAATAACCACAATGGCAGGCTGTTCTGCTGTTAAAAAATAATGATTTTGCTATGACAACCAATGAAACAATTAAGCAAAATGTAGAAAAAGCTTTAGAAGAAATTCGTCCTTTTTTGAAATCGGACGGTGGCGATATTAAACTGATTTCTATTGAGGAGGATAACAAACATGTAATAGTAGAGCTTTTAGGTGCCTGTACCGCCTGCCAGGTGAATCAGATGACACTGAAAGCCGGCGTTGAAACTACCATAAAAAAATACGCACCTGAAATAGAAAAAGTGACTAATATTTCCGATCTGAATACAAAGCAGCATGGTGATATGGTTAAGTTAACGCATTAAACTTTTGCTGTTTACCCGAAATCAATTCTAAATTTTTATGATTACAACAGATATATTAATTATCGGTGCAGGACCAACCGGACTCTTTGCCGTGTTCGAAGCTGGCCTCCTGAAACTGAGATGTCATTTAATTGACGGACTTCCGCAGCCGGGAGGACAATTAACGGAATTATACCCTAAAAAACCTATTTTTGATATTCCGGGCTATCCGTCAGTAGGTGCAGGCGAACTTATCGATAATCTGATGGAACAGATTAAACAGTTTGAACCGGGCTTTACGTTAAATGAAGTGGCCGAGTCTATTGATAAGCTGGAAGACGGTACGTTTATTGTAACCACTAATAAAGGAACAAAACACCATGCCAAAGCTGTTGCCATAGCAGGTGGCTTAGGAAGTTTTGAGCCAAGAAAACCGGCAATTGAAGACCTCGCTTTTTACGAAGATAAAGGTGTTGAATACTTTGTGAAAAATCCGGAACAATTCAGAAATAAACATATTGTAATTGCCGGAGGAGGCGATTCTGCATTAGACTGGTCTATTTTCCTGGCAGATGTAGCGGAAAGTGTTACCCTGGTGCACCGAAGAAATGAATTCAGAGGCGCATTAGATTCTGTGGAAAAGGTACAAAATCTGAAAACACAAGGCAAAATACATATGATTACACCGGGTGAAATTACAGCCATTCATGGCAGTGAACATGTAGAAGCTGTAACAGTAACCATAGACGGGGTAGAAGCCACAACACAAACCTTAAAGGCAGATTATTTTATTCCGTTGTTCGGCTTAACGCCAAAGCTGGGGCCGATTGCGAACTGGGGTCTTGATATTGAAAAAAATGCTATAAAAGTAAATAATGCCCTGGATTACCAAACTAATATTGAGGGTATTTATGCTATAGGAGATATTAACACTTACCCCGGGAAATTAAAACTGATTTTATGTGGTTTTCATGAGGCTACCTTAATGTGTCAGAGCGTATACAACCGCTTGAATCCGGGTAAAAAGTATGTTCTTAAATATACCACTGTTTCAGGAGTAGACGGTTTTGACGGTACACGTAAAGAAGCAGAAAAGGCCGTAGTAAAAGCAATAAACTAAATAAAGGCAGTGTTTTCACTGCTTTTTTTATAAGAGGTAATAGAAGTAATATGGATGATATACAAATTACGATTATAGATAGGGAAGGGAAACAGCATGTGGTAGATGCTCCCACAGATATGAATATGAATGTAATGGAACTGATTCGCGCTTATGAGCTGGCTGAAGAGGGAACACTTGGGATATGCGGCGGAATGGCCATGTGTGCTTCGTGCCAGGTTTATGTGTTAAATGATGTAGCACTTCCTGAAAAAACACCTGACGAAGAGGCAATGCTTTGGGAAGCTTACCACGTTAAAGATAATAGCCGGCTAGGATGCCAGATTCATATTTCTTCGGAAATCAACGGGTTAGCTATTGAGATTGCACCGGAACAATAATCTTAAAAAAGGTGATAAAAAAATAGTTTTTTATAAAAAAAATATGTAGGTTTATAGAATATTTGAAATAAAATTTACAAATATAATTGGATTTATTTTATTTTAGTGAGAGGAAACGAAGCGCAAGCTTCGTTTCTTTTTGTTATTAACTTTACATATGTTACATTAGATTAACCAAAAGCTAATGGTTTGTTTTTTTTGTCTTAAAGCGTTCTACAATCAAATTGCGCATTTTTACGCCGAATTAATCAACGCAAAAAATGACAAAAACTACTTTAAGTGTTTTAGGTGCTTTTGGCCTGTTTTTAACAACAGCTACCAACACCTCTGCGCAAACACTGATCCATTACTGGAATTTCAATGACCCCGCTTCCGCACAGACCATTACTACTCCCAATATTTCAGTGGTGCCTTCCTCGGGAATTGTTGTGAATACTGGTACTCAGAGTGAATTGGCTTATGCAAATGGTACAGGCCAGAACTTTAATGTACAGAATCTGAACGCACAGAATAATGATCCTTCAGGTACACATTTGCGTTTTAATAATCCTATTGGCGGTAGTCTGGTGTTTAATCTGCCTACTACAGGATATGAAAATGTAGAAGTGAAATTTGCCACACGCCGTTCCGGACAAGGAGCAGGTGTACAGACATGGTCGTATACAACAGACGGTAGTAATTATACGGCTTTTCAGGTAATTAACCCTAATGACGGTGATCCGACATTGGAAACGTTAAACTTTTCGGCAGTGCCGTTAACCGATAATAATCCGGACTTTAAATTGAAAGTTGAGTTTTCAAAAGGCTCAGGAGGAGAGGTGGGGAATAACCGTTTTGACAACTTCACCTTAAAAGGTTATACGTTTGGTTCAGGAGAAGGTGAAAATCCGGCTATACCTTCGACACAGCTAGCTTTTGCCCAGCCGTTTGTAACTGTAAATGAAGAAGCAGGTTCTGTAGATATCATTTTAAATATTACCAATCCTGCCCCAGGTTCCGTAAAGTTGGTGGCAAAACCGGCGCCTTTTAGTACTGCGGATACAAACGATTTTACGTTTACAGAGCAAATACTTACCTTTAATGCTGATAGCGCTCCTGTCCATACTATTACTATTCCTGTAATAGATGATACGGACGAAGAACAACAGGCCGAATATTTTGTCTTGAGCCTTGAAGAAACAGATAATGTAACTATTGCAGGCGATTCATTTATTACGGTATATATTAAAGACAATGACAGGGTGGCAAAAACGCCTTCAGAAGAACTTACATTAAATTATATAGGGAGTTTTGATCCGTCAGGAAATAATTCAAGCTCAACTGAAATTGTGGCCTATGATTCTGCAACACGACGTTTATTTACTACCAGTGCTATTGCCGGTTTTCTGGATATTATAGATTTTACAGACCCGACAGCTCCGGTAAGCATATCTTCAGTAGATATGAACCCTTATGGAGGAGTAACCAGTGTAGCGGTTAAAAACGGTCTTGTAGCAGTAGCTTCTCCGAACGCTAATGAAGCTTTGGACGGATCGGTGGTTTTCTTTGACACGAATGGCGTGTATAAAAAGCAGGTAACTGTAGGAGCTTTACCCGATAATATTTCGTTTACACCAGACGGTACTAAAGTACTGACGGCTAATGAAGGACAACCTAATGCGGATTATTCTATAGACCCGGAAGGTTCAGTAAGTATTATTGATGTGTCTGAGGGGATAGATAATCTTACACAAACACATGTAACCACGTTACTTTTTACGGATTATAATGCACAGGAAGCAAGTTTACTTGCCGCTGGTATACGCAAAACAAAACTGTCAAGTACCCTATCACAAGATCTCGAACCTGAATACATTACGGTAAGTGCAGACTCACAAAAAGCCTGGGTAACTTTGCAGGAAAATAACGCTATTGCCGAGATTGATTTAAATACCAAAACCTATACGGCGTTGTGGGGACTGGGAACAAAAGATATGAGCCTGTTGGGGAATGGTTTTGATGCGTCTGATAACAATGGCGAAGTACTTATTGCCAACTGGCCTGTACAGGCATTTTATATACCCGATGCTGTAGCGCATTATGCCGTAAATGGTGTTAATTATCTGATAACAGCAAATGAAGGAGACGAAAAAGAATACACTGGTTTTGTAGAACGTACAGATGTAAAATCCGGAAGCTATGTCCTGGATGCGGCTAATTACCCACACGCTGAAATGCTTAAAAAAGAGCATAATCTGGGAAGATTCAGAACCACCAATTTAAATGGGAAAAATACAACAGGTACAGCCTACAGCCAGATTTACGCATTAGGTAGCCGATCGTTCTCCATTTTCAATGCAGATACCAAAGAAATTGTTTTTGACAGTGGTGATGATTTTGAAATGTATACGGCGGCACACTATCCTGCTATTTTTAACTCCGATCATGAAGATAATTCTCCTAAAAAGAGAAGTCGCGCAAAAGGACCGGAACCGGAAGGTGTTACAGTAGCACAGATTAACGGACAAACTTATGCCTTTATTGTATTGGAACGTATTGGAGGAGTTATGGTATACAATGTTACCAATCCCTCAGAACCGGTATTTGTAGATTATAAAAACAGCAGAAGTACTTCTGCATATGAGGGCGACCATGGTGCTGAAGCGGTAATTTATATCCCGGCAACAGAAAGTCCTACAGGAAAAGGGCATATCGTTATTTCAAACGAAATCAGCGGAACATTAACCATATATGAGATAGCACAGGATGTTGCTGCTGTTGATGATTTTACAGAAATAAAACCTTTTTCCGTATTTCCTAACCCTGTAAAAGACGGTTTGGTATATTTTAACCGTCCTGCAACCATAGCAGTATACAGTATGAATGGGAAACTATTGTATAAAGGTACAGATGTAGAAACATTAAATACAACAGAATATAGTTCGGGGGTGTATATTATCAGAACGAGTGAGGGAATCGTTAAAAAATTGATTGTGAAATAATAGTTTTCATTATTTATAGTTTGTTATTTTTCATGAAAGGCCTTTGCGTATTGCAGAGGCTTTTTACTTGTTGTTTTGCCTGAGTAAATTCAAGAGATGAGCAGAGCGTTCATCTATTTTTCGGGCAAAAAGGGTATACTGTTGCTGTATTTTTTCATAATCTGTAGCATCTAAAAAAGCAGGACAGCCGCCACGCATACTTTCCCAGTCAATGTAACGAAGATTATCATTAGTGATATAAGGCGCAAAAGGAGAATGAAGCAATACGGTTTGAAAATATAATTCTTCAGAACAGAAGCAATATTTTAAACGCTTAAGAAATGTATCTTGTTCAGGATGGTATATCACATATTCCAGAGTCCGGCGCTGTAAACTCCACCAGGTACCCCCGCCATACAGCGGCCCCAATTGTTTTGCAGCATTTCTACGTTTTATTTTAAGGAATTTCTGAAGTTTGACAAACCGTCTGTTCCAAAGATTAGTGGTTGTTTTATTTCCTTGTACCCAGTCATAAATGTGATAAAAAGCATAACGGTCAAGTCCTCCATTACCACTCCATCCCTTTGTGGGTAAAGAAAAATACTGCAAATAATTGTTTTCTAAAAGACGGGCATCAAAAAAAGTAGCTAAAGGTTGGGTTGGAAAATCCTGACCGCTGATAAGATGAAAATACTCATTTTCGGGGTCTTTTAGGGCCTCTTTACACAAGAATAAAATAGCTTTTAAATGATTTATACTGCCCCAGTTCACCGTATATCGGCTAAAAACACTTACATTAGAAAATACCTTTAAGCTATCGATATCTCTCGGGAGCTGTTTTTTATCAAAATGAATATAGAAATGAAACCTGTCATCAAAATAAGTGACAATATCAATGATTTGATGAACATTTTTATAAGCTGTAATGAGTATAGCTACTTTCATGCGTTTTTATCGTTACCTAAAGATAGGAAAAAGAAAGAAATGATTTTTCAGGCAGCTTATCTTTACCGGAAAACAAAACAGCTGCTAAAATTCTGAATAAGAATCAGCAAAAATCAGGGATAAAAAAATCCCGAAGAATCCCGGGATTTTTTATAAGATATCGTACTGCTATTTAAAAGCGGGAAATCCGGTAACATCCATACCCGTAATAAGTAAATGAATGTCGTGTGTTCCTTCGTAAGTAACTACTGATTCGAGGTTCATCATATGACGCATAATGGAATACTCGCCTGTAATACCCATACCTCCCAACATCTGACGGGCTTCACGTGCAATATCCAATGCCATCGCCACGTTATTGCGTTTTGCCATAGATATTTGTGCTGAGGTAGCACGCCCTTCATTACGCAAAACCCCTAAACGCCATGTCAGTAACTGGGCTTTCGTGATTTCGGTAATCATTTCGGCCAGCTTCTTTTGTTGTAACTGAGTAGCACCTATAGGTTTGTCAAACTGGATACGCTCTTTTGAATAACGCAATGCTGTATCATAACAATCCATAGCAGCACCTATTGCACCCCAGGCAATACCGTAACGGGCAGAATCTAAACAGCCAAGCGGAGCTCCTAAACCTGATTTGTTTGGTAACAGATTTTCCTTAGGCACTTTTACATTGTCAAAAATCAATTCGCCGGTGGCTGAAGCTCTTAAGGACCATTTGTTGTGGGTTTCAGGAGTTGTAAATCCTTCCATGCCACGTTCTACGATTAATCCGTGAATACGTCCTGCCTCATCTTTTGCCCAAACTACAGCAATATCTGCGAAGGGAGCATTGGATATCCACATTTTTGCACCGTTTAGTAGGTAATGGTCGCCCATGTCCTTAAAGTTGGTAATCATACCGCCCGGATTTGAGCCGTAATCAGGTTCTGTTAGCCCGAAACATCCAATCCACTCTCCTGTAGCCAGTTTCGGAAGATATTTCTGGCGTTGTTCTTCCTTTCCGTATTTCCAGATCGGGTACATAACCAATGATGATTGTACAGACGAGGTAGAACGTACACCTGAATCGCCACGTTCAATTTCCTGCATAATCAAACCATATGAAATCTGGTCTAATCCTGCACCACCATATTCCGTTGGAATATAAGGGCCAAAACCTCCGATTTCTCCTAATCCCTGAATAAGCTGTTTCGGAAATTCCGCGCGTTGTGCATATTCCTCGATAATAGGGGAAACTTCTTTTTTAACCCACGCTCTGGCAGAGTCGCGTACTAATTTATGTTCGTCTGAAAGCAAGTCGTCTAATAAGTAATAATCTGGTGCCTGAAATAAATCCGGTTTCATAATTCTTGAATAATAAGTTGTTGCGCAAAAATAAGGATAATTCGTTTAATTACAATTTAATTTTAAAAATGATAAGCAGGCAAGCATATAAAAAGCAACACTTCGTTAAAAAAGAGAGAGTTGCTCTCCTCTTGTTCCGTCAAACAAATCTGTTGAAAGTGCAGGAAAGGGAGCTTGAGTAAAATATTTTTTCTTACCTATTTTAAACGTATTGTGAATCATTTCCGCAAAATTTCCATTGCCGGCATTGCGTTTGGCAATACTTTTTTCTGTCAGCCTTCCATTGTGTAAAGAGGCTATCTGGTGCAGTACCTTTTCTTTTCTGTCCGGAAAATGTACAGCTAACCAGTCTTTAAAAACAGGTTCCACTTCTTCATTTAAACCTACCAATGTATAACCGGCTCCCCTGGCACCGTTTTCGGAAACGGCTTTAAGAACCGGTAATATCTCAGAGCTGTTTATTCCGGGAATAACAGGAGCCACCATAGCATAAGTAGGGACACCGTTTTCGGATAATGTTTTTAAGGCCTGTAATTTGGTTTTGACCGTAGAGGTTCTGGGTTCTAAAATGCGGCGCAATTCTTCCTTAACAGTGGTGATACTGATGGCTACATTTACCAGATTCTTTTCTGCTAATGGCTGTAAAAGATCCAGATCTCTTATTACCAATGCGTTTTTAGTAATGATACTTACCGGGTGCCTGTAATCCAGGCATAGTTTAAGTAATTTTCGTGTAATCTGCAGCTTTCGTTCAACAGGCTGGTAACAATCGGTGTTTCCGGAAAGCTGGATAACGGAAGCCCTGTACCCCTTTTTCTGAAAAAACTGTTCCAGTAATTCTGGAGCATTTTGTTTCACCAGAATAACACGTTCAAAATCGATTCCCGCACTATATCCCCAATATTGATGGGTAGGTCTGGCATAACAATAGGTGCAGCCATGTTCACAGCCCTGGTAAGGGTTCATAGAATACAAAAAAGGCAGGCTATTTCCCTTAACCTTGTTTACGAGGGTTTTCGGATATACATTTACTATTTGCGTTTTTGCCGTTATTTCTTCATAATCGTCTTGGTATAAAGAAGTTTCATATCTGAGTTGATTAAAACGATTGTGAATATTTTCTACGGCACCCTGCCCTTTGGTTTTATTATTTTGCATATTTAAAGCTGTATTCAGGAAAAATACTTTCGCTTAAAAGTAGAAAAAATGAGGCATTAGATGTGTTAAAAACAGAACTTTAACGTTAACAGGTTAAAGCTATTAAAATAAGGATTTTTCCTTTTTTTAATGAACACTTTGCCATTTGAAAGGGTTTTGTTTGGGGTACTGATGCTGCAGAGATGATTGTACCGTTCCGGTTTTAAATAATCAGATAATCACACTACAGAATTCTTATTGAATAAAACAGCTTAATTAACCTCTCTGTAATGAATACGAAGCATAATAGGGGCATGGGTGATATCTTTCCAGCGTGTTTCTATAGTAACGGGGTAGCCGTTGTTGTCATATTCATAGATCCATTTTGTACCGCTTTCAACAAATGTTGTCATATTGTTTTGAGATATATTTTTTTCAAAAAGAGCTTCATCGCCAAAACTGGGTAAAGGTTCAACCTGAAAGACATTTCCCAGGCCAAAATCAGGTTTGGGGTTTGTATCATAAAGAAAATTTCTGTAAACTTCACGATATTCCAGTTTGGCATTGGCTATTCCTCCGTTATCGGGAACCAGTACTTTTACCCGCAGTGCATTGGGTGCATTTTTATAGTCTACAAAAAAGTTTTCCAATCCACTGGCATCCGTTATGCTCTTTATTTTGCCATCTGTGTAATAATTATAATTTCTGTAACTTATAAGCGTGTTATTCTGATAGGTTTCATCTCTGGTGATATTGCCTGTACTATCATAAAAAAGTAGCATGTTATGGTTAAATTGAGGAAATCTATAATCTGTGTAGATAATGTTCTTCACTTTCCCGTTTTCATATTTGAAGTCATGTTCCGTATGATTCCCATTTACAGAATCAGTAAATATGCGTTTTGTCAGTTGATGTTTCTCATTGTACTGGTATACTGCAACTAAATTATTATTATAGTCATAGATTTTGTCTACCAACATTTTCTTTTGCGCAGGAGGAACAATACTATCGTCTTCAGATCTGCAGCAATTTCCGAAAAAAAAAGACAAGAGAATGAATGGTATTAATTGTTTCATTTTTTATGTAAAAATATATTTTTTTCATAAATTTTTTAATAAAATGATGCAATTAAATATTTTAAAAAAAAAGAAATGCTGTAAAGAGCGCTTTTATGGTTCTTTACAGCATTTATAAATAATTATCCCAGATCAAAAATTATTACCATTGAATAGCTTGATAATCGTAGTAATCTACAAAGAAACTCGTACCTCCTTCACTATGGTAAGAATATACATTATTATTTCTTGCATACATGCTTATAGGGTTAGGGTTTTTTAAGCGGTATTCCAGTTTATATCTCTTCTCATCTTTCCAGTGAGGTGCACCAACTATCTCATCTGCACATTGGTGGTGAACTTTCCAATTGCCTCTGTTAAGCCCGGTAACACCCGCATGGATCCATAATTTTGCATTCTTCCATTTACCTTTTTTCCAACGGTATCCTTTGGTTTTTGCTACTAATGTTTTGTCAAATAATCCCACATTCTGACTGGTAAATGCTTTTATTTGTCTGTTATCAAAATAATAATAGTTCACGCTTTTTCCACTTTTTCTACAGCCTGTTATAATAAGGCCATCTTTATTCTTATCGAAAATTTTAATTTTTGAAGAATAATTTTCCAGAACCTGAGGATCTGAAATTTGCTGAATATTAATTTCTTTTAATACCTCAGTATTAAAATCTAAAATTTCGATATGTCCCCACTCAAAATATTTATGGATAACCGGTACATTGTTTTCATCCTTGATGATTATTTCAGAACCTTCATTTAGTAAAGTTCGCTCAAAATCGCTTACAATGAAATGATTGTCCGGATCAGTATTAATATCCATTTGCTCACCTTGTGTTTCTAACCAGATAAGCTCTTTCTCATGAATGATTTTTCGAAGGGATTTAAATCCTAAATTCATTTCGAAGTTATCCAGAGTATAATCTTCATTAAGATTATGCGCATTGATATAGTCTTCAAGTTCATCGTCTGTGAGATCAGCCGGAATTTGCTCATCTAATGTTTCATTGTAATCATCGTATTGTTGCGTCATCTGATCAATGGTTTCTTCCAGAATTTGCTTGCTGTCAAAAACAAGAATATTACTCGAGCTTTCGGAAGCTATCCCATTGTCTATATACATGGAAGCTATCCCGGCATTTACTGTATTAACCGTCATATACGTTTGGTTTTGCTCGGTTTCTTTCGTAATATCATCATTATTACACGCCCACAATCCGGTAGCTAAAATGGCAGCACCAATAAAACCAAGGGTGAATTTTTTGTAATTCTTCATTAAAAAAAGTGTTTATGTAGTTATGTCGCTTTTTACAACTACGTGTTAGTTAATTCTATTTTACAGTAACCGCTGTATCGGAAATTAGTTGTTTTCGCAAACCGGTATTCCGGACTACCGGCCTTCGAAACAAAGTGATAAATATGATTGATTTGGTTATTTTTAACAATTATCGGAACTTACTTAACTCTACTGCCCCTGCATAAAGTACGGCTTGTATAAAACTATATTGTGCTCCGTAAGCAAACGCAATAGTTTTATTGTTTTTTTTCCATTTGTCATCACCATTTCCATCATGATGTAGTGCATACAGTAATTGCACCAATCTGTTTTCGTTTTTGTCCTGTAATGACGGTACAATGTCGAGATGCAGGTATATAATACTGTATATAATGTTTTTTGCTTCTGATGAATAGTTCAACTGTCTGATAAAGGTTTCATCGGCTGTTATTAGAAATTTTGCCTGATCTATATCAATAAATTCATAAACTTTGTTAGATTGTTTATGATTTGCCATGAAATAGTTTACATGTTGTTCAAACTTTTTCAGATTTTCCTCATATGGCAACTCCCTGTTGTATATAAAATGTTCTAAAATGGTTTGGTATACTTTAGAATCATCATCCTGCTGTAGTTTCGCTACAGCAGGATTATTTGTTTTTTCTGACAAGGTCTCATCAGTAATCTCGCATGAAATGCAGAAAGCTGAACTTAATACAGCCCACAAAAAAATTTTTTTCATTGTTTCGTTTTTTGCTGCTGCCCGGGTAGCTTATTTGTTTCGATTACAAATATGGGAGATACTAACAGAAAAATTGTACAGACAAGAAAATAGCTTCACTTAATAAAAGAAAAATTGTACAAAAGAAGGAAATAAAGTACATAATTATTTATAAATGGTTGTTTTTGAGTGTATTAAATGATTTATTTTTATGCAGACTTTTTTTGTATTTTTGTGTAATAAAAACACTTTTTATTGATGAATGTATCCGAAAAACACTTTTTAGTATTATTTTTTTGTATTATTCTTCTGTTTCCTTTTTTACTTTCCGGACAAACATCAGTAAATTCTTATGAAAAATTATGGAAAATAATACAATCTGATACCATTACAAAAAAGAATAAGCACTACTATTTAGGCATATATATACAAAAAGCCCGCTATGAGAAAAATGCAATTGAAGAATACCGGGCATTAGAAAAAAAAGCATTTCAAGTATCTGATACAGAGGCTTTGTTGTTAACTGACAGGATGCTAGATATTGGTAAGAAAATTAAAAATGATAGTTTAATAGAGTTAGCATTAATAACAAAGACGTCTTTTTATTATGCAGACAGGAATTTTAAAGAAGCATTGCGCCATGCTATACAGGCAGAAGAATATAATGCCAAAACAAAAAATCCCTATCAATTAAACAGCGTCTGGATAAATATCGGTAATATCTATTATCATACGCGGCATTATCAGAAAGCCGCCGAATATTTTAATCAAGCTAAAGAATATTACAAAACATCTAAACAATATAATCATATTCAAGGATATGTAAGTAGCTTGTATAGTCTGGGAAGAGCTTACTGGCAGCTTAACCAGCTTCAAAAACTACAACAAACCATATTGGAGGCGGAAAAGATTATGTCTTTATTACAGCCAAACGACAAACGTATAGAAACGGCTTATCTGGAATATGTGAAAGGAGGGCTTGCATTCTTAAAAAAAGAATATGTTGCGGCTGAAAACTATTTTATAAAAGCTCTTCCTGTCATACAACAAAATGAAGATTTTACCAATGAACATGTTATTTATCTGTACTTGGGAAAAATGGCATGGACACAAAATAAAAAAGAAGAGGCGTTAGTGTATTTCAGTAAAATAGATAAGTTGTTTCGTGAAAAGAAACTTTTGAATTATGAACTGCGTGAAACGTATAAATACCTGATTGCTTATTACAAAGAAACACAACAACTACCGCAACAGTTGTGGGCAACCGAAAGCCTGATTACTTTGAACCAGCAATTTGAAAAAGAACAGCAGAATATTACCAATACTCTTTATTACGAACTGGAAACCAAAAAATTAGAAAACAGTAAGAGGGAACTTCAAAAAAAAATAAAAAAAAATAAAAAAACATATAATTATGCCGTGGGAATAGGAAGCCTGTTTTTTCTGATAGCAATTGGATATGGACTCAGGCAGAAAAAACAAAAAGAACTATGGCATTTAAGTTATAAACGTTTAATGGAAGAAATTCCGGAAAAAGAACTCGAAAAGGAATTAATACCAACTGAAAAAGCTAAAACTAACCAGGAAAAATCAGTCTGTTTAACAACTACCGAAATCCGGCTGGTAAAAGCTTTGCAAGTATTCGAAAATGAAAAACAATTTTTAGCTCCTTTAAAATTGGAAGACCTGGCAGAACGATTTGGTGTAGGGCGTACGGTACTTTCCAATTTCTTTAATGCATACAAAGGAAATTTTAGTCATTATATCAATAATTTACGCATACAAACAGCTGTTGAAGATTTAAAAAAAGACAGCCAACTCCGCAGATGCAGTATTCAGCATCTGGCGGAATTTTATGGGTTTAACAATGCTAAAACATTTAGTAATCAGTTTAAAAATGAAACAGGCATAACACCTGCTTATTTTATAAAACAACTTGAACTGGACAATTTCGGAGAGCATACGAGAGGTAAAGAAAAATAAGCCATATTACTTGTAGTTGTAAAAAAGCAACCAGATTTTAAAAAATCTCTTGTGCAATTTTTTTAACACTATCCGCTTTTCCCATCGAATAGTAGTGCACGACAGGAAATCCGGCTGCGATAATGTCTTTGCTTTGCTGTATACACCATTCTGTGCCAATCTGTTTCACAGCATCATTATCTTTTGCCTTTAAGATTTCCAGTACCAGATTATCCGGTAGGTCAACCTTAAAACGATGCGGAATGAGGTTGAGCTGATTTTTAGCGGTAAGCGGTTTCAGTCCGGGAATAATAGGAACGGTAATACCTGCTGTGCGGCATTTTTCAACAAATTGAAAAAATTTTTCATTATCAAAAAACATTTGTGTAATAATGTAGTCCGCACCGCGTTCAATTTTATGCTTTAAATGCTGTAGATCACTATCAAAGTTGGGAGCCTCCATATGTTTTTCGGGATATCCTGCTACACCTATACAAAAGTCAGTACGGTTGGTGTTTTGCAAGTCATTATCTAAATAAATACCATGGTTAAGCTGTGCAATCTGCGTTACCAGCTCCGATGCATGCCGGTGTCCTTCTTTTTCAGGTTTAAAATAGATTTCATTTTTTACTGCATCACCCCGTAAAGCTACCACATTGTCAATCCCCAGAAAATCGAGATCAATCAGGAAATTTTCGGTATCTTCTTTCGTAAAACCGCCGCATAATATATGGGGAATGGCATCTACATGAAACTTGTTTTGTATGGCAGAGCAGATGCCTACGGTTCCCGGTCGTTTTTTTACCACTTTTTTTTGTAATAGCCCGTTTCCGGCATCTTTATAGGTATACTCCTCTCTATGATAAGTAACATCAATAAAAGGAGGTTTAAATTCCAGTAAAGGTTCAATGGTATCAAAAATACTTTGAATGTGCTGCCCTTTTAAAGGAGGTAGTATTTCAAATGAAAACAAGGCTTTTTTAGCCTTTTTAATATGTTCGGTAACTTTCATAATTTATTTTTAAGTGTTTAAGTGCCAAAAACGCATTTTATAGGTTGTTGCGCCTCGCTTAAGGTTAGGTTGCTGGCTTGTTTTTTATACAAAAACTTCCATTACAATCTTCTGACGCGGCTCATTTTTCCAATTTATTTATTCATTAATATTCGGGCCCAGCCATTTTGATGCTTCTTCCAACGAGATATTTCTTCTTTTAGCATAATCTGCTACCTGGTCGTTTTTAATTTTGCCAACTCCGAAATATTTTGCTTCTTTATTGCCGAAATAATAGCCTGAAACCGACGATGCCGGCCACATCGCCAGACTTTCTGTCAGTTTAACACCTATCTGATTTTCTACATCGAGTACATCCCATATGGTGCGTTTTTCCAAGTGATCCGGACAGGCAGGATATCCGGGGGCGGGACGTATGCCCATATACGTTTCTTTAATGAGCTCGTCTTTTGTTAATGATTCTGCTGCTGCATAGCCCCATATTTCTTTTCGTACTTTTTCATGCAGGTATTCTGCAAAAGCTTCAGCCAGACGGTCACCTAAAGCTTTTACCATTATGGCGTTATAATCATCCTGCTTCTCTTCATAAAGCCGGGCTTTCTCGTCAACGCCAAAACCGGTACTTACACAAAAAAGTCCTATATAGTCTTGTTTGTTAAGCGCTTTTGGTGCAATAAAATCTGCCAGGGCAATATTGGGCACCTTACCTGTTTTTTGAGCCTGCTGACGTAACGTAAGCAAGGTATAGCTTTGTCCGTTTGCCTTAAATTCTATGTCATCATCGTTTACCTGGCAGGCAGGAAATATTCCCAATATACCTTTTGCCGTAAACCACTTTCCGGTTATGATTTTCTGCAGCATCTGTTGTGCTTCATCGTATAAAATGGAGGCTTGTTCCCCTACAATTTCATCATTTAATATTGACGGAAATTTCCCAAACAATTGCCATGAACGGAAAAAAGGCGTCCAGTCAATATAAGGAACCAGGCTGTTTAAATCCATATTTATGATTTGTATCCCGGTGAAAGCGGGTTTTTTAATGACACAATTATCCCAGTCTACCTTGTATTTATTAGCACGTGCCTGCTCTAAAGACAAAAAATTTTTATCACGTGCACGATTTAAAAAATCGTAACGCAATTTTTCATATTCTGCTCTGATATCTTCTTTGTATATCTTCTTTTTATCAGGTTGCAGTAAATTATTGATTACCGTTACAGCACGAGACGCATCGTTTACATGTACAACGGTTTGCCTATATTCAGGGGCAATTTTTACCGCTGTATGTGCCCTGGATGTGGTAGCGCCTCCAATCATAACGGGAATTTTACTTTTTGCCTTTTCCAGTTCTTTGGCTAAATGGACCATTTCATCCAGAGAAGGGGTAATCAGACCGCTGAGACCAATAACATCTACGTGTTCTTTTACAGCTGTTTCAATAATTTTTTCAGGAGGTACCATTACCCCTAAATCAATAATTTCAAAATTATTACAGGCCAGTACTACCGCTACTATGTTTTTGCCGATATCATGTACGTCGCCTCTTACAGTAGCCATTAATACTTTTCCGGCAGAAACAGAGGTTACAGTACCTTTTTTTTTCTTTTCTTCCTCGATAAAAGGCAGGAGATAAGCGACCGCTTTTTTCATCACCCGGGCAGATTTTACGACTTGCGGTAAAAACATTTTTCCTGAACCGAACAAATCGCCTACCACATTCATGCCATTCATGAGATGGTGTTCAATAACTTCTATCGGACGCGCCACCGAAAGGCGTGCGGCTTCTACATCTTCATCAATAAACGCTTCAATACCTTTTACCAGAGCATGTGTAATACGTTCCTGTAAGGGCATGCTTCTCCATTCTGATATCTTTTTATCTACGTTCTTCGTTTCTCCTTTTAAATGCTCGGCAAAATCGAGTAAACGTTCTGTAGCATCAGAACGCCTATTGAGCAATACATCTTCTACATGTGTTAGAAGATCCGGCGCAATTTCATCGTAAATTTCAATCAGTTCCGGATTTACAATGCCCATATTCATGCCGTGCTGTATGGCATGGTATAGGAAAGCGGAATGCATGGCCTCGCGTACCCTGTCATTCCCCCTAAATGAAAAAGACACGTTACTTACCCCTCCTGATACATTGGCATAAGGCAGATTTTCTTTTATCCATTTAGTAGCCCGAAAGAAATCCAGCGCATTGTTATTGTGTTCTTCTATTCCGGTAGCTACAGGAAAAATATTGGGGTCAAAAATGATGTCCTGAGGAGCAAATCCTACTTTATTTACTAAAATAGTATAAGAACGTTTGCAGATTTCGATTCTGCGAGACAGTGTATCTGCCTGGCCTGTTTCATCAAAAGCCATGACAACTGCTGCTGCACCATAACGTTTGATCAACCGGGCATGGTGAATAAATAATTCTTCACCTTCTTTCAGACTGATGGAATTTACTATTCCCTTTCCTTGGATAACCTGTAGGCCCGCTTCTATAATTTCCCATTTTGAGCTGTCAATCATAATCGGGACCCGGGCAATATCGGGTTCTGAAGCAATGAGGTTCAGAAAAGTAGTCATTGCATGTATGCCATCCAGCATACCTTCATCCATATTGACATCTATTATCAGTGCTCCGCCTTCTACCTGGGCGCGGGCAATGGCCAGGGCTTCATCATATTTTTCGTCTTTGATTAACCGTAAAAACTTACGTGAGCCCGTTACATTGGTTCGCTCGCCTATATTTATAAAATTAGATTCAGGTGTTATGAACAAAGGTTCCAGGCCTGAAAGTGTAAGCCATTTTGTATGTAATGCTGCTGTTATCGGAGCTTTGGTCTTTCGGTTGTTTTCAGCTAAAGTTACCGCGTCGGCTATTTGTTTTATATGTTCAGGAGTGGTACCGCAGCAACCGCCTATAATTTGTACCAGATCTTCTGCAAGATATTCTGTAATAAGCTGTTTCATTTCTTCAGGCGACTGGTCGTATTCACCAAAAGCATTGGGTAAGCCGGCATTCGGATGGGCAGAAATGGTAACGGTGGTATGCTGAGCTAATTGTTTGATGTAAGGTTTTAGCTGATCAGCGCCTAATGCACAGTTAAACCCGATACTCAATAACGGAATATGCGAAATGGATATTAAAAAGGCATCTACCGTTTGACCCGATAATGTACGGCCGGAAGCATCAGTAATAGTACCGGATACCATAATGGGTATGGCTATGTTCCGCTCTTCACGTAACTCGTCAATGGCAAACAAGGCCGCTTTGGCATTTAGCGTATCAAAAATTGTTTCTACTAAAAGTACATCACATCCTCCGTCTATTAACGCTTCAGCCTGTTGCCTGTAGGCAAGGTAAAGCTCTTTGAATGTTACGGAGCGGTATCCGGGATTATTTACATCGGGCGACATAGAAGCGGTTCGATTGGTAGGACCAATAGCGCCTGCCACAAATCGGGGTTTATCAGGCGTTAATGCAGTAAACTCATCGCAGACCTCTCGGGCAATTTTTGCCGATTCGTAGTTAAGCTGATAAACATAGTCTTCCAGATGATAATCGGCCATGCCAATGGTTGTTCCTGAAAAGGTATTGGTTTCAATAATATCGGCTCCGGCCTGTAAGTATTTCCGGTGTACTTCTTTTACAGCCTGCGGCTGGGTAAGAGAAAGTAAGTCGTTATTTCCTTTCAGTGGGTAGGGAAAATCGTTGAATAAGTTGCCTCTGAAATCTGCTTCTGTAAACTTATAGCTTTGCAGCATGGTGCCCATAGCACCATCCAGCACAAGTATACGTTGCTTTACAGCATCGGTTATAAACGTTTTTTTTATGGAATGGTCAATAAGCATAATTATTGTAAAGCTTGATTCAGGTCTGTTACTATATCTTCAAGAGTTTCCAGTCCTACTGAAATACGGATTAAACCTTCTGAAAGGTTGGCGGCAGTCAGCTCTTCTTTATTCAGTTTGCTGTGGGTGGAAGAGGCCGGATGGGTAACAATGGTTCGGGTATCGCCCAGATTAGCTGAAATAGAGCAAAGCTTTACAGCATCAATAAATTTTTTTCCGGCTTTTTTCCCTCCCTTTATTTCAATAGCAATAATATTTCCTCCGAATTTCATTTGTTTTTTGGCAATCTGATACTGCGGATGAGACGGTAAAAAAGGATATTTTACGCGGGCGATTGCCGGATGATTCTCCAGAAATTGTGCTACTTTTAACGCATTTTCACTATGCTTTTCTACGCGCAAAGGAAGGGTTTCAATGCTTTTGGAAAGTAGCCATGAATTGAAGGGAGAAAGGGAAGGTCCCGTATTTCTGGAGAATAAATAAATTTCCCTGATTAAATCGGATTTTCCCACAGCTATACCACCTAAAACGCGCCCCTGTCCATCAATAAGCTTAGTGGCCGAATGCACTACAATATCGGCGCCAAATGTTATAGGTTTTTGAATAACAGGGGTGGCAAAAGCATTATCAATTACCAGAATAAGTCCGTATTTTTTTGCTACGGAGGACAGAAGTTCTAAATCTACAATTTCTACTCCCGGATTAGTGGGGGTTTCGACAAATAATATTTTGGTATTAGGCTGGATTTTAGAGATGATGCTTTCGGGTTCATTTATATTGAAATAAGTGGTTGTTATCTGCCATTTGGGCAGGTATTTGGTGAATAAGGTATGTGTAGACCCAAATAGGCTGCTGGCAGAAACAATATGATCGCCCGCGTTTAACAAAGCGGCCAGCGTATTATATACAGCGGCCATGCCGCTGGCAAAAGCCACACCGCTTTCTGCCTGCTCTAAAATAACCATCTTGTCTATAAACTCTGAAGTGTTCGGATTGGTAAAACGAGTATATATAGCGCGTTCTTTTTCTTCTGCAAAAGCACTTCTCATGTCCTCTGAATCGTCAAAAACAAAACTCGATGTAAGGTATAGCGGAACGGAATGTTCTGAAAAACGTGTACGTTCCAGTTGGGTTCGTATGGCAGAGGTTTCTTCGCCAAATAGCTGCTTGTTGTCCATATTTATTTTTTTTCTGCTAATCGTAAAATATCTCCAAAAACACCGCGTGCCGTCACATTTGCACCGGCACCGGCACCCTGAATAATAATAGGAGAATTGCCGTATGATTCAGTATAAATTTCAAATATAGAATCCGACCCTCTGAGTTGTCCCAAAGCCGATTGTTTTGGAACAGATATAAGCCGTGTTTCTAAAATACCTTTGCTTTGCTGTAAATCGCCCGAAAGTTCACCAACATATCGCAATACATGGTTTTCTTTTTGTTGGTGTTTGATTTTCTGAAAATACGCGTCTAATGCAGGCAAATTCTCCAGAAAATCATGTACGGTGAGCTGTGATAAGGTTTCAGGAATAAGGTTCTGTATCGTAATTTCATTAAACTCATTCTCTAAATCGAGTTCTCGGGCCAGTATCAGCAGTTTTCGTCCTACATCGTTACCCGACAAGTCTTCACGCGGATCGGGCTCTGTGAAACCTTTATGAATCGTTTCCCGCAGTACCTCGCTAAAGGTTTTGTCTCCATTTGAAAAATGATTAAATAAATAACTGAGAGTGCCCGAAAAAACGCCTTTTATACGGGTAATATTTTCTCCGGAAAGATGCAATAGCCTTATGGTATCTATAAGAGGTAAGCCTGCTCCTACATTCGTTTCATACAGGTATTCTTTGTGATTTTTTTGCAGTGCGTTCCGCAGATCTTTATAATAAGAAAAGGATACAGTATTGGCTATTTTGTTAGATGAAACCAGGTCGAAGCCATTTTCGATGAGCGGAATGTATTGGTGAATAAAGTTTTCGGAAGCTGTATTGTCAATGGCTATCAGGTTTTCCAAATGATGTTCTTTTGCGAATAATAGAATGTCTTCAATACGGTAGGGTTTGCTTTTTTCCTTTATATCATCTAGCCAGTCATTTTCTATACCCTGTTCATTTAAAAGAACGGTTTTAGAATTGCCGACAGCGAAAATGTTCAGTTTGATATTTTTTTTAATTTCAATAGTCCCAGCTGCCTGCTGTATTTGTTTAATTAAGGCACTGCCTACCAAACCATGACCAAAAACGGCCAGGTTAATCTTTTTAGCTACTCCGAATATCTGACCGTGAATAACATTTAGTGCTTTTTTGGCTTCTGTTTTTTTTATTACAATACTTACATTGCGTCCTGTAACCGTGTTATTAAATAAAATAGGAATAATCTTATTTTGAATCAATGCGTTATAGGGCTTATGAAAAGTACTCAAATCCTGGCCAATAATAGAAATTACGGCAACATCATCTACAATTGAAATGCGGTTTACATCTTTATTGTAAAAATCGTTTTCAAATTCCTTTTCAAGCGCTACAACTGCTTCGGTAGCCTTGTCTTTATCAACGATAAAACCAATACCTCTTTCTGAGGAACCCTGGGAGATAACACTCACGCTGATGTTTTTATTTGACAATGTGCTGAAAATACGGGCGTCTACCCCCACTTTTCCCAATAATCCCCGTCCTTCTAAATTAATCAACGCTACCTGGTCGAGTATAGATAATGATTTAATGCCTTCGGGTGTGGGCTCAGCAGATATAAGCGTACCATTATTATCAGGTTTAAAAGTGTTGAGTATACGTAAGGGGATTGCTTTCTCAATAAGAGGAACTATGGTTTTGGCATGTAGGATAGAAGCACCGAAGTTGGCAAGTTCATTAGCTTCATTAAAATGTAAAAGTTCTATTTTCTGCGCATCTTTTACCCAATCGGGGTTGGCGGTATAAATACCGTCTACGTGGGTATAATTTTGAAGTTCATGAGCATCTAGATAATTTGCCAGAAGTGAAGCGGAATAATTACTGCCGTTACGTCCCAATGTTGTGGTTTCATTGTTTAAGGTTGCGCCTATAAACCCGCTTACTATGGAGATGGTTTCGGGTGCTTTATTTTTAAAATACGCAATGGTTTTTAATCTGGAAATCTGATCCAGAGGCTGGGCATTTCCGAAATTATTATCTGTAATAATAAGGCTACGGCTGTCTACAAAAGCGGCTTGTATTCCTTCTTCAACAAGTTTTCGGGCAACTATTTTACCAGAAATAATTTCACCTTGTGCCAATACATGGTCTTTTATCTTCAGGCTATAATCACCTAAAAGATATACCCCGTCAAATATTTTCTGTAACAGGCTGAACTCGTCATTTAAATCAGCTGCCGTGTGTTGAGGTAATTGTTGAAAAACATCGAATAACGACTGGTAGTCTCCTTTGTTGCACGCAGTGTTTAAAATATTTTCAAGTACATCGGTTGTATTTCCGATTGCTGAAACAACTACAGTAATGTTTTCTTCCGATTTACTTTTGATGATAGCTAAAACATTTTGAAAGGCCCCGTTAAATGCTAACGATTTACCGCCGAATTTTAATATTTTCATTACTATGCTTGTTAAAATGTTGATGTATAAAGTTGTGCAGCTGTGAAAACTCTATTAAAAATCCGTCATGACCGTGAATGGATTTTATACTGCTGAACTGAATGTTTTTATAGTGTTTTTTTAGTCGTCTATAGGTCTCAAATTGCTCACGTTCCGTAAACATACAGTCGCTGTCTATCGCAATCAGGTGTAGTTTGACAGTGGTTTGTCGGGCAAAGTGTTCAAGGTCGGCAGGTGTTATGTGCTCACCAATGGTTTTTAATAAATGATTCATCAATTTATAAGAAGCCAGATGAAACCTGTTGTGCAAGGCCTTTCCATGATATTTTAACCAACTTTCTACCTGATAGTGCTGTTCTTCTTTATTAAATGCCGTACCAAATTTTTCTTCTAAAGATAAAGGTGTCCGATAGAGTAACATAGCATGCATACGAGCGTGTTCTATGGGATGAGCGGAATAATTGAGAATAGCATCCTGCACCAGTACATTGCCGATAAGCCAGTCTGAAGCGCGGTAATGACAGGCAATGGGTATCAGAACGGAAATAGCGTCGGGTTTTAGAAATGCCATTTCCCAGGCTACAGCGCCTCCGAGACTGCCTCCTACAACCGCAAAAAGCTGTGTAATATCTAATTTTTCAAGGCCTTTCCAAAAAAGCTGTGCAATACACCGGGTTGTTACGGATCTATAGTCTTCAATTAAAAAACCAACGTCACCATCATATCCGTTTCCAGGAATATCAAAAGCAATGACTGTATAGATTTTCGTGTCAATAGTTAAATAATCGCCAATCAATCGATTCCACCATCCATTTTTACCGGCCGCTTTACTGTTTCCGGTAAGCGCGTGGTTTACCAGCACAACAGGGGCTGTACCTAATGGTTTGCCAAAAAGATGATAGGTTAACCGGAATTTTTCAATAGCGGAAGACCCGATATCAGACGATGGAATATCGATGAAGGCTAAACACATAATTATAAAATAACAGGAACAGAAATACTTTTAAAAGCTTTTTCCAGATCAGCTTTAAGGTCGTTAAGGTCTTCAAGACCAACGGATAAACGGATTAAATCGGGTGTTACACCGGTTGCAGCTTGTGCTTCTTCAGAAAGTTGCTGATGTGTGGTAGAAGCAGGATGTATAATTAATGACTTAGTGTCGCCTATATTCGCTAGCAGTGAAAACAACTGGGTGGCATTTACTACTTGTTTTGCGGCTTCAAATCCTTCTTTCAGACCGAATGTTATAATACCGCTTTGTCCTTTTGGTAAATATTTTAAGACTAATCCGGTTGATGGAGCGCTCTTTAATCCCGGGTAATTTACCCAGGCAACTGCGTCTTGTTGTTCTAGCCATTGTGCCAGTAACAAAGCATTTTTACTGTGTTTTTCGATACGTACAGCCAGGGTTTCCAGACCTTGAATGGTTTGGAAAGCGTTAAATGGGCTCAATGCGGGGCCTAAATCACGTAGGCCTTCAATACGAATTTTTGTAATAAAGGAGACACTGCCCAGTGCTTCATGGTACACCAATCCGTGATAACCGGCAGACGGTTCTGTAAATTCCGGAAACTTGCCTGAACTCCAGTCAAAAGTACCCGCATCAATAATAACACCTCCCAAAGAGGTACCGTTGCCGGAGATATATTTGGTTAAGGAGTGAATCACGATATCGGCACCATATGCAATTGGGTTTAAAAGATAGGGGGTAGCGACTGTATTGTCTATAATAAGAGGAATTTTATTTGTTTTGGCTATACGTGAAACAGCTTCTATGTCCAGAATGTCTAATTTTGGGTTGCCTAAGCTTTCTGCAAAAATTACCCGGGTAGTATCCTGTAAAGCGTTTTCGAAATTTTCTGTTGCTGACGGGTCAACAAACGTGGTGGTAATACCTAAACGGGGCAATGTAACGTTTAATAAATTGTAGGTGCCGCCATATAAACTGCTGGACGCGACGATGTGATCACCGGCACGCAATAAAGTGAGTAATGTGGTACTGATGGCAGCAGCGCCCGAAGCCGTTACCACAGCACCTATTCCGCCTTCCAGTGCCGCTAATCGTTGTTCTAAAACATCGTTGGTAGGATTGTTTAAACGCGTGTATATATAGCCCGGTCTGCTTAGATTGAATCTTTCCGCAGCATCATCGGCATTGTCAAAAACATACGAAGTATTTTGATAAATAGGAACGGCTCTTGTTCCTGAAGTTTGTTTCACGTCATGGCCTGTGTGGAGCGCCTGGGTTGAAAAGTGTAATGTACTCATAAAATTATTGTTTTTAGATTTAGGTTTTGCATAAAAAAAATCCTTTCGGCTATACCAAAAGGATTTATAAGTTTAAAAATGAAGTTGAACTAATAAATGGTATAGCAATGTTGCTGCAATTTTTGCATCATCATTCGCATCACCATATTTATTCTGCTATACTTCATTATTTATAGGAATAGATTAAATTCTTTTAACCCTGCAAATGTTGGTAAAAAAAATGGATCTCACAAATTTATTTTAGAAAATAAATCTATAAACAATGTTTTTATAGGCTTTTTTAGTGAAAATAAAAATATATTTAATTTATTTTTTAGAAAATAAATCTATTTTTGTTTATTTTTTAGATTTTTTGTTTTTGAGTACTGAAAAAACCAGTTTTGTTTTAATTATAAAAAAAATCAGCTGAAGCTGATTATAATTTAAGGTAAAAATCCTGTGTTAGTTTTTTATAGTCTTCCGTATATTCATTACGGGCTGTTTCTATAATAAGCTGTTCATACGTAATCTTAGCGGGAACACGGGTAAATGCCAATAATGATCGTTTAATATCGGTATTGGTCATACCTTTTACATGGCAGACTTTAAAGGGATATAAACCGTATTCTGCCGCTGTTTTTATAAAATGCACTTCTTCTTTATAAGGAAGAATTACGCAAAAAATGCCCTTTTCGCTGAGGAGACCTTCTGTACAGGCAATTAATTCTTCAAAAGGCAGGGTGTCATTAAAACGGGCCTTGTCTCTTTTTTCGTTGCCCGATTTATAATTTTCAGAATAAAAAGGAGGATTGGAGATGATAAGATCGTAATAAATGTCTTCAAAAAATTCTTCCGTAAAATCTCCCAGTGAGGCATGGTAACAATATAACCGGTCATACCATGGGCTCTCTTCAAAATTTTCTACACATTCACTAAAAGCATCTTCATCTATTTCTACGGCATCTATCTTTTCGGCTTCTGATCGTTGTGCCAGCATCAATGCCAGTAATCCTGTGCCTGATCCTATATCTAAAATAGTATCGGGATAATTATACAACGGAGCCCAGGCACCAAGTAAAACACCATCAGTACCTACTTTCATGGCTGTTTTTTCCTGTTTTACTTTAAATTTTTTAAATGTGAATTGCATAGGTGTATAGTATACACCAAATATAGGAGAAATTGGTAAAAGTTTTACAGGTATAAGTCAATCAAACCTTCAGGAGTGTCGAATAAGATAGATTGTTCTGGTCGATTAACTTCCAGAATAAAAGTATCAATAAGGGGTACTAAAATAAGCTTGCCGTCTTTTTCAATCTCAAATAAAGCCTGTACGCCATTATCACTAATATTGGTAATTTTTCCGAAATGTCCTAAACGTTTATCTATGGCATTAAAGCCTATAACTTCGTGGTAATAAAACTTATTGCCTTCTAGTTTTGGTAAGGCTGTTAAGGGAAGGTATACCTCGCAACCGATTAAACGGTCAGCGTCTTCTTCGTTGTTGACATCTTCGAACTGGGTACGAAGAAAGTGGTTTTTATGAATCTGGGATGTTTCAATAAAAAAAGGAACCAGATTTTCGTTGAAGGCAACGAAAACTGATTCCAGATTTTCATACATTTCCGGCTCATCGGTATCTAAAAAAATCAGCACCTCGCCTTTAAAACTAAATTTTTTTGCGATTTTACCTAAATAAAAACAATCTTTTTTACGCATCATAAAACCGCTGAAAAAATTAAGCTTCTTTTTCTTCTGTATTTTCTTCCGTTGCCGGCGCCTCTTCCGTTGCATTTTCAACTTCAGCAGCATCAGCAGCAGCTTGTGCTTCCGCAGCGGCCTTTGCTTCCGCAGCAGCTTGCGCACGTTTTGTGTTAACTTCTTTTTCAGCTTCTAAAGCTTTTGCTTTTGCAGCCGCTTTACCTTCAGCTAAACCAGTAGCTTTTGTAGTCACTTTGTTTTCTTTCTCTTGTAACCAAGCTTCGAATTTCGCATCAGCTTGCTCCTGAGTTAAGGCACCTTTACGTACACCTCCGTTTAAGTGATGTTTCAGTAAAGCTCCTTTGTAAGATAAAATAGCGCGAGCTGTATCAGTAGGCTGTGCCCCGTTAAATAACCATTTTGCAGCAGCATCAATATTTAAATCGATAGTTGCAGGGTTAGTGTTCGGGTTGTACGTCCCTATTTTTTCTAGGAACTTACCATCTCTTTTTGCGCGTGCATCGGCAGCTACTACCCAGTAAAAAGGTTTTCCTTTTTTACCGTGTCTTTGTAATCTAATTTTTACAGACATAATCGTAAATGATTTATATTGAGGTTCCCGACCTCGGTTAATTTTAAGAATGCAAATTTATACTTATTTTTTGAAAAAGAAAGCATAACATGATGGTTTTTTTAAAATCACCGAAGTGTTGGGATAACAGGATTTTTAAAGTTAAAAAATTATTAAAAAAAAGAGCGGTTGATTGCGAAAAAATGCTATTTTTGTTTTTTATAGATACGAAAAGTATATTAATAGATGAAAAAAATAGTTTTGTTTTTAATGCTGACATTGGGCTTGGCTGCTTGTGAAGACGATGTTAAATTTAATGACCCGGCATTTCAGGCCAAGATAGATTACAAATTTTGGCAGGCCAAAGGAGGTATAGCTGAAGTAAATAACGGTGTATTACAAGTATACGGAAATGATGGCATAGAGTCATTGACCCTTCGGATTCCGAATTATTCTTTCGGAAAAAGATATGAAATAGGGGTAAACGATACGAATGTGGCTGTTTTCAGACGCATAGTAGATAAAGACACACTTCGTTTTAAATCGGGTACAGATAGAGGCTCAGGATATGTAATTTTAGACCCTGTTGAACAACAAGTCCCTGGAACGGTTTCGGGAAAATTTGTAGTAGAGATGGTTAGTACAAATTCCGATACAATACCGAATGTGAAGTTACATGAAGGCATTTTTTACCGTATCCCGCTTCGAGACGTAAATCAAAATACGGAGCAGATTTCGGAATAAAGCCCTTTTTGTTAAATAAAAAGGAAAAGGATGGTTCGTGACTGAACCATCCTTTTTTTATTGTAATTTTATAGTCTTTAATTTTTTGAATCGATTATGTATTTAATATTTGATACTGAAACTACCGGTTTGCCTAAAAGCTGGTCAGCTCCCATCTCAGATACCGATAATTGGCCGCGCTGTATCCAGATTGCATGGCAACTGCACGATGAATGGGGTAATGTTATAGAACATAAGGATTTTTTGATTAAACCGGAGGGTTTTGATATCCCTTACGATTCAGAGCGTATTCACGGGATATCAACCTTATTGGCAACGGAAAAAGGGGTAGATCTAGATTTTGTACTGAATGAGTTTAACCAGGTGTTACATAAGGCCCGGTTTATCGTAGGGCAAAACCTGGGGTTTGATGTCAATATTATGGGGTGCGAATTTTACCGTAAAGGAGTAGACACTTCATTATTAGAAAAACCTGTTTTAGACACCTGTACCGAAACTACAGCTGATCTTCTGAAGTTACCGGGAGGTAGGGGAGGCAAATATAAATTACCTACTCTGACTGAATTACACGCTTATTTGTTCGGAGAACCTTTTGCTGAAGCACATAATGCTACAGCCGATGTTGAAGCTACTACGAGGTGTTTCTTTGAGTTGGTGCGTACAGAGGTATATACTGAAGCGGAGTTGTCTATGCCGGAAGGGTATGTAAAACAATTTCGTGAACAGAATCCTGACCGCATCCCGTGCGTAGGTTTGCAGCATATAAACCTTAAAGAAGCTTCAGAAGCTATAAAACGCCAGCTAGAAAAATCAGGTGCTTTATCTGAAGAGGCCGTAGAAGTAACCGAAGCCGATTTAAAAGCGCTGAATCAAGCTTCGTTTGCGCATTTACATAACCATTCCCAGTTTTCAGTCTTACAGTCCACTATTGGTGTTAAGCAACTCGTTGATTTAGCCGCTAAATCAAATATGCCGGCTGTAGCTATGACAGATCATGGAAACATGATGGGGGCTTTCCAGTTTGTCAGCGCGGCCTTAGCACATAATAAATCGGCTGAAGCCAAAAATAATGCACTTTTGGCGGAAGGGAAGCTTCCTACCGAAACTATTGTAAAACCAATTGTCGGATGTGAATTTAACATCTGCGAAAATCACCTGGACCGCTCGAAAAAAGATAATGGTTACCAGGTGGTGATTTTGGCAAAAAATAAAAAAGGCTATCATAATCTGGCTAAAATGGCCTCAATTGCTTATACAAAGGGATTTTATTATGTACCCCGTATTGATAAAGAAGTAATTCTGGCTTATAAAGACGATTTGATTGTGCTGACAGGAGGCTTGCAGGGAGAAGTGCCCGGTAAGATACTGAATGTAGGTGAGCGTCAGGCTGAAGAGGCTTTGCTTTGGTGGCACACGCATTTTCAGTCCGATCTTTATATTGAGATTATGCGGCACGGGCAGGAAGATGAAGACAGGGTGAATCAAACCCTGATACAGCTGGCACGTAAACACCAGATAAAATTGGTGGCTACGAACAATACTTATTATGCGGCTAAAGAAGATGCCAATGCCCACGATATTCTGTTATGTGTAAAAGACGGCGAAAAGCAGGCTACACCCATAGGAAGAGGTCGGGGCTATCGTTTCGGAATGCCAAATCAGGAGTATTATTTTAAATCGGTTCAGGAGATGAAAACCGCATTTAAAGATCTGCCTGAAGCTATTATTACCATACAGGAAATACTGGATAAAGTAGAGGTTTTTTCGCTGTATCGTGATGTTTTGTTGCCCAAATTTGATATACCTGAAGAGTTTCAGGATGCTGAAGACGATGTGGATGGCGGAAAAAGAGGTGAAAATAAATACCTGCGTCATCTGACTTACGAAGGGGCCCGGAAAAGATATACGGAAATTACAGATGAAATTTCGGAAAGACTTGATTTTGAGTTGACTACTATTGAGCGGACCGGTTACCCGGGCTATTTCCTTATTGTACAGGATTTTATTGCGGCAGCCCGTAATATGGGAGTTTCTGTCGGGCCCGGACGTGGTTCCGCAGCGGGTTCTGCGGTGGCTTACTGTTTAGGTATCACTAATTTGGATCCTATTGCTTATGATCTGCTTTTTGAGCGTTTTTTAAACCCTGACCGGATATCAATGCCGGATATCGATATTGATTTCGATGATGAAGGACGGTCGAAAGTGATGGACTATGTGATTGCGAAATATGGTGAAAACCAGGTGGCGCAAATTATAACGTACGGAAAAATGGCGACTAAATCGGCCATACGTGATACGGCAAGAGTACTGGATCTTCCTCTGTTCGAAGCCGATCGTATCGCAAAGCTTATTCCTGGTATGATGCCTTCAAAATGGAATTTAAGCCGGTTTTTGTCAGAAGAAGAACAAGCAATTAAACAGGTGTTACGTTCAGAAGAGTTCGACCGGGTAAGAGAACTGGTGGCATTAGCGAAAGAAAGGAGTCTGGCTGCGGAAACAATCCAACAGGCGAAAGTTCTGGAAGGTTCAATGCGAAATACGGGAATACATGCCTGCGGGGTTATTATCACCCCTGACGATATCACGAATTTTGTGCCCGTAACCACTGCTAAAGATTCTGATCTGTATGTTACACAGTTTGATAACTCGGTTGCAGAGAGTGCCGGTTTGCTGAAAATGGATTTTTTGGGGTTAAAAACCCTGACACTTATTAAGGATACCTGTAAACTGGTAAAATACCGACTCAATATTGACCTGGATCCGGACAATTTTCCAATAGACGATCAGAAAACCTACGAACTGTTCCAAAGGGGCGAAACTATAGGTGTGTTTCAGTACGAGTCGCCCGGTATGCAGAAATACATGCGGGAGCTGAAACCCACTGTTTTTGCTGACTTAATTGCCATGAATGCGTTATACCGGCCGGGACCATTGGAATATATCCCTTCTTTTATCCGCAGAAAACAAGGAATTGAACCTATTGTTTATGATCTGGACGCCTGTGAAGAATATTTAAAAGAAACCTATGGTATTACCGTTTACCAGGAGCAGGTAATGTTGCTTTCCCAGAAACTGGCCGGATTTACAAAAGGTGAAGCCGACGTACTGCGTAAAGCAATGGGGAAAAAACAGAAAGACGTTTTGGATAAAATGAAGCCCAAGTTTGTGTCACAGGCTATGGAAAAAGGCCATGATGAAAAGGCTTTGGAGAAAATATGGAAAGACTGGGAAGCGTTTGCGGCCTACGCGTTTAATAAATCTCACTCTACCTGCTATGCATGGGTGGCTTACCAAACGGCTTATTTAAAAGCGCACTACCCGGCAGAATACATGGCTGCTGTATTGTCGAATAATATGAACGATATAAAGCAGGTAACCTTCTTTATGGAAGAGTGTAAACGTATGAATCTGGATGTATTAGGACCTGATGTAAATGAATCGTATTACAAGTTTACAGTAAATGAAAACTATGCTATTCGTTTTGGAATGGGAGCTGTTAAAGGCGTTGGCGAAGGAGCTGTGAATACCATTGTTGAGAACAGGAAAGACGGGGCTTATAAATCTATTTTTGATCTGGCAAAACGTATCGATTTACGGGCGGCAAATAAGAAAGCCTTTGAGAATCTGGCTCTGGCAGGTGGCTTTGATGGTTTTAAGGAGACACACAGGGCACAGTATTTTTACACGGAAACCGATGGGATAACCTTTTTGGAAAAAGCGATGAAGTATGGTGCCAAGCACCAGGAAAATGAGAACTCTTCACAGGTGAGCTTATTTGGTGATGCCAGCGATGTACAGATACCGGAGCCCGTTATTCCGAGCTGCGAAGAATGGCCGACGATGGAAAAACTAGCCAGGGAAAAAGAAGTGGTGGGAATATATATTTCCGGCCATCCGCTGGACGATTTTCGTTTTGAGCTTAAGTATTTTTGTAACGTAAAACTTAACGAGCTTTCGGATTTAACCCCGTTCGTAGGGCGTACTCTAACCTTTGGCGGGATGATATCTGATGTGCAGTACAGGACCAATGCGAAAGGACAGGACTGGGGAATATTTACATTAGAAGGCTATGAGGAGAGCTTTGAATTTCGGATGTTTAACGAAGATTTCTTAAAATACAGACACCTGCTGGCTAAGAACCAATTTGTTTATTTTAAAATACTGGTCAGAGAAGGCTGGATAGATAAAAAAACGGGTGAACGCACAGATCCTAAGCTGCAGTTTATAGAAGTACGATTGCTTCATGATGTGATTCCGACTTATGCTAAACAGCTTATTATTCAGATAAATATTGAAGAATTAAAACTGCAGCAGGTAGAAAAGATAAAAATGGTGCTGGAAGATAACAAAGGATCAAAAAAGGTTACCTTTGAAGTCTTTGAACTGGAACAGATTCAGAGAAAAGTAGAAACCCAGGCAGTAAACAATATGCTGGGAGATTTGGAAGTAGAACCAGTAGACATCGATTCAGAGGTTGAAGCAAATGTGGCGGTAACATTAGTTCCGGAAGTGGAATATGTTATGAAAAACAGGCTGGAAATGCCTAGTAAAAATATGATGGTGGATATTTCGGCTGAACTGTTGGAGGAGTTAGAGCGTTTACAAGTCTATTTCCGTTTAAATTAAGAGGTTATACCTCTATCGATAAAACTTATAATAGTCGGGTTGTAAAAATGCAAATAATCATTAACTTTGTTAAGAACAAAATTAATTAAAGAATATAATATGGCTTTAGAAATAACAGATGCTAATTTTGAGGAATTAGTATTAAAATCAGAAAAACCGGTAGTAGTTGATTTTTGGGCAGAGTGGTGTGGTCCATGCAAAATGCTTGGGCCGGTAATTGAAGAACTAAGTAACGATTTTGAAGGAAAAGCGGTAATCGGAAAAGTAGACGTAGACGCTAATCAGGATTTTGCTTCAAAATATGGTGTGCGTAACATTCCTACCGTGTTGATTTTCCAAAATGGAGAAGTTGTGGGGCGTCAAGTAGGTGTAGCTCCGAAACAAGTATATGTAGATGCGATTAACTCTTTGAGTTAATCTTACGAATAAAGATAAAAAACCGAATATTTATTCGGTTTTTTTTTATTTTATAATCTGTTGATTGTAAGTTTGTTCTTAAAAAGGATAAAAAAAAGTGCGGAAAGAATAGATAAAACATTTGGTAACATGGAAAATGGTTGTATATTTGCACCGCGATAACGCAAAAGGTTTGGTAGTTCAGTTGGTTAGAATACATGCCTGTCACGCATGGGGTCGCGGGTTCGAGTCCCGTCCAGACCGCTAGAAATAGCGAAACGATTGGAAACAATCATTTTCTTTGACATACGATTTAGAATCTTTGGTTTGGTAGTTCAGTTGGTTAGAATACATGCCTGTCACGCATGGGGTCGCGGGTTCGAGTCCCGTCCAGACCGCTAAAGATGAAATAGCCCTTCGGTTACGAGGGGCTTTTTTGGCCTTTTTTATTTGATTTTAAATTCTGGTTTGGTAGTTCAGTTGGTTAGAATACATGCCTGTCACGCATGGGGTCGCGGGTTCGAGTCCCGTCCAGACCGCAAACTCGAAAGAGTTGAAAATAGTTGTGTTGTTTAGGTACATCTGTACCTGGTTTAGTAGTTAGACCAATGAAAAGCTTTCCACATTTTGGAGGGCTTTTTTGATTTTTATCACAACCAATTGCCTAAATTTGTAGGTATCTTAAATCGGTTATAGTGTGAAAAAAATACTCGTTTGTATTGTACTTTGTCTTTTTCATTTTCATTTATTTGCTCAAGATAAAATCAGAGCTATTGTACAAGAAAAAGCTGTTCCTTATGAAGGAATAGAATTATTTTATAAAAATTTCATGGATAAATTTGAAATGAAATCATTCCCGGCATCGGAGAAGGAAGTAATTATTGTACTTATGTTTGTTGTTGAAAAAGATGGTACTTTTTCAGATATACGCTCAAAAAGTGATTATCATAATTTGGGAAGGGAAGCTGTAAAAACATTAAAAAAAATGCCGGCCTGGAAACCGGCTAAACATGAAGGAAAAATCGTTCGTCAGGGATTTACAATGCCTATTATTATAAGTAATCCGAATAAAAAAGAAAGATAGAAGATAACTTTCAAAATACATGAATAACGTCGTTTTTTAATATAACTTAGACCCCACGTTTTAGCTGTGAATTAAAAAAAATACTAACTATTCAAAGCCTATTAATTATTGAATTAAAACCAGATAGTTCTGTATTCCCAGACTATTTTTATAAACCAGCCCAGAAATCCTACACACAGTACAAACTTCATAAACGTTGACGCTATAAACCCTATAAACGAACCTGTGGCGGCTTTAAAGGCGCGTTTCAGATCATTTTGATCAAATAGTATTTCTCCGATAAAAGCCCCCATAAAAGGGCCGATAATAAAGCCGCCCGGTACAGGAGCCAGTAATCCTACAATTAAACCGATATTGGTACCCCATATGCCGTATTTGCTTCCGCCAAAACGCTTGGTGCCTTTTGCGGGTATTACATAATCCAGGACCACCATAACAATAGTCAGGGCCAGTGTAATACCCAATGCCCAGTAATTCATTTCAATTCCTTTTGTAAAATGAAGCGTCAGTAACCCAAGCCATGCCAGAGGAGGACCGGGCAATGCAGGTAAAAAACTACCTGCTGTACCCATAATAATCAGGATAAAACTGACAATCAATAAAATGTATTCCATTGCTATTTTTTTGTATTTTTGATAAATAAAAATACAATTAAATTTTGAAGAAGAATCCGCTTTTTTTACTCAATATTTTGTTGCTTTCGGCGTCTTGTAATACGTTTACGGAAAAGGTACCAAATGAGCAGGAATTATTGCGTAAGGAACTGCATACGATCGATTGGAAAAAGGTAGATACCTACCCTTCATATGATAGTTGTGATGCGGTTAAAGATATGGAAAAAGCCAAGTATTGTTTTTTTGATACATTTCAGAAAGATCTTACAGCTGTTTTGCAAAATGATTCCCTTCTTCATACCAGAAAATACCGCTATATGGACAGTCTTTCGGTAGAAGTAACTGTTTTGCCGAATGCGGCCCTGGAACTTTTCGCTGATAAAAAGGAATCTAAAACAGACAAGAGCGAACTTGACAGCCTGCTGTTTACCAAAACTACTTTATTAAAACCGTTACACCCGGCTACCAAAAGAGGAATTCCGGTAAAAACACAGTTTAAAATCAAAGTGGCCTTACGTTGATAGTTTAGGTTTAAACCATAATACAAATAAACTTCCAATACTAATGGGAATTACAAGGTTTAACAGCCAGATTAATGCGGCTACTAGGGTTACCACCCATTCATCTACATCAAAAAAACCGAATAGAAACAAGGCCACACTTCCCTTCAAGGCAAAATCTAGTGCCTGGAAATTAGGTAAGGAAGAAGCCAGTAAATAAACGGCAGCCACAACACTTAATAAAATAAAATAAGGAATTTCCACATTAAAAAAACGATACAGAAAAAAATATTGATGAAGAAGCACTGTGTATCGGAGAAAAGCCAGTGAGAGGTTTTTACGATGAATTCTTTTAGGAATTTTTTGAATATTCTGAAATAATGTCTGCAGAGAATAGCCTTTAAAACGTACATTCCGAATGCCGGTAAAGAAAAGAATAATAAGAACAATAAGGGCTATGAGAATCCAACCCGTAAAGGGAGGTAAAAAAGAATGCAACATATTGATATAGAAAACACCAAAAAGTCCGAAACTAATGGCATAAATAACCTGAACACCATTACATACTGCGTTGAGAAATACAATTTCAGCCGCTTTGCTTTTGGGATAAAATAAGGCTTTTCCGGCATATTCCCCAATACCATTGGGGGTAAAAATTCCTAAAGTAATAGCTGTTAAAACCTGTTTAGTGCTTTCCCAGACGGATATAGACTTTACTTGTTGTGCTAAATTATGCCATTTTAAAATCTCGATAAACCTGTTGGCAAATGTTAAAACAAAAAGAGGTAGTACAAAGCGCCATGCGCCCTGTTGCTGCAAAGACTGCGTTATAATGTGCCAGTTGATTTCTTTTTCAGCTAATTGCCTGCGAATAAAATAAAAAGCCAGGGCTACCACCAATAATTTGATGATTAAAAGAAAGAATTGTTTAGCTTTGTGTGAGATTTTCATGTTGCAAAGAACGGATTTTCTGTAGAATCTCGTCATAATTAATAGAAGAAACTTTGAGTACGGAACGCATCATATTAGGAATTGACCCCGGAACTACCATTATGGGTTTTGGTTTAATTAAAACGGAGAAAAACCAGATGCATTTTTTGCAGCTCAATGAACTGAATCTCTCTAAATTGGAAGATCCGTATCTGAAATTACAACGTATTTTTGAACGGACAATTGAATTAATCGATACCTACAATCCCGATGAAATAGCTATTGAGGCACCGTTTTTCGGTAAAAATGTACAGTCTATGTTAAAACTGGGGAGAGCACAAGGAGTAGCTATGGCTGCCGGTTTGTCGCGACAAATCCCCATTACAGAATACGAGCCTAAAAAAATTAAAATGGCTATTACAGGTAATGGAAATGCCAGTAAAGAACAGGTGGCTAAAATGCTGCAGCAATTGTTGCATTTGAAAGAATTGCCGAAAAACCTGGACTCAACTGACGGCCTGGCGGCGGCTGTATGCCATCACTTTAACAAGGGAAAAGAAATACGGGGAAAATCGTATTCAGGCTGGGAGGCATTTGTTAACCAGAATAAAGACAGAATTCTTAAGAAGTAATGGCTGGTATTTATATTCATATTCCCTTTTGTAAACAGGCTTGTTTTTATTGCGATTTTCATTTTTCTACTTCCTTAAAGAAAAAAGACGATATGGTACAGGCACTTTTACGTGAACTGTACCTGCGCAAAGATGAAATAAATGAGCCTGTAGAAACCATTTATTTTGGCGGAGGTACGCCGAGTATTTTATCTAATGAAGAAATAAATACATTGCTAGCACAGGTATATGGTTTGTTTACGGTGATTGAAAATGCTGAAATTACATTAGAAGCCAATCCGGACGATTTGTCTGCAGTACGTATACGGCAGTTGCAAGAAACAAAGATTAACCGGTTAAGTATAGGCGTTCAATCTTTCTATGACGATGATTTACAAATGATGCATCGGGCACACAATGCAAATGAAGCATGGAAGTGTTTGCATGAGGCACGAAACGGTTTTGATAATATTTCTATTGATCTGATTTATGGTATTCCGGGCATGAATATGAAAAAATGGGAATCAAACGTACAGAAGGCATTAGATTTGAACATTCCGCATATTTCCAGCTATGCATTAACGGTAGAGCCTAAGACAGCTTTAGATCGTTTAATTCGCAAAGGAAAAATAACGGCACCAGATGACGGCATAGCGCAGAACCATTTTTTTAAGCTAGTTGATATGCTTGAAAATGCAGGTTTTATCCACTATGAATTATCCAATTTCGGCACGCCGGGTTATTTTTCCAGAAATAACTCAGCCTATTGGCAGGGGAAAAAATATATGGGTATTGGCCCTTCTGCTCATAGCTTTGATGGGATACATCGTTCCTGGAATATAGCAAATAATCCGCATTATATACAGGCCATTCTAAAAAATGAACTCCCAAATGAAACAGAAACCCTGAGTGTAGCCGATAGGTATAACGAATATGTAATGACGGGATTACGAACGATGTGGGGCGTTTCACTAACAAAAATAACACAGGACTTCGGAAAGGAATATACGCAATATTTACTAAAAAACAGTCAGTTTTTTATTCAAAACGAACAGTTGGTTCTTAACAATAATACTCTTACCACTACTCTTAAAGGAAAATTTTTCTCGGACGGAATCGCCAGTAATTTGTTTAAAATTACTGACGGCTGAAAGAAGTGGGGTGTGAAGGAAAGGTAGTAATAGGCAAGCTGTTGTTTTCCTTTTCTTTACCGGGAGTTAGTAATTTTTTGTAATCAATACCGGGTAATACTCGTTTGGTATCTTTATTTTCCCATTCATATATCTTTTCTAAGGTGTTTTCTCTTTTTTTGCGGATGGATCGCTCAGTGGGTATTTCTGATAAATAAACAACCGGGAATTTTTCGTTTTTATTTATTTCATTAACAAAGTAATACGAAAAATTATCTTTAAACCGAACCTCTTCTTCTATGGTTTTTGTTATACTTTCGTCCGGAGCACTAATTTGATTTGTGTTTTCGCAAGGATAGCAAACCTCATAAGCAGTAATTTTATTATTTTCTTTATTTTCATGAATTTCTACTTCAAGAATGATGCCTTCTAGTCCAAAAAGTTTTAAAGGACCATATGGAAATGGAAGTTTATCTGAAAACCATGCCGTGTAGTCCGTTCCTCTGAATGTTGTTGTTGCCTTTTGAGTAGTATATCCGGCAATTGTTTTAAATTCATCATGAATTTTCCATGTCATTTCTACCCAATTGTCTTGTACTTTATATGAAGGAAAAACCGTTAATTTTAACCTGTTGTATTCAATTTGTTTGGTTATAAAGTTTCTGTAAATAATTAATCCCTTCTCACTTGCTGTAGATTGTGTATAACTTATAGTTGAAGGTGTGGATTGTAAACTGCCAAGGTCGGCAATGGAATCCATGCCCAATTTTCCAGAAATGTAAAAACTTTCATGATCATTAAAATCCAACAAAGCGTTGGCATCAGCATATACATTGCTTAAAGGAGCTGTTTGTGTTTGAAATGCATATTTTATATACCCTGTCTGCTTTTTTAGTGTATCATGAGGTTGTGCAAAAAGCAATGTGTAAATAAAAAAAGAGAATAAAGTAAAAATGTTTTTCATAATTTGTATATTTCTCTAAAAATATAGAATTTTTACCAATAATGAAAACAACTATACACCATAAAAGCAAAATATATGAAATTGATTTGTCACAACCTATCGATATTTCACTTCCTATTCGTAATACAGAACAAAATCCTATTGCCTGGTATCTGGACCTGCCTAAGATAGAGCCTGTTATTTCCGACGATTTTATCGGAAGTGTACGTTCAGGTAAATCATCCACCAATTTCAATACTATTGTGTTCAATCCACATGGCCATGGTACGCATACTGAATGCTTAGGCCATATTACCAGAGGTTTTTATTCTGTCAATCAAGTACTGAAAACCTTCTTCTTTTCAACAGAATTAATTTCGATTACACCCGAAGAAAGAGAGGGGGATTTGGTTATCACTAAAAAACAAATAAAAGATGTCTTACCGGAACGTATTCCCGAAAGCCTCATTATCCGGACACTGCCCAATACAGAAAGTAAAAGATATCAAAACTATTCTCATACCAATCCTCCTTATATGCTTGAAGAAGCCGCCCGCTATTTGTATGAAATCGGAATACGGCATTTACTAATCGATCTGCCCAGTGTAGATAAAGAAAAAGATGAAGGGCTGCTCTTGGCACACAAGGCTTTCTGGAATATAAACAATACCGATCAGGTGAATGAAGATGCCCGTTTTGATTGTACCATTACAGAACTGGTATTTATTGACGACCGGGTAAAAGACGGCAGTTATATATTGAATTTACAGATAGCTTCTTTCGAAAATGATGCATCGCCCAGCAAACCTCTACTCTACGCTTTGATATGAAAAATATGCTAAAGCTTGAAGAGACTGCTCTTTTACTGTTAGGTTTTACTGCTTTTGCACAGCTGGAATGGAGCTGGTGGTGGTTTGTAAGTTTCTTTTTCCTGCCGGATCTTTCCATGTTGGGCTACGGATTCGGAAATCGTTCCGGGGCATGGCTGTATAATTTTTTTCATCACAAAGGTCTCGGTATACTTTTGTTTTTAACCGGACATTTCCTGTTATTGGAATGGATAACATTTGCAGGGATAGTGCTTTTCTCGCACACTTGTTTTGATCGTATTTTAGGATATGGACTGAAATATGAAAAAGGATTTAAATTTACTCATTTAGGTGTAATAGGAAAGGATAGAAAAAATAAAAACTCCTGAGAAAAATCAGGAGTTTTGTCTATTTACGATAAAGGATATTATTTAGTTTCGTGCGCAATATCGTTACGATGCTGCACAATTTCAAGCTGTTCATTTACAAAATAGGCACTTCCAAAGCCGTTTACATAACTTCCTTTAACCGGTGTAAGCGCTATCAGGATAAAGTCCTGCATTTCAGAAATAATATCCACTACTTTTCCATGTTCTTCCTTTAATTTTAGAATAACAGTAGTCCACGATTCAGAATCTCTTTCAATTGTTTGGGTGGTAACGTCTAATGTCAATCGTTCGCGGGCATAAATTTGTTTGGTAGCACTTTCATCTTCAATAAACATAACAGAAACAGGTTTTTCGTTCTGAAGATTTTTAGCGTGTTTAGCCATGAAAGAAACCAGAATATAAAAAGTATTGTTTATACGCGTATAAGGTGCATAACTTGCTGTAGGCAGACCGTCAGCATCATTAGTAGCCAAAATGACAGATTTGGTTGAAGCAATTAGTTCATTAACTTTAGGTTCAACCGGTTTTATTTTTTTTTGTACGTCGCTTACGTGATTATTTGTGTCCATAACAGATGAATTTATATTTTTACAAAGGTAAAAAGTTTGCGACTTTAAAACATGTTTTCAAAAAAAGTTTCTACTATTTTTAGTATATAAAGAGTTGTTTTTCCATAATTTAGATATACGGCTATGACTATTTCAGATTTTTACGATTACTGCCTGAACAAAAAAGGCGTTACGGAACATTTTCCTTTTGATGAAGATACGTTGGTTTTTAAAGTAGGGGGAAAGATGTTTGCATTGTCTTCGTTATCGGACTGGGAAAAAGGAACACCCTCCGTCAATTTAAAATGCGACCCGGATTATGCAGAAGAGCTGCGCGCTCATTACGAAGCGGTACAGCCCGGTTACCACATGAGCAAAAAACATTGGAATACAGTTTTGCTGCATAAAGATGTGCCAGATCAAATGATACTTGAATTTATTACAAATTCCTATGAATTAGTGTTTAAGGGTCTAAAAAAGAGCGATAGAGAGTACATCGAAAAACTTTAACCATATTTCTTAGTGATATAAGTGCATTTTATACGCTATAAATTAAGTACTAGACCTAATAATTAAATTAGGTAAGCAATAGAAAAGATATACTTTTTTATGTTGTAATAAATGTTTTTCTACTATTTATAATTCTCAAAATTGGGATATATAATATATTTTTATTATGTTTATCTAATTAACAATCAAAATATTTTATTATGAAGGAATTAATTATGTTTAGCGTACTTGCTTTTAGTTCATTATCTTTTGCCAGTAATGAACATGGTGCTTTGTTAAAAAATAATCTGATTAATCACGATTTGAATGAGTATGGATGTTATGAAATTGTAGCAACAACAGTGTCATTTGTTAATTATAATATTGTAAATTCGGCAAGTGTTACCAATTATAATATATTTAATACTGAGCAAGAAGTAATTGATTATATAGAACAACGGAAACTAGACTTTCCTGATTCAATGGTTAACGGAAATGGCCACAAAACATTTTATACTTATAAAATGACGAGAATAATTAATTGTGTATAAATATAAATACAATTATCCCTAAAAATGCAGGCTTAGGCCTGTATTTTTTATACCAAAATATTGCAATGTATTGAAAACATATTTTATAAACAAAATATTTAGTGATGTTTTAATAATTATCTTCACAAAATTAACTTAAAATTCTATTATAATGAAAAAAACTATTATTGCCTGTATGGCATTGTTTTCGCTCATTGCGTGTAGTGAAGATACTTATGATCAACTAAGTGAACAGAATAGTGAATCTGGATCTCAATACGTTACAAACAGTTTTAACAATGACCAACCAGGTCATGCACATGGAGATACTGGAAATTCAGGTGTGATTTGGGAGGGCGACAACTATGCATCTCCTTGGGATATATGGTATCGCCAAGAATTTAGAAAGCAGCCATCTTATATTATAGCAAATGGAAATGCCGAAGATATTACCCCTTTAGATTTAAGAGTTACACCAATTGTTGGATTGGCTTATTATGATGGTGTTACTGATGGATTGTATCATGATGTTGCAAATCCTTTAAACCCTCCAATTGATCTGTCAAATGGAAATTATCCAAATCTATATGATGGTGTAAATGAAGTAGGAATGCTGGTTCGTGGCGATACCTTTTTTGTTAATGCATATCCTTCGCCTTCACATTCAATACGTATGGAAAGCCAAACAGATCATTTACCTAGACCGGGAGTGAATCCGGCCTATCCAGGAATAACACAAGGTTTTACCTTTCCTGGTTTAACTAATGCGGAAACTCAACTTTTAGCTGAGTTTGGTAAAGTATTTTGGTATCAAGTAGAAGTTTTTCATAAAAACAATAATGTGAAGTTTTGGACTATTGACTTATCCCCTGAAGTATCAACTCTCACGGGTCCTATGCCATTTAATAATGATTGGAAGCCTATTTTAGATTCAAGTGGCAATCACCTAGCAGGAAATGCATTATCAATGGGGTATGGTAATATTATAAGATTATTTTATTACAATGCAGGTTTACCTAATGGAACATTTTGGGATATAAATAATCCTTCAGTTGGCATATGTGACTCCCGAGAAGTGGTTTATAACAATGGGCCTTGGCAGCAGCCTAATATTCATGCGATTCCTGGTACTAATTACAATATTGAATTAAAATTTCTTCAATCGTCATCTTATCTTTGGTTAAATTCAAGTTTATATTTAAGAGTGTCTAAAAAATAACTTTATAAACCGGGATTATACCCGGTTTTTTTAATTCTGTTTAATTTTAAAATTAAATTTTGACTTTCCTATTTTGGGTTTAATATATGCAATATATGCCGATCGAGATTAATATGAATACTGCTAATTGAATGCTTTTTGATTTATCAAAATTTCTTAAACTTAAAATTATTATACATAGTAGTAAGGCTATTAAAATTATGTAAAATATAAGCTCTCCAAGATAGCTTTTCATATTAGTAAAAATTAGTACAACTATTAGAAGGTATAAAAATAAAGGAATGTTTTTCATGGTACTAAAATTAAAAAATTAAATTTGAAAACATTTACTAAATACTATTTGTTTATACACCGCTGATATTCAATGTTGCAGTTATCATTCATTGAATATTGTAACATCGCAACAGCTGAATGACATAAAATACCGCCGGCTATGGTTAAATCAGTGCTTACGCATGCTAAATGACCGGCGGTTTAGATAGGATTAAAATAAAATAGAATTGTTAAAAAAGTGGGCCTAAGCTCGCTTTTTTTGATTTCATTTGACTTTAATACTTATTTGCCATACTCATGCGCGTAAATGTTTCCAAGTGAATCCGGGTTAATGGTTCGAAATTTAAAAAACTTTCCACTTTTTTTATTTTCTTTTTGTTCTAAAAGTATAGTAAAATCCAATTTATTACTACTCATCAGTATATCATCAACATTTCCTATAACTTCTTTTGTATGATAATTAGGTATGGTCTTTAAATTTATGGTTGTTAATTTATCTTCAAATTCTACAAATGCTGTGTCTTTCTTGTCGGTGTCAAGTATTTGTATTGTAGAAATAAAATAAGATGTGTCAGTTAAAATTAATGATTTCGAATGCTGATTGTAAACTAAATCACTTTTCTTTTCTTTAGGCTTCTCACAAGATGCTAATGATCCGATGAGAATACAACAGACAACTATTATTTTTCCTATTTTCATATTTTCATTATTTTTTACCGCAATTATCAACACATGCTACGCCTTCTCTGGCGCATCGTCTATCAGCTGCTTGTCTTTCAAAATATGCATTTGCAGCCATGCCTACTCCTACTGGAGCCATTACTGACCCTAAAAGAATAGCACTTGCGAGTTTTTCTTCATAAACTTGCTGAGCTTCGTTACTACATAGAGCCATTGCCGTTAAACAATTTTGTTTACAATTTTTTACCTCGTAATCATCTCCTCCAGGGATAGGTATTTTAATTAAATTTGGGTTGTAATATCCTTCAATGTTTGCGAATCTCTTCACTTTGTTTATCTCTTTTAATTGAGAAACTTTTGTATAAAAGCTTTCATTTTTAACAAACAAAGTACTGTATTTATTAATTATTACATCGTACTCTATTTCGGCTTCAGCTCTATTTTTAAAACCTGTTTTATTAATGTTTTTCTCAATTAATGTTAATAAGTAATTTCTGTCCTCAATTTCATAAAAATCTAAATTTTCAATTTTGTTGTTGAAATTATTTAACAAGGTAATTACTTCTGAAAATTCCGGAGAGCTTAAAATTTCCTTATATTCTCTATCAAGTTCAGAAAATTCAGAGTCAGAACTTTTAGATACCATTACTGTTGCAGCACCATCATTTTTTAATGAATTATTATCTTGGCTATCACAAGAAACCATAGATACAAATGCAAGGCTTAATAAAATGAATTTTTTCATAATGTAAATTTATATATTAAAAATTAAGTCACGAATATAGGAAATATAAAATAATGGATCTTACGGAAATCCTTACACTTGAATAATTTACAAAATCAGAACTGTGATCTTTTAGATAAAATCCAATAATAATCCAATTTGTTTTTATTTTTTATTTTTTAATATTCTGATAGTTAGTCATTTATGTTTTGTTTAATTATGAGCAAAAAGCATTGGAATACAGTTTTGCCGCATAAAGATGTGCCAGATCAAATGATACTTGAATTTATTACAAATTCCTATGAATTAGTGTTTAAGGGCTTAAAAAAGAGCGAAAGAGAACAGATTGAAAAGTTATAATTTGAGCTTTTAACAATGTAAATGGAATGTATTGGTGTAAACCGTTAAATAAGATTGGCGAACCATCTTAAAAGCATATAGCCAGCTGATGGATATCGTTGTATATTTCTTTCATATATGTTGACAAAGTAGTCATTTGAAATGCATAGTCGATTTATAAAGAACCGAAGTGGTATTTCTTTCTCATTTCTTTTTTGCTTCATCCAAAAACAGCTGTCGGAAATTAACAATTAATTAGCAAATAGTTCGTTTATCTTTGTATAAACCACGTGATATAACTAAATATGATAGATAATTTAAAAAAGATACTTAACGAAGATCAGGACCCTAAAGCAGTGGAAAAAATAGCTGAAAAACTGACCGATATTCTGATGCAAAAAGAGGAGGTAGGGTATATTGCCGTACAGAAAAAACCGGCCATTACTGTTTTACCTGATAGCGTAGTGCTAACCAATAAGCGTGTTATAATTTGTAAGCCAAAAAATCTGGGACTTTCTATGCAGCTTACCGATTATGACTGGGAAGATATAGTGGCACCTTTTATTAAAGAAAATCTCCTGGGAGCTGAGTTTTCGTTTATGACAAAAAATGATATGGCCGTATCAGTAGATTATTTGCCTAAAAATCAGGCAAGAAAACTGTTTACTTTTGCCAAAGAGCAATTGGATGAACGTAAACACTTGCTAACAAAATCTATTGATAACCTGGCGGATGCGGTACAGGTTTATGAGGCAGAAATTGACGAAACTTTAACTGAAGAAGTGCCATTTGAGGCACTACCTGTTCCCGAACCTCAGTCTGTTTTACAGTTAGAAGAACAGGCAAAAGCCCTGGATATTATTATTGAGGAAAACCCGGTAGTCATTGATAAAGAAAAAAAACTGGCCGATCTGACAAAAGAAGAACTATTCGAAAAACTCTTAAATTATAAAAAACTTTTAGATCACGGACTGATCCTGCAGACTGAATACGATGCTTTAAAAACAGAAATCATAAAATACATGTAATTAATAACAGGTATTCTATCTGGTTATGTTGAAAGAATAGAACCGTATTGCTTATAGCTTGCATGTAATAAGAAAATAATATGCGTTGTCTGATTTCAGGCACACGTTATTTTTTTAAATAAACTGTTTCGGTGAACACAACACCAAGCTGTAATAAGTCTTTTTTAGCGGTCTGATAACTGTTTTGGTCAATAGCTTTTGTTATATCTTCTATAAAAAAAGTATTGAAACCGTTTTGAACGGCATCTTTTGCTGTATAGTAAACACAATAATCGGCTGCCAGCCCGCATACATATACCTCTTCTACTTGTAATTCCTTCAGCAAACCCAATAATCCGGTAGCATTCTGTTTTCCGTTATCATAAAAACCACTGTAACTGTCAATCTCAGGATTCATGCCTTTTCGAATAATGGCTGAAACAGCCCGTGTGTGTAACGTGTCTGCTAATTGTGCTCCGTAAGAGCCCTGTACACAATGTTCCGGCCAAAGTATTTGCGGGATACCTTTTAAATCGATTGTATCAAATTCTTTTTTAGCGCTATGATTTTTAGCAAAACTTTTATGGTTTTCCGGGTGCCAGTCCTGAGTAGCAATGACAATATCAAAATACGGCTGAATAGTATTTATACCAGGAATAATAGTATTGCCCTGGGGCACGGCTAAACGTCCGCCGGGTAAAAAGTCGTTCTGAATATCTATAATAAGCAATGCTTTCATGTCAGAGATAAATAAAAATCCAGCCTGTTAAGGCTGGATTATATGTTAATTTTCTAAAGGTAAGAAACTATAATTCTTAGAATAATACAGCATCTGTTCTGCAAATGTTTTAGGATAGGTTACAACAATATCTGTAATTTCTCCTTTGTCGTTGGTAACCGGAACAAGTACCGGGTTTACAAAACCTCTGTACGGCGGTGTATTGAATTTTTTATTGCGTTCCAGTACCTCTTTGTGTAGTGCCTGGTCTACCTTTACACCGTACGATTCAACCAGCGCTTTGCCGGCAGCAAAATCACCTTCTGATTTTATCCGTTGTGTTTCACGTAATAAATCGCCAAAAAGTTTGTGTAATTTTTCATAATCGTTAATTCGGAAATAGGTTTTACCGTCTCTGGAAATACGTTCAATCACATTTTCATTTTTTCCTTTTTCAAAAACCCAGGCGCTGATCCACTGACGGTTTCGCATATGTGCTTCTTCGATGTCTTTTCCCGGTTCTATACGGACTAATTGTGTCATAAGGCCATTTCTTATATAATCGTTATAAGCAGCTTTTCCGAGGCTTTGCCAATCGTCAACCAATCCCAGATCCTGTATTTTAGCATCGTATAAATAGTACAAGGCTACTAAATCGGCACGCCCTTCTTCTAAGGTAGAAGCATAACTTTTGAGGGTTTCTTTAGGGGTACCGATACCTTTGTTTAACTGACCTGAAGCATGACCTACCACTTCGTGTAGAGCCGTGTGCAGTTTATCCGCTAATTCGCTGTAACGTTCGGCCAGTTTTATTTCTTCTTCATCAAAAGCAAATTCTTTCAGTTTTTCACTTCCGCCGCTCTTGTTATAAGCTTCAATAATGTTTCCTAACGAAACCGATTTTGATCCGTGTTCAGCTCTTATCCAGTCTGCATTTGGCAAATTCACCCCAATAGGTGTTGATGGAGAGGTATCACCGGATTCGGCTGCCACTATAACCGTTTTATAGGAGACGCCTACTACATTTTTCTTTTTGTGTTGTTCCATCAAGGGCGAATTATCTTCAAACCATTGCGCGTTTTTAGATATAACCTCCATTTTGGCAGACATGTCAAAATCTTTGATTTGTACGGTACTTTCGTAAGAGGCTTTATGCCCGAGAGGATCGTTGTATACCTCAATAAATCCGTTAATATAGTCAATGTTGCCATCCGTAGCTTTTAACCATGCAATATTATAGGCATCCCACTTTTTCAGATCTCCGGTTTTGTAAAATTCGACAAGCAGGCGTAATGCATTGGCCTGTGGTTCATTTTCAGCTACTTCAATAGCTTTTTCCAGCCAGTATGTAATCTTGTCAATAGCGGCCCCGTACATACCGCCGCTTTTCCACACCTTCTCTTCCAGTTTACCCGCTTCGTTTCGGTATAATTTTGAGTTTAACCCAAATGATAACGGCCGGTGCGGATCTGGACTTTTCATAGCATTGTAAAAATCCTCGACATTTTTAGCTGTAATATTACGTCCGTAGAAATTTACAGCCGAACCTTGTATTAAACCTTTCGTTTCATCCAGATTTACTTTTTTGGCATCTACATCGTTAAACAACACTTCAACAATACTGCCATCCAGATTGGTTTTGGTTTCTTTCAATAATTTCTGGAAATATCCCTGAGAAAACCCGGGTTTTATTTTATCGTTGGAATAATGATGGTGAATGCCGTTTGAAAACCATACGCGCTTCAGATAAATTTCAAATTTCATCCAGTCGTCACTGTTTTTATCCCCTTTATAAGTATGGTAAATATTTTCCAGCGCTGCTCTGATTTTTAAGTTGTATTTGTAATTCTGATCCCAGTATATATCCCGGCCTGAATACCCGGCCTGTGCCAAATAGTACACCAGCTTTTTTTCTTTTAAGGTGAGCTTTTCCCAGCCCGGAATATCGTATTTTAATACCTGAATATCGGCAAACTTATCGCCTTCAAACTCAATTTTCTGTAAACTGTCAATCATTACTTTCATCTGATCTTCTTTAGTGCCTCCTTCTTTTTTATTGCACGAAGCCAATGTTATAAAAGCCAGAGCAATGGCTGCCATGGTATGTTTTTTCATTATTTTTAAATTTGATCTAAACAAATATACAAAATTACCCTCCTTGTTTAAGGATAAGAACCGATGATTTATAATAAAATCGAAGCGGTAAATAACTAGTCCGGGTAAATTGACAAGAAACAGGATCGTATTTTATAAAAGACTGATCTCTTAGGGGAATAAAAATAAAAAATAATTCGCTCCAGTGCTTTTTAGTTCTGAGGCAATACGTTCTTCAGAAACTCGCTCATTTGATCAAACAAATCTTTAGGCGACTCGTAAAAAATATGAAAGTTGCTGATGCCTGAAAGTACGGCAGATACTTTAGCGCTTTCATGCTGCAGATAAACAATAGGTTTGCGTTTGGCTTTAGCATAACCGGCTTCTACGCATGATGATACGTTTAAATGGGTGGTTTCGATAATAACGAAGTTACTATTATCTATTTCGTGCAGGGCTTTCTGCATCAATTCGGTTTCCTGTCCTTCTTCAAAAGAAAATTTATCTACAAAGATGTATTGTTCTACATTGGCACCACTAAGCGCCATTCCAAGCGCGATAAATTCTTTGCTTAATTTCTTTCTGCTTTCATGATCTACCGAAATGTATGCTTTCATATAAAAATGATGTAAAAACGTGTAAAGTTATATAAATTACCTCAAAAGTACGCAAATTTATTCGGTAACTACAGCTTCCCGATCACTTTCTTCTTCTTTTCCTTCCTCAATCATTTCGTTTACTTCCTGCACTTCGTCTATTGCGAGAGATTCTTTTTGTGTTTCCTGGCTTTCATTTACCTTGTCTATAAAAAAGCGGCAATATAATGGCAGGTGATCCGATCCGATATTTTTTTCAGCTACAATTTCTTCTACAAAAATATCAGTAGTATGAAACATCTGGTCAATGGGAAACCGGAGCAGACGGTAGCGGGCATGAAATGTTGAAATTAGGCCACGGCCTATACGCGGATCTATCATCTGTGAAGTTTTCCGGAACAAAACAGACGATCTTGCCCAGGCAACATTGTTGAAATCGCCAACAGCTAATGTCGTTTTAGTACTGTTTCGTATCCTTTTCGCAACTGAAAGCAGTTCCCCATCGCGTTCTTTTGAATTCTCCTCTTCGGTAGGGCTTGGCGGCGGCGGATGTACGCCGAAAAATATAAATTCAGAACCGTCCTTTGTTTTTATAACAGCTTCAATGCTTGGAATATCATCGGCCACAAAATAATGGGTAATGCTGTCTGAAATTTCCAGCTTAGAATATAAATGCATGCCATAGGTGTTTTCCAAAGCAATTTCATGGAAATAGGGATAGTCACTTTTAAGCACCTGCATAGCCTTTTCCCATTCCTGGTTAGATTCCATCGTGAAAATAATGTCAGGGTCTGTTTTTTGTATAAAATCAATAAATTTTTGGTATTTTTTATTGAATTGATATACATTGAATGAAATGAGTCGAATGCTCTGAGATGAGCTTCCGGTTTTCTGTACCTTTTTAATCTTGTAAAAAGGAGTATATTTATACAATAAAGAAATTTCGTAGCTTATACAAACCAGTAATAAGGTTTGGGTAATATAAAATCCGAGATCCGGAGAAACCAAAAACCAGGCAGCTAAAAAAATAACGCTTTGTAAAATGAGGATCTGTACCTTGGCAAAGTCAAATATTCTGAAGAACCAATGGGGGTAAGGAATAAGCGGGATAAATGTTGCGATAACAAATAAAGCTGAAAGAACATAATAGAGTATTGGCATGTGCTTTTCGTTTTGTCTACCGGGTAGATATACGTTTTATAGTTAAAAAGAATTTTTAAGCGCGAGAATTTTCATAGCCTTTTTAAAATCTACACTTATACCGGCTGATATAGAAATAACCTCTTGTGTAACAGGGTGGGTAAACCGGATGGATTTAGCGTGAAGCAGCATGGTATTCATATTAAACTTTTCTAGCCATAGTTTGTTCTGTTTGTTACAGCCATACGGCCTGTCAGCAATTATAGGGTGAAAAATATGAGCCATGTGTTTCCTGATCTGGTGCATTCGTCCGGTAAAGGGATGTGCCTCTACCAAGCTGTACCGTGAAGTAGCATGTTTTCCGAACGGCAGATCTATTTCCGTTTTGGCCAGGCATTTCAGGTAAGTCTGCGCTTCTTGTAAGGTGCCGTTTTCTTTTGATAAGGCATAATCAATTAATCGTTCATCAGGAGCATATCCTCTGACTATTGCCCAGTATTTTTTTTCTATACGTTTTGTTGTAAACTGGGTGGTAAGTTGCCTGTTGGTTTCTTTATCCAGAGCAAATAATAAAACGCCGGATGTTTTGCGGTCAAGCCGATGGACCGGGTATACTTTTTTATTAAGCTGATTGCGCAATAACTGTACAGCAAAAACTTCTGCATTTCGTGCAATAGACGAAGCGTGTACCAGTAAACCATGAGGTTTATTTATGGCAACAAGGTAATCATCCTGGTAAAGTATCTCTAACATAGACTGAAAAAAATCGCCTTATTTAAAAGGCGATTTTATACTTTTTTGTATTCAAAAGATTACTTGACAGCTTCAAATTTCTCTGCTACCTTGTTCCAGTTTACTACATTAAAAAAAGCATTGATGTAGTCAGGACGACGGTTTTGATAATGCAAGTAATAGGCGTGTTCCCACACATCCAGACCTAAAATTGGCGTACCCTGGCAAGATACTCCCGGCATTAAGGGGTTGTCCTGATTAGGAGTAGCACATACTTCCAGTTTCCCCTCTTTAACGCATAGCCATGCCCATCCTGAGCCGAACTGTGTAGCGGCTGCTTTTGCAAATGTGTCTTTAAAGGTTTCGAATGAACCGAAAGCTGTGTTAATAGCATCCGCTAAAGCCCCGGTAGGTTGTCCGCCTGCATTTGGGGCTAAAATTTCCCAAAATAAAGTATGGTTAAAATGCCCGCCGCCGTTGTTACGTACGGCTTTGTTTTCCATATCTAAATTTTTTAAGATATCTTCAATGCTTTTATTGGCTAAGTCAGTTCCTTCAATAGCAGCATTTAAATTGTTGATATATGCCTGATGGTGTTTTGTGTAGTGAATCTCCATCGTACGGGCGTCAATATGAGGCTCTAAAGCATCGTAAGCATATGGTAATTTTGGTAATTCAAAAGCCATGAGTATTAATTTTTAAAGATTAGTATTATTTTTAATCAAATTTACCAATATTTGTTCAGCTAAAAAAGTTTTTTAAACTTTTATAAAGTTAACCTAATACTAAAAAGTTTTTGTTTTGACAACTGTTGCCTTTTCTATCTATAATGCTTCTGCCGGCTCAGGAAAAACCTATACGCTGGTAAAAGCGTATCTGAAAATCCTGTTTTCTGATAAAACAGATGAAGCATATAAAAAAATACTGGCTATTACTTTTACCAATAAGGCGGTAAATGAGATGAAACAGCGTATCGTAAACAGCCTATATGCGTTTAGTTTAGATGAGGTTCCTGAAAAAGCCAGGCCATTGTTGTTTGAGATTGCTGCTGAGTCAGGCCTTTCTTTGAATGACCTACAGGCAAAAGCGAAAAAAATTATTAAAAACATTATTCATAATTACGCTGCATTTGATATTTCTACTATTGATAAGTTTACGCATAAAGTGATCAGGTCATTTGCGACAGATCTGAATCTGCCTGTGTCCTTTGAGGTTTCTTTAGACACAGAATCTTTGCTGCAGGAAGCTGTTGATGCAGTAATAGCTAAAGCAGGAACTGATGAGGAACTCACGCAAATGCTTGTTGAATTTTCACTTGATAAAGCCGATGATGATAAAAGCTGGGATATAACGCATGAACTTCTTGAAATAGGAAAGTTACTTTTAGATGAAAACAACAGTAAAGAACTGGATATTTTTAAAGAAGTAAAAGTACCTGATTTTTTAGAGGCCCGGCAATTTATAAAAACAGAAATAACGGCCATTACAAAAGAAGCTGCGGCAGAGGCCAAAGCCGTTTTCAAATTGTTTGAAGCTAATGCGATTGAAGAAAAATCGTTTTCAGGACAGTATTTTCCCAATCATTTACGATCGGTTATGGAAAACAGGTTTTCAGCTACTTCCAAAAAATACAGAGAGATTCATGATATTAAAGTAAATAAAACGGTAAAAAATAAAGAGGAAATCGAGACTTTGATTCCTGATTTTCTACAGCATACACATAAAATATACGCTTTATTTGGCAAAAAAAACTTTTATGAGGCTTTTTTAAAAAACCTGACCCCTCTTTCATTGCTGAATACGATTCATCAGGAAATGAAACGTATTCAGCAAGAACAGAATATTTTGTCTATTTCGCAGTTTAATGCTATAGTTCATGAACAAATAAAGAATCAGCCGGCCCCTTTTATATATGAACGACTGGGTGAAAAATACCGTCATTTTTTTATTGATGAATTTCAGGATACTTCCGAAATGCAGTGGCTGAATCTGATTCCGTTAATAGACAATGCTCTGGCCGGACAAGATATGCAGGGAACTCCCGGGTCTTTATTGATTGTGGGCGATCCGAAACAATCCATATACAGATGGCGTGGCGGTAAAGCGGAACAGTTTATGGCATTGAGTAAAGGGAATAATCCTTTTTCCAATCCCTCGAAAGAAACGGTTCTGTTAGATAAAAACTACAGGAGTTACGATCAGGTAGTGCAGTTTAATAATGTTTTCTTTAAACAGGTTGCTCATAAATTCAGTAATAAAGCGTATCATTTTTTATATGCAGAAGAAAGCATTCAGAAAATAAACGATAAGCCTGGAGGATATGTTGAAATTCAATTATTGGATAAGCCTTTAGTGGAAGAGACGGAAGAAAGTACAAAAGCTGAGCAGTACCTGAAAGCTACTATAGATATTCTACACCGTGTAACAGCACAGGGGTTTGCCTATAGGGATATTGTGCTGCTTACCCGCAGGAGAGGAGAAGGGGTGTTGCTGGCTAATTATTTAACCGAGCATCATATACCGGTTCTGTCGTCTGAAACCTTGTTGATTCAGAATGCGACAGAGGTGAAAGTTTTACTGGCCTTGCTACGGTATCTCAAAAATGAAAACGACAAAGAGGCCAAAGCTCTTTTCCTGTACTTTATAGCTCAGAACAAACAGAATAATATGCCTGTACATGATTTTATAGCAGAAGGTATGTTATTAGAAGAAGAGGTTCTTTTTGAAAGATGGTTGAGCGATAACGGAATTCCACTACAGTTTTCCGTAGCACGTAAGAGCGATTTGTATGCTGCTGTTGAGTACCTGACGAATATTTTACTGAAAGAACAAAAAACATTGTCGTATGTGCAGTATTTTATGGATGTTGTTTTAGAGCGGACCATAAGGTACCAAAGTAGTATTACCGACTTTTTAATGTATTGGGAACAAAATTACAATAAGCTGAGTATACCAGCACCTGAAAATACTGATGCCGTGCGTATTATGACCATTCATAAATCGAAAGGATTGGAATTTCCGGTAGTTGTTTTTCCCTTTGCGGAAGAAGATTATTCCAGATCAAGAGATAAGATTTGGATAGAGACAACCGATTTTATACCCTGGAATATTCCTAAAGCACTCATTGATATTAAAAAAGAAGTACAGGAATATGGTGAAAAAGCACAGCAGTTGTTTGATGATAAGAAAGAAGAAGAATTACTGGACAATATAAATGTATTATATGTTGCATTGACACGTGCTGAAGAACAACTGTACATTATCTCCTATAAAAACATAAGCAAAACAGGCTTGCCTAATAATATGTCTTCTTTGTTTATTGAATTTTTACAAACAGCGCAGCGTTATAATGAAAAAGAAACGGTATTTGGGTTTGGTATTCCTGAAAAAAAGTCCGCAATAAAAGCAATGACAGCTGAAGAAGCAGAACAACTATTGCCTAAACGTATAGAGGCACTTGGGGAAACTATTACTTCTTTTGAGATAAAAATAGCAGAAAAGCAGGCACTTATGTGGGATAAAAACAGCGGAAAAGCGGTTGAATATGGTAACCTGGTGCATGAATTCATGTCAAAAATCATGGTCGAAGAAGATATAGATAAGGTAATTGCCGCAGGAAAATGGTCAGGCCTATTGGTACAGGCTGATGAAGAGAGGTTGAAAAAAACAATAACAGGTATAATCCGTCATCCGGAACTGAAAATGTTTTATGCAGGAAACGGAAAGGTTTACACAGAACGAATGATTTTGCGGAAAGGAAAACAAAACCGAATCCCGGATCGTATTGTTATCCAAGACAAAAAAGCGGTTTTACTTGATTATAAAACCGGAATTCCTCAGGAAAAGCACAAAAAACAGGTAGAAGAATATGCTGCCGATCTGGTTGAAATGGGGTTTGAAGTGGTTAAAAAATCACTGGTTTATATTCAGGAAGATGAATTAAAAATAATACATTTGTAAATAATCAAACTAAAATTATGTACGGAGCAATTAAAGAACATTTACAAAACGAACTTGAGGAGATAAAAAACAGCGGATTATATAAAAAAGAGCGCGTTATCATTTCGCCTCAGGGAGCTGAGATAAAAATAAACAACGGGCAAACAGTTTTAAATTTTTGTGCCAATAATTATCTGGGTTTATCATCGCATCCGGAAGTGGTGGAAGCCGCAAAAAAAGCGTTAGATACACACGGGTTCGGAATGTCTTCGGTACGATTTATCTGTGGTACTCAGGATATCCATAAAGAATTAGAAGCTGAAATTGCCCGCTTTTACGGAACGGAGGATACCATATTATATGCGGCGGCTTTTGACGCGAACGGTGGTGTTTTCGAACCATTGCTGGGGGCTGAGGACTGTATTATCTCTGATAGTTTAAACCATGCTTCCATCATTGATGGTGTCCGTTTGTGTAAAGCAGCCAGGTACCGTTATGACAACAATGATATGGCTGATCTGGAAAAACAATTGCAACAGGCTGTAGCCGATGGACGCCGTTATAAGCTGATTGTGACGGATGGTGTTTTTTCTATGGACGGTCTGGTGGCACCGCTAGATAAGATTTGTGACTTAGCCGAAAAATATGACGCTATGGTAATGGTGGACGAATGTCATGCCGCAGGTTTTATAGGTGCTACTGGTAAAGGAACACTCGAAGCTAAGAATGTGATGGGACGTGTAGACATTATTACCGGGACTTTAGGGAAAGCTTTAGGAGGTGCTATGGGAGGCTATACCACGGCTAAAAAAGAAATTATTGAAATTCTTCGTCAGCGTTCACGTCCTTATTTGTTCTCTAATTCATTGTCTCCGGTGATTGTAGGCGCTTCTTTAAAAGTTTTTGAGTTACTGAAAAGAGATACTAAACTGAGAGATCAGCTGGAATGGAACACCAATTATTTTAAAAAGGGAATGAAAGCAGTAGGGTTTGACATTATAGACGGTGATTCAGCTATTGTGCCCGTAATGCTATATGATGCTAAACTTTCACAAATAATGGCAGATAAATTACTGGAGAAAGGAATTTATGTAATAGGATTTTTCTTTCCTGTTGTGCCGAAAGATAAGGCAAGGATAAGGGTGCAATTATCGGCAGCCCATACGCAGGAGCATCTGGACAGGGCTATTAAAGCCTTTACTGAAGTAGGGAAAGAATTGAACGTAATTTAAGAAACTTAACGTTAACCTTGATATTTCGTAAAAAATAATTAACAATTTTTTTTGATTATTACGAAATACCGTGTATTTTTGTGGCAATATTACTTTATGTAAAAAATAATAGTTATGAAACATTTAAACAAATTATTTGCTGCTGCTGTTTTGCTTGGAGGAGTAACTGCTGCTCAGGCGCAAACAGAAGATCAGCCTTGGGCGATTACTGTTGGAGTAAACGCAATTGATGGTGGACGCTCAAGCGTTGCTACTGACTTCGCAGACAGATTTGGGCAATACTTCCAAACTGATAACTGGAGTATCTTACCTTCAGCATCTACATTAAGTGTACATCGTTATTTAGGGGCTAACCTATCTTTCGGTATCACAGGATCTGTGAACAAAGTAAAGAAAATGGTAATGGCTGCGGATAACAGTACTATTGGTGGAGAATTTAACGGGCAAAGAAGAGTAGATCCTACAGACTTAATGTACTATGGTGTAGATGGTCAGTTCCGTTATAGTATTGGAGGATTAATTGGTTCTAAATGGTTTGATCCTTCCATTCATGTAGGAGGTGGTTATACTTTCTTAGGAAAAGCATCATCAGGAAATGTAAACGGAGGTTTAGGGGTGACTTTCTGGTTCTCTGAAAACATTGGTTTATCTTTATCTTCTACGTATAAAAAACAATTTGAAGACGATGATCAATTACGTGCACAAGATGTGTCAGTACCTTCTCATTTCCAGCATATGGCGGGTGTTAGTTTCCGTTTCGGAGGTAAAGATACTGATGGAGACGGTGTGTTGGATAAATATGACGAATGTCCGGAATTAGCTGGTTTAAAAGAGTTAAACGGATGTCCTGATACTGATGGTGATGGTATTATCGATCCTAAAGATGAATGTCCTTTCGAAGCAGGTTTACCGGAATTAAACGGATGTCCTGACAGAGACGGAGACGGAATTCCTGATCATCAAGATGCGTGTCCGGACGAACCAGGTTTAGCTCAGTTTAACGGATGTCCTGATACTGATGGAGACGGAATTGCTGATAAAGATGACGAATGTCCTGAAGTGGCAGGTCCGAAAGAAAATAACGGATGTCCTTGGCCAGACAGAGATGGAGACGGAGTGCCTGATAATATTGATGAGTGTCCGGATGTTGCCGGTCCAGCTTCAAATAAAGGTTGTCCTGAAATCAAAGAAGAGCACATCAAACAATTGAATGATTACGGTAAAACAATTTTATTTAATACGAATAAATCAACGTTCCAAGAGAAATCTTACCAAGTATTGGATAATATGGCAAACGTAATGAAACAATTCCCTACTGCTAAATTTGCTATCGAGGGTCACACTGATAGTTCAGGTTCAGACAAGATCAATGATCCTTTGTCTAATGACCGTGCAAATGCAGTAAGAGATTATTTAATTTCTAAAGGAATCAGTGCTGATCGTTTAACAGCTGAAGGATTTGGATCTAAACGTCCGATCGATACAAATAAAACTGCGGCAGGTAAAGCTAATAACCGTCGTACAGAAGTTAAATTGATCAAGTAATTCTTGAAATAATTATAAGAAAAACGCCTCATTAATGAGGCGTTTTTTTATTTTTACACTTATGGAAAATACATCTTTTTTGCAGGCCCTTGCGGTGGAGCTGATGAAGAAACATCAATTTAAATTTGATGATGTAAAAGTTATTCTTCCCAATAAAAGAGCAAGAGTCTTTTTGTTGAATGAACTCAAAAGTAGGGCAGATGTTCCGTTTTTTGCTCCGGATATTATCAGTATAGAAGAGTTTATTTCTGAAATTTCAGGTGTAATGACAATTGATGCTGTGGAGCTGTTGTTTGTGTTTTATGAGGTATACCTGAAGATTTGTGAAGAAAGAGCTGTGAAGGCAGATACATTTGACATATTCAGTGGGTGGGCTACTATGCTTTTGAGCGATTTTAATGAGATTGACCGGTATTTACTCAAACCAGATTACGTATTCTCCTATCTTAAAAATATTGAAGATATCAAACATTGGGCCGTTGATATTGATCAGCGGACTGAAATGATCAGTAACTATCTTCATTTATGGGATTTGATGCCGGTTTATTACGAAAAGTTAACTTCTTATCTCCTGGCACAGCATTTAGGCTATCAGGGCTTAGTATACCGATGCGCAGTGGATGGTATACAAAAAAGAACCTGTTTATGGAAAGAGAAAACCCTCTATTTTGCTGGTTTTAACGCGTTAAACCGGGCCGAAGAACAGATTGTTCAGTTTTTGCTGAACGAAGGAGTAGCCCGCGTTTTTTGGGATATTGACCGTACTTTTTTGGAAGATCCTTATCATGAAGCAGGTTATTTTGCCCGTGAAATTAAGAAAAAATGGAGCTATTATAAGACGCATGCGTTTGAAGGGATTATTGATGAATTTAAAAAAGAAAAAACAATTGAAATTATAAGCACTCCCAAGTCGGTAGGGCAGGCTAAAATAGCGGGTAATATAGTTTCAGGATTAATTAAAAACGGGCAGGATATGCACCGTACAGCTCTCGTTTTGGGAGAGGAAAAATTATTAACACCTTTATTGTATGCGCTGCCTAAGCAGGTAGGAGCATTAAATATTACGATGGGGTATGAGAGTAAGGCGAACCCTGTGCAGTTATTTCTTCAAAAATGGTTCAAAATGCATTTAAATGCCTTTAACCGTGACCAGGAGCGGACTATTTTTTATCATAAAGAAATAGAAGAAGTACTTAGTCATCCTTTACTGGCTTCGGTTGGTACTACAAGTAAAGTAATACGACATATCCATAAAAATAACCTGACTTTTTTCCCTTTTCAGTACTTAAAGCACCATTTTATTGCCGATACGGATACTGTGCTACAGTTTATCTGCGAGCCTTGGCCAGATAATGTATACACGGTAGTGCAACGTATGCTGGATATTTTGTTTATGTTAAAGACCTACTTGGAAAAAGAAAATGATACGGTTTCTTTGGCTTTTTTGTTTTCGGTATACCAAACGGTCAACAAAATGAAAAGCTATATAGAAACCTACCGGTCTGTTGCTACTTTAGAACAACTGTTTGTGGTTTACAGGCAAATTACGGATCTTACAGAAGTGGCATTTGAAGGCGAGCCTTTACAGGGACTTCAGATAATGGGAGTCTTGGAAAGCAGGGTTCTTGATTTCGAAACGGTTATTATTACATCGGTAAACGAAGGCAAGTTTCCTTCCGGAAAAAGTAATAATTCCTTTATTCCGTATGATATAAAACGGGAACTGGGGTTACCTACTTATAAAGAAAAAGATGCTATATACACGTATCATTTTTATCATTTATTACAGCGTGCCAAGACTATTTACCTGATTTATAATTCCGATAGCGAAGGATTAGATGCAGGTGAGAAAAGCCGTTTTATTACACAGCTGCAACTGGAACCTCAAAAAAAACACCAGATTAAATCGTCTACCTATTTTGCTCATATACCCGATAGTGCGTATCAGCCTATCGAAATTTTAAAATCAGTACGTTTGCAGGCAGCATTGAAGGAGGTAGCCACAGGAAAAGGATTTTCGCCTTCCGCTTTGGCCAATTATCTCCGGAATCCTGTCGGGTTTTACTTTCAACGAATTTTGCGTATACGCGATGCGGAAGAAGTTGAAGAAAATATTGCCTTAAATACTTTGGGTACCATTATTCATAATGTCTTGGAAAATTTATTTAAGCCTTATGTGGGGCTTGTTTTAGAGGTTGAGCATTTTGATGAGATGCTTGGAAAAATGACACATGAAATTGAAGAACAATTCAATGAGGTATATGCTGCTTCTGGCAGAAAAATAGGAAAAAACTTGTTGGCTTTTGAAGTGGCAAAACGACATGTTTTTCATTTTTTACAGATGGAAAAGAAAGCTGTTGTAAACGGGAGTCATATACAGATACTGGCTTTGGAAACCGAATTGAAAGGACAATTGGAAAGTGAAAGGCTGCCTTATCCGGTAAATATTTCAGGAGTAGTGGACCGTATTGAGATCCGTGACGGATTTCTGCGTATAATTGATTATAAAACGGGAAAAGTTGAAAAGCGGAGCGTGCATATTGGAGTAGAAGAAAATATAACAAGTGACTTAAAATATGATAAGATCATCCAGCTCTTAGGGTATGCTTTGATGTACGAAAGCCCGTTTCCTGATTTACCTTTACAGGTAGCTATTTATTCGTTTAAAAACAGAAAGGAAGGTTATCTGCTTTTTTCGATAAAAGACGCAAAAAAGACTGTCACGGATACTATTACTCCGGATATAATATCCGGTTTTAGAGAACAGCTAATTGATTTGATTCTTGAAATTTTAAATCCGTCAATTCCTTTTAAAGAAACTGTCAACTGATTTACCTTTGTTTTAAAAAAGCTTGTAAAAGCCTGCTTATATCGTCCTGTGCTTCAATAATGGCCATATGACCACAATCCAATACTTCTAATAGTGTGTCGGTTTGGCCGGTTTGTTCGTATAGCTCCTGTATGGGAATAATAGTGTCTTTATTTCCCGCGATAATTAATTTCGGATAGGGGCCAAAATGCAATAAAACTTCTCTGTCCTGCCTGATTTTCATGCCTTCTAAAGCTGCAATAATACCTTGTAAAGGGGTTTGTAAAGCCGCGGATATTAAATGCTGAATTTCATGTTGTAAGAGCTGATGCGAATCTGCAGGAAACAGATTGGTAATGGCGATCCGGATAAAAGTAGTACTGTTTTTTTTTACAGCTTCAATAGCCCGGTCTCTGTTTGTTTTTCTTTCATCCGAATCAGCGCGTGCTGTAGAATTGATTAAAATCAGATGACGTACATAATCGGGATATAATTCTGCAAAAGCCAGTGCAATATAACCACCCATAGAGTGTCCGGCCAGGCTAATTTTTCTTACCTTTAAATGAGAAGCCAAAGCAAAAAGCATATCGGCCTGATCTTCCATAGTGTGTACATATCCCAAGCAATCCGATTTTCCGTGGCCCAGCAAATCAACGGATATAACCCGGTATTTTGTGGCCAGTATTCTACCCACAACATCCCACATTTCTTTGTTTTCTAAGAAGCCGTGCAAAAGAAATACTGTATTGCCTTTGCCATAATCGGTAAAATGCACTGTCGTATTTTTGTAAAGAAAATGCTTCATACATTGCCTGTTTTATACAAAAGTATAACTTTGCGCTTTAAGAATTTACTTTTAAAACTGAAATTATACACTAACTTCTAACATTATGAAAAAACTATTATTTTGGGTGTTGCTTCTTTTTTCGGTAGCGCCGTTATTTGCTCAATCGGGTGAAAAAGCGTTAACTATTGTGCCTGATAAGGTATATGAATCAGTAGATGAACTGGCGAAATACCGAACAGGTTATGAAGCCTTTTATAAGCTGATTCAGGAAAAAATGATTTGTAACCGGGAAAAATTATATAAAAAGAAAGATGCGGAAATTGTAATTCGTTTTATTATTGAAAAAAATGGAAGTTTAACTTCTCCGGAAATTATATCATCAGATTTGCCACACTGCAATGATGAAATCCTCAGAGCGGTAGCCGGAAACAAAAATTGGGTACCTGCAAAAAAAGAAGGAAAAATAGTGAGAAGTTATGTTACCATTCCGGTTAAATTACTTAAAAACAAGTAAATAAATTAACAAAAAACAGCGATAGCTGTTTTTTTGTTTTAAAATTAATTCTATATTTGTAGAATAACTTCTATTTTTGTAGAATATGAGCTTATCAAAAGCAGAAGAACAGTTAATGGAATATATCTGGACATCAAAAAAAGCTTTTTTAAAAGATTTAATAGAACAATATCCCGATCCGAAACCAGCTGTTACTACCATAGCAACTTTACTAAAGCGTATGACAGACAAAGGTTTTGTAGGGTATAAGGAATATGGAAAAAGCAGAGAGTACTATGCTCTGATTGAGAAGGAAAACTATTTTTCAAAACATATGAAAAATATGATTCAACAGTTCTTTAATAATTCGGCCCTGCAGTTTGCTTCTTTTTTTACGAAAGAAACACCGTTGTCTGAGAAAGAATTAAAAGAATTGCGTGATATGATTGATCAGCAACTTAAAAAAAAGAAAGATGATTAGCTTTTTTATAAAATCGACATTTTTTCTATTGGTTTTTTACGGCATCTATAAATTATTCTTGGAAAAAACCAATATGCATTGCTACAAGCGTTTTTATTTAGTGACGGTAGCTGTTTTTTCGTTTATTTTTCCATTTATCACCTTTACTATACAAGCAACTGCCCCGGCTATTTTTAATTCTGGTTTACCTATACATTCCGGAGGAGATTTGCCTACTTTGTTTATTTTAAAAGATGAAGCTGAATACGCTTATCGCTTAATGGGGTATAGAATATACGGATTGATTACTTTACTCGTATTGCTCAGGTTTGTATGGAATATATATTATTTCTTCAAAGAGAGAAAGAACGGTATAAATATTAAAAAAGGGGCATTTGAGCTGATTTTAGTAGACTATCCAATAGCACCTCATAGTTTTTTATCTTGGATTTTTGTTTCATCTGCGGACTATCATAAAGGTATAGTTCCTCAGGAAGTGTTGTGGCACGAAGAAGCACACATCAGGCAAAAACATACGATTGATGTTCTTCTGATTGAATTGTTATTGATGTTCTTTTGGTTTCAGCCAATGCTTTATTTTTTCCGAAAAGCTATAAAAAATAATCATGAATTTATGGCCGATGAAGTGGTTATAAAACGAACGCAAAATATAGCAAATTATCAGAACTACCTGCTAGATAGCTTATGCCCGACAAAAAAAATATCCAAAGCGTTAAGCAGCGCTTTTTTATTTAACCTAACAAAAAAACGATTAATTATGATGACAACAAAAACAACCGCAGTTCGAAAAAATATCTTATCGGTTATGCCCTTCATGATATTGGGAATCCTGTTTTCTGTTTTTAGCTGTGCTGTTGATGATGACAGCAAAATGTCTGGTCCAACAAAAGCTGAAACAGTGCATAAAGAAGTGCATACACTTGTGGATGTAAAAGCTGAACCGACAGCAGGAATACAGAATTTTTACAGAACATTTCTTGAAAAATTTAGACTACCTGCTGGTTTACAAAACGAATTCTTTGTTAAGGCAACGGTAAAATTTATAGTTGAAGAAGATGGTACACTCACTAACTTTAATGTTCTAAAAGGAAGTAAAGAGGTGGGAAATGCTATTGTTCATACCTTGCAAGAAATGCCGGCTTGGAAACCGGCGGAAAAAGAGGGGGAAATTGTGCGTTCCAGTTTTGTACTACCTGTAACCATAAAAACAAATAATGGGTAAATATGGTATTTTGTTTGTGTTTTTTTTACTTATGAGTTGTAAAATAAATCAGCGGAAAGATGGTTTGCCTATAGGTAAATGGGTGTATATCTCTAAAGAGGGTAATAATATTAGCCGAACAGCCGGACGATATGATAAGCATGGTTTTGAAAAAGGAATATGGAGATTTTATTATAATGATACCTTGTACAGAAAAGAGAAATATAGAGGAAAAATATGTAAAAATACGTTATATTACCAAAACGGCAGTATAGCAGAAGAAGGGTTCAGTACGCAAGATACCTTGAAGAACGGTGTTTATTGGAAAAAAACAGGAAATTGGTATTTGTATGATAAAACGGGAAAGCTCATGGAGATTAAAACTTACGAGCAATAAAAAAAGGAAGCAACTGCTTCCTTTTTATTTTGTACTCAAGGCGGGACTTGAACCCGCACGAACATTACTGTTCACTGGATTTTAAGTCCAGCGTGTCTACCAATTCCACCACTCGAGCCTGAATTGCTTCGAGCGAAAAACGGGGCTCGAACCCGCGACCTCAACCTTGGCAAGGTTGCGCTCTACCAACTGAGCTATTTTCGCAATTGTTTTTCTATCTAAGAACTTATTTGTGTCGGCAAATTTACAACTTAATATGAAACTTGCAAATATTTTTTTGCCTTTTTTGTACTCAAGGCGGGACTTGAACCCGCACGAACATTACTGTTCACTGGATTTTAAGTCCAGCGTGTCTACCAATTCCACCACTCGAGCAAAATAGAATATTTTTATTCGAACTGCATTACTTCTGTAAGGCGAGTGCAAATATAGAACGAAATTTTTGTTTTGCAAGACAATATACCAATAAAAAAGAAACTTTTTTTTAATAGATTGATAATGAAAAAAATAATTATTTTTATTTATTCTAAATAAATATAAACATTATATTTGCAGAGAAATCCAAATAGAATGTTAAAACCAATCGTTATAAAAATAGTTTTTTTTCTTTGTTTTTTTTGTGCTGTATATACTTTAACAGCACAACCAACAAATACTATAAAAGGAACCGTTTTTTATAATGACAATGTAATAGAGGGTGTTTCAGTTGCCATAAACCCGCAACTATATGAAACTTTTACTGATGATAAAGGTTTTTTTCAGTTTAAAAACCTGCTTCCGGGAAAGTATGGGGTAAAAGTGACGTTTGGTGATTGGTCTGAGATAAAGGAAGTAGAACTTACAGATTTGCCAAAAACTACTGAACTTTATTTTGTTATTAAAGATACTGCACAAATGCTGGAAGAAATGGCTATTATAGTTGAAAAAGAACACGCAAACCCGCATGATTTCATTAAGGCTGCGTACAGTGCTATGCCTGTTACGGTTATTGATAAACGCACGATAGCATTAATGGGCAGCAGACGGTTGGATGAAGTGTTGAAAGAACAGACAGGGGTAGCTATTGTGAATAATATAGGAGGAGGGAGCCGTTCAGTAGGAGTGCAGGTACAGGGGTTTGGCAGCGAATATATTAAAGTACTTATAGACGGGCAACCTCTGATGGGGCGTAATAATGATAATTTTGATTTATCAAGAATCAGTGTTGCCACTATTGAACGTATTGAAATGGTAAAAGGGGCTGCCTCAAGCTTGTACGGCAGCGAGGCACTAGGAGGTACTATTAATATCGTTACAAAGTCAGGAACCATTCGTCCTCAATTGTTGGCGGGTGCTAATTACGGAAGTTTCAATACTTGGGATACGACACTTGAAGGAGAAATACCGTTTCAGCAGAACAAAGGTTCTGCTTACCTGGGCGCAAATTATTACCATACCGACGGTTTTAATACTAACACTACCTATATAAAAGGAGTAACCTCACCTCCTTACACTACCTACGCGGGGCAATTCCGTATCAAATACCAATTGTCTGAAAAAACTGCCGTTTCTGCAGGTACACGCTATACGGAGAGAACGTCAGTGATGCGTAAAGACTTTGGAACAGGTCAACATTCCAATGATACACAGGCTGAAGAAGATCTTAATACATCATTTGCTATAGAGCATAGGTTCAGTAATAGGTTCAGAAGTAATACACGTTATTATTTTACACGTTACAACACCGAGATGAACGTGGGATGGCAGGGTAATGCGGTAAAGCTGGCACATGATGTTTTTAACCAGGATTTACACCAAATAGATCAACAGTTTTCTTACAAGTCGGGTAATCGTTTGGAATGATTGGCGGTTTTGGTGGAAGTCGCGAAAATATGAAAAATAACCAGTTAACGCTGGTAGAAAAATTATATTCAGGGTTTCTTTACACTCAGGGAGAATGGAAGATTAATGAAAAAATAAAAGGAATAGGCGGTTTGCGTTACGATTATACCAACCAATACAGCGGGAGGTTAAATCCGAGTGCTGGCTTACATTACAGCCCGTTGGGTTCTGTTGTTCTTAAAGCGGGCATAGGAACAGGTTTTAAAGCACCTGATTTCAGAAAAAATTACCTCGTATTTTTTAATGCACCCGCTAACTATTATGTAATCGGAAATGCCGTTTTAGAAGAAACCATTGCCGAGATGTGTGAGAATGGACAAATAAGTGAAGTAAGGGAATATATTTTAAAACGAACGGCAGATAAACTAGAGGCAGAACAAAGTACCTCCTATAACCTTAGTGCCGAATATATTCCTTCTGATAAACTAAAAACCGAAGCAAGCGTATTTTATCATGCTATTCGTAACCAGATTAATAGCATACAGGTAGCTACATCTGTTTACAATCAAAATATATATACCTATCAAAATTTACCAAAAGTTGTCAACAAAGGATTCGATATAGGTATCCGATATGCTGTTACAGAAAATTTTAATGCGAGTATCAGCTACCAGTATCTTATGTCGAAAGATTTAAGTACACAAGATAGTATCAGAGCTGGTAAATGGCCCTATAATCAAAATATTCACGATCCGAAAACCGGAAGGTCCTACCCACCTTCTGTAAAAGACTATTGGGGTATCGAAAACCGTTCACGTCACATGGCTAACCTGAATTTATTTTATACGCATCGGCCTTGGGATATGGTGGCAAGTTTTCGTATTAATTTCCGGGGTAAATACCCTTTCGGCGACCGTAATGGTAATCATTTTATAGACAGGTATGACACCTTTGTTGAAGATCATTTTTTAATAAATGCAAGTTTTGAGAAAAAGCTTTTACAGCAAAAACTCCGACTACAGCTGGTACTTGATAATATTTTAGATTATACAAATCCGCTTATGCCGGGGCAGCCGGGCCGGATGATTATGATAGGCGTTTCCTACCGTTTTGCAAAACAAGAAGATAAAAATTAATATAAACCTGGAAAATATGAAAAAACGGAAAAGAATAATAAAAACAAGCATAATAGTGGCAATGTCCTTATTCCTGTTCTCCTGTTCAGAACAGGAAGACGAAAGAAATGCCAGTCTGGAAGATGGAAAGTCGACTGTTATTTATGATTTGGCAGGAGATACTGAGGCCTCTATGGGGGATGGAACAGATGGCAAAACTGTCCGGCCGTTTTATACCTTTTTGTTTAACCTCCGAGAAAGAAAACAAATTTGGATCAGAACACATGAAGATTCCCTAAAGTGGTTAAAATCGAAAGACTGGGATCTCGCTTTCACGGGGCCTTACAACAGCGAAATATTTGTAAATAATGCGTCAAAAAGTTTAAATCCGGGTTATGGTGGTGAAGCAACTAATACAGGTGTAGTAATGCTGCAACAAGGATACGATTTTGTAAATGAAGCGGTAGCAGATGAAGCGTTTGACAATAGTACGGTAAATAAAATAGGATGGGCGGCAAATGAGAATTCTGCTGGATGGTTTTTTTACAGCCTGTCAACTCATATTATGCAGGCCATCCCGGACAGAACCTATGTGATTCGTTTAAACGACGGTACATATGCAAAATTGCAGCTGGTGAATGCATATAAAGGCAATCCGCCCGCTGTTACCGATTTGTATTGGCCGGCACCTTATTATACCTTCAGATATTTTATACAGGAAGATGGAACTAGAAATTTAAAAACAAAATAAAATGAAAAAAAACAATCAGAAAATGGCAAAAGTGCTAAAAACAATCAGCTTGTCATTATGCTTCTTTATAGTCGCAGCCTGTTCAACGGATAATTCCCCAACCTCTGACGGAACAGATGATATTCCTGTGACAGATGATACACCCTTAACGCCCACTTATTATAATAAGTTAATTAGAGTAGAAAATTTTGCAGGTGTACAAGGAGGAGACCATGCACAGGAAACTAATTTTTTCTATAGTCTGGAAGAAAATAAGGCGGTAGGCGAATCTTACCGTAAAACAAGTAAATGGGATATTGGTTTTGGCGGTATACTAGGGAGTTTTATGTCCGGTAATAATGGAGAAAATCCAAATAATTATGGTTCGGGAACGCAAACTGTTGGGGGTATTTATATCATAGAAAAACCGTTTGATGAAGTAATAGCAATACCCGCTGATGCCGTTTTCAGAACGGGAAAGGATGAAATAGGTACCGATGACCATGGAGATTTCGGTGAAGGAATAGGGTGGTACCTGTATGATTTTGGCGGTACTCTAGTAAGAGATGGTTCTTATGATAACGCACATATTGCATATGCCTTAGACAAACCACTGACCTTAAAGAACGGTACAATTGTGCCTGCCCGTACTATTGTTGTAAAAACGGCTAAAGGAGATTATGCAAAATTAAAAATGATATCTGTATATAAGGATATACTGGACAGGGAACAATTTACGAGAACTGCCCCAAAAATGTTTTTCACATTTGAATATGTGTTGGTGCCGAAAGGAAGTACGACATTTGAAATTAAGAATTAGAAGACAAAGCACCAACAGATTAATGATTCAACGCCACAAAAAGAAATGTTAAAAAAAGACAAAAAAAATTAGGCTAAAAAATTTTATAATATTATTTTTACTAAGTCTAAATAAAAATTTAATCAGATGAAAAAAATCATTATGTTATTGTTTTTATTCTACCATTGTATTTCGCTATGGAGCTGTACAGATGAAGGGTATATATACGAAGACCGCAAAGGTGATGATTATACGGAAATTATTACCGATAAAAGTAAAAACAAGATACTCTCTTACAAGGTTATCAATTTTGCAGCAGAAAAAGATATCATTTATAGTGCCGTAAATCATCAGGAAAGAACTATAACCATATACCTGCCCTATTATTACCAATTACAATTTATGGAAGTGGCTATTGAACTGCCGGAAGGAACAACTATTTCTCCGTCAGAAGATGAATTGGTGCCGGTATTTGCTGAAGAGCCTTTCATTTATGAAGTAAAAGCTGCTGATGGTACTACTGCCCGGTATACTGTAAAGGTAGTGGTGCAGCAGGATATGTTATCCATAAGAGATTTTTCTACAGCAGAAAATACAGCTACTATTCCGCTAAGTGCTGTTCTTGAAGTGTATGGGGAAAATATGTTGGTTTCGCCCGTTGTTACCAAATTATTTTTAACAGATGAGGAGGGCACTAAAATATGGGGATTTACAATGGATGAAGCTAATTCGTCTACTTTCAAAGCCTGGTTTAATGCAAATGACCAGTTATCGGAAGCCTTTAGAAATCTAGATACACAAAAAGAATATTGGTTAGAGTTAGAATGTTACAGTCTTACTGCAAAAACCCAATATCCTGTGAAAATAAGCCTTTGACGGGCAGATGGTAAATTAAATTAAAAAACTATCGGGCTGCAAAAAACGAGTAGTAATTAAAAAAACGTTTCATTATGAAAAAAATAATTTTATCAATGACATTTTTAGCAGCCGTGTTCTTTGTTTCATGTACTCAAGACGATGGCGCTGATGTAACTTATAGCAACTTTACCGATAAAAACGGTAAAACAACGCTGGCGGTAGATTGTACTCCTGTGGCAGGATCTGCTGTTGTAAACCGTGTTTCTGGCGGGGCAACAGGAAACTATTGCGACTGGACGCCTACAACAAAAACCATAGGCGCCGGAGCCAGTGCTATACAAGTTGATTTTGAAGGTATATATGGCAGCGGCATGCGGGTAAAAACCAACGGCTGGTTTATGGGAGTGGTAGACACGTCGGTTAATTGTACAGACGATTGGTACGATTTAACCGTTTCGGTTAAAAATGCTACCAGTACAACAATAGGAGCAGATCCCAGCTGCGGATCATTTATACCTCAGAATGTAGTAGGTGCCATTGGCAGCGCGTATGGATCTAATTTTGGTACTGTGGGGTATTATACATATAATCCGACTACACATATTATTTCCATAACTAAGAAAGTAGTTATCTGGAAAGATGCAGGTACAACATTCCCTACCGGAGCTTCGAATCCTGCCAATGCGGCTGAAGCCTATCTGGTACAAGTAAATAGTATAGTGCCAACGCATGGAGCTTCTGTATTTGGTACAGTAAGTTATAGTTATACCAAAATATTGTAGTACTATAAAAAGGCCCGGATAGCAGGTCCGGGCATAAAATAAGTAGAAAAACCGCAGCCCCGATAGTTTAAAATATCAGTTACTCCTGGTTTTTAAGAGTACAAATATAAAAAATAAATTGTTTACAGAATTGGTTCCCTCATCGGTACGGAAGAGAATTTGATAAACTATATTAAAAAATGAAGCCGTTATTACGGGATGAATAAACTAATAATTATAAAATGAAAAGAAATAAAAAGATATCGATTATACTATATGCCTTTATCATCAGTGTATTAAATATGGTAGTATTTACAGCTTGTGATATGGAGTATACCACGATATATAACGATGTGCCGGGAGATACTCTTTATGTGTCTGGCGATACATATATTAAAAGCTTTACAGTGCAGGAACATGCCGATCAGCAGCCTATACAGGCAGCGATTGTAAACGATACCATAAAAATATTGTGGGTAAGCTACCATGAAAGACCTGAAACCATTACTCCTGAAATTCTGCTGGCAGATAAAGCGGTTGTTACGCCGGCTAGCCGTTCAACTATTCCTTTTGAAACCGGTGTCATGTATACTGTAACTTCAGAAGCCGGCACGGAAAAAAGCTATACGCTGCAGGTCGATTTTCGCCAGCCTGAGCCTAAAACGTTTTTAGGTATGAATAATAGTGTCAATAATCTGGGAGCTGCAAAATATATAAACGGTTCATCAGGTGGGGTGTTTGACGGTTTATGGTTTAATATAGAACAAACACGCGTATACTTTGTATCGGCTGATGATCACAGTAAAGAATACGATTGCGAAATAGCATATTTTGGCCCTGGAGAAAATAAAAGGCCCTTTGCGGAATACGGTATTTATTTTTACATACCTGTTACCATGCCTGCCGGCAAATATGATCTGCGTATAAAAAACGGAGAATATATATTACGCGACAAAGATGTAACTAGACATTTTAATGTAGATATTATTGATGATCCTGATTTTTTTGAATTTTCACCCTTTAACCAAGACCTTTCTTTACAGGCAGGCAGCACGTTTAGTGTACGGGGAATGAATTTGGATATTCCTGTTACTGCTGTAACTATTGCCAAAAATGCAGGTAGTGCGGCCATTCATTATCCATTGGAAATAATAACAAGAGATAGGTATAGTGCTACTTTTAAATTACCGGATACGATACCTGCCGATACCTACCGAAATATCTTCTTTTTTAACGGAGACATTAAAAAAGGAGCATCACAACGGATAACTGTCGTTAATTGATCCTGCCTTATAAAGGTGTTATGATGAAGAATTTACGACAAACGTATTCCACCTGTTTTTTATTTGAGTTGGTTTGTTGTTAGTTAAAAAAAGCTATGAAAAAAAGAAAACCGCTATTCTAGGAGTAGCGGTTTTTTAATTTATCGGATAGGTCGGTTTAAAACGAGATCTAAGTATTTGTTCACCTGATCTTTTAATGCTTTACGGTGTACTATAAAATCTAAAAAACCATGTTCCAATAAGAATTCAGAAGTCTGAAAACCTTCGGGCAGGTCTTTTCCGGTGGTGTCTTTCACAACACGCGGACCTGCAAAACCTATTAAAGCTCCAGGTTCGGCAATGTTAATATCACCCAACATGGCAAATGAAGCTGATATTCCTCCGGTAGTAGGGTCAGTACATAAGGAAATATATGGAATTTTTGCATCGCTTAGCTGTGCCAGTTTGGCAGATGTCTTGGCCATTTGCATAAGAGAAAAGGCTGCTTCCATCATACGTGCACCGCCTGATTTTGATATCATCATAAACGGAATTTTGTGTTTCAGAGAATAATCAATACCTCTGGCAATTTTTTCTCCAACTACAGAGCCCATAGATCCGCCAATAAAGGCAAAATCCATAGCGGCAAGTACCAGGTCTTCGCCTTTTGATTTTCCTACAGCTACCCGTACGGCATCTTTTAATTTGGTTTTATCTTTGGCTTCTTTTAAACGGTCACTATATTTTTTAGTATCCACAAACCCTAGTGAATCTTTTGATTCGATTTTACTGAAGAGTTCTTTAAACTTATGATCATCAAACATAATTTTAAAATACTCATTGCTGCCAATACGCACATGATAATCATCTTCCGGGCTTACCCACAGATTTTCTTCTAATTGGTCGGCATCAATAATTTTTCCGGTTGGTGTTTTATACCATAATCCTTTAGGAATATCTTTTTTATCTTCGGTTGGGGTCTGTATACCTTTTTCTTTTCTTTTAAACCAAGCCATATAATTGTTTATTTACTGCTAGTGTTATAGCGTATTTACATTGTTTAAGTCTGCAAACGCCTGCTCTAACCGTTTGTTGAATGTAAGTTCTGCTTCGCGAACCCATTTACGCGGATCGTAATATTTTTTATTAGGTGCTTCCGGGCCTTCAGGATTCCCGATTTGAGTTTTTAAATAATCTATTTTAGATGTAATATAATCTCTTGCTCCTTCAGTAAACGCAAACTGTAAGTCTGTATCAATATTCATTTTGATAACCCCATAGGAAATAGCTTCACGGATTTCTTCTAAAGATGATCCGGATCCACCATGAAATACAAAATCAACAGGATTCTTTTCAGTGTTAAATTTCTGTTCTACAAATTTTTGCGAATTGTCTAATATTTTCGGAGTCAGTTTTACATTACCGGGTTTATATACGCCGTGTACGTTTCCAAACGCAGCTGCAATAGTAAAACGAGGTGATATTTTCATGAGTTCTTCGTAGGCGTATGCTACTTCTTCAGGCTGGGTATATAATTTTGACGAATCTACATGTGAATTGTCTACTCCGTCTTCTTCACCACCGGTAATACCTAATTCTATTTCCAGAGTCATCCCCATCTTGCTCATACGTTCCAGGTATCTTTTTGAAATCTCGATATTTTCTTCTATTGGTTCTTCTGATAAATCCAGCATATGCGAAGAAAACAAAGGTTTTCCTGTTTCGTTGAAAAATTTTTCACTTTCGTCTAACAATCCGTCAATCCATGGTAGAAGATTTTTAGCACAATGGTCGGTATGCAATATAACGGTTGCACCGTATAAGGCAGCAAGCTGATGTATATGTTTTGCACCGGCAACACTTCCGGCAACCGCTGCACGTTCGTTTTCGTTTGATAATCCTTTTCCTGCCAAAAATAAACCACCGCCGTTTGAAAACTGGATAATTACCGGTGCCTTCAATCTGGCAGCTGTTTCTAGAACCCCGTTAATGGTACTTGAGCTGGTTACATTTACCGCAGGCAAAGCAAATCCTTTCTCTTTTGCATAGCGGAAAATTTCCTGAACTTGCTCACCTGTAGCTACACCAGGTTTAATATTATGGGTCATGTGTTGTGTGTTTTAAGATTATTAATAAAGCTACAAAAATACTAATTTTTTAGAATGGATAGTTAATTCCGACGTTAAATACTGCTTTGCTTAGATTGAGTTCCTTAAACCATCTTTCTCCGTCTGCTTTAGCCGGATTGTAAGTTTTGAACCCTACATCTAACCGGATTAGGAAAAAGTTAAAATCATAGCGTAAACCAAGCCCGCTTCCTACGGCCAGGTCTTTTAGCGATTTTAACCCTTGAAATACCATTTCTTCATCTTCAACATTATCGAGTGCATTCCAGATATTGCCTGCATCCACAAAAAGAGCCAGATTCCAAGGCCCCGATAGATTAAAACGATATTCACCACTAAAAGCCAGTTTCATATTGGCTTCGTTGAAATCATTAATACCTCCGCTTCGTCCGGGCCCCAGACGATAAGACTGCCATGCACGGTTGTCATTAGAACCGCCTGCAAAGTAACTTCGTGAAAATGGAATATTATTCGAATTGCCATACGGAATGGCTATTCCGCCAAAGGCTCGGAGAGCAAAGACTTTCTGGTTGCCAAGATCAAAATATTTAATAAAATCCAGTTCTGTCTTGATGTATTGTGAATAGGCGACATCCAGGAACGTACGGGTGCCATCCGCACGTACATTGTTTTTTTGTGTTTTGGCAATAAGGTTCATTACATTGCCCGCTGATTCTACTTTTGCACGTAATGTATAAAAATCATTATCTTTTAAATTGAATCGGGTAGAGCGGGTAAATACCAGGTTGCTGGCTAAAATTAGGTTGTTTTCTGATAACCTGTTTTTCCGCTCTGAAATACTCCTTACTGCCCGGTATTCGTCACTTGAAGGTAACAGATCGGTTTGTCCTGACAGTACATCACTGATAAAGGCATCTGTTCCTCCCTCACCAATTGTTAAGTTTCCGTTGCCGTCTAAATAATCGGGATTTGTAGTAGTGGCTCCGGCTATTTCATTCAACCGGTTGTAAGAAGACCTGTATACATTGAAATAATTTCCCGGATTAAGGTTACGTACATATTGCAGGTTCATCAGATCAAAACTGAAACTGTTTCTGCGCTTCGGAGTCCATGAATAATTATAAATAGAGGTAAGGTTTTGTTTGTCCAAACCAATATTCCGCTGACTCGAAAAGCCTAAACTCAAGCTGGTTGTGGGAAACATGCGGCGTGGCAAAATCCGATCAGTTCGAGTAAAAAAGACAAAACGAGGAAAAGAGAGTTTTACATCAGCACCATACTCCAGAATATCAAAAAAAGTGTTCTGATCGCTGCGGTATTTACTTGCTGATGAACCTATGTTTCCCCGTACACTAACGTCCAGTAATTCTGCTCCTCTGAATACATTCCTGAAGGTCATACCCAGCGTAGCTTCCATACCTACCTGCTGTATGTTGGAATGTGTAACATCGACAGATGGGGTAAATACGTATTTTTTCTTTGGAATGAGTAGAATATTTGCATCTAAAGACGATCCAGTACTGTCGTTCGGATTTTTTACATATTCAATGGAAGGATAATTGAATACTTTTAAATTTCCGAAAGAACGGGAGGTCATGGTTCTCCTGAAATCGCTGAATTTTGTATTGGGTTCAATAAAATTAGCGGTTGAAATTGTCCGAGGCGTATAACGCAGAGGGCCGTCACTATATATGGTAATACCGTTTGTGGTAATACTATCTGTGAGTTGGTTGCGTTTGCTGGGGTCGGTGGTAATATAAAAATTTACCTTGTTTATGGTATATAATTTAAAAGGCTCACTTACCAATGAATCACCTTGTTTTTGTGTTTTGTTATCAATAATTAAAGTAACGTCGGCTTTATAAGATTGTTGCAACGTGTCTACTTCGTAATTGATATAGGTTTTTTGAAAGTCATAAGCACCATTGTTACGGAAATAACCTGTAATACGGTCACGTTCCTGGTCTAAAACTGCAGCGTTGTACTGATTGCCTGATTTTACCAAAGAAGATTCAAGACTTTTTTCATATAATGGCTGCAAGGCTTCAGAATATATTTTATGGGATAAGCTGTCAAGGAAATAAGGTCTGTCGGTGTCTACAGTATAACGAACCGTGGCTTTTTTGTGCTGGGTTGAATCAACCTCATACTGAACTTTCGTTTTGAAATAACCCTGGTTAAAAAAATGATTTTTTAAACGCAGCGCCGATTTCTTCGTTTTTTCTCCGTCAAACATAACAGGAGCTTCTCCTAAATCTTTAAGCATTTCACTTGATCCGGATACTAAAAATGAAGCGCCTAAACGATAGGTCTGCTTGGCCGATAACAAACCTGTCAATGTTTTTTCGGTTCCCGGATGTCGTTTTAACCACGCCTGATACATAGAGTCTCCGTTTACTTTGGCCATGTTGTATAAATGGAGGCGTGCACGTATACCCAGCACCTTTCCGTTGGGTTTCTGATATAATAGTTTGCTTAGCTCGTCTGAATTGTCACTTTTGCCGTTTTTTATAATATCATTTTCCGTTAACAGGTAATTGTTGTCCGGCACACGTTTGGTTAGGGAACAGGAATAAAAAACAACGCTTGTTACAATAATTAGTGCTATTTTTGACGAAATCTTTTTCAATGCTATCTGGTAATTGTTGGTAAAAATACAATCTTTTTATGCTTACTAAAAATCAAATTAAATTTATATCTAATTTAAAACAAAAAAAATACAGGGAGGCTGCCCGGCTTTTTTTTGTAGAAGGAATTAAAGGGACGGAAGAATTACTACATTCTGATTTAGAGCTGGAACATTTATATACTACAGCAACATTAACATCTGAAGTGCCTGAAGATAAAGTAACTTATATAACGGAAGCCGAGCTCAAAAAAATAAGTGTGTTAACAACGCCTAATACCTGCCTGGCCGTTTTTAAAATGCCTGTATCTGCATTTCCTGAAAAAGAAGGATTACAATTGGTATTAGACGATGTACGTGATCCGGGAAATCTGGGCACCATTATCCGGCTGTGCGACTGGTTTGGAATCACTAACCTGGTTTGCAGCAATGAGACGGTTGATGTATACAATCCGAAAGTGGTACAGGCCACTATGGGATCTATTACAAGAGTGAATGTGGTATATACCGATTTGGAGGTTTATCTGTCGCAGCTAAAACAGCCTGTTCTAGGAACGTTTATGGATGGGGAAAGTATTTACCAAAGTAAACTTCCGGCAAATGCTGTAATTGTAATGGGGAATGAAGCAAAGGGTATTGCTGCAAAAACAGAAAAATACATTACACAACGTATAGGAATACCGCGTTTTGGTCATCTGCAGCATACGGAAAGCTTAAATGTGGCCACCGCTACGGCAATTATATTAAGCGAATTTAAACGGAACGATTAATGAAAGGTAAAGTTGACGAAAATGGCACGTGTTTTCATAGACTCAATATTTCCGGTCCACGGGCTATGCTCATTATAATCCCTGATTAACTCATCCTGTAAACCAAAAACGCCTCTGATGGATGGGGAAAATTTAAAATGCGGAAAATAAAAATCGATACCCACACCCAGCTCATAATTTGACGTCCATTTTTTCATTCGGAAACGCCCTTCATAATTGTCTTCTTTAGAGGTAGCATTACTGCTTAAATTTAATGATTGAGAGAATCCTCCCAATACATAAGGCCGTATATTGCCTGTACGCAAAGCAGAAAATTTTAATAAAAGCGGAAAGTGGATGTAAGTAGAGTTGACATCACGGGTAGCCTGTCCGGGCTGTGTAACATGAGGATAGAACAGCTGACGCTTGGTATAGTATAAGCCCGGTTCAAAGCGCAGGTCTATGTATTCCATCAGGCGTAAATTACCTACTAAACCGACATTGAATCCTGTATTGGAGGTGACTAAAATCTCGTTGCTGTCATGTAATTTATAATAACGATCACTATAATTTATTTTAAAGTCGTATGAACTAAAACCAATAAAATAACCATAATGTACGGTCTGTTTATCAAATTCTTGTTGGTTTTTATACGGATTTTTTCCAAAAATGCCTTGGGCAAAACTTGCCAGGGAAAACAGAAAAAAGGTAATGATCGCTATTTTTTTCATATTACTTCGATGCTGTATAAATAGTGGCAACCCCCATTGTCTGAGGTAAATGCCTTACATTTTTAAACCCGATTTTTCGCAAAATATTGTTTAAATTTTCGCCAAAAGGGAAATTTTTAGCCGATTCTGACAAATAGGCGTATGCTTTTTGATCTTTTGAGAACAATTTTCCCATAAACGGTACTATAGCATTGGTGTATAAATGATAGCCTTGTTTAAACGGAAATTTTGTCGGAACCGAGGTTTCTAAGATAACAAAAATTCCGTTTGGTTTTAATACACGCAGAATTTCTGCCAAACCTTTTTCCAAAAATTCGAAATTCCGGATACCAAAAGCCACTGTAACAGCATCAAAACTGTTATCGGCAAAAGGGAGGTTTTCAGAATCGCCCTGTACCATTTCAATCTGATTTTCCAGTTTCAGCGCTTTTACCTTTTCTTTTCCTACAGCAAGCATTCCTTCTGACAAATCCAATCCCACAATTTTAGCTGCTTTTGTTTTTGAAAGCAGAATAGCCAGGTCGCCCGTTCCGGTAGCAATGTCTAAGATAGAGTGGGGCTGCGTATCGCCCACCAATTTTAATACTTTACGGCGCCATCCCTGATCTGATCCTAACGAAATCATACGGTTAAGATTGTCATAATTTCCTGAAATGGTATCAAACATGTGCGCAACCTGTTCTTTTTTGCTCAAATCAGAATCTTTGTAGGGATTGATTTGTTTTGCCATGGTAGTTCTTTTTTGCAAAGGTATTATTATTTGCTGATTTTTATCTTAAAAACAGTGTTTAAAAAAACCAGGAGTGTTCTCCTGGTTGCCATTTAAATAATACTGAATTCTCTTTGTTTTGCAGTGTCTAAACCTTTAAAACGTTCCTGACACTCGGCTATCATCTGTAAAGCCGCAGCTTTGTCTCCAAAACCGTTGGTGACCACTTTTTTGTTTTCTAAATCTTTATATACTTTAAAGAAATGCTCTATTTCTTTAATTAAATGAGCGTTAATGTCTTTTAAATCATTTAATTCACGCATTAAAGGATCCCCTGTTGGTACACAAATAATTTTTTCATCATTGCCTTTGTCGTCTGCCATGTAAAAAACACCAATCGGCTTAACTTCCATTACTAATCCCGGAATTGTGGGCTCAGTAGTTAATACCAGAACATCAAGAGGGTCGTTGTCTAAGGCTAAAGTTTCAGGAATAAAACCATAATCAGTCGGGTATTTCATTGAAGAGAATAGTAAACGGTCGAAACGCATTTTTTTCAATTCAAAATCAAACTCGTATTTATTTCTGCTTCCTGCAGGTATTTCGATGAAAACATCGAATTGTTCTGGATTTGCCATATTGTTATTAGTTATAATTCTTAAAAAATTGGATGCAAAAGTACATAAAATACAACTGTTTACCAAGTGGGAGAGGTTAAAAATGGAAACCGAAAACAGCTTTTACCCCAACTTTCCGGGCATTAGGATGCTCTAAATAATTACCACGCCATGTAACATCTATGCGTAAACATTTAAAAATATTTCCGATTCCTACGAAATACTCATAATATATTTTGTCATCAGGTGCCTGGTATACTATGTTTGTGGCATTTAAAGCTTTATTGCTGTCTGATATTTTACCATAAGCACCTCGTATACCTACATATTCTCTTAGGCTGAGATCTCTCAGATACGGCAATCTCGATAATATCCGGCCATTAAAATTATGCTCTAAATGCAATGTAATATACTCATCGGTAATAAACTCATAATATTCTAACTGGCTGAAGGCGTTTTCAATAATGAAGAAAGATTGATTACCCGGAATAACACTAAGTAATCCAATAGGTACATCTCCAAAGGTTTTACCTGCCTCAAGGGTTGGTGTTAGCCAGCCAAACCCACCTACCAATATAGGATGACGGTAGAGTAACTGAATTTTTTTATAGTCGAAATCACTATTCAGCATGCCTTTTACTCCCAGGCTGTAATTCAGAAAAACACGTGCATACCGCTGATCAACATCCGTCCGGTCTACACCTGAGCCAATGGTTCTTCTTTTTGGGGTATAATCTACGGAAAGATTTATTTCGGCTTGTTTTATATCGTTTTTCACCGCCTGGTTAGAAAGATCGGTATAGTAATCTAAACTAAAAGTGGGAGAAGCCGATTTTAAAGTTTTATAAGTAAACGATGATGAAAACCGTACATTTTTTACAGGCTCCATTTCTATACCGGCTGAAGTAAGGTTTATAGACGTTAATTTCGAATTATCACCACTGGCCAATAAGGAACTTGAGGCAAAACTTCTTCCTAAAACATCTGTAATAGGTGACAGGCTGGCGGCAATTTGCTCCACATCACGACGGTTACCGGCAAAAGCCATTAACCGGGTGTCCGAATCAAGCATCAGCTTGCCCGAAATGCCGTATTTAAACTGATTGTCTTTAAATCCGTAAGCGGTATAACCTTCTAACCGCCACATATCGTTCTGGCCAAAATACGTGCGGCCTCCGAGCCGTACCCGAACTCCTTCCACATCATTATACCCGAAAGAAGAGAAAATCGGCCCATAATCAAAATTGCCCATTTGCCAGTAACCACTTGCGAGAACAGTACCCAGGTTTACATAGTTTTGAAACCGCTTATTGGTTTGCAGTTGGTCAAGCATGTCATAAATATCGTTTTCTTCTTCCGATAAAGGTTCAAAACGATACGTAGACCAGAACTCATCAGACCGGTTCATGATCTCTTCATTATATGTGTTGACTTCACTTTTGTAAAATCCTTCAGGCTTTTTTAGATCAAACCGGTAATTTTTATAAAAAGACGTCCGTTTTCCATAAAGTCCTTTAGCTTCCTCCTTATCCCGAAGCGAGAAATCGGCCATGATATAATCCCGTTTCAGTAAAAAAACAGAATCATCCATTACATCAAACTCTTGCTCAATATACAGGTCGCGCACCCAGTTTACATTCATGCCTTTGCTGGCGGTCATGTTTATTTTCTTTATCGCCCAGGTGCTGTCATTTACCCAGAAATCTCCTTTAAAAGTGAGTTCTCCTTTTCTTCTCGGATAAAAGACGATATTGTAGCACAATTTGTTATCGATGTAGGCGGTATCGGCTAAAACATAGTTGTAGACACTAATACCTGTTCGGGATAACGGGCTTACAAAATCCTTGTCAAAGAATTTGAGGTAATTGTCGTAGATATTATAATCAACATATAAATCTTTTAAGTAGGCCATAAAATACTGGTTGTTGTTAAAGCCGGAATTTTTATTTCCTCTTAAAAGTTCTTTTTTCTTGTTCAGAATATTGTCACCATATACTTCAGCCACCTGTTCATTAATAAAAATGGGGAGATAGGTTTTACCTGTAACAGATGAGGTATCCACATGTTCAAAAATGAATTCCATTCCTTTGAAAAATTTTCTTTTCATAAAGGCGCTGTCAATTGCATTCATGTCGAATTCTATTTTCTCATACTTCTGGTATTGGTACTGATTGTACTTATAAACGCCGTTTTTTCTTTTGTTCTCCCATATTTTTCTGAGAATATCCAATGCCGGGTTGTCTTTTTTAGATGTTTTGCCGGAATATATTTTCATCTCTTCCAGCATATTATCACTTTTCAGTGTAACCTCTAGGCCAAGAGTTGTTTTGGAGCTCAGCGGAAGAAATATATCTTCATACCCTGTAAAAGATACCACAAGTGTATCATAACTTGAAGAGGACTGCAGGTAGAACTTACCGCTTTCGTCAGTAATTACACCCTCGGAAGAATTTTTAAAATATACGCTGGCATACGGAAGTGGTTGTTTTTTTTCATCCTTAACAACCCCGCCAACCTTGGTTTGTGCAACGGATACAAGTGATGTGCAGCACAAAAGAAATATAAGAAATATAGGTTTTATCATAGCAAAAAAAACTCCAACTTTTAGGTAAAGATTGGAGTTTCAAATATAGTTAGATATTTTCTATTTATACGCTACTTTTTTTACTGCCTTAATTACATCCTGAGCGTTAGGTAACCATTCTTTTAGAAGGGCCGGTGAATAAGGTGCTGGGGTATCGGCTGTGGTAATGCGCTGAACAGGAGCATCCAGATAATCAAATGCACGTTCCTGTACCATATACGTAATTTCTGAAGCTACTGATGAAAACGGCCATGCTTCTTCCAGTACTACCAGTCGGTTTGTTTTCTTAACGGAGTTGATGATGGCATCATAATCCATAGGACGCACTGTGCGTAAATCTATAACTTCACATGAAATACCTTCTTTTGCTAATTCATCAGCAGCTATAAAGGCTTCTTTGATGATTTTACCAAATGAAACAATAGTAACATCCGTTCCTTCCCGTTTTATATCGGCTACCCCTAACGGGATAGTATATTCTTCTTCAGGTACTTCTCCTTTATCGCCATACATTTGTTCAGATTCCATAAAAATTACAGGATCATTATCGCGAATAGCCGATTTCAAAAGACCTTTTGCATCATACGGGTTGGATGGAACTACAACTTTTAGTCCCGGCGTATTGGCATACCAGCTTTCGAAGGCCTGGGAGTGAGTAGCTGCCAGCTGTCCTGCAGAAGCTGTAGGACCGCGAAATACGATGGGGATATTGAATTGCCCGCCGGACATCTGACGCATTTTTGCCGCGTTATTAATAATCTGATCAATTCCTACTAATGAAAAGTTGAAGGTCATGAACTCTACAATAGGACGCAGACCGTTCATGGCAGACCCGACAGCAATGCCGGCAAAACCAAGTTCGGCAATAGGGGTGTCAATCACACGCTTAGGACCAAATTCATCAAGCATGCCTTTTGACGCTTTATAAGCACCATTATATTCCGCCACTTCTTCGCCCATTAAATATATATTTTCGTCACGGCGCATTTCTTCGCTCATGGCTTCGCAAACCGCTTCTCTAAATTGTATTGTTCTCATAATATTTTAACCCAGATTAGTCAACGGATACAAAAATATAAAATAAAGCCAAAACTACCTTGTTTTTTGAAGCAAGATTTTTATTATCACGCTTAAGTTTATTCGTATATTTTATTTACTTGTTTTCTGTGTGTAATGACATTCGTATATTTTCGTTTGTTTTACGACTTCTTTTTTACAGGAAACGACTAAAAAGAAAAGATTAAAACTGTTTTTTGCATTATTGTACGCCTTTGTATTGGAATAAGTTGCCGTCCCATTCATATAATAAGTGTTTGGAAGTTACTTCTCCGTCTTCTTTTACATAAGCTACCTTCAAAATGTTGTTTTGAAGTGTTATTACCTCTACTGGTCGCTCAGGCCTGTCAACCACACTCCTGAAATTGAACGGAACATTTATTTCGTTTAATAACGTTTTTTTTGTTTTGAAAACAGCCTTTTTTTTCAGGTTATTGCCTTTGATTTCATAAGCCGTAACAGATTGTGTTATATCGGAAGTGCTATAAATGCCATTGGAAATAACCAAATATATCGGTTGATGTTCAGCAGTATGTACAGTATATATTTTTGAAAAAAAGGATTGCGGATCCTGATGAGAGAGTTTGATTTCAGTCTTTATCTCTTGGCTGGTCTGGTATTGATACATCTGGTTAAAAAAACGCATAGTACCTCCTGAATTGTTCTCCCAGCTATAGACACGTAGTTTCGCGTCAGCAGAAGTAGTAATTCTGACGGAGGGATAGGTTTGTAAGGAATCGAAAGGGTAATAGAGCGTTTTTTTATTTTTTTCGATAAAAGTGGCGAACTGCTTTGTGAATTTTTCAGATTCTACCTGTACAAGGCTGTCATTGCGAAGATTGCCAAAAGCCCTGTCAATTTGTTTCTGAATATGAGTAAGCGAGATTTCTTCTTTCGAGAAGTCAGGAGTAGTATCCTGCTGTGCTGTAATCGTATTTATAACGGTATCCGTTGTTAGAGATGCCGGAGAACCTTTTTTACTTTCTTGACAACCTAATGCTATAAACAAGGTTGTTATCATTACATATTTTTTCATGGGTAATAATCTGATTTTTGGAGTTGTTTTTTTACGTCATCGGCAGATTTAAACCGTGCTGTTTGATATTCATCATCCAGTAAACCTTCAAAATTATCGGAAAAGAGTTCCGTCGCTTTATTGTGAACAGCGGTGAGTTTTTTCCGAATAGATTTTGCAGAAAAAGCATCGTAAAAAGAAACGTTATAATGAGTGCCTTCATACAAATACTGCAGACGGTGCGTATTGGTAGTCATTACAATAAATTCCTTGTCTTTATCATCATCTGCATTTGCAAAAAAGACACTTATAGATGTCAGTATCTGTATTGTCATCTTCAAAACGTTCCATGAATACTTTTTGATATGTATTATCCCGAGGGACGAGTAAATAACCGTCTACCGCTTGAGCAAAAATCGTAAACCCGTATAATGTAGCACAAACGGATAAAAAAAATTCATCTTTTTTTTACTAAATTACATTTTTCATCTTATCCGACAAACGTCTGAATAACTCTTTTTAAATGCTTGTTTCTGTTGATGAATATTGAATAAAATAAGTTCTACTGCATTTTTTTTAAAATGAGAAGGCTAAATGCCAATGGTATAATTCATAAAATTTATATGTATGCATAATATTTTGTTCGGAATTTTTTATATCTTCGTTGCTAATTCAGAACAAATCTAAAATAAAAATAAAGATGAAAATATTAGTTTGCATCAGCCATGTGCCTGATACTACGTCTAAAATCAATTTCACGAATGGTGATACAGCGTTGGATACAAACGGAGTTCAGTTTGTGATCAACCCTAACGATGAATTTGGTTTAACGCGTGCCATTTGGTTTAAAGAAAAACAAGGTGCTCAGGTAACCGTTGTAAATGTCGGTGGGCCTGAAACAGAAGCAACTATTCGAAAAGCATTAGCTATTGGTGCAGATGAGGCTATTCGCGTAAATTCGGTACCTGTTGATGGTTTTGTTGTAGCGAAACAATTGGCAGAGGTAGTGAAGAACGGAGGGTATGACTTGGTAATCTGCGGAAAAGAGTCATTAGATTATAACGGAGGAATGGTTCCGGGAATGCTGGCTACCTTGTTAGGATACAATTTTGTGAATTCTTGTATCGGGGTTGAAGTAGACGGAAATACAGCTAAAATTACCAGAGAAATTGACGGGGGAAAAGAAACCCTTTCTGCTAATCTTCCATTAGTTATTGGTGGTCAAAAAGGAATTGTAGAAGAGAAAGACTTACGTATTCCAAACATGCGTGGTATCATGACTGCGCGTACAAAAGCATTAAATGTTGTGGAACCGGCCGGAGATGAAGCTACCACAAAAGTGGTGAAATTTGAACGTCCTGCTCCAAAATCGGCTGTAAAATTAGTGAGTCCTGATAATTTAGACGAATTGGTAAACTTATTACATAACGAAGCCAAAGTAATCTAATTATTTATTAACCTTTCAAAAATTAAGAAAATGTCTGTTTTAATATATACGGAATCAACCGAAGGAAAATTCAAAAAAGTAGCATTAGAGCTGGCTTCATATGCTAAACAAGTGGCAAATGCAATGGGAACAACAGTTACTGCTGTTACCATCAATGCAGGAGACACTTCGGAATTAGGAAAGTACGGAGTAGATAAAGTATTAAAAGTTACAAATGATCAATTAGCAAAATTCAACGCTAAAGCCTATGCTGATGTGATAAAGCAAGCGGTGGAGAAAGAAGGAGCGAAATTAGTAGTGTTGTCTTCTACGACCGATTCTTTATACATGGCACCCATTGTTGCGGTTTCATTACATGCCGGTTATGCCTCAAATGTGGTGGCTTTACCGGTTTCTACCAATCCGTTTCAGGTAAAACGAAATGCTTTTTCAAGTAAAGGGTTTAATATTACGGAAATGACTTCAGATGTGAAGGTAATTGCGTTGGCGAAAAATTCCTTTGGACTGGCAGAGGCCTCAGGAGCTGCAACAGCCGAAGATTTCGCGCCTGTATTAAATGAGGCGGATTTTTCAATTAAAGTGGAAAACGTTGAAAAAGTAACCGGAAAAGTGGCTATTGCAGATGCAGAGATAGTAGTATCTGGCGGACGAGGATTAAAAGGCCCTGAAAACTGGGGAATGATTGAAGAATTGGCCGATGTTTTAGGCGCGGCAACTGCTTGTTCAAAACCAGTGTCAGATTTAGATTGGAGACCTCATTCAGAGCACGTTGGACAAACCGGAAAACCGGTTGCGGCAAACTTATACATCGCGGTAGGTATCTCAGGAGCTATACAGCATATTGCAGGTATCAACGCTTCAAAAGTAAAAGTGGTAATTAATTCAGACCCGGAAGCTCCTTTCTTTAAAGTGGCCGATTACGGTGTAGTAGGTGATGCTTTTGAAGTAGTACCTAAGTTAATTGAAAAACTTAAAGAATTTAAAGCGAAAAACGCGTAATCAAATTCAAAGTATCAATATAGGGCATAAAGCAAAGAATTTACTATCTTTGCTTTATGCCCTAATTTTATTTACAGAGCTGCTTTAATATATGAGTTTAGTACGATTAACGATAAAAGGAATATCTTATAGCCATACCCAAAACGGGGCGTATGCCCTAATCTTAAACGAGGTAGACGGCGAACGGAAATTACCCATAGTTATTGGGGCTTTCGAAGCGCAATCTATTGCGATTGCCATTGAAAAAGAACTAAAACCGCCAAGACCGTTAACCCATGATCTGTTTAAAAGTTTTGCAGATCGGTTTGATATTATTATCAAACAGGTTATTATTCACAAACTGGTAGACGGCGTATTTTTTTCGAGTATTATTTGTGAACGTGACGGAATTGAAGAAATCATAGACGCCCGCACATCTGATGCTGTTTCTTTGGCTATTCGTTTTAAAGCACCTATTTTTACCTATAAAAATATTTTAGATAAGGCCGGAATTATTCTAAAAGAACAATCCGAAGAAGAAGAAACTCATGATGAGGACGCCGAAGAGAATTTTGACGAAGTACTGGAAGAATTCTTAGCAGCACCACCGCATACGGAATCTATTAGCGAATACCAGCAGTACAGTTTACAGGAATTATATGATTTGCTTGAAGCTGCCGTGCTAAATGAAGATTATGAAAAAGCAGCACGCCTGCGCGATGAAATATCAAAACGAAACCTTTAAGTATGAAACAATATCTGGATTTAGTAAAGCATATCATGGTAAATGGTGTGCAAAAAGGTGACCGGACGGGAACAGGAACAAAAAGTGTTTTCGGTTACCAGATGCGCTTCAATTTAAATGAAGGTTTTCCGCTTGTTACAACTAAAAAAGTACATTTAAAATCGATTATTCACGAGTTGCTCTGGTTTCTGAAAGGTGAAACAAATGTTGCCTATTTACAGGAAAACGGAGTTCGTATCTGGGACGAATGGGCAGATAAAAAAGGTGATTTAGGCCCCATTTACGGTTTTCAGTGGCGGAATTGGAATGGCGAAGAAATTGACCAGATTGCAGAACTGATAGACACTTTAAAGAAAAATCCCAATAGCCGCAGAATGCTGATTTCAGCATGGAATCCGGGTGTTTTACCTGATACTTCCGTTTCGTTTTCTGAAAATGTAGCTAACGGAAAAGCAGCTTTGCCACCCTGTCATGCTTTTTTCCAGTTTTATGTAGCTGAAGGCAAGTTGTCTTGCCAATTATACCAACGGAGTGCCGATGTGTTTTTAGGTGTGCCGTTTAATATTGCATCTTATGCCTTGCTTACCATGATGATTGCCCAGGTTTGCGGATTGGGATATGGCGATTTTATCCATACGTTTGGCGATGCGCATATTTACAACAATCATTTTGAACAACTGGAATTACAGTTATCGCGCGAACCAAAACCCTTACCTGTAATGAAGCTTAACCCTGAAATAAAGGATATTTTCGGATTTACGTACGATGATTTCAGCTTGGAAAATTATGATCCGCATCCGGCTATAAAAGGTAAAGTATCTGTATAATGGAAATTGTTTTAATAGCAGCAGTTGCACGAAATTATGCCATTGGTAAAAACAATGACTTACTTTGGCATCTGCCTGACGATTTTAAACATTTCAAAACCCTTACAAGTAACCATTTTATTATAATGGGGCGGAAAACATTTGAATCTTTTCCAAAACCCTTGCCCAACCGGACACATGTAATTATTACCGCACAACATCACTACGAAGTCCCTGATGGTTGTTTTGCGGTAAAAAGCATAAACGAAGCATTTGCTTTTTGCAAAATGCAGCAACAGAAAAAGGTATATGTAATTGGAGGGGGTGAAATTTACAAACAGACAATAGAAGAAGCTTCCTTGCTGGAAATTACCTGGGTAAACACAACTCCTGCTGCCGAAGTTTTTTTTCCTGAGATAGACAAAACAAAATGGAAAGAAACGTATCGTGTTCATCATCCGAAAGATGAAAAACATGCTTACAGTTTTGATTTTACCACGTACATAAGGCAATGAGGTACCTTTTATACATAGCGGCCTTTTTTTTAATTATCTGCAAAATGCAGGCACAGGAATTACAGGCCGTTTTATTTACAAAAATTCCTTTGGGCCAACAGCAAACCGTGGTACAGGATCACTTGGGGGATATATATGAACTAACTCACAATGAGCTTACCAAAAAAATAAACACCACCATCCGACGTTATAAAAACCCCTTTTTAGGCAATGTTACCTTTATTGATGTACGAAATCCGCTGCAGGTTGTTTTATTTTATCACGCTTCTAATGCTATTGTGTTGGTGGATAACCAGTTGTCAGAAATGAATAGCTATTTATTTTCTTCTCTTTTCCCGGAGCTGAATCTTAAAATAGTAAGTAGTGCAAATAAAAATAACCTCTGGCTATACGATGATGTAAGTAAACGCATTGGCTGGCTGGATCTTACTCAAATGAAGTACCAGTTATTATCTACGCCTTTAGAACTTCCTTTTAACATCTGGAACTCGGACGCCAATACTTTTTATTGGGTAGATACGTATGCCTATCATCAAATAGATAAATACGGGAAAATTAAAACCCAGCCTCATACTGTTCCTGAAAAAGACATTGTGGCAACAGATGCAAAATATATTTATTATAACCATAATGGTCAATTAGTTGCATATCAGCTGCATACGGGTAAGCGTATTGATTTAAAAATTAACGTAAAATCTGCTTCCGCTTTCTTTTTAAACAGCCAAAATTTAACTATTTTTACGAATCAGGAAATTTTAGTATTCAATTTAAAAGAAGCGTAAATGCAAGTTGCAATTGCTGGAAATATTGGTGCGGGTAAAACCACACTCACTCGTTTATTGGCAAAACATTATAAATGGGATCCTCATTATGAGGATGTGGTAGATAATCCGTATTTGGATGATTTCTACCATCAAATGGAGCGGTGGTCGTTTAATTTGCAAGTGTATTTTTTAAACAGTCGTTTTCGTCAGATTATAAAGATGCGGGAAACCGGCAAGAACAATATCCAGGACCGTACTATTTATGAAGATGCCCATATCTTTGCTCCCAACTTACATGCCATGGGGTTAATGACCAATCGGGATTATGAGAATTACCGTTCGTTATTCGATTTAATGGAACAATTGGTTGGAGCGCCCGATTTACTCATCTATCTTAGAAGTTCTATTCCTAATCTGGTAGGGCAAATCCACAAACGCGGCAGGGAATATGAAAACTCGATTTCTATTGATTATCTGAATAAATTAAATGAACGGTATGAAAACTGGGTGAAAACCTATGATAAAGGTAAGCTGCTGATAATTGATGTGGATAAAATGAATTTTGTTGATAATCCGGAAGATTTGGGAAGTATTATAAACCGTATTGATGCCGAAATAAATGGTTTGTTTTAAACATGAAAGGCTGGTGTTCTACATTCTTCATACAAATAATCCGCAAGCAATTTAAACTATTTCATTTCTTTTTTTTGTTGCCGACAGTGATGGACGCACAGGAGCCCTGGTATATAGAAGGTAATGTTTTTAGAGGTGCTATACTGCCGCATAACGATCAGATATCTCATTTAATCACAGAGAAGCCCACAGGTTTTCTGATGGCCGTAAATAAACCGCTACGCGGTGACGCTTACTGGCAAAAGCATTATAATTATCCCGATGTGGGTATTTCCTTTCATTACCAGGACAATCATAACGCTGTATTAGGTAATTTGTATGGGCTTTATGCGCATTATAATTTCTATTTTTTTGACAGAAAATTCCAGTTTCGTATAGCACAGGGTATTGCTTATGCCACTCATCCGTACAATGCAGAAACAAATTTCAGGAATATGGCGTACGGATCGCGCTTTATGCCTTCAACGTATTTCAAAATATCTTATGAAAGACGTAATATCTGGAATAATTTTGGGTTGAATGCCGGATTGCTTTTTGTTCACCATTCCAATGCTACTATAAAATCACCGAATACCAGTACCAATACTTTGGCTGTTTCGGCAGGTTTACTATACGATATAGGAAATGATGAGAAACTGCGAAAATCTCCGGGTATGCCATTTTATTCTACACAAGTGCGGTTTAATGCGGTTTTTAGAACAGGTGTAAATGAAAGCCATATTTTAGGAATGGGACAGAGGCCCTTTTATCATTTTTCAGCAATGGCCAGTAAGCGCTTAGGTTATACCGGAAGTATACAGGCAGGAGCCGAATTGTTTTTGTCGTATACGTTAAAAGAAATGGTGCCCTTTATGGCCCATTCGTTTCCCGAATTGCAAAAAAATCCGAATGCAGACTGGAAACGTATAGGGGTATTCGCGGGGTATGAAATGCATTTTAATAAACTTTCGCTAGAAGGACAATTGGGGTATTATGTGCATGATGAATATAAAGAGAATGGCAGTGCCTATCAACGATTGGGCTTGCGTTATTATGTTACAGATCAGGTGTTTGGTGCCATGTCACTAAAAACCCATTCCGCAAAGGCTGAAGCTTTTGAATTAGGTGTAGGATTAAAATTGTAAGAAGATGAAGCAATTACTTATTTTTTTCTTATTAGGAGTTATGTTTTGGGGATGTTCCGATAAAGAGAACTGTCTCAGGGCTAAAGGAGTTTCGGCATCCAGACATGAAATTTTACACGCTTTCACAGAGGTGGATATTCCAAAAGGAGTAGATGCAGAAATTATCCCTTCTGATACTTACCGTATCGAAATTCTTTCCTATGAAAACAGAATAGAAGGTATAGAAGTTAAAAATGAAGGACAAAAACTCCTTATCACCAATACGAATTCATGCGATATATTACATGACTATAAAGTCGCTACCTTACGTATTTTTGCACCTAATATTACTAAAATCATTTCACGCACTCAATTTCGGCTATATTCCATTAAAACATTAACTTATCCGGAATTGTATGTGGTAACCAGTTTATCAGAAAAAAGCGGATCTTCTGAAGTTGATTTAAAAATAGATAATCAGGTATTTACTGTTGAAGACAATAAAGTAGGTTATTTTAAATTGTCAGGAAAAACCCGCGATTTACGCATTGAACTTTATGGTGGAAACGGACGTGTGGAAGCTCAACGGTTAACCGCTGAAAATGTATATGTTTTTCATAGGAGCGTAAATAATGTATACGTTTTTCCGGTTCAGAAAATAGAAGGAACGCTATACAGTACCGGTAATTTGGTGTTGTATAACCAACCACAGGAAGTAAAAGTAACTACCATGTACAGTGGGAAAGTACTATATGATTAATTGGTTTTTTCTCTGAAAATAGTTTCTAAATCCTTATTTTTTAATCGAAGAGAAAGCGTTTTTAATCCCATTTCCTGAGCAAAATCGAAGATGGCAGGGCGCATATCCTTACCGTTTTCAAACACCAGCTCCCATATATTGTCGTGAATATTCTTGTAAGATTGTAAAGAAGGAAGTTTGACGATAAATTCTTCTTCCACTTTAAAATCAAATTCTACCTCTATTATTTGCGCATTCTCTCCTGTCAGGATAGCATCTAGCTGCCTGTCGGCAACCATTTTTCCTTTATTAATAATAATAACCCGGTTGCAGATAGCTTCAACTTCCTGCATAATATGTGTGGAAAGGAAAACAGTCTTATCTTTTCCGATACTCTTGATCAGCTGCCTGATTTCAATCAGTTGATTAGGGTCCAGCCCGGTAGTAGGCTCGTCCAGAATAAGAACGGCAGGATTGTGCAGAAGTGCCGTTGCCAGGCCTACCCGCTGCCGGTATCCTTTAGAAAGACTTCCTATCTTTTTATTGGCTTCAGGTGCAAGTCCGGTAAGCTGGATCACTTCTTCAATTCTGCTTTTGGTAACTTTGTATATACCGGCATTAAAAGACAGGTATTCACGTACAAACAAATCCAAATACAAAGGATTGTGTTCCGGTAAATAACCTATTGACTGTTGTACTTTCTTTAATTCTGTAGCTACATCATAACCATTAACCCTAGCCTGGCCTTCATCAGCGGTAAGATAAGTAGTTAAAATCTTCATCAAAGTTGATTTTCCGGCACCATTGGGTCCCAGGAAACCTACAATTTCCCCTTTTTTAATACTGAATGAAATAGCATCTAGGGCTTTTTGTGGTCCGTAACTTTTAGAAACCTGTTGTACTTCAATAGACATATTTATACACTTTGAAAGCAAATGTACTAAAACATTGGTAATTACTCTTCCGGTTTTCGGTCATTAATTTTTCGGAAACTGAAATTTATAAAATCGTATCTTTATAGGAAAAATTATAATGCAGAATACGCCTGAATTAAAGTACTGGCTAAATGATTTTAAGAAACATGCCCCTCTTATTATTGCCGGGCCTTGCAGTGCTGAAACCGAGCAGCAAGTAGTACAGATTGCACATTCTTTAAAAAATACAGAGGTGTCTGTTTTCAGAGCGGGTATATGGAAACCGAGAACACGACCCGGAGGGTTTGAAGGAGTAGGTGAAATAGGATTAAAGTGGCTGCAAAAAGCAAAAGAAGAAACAGGGCTGCCTCTTGCAATTGAAGTAGCAACGGCACATCATGTAAAGCTGGCACTCGAGTACGGAATAGATATACTTTGGATTGGCGCGAGAACTACAGCCAATCCTTTTGCTGTACAGGAAATTGCCGATGCTCTGAAAGATACCGATAAAATTATTCTGATAAAAAATCCTGTAAACCCCGATTTGTCTTTGTGGATTGGAGGGATAGAACGATTGTACAGAGCAGGCATAAAAAAACTGGGTGTTATTCACCGGGGATTTTCAACTTACGAAAAAACAAAATACCGGAATATACCGGAATGGCAGATTCCTTTGGAACTACAGACGCGTTTTCCCGACCTGCCCCTGATTTGTGATCCGTCTCATATAACCGGAAACAGAAATATGATTGCTGAAGTATCCCAACAAGCCATGAATTTAAATTTTAACGGATTGATGATAGAAACACACCATCATCCGGATGAAGCATGGAGCGATGCGTCGCAGCAAGTTACGCCCCATACACTTCAACAGATCATTCAACATTTAAGTATCCGGAAACCCAATGATTCATCTGAGGCCTATAACCGTGAATTGGACAACCTGCGTTTCCGGATAGATGAATTGGATGGAAAGTTGCTGGATATTATAGGAAAACGGATGCATATCGCTGAAGAAATAGGACATTTAAAACAAAAATACAATGTTGCGTTATTCCAAACCGAGCGGTGGCAGGCTATTCTGGAACGCATGATTCTGGAAGGAACCCAAAAAGGAGTGACAGAAGACTTTATTATCGCCTTTTACAAGGCCATACATCAAGAAAGTATTGTTCATCAGGAAAAAGTAATGAACCCGCCAAAATAATTATCTTTGCATCATGACAGGAACGGTATATAAATCTACAGGAAGCTGGTACTCGGTAAAAGCCGGTAACCAGCAATTTTATGAATGTCGTATAAAAGGTAAATTCCGTATAAAGGGTATTAAGAGTACCAATCCTATTGCTGTAGGAGATAATGTTGATTTTGAACTTGAAACTATTGGGGATGAAACCACCGGATTAATTCACCATATTCACGACAGAAAAAATTATATCGTCCGTAAATCGGTTAATTTATCGAAACAGGTACATATTATAGCCGCCAATATAGACCGGCTGTTTATTCTGGTAACCATAAATAATCCGGTTACTACTACGAGCTTTATAGATCGGCTTTTGGTAACAGCTGAAGCTTACGGAATAGAAGCCGTTTTGGTGTTTAATAAAGTAGATACCTTTGATGAATCCACACTAGATGAACAGTTGTATTTGCAGCATATTTATACGGATATCGGTTATCAATGCCTGCGAATATCGGCTACAGAAGCTAAAGGGCTAGAGGCTTTAAAAGAAGAAATGAGCGGTAGAACATGCATGTTTGCCGGACACTCGGGTGTGGGGAAATCAACTCTTATTAACGTACTGGAGCCTGGGTTAAATATAAAAACCAGAGAAATATCAGATCAGCACCAACAAGGACAGCACACTACTACTTTCGCTGAGATGTACGATTTGAGTTTTAATGCTCGTATTATAGATACGCCGGGTATTCGCGGTTTTGGAATTGTAAATATGGAACCACAGGAAGTAGGCAATTATTTTCCGGAATTTTTTGCCTTGAAAGGAAAATGCAAATTCAATAATTGCCTGCATAAAGACGAACCGTACTGCGCAGTAAAAGAAGCCTTGGATAATGATGAAATATATTGGTCCCGATACAAAAGCTATATACAAATAGTAGAGGGCGAAGACGAAAATTATAGAACAGATGCTTACGCCGACGGGAAAAATCAAGAATAAATGAGAGTGGTGATACAACGTGTTGCTGAAGCTTCCGTAACTATAAATGAAAAACAAACGGTTCAGATAACAAACGGATTATTAATTCTGCTTGGAATTGAAGAGGCCGACACTCATAATGATATACAATGGCTGATCTCGAAAATTATCAATCTGCGTATTTTTGATGATGAAAACGGTATAATGAACCGTTCGGTAAAAGAGATTGACGGTGATATCATGGTAGTAAGTCAGTTTACCTTATACGCTTCTACTAAAAAAGGAAACCGGCCTTCTTATATTAAATCGGCAAAACCAACTAGTGCTATTCCGTTATATGAAGCTTTTATACACTATCTTCAAAATGAATTTGGTAAAGAGATTCAAACAGGACAGTTTGGAGCCGATATGAAAGTAGCCTTGCTAAATGACGGACCCGTGACGATCATAATTGATTCAAAGAACAGAGAATAATGTTTAAAAAAATAGCAGTATACACATTAGTATATATTATCATTTCATTTGTAATGAGTTACGATGAAATACAATGCGCAGTGGGAGGTGAAGCACTTTGCTGGGTTAATCTTATAGGTAAATTTTTTATTTTTATGCTGCTGATGCTGGTATTTGATAAAATAATACGGCCTGTTATTTTTAAAAAAAGGAATTAACTAAATACCATACGAAAATGGATATCAAAAATGCACAACTAACAGTAGATAATTGGATTAAAGAACATGGGGTTCGCTATTTTAACGAACTAACGAATATGGCACAACTTACAGAAGAGGTAGGAGAAGTGGCACGGATTATAGCACGCCGTTATGGCGAACAGTCTGAGAAAGAAAGCGATAAAGCGAAAGACTTAGGAGAAGAGCTTGCCGATGTTGTTTTTGTTGTCTTATGCCTTGCCAATCAAACAGGCGTTGACCTGCAGGAAGCCTTTGATAAAAAGCTGGAACTAAAAACCAAACGCGATCACGATCGGCATCATCATAATGAAAAACTTAAATAATCGTTTATAAAGGCGATTATTTTATTTATCGTCTAAAAAGACGATTATATTGTTTATCGTTTTTTGTAACGATATTTTTCTTAACTTCACTAAAAAAAGATGGAGGCAGTTATTACAGGAGATATTGTGAATTCGCGTGAAGTAAATACTGCACATTGGTTGCCTGAACTTAAAAAAAGGCTGCAGGAGATAAGTGAAAATTGGGAAATTTTTAGAGGCGATAGTTTTCAATTGCTTGTAACAACTGAAAAAGCAATACTATGTGCTTTTTTAATAAAAGCGGCCATCCGACAGATAAAACCGTTAGATGTTCGACTGGCTATCGGATTAGGCACAGTAGACTATCGAGCTAAAGAAATAACGCAATCCAACGGGAGTGCTTTTGTATTCTCAGGAGCGTGTTTTGACACGCTCAAAAAGCGCACCCTTGCTTTAAAAAGCCACAATAGGGCGTTTGATGAGGTAATGAATTTAGTACTGATATTGACTGCAAAATTTGCAGATGAATGGACCGAAGCCGCTGCCCAGGCTATTGAAACGGCATTGTGTTTTCCGGAAGACAATCAGAAACAGTGGGCTGAACGAATGAATAAAAGCCAGAGTACAGTAAATGAGGCTTTAAAACGTGCCGGTTTTGATGAAATAAAACAAGTATTGCATTATTACAACCACCAAATTCAAAGCCTATGATTTCTCTTTTTATTACCTTTTTGCTGGCGCATGTTTTGGGCGATTTTGTCTTGCAGCCCAACAGCTGGGTTGCACATAAACAACGTTATAAAATAAAATCAAAATATTTATACATTCATACCGCCCTGCATTTTTTGCTATTGTGTTTGGTTACCCGGTTCAATACAGCCTATATACCCATTATTATTTTTATTACTGTTATGCATGGAGCAATAGATAGTTTAAAGCTGTATGTTCAAAATAAGAGAACAGCCAAAAACTGGTTCTTTATTGATCAGATTCTGCATCTGCTGGTGCTGTTGATTTCCGTTCAATACCTGTGTTCATTTTCGTTTCTACGGATCATTTCAGTGGTTTACGATCCAAAAGTGCTGGCTTTTATAACGGCATTTCTTTTGGCAACCTATGTAACGGCTATCATACAAAAGGTATTATTGTCGCGTTGGATGATACAATTAAAACCTGCTCATGATAAACCGTCAAATAATGCAGGCATGTATATCGGATTACTGGAGCGTTCGTTTGTCTTTTTATTTGTGATACTTAATTTTTGGTCAGGTATCGGTTTTATTCTGGCAGCCAAATCTATTTTCAGAATTGGAGATCTTACCCGTGCAAAAGATGTGGCAGTGACGGAATATATTTTAATAGGCACCTTTTTAAGTTTTGGTTTTGGTATTCTTTTCGGATTGTTATATAAATACTGCCTGCCGTTTTTAAATTTATGAATCTGCTACTTCAAAAATCAGTTATCAAATCCGGTAAAACACTAGTAGTGTCGGGGTCTAAATCAGAAACCAATAGATTGCTGCTGCTGCAGGCATTGTATCCTGAACTATGTATAGAAAACGGCTCCGTTTCTGATGATAGCTTGTATATGAAAAAGGCATTACAGGAACCCGGTAATGTAATAGATATTCATCATGCAGGTACCGCCATGCGCTTTTTAACAGCTTATTTTGCCATACAACAAGGCCGAGAGGTAATTTTAACAGGTTCAGACCGAATGAAAGAACGCCCGATTACGGTTTTGGTAGATGCGTTACGCCATTTGGGGGCTGATATTGCGTATAAGAATGAAGAAGGGTTTCCTCCTCTGAAAATAAAAGGAAAACAACTGGAAAAAAATCAGGTGAAAATACAAGCTGATATCAGCAGCCAGTACATATCCGCTTTATTACTAATCGGGAGTAAAATGCCTGACGGCTTGCTTATAGAATGGGACGGTGAATTAACATCGCGTCCTTATGTTGAAATGACAGTACAATTACTTCAGAAGACAGGTATTTCGGTTTTTTGGCAGAATAACAGCATACGCATAAATTTCCGTGAAAGAATGACGCCTATTACTGTTAAAGTAGAATCCGACTGGTCTTCAGCTTCCTATCATTATACTTTGATCGCGTTAAGTGCCGTAAATACTAAAATTACTTTGGGAACATTTAAGAAAAATTCATTACAGGGCGATGCAAGGCTCGTAGAATGGTATAGAAATTTTGGAGTAGAAACCATTTTTAACAACGATGAATCGATTACGTTAATTAAAAAAAACAACGAAATACAACATAACCTGAGTTTCGATTTAAAGGACAATCCCGACCTTGCACAGACAATTGCGGTAACGGCATTCGGGTTACAAAAAAATATTCTTCTTTCAGGGCTCCATACGCTTAAGATTAAAGAAACAGACCGATTGCTTGCCATGAAAAATGAACTGGGAAAATTCGGAGCACAAGTAACCATTACTTCTGATAGCTTGCAAGTGAATTTTACAGGGAAACAAATTACAGAACTACCTGTAGTCAAGACTTACCAAGATCATCGTATGGCTATGGCATTTGCAGTCTTGGCTTTAAAATATGACCTGTTTATAGAAGAAGCTGAAGTAGTGTCAAAATCATATCCTGGTTTTTGGGAACATCTGACAAAGCTTGGAATTCAAATCAGTAAAACAAAAGCTTCTTAAAAATAAACCCTCTTTTACTTGACAACGCCTGTTTTGAGATTGTATATTTGCAGGCGCAAAGGAAAAACCTTGCATTTAACTAAAAGAGGTATATTGTATGAAATTATCTAATTTCAATTTTAACTTACCAGCTGAACTATTAGCAGAGTTTCCCGCAGAAAACCGCGATGAAGCCAGATTGATGGTGGTGCACCGTAAAACAGGCGAGATTGAGCATAAACTTTTTAAAGACGTAATTGATTACTTTGAAGAAGGAGATGTGATGGTATTGAATAATACTAAAGTTTTTCCGGCACGTCTTTATGGAAATAAAGAAAAAACAGGTGCCCGAATCGAAGTGTTTTTATTACGCGAACTGAATGCAGAACAGCGTCTTTGGGACGTGTTGGTAGATCCGGCCCGTAAAATACGTATAGGCAATAAGTTATATTTTGGAGAAGACGATTCCCTAGTGGCCGAAGTAATTGATAATACCACATCGAGAGGAAGAACGTTACGCTTTTTATATGATGGTTCTTATGAAGAATTCAGAAATAAACTAACAGAATTGGGAGAGACACCTATTCCTAAATATATCAATCGTGAGGTAGTGCCGGAAGATGAAGAACGCTACCAGACCATTTATGCAACAGAAGAAGGGGCTGTTGCTGCCCCTACTGCAGGCTTGCATTTTTCAAAACACCTGCTGAAACGTATGGAGATCAAAGGAATTGATTTTGCCAAAATCACATTACATATTGGTTTAGGGACGTTTAACCCGGTAGAGGTAGAAGATCTTTCAAAACACAAAATGGATTCGGAAGAACTCATTATTACACAAGAAGCCTGTGATATTGTAAATAAAGCAAAAGAAAACCGTAAAAAAATCTGTTGTGTTGGTACTACAACCATGCGGGCTATGGAAAGTTCCGTATCATCCAATAAAACATTGAATCCTTATGACGGGTGGACAAACAAGTTTATTTTTCCTCCTTACGATTTTAGTATAGCAGATTGTATGATTACTAATTTCCACATGCCTAAGTCTACCTTGTTAATGATGATTTCAGCATTTACAGGACATGATTTAATGATGAAAGCATACGATGAGGCCATCAAAGAAGGGTATAAATTCTATTCGTACGGAGATGCGATGCTGATATTATAATAAAAAAAACCGTCAATTGACGGTTTTTTTATTTGATTTTGTAAACCAATTTCATGGTAATGGTAGCTGTTTTCTTTTTTGAGGCTGTATTAAAGGAACCACCCCAGGAATATTCTTCGGAAGAATTTTGAGCTACAATCTGAAAAACCCCCATATCCGATTTTTTTAGATCGCCTAATTTCGCGCCTGCATTTTCCGCAATCTGCTCAGCACGTGATTTCGCATCTTTAGTGGCTTCCGCAATCATTTTTAATTTTAATTCGGCCAGTTTAGTGTAGTAGTATTCTGGAGGATTAGAATATAATTCCACACCTGAATTAATCAATTCAGTGACTTGCCGTGAAATATTTTCTATCTTTTCAACTTCTTTGCTCTCAATCTGGACATTCTGTGTAAGGGTGTATCCGGTAAAAACCTGTGAACGAACATTGTAATTCTGATCGTACGAATTTTCAAAATCCTTAGAAATACTAACGGATGAAAACACGATTTCAGCTTCTTTTATCCCTTTCGAAACCAAATAACTTTTCAATGCATTTCTGTCGTTTTCCAGTGAGGCATAGGCTGATTTTAAATCGGTGCTTTTTTTAGAAAAAGAACTGTTCCAGACAATTAAATCCGCTACAAAGTCGGTACTGCCCAAACCGGTTACACTGATAGTATCTGCACCGGAATTTCTGTTTCTAAAGGCATCAGCAAGCAAAAAAGTAGAGACAATTAATGCGATACCTGCAATCAATGCGGTGATATAATTTTTCATTTTTATTTTAAAGATACTAATTATTTATTGGAATCAATCCATCATTCGCTAAATCGTACTCCAAAAAAGACGGTTTATCCATCGAAAAAAATATTGTGTAGTTGTTGTATAGCCAGATAGTATTCCCATATTCAGGTATGAAAAATTCAGAAATGAAATACTATATATAGTATTGTAAATAATATCCTTAAATGTTTTTAACTAAAAATAAGTTTGCGGTATAAAAATGTTATTTATATTTGTTTTTAACAATAATATATAATCTTTTTATGAAAAAAAATACATTTTTAAAATTTTTATTAGGGGTTTCAACTATTTTATCCGGAGGATTGTATGCGCAGCAAAGCTACACGACCAATATTTTTAATCATGTTGTTTTTTATGATGGTTATGCGGCAACCGTTTCGAACCCAACTCAAGCCGATGTAGTGAGAATAGCAAATGACAAATATGCTAAACGATTAACCGATGCCCAGTTGGACGGGTTATTGAAAACATTAAAAGTAGAGGTTAAGCTGGGAGCACTGTGTGATAATTACGACAGAATTGGTGGAGTATTTGTGTCTTTGGTGCCTAAAGGAGAAGAAATTACCTCTTCAAACAAACAATTAATAGAGATTGGACGGTTTATTACACCGTTCATGAATAAAAATAAACAGCCGACGGAAGTACCGTATTCGTTTGATCTGAAACATTTGCTGGGATTGTTTAAATCATCTGATATTCGAACTGAATATGATATTTGGATGGAATTACATGTGTTTGGTGTGCCTTATGCGGCAAATACACAGGTAGCAGGGTGTGCTAACAGAAATGATGTTTTTGAAGGAACATTAGATTTGGTTTCAAGTTCTGATGGTTATGATACGGGCGAATTTTTTATTAAACCATTAGCGGCTATGATGAATTTTAATAATTATAATGCTACTGATGTTGCAGGAACAACTACTCGTATTATCACTTTTACACTAGATACGCCTATAAGCGAAGCCGGGCTACACTTAATTACGTCAAATCACGGTGCGAACGAGAATGGAGAAGAATACGTTCGCAGACAGCATTATGTGTATTTTGATGACAATCAGGTGCTAACCTATAAACCGGGAGGTAAGTCTTGCGAACCGTATCGCCAGTATAATACACAAGGTAATGGAATTTATGGTTCATCCGTAAAATCAGAATCATGGTGGACAAGTTGGAATAATTGGTGTCCCGGTGATGTTATTCCTAATCGGGTTATTCAGCTGGGCGATTTGGAAGCCGGTCAGCATACATTTAAAATAGAGGTGCCTTCAGCTGTCTTCTCCGAAGGAGAGGGGAATTTTCCTTTGTCGTTATTTTTGTTTTCCGAAGATATTCAGGGTACGGTTTCAGTACATGATGTGAGCTTCGTAGATTATAGTCTGTATCCTAATCCGGCCAGGGAACAAGTGACTGTCACTTCTTCTGAAAATTTGGAACAAGCTGTGTTATATGATATGTCGGGTAAGGAAGTTTTAAGGACAACTGCGAATGCTATAAATATAGGAGCTCTGGCGGCAGGAACTTATGTGGCCAAACTAAAATTTCAGAATGGGGGTGAGGCAACTGAAAAAATTATAAAGAAATAATAAAGACAATATTCCTTTCAAACCGTCACTTTATAGTGGCGGTTTTTTTGTTTAACGGCTTTTTCGGTCGTAAATAGCAGCGATCCGATCAGTTTTTTTGAGTTATGAAGGAGTATAAGTTCTGGTTTAGGAGGTTATTTTACTTTTTTATGATTTGTAACGTGCTGGTATTAAGGCAATGTAAATAAAAAGTAAAAAAAGGGGTTATAAAAATTTGGAAAAGCGGAAAAAAGGGTGGTATATTTGCCCTCGCAAAATGCAGGAAGTTCCTTGATAACAGAAAGAGAGTAAAGATAGCGAAAATAAGTTTAAAAAAAGCTTGTTTTGTGTCAAAAAAAGGCAGTATCTTTGCGGTCCGTTTCGTTAAGATACGGCGAAGTTCTTAGAGAAGTATTGGCAGAATTAATTTTAAAAAAAGTTTAAAAAAAGTTTGCTTAATACCAAAAGAGTTTCTACTTTTGCACTCGCTTTGATAAAGGGAGCGGGATTAAAGAAGAAGACACGTTCATAGACATATTGAATTGACAGCAAAAAAAGAGAGAGTAAGGGGTTATTTTTCGGAATAACCACATAGACGCGAACATCAAAAAACATTAAAGATAATACGATGAAGAGTTTGATCCTGGCTCAGGATGAACGCTAGCGGCAGGCCTAACACATGCAAGTCGAGGGGTATAGTAAGCTTGCTTACTAGAGACCGGCGCACGGGTGCGTAACGCGTATGCAATCTACCTTTTACTAAGGAATAGCCCGGAGAAATCCGGATTAATGCCTTATAGTATATTGAGATGGCCTCATTTTAATATTAAAGATTTATCGGTAAAAGATGAGCATGCGTCCCATTAGTTAGTTGGTGTGGTAACGGCATACCAAGACGATGATGGGTAGGGGTCCTGAGAGGGAGATCCCCCACACTGGTACTGAGACACGGACCAGACTCCTACGGGAGGCAGCAGTGAGGAATATTGGTCAATGGAGGCAACTCTGAACCAGCCATGCCGCGTGCAGGACGACGGTCCTATGGATTGTAAACTGCTTTTGTACGGGAAGAAAAAGAGTTACGTGTAATTTATTGACGGTACCGTAAGAATAAGGATCGGCTAACTCCGTGCCAGCAGCCGCGGTAATACGGAGGATCCAAGCGTTATCCGGAATCATTGGGTTTAAAGGGTCCGTAGGCGGCCTTATAAGTCAGTGGTGAAAGTTTTTGGCTTAACCAAAAAATTGCCATTGATACTGTAGGGCTTGAATTTTTGTGAAGTAATTAGAATATGTAGTGTAGCGGTGAAATGCTTAGATATTACATGGAATACCGATTGCGAAGGCAGGTTACTAACAAACGATTGACGCTGATGGACGAAAGCGTGGGTAGCGAACAGGATTAGATACCCTGGTAGTCCACGCCGTAAACGATGGATACTAGTTGTTTGGTTTTCGGACTGAGTGACTAAGCGAAAGTGATAAGTATCCCACCTGGGGAGTACGAACGCAAGTTTGAAACTCAAAGGAATTGACGGGGGCCCGCACAAGCGGTGGAGCATGTGGTTTAATTCGATGATACGCGAGGAACCTTACCAGGGCTTAAATGTAGTTTGACAGGCGTAGAAATATGCTTTTCTTCGGACAAATTACAAGGTGCTGCATGGTTGTCGTCAGCTCGTGCCGTGAGGTGTCAGGTTAAGTCCTATAACGAGCGCAACCCCTGTTGTTAGTTGCCAGCACGTAATGGTGGGAACTCTAGCAAGACTGCCGGTGTAAACCGTGAGGAAGGTGGGGATGACGTCAAATCATCACGGCCCTTACGTCCTGGGCCACACACGTGCTACAATGGCCGGTACAGAGAGCAGCCACTTGGTGACAAGGAGCGAATCTATAAAACCGGTCACAGTTCGGATCGGAGTCTGCAACTCGACTCCGTGAAGCTGGAATCGCTAGTAATCGGATATCAGCCATGATCCGGTGAATACGTTCCCGGGCCTTGTACACACCGCCCGTCAAGCCATGGAAGCTGGGGGTACCTGAAGTCGGTGACCGCAAGGAGCTGCCTAGGGTAAAACTGGTAACTGGGGCTAAGTCGTAACAAGGTAGCCGTACCGGAAGGTGCGGCTGGAACACCTCCTTTCTAGAGATGGTTTATGCTTACTCTCGCTGTTAGTTCAACAACTAAAGATGTAAAAATACAGAGTCTCGTAGCTCAGCTGGTTAGAGTACTACACTGATAATGTAGGGGTCGGCAGTTCGAGTCTGCCCGGGACTACGATTTTGCATTATAAAAGGAAATTCTAGGGTTGGGTGTTGTTCAAGCAACAGAAGATTCAACATTCACAAGATAGATACGGAATGGGGGATTAGCTCAGCTGGCTAGAGCGCCTGCCTTGCACGCAGGAGGTCATCGGTTCGACTCCGATATTCTCCACGATACACTAAGGTGTAAAAAGTTCATTGACATATTGGAAATACATTTAAAAAGTAGAATAATATTAGAAATAATATATAAAGCACATTAATCCGTCATTTTAGATGGATTAATTAGAGCACAATAAGCAAAATAAGGGCGTATGGGGGATGCCTAGGCTCTCAGAGGCGAAGAAGGACGTGATAAGCTGCGAAAAGCTGCGGGGATTGGCACATACGAATTGATCCGCAGATATCCGAATGGGGCAACCCACTATGTTGAAGACATAGTACTCCGATAGGAGGGCAAACCCGCTGAACTGAAACATCTAAGTAGGCGGAGGAGAAGAAAACAAAAGTGATTCCGAGAGTAGTGGCGAGCGAAATCGGATTAGCCCAAACCAAAGTTGTTACGGCAATTTTGGGGTTGTAGGACCACGATATTTCTTGCGGATTGAATTAGAATAACCTGGAAAGGTTAACCATAGCGGGTGATAGTCCCGTATAAGTAAGAGAAGATAAGAATAGTGGTATCCTGAGTATGTCGGGGCACGTGAAACCTTGATTGAATCCGGCGGGACCATCCGCCAAGGCTAAATACTCCTGAGAGACCGATAGTGAACCAGTACCGTGAGGGAAAGGTGAAAAGAACCGTGAATAACGGAGTGAAATAGATCCTGAAACCATACGCTTACAAGCGGTCGGAGCCCATTCGTTGGGTGACGGCGTGCCTTTTGCATAATGAGCCTACGAGTTACCGTTGCTGGCGAGGTTAAGCGGTTAAGCCGCGCAGCCGAAGCGAAAGCGAGTCTGAATAGGGCGCTGTAGTCAGTAATGGTAGACGCGAAACCGTGTGATCTACCCATGGGCAGGTTGAAGTTTGGGTAACACCAAATGGAGGACCGAACCGGTTGACGTTGAAAAGTCTTCGGATGACCTGTGGGTAGGGGTGAAAGGCCAATCAAACTCGGAAATAGCTCGTACTCCCCGAAATGCATTTAGGTGCAGCGCTGGTAGAGTTTATTAGAGGTAGAGCTACTGATTGGATGCGGGGGCTTCACCGCCTACCAATTCCTGACAAACTCCGAATGCTAATAAATGCTTGCCAGCAGTGAGGGCATGGGTGCTAAGGTCCATGTCCGAGAGGGAAAGAACCCAGACCATCAGCTAAGGTCCCCAAATGTATGCTAAGTTGAAAAAACGCGGTTTGACTGCCCCGACAGCTAGGATGTTGGCTTGGAAGCAGCCATTCATTTAAAGAGTGCGTAACAGCTCACTAGTCGAGCGGTCGAGCATGGATAATAATCGGGCATAAGTATACTACCGAAGCTATGGATTTGTACTATGTACAAGTGGTAGGGGAGCATTCTAAACTGGGTAGAAGGTGATTTGTGAGAATTGCTGGACTGTTTAGAAAAGAAAATGTAGGCATAAGTAACGATAATGCGGGCGAGAAACCCGCACACCGTAAGACCAAGGTTTCCTCAGCTATGCTAATCAGCTGAGGGTTAGTCGGGCCCTAAGGCACACCCGAAGGGGGACGTCGATGGCCAACGGGTTAATATTCCCGTACTTCTTATTGTTGTGATGGAGTGACGCAGAGATGAAAGTACCGCCAGCTGACGGAATAGCTGGTTGAAGGTTGTATCTATACGTTCTATAGTAAAATGCGTAGAATGTGGAGAAGACTGATAGTACTCGGAGCCTTCGGGCAAAGAGATAGAGTACCTAAGAGCTGCCAAGAAAAGCTTCTAAACTTAGATAATAAGAACCCGTACCGCAAACCGACACAGGTGGTCGAGGAGAGTATCCTCAGGTGCTCGAGAGATTCATGGCTAAGGAACTAGGCAAAATAGACCTGTAACTTCGGGAGAAAGGTCGCCAGCGCAAGCTGGCCTCAGTAAAAAGGTCCAGGCGACTGTTTATCAAAAACACAGGGCTCTGCAAAATCGTAAGATGAAGTATAGGGCCTGACACCTGCCCGGTGCTGGAAGGTTAAGAGGAGATGTTATCTTCGGAGAAGCATTGAATTGAAGCCCCAGTAAACGGCGGCCGTAACTATAACGGTCCTAAGGTAGCGAAATTCCTTGTCGGGTAAGTTCCGACCTGCACGAATGGTGTAACGATCTGGACACTGTCTCAGCCATGAGCTCGGTGAAATTGTAGTATCGGTGAAGATGCCGATTACCCGCAGTGGGACGAAAAGACCCTGTGCACCTTTACTATAGCTTAGTATTGTTCTTGGATAAGTGATGTGTAGGATAGGTGGGAGACTATGAAGTGGCGTCGCCAGGCGTTGTGGAGTCATTGTTGAAATACCACCCTTTGCTTATTTGAGATCTAACTCGTTACATATGAGGACATTGCTTGGTGGGTAGTTTGACTGGGGTGGTCGCCTCCAAAAGAGTAACGGAGGCTTCTAAAGGTTCCCTCAGCACGCTTGGTAACCGTGCGTAGAGTGCAATGGTATAAGGGAGCTTGACTGAGAGACTTACAAGTCGATCAGGTACGAAAGTAGAGCATAGTGATCCGGTGGTTCCGCATGGAAGGGCCATCGCTCAAAGGATAAAAGGTACGCCGGGGATAACAGGCTGATCTCCCCCAAGAGCTCATATCGACGGGGGGGTTTGGCACCTCGATGTCGGCTCGTCACATCCTGGGGCTGGAGAAGGTCCCAAGGGTTGGGCTGTTCGCCCATTAAAGTGGCACGCGAGCTGGGTTCAGAACGTCGTGAGACAGTTCGGTCTCTATCTACTGCGGGCGTTAGAAATTTGCGTGGATCTGATTCTAGTACGAGAGGACCGAATTGGACCAACCTCTGGTGTATCAGTTGTGCCGCCAGGTGCATCGCTGAGTAGCTACGTTGGGAAGGGATAAGCGCTGAAAGCATATAAGCGCGAAACCCACCACAAGATGAGATTTCTTTAAAGGGTCGTTGGAGATGACAACGTTGATAGGCTACAGATGTAAAGGCAGTAATGTCATAGTCGAGTAGTACTAATAGCCCGTAAGCTTATGTGCTCTGAGGGTTGCTTTATAGTTTACTTTTTAAAATAGTGTATTGCAATATGTTACCGTATAAGGTTATTGATTAACCATAGATTTCAGGTGTTTATGTGTCTGAAACTTAAACAACTTAGGGTGGTTATAGCGTCGGGGCTCACCTCTTCCCTTTCCGAACAGAGAAGTTAAGCCCGATTGCGCAGATGGTACTGCATCTTCATGTGGGAGAGTATGTCGCCGCCTTTCTTTTAAAAGTCCTTTACTGAAAAGTAAAGGACTTTTTTGTTTTTATAGTATGGGTAGGGGTGTTTCCTTTGAACAAATTGTCCTTTTCTTTTTAGACGTCTTTTACAGCACGTAAAAGACTTTTTTGTTTTTACTGAATCTTTTACTGTTGAGGGAAGCTGACAATAAAAAATAGAAATACTTTTTTAAAAATAGATTATATTGTACTTTTAGGCATTAAAATACTAAAGCAATGAATTTTCAGAATACAAGATCTTTTGCGCAATCATTAGATAAACAAGATAAACTTTCAGTGTATCAGTCGGAATTCGAATTCCCTAAAGTAAGTGGAAAGAAAACAATTTATTTTACGGGAAATTCATTGGGACTTTTGCCTAAGCGTGCTAAAAAATATGTAGATGATGTAATGACTGATTGGGCGAATATGGCGGTTGAGGGACATTTTTATGCGGCAAAACCCTGGTGGGATTATCACGAACGATTCTCGGATCCTTTGTCCAGAATAGTGGGGGCGAAGCCAAGCGAAGTTTCAGTAATGAATACGCTTACGGTCAACCTACATATGCTTATGGTCTCTTTTTATCGACCGAATGAGAAGCGTTTTAAAATTATCTGTGAAGAAAAAGCTTTTCCGAGTGATCAGTATATGTTACAAACTCAAGTAAAATTTCACGGTTATGATCCTAAAGAAGCAATTGTTGAAGTAAAACGGAGAGAAGGAGAACATAATTTGCGCAATGAAGATATCATCGAAAAAATTAAGGAAATAGGAGATGAGCTGGCATTAGTTCTCATAGGAGGTATCAATTATTATACTGGACAGGTGCTGGATATGAAAAACATTACAGCAGCAGGGCATGCCATAGGAGCAGTTGTAGGCTGGGATTTAGCGCATGCTGCGGGTAATATAGCATTACAGTTGCATGACTGGGAAGTAGATTTTGCTGCCTGGTGCAGTTACAAATATATGAACGCAGGTCCGGGAAGCGTATCTGGTTATTTTGTTCACGAAAAGCATCATGCCGATAAGGAATTAAATCGTTTTGGAGGTTGGTATGGACAAATTAAAGAACGCCGTTTTTTAATGGAACCTGAATTTAGCCCGAATGACGGTGCTTTGGGATGGCAAAGTTCATGTACAGGTGTACTGGCTATGGCCCCTTACCTGGCTTCGGTGGAGATGTTTGATGAGATTGGAATGGAAGCGCTTATGCAGAAACGCGATTTAATTACTGCATACCTGGAGTTTATTATAGACGATATTGCAAAAGAAATAGGCAGTAATCTGGAAATTATAACACCAAGAAATAAAGATGAAAGAGGTTCGCAACTTTCAGTTATATTACACGGGGAAGGCAAAGAACTTTTTCATTATCTGATGAGAGAAGGAGTAATTGTAGATTGGCGTGAGCCTGCTGTAATTCGTCTGGCACCTGTGCCCTTATATTCTTCCTTTGAAGAGATGTATGAGTTCGGGCAGATTCTTAAAAAAGGAATTCAAACCTATTAATACTATAATAAAAAAAGTCGGTTTCTACCGGCTTTTTTCAGACATGTTACAGAACCATCTATTTAGTTTTATATATTTGTATCACAATTAGTGAAATTAAAAATGTCAACAAAGCAAAAGAAAATTGAAAATTTTGACCCGTCGCAACCTGGTTTAGCTGATGCTACAATTTATGGCTTGCCTTTTAATGCGGAAGAAAGCGATATTATTATTTTACCCGCTCCATGGGAGGTAACGGTAAGTTATGGTAGCGGAGCAAGTGAAGGACCTGAAGCCATTTTAGATGCTTCTTTTCAGGTAGATTTATTGCATCAGGAATTTCCGGAACTATGGAAGCTGGGAATTTTTATGGATGAGACACCGAACCATTGGGCGGCAAACAGTGAAAAATATAAAAATCTGGCACAGCCTATAATTGAGGCGTTGGAAAACGGAGAAGATGTTGAAACGTTTCCGGCTTTGCAAGCCGATTTAGATAAAATAAACAAAGCCTCAAAACAGTTTAATACGGAAGTTAAAGAACGTGCCTTATTCTGGATGAATCAGGGCAAAAAAGTAATCCTTTTGGGAGGCGATCATTCAACACCAATGGGGTATTATGAAGCTCTCGCTGAAAAATATCCGTCATTTGGGATTTTACATTTCGACGCTCATATGGATTTACGAAAGGCATACGAAGGTTTTACCTATTCTCACGCTTCTATTATGTATAATGCTCTACAACTTCCTCAAATAGAAAAAATTGTACAGGTAGGTATTCGTGATTTTAGTGAAGGAGAAGTAGAAGTGATTCATGCGTCAAAAAAAGTGAAAGTATATACAGATGCTGATTTGAAAGCCGCTCTTTTTGAAGGTAAAACATGGAAAGAACAATGCAATACTATTTTAGAACAGTTACCTCAATATGTAGCTGTAAGTTTTGATATTGATGCTTTGCAGCGTTGGTATTGCCCAACTACAGGAACACCGGTTCCAGGAGGATTATCTTTTGAACAAGCTACTTATTTACTGACGAAACTGGCCAATGGCGGTAAAACCATTATTGGTATGGACTTAGTAGAAGTAGCACCGGGAGATGATGATTGGGACGGTAATGTGGGCGCACGATTATTATTCCATATGTGTGGTGCATTTGCGAAGAATAATAAGCTACATACAGGTAATAAAATCATTTTCTAAAAAAAACCTCCATAATTATTACTATGGAGGTTTTTTTTACATCATATATTTCATAATAATACCCTGTAATTCCATTTCTGTTTTTTGGGCGTTTTCAATATTGTTTTCCGTTATTTCCCTTGATTTTTCGATGTACTTTGCACCTAATGGTGATCGATAAAATTCAATAAGCTTTAGAATTTCATCCTGCGAAAATTCATTAGCATAAAACTTTACTTCACTTTCAATATACCGATTGATGAATTCTTTTACATCTTTGCGGAATGCATCTCTTTTACTTTCCGTTAAAGAGGCACTGAAACGGTTAATCAAAACATCGTATTTATTTGCTGTGCCGTTAATTTGCAGTAGTTTACGAACATCTTCTCTGTTGGCCTGGGCAGAGGCGCATAAGCTTAAAAGGCTTACAAACAGCAAAAGTAAATTTCTTTTCATAGCTTGGAATTTTTAATCAAAAATACAAAAAACTATGGAATATCTAAATATTTGTGAGTTTGTAAAGAAATTTTCCATTGAGGGTTGTTTTTGACATATTCAACAATCAGTGGCATCATCTGTTCCCGTTTGCTCCATTCGGCTTGTAAGTACAATTTTGCATTCTTATTTACTCTAGCGGCTTGTTCTTCAGCAAAAACAAAATCGTGTTTGTTGTAAATAATACATTTTAATTCATGGGCTGCATCATATACACTTTGTGTAGGTAGCTTGTTTTTTTTGGGTGAGAGGCAAATCCAGTCCCAGCTTCCGCTCAGTTCATAGGCTCCGGACGTTTCCATATTGGTTTGTATTCCGGCTGATTGTAAAGCTTGGGTAAGCTCGTTTAAATTCCACATGAGAGGTTCGCCACCAGTTATAACAACCAGATTTCCGTTTGCTTTTGCCTGCTCTACAATTGCTGAAACGGGGGTTAACGGGTGTAATTTTTCGTCCCAGCTTTCTTTAACATCACACCAATGGCAGCCTACATCACAACCTCCCAGACGAATAAAATAGGCCGCTGTTCCCGTGTAATAGCCTTCGCCCTGTATGGTATAAAATTGCTCCATTAAAGGTAATGCTAGTGAAGCATTTGTCTGCTGTTCCATTTTTACTGAAATTAGGATACAAAGATACTAACAACAAAGCGAAGCACAATAAAAAAGTCGACTTATAGTCGACTTCCATGTTCTTTGTTTAATTTATCCAAACTATCTTTTACGTATTGATTGTTGGGTTCTATGCGTAAAGCTTTTTCAAAATTTGTCTTTGCCTTTTCCGGATTTTTTGCCATATTGAATCCGCCTATAAAGGAGTAAGCTTCAACCAGTGCCTCTTGTAAATCTGCCTGTTGGACTATTTTTTTGGTTTCAACAATACGTAAAAAATCTTCATATGATTTCTCGGCCTGCGTTTTGGCATTCTCTCCCGGTAACAAAATTTGTGTACGGGCATTTAATAAATATGCCTCATGGGTAGTGGGTGATGCTTTTATCGCATCATTAAAGGCATTTGAAGCACGCTGTAACTGGTCCTGAAACATTGGTTTGTCACTGGTCAGGTATAATGTGTTTCCTTTGTAATAGGAATCGTAAACATAATTTTCACTTTTCGGGTTTTTTGAACCGATATCGAAAAGAAAATACGCTTGTTTGAACTTCTCCTCTTTAAACATCTCCAAGCCGTACTGATGGAGTTCAGAAGATAATTTAGGATTTTGTTTTATACCAGCTTCAATATTAGCGATAGCTTTGTTATACCCCTCTTCATTAAAAGTACCATCAGGATTTTTTGCTTTTTCAATTTCCGCTAAACCAAAATACATATAATCTATTCCCTGAAGCTTTGTTTTGTTTTGTACATCAAAATACTGCCACATATTTTGATATGCCTCTTCCATACGGCCATTTTCGTATGCCGCAATGCCGGCGTATTTGTATAAAGGAAAATTGTCTCCGCGCTCCAGCCAGTTTTTCTTGGTAAGCTCATCTAAAGTTTTGTAATCTTTCGCTTTGATTAAAAACTCTGCATATGCATTATCAGCATCAAATGACTTACCAATCATCTCATGGTATTTCGCGTAATTTTTCACGGCATCGGCACGTTTAGATTTATCATCAGAAAAACGTACATAATCCAGATAAGCTTGCGCCAGTTGTTTATAAGCCGGTTCATAATCAGGATGCAATTCTATAGCCTGATTTAATAAACGGAAAGTATCTTCATATTCATTATTTATATGATGTACTTTGGCCATAGCAGATAATAATAACGGTGATTCCGCATCAACCAGTTTCGCCTCTAATAGGGTAGCCCACGCCAGCTTAGTACTTCTGTCAGCAATATGCGCATCGGCCAGGGTTACTAATGCTTCTACACTTCTTGGCTGTGCTGTCAATGCTTTTTTTGCATATTCAATAGCTTTTGCAGCATCAGGTTTTGGAGATTCCATATATGCTCTGGAAATCAGTAATAACGGTTCAATGTCCCGTGGGTCGATATTGTATAAAGCAGCATTGAATTTAGAACGGGCTTCTTTGTCTTTGCCTTCGTCTAATGATACTCTACCAATACCAATATTGTTAACTTCCATATTTTTGAACGCTTTTAATCCTTCTTTAAAATATAAGGACGCTGAATCGTTGTATCCCTGTGCAATATGTATTTTTCCTAAATTGTAATAATAACGACCTTCACGTGGCTTTACTTCCGCGCGTATTAGTTTATACAGTGCCTCTTTAGCCGTATCGTATTTTTCGAATTTTATATCACGCTCAACATCTGCCAGGTTTTGAGAATAAGAAACTGCGGATAGGGCAGTGAGGAGGATTGAAAAAGTAATTGTTTTTTTCATATAGTTAGTCGCTATTATTTAGTTGATGATTTATCTGAATTAATGATAATTTCTCGTGGAGGTATATTTACAGGTAATAAACCGGATTTTAATACAACGCGCTGGCCAATGTCGCTTGCTGCAAATGATGCAAACCCTTTACCCAAACCATTTTTTCCTTGTAAATCGAGCATGTAAATCTCTCGTGTTACCGGGTAAGTACCATCTGCAATAGTAGTTTGCGATGCTTTATAATAGTTATTGTCTTTGGCATTGAAAACAGCTAAAGATTTTATCTTATCCTTTTTCTGTGCCAGGGAATCATCAGGTTGTAACAGCCAGTTTAAACCTACAATGCCAATGGCATTTTTGCTTTTGGATATATAATCGACTACACGTGCCGTAGTGGGTAGGAAATAAACATTTTTACCGGGTTGTGTAATACCGGCTTCTTTTTTGAACTGGTTAACAAGGCTTGAATTGATATTGTCAAAAACGATTACCTTATCCGATTTTGTGTCCGGATTTTTTAATAAAGCAACAATGTCTTCGTATTTAATCAAAGAATCATTACTGGCTTTATTCACAATAAAAATAATGGCATCTTTTGCAATGGCAGTTTGTTTCGGAACTACTTTTCCCTGGAAATATGCGGCTTCTTCTTTATCGAATTTTCTCGGTAAAAAGGCCAGGCGGGTGGAGTCTTCAAAAACCAATTTCAGGATTTTATTCTCTGAGGCAGGTATAATATTAATCGTTGCTTTCGGATAGCGCGATTTAAATACCATATTAATATCTTCAAATATTGGTACTACCGATTCTTCTACATACACCGAAACTTCCCCTGTGTCATAACTTTCTTCTTGAGTGCTTGCGGTAGCCGTATCCATATTTTCTTTTTTACATGCCGTAAAAAATAAGGTGCCTAAAGTTAGTCCTAGAGTGATGTAACGATGCATATTGTAATAAAAATGAAATTATTGTGATAAAAATAACAGATATCTGCTTAATAAACAAATAAGGAATCATAAAATGACTCCTTATTTTGTATATTTTTTAATTTGACGAACAAAACAAATATTTCTGTTTAAATTAACGGGTTCAAGTACGTCTGTACAAAGAGTTCGCAATTTACTAATGAGTTGTTCTTATTTTTATTGGTAGCGTAAACAATGACCGGACAGTTCTTCCGTTATGTTCTGCCGGTTTCCATTTAGGCATGGCTTTTAGAACCCGTTTGGCTTCCTCTCCCAGGCCCATTTGATCATCTATTATTTCAATGTTCGTAAAAGATCCGTCTTTTTCTACCACAAAACGCAATTTTATAATTATTTCTGCATTGCTGTCACGGTCTTGAGCTGAAAATTTCTGTATAAACCGGTCGTAAAATTTCGAATAACCTTCTACAGGCTCTGCTTTAGTTTGTACTATTTTTAGTAGGGCATTACTCGTGCTTTCTCCTGATCCGGACGATTTGGTATTTTTATTTTCTTTATGAGAATTTCCCGTAGCTTCGCCATTTTTTTTCAATTCGCCATTTTGAGTGTCTGCTTCATGGTCTTTTTGCCCTGAAGTAGTGGTGTCATTAAATTGGTCTTGTGCGGCGAGCCGGTTGGTTTTTACATTTTCGTCTTTTTCTATTTTTACTTCCCTGAAATCAATTTCTTTTTGAACCGAGGTTCGGGCTGCTGCTACCGTTTTCTCAGCAGTTGTATTGTTTTTTTTTACTGGTTCTGGCTCCGGTTTTGGTTCATCCTTATGTAGACTCGGCAGTACGGGCTTGTCATCAGGGAAGACATATTCTATGAAAGGTTTACTGCTCTTTGAAGCATATAAATATGAACTGCCGAATGCAATACCCATTATTACCGTTCCTATAAAAAGGGCCAGTAAGGTATGTTTCCCGCTTTCTTCTCTGAGTTTATAGGCACCGTAGGATTTATTGCGTCCGTCAAACACAATATTACGCCATTCTTTTCCAAATAAATTTAAGCTGCTCATAATTTCAATGTTTTAGATTAAGGTGTATTTTTTTACCATAATTTTATTTATTAACATTAAAAATGTCTGTATTCTTAAATATATAACGAAATAAATGAGTAAATAGTATGTTTTTGGGTTGTTGTTTAAAAAAGCAAGAATATTACTCTTGCTTTATGGTTGTAATTCGGTAAAACCTGATTATACTGTAGATAATGAGAATGATACCAAAAGCTAACCGATTGGTATAGGGTAAAGTAAGCGGGATGTCTTTCCAGGTTATAAAAATAATTCCCAATACAAAATACAGGACAAGAAATACCAGGCCTAAAATGAACAAAAATCGCTGTAAAAGCGATTTTTGTTGAAAATTGTTTATAAAATTTCGCATTAGTTTGCTACTTTAATAGTAATTGGTAAGGTAAAAGCTGAACGTACCGTTTTTCCGTTTTGCTGTGCCGGTTTCCATTTAGGCATCGATTTCAATACCCTGATGGCTTCACGGCCAGCGCCATTCGGATCTTGTGCTGCCTGAATGTCGGTTAGCGATCCGTCTTTTTCTACTACGAATTTTAAAGTTACTTTAATCTGGTTTACACCTGAACCTACATCAGGCGCATTGAATTTCGACTGGAACTTTCTGTAAAAAGACTGCATACCGTCTAAAGGTTCTGCTTTTTGTTGTACAAAACGGTGAATTTTGTTTTCATCTTCAGAAAACTTGTCACCGGTTCCTTGACCTTTCGATCCTTTGTCGGCTTTACCTGTTTGCTCACCTTGTGATTTGAAATCTCCTTCTTTATCCCCTTTGTTATCTTCTCTACCTGATGTTGTTTTATCATCGAAATCTTCCTGAGCTGTTTTTTGCTCTTTTTTTACTTCTTCATCTTTTTTAACAACAGTTTCTGTAAATTGTTTTTCGTCTTGTACAGACTTAGAAGCATCAGCTTCTGGAATGGGTTCTGGTTCCGGTTCTTCCTTCACTTCTTCTACAGGTGGTTCAGGTTCTGGTAGTTCCGGGAGTTGAACATCAATAATTTCAACTCCTGTATCGTCACCTTTTTCAGCTAATCGTTTGGCTTGAAAATTATCATATAATATCTTACTCCCAAAAGCAGCACCTATCAAAAAGATACCAAGAATTAAAGCTAAAAACGTGTTTTTACCATTGTCCTGGCGAAGTTTGTAAGCGCCGTAACTTTTGTTACGCCCCTCAAAGATAATGTTCGCCCAATCTTTTCCGAAAATGTTTATGTTTGCCATTTTTCGTTCGTTTTTACTATGCCTTATTGCATAATTGCTTTTTCTGCGTCCGTAATATCGTTAATTGCATATATTTTCACACCGGTAATTGCCATTTCATCTAAAATGTCTACCATGTTAGTATATGTGGCATCTTCAGTAGCTTTGATTAACACTACCAAACCATCTTTGTCTACCATGCCCTTAGCTTTTAAATTGGCTATTTTCTGTAAAATAACTTTGCGAATACCATCTTTTCCATAGGTTTGATCTATTGGACCTTCGCCAGCATAAGGATCTTCAAAACGACCCATATAATACTTCAGTTTATTGTTTTTACCAAGTAAAACGGTCATTGTTTTGGATTCTTTGGCTTCCTGCTTAAATTCTTCTGTAACATCTTTTTTATCTGGCATAGTCAAATCCATTGACTGTGGTTTGGATAAAGAGGTGGTTAACATAAAGAATGTTATCAATAAGAATGCCAAATCTACCATGGCGGTTAAGTCAACTCCGGTATTTTGTTTTTTACTCCGTACCTTTTTGCCTTTTTTGCCTTCGTCGCCGCCCGTATTTAATTCTGCCATTTGCTTCTTTTCTTTTTATGAATTAGAAATTTGCATCTCGTAATCCGGTTACTAAATAAAAACGGTTCTGACGTTGCTCTTGCATGATATCGATTACTTTTTTAACTGTACCGAACTGCTCATTAGCATCTCCTTTTATTGCTACCTTTAAGAATGATTCTTTTCGTTGCCATGACGATTCGCGTGCATTACGCACCCATGATGCCAATTGATTATTTAAAGAATCTTTATAAGGTATACCCGTCTCGTGATTTTCCGGTTTCATTAATTCGCTACCCGGTTTGGCTAACAATTGTTTTAATTCTCGTATGTCTACACCAAAATTTTCCATCCCTGCAAATTTGTTCATCTCTTCATCTGTAAAGGTGATTTTATATTCATTACCCATACGTTGAAGTATGTCCTTTTTGTCTTCTCTGCCTGCTATTCCAAAGAAAACCTTTTCTTTATCTACTGATATTGTTACAATATCGTCTGTAGGAATTTTAGTTTCTTTAGTAGAGTTTGGCAAATCAACCGGGTGTACTTCTGGTGTTTTTGCTGTGGAGGTTAAAACGAAGAATGTTAGCAATAAGAACGATACGTCGCACATTGCAGTCATATCAATTCTTGTACTAGATTTTTTCATTTTTGCCATATTCTTTCCTTTTTAACCAGATATTGTTATCTGGAAATTAAACGTGATCTTACGAATTATCTGTTGTTTCTTTTGTAAGATTGGGTGATGGCAAATCCGGCTTCGTCAATAAAATGAGTTAATTTGTCAATTTTAGTTGTATGTAAATTATAGAATACAATAGCTAAAGTTGATGTACCGATACCTGTAGCTGTATTCATCAACGCCTCAGAAATACCGGTAGCTAAAGCGGCTGAATCCGGAGAACCCGATGTTGATAAAGCCGAGAACGCTTTAATCATACCTGTTACTGTACCTAATAGACCTACTAATGTACCGATAGATACCAAAGTAGCTAAAATAATCATATTCTTTTCTAACATCGGCATTTCAAGCACAGTAGCTTCTTCAATTTCATTTTGAATAACTTCTGTTGCCTTATCAGTATCAAAACCTTCTCTTTTAACTTCTTTTAATTTGATTAATGCTGCTTTCACAACGTTTGCTACAGAACCTTTTTGGTTGTCGCATTCTGCAATTGCTTCATCAATCTGGTTAGCATTTACTAATGATTGTACTTTTGCTACAAATTGTTTGATGTTTCCAGCACCTGAAGCTTTGCCAATCACGATGAATCGCTCAATACCAAATACAACTGTCATGGTTAGTAAACCAATCAATACCGCAATAACGGGCCCTCCTTTATACATCATTCCTAAAAGTTTTCCAGGAAGAGGTTCTCCGTTCGGGTCATTATTCATAAAGTTAGCCGGGTTACCTAAGACAAATTTCCAGATAATAAAACCAATTACTAGACAGGCAATAACCGTGATACCTGCCATAATGTTTGATAATCCGCCACCAGTTGCTTTTTTCTCTACTGATTCATTAGATACGTTTGTCATCTTTTTTTTAAATTTAATGTTTACTCAATTATTATTCATTTTGCCTGATTCTCTATTTTCAAGCTTCGCAAATTTATGTTTTTAGATTAAATAAAAAAACATTTTTTACGGTAAAGAAGGGCTAAGATATAAAATTAACGATAAAGAAATATAATTTTTACACTAATTTATTCTGCCGAAACCCAGCATTTAATAAACGTTTAACAATCAGTTATATTGTGCTTTAAGGAAATGTTAACTTATAATGGGCTTTTGTGAATCACTAATTACCTACTTTCGAAATTAAAAATTATACTTATATTTAGCTTAAAAAGTTATAAAAAGAATGGATATACAAAACTTTGAAGAAGAAGTAGGTAACGGTTATAAGTTTGCTGGTGAATTCATCACTATCGGTGGAAGTATGCTTAACGGAAAGGTAATAGCGAACACGCCTGTTGCCCTGCCGCTCAAAACATTAAACCGGCACGGACTTATTGCAGGGGCTACAGGTACAGGTAAAACGAAAACAATTCAGGTGCTTTCGGAACAATTATCCTCAAATGGTATTCCGGTACTGATGATGGATATAAAAGGTGATTTCAGTGGTATTGCTAAACCGGGAACGGTAAATGATTTTATTACCAACCGTCATCAACAAATGGGCTTAGCTTATGAAACATCAGGTTTTCCGGTGGAATTGTTGACCATTTCAGAGCAATCGGGAGTGCGTTTACGCGCTACAGTATCGGAATTTGGCCCCGTTTTGCTTGCCCGCATTTTAGAGCTGAATGAAACCCAGGGGAGTGTGCTGGCGGTTGTATTTAAATATTGTGATGACCATCAGCTGCCTTTACTTGATTTGAAAGATTTAAAAAAAGTACTCAATTATATTACCAACGAAGGAAAAGCTGATATAGAAAAAGAATATGGTTTAATTTCCACATCCACAACCGGTGCCATTTTACGGAAGCTTGTTGCATTAGAACAACAGGGCGCTGATTTGTTTTTTGGGGAAACTTCATTTGATATTAAAGATCTGATGCGACTGGATGAGAATGGTAAGGGGTATGTAAATATTTTACGTTTAACCGATATTCAGGATAAGCCCAAACTGTTTTCTACCTTTATGCTCTGTTTGCTGGCAGAGGTGTATAATACCATGCCTGAAAGAGGTGACAGCGGTCGTCCGGAATTGGTTATCTTTATTGATGAAGCCCATCTTATTTTTAAAGAAGCTACTAAAGCCCTTTTGGAACAGATAGAGACTATTATAAAGTTGATTCGTTCTAAAGGAATAGGTATTTATTTTATTACGCAAAACCCTATTGATATCCCTAACGGTGTTTTAGCACAACTAGGTCTGAAAATTCAGCATGCGTTGCGTGCTTTCACTGAAAAAGACCGAAAGGCCATAAAAGCTGCTTCTGAAAATTTTCCCACTACTTCTTTTTATAAAACAGATGAAATTATAACGCAGTTGGGAACGGGAGAGGCACTTGTTACAGCCTTAAATGAAAAAGGTATTCCAACACCTTTGGTGGTGGCCATGTTGCGGGCACCTATGAGCAGAATGGATGTGCTTTCAGATACTGAAATACAGGAAATTGTCCAAAATTCGGAACTAACTGTAAAATACAATAAAGTAATGGACAGAGAAAGTGCTTATGAGATACTCTCGCGTAAAATACAGGAAGTGGCTGTGACAGCTCCAGAAACCAAATCAGAAACGAAATCAGGAAAACCTGTTACAAAACAAGCCGATTATGTAAAACCTATTGTTAAAGTACTCACAAGTGCTACCTTTATCAGGGGCGCTTTTGGCGTTTTAAATAAACTGTTTGGAAAAAAATAAAGAACCGAAAAGGTTCTTTATTTTTTTAATTTATTTAAAATATATTCTTCAATGACCGGACTGTCCCAGATGTCTTGTATGTCGGGAAGTGCCATTACATCGTCCATTATATTTTTTTGTTTATCGCCAATGGCTAATGCTTCTGTATAAGGATGCAGGCTGAAAGTGACTCTGTCATATAGCGGGAGCCACTTATCCGGGTGCTTTTCTGTAAATTTAGCTTCTATTTTCTTCTGTAATAAGAAACCTTCATCAGCCGTTTTAGTGCTCATTTCCATAAAATTGCGAAAAGATAATTCTGCAATAGCATCGCCATTTGGTTTGCGAATGGCTTCATAATGTTTGAAAATGGTCTCCCAGTCATCATTGTGCAGCTGCATCTGGCGTGCCATTTCTGTGATGTCCTCAAAGCCTGCATTCATGCCTTGTCCGTAAAAAGGAACTATGGCATGGGCTGCATCGCCTAAAAGCGCCACTTTATCCTTGTAGGTCCATGGAAAACATTGGGTTGTTACGAGTGAACTGGTAGGATTTTTAAAATAATCTACTAGTAAATCCGGGATTAAATCCAATGAATCCGGAAAGTTTTCTTCAAAAAAACGTTTTACTTTTTCTTCTGTATCAATTTCTTCAAAGGAATTTTCTCCTTCAAACGGCATGAATAAGGTACAGGTAAATGAGCCATCTTCGTTAGCTAAGGCAATCAACATGAACTCTCCGCGAGGCCAGATATGAAATGAATTTTTGTCTATTCTGTGTGTTCCGTCAGGATGAGATGGAATGCGAAGTTCTTTATATCCCAATGGTAAAAAATACTGGGAATAATTGAAGCGGTTTAAACGTTGCATACGTGCACGGACTTTTGAAAAGGCACCGTCTGCACCAAATATTTTATCAAAAGCATGAGCTGTCCAGCCTTCTCGTTCATTTTCTCCGGTATATACAACAGCTTCATCCAGGTTTACATCCCATATTTTATGATCAAACTGAAAAGTAACACCTTCCTTTTCTGCTAAGTCAATCATTAAACGGTTTAGACCTCCTCTGGAAATAGAATAAATACTTTCTCCGTGTATACCGTATTTCTGGTAGGTAAGAGAGCCGTCTTTTTTGTGAATGGCTCTTTTATCCATTGGAATGGCAATTTCTCTTATGTTATTACCCAAGTCTAAATCATCCAGGGCTTTCCATCCCCGTGTAGATATAGCTAGATTAATAGAACGTCCTGAAAACTCAATCTTACGTATGTCTTTACTGCGGTCAAAAACAACAACATTATGCCCGGCTCTCTTTAAATAAATAGCTAATAGTGTACCTACTAAACCGGCTCCGATAACTGCGGTATGTAATTTTTTTTGCATTTTTTATTGAATGCTATGGTGAAAGGCTAAAAGTACAACTATTTAAATAAAAATACATTGTGGAAAGAAGGATTTGAAAATGTGTAGTGTTTTAACAATAAATCAATGTATTATCTTTAAAATTTTCATAACTTTAATATAAATAAAAAATAAAGATATGAAAGATTTAATTTGGCTAATTGCGGTTGTGCTTCTTATTTTATGGGCAGTGGGTTATTTTGGCTTTGGAGAAGCCGTGGGAAGTTTTATTCATATATTACTGGTGCTGGCTGTAATTGCTATATTGTATAGACTGATTACAGGAAAAAGACCTTAATACTTTTACCTGCTATTTTTTTGTCCTGAAAGTAAATGGCCATCACTGTTTCTCAATTTCGAAAATAATAAAGAAGAAAGTGCGGTAATAGCACCAAGGGTAATAAAGGTATACTTAAAAGCCGAAGGGGTATCACCATGGAAAAAACCGGTAGTATCTTTAAAATAAGATAAGATTAAAGCGGCTACAGATATGCCAAAGCTCATGGATAATTGCTGCATAATGGCAAGTAAACTATTGCCTGAGCTTGCATTGTTATTATCGAGATCGGATAATGAAATGGTATTCATTGAAGCCATTTGAACAGAGTTGAATGCGCCGTAAATAATCATTAAAAAAACCATATACGCTAAGGGTGTTTCCTGAGTAGAAAAACTAAAGCAAATAATTACTATGGCTAAAACCATTGTATTGCTCATTAAAACCGTCCGATATCCGAAACGTTTGACTAAAGGTACTACCCATGGTTTAATAACAATAGTGGCAACTGCTGACGGGATAAGTAAAAGACCGGCTGTGGAAGCAGAATAACCAAAACCTACCTGTAACATAAGTGGTAGTAAAAAAGGTACACCGCTAACTCCTAGCCGTGTAAAAAGACTTCCGGTGAGGCCTATTCGAAGCGTTCTTATTTTGAACAGGTTAAGGTCTATTAAGGGAAGGGAGGTTTTTCGAAAATGTTTGAGATAAAATATGAAAAATAGAACAGACAACCCCACCAAGAAAAGCAAGAGGCTAAAATGAGAAATCCCCACACTGCTGAGTTCCATAGCTAAAGTTAGCAGTACTAGGGTCAAGCTAAAATAGAGGAATCCTATAATATCGAATTTTCCTATATTGTTTTTAAAATTAGGCATAATGCGCTGGGTTAACAAAATGCCTATAATACCAATAGGTAAATTTACCAGAAACACCCAGTGCCAGGAAAACTGGTCAGATAGCCAGCCTCCTAAACTCGGACCTATTACCGGGCCGACCAATCCCGGAATGGTCATAAAATTAATGACCCGAAGCAACTGGTTTTTCGGATAGGCATATAAAATAGCCAGACGTGCTACAGGCACCATCATAGATCCGCCAATAGCCTGTACAATACGTGACAGTATTAATGTTGGCAAATCTACAGACATGGCACAGAAAAGAGATCCCAAAGTAAATACCGCTACGGCAAGTGTGAAAATCCGTTTTGTGCCGTATTTGTCGGAAAGCCAACCGCTTACAGGAATAAGAATGGCCAGGGTAAGAGTGTAGCTTACAATAATAGATTGCATTTCCAGCGGAGAATAATCCATATCTTTTGCAATACTGGGTAACGTAGTATTTAAGATAGTGCCATCTAATGACTGCATAAAGATGGCCATGGCGGCTATCCATGGTAGGTGTTTTGTGTTTTCTGTACCCAATTCTTTATACATCTCTTGTTTTGTCCAAATAAAAATACAAAAGTACAAACAAAAAAAAACACTGCTGAAGTAAGCAGTGTTTTTATATGAGTTAGAACACGAATTATTTTCTACGTAGTTCTTTAATTTTTGCTTTTTTACCGGTAAGCTCTCTGAAATAGAAGATACGGGCTCTACGTACTTTACCTCTTTGGTTAAGCTCAACCTTTTGTAAAGCAGGCATATTAATAGGGAAGATACGTTCTACACCTACGTTTCCAGACATTTTACGGATAGTAAATGTTTCTGAAGCACCGCTTCCTCTACGTTGAATAACTACCCCTTTGAAAAACTGAGTTCTTGTTTTTTCGCCCTCTTTAATTTCGTAGTACACCGTAATAGTGTCTCCTGCGCCAAATTCAGGGAAATCTTTTTTTGTGACGAACTCGTCTTGTACGAATTTTACTAGATCTAAAGACATTGTGAATAAATTTTAGTTATATCCAGAGCAACATGCACGGTTTTCGTCAGAGGTTGGTCTAAATGAGGTGCAAATATAAGAGAAAAAACAGGTTTTACAAATTCTTTTTTCCTAATTTTTGTGTTCTGGAAAAAAGGTAACAGGTTCAATCTCAAAACCTTCTTGACGTAGTAATTCTAAAATACCGGTTTTTCCTCCTAAATGGCCAACGCCTACTCCTAAAAAAACAGACTGTTTTTGTAGCAGTGGTGGAATAAGTTGCACCCACTTTTTATTTCTGTTGATGAGTAAAACTTCTTTTTCAGTTGCATCAAACTGATTCATGAGTACTTCTATGGCATCAATATTTTGTTCTTTATACAATGCTGTTAAATTTTCAGCATTGCCGGTTTCATCCAGTTCTTGTAATGTTTTGATAAGGGTCTGGGCAGTAGTAGCTTGCTCTAATATTTCAAATTGTTCCTTTATCGTTTCCAGTCCACCCAGCTTTTTTTTTGATAAAATGGCTTTTTGAAGCAGTTCTATTTCATACGTTTTTATTTTCCCTTTACATTCAAACGACTTTAACGTAATAGCGCTTAAAAGCATGGAAAAAGTACTGTATTCAAAATCATTGACGGAAAGATGGAGCTTGTCATTAAGCAAAAAAGCCAGTTTGTCATATTCTGCAGCACGCATACGATCCTTTAAAGGAGTATCTGCTATCATGGCTTGCTGTACATCTAAAATAGCCTGAGTATCTGAAAAATCAATTTCGGCAAAAAAAGCATCGGTTTGCTGAAAAGCAGCTTCTATATATGGAGGAAAAAAATAATCTTCTTCACAAACAGCGTGAATGGTTCCGAAAATATATGATGGTTTTTCCAGTTCAGCACCCGTAATTTTCCATAACAAGGCTTTTTGGTTTTGAGAAAAACCAATTAATGAGTACAGGAAAAGTACGGATAAAAAGACTATTCGTTTCATACAATCGATTATTCCAATAAATCAGGTCTTCTGTTCTGGGTGTGTTCTAACGCTTTTTGTTCTCTCCATTTTTCAATTTCCGGAAAGTTACCGCTCAGTAAAATCTCAGGTACCTTCCATCCGTTGTATTCTGCAGGGCGGGTATAGATGGGAGCAGCCAGCAAATTGTCTTGAAAACTGTCGGTTAAGGCTGATGTTTCATTTGATAACACACCGGGAATTAAGCGTATAATGGCGTCGCATAAAACAGCAGCGCCCAATTCGCCACCTGAAAGCACATAATCACCTATTGATAGTTCACGTGTAATATAATGATCGCGAACCCGTTGGTCTACTCCTTTATAATGTCCGCACAGAATAATAATATTTTCTAACAATGACATGGAATTGGCTGTTTTTTGATTTAATGTATCGCCATCGGGTGTCATGTAAATTATCTCGTCATAGTTTCGTTCGCTTTTCAGTTTAGAAATACATTTGTCTATGGGCTCAATGCTCATTACCATACCGGCACCTCCTCCAAACTGATAGTCGTCTACATTTTTATGCTTGTTCGTACTGTAGTCACGCAGGTTGTGAAAGTGCACTTCAACAAGGCCTTTAGCAATAGCTCTTTTTAATATGGAGGCTTCAAACGGACTCTTAATCAGATCAGGTAAAACCGTAATAATATCAATTCGCATGTAAAATAATTTTCACAAAAATACGGCTTTAAAATCAAATTGATAACGGGGTTTTAATACGTTTTTATGAAAAATTTCTTTAGAATAACCTATCTTTGTGATTATTTATAAAGGATATTATGGAAAACGGAATTTATGCAAAATTCAACACCGATAAAGGTGCTATTTTAGTAAAACTTACATATGACAAAACGCCTGGAACAGTAGGTAATTTTGTTGCTTTGGCGGAAGGTAATCTGGAAAATACGGCGCGTCCTCAGGGGAAACCGTATTATGACGGATTGAAATTTCACCGGGTTATTGCTGATTTTATGATTCAGGGAGGTTGCCCTTTAGGAACCGGAACAGGTGACCCGGGATACAAATTTGATGATGAATTCCATCCTGAATTAAAACACGATGCACCCGGTGTATTATCTATGGCAAATGCAGGGCCGGGAACCAACGGATCCCAGTTTTTTATTACACATATCGCTACGCCGTGGTTGGATAATAATCACACTGTTTTTGGACATGTAGTGGAAGGCCAGGATGTGGTAAATGCTGTTGAGCCCAATGATACGATTCAATCGGTTGAAATTATAAGAATAGGAGAAGAAGCACAAAAATGGAATGCGGTAGAGGCGTTTCGTGTTTTTGAGGGCGCCCGAGAAAAACGTTTAGCTGAAGAAAAAGAAAAAACAGAAAAAGCTTTGGAAGAGATAGCGGCAGGTTTTGAAAAAACAGCAAGCGGTTTACGCTATCAATTTATTCATCGCGGAAACGGTAAAAAAGCAGAAAAGGGCAAAAAAGTTGCAGTTCATTACAAAGGACAACTGGTAAACGGACAAGAGTTTGACAATTCGTTTAAACGTAAGCAGCCCATTGAGTTTGCACTGGGAGTAGGCCAGGTAATTGAAGGTTGGGACGAAGGTATTCAGTTATTACAAGTAGGGGATAAGGCGCGTTTTGTTATTCCTTCCCATTTGGGTTACGGATCTCGTGGAGCCGGAGGTGTTATTCCGCCGAATGCTGTGTTGATCTTTGATGTGGAATTAATGGATGTAAAATAAACTATACAAAAACTCAGAAAAAAGATATCTGAGTTTTTGTAAAGATCATAATACAATAATTAAAAAGAGCTGGAATTTCCAGCTCTTTTTAATTATTGTATTTTAGGAATATCATTAAAGTACATTTCGGCAAAAGAAAGGTTTCTACCGTGCTCTATACGTTTATGGAAGACTTCCGGTTTAATTTCCGTTGGTTTTTCAAAACCGCATGCTGAGATAAATTCAGCGAAGGCTTTCATAGTATTTTTGTGAAAAGTAGCGACACGAACTGATTTGTCTGTAACATCCATACCTTCATATAATAATTTATCCTGCGTGGCTATGCCTACCGGACATGTCCCACTGTCGCACATAAGGGCCTGTATACACCCTAGTGCAAACATCATACCGCGTGCACTGTAGCACGCATCGGCACCAAGGGCCATGTTTTTGGCAATATCAAAAGCTGAGATTATTTTTCCGGCCGCCATAAGTTTTACCTGATCCCGTAAACCATATGTTTTTAATGTTTTATTGGCAAAAACCAGAGCATCTGAAAGTGCCATTCCCATATAATCTATAAATTCCATTGGAGCAGCTCCTGTTCCGCCTTCAGCACCATCAATAGTGATAAAATCAGGAAAAATTCCGGTGGCTTTCATTTCTTTTACAATATCTTCAAACTCTTCTTTGCGACCGATACAAATTTTAAAGCCAACTGGTTTTCCATTCGATAGTTCACGTAATTTTTGTAGAAAGTGTACCAATTCATTAGCATTGGAAAATGCAGAGTGAGAAGATGGAGAATGAACGGTTGTATAAGGTTTTATGCTTCTTATTTTGGCTACTTCTTCTGTGTTCTTTTCTGCCGGAAGTAAACCGCCATGTCCCGGCTTGGCACCCTGAGACAGTTTTAATTCAATCATTTTTACTTCCGGGTAATTAGATCTCTCCTGAAACAATTCGTCTGAAAAGAAACCATGTTCATCACGGCAACCAAAATAACCTGTACCAATCTGCCATATTAAATCACCTCCAGAACGGTGATAGGGTGAAATACCACCTTCGCCTGTATTATGGGCAAAATCGCCTAGTTTTGCACCTTTATTCAATGAGGTAATTGCTTTTTTACTCAAAGCACCATAACTCATCGCGCTAATATTATAAATACTGGCGCTGTAAGGCTGTTTGCATTGTGTATTTCCGATGGTGGTTCTGAAATTGGTGTCCGTAACATGTTTCGGATATACAGAATGAGAGGCCCACTCATAGCCTATACGATTAGGGTCGTCCTGCATACCGAATGAGACCGTTTGTTTCTGGTTTTTTGCTCGCTGATAAACGATAGATCGTTCTCTACGGTTAAAAGGTTTTCCGTCTAATTCTCCTTCCCAGAAGTATTGTCTTAGTTCCGGCCGGATTTCTTCTAACATATAACGAATACGACCTATAATAGGATAGTTTTTTCGAAGTGTATGTTTGGTTTGAAATGCATCTGCAAATGCTAGGAAAAATAAAAAAAGCGGGGCTACTAAAATCCAGATACTATATCCTTTGAAGATAACTAAATACAGTGTAATAGCCAGATATGCTATCACTGCCGCCCAAATCATTTGCCGGATGACAAAACGATTGAAAAATTTGTGATGTAACATAAAAAATTACAAAAAGGTTTGTTGTTTGCTTCTTTTTTAAAACCTAAAAAACAATTGCTTATTGATGATTTTATAAAATTACTATAAAACAGCGATTATTTTTTAGGAATCAATAATTTTGTTAGGAGGCAAAGGTAAGAAAGATTTTTAATCTTCTATACTTTTTTCCATTTAATATTGCAGCCCATACTCGGTTTTTGAATAGATGAAACAGAGCGATTATAGAGCAAACCATCTATGGCATTTCTTAGATCTGAGCCACTTAACGGGATACCATTGCCGGGACGTGAATCATCCAGCTGGCCACGGTACACCAGTTTATCTTCTGCATTAAATAAATAAAAATCCGGTGTACATGCGGCGTCATAGTCTCTCGCACTATTTTGGATTTCATCATAAAGGTAAGGAAAGCTAAAATGATATTGGAAAGCGAATTCAGTCATTAAATCCGGATGATCCTGAGGATAGTTTTGGACATCATTACTTGAGATTGCTACAAAACCAATTCCTTGTACTCTGTAATCATTTGCAACCCTGATGATTTCTTCTATAACATGGTGAACATACGGACAATGATTGCAAAGAAACATTACTAACGTTCCTTTTGACCCTTTTATATCGGAAAATGATAGGTGTTTTCCGGAAATAGTGTCAAAAAGTGTAAAATCCGGAGCTTCTGTCTGCAGAGGAAGCATATTGGAAAGGGTTCTGGCCATGGCTTTTTTTCAAATGTAAGATTTATTTAAAAGTAAAAGCAGATTTTAATCTGCTTTTACTTTATACCTAAAATCTTTTTCCATAAAGGACGATTTGCATTTTCTTTTAATTTCCCATATCCGTAACCATATCCATAGCCTTTGGTCGAATCGGTATCATTTAACAATAAAGACATATTTGGTAGTTTATTTTCTTTATAGAGTGATACAGGAATATTAAGTAATTTTTTATCTAATTTGTTAGCCCGTATTACATACATAAAGGCATCTGCATATTTAGCAATGAGAAGAGTATCTGTAACCAAACTCACAGGTGCTGTATCCACAATGATATAGTCATACTGTTGCCTTAGGGTTTTAAACATTTCCTCTATTTTCTTATTCATAAGTAATTCTGCAGGATTTGGAGGGATGGTTCCTGCCGGTAGTGCATAAAAATCTTCATAACCATCAATTTTGATAATATAATCTTGAATTTCAGCATCTTTATTTGTAAGAAAATTAGTGATACCTATTACAGGCAGATTAATATATTCTTTAAGCTTCGGATTCCGTAAATCCATACCCATTAAAAGAACTTTTTTCCCAGAAAGCGCTATAGTAGCGGCAAGATTAGCTGAGATAAAAGTTTTGCCTTCTCCTGAAAAAGTGGAAGTGGAAAAAATGATTTTTGCTTCATTTTCTTTTTGAGGAAGAATGAATTCAATATTTGTACGGATAATACGGATAGCTTCAGCGCTACTGCTGCGGCTGTTGAGTTCCATTAATTGTTCGTGCGATTCAGAAGTAGGAACATCTCCAAGGAAAGGAATAGGTACTTTTCCTTCTAAATCTAAACGGCTTTTTATTTTAGTATCTAATAAATTGATGATGTATATTATTATGAAAGGAAATAGTAGACCTAAAATGAAAGCAGCAAGTAGTACAAGCAATTTTTTAGGTGAAACCGGTTTGTCATTAGGAATTGCCCGGTCTATTACTTTTGCGTTCAATTCGGTTGCAGCAATTGAAATATTGGTTTCCTCTCTTTTTTGTAATAAGAATAAATAGAGCGCCTCTTTTACTTTTTGCTGACGGTCTATTATTCTAAATTCGCGTTCCTGACGAGGAACCATAGATATTTTTGAATTTAGTTCGTTTTCTTTTTTCTTAAAATCATTTTTTATAATGGTCAAATTAACAGCCTGTTGTTTTAAACTTGTAAGAATATTACTTTTTAAGCTTTTAATTTGTTCTTCTAACTTTATTAAATTAGGATTTTCCGCTAATGCTCCTGAATTTTGTAACTTGTTTCGTTCTAATATTAATTTATTCGTTTCATTTATTAAACTATTGTCATTGAGATAGTTTGAAGGTAATAAATCAAAGGATTTAGAAGATTTCAAGTGATTAATCATATCATTTACCACTTTGATTTGTACTTCATTTTCAATAACTGATTTTTGAAAGTCATTTAAATTTTCCAATGACAATTTTACCTCTGTGGTAATATCGGAAAGCTCGTTTGTTTTTTTGTAATTTTCTACCTGTTTCTCAACATCTCCCAGCTCCGTAGCAATAATATCTAAACGGTTAGAGATAAATTCAGAAGTGTTTTTGGAAATATATCTTTTATCAGCAATAGATTGTTCATTATAAATAGCTATTAAACCATTCAGATAGTCTGCGGCTTTTTCACTGTTTATTGATGTGAAGGATAATTTTAAAATAGAAGATGTTTTGCTTGTAGCATCAATATTAAAGTTTTTTAAATACTCTTGCGCAGTATTTGAAATCGTATTTATCTTAAAAACATAAGAACTGCTTTCATCAATTAATATAGCCGGATTGCTTTTGATTATTTGAAAACGAATGCCTTTAAAGGAAATATCTTGACCAAAAGAGAAAGTTCCTATACTTTCATTATCTGTTTCTAAGACAAAAGACTGGTTTTTAATTTTTATTAAAAAACTGATAGGAAAATCAAGAGGATTTACTTGTTTATCTATTGTTAAATTGGTGACAATAAAAGGACTATTTTTATATATATCTAGTTTCTTTATTTGACCATTTGAAAAATAACTAATATTTAAATTTAAAGAATCAATTGTTTTTTCAGAAAGTGTTCTGGATTTAAATATTTCAATTTCGTTTTCAATACTACTGGAACCAGAAAATATGCCCATTTCTGAAAAAGCTGAAAGCTGGGATTGCAAACTGCTATTCTTTTCATCTTTTACGAAGACAGTGGCCTGAGCTTCATAAATACTTGCTGTATATCTTAAATAAATTAAAGCTAAAACTATAAATAAAAATAAGGAAAGAATAAACCAACGCCAATGTTGAAAATACTTTTGGATTTCTTCTTTAATATTTATTGGTTGTTCATTTTGATCTGTATAATTATCCATACTCTATTTTTTTATGGCTAATGCTAATATCGTAATTAATAAAGAAACAACTGAAATCATAGTGGATACATTGGGGCCAACAGCTGAAGAGTTCATTTTTACTTTGTTTGGCTCAACATATACGATGTCATTTTGTTTTAAATAATAAAAAGGGGAATCTAGGAAATCAGATTTGGTAATATCCACACGATGGGTGGATCTTGAGCCGTTTTCTTCTCGGATAATCAGAATGTTTTTTCTGTTTCCGTATATGGTTACGTCTCCTGATAAGGTTAAAGCCTCTGGCAAAGAAATCCTTTCTGAATTAATGGTATGGACACCGGGCCTAACAACTTCACCCTGTACGGTGACCTGATAATTCATGATTCTCAGATTAATAATGGGTTTTGAAATATATTTCGATATTTCTTTCTCGAGTAAGGAAACCACCTGTTCTCTTGTTTTTCCCGCTACTTCTACTTTTCCAATTACAGGAAAATCAATAAATCCCTTATTGTCTACTAAGTACAATTGCTGTTGCGCTTGACTTCCTCCGGATTGATTATTAGGATTTACGGAAAAATTCGTTACTAAATTGAAAGGTTGGGCTGCTATGGGGTCCTGAGCAGAAACAATAATCATTAACAAATCATCAGATTCCAAGGTGGTATGGAATTTACTTAAGGTATTAGCAGGTAAATTTTCAATGTTCTGGTACTGAACAATTTTGTCCTTTGAAGCACAAGATGCAAACAAGGATATTGTAATAACAACAGATAAGTAATAAATAATTTTTTTCATCTTTTCACTAATCAAATTTTTCAAAAACAGAATTTAAGCTTTTAAATTCAGGTACTATTTTTTTCATGTGTTTTACCATTTCGGTAGTGTTGTTTTCTTTGGCAAAATTTATAAGAGCATTGATATGGTTTTCAATACAATCATAATTCTCGTTTATATCTTGAGCCACCATAATTTTTTCATGATGCGTTGGCAAGGTTGTAGAGGAGTCATTTAATAATTCTTCATATAGTTTTTCACCTGGACGTAGCCCAACTACTTTTATTTTTATGTCTCTATCCGGCACAAGTCCTACTAATTTAATCATTTTATGAGCTAAATCGATAATTTTCACCGGTTTCCCCATGTCAAATATATAAATTTCACCCCCTTGTCCCATGGAACCAGCTTCCAAAACCAATTGACAAGCTTCCGGGATTGTCATAAAATAACGGATAATATCGGGATGTGTAATGGTAATAGGACCGCCTTGTTCGATTTGTTTCGTGAATAAAGGAACCACGGAACCATTTGATCCTAAGACATTCCCAAATCGGGTGGTAATAAATTTAGTTTGTGTCTGATGTATGGATTTGAGGTACTGGTCAAAAGACTGTACATATTTTTCAGCAATACGTTTACTTGTTCCCATTATATTGCTTGGATTCACAGCTTTATCTGTAGATACCATTACGAAACGGCTTACACGATATTTTACTGCCAGATCAGCTAAGAAACGGGTGCCCATTACATTGGTGAAGATTGCCTGTTCAGGATTTTCTTCCATTAACGGAACATGTTTGTATGCGGCAGCATGGTAAATAACGTCAGGTTGGTATTTTGAGAAGGTCTGTTCCAAGATTTCCTGATTTCTGATATCAGCAATTATCGGAATAATTTTAGTCTGTGAATTCAGTTTCTCCAGTTCAAGTGTAACATGATGTAAGGGGGTTTCAGCCTGGTCAAGGACAATAATCTGTTTAGGGTTGAATTTGGATACCTGCCAGACAATTTCGCTCCCTATTGAGCCGGCACCACCCGAAACCAATATTGTTTTTCCGACAAGCTGCTCCTGAATTTTACTATTGCTTAATACAATTGGGCTGCGCTCTAACAGGTCCTGTATTTTTATATTCCGGATATTAGCCGCTACAGATTTTTGGTTGCTTAAATCGGAAAGAGGAGGTAAATTGAATACCTTGATGTTGTAATTTAAACAGTCATCAATAATGTGCATTTTCTCTTCATTGGTCAGCTTACTGTCAGCTATAATAACAGAGGAAGCGCCCATTTTTCTTGTAATAACAGGTACTCTTCTGTTGATATTAATGAGGGGAAGATTCATTAACCTGTTTTGTGTATGGGTTCCTAATGTTTTATTGTCTATAAATCCAATTAATTTAAAACGTTTAGGTGATTCGGTTAATATTGCATTCGCGATAGCAATAGCTCTGTCATCGGCCCCATAAATAACTGTTGAAATAAGATTGTGCTCTTTTACGGAATTGATATAGTTTTCAAAAACGGATTTTACAACAATCCTGAAAAAAAGCAGTAAACAATAAGCAATAATACCATAAACCAGCAATCTTGTTGATAAAAATATTTTTTTATCACTAATTAAATGGGTCAATGTATTAATAACAAATAACGCAGTTAAAGAAGAAAACTCTGCCCAGAAAAGTTTAACCGCATCCACTATGGTGGTGTGGCGGATTATACCTGCGAATGTTTTAAAGTACCAGAAGAAAAATAAATGGAAACCTAAAAAAAGTAAATAAAATATTATCGGATTATTCTGGGGAGTAAAATGCAATCCTACTCCATCCAAAAGGTAACCTCCTATAAAAGTGGCTACTATCACTAAAGAAAAGTCAATAGATAGAATTATCCAACGGGGTAAATAGCCAAGATTCTTAATCTTGTCTCGGGAAAAGGCGTTTAACGCACTAATATTTTTCTTTTTCAAAGCTTTTTATTGGGTATCCTATATTTGCAAAAATATAAATTTTATCGATATTTGATGGTGAAACCTTTTTAAAATTCAAGTTTCTTTTTTCGTAATTCAAAATTCTGACCTAAATACACCTTTCGTACCATTTCGTCTTCTGCCAATTCTTCCGGAATACCGGCTTTAAGAATACCTCCTTCAAACATAAGGTAGGTTTTGTCTGTAATGGCCAATGTTTCCTGTACATTATGATCTGTAATTAAAATACCGATGTTTTTGTTTTTAAGTTGGGCAACAATACGCTGAATATCTTCTACGGCAACAGGATCTACTCCCGCAAAAGGTTCGTCAAGCAGAATAAATTTAGGGTCGGTGGCCAGAGCACGTGCAATTTCTGTTCGCCGGCGTTCACCTCCCGAAAGCAGATCGCCTCGATTAGTACGAATGTGGTTTAGACTGAATTCGTCTATTAAAGACTCCATCTTAGCTTCCTGTTCTTTTTTTGATAATTTAGTGAGCTGCAGAACACTAAGGATATTGTCTTCAATACTGAGTTTTCTGAAAACAGAAGCTTCCTGGGCTAAATAACCAATACCATGCTGTGCACGCTGGTACATCGGAAAATCTGTAATATCTGTTTTATCTAAAAAAATTTTTCCGCTGTTGGGTTTTACAAGACCCACAATCATATAGAAAGAAGTTGTTTTTCCTGCTCCATTAGGACCTAACAAACCCACAATTTCTCCCTGGTTTACCTCAACCGAAATACCTTTTACAACTTTTCGTCCTTTATAGGTTTTTATTAGGTTATCTGCTCTTAACTTCATGTTGTTATTTTACGGCTAAATTCTTTTCTTTTTCTATGTTTCTTTTCGTAATAACCTTGGCAATAAATATACTTACTTCATATAAAATAATCATAGGTACCGATACAATAATCTGACTTATCACATCAGGAGGTGTAACTATTGCAGCTACAATTAAAATTAATACATAGGCATATTTTCTGTATTCTTTTAAAAACGTATCGGTAACCAATCCTAACTGTGCCAAAAAGAAAATAATAACAGGTAGTTCAAAAACCAGGCCAGTAGCTAATGATGTCGTTTTTACCAGGCTGATATAAGAATTAATATCAATCTGGTTCTGTACTTCAGCACTTATCTGCAGATTTGCTAGGAAATTAATCGACAACGGAACGAGGACAAAATACCCAAATGCCACACCCAGAAAAAATAAAAAAGAAGTAGTAAAGATAAAAAGTTTGGCATATTTGCGTTCCTTGTCATATAAAGCCGGTCTGATGAATTTCCAAATTTCCCACAGAATAAAAGGAAAAGCAATGATGAATCCGGCAGTAATAGAGGTCCATATCATTACCGAGAGCTGTCCGTCCATGGTTCTGTTCTGTATCTCAAAAGGTAGTTCTTTATTGCAAAAACTTTTGTCTAAATCGAACCGGTTCGCGAGGTCACAAAAAAACTGATATGTCACAAAATCTCCTTTTTTAGGACCAAAAATGATAGTGTCAAAAATGAAATCACTAAACGTAAACGCTATAGTGCCGGCAATAACTATAGCTATAGAGCTGCGAACCAGCATCCAGCGTAATTCTTCCAAATGGTCAAGAAATGACATTTCTTTAAAGCTGTTTTTGTTTTTCATGATACTATCCCTTCTTTCAGAATATCATGCAGATGAATAATACCCGCATATTGCTTATTCTCGGTTACTATAAGCTGTGTAATGGAATGGTTTTCCATGATTTCCAATGCCTTTTCTACCCGCTCGGCAGATGCGATAGTTTTAGGGTGCAGACTCATAATATCTTTTGCTTTTAGCCGGGAAAAATCGATGTTTTTTTGTAGCATTCTTCTAATATCTCCATCGGTAATGATGCCCAGTATTTCGGTTTTTTCTATAACAGCTGTTACGCCCAGTCGTTTTCCGGATATTTCAATAATCACGTCCTGTATACTGGCATCGGGTAAGACGGCGGGTTTGTTTTTTTTATCCAAAAGATCTCCGACCCGTAAAAGCAGTTTTTTACCTAATGCTCCACCCGGATGGTATTTGGCAAAATCATCGCTACTAAATTGGCGTAGCTGCATTAAAGATACAGCAATAGCGTCACCTAGGGCCAATTGAACCGTGGTGGAATTTGTGGGAGCCAGATTTAACGGACACGCTTCATTTTCAACAAATGCGTCAATAACATAATCAGCGTTCCGGGCTAAAAAAGAATCCTTGTTTGAAGTCATGGCTATCAGTATGTTGCCATCGCGTTTTAGCAAAGGAACCAATGCTTTTATTTCAGGGCTGTTGCCACTTTTAGAGATGCATAGCGTCAGATCTCCCGGTGTTACCATGCCTAAATCACCATGTACGGCTTCTGCCGCATGCAAAAATATACTCGGCGTTCCCGTGGAGTTCAGGGTGGCCACTATCTTATTGGCAATATGTGCGCTTTTACCAATTCCTGTTATTATCAGCCTGCCTTTGGTGTTGTAAATTTTTAAAACAGCTTCAGCAAAATTACTGTTCAACCGTTTCGCTGCTTCAATAATGCTTTCACTTTCAGCATGTAGTGTTGCGGTAGCATATTGCAATATTTCGTGTACTTTATCCAAAACTTTAAAGATTGTTAAATGTTGTACGCTAAAAAAGAAAAACGTATCTTTATGTTTTGCAAATTTAGATAAAATAGCATTATAATATAATGAAATTACTTGAAATTGACTTGCACAAGGAATTAAAGAAATATTTTGGATTCAACCAGTTTAAGGGGCTACAGGAAGGTGTTGTTCAAAATATTATTTCCGGTCAGAATACATTTGTTATTATGCCTACCGGGGGTGGTAAATCTTTATGTTATCAGTTGCCTGCGCTGGTGTTAGACGGTACTGCCATAGTTGTGTCGCCGCTTATCGCACTGATGAAAAATCAAGTTGATGCTATAAGGAGCTTGTCAAGTGATATCGGGGTGGCTCATGTATTGAACTCCTCCTTAAACAAAACAGAGGTAGCAAAGGTTAAAGAAGATATTAAAAACGGGATAACCAAACTTTTATATGTGGCGCCAGAGTCATTAACTAAAGAAGAATATTCTACTTTTTTGAAATCGGTACCTTTATCGTTTATTGCTATTGACGAAGCGCATTGTATTTCGGAATGGGGCCATGATTTTCGCCCGGAATACCGCAATCTCCGCAATATAATACGCCAACTGGGAGATATCCCTATTATCGGGCTTACGGCAACAGCCACGCCTAAAGTTCAGGAAGATATATTAAAAAATCTCGAAATACCTGATGCAAAAGTATTTAAAGCTTCGTTTAATCGGCCGAATTTGTATTATGAAGTACGCCCGAAAACTAAAAACGTGGAATCTGATATTATCAAATTCATCAAGCAATTTAAAGGAAAATCAGGGGTAATTTACTGTCTGAGCCGTAAAAAGGTGGAAGAAATTACACAGGTACTCCAAGTAAACGGTATAAGTGCCGTACCTTATCATGCCGGCCTGGATGCTAAAACCAGGGCCAAGCATCAGGATATGTTTCTGATGGAAGATGTTGATGTGGTGGTGGCCACTATTGCTTTCGGAATGGGGATAGATAAACCGGATGTCCGTTTTGTTATTCACCATGATATTCCGAAATCACTCGAAAGTTATTACCAGGAAACAGGGCGAGCCGGAAGGGACGGAGGAGAAGGATATTGTCTGGCTTATTATTCTTATAAGGATATTGAAAAGTTAGAAAAATTTATGTCAGGTAAACCGCTGGCTGAACAGGAAATCGGCTTTGCTCTTTTACAGGAAGTGGTGGCTTATGCTGAAACGTCTATGTCACGACGTAAATTTTTATTGTATTATTTCGGTGAAGCTTTTGATGAGAAAAACGGTGAAGGCTGGGATATGGACGATAATACGCGTCATCCGAAACCTACAAAAGAGGCGCGGAATGAAGTGAAAAAATTACTTCAGATCATAAGAGATACCAAACAGATTTATAAATCTAAAGAAGTTATTAATACATTGATTGGCCGTGTAAATGCTGTATTAAAATCGTATAAGACAGATAGTCAGCCTTTCTTTGGTTCCGGAAAAGAACATGACGAGAAATTCTGGATGGCACTTATCCGCCAGATTATGGTAAACGGTTTAATTTCAAAAGATATTGAAACATATGGTGTCTTAAAAATAACGTCAAAAGGTGAGGCCTTTTTAAAAGAACCGGTAGCCTTTTTAATGACAGAAGATCATGAATATGATGATGCGATGGATGAGGCCATCATCACCCAGTCAAAGACGTCAAATGTGGCGGATGAAACTTTAGTGGCCATGTTAAAAGACCTGCGCAAAAAAGTAGCCAAGCGTCTGGAAGTCCCTCCGTTTGTTGTCTTTCAGGATCCTTCTTTGGAAGACATGGCCTTGAAATACCCGATAACGATAGAAGAATTATCTGGCGTTCATGGGGTAAGTGAAGGAAAAGCTAAAAAATACGGGAAAGCATTTGTAGAACTGATCGAGAAATATGTGGAGGATAACGATATTACCCGTCCTGATGATCTTGTTATAAAATCTACGGGAGCGAATTCGGCTTTGAAACTTTATGTAATACAGAGTGTAGACCGTAAGCTTCCTTTTGATGATATTGCTTCTGCAAAAGGGTTGACCATGGATGCTTTACTTAAAGAAATGGAACAAATTGTATATTCCGGTACCCGGCTGAACATCAAGTATTGGACTGACGAAATTTTAGATGAAGATCAGCAAGAAGAAATACATGACTATTTTATGGAAGCGGACAATGATTCTATAAAAGATGCTTTAAAAGAATTTGATGGTGATTATGACATTGAAGAATTACGCATTATGCGTATTAAGTTTATCAGCGAAATAGCTAATTAAGCTGTTTGAAAACATAAATAAAAAAACCAGCATTTACGCTGGTTTTTTTATTTATTTAACCGATTGGCGGTTATCGTTGGAGTCGGTGTCTATGAGCTTGTTATACGGATCAACACCTACTTCTGTAGGCTTCTTATCTACAATTACAGAAACGTTGTTGTTAATCTTGTCAATCTTATATTTTTTAAGATAAAGTTCATTGTCTTTCAAATGGTTGCCGGAAGCGGTTTTTTCTCCGAAAATACCAATCTCAATATAGTCATTCAATGGATAGGATTGAATGTCTTTTTTCCCGTCTTTATAATGCAAAGTACGCCCTGCAGCATCTTTAAATGTTTTTTCTCCTTTAGCGCCTGAACGGTACTTGGATACAATAAAATCAATATCTACCTGATATTTTCCGTTTTTCAAAGGTTTCACGGTTACATTGTTCACTTTATTATCATAAAGCGTAATGTTTTCAAACATATCGCTGATGAGATACTGTAAGGAATCAGGCGTTCCTTTGCGGATATGGCCTACTAATTCAATTGAAGTAGTGTAAGGAGCATCCTGGAAAGCCACTTCAGACACAAAGCCTTTTAGAATATTGTTGAAGTTTTTCTCTCCTAAATAGTCGCTTAGGGCATATAAGACTAAAGATCCTTTATTATAGTGAATATACTGCTGATTTTCGTTATACATTAACGGATTTTCTTCTTTCCACTCGTATGTTCTCCCTCTTAGGTAAGAATCCAGAGCATCTTTAAGAAATTTATGCATTTGAGATTTTCCGTAACGGTGCTCCAGTACTTTTAAGGAACTGTATTCTGCCAGCGATTCCGACAGTAGAGTGGCCCCTTTTACATCGGCACCTATAACCTGATGTGCCCACCATTGATGTGCCATTTCGTGTGATACTACAGAGAACGGGTAATCTACAGCATTCGGGTCGTTTTCGTCTACATCGGCAATAAAACCAATAGCCTCGGAAAAAGGCATTGTGTTGGCAAAAGCCTGTGCAAAAGTACCCATCACACTTGGAAACTCAATAATACGCGCCTGTTTATGTTGATACGGACTGAAATTTTCGGAATAATACGCCAATGATTTCTTTAAACCGTTCATCATGCGGTCAAGATTGTATTCATGCCCTTTATGGTAATATATCTCTAAATTAATACCTTCCCATTTCTCGCGTTTTACTTCGTATCTCCCGGAGTTAAACGCATAGAAATTCAGCATTTTCTGATCCATTTTGTAATGGAAGTATCTACGTCCGTCTTTTTCCCATTCTTTCTGTAAGTAACCCGGGGCAATCGCAATCTGATCATTTGAAGTACTCACTATCGTTTCAAATGTAATCCAGTCTGCTTCTTTAGAGATATAAGTATTCATACGGGCCTTCATATCCGTAGGGTTTGCCATACGTTCTTTCGGAGGCAGGTTGTATTTCTTACGCACATCATTATCGGCAATCTCTATACTTTCGTTATACCCGAACGACGGAAAAAGCGAACCATTGTTTACAAAGGTTCCATTTCCAATCACCGGTGAGCGGTCTTTTAACCATGTATTAGACTGGTTTTTAACCTGTATAGTTACATTTAAAACTTCACCGGGTTGCAGTGACTGGTTTAATTTATATATATTAAAATCCATGACAGTATCTTTCAATACCAGCTGGTTTGCCTTGTCAAACACAACAGACTGCAGGTTTTTTCCATAATTTAAGAATAGGGAGTCGATAGCTTTGTCTGATTTATTCACCATTACAAAACGCGCCGTAGCATTGTAATTGCGTTGTTCAGGAAACAAGTTCAGGTCTACTTTTACATCTGTTATACGTGGTTGCGGATATGTTTCGTATTTTTTATACTTTTTCTCAAAATCCACGATCATTTTTTCATATTCCTGGCTGGTATAATAGGGCTCTAGCTTGGTTTCCTGATAATAAATAGCATACCCTAAACCTATAAAACCTATGAACAGGATAATTACCGGTACGGCAATAGGTGCTTTAAAACGTTGTCCGGCTAATTGTAAACGTTCTTTTACACCCGATAAAATACCTCTGCGCCATAAAAGCAGCGTAAGACCATAAAAAATACCGCATAACAATAACCAGTATAAACGGTAGTAGAAAAACTCGCGTACCGATCCATAACCATCCATGTCTGAATACGATACACCTGGGCTTGAGTTGAAATGGTAAATATCTAGTTCCAATCCTATTTTTGATAGTCCAAGAGGCAGCATGAAAGAAACCAAAATCACAAAGAAACCTATTAAATAATTTCTAAACAATGACTGTATGAATAGTGAATAAATAATAAGCACTAAGCAGCCTGCAAAATCAAAAATAAAGAACTCTTTGAGATAGTGAAGAATTTCAAAGTTATAGTATCCGTAATAAGTCTGAACCAGAATGCAGGAAACAATACCGATAGCATAAATAAGAAAAACCATTTTAATAAGGGCAATAAATTTCGACAAAAGTAATGCCCAGTTCGGAACAGGAGTAGAATCAACCAGTAGGTTCATACGGCTGCCGGCAGCAGCGTTTAATAAAACACCTGCAAAAAGGAAAATAAGGATGCGTACAAATAAATTAATATTGGCCCCCACTTCATTAATAATTTTCCAGGTAACCGGATACGTTTTGGTACCATAAAGTTCCTGACCTAAGAATAAACCGGCAACTCCTATAAAAATCATTAAAATAATAAGAATGGAAATAAAAATCCAGTTATTCACAATAGCTTTAAATTCTAGTCTGGACAAACGCAGAGCCGTTTTTATATTCTCACCAAACGAAAAATTATACTGTACTTTCGGAAGGTTGATCTTGATAATACTTCCAAAATTATTTTTTATCAGCCGGGTGCCTTTTTTCTTGCGTTTAAAAGATAAAGTTAATGGCTGATGGGTAAAAGAAAAGGAGAAATAGGTAACTATTAAAGCGACCACACCAACACCTATCCAAATGAGGCGATTGTATAATATAACACTGTCAAAAGGAATATTCAGCGTATTCTGATCTTCTATAGACCAGTATTTTGTAATGTAGGATAAAGCCTGAGCACCATAAGGTTCTATTAAAGCCGCGATAAACTTGTCGTCCATATTCTTGGTTGCCATCCCTATTATACTTCCTATAAATAACAGGGCGATAACAAATATAAAACCAACATATAAATTACGTGTCAGGGTAACCAGCATAAAAATAAGAGCACCAATAAAAAATATATTGGGTATTACAAACAATACATACCCTTGGAAATACGCCCAAAGATTAAAAGGACCTAATAAATCCTCGTTTGCAAAAGGCAAAGCCGATGCGATAATAAAACCAAGGCCGATACTGAAAGTGATGATGATAGTAGTTATAAAACCACTTAAAAACTTGCCAATCAGGTAATCGAATTTATTAAACGGGTAGGAGTATAGAAGTGTATGTGTATTGTACTTGAAATCGCGATATACAGTAGCCCCGATTACAGTGGGTACAATAAAGTTAATCAATTGCGATAATGCATTTAATAATGTATTAATGGCAATAGGAGAGTTTCTAACGGTTACAGATGCCGTAGTATTGGTAAAGACATCGAAGTATCCTACAGCACTTGCCATGACAAAGAATGCCAGGGTAAAAAATAACACAAAATAGATATAAAAAGCAATGTTTTTAAACCATCTTTTGGTTTCAAATGTAAAAATGGTTCCTAACATTATTTATCCGATTTTAGTGCAACAAAATATACGTCTTCTAATTGTGGTTTGGCCTGAACAAATGTTTTATTTGGCTGTTCATGACTGTGAACACGAATGTTAAGTGTATTATCCGGGTTAAAATTAGAGGAAATAATATTGTATTTTGAGGCAAATTCGTCTAATTCCGACCGTTCGATAATACGCATCCATATTTTACCTTCCAGTTCGTTTTCGGCTTGTGTGGGGGTGCCTTTGTATAATATTTTTCCGCCGTTTAAAATAGCCACTTCATTACATAATTCTCTGACGTCGTCTACAATGTGAGTAGAGAAAATAACAGTATGGTTGGCACCTATTTCACGTAAAACGTTTAAAAATCGGTGACGTTCTGCAGGGTCTAAGCCGGCAGTAGGTTCGTCTACGATAATTAACCGCGGATTGTTTAGCAGTAGCTGCGCAATACCGAATCGCTGTTTCATACCGCCTGAATAACCGCTTACACTTTTATTGCGCACATCGTACAAATTGGTAATTTCCAATACCTCTTTGATGATTTTTTTACGGTCGTCTTTTTTAGTAATTCCTTTCAACTGGGCAAAGTAATCCAGTAAATTTTCAGCTGACATATTCGGATACACACCAAATTCCTGTGGTAAATAACCCAATACTTTACGGAGAGTCATTTTATCTTTTAAAACATCTATATCTTCAAAGATAATACTACCACTATCGGGTTTCTGAAGAGTGGAAACTGTACGCATTAAAGATGATTTACCCGCACCGTTTGGTCCCAGCAGGCCAAACATTCCTGCACCAATTTCTAAGTTTACATTATCTAATGCTTTAACCCCGTTTTTATAGGTTTTGGTTAATCCTGAAATTTTTAAGCTCATAATTCAACGTTTTACTAATTGGTAGTTGATTATTGAATTATGTTACACTAAAAATAAAAAAGAGCAGAATTTCTGCTCTTTTTTCTATCTGATAAATTCTATTTTCTTTTCTTCTTCGCGGTTGATATTGTCAAAAAAACCTTGTTCGTTCATCCAGTCATCACTGTATATTTTGTTCATATACCGGGAACCGTGATCAGGAAAAATAATAACGACATTGCTGTTTTCCTTAAATTCTCCTTCTTCATATAGCTGTTTAGCTGCCTGAAAAGCGGCTCCTGATGTATACCCTACAAACAGACCTTCTGTTTTTGATATTTGGCGCGCCATGTGTGCCGCATCTTCGTCAGACACTTTTACAAACTTGTCAATGACATCAAAATCGGTGGCAGTCGGAATCAGGTTTTTTCCCATACCTTCTATACGGTAAGGATAAATTTCTGCAGGATCAAATACGTGTGTTTCGTGGAATTTCTTTAACACTGATCCAAAAGCATCTACTCCTAAAATACGAATATCAGGGTTTTGCTCTTTTAAATAACGGGCGGTGCCTGAAATAGTTCCTCCTGTGCCGGAACAGGCAATTAAGTGGGTGATTTTGCCATTTGTCTGCTTCCAGATTTCAGGGCCTGTGGTTTTATAGTGTGCGTCAATATTTAATTCATTAAAATACTGATTAATATACACCGAACCTGCCGTTTCTTCATGAAGGCGCTGCGCTACGCTGTAATACGACCTGGGATCGTCAGCACTGACATTTGCAGGGCAAACATACACTTTCGCTCCCATGGCGCGTAACATATCAATTTTATCTTTTGACGATTTTGAAGTTACGGCTAAAATACATTCATATCCTTTAATAATACTTACCATAGCTATGCTAAAACCCGTATTGCCCGATGTGGTTTCCACAATCACACTTCCCGGTTTTAAAATGCCTGCTTTTTCAGCTTCTTCAATAATATGGTAAGCGATTCTGTCTTTTGATGAGTGCCCCGGATTAAAGGCTTCCACTTTTGCATAGAAATTTCCTTTTAAACCTTCTGATACTTTTTTTAGTTTAACGAGTGGCGTATTGCCTATTAAATCTAAAATATCGTGAGCTTGAATCTCTTCTTTCATATTTATTTTTTTAAAAGAGATCATTTTTTCGGTCTCTTATAACTTGACAAAATTAATAAAAAAATATTTTACGGCTTAATTTTTCCTTCTAAATCTAATAAAAAGGCATATTCTTTAGCTACTTCCTTGAGGGCTTCAAATCGGCCTGAAGCACCTCCATGACCGGCATCCATGTTAGTGTCGAGAAATAATTTATTTTTATTGGTACGAAGGGTGCGTAATTTGGCAATCCATTTGGCAGGTTCCCAGTACTGTACCTGAGAGTCATGAAAACCGGTAGAAATATACAGGTTTGGGTAATCCTGCGCAACAATGTTATCATAAGGCGAATAAGATTTCATGTAATCGTAATAAGGCTTTTCGTTCGGATTGCCCCATTCGTCGTATTCACCTGTAGTTAACGGGATGGAGTCATCCAGCATGGTGGTAACTACGTCTACAAACGGTACCTGGGCAATCACACCGTGATAAAGCTGTGGTGCCATATTAATAACGGCTCCCATCAATAGTCCACCTGCCGATCCGCCTTCAGCATATAAATGCGCAGCAGAAGTATATTTTTCTTTAATAAGATAGTGTGAACAATCAATAAAATCAGTAAAGGTGTTTTTTTTCTTTAGTAATTTTCCTTCCTCGTACCATTCACGCCCCAGGTCTTCACCCCCTCTTATATGAGCAATAGCATATATAAAACCACGATCCAGCAGGCTTAATCTTGAGGTAGAAAAATAAGGTTCCATAGTGGCACCGTATGAACCGTACGCATACTGTAATAACGGAGTGGTGCCGTCTTTTTTCATTCCTTTTCGGTAAACCAATGAAATCGGAATTTTTGTGCCGTCATGTGCAACTGCCCAGACACGCTCTTCCATGTAGTTGTTTTTATCAAAAGCACCTCCCAATACTTCCTGCTCTTTTAAAACAGTTTTCTCTCGGGTGGTCATGTTAAAATCAATTACCGAAGGAGGGGTAGCCATGCTTTGATAACCATAACGCAGAATGTCGGTGTCAAAATCTACATTTACACTGGTATAAGCGGTATAGGTTTCGTTGTTAAAAGGTAAATAATAAGCTTTTTCAGGATGAGCCCAGGGCTGTATTTTAATATGCGAAAGGCCATTGAAACGTTCTGAAATAACGAGATAATCTTTAAATATATCGATCCCTTCCAGTAAAACATCTGTACGATGAGGTATAAGATCCTTCCAGTTTTCTTTGGTCGTATTTACCTCTGGGGTAGTCATCAGCTTAAAATTGGTAGCCTTATCTTTGTTTGTCACGATATAGAACGTATCGTTATAGTGTGAGATGGAATATTCCAGGCCTCTGGTTCTTTTTTGAAAGAGACGGAATGTTCCTTTCGGATTATCGGCTTCTAGAATCTGGTATTCGGAAGTCAGAGTGCTGTTAGATCCTATGATTAAATATTTTTTTGATTTAGAACGATAAACAAAAGTAGAAAAGGTTTCGTCTTTTTCAGTATACACCAAAGTGTCTGTCGAAATGTCAGTACCTAAATTGTGCTTAAAAATACGGTCAGGACGTAGGGTCTGTTCATCTTTACGGCTGTAGAATAAGGTAGTGTTATCGGCTGCCCATGTGGAACCGCCTGTCGTTTTTTGAATTTTTTCAGGCAACACCTCACCGGTGATCAGGTTTTTAATCTGAAGGGTGTATTCTCTTCTTGATACGGTGTCCACTCCGAAAGCAACCCATTGGTTGTCATCGCTAACGTTTATGCCGTTCAGGTTAAAATAAGTATGTCCTTTTGCCATTTCATTGCAGTCAAACATAATTTCTTCAGGTGCTTCCATCGTTCCTTTTCTGCGGGAATAAACAGGGTAGTCTTTTCCTTTTTCAAACCGGGTGATATAGTAATACCCGTTATAAAAATAAGGAACTGAACTGTCATCTTCTTTTATACGGGCTTTCATTTCTTCAAATAAACGCGACTGAAAGTCTTTGGTGTGTAGCGTTGATTTTTCATAAAACTCATTTTCAGCATTTAAATAAGCTATTACTTCCGGATTATCACGTTCATTCATCCAGTAATAGTTATCTATACGCGTATCGTTATGTGTGACGAGCTCTTTTGGTTTTATCTGTGCTATCGGTTCTTTAATTTCTTCAGACATTCGAGTTTTATTTTGACTTTGTACAGTTGCAAAAATACTACAAATAGCTATGAAGATGTAGCTGTTTTTCATATTAAAATATTCTTGTATGTCGATTCGAATTGATATTTTTGTCAATTATTAAAGATATAAAAATAAATAGTATGTTTGGCGATTTAATGGGAATGATGGGTAAATTACAGGAAACCCAGCAAAAAATTGAAGAAACGAAAAAGAGACTCGATACCGTATTAATTGATGAAAAATCAAATGATACTCTGTTGCAGGTTACGGTAACCGCAAACAGAACCATTAAGAATATTTCAATTGATGAGCGCCTTCTGGAAGATAAAGAACAACTGGAAGATTATTTGATTATGGTACTTAACAAGGCTATGGATCGGGCAGGAACAATTAACGAAACAGAACTGGCCGCAGCAGCTAAAGATGGTATGCCCGATATTCCTGGACTGGATCTATTTAAATAAAATACATGAGAAAAATACTATATTTGGTTATGGGATGCCTGGCTTTTGCGGCATGTTCAAAAAAGACCAAAACGGGCAATCTGCAGATTTCAGGTGAAATAGACGGGCTTAAACAGGGTACTTTGTATATAAAAACCGTTAAAGACAGTATGTTGGTGGTATTAGACAGTACTGTGCTTAAAGGTACCTCTGCCTATCAGATGCATCTGAATATTACAGAACCACAGGTAGTTTACCTCACATTAGACAGAGGTACTTCGCTGTCTGAAGACAATGCGATCCTTTTTTTTGCTGAGCCGGGAAAAATGAAAGTAAACAGTTCATTAGTCCATTTTTTTGCCGACGCTAAAGTAGAAGGTGCTGTCAATCAAAAATTGTACGAAAAATATCTGGCTACCAAGAAAAATCTTACCAACAAACAAAACGATCTGCTTAAAGAACAGATACTGGCCGATAAAAATGGTCAAAAAATAAAAGCAGACAGCCTGGCAAAACAAATCAACCGGTACCAAACACGTATTTATCTGAATGCTGTAAATTTTGCCGTAAAAAATAAAGATAAAGCAGTGGCGCCTTACCTGGCTTTAACGGAAGTAGCCCCGATGAGTTCGAAATATCTCGATACCATTCATAACTCATTATCTCCGGAAATACGTAAAAGCTTGTATGGCAAAATCCTGAGCGAATATGTAAATTCGGTTAAAAAACCACAATAAATGCAGCTTTCAGTAATCATTCTCAATTACAATGTCCGGTATTTTCTGGCACTTTGTATAGCCAGTGTCCAAAAGGCCCTTGAGGGAATAGATGCTGAAATTATTGTAGTAGATAATGCTTCCTCCGATGACTCGGTGACGATGATGCGTCGTTCTTTTCCGGAAATCACTTTGCTGGCACATACTGAAAATGCCGGGTTTCCGAAAGGAAACAACATGGGGGTAAACTTGGCAAAAGGAAACTACATATGTATTCTGAATCCGGATACGGTGGTGGCGGAAGATACCTTTGTTAAAATGCTGGCGTTCGCGCAATCACAACACCATTTTGGTATTGCGGGCTGCAGACTAATAGACGGTTCAGGAGCGTTCTTGCCCGAAAGTAAAAGGGGAGTACCTACACCATGGGTAGCTTTTACGAAAGTGTCGGGATTGTACAAAATTTTTCCCAGAAGCAAGTGGTTTAATCAGTATTACGCTCAGCATATCGCGGAAAATGAAACGGGAAAAGCAGCTATTCTCGTAGGAGCGTTTATGTTCATGAAGCGGCAATTGTATCAAAAAGTCGGCGGATTTGATGAAAGATGCTTTATGTATTCTGATGATATTGATTTGTCTTACCTTGTTTTAAAAGAAAAAAAAGACAATTGGTATTGTCCTGAAACCACAATCATTCATTTTAAGGGGGAAAGTACGTTAAAGGATGGCGTTTATATGAAACGTTTTAAAGAAGCGATGCAGTTTTTTTATGACAAACACTTTAAAAAATCATGGCTTTTCAACGGGTTTATGCAATTGGGCATGCTGTTTTTTGCTTTGAAAAAGAAAACAGAAAAAGGAACCGGATTACATCGTCCGGACCACTTTATTCTAGTTTCCGACAATGAACAGCTTTATGAGATAGCTCGCAATCATAAAAATAACATAGCGTGCTACTCTGCTGATGAATTGCTGAAAGGAATAGAAAAATACAAAGGAAAATCAGCGGAATGGTGGTTCGATATGGATTTTTTTTCCTATAAAGAGTATATCCGGTTTACCCAAGAGTACAGCGATGAAAATTTTACTTTTAAAATAAAACCATCAAATTTTGATTTTTTTATAGGAAGTAATGATAAAAATGACAGGGGAGAGGTTGTTTTTTTATCAAAAATGAAAAATTAAAAGAAGTCGAAAAGAAGTCGGAAATAATATTAAATTTGTAAATATTTTCAATAAACACAACTTCAGATTAATAATATGGCAAAATTTGAATTAAAACTACCCAAAATGGGAGAGAGTGTTGCAGAAGCAACTATTACAAACTGGGTGAAGAACGTGGGCGATAAAATAGAGCAGGATGAAACGGTAGTTGAAATTGCTACTGATAAAGTAGACAGCGAAGTACCTTCTGAAGTTTCAGGTACTATTGTGGAGCTTCTGTTTAATGTAGATGATGTGGTACAGGTAGGACAAACCATTGCTATTATAGAGACTGAAGGCGGTGAAACAACAGTAGCTTCTCCTGAAGTAGCTGTTGCTGCGGCTGCAGTTGAACAAACGGTTGAAGCTGCAAAAGAAACAATTGAAGCTGATTTTGGCGCTTCTGATAAATTCTTTTCTCCTTTGGTTAAAAATATTGCGAAAGAAGAAGGCCTGTCATTAGCTGAGTTAGAAGCTATTCAAGGAACAGGAAAAGAAGGCCGTGTTACTAAAAATGATATTTTAGACTATATTAAAAACAGAAGCAGCCAGCCTGTACAGACAAGTGCTCCGGCAAAACCGGCACAGGCACTTCCTTCCTCTACAGCGGCGCCGTCTGCAAAAGCGGCTCCGGTTTCCGTAAACGGTCAGGACGAAATTATTGAAATGGACCGTATGCGTAAAATGATTTCACATCATATGGTACAATCTGTACAAACGTCAGCTCATGTACAGTCGTTTATTGAGGTGGACGTAACCAATATCGTGAAATGGAGAGATAAAGTAAAAAATGCTTTTGAAAAACGAGAAGGAGAAAAATTGACGTTTACCCCGATATTTATGGAAGCCGTTGCCAAAGCATTACGCGATTTTCCTATGATGAATATCTCGGTTGACGGTGATTATATTATCAAAAAGAAAAATATAAACCTGGGTATGGCGGCAGCGCTTCCGAACGGCAACTTAATTGTTCCGGTTATTAAAAGCGCAGATCAGTTAAATCTTGTCGGTTTGGCAAAGGCAGTAAACGATTTGGCTAACCGTGCACGTACCGGGAAATTAAAACCGGACGATACGCAGGGAGGTACCTATACAGTAACAAATGTAGGAACATTTGGTTCTGTTTTCGGTACACCGATTATCAACCAGCCTCAGGTAGGTATCCTGGCTTTAGGTGCTATTCGTAAAGTACCGGCAGTAATTGAAACAACGGAAGGTGATTTTATCGGTATCCGTCAAAAAATGTTCCTTTCCCATTCTTACGATCACCGTGTTGTAGACGGTGCATTAGGCGGCCAGTTTGTAGCCCGGGTGGCTTATTATCTGGAAACATTTGACATAAACAGAGATGTATAATAATGATAAAAACCCGAAAATTATTTCGGGTTTTTTTATCTTTAGAGAAGAGCTTATTGTTGTATGATACATACCTTACTCTTTCTGAAGGCGCATTTGCCAGCGGGTATACGGCAAAACCGGAAGGAAAACCTTTTGATAGGCTGCATTTCAGGAATTGGTTAAGAGATTCTTCCTTTATATATGATGCCGGAACGTATCGTATATGCATAAAAAATCCACCCGGCAGAGTGGATTTAAACTTTTTAATCTCATGGAATTAGAACTGTTCTCTTCCTGCAAAATGAAAAGCACTTTCAATAGCTGCATTTTCATCGGAGTCAGATCCGTGAACTGCATTTTCACCGATAGATTTTGCGTATTTTTTACGGATTGTTCCTTCAGCTGCATCAGCCGGGTTAGTAGCACCTATTAAGGCACGGAAATCTTCTACAGCATTATCCTTTTCCAGGATAGCTGCAACAATCGGACCTCTTGACATGAATTCAACTAATTCTCCGTAGAAAGGTCTTTCCGCGTGAACCGCGTAGAATTTCTGAGCATCAGCTACGGTCAATTGCGTTAATTTCATAGATACGATTCTGAAACCACCTTCTGTAATCATGTTTAAGATACCACCAATATGACCAGCTTCCACTGCATCTGGTTTAATCATTGTAAATGTTCTGTTACCTGCCATTTTTAATTAAATTTTGAGCAAAAATACTGTTTTTTATTCAAAATAAACAACTTCAACAGGTTACTATTTTTTTACAATATTGGGTCATCTTGAAAAATGTTCCGGATTTTAAACCTGTCAATTGATTTATTATGATTCATGTCATAAACGAATGAAAACAGATACTTTATATTTGAAATATACATTAAAAGGCCATGAAAAAAGATATTGAAAACAGGGAAGATCTGTATTTATTTATCGATTTATTTTATCAAAACATCAGAGCTGATAAGGAAATAGGTATTATTTTCAACCAGATTATTGAAGACTGGCCGGCGCATCTTCAGAAAATAACCGGATTCTGGGAACTGCATTTATGGGGAACACCTGCTTATGCCGGGAACCCGATTGTGGTTCATAACAATGTAGATAAAGTAATGAAACACACCATTACCAGTCGTGATTTTGGAACCTGGCTGTTTCACTGGATGCATACATTAGACACACATTTCGAAGGAAAAAATGTAGCTGTTTTAAAATTCAAGGCACGTAAAATGCAAACTATGTTATTTATGAACATGATGAAAAACAGGCATCACGATTGAAATGTAAATGATGAAAATACAGTAAAAATTGACATATTTGTTATTGTAACTGCAGACGGAACGGTTTCATAAATCCTGGAGCAAATCCGTTATTTCAAATTCTTTTTTTCTTATTTGTAAATACGTTCACCAAATTGCAGGATATAGCCATTGTTATCTCTTATGGCAAATTCTTTCATCTCCCACGGAAAAGTTCCCAGCTTATATACTATTTCTGTAACGTTTTGTAATTGCTGCCAGAGCGTTTCCACATTATCTACCTCAAAATAAAAGGACCCGGAAAAAGCAATTTCCTTATAGTTGGTATGCACGTTCGGGTGGGCCAGCATAAGACCGGTACCGTCCTTAAGGAGAGAAGCCCATTGCCAGTCATCATTCCGTTCCCTACATGTAAAACCAAGTATTTCGGTATAAAATGCTATCGACTCGTTTAGCTTTTCGGTCCATAATAAAGGGGTTAACTGTTTAAATGCCATGTTTTTATATTAAAATATCACTCTCGAGGTCAGATTTTTCAATTTCAAAATGATAACCCAGCCGGTTTACTGCTTCTATAACGAGCTTTTTATACCAGTTTTCCGATTTAGGGTGAATATACAGCCGTTCAATCATCTGGTTAATATTTACTTCAATTTTAACTCCTTCGTTTACATGAAGGTCTAACGGAGTTACATCAGTAATAACCCGTATTTCATTTTCATACTGGAAGCTTTTCCGTTTAAACAGGAAAGGAAAAAAATCATCATCAAACGGAATATGCTCCTTTTTATAGTCAATATAATTCACTTCGCCTATATATTGCTTAACCTTGGGTTCTATTAACGATTTCTTTAAATGGCCGATGGTAGATTGTATCGCCAGTCCCTCATTATTCTTCGTAAAAACCTGCCACATGGCATAACTTTCGTAGGAATTGGCGTGCCAGCTGCTGATTACTATATTTTTCCGTTTCGATTTATAGGCATCTAAATAATCCGGATTATCGGCCAGGAGTTTTTTGATTTCTTCATAAGTGGGTTCACTAAAAGTTCCTTCATATTGGTCTTCAAATTTATCAGAACGGGCCATAAACATACGCTCGCTAAGTAAAAGATCGAGAAATTTCGATAAATCCAGGTACTTCCAGATAATTGTATCGTCGCTTGGTATATGGAGCTTATGGTTTTCAGAAAACATAAAAAGAGTTATAAAGGGGTTATCTTTGTGTTAGTTCTTATACGCACCATACAGATATATAACTGATAAATTATTTACCTGATATGCAGTAATCTCACAGCCAGATCAATGTCATCAGATGCTCCTGTATGTTTTTTGGGTTCATCAGACAGCTTTACAACGCCGGTCCATTCCGTATTTTCAGGTTTGGCTTCCATCATCTTTAATACAATATTCATGGCCGGAAGTCCTACATCGTTGGTAAAGTTAGTTCCGATTCCAAAAGACATGCCCACTTTACCTCTGCAATAGTCAGCGATACGGTTTACTTTTTCATAATCGAGACCGTCTGAAAAAATAATAGTTTTGATTAGCGGGTCAATACCATTTGTCTTGTAATGCCGGATAACTTTATCTGCAAAAATGAGAGGATCGCCACTGTCATGACGGACGCCGTCGAATAGTTTGGAGAATTTTTTATCGAACTGTTCAAAGAAAACATCGGTTGTATACGTATCGGTAAGCGCTATGCCTAAATCGCCGCGGTATGTATCCACCCAATGTTCGAGTCCTGTTTGGTTCGCCATTTTAAAACCGTATTTTGCGGCATGAAACATAAACCATTCATGGGCATGTGTACCGATAGGTTTGGTTTGGTACTTCATGGCCAGGTGAACATTACTGGTACCTACAAAACACGATTTACCATACTGCTTTAAGGTTTCTACTACCAGGTCATGCACAGCATAGGAATGACGGCGACGTGTGCCGAATTCAGCTACTGTAATTTGCAGTGCGGCATATTTTTCCATTTTTTCTTTAACAGTGGCTATGACTTCAGCATTGCTTTCGCGCTGCAAATGCCGGGTTTCATAATACAGCTCGCAAATAAGAGACATAACCGGTACTTCCCACAAAATGGTGCGGTACCAGAAACCTTCAATTTTCACAGAAAGCTCTTCACCGTGCTGCTCTATATGAACTTCAGACGGATCGTACCGGTAACCCTGTAAAAAGTCGAGATAGGTAGGAGGAAGATAAGGACACGTTTTCCGGAGGTAGTCTTTTTCATGATCTGTAAGTTTAAGTTGGGCCATGGCGTCGATGGCAGTGCGCAGACGATTGGCAAATCCCGGTGGAAATTTATGCTGCCCCCGGTTGATAAACTGATAACGTGCCCGGGCATACGGAAATAATCGTACCACGGCGTGCTGCATAGTAAATTTGTAAAAATCGTTATCGAGTAAAGAGGGAATAATACCTGTATTTTCGGTCATTTCTTTTTCATTTAATGCTTTTAAATGTACGTTTTTTTTATATAAATTCATAAAAAAATCGACACTCTACAGGTCGATTTATCAGCGGGTATCGGGTACAAATTCCAGTAGGTCTCCGGGTTGGCAATTGAGTTCTTTACAGATGGCTTCTAAGGTAGAAAACCGGATAGCCTTTGCTTTTCCCGTTTTAAGAATGGAAAGATTGGCAGTAGTAATCCCAATTCTGTCTGCCAGCTCCTGCGACTGCATTTTTCGTTTCGCCAATATCACATCCAGGTTTACAATGATGGCCATATAGTATAGTGTTTAGTCATTCTTTTCTTTCCGTTTTTAGCATTGTTGAAGCAATATTCAAAACTAAAAAGAAAAAACCGATTATTAAGCTAATGTTACTATTTCACAAGGCATATTCGGCATTTTATGCACTGCAATATTTTCTGTATTTTTTATATCGTCAGTTCGTTTTCTTGTTTTAGTTCAACGTTTTCTTCTTTTTGAATTTTGGCAATTTGAAATACTTTACTGAGAACCAAAAAGAATAACCCGATAATAAAACCATTTATGGGTGTAAGTAAAAACTGCATAATATCATATTCAGTATCCAGGCGAATAGCTCCGTTTTCGTCAGTTATACGCATTGTAGCGGAAAAAAGTACCGTGAGCAGGTAACCTGTTAAAAAAATATAGCCTATACGATTGAAATTACGGATTATGTAAGGCTCAAAAATCTTTATTTTAATAAAAGAAGCAATACATTTCTTAAACAGGTATATAGCGTAGACATAACTACTGTATAGGAGAACAAGTAAAGGCAAAAAAAGACCTAGAGCCAGTTGTTTATTGCTTCCGTGTAACGTAACCGTATAGTGTATACCTAAATCATAACCAAAAGCATATGAAAAAGAAAAAACTAATAAAAGCACACCTAAAAGTAACATACAGAAAAAAAGGATGCTGGTGACAAGATGTAAAATATGCAATCGTTTCATAAAAGGATTATTACTCATAATAAATTATTGACAAAGATATATAAATTATCGATAAACAATAATTTTTAAGTAAAAAAAATCATTCTGACCAGAATGATTTTATAATTAGAAAAGAAAGGGTTTAATTTTCAAATGATTGCAGCGAAACCAATTTGGCATACGTTCCGTTTTTAGAGAGCAGTTCTTCATGTGTACCCTGTTCAGCGATTTCTCCTTTATGCATAACCACAATCAGATCGGCTTTCTGGATGGTGGACAGGCGGTGTGCAATAACAACCGAAGTTCTGTTTTCCATCATTTTTTCCAGTGCGTCCTGAACCAGACGTTCGCTTTCGGTATCTAATGCAGAAGTAGCTTCGTCCAGTACCATAACAGGCGGATTTTTCAATACGGCGCGGGCAATGGAAATACGCTGTTTCTGCCCGCCGGAAAGCTTGCTTCCGGCATCGCCTATATTGGTATGAATACCTTCCGGCAGGTCATATACAAAATCATACGCATTGGCAATGCGCAAAGCCTGGTTGATTTCCTCTTCTGTCGCATCTTGTTTCCCGATACGGATATTGTCGGCAACAGACCCGTTAAACATAATATTATCCTGTGTTACCAACCCCATGATATGACGTAAAGAAGCAAGCCGTATGTTTTTGATATTTTCATTGTCTATAAGAATATCACCTTCATTTACATCGTAAAAACGCAGTAACAAATTGGCAACCGTACTTTTTCCTGACCCGGACTGGCCTACTAAAGCTATGGTTTTTCCTTTGGGAATGTCCAGTGAAAAATCTTTAAGTACAGGGTGTTCATCGTCATAAGAAAAGGTAATGTTACGCAACGAAATACTGTTGTTAAATGCTGTCTTATCTTGTGATGCTTCAGAATCTCTGATAACGTTAGGTGTTTCCAATACTTCAAATACACGTTCGGCAGCTGCCACGCCGTTTTTTACCTGGTAAGAGGCTTTTGAAATAGCTTTTGCCGGGGTAAGTATATTATAAGCCAGGCCAATGTAAGCAATAAACAAAGAACCGTCTAACGATTTTTCTACCAATACCAGGTTACCACCGTAAAACAATAAAATGGCAATGACCACAATCCCTAAAAATTCAGACAAGGGAGAAGCCAGATTGTTCTTTTTTCCTATTTTGTTGGTTAAGATATACAACCGCTGTATAGAGTTATTGAAAATATTTTTAAAATAGCCTTCCGCATTAAATCCTTTCACTACTTTCAGCCCGCTTAAAGTTTCTTCAACTATAGAAATAAGAAACCCATTTTCCTGCTGTGCTCTTGTAGACTGCGATTTTAATGATTTCCCGATTTTAGAAATAATAAAACCGGAGATGGGAATAAATACAAACACAAACAATGTAAGCTTCCAGCTGATCTTAATCATAGCCATTAAAGAAAATAAGATGGTAAGCGGTTCTTTTACTATCAGCTCAAGAACTACGAAAAATGAATTCTGTACTTCATTTACATCTCCCAGCATCCGCGACATGACATCACCCTTGCGTTTTTCGGAATAATATGAAACGGGCAAGTCTACGATTTTACTGTACATTTTTTCCCGCAGGTCACGTAAAACACCGTTTTTTAATTTGGTCAGGTGCTGTGAGCCTAAATAACCGAACACATTTTTTAGCAAAAATGTAAAAATAACCAGCGATACCGTAAGCAATAAAGCATAATTGGGTCCGTAATCTTCGGTAAACCGGGTGACGTAATAAAACAGCGTATCGTTCAGGTAGGTATCCAGTTTTAAAATTCCCTGGTAATCAGGTAATTTTGTTATTTTCTCCCCATTGCCGAAAAGTACCTTCAGAACCGGAAAGATCATCACCATTCCGATAGTTCCGAACAAGGCATACAATACATTGTGCAGTATGTTCCATACTACATTACCTTTGTATTTTTGGGCAAACGGGATTATTTTTTTAATATTCTCATCCATAATATTACAGACCGAGACCGGTAATGAATTGGTTAATTTTGTCCATTAAAAAGTCATCGGTATCTTTAATTTCATCTACCGATTCTATCGGAGCATTCGTACTGAAATAAAACTTGATTTTCGGCTCAGTTCCGCTCGGACGGGCGCATATTTTGCTGCCATCTTCCAGATAATAAATCAATACGTCCGATTTGGGGAGTGAAAGCGGTTCAGTTTCCCCCGAAAACAGGTTAAGGGCAGTGCTGTTTTTGTAGTCTTCAACAAATACTACGCGTTCACCACCTAATGCTTTCACCGGGTTTTCCCGCATGCTCGTCATCATTTGTTTGATCTCTTCCGCGCCGTTCATTCCTTTTTTCGTAATCGAAATCAGGTGTTCTTTATAGTAGCCATAATCCAGATAAAGGTGTTGCAGTTCACGGTATACCGAACTGCCCGAAGCTTTAGCCAGAGCGGCAATTTCACAGATAAGAAGGGTAGAGGCCACGGCATCTTTATCTCGTACAGCGTCGCCTACCATATAACCGAAACTTTCTTCACCGCCGCCAATAAACTTCTGATCTGGAAAATCTTTAATCATTTTGGCTATCCATTTAAAACCGGTTAAACCTACCTTACACTCCACACCATATGCTTCAGCTAAAGGAAACATCATAGGAGTAGATACTATGGTAGAGCCGATAAATTCGTTTCCGGTAAGTTTATCATGGCGTTTCCATTGTTCCAGTAAGAATGCGGTCATTATAATCATGGTTTGGTTGCCATTGAGCAGTACCATGTTTCCGTCGGTATCGCGTACAGCCACCCCTAAACGGTCAGCATCCGGATCAGTACCAATTACAATATCCGCATTTACCTTTTCGGCCCGTTCCAGCGCAAGGGTCAATGCTTCTGGCTCTTCCGGATTGGGCGATTTCACGGTAGGAAAATCACCGTTTGGTTCAGCCTGTTCTTCTACGATATGCAGTTGCGTGTATCCTGCCTGTGCCAGTACATCAGGCACGGCTTTTATGGAAGTGCCGTGTAATGAGGTAAATACAATAGAAAGATCCTTTTTGGCTGCTGACGGAGTAGTGAAGCTGGCGTTGGTAATTGCGGACTGCCGGAAAGCATCATCTACTTCTTTTCCGATATATTCAATGCGAGAAGCGTCGGAACTGAACAGGATATCGTCATAGGCCACTTTTTCAATAACCGTAATAAGCTCTTTATCCTGTGGCGGTACCAACTGGCCGCCGTCTTCCCAGTATACCTTATAACCGTTATACTCCGGCGGATTATGTGATGCTGTCAGCACTATGCCGGCTTTACACCCTAAATGCTTTACAGCAAAAGATAATTCCGGTGTAGGACGAAGTTCTGAAAACAGGTATACTTTTATACCGTTAGCTGAAAAAACATCGGCTACTATTTTTGCCAGGGAAGCACTGTTATGACGGCAATCATAGGCAATGGCCACCTTAATGTCTTCGCCGGGAAAAGATTGTTTAAGGTAGTGTGCCAGACCTTGAGTATTTTTACCCAGTGTATACTTATTGATACGGTTAGTACCCACGCCCATTATGCCCCGCATTCCGCCCGTTCCGAATTCTAGATCCTTATAAAAAGCATCTTCAAGCTCGGCAGGGGCAGAGGTAAGCATTTCTTTAATTGTATGTTGGGTTTCCGTATCAAATACAGGGGTAAGCCATAAATGAACCTTTTTTAAAATTTCTTTATTGATGTGCATTTTTTTTGTATTTTTAAGAATTGACAGGCAATTTCTTATGCTATGGGGGTTAAACAATTTTTTTTTAAAATACTGGCAAAAATAAACCAGTTGGTACTGCCTAATTTTACCCGGAAAAACCTGGATCCGGCTCAGGCATCATCCTGGCAGAAAGCTGTTATTGCCTGGAAATATTTTGTTACCAAAAACAGTTTAAACTAAAGAGGCATCTCTGTGTGTAGTTTCTGCCACCTTATATCTTTTTTCTTTCTTTTTAGTACGTAAAATAATTTCTCCTAAAAAACCGGCGAGGAACAATTGTGTGCCAATAATCATCGTTGTAAGGGCAATATAGAACCACGGATTCTGGGTAACCAGGATAGCTGGTTGGTGATGGTACAGCTTGTATAGTTTTAAAAAACCGATATATCCTGCTGCACAAAACCCGATGGCAAACATTAAAGCACCTAATGCGCCGAACAGGTGCATAGGACGTTTGCCAAATTTAGACAGGAACCAGATGGTAATCAGATCCAGAAAACCGTTGATAAAACGGCTCATTCCGAATTTTGAATTTCCGTATTTACGGGCCTGGTGGGCTACCACTTTTTCCCCGATTTTGCCAAACCCTTCATTTTTAGCTAAAACCGGTATATAACGATGCATTTCACCATATACTTCAATATTTTTTATCACTTCCTGCTTATAGGCTTTTAATCCGCAGTTAAAATCGTGTAACTGTACATTTGATGTTTTCCGTGCCGCCCAGTTAAACAGTTTGGAAGGGAGGTTTTTGGCCATAACAGAATCGTATCGCTTTTTCTTCCAGCCCGAAACCAGGTCAAACCTTTGCTGCGTGACCATACGGTAAAGCTCCGGGATTTCATCAGGACTGTCCTGTAAATCGGCATCCATCGTAATAACCACATTGCCCAGCGCTTTTTTAAACCCTACGTGCAGTGCCTGTGATTTTCCGTAATTTTTCAGAAACCGTATGCCGTTTACCGCTGTATTTTTAAGGGCCAGCTGTTTTATAACCTCCCAGGAATCATCAGTACTGCCATCATCTATGAATATAATTTCATACGAAAAGTGCTGCTGCTGCATAACGCTGGCAATCCAGTCATGGAGTTCCGGTAATGACTCGCGTTCGTTTAATAAAGGAATAATTACAGAAATGTCCATGATTACGGTTGAGATGATGTAAATTCTGATTTATTTCTGAAGGTCAGAGCCGCTAGCATACCTGGAATACACAGTAATAAAACACGGGTAGCAGCCGACATGAAAAGCGTACCCAGGCTATAGGGGTTAGAAGAGCTTACTTCTTTTACAGATATAGCTGCCTGTTCTGCAGGAACTCCGAAATTCTGCATTTGTTTCTGCGTCATTTCAATTGCATCTTGTTTTAACAAGGCTGCGGTATCCGTATCAACAATTCCGTATAACAGGTAAACCAGAAGCGTACCGGCAAATATGCTGATGGTAATGGTCAGAAAATAAGGGATAAAAGCTTCTTTAAAAGTAATATACCCCCCTAATTTCTGTTTTCCGATATAACTGGCTAAAAAACCGAAGACAATTACAATGAACAATAAGCCAAACCCGCCTATAATAGAGTTCATCCACCTGTAGTCGACAAAATAAATTACGAGGTAAGCTATTATAAGAAACAGTGCGGTAAAAACACCGAATTTAATGCCAATCTGTTTTAAAATCTGATTCATTTGAGTTGATTTGTATCCAAACATACAAATATAGGAAAAACGGATGATACTCTGTTTGGGTTATCGGGTAAAAGATAGTAGAAGTGTTTATATGCATAGCTGATAGCTTCAGCTGATTATATAGGTGTGTAAGGCACTATCTGGTTCTCGCCGGAAAGCTACTTGCCAAGAAAAATAGTATGATGGTTAAATATTTTTTTTGCACTTACCGTTTTTGATATAAAAAAGTTGTCGTTAGGTATAGGGTTTTACCATACTTTATTAACACAGTGACCCTATAGCCTTATTTATCTATATTTTTGAGTTGTGTACCTGACGTTAACAAAACTGGAAACTGTGCAGCTTTATAAGTCAGATAAGCAGATAAAGTGCCATTTCTGTTTTTAAAATACAGTCAACCGGCAGAAGCTGTACAATAAGGGGAGTAATGTAGAAGAATAGCTTTTAAAAAATAAAAGTATAGAAAACCATACAAACTATTTTAATAAGTATGCTGCTTTATAAAACGTACTGTCCTGCTAATTAATATCTGAATCTCGGTTTCAGCGATATTGGTAAAGCCGTGGTCTCCCTTTTTAACTTTGACTAGTTCGCTTTTAACAGCTAAGTACTGTAATTTTTTATACAGTTTTTTAGATTGCTTAAAAGGCACAATCCAGTCTTTGGTACCGTGTAAGATAAGTGTGGGTGCGGAACGGTGAGCTGATAAATGCGTAATCGGGGAATACAATTGGGCGGTTTCAATCACCCTTTCTTTTTCAGTATGAATATCATAGGTTGTTAACCCTAGAATAAGTTGTTCTCTCAATGCATACAATTTAGGTAAAAAAAGCTTGTATACCGTTTTCGTCACACAGCCTGCGTTGGTTTTTAATACTTTGTTCAGGTCGGTCGGCCCGAAATTATCTATTATATAGTTTACAGAAGGCGTGTTCTGTTTTTCGGCCGCATTCGCATACCCTATCAGCAGGGCAAGATGCGCTCCTGCCGATGCTCCCCAGAGTCCTATGTTACGGGTATCAAAATGATAATCTTTATGGTGTTGGGCTATCCATTTCAGCGCGTCGCGGCAGTCCGATACCTGTTCGGAAAGGCTGGTAGCTTCATTAATAAGGCGGTAGTTGATACCTACAACGGCATATCCGTTTACACGTAACGTATCACGAAGGCTCCTGCCATAATAACTGTTTTCCAGGTCTTTGTCTCCTTTGGCCCATGCACCTCCGTGAATAAAAACCACTACCGGATGTTGGGCATTTAAAGCAGCAACAGGTGGGTAAATATCTAATTTTACAGTATCGTGCTGAGGAGTTATTTTATAAGTGATGTCTTTCAGTGGCAAGGTGCCGGAGAAAAGGGTGTTCACTTGTGCTGTCAGTAGTTGCTGTAGCAAAAAACAACATCCTAAAAATACCAGTCGGATAAAATACATAGAACAATACGTTTTCGGAATGTAGAAATAAGAACAGTTACAAAAATAAAAAAAACGGGACCGCTTTTTAAAGCTGTTCCCGTTTTAAACGGATTGGCAAAACCATTAATTGTTTTGTTTGGTAAATTGCATTACAACAATATCGCCGGAAATAAAAAGAAGATCTTCTCCTACGATATCAAATTTAGTTACGGTTTTCAGGCCGTTTAAAAAATCATTATAGGCTACTCCTTCGCAGTGCATCATTGTGCCCACCAGCTTATCCCCAATACGGATAGCATGGTCGCCTGTGATATCGTAAGTTCCCCCGATTCCGTTACAACCGTCATTTCCTTCTACGCGTAACTCTTTTGTATTGAATTTTAAGGTGGGTGTCTTATCTTTAAATAACTCTTTTACCGTTTTTCCTCCGGCTTCGGGAGTAGTAAGTTTACTTAATACCCAAGTACCTTCCAGTAATTCTCCTGAGTTCGTTACCTGTTCAGTAGAAGCGGCATCATTTTTTGCATCCGCTTCTTGTACCGTTTCTGTTTTAGGTTTGCAGGCCACAGTAAATACTAAAGCCATGGCAATCAATGATAAAATGTTCTTTTTCATATTTTTTAATTTTATATTATTCTGCAAAAATACGGCTTTATTATAAAATAATCGATACAGTGAGTAGCTTCTTTAAATCATCTTCACAGTATCGTAAACACATTTTTAATAAAAGTATCTACTTAAATATAAGGTTATACAGCGTTAAAAACAAATAGAAAATTAAATTTAACATTTGTAATAAATGTCTGGCAGTTAGGTTTTTAGTAATAAAAAAACAGGTAAATTGATCAATTTACCACCCTTTTTCTTGCGTTTCCTTCATTTTGCCAATACATTTGGCACGCATTGTAAATAGTTTTTCTCATAAACTATTACGCATAGATTGATTCACCGGACTATAAGGAGGTTCGTAGTCCCTGAATCTCCTTTTCCATCCGGTTACAAACCATTTTTAGACTAAACGCCAATATTCAATACATGAAGAAAAACTACTTTTTTCTGCTGGTTCTTTTCTGCCTGAGTATAAAGAGTTACCCGCAGTATGCCTCTGATTTTTATTCCGTCACGCAGCTGTGGATGAAAAACAGTATAAACCACAACGTAAAAAACCAATTAAACGGACATGCCCCTGTAGACTTTCGTTCGAGCTTTACCAAGCTTTTTTCCAAAGGCATTGTGGGCAACAGCTCCACGCTGTTTGTAGTGTACCACTGCCAAGACCGCAAAGACCAAAAGCTGCTACAGGTTGCAGGGCCTAAAGACATGGCTGTTTTTACGTCCTATATGACCTATGGCGATTCCATGACCCTTAATAAAGGGAATATCGCCAAGGGTGTTATCGTGAACTACAATATCAACCAGCTGGTGTCAAAGCCCGAGCGTACCTATTTTATCCTGGAAAACCCCGATGGCAAAAAACAGGGAGCAGATTCCGCTTCCCAAACCGCTGTTTTTGAAACCATTTTTATCAACAAGCCCATTGGAAATAATCTGCGCACCAGCATTGCGGCTTACCTGTCCATTAAATACGGTATCAGCCTGGACAACCCGGCCCATTACATCATAAACGATTCGGTTATCTGGAATGCTAAAGTAAACAACACGTATAATGGCCATATCTTCGGTCTGGGCCGGAGCGATTATTTCAAACTTTACCAGCACGCGTCCGTAAATTCCGAAAACGAAGACCTGCGGATGAGTTTGGCAGATTCCACTTATTTTAAGCAGGACAATACCTTTATCCTTGCCGGGTCTAACCGCAGGAAAATGGTATTCGGGCATAAGAAAACAGCCGATGGCTACCAGGTACTGGAAAAAAAATGGCTGCTTCAGCCCACAGGCACTACCGAAAACCGGGTAAACTTTCAGTTTGAGGGAGCCCTTCAGAAAGATACCGTTTCCGCCTACTTCCTGGTTTTCGATACACAGGATACGTTTGAGCGCATGGCCGACAAAACACTTTTTAAAGGATACTGGAAAGGAAACCGGCTCGTTTTTGATGAGGTAAACCTAAAAGAAACCGGCGGCGGACATGGCTATTTCACACTTGTGAAAAAAGCGCTTTTAGAGGTGTCCTTTGAAGTAAAAGAAAACTGTTTCAACACCCCGGAAGTAACTTTTACGGCAGCAAACGCTGTTTTACCGCTTAGCGTTACCTACAAAGACCAAACGGGAACAACAGTATCAAAAACCCTGCATAACACGGTATTTACACTTACAGATATACATGCCGGCACCCCCGATCTTTTGCTGACAGATCACAGCGGACAGAGCTTTACGGTAACCGCGCCACTGGGAACAGGTCTGGCCGCGGTAGAGGTAACACTACCTAAAATATGGGAACTGACAGGCAAAGAAGTCGTGTTGTTTCCTACCATAACCCAACATGAAGACGACATTGTGTCGTACCAGTGGTGGTATGAGAACCGGCAGGTCGGGACAAAACAGCAGCTTACCGCTACAAGAGAAGGAACGTACAAACTGCAGCTTACCAGCAAAAGTGGGTGCGTATACGAACTGGAAACAGTGGTGCTGGCCAAGCAAAAAAACGCAGATGAAAAACCGTTTGAGCAGCCCGAAATGGTTACCGCTTCAGGCAGCTGGGAGGTGTACCCGAATCCTGCTGCTACATCACAGCCATTTTATGCCGCCTTTAATTTAGAGACAGAAGCTTCGGTTACCGTATACCTGTACACCCTTGAGGGCAGGTACATTACCAGTGCCGACCTGGGACGCATAACCCGCTACAACTGGGCCTGTCAAATAGGAACTCCCGGCACCTACCTGGTAGTGGCTGTAATAGACCATAAAGCCGAAATGAAAAAAGTAATCCTAAAATAAGACCGATAAAAACACCAATACACGATGAACACTTCTAAACATACCCTTTACCGAAAAGGAGTAAGCTACTTATTATTAGCTGTTATGATAGGTAGTTCGGTAGGACAACCGTTGTACGCGGCGGTATACGCTAACCCGTTGGACAAATGGCTGAGCGAAAACATTGAACAGTATAAAAATACCTTACATTATACCCCTTCATCATATAACCCCTTCAGTCTGGCGCAAGGCCATGATGAAGATGCTGAAACGATTATGGATGAATCGACATGGGCAGAAGATGAAAAAGCGGCATCCGGTTCTGCTGTGACTAAAAACAGTTCAACTACCGCAAATCAAGTCACGGTAACGAAAAACAGATACATAAACACCGCCTATAAAGCTGCGGATAACAATACGGTATACGCCGATATTGCCTCGGGCTTTATCGGGCAAGACAGCAAAACGGGCATAGCAGACGATCCGTCGGACAACGTGTTTCATTTTGATTTTAAGACCATCAGCCCCACAGATGCGTATGTGTTGACCTATGAGATAAAAGGAATTGAAAACGCCTCGGGCGTGATTACCGCGCTCAATGAAAACCCTGCACAAGGCGGTAAGCTTATCAAAACATCCGACAGCTGGGTACAACACACCAAACAGTTGGACAAAAACCAGCTTAAAACAGGATTTAATTATGTGCTGTTTAACGCGCCGTCTGCGGCTTCAGTGCCTTACCAGGTAAAAAACGTTCGCATAGAGCGGGTACCGAAAACAGAACAGGTAGTACAGTTTGACGAACAGCCGGGCCATTTTTATTTCCACGGCACCTCCTTGTACGTAAAAGGAAAAATACAGCAGGCCTATGCCGGTTATGAACTGCGTATCAACAACCAGACGGTTCACACCACAGACGGGTATTTCGATACGGTAATTCCTTTTGAAGCGGCAGCCCCCGAAACCTTATCGATACAATGCTATAAAGGCAGCGAACTAGTGTACAGCAAGACGGAAGACATCCTTTCGTTAACCAAAGCCGACCACGTATCCGGGATAACGGCCAACCGCCTGGCGACCCGTTCCGCGGTTTACGAGCCGCAGCAGGCCTATACACTGAACGCTTTTGAAGCCGGTATTGAACTGCCGGCCCATACATTAGACAGCGCGATGACGATCAGCATCAGCCAATTGCGGTCTGTAGATATGGCACCGTTTGGCGGCGCCCTTTTCAACGTAACAAAAAACCGGCTGGGGTACCGTTTCCTGCCTGACGGGCTGACGTTTTCAACAGCAGGCAAAATAGCCGTACCCTATGCCAAAGAGCAGCTGCCCGCAGGCTACAGCGAAGCCGATATCCAGCTCTTCTATTTTGATGTGTACAGCAAAAGCTGGCAGACCATTCCTACGGCCGGTATCGACACGGAAAAAGGGATTATTTACGGTACCACCGATCATTTTACCGATTATATCGCAGGTATTATACAAGTGCCGCAAAGCCCTGAAACCGCTGCTTTTACCCCCACCACCATCAGCGATATCCAGATAGCCGACCCGTCTGAAGGCATTGTGGAGATACAACCCCCTACGGCCAACCAGCAGGGCGATGGTACGCTGAGCTACCCGATAAATGTACCTCCGGGACGCAATGGGCTGCAGCCGCAGCTGGCCCTTCAGTACAACAACAACGGAGGCAACGGCTGGATGGGCCAGGGCTGGGAACTCTCGGTACCCTCCATTGAAATAGACACCCGTTTTGGCGTACCACCCTATAGCACCACCCAGGAAACAGAGGCCTATACCCTTATGGGGGAAGAGCTTATGCTGAACACCACGGGTGAGAGCTTTTACCTTCCCCATCGCGATAATCTGGTCAGCAGGATCTCCAACGCCAAATTTTACCCGAAAACCGAAGGCAGCTTCAGTATCATTGAGCGCAGGGGAACAGGCCCTGCCAATTACAACTGGGTGGTCAGAACCAAAGACGGGATGACCTATTATTACGGAGAAACGACCAATTCGCGCCTGACAACCGGCAGCGGTACCACGGGAAATATTGCACGCTGGCTGCTCACGCGTATGGTAGACAGCAACGGCAACGAGGTGAACTATACCTATGAAACCAAAACCTTTTCCGGCGGTACAGTGGCAGGAGGTAAACAGATCTATTTAAAAAGCATTATGTATTCCGGCGGTTTTCATACCATTACCTTTGAGCGTACCCTCAATGTAGGTACCACTGCCCGGACCGATATCGGTATCAGTTACCGTTTGGGGTTTAAAGAAATCACCTATGACCTGCTTTCAAAAATAAAAGTGGACAATGGCTTTCAGTCCAACGGTTTTTATGACGCACAGGATAATTATGATTATTATTACCGTAATATTACCTATGCCCTGAACTATACACCGGGAGCGTTTGGTAAAACGTTACTGGCAAATGTGGTAACGACCTATTCCGGAGACAAAGTACATTACGGAGCGGAAAGCACAGCTTATCCGAACGAGGTACTTACCCATAGTTTTGATTATTATAATGATGCGGTGGGCGGGCTTTTTGAAAGCAACAGCATCAGTATGGCCTCTCCAAACGATCATCAGGGCAAATACGAAGAATTTGGCGTAACGGCCACGGCTATCGGAGGTGGTGAAGGAAAAACCAAACAATTATCCGGCTCTTTTGCACCGGGAATTGTTTATGTAGGACTTCCGGCATCGTATCTGCCTATCAGTAACGCCGGAACCGTCTATTATTCGCCATCCCGGTCGGAAAGTGAAACCGAAACCATGGTCTCGCTTATTGATATGGATGGAGACGGACTGCCCGACAAGCTATTTAAAACCGGAGGTAAGCTCAAATACCGTAAAAATATGGGCTATGGCTTCAGCGATTATGTGGTTCCGGTTGAAGGGGATCTGGGACGTATGGTCTATTCCACTTCGAAAACAACCTCGAAAACCGGGTCGGTAAATATCGCCATCGGAGGCATAGATATATCGGAGTCTAATGCCAATAACCGCGTGCACAGCTATTTTGAAGACGTGAATGCCGACGGGCTTATAGATATGGTGCAGAACGGTACGGTGCTGTTTAACCGCATAGATCCCAATACAAGAGTGCCGGTGTACAGCAATACCAGTTTAAACACTCCCAATGTGATCCGTAAAGAAGGCGATGTGCATCCCGATGCCATTAATGCGCTTCCGCCACTGGATAACTCCAATTCCTTAATGGACCTGGTAAAAGTATGGAAAGCACCTGCTACAGGTAAAATCAACATTACAGGTACCATTACCAAAAACCACGTCAGTCTGCCCAATGGGGTACGGTACAGTATTGAAAAAAGAGCCCGGACAGGAGGTACCGTATTATCGTACCAAATGACCTATATCAAAGAACCGAGCCTGATGCTGGTAGGTTCCGAGGGTACGAACTTTACCAATATCGAGGTCAAAAAAGGCGATATGCTCTTTTTCAGGGTCAACACCACCCATATCCCCGAAGAGGATGTGGAAGTAACGTGGTCGCCCCGGGTGACCTATACCACCTCTAATTTTGATTCGCCCAATCGGTACAAACAATATTCCTCTTCCTATGACGAGGCATTCATTATGAGTATGGGCGCCGACTATGTGATCAAACAACCGGGGACTTACTATGTGAATTTTCCTGCTTTTACCATCAACAATTCCTCGGCTACGGCCCCCGAGCTGTCGGATGATGTGTTTTTTAAATACACCGTTTACAAAATAAACCAGAATGTCAGTTCCGGGCAAAACCCGATGCAGGTTATCGCCACCGGGCAAAAGCGCGCGAAACCCAATGTAAATAATACCATTTCCTTACCCAATACCGTAATAAACGGTGCGGGCGTCAATGAAAACGACGGGGATTCTTATATCTATGTAAAAGTAGAAGCTGTCGCGTATTCCGAGGTTAACTGGAAGCTGATCAGTGAAAAATTCCGTCCCTATATAGTCGATACTACTGGTCAGAAAAACTATATAACACCAAGTCTGCGCAATTATGCCAATACCCATACCAATTATTACCATTCCAATTTTGACAACACCGGTGTGGGCATTGTAGTGCTCAACAATTTCAATCTGGCCAATTATGGTTGTAGTGACGGCAGCTGTAAAGACCAGTACGTATACCTGGTGTTTAAAAATAAGTACGGAAAAATCCGCAATTACATGAGCGGAGATATGAAAATACGCTATAAGATAGGCGCTTCGGGTAATGTAGTGGAATGTTTCCGTTTTGAACGAAACAGCGGTGAGTACGTGGACAACTTTAACCCTAATGAAAAACAGGCGCTCACCTATATAACAGAAGATCAGGATGTGTATGTGGAAATGTACACGGACGAATATGCCCTGGCACAAAAACTCAGAAATTATCAGCAGGATCATAATTTTATTGAATTATCCGGTAACAATGCACCGGGTAAAACCACCTATGTGGAAGGCGGTACAACCGCTCAGAACCGGGGATTGTATAAGCTGAACATTTATTCAGGCACCAATACCAAAGGATTCGGACCTTTTTACCGCCACTGGGGGCAGTTTGCCTACAAAGGGCCGCAACCGGGTGAAGCCTTTGAAAAAATCGATTATGATAAAATCAACCTGGAAGCCCTGACCGCGGGAAGTAATATTTCAGAAGAAGGACAAAGCACAAGCAATGAAGATTTGCAGGCCCTTATGGACGCCGATCCGTCAATCTTTGAAAACATGACCTATGAGGAGCTGGCCGCCCAGTACCCTGCTGCTATGGGTGTCTCGGAACGTTTGGGTGTGCTGATGCCTGACAGCAATAAAAGAGCATGGGCGATGAACGACAGGTTATTTGTCCAGAATGAAAAAATAAGCCCCTACACCCGGTATATGCCTGACGAAGAAATTCCGGTACCGCCACTGAATATTTACGACAATGACAACCTGTATGGCGCGGTAGGTATTATCAAAACCTCCCGTAACGAATCAAAATCCAATACCATATCATTCGGATTCGGCAATTTCAATGTGGCCAACACCACAACCAAAAGCAATAATTTCGTGTACAACGACCACCGTGATATCAACGGCGACGGTTACCCGGATATAGTGGGCGAAAAAATACAACTCACCTCCAATAAAGGCGGACTGAGCAATACGCTACTCAACACCAATGTACTGCAAAACTCCGTAACCGACGGCAGCGGCCAGGCGGCCGGCGGGGGTATGGCGCAGGTAGTCAGCACTTTTGGCATGAACGGTAGTGCAATAAACGGCGCTACCCGTGTGGGGAACATCGGTTTTTCGATGGGTATAAGCGGCCAGGGATTTGATTCCACAGATAAAGCCAACCAGACCGTTATTGATATCAACGGCGACGGCCTTGCCGACATCATCCAGCAGAACGGTACCGTTCTGCTGAACACCGGTACTACCTTTGTAGCACAAAACAGCTGGGGTACTACTTTTGCCAATACCACCAGCACCAAAACCAAAAGCGGCGGTATTAGCGGTGGCGGCGGTTTCGGTTCAAACGGAAACTTCTCCAATGCCGATATCGCGTTTGGTTTAAGCATTTCAACAAGCGACACCAAAGAACAAGACACCTATTTTGATGTCAACGGCGACGGGCTTCCCGACCAGATTACTGGCGGCGGTACCGTGCGTATCAATACGGGCTCAGGGTTTTCAACTCAGACGTATGCCTTGCCTCAGGCCATGATGCAGAGCTCGTCCAATGCCGGAATCAGCGCAAATGGTACAGGCTGTTTTACCTTCTTGTTTCCGCCTGCCTTTGTGCTTGGAATTAAAATATGTGCAGGTGTAGGCGGTGCCAAAGGCCATGTAGTAAACCAGGAAAAAGTACGGTATATGGACATGAACGGCGACGGGTATCCCGACCTGGTGACCTCGGAAAACGACGACCTGCTCAACGTGCGCCTGTCCAGAATACGCCGCACCAATATGCTGAAAACCGTACACCGCCCTATGGGAGGTACCCTTACCTTAGATTACAGCACCCGAAACGGCTATGCCAACACCGAGGTGGGCAGCACCTTTAAAATGCCGTTTAAAAAATGGGTACTGAGCCGTGTGGAAGTAAACGACGGGGTAAGCGGCGACGGACAGGATGTGATGAAATACGCCTTTGAATACGAGGGTGGTTTTAAAGACCGCCGCGAACGCAAATTTATGGGCTTTGGTACGGTAAAAACACACCAGCTGAAAGCCGATGGCAGTATTTACCGCTCCAATATCACTGAATACTGGCTGAGCCAGATGAAAGATACCGAACCGTACCTTCCGTCCCAGCACGCCGATATCCGGAAATACCAATACCTCAAAGATGTGGTGATCCGCGAATACACACAGGATGAATACCAGCGAATACCAAATGAAAAAATTTACAGTTACGATATAAAACAGGCCCGTATTCCGGCCCTGGACACCACCGAACAGCCGTATGAAATGAATGGCAGTTCGTTTACCAATTTTACCGAGACCTCACGTGTGGTACCCTTGGTAGCACAGATCAAAACCATAACGCGCAATTTTGATGAAGACAACGGCAATGCCGCGCTGGAGCAGGTGCATATCGAAAGGTTTAAAGAGTACGATAAGTTCGGCAATCCGCTGGTGTACATAGATGACACCGATAATGTTACAGCCTCAATGAGCTATCATTATAACTTTAACAAGTACAATGTTATCACGGTCAAAGAACACCTGGTGGAAAGCAATGCCCCTACAAGGTGGGCGGCTACAGAAATAGATGCGAACAATAACATTGTACATATATCCAAATACCTGCGTGATGATCAGATTGCGCATTATGATATGGAATACAACAGTTACGGTAACCTGATAAAGATAACCTATCCTAAAGGACGCATGAGCGATCCGGAAAACACCCGTATGTGGTACCAGTATAGCTATGATACCTATAGCAATACCTTTGTAAACCAAATAGAAGATGCCTATGGGTATACCAGCAGAACCATTACCGATTTATGGGGGCGTCCGCTGGTAACAACCGATCCGAATAAGAAAAAGATCTATTATTTCTATGATGCTTTAGGCAGATTAGCTCTTGCAGGAACAGGTCCGGATACCGCACCACATTGGTTGATCAAAAATGAATACTATCCGCGTTATCAGACAGGCCAGTTTTCGTATGCCATTACCCGGCATAATATCGGTATGGACAATATACCGCTTGTGGTAAGCACCAGCGCGTTTGCGGACGGAATAGGCCGGGTGATCCAGACCAAAAAACAACTGGAAAAAGATTGTATACCCGCCACTAACGACGGTTACCGTTTTGCGGTATCGGGCCGGGTAGACTATGACGAGTTTGGCAGAGCGGTTGATACCTTCCTTTCGCAGGAAGCAAAATCGTGTACCAGCGGTACCCCGGAAACCTTCTTGCGTACCTTTACACCGCTTACCCATACCGCCAACGAAAAAACAACCAACCGTTACGACCACCGTGACCGCATCACCCAGACCCGGGTACACGGGCTCGACGCCACCACGCGTATCAAATACGCCTTTGGTAACGACGGTTTTGGCAAGGTACAATTTACCGAAGATGTGGTGCTGCCCGAAGGCAACCGTACCATTACCTACAAAGACATAAAAGGACGTACCACCACCACCAAACAAATAGGTGACGGGCAGGAGCTGCAAACCCTTTTTGCCTATGACGGGCTCAGCCAGTTAAAACAAGTGCGGGATGCGGCCGACCAGGTAACCAGCTATGAGTATGACGCCCTCGGCCGCAAGGTGATGGTTAAGCACCCAACCAGCGGACAGTCGGTATTTACCTATGACCTGGCCGACAGATTGGTAAAATCGCAGAATGAAAAGCTAATGGCCACTGGCGAAGAGATACGCTATGTTTACCATTTTAACCAGCTGACGGCTATCAGTTATCCAAGTCACGATGTGGAATTCCGATACGGAGCACCTTCTGAACCGGATAATGGTGCAGGTAGGCTCATGTACCAACGCGATTTGACCGGTACCCAAACGTTTAAATACAATGATCTGGGATTTGTGAAGGAAAACACCCGTACCATTACCGATGAAAACGGTCAGGTAATGGAATTTGTTACCCAAAGCAAATATGACGCATGGGGCCGTATATTGGGGTTGATTTACCCGGACGGGGAACAATTGACCTATACTTATAATAGCATCGGGCAGCTAACGGCTATAGGTACATCAGAGGCTATTCCTACAGGCAATGGAACTGTATCGCGGTACCTGAGTAAGGTAACCTATAACTTCTTTGATCAGCCAACGCTTATTGAGTACAGCAATGGGATGAAAACCAAGAACGAGTACGATATCACGCAGCGTCTGCGCGCTATGCAGCTAAGCAAAGGCAATCAGTCGGTGGTCATGCGTAATGTGTATGATTACGACCGGAACCAGAACGTTACCCGTATAGACAACAATTATTCGCAGGCCAACCAGTTTTTTGCAGGCGGTACATATAAGAACGACTATGTATACGATGGCTTTAACCGCTTAAAAAGTGCCAACGGCTCCTGGGCAGGGTATCAGCGGACCGATAACTATTCGCTTAATATGAGCTATACCTCCACGCATGGTATAGCACAAAAAAAGCAATTCCACCATACCAGTACGCTAACCAGTTCAGATGAAACAGAGAACTCTTATGACGCGGTCTATGGGTTTGAGAATCATCCGCACCGTCCGGATAATATTAAATATGCCGATCATAATGGAAATGCCATTGGCAGTAAATCGATTAAATACGACGCCAATGGTAATATGGAATACATAGGTACATCAGACGCGTTTGGCAATGTAGAACGCGAAATGCTGTGGGATGAGCAGAACCGTTTAATTGGTGTAATAGACAATGATAATTTTTACAACCAGTATATATACGATGCCGGTGGTGAAAGGGTGCTTAAAAAAGCCGTAGCCGTGTCCAACGTCAATATCAACGGGTCGCAGGCCATTACCATCGGCAGTTTTGAAGACTATACCCTTTACCCGAGCGGTTATTTGGTGGTAGGCCCGAACAGGTATACCAAACACTACTATGCCAACGGTAAAAAGATAGCCAGTAAAATGGTAGAAATGCCTACAAATGTGTTCTTGCAATCGGCTAATTTTAGCCGTATACCGGGTGAAAACGAAAATGATGCGCAACAAATGGCCATGCAACAAGCCACAACAGCCGCAGCACAGGCATCTGATGACAATATGCCGAATATGCAGAGCTTTAACTATGTGGCCTACAGCACACCGCAGTCTGATGCCAGCTGCCAGAACCAGATCACGACACTTATAGAGCTGTATACCGATCCGGAAGGGCTATTGATCGACTGTAAAAACCAGATTGTGGCCATAAAAAACCAGTATCCGGATAACCCATGTCTGGCCTTAGAGCTTATTCACCAGATAGAATGCGTGGCCATTTGTCCGGATTGTCCGCCGGGAGGTGGCAATTCCGACCCGGAATGCCCTACCTGTCCTGAGGTAGACCCTAATCCGGAGCCGGAACCGACACCTGATGAAGAGCTGACTTGCTTACAAGTGTTTACGCAGTATTATGATCAAATCAGTAACCCGGTTTTCTGGACGGCCAATCCGCAGCTTGAAAACTGTTATAACGAGGTCTATAAGCGGATAGAAGCCGATTACTCGTATTGTGAGTTGGTAGATTATATACGGAACAACCCGGATATATGTGAAATTAAACACACACCGAGTACACCTGAGCCCGATCCGGACATACCGGAAGAAGGTGAAGATGAGTGGGAAGGCGAAACGCCTGTAAACCCGACGCCGACGCCTGAACTCCCACCATCTTATGTAGCAAATGTTTGGTGGTACCATAGTGATCATTTAGGCAGTTCTTCTTACCTTAGCGATAATTATAGCCGATTAAGCCATTATTATTACTATCTGCCGTTTGGTGAAACCATGGTAGAGCAGAATTTCAGCGGGTACAACAACGCGTTTAAATTCAACGGTAAAGAACAGGACCCTGAAACGGGGATGTATTATTACGGTGCAAGGTATTATGATCCTAAAATGAGTTTGTTTATTTCTGTTGACCCGTTATCAGAGCAGTTTGTGGGATGGAGTCCATACCATTACGTTCATAACAATCCTATTAATATGGTCGATCCGACTGGGATGAGTGCTGAACCGCCACCGGGTAAATTTGTAAACGGATATGTCCATACAGATAAAGAAGGATCTTGGACCTATAATAGTGCTGAAAACTATTGGGTTGATAATACTGGTCGAGGAAATGATTATGCTCCATCTCAAGTTATGAACGAAATGACAATTGAAACAAATTCTAGTAGTATAAGTGCATCAGATGTTCTAGATTATACAAATAATGCATTTGATTTTTCGGGCATATATTTTAAACATCGCAATAATTTTCAAGGTGGTTCTTTCCGTTTATACAAGAACTTGAAAAAAGGGAAAGTTTGGAGTCCTAAATATTATGCAAACAACTTTGGTGCTGCGGGTAAACTTAAACATACAACATATAACGTTAGTAAAGTTTTAAGCAAAGGGACTGCCGTTACTAGTATTCTATTGGAAACTCCTGATATTATAAATGGAATTCAAGAAGATGGAGGAATAGGAAGAAACACATCTATTCAAACTGCTGGGGCCATTGGCTCAATATTAGGTGGTATCTGGATTGGCGGAAAAGCGGGAGCAGCTGCCTCAGCCTACACCGGGAATCCATGGATCATAGGAGGAGCGACAATTGGTGGTGCTATTATAGGAGGAACAGTTGGCGAATCCAGTGCTGAAGCTGCAGCTGAAGCAATACCACAACCGAGTTATAAAGGGCCTCCTATTCAAAATAAAAGATAAAACGTAAATTAATGAAAGATACTATCATTTATAAACTAAACAGAAGAAACATAACAATTCTCTTATTAATTTTGGTATTAATATTTGGATCAGGTATTTTGTTTATAATATTTCCGTCTACTTTTGTTTCTGTGATTATTAGAAGTGAATTGCTAGTTAGAATTATTGGTTATGCATTATGTATTGTTTCTATGCCATTTCTAATCGGGTATCTAAGTCTTTCATTAGATGGTTATGCTCTTAAAATATCTGAACAAGGTATTGAAAATAATAGTAGTTTAACCAATGTTGGAATTATTTGTTGGAAGGATATATCCCAAATTAGAATTAAAAAATTGAAAAAGAACAATCTTATTTTAATTGAGGTGCGAAATGAAGAAAAATATTGTAAAACAATCAAAAACCCATTTAAAAGAATTAATCTTTCTACTTATAATAAAACTTATGGGACTTCATTCGTAATTGAGACTAAAAACGTAATATGTTCTCCTGAAGATTTAGAAACCATATTACAAAACAGGTTACAATCATAGTGTAATTAACAAAGAGTCATTGTTGTATATAGTTTACAAAAGAAAGCCATGAAACAAATGGCTTTCTTTTAATAAGGTTTTTTAGAGCAGCATTTCAGCGGGTACAACAACGCGTTTAAATTCAACGGTAAAGAACAGGACCCTGAAACAGGTATGTACTATTACGGTGCAAGGTATTACGACCCTAAGATGAGTTTGTTTATTTCTGTAGATCCGTTATCAGAGCAGTTCCAAGGATGGAGCCCTTACCATTACGTTCATAACAATCCAATAAATCTGATTGACCCTACGGGCATGGCTGCTGAAAATGCTGATGGCGGTATTAAAGATTGGTGGAAACGAATAAAATCTGTATTTACAGGTGACTCTGACCGACCAAACGCCCCACAATATGCAGATGATGGTTCTACAATGATGGAAGAAATGACAATTGATAGAAGACCATCATTCGTACAGAGAATGAAAAGAAGTTTTTCTGGTGCAAAACTGAAATCTGATTGGAAGCGGATTAAGGAAAATACCGGTTGGAATCATTTAAAAGGTTGGGCCGATAAATTTAAATATGATATGACCGGTGGTACAGGAGGTATCCGATTTTTAGGATTTGGTTCTGAAAATACTGAAGGAAAAGGTGAGATAGAAGGAAAAATGAAATCAGTAAAAGTATCAGATATGTCAACGTATTCTTTTGGTGATTCCAGACTTATACAACACTGGCTTGAAGCTGCTGGAAAAGGAATATCAATTGGGGAAGATGGAAATATCCTAGACGCAATTAATAAAGATTCTTATATTAATCATTCCTACAAGAAATATGGAATATACCAAATCCCATATTCTAATAAAAATATAATTATTGGACGCCAGAATGATACAATGCTACGTAAGAGTGAGTTACAGAGATTTACTAAAGACAGACAATTTGATTCAATTAACTTAATACCTCTTTTAAATAAGTAAATTCTATAATATGATTAAAAAAAAATTAAGTGTAATAGTGATTTTTTTATTTCTCATTAGTTGTAATCGAACAAATCTTGTAGAAAACGCAAAACAGCTTGATAACCCTTTCACTTGCGAATTTGATTTTCCTTCGACTGTTTATACACATAAAAAGTACAAAGGGAAAATAAGATTTCATAATAAGATGCTTGATACGATAGCATCACCGCGACGTGATACTACAAATTTTAGATTTATTATATACAAACCTTTTACACCCTATATTGAAAGTGATAAGTTCAATCCAACCTATAGAGATTCGATTTTACTGGATAATAATTCAATTGATATTGAGTTCGAATTTGATAAACCTGGAGTGTATAATATTGGAGGATTTGCTAGGGATGCAATGCGAATGAATTATTTCAGTAATGGAGTTCGTGATAGTGCTAGATTCATCGAGCATGAAATAACAATATTTCATAAAGTCATTGTGAAAGACTCAATTTAATTTGTTCGCAATGTATAGTGCAAGGCTGTATTTTATTAAATATAGCTTTGCTCTCCAATTCTTATAAAGCGGTTGAACAAAATTCAGCGGGTACAACAACGCGTTTAAATTCAACGGAAAAGAACAAGATCCGGAGACGGGTATGTATTACTATGGTGCAAGGTACTATGATCCGAAGATGAGTTTGTTTGTATCGGTTGACCCATTAGCTGAACAATTCAGAGAATGGAGTCCGTATAATTATACGATGAATAACCCTATTAACCTAATAGATCCAACTGGTATGGCTCCGGAAGATACTGATCCGCCAGGAGGTAAAAAGGGAAAACAAGATAAAATTCTGAATGTGAGATACAAAGGAGAGGATAAAAGTATTTATGCTAATGATCTTGGTCTGTTATCAGGTATTTATCACGGGGCTAAAATAATTAATAAAAACCTGCGTAAGCAATCCGAAAAGTTGCTTTCAGGAGGTTTCCATTTCTTTGACGACGATACAGGAGCTAAAGGAGATATGACTTTGAAGAAACGCCCGATGGAAGGCCAAAAGGTAGAGACAATAAATGCTGCCGGTTTTATGCAAGCAGGAAGTTTTGCTAAGGGAGGTGAAGGCATGAAATGGGATTTTGAAGATGCAAAAACGCCACTAACATTCTTTAATAATGTGTATTCAGGGATGGATTTAGGTAGTAAAGTACCAGAAAGTAAAGTAACCTTAGATATAAGTATTCAAGTTTGGGATATGAAACCTGGAAATAATAGGCCTAATCTGTCAAGTATAATAAGAAAAGATACATCAGTTAACTTAAAAGATGCACCTATGGTTAGATGGAAACATTCGCAACAAAATGGCCAACGATATCTGGAGGCAAGTAGAAACTATTTTAAAGCTAGAGAATAATGTTAAGAAATTTTTTATTACTTTTTTTATTTCTTTCAATGTCATGTACAAAGAAAGAAGTTGTTTATCAAAATCCCATATCATTTGACATAGAGCCAGTTGATACCTTAAAAAGTAACGAGATAAACAGGAAAGAAATTCAATATTCTAATCTGGATTATCAAAATAATGGTCAAAGATATATTGAAGTCCTATATGTAATAAGTGATTCCAAATTCAATGGAAACATGGATTCATTAGATAATTATACACATGGCGGACTAAAATATGTAAAAGAGGTTGATACCTTAGAGATCCAGACTTTTAAGGAAAGAGGGAATAAAATTATAACTTTTGTCGTTTATGATGAAATCCAGTTACCTTCCCAATCAAACTCCAAAGATAGTGTCAGAATTCAAAGTGTTACTTCTACATTTTTTCAAAAGACCTATATAAAGTAATTTGTAAGATTTGGCTATTGCTCATTGTAGCAGGCAATTGTAGTATTTTTCATAATTAATAATTGAGGCCTTCAGCGGAGAGCCATTACCCATATGGCTTTCCGTTTTTATAGAACAAGTTACAAAGTCGGGCATGTACTATTACGGTGCAAGGTATTATGATCCGAAGATGAGTTTGTTTGTATCTGTTGACCCTCTGGCAGAACAGTTCCAAGGCTGGAGCCCGTATAACTATACGATGAACAATCCGCTCAACCTTGTAGATCCTACAGGTATGGCACCTGAAGCTCCCGATCATGATTATAGGTTAGGCAAGAATGGAAAGATTACCAAAATAAGAGATACTAAGAATGATTTTCATAGAATATACAATTCAGATGGATCAGATAATATAACTGTTTCAAAAGAGTTTATGGATTTCTCTTACAATTCTGAAAGCGGAAAATCGCAAGTATATCCTATGTTTAATAAAGATGTTAAGTCAGGAGGAGGTAAATCAATATTTAAATTCTTTGCTGATAATACTGACGTAGAAATGGGATATAGTGAATTTAAGAATAATAAAAGTGGAAATAGTTTTGGATTTCTAATTACCTCGAATAAACTTAAAACTATTTATGATGTTCCAGAAACGATTAGTCCGTATATGTCAGATAAAAATACATTTCTAACATATAATGGACATAGCCATCCTCTAGATTATGATGCTGGGTGGTATCACTATGGTACAACTCCTTCGGGATTCGTTCCAACCAAAAGGCTAAATACTATATTGGACCCAGGAGTGAATCGAAGAACTGGAGCAGTAGAAGGAGATAGAGCAGTATACAAAGGACTAAAAGAAAATTTTGGAGGTAGAATTCCTAAATATTTCGACTTATATACACCAAAAGCACCTAACAATATAAATGTTAAATACAATGACAGAACTGCGATTAGAAAAAGTAATTAGTTTAGTACTACTTATCTTCTGTATTTGCTCTTGTAAAAAAGAAATAAAAATGAAAGAGGAAGATAAAATTGATTTTATAAATAAAGATTTTGAAGACAAACTCTATCAATTTATTACAAAGTCTGATTCTCTCAAACTAAAAAATGAAAACAAAGAATTTATTTTAGTTTACTTAAGAGATATAATAATCGAATCAATTCCTCAAAAAGAGGAGTGCACAATTATTTTTTATTCTACAGAGCCTTTTTCTTGTGAAAATTATATGTTTGGTACAATAATTAAAGGGAAAAAAGTTTTATTTTATGATGAATCTAATTGTTTAAACTTTAATGAACTTATTAGCTTTAAATCAAAATTTGAATGTTCTCAGTATTTTACTGGAGAAGAATATGAAATGGATTTAGCAGGTGATTTATATTATAAATACGAAAACGGTAAGTTATTAATGAGAGATTAATTACCTCGATTGACTGGGTTTATACTCAAATTTTTTCAAAATGGAGTAGAGACACAGGTGTATTACTACGGTGCACGCTATTACGACCCTAAGATGAGTTTGTTTGTATCTGTTGACCCGTTAGCGGAACAGTTCCAGGGATGGTCACCGTATAACTATACTCTTAATAACCCATTACGTTATACCGACCCTACAGGTATGGCACCTGAAGATATTTATCGTTTTGATAAAAAGTCAGGCGAATTAGTTTTAGAAATAAAAACAAATGATGATTTTGATCAAATAGGAAGTTTTAAATATGATAAGAAATCTGATAGTTATAATCTCAAAACCAATAAAGATGGATCTTCTGATATATTAGTTGATAATATTGCAAAGGGTATACTAAAAGATGGCTTAAATTTTAAGGAACGAAATAATGTAATTCAAGTAAATGGACCTGACCAACCTACAGAAACTGATTTTCAAAATTTTATTGTTGATTATACTAGATTGGCAGGAGTTGAAATTTCTGGATATGCTTTAGGTAATAACCCAAGAAGCAATGATATTTCAGCATTTTTAGTGGAAGCTCATAAAAATAATACTTTCGATAGCTCTGTTTCAGCGAGATATAATGAGAATGCAACTATTAATCGTGGTTATTTAAAAGGATATTTTGGAAAAAGTGTTTACGCTAAACAACATTATCATACTCATCCAGATAATTCGTTATCGAGTAGATTTGACCAGCAAAATAGTAGACATAAGAGTATTCCACATTTCATATTTAGTAACAAATATAATCAACAATATAATGAGAGAGGTGTTTTTGAAACAAAAAAGAGGTAATTTATTAACCGCTTTTTTACTACTATCTATTTTTGGCTGCTCATCTCTTAAACGACAAGTAACGTCAAAAAATATATACTCCTTTTTGATAACTGATTTTTACAAAACGTATAAATCAGATATTAGTAAATATCAATATTTTAGTTTGAGTTCTTATAATTTAGATAATTCAGCTATGGTTATTTATAACATTGCACCTGAATATAACAAGGTGGTACTTGGATCGGAAGGAGATGCATATTATCCAAAAGATTATATTGAATTTAAAAATAATATTTTCTTTATTGAGGGTGAAATCACTAATAAACCATCAGAAAAGGTATTTGCTTTTTTGAAAGAAAAGAACCTTATAGATTCTGCAATGTATAAATTGGAACAAAACATTATAACGTATGAAGATTTGAAAGGAACGGAGGGAAAAATTTTAACAAAAAGTAAAACTAAAGTGACCACATATATAGTTTGCAAAAAGAATAATAAAATAATCAATAAATGGAGGACAAATAAATCTGAAATATCTGCAAAAAATATTGAGAAAGCATATAAAAATGGATGTAAGTAAAGAGGAACATAGGAAGTAAAATAACTTGTCTCAGAGAATAAGTGGCATTCTAACAGAATTTCAGCGGGTACAACAACACGTTTAAATTTAACGATTTCGGAGAAAAAAGCGGGTTGAGCTTTTTTTGAACGAACCGCGCGTAGCGCTGGGCAGGACCCTGAAACGGGCATGTATTATTACGGTGCCAGATATTACGACCCTAAGATGAGTTTGTTTGTATCGGTTGATCCGCTTGCAGAACAATTCCAGGGCTGGTCACCGTATAATTATACGATGAATAATCCTTTGAACCTGACCGACCCTACCGGGATGGCACCTGAAACTCCCGATCATATTATTATAAGATATAAAAATGAAAAAGGGAAAAGCGTAGGCTTCAGATTTGATGGAAAAAATGCAAAGGATGCTCCAAAAGATAAATTTGTACAAGATTTTTTAGAAGCCTATGAATATAATGTAGGTAATGGAGGTGGTGACAATATGAAAAAAGCTGCTACAGATAAAAATAATGATTATTATTTGTTCCAAAATGACAAAAGTAGATCTTATATTGAATCAATCAGCGATAGAAGTATCATAACTTGGAATAATGAAAAAGGGTTAGAATTAGACAATGGAGATATACTCTCACCCGCAACTATCTTGGAGCATGAATTTGATCATATTGTAAACAGTGTTAGAGTATCAGTTTTACATCAAATAAATAAAGATGTAATACTAGATGAATATGATACGATGGAAGAATTACGAGTTATTACGGGGTCTGAAACTCGTCAAGCCAAATTAAATGGCGAGCTTTCGCCTGGAAGAGATTATACAAGAAAGACGCATAGATCTGGTGATAGAACAGGCATTCATGGTGTAAAAGTTGAGGGTCCAATATCTACAAAAAAAGTAAAAAAATGAGAAATAAGTTTATTGTATTTTATCTACTTATATTAAGTTTCATCTATTCATGCAATAACGGAAAACATGAAAAGCTAATTGTATATTATTTTAATAATGATTTTGATAGCGTTGTTGCTTTGGAATGTAATGAAATGCTGAATCAGATTGATGTCGTCAAGGTAGAAATTGATGATCCCGAAATTATCAAATTAATAAAGAGTAATCTAAAAGGAAGAAAATCTGATATTTTAGAAGTTGATACTCGATACAAAATTATTTTTGAAAAAGATACGCTATGTGTTGATAGATTCGGAAATTTTGTAAATGATTATGAGGTTGGAAAAATTGAAAATTTTGATTTATTTAAAGACTTTATAAAAAACTTTAAAGGTAAAAAAGAGGAAGTGACAGAATCCTTACAAGATTTTACAAAAATTGAAGAAGAATAATCCTCTGTTGGTGCGAGCAAGATGCTCGCATCCTGATAAAAAAGGAAAAATCCCAAAGCTGCACGTTTAGGATTTACGGAGCCACCTAAGCCATTATTATTATCTGTCGTTTGGTGAAACCATGGTAGAGCAGAATTTCAGCGGGTACAACAACGCGTTTAAATTCAACGATTTCGGAGAAAAAAGCGGGCTGAGCTTTTTTAGAACGAACCGCGCGAAGCGCTGGGCAGGACCCTGAAACGGGCATGTACTATTACGGTGCACGGTATTACGACCCTCAAATGAGTTTGTTTATTTCTGTAGATCCGTTAGCGGAACAGTTCCAAGGATGGTCACCGTATAACTATACGATGAATAACCCACTCAACCTGACTGATCCTACAGGTATGGCGCCTGAAGCGCCCGATGGATGGAGAATAAATAATAAAACAGGAGAAGTAAAATACGATCCAAGTTACACGAGTGAAAATACCCCAGAAGGTTATACCTATTTTGACGGTGGAAATATAGATAATACAATATACAATAGCGATGGTACAACAGAATCACTAAATCAAGGTATCGGGCTTTCTGATATTAGTGATGGGAATGGCTATTTAGGTTTTGCAGCCTTAGCAATAGAAAAAACTCCAGGTTCATTTAGGATTTCAACGGCAAAGCAAGGATTCAGTCCTAAATATTATGGTAATTCTTGGACTGGTAATCAGTATGCGAAGACTTTTAATATTGGAAAAATAGGAAAAGGAATAGGGCAAATTGGATTTGGTGCCGGATTACTGTTTGATGGAATAGGTGTAGCAAATTATTATGACCCATCAGTGGGTCCAAATAATCAAAATTCTGTTTCTCCAGTTAAAGCAGGGGTTAATACAGGAATGGGGGCCTGGGGACTTTTGGGAGGTCCATATGGAGCTATTGTTAGTGGAGTCTATAGTGGAATGGAATTACTATATCCCGGAGGAGTGAAAGGGTATGTTGACGATGGTGTGAAGTATCAAAATGAAATTAATAAAGTTAATGATGCAGGACCTAATAAAATATACTTAATTCCGAGAGGACCTAAATAGAAATTAAAATGATTTATTACTATATATATTATATTTTTTATAGAATCTCTAAAAAAAATAAGTCAATATTTCCAGATGAATTTGTAGCTGGAGTTTGTGTTATAGCATTAAATATTTGGTTATTAATGTCTTTAGCAAATGAATTTTATTTTTTCACAAATATTAGATTGATGCCAAGAAGTTTCGCTAGTCCAGTAGCAATCATAGTACTGGGATTAGTAGTAATTAGTAATTGGTTTTTGTTTGAAAATAAAGATCGTTGGAAGATGCTTTTGGAAAAAATAGAAAGCAGCTCTGATAGGAAAAGAAATGTATCTATTGCTTGGGGAATTATTATTGCAGTTATAATAAATTATTGGGTAGTTTCTCTATACTTATTAAGTGTGAAAGGTTAATTACTAAGTAACGTACGGTGCGAAAAATGATTATAAAAATCAAGTTCAAAGGGTACTTTTTTAATACTTAATTAATTATAGAAGCCTTCAACGGAGAGCCATTACCCATCTGGCTTTCCGTTTTAATAGGACAAATTTCAAAGTCGGGTATGTACTATTACGGTGCAAGGTATTACGACCCTAAGATGAGTTTGTTTGTATCGGTTGATCCACTGGCAGAACAATTCCAGGGCTGGTCACCGTATAATTACACGATGAACAATCCGCTTAATTTAACCGATCCGAGTGGGATGGGTCCTGAACCACCAGATTGGTATAAAAAGGGAGATGATATAGTTTGGTTTGATCGTTCTGATTCCCAATTTACAGATGCAAATGGAGGAAATTGGAAAAATGTTGGAGCAACATTAGATGATGTCAAACAAAACCTTGGTATACCTGAAGATAAAACTGTAAAATGGACAACTGTAGATGCTCTTTCTTTCGGTCGAGGAGATGGTAATAGAAAAGGAGGATTTGCACCAGTAGCTATTAAAAACACTGCAAACATTAGTTTCGGTTTTGATATTGAGGGTACAGAGAATATTAAATCATTTTCAACTCTAGTTGATGGACAATCAAAAATATCTGGTTTAAATGTGAATGTCAATTTAACGTCTGAAACTAATGCGCCAGGAACAATGTTGATGAATGTCGGTGGAAATATAGGGTTGAAATCTGGAACTCCTATGGGTAACCGTAATGTTGTATCTAGTAATCCTTTCTCTGATTTACCATACCCTGTTTTAACAAACTCTATATGGCATGCTTCTGGCCAAACTACAATGAAGATTGGTTTTAATAGATTAAAGAATATGACACATAATTTTACAGAGAAACCTAGATTCAATTTAGGAATTAATTCAACAGTAAAATATCAATATCAATTGAGTAATAAAAAGGGCTTTATTAACCCATCTAAAAATTTTAAATTTTAAAAATTATGAAAGCACTAATCTTTATAAGCCTTACTTTTCTGGTTTCTAATTGTAATAACACTAAAAATTCTTTAGAATTTGAGAGAATAGAAGAAAAATATGTGTTGAGTTATGAAAATTGGAGTCTAGAGCCTGATTCTAAAAGCAAACAAGATTCGGTTCTATTGTATATTAATGAAATGATAAATGTCAGCAAAGACGATTTTTATAAAGTCGAAAAAATAAAATTTTTGTGTCGTATAGAGAAATACAATGAAGCTTTAGCGGTATTTGAAACTTTTAAAGAACAAAAATCTTTTACAACTGATCTTTTACATACTCTTATTAAGTTAAAAATAAACCCAAAAGATGAGATTCCATTACAAGCTGTTTATCAGAAATGGAAAAATAAAAAATTGACAGTGGAAGAAAATCTCTATAAAATAGGTTTGGATAATTATTTTCAAGGGAATGATTATGCTATTAATGAAATTAATAGTATCATAAAAAGGCATGATTTGTCGTCTTCTAATCAAGAGCTATATCAGTTACTTCGAGAAAAAATAGATGAGAAAGAAGACCGCATGGAAGTTTTGTTTTACCTGTATAATCTATAATATACCGTAGTCTGGTAGAATAATCATATATGTTTACTTTATATTACAGTATGATATATGTAGAAATAATGGAATGCTATTATGTTAACAGGTTTCCCATTTGTTTGGTGAAACCATGGTAGAGCAGAATTTCAGCGGGTACAACAACGCGTTTAAATTCAACGGTAAAGAACAAGATCCGGAGACGGGTATGAGTGCTGATCCTATTCATGATGTAAAAGGTAATGTGATTGGCGATAATGGAAAGACAGACGGAAGAGCATACGTCGTAAAAGGTAAAGTTGAAAAACGAGTGAAAGAAACTACAGAAAAAGGCGAATATTATACTGGAGATTTAGAGTTAGGTTCAAATGGGGCAAGTGTTCCTACTGGAAATAAAAATGATGAAGTGCAAAAATCTTTTGATCAAAGTCAGGAATCATTAAGAGAAAATGGAGGTCACAGTTTATATGGAGATTCAGGAATGAGTAGATGGCGAGAAGGTGGAGAAAGGAAACATTTTAAGGATAAAGATGGAAATTTTGGTTCTGTAGTAAGTGTTGAGCCCTTTAGAAAACCTAAAGGTAGTATAGGTTTATATAACCTATCAAATGATAATGATATAGAATTTATATGGCATATTCATCCACAAGACAAATCTGAACCTCGTGCAGGAAGTTCTAACGCTTCGCCCAAGGATATAAAGTTTAATACTAATTATAATAAAGGCGCATTTAGAACCACTATTTTTATTATCGGTGGGAGAACTAACACAGTTAAGTTTTATAATGGAAAAAAATCTTATATGAATATTAGTTATGATGTATTTAAAAAAATTGGTAATACCCAATAGAATTATAGTTCAATTTTTTATTTGCTTTATTTTAATATCTTGTGGTATTAAATATGATGTGAAAAAAAATCAAAAAACTACAGATAAAATATTTGAAAAAGAATTTAAAATAAATGGGAATGCTTTTGAAATGTCTATGGATGAAGGTAATTTTTCCTATGTGTTTTCAAAGCTTAAAAATAACGAAACAATATGGTATAGATTATTTAAAGGAAAAATAGTTGAAACAAAAAAAATTACTTCAACAGATATTAATCTTGATATATTGAGTAATTTACAGTCAATTGACTTAAACTGTAAGGAGAATGAAGAATGGGATTATATATTATTTTTCAAAATAGGAGATTCCATAAATAGCACAAAATTTGTAAACCTTAAATGCTTAGATTCTATTAGAGAAAATGATGTTTTTTTATATTATCTGAATAGTGTAATAACTCAAGGAAAACCCATTACTTGGTAACATTCCACCCGCTGCCGCACTAATCTTTCGAATGGTAGTAAGTAAGAAAGCAAAGGCCTGCAAAATGCGGGCGGGAAATTTACTCCAGCCCAAAAAGCACGAATATTAGAGGCAAACAAAGCTGCTAATGGAGGTCAATTAAGCAGTGACCTGAGCGGAAGTATTTTACAAAAGCCAGTTCAAGCTAAAAGAGGTATTCCTGCTCTAATGCAACAAGCAGAAATAGATCACATTATTCAGCGTTCTAAAGGAGGAACCAATAGTAATAGTAATGCACAGGTTTTATCAAAGCGAGAAAATTTAAGAAAATCAAAAAAGTTAAGAATAATATGAATAAAGATTTTGATAAAGTGGTGTTTACGTCACAAAATGTAATTAACGGAAAGGAGATAACTATTGTTTATCATGATCTGGATGATGATTGGCAGTTTTTTAGTGCAGATAATAAAAACATTACTGAAGAAGATGTTAAAATAGCTGGTTTTGGAGAAATTATAGAAACCGATGCATCTCTAAAGGATCTTATATCCCATTTACCAAAAGGATTTATGGCGCAAAGAAAAAATAAAGGTGAGTCATGGGAAATAAAATCCGACCAAATTGAATAATTTTTTTAATGTTTTACTTACGTCAAGCAGAGTTTATAACGGAAAGTCATTGTTATATAGGCTTTCCGTTTTTATAAAACAACAACGCATTTAAATTCAACGATTTCGGAGAAAAAAGCGGGCTGAGCTTTTTTAGAACGAACCGCGCGAAGCGCTGGGCAGGACCCTGAAACGGGCATGTACTATTACGGTGCCAGATATTACGACCCTAAGATGAGTTTGTTTGTATCTGTTGACCCTCTGGCAGAACAGTTCCAAGGCTGGAGCCCGTATAACTATACGATGAACAATCCGCTCAACCTGACCGATCCTACCGGGATGGCACCTGAAACCATAATCATAAGAGGAAAAAATGGAACATCTTATACTTATAACGAAGAAAATAAATATACAGGAAAAGATAAGTTTATTAAATCTGCCTTAAAAGCTATAGATAAGCTTAAAACATTTGAAACCGGTTACCGTATGATTGAAGAATTAGACCATTCAGATAATAACTTTTATATTGAATCTGGTACTGATAATAATTTTAATCCGACATTAGAAAGTTTTGCTGACCCAACTAAAGCTACTGAATCTACAAAAAAATTTAACGAACAGGGTAAAATTGGATCAGGAGGTGTTATCAATTGGAATGAACAAGACGTGCGTTTGCCTACAATGACATCAGATTTGACGCCTTCAAATCTTGTTCTCGGACATGAATTAGGTCATGCTCTTGATTCAAATAGAGGAAAATTAGATAGAACACTTGAAGATGGTGTTAAAAGATCAGAGTGGCAAGCGGTTTATAGAGAAAATTTGATAAGAAGTGAGTTAAAACTTCCTTTAAGAACACATTACGGAAGATCATTAGAGAAAGGAACAAATAAATATCTAGGGCCTGCTGGACCAAAAATGTTAAATAAAGATAACTCAATTATAAAACCTTCCTGGTATGATTAAATATATTATTTCAGTTCTCGCTTTATTACTTTTTTCTTGTAATAGTATTAAAAGTATTCATTATGGACACCAAAATGGAAAATTATGTTATGATATTTATTATAACAAAAAATTAGAAATCAAATCATTTGACGGAGTAGAATATCATGTTTATATGTTCTATTTAAATAATGATTCACTCTATATTACAAGTGATAGAATGATACCTCCGCAAAATAGTAATCATATTATGGAATTAATTAATAATGATTCAATTTTAGAATATGAATTTACATTTAAAAATAAGTTTCCTCCAATTATTGAAGGGAAAGATGAAAATGGCTATTACTATAATTATACTGATACTATTATTAATATTGGCTATAGTAATGTAAAATCAGAAAAATCTAAAAAACATTTTGATTATATTATTAAAAATCTAAAAAAATGTAAGGATTAAAATTTATAAATAGAATAAAGATTCCCAAACTTATCAGCTTGGGATAATTGTAATTGCCTTATTATTTACCGTTTCGTGAAACCGAAGATTCACCGAACACCAAAACAAAATAATATAGGTGAGATAAACCATGGTAGAGCAGAATTTCAGCGGGTACAACAACGCGTTTAAATTCAACGATTTCGGAGAAAAAAGCGGGCTGAGCTTTTTTAGAACGAACCGCGCGAAGCGCTGGGCAGGACTCTGAAACAGGTATGTACTATTACGGTGCTAGATATTACGACCCTAAGATGAGTTTGTTTATTTCGGTGGATCAGAAAAGTGAAGAGTTTCCGGGTTGGAGTCCGTATAACTATACGATGAATAACCCTATTAACCTAATAGATCCAACTGGTATGGCTCCGGAAGCTCCAGATAATAGATATAGGATCTATAAAAAGGGAGGAGAAATCCAGCGAATAGAATATGTTAATGATGATGGAGGAGATAATACAGATTATATTACGGAAATAGATATGGATCAACCAATGATGTATGCAAATTCATCAAAAAGTTATACTACAGATGTTCAGAAATATAAATCTAAAGTAAAAACAAATCTATCTCATCTCAATGGAACAAGAGCAGGAACTTGGAGAGGCCCAGGGTATAGTTATGAATTTGATTATCAGTCTCAAAGTCAGGCTATAGAGCCGATGGGAATTGATTCTCCGTTTTTTATTGCAGGAGGAGTAGCTTCTAAATTCTTAGGAAGAATAAATACAGCTAAAGGCAGTTTGGGATTAGCGGATGATTTTTTATCGAGTGCAACAAAGCAATGGGGAGATCAGGGACTAACTGTTGTAGGAAGAGCACTACAAAAACATGCAGGCAGAGAAGGTTCTGTATTTCAAGGAATAAAATTTTCGCATTAAACAGCAAATCAAGATGCATTAAATGTATTAAAAGATATTATAGGATCTAAAAATCCGATTATTCAAGATGCAAAAGGAGGCGGAAAATATATTTTTGATAGAGCGACAGGGAGAGGTGTTGGAGTATCACGAGAAGGATTATTTAATGGTTTTAGAGAATTAGGTAAATAAAAAAATGGAAAAAAGATTTAAAATTATAATAGGAAGTCCAATAGACTACGAAGAACTTGTTGCATATATTTGGATTGACAATGAGGAAATTGCTTTAGTGCAAAAAGAAGAAGGAATTGATAAGATGAAGATTGAATTTTTTGAAGAAAAAATAAAAGTAGATGTTTATTATGATATATTTATTGAAGCTTTGACTGAAGCTAAGAACCAATTAATGAAATAACGAATATCTCATAGGTAATAACCAAAATAGAAATAGTGTTCAAAAGCCCCTCACAGTATTGTAGGGGCTATTGTTATAAAACACTTTACTGCTGTTGCACATTTAATAGTTTCGACTTTTATGATACACAAGTATATATATTTTATAGTGATAAAGTACATCAAAACCTTCTTTACAAACAACATTACAACCAAAATTTTTATAAATTGAAGTAAAGTATAGGCTAATGATAGCTTGAAATTTTTAGAGAACAACTATAGCGACTTGTCTTATCTGCGTTATTTATTAGAAGAAACGGTCATATTCTCATGAACGTTTTTTTGTTTACAAAGTTTCATCTTCTTTTAAAGTAAGGATATATTCAGATGGAGAATAACCTTTTACTTTTTTAAAAATGGCTGTAAAGTTACTATGTGATGAATAGCCACAAATTTTAGCCAAATAACTAATTTTATACTGTCGATATTTTGGTTCTTTCTTTAAGAGGTCAACAATATAATTAACCCTTAGTGTGTTGATGTAATTGTTGAAGTCCTGATTGTACAGTTTTCTTAAAATATAGGTAATATATTTTGTATTGGTTCTAAGCTGATTAGCCAATAAGGTAGCCGAAATATCTGTATCTAAAAATTGTTTATTGTGTTCAAAGTCTTTAATGTGTTCAATAAGTCTCTGTTCTGTTTCTTTTGCAATATTTAAATCATCCTGTCTGTTATCGTCTTCTGTGACCACTATTTCATTTTTCTTAAATTTACGTTTGAAAAACAGGAATAAACCTGCACCTGCAAGCACAATAATTCCCCCGGAAATATACCACCAATTAGCAGTATTACCAGATCTTTTTAATGACTCGTTTTCGGTATTAAGTTTATCTGTAACTGTATTAATTGCGTCATAGTTCGATTCTTCCATAACCTGGTCTAAACTATCGAGCTTATTTCGAAACAATCTCAAACTGTCAGTATTTCCTGTCTTCTCGCAATAAATAATCCAATTTTCGTATAGTGTCTCAGCTATACCCGTTGTTTTAAATTGAGCGGAATCGTTCGAAACTTTGGTTAACAGCTTTTTAGCGGCTTTGTAATCATTCTTTAGCATGAACGAATAAGCCTGATTTACAAAAACATAATTTTTAAGTGTCTTTGTATTCAAATCTGTATAATCACCGGTCAGTAATAAAGAAGCCTTGAAATAAAAAATGGCAGAGTCCGCAATGCCTAAACGGTTAAATAATGTGCCTGTGTATTGATAATTAGAAGCTAATAAGAAAAATGTTTTCGGACTTTTTACTTTTTTGGTCCATAAATTACTTTGCTGTATATAGGATATAGCTTTTTGCAAATCATTACTATTAATTGCATAATAAGCCATTTCATGGTAGGCACTGGAATAAAAATGATATAAATCTTGTGATTCCGAAGATTTTTTGGCAGTCATTAAGGCCTGACGTAGTTTTTTTTCACTTAACGTTGTCATACCCGATGTTCTATATATACTCGAAATAAAACCAAGAGTGCGCGCTTCCCATAAATAAAGCTTTTTTTCTGAAGCAAAAATCTGAGCTTGTTCAATAGTCTTTAATGATAAGGAATGATTGCCTTTAAGTTGGTATAAGGTAGCAAGTGTAAATAATGATTTTAACCTTTGTTCAGGTGTAAGTGATGATAGTGCTAATAAAGCCTTAAGCTCATTTACTGTAGATTCAGTATTTAACTTATTGTTATGGCTAATTGCTATATCATTATAGAGTACGTCTATTCTGTCGGCTGAATTTTGTGAAAATATAAAAATAGAGAAGAGTAGGAAATTAAGAGTAATTATTTTTTTCAACATTTGTTTTTATTACGATTTAAGGAAAATCAGGTTACTTAATTTTGTAAAAATAGGTAATTTAAGATAATGTTAAGGGTAAAAAATCTTTTATAATTGGTTAAAAATCCTGTCACCTGTTAATTTATTTTTAAACCATTTTTTTCTTAAAAAAATATTAAACTTTTTATACTCAGGACTATTATAAAAATGACAAAAAAAAGTGTTTTTTTCTGTTGTTTTACGGAAATACATAAATACTTAAACGTAACTATCTGATTTTCAGCTATGTTATTTTGCGGAAATTCATTAGGATTAGCCTTTTAATAAAGTGTTAAAATCAAATGGTTCGAATACATTTGATAAGTTTCAAATTGAAAATTGTTTAACCGTAAAATTGAATTATGAAAAAAAGACTACTTAGTATAGCGCTACTTATGGGAGCCTGGGGAACATATGGGCAAGTAGGGATTGGTACACTGACTCCCGACAATTCTTCTCAGTTAGATGTAGTAGCAAATGATAAAGGGGTTTTACTGCCTCGTGTTGTTTTAACTTCAACTACAGACGCTGTCACCATTGCGAACGGAAATGTTAATAGTTTACTCGTTTACAATACGAATACACAAAATGATATTACTCCCGGGTATTATTATTGGTACGAAAATAAATGGATGCGTATTGTTAACGAACAGGAAGTAGCTGCCTTGGACAAAAATACCACCAATATATCTTTAACGAAAGCTGACGACGAATTGGTATTAACAGATAGTGACGGGAATATTGTCTCTATTCCGTTAGCACAAATCAATATTCCAACAATTCTTGTCAACAACAACAACGGAACGTATACTTACACCAACGAAGCAGGCGATACCGTAACAATCGATATTCCGTCCGATGTTATCAATACTATAGATCAGATTCTGGGAGATACTCAAGTATTGAACCAATTGATTGAAGTATTAGGCGATACATATGTTGGAGGAAATGTGTATTATAATGGTACCCAATTTACCTATATAGATCAGTCTGGTGCAACCCATGTGATCAATTTTGAGGATATTGTTCAGGCCAATGAAACTGTCACTACGTTGGTGAACAACAACAACGGTACCTATACCTATACCTCAGAAGACGGTACGGTAACCACCGTTGATGTTCCAGGAGATATCGTGAACCAGTTTAACAACATCGTTAAAGACGGCCCTGTAACAGTAGACGGCAACACGTACAACACGATAGAAGAGTACATCCAGCACCTTGTTGAGACGAGTGAAACTGTCACTACGTTGGTGAACAACAACAACGGTACCTATACCTATACCTCAGAAGACGGTACAGTAACTACCGTTGATGTTCCAGGAGATATCGTGAACCAGTTTAACAACATCGTTAAAGACGGCCCTGTAACAGTAGACGGCAACACGTACAACACGATAGAAGAGTACATCCAGCACCTTGTTGAGACGAGTGAAACTGTCACTACGTTGGTGAACAACAACAACGGTACCTATACCTATACCTCAGAAGACGGTACAGTAACTACCGTTGATGTTCCAGGAGATATCGTGAACCAGTTTAACAACATCGTTAAAGACGGCCCTGTAACAGTAGACGGCAACACGTACAACACGATAGAAGAGTACATCCAGCACCTTGTTGAGACGAGTGAAACTGTCACTACGTTGGTGAACAACAACAACGGTACCTATACCTATACCTCAGAAGACGGTACAGTAACTACCGTTGATGTTCCAGGAGATATCGTGAACCAGTTTAACAACATCGTTAAAGACGGCCCTGTAACAGTAGACGGCAACACGTACAACACGATAGAAGAGTACATCCAGCACCTTGTTGAGACGAGTGAAACTGTCACTACGTTGGTGAACAACAACAACGGTACCTATACCTATACCTCAGAAGACGGTACGGTAACTACCGTTGATGTTCCAGGAGATATCGTGAACCAGTTTAACAACATCGTTAAAGACGGCCCTGTAACAGTAGACGGCAACACGTACAACACGATAGAAGAGTACATCCAGCACCTTGTTGAGACGAGTGAAACTGTCACTACGTTGGTGAACAACAACAACGGTACCTATACCTATACCTCAGAAGACGGTACAGTAACTACCGTTGATGTTCCAGGAGATATCGTGAACCAGTTTAACAACATCGTTAAAGACGGCCCTGTAACAGTAGACGGCAACACGTACAACACGATAGAAGAGTACATCCAGCACCTTGTTGAGACGAGTGAAACTGTCACTACGTTGGTGAACAACAACAACGGTACCTATACCTATACCTCAGAAGACGGTACAGTAACCACCGTTGATGTTCCAGGAGATATCGTGAACCAGTTTAACAACATCGTTAAAGACGGCCCTGTAACAGTAGACGGCAACACGTACAACACGATAGAAGAGTACATCCAGCACCTTGTTGAGACGAGTGAAACTGTCACTACGTTGGTGAACAACAACAACGGTACCTATACCTATACCTCAGAAGACGGTACGGTAACCACCGTTGATGTTCCAGGAGATATCGTGAACCAGTTTAACAACATCGTTAAAGACGGCCCTGTAACAGTAGACGGCAACACGTACAACACGATAGAAGAGTACATCCAGCACCTTGTTGAGACGAGTGAAACTGTCACTACGTTGGTGAACAACAACAACGGTACCTATACCTATACCTCAGAAGACGGTACAGTAACTACCGTTGATGTTCCAGGAGATATCGTGAACCAGTTTAACAACATCGTTAAAGACGGCCCTGTAACAGTAGACGGCAACACGTACAACACGATAGAAGAGTACATCCAGCACCTTGTTGAGACGAGTGAAACTGTCACTACGTTGGTGAACAACAACAACGGTACCTATACCTATACCTCAGAAGACGGTACAGTAACTACCGTTGATGTTCCAGGAGATATCGTGAACCAGTTTAACAACATCGTTAAAGACGGCCCTGTAACAGTAGACGGCAACACGTACAACACGATAGAAGAGTACATCCAGCACCTTGTTGAGACGAGTGAAACTGTCACTACGTTGGTGAACAACAACAACGGTACCTATACCTATACCTCAGAAGACGGTACAGTAACTACCGTTGATGTTCCAGGAGATATCGTGAACCAGTTTAACAACATCGTTAAAGACGGCCCTGTAACAGTAGACGGCAACACGTACAACACGATAGAAGAGTACATCCAGCACCTTGTTGAGACGAGTGAAACTGTCACTACGTTGGTGAACAACAACAACGGTACCTATACCTATACCTCAGAAGACGGTACAGTAACTACCGTTGATGTTCCAGGAGATATCGTGAACCAGTTTAACAACATCGTTAAAGACGGCCCTGTAACAGTAGACGGCAACACGTACAACACGATAGAAGAGTACATCCAGCACCTTGTTGAGACGAGTGAAACTGTCACTACGTTGGTGAACAACAACAACGGTACCTATACCTATACCTCAGAAGACGGTACGGTAACTACCGTTGATGTTCCAGGAGATATCGTGAACCAGTTTAACAACATCGTTAAAGACGGCCCTGTAACAGTAGACGGCAACACGTACAACACGATAGAAGAGTACATCCAGCACCTTGTTGAGACGAGTGAAACTGTCACTACGTTGGTGAACAACAACAACGGTACCTATACCTATACCTCAGAAGACGGTACAGTAACTACCGTTGATGTTCCAGGAGATATCGTGAACCAGTTTAACAACATCGTTAAAGACGGCCCTGTAACAGTAGACGGCAACACGTACAACACGATAGAAGAGTACATCCAGCACCTTGTTGAGACGAGTGAAACTGTCACTACGTTGGTGAACAACAACAACGGTACCTATACCTATACCTCAGAAGACGGTACGGTAACCACCGTTGATGTTCCAGGAGATATCGTGAACCAGTTTAACAACATCGTTAAAGACGGCCCTGTAACAGTAGACGGCAACACGTACAACACGATAGAAGAGTACATCCAGCACCTTGTTGAGACGAGTGAAACTGTCACTACGTTGGTGAACAACAACAACGGTACCTATACCTATACCTCAGAAGACGGTACAGTAACTACCGTTGATGTTCCAGGAGATATCGTGAACCAGTTTAACAACATCGTTAAAGACGGCCCTGTAACAGTAGACGGCAACACGTACAACACGATAGAAGAGTACATCCAGCACCTTGTTGAGACGAGTGAAACTGTCACTACGTTGGTGAACAACAACAACGGTACCTATACCTATACCTCAGAAGACGGTACAGTAACTACCGTTGATGTTCCAGGAGATATCGTGAACCAGTTTAACAACATCGTTAAAGACGGCCCTGTAACAGTAGACGGCAACACGTACAACACGATAGAAGAGTACATCCAGCACCTTGTTGAGACGAGTGAAACTGTCACTACGTTGGTGAACAACAACAACGGTACCTATACCTATACCTCAGAAGACGGTACAGTAACTACCGTTGATGTTCCAGGAGATATCGTGAACCAGTTTAACAACATCGTTAAAGACGGCCCTGTAACAGTAGACGGCAACACGTACAACACGATAGAAGAGTACATCCAGCACCTTGTTGAGACGAGTGAAACTGTCACTACGTTGGTGAACAACAACAACGGTACCTATACCTATACCTCAGAAGACGGTACAGTAACTACCGTTGATGTTCCAGGAGATATCGTGAACCAGTTTAACAACATCGTTAAAGACGGCCCTGTAACAGTAGACGGCAACACGTACAACACGATAGAAGAGTACATCCAGCACCTTGTTGAGACGAGTGAAACTGTCACTACGTTGGTGAACAACAACAACGGTACCTATACCTATACCTCAGAAGACGGTACAGTAACTACCGTTGATGTTCCAGGAGATATCGTGAACCAGTTTAACAACATCGTTAAAGACGGCCCTGTAACAGTAGACGGCAACACGTACAACACGATAGAAGAGTACATCCAGCACCTTGTTGAGACGAGTGAAACTGTCACTACGTTGGTGAACAACAACAACGGTACCTATACCTATACCTCAGAAGACGGTACAGTAACTACCGTTGATGTTCCAGGAGATATCGTGAACCAGTTTAACAACATCGTTAAAGACGGCCCTGTAACAGTAGACGGCAACACGTACAACACGATAGAAGAGTACATCCAGCACCTTGTTGAGACGAGTGAAACTGTCACTACGTTGGTGAACAACAACAACGGTACCTATACCTATACCTCAGAAGACGGTACAGTAACTACCGTTGATGTTCCAGGAGATATCGTGAACCAGTTTAACAACATCGTTAAAGACGGCCCTGTAACAGTAGACGGCAACACGTACAACACGATAGAAGAGTACATCCAGCACCTTGTTGAGACGAGTGAAACTGTCACTACGTTGGTGAACAACAACAACGGTACCTATACCTATACCTCAGAAGACGGTACAGTAACTACCGTTGATGTTCCAGGAGATATCGTGAACCAGTTTAACAACATCGTTAAAGACGGCCCTGTAACAGTAGACGGCAACACGTACAACACGATAGAAGAGTACATCCAGCACCTTGTTGAGACGAGTGAAACTGTCACTACGTTGGTGAACAACAACAACGGTACCTATACCTATACCTCAGAAGACGGTACAGTAACTACCGTTGATGTTCCAGGAGATATCGTGAACCAGTTTAACAACATCGTTAAAGACGGCCCTGTAACAGTAGACGGCAACACGTACAACACGATAGAAGAGTACATCCAGCACCTTGTTGAGACGAGTGAAACTGTCACTACGTTGGTGAACAACAACAACGGTACCTATACCTATACCTCAGAAGACGGTACAGTAACTACCGTTGATGTTCCAGGAGATATCGTGAACCAGTTTAACAACATCGTTAAAGACGGTCCTGTAACAGTAGACGGCAACACGTACAACACGATAGAAGAGTACATCCAGCACCTTGTTGAGACGAGTGAAACTGTCACTACGTTGGTGAACAACAACAACGGTACCTATACCTATACCTCAGAAGACGGTACGGTAACTACCGTTGATGTTCCAGGAGATATCGTGAACCAGTTTAACAACATCGTTAAAGACGGTCCTGTAACAGTAGACGGCAACACGTACAACACGATAGAAGAGTACATCCAGCAACTTGTTGAGGCGAGTGAAACTGTCACTACGTTGGGTATTACAGCTGGTGAATTGGTATATGTTAATGAAGAGGCAAACAACGCAAATGTTAACCTTATCTCTACAGATCCTGATAACGGTATTGTAGCAGGTACTGATGGGGCATTGTTTGGAGAAAATATCTATAATATTAATGGTGCACTAACAGCCAATAGAACCTTAAACTTGAACAATAAATTCTTGAGATTTGATGGGTTAAATCGTAGAACCTGGTGGGATGCCGATGGAAGAATACATCAGACAGCTATCAATACCGCTCAGGATGCAGCTATGGGCTTTCATAACGGAAGTTCTAATTTATGGATACAGCAATGGAATGCTAGTACTTCTTCAATATCAGCTACCGGTAGTTCTACAGAATTATTGTTGTCAACACACACCACTGATGCTTCTGCACCGATACGATTCAGTACAAGTACAGGAAGTGGTGCATTAGGGACAGAGAGAATGCGTATCACAGGTGAAGGAGAAATCATTTTTGCCGAGTACCCTAACACAAGAGATGATAGTAGTACAACTTCGGTAGAAAATATTTTATATACTGATGTGAATGGAAATATGTTGTCGGCACCAATAGGTGAGGTGGCAATTGAACCATGGCAGGTACAAACAACCACTGACAAAGCTACCGAAAACACAGATAATGTTTACCAAATGGGTAGCGTGGCTATAGGAACAAACGAAATTCCAACTCTGACAGTAGGCGGAAACGATCTTACCTCTACAGTTAAGCTCCATGTAGATGGAAACATCACCACTACCGGTCAGATCTATACTACAAACAGTGTATATGCCGATTATGTTTTCGAAAAATATTTTACAGGACATTCTGATTTGAACAAAGATTATCAGTTTAACTCTTTAGAGAAAGTAAATGATTTTATTAAAGAAAATCACCATTTACCTGGAGTAACCAAAATAAGCGATTTAGCTAAATCAGAAAATGGATATACTTTTGATATGACGGCTCTTTCTATACAACAGCTTGAAAAAATAGAAGAATTATACTTACATACAATTGAGCAACAGGCACAATTAAAAACACAGTATGAAGTGAATGAAAAACAACAGGAAATCATTCTTCAACAACAAAACGAGTTACAACAATTGAAAGAAAGAATGGAGAAATTAGAGAAGTTGTTAAATGCTAAGCAATAATAGGAAAAGAGAATTTTAATGAAGTCCCTTCTTGTATAAAAGAGGGGACTCATAAAAACGAAAACTATGAGAAATTTATACATATTGATATTAGTGACTTTTCTGGCTTGTATTTCCATACCAAAACTGCATGCACAAGCACCCGGAGGTGTTGCTGCTCCAGACTTTTGGGTAAAATCTGATGATGCCGGAACTATTGCTACAGCATGGAAAGACCATTCGGCGAATGCAGATGATATCCCGAATGTAGGAGGAATAACACTGTCTCCTGCAGATAGGGTACACAACTTTTATCCTTATACAACAGGATATTCTGCTTCAAAATACTTTTATAATACAAATAGTGTACTTAATACGACGAATGTTTATACGGATCCATCAATGAGGAGTTCGGTATCTGTTTTCTCAGCAGTAAGGCCCACATCTGCAAATGGAACAGGTCGTATTACCGGAATTGACGATGATGCGAATGCATCTGAACCAGGTATTTCAATTAATTCAGGAATGCCTCATATGTACAAATATTATGGCAATGGCGGAGCTCAGGCAAATAGCAACACGATGAGTGCAGCCAATGCGTTTACGGTTAATAAAAGTTCAATATTCTCTGCAATTCAAGATCAGGCGCTTAATTCAGGAAATGGAGAAAGAAGACTTGGGTTAGACGGAACCTATGAAAACTTTAATTTGGGTACTACAACCAATACCTTTAATGTTCTTGGACAACGCCTAAGAATAGGTCATGCAGGCTGGGAGTCTTCAGGTCCTTTTCCTGGTGAAATCATGGAAGTCGTGTGGTACAAAAGAGCACTTACACCTAATGAGCAATCGAGAGTAAATTCTTATCTTGCTGTAAAGAATGGTGCTACACTTGCGGAAAATTATCTTGCCGCAAACAGTAGTGTTGTATGGGACATTACCACGAATACAGGCTACAACAACAACATTTTTGGTATTGCAAGAGACGAGGCTTCCGGATTACACCAAAAGCAGGCAGCCAGTACAGATGTAAACCAGAAATTGGTGATTGGTAACGGAAGTTCTTTATTTGATACCAATGCAGCCAATACCAATATACTTACCGATGGTCAATTTTTATTGGTGGGTGACAACGGTTTGGAACAGAAACTCAAAACACCATTGTCATACATCGCAGGTTCAAACGGAGAAACCAACTTCCGTTTTGAAGCCGTTTGGAAAGCACAAAACACAAATAATGTGGGGCAGGTAACCATTGCTTGGCCAGTAGGCATCAATAATTTATATGTGGTTCAATCAACTGATGCCACATTTGACGCCAGCGATACCTTTACAGCAATGATCACAGTGGTTACCATTAACGGTGTAGCATACAACACGGCAACGGTTACTTTGGATAACGGGGAGTACTTTACATTTGCGGGTTTTGCTTATGCACCGGGTGGTGTTGCCGGGCAAGGTTTTTGGGTAAGATCAGATATGGCGGGAGATATTGCTACCGCATGGGAAGACCATTCTGTAAATGCAGACGACATTGCTGCTGTAGGCACATGGGTACTTTCACCTGCTGACAGAGCACACAATTTCCATCCTTATACCACAGATTATAGTACAAGTAAAAATTTCCATAACCCAAATACACAATTAAATCCGGGTGGCGGAACGAAACTTACTTCTTATTATATATTTTCTGCAGTAAGACCAATTGCTTACACTACGGGTCGTATTACAGGTATAGGCACAAATGGTGGTGCTGGTTATGGGTCAAATCCTTCAATTGCAATGTTGCTTAGTGGCGGATCAGGATACCCTAACTTTTATGAATACGAAGCTACAGTAACAAGTAGGAATTTTTCAGAACCGTTTGTTTTAAATACTCCAAATTTATTCTCTGCTGGTGCTGAAAATGGACCATTAGGTGGGGGTAACGCGACTTATGATGGTGGTCGAGTTAGATTGGGATTAAATGGTCGCTACCAAATTTATAATGCTGCCTCTACCAATAACAGATTCCAGTTTGATGGACCCAATCTAAGAATAGGTTACAGCACATATGGAGACGGAGCGGGTGTTTTCTCGGGAGATATCATGGAGGTGATTTGGTACGATCGACACCTGGAGCCTTTTGAAGAGCAAAAAATAAACTCATATCTTGCTGTAAAAAATGGAACTACTTTATTAACACAGAATTACCTTGCTTCGAACAGTTTAGGGTACAATAATATTGTATGGGACAGAACGCTTAACGACGGTTATAACAATAATATTTTCGGTATCGCAAGAGACAATATTTCTGCATTGCACCAGAAACAGTCAGGAAGTACAAATATCGGACAGAAACTTGTAATTTCTACCACAGGTTTTGCCGATAGTAATGCAGCTAACGGAACGAACTTACCTAACGACCAGCAATACCTGATGACAGGAGATAACGGCTTGAAACAATCTCTTAGCGAACCACTGGTTTACACGGCAGGTTCAAACGGAGACGCCAATTTACGTTTCGAAGCCGTATGGAAAGTGCAAAACACAAACAATGTAGGGCAAGTAATCATTGCTTGGCCTGCAGGAGTTCAAAACTTGTATTTGGTACAATCTACCGATGACATCTTTGATGCTATGGATACCTTTACGGCAATGGATAACACAGTAACCATTAATGGTGTAGATTATAACACCGCAACGGTTACTTTGGGCGATGGGGATTACTTTACATTTGCGGGTTTTGCTTATGCACCGGGTGGTGTTGCCGGGCAAGGTTTTTGGGTAAGATCAGATATGGCGGGAGATATTGCTACGGCATGGAAAGACCATTCTGTAAATGCAGACGACATTGCAGCTGTAGGCACATGGGTACTTTCACCTGCTGACAGAGCACACAATTTCCATCCTTATACCACAGATTATAGCACAAGTAAAAATTTCCATAACCCAAATACACAATTAAATCCGGGTGGCGGAACAAATCTTACTTCTTATTCTATATTTTCTGCAGTAAGACCAACTGCCTACACTACGGGGCGTATTACAGGTATAGGCACAAATGGTGGTGCTGGTTATGGGTCAAATCCTTCGATTGCAATGTTGCTTAGCGGCGGATCAGGATACCCTAATTTTTATGAGTATGAAGCTACGGTAACAAGCACGAATTTTTCAAAACCGTTTACTTTAAATACTTCAAGTGTATTTTCTGTCAGTGCTACTAATGGACCACTAGGTGGTGGTACAGCAGCTTATGCGGGTGGTGAAGTTAAATTAGGATTAAATGGTTTGTACGAAACCTCAAATGCTTCCAGCACTAGCAATCGATTTCAGTTTGACGGGCCAAATCTAAGAGTAGGTTACAGCACTTATGGAACAGGTGCAGGTGTTTTCTCTGGTGACATCATGGAAGTGATTTGGTACAAAGAATTATTGACACCTAATGAGCAGTCGAGAGTAAATACCTATCTTGCTGTAAAAAATGGAGTTACTTCAGCAGAAAATTATCTTGCTTCGAATAGTGACGTTGTATGGGACATAACGCTTAACAACGGGTACAACAATAACATTTTCGGTATTGCAAGAGATAATATTTCCGCATTGCACCAGAAACAGTCGGGAAGTGTAAATGTTGGTCAAAAGCTGGTTATTTCTACCACAGGTTTTGCCGATAGCAATGCAGCTAACGGAATGGGTTTGTCCAACGATTTGCAATACCTGTTGACAGGTGACAATGGTTTAACACAAAAGCTTAAAGTACCTTTGGTTTACACCGGTGCAAATGGCGTAGTTAGCCACCGTTTCGAAACCATCTGGAAAGTACAAAATACCAACGGGGTAGGTAATATTACCGTAGCTTGGCCGGTAGAAGTCGAGAATTTGTATCTAGTACAATCTGTCGATGACTCCTTTGATGCTACAGATACCTTTACGGCAATGGATAACACAGTAACCGTTAACGGTACCGACTACAACACCGCTACCGTTACCCTGGGTGATGGGGAGTATTTTACCTTCGCAGGACTTTTACCTGATTATTGCATTACCGGTGACTGTAATCCAAATACCTTTTTAAACACTTCAGACCCTAACACCATAGAGTATGATAATATCGTAAGTACCTTTCATAGCACTTTGATGCGCGACGCATTGACTGGAGCATTGATGGTATGGGGCGAAAAAATGGAAAGTAATGGCACAACTAACGTATTATCTCCTACTGAGGTCAACGGCACCAACTATCCGGGACTTACGGGCGATATCCTCAAATTTGCTGCAGGAAGCAATTATACATCTGGTCCTCAAATAGCCGTTTTAACTACAGATGGACTATTTGCTTGGGGAACACAAGGTTATTTGATTTCATCGGGTCTTACAAGCAGTGGGACCTTTCAGCCGGTAAGTATAGGAACTTACGGAGTAAATAGCGGCACACCAAAGGCAGACGGTTTGCCTGAAGGGGTGGCTCCGGAAAATGTCAAGATGTTGTTTGGAACGTACCAAACATTGGCATTGACCACCTGCTCCGGCGAAGCCTGGGTATTGGCTCAAAATGCAAATCAATATGGTGATGGTACAGCGAGTTCTACCGCAAACCACCAGCTATGGCACAGGGTACATGTTGATGCAGCTACTACACTTGACAATGTAGTTGCCATACGTGGAAATGGTTATCAGACGCTGATGGCGTTAACCGCTACCGGCGAAGTATATACCTGGGGAGTCAACACAATATTGGGTGATGGTAGTGCGATAACAAGCAGACCATTTGCTACACAGATGACGTTACCGGCGGGTTTGACTCCAAAAATGATAGGAGCAACCGGTACTACTACTTCTACCTATTATGTATTGGGTACTACTGGCAATATTTATAGTTTGGGTACAAACACAAATAGAGAACTCGGTAACTTTAATACAACCAGCAGTAACGTTTGGGTACAGGTACAAAAATCGGCAACGGCTGGCGATTACTTGACCGATGTGGTCTGGATCAGTCCGCAGGAACACGACAGAACATACGGCTCAATCAATGTACTCACGACAGACGGCAGATTATGGGCTTGGGGAAATAATAATGGTCAAATGCTAGGGGGAGCAGGTGCTGCAATAAACCCAACCGAAATGTCAGGCAGTATTCCTGCCACTGATCCGTACGACAGCGGAAAACTGAATTGGACTGATAAGGTAATTGCCGTAGAAACCGGCGGACATACCTCTATGATTGTTAAAGACAACATCCAAAAATATGGCTATGTCGGACACAGGACTAACGGAAGTATGGGGGATGGTACAAGCACGAGTGGTACTGAGAATCAATATAACTTTTCAGATACCCCGGAGATAAACCTTTGTGGGGCACCCGTGGAACAGGGATACTGTACCCAACCAGGAGCAACAGGATCGCCAACAGAGTTTACCAAAACAGGTATTTCAGACAGAGAGGGCGCTGTAGGTGCGTGGCCAGGTAATGTACCAAATGGTTTTGTGGCCATACAGTCAACTAATAAAGGTTTTGTTATCACACGTTTAACCACTGCACAGATAGATGCTTTAGATGCCGTAGAAGGCATGTTGGTGTACGACACAGACGAAGAATGTGTCAAACTATACAACGGTACTGTTTGGAAGTGTCTAGAAAGAAGTTGTAATGATTAATGAGCTATAAGGCAGTAAGCAGTAGGCAATAAACATAAAGTCTACAGCTTACAGCCTAAAGCCTAAAAAACATAAATAAAAGATGAAAAAATCAATTTTAATAGCAATAGGATGTTGTCTCTTTGGTAGTTTAGCTTACGCCCAAAGCGCCATAGAAAAGCAAACGGTAGATGGTGATGCTGTTTTAGATTTTGCAGCAAACACTACAAAAGGAATCATTCTTCCGGCAGTAGAAACTTTGCCAGCAACACCAGCAAATGGTACATTCCTTTTTGATAAAAACGACGCTACGGTAAAAGTGTACGCAAACAGTGGATGGACAAACTTAAGTGATGCAGGAGATGGTACCAATGTTTTAGCATACACAGGAACGCCAAGCAATAAACAAACAGTTATTGGTAGTCAAAGTACAACAGTAGATGGGGTTTTGGTATTAGAAGCTACAGACAAGGCATTGGTTTTGCCAAAAGTAGCTTCACCACATTTAAATGTGCCAAGTCCATACCCAGGTATGATGTGCTATGATACAGACGCCAAAGCACTAGCAGTGTATGATGGTACTGTGTGGAGTTATTGGAAGTAGATTACTAATCTGAATGTTCTCAGTACTTGGTTAAATTATGTAAACAGAAAAATAAAATCGGTTTCATAAGAAAAACATTAACAAGTTCAAGATTCAATAAATCATAAAAAATCATGAAAAAAGCGATTATATATCCTTTAACAATATTTCCGTTGATTTCTGTAGCCCAAACGCTCAACAAAGGCGACTTTTCAGTCCGTTCAGGCACAGAAGTTTCGACCTATTTTGATTTCACGAACACCGGTACCGGCAACGTTTTCAATGATGGCGCGATGCATTTCTACGGCGATTATGCCAATAACGGGCTGTTTACCTATAGCACCAGCAGCGTAACAGGATATGTTGTTTTCGAAGGCAAAGGTTCATCTGTGCAGCAACTGGTAGGAGATCAGCCCAGCCGTTTTTACGACGTACTGTTTAACAAACCGGGGGTCACAAACGCTTTCAACGTTACCCATGAAGTTTTGGTGGGTCACCAAAGTAACTTTACCAACGGCGTAGTGCTGGTAGACAAGCCGCGTGGGGGAGCGTTTATTTTCTTAAAAGGAGCAGACCACATCAACACCCGGGATAATAGCCATATAGAAGGTGAAGTGATCAAAGAAGGTAACACCGCTTTTACTTACCCGATCGGTAAATCAGGCTACTACCGTTTCGCCGCGATTTCCGCGGTGGACAGCGAGGCAGACAGCTACCTTGGAGAATACTATTTGCGTAACTCCGGTTTAGACCACCCGCATGCCCACCGCACAGGCGTTATCGAAAAGATCAACGATGCGGAATACTGGAGCATCCGACGTGGTCCTGGCACAGAGGGGTCCGTTATTCTGACCCTTTCCTGGGACGAGCGCACCACCCCTGAAGACCTGTACGGCAATGAAGGCAGAGACCTTCACATCGTGCGCTGGGATGAGCGCCAAAGCCTTTGGGTAGACGAAGGCGGTATAGTGGATTATGCAGCCAAAACGGTAACCAGCCCTGTAAAAGTAGACGATCTGGGTATCTTTACCCTTGGTCGTGTGAAATCCGACCTGATCAACGATGGCGATGTCGTGATCTATAACGGAGTAACCCCTGACGGAGACGGGAAGAACGATTACTTTATCATCGACAACATCCAGCAGTTCCCCCACAATACCGTTACCATCTTCAACCGCTGGGGCCGTGAGGTCTGGACCACCCAGCAGTACGACAGCAGCGGCAACGTGTTTAAAGGCTATGCCCAGGGCGTTAAAACCTTTAAAAACGGAGAGAAACTTCCCACCGGTACGTATTACTACATACTGGAATACCTTTACGAGCGCAACGGAGAGAGCCGTATGATTAAGAAAGCGGGCTATTTACATTTAGAAAACAACTAAAGACGAGAAGACATGAAAAGAGCAAAAATGATAACGGCTTTGCTGGCTTTAGTAAGCTTCTCAGCCTTAGCACAACAAGATGCGCAGTATACGCAGTATATGTACAACCCCATCAACATTAACCCAGCCTATGCCGGCAGCCGGGGTTCCCTGAGCATCTTCGGCTTACACCGCACCCAGTGGACCGGTCTTGAAGGAGCCCCGAGCACCACGGCCCTTTCTGCCAACACCCCCTTTCAGAACTCGAAAGTGGGATTAGGTGTATCGTTTGTCAATGACCGTTTGGGAGCCATGGATGAAAACACCATTTCCATAGACTTCTCCTACACCCTTGATCTGGGTGGTAGAAACACCAGCAAGCTCTCCTTCGGAATCAAAGGTTCTGCGAACCTTCTGAATGTTGACTACACCAAGCTGACCATCTACAACCCCAACGATCCGAAGTTTCTGGAAAACATCGAGAACCAGTTTACCCCCAACGTAGGAGCAGGTATTTACTACCACAGCGATAAAGCCTATGTAGGGTTATCGGTTCCGAACTTTCTGGCCACAGACCGCTATGACGATAACGTTCGCAGCACCATGTCCCAGAAAATGCACTACTACTTAATGGGAGGTTATGTTTTTGACCTTAACCCCACACTTAAGTTCAAGCCGGCGTTTTTGTTAAAGGCAGTAGAGGGCGCCCCTCTTCAGGCGGATATATCGGGTAACTTTTTGATTCACGATAAGTTTACCATCGGCGGTGCGTACCGTTGGGATGCAGCCTGGAGCGGTTTGGTAGGTTTCCAGATTACCGACGGGTTATTTGTCGGGTATAGCTACGATGCCGATACCAAAGCCCTTTCGAATTACAACAACGGCTCCCATGAAGTGTTTTTGCGCTTTGAGCTATTCAACCGTTACAAACGAGTAAATTCCCCCCGATTCTTCTAACACCCAATACATATGAAAAAGATATACATTACATTAGCCGTAGGCCTTTTCAGTGTTTGGGGATACCAGGCGCAGGCGCAGGCCGGCCTTCCCAAAGCCGATCGGCAGTACGATCAGTACGCGTACATAGACGCGATAAAACTTTACGAGCATATTGCCCTTAGAGGCAAAGCAGCAGCAGCCACGCTTGAAAAGCTGGGCAATGCGTATTACTTCAATGCCGATTATGCCCAGGCAGGTAAATGGTACGGGGAGCTGTTCAGCCAGTACCGTGCCGAGGTAAGCGAGCCGGAGTACTACTACCGCTATGCCCAGACCCTTTTAAACACCGGCGATCAGCAGAAAGCGGGGCAATACCTGCAGGATTTTGCGACCCTTAGCAAGGCCTCAGGGCGTTCCGCCCTTATCACAAGCACTAAAGACTACGCTGGAGAGATCCGGAAAAACTCCGGCCGTTACAGCCAGCTGAACAACCTGGATACCAACACCCCGTATGCCGATTACGGGAGCAGCGTCTACAACCAGCAGCTGCTTTTTACCACAGCCCGTGATACGGGAAGCCTTTCCAAACGGGAACACAGCTGGACAGGAGCGGCCTTTACCAGCCTTTATTACGCGGATATTAATTCCGATGGCAGCGTGAGCAAGGCCTCGCGTTACCGCAAACCGCTGCGCAGCGGCTTTAACGAATCCAGCGCAGTAGTGTCCCCTGACGGGCAGACCCTGTACTTTACCCGGAACAACTATAACGGCAAACGGGGGTACAGCAGCGAGCGCACCACCCTTTTAAAACTCTACCGTGCCAGCTGGCAGAACGGCAAGTGGGATAATGTGGAAGAGCTTCCCTTTAACAGCAATGAGTACAACACGGCCCATCCTGCCCTTAGCAAAGACGGACGTATCCTATACTTCGTGTCCGACCGTCCCGGAGGATTTGGCCATGCAGATATATGGAAAGTCAACATAACCGGAACAGGATTTGGTACCCCTGAGAACCTTGGTCCCCAGGTAAACACCGAAGGCCGTGAGACCTTTCCGTTTATCACGGCTAAAGACGAGCTGTACTTTTCCAGCGATGCACGCCCCGGTTTAGGAGGCCTTGACGTGTATGCGGTACGGCTTAAACCCGATGGCAGCGTGGGTGAGGTACAGAATGTAGGCGAACCGGTGAACTCCCCTTACGATGATTTCGCGTACTACATAGACCCGCAGACCAAAAGAGGCTTCTTTTCCTCTAACCGGGAAGGCGGCAAAGGCAATGACGATATCTACAGCTTTTTAGAAACCCGTCCGCTGCTTTTAGACTGCTTGCAGCAGCTTTCCGTAAAAGTAGTGGATGCCAATACAGGCAACCCCATAAGCGGGGCGGCCATCACCCTGCTGCGTGCCGATTATACAACCATCAGCAGTATGCGCCAGCAGAACAATAACTTTGAGACGATCGGGAAAGACCTGGAATGCGGAGCCCTTTACCGCCTTCAGGCCAAAGCCGACAACTACCTGGGCAACGAAGTGGCGGTCACCCTTTCGGAAGAAGAGGGCATGACCCGGCAGACCATTGCCCTGGCGCCACAGAAGATAGAAGTGAAAAAAGGAGATGACCTGTTTAAAGTACTGGACCTATCGATTATCTACTTTGATTTTGATAAATCGGGTATTCGTGCTGATGCGGCAGTTGAGTTAGAGAAAATCGTAGCGGTGCTGCAGCAGCATCCTGGTATGACAATAGATGTGCGTTCGCATACCGACAGCAGGGGAAATGATTTGTATAACCTTAAACTGTCGCAGCGCAGAGCTCAGTCAACAGCAGAATGGATTATGGCACAGGGAATCGATAAGTCGCGGATCACCTATAAAGGATACGGGGAAACCGACCTGATGAACGACTGTAAAAACGGTGTACCATGCAGCGAGGCACAGCATCAGGAAAACAGACGGTCGGAGTTTATTGTAACCGGATTATAAAATAATAAACTTGAATACTTATAAAAAGGCCGGAAGTTTACCAAAATGGGACCTTCCGGCTTTTCTTAAAAAAGCATTAATATTAGAATCAGTTCAAAAAGAATATACCTGTTTGTATGTTTAGAAATATGCCGGAAATTTATATTGGGAATATTGATGATAATAGACAAAAAAATAAAAATTCGGAGCTTTATAAAAATAATTTTTACGCAATATACCTGTTTGAAAGTACAGAAGATGCTTCTCTTTGTTATCCGGCACACAAGGTTTCCGGTAATGAAAAGTATATTTTATTTGCAGTTCAAAATAGTATCAATTATTGTTGTGAATACGGCCAACTAAAAGGCAAAGTGATGTTTTTTACAGAATCTTTTTTTTGTAGTGATGTTGTAAGGAGCAGCTTTTTATATCAAACTACAATTTTTAATACCCCTGGGCATCTATCTTTTTTGCTTTTAAAAAAACGATACGAGGATATAAGTATTTTATTTAAAACAATAGAAAATGAATTGAAAAACGAAGATACGGAAACCAGATCACAAATAGTAGCGAATTATCTGTTTAATATACTGTTGATAGGGAGTGAACTAAAAGGTTCTGAAAGAATATTCTGGAAACATGACGACAAATTAGGGTTGATAACTGACTTTAAAAAAGCTGTATTTAAAGAAAATAGTAAAAACAGATTTGTAAAATATTATACAGACTGTTTGAACGTAACGATATCGTCGCTGGAAAAAGCCTTTAAAAAATATGAACATACCACCCCAAAAAAATGGTTGATTAACATAATAATGAACGAATTAAAACAGAAATTACGATTTAGTACTCAATCTATAAGCGAACTGTCTTACGATTATGGATTTAATGATATATCGAATTTTACAAAATTCTTTAAAAAAAATGCGGGTATAACACCAACGGAATTTAGAAATGATTCTTTAAAAAAGGAAGTTACGTTAAAAACAGATAAGAGTTATGGAACTAAACTATAAAGATATACGAATTGGTAAACTGATTGAAAATTTAGTACGGAAAAAATCAATCGGAACTGATCGTGTCTGTAATTTTTTGAACATTGAGGAGTCTGAACTTGAAAAAATATACGAATCAAAAAGTATGGATACCGATTTGTTGTTGCGGTGGAGTAAATTGCTGGAATATGATTTTTTCAGAATATATTCACAACATCTTCTTTTTTATGCTCCTTCAACAAAAATGAAACAAAAGAAAAAAGCGGTCAATAAAGCCAAAAATACACCACCTAGTTTTACAAAAAGTTTATATACTCCCGAAATAATTCAATTTATATTGGAATTAATTGAACACAAAAAGAAAACACCTGCAGAAATTATTGAACAATATCGAATTCCAAAGACTACTGTATACAGATGGATCGGAAAACACAAGAATATCAAAAATTAGGTCCGGATTATGCCAGAATTTATAGCGATTTGATACAGCTGAAATTCCCGGAACTCCAGAACGAGATGCAAGAATATCTTCAAATAAAAAAAATCGGTTATTTTGATATACAACAGATCAATAAAAAACTATTTGGAGAAAAAAAACATGAACAACTGTCTATTGAACAAAAATATAAAGCGTATGATGTGGCAACGATTTTAGAAATGTTACGTTATCAAAAAGAATATGGTTATACCAATACGCAATTAGCAAACCACTTTCGCTTAAGTCGAAATACAGTAGCAAATTGGAAAAAAACTTTTAAAGATAATTTATAACTGACTGTTTACTACTTAGAGTAAATTTTTGGAGGTAAAGTTGAAAATTTTGTAAATGATCATGAGGTGGGAATAATGGACGATTTACAACAACGTGTTTAGTTTAACAATTTTGGAAAAATGGATGGCTTTTTGAGCGAATCCTGAACAAATCTATAAGCGATACAAAACCATTTGTTGAACAATATACGAACTACTATAAATTCAGCGTTTTCTTTTTTTAAGCTCGCTGATACGTTTGCCTTCATAACCAGAAAACCGGGTATTTTTGGGTTCTCCGATCATTTGCTGGCTGTAAATACTATTGTTTCCGGATAACAGATACGACACCACACAGGCCATAGCCGCGAAAATACCGCATTCCGTCCCGAAAAGTTCCATGGCCATAATACTGCAGGCAACAGGTGTATTCGTAGCTCCCGCAAATACGGCAACAAAGCCTATTCCGGCTAAAAGCCCCACAGGTAACGGGATAATACAGCTCAACGTACTGCCCAATGCGGCACCTATAAAAAACAACGGTGTTACTTCACCTCCTTTAAACCCGGCGGCAAGGGTAATAATGGTAAAGGCCATTTTCAGGGCAAAATCATAATAAGGTAACTGCTGATCAAAGGCACTGATAATTGTGGGAATACCCAGGCCTATATATTTTGTAGTACCCATAGCACATACAGCCAATACCACAATACACCCTCCAATGAAAGGACGAAACGGGGGATAGGAAATTCGGGTTTTAAAAAAAGCCGTTGTCCAGTGAATCACTTTGCTGAACAAGGCAGCGCATACCCCGAAAAAAATCCCTGCAAGTAGAGTATATAGCACAGTGGTGAACGAAGCGTCCGGAACAACAGCAACGGTATAAGAGGTATGATGAGCTCCCCATAACCGGGTTATACTGTCGGCTATAACCGCCGTAAGAAAGGCCGGAAAAAGTGCGCGGTAACGTATATTACCAATCAGGAAAAACTCCAGGCCAAAAATTGCGCCGGCAAGAGGCGTGCCAAACACAGAGGCAAATCCGCCCGCAATAGCCGCAATAATAAGAATAGATCTGTCAGCAGGAGAAAGTCTGAAAGGTCTGGTAAACGGATCGGCTATGGCACCCGCCATCTGAAGTGCCGTGCCTTCGCGCCCGGCTGAACCACCGAAAAAATGAGTGGCAATAGTACCGATATAGACCAGAGGAGCCATCCGGAAAGGAATACGTGCCTGGGACCTGTGAATAGTATCAATTAAAAGATTGTTTCCTGATTCTACCTCTTTGCCAAAACGGTGGTAGAGAAGCCCGATAAGAAAACCGGCTATAGGCAACCCTGCTATAACCCATCGGTGATGCTCCCGAAAATCGGTGGCTCGGTCAAGAGAAATCAGGAACCCTGCCGACGCACTGCCAATACATACACCAATACTTATACTGATCATCATCCATTTAAAAATATAAGGAACAGCAGGATAAGTACGAAAAAATACCAATAAAAAAAGCGGGAATCTTTTATAGAATGATTTTTGTTTTTTTTGCCACATAACAAACCTGATTAAAGGAGGTATTACTTTAATTAATCAGGCGTCATCAGCTTCTTGAAGCGGTTGGGTAAGGAAGAGCACCATTTCCTTTTCTAAGGTAAAGGTACTAAAAAAATCTGAATGAAAATACCCAGTCGGGTTATTTTCAGGAGAAATGGGTGAAAGAAACAGGTTTGAAAAAACGATTCTATCACAGCGGCATACCTTTTCTATTCGGAAATGATAAGGTAGTACCCATCCGGGGCTCTTACAATAAATAGGTGTTGTAAAGAATTTTCATTATAATGAATACATTTTCCAGCCGGATACCGTCTATAGTGAGAGCATTTACAAATACCTGCTCAGTTAATCAACCTTGAAAAAAAGAATTATTGGTAAAAGAGAATCAGACAGTTTAAAGACCTGTTCGTTGCCAAATCCTCTTTTTATCCTGCTGATATCCTGCCCTGGTTTCAGGTAATAGTTTTTTGATAGGCAATAGGCATGGTCAGTAATGGATGATGTATGGATAGCCAGCTGCCTGATCGTGATTTTTTCTTCAGGAAAAAAAGGCTGCCTGATTGTAAAAGGAAGGTAACCGTCAATAGGGTCGTCCAGATGCAGTTTCCCCAGCTCCTACGCTTTTAAAAGAGCTATGCCTACCAGTATTTTGGAAACCGAAGCAATAGGCTGTACTGTGTTTTGCGTATATTTCGCCCGGGTAGTAACATCCGAAAAACCAAAACCGTTTATCTATTTTGTTTAAAAAAAACGCAGGCATGTTTACAGTGCCTGCGTTTGGGAGAAGTAAACAGGTTTTTAGCGTGTTGTATAACCGCCGTTTGCAAAAATAGTCTGTCCCGTAATCCACCAGCCGTCTGTTACAAGAAACTCCACCAACGGTGCAATATCCTCAATAGCCGTCAGGCCGCCAAGTGCGGAAGCGGATTTGTGATACGCAACAGCATCTTCCGTTTCCTGTCCGTAAAAGAAAGGAGTATCCATAGGGCCCGGCGCCACAGCGGTAACAGAAATACCTCTGTTTCCGAACTCTTTGGATGCCATCCGTGTAAAATGCTCAACAGGAGCCTTAGCCCCGGCATATGTAGCATACAAGCCGGTATATGCGGCCAGCAGCGAAGTAACAATGGTGCAGATTTTCCCGTTGTCTTGGAGCATCCTGCCCGCTTCGCGGATAAAAAAATACGCTACTTTAGCATTAATGTCAAACATTTTATCATACTCTTCTTCCGTGGTATCCAGAAAAGGTTTTTTTAATACCATTCCTACCGTATTGACAGCGATATCAATACGTCCGAATCTTGTTTTTGTTTCTTCAAAAAGCCGGGTAATCTGGTCAACTTTTGTGAGGTCTGCCTGAAACAGGAACGCTTCTCCTCCTGTAGCCCGGATAGCGGCCAGTGTTTCTTCCGCTTCCGGCAGGGTAGAGGTACTGTTGTAATGAATAGCTACTTTTGCCCCTCTGGCGGCAAAATCACGGCTTAATAAACCACCTAAATTTTTTGCTCCGCCGGCAATAACCACTACTTTTCCGTTTACATCATTTCTTGCCATTTTTTTTGATTTTAAAGGTTATACACTTATTTCTGTAAAGATGGCAATAGAAAATTTCCGGGCTGTGGTGAACTTTTCGGTTTTTTTAATTTAGGAGGAAACCGTTTTTCTGAACTGTCCGGGTGTCTGGCCCGTAAATTTTTTGAAGAATTTGGAAAAATTAGAAGGGTCATAAGTGAGTATGCGCGCAATTTCCGCAATAGACCGGTCGGTTTCCGCAAGCATCTGCCGGGCATATTCCACAATTTTAAGATCATAAAAATAACAAGGATGATGCCCCGTTTCTTTCTGAACGGTATCGGTGAGATGGGTATGGGATATGCACAACTTTTCGGCAATCTGGCTGATTTCCATAAAATCAGTTGCCTTTCCGGAGATTACGGCGGTGATATGTTCGTTCAGAAAACAAAAATAGTTTTCGGTAATCTCTTTGCTTCTTTTTAATACGTCACGATCTGATACCTTCATAAAGGAAAAATACAAAAATTAAACTAAAAATGCGGTTTTCTGTTGTAAGAAATAGGGTGAACTTTTCGGTTTTTCAGAAAACTTTTTCAAAAAAACCGATGTTTTACAGCCAGGAAGTTTGCTTTTTTCTTTTTAATAACCTGGAAGCGCATTCTGATGCCGTAATGAGCCCTCCGGCCATCATAATAATATCTTTTAGCACCAGTCGGCCTGCTGCCGATAAATAGGGAAACCCATGATGAGGAGTGGGGAAATCACCGCCCAGATCCGGTACAAAAACCTCCGGCGTAGTGAGGAGAAACGAAAGGGTAACTGCAGACATGCCTGCTGTTAAAATACCTCCCCAGAAACCGGCTTTCGGAAACCAGATACCTGATACTACCAGAAAGCCTATACTGCAGATTATCACTCCCAGACCGTAAGAAAAAACATACGTGCCGTTTTCACGATGCCAGCTTCTGTTTTTTTCAATCGTTTTTCCTTCCGGATTTTTATGAAGGGTATAGGCTGCAACAGGTTGACCTTCAGCATTGGTAACGGTTTGATGGGTATGATGATAAAAGAAGTTCATCAGGGGGCTGTTGATGACAAACGGGACAATACCGTCGGCTTCATACTGAAAGGCTTTTAATCCTCCGATCCATACCATTACAATAAAAACAGCTATTCTCATAAAATGCAGAAATACATGAGACTGGCGGGCAAATACTTTCAAAATCTTTTCCATTTTTTAATTCTTTTTACGTTTGGAGTAAAAATAGAAAAGCCTGTAAGACCATCAAATGGACAAAAAAGGCAATACCATAGATTATTTTGCCGCAATGGATATACCTGTTGTCTCGCGAAATTTTTTAGGAGATACCCCCACTTCTTTTTTAAAATACCGGCTGAAATAGAATTCATCTTCAAACCCCAGGTCGCCGGCAATTTCCTTAATACTCTTGTAGGTAAGGTGGAGCTGTCTTTTGGCTTCCAGAGTTAATCGTTCCCGGATGAGTTTGGAAGGTGTTTTTCCAAAATGATTTTTAATTTTTCTGCTGAAGGTAGTAAGAGCTAAACCATATTGCCCGGCATAAAAAGCTATGTTTCGTTTCGCAGTAAAATGCGCTTCCAAGAGGGTATTGAAATGAGCAATTGCTCCTGTTCCGGAATCTTGTGTCGGTTGAGGCAGCATGGTTTTTTGTTTTTCTTTGCTGCTGAGGGCCAGTATAAGCTGCAGATACGATTTTATTACGGAAAGGTCATAAGGAAGAGTAGTGTTTTCCAGCTCTTTCATTTTGAAAAAAATACGTATAATATCCTCATAAACCGTATCCGGAATAGGGAAACAAGGTTTTTCGTAGATATTATTAAACAGAATACCATTACAAGCTACTTCCTCTTTATGGTATTCAATACAGTAAAAGTCGCTGTGAAATCTTACGATGTAGATAACGGGCGAGGTATTGAAATGCCATGTCAGCAATTGAAAGGGAGAAAGAAAAAAAATGGTTTTTCCGTTACAATCATAAGAAGTGAAATCTATTGTAAAAGAAGCCTGTTCTTCAAAAAATATAATACTGTAATAAGGCACTGTTATTCCCGGGCAGGAATGAAAAGAAGCAAGAGTTTCTATCTGAAACAAAGAAGGCAATAGTGGTAAACAGTTTAGGATTACAGCAAGTATTCTTCAAATATAACTTAAAAAAACAGGAGAACAAATACACAGAGAGGAATAATACCACGTTTTTACTTTTGAAATGTATTTGCCTGTTATTTTATCTGTTTAAAACCGGTTCAGGTACTATTTTCATCTTTTAATACGTTATCTTAGTAGTATTGCTTTGCGTTTCTTCACTTAAGAAGACTTCGTAAAAGTCTACTTTAAGACATGACAGGAAACATAATAGGTGTAGGACATTACATACCCACAAAAACCATTTCCAATCTTTTTTTCGATCAGCATCATTTTATGGATGAAACCGGCCGGACTTTAAAACAGGATAATGCGACCATTGCAGATAAATTAAAAGAAATTACCGGTATAGAAGAAAGACGCTATGCAGAAAACGGTCAGGTAACCTCTGAACTGGGATTTTACGCGGCACAATTAGCCATTAAAGATGCCGGAATAGACCCGGAAACGTTGGATTATATCATATTTACCCACAATTTCGGCGATATTCCTTTCGGTACTGTGCAGTCCGATATGGTGCCGAGCCTGGCATCACGTGTGAAGCATCTGCTGGGAATTAAAAATAACTTTTGTGTGGCATACGACATATTGTTTGGTTGTCCGGGATGGGTAGAAGGTGTTATCCAGGCCAACGCCTTCATGAGAGCGGGAATTGCTAAAAAATGCCTGGTGATAGGGGCAGAAACCCTTTCACGAGTAGTGGATATACACGACCGGGACAGTATGATTTACGCCGACGGGGCAGGAGCTGCCGTACTGGAAACGGGAAATGGAGCTGCAGGAATAAGATCACATGTGTCGGCTTCGTATACGTTGAATGAAAATGAGTACCTCTTTTTTGGCAAATCGTACAACAATGAAAAATGTGCAGATACAAAATATATCAAAATGAAAGGAAGACGGATATATGAATTTGCCCTGCTGAATGTTCCTTCAGCGATGAAAAAATGTCTGGATGAAAGCGGCTATTCCATTCATCAGCTGGATAAAATTATTATACACCAGGCCAATGAAAAAATGGATGAAGCCATTGTAAACCGGTTTTATGCACTATACGGGCTTGATACACCCGAAAATATAATGCCTATGGTTATCGGAAAGCTGGGAAACAGCAGCGTAGCGACCATTCCCACATTGCTCTCTCTTATTCTGAAAGGAGAGCTACCCGGGCATAGCCTGCGCAGTGGAAATGTGGTATTGTTTGCCTCTGTAGGGGCAGGTATGAATATAAACGCTTTTGTGTACCGTTTTTAAGATAAAAAAGAGAGGGTATGGAAACTTTCCTATACCCTCTTCTTTCCAATAAAAACAGGTTTTTATTATCTTTTTCTTTTTACGTTTACGGCTATAGGACCTTTCTGACCGCGCTCAATATCAAAGGTTACCGTATCGTTTTCACGAATAGTATCCAATAATCCTGAGGTATGAACAAAGATATCTTCGTTACCGTTTGTGATGAATCCAAAACCTTTAGATTCATTGAAAAATTTTACTGTGCCTTCTTGCATTTTGTATTAAATTAATGATTTGATATTACTTTTTTATTCTGATTTCTACTGCCTTTTGACCTTTTGGTCCGTCTTCTTTTTTATAGCTGACGTTGTCGTTTTTTTTGATGATTTCCTGTTGTTGCAGCTGATGAAAGAATATATTTTCTTTCGTCTGGTCTTCAGTAATAAAACCAAAACCTTTTTCACTCAGAAAAGTAACGGTACCTGTATACAAACCATCACCCTCTTTATCTGGCGTTCCCGCTGCTGATTTTTTCCCGGACGTACTGCTGCTCCGTACCTGAAGATGAGGAGGAGTATCTGTAAAATTGCCGTTCTCATCCAGGTAAACAATCATTTCATCCAGTGTTTTTCCTTTGTTATTATGCGTTTTTCGTTCTTCTCTTCTCAGGAGCTTGTCTTGTTGTTTTTTCGCTTTTTTCTTTTTGTTTTCTTTTTTTGAAAAAGAATCTGCCATATTATTTCAATTAGTTAAATGTATTTTCTCGAAGTATTTCGTCTTGCACCGGAAGCCTGAACCCGATGAGTTTTTCTATATTTTTTAGATCTTTTTTACCGGCTTCATCGCAAAAAGAAGTCGCACTGCCTTCTGCACCTGCCCGTCCCGTTCTGCCTATACGATGTACATAGGTTTCAGGAATATCGGGCAGATCATAATTTATTACACGAGGCAGATGCTCTATATCAATACCTCTGGCGGCAATATCGGTAGCAATGAGTACCCCAATGCGGTTTTCCTTGAAATCTGCTAGCGCTTTCTGTCTGGCATTCTGCGATTTATTTCCGTGTATAGCTGCCGCTGTTACTTTAAATTTTGCCAGTTTTCGTGCCAGTTTATCCGCTCCGTGCTTTGTACGTACAAAAACAAGAGTACGGTTTACGGTTTCGTGAGTAAGCAGCTGTATAAGCAGTTCGGTCTTTTGTTCTTTTTCGACAAAATATACCGATTGTTTTACAGTTTTTGCTGTAGACGAAACAGGGGTCACGCTCACTTCTTCAGGCTGGTATAGCAGAGTTTGCGCAAATTCTCTTATTTCAGGAGGCATGGTGGCCGAAAAGAATAATGTTTGTCTCTTTTTAGGAATTTTAGCAAGTATTTTTTTTATATCGTTTACAAATCCCATATCCAGCATACGGTCTGCTTCATCTATTACCAATATTTCAAGAGATGCCAGATCTACAATACCCCGATGTATAAAGTCCAGCAATCTACCGGGGGTAGCAATCAGTATATCCGTTCCGTTTTTAAGAGCCCGGAGTTGTTTTTCTGGTGCTACCCCACCAAAAACAGCGGTAGTAGTCAAAGTCAGAAACTGTCCGTATGTCTTAAAGTTTGTATGTATTTGCAATGCCAGTTCGCGGGTGGGGGTAAGGACTAAACTTCGTATACTTTTTCGTAGGGTATACTCACCCTGTAATAACTGTAATACAGGTATTGCAAATGAGGCTGTTTTTCCTGTGCCAGTCTGGGCACACCCTATGAGGTCTTTACCTTTCAGAATAACCGGAATAGTCTGTTCTTGTATTTTTGTTGCATTTGTATATCCTGCCTGGTGTACCGCTTTAACAATAGGGGGTATAAGGTTTAATTCATTAAATTTCATCTCTAGATCGTATCTCCCGGTTCTTAATTTGAAAATTTCATGAAACCCGGAGATGTGATTAAAAAATGAAATAGTTGGCACAAAGAAAAACACCTCAACACAGGTAACCTGTACAGATAGGTGCTTGAATTTCTGGATGTTGTGAATGAGGCAGCTAGTTCTCTTCTTTTGGTTTGGCTTCTGTTACCCTGATCATGCGGTCATGCAACATAAAATCGTTTAACGCGTTTATGGCCTTTTCAGCCTGTATCCCATCGGGCATTTCAGCAAAGGCAAAACCTCTGGAACGGCCTGAAAATTTATCCGTAATAATTTTTAAAGAAGTAACAGTTCCAAATGAACTGAACAATTCTTCTAATTCTTTCTCTTTTGTCTGAAAATTCAGATTACCGATGAAAATATTCATATAATAAAAATTGAAAGGAAGCAACTGGAGAGCGAAAGCTGAGAAAGCGAAAAAGTTACTTTAAACCGTATCAGAAGAAGCAGGGCAGGAGCCAACTAATTAAATATATTGCAAAGGTAATTAAAAAATATTGAAAATATGGTAAAAAAGGAAATAAAAATAAAAAAATGTATAAAAATAAGTATTCATACTACCCACTATTTAAAAATATTATAGTGTTGTTTTACTTTTTAATGAGAAGTATTGCTCATAGAAAACTGTTCCCTTCTTCATTTTTGTAGTCCAGTCAAATTCCTTTTTAAAGCAGTGCACAGTCATAAGTTGGGGTGTCATTTACAGTTTCAATTCGGTTGGCTTTAAGAATTACAACGGCTTTCCGGATAATCTGGTAGGACAATTAAGTTTGTTTACCTGAAATAGGGATGAAAAATAAGAAGCCTAATGCCGTAAAATTACATCTAAATATAGACATATTCTACTTGTAAAAAAGGAAACAAAACAATTTTTCTGGTGATAGCTATAAAACGATCTTTTCTGAGAATTAGAACGGGTGACCGTTATATTTTAGTGGTGAGAAAAGTTTTATTTCCATTCTGTAAAATACTTTCTTTAGTATGTAAAGTTTACCGCGCTGTCATGTACGAATATTCTTAAAATAACAGTGCGGTATAACGTTTTAAAACGCAGCCTGTACCATTTCATTATTCAGCATGGCACCTGCCATATTTCCTGCTGCTACAGCCGCCGCTACAGAACGCATAGGGCTGGCATTATCGCCACAGGCAAATACACCTTCTATTGTGGTTTTCTGAAACATATCGGTTTTTATAAGATTTTGTTCCGTGAATTCACAACCCAGCTGCTGAGGTATCTGGCAGTGTTGTTCGTAGTCGGGACGATAATAAAGCACTTTCAGGTCAATTGCTGAACGGTCGGTAAAAATAAGCTGCTCTATACGGCCGCCGGAGTGTTTTAACGAGGCTATTTCTTTGTCATTGATACGGATGTTATGCTGCCGGAGTTTTGCTAACTCTTCAACTGTAAAATTCGGTTTTCCGTTAGTAAAGATCGTAAGGTCTTCGGTGAGGTTTTTTAATAAAGGAGCATAATGCATCGCTGTTTTTCCGTTGGCAAAAATACCTGTTTTTTGTTGTTTTACCTCGTACCCATGACAATACGGGCAATGAATAACAGATATGCCCCAACACTCGGCTATACCCGGTATAGCAGGCATGATGTCTTTAAGTCCGGTTGCGAAGAGAAGTTTTTTTGCCTTAAATGTTTTGCCTGTACGGGTACTAACGGCAAATCCATCTGCTGTTTTTATACCGCTAACGGCACTATCGTTTTGCCACTGTACCGTTTTGTATTGCAACACCTGATCTCTGGCTTTCTGTGTTATTGCTGCCGGTCTTTCACCGTCTTGTGTGATGAAATTATGGGAATACGGTGTTTGCCGGTTGCAAGGCAACGCGCTGTCTATAATCAGTACTTTCCGAAGGGCACGGCCTAATGACATGGCTGCAGCAAGCCCCGAGTAGCTGCCTCCTATGATGATAACATCATAATGCGTAAGGTTGTTCATAAATAAAAAAGATTTTAATGCAACAATGTTGCAAAAATAAACACTATTTTTGTTATCGCAACAATGTTGCTTATATTTTTTAGCATGAAACAAAAGAGAAATACTACAGCCAAAACAGCTATATTGAAACTGATAACCGAATCGGAAGGAGCATTATCTCATGCCGATATTCAATTGGCGTTAGACGGGCTTTGCGACAGGGTTACCATTTACCGCGTACTCGACAGGTTGTTGAAAGAAGGTTTTGTACACAAAGTAATTAATATTGACGGGGGCATAAAATATGCCCGTTGCCATAACTGTTCTGTAACGCATAGTCATAATCATATTCATTTCAGCTGTTTAAAATGCCAGTCGGTAACTTGTATGGAAGAGGTAAAGCCTGCATTTAGCCTACCGCAAAGTTATAAGGTAATGGCGGTACATTTTACGGTATCGGGTTTTTGCCCGTCCTGTTCGTAAGTGCAGAAGAAATTTAAGAAGTTATTCCTTACCGGAAAATCACATGGTAATACAAAAACAAACATTGATTGTTAGGGTAGAAAATAAAAAGAAAATAAAGTTTGATAATTGAAATTATATTGTAAATTTGCAGTCTGAAATAAAATAACGTAAATAAAAAAGTTGTATGAGGCTTACACCTTTCCCTTATCCGGAAAGCTTCGAAGCCGGGTACAGCCAAATAATTTAAAAAACCGATTTATCATGAAAAAAGGTATTCATCCAGAAAATTACAGATTAGTAGCGTTTAAAGATATGTCAAACGATGACGTATTCATTACCAAATCAACCGTAGAAACAAAAGAAACAATTGAGGTTGACGGCGTTGAATACCCGGTGTATAAAATGGAGATTTCTCGTACATCTCACCCTTTCTACACAGGTAAATCGAAACTTATTGATACAGCAGGACGTATCGATAAATTCAAAAATAAATACGCAAAATTCAAAAAATAATTTTATTGAATTTAAAAAATACAAAGCCTCACCTTCAGTGAGGCTTTTTTTATACAATATACCGGCAGTAGTACTTTTTTAAAGCGGATGGAAGAAATTACACATAAACTCACTATCTTTAATCCGTAAACGCAGAACCCTAAATCATGAACTATATTTTATACGACGGCGGTGTGCGCAACGCCTTACTGCCTTTTACCTTTACGCGCCCGGTGGCTGATATCCGCATAGGAATACTGACCATACGCGAAAAATGGGAAAAATACCTGGGCAATACTACTACTACCTTAACCGAAGAATACCTTTCGGAAAAGTATCCTATGGTAGAAATGGATGAAAATATCATGATTAACGCGTCCTTTCTGCCTAACGAGATATTGGTGGAAATGGTTTTGAATTTGCAGGAAAACCAGCTTATTGTTAAAGAAGACGAGATTATTGCGTTTTTTACTACATCACGGCAGGAAGAGGTGGACCTGGAAAATTATGAATGGATAGAGTATGATGATGATTGTATACAGATTGAACATACGTGGGATATTTTTCAGAAAAATGATGCAGCACTCCGGGAAGATTTTGATTTGCTGACAGCAGACCGTACGTCTCAGCCGATACCGTCTACTGTTAATGTAATAGCTCCTGAGAATATTTTTATAGAAGAAGGTGCCCGACTGCATTTTGTGACCTTAAATGCGTCTGCCGGGCCTATATATATAGGGAGAGACACGGAAATTATGGAAGGTAGCGTTATCCGGGGGCCTTTTGCCTTATGTGAACACGCCCAGGTAAAGTTAGCTACTAAAATATACGGGGCTACTACTATAGGGCCACATTGCAGGGTAGGAGGTGAAGTAAACAATTCAGTCATGTTTGCTTATTCCAACAAAGGACATGACGGTTTCCTGGGCAATGCCGTTTTGGGAGAATGGTGTAATATAGGGGCCGACAGCAATAACTCCAATCTTAAGAACAACTACGATAATGTGAAATTGTGGGACTATGAAACGGAACGCTTTGAAGATACCGGATTACAGTTTTGCGGATTAATGATGGGTGATCATAGCAAATGCGGCATTAATACCATGTTTAATACGGGTACCGTAGTAGGCGTATCGGCCAATATTTTCGGTGCAGGATTTCCCCGGAACTATATCGCTAATTTTTCATGGGGAGGTGTTCAGGGTACACAGGTGTACCTGCCTAAAAAAGCTTTCGAAACAGCCAAAATTGTCATGTCGCGCCGAAACATAGCTTTTTCTGAACAGGACGAGGCCATACTTACACATGTATTTAATGAAACCAAAGAATGGCAGAAATAACTACAAAGATATAATCCGGTTTTAACCGGATTTTTTATTGATAGGGCACCAGCTGCGGTTTTCCGTATGAGAAATTTTGTAGCTCGAAATTACTGTTGCGCAGGTTGTTGGTTTTAAAAATGTTTTTGCCCTGCCCGGGAATAGTAGGATAAAACGAAAATGAAAACTGAATATTGCTAAAGGTCAGGTAATCATTTGTAATGAGTACACCTATACCGAATGACGTATAAAGCTCATTATTTAAAAAAGTATCCTGTATATCGCCAAGCATTCCAAGCGAAGCGGTAAGAAAAGGACTTAAACGAAAACCCAGCCATTCTGTAGGAGCATAAGACTGTGTCTGAAAATTAAGCAGTAGTTTTTTGGTACCGCGCAGATGGTAGCTGTCAAAACCGTCTATGCCGTTTCGGCCGTTCAGTGAAATTTTGTCTTTATCAAAATCCAACCGGTTGTAACCGTATACGAATTCCGGATTAAAGAACTGCCTGAAACGCCAACGGCCCCAATGCCATACTTTAGAGAAATAGACCCCCTGTACTCTTAAAACGCTTTCTTCAAGGTTATTGCCGTTAAAATAAGTGCCCCACTGTACCTCTCCTCCGAAATAACCGGAAGGATTATACCTCCCCAGCGCAAAGCGGGTGCCCAGATAAAGACGGTTGATTTTATTTTTACGCTGTTGTCCGGCGGTTACGGAAAATATTTTACCCACAGCAATATCTTCAATACGATCGTAGTTAAAAATAAAGCGGTCTTGTACATAGTTGATAGAATTAAGGCCTACAGTGGCCAAGTACAGTTTAGAATCGGAAAAATAATTATACGGGTCAAATTCACCAGGGGGACTTTCTGTATAATCTCTGGAGAAATAGCGAAACGAAGTAACCAGGTTAGTGATAACCCGGACATTCTTAACCCTTTCAAACAAGGGAAATGAATGTCCTGCCCATACATCAAAATAATTGCTCTTGAAATGTTCCAGTTTGTATACGTTGTCCAGGTTGGGAATGGAATCTTTGTAAAAGGTCTGGTTGAACGTTATTCCCCCGGCCCATCGGGCTAAAGGAGAATAAAAAGGGCGCTCTGCATATACCATTTTTACGTAATTTTCTGCGAGGTCTATATCATAAAGTATACCGGCATTGATAAAGGTATTGGCGATGTTATTTATTTGGTATTGCGAGGCATACGCATGCTGTCCTTCTTTAAAACGCGTACGGTACTGATTGGAAAAATAATGCCCCAGTCCGGCAAAATTTCGCGACGTTACTTTCAAACGCATACTTGATGTAGAAATACTACCTGTAGGATAAATACTCCAGGCATCCAGTACCCGTATATGGATGTCAACGGAATCGGTACTGTTGGGAATTGGAATCGGTTTTACCACTACCCGGCGTACATAGCTTTGCGAACGGATAATACGTTCCGATTCTTTTACTTTTAAAGAATCTAAAGGCTGGTTACGCTTAAATAATAGCATATTCCGGATGGTAAACTGCTTGGTTTTCAGATGCAATCGGTTACCTATGAGATCCAGTTTTTTTACTGGTACACGGGTAGAATCGGAAATGGAATAACCAAACGGATCCATGGTAACAATGTTGATATTCCGGATGATTTTACCTTCATATTTTTCATAGTCAAAATCTATTTCCTGCGGATTAATGGCTTGACGGTCGGTTTGCTGTACCTGTTTTTGGGCCCGTTTGAACACCATTTTATGCATCCAGCGGGTAAACTTGCTTTTTTTTGAAAGGTCTTCTAATTTCTGTAAACCGTTGGCTTCTTTTTCAGTAGCTTTTTTACCGATTATCGTATCATTTACCTGTGCCGATAATGTGGAACCACCGGTCCAGCATAAGAACAGTAAGAAAATAATAAGGTATCGGACAACTTTCATTTAAGTGTTTATTTCTAAGTCTTTAATATAATCTTCAAATTCGTAAAAAAATAATTCAAAAGCATGCATTTTTTCATTAAAAAAATCAAAAATAGCCGGCCAGGTTTTCGGATTAAAAATACTTACATGCTCTAAAGATACCCATACTCTGCTGATTTCTTTTCCGTTTTCCAGATAAAACCGCTTTTCAAAAATGGCGTCCGGAAGGTAATTGTCCAGTAAAATCTGCTTCAGTGATTCTATTTTTTCAAAATAAATCTTTCGCTTTTCTTCTTCTTTTGGTTCAATATCTAACAAAACCTGCGCCTTTTTATTATCGGCAAAAAATTTTAACGAAACATCTTTTATTTTGGTGTTATGCAACAGCCATTTACGGGGGTAGGCTTCTGCAAAAGCTATCCAAAAATTTCTTTTTATCTGCCGGGCTTCTTCTTTACTGTACATTTAACGTTTTATTTTTAAGTATCCTTTAAAATTTATCTAAATTTAAACTAAAAAAGCATGCGGTTTCATACGTTTAAAAATTTACTCCCTAAAATTAAAGAGGCGCCCTTACTGGCTTCAGAAGCTCATTTAAAAATGGCTCCTATAGAACGTATTCGCTATTTACAGGATTTTGACTATTCGGTACATAACCCGAAACAATCGGCTGTATTGTCGCTTTTTTACCCCAAAAATAAGGAAACTTATTTATTATTGATTGTCAGGGCTGCTTATCCGGGTATACATTCTTCCCAGATTGCATTTCCGGGAGGAAAAAGAGAAGAAGAAGATGCCGATTTAATGGCTACTGCTTTGCGGGAAACCAATGAAGAAGTAGGAGTAGTGCCTGAAAGTATCCGGATTGTGAAAAAATTCAGTGAACTCTATATTCCGCCCAGTAATTTTTTGGTTACGCCTTTTATGGGCATTCATGAAGAAGAGCTACAGGTAGTGCTCGACCCTTATGAAGTTGCGGATTATATAGAGTTGCCCTTGTCTGCGCTTTTGGATGAAACTATCATACAGGAAGTAAAAATGACCACCTCTTACGCGGTGGATATTAATGTGCCGGCCTACCTTATTAACGATCATATTGTCTGGGGAGCTACGGCCATGATTATGAGCGAAATTAAAGAAACGATAAATAATGTGCTATTATAAAAGGAATTATTACTTTTGTAGCTTGTAATTCTGAGTATGGGTTTATTGAAAAAAGATCCTTTTGGTCATAATTTGATTTTAAAAAAATGGTTGATTAGAACCTTTGGTTTTCTAACCCACCAGCGCTACAAAGGATTTAACGAATTGAGGATAGAAGGCTCTGAAATTATCCGGAAACTGCCGGAAACCAATGTGCTTTTTATTTCAAATCACCAGACGTATTTCGCAGATGTTGTGGCAATGTTTCATGTATTCAATGCCAGTTTAAAAGGGCGTACAGACAGTATAAGAAACATTATGTATATCTGGAAACCTAAATTGAACCTCTATTTTGTTTCGGCCAAAGAAACAATGCAGTCGGGCTTTCTTCCTAAGATCATGGGGTATACGGGAGCTATAACTGTTGAGCGTACCTGGAGGGAAAAAGGGAAAGATATTGCGGAAAAAAAGGCGGTAAATCCGAATGATACTGAAAATATAAAGCTGGCGTTAAAAGATGGCTGGGTAATTACGTTTCCGCAAGGCACCACAAAATCATTCAAGCCCGTACGCAAAGGAACAGCGCATATTATTAAACAACACCGGCCGGTTGTAGTACCTATTGTTATTGACGGTTTTAGGCGGTCGTTCGATAAAAAAGGGCTGTGGTTAAAAAAGAAAGGTATTTTACAAACCATGGTAATTAAAGAACCTTTGCATATTGATTATGAAAATGCCTCTATCGACGAAATTGTGGAACAGATAGAATATGCTATAGAACAACACCCTTCTTTTTTAAAGGTGATTCCTTCCGAAATTATCGAAAACGATAAAAAACTCAATGAAGAACGCCGTTTTCCTTTTAACTACTAACTGCTAAAAAGCATTTACCGGAATAGAAACACCGAGAGAAAAAGTAAAGCCTTTTAGGGGTTTCATTTCTTTTTTGGTGTGAAGGCCAAAACCATAACCAAACGAAAAATCAACTATAGAAAGCAGGCTGAAACCTACTTTGGGCGTTAAAGTATAGGGAGTAATTTCTGCTTCTACCATAGGCAATATAAGCGATTGATCGTAAGGATAAAATGTAAAACCGGCTTCAGGAATAACCAAAAACTGGTTGCTGAAATATGCAAAATTAGCGGTGATATCTATTTTATATGCACTGTAACTTATATCGGCAGAACGTAGGTAATAAGCACCTACCTTACCCATATTACCACTTTGTGACTGATAAGAAAGTGTTGGACCGAATAAATGAGTCTGAGCGGTAATACTCCCTGCGGTGAATAAGAGTAAAAAGGTAAAACTATTTTTCATAACAAAACTAAAAAAAACTGCAGCTGTCTGCAGTTTTATGAATTTAGATAGCATTTATAATCTCTACAAAATCATTTACATGGAGTGATGCACCGCCAATGAGACCTCCGTCTACATCTGGTTTAGAAAAAATTTCCAGGGCGTTGTCGGGTTTTACACTACCTCCATATAAAATCTGTACCTGGTTGGCAGTAGCTGTATCGTATTGGTGCGCAATCTGCTCTCTGATAAACCGGTGCATTTCCTGCGCCTGCTCGGGAGAAGCCGTTTCGCCTGTTCCTATAGCCCATACGGGCTCATAGGCAATAACGATATTTTCCCATGCGGTTTTAGGGAGGTGAAATAAAGCATCTTTTAACTGGTAATACACCACGTTTTGATACTGCTTGCTCTGGCGGTCTTTCAGCTCTTCGCCAACACAAAAAATAATACGCATATTATGCCGAAGTGCCGTATCTGCTTTGCTTGCCAATAGGGCATCAGTTTCATGAAAATACAACCTGCGTTCAGAGTGTCCCAAGATAACAGTATTGGCGCCTACACTTTGCAGCATACCAGCTGATATTTCTCCTGTAAATGCGCCGCCTTCTGCCTGGTGCATATTTTGTGCAGCAACTGCTATATTAGTGCCTTCAAGGTGCTTGGCTGTAATAATTAAATTGGTAAAAGAAGGGGCTACAATAATTTCCACTTCTTTTTCAGCAGGAAGCTTTTCAATCAATTCATTTAAAAACACATTGGTTTCATGCAGGTTTTTGTGCATTTTCCAGTTTCCGGCTATTATTTTATGTCTCATATGCTATTTTTTTCTAAATGTTCCAATGTTTTTAAAAACAGGGTATCAGTGGTTACTATAGATTTATAATTGGCTACGGTACCTTCCTGGTCAATAATCATGTAACGGGGAATCCAGTCTAAATGGATAGAAGTACCGAATTCACCTTTCATCTTTTCGTTCAGGTAGTAATGATCTCCTTTTAAATCGAATTTTTCTACCGCTTTTTTCCATGCTTCCTCTGTTTTGTCTAATGAAATAAAGACATATGCGACGTTAGGATATTGTGTCTGCACTTTCTTTAACCCGGGAAATCCCTTTATGCAGTCCGGACACCAGGAGGCCCAAATGTCCAGAACAATGGTTTTTCCTTTGTGGAGGTTCAGTATACTGTCAAAACGGATAGACTGCCCCTTAAGAGACTTCATTTGTTTTTCGAGTGCCGTTTTTTCAAACTGGTTTTCAGCTATGAATATGGTATCTTTCCGGGTTTCGATTTTTAAAGTATCCTTCAAATCATTTATTTCGGTAGCTATTTTCTGATCTACCTTTTTGGTATCGCAGCTTATCTGAAACAAGCCCGCTACTAAGCCGATGTATAAAACTATCTTTTTCATTTTTTCTAAAACTTGCCTAAAGTTACGATTATTTTAATTTAATGCGGGGATCTAAATATGCATAAATCATATCGACCAAAATGGTAATGAGTACAAAGGTAGTAGCAATTACCAGTACAGCTCCCATAATTACAGGTAAATCCAGATTATTAAGTGCGTCTACCACTTCTTTTCCCAATCCGTTCCATCCGAAAATAAACTCTACAAAAACGGCGCCGGCAAGCAATGAAGCAAACCAGCCTGATATAGCTGTAACAACAGGGTTTAATGCGTTTTTCATGGCGTGTTTCATCACAATCTGATAGGTGGTTAACCCTTTAGCTTTAGCTGTGCGTATATAATCTTGGTTAAACACTTCCAACAATGAGTTGCGCATAAGCTGGATTACCACGGCTAAAGGTCGTATGCCCAAAACAACGGCAGGCAATATGCTGTTTTTTAGACTGATATAGGTGCCATTGCCCAGGTCGTCCACTTCGTATAAGCTTCCGGTCATGTTCAGGTGGGTATACTTATGCAGAACAAATCCGAAAATCCATGCAAATAAAATAGCACTAAAAAAAGAAGGAATGCTCATACCCAATGTGCTGACAAAAGCAATAATCCGGTCAAACCAGGTATCTTTGTACAGTGCTGAAAGTACTCCGAAAAACAAGCCGATAACAAGTGCGATCACAATAGCGAAACAGGCCAGAAATACGGTGCTGGGAAGTGTATGTGCAATAATAGCAGTTACCTTTTTGCCGTTCTTTTGAAAACTTTCCCGAAGGTAAGGCGTTTTTATAACCACTTTTTTCTGAGCTATAGTACCTACAGGTATTCCCCCGTATTTTTCTTTTGTATAAAACGTATAGTTTGTTTTATCAGGGCTGTGAAGCGAAACAGGTGATAAATCATTTAAATAATACAGATATTGTGTACTGACAGGCTGATCAAACCCGTATTTTTTCTTGATAATGGCCAATTGTTCCGAATTTTCATTCTGATCCAGCATCATACGGGCCGGATCGCCGGGCAGCACATTAAACAAAAAGAAAACAACAGTAATCACACCCCATAAGGTAAGCAGGGCATATCCTAATTTATGTATAAAATACCGCAGCAATGATTAAGGCAGTTTTATATTTTCCGCATCATTCCAATGTAATTTCTGCACAATGGTTCCATATTCCAGTACTATAATACTCGGATTAGCGCGTTCGATTGTTTTTAAAGTAGTACCATCGCAAAAATAAAAATCGAAATTAAAATGGTAGTTTTTATTTTTGGCTTCGATTACATCAAGAGGCGATGAGGTCATCCCTATTACTTTATAACCTTTTGCCTTGGCCTGGTCGGCAATTTTAGTAAGTTTCTGTAAACCTTCATCTGCTGATTTATCCAGACTGTAGGCTACCAGCATTACCAGTTTCGGTTCTTCCAGAAATTCGTCAGCATAATTGGCGCCATCGCGTTCTATGGTAAAATCATGTATAGGAGGTTCATAGCCTTTTTCTATAATCTTTTCTTCCCGCGAAACGTATTCGGCATTTGCAGGTACACTGGCAATATTGTCCATGGTAAATGTCTGTTCTTTACCGTCTACTTTATAGGTAAAGATGATATCAATCTTTGATTTGGGAGCGCCTTCCGGAATTTCCATACCTTTTTTTATGTTGTTACCCACTTTGTAAGCTCTGAAATCGATAACAGGCAGATGATGCAGTACATAATACCCCAGTCCTGCACAAAGCAACAAGGTTATGCCAACAAAACCCATATTGAAACTATTGGATTTCGATAAGGGCTGAATGTGCTTTTGGCCGGCCATTAGAATAGCAATAAGCACCAGCAGCACCACATCTTTTCCAAATGATTGCCATGGGGTAAGCGGAATAGCATCACCAAAGCAGCCACAGTCTGTTACCTTGTTGAAATAAGCTGAATAAAAAGTAAGAAATGTAAAAAATATAATCATTAAAAACAGGGCCCAAAGTGTATATCTTTTCTTATAGCCCAAAAGCAGTAAAACCCCTAAAACCACCTCGGCAATTACCAGAACCACCGCAAGACCTAACGCAAGCGGCTGTAAAAAAGGCAGGTTAAAAACAGTTTCTGAAAAATATTCTTCCAGCTTAAATGAAAAGCCAACAGGGTCGTTAAGTTTTATTAAGCCGGAGATGATGAATAAACATCCGACGATAATGCGTGCAATTTGGGTGATAACTTTCATGCGTCTTGGTTTTAATTATTGGCAAATCCCATTAAAATTAGGGCAAAAACAGCGTAATTGATCATGTCCTGGTAATTGGCATCAATACCTTCCGATACCAATGTTTTTCCTTTATTGTCTTCAATCTGTTTTACGCGTAAGAGTTTTTGCAGTATAATATCGGTTAAAGAACTCACCCGCATATCGCGCCACGCTTCCCCGTAATCGTGATTTTTGTTCAGCATGAGGTCTTTTGTTATGTTAATATGTTTGTCATATAAGGCCAGCGCTTCTTCCTCTGTCAGATCAGGATGATTCACCACTCCTTTTTCCATTTGTATAAGTGCCATGGTACAGTAATTAATGATAGCTATAAATTCACCTGACTCATCCTCATCAATTTTGCGTACTTCATTTTCCTGCAGACTGCGTATGCGCAATGCTTTTATAAAAATCTGATCGGTAAGTGAAGGTAATCGGAAAATACGCCATGCGCAACCATAATCGTGTAATTTTTTACTGTATAAATTCCGACAGATAGAAATTATGGTGTCGTATTGTTTCGATGTTGTATTCATGCACTATCTTTGTGTAAATTTTACCAAAAATAAGAAACCGGGCGCAACCGCCCAAGTTTTTGTAAAAAATATACTGTTTTGATGGATAATTCGACTCTTTCTATAAATTGCAGGGGAACATTATTACATTTTGATGTACCTAAAGTAATGGGGATTTTGAATATAACTCCCAATTCTTTTCATGATGGAGGGCAATATCTGCGCGAAAGTCAATGGCTTGGCAGAGTTGGTGAAATGCTTGATGAAGGAGCATCTATTATTGATATAGGCGGATATTCTTCTCAGCCCGGTGCAGATTTTGTTTCTGAAGAAGAAGAATTACAACGGGTGCTCCCCGTTGTAAAAAGTATTGTAAAGCATTTTCCGGACGCAATTATTTCTGTTGACACATTTCGTGCAAAAGTGGCGGAAGAAGTGATTGCGAGTGGTGCCGGTATCATTAATGATATTTCTGCCGGCCGTTTAGATGCAAAAATGATGGAGGTAGCAGGGAAAAATAAGGTGCCCTATATTATGATGCATATGAAAGGTACTCCGCAAGATATGCAGCAGTTTACTACCTATGAAGATTTGATGAAAGAGATGATGTTTTATTTTTCGGAACGGGTAGCGGCAGCCAGAGCATCCGGGATAAAAGATATTCTACTGGACCCGGGCTTTGGTTTTGCTAAAACACTTGATCAAAATTATGAACTGCTCCATAAACTCGATTTACTGCAAATGTTCGGATTACCGGTATTATCTGCTTTGTCGCGCAAATCAATGATTTACAGGTTTTTGGAAACAACCGCTGAATTTGCGTTGAACGGTACGTCAGTACTACACACAATATCCTTGATAAAAGGTGCGCAATTATTGCGCGTTCATGATGTAAAAGAAGCTGTGGAGTGTATACAATTAGTAAAGAAAACATATGAAAAATAGTGTAAGGGTATTGCTTTTTGCAGGACTGTTATCAGGCTGTGTCCAAAAAGAAATGAAGGTAGCCCGGAGCAATGAGCGTATTATTACGGAGCTTACCGATCAGTCGCCTATATATATCACTAATGAAAAAGATGAAGCCCGTCTCAACGAAAACAACCGTATCGGAAATACCCATTGGGTGCTTTCGGTGGATCGCAGTTTGACCCTGAAACAGATTTTACCTCATTTAAAGAAAATAATAGCAAAGAAATATGCGAAAGGAGACATGCATGAAGATACCAAAGGTATCTACTTTATCTACAGTGACACATTGCACAAACACAATGCGTATGTAAAAATGCCGTTTACAGGTATTGAAAACATTCTTCATCAGCGGCCAGAACATTCAGAAGATATGACGGTAATAAACATTACTTCTGAAACAAATATAAAAAATGAACTGAAGAAGACCCCGGATCAGAAAAAATATGTGCTATATTTTTCAGAAATGATTTCGGTAGAACAATTTATTAATGTACTTATTGAACTGGAGAAAGAGAATAAAACTGCTTTACTTTTTTCTACTGTTTATATAAATGGAAAACCTTCCTTTTAACCGGAAGGTTTAGGCTTTTAAGTTGCTTTTTGGGTTTGTTTTTCTAAAAACATCTTGCGTTTTTCATCTATTTCTTTTTTTCGCAACTCTATACGTTTTATTTCTTCTTTGGCACGTTCTATAGCTGTTTTTTGTTTTTCCTGTGCTGCGGCTATACGTTCCTGGGTTGCCGTTATCATTTTGGTTTGCATCTTTTTGCGTTCACTCAGCTCTTTTGCCATTTTTTCCTGCGCTTTTCTGACCATAGCCTGCGCTTTTTTACTAAGCTTATCTGTTTGTATAGACGATTGTTTATTATTGCTCGTTTTTTCTTTTTGAGATTTAGTAGTAATAATCAAAACACCATCTTTACCCTTACTTCCATATCTTTTTTCGGCATTTGCATCTTTTAAAACCGTAATGGTTTCGATATCGGTTGGGTGAATTTTATTAAATTCTTCTCCGGCTGTCTCTTTTCCGTTCACTACATACAGTATATCTTGTTTTGTATCGCTGTCTAGAGTCACCGTAGTGTTTCCCGAAATGGTTATATTATTTTCATTACCGATTGTCATTGAATTATTTTCTTTGTTTTGCGCTTCTACAAAATGTATCGTATAGTTTTTTTCCGTCTCCTTAGCCTGAAATGCATTTTCTTTTGTTGAAAGTTTTAAAATGCCCCGCTTTTTAGTGTCGCTCATTATTTCCTTATCAGATAAATTCATAACAAGCATCATCGCTTTTATTTTACTGTTGTCGAAGTCATCTAATGCTTTTCCGGTAAGTATTTTACCGTCTACATCTATGTTATATTTTTTCTTAACTTCGTTAAAGACAGTTCTGTCTTTTTGAAGGGTTTCTAAATCAAATGTAAATTTCTGAGTCGTTTTTTGAGGCTTACTGATGCTAATATCTTCAAAATGAATGTTATACATTCCGTTTTCAACACTTTCAACATTTATTTTGAAAGAATTGATAGGAGAGCTCCCTTTTACTTTTTTAGTTATTTTTTGTTTGTCATTTGTTACGTGTACTGTTAATGCTGTTATATAATGCTGTTTATTTCGTTTAATGCCTGAAAATTTAACTTCTACATTATACATTTTTTTCAAAATCTTGCTTACAGAAACTATATCTTCTTCTGTTGCATTATTCATGACATCAATTGAAAAGGCTTCGGTGATTTTTTCTATAACAACATTATATTTTTTATCTTGAGCTGTTTTTTGAATAACAGTCTGTGCTATGGTGTCAATTTGAAAAAGAATAAAAAAGCAGACAAGCAGGGGAGCTGTGAGTAATAATTTTAATTTTTTCATGGGTATAGATTTTTGAGTGTTAAGTTGTAGTATACGTTTTTTTAGATCGGAAGTATTAAAACTGTTTACAAATACCTGCTGGTTTTTCTGGCTATAAAATTGCAGCAGGCTTTTCTGATAGTGGAAGGAATTATTTTTATTGTTCATGATCTCGTCTACTATAAATTCTAGATTTAAATTCATATCTCTACGAATATATTTTATCAACGGGTTGAACCAGAAAACAGCCGAAACTAATTCAATGCATAGTAAATCAAAAGAATGTTTTTGGTTTAGATGAATTTTTTCATGTTGTAAAATCATCTCAAAATCCGGAGAGGCCAAGACATTTTCCGGAATAACAACCCATCGATAAAAAGAGTAAACATGTGGTTCTGAACAGGCAATCCGTATGTCTTTGTCTGTTGCTGCAGGATATGTTTTTATTTTTTGTACCAGTCGTATCCCCGAGTATATAACCCGAAAGAGATAAAAAAAGCTTATGAGGGAAATAACGTATAGGGCGTATTGTTCCGCTGAAATTGTCTGCCATAAGTCGGGTTCGGATAAGGAAACAGTCGTTTCGGGTAAAACTCCGGAAACAGCCTGAACAGTAGTAGATATAGCCACAACTGGAGCTTCTTCTATATATACAATACGCTGAAACGTAATAAACGGCAATGAAAAGGATAAGGCTATACTTACCAAAAAATATAACCTGATATGTGTATAAAAAGTTTCCTTTCTCAATGCCAGTCTGTAGACAATCCAGAACATCAGAAGCAGTGCGTTTACTTTTAAAATATAATCGATAAGCGGATGCATACTGTTATTTTTTAGGTTGATTTTTTTCTATAATCGCTAAAATTTCCTGGATTTCCTCTTGGCTGAGTTGCTCGTCTCCGACAAAATAATTGACAAGGTTAGATACCGAATTGCCGAAATATTTTTGAATGGAATCTTTTACAAATACATTTCTGTATGTTTCTAAACTGATAACGGGGTAATACTGATGTGACTTTCCGTAACTTTTGTGTGACACAAACCCTTTGTCTTCCAATAAACGAACAATGGTAGACAAGGTGTTATAATGGGGTTTTGGTTCCGGCATTTTATCCAGAATATCATTTACAAACGCTTTTTCCAATTGCCAGAGCACCTGCATAATTTCTTCTTCTTTGTTGGTAAGTTTTTCCATACTTAAAATTTGATATACCAAACTTATAACTAAAAAATTAGTTATACAACTATTTTTTTAGTTTTTTGTTGTTTTTTAAAATTCCAGAAAGAGTAGCAGAAAGAAAATAGAATAAAAAATCCCTTAATTCTAAATTAAGGGATGGTTATAATTTATAGTTCAAAGGTGGTGCCGTCTTTTCCGTCTTTCAGCTGTATGCCGGCATCAGAGAGCTTGTCGCGAATCTGGTCAGACAAAGTAAAGTCTTTATTGGCCCGTGCCTCATTACGCATATCAATTAGGAGTTGCATGACATTATGCAATACCTGATTTTCCTGATTTTGATGAGTTTCATCCTGTAAACCCAGCACATCAAATACAAAATCGTTAATTGTTCTGGTTAATATTTCCAGATCAAGAACAGATAGTGCTTCTTTTCCGTCTTTAATGCTGTTAATCATTTTTACGGCCTCAAACAAATGAGCGATTAAAACAGGGCTGTTAAAATCGTCGTTCATGGCGTCGTAGCATTTTTTTTGCCAGGAAGCAATATCTATTGTAGATGTTGCGGATACGGGCAGGTTTTTCAAAAGCTTTACGGCATCCATAAGACGCACAAAACCTTTTTCAGAAGCCAGTATGGCTTCATCAGAAAAATCAAGTACACTCCGGTAATGTGCCTGTAAGATAAAGAAACGAACAACAGAAGGTGAAAAAGCCTTGCTTAGAATCGTGTTGTTGCCTGAAAACAATTCCTGCGGCAGTATATTGTTGCCGGTAGATTTTGCCATCTTTTTTCCGTTAAGGGTCAGCATATTTGCATGCATCCAGTAATTTACGGGTGTATGGCCGCACGATGCTTCATTTTGAGCAATTTCACATTCGTGATGCGGAAATTTTAAATCCATTCCGCCTCCGTGTATGTCAAAATGATCGCCCAGATATTTGGTACTCATAGCGGTACATTCCAGGTGCCATCCTGGGAAACCATCACCCCAAGGGGAAGGCCAGCGCATTATATGTTCGTCTTCCGCTTTTTTCCACAAAGCAAAGTCAAGAGGATTCCGTTTATCGGTCTGTCCGTCAAGGTCACGTGTATTGGCCAGCATATCTTCAATGTTTCTTCCTGAAAGCTTGCCGTAATGGTGGCTTTGGTTGAATTTTTCGATATCGAAATATACAGAGCCGTTTACTTCGTAAGCAAAGCCGTTATCTATAATATTCTGAATGATATGAAGCTGCTCAATGATATGCCCGGTAGCCGTAGGTTCTATACTTGGCGGTAGATTATTGAATTGTTTAAGAATATTGTGAAAATTTACCGTGTACTTTTGAGCCACTTCCATCGGCTCAATTTGTTCCAGACGGGCTTTTCTGGCAATTTTATCTTCACCGGAATCTGCGTCATCCACCATGTGTCCAACATCGGTAATATTGCGCACATAACGCACCTGATAGCCCAGGTGTTTAAGGTATCGGAATACTAAATCAAAAGAAATAAACGTTCTACAGTTTCCCAAATGTACATAACTGTAAACGGTAGGGCCGCATACATACATTCCTACTTTACCTTCATGAATAGGAGTAAACAACTCTTTTTCTCCGTTGATCGAGTTGTAGATTTTAAGGGAATTGTTTTTGTAAATCGTCATTGTTCAGGTTTGATTTAGAATTGTGTTTCTAATTTAATATAATCTAAAAACTCACGGCGTGTCTGTTCATTTTTAAATGCACCACCAAATTCGGCTGTAACAGTACTGCTTTCGATATCACGAATACCACGTGAGTTTACGCAAAGATGCTTTGCGTCTATCACGCAGGCCACATCTTCAGTGCCTAATACTCGTTTAAGTTCCTGTACAATCTGTATGGTCAGGCGTTCCTGTACCTGAGGGCGTTTGGCATAATAATCAACAATGCGGTTCATTTTGGATAACCCCACCACTTTTCCGTTAGAAATATAGGCCACATGAGCACGACCCACAATAGGTAATAAGTGATGTTCGCATGTAGAATAAACCACTATATTTTTTTCCACAAGCATTTCTCCGTACTTATAATTGTTTTCAAAAGTAGAAGAAGACGGTTTTTTAGACGGATTTAAACCACCGAAAATTTCCTTTACAAACATTTTAGCCACACGATTAGGGGTGCCTTTAAGACTGTCATCCGTTAAATCCATACCTAAAGTAAGTAAAATACTCTCGACATCTTTTTTTATAGAAGCAATTTTTTCGTCATCACTTTTATCAAAGGCATCGGCACGCAGTGGTGTAAAATCACTTGTTCCGATGTGGTCGTCACCTATTTCGTCATGTAATAAATCAGACTTACACATGTTTTATATATTTAATTTTAATTGAAGACGCAAATATACATAAATATGTTTTGTTTTTAAATGTTTTAGACAGAGGCAATAGAACAAAAAAGCAAATTCAGAATGCTTTTTTAAGCGTAGATTTTAAGTGTGATTTGTTAAAATATATAGGCTCAAATTATTTTTACTAAAAAAGACTTAATAGTTTCTTAATTTTATGTAAATTTCGCATTTGAAAATAATAGTATTGAAAAGTATGAGAAAACTAGGGCTACTTATGGTGCTTGTTTTTCTTAGTTGTAATGTATGGGCACAACAAGATAAAACAGTACAAAAAGATCAGGTCGATCCGCGCATTGTGGAAGTGTACGGAGATCAGTTGGAGAATATGGTATTGAGATTCGAATCAAGGTTGAATTCGTTGACCAAATTGCTTAACGAAAGGATTGTTATTGAAGTGTTGCCATACTCCGAAGGAGAAGGGTTTACAAAACTTTCTGAAGTGCCGCTATTCAATAAATACAATAAAAACCTGAAACGCGATGAAGTTTTCAATCCGGAAACATTTAATGCGTTAAAGTATCAAATGGCTTTTTTTACAGGTAAATACCAGGTAATTTATCGTGTAGATAATACATCCTATATAGTGAAAATTTTATCTCAATTCGGAAAAAAATAAGATAATGAGGAAATTACTTTTATTTCTAGTAACATTTTTATCAATAGCTTCCTATGGTCAGCAAGATTATTTGATGACAGGAAATGCAACTTTTAATACTTGTAACGGAAACTTTTACGATAGTGGAGGGGCAAATGGAAATTACGCGAATAACTTGGTACAGGTTGTTACTTTTTGTCCCGATACCGAAAACAGTTCCATTCAGGTATATTTTACCATGTTTGATTTAGGGAGTGGCGATTTTTTAGAAATCTATGACGGTACTACTGTTAACCCTACAACACTCATAGCCACTTATGAGGGTAATGCCCTTCCGCTTACGCATGTGGCATCAGGTTCCAATACTTCCGGATGTCTGACATTTCGCTTTGTGTCTGATGCAAGTGAACCCGGACCAGGCTGGGCGGCGGTGGTAGAATGTGTGGCACCTTGTCAAATTATTCAGGCAGAGATTGTAAGTACTTCTCCGCCCACGAATGAAAACAATGCTATAAAGGCATGCGTTGGTCAGAATATCAATTTGATTGGTACTGCAACCTACTCAAATCCTTCAATACAAGGAACCTATATATGGGATTTTGGAGATGGGACCACATCTGAAGGTCCTGTTGCTAATCATACCTATATGACTCCCGGAATATATAGACTTATGTTGTCTGTGGTGGATGAAAACAGCTGTAGAAGTACCAATTTGGAACAACGTATAATTCATATTTCTGGAGATCCGATAACCACCTCTACCATACCGGATTTAATGTGTTTTGACACGGAATATACCTTTGATATCACAGCTGAATTTGAACGGTATGAATTAGACTGTACTCCTCCTGTTACGGGAACTACTTTTTTACCGGATGGAAATAATAATAAGTACCGGACTTCAGTAGATTTGTTTTGTTATGATGATAATGCGGTCATAACAAGTGGCGATCAGGTGAAAAATATTTGTCTGAATTTGGAGCATTCTTTCTCTGGAGATTTGACCATTACATTAATTGCTCCGAACGGGGCTACTGCAAGATTATACAATAGAGGAGGTGGAGGAACCTATTTTGGTGATGCTTTGGATGACGAAGGATTAGCACCGGGAATTGGACATACTTATTGTTGGAATATGGCTGCTGCAACAACTGTGAATAATGGAACCACTACACCTTCTAATGCAACAGCTACTCCGGGACAAATGTGGACACCTGGTGATTATCTGCCAATAGATCCTTTTGATGCGTTTATAGGATCGCCGGTTAACGGTACATGGACCATTGAAGTATGGGATCAAGCTATGGTTGATAATGGATATATATTTTGGTGGAGTCTGGAAATGGATACGTCATTGTTGTCTGCTCAATACTCCTTTCAACCAGAAGTTACTAATATCGATTGGGCAGATAATGGTATGATAATAAGTCAGGACAATGATGGAAAAACATTAACGGTTAAACCTAATGCTGCAGGAGAAGTTTGTTTTACAGCAACTATTCATAATGATAATGGTTGTGCTTTTGAAAGGCAATTCTGTACCATGGTAACACCTCCTATGCCTTTGGGTACACCAAGAGTTGTTAAAAACTGTGCTGATGATCAAGGGGTTTATGTACATGATTTAACAGTAGTTGAGAATGATCTAAGTACAATCCCGCATTTTGAGTTTGAGTATTATCCTACCCAGGAAGATGCTGAAAACAACACGAATGAAATTACAGATCCGGAACATTACACGTTAACTGTGGAAGACAGTCCTAAACAGGTATTTGTAAAAGTAAAAGATACTGAGTTAGGATGTGAAAAAATTGTACTTATTACTGTAATTACCAGAGTTTGCGCTTTAGAATTAAACCAGTTATCTGATTTATCCGTATGTGGTGAAGCGAACAACCAGTTTAACCTTACCGTTCAAACCCCGTTGGTTTACAACAACAATACGGGTTATGCGGTAACCTATCACAATACAGAAGCTGCAGCAGAAGCCAATACCGGAGCTATTACAGAGCCATTATTGTCGAACTATACCGCTACAAGCGGCGAGACCATCTGGGTGCGTGTAACTTCTATAAATAGTCCTCAGGTATATGCGGTAACCTCCTTCCGATTATGGGTTAATGCGCTTCCTTCGGTTAATCCCGATGCTGGTCCTATGTATGGATGTGAGATACCTGGTACGGGTACCGGCGATTTCACGTTATCGCTTAACGACGGTAACCTTACGCTGAACCAGCCCGGATTAACGGTAACGTATTACCAGACGCAGCAACAGGCCGAGGTAGGGGATGCGACTGTTGCGTTACCGAACAACTACCAGGGACCTCAGGGTACGATCTATGCCCGAGTAACCAACAACAATACCGGTTGTTATGTTGTAGTGGCGCAAGAGCTAGTGGTACGTAGTACCCCTGTAGCAAATAACCACGCCCCTCTTATTTTCTGCGACGCAGACAATGACGGTTTCGGTATTTTCAATTTAGAATCCATCAGCCATGAGATAGCCGGCAACCCTATCCCTGCAGGTATAGAAGTAAGCTATCACGAATCGTTATCCGATGCGCAGAACAACGTCGAGGCCATTTCGACCCCTTCCGCGTTTGTTAACACCCAGGCCAACGGTCAGACCCTTTATGTGCGGGTAGGGTATGAGCACTCCTCCTGTGCAAGCATCGTTCCCTTAGAACTTATTGTAAGCAAAACCCCTGCTATCAAGCGTCCGACCCCTTTAATGGTATGTGACGCGGACAACAACGGAATTGCGATATTTGACCTTACGGTAAAAAACACAGAAATATTAAACGGTTTACCCGCGGCTGATTATACCTTTACGTACCATACTACCGCAGCTAACGCCCAACAGGGAACCAATGCGATAGCCAACCCTACAAGCTACAGCAACCAGACCACCGGAACAGTGTATGTTCGTGTAACCAATACAGCCACGGGCTGTTTCAGTGTAGTACCGCTAAGTTTAGTAGCCGGAGCTACCCCTGTAGTGGCCCATCCTATTGCCGAATACGCCCAATGTGACGACAACCAGGACGGTTTTGCGACCTTTAATCTGAACAGCCGTATTCCTTCCATTCTAAACGGACAAACGGGAATGGCTGTCACCTTCCACTACACAGCCGCCGATGCCCAAAGTGGCGCTGCTGCCTTACCATTGAGCTACCAGAACGTAGTGGCAAACATCCAGACCCTGCATGTTCGTGTTACGAATCAGGTTACAGGGTGTTATACCGTAAGCACGATGAACCTTCGTGTTATCGCGGGTCCTGTTATTACCGTACCCGATACCCCTTATGCTATCTGCAGCAGCGGTCAAAGCGGTTTCGGTACTGTAGATTTAACGTATTACGGGAACCAGCTCGTATTGGGTACTGGTTATCAGATCTCTTATTTCGAAACCGAGACCAATGCGATAGCCAACACCTCTCCAATAGGTCTTCCAACCGCCTATAACAACCTGGTAGGTTCCAATCCTGTTATCTGGTTGCGTATCACCAACCCCGTAACCGGCTGTTTCTCCGTTTACTCGATCAGTTTTGTACTGGAAATAGCCCCATTAATGCCTGACACACTGCCTGATTTAACAGAGTGCGATGTATTAGGCGACCTTTATGACGGTTTTACCACCTTTGATCTTACGGAGCAAGATGCAGCTATTTTAGCGGCGCAAACCGGTACAGGACCTTATGTTATCCGTTACTATACCACGGCAGCAGCTGCAGCAGCAGGGCAGCCATGGATTGCAGATCCGGTAAACTTTGTGAACACCCAGGCCAATCAAACCATTTGGGTCCGCATCGAAAACAGTTCGAACCAGAACAAATGTAACGCCATCGGCAGCTTCAAATTAAAGGTGAATACCCCGTTACAATTAGGAGCCGCCCCTGATCTGGTACAGTGTAACGAAAGCCTTCCGAATGATGAAAGCACCGTTTTCGATTTAACAGTAAACGAAAGCCTTATCACCCAGGGTCAGGTATTTGGAGCGACAGTTACCTACCATACGAGTTTAGTTAATGCAGAGGCCGGTTTAAATGATATTCCTGACCCCACTGCTTTTACCAATACGAGTAACCCACAGGTTATCTGGGTAGCGGTAACCAATGAATTTGGCTGTAAAGCGTACAAAACCTTTAATGTACGGGTACTTCCGTTACCAGAGCCTAATCTGACCCCGTCACCGTTACAGGTTTGTGAAGAAGCACCGGGCAGTGGCGAAGGCTTCTTTGTACTGACCGACGCAATATCTGATATCAGCAACGGGGATCCTACGCTGACCTATGAGTTCTATACCACGGAAGAAGATGCGTTAACGGGATTGAGCGATCTGGCCTTAGACAGCACCGTACCGCATTTGTCCGTAACCAGCGTTATCTATGTACGTGTTATGAACCAGTTTGCGGCCGAGAATATGAGCTGCGCTGTTATCGTTCCTTTAGAGCTTATTGTAAACCCTACCCCATTGGCAGGTCCTATGACCCCCTTGTTACACTGTGAACAAGGCAGCGACGGTATCCATAAATTCAATTTACATGATAAAGATGCAGAAGCCCTTGCAGGCCAGCCTTCAGCAGATTATACCGTACGTTACTTCCTTACCGAAGAAGACGCACAGAACAATACCAACCCTATCCCGTATACCTATACCAACAACGGTTCGCCGTTTGATCAGGAAATCTGGGTACGTGTTGAGAATAACGACAGCGAATGTTTTGCCATTACCACCTTCCATTTAAAAGTAGAAGAACAGGTATTTGCGTTCCCAGCGACAGACAACTTAAGCTTTTGTGATATAGACGGTGTAAACGACGGCCTTACAGTAGTAGACCTTACCCTTCTAAACGCCCAGATTATCGGTATTCAGGATGCTGGTCCGTTAGATGTTCGTTACTATGCTTCCGCGGCGAATTATTCGTTAGGTATTGTAATAGGGGATCCTACACAGTACCAGACCGAGAGCAACCCGCAGACCTTGATTGCGGAGGTGTACAACACCGGTGAAGGCATGCTTTGTAAAGCGACTATAGAAGTAACGATCAATGTGATAGACGCCCCTGAGATGAACGATATCAAAGACGGTTACATTTGTGAAGACTACCGTACAGGCGAACGCCAGGGCTATCCGATGGATACCGGTTTACCGGCGGAAGGTCATACCTTCAGCTGGACACGCAACGGAGATGATATAGGAGTTAGCACCCCTAGCTATACGGCCACCGAACCTGGTACATATGTGGTAACGGTAACCAACACGGCTACAGGATGTTCAGCCTCTCAAACTATAGTACTGACTCTTGCTCCGGCGTTGAGCATAGATGTGGTGTATACCACCGACGGTTTTAGCGACACCAATGCCATAGAAGTAGTGGTTAGTCCTGCAGGTGATTATGAATACGCCTTAGACGAAGGACCGTACCAGCAGAGCAACATCTTTATGAACGTTTCTCCTGGTGACCATACCGTATGGGTACGTGTACGCAACAGTGCGGGCAGTGTGGCGTGTCCTGCAAGTAAAGTGATCACGGTATTGAATTACCCTAAATACTTTACACCAAATGGAGACGGTTATAACGATACCTGGAATATTTGGGCATTGAAGAGCCAACCGGCGTCAAAAATTTATATCTTTGACCGACACGGCAAGCTGTTGAAACAGATCAGTCCTGCGGGCAGTGGCTGGGATGGAACCTTAAACGGGAACCCGTTACCGTCAACAGATTACTGGTTCCGTGTAGAGTATGTGGAACCTAACACAGGATTACAAAAAGAAGCAAGAGGACACTTCTCGCTTAAACGTTAACCCTGATGGTAATGAAATAACAAAAAGAGGAAATCTGTACAGATTTCCTCTTTTTCCTTTTCAGCCTTTTTTAAATTGCCTGTTTTAAAATATTTTTATTATTTGTAACTTGTCGGCTAAAATTTTACAACAAAAATGGAACAACAACAACCATATCATCCTAAAAACAAAGTGCGTATTGTAACAGCAGCAGCTTTGTTTGACGGACACGATGCCGCTATCAATATCATGCGCCGTATCATCCAGGCTACGGGTTGCGAAGTCATACATTTAGGTCATGATAAATCGGTGGAAGACGTGGTAAATACGGCAATTCAGGAAGATGCTAACGCGATTGCCATGACATCTTATCAGGGAGGACACAACGAATATTTTAAATACATGTACGATTTGCTTCAGGAAAAAGGAGCAGGTCATATTCGTATAGTCGGCGGCGGCGGCGGCGTAATTCTCCCTTCAGAAATAAAAGAACTGATGGATTACGGTATTACCCGGCTGTATTCGCCTGATGATGGACGGGAACTTGGATTACAGGGCATGATAAATGATATGGTAGAGAAATCGGATTATCCAACTATGCCGTTGCAACTGCCTGAAGGGAAAGATGTGTATCAATCGCTTTTGGATAAAGATATTACCACCATTTCGCGTTTAATTTCGTTAGCTGAAAATAAAGAAGAAGATTTTCTTGCTGTTTTTGATTATGAAAAGGTAGCGAATAAATCAACTCCTGTGTTGGGAATCACAGGAACAGGAGGAGCAGGTAAATCATCAATGGTTGATGAACTGGTTCGCCGTTTTTTAATTGATTTCCCGGAAAAAACAATTGCTTTGGTATCGGTTGACCCATCCAAGAAAAAAACAGGTGGTGCCTTATTGGGAGACAGAATACGAATGAATTCAATAAACAACCCTCGGGTTTATATGCGTTCATTGGCAACACGGCAGTCTAATCTGGCACTTTCTAAATATGTGGAAGAAGCCATACAGGTATTAAAAGCGGCAAAATATGATTTGATTATTCTTGAAACTTCAGGAATAGGTCAGTCCGATACAGAGATTCTGGATCATTCAGACGCTTCTTTATATATTATGACGCCTGAATTTGGAGCCGCTACTCAATTGGAAAAAATCGACATGCTTGATTTTGCCGATATAGTTGCTATTAACAAATTTGACAAACGAGGCGCATTAGATGCATTGCGCGATGTGAAAAAACAATACCAGCGCAATCATAATCTGTGGGATGTAAATCCGGATGAAATGCCGGTATTCGGAACCATTGCATCACAATTCAACGATCCGGGAACGAATCAGCTGTATAAAGCCATTATTGATAAAGTGGTAGAAAAAACGGGAGCTGACCTTTCGTCTACTTTTGAAATCACGAAAGAGATGTCGGAAAAGATTTTCGTTATCCCACCATCACGTACACGCTACTTGTCCGAGATTGCCGAAAATAACCGTGCTTATGATACTAAAGCTGCTTCTCAGAAAGAAGTAGCGCAGAAATTGTACGGTCTTTTTAAGACAATCGAGACAATTTCAGGAAAATTTCCGGTATTGACACAACACGGTATTGATATTGAAGGTACACATAATGAAGAATTAGCAAAAGTACTATTGGCGGAGTTTGATAAGCTTAAACGTGATCTTGACCCTTATAACTGGGAAGTGATTTTTACCTGGGAAGAAAAAGTAAATAAATATAAGAACCCGGTTTATTCTTTCAAAGTTCGCGATAAAGAAATTCAGATTAAAACCCACTCCGAATCGCTTTCACATTTACAAATTCCTAAAATCGCATTGCCGAAATATAGCGCATGGGGAGATATTCTGAACTGGATATTGCAGGAGAATGTACCTGGTGAGTTTCCATTTACTGCAGGACTGTATCCTTTTAAACGCGAAGGAGAAGATCCTACGCGCATGTTTGCCGGAGAAGGTGGGCCTGAACGGACAAACCGCCGTTTTCATTATGTGTCTAAAGGGATGCCGGCCAAACGTTTATCTACTGCTTTTGATTCGGTAACTTTATATGGGAATGATCCGGGCTACCGTCCTGATATTTATGGAAAAATAGGTAATGCAGGTGTTTCCATCTGTTGTCTGGATGATGCTAAAAAACTATACTCCGGTTTTGATTTGTCACATCCGGCTACTTCGGTTTCTATGACCATCAACGGACCTGCACCTATGTTACTGGGATTCTTTATGAATGCGGCTATTGACCAGAATTGCGAAAAGTATATTAAAGAAAATGGCCTGGAAGCCGAAATAGAAGATAAGATTAAGACCATTTACAGAGAAAAAGGTGTTGAAAGACCATACTATAACGGAGAATTGCCTGAAGGAAATGACGGATTGGGATTAATGCTGCTTGGTGTTACGGGCGATCAGGTATTGCCGGCAGATGTATACGCTGAAATTAAAAGAAATACACTGGCACAGGTACGCGGTACAGTACAGGCCGATATATTAAAAGAAGATCAGGCACAGAATACCTGTATTTTCAGCACAGAGTTTGCGCTACGTCTAATGGGAGACGTACAGGAATATTTCATAGACAACAATGTCCGTAATTTTTATTCGGTATCCATTTCAGGCTATCATATTGCAGAAGCAGGTGCCAACCCGGTTACCCAGTTGGCGTTTACGCTGGCAAATGGCTTCACTTACGTAGAATATTACCTGTCTAGAGGGATGGATATCAATGCCTTTGGGCCTAATTTATCCTTCTTCTTTTCAAACGGAATCGATCCTGAATATTCTGTAATCGGCCGTGTAGCACGCCGTATATGGGCAAAAGCCCTAAAGCAGAAATATGGTGCCAATGAGCGTGCTCAAATGCTGAAATACCACATTCAGACATCCGGACGGTCATTACATGCGCAGGAGATAGATTTTAATGATATCCGTACCACATTACAGGCACTGTACGCTATTTATGACAACTGTAATTCGCTGCATACAAATGCATATGATGAAGCTATTACAACACCTACTGAAGAATCGGTACGTCGTGCAATGGCTATCCAGTTAATTATAAATAAAGAGCTAGGACTGGCTAAAAATGAAAACCCGATACAGGGATCCTTTATTATTGAAGAATTAACAGATTTGGTAGAAGAAGCCGTTTTGGCCGAATTTGACCGTATAACGGAACGCGGAGGTGTTCTGGGGGCTATGGAAACCATGTACCAGCGATCAAAGATACAGGAAGAATCATTGTATTACGAAACATTAAAGCATAACGGTACCTTCCCTATAATAGGTGTAAACACTTTCTTGAGTTCTACGGGTTCAAAAACAGTAGTTCCTGCAGAGGTGATCCGGGCTACGGAAGAAGAAAAAGAGTTCCAGATCACAACTAAAGAAAACCTGCACCAAGCAAATGCTGATGAAGAAAAAGTACAGCTCTCACATATTCAAGAGGTAGCGATACAAAATCAGAATATCTTTGAGGCGTTGATGGATGCAACAAAAGTGTGCTCTTTGGGGCAGATAACAGATGCGCTTTTCAAAGTAGGAGGGCAGTATCGACGTAATATGTAATTTATAACAACTAAAAAGATAGGTATACTAAAAAAGCCTCCGGATTCCGGAGGCTTTTCTTATTTTTCAAATTCCTTTAATGTTTTAATGATAATAGCTACACAATCCAGAACTTGTGCTTCAGTCATTACTAAAGGAGGCGCAAAACGGATAATATTACCATGAGTAGGTTTGGCCAGCAAACCGTTATCACGTAAACGCAGGCATATATTCCAGGCTGTATTGCTGTCTTCCGTATCATTAATTACAATAGCATTCAGAAGCCCTTTTCCGCGTACCAATTTGCAAATAGTAGAGGTCTGGATATAAGTATTCAGTTCCGTTCGGAATAATTGTCCCATTTTCTCCGCCTTATTCGCCAAATCCTCTTCAATTACCACATCAAGGGCAGCTATGGCTACTGCTGCTGCAATCGGGTTTCCGCCAAAGGTAGAACCATGCTGTCCGGGCTTTATGACATTCATCACAGTATCATTTGCCAGTACGGCAGATACTGGATACATACCGCCTGATAATGCTTTTCCTAAAATCAATATATCAGGTTGTACGTTTTCATGCTGCACCGCGAGTAATTTACCAGTACGTGCAATACCCGTCTGTACTTCATCAGCTATAAACAACACATTATTCTGCTCGCAAAGCGCTTTGGCTTGAGCCAGATATCCTTCTGCCGGAACATATACCCCGGCTTCCCCCTGAATAGGCTCAACCAGGAATCCCGCTACGTTTTTATTCGTAATTACATCTTCCAAAGCGGCAATATTGTCATACGGAATGCGTATAAATCCTTCTGTATAAGGGCCGTAATTTTTACGGGCCTCCTGATCATTTGAAAAGGAGATAATAGTAGTTGTTCGTCCGTGGAAATTGTTTTCACAAACAATAATTACGGCTTCGTCTTCTTTGATTCCTTTTACTTCATATGCCCATTTCCGGGTTAATTTTAAAGCTGTTTCTACAGCTTCAGCACCTGAATTCATGGGAAGAACTTTATCAAAACCAAAAAGCCGGGTTATTTTTTCTTCATAGCGTCCCAGTTTATCATTGTAAAAAGCGCGCGATGTCAGCGCTAAAGTTTGTGCCTGTTCCGTCATGGCAGCTACAATCTTCGGATGGCAGTGCCCCTGGTTTACGGCCGAATAAGCCGATAAAAAATCGTAATATTGTTTTCCTTCAACGTCCCAAACGTGTACGCCTTTTCCTTTGGACAACACTACAGGAAGCGGATGGTAGTTATGCGCTCCGTATTTCTCTTCTAATGCTATGGCCTGTGCCGACGTTAATTGTGACTGTGACATATTTTTCTGTTTAATTTTTTATTCCGTATTCCTTCTTAACGGAGAGAAATCATCCATGCTGCAAGATACAATTATTTCCTTTTTTAGGTGCCGGATATTCGCAAATATTATAAACATTCTAAATTAAAAACGATAGTATATAGCGACAAAACAATTCTTATTTTTGCATCATGGCAAGAAAGAAAACAGAGAAAATTATATTTGAGAACATAGAAGTGCTTGATGCTGGGGCTAAAGGGGTTTCGGTAGCAAAAGCACCTGACGGAAAAGTTATTTTTATTCCAAATGTAGTACCCGGTGATGTAGTAGATGTGCAAACCCTAAAAAAAAGGAAAGCCTATTACGAGGGAAAAGCAATAAAAATTATAAAGTATTCTGAACACCGCGTAGCACCGGTTTGTGAGCATTTTGGAGCCTGTGGAGGTTGTAAATGGCAAAATATGGACTACAACCGGCAGTTATTTTATAAACAGCAGGAAGTTTATAATCACTTAAAACGTATCGGTAAAGTTGAACTGCCTGATTTTGATCCTGTTTTGGGATCAAAAGAAACGTTCTTTTACCGTAATAAGATGGAATTTTCTTTCTCCAATTCACGCTGGCTTACACCCGAAGAAATTCAGTCAGGAGAAGAACTGGGGAAAGAGAACGCGCTGGGATTCCATATTCCGAAAATGTGGGATAAAATTCTGGATATCAAGAAATGCTGGCTGCAGCAGGATCCGTCAAATGAAATCCGAAACGAGATCCGCCGTTTCGCCAACGAGCACAAGATGACGTTTTTTAATCCGAAAGAAAACACAGGTTTTCTGCGTACCTTAATGATACGTACAGCATCTACAGGAGAAATTATGGTGCTCCTACAGTTTTTTAAGGAAGATAAAGAACAACGTGAAGTATTGCTGGATTTTATAAAACAGCGTTTTCCGATGATTACGTCACTTCAATTCGTTATCAATGAAAAGCAGAATGACACCATTTATGATCAGGACGTAATCTGTTATCACGGACGTGATTACATCCTGGAGGAAATGGAAGGGTTACAATTCAGGATTAATGCCAAATCATTTTACCAGACGAATTCGGAACAGGCTTATGAATTATATACCATTACCCGTGATTTTGCCGGACTGACGGGAGAAGAACTGGTTTATGACCTGTATACAGGTACAGGCACCATTGCACAATTTGTATCGCGTAAAGCAGGAAAGGTTATTGGGGTTGAAGCTGTCCCGGAAGCTATAGCTGATGCCAAGCTGAATGCGGAACATAATAATATTACAAATTGCGCGTTTTTTGCAGGGGATATGAAAAATGTATTCAATGATGCTTTCATTTCCGAACACGGTCATCCGGATGTGATTATTACGGACCCCCCTCGCGATGGTATGCATAAGGATGTCGTGGCTCAGATCTTAAAAATTGCACCAAAACGCGTGGTATATGTAAGTTGTAATTCGGCTACCCAGGCCCGAGACCTGGCATTGATGGACGAAAAATATCGGGTAGTAAAAGTACGTCCGGTGGATATGTTTCCTCAAACCCACCATATAGAAAATGTAGTGTTGCTTGAACGGCGGTAAGCGGCATATCTTTATTTAAACCTATTTTGTATTGTGTTTTTTAGTATGGCTTTTCTGTTTTTTAGCTTTTTTATTGCGTAACTTTAAGGAACTAAACTTAAAAACCGATACATTATGAAAACAGAACGATTGTCGAAAAATCTTATGAAAGCCCTGAATGACCAGGTAACGTTAGAAGCTTTTTCTTCTCAGATGTATTTAATGCTTGCGTGCTGGGCCGATGATAATCTTTTAGACGGTGTCAAAAATTTTATGATGAAGCATTCGCAGGAAGAGCGGGTACATATGGCAAAAATTATAGAATATATACAGGAAAGAGGAGGAAAAGTAACGATTGATGCCATTAAAAAACCGGAGCCTCTGCCTGAAAGTATTCTTGAATGTTTTGAAATGGTATTGAAACAGGAAATTGAAAATACAGAAGCAATCTATAATCTGGTTAATAGGAGCATGGAGGAAAAAGACTGGGCTACCTGGAACTTCTTACAATGGCTGGTAAACGAGCAGCGTGAAGAAGAAAAACTGGCACTGGAATTGTTGGATAAAGCAAAATTGGCAGGTGGAGCCCAAATGACCGATACGGCTAAGTTTGAATTTAATAAACTTATCGGGAATACCGGACAGGAGTTTCCTGTTGCTGATGATGTAAACCCATTGGAATAACTATTAAAGCTGGCCTAAAGCCGGCTTCTTTTTTTAACATTGATATAGAAAGATATGAAAATAAAAACACTGTTATTTTTACTTATGTGCATTGGCTTATGGTTGGGCTGTAGTAAAAAAGGGCCGGAAGCTGAAGGATCTTTCAGTATTCCTGAACATACTAACAAGGAGGCATTACCAGAAATAATAATGTTGCAGAACAACGATACACTTATAATTTCAGACCAGGTACGCACCCTGCGGTTTCGAAAACAGGCAAAAGCTGTAAACTTTCTGAAAATTAATAATAAAAAGCCCCAAGTCTATACATTGCAGCTCCAGCCATTGGATACATTAGGAAATATTCGCTTTTCACAGGTACTACTGCCTGATGGTACTTCCGATGGTCCTTTTGGTACTGAACTAACGTATAATTTTGAATTTTCAGGCACTTATATTATTAAAATGGCAGAAAATATGATGAGCGGCGATCCTTGGGAGGGAGATGTCGTATTGACGGTTAAAAGAAAATAGCCTGTATCTGCAGGCTATTTTCTTTTAATCAATCCGTATAAAATTACCCTTACTATCAAATTCCAGGTCTATGTCATTTACCAGATCTACTTTAATTTTGTTTTTCTCTTTATCAATGCTTTTAATTAGAATTCCTTTATAGTTACTATCAACATAGTTTTTTACAGAGACAGGAACCAATGCCTGAGGAATACCCTGAGCATCACTTATTTCATGCCATTCTCCTTTTTCATCAAAATCAATCTCAGCACCGTTATTTAATTTCACTTCATAACTTTTACCGAACCCTGGTAGTGTTTTTACTTCGTATTTTACTACCGTTGCGTTGGCATAATGTTCTTTTAGAAAAGCATTTGTTTTTGCCGGCAAATCCTGTATTTGCTGCGGGGTAGTGGTAGTTTGAGAGGAGGATGACTGATTTTCCGGGGCAGGATTAGTGTTTTCAACTACCTCAGGCACCTCACGAACAGGTTGTTCTACAATCACCTCTTTTTTACAGGCATACAAAGTAAGTATACCCGGTAAAGCCATACTTAAAATGATCTGTTTACTTTTCATACCTCATTATTTTAAGTTAAACCTAAATGTACTATTTTTTTATGAGAAAGAAAAGCAAGAAACATTTTTTTAAAGACGTATGTATTATGCTTTTTAGACTTCTTGTTTCCGTTCCGAATACTTTGACGTTAGATAGCTCTTGATTATTTTAAGGGTTATGGTAACTATTTAGTATTTTAAGGCTTCGTTGCTGTACTTTATTTGGAAGTTGCTTCCAGGCAGCGTCAAAAGTATCCGGATAGGCTTCTGTTTTTATTTCGGCATCCTTGATGTGAAAACGCGTGGCCCTGGCTTTTATCAGGCTTTTTCCTTTAGACGGATCGGGCAGTGTATACACAAGCTGTTTGTGCTGTGTAGGATCCATCCCGTCTGAAAAGCCTTTATATGTCAGATAAAACTCCGGTTTTCCGTCTTTATCTTCATCTGATACGAAACAATTCGGATAATCGAATTCGGACGCGTAAACCACATTGCCAAAATCCTGAAACCTGGCTTTTTCTAAAAAACCGCCATGGTCATAAAGGTATACAAACGCATACAAATCATGCTCGGTAAAGGTAAAGGGCGCAACATAATCTTTTCGGACTACCCCGTATGAACCATCAGGATTTGTTCCGTACACATCCTGGTAGCCGCCGGCAAATTTTTCTGTTTTCTTTATTTTCTTTTTAAAAATATAATCAAACGTTCCCATTTTAGAGGTAACGTGAATGAGCATTGTTGTTTTGCCGTAATCAGATCTGTCTCTGTGGTATTCCTGATCGGGAAAATCCCGTTCGTATTGTAAGGAGTCTTTCGGATAGTAATAAACTGTTTTTACATCTGTTGTTTGCGAAAATATAAGAGTACTCCACAGCAACAGACTTAATCGGATAAATGCTAAAAAGTGGTTTTTTTTCATTTGTGAGAAAATTTATTCAGGCAAGGCTTTCCATTTGCGGATAATACCCGTATATAAAAACATAAATAAAAAGCCACTCAGTAACAGTACATAACTTGCATTGATATCTAAAATACTCAAAAGAGTATCGCACGATACATATTGCCCCGAAAGCTTGTCATATCCTGAATAACAGCCATCGCTCTGGTGCATACTTATTAACCCCATAATTAAAAAAACATATAGCACAAACCCGTTCATACTTATATTCATTAGAATTGCGTAGAATAACTTTCTGCCTTCAGATAAAGCGACTATAGGAATTAATAAAATAAGAGTGCCCACCAATAAGGTCACATAACCTGCAAAATATTCCGGTTTTGAAGCAATACCGTAAGAATAGATCACGCTGAATAGTCCTATGATCAAACTGAGCACTCCTGCCGTAATAATGCTGAATAATAATGCACGCAGATTGGTAACGCGAAAAGAAAAAACAAGTACAGCCAATACAAATGAAATCCATATATAGATATGAATGTTTTTTTCCATTACATTCGTTTCTTTTACCCTGTCTACACTTTGTAATACATATTTCAGGCTGGTATCGTAGTAATAGAAATCAGATAAGTGCTGTGTATAGAAATCTTCCGGTTTTAACATTTGGTTTACGGCAGGATTAAAATCGGCAATGGTAATACTATCTTTAACAATAGTACCGTTTTCATTTACATAAGCTTCTTCTACCGGTGCAGTAGTGGCAATGGCAGCCGAATCATAATAATTGGTGTTGTACTCTTTGTTTTCTTTTATAAATCCTTTTACTTCAAAATTTTTGGGATGGTAAATCAGTTTAAACCAGCCATCGGTAGTCAGGTTCGTTTCAATTTTAAATTTTTGGGAAATAAGTAGAAAATCATTTAAAAGCTTTCGGATTTCTTCCGGATTATTCCGATCTAAAAGTTCTGAAAGGCTTTTGTTTATTTCATAATCGGCATCTTTTACCTTTTTCTTGGCATATCCGTACTGTTCTTCATACGGATAATCACTGTAATGATACGAATAGGTATCTGAGTTGAAAGTATAGAATACCTGTGAAAAATTATAATAACTCAATTCATTTGTCTTGACATACGGAGAAACATCAATCACATCTACTTTAAAATAGTAGGTACATGAATTTTCTGTCGATTCAGTAAAAGCCAGTTTGGATTGATTAGGCTGTTCTTTTTCAGGAAAAACGCATCCTTCTTCCCGGCTTTTGATTATTGACGTTACCGCACGTAGCGAGTAAAACTGGTACACGCGGTTGCGGTATACAAAATACTTTTTGGTACGGTCTATCAGTCTGATATCTGTTTCACAATACAAATCTGTAAATACATCAGGAAAACGCTTTTTGTTAAGTGTATACGCATCCAGATTCCGGCTCAAAAAAGGATAGGCCTGATTTATAGTCGCTATATCTTTTTGCATAGACGCATCATCGTAGGTTTTAGTGATATATAATTTAAAACCGTACATATAGGAAAAATAAAACGTGGTACTTGCCATAAAAATGATAAAGTACTGTACAAACTGGCCAAACAATTTTGTTCTGGAAACCGGATAATAGTTTTTAAAGGCATTGTTTTTAAACATCAGCACCAGCCAGCCGACTATGAGTAATACTGATATGATGATATGCACTAAAATAATACCGTCAGTAAAATAATCGTCAAGGGCATTATAGGTTTGCAGAGATTTGGGGTTGATATGGGAAACATATCCTATGCCGAAAAACAAGAGGTGTATAAAAATGCTGATTAAAAGCATCCAGACCATTTTGGTATTCCAGATACTTGGATATCGCTCTAATAAATATTGATTGATAGATGCTATTTTTTTCATATGAATATTAGCTGTAGGAGAAATTATTGAACAAAAAAACGACGGGTGGATGATGAGATATTCCGTACATAAGTTACCGGAACGTCCGCATTGCCCAATGCCTGCATAACCTGTGCAAATCGTATAGAGGAATTGAAATAGGCTACAAATAAACCTCCATTGTATTGTAATTTGCTCAATTTGTACGGGCTGAAAACTTCTAACAGCTCATCACGTGTAGCTGTTGTATCTATTTCAACTATCAGTTCATTGTTTTCTTCCTCCTGAACCTGGTGATTGTCTTTATACTTCCCGTTTTTCAGAAAGATAACCTTATCGGATATTTTCTCTACTTCATATAATTGCTGTGAACTTAAAATAAGGGCAATAGGGTTGTTTACAGAATTGGCAATTGATTTTAAGTCTTCCAGAATAATTTGTTGTGCCAGTACATCTAAATTTGCCAGCGGTTCGTCAAGCAAAAGAATTTCAGGCTGTCGCAGAAGCGTGCGTGCCAGCTCGAACCGCATTTTATATCCCGATGATAATTCACTCCATTGCAGGTGTTTGTACCGCCATAATCCCAAACGGGCAATCATCATTAATACGCGTGTTTCTATTTCTTGAGGTGGTAACTGGTAATTGGCCAGTACAAACTTAAGATTGTCTTTTAAACTACCATACCACCGGTTGGTACGTTGCGGAATATATACCAGTTTGGTACGCAGGTCATAAATGTCTTTGGGGGCTTTTTTGAAGTGGTAATTCAAATGCCCGGAATTATATGAAAGTTCTTTTGCTAAAATACGCAGCAGGGTGGTTTTCCCGTTTCCGTTTTCACCTACGAGACCATATACCTGACCTTTTGCAATAGTTACGGACACGGGGCCTAAGGCAAATTTTTGATAACCGTAGGTTTTACTGATGTCCGTAGCTTTTAGTACAGCCTCCTCACGAGGATGTTCGGCTACGGTTATTTCATTTAGTTCAGAAAGCAATGCAAAAACCTGTTGCTTCAGCTGTTCAATATTATTCGGATTGTTTTCTTTCCAGTCGGTAAGCGCAATGGCTTTATTGTAAACGGCCATATCTTGCGTGTCCATAACACAATCAAGCAGTTTTCTGTAGCCTAAAACAATGTCATTATTTTCAAAAAAGTGGTAAACTTCTTTGACTCTTTGTTGATGCTTTGTCATTAACGGGCAATTTTTAATGTAAAAATAGAAATATCTTCGGCATAACAATTACTATTTTACAAACGTTTTTTATTTTTTAGTATATTTATCCATAACCTTAAATAACACCTTGCTTATTAATGGCTAAAAGTATAAAAGCAATTAAATGTCCGCAATGCGGAAGTACCAAACAAAAAAAGTTAGACGACGAGCATTTTCAGTGTTTAAATTGCGGGTCAGAATACATCCTGGATTCAGACGATATCAACATTAACCACACCTATAATTATTCAAATACTTCTGTACCGACGGTTTCTAAAAAAGCAGCACTTATTGTGTTATTGATAGTAATAGGTATGCCTCTTTTTATCATGTTGCTTACTTCTATCTTCTCTTCAGACAAATCAACCGGCGAAAAATTACTGTCTCAGAAATATTATTGGGATAATAATGCTGTATCACAAGGGTTTACTGATGCGGACGGAAATTTTAAACTCTTTATCTGGGGTACCATAAAAGAAGGAAAACAACGCGGTTATACAGATAAACCCGATTCACCATTATATTGGGGTATTTATAATGTGGCTACTGATCAGTTGCATAAACTGCATACAGTCAGTTCGCTCAGCATGGTAACCACCAGTACAGCTGCTGACCATAAAATAAAAATGTTTGACGATGGTAAAATATACATCATCTTCAAAAAAAGCCAGCTTTTTGTATACGAACCCGCAAATAATACATTGGTGTATCTTAATCCTGAGTTGGAACAAAACAACAAAAAACTAAGTAATGGTATTGCCAGCATTGATTTTGAATACAACTATTTTGGTATTCGTGTCATATCGAATACAGGCAGTCAGTTCAGCTATTTTCCATCAGCTAAATTGGAGATTGATAATCTGGCGTATTATATGCAGCAATCGCGTCTTTATCCAAAACAACAGGAACAAACCCATTATGCGGTGTCTAATTCTAATCCTAATTATCTTATAAGATATAAAAATTGGGGCAGATCGGGTTACCCTGTTTTAATACAGCCGGATTTCAGTGTTCGGCTCAATGCTGATTACCAGCCGGAAAAGGCATCAATTTCCACGTCCGATAGTATGGCACTGCAACTTGTAGATTATCAAATTTTAAATAAAGAGCGTAAAACATATAAATTATCGTTAATAGGATATAGCTCTCAAAATATAGCGATAGCTTTTAAGGAAAACATACAGGAAGGAGAAAAATATAAGGTACAGTATCTGAATACATCAGGGCATATACAATGGACATGTAAAACACCCCATGAACAGATAGCGGATGGCAAAGGAATACTGTCAGTCACACAGGGCGTACTGTATGCCACACCTTTGAACTATTCGTGGATAGATGCTTCCGGGACGCTGAAAAAAACCTTTAGCCTGTATGATATTGCTTTTGATGTAAAATAAAACCAGGATGAACCCGAAAATAAAAATTATTAAATGCCCGCAATGTGGCAGTACAAGAGTAAAGCGTTATGAAGATGAACATTATGAATGCTTAAACTGCCAGACTGCCTTTTATATAGAAACACAGCAAACCACTATTAATCATAAGCATACCTATAACAAGCCACCTGTAGCGCCGGGTAATAAAAAGCTGATGCCCTTGCTTGTTTTGGGAATTATTGCATTTTTGTCTATTCTCATTCTTCCGCAGCTTTTTTCTAAGAAAAATCATATGGCTTCAGAGGAGAAAACAGTTACTAAAGCTTTTTCTTTCAATGACCCGGTAGCCGTAAGTTTTGTAGATACAGGAAAAAATATGAAACTGTTTATGATAGGAAAAATACGGGCGAATAACAGCGATAACGACAGGTATAAAAACAAAGTATACTGGGCCGTTTATGATGTTGCAAAAGGTACTATGGACCAGCTAAACCCCCTATTGATAAATAATCAGGAAGTGATTACAGACGGCTTTCCGCGTTTTGAGCATTTTAAGTTTGACGATGGAAATATTTACACCATATATAACGGTTTGCATATACTCAAATATGATGTAATGAACAAAACAGTAAACTATTTAAACAATGAAATTGTTGCAGGTGTAAAAGAATTGCAAAGTGGTATTGCTGAGGTAGATGATGCCACGCATAAAACCTCAGCTTTTGAAATAAAATCAAATTCGGGGAAAGAAATCTTTTATTATCCCATTTCTAAGCTTGTGGTTTTGGACAATTTTAATTTTACCTCGCAAAAACAAACCTATCCCGGCAACAGTGTGACTACTTTTTTTATGACAACCCGTAACCAACCTCGTTATTTGGTGAAATATAGAGCTGATTACAGTAAAGGATATCCATTTGTTTTTGACCCTTATATTGAATCAACATTTGATGATAATGAGAATTTTGTGAGAGCTGATTTTGGTAGTTATTGGGCAGCGGCTTCTCATCTTATAGATTATGAAGTGTTAAACACAGATCGAAAAGTATATAAAACAGCACTGATAGACTATAGAGACAATGTAATTGCTGTGGGTATGAAATCATCTATGCAGGATGATGAAGTATACACATTGCAGATGCAGGATTATAACGGCAACATTTTATGGTCAGCCAAAACAGACGATACCTATATGCAGGAATTTAAAGGAAGCGTTACTAAAGAATGGGGTGTTGTATATGAAGGTTGCTGTCGTGGCTTTAAATATTATGATGCGAAAGGAAGTTATGTAAAAGAAATAAAAACAGATGAAATTTCGTTCGAAATAAAATAACAGTTCAAAAAAGCATATCTTACAATTAAAAAATACTATGTTAAAGAAATTTTTTACCAAACAACTGGCCAGTGTCATTGAGTGGAAAAACCAGCAACCCGATGCCCTCTGGCACAAATACCTTTCTACACATGATGAAATTAAGAAAGCCAGCAAGCTTATACTCGCACCAGGCCAGGGATGCATTTTAGTGTATGAAGGCAAAGTAACGGATGTTCTTACTGAACCCGATATCTATAATCTGGAAACAGATAATCATCCGTTTATAACCACATTGATTAACATCAGGCAGCAATTTGAAAGCGAACATAAACTGAAAATCTTCTTTTTTCGCACTGCAGAAGTAATCAATCAATATTGGGGCACAGCATCTCCTGTAAAATACATAGATAACGTATACGACATTCCGGTAAATGTTGGATTAAACGGGAATTTCTCTTATCGTATCGAAAATCCTTTACTCTTGTTTACGGAGGTAATCGGTTCAAAAGATGAGTTTAGCTCGCAGGAAATGAAAGAAATTATAACCGGAAGAATACTGGATCAGCTGCGCAGCCTTTTTGCAGTAAAAAAACTGCCCTATATATCTATAGATGCTGAACTGCCTACTATGGCTTCAGAAATTTCCGTACATATAGCAGCAGAATTTCAACGCTTGGGATTCGCTGTTATGGATTTTACGATTACGGGGTCGGTTTTTGATGAAGAAACCATTGAACGGATCGGACGTATTGCTGATGTAAGTGCCGATGTAAAGGCGGCGCAAAAAGCAGGGTTAAATTATGTAGATCTGGAAAAAATAAGAGCACTTCGCGATGCGGCCAAAAATGAAGGCGGCCTGTCAGGAATAGGTGCCCAGATAGGTGCCGGAATGGAAATAAGCAAATTGTTTACCCTTGAAAAAAACCAGTTGTTAAACGGTATAGATAAAACCGGTGAGGATGTGTTCGAAAAACTGAAGAAGTTAAAACTATTGCTCGATGAGCAGATTCTGACCGAAGAAGAGTTCGAAACTATAAAACAACAGCTTTTAAATCCATTAAAATAAACAGTATATGAAATATATTATTGGCTTTCTGGTAACCCTTTTGTTATTGGTAACCCTCACTTACTTTGTCCTGCAAACATGGGATATCGAGCTGTTTGACGGTGCTTACCTGGCTAAAACCTGGATTACTTTTGCATTTTTAGGTGTGGGCGCTTTGTTATTGGTAGTGGTGGTTTCATTTTTTTTCAGAAATCCGGCTGCCCGGTATGAAAAAGGTGGTGCGGGGGTAGCACAGAAAAAAAGAGAATAAAAAGCCCCGCATTGCGGGGCTTTTTTATATATAATTAAATTTCTTCTATTTCTTATAATGCTTTCTATACTGAATAAAAGCCAGAGTACCTAATCCACAAACAGCAGCCACTGAAATCCATATAAAGGAAGGTGTTACCACCTGGTCGCCTTTGGCGTAGGAATGCAACCCGCTAAGATAGAAGTTTACACCAAAATAAGTCATTAAAATAGCGTAAAAAGCCAGAATAGACATGAAGTTATAGATCCAGGTACCTCTTAATGCAGGTACAAGTCTCATGTGAATAACAAAGGCGTATATCATAATACTTACCAGTGCCCAGGTTTCTTTCGGGTCCCAGCCCCAGTAACGTCCCCAGCTTTCGTTAGCCCATTGCCCGCCAAGGAAATTTCCGATTGTCAGCAATACAAGCCCTACTGTTAATGCCATTTCATTTATATAGGTAAGTTCTTTGATATTCAGCTCCATTTTCTTTTTGTTTTTACCGGTTGTAAAAACCATCAGAAATAAAGCTACAATGCCTAAAATCATTCCCAAGGCAAATGGCCCGTAGCTGGCCACAATTACGGCAACGTGTATCATTAACCAGTAAGAGTCAAGTACAGGCTCAAGATTGCCGATAGAAGGGTCCATCCAGTTCCAATGCGCTACCATTAAAATCATACCGGCTACAAAAGCGGTAGAAGCAATGGTAAGTTCTGATTTTCTTCCAAAAATCAAACCGAAAAGCATCGTTGCCCATCCTACGTAAATCATAGACTCATAAGCATCTGACCACGGTGCGTGGCCTGAAATGTACCAGCGCATAATTAAACCGGCGGTATGTAAAATAAAACACAACAAGGTTAAACCGATGAAGATTTTAGTCAACAAACGTAAAAAACGCGTATTGTTGAATATACGGAAAATACATACGACGAATAACAATACCGATGCATACATATACCAAGAAAACAATCGTTTAAATACATCGTACTTGTTATAGAGAATTTCGTATTTCGTATGGGTATCGGTAGGCATTACGCTATATCCGTATTTATGCTGGTAGTTGTGCAGAGATTCCAACAGTTCGTCAGCCGCTTTGTAATCTTTTGTTTCATTGGCTTTGAACAAGGCGGAATAGTACATAGGCAGGATATTGCGCGTATATACCGAATCCATTCCGGTTAAACCTGAATTCTCTAATTCCGTATAGGAAATCCACTTGTCGTTTTCATGATTAGGAACCGGAAATATTTTCATGATACTTCCCGTAAGTGCCTGGCTTAATAAAACCACACGTTTGTCAATCTCAATAAAATCTTTTTGAAACTGATTTTTTATGGCGGCATGATGCGCTTCGTCCAGCACCTTGTCTAATTTATAGTTGCCCTGCTGATCGAAAAAGCTGATAAACGACGCGAATTCAGCATCAGCTGTTAAACCAAGAATACTGCGTAAACTGTCATTTCCCCTTTTTAATTTTATGATGGGTACATTATGCCACAGCATAGGGTACTGACGCATTGACAAAAAGACCTGATCACCGTCTAAATTGTTGTAAACATCTGACTGACTGACTTTTCGCAGTAATTCAGATGTAAAGGTATTAATAGGCTTCATACGCCCGCTGGCATCCTGAATAATCAGACGCCCAAACTCGTCTGCATGCTCCCGCGGTACAGTAACAGCCTGAATTAAAGAGTCGATCTGTTTTTGAGTAGGTGCATTGTGATTGTGCTGCGCGAAACCGGAAAACGATACCAATACTAACAAAACGGTCATTATCGACGCTTTTTTCTCGCGTACTTTATTCAGTTTTTTTCTTAGATCGTTAAAACGGGTATTTTTTGTGAATAGAATAAGCAACAAGCCTATGTATAATAAGGTATAGCCTGCATAGGTTATCCAGGTACCCCAGAAATCGTGATTTACAGAAAGAATAGTACCTTTTTCATCCGGATCGAACTGTGCCTGGAAAAAACGATATCCCTTATAATCCAATACATTGTTCATATAAATACGTGCGTCAAAAGTTTCGCCCGGATCAATAACCGTTACCTTACTTTCGAACGATTTGTAGCTTTTATCTGTTCCGGGATATTTTTCGGCAATAAAATCGTTTAATTTTATCTGGAAAGGGGTAAGGTATATTTTAGAACCATAGAACAAGGTAAATTCCAGGTTACCCAGTTTTACACTCTGAGGAACTCCCATACGGCCTTTGCTTCCTTTTAATTGAACATCCTGTTCTTTACCTTCTGCTTTTACCGTAAGTACTAAAATATCTTCGGAAGCCTGGTCTTTATAGTCATTATTAGACTCGATGACTTTTTTACCTTTTATAGGAGTATCCAGTACAAACTGAGCACCACCTAATTCATACATAGACCGAAAATGCAAAGGCTGCTCTTCTTCTTTGTTTACAGTACCTTGTGTTTGGGAAGCCATAATGGTATACCCTCCAGAAAACGGAGAGGTAATATAAAATTCACCGTCTTTTAAGGTAAGGTTGATAGCACCTTCTGTCGGTTGGTTAAAGGCGTAAAGCATATTGTGAATACTGGCTACAGTACCTTCTTCTATAAAATGTTCATGGCGCTCACCCGACGTTGATTCCACCAGTTTGAGCTGAAGTTTTCCGTTGGGGTCTTCTTTAACCACTTCTTGGGCGCCCATAATAAAATCTTTGAATTCAATTTCAAAAGGAATATTGTTGAACTTTTTCTTTAAATGGTAGTCATTACTTGCAAATTTGCTTACTAAATTATCTTTATTTAATGCACCTGAAAACAATTGCTGGTCACTAAAAGTCAAGCGTTTCATCTCTCCGTTAACTTCTCCGTCAACCATTACCGTAACAAATGTGTGGTCTGAGAAAATCTGATTGGCCGTTTCTCCTTCGCGGATAGGCATCATCCCTTCGTAACTGATATACCGGGTAACAGCAGCTCCTACCAGAATAAGAATAAAAGCCAGGTGGAGAATAAGAGTGTCCCACTTTTCCTTTTTATGCAAACGATAACGCTTGATATTACCAATAAAGTTAATAACGAAAATAAGCATAATCACCTCAAACCATTTGGCATTGTATATTAAAATACGAGCGGTATCGGTATTGTATTCATTTTCAATAAAAGTACCCAGGGCAAGAGCAAAAGCGTACACAATAAACAGTACAGCCATTAATCGGGTAGAAGACAAAAAAGTAAATAGTTTACTCATAATTGTTGTGTAGTATGCATTAAAATTCTACAAAAATACTCAATAAAACCACGAAGTACTGTATTTTAACGAATTATTAATGTTAACGAATTTAGGCAGATTTTAAAATTAGAATTACATTTGTGTCATGCTATTGCATACTATTGAAAAACAAACTAAACTTTTTAAATATGCCTAAAATTTCAGCTAAAGGGCAGCATATGCCTGAGTCGCCTATACGAAAATTGGTGCCGTATGCAGAGGCCGCCAAGAAAAAAGGACATACAGTATACCACCTCAACATCGGACAGCCTGATATTAAAACACCTCAAGTAGCATTAGATGCCGTAAAGAATGCGAAAATAGAAGTTTTGGAGTACAGCCATTCCGCAGGATTTGAATCTTATAGAACAAAATTAGCAGCTTATTATCAAAAGCAGGGCTTACCTGTTGCTGCTGAAGATATTATTATCACTACAGGTGGATCTGAGGCATTGATTTTTGCTATGGGATCTACTATGGACGAAGGAGACGAAATTATTATTCCGGAACCTTTTTATGCCAATTATAATGGGTTTTCTACTCAAAATGGTGTGAAAGTAGTGCCTGTAATGTCAGGTATTGAAAATGGTTTTGCTCTTCCGGCTATTGCTGACTTTGAAAAGCTGATTACATCAAAAACCAAAGCTATTTTAATTTGTAATCCGGGTAATCCTACCGGTTATTTATACAGCAAAGATGAAATTCAGCAGTTAGCGGCATTGGTAAAAAAACATGACCTGTTCTTAATTGCAGATGAAGTATACCGCGAATTTGTGTATGACGGCTACCAGCATTTTTCAATTATGAACGAACCGAGTATTTCAGAAAATGCGATAATGATTGATTCTGTCTCTAAGCGTTTCAGTATGTGTGGTGCACGTATTGGCTGTATTGTTTCCAAAAACAGCGAGGTAATGCGTACCGCTATGAAATTTGCCCAGGCACGTTTGTCTCCGCCTACTTATGCACAGATTGCATCAGAGGCAGCTTTAGATACACCGCAAAGTTATTTTGATGATGTGATTACCGAATATAAAGACCGTAGGGAAACATTAGTAAACGCTTTAAACGCCATTGAAGGGATAAAGGTAGCTATGCCTAAAGGGGCTTTTTATTGTATTGCCCAACTTCCGGTAGATAATGCAGAAGATTTTGCCAAATGGATATTAGAGTCATTCGATTTAAACGGAGAAACTATAATGGTGGCACCAGCAGCCGGTTTCTATTCTACATCGGGGGTAGGTTTAAACGAAGTGCGTCTGGCGTATGTATTAAAGAAAGAAGACTTGTTGAAATCGGCAGAGATTTTAAAAGCTGCTTTGCAAGCTTACCAGCAAAAATAAAAAAAGCCTTTCCATTATGGAAAGGCTTTTTTTATTTTTTAAACATATCACCGAGAATATCGCCTATATTGCCGTTTTTCACCGCTGCTACCGCATCGTCAAATCCGATTTTTCCATCCTTATTCTGATCTAAAGGATTGCCGTTTCCTCCGGTTAATGAACCTAGTATATCTGTTATATTAAACCCTCCGGATTTGTTGCCCAGAACCGAGCTTAAAATCTGAGGAATAATGCTTCCTGCAAAACCCGAAGAAGTGGCACCGTCTAAACCTACCTTACGGGTTAAGTTTGATGTAAGGCTTTCAATAATATTCTTCACTACAGGGTTCGAAGAAAGACTGTTTACATCTCCATTGCCGGCCAGGCTCATAACATCTGAAATATTGCCGCCGCTTATCGCAGATTGTAATCCTTCCAATATAGAGTTACCCGTTTCCTGAGCTACACTTCCGGCCAGCTGGTTATCAATACCGGCAGTACCTTCTACTTCTTTTTGTGTAAACTGTGTTACTACATCTTTTAACTGATCAATCATAGGAATTCATTTTTTGTTTAAAAATACACATTTTTAGTCTAAATGCAATAAAAAATCAATAGTATCTACATGGTCAGCATAATCCCAAAGTTGAGGCATTTGTGTAGTGCCAAACGGAATACTGTGAGGAATTAACCCGTTCGATACAATACACTGAATTTTATCCTGGTCCGTTTGCAATCTGGTTTCCACCTCCTGCAGCTTATCATAATATTCGTAAAAAATAGAAGAGATAGGAGAAGCGTAGCTTTTATCTTCACGGACGGTTAAAAAACCATTGTCCAGAATCTGATAGTTACTCATCAGGAATACGGCCTTGTTATAATCATAGTTATGGGCATATTTTTCATAATGAATGACATCGCTGAAAGCAAATATAGCTTCGAAAAAAGGGGTGAAATTATAGTGATGAGGTACCATGATTTTAGAGACGTTACGACAACCCAAACCGTAGTATCTGAAAATGTCTTCGCCAAGAGCCTTAAGGTCTTCAGGAGATTCATTGCCGTTTAATACCGCAACAGAATGACGGTTTTTTCGGATAATATGAGGTACTTTACTGAAATAATATTCAAAATAACGCGATGTATTGTTGCTTCCGGTGGCAATAACCGCATCAAAATCCTGCAAAGGGTCTTTGGTAATTTGTATTCTGTCAGCAAACCGAGGTTCAATCCTTACTAGGTAACGCAACAAGAAAGGAATAAGGTTTTGATCATTTGACGAAAGTTTGATTTGTGCCTTATTACCGGACATAAGAACGGATATTATATCATGAAAACCTACAAGAGGTACATTTCCTGCTAAGATAAGACCAACGGTTTTTAAAGGCTCACGGGAAAAATCGTATGCTTTTGTCCAGTTGTCAATATTCTCTTTGTGTAAAGCGTCTGACCAGCTTTTGAAAGTAAAGACCAGCTGGTCTTTGGTAAACCAGTTGTTTAAGTGGGCTGCCTTGTTTATTTCTACAATAAAAGCATCATAAAAGTCATCTGTAAAAGGGATGTTTTCATCTTTCTGAAACGGTTCTTCAGCAAACTGGCCAAGGAAACAACCTAACCCATAAAACGCTTTTTTTTTATCTTCTAAAATCATATAGATTTGTTTGTAAATTCTTTATACCGTACTTTTGCAACAAAGTTACTATTTAATTAATAAAAACAAGCTATGGCTATCATAATAACAGATGAATGTATTAATTGCGGGGCCTGCGAGCCTGAGTGCCCGAATACCGCAATATACGAAGGAGCCGATGACTGGCGATATAAAGACGGTACTGCGTTAAACGGAAAAGTAGTACTGCCTGACGGAACAGAGGTAGATGCAGATACACCTCAGGAACCTATTTCAGATGATTATTACTACATCGTACCCAGTAAGTGTACAGAATGTAGAGGCTTTCATGAGGAGCCCCAGTGTGCGGCAGTTTGCCCGGTAGATTGCTGCGTACCGGATGATAATCATGTAGAATCCGAAGAGGTTTTGCTGCAGCGTCAGGCATTTTTACATAACCATTAACAAGCCAAACCTCGTTTTTACGAGGTTTTTTTATTCAAAATATGTATTTTTATCAAAAATTGAGAAAATGAAATTATTTTTTAAAGGAATTGTAAGCATTTTATTAGGGGCGGTACTGATAGGATGTAAGGCAAAAAAGGAAGTGGCGCAACAGCAGGATGTGATTAACGGTACCTGGGAACTGACCGAACAGAGCGGTATGAAAGATTTGATCAAAGCCTATCCGGAAGGACTGCCCACACTAACTTTTGAAAATGCTTCAGGATTAATGCTTTACGGCTATGACGGATGTAACAATATAAAAACCAAAGCTACCCTGAAAAAAGAACATCAGATTAGTATAGACGCCCAGATTATAGCTACTATGATGAGTTGTAATAAAACAAAGGATGCTGATTTTAAGAGCCTGCTGGCTGCATCGACCTCTTATGAACTGACCGAAAATGTCCTGACGTTGAAAGGCGAAAAAGGAACTTTGAAATTTCACAGGATTGCTCTTAACGGAAAATGGGTACTTAATAAAGTTTTTTTTGGCACTATCAAGGCAAAAGACCTTTATCCGTATAAAAAGCCTTTTATCTCTATCGATATCAATACTACAAGAGTAAGCGGCAGTACCGCATGTAATACTATTAGCGGTCAGTTACTGATTTACAGAAATACCATGAAATTTAACCACCTGCTTACAACTAAAATGTTTTGTGAAGGCGTTAATGAAAAATTATTTACAGATGCGTTGGCAAGAACCACCCATTATAAACTTGAAGGAACACGTTTAACGTTGTTGGAAAATAACAAACCTATTCTGGAATTAGTCCGGCAGTTTGACGAATAAAAAAATCCCGGAGAATCCGGGATTTTTTTATTTATTGAAAGCGTAAAACCTTTACAGGTACTATGCGGGTGATAATATGCGATGGAATAAGCAATACCAGGTAACAGATACCTGTAAGCCCGATGTTTAGCCCAATGATATGCACCGGATTAATAGCAACAGGGGCTTTTGCTACGTAATACTGGGTAGGGTCAAGTGAAACAAAACCGAAGAATTTTTGAAGCAGTAAGATGCCAATTCCTATTGCATTGCCCCATATAAGACCTTTTAATACAATGTGTGTGGCATTGAGCAAAAAAATCTTACGGATTGTCCAGTCTGTAGCGCCCAAAGCTTTAAGGATACCGATCATCTGCGAGCGTTCCAGAATCAGAACCAGCAGGGCTACTATCATGTTTATAACGGCCACTACCACCATAATGGCAATGATGACATTGATATTGAAATCGAATAACTTTAACCATTCAAAAATAGTATAGTATTTTTCGGTAATAGGTATACTGTTCAGATCGGAAGGCAGCCGACTGTAAATTTCGGCGTTCATTTCATCAATTCGGGTAAAATCATCTAGGTATATTTCAAAAGCCCCCACTTCATCAGCTGTCCATTTATTTAAACGTTGTATATGCTTTAAATCGCCTATTACAAACGATTCGTCAAATTCCTTAAAACCGGAATCATAAATACCCACTACTTCAAAACCTCTTACATTGGGCATGCTGTTGCTTTCCTGTTTTAAGAAATAAGTCTGTATTTTATCGCCTAACTTTATATTTAAACGGTTGGCCAGATACGCAGAAATAAGTACTTCATTGCTCATACCGTCTTTTTTGAAAACCGGTATCCTTCCTTTGATAAGGTAATCTTGTATATACGCCCAGTTATAATCTGTGCCAACTCCTTTGTAGATAATACCTTCAAAAGTCTCGGTTGTACGAATTACACCGGCTTTCGTAGCAAACGGATGTACCGATTTTACAGGGGGAACTTCCCGAAAATCAGGATAAAAAGCTTGTTGTATTGAAATAGGTTCAACGGTTACATCTGACTGGTTGTTATCGTAGTTTGATACTACCACATGGCCGCTGAACGACGTTATTTTATCCCTGATTGTATGTTGAAGCCCGAAACCTGTGGCCACTGCAACCAGCATCATCATAATACTGATAGCAACAGCAATGCTCGCAATTTTTATAATTGGAGCAGAAACACTACCTTTATACTGTTTAGACGTGGCTGAACGCCTCGAAATAAAATATTCAATTTTCAACGTAAATCGACTAATCAATGAAAGTCAAAAATACCATTTTATTTGTAGCGGCCCTATTTTTAACTATAGGAATTTCATGGGCACAGCCTCAAAAAAAGCAACTGACCAGGAAGGCCGTAAAAATTATAAATCCGTATGAACTAAAAACGGGTGCAGAAAATCACAATGCTTATTTTCCGTTACTCAAAGGAAAAAGAGTAGGCGTTATGACCAATCAGACCGGTGTGGTTACCGTTGAACCGCAGCGTAATACTGCAGCTACTGCCGGAAAAAACAGTAAAGCAGGAGGGAAGGATACGCTCAGCCTGGTTGATTTTTTACTGGATAATAAGGTAAATGTGACGAAAATTTACGCGCCGGAACACGGGTTCAGAGGTACGGCTGATGCCGGAGAATTGATAAAAGACGGAAAAGACACCAAAACCGGGTTGCCTATTATTTCATTATATGGTAAAAGTAAAAAACCTACAAAAGAACAATTAAACGGTATTGATATCCTTATTTTTGATTTACAGGATGTGGGCGCGCGTTTTTTTACCTACATTTCTTCTCTGCATTATGTAATGGAAGCATGTGCGGAAAATAATGTGCCGCTTATGATCTTAGACCGCCCTAATCCGAACGGTGCTTTTGTGGAAGGGCCGGTTTTGGAAAAAGAATACCAGAGTTTTGTGGGGATGCATCCTATACCTGTTTTACATGGAATGACTATTGGCGAATACGGCCAGATGATAAATGGAGAAAAATGGCTGAAAAACGGTATACAATGCGCGCTTACAGTTATTCCGTGTCTGAATTATGACAAAACCATCCTCTACAGCCTACCTGTAAAACCATCACCCAATTTACCGAATGACCAGGCAGTAAACCTGTATGTCAGCCTTTGCTTTTTTGAAGGTACCAATGTAAGTTCGGGCCGGGGTACTGATAAGCAGTTTCAGGTATACGGGTCGCCCGTTTTGGTAAATATGCCCTACCGTTTTACACCACAGCCAAATGAAGGGGCAAAAGATCCGATGAACAAAGAAAAAATTTGTTATGGTGAAGATTTATCAGAAATCCCACGTATTGAAGGTATCCAGCTGAAATGGCTTTTAAAAGCATATGCGGCAACACCCAAAGAACACAAAAAAGCTTTTTTTACCGGTTTTTTTGAAAACCTTGCCGGAACTAAACTGTTGCGTGAGCAAATTGAAAAAGGTTTAACTGAAACAGAAATTAAAAAATCATGGGAAAAAGGTATTGCCGATTTCCGTAAAATAAGAGCGGCGTATTTGCTGTACCCGGATGAAAAATAATTGTTAGATTTTTCCTAAAAACTGGCTTAAATAAAAGGGTTTTCTTATATTTGAGTACAAATAAAAGGGTTATGGATTACAACGAAATTATTATTAGTTTAGTAGATAAGGCGCAGACTTTATACGAATGGCTGGTTAGATTCTTCGGTCATATAGTGGATTGGTTTGAACGCTTAAAGAATTTTATTTTGGATATAGTATACTATATTAAAGATAAACTGCGAACAGAAGATGAAATTGAAGCGTTTCTAAAGAACTATATCGATAACGAACATATTTTTATATAAACAAATGCCTTTTTTATAAAGGCATTTTCTTTTTCATCTCTTCCACTACTTTATAGGCGGCCGGGCAAATAGCTACATTTTTTAATGTAAGATGGGTAATTTGCTGGAATTTTTTTCGGTCGGTATGCGGGAATTCCCGGCAGGCTTTCGGGCGAACCTCATAAATAAGGCAATAATTTTCAGTATCGAGAAACGTACAGGGCAAGTTTTGCAGTACATAATCCTTATCTTCATCAATACGTAAATAGCGGTCTATAAACTGCTGAGGCTTTAAACGCAGATGTTTGGCTATGCGTTCTACATCGGCAAATGTAAATAATGGTCCTGTAGTTTTACAGCAATTGGCACACGTAAGACAATCTACTTCATCAAACACCTTCTCATGCATTTCCTGCATCTGATAATCGAGGTTTTTAGGTGCTTTCTTTTTTAGTTTATCAAAATATTTTTTAGTTTCATTATGCTTATCTTTGGCTAATGAAGGGAGTTGCTTTAAAAAGGATTCCATATTTTTCATACTCCGGCAAAAGTACAAATTAAATCGTTTTCTTATGAAAGACCTTTTAGGCAAAGCCATCTTCGATTATCAAACCGGCAATGACCCGCAGCCGCTATATACCGAAACCAATATTTCGGAATCAGATGAAATGGATATAGCCTATATGTTTCGTTCCTTTTCGCAAATGCCTGAAATAGAAAAGAAAGCATTGAAAATGGCTTACGGAAGCGTATTGGATATAGGGTGTGGTGCCGGAAGCCATACGTTGTATTTACAGGAAAAAGGATGCGATGTCCGGGCGGTGGATGTATCGGAATATGCAGTTAAAACCTGCAGGTTAAGAGGAGTAAAAAATGTGGAACAGCTAGATGTTTTAGAAGTAAAAAATCAGAAATTTGATACGATTTTGCTGCTCATGAACGGAACGGGAATTTTCGGCAGACTAAAAAATGTAGCCCACTATCTTACACATCTGAAAAGCTTACTGAAGTCCGGCGGCCAGATTTTAATAGACAGCACTGATCTTATCTATATGTTTGACGAAGATGAGGATGGCGGGAAATGGATACCGATGCAGGGCGATTATTACGGTGAACTGACCTTTTACCTGAGCTATAAAAATGAAAAAGAAGCGCCTTTTCCATGGCTCTATTTAGATTATAATACATTACAAAATGTCTGTGTAGCCAATGGTTTGCAGTGCGAGCTTGTATATGAAGGCGATCATTATGATTACCTGGCACGGATAAGGTAATTTTTTAATTGCTGTACTTTGTAAATAATACATGCAGTCTTAGATGTGATGTGTGTGGTACGGACATCTTTGGTATGTATAAGCAAAGAAAGCAGGAAAATAAATAAGGCTTCACTAATAAATACACTACTTTGACGTATTCAATTCTGATCAGAAAATGGCTTCAATTAAAAAATACCAGCATCCGATGGTAATAAAGGAAACAGGAATGCCAAAGCCTACCATCATATTGCTCAGCTGAGGTTTTAAACCATAATTACTGGCCAAAATGGCGGCTGTAATCATAGGGGCCATAGCGGCTTCAATTATGCATACCCGTGTTGAAAGATCTGTTTTACCTAAAATACCGTAGTATAAGCCCAGAATAACTGCAGGTAGTAGAATAAGCTGAAAAAACAATCCTAATGCCAGGTATCGGAAGTGTTTGCTGTCTTTCTGAAATTTTAACTGATATCCTACAGAAATTAAAGCAATAGGTGATATGGTAGCCGCAATATTCCGGAATGTTTCACTGAGAGGGGTAGGGAAATCAAGATGCAGAACGGCTAAAAACAGGCCGGCTAAAAATGCGAGAAGTGGCGGAAACGTAAACATCTTTTTGACAATATGGGTGTCGTCTTTCTTGTTGGCATACCTGTTAGCAACCCATACACCCAGTGTAGAAAGCACAACAAAAGTACCCGGTAAATCTACAATAATGAGGGTATTAAGACCTTCTTTTCCGTAAAGTGCTTCTATAACCGGTATACCTACAAATGATGTATTGCCCAATCCGCCGGTAAGAATCAGGCACCCGGTTAGCTTTTTACTCCACCCGTATTTTTTACCTAAAAAACTAAATAACACATACGATAAACCGAAGGCTACCCAGGCAACAGCTGCGGGGAATAAGAGCTGCGGACCCAGTTGTACTTTAGGAAGATAGTAAAGGGCCATAGCAGGCAGGGCTACATATAATATATATTGATTTAATACAATAGGAGTAAACTTCGGAAAGGCCGGTACACGCTGTAAGAGTATACCAATGCCTAAACATAGGAATAAAAGAATAATGCTGCTCATGATGTAAAAAGAAACCGAAAGCATGACTTTCGGTTTAAAATTATTTTACCGGTGTTCCGTATAAATCAAATTCTGTGGCATCGTCTATGTGTACCATAACAAACTCTCCGGTTTTTAGATAATGTTTTGTAGCGTCTATCAATACTTCATTATCTACATCGGGACTGTCGAATTCGGTTCGGCCGATAAAGTGGTTACCTTCTTTACGGTCAATAATACAACGAAACGTTTTACCTGTTTTTTCCTGGTTCAGTTCCCATGAAATCTGTGCCTGTATGTCCATAATTTCATTGGCGCGTGCCTGTTTTACTTCTTCCGGTACATTGTCTTCAAGCAGGTAGGCATGTGTGTTTTCTTCATGTGAATAGGTAAAACATCCAAGCCGCTCAAAACGCATTTCTTTCACCCAGTTTTTAAGGATTTCAAAATCTTCTTCCGTTTCGCCCGGATATCCTACTATCAGTGTAGTTCGGATGGCTATGCCTGGTACGGCTGCTCTGAAATCTTTGAGTAGCTGTGTGGTTTTGGCATAGGTAGTACCCCGGCGCATAGATTTCAGAATAGTATCAGAAATATGCTGTAATGGAATATCAATATAGTTGCAGATTTTAGGCTCGCGTTTCATAAGCTCCAGAACATCCATCGGAAAACCGGTAGGAAAAGCGTAATGAAGACGGATCCATTCAATACCTTCTACTTTTACCAGTTCTTCTAAAAGTTCTGCAAGATTACGTTTTTTATATAAGTCAAGCCCGTAATACGTCAGGTCCTGTGCAATAAGCACCAGTTCTTTTACACCGTCTTTAGCCAGGCCTTCCGCCTCTTTTACCAATTTTTCTATAGGTTGTGAAATATGTTTGCCACGCATAATAGGAATTGCACAGAAACTGCAAGGACGGTCACAACCTTCTGCAATTTTAAGATAGGCATAATTTTTCGGGGTAGTGGTCAGCCGCTCCCCAATAAGTTCGTGCTTGTAATCAGCACCCAACGCTTTGAGCAGTAGAGGCAGTTCCGTGGTGCCGAAATATTGATCTACATCCGGAATTTCAGCTTCCAGATCAGGTTTGTAGCGCTCCGAAAGACATCCAGTTACGAAAACCTTATCTACAAGGCCCTGTTCTTTTTTTTCAACGTATTCGAGGATGGTATTTACCGACTCGGCTTTCGCGTTATTGATAAACCCGCAGGTATTAATAACAATAATATTACCCTCATCTCTTGTAGCCTCATGGGTCACTTCTTTACCCTGCGCACGAAGCTGCCCCATTAAAACCTCACTGTCATATACGTTTTTAGAACATCCTAAGGTAATAACATTGATTTTATTCTTCTTTAACGATTTTGTTCTCATGCCCGAAAATTAGTTTGCAAAATTACAATAAATAGTTGCTATATAGATGTTAAAGTCTGAAAATTCCACCTACAACAAGAATGCTTTCCAGGAAAGTAAAATGATGTGAAGCATATTCACCCGGATTTTGTGTAATAGGCGCTTTTACTATATCAATGTATCCTACTTTAGCTTCATACTGCACAAAAAAATGTTTCAAAAAAGTCAGGTTAGCTCCGCCTTTAGCCGATAGACCGTATCCCGCTACTTTGAATTCATCATTTCGTTCACGGCCTAAAACCGTAGCATTGGTCTTAGGAAAAAGAATACCTGCACCTACACCTGCAATAGCATTTACCTGTATTTTATCGGTATTCCCTATTCCGAAATACATGGAAATATCTTCGGTTCGGGCCAGTTCTGTATTTACATAGTTTAATCCGTCTGTGTGTTCAAACTGTAAAAATTCTTCCGTCATTTTTGTATTGCCATTGGAAAGCAGCTCACCATAACTGCCTTTGTTCGGATAGGTACCGGTAACAAGTGCTTCCTGATTCTGCGTCATTACATATTTCATATGATCAAAACCAACCGAAATACTATATTTGTCTGTAATATAATATCCTATCCGGAAATTGGTTTGCGGTATGGTCATACGCGTGGGATTAATATAATCGAGATGCCATCCTTTAGGCTTGTCATGTGCCTTGGTATTGTGAACGGTAAAATCAAAATCGTTTCCTTTAAAACGAATATCAGAAGACGAAAAATAGCCTCTGTTAGCCCCCCAGTACAGGAAAATTTTTCCTTTGTTGGTAGCGGTATACCGTATAGGTGTTTCTTGTGCATTTGCTAAAAAACAAGAGCTTACGGTTATTATGCTTAGAAGGTTTTTAATAAATTTCATTTTTTAATAAAAATTTCCGCAAAATTACAATAAAAAATCCTTTCGTATATACAAAAGGATTTTAGTTTTTATACGGGTAACCGTTTTTTAAAAATAAACATTATAGGACAAGGCTACTATATGATTTTTTGCTTTTAAAGAAGCAACATCATTTAATCCTGAACTTATGTAGGCCATCTCAAACGGTTGCTGGCTGTAGGTGTAGGACAAATCGAGGCGTTTATTATCGAACGTAAAACCTATCCCCCCTGAAATACTGTTTAAGTCGCCTATAAGACGGGTGTTTTCATAGGGGCTTTCCACATAACGATAACCGGCACGCAAACTCAGCTGCTTGATGCGGTATTCGCCCCCGACACGAATTTCGTTCGATGCCTTTAAATTAGCGGTGTAAAAACGGTTAATAGCATCATAACCACTATTGCCACTATAGGTGATAGAGCTGTAATCTTTACGGCTGTAGTCTATGCTTATTAAACCTGATGTGCCAAAAACATAAGCTAAACTTCCATTGAAAACAGCCGGTGTTTTTAACTTATAATCGTCATAAATTGTAATAAGATACGGAGAAGCATCGGTGAATTGCTGGTTTCCTGCTGAAAAGTGTGCTGTTTCCAGGCGCTGTTCAAATTCATCGTTCAGATTATACCAGGTAGGCGATTCATAGGAAGCCCCCACTCGTAAACTTTCCGTAATTTTAGCCAGAGCTCCTATGCTGAATGAAAAACCACCCCCATAGGTATAACTGTTATTGGTAAATAAGATATCGCTGACTCCATTAGTTATAGCAGTATTGGTAGTACTTTCATATAGCTGGTTCGATTTTTTGAAATCTAACGTATGGTAGTTCAGGTTAGCCCCTACATAAAAACGGTTATTAAAATCAAACGCTATATTGCCCGTAACTTTAGCATTAATACCGTCTTGAATAACAGACGATTGCTGCAAATAAGGGCCTTCTGCCATATTGGAAATATAATTGCCGGAATTTCCTTTTTCCAATATGAACGACTGATAACCCAGCATAGCCTGTTGGGCTGAAAAACCGTTTGGTATACCATTCAAATGATCGTATAAATCGGTAATGGTTTCTCCCTGGCGTAATTCTACCAAATCATAAGGAACAGCATTGCCGTTAAAGCCGTAATTGGCGTGTTGTAAAAAATAATTCGCTACTGAATTCTGATTAATACCTTTAGAATAGAATTCATTATTCAGGTTATTGTCTGTGGTAACAGCAATACTGAAAGTTGTTTTTTTTAGCAAACGATCCTGCGCTTTGGTCTCGAAATTAAAAATAGCACCGACATTGTTAAAATTGAAATCGGTAGTAGTGATTTTGCTTGGAGATTCCAGATAATTTGCCTGATTGTTTTTAACATTCAGGCTTCCTGTAGCGGTAGCCATATTAAAAATAGAAACTGCACTTCCGGCCGGATTAATCTGTATACCTGAAATATCGCCGCCAATAGCGCCGAAAGCACCTCCCATAGCGTTAAAACGGGCACTTCCGTTTAATTGCGGGCTTGAGAACTGTACGGCGTCATTAGGGTCAAATTCCTGCGCTTTTGCGTGAACCATGCTTAAAAGTACGCCTGCTGTAATAATGATTTTCTTCATGTCGTAAAATTATCTTCTTCCTGAACTTCTCATAGGGGCACTTCCGCCACCGAATCCTCTTGAGGAGCCTGTGCTCATGCGAGGGCTGCTGATTGAACGGCTGTTACTGCCTCTGTCTATGGTAGTACGCGAACTATTGAATGTATCGTTTGTTCGTCTGTTTAGAGACCGCTCGTTTTGCCATCTGTTCTGACTATTTCTGTCATTGTTAAAACGCGAACGATTTGTTTCAGTAGTGATGATTCTGCTGGTAGGCTGTGAGAAGGTTTTGCGCGGTACTACACGGGTAGCCGTCCGGTTGTTGGTATAATAGGCACCTCTTGTATTTAAACCGCGGTTAGTGCTGTAAACCGTTCTGCCCATTGGGCGAACATTTCTGGAATACGAAACGTAACGGTTATGGTAATACGGATAGCCGTAATACCCGTAGTAAGGATATCCCCAGCCGCCGTACCAGCCGCCATAAGGATAACCCCATCCCCAGCCGAAGTCCCATCCCCAACCGAAATAACTGCCATATCCCCAGCCGCCATACCAGCCCCATGGAGAACCCCAACCCCAATAAGGATCGTTGTAGAGATAGATAGTAGTGTTACTGGTGTTTTCTCCCCAGCCGCCATAATTTTTACCGGAGTTATAGGAAGAGTAATTTTCTATATCGGTAAAATACTCCTGAGCGTCCTGTCCTTTTTCTTTGAAATATTGCTCGTAGTAAGCACTGTTTTCATTAGTGTCGTTCACCACAACAGGTCTGTTGTTATATACTCCGTCGGTATCATAATACGGACGCGACGAAGAACAGGCTGTAAGGCTTAAGAGAATCGCTCCAGTAATGCCGGGAAGCCATCCTTTTCTCAGTATTTTTATAGCAGAAGTCATAAGATGCAGTTTTTTATTGTTGAACAATACAAAAATAGTTAGTTTTGTGAGATTAAAATGTTAAGAATAACAAAACAAATTTTATACCAATTTTTAAAAAATGAGCAAGAATATCACAACAAGAGCGGAGGATTATTCCAAATGGTATAACGAGCTGGTAGTTAAAGCCGATCTGGCTGAGAACTCCGGTGTTAGAGGATGTATGGTTATAAAGCCCTACGGGTATGCGATCTGGGAAAAATTACAGGCGGAATTAGATAGAAAATTTAAGGAAACCGGCCATCAGAATGCTTACTTCCCCTTGTTTGTGCCCAAGCACATGTTTGAAGCAGAAGAGAAAAATGCAGAGGGTTTTGCTAAGGAGTGTGCGGTAGTAACCCATTATCGTTTAAAAAATGATCCGGATAACCCGGGAAAATTAATAGTAGACCCTGAAGCAAAACTGGAGGAAGAGCTGGTAGTGCGGCCAACCTCTGAAGCTATTATATGGAGTACCTATAAGAACTGGATTCAATCGTACAGAGATCTGCCAATACTTATCAATCAGTGGGCTAATGTAGTGCGTTGGGAAATGCGCACCCGTTTGTTTTTACGTACCGCTGAATTTCTGTGGCAGGAAGGACATACTGCCCATGCTACTAAAGCAGAAGCCGTTTTTGAAGCCCGCCAGATGCAGGATGTGTATACGGATGTAGTGGAGAATTTTATGGCTATTCCGGTAATAAAAGGATTTAAAACGGAAAGCGAACGTTTTGCGGGTGCTGATGATACCTATACTATCGAAGCGTTAATGCAGGACGGAAAAGCACTACAGGCCGGTACTTCACACTTTTTGGGACAGAATTTTGCCAAAGCCTTTGATGTGAAATTTTCAACTAACGAAGGAAAACAGGAATATGTATGGGCTACTTCATGGGGGGTTTCTACCCGTTTGATGGGAGCTTTGATCATGACCCATTCCGACGATCAGGGGTTAGTGCTTCCACCTAAGCTGGCACCCATTCAGGTAGTTATTGTGCCTATCTATAAAACAGAAGAGGAAAAAGCGGCTATAGGACGTCTGGCGGATGAGCTGATAGCAGCATTTAAGACAAAAAATATTTCTGTGAAATATGACGACAGGGAAACACAGCGTCCCGGCTTTAAATTTGCCGAATGGGAATTAAAAGGTGTGCCGTTGCGTATAGCTGTAGGAGCACGTGATATGCAGAACGGCACGGTAGAGCTGGCCAGAAGAGATACTCAAACCAAAGAAACATTGCCGCAAGAAGGCTTGATACAGCATATTGAAAAACTTTTAGAAGTTATTCAGCACGATTTGTTCCAAAAAGCACTGGACTACAGAAACAGCCATATTACCGAAGTAAACTCCTTTGATGAATTTCAAGAGGTGTTGGAATCTAAAGGTGGTTTTTTATCGGCCCATTGGGACGGTACACCTGAAACAGAGGAACAGATTAAAGAGGCAACAAAGGCAACTATTCGCTGTATTCCGATGGACCGGAAAGAAGAAGAGGGGCTATGTGTGTTCTCCGGAAAACCATCAAAAGGAAGGGTTTTATTTGCTAAAGCTTATTAAAGCTCTGAAAAAAAAGACCGCCTGTAAAAATGATTTGTAATTTCAAATAAAAGTAAGATATTTGCACCTTGCAAACAGAGGAGGAATCCTTGGAAAGGTTTGTAAAAAAAGTAAAAAAATCTTGCAGGTTTAAATAAGTTTTGTACTTTTGCAACCGCAAATAAGAAAATGCAAAACGGTCCGTTCGTCTAGGGGTTAGGACGCCAGGTTTTCATCCTGGTAACAGGGGTTCGATTCCCCTACGGACTACAAAGGTTTCTGTTATCCTTATAAAATAACGGTCCGTTCGTCTAGGGGTTAGGACGCCAGGTTTTCATCCTGGTAACAGGGGTTCGATTCCCCTACGGACTACAAAGGTTTCTGTTATCCTTATAAAATAACGGTCCGTTCGTCTAGGGGTTAGGACGCCAGGTTTTCATCCTGGTAACAGGGGTTCGATTCCCCTACGGACTACAAAGGTTTCTGTTATCCTTATAAAATAATGGTCCGTTCGTCTAGGGGTTAGGACGCCAGGTTTTCATCCTGGTAACAGGGGTTCGATTCCCCTACGGACTACAAAGGTTTCTGTTATCCTTATAAAATAACGGTCCGTTCGTCTAGGGGTTAGGACGCCAGGTTTTCATCCTGGTAACAGGGGTTCGATTCCCCTACGGACTACAAAATTAGTTGTAAATAAGTTTTATAAAATAATGGTTAGTGTCTCAATCATTGTTTTATTAGTTAAAACCAAAGTGATTTTTTATAATTGTGGGAGGTTTTTCTTTTTTAACTAATAGTTTATAATAATTATTACAATTAAAAAGAGTACAAAAATGGCAAATCACAAGTCAGCTTTAAAAAGAATCAGAAGCAACGAAAAAAAGAGAGTATTAAACAGATATCAACACAAAACAACGCGTAATGCTATTAAAGCGCTGCGTTTAGTGGAGGATAAAACGGAAGCTGCTGAAAAATTAGTAGTAGTTACATCGATGATTGATAAACTAGCTAAAAAGAATATCATTCATGCGAACAAAGCTGCTAATTTAAAATCAAAATTAACAAAACACATAAACGCTTTATAATAAAGCCTTATTTTATGTGTGTAAAATAAAAACAGAAGCTCTCTATTTTTGAGGGCTTTTCTTGTTTGATAAACACCAAAACTTAGGAGATTTTTTTATGACTCAGATCAGAAATATCGCAATTATTGCACACGTTGACCACGGAAAAACAACTATGGTTGACAAAATTATGTACCATTGTCAATTGTTCAGGGAGAATGAAAACACAGGAGATTTGATATTGGACAATAACGACATTGAACGCGAGCGTGGCATTACCATTGTATCTAAAAACGTTTCTGTGCAATACAAAGGCACGAAAATAAATATTATTGATACACCCGGACACGCTGATTTTGGCGGAGAGGTAGAACGTGTTCTGAATATGGCTGATGGTGTTTTGTTGATTGTAGACGCCTTTGAAGGGCCTATGCCTCAAACACGTTTTGTACTACAGAAAGCTATTGAACTCGGATTAAAACCATGTGTGGTGGTAAATAAGGTGGACAAAGAAAACTGTACTCCTGACGAAGTGCATGAGAAGGTTTTTGATTTAATGTTTGAATTGGGAGCTGAAGAATGGCAGCTGGATTTTCCTACAGTATACGGATCAGCAAAAAATAACTGGATGAGTACAGACTGGAAACAGCCTACAAACTCTATGGAAGCTTTGCTGGAAATGGTTATTGATCATATTCCGGCTGCAGAAGAGAAAGAAGGAACACCGCAAATGTTGATTACTTCACTTGATTTCTCTTCTTTTACAGGACGTATTGCTATTGGCCGTTTACACAGAGGTGTATTGCGTGAAGGAATGAATATCTCTCTTATTAAACGTGAAGGAGGTATTGTAAAATCCAGAATTAAAGAATTATATACTTTTGAAGGTTTAGGCCGTAAAAAAGTTCAGGAAGTAAAAGCCGGCGATATTTGTGCCGTAGTAGGCATTGAAGGGTTTGAAATTGGCGATTGTATTGCTGATTATGAAAATCCGGAAGGATTGGAAACCATTAAAATAGACGAACCTACTATGAGCATGTTGTTTACGATTAATGATTCTCCTTTCTTTGGTAAAGAAGGCAAATTTGTTACATCGCGTCACGTAAAAGAACGTCTTACAAAAGAATTGGAAAAAAATTTAGCGCTGCGCGTTAAGGAAACGGACTCTGCAGATAAGTTTATGGTATTCGGACGTGGTGTACTTCACTTGTCGGTGCTTATCGAGACAATGCGCCGCGAAGGATATGAATTGCAAATAGGGCAACCGCAGGTAATTATTAAAGAGATTGAAGGGGTTAAATGTGAGCCTGTAGAAGAACTTACTATCGATATTCCGGAAAATCTTTCCGGACGTGCTGTGGAATTTGTGACATTACGTAAAGGCGAAATGCTTTCTATGGAACCGCGTGGTGAACGTATGATCATTATGTTCCATATTCCTTCAAGAGGTATTATCGGATTGAGAAATCAATTGCTGACTGCTACCGCGGGTGAGGCTATTATGTCGCATCGTTTCCTTGAATACCAGCCTTTCAAAGGAGAAATTGCCGGACGTATAAACGGTTCGTTAATTTCTATGGAAAACGGAAAAGCCATTCCTTACTCTATTGATAAATTACAGGAACGCGGAAAATTCTTTATTGATCCGAACGAAGATGTATATGAAGGACAGGTAATTGGTGAAAATTCCCGTGGTGACGATATGGTGGTAAACGTAACCAAAACGAAAAAGTTAACGAATGTACGTTCATCCGGGGCAGATGATAAAGCCCGCATTGTGCCGGCTATTAAATTTTCGCTGGAAGAAGCTTTGGAATATATTCAGAAAGACGAATATGTAGAAGTAACACCAAAATCATTGCGTTTGCGTAAGATCTATCTAAATGAAAATGACAGAAAACGATATAAAATAGATTAATGGTTTGATTATAGATAAAAAAAGAAGCTCGACAGAGCTTCTTTTTTTGTAAATTATACCTGTATTACGCCCAGGTTAAAGGGTTTCTCAATCGGAGCGTGGTTAGCAGCTTCAATTCCCATTGAAATCCATTTACGGGTATCCAACGGGTCAATAATAGCATCGGTCCATAAACGTGCTGCTGCATAGTAAGGAGAAACCTGTTTGTCGTAACGGGCTTTGATTTTATCGAATAATTCGGCTTCTTTTTCAGGTGTCAGTTCTTCGCCTTTCGCTTTTAAAGAAGACGCTTCAATCTGTAGTAATACTTTGGCAGCCTGGGCTCCTCCCATAACGGCAAGTTCTGCACTTGGCCAGGCGAAAATCAGGCGAGGATCATAAGCTTTTCCGCACATAGCATAATTTCCGGCGCCATATGAATTACCTATAACAACAGTAAATTTAGGCACTACCGAGTTTGAAACAGCATTTACCATTTTAGCACCGTCTTTGATAATACCGCCATGTTCCGATTTAGAACCTACCATAAAACCGGTTACATCCTGTAAAAATACCAACGGAATCTTCTTCTGGTTGCAGTTGGCTATAAAACGGGTAGCTTTATCGGCAGAGTCAGAATAAATAACACCGCCAAACTGCATTTCACTGGGTTTTGTTTTAGCCCCGGTGGTTTTAACCACTTTTCGCTGATTGGCTATTATACCTACTGCCCAGCCGTCAATACGCGCATAAGCGGTAATAATGGTCTGGCCATATCCTTCTTTATATTCTTCAAATGCTGAGTTGTCTACCAATCGTTTTATGATTTCTTTCATATCGTATTGGTCTGCTCTTGATTTAGGAAGAATTCCGTAAATTTCTTCCGGGTTTTCAGCGGGTTTTTTTGCGGTTATTCTGTTGTAACCGGCCTTTTCGTAATCACCGATCTTATCGACAATATTTTTGATTTTTTCAAGAGCGTCTTTGTCGTCTTTGGCCTTATAATCCGTAACGCCTGATACTTCGCAATGCGTAGTGGCGCCACCTAACGTTTCGTTATCTATGGTTTCCCCAATAGCCGCTTTTACCAAATAACTGCCGGCTAAAAAGATACTTCCGGTTTTGTCAACAATTAAAGCTTCATCGCTCATGATAGGAAGATAAGCCCCACCGGCAACACAGCTTCCCATCACAGCTGCAATCTGCGTAATACCCATACTGCTCATGATGGCATTATTACGGAAAATACGCCCGAAATGTTCTTTGTCCGGAAAAATCTCATCCTGAAGGGGTAAATAAACGCCGGCACTATCTACCAGATAAATAATAGGCAACCGGTTTTCTATAGCAATTTCCTGTGCCCGCAAATTCTTTTTGCCTGTAATCGGAAACCATGCACCCGCTTTAACAGTAGCATCATTCGCTACTACAACGCATTGTTTTCCGCGTATATATCCTATTTTTACCACTACGCCTCCGGATGGGCAACCTCCGTGTTCCGCATACATATCATCACCCACAAAAGCACCTATTTCGATACTTTTACTATCTTTGTCCAGTAAAAAATCGATACGTTCACGGGCTGTCATTTTACCTTCAGCGTGTAGTTTGGCGATACGTTTTTCACCTCCGCCCATTTTTACTTTTGCCAGCTTGTTTTTTAAATCAGATAACAAAAGTTTATTATAGTCTTCATTCTTGTTGAAGTTAATGTCCATAGAGTTTGTTTCGTTTAAATTTGATGTAGGCTAAAATACGAATTTTAGCGAAATATTGAGGATATATTTTACAGCCAAAAAGGATGGGAAACTTAACATTAAACTAGCATTCTTAATATTCAGTTAACATTGCAGAACTATATTTGTCGCGATAAAATTTCAAACTATGTCATCATTAAATGCTATCTTTCAGTTCTTGGTTCCAAAGGATAAGGTGTTTTACCCTTTGTTTGAGCAGGCTGCTACCAAGTTAAAAGTACTTTCTGAAACCTTACATGAAGCCGTAAACATACCTAACAGAGAAAATCTGTTAAAAGAAGTGGAGATTTTAAAGTCTGAAATAGAGGCTATTGCGCAAACAACCCGTGTGGAATTGGGAAAAAACTTTATTACACCTTTTGACAGAGAGGACATTCACGCTTTGGTTACGGCTATTGATGAAGTAGCGGATAATTTAAGTGATGCGGCAAGCCGTATGCGTTTGTACCAGATAGATAAGGTAACCAAGCCTTTAAGAAAGCTTACAGAAGCAAATCTGGAAGCTTGTAGCGAGGTTTTTAATGCAGTTTTAGGCTTGAAGGATAACAAAAACCTGCCAAAAATTGCTGAAAGCTGTAAGAATATATACCGTTTAGAGCGTAAAGCTGATAAAGTATTTGATCGTGCTGTAGCTGATATTTTTGAAAATGAAACCAATGTAATGGAAATTATTCGTTATAAAGAGGTAATGATGGCGTTAGAAGCAGCAACCGACAGCTGTCGTAAAGTAGCCAATGTACTTGAAGCGATTACAGTGAAGTACGCATAATTAAACAGTTACTTTTTTATGGAAATATTCGATTTGTTCAGTAATTTACAGGTAAATGGCGCCTTTTTATTGCTGGTTATTATTGTACTGGCCTTAGGCTTTGATTATATTAATGGTTTTCACGATGCGGCTAACTCTATTGCCACTATTGTTACCACCCGGGTATTGACCCCTTTTCAGGCAGTATTATGGGCTGCGGTATTTAACTTTGCAGCTTATTTTATATCACTTTATATAATTGGTGAGTTTAAAATTGGTAACACCATTGCAAAATCAGTCAATGAGCAGTTTATTACGCTCGAAGTTATATTGGCAGGTCTTATTGCAGCCATTGCATGGAATTTAATGACATGGAAGCTGGGCATTCCGTCCTCTTCTTCACATACACTTATTGGCGGGTTTATAGGAGCAGCAATTGCCTATGCCGGAGGGCTGAGCGCCCAGGGTGTTGATGTAATTGTATACGCCAAAGTAATTCCGATTTTCCTTTTTATTTTTGGTGCGCCTTTGCTCGGTATGACACTGGCTTATTTCATTACTATTGCTATACTCTGGATATGCAGAAAAGCTAATCCTCATCGCGCAGAAGTTTGGTTCAAGCGTTTACAGCTGGTATCTTCGGCTTTATTCAGTTTAGGACATGGTGGTAATGATGCCCAGAAAGTAATGGGTATTATTGGGGCAGCGGTAATTAGTTTTCACATGGCATTACCCGAATCGTTTGCCAACCCGTATGCAGCTATTGAAAATAGCCAGCGTTTCAGCTATTTTGTAGACCACTGGGGATGGGTGCCTTTAGCCTCCTTTTTATTTATTGGCTTAGGAACTATGAGCGGTGGCTGGAAAATTGTAAAAACCATGGGGTCTAAAATTACAAAAGTAACTCCTTTAGAAGGTGTAGCTGCTGAAACAGCTGGGGCTGTTTCTTTATATGTTACAGAACATCTGGGAATCCCGGTTTCAACCACCCATACTATTACAGGATCCATTATAGGGGTAGGTATTACGAAACGGATATCTGCTGTTCGATGGGGAGTAACCATCAGCCTGGTTTGGGCTTGGATATTAACCATACCTGTATCGGCATTAATTGCCATGGGAGTTTACCATATTGTGATGATGTTTTAAAAAAAGGCTAATTTATATAATAAAAAAGCACCAATAAAATGGGTGCTTTTTTGTTTTTATTAGGGTGTTCTCTGTGTCAGGACTAGCCGATTTTAAGAAAGATTGACGAATACATAATCTTTCTGAAACCGTATAAGACAATACAATGCGCTCATTATGAAAATTAACGGTTTGGGCATTCCTATTATAAAGGTAAAACTACTTTACAAACAGGTCGTATTGTAATTTCTTTTTCAGCTCAAACTAAGAAGCTGTTTTGCTGCGTTAAAAAATGTTAATTTCATGCCTGTTTTCATTTCTAATAGTACATTTGATGCAGTTTTATGAAGCAAATTCTTATTCATATTATAGCATCACTTTTCCTGCTGGCTTTTGCGGGAACTAAGCTATTGGAAATTTCAAAAAATGAACCCGTTAATTATGCCGCCCTACATATTGTAAAAACACATTATCATTCTATCAAAGCGTTAGAACATAAAGTAACGAAAGAAAACCAGACTGATTATTCTTTTGCGAGTATTGAAACGGATGCTGATGATTTTCAGTTTCCAGATTCCTACATCTGGGTTGCGACATTTACAAAATGCATTCTGTTTGCTTTTTTTCTGGGTTATACTTTTCAAAAATTAAAAAGACGCCGTTTTTTCTACGAGGCGTTTATCCGTATTTTTAGTCAGAAATATATCGTATTACGCACTTTGCGAATTTGATTTCTGTTTTATCTCTCTTTTAATTTTATGCGTTTCGGCGTGTAAAATCTTTTCGCTTTATCTAAGCATTTTTATCGTATCCTAATCAATTAGTAATCAAATTGTATGAAAAGAGTAGCATTTTTTGTTTCTCTAAGTACTGTATTGGCCGTGATGAGCTGTCAGACCAACAAACAGGAAAAAGAAGAAGTTAAGGATTATCCCATCACTAATCCGGTACAGGTAGACACACTAGTGTTAAAAGAGTATGTATCGCAGGTAAAATCGGTACAGAATATCGAAATCCGCGCACAGGAAAAAGGTTTTTTACAAGATATTTTTGTAGATGAAGGCCAGTTTGTGAAGAAAGGCCAGTTGCTGTTCCGGATTAAACCGCAAATGTACCAGGCAGAATTATTAAAAGCTAAAGCAGAAGTTAAAGAAGCACAGATTGAACTGCAAAATGCAAAAACGCTGGCAGATAATAATGTGGTGTCTAAAAATGAACAGGCTGTGGCTACCGCCCGATTGGAAAAAGCTAAGGCCGAAATGCAGCTTGCCCAGATTCATCTGGGATTTACCGATATCCGTGCTCCTTTTTCAGGGGTTATAGACCGTATACCGAAACGTTTGGGCAGCCTGATAGACGAAGGAGAACTGTTAACAACCCTTTCGGATAACTCCAATATGTATGTATATTTTAACGTATCTGAACAAGAATATCTTACTTATCAAACCAATGTTAAAGAACGTGGAGCGAGTGAAGTTGATCTGATTCTTGCGAATAACCAGCCTCTGAACTACAAAGGAAAGATTGAGACTATTGAAGGAGAATTTAATAACGAGACAGGAAATATTGCTTTTCGTGCTAAATTTCCTAATCCTGATAAGTTACTCAGAAATGGAGAAACCGGAAAAGTACGTATGACGGTTCCCTTAATCAACGCCTTGCTGATTCCGCAAAAGGCCACGTATGAAATTCAGGATAAAAAATACGTTTTTGTGGTAGACGCAAAAGGCGTGGTACATGCTAAAAATATTGCGGTAAGTACCGAGCTTCCCGACTTGTATGTGGTGGCTGAGGGCCTCACTGCTGCTGATAAGATTCTGCTTGAGGGTATACAAAATGTAAAAGAAGGCGATTGGATAAAGCCGAAATACGTTTTGCCTAAAAAAGCCATCGCCTCATTGCGTTTAAAAGCTGAATAATCAATTGTAAATAAAACAGAAAATATGTTTAAAAGATTTATTCGCAGACCTGTTCTGTCGATCGTTATTTCCTTGATTATTGTTTTTTTAGGGGCATTGTCTTTGATGAAATTGCCCGTAACCCAGTTTCCGACCATTTCGCCTCCCAAAGTTAATATTACGGCAGAATATCCGGGTGCTAACGGTGAATTAATGATTAAATCAGTAATCATTCCGCTGGAGCGCGCGTTAAATGGTGTTCCGGGAATGAAATATATGACATCTGATGCCGGAAACGACGGAGAAGCTTCGATTCAGGTTGTATTTGATTTGGGAACAGATCCTAATTTAGCCGCTGTGAATGTGCAAAACAGGGTGTCGTCCGTAGTGAATAAACTCCCCCCTTTAGTCGTAAGGGAAGGAGTGAAAATTACCCGTGAAGAGTCTAATATGCTGATGTATATTAACCTGTATAGTGATGATCCGCATTCCGATCAGAAATTTCTTTACAATTATGCCGATATCAATATTCTTTCTGAATTAAAAAGAGTGAACGGCGTAGGAGTGGCCGATATTTTAGGAAACCGGGAATATGCGATGAGAATATGGCTGAAACCTGACAGGATGAATGCCTATAAGATTTCAGCTGACGACGTGATGAAATCACTTGAAGAACAAAGCCTTGAAGCCTCGCCAGGGCGTACAGGGGAAAGCTCTGGTAAACGTTCGGAAGCTTTTGAATATGTATTGAAATATACAGGTCGTTATAATACTGAAGCACAGTACGGAAATATTATATTACGCTCGAGTGCAGCTGGTGAGATACTTCGCTTAAAAGATGTGGCCGATATAGAGTTTGGAAGTGCTATGTATGATATTTATTCGAATTTAAATGGAAAGCCTTCTGCTGCAATTGTTGTGAAACAATCGTTTGGCAGTAATGCCAGTGACGTCATCAAAAATGTCAAGCTTTTGATGGAAGACCTTAAATCCAGTTTTCCTAAAGGGATGCGTTACGAAATCAGCTACGATGTGTCAAAATTCCTGGACGCGTCTATAGAAAAGGTAGTTCATACACTGATAGAGGCCTTTATTCTGGTAGGCATAGTAGTATTTCTGTTTTTGGGCGACTGGCGCTCTACTTTAATTCCTACATTGGCTGTACCCGTATCGCTGATAGGTACTTTTGCGCTATTGCAGGTATTTGGTATTACTCTGAACCTGATTTCGTTGTTTGCATTGGTTATGGCAATAGGGGTAGTAGTAGATGATGCCATTGTAGTTATTGAAGCGGTGCACGCCAAAATGGAAGAAAAGCATCTTTCACCTTACAAAGCTACCCGTGAAGCTATGCATGAAATCAGCGGTGCTATTGTCGCGATTACTTTTGTGATGGCGGCGGTATTTATTCCGGTAGCCTTTATGACAGGGCCGGTGGGGATTTTTTACCGCCAGTTTTCCATTACAATGGCTACGGCTATTCTGTTGTCGGGCGTTGTGGCGCTTACACTAACTCCGGCTTTGTGTGCTATGATATTGAAAAATAATCATTCAAAACCGCGTAAAAAGACATTATTGAATACTTTTTTGGAATCTTTCAACAATTTATTTGCTACTGGTGCAGTGAAGTATGAAAGAATATTGCAGAAAACGGTAAATAAACGCAGTGTAACCTTTGCTGTACTGGCGGCATTTTGTGCAGGAATCTTCTTTCTGAACAACAGCCTGCCTACGGGGTTTATTCCGAATGAAGACCAGGGTATGTTTTATGCGATTATACAGACCCCTCCGGGGTCTACGCTGGAACGTACCAATGAGGTAGCTGAAAAACTTCAGAAAATAGCCGAAGGTATAGAGGGCGTGCAATCTGTATCATCATTGGCCGGATATGAAATCTTAACAGAGGGAACCAGTGCCAATACAGGTACCTGTTTAATCAATTTAAAAAGCTGGAATGAACGTAAAAAATCAGCACAGGAAATTATTGAAGAAATAGAAGAAAAAACAGCAGATATAACGGGAGCCAATATTGAGTTTTTCCAGCCACCGGCCGTTCCTGGTTATGGTGCGGCGGGAGGTTTTGAGTTGCGCCTTTTGGACAAAGCGGGTAGTGGCGATTATCAGAAGATGGAACAGGTGAGTAAAGATTTTGTAAAAGAATTGAGTAAACGGCCAGAACTGGGCTCTGTCTTTACGTTCTATAGCGCCAGCTTTCCTCAATATATGCTGAAAATAGACAATGATATTGCTGAACAAAAAGGCGTATCAATTGGCAATGCTATGGAAAATCTTTCCACTTTAATCGGTAGTAACTATGAAACCAGCTTTATCAAGTACGATCGCCCTTATAAGGTAATGGTACAGGCTTCTCCGGAGTATCGGGCACTACCACAGGATGTTTTAAATATGTATGTTAAAAATGACAAAGGCGAGATGGTACCTTATTCTGCATTTATGAAAATTGAAAAAACATATGGGTTATCTGAAATTACCCGGCATAATATGTATTTATCGGCTGAAATAAGTGGTGCACCGTCAGCAGGTTATAGCAGTGGTGCTGCTATACAGGCTATAAATGAAGTAGCAAAAGAAAAACTGCCTAGAGGTTATGGTATAGACTGGGCGGGTATTTCAAAGGATGAAGTAGCCCGGGGAAATGAAGCGATCTTTATTTTTGCTATATGTCTTGGTTTTGTATACCTCATTCTGGCAGCACAGTATGAGAGTTTTATTTTGCCTTTGCCTGTTATTTTATCACTGCCTACCGGAATTTTCGGTGCCTTTTTATGTCTGAAATTACTGGGGCTGGAAAATAATATCTACGCACAGGTGGCTATGGTCATGCTTATTGGTCTGCTGGGTAAAAATGCTGTACTTATTATTGAGTTTGCTGTTCAGAAACGGTTAGAAGGCAGCTCCGTTTTGAAAGCAGCCATTGAAGGTGCAGCTATTCGTTTCCGTCCCATTCTGATGACCTCTTTCGCCTTTATTGCCGGATTAATTCCATTACTACTCGCATCCGGTCCGGGGGCTATAGGTAACAGGACTATTGGTGCAGCAGCAGCAGGAGGAATGCTTATAGGAACTATTTTCGGACTTGTAGTAGTGCCCGGTCTGTATTATATTTTCGGGACGCTTGCCGAAAAACGAAAACTGGTACGGTATGAAGATGAAAACCCACTAACTGAAGATTTAGAATTCGATGAATAGATTAACCCTGCTTAAAATAGGAATAATAGCTTTGGCAAGCCTTAGCTTATGGAGTTGTAAAACACCACAAACCATTACGGATGTAGAAAACCGGCCGGAGCTACCAGCAAGTTTCGGTACTTCACTAGATACCTTAAATTCAGGACTGACACCCTGGCGGCAATTTTTTACTGATCCGTATCTGGTTTCTTTGATTGATACAGCGCTGCATAATAATCAGGAACTGATGATCACATTACAGGAAATAGAGATTGCAAAAAGTGAAGTGCAATATAAAAACGGTAAACTAAAACCATCTGTTTCTGCCCGCCTGGGAGCTGGTGTAGAAAAAGCAGCTCGTTATACCAGCCAGGGAGCTGGTGATGCAGCCACTGAAATAGAACCTGGAAAAGAAATGCCGGATCCTTTAGGTGATTTTTCGGGAAGTCTGGTGGCAAACTGGGAAATAGATATATGGAAAAAACTCCGAAATGCTAAAGAAGCAGCTATTAAGCGGTATCTCGGAACTGTTGAAGGTAAAAATTTTGTGTTAAGCAATTTAATTGCTGAGGTGGCCGGTTCTTATTACGAATTATTGGCTTTGGACAATCAGCTGGATCTGACCTTGCAATATATAGATTTGCAGCAACATGCTTTAGAGGTGGTGAAAATACAAAAACAGGCGGCAAGAGGTACAGAATTAGCTGTGAAAAAATTTGAAGCTGAGCTTCTCAAATCTCAAAGTCAGGAATTCAGTCTTCGGCAGCAGATTATTGAAAAAGAAAACCGTATTAATGCACTTTTGGGCCGCTATCCGCAACCTATTCCAAGAGAAAAAGCCACCTTTTTAGGCAGTATACCTGCGAGTGTCCAAACCGGAATTCCATCCCAGCTTTTAAATAACAGGCCTGATATAAAGCAGGCTGAATTAGAATTGGAGGCGGCAAAACTGGATGTAAAAGTTGCCCGTGCAGAGTTCTATCCTTCTTTAGGTATTTCAGCTGCTTTGGGTTTACAGGCATTTAAACCCTCTTATCTTGCCAAACTGCCTGAATCGTTGCTATTTTCAGTAGCGGGCGATCTGGCTGCTCCGTTAATTAATAAAAGTGCTATAAAAGCTGAGTTTAATACCGCGAATGCCCGTCAGTTACAAGCTTTATACGAATATGATAAAACAGTGCTGAACGCTTATCTGGAGATTGCTAACCAGATGGCTAAGATCGATAATATGCAAAAAATGTATGATTTTAAAGCCAAACAAACAGAAACCCTCATACAGTCTGTAGGTATAGCTAATGAGTTGTTTAAATCGTCACGTGCCGATTATCTGGAAGTATTAATGACCCAACGCGATGCAATGGATGCTAAACTAGAACAGGTTGAAGCTAAGGCACAGCAGCTGAATGCTGTGGTAAGTATCTATAAAAATCTTGGAGGAGGATGGAAATGAAAACTCAAACCATATATAGTACAGAACAATGTAGTAGCATACTAGTTATTGGTTCGTTAAAAAACGAACTTAGGAATTGTTAGCTTAAAAATTGTTTGCATCTCTTTTTCTCTAATGTACAGAAGCTGGAAGCTGAATATTCAGCTTCCAGCTTCTCTTGTATAAAACAGAAATAAAATATAGGGTTTTCTTTTTACGAAAGTATTGCTTTTGGTTTTTTGCTTAAAATACTTAAGCGTATAATATCATTTTTAAAATGATGTAAAAAGGCTGTAATTAAGGTGCCTGTGATGGAATAATTCAGAGAGGTATTCTTACTTTCCTGTGTAAATTCTCCGCGTAAATATATTTTACTGCCTAAAGGTTTCAAGTAAAAAAAAAGAACGCTTTTAGTCAAAGGGTTTTCTTCCTTAGGTATAAATTCATATACGTTATGTTCTTTCTGAGTTACGGTGTAGTCTAAAAGCGGATTGGCAGAAAGAAATGTTTGAATGTTTTCTAAAAGAACCTGAGGTTTTTTTGCTTTAATACTTAATCTCATAGTATAATTATTGGTACGTTTTGATTCAAATGTAAGAAAATTCTTTTATTGAACAGTAATTTAGTCTTATTGGAAAAGCTTACCTTTTATTTCGTGGTAAAATCTCTTCCTGTCTTTGACACAAAGCAGATAGTTAAAATAGCATAAAGTAACACTATATAAAGTTATTTGTACTGAGAAGAAAATGTTTTTTATTCTGATCCGTCCAGATTAGCAATATTTATCAAAATCAAGATAGCAATCTTTGTGTAAGTGTTTTCGTCAAAAGAGATATTTTTATCCGGTAGAAAATTCAGTATACTGTTGGGAAATTTCTGCGCGAAAAGTACTTTTCCTGCGTGTTTGCCATTTATCAGGATTTCTCCGTATTTTGATTTAAAAAGATACAAACGGTCCACTTTTATTTCATATACCTCTTTTTCAAATATTATTTTTGACTGGCTTACAATTGCTATGTTGAAATCTGTTTTGTCTGAATGCTTTTCCAGTATAAAGTCCAGAAATTTTGTTGCAGTAGCTATATGCAGAAGTAACAGGTCGTTTTTATAGATATAAAGCTCAAAATTCCGCCATAGTTTAAATCTCCGCTCTGCTCGCATGTTTAATTTTCCTCCAACCAAGATATCGTTGAAAAGAATAGATGTAAATTGTAACATAATTCTGTATTTTTATGCTATTAACTATTTCCAGTAGCTAAACAGCACTGTCTGATAAAACAGATGACTTCCATAACGTGTTCTTTAGTCGTAAGGGATTGATTACCTATATAACGGTGAACTTCCGGATGGACATCAAAAAGAGCCCTTCTACATAGGTAGGAAGCATTTTTCTTAAAATCAGCCTTTCGGTTTCTGCAAATATTTTCATAAGATTACGGTATTGTGAGCTATTATTCTAGTTAACTACCAGGGATTATCTGTATAACAGCTTTTCTTCAAATATACCGTTTTATCATTACATAAAAACTGTGTCATTAATTATAAAAAGCCGGGATACCGGCTTTTTATAATTGCTATTTGTCTTCAAACATTAAAGAGTTGTTGTGTACTTTCTTAAACCTTTTTTCCTGAACTTTACTGACAAGAATAAGTAAGAGATTTGTTTTTTTGTAGATTTTATGATATCTGAAATTTGTATTAAAATGACGCAGATGAATTTTATAAAGATCATAACTTACTACAACAAAAAGGCATATACAGATTACATAAAAAACTTTAAACTGAAGATAGTAATATGACAGTCCTGAAAAAACAGCTCCGGCCACATACGCAAACATAATACTCGTAAGTACTTTTGCCCGTCCGATCAAAGCATTATTTTTCCGGTATTTCTTCTTTGTGAACATAGAGAATAAAATACCAAGATCAGTAGTTGTTCCGGTAAGGTGGGTGGTTTTGATAGAAAAGTTGGAAATACTGGCGGTCAGACCGTTTTGTAAACCAGTTGCAAATAACATAACAGCTACCAGAAGCTCCGCTTCTCTTTGGGTTTCACCGTAATAATACTGTCCGTAAATGCCTACAAATAAAAGACAGGAAATTTCGAGTAAAATAGGTAAAGAATGTGCCAGGTATTGGTTAATACGGGTTATATTAAGTACTATAAAATTTGACAGGAAACTGCCAAAGAAGAACAGGAAAATCCATAAACCTACTATGCCCACCTGTGCCCAGTTTCCTTTGCTGATCTCGGCAGAAAGGATGGCATAATGCCCGGTAACATTGGAGGTGAAATTTAGAAAGATAAGCAATGAAGCGATGTTTATTGTTCCTGCAGTGAAAGCCGTCAGTACACCCAGCTTCACATTATCTCCCAACGTTCTGCCACTACTATATTTTCTTAACATGATCTATTTTATTATTGATTTTTAGGCGAAAATTTCGGCAATATGCCCTTTTTCGTGCATAACATTCTGATTTTTAATAAGTATTTCCTGTTTTTTAAGATTTTTACTTTTTTTGATAAATGAAGACAGATCAAAAATATTTTTGTTTCTTTTTTTATTTCTGACTGATGTATAATAAGCTTCTTCTATACGCTCCGAAAAAATGTACCGATTAAAGCTGCGCTGGAAGTACCCGGAAAAAATGTCAAATTTTATTTTTTTAAGTAAAGACGGGTATTTGTTTTTAAGAATACTGCAGGCTTCATCAAATTCTCTGGACTTTACTTTATACAGAATTGTTTCTTTCCGTTCAAAAAGCAGATCTCTGATAGAATCTCCTGTATAATAACCAGTCACAAAATGTACTACATATTCACAAGTATCTGCTGTATTTTCTTTTTCTTTGAGAATAGTTTTTAACACACTTAATGATTCAAGTGAAAAATCGGTTGCAATCAGAATGTTTTTTGTCATATCTTTTTTTTTAAAGAATTAGTTTTATTTACAGGAACAAAACTAGTATGAGCTTATTAGAAAGTTTTTGGAATAAAATTAGAATCTAATTAAAGAGATTAAAACGAGATTAAAATAAAAATTTCAGTAGCTTATAGTACTATTTTAATGGTAGGTATACGTATCTGTACAGTGGTACCTTCATTAATATTAGAAGAAACGATCAGTTCTCCCTGGTGCATAATAATAATGTTCCGTGCCAGTGGCAGCCCTATACCGTATCCTTCATAATTACGGGTATTGGAAGCACGGAAAAAAGGGTGGTAAATTTTATCCATTTCATTTTCAGGTATGCCAATACCCTGATCCTTAACTATGATATATACGTGAGAATCGGTAGCACCTAATGAAACTTTTACGCGTTCAAAATTAGAGTATTTACATCCGTTATTAATAATATTTGAAATGGCAAGATGTAATAATTGTTCGTTACCTTTTATTTTTAGTTTTTTAGGATTTTCCGGAAGCATGCTCAGGTCAACAAATACATTATTCTTAGCATTTAATCTTTTGGCTGTTGTAATTACATCCCAAAGAAGCTCATCAATCCTAAGAATATCTATTTTTTGAATTTTTCCGTCAAAACCCGTCTGTGCTATCATTAATAAGGCTTTTATTTTTTTATCCAGCTTTTCCGCTTCATCCAGGATTATACCTAAGGTTTCTTTATAATCTTCTACAGAACGGTTCATGGATAGAGCTACATCTGCTTCTCCCATAATAGAGGTTAGGGGAGTACGAAGCTCGTGCGAAACATTTCCGATTAAGTGATTCTGTGTTTCAAAAGAGGTTTCAATACGGTTAAGCATATCGTTAAAAGTATCAATCAGTTCATTTAGTTCTTTATTATCTCTTGAAGATTCCAGTCGTAAATGAAGGTTTTCAGAACTTATATGCTTTACTTTAGAGGTTATTCTAAGAATAGGTTTGTATAATGTTTTGGACAAGTAAAAAGAAAATACAGCAGAAAAAAACAAAGAAAGAATAATACAGGTAATGAGTATTCGCTTTAAATAGCTGAGGTAATAGGTAACATACAGGTTTTCTGCTCCTGCAACAGCTATATACGAATCACCGTCATAGACGAAGACCTTACCCACGTAAGCAAATTTTGTATCGTTATAAGTAGCTTCACCCTTTTCAATAGCTTCTCTGAAAAAAGTTTTAGGCAGAGTAATTGTTTTGAGTATTTCATCAAAACTGGTATCGTTGGTTACTTTTATGATATAATCTTTTTCCAGAGGTAATTCGGCTTTTCCTTTTATTTCATAAATTACCTGATCTTCAGGTGGGTAATCGTGACTTCTTAAATGGATAATAGTTTCCGTACGTATTTTTAGTAATTCATAAAAACGCTGATGTGAGAAACTGACTATAGATAAATAAACAGATGCACTGAATAACAAGAGTATGCTCGAAAAAACGACCATTAAAAGTACCATTGTTTTAATTTGTGTGGAGAAAATTTTATGTATCATCTTATTCTTTTAGCACATATCCCATGCCTATTACGGTATGTATCAGTTTTTTATCATAACCGTTGTCCAGTTTTTTTCTCAGATAATTTACATAAACATCTACTACATTTGTTCCCATATCATAATTTACGCCCCAAACGGCGTCCAGAATTTCTGATCTGGAAATGACCTTTTCAGGATTGTTGAGAAAATACAGTAAAAGTTTGTATTCGGTTGTAGTTAGTGAGATATCATTTGTACCTCTGCTTACCTTTTTTGTATAATCGTTTACGATTAAGTCTTTAAACTTATACGTAAAGTTGTCATGAGATTCCTGATGATCATTGAGAGAATGCGCGCTTCTTCTTAATAACGATTTTATCCGGGCTACAAGCTCAACAAATTTGAAGGGTTTTACCAGGTAATCATCACCGCCGTTTTCCAGGCCTAATACAATATTTTCTGAAGAACCGAGTGCTGTTAAAAAAAGAATAAGAATCGTTTGGTCTTTTTTCCGGATTTCTTTACAAACATTTAGCCCGTTGGTGCCGGGTAGCATTATATCGAGAATAATCAAATCAAAATGGTTGTCTCTCACCATCTGAATACCTGTATCTCCGTCAAAAGCTACAGAAACTTCATAGCCGATTTCCTGCAGACCTTTTTTTATAAAGGAAGCTACACTCGATTCGTCTTCAATCAAAAGAATTTTCTGCATGTCTTAGAATAAAAATATTTAGTTGGTTCGCGGTAATAAGAGCTAGCAAGATACTAAATATTCTAAAAACAGAATAAAAGAACCTGTTATTTAAAATCTCCTGCGGTTTGAAACAAGTTGTAAGCAGCAGTATACATTCCATTTGTTATAGCATTTTTATAAAAATAACACATATTACAGGCAGGTTGTATGAATCTTACAGCAATCGTATATTTGCTATCTTTGCTAAAAATAATAGTTATAAAAAAGATAGTAGTATACAGCTTGAGCCTTATAACATTGGCGGCCTGTTCTAATAACAGAAAAATTTCGAATAAAGCAACAGATGCCGGAACCAAAACCGAAGTATCACCTATAATTGGAGGAGAAAAAGACGAACATGGATGTATTGCCGCAGCCGGAGCTACCTGGAGTGAGCTCAGACAAGACTGTGTTCAGGTATTTAACGTAGCACAACGGTTAAATCCGATTGAGGTAAAAGAAGGCAATGCTGTGATTAGTGCTTTCGTTCTCTTTAACGATGATAAATCCCGCCTTGAATTATTCTTGCCCGATATCGAGAAAACGGTAATTTTAAATCGGTCAGAGGCAAATATATACCAAAATAATATCTACAGATTTGATAGCAAAGAATCAGCTTTGTATGTTGACGGTATTAAGCGGTTTATTCTGGAAAAATAACGTAGATTTTATACAGCTGCAAAAGGCAGCTGTATTACAGTGTGCTTTTGTAAATCTTTTATGTACAACCACGGCAGTATAAAATCGGATTTTTATACTTACAGATCATGAAGTTCTTCGCAATCAAACCCTTTGTCAAGTAATAATTTCACAATGGTGTCTTGTGGATAAACGGATGTATCTACGCGAAAAATACGATCGATGTCTTCAAGGTCAAAATTCCAGACGGCACTTGATAGCATACGGTTCAGATAAGGTTTTAGCTGCTGAATGTCTTTTTCACTCTTTACGGAAGTTTTAAATACATAAATCATCATAAAAGGTTTTAAGAAATACCATTTTTCTTTTTTTTATTCGAAACATTAGTGTGTTGAGTTGAGGATAAAAACGGTTCCTGCCGGATCTTGTATCCAATGCGCATTTTCTGGAATTTCTTCCAGCTCGTCACAGGTTTCGATAGCATGCGTAGAAAGATATTCGGTTGCTTTTTCCACATCAGGTGTTTTGATTTCCAGCCAAACTTCAGCATGTGTACAATGATCTACACAATCCAGCCAGATAATATTATCCCCGAAGGCTACCTGGTGTGAGCGTGATACTGTTGGATGGGTTATCGGAACTTCACGGACTTCGAATTTAAGAATATTCCTGTAAAAATCTAATGTTTTTGCATACTTGCTTTTAGGTATTTTTAACGCGAAATTGATACCTCCTTTAAATATTGGTTCCATAGCTTTGTTTTTCTGCTAAATTACAGGATTATGACCACAATAAAATTGCCATGTGACAAGATTTTACTGTATTATTTACCAATAGCCAAATCAAGCTTGTTTTAATATTGCTTTTTATTGATATATACTGTAATACAATACATTCTCTTTACAGAGTATTCTGCTGTTTTTGGTCTGAAAAACGGACGGAGATAAGGGATACATTTTTATTTCATTTCAACGGATGGTCGGGCTGAATATACCGTTGTCATCAGTCAACACTACAGGTTTTTTGTCTGTGATGAGAATAGTATGTTCATGCTGAGCCATGTATCCGCCTTTGTTACCTGTCATCGTCCACCCGTCATTCATTTCCTGGGCATAGCTGGAAGAGGTGGCAATAAAGGTTTCAATGGCCACTACGGAGTTTTTTTTGAAACGTCTGTGATCCCAAGGATTTTTATAATTCAGCAACTCATCAGGTTGTTCATGAAGACTTTTTCCTATACCATGCCCTCCTAAATTTTTAATCACTTTAAATCCTCTTTTTCGGGCTTCTTTTTCTATAAGACTACCTATTTCTGCTATTTTTACGCCGCCTTGAATGTGGCTTATTGCTTTTTGAAGTATCGCTTTTGAGGCTTCTACTAATTTCCGGTGTTCGTGAATATCATTTCCTATGATAAATGAGGCCCCATTGTCGGCCCAAAAACCATTAAGCTCGGCCGAAACATCGATATTGACCAGGTCTCCTTCTTTTAGTCGTCTTGTTTCAGAAGGAATTCCATGACAGAATTCATGATTGACACTTATACAGGTGTATCCCGGAAATTTATAGGTCAGATGAGGTGCAGATTTTGCGCCGAAAGCTGTTAACAGTCTCGCCCCGTAATGGTCCAGCTCTTTTGTACTCATCCCGGGCTGTGCATGGCATATCATCTGTTTTAAGGTGAAGGCAACAGCTCTGCTGACCTTTTGCATTCCTATTAATTCAGCGGTTGTAGTTATAGACATGATTTGTTTTTATATTGTTTGGTTAATAATTTATTATGCTGCCTAAATATTATAATTGCGGAATAGCAGGTAGGGAAACTTTATCCTATAAATTTCATAGGATATCCAGGGTATACCTGACCGTTTAGAATTTTCTTTAATTTGGGTGTCATGAGCTTTTTTTCAACGGATGCAGGTAATCCAGATAAAGAATATCTTTTTCAAAATTTTTGTTGCAATAGACTACTTCAATTCTTCGGTTTCGTTTAATCTTTGGGTAAATTCTGGGAATACTTAAGCATCCTTCTTCGACTTCCCTTACTTCTTCAGAATATTTAGTGATTCTGGCATTTATAAATGGTTCTTTTATTTCCCGGTCGCCCTTTGCAAATAACTTTTGTTGCCCTGCCTTGTCCAGGCTTACAAAAACAGAAGCACTGTCTATAATAAAAAGGTGCAAGGGAACTCCTATTTGCGGCGCGGCGAGTCCACACCCGTTTGCGTAGAGCATCGTTTTCCACATATTAGAAATAAGCGGTTTTAATTTGGGATAAGTCCGGTCAATTGGAGTACAGGTTTGTTTTAACAGGGGGTGTCCGTAGGCTATTATTTTTCTTCTCATTCTTTTTTTAAACAAAGTTCCAAAGAATAAAAAGAGCTGACAATGAACCTATGTTAAGTAATCTGCCGGCGTATCCGGCTTAATGCCTGTGGTGTAATACCTATGTAGGACGCAATATATTTTAACGGGATGAATTGTAAAATTTCAGGTTGTTCTTTAAATAAGTTCGCATAGCGTTCTGCGGCGGTATGCTTTAAAAAGGCTATTTCTCTCTTGCTTTTGGCTAAAAATAATTTTTCAGCTGCCATACGTCCCAAATAATTACCTACGCTGGTTTGCGTATAGACTTTTTGCATATTCTCGTTTGAAATCTGCCAAACCGACGTTTGTGTAAGGGCCTGCAATTCATATGTAGAAGGTGTTTGGGTCAGAAAAGAATCATATGCACAGACAAATTCCTTACTGAAACAAAAATTAAAGGTCAGCTCACCGTTTTCTTCATCCGGCATATAAAACCGCACAATTCCGTTTTCAATAAAAGAAAGATAATTTTCCGTTTCTCCTTGCTTGGTGACAATCTGATTTTTGGCAAATATTTTCCGTTCGAAAAACGAGGCAATAAATTCCCATTCTGATTCCTGTAGTTTTACAAACCTTTCGTAGTATTCTCTTATATAGCCCATTTTTTCTAACCGTTTTTAGTCCGTAGCCCTTTTTTAAACGTCATTAAACACGCAAGATACTATTTTTAAAAAATATGAAGGTTTAAATAGTGTAACAAGCTGTTATTAACGAGAAGAAGCTTACTTTCTCCTTGACCTGGGTAACTCTTTACGTCCTACAAAACTCCCTTTACCCAGAAGGAATTGTAACGCCCGTTCAATATTCCTATAGAGGCTTTCTTCTGTTTTTAAAAGCGAAAGGTATTGGATTATTTCCTTTTGTAAGGAAGGCTGTAACTGATTAAAAACGTCGTTCGCTTCTCGGTTTTCAGAAAGAGCTGCTATAAATTTCGGATGAGGTTGCAGCTTTCTGTCGTCAGGATCTAAAGCTATCGTTATTTCTAAAAGTTCACCTGTTCTTTTAGGAGAATCCGGAAGTATTTTCGTATTAATATACAATCGCCATTCGCCTTTGTATCGCAGTAGTGTTTGTGGCTGTTCCGTACCTTCGTTAACTTTTACGGTAACGGGTATGTGGCCTTTGTTTTTTTGTACTCTTTTAAAAATTTCATGTAACAGGTTGTCCGGAAGAAACACAAACGGGTTTATACCTATTTTTCGGAGTTCAGCGGTAAATTTAAGTTGGCTGTCTTTTTTTGTGTTCATTGGTTTACCTGTTCACTGATTTTTTTATTTATAAAGTAGGAATATTAAAAAAGGAAATGACATATAAATGAGACTTTAAATATTACATATAGAAATGAATGTCTACAAACAATAAAATGTTTTACTAGAAAAGGAGCATTTTGCTCCTTTTTATTCTTCTTCTTTTTGTCCCATCATCATGAGGTACGCTTTTAAAAACGGGTCAATACCGCCGTTCATTACATCGTCTACGTCGCTGGTTTCATGTTGTGTGCGCACATCTTTAACCAATTTATAAGGATGCATAACATAGTTTCTGATTTGGGAACCCCATTCAATTTTCATTTTATTGGCTTCAATTTCATCGCGTTTTGCCTGGCGTTTTTTCAATTCTATCTCATACAACTGTGATTTTAACAACTGCATGGCCTTGGTTTTGTTGTCAAGCTGTGAGCGTGTTTCTGAATTTTCAATGATAATACCTGTAGGGTGGTGCCGCAGGCGGACAGCGGTTTCCACTTTGTTTACGTTTTGTCCTCCTGCTCCTGATGAGCGCATGGTTTCCCAGGAAATATCAGAAGGGCTTATCTCTATTTCAATGGTATCATCGGCCAGCGGATATACATATACTGAAGCAAATGACGTATGCCGTTTAGCATTACTGTCAAAAGGGGAGATACGTACCAACCGGTGAACGCCGTTTTCGCCTTTCAGATACCCGAAAGCAAATTCACCTTCAAACTCAAGTGTTACCGTTTTTACGCCGGCCACATCACCTTCCTGGTAATTGAGTTCTTTTATTTTATAACCGTTCTTTTCGCCCCACATCAGGTACATCCGCATGAGCATGGCGGCCCAGTCGTTACTTTCGGTTCCGCCGGCACCGGCTGTAATCTGTAATACGGCGCTCATACTATCCCCTTCGTCAGAAAGCATGTTTCGGAATTCAATGTTTTCGATATGGGAAAGTGCAGTCTCGTACTGTGTATCGAGTTCTTCCTCCGTCAGTCCGTCTTCTTTAAAAAAATCGTAAGCCAACTGAAGCTCATCTATCAGACCGACTGCTTTGTCGTAATCTTCTACCCACTTCTTTTTTGACCTGATATTGCGAACTATCGCTTCGGCCTCTTTGGCGTTGTTCCAGAAATCAGGCGCAAAGGTTTTTTCCTCTTCGTTTGTAATTTCAATTAATTTCTTATCGATGTCAAAGATACCTCCTTAACGCACCAAGGCGATCCATTAGACTTCTGATCTGTTCTGTATTAACCATATTCGTATTTTTGGTAAAGGTAATGAAAATCTTACTAAAGCTTTCCTATTTCCTACAGGTAAGACTGCCTGATATTTTGTATTTTTGATAAAAAATGAATAAGATGCGTATACTGGTTGCTTTTTTTGTATTGATGGCTGTGTCATGTAAACCACAAGGTAAAGACCTCAATGTCTTGTTTTCTTTTCCGGAACACAATAGTGAAGTATCGGGTCTGGTATATGATGCACAGCATAAGTGGTTTTTTGCCTTGGAAGATAAGGGAAATCCGGCGGAATTATATGTTTTTGATGCACAAGGTGTTCCGGTAAAGACACTAAAGGTGGCAGATACCGAGAATACCGACTGGGAAGATCTGGCAACAGATCGCCAGAATAACTTGTATATCGGTAATTTCGGAAATAATGCAAATAAACGGAAAGACTTGGCTATTTATAAGATTGAGGCCGATGAAAAAGAACAAACGGCTGAGGTACGGATAGCCCAAACCACTACTTTTGAATATCCTGAACAAACAAAATTTCCACCGGCCAAAAAAGAACTCTTTTATGATTGTGAGGCTTTTATTGCCACAGAAGACGCTTTTTACTTGTTTACCAAAAACAGAAGTAAGGGATTTGACGGTTCTTTTTATATTTATAAAGTACCGAACCGGGCGGGACATTTCAAGGCACAACGGGTTCAAACGCTCAAAACCTGCAGCAACTACCGCGAATGTGCTGTTACAGGTGCTGCGTTAAGTCCTGACGGAAAACGTATTGTATTACTGACCCATACGCGGTTGTTTCTTTTGCCTTTTCCTGAAAAAGATGTTTTTTCCCAAAATGATATATCAATGGTGGAGCTCCATCATAATTCACAGAAAGAAGCGGTTACTTTTCTTGACGAAATGACTCTTTTTATAGCTGATGAAAAGGAGAAAGGAAGTACGGAAGGCGGTAAGGTATATCGGTTCCTGCTACCTAGAAATGAAAGCCCAAACCAAAATTAAACATAAAATCTTCCTTACTTTTAAAACCGCCCGCATTCAGAACAAAAGATTCAAATGCGTTTAGCCATATACCGGCCCCATAGCTGTTGTGCCACGTGTTGGATGGTATTCCCGGCTGCCATACCCGTCCGTAATCAAACCCTATATAGGCGCCATATGTCATAGGGATAATTCCTTTTGGTATGTCGCTGATACGAAAACGCACATCGTTTGAGGTAACAAAAGCGGACTTTCCGACAAAACGGTTTTGCCTGTAACCCCGTAATCCTGCATGGGCGCCCAGATCGGCTGCCTGGTAAAAATGGTAGTGGCTGCCTATAATGGTTTTTCCTGCCCAGGATGAAGAAAGCACAATAGATTGACTGGCGTTTAAAGGAATGCGTATATTCAATTTTGAAGTAAGGTACTGATGGTTTTGGTTAAAATCATCGGTATTGGTACGGAAACCATAGTCCAGTAAAAATGCCAGACCAAGTGCAGGATTAGCCTCATTGTCAAAATTCTTAAACTCGTATTTGAACCGGGCACCGGCATAGTGTTGTGTATGGTAGGTTTCTTTACCTGCGGTAACTTTTTGATCTATAAAACGGTTAGAAGTACGTTCAATTTCGGTCGATTCATAGGTAGGGCCCATTGAAAAAGAACTACCATTACGGCCTGAATAATTATAAGAAGGTTTGATAGAGAATTGTTCAGTGCGCACCCGGTAATAATCAAGACCTAAATCATCGGCATAATTGTTAGTGTCGTTACCCCATCCGAAAAAGTTTTGTGAATAATTAGATGTGGTAGCCAATGCCTCTATTGCGTAATGCCAGTTACGGGAATTATTTTTAAACCGGCCGATGTATTGTGCCATAGCTCCACCCGTGGCAAAGTCTATCTTGGCACGTAACTGATGCTTTTCTGAAAAAGGTTCGTAAATGAATTTCTGTTTTGTCAGCGAGGCGTTGAATCCCAGCATAAAACCATTATCGGGATTATAGCCAACATCAGGTAAAACGGAAAGTGTAGTGATAGGGGCATGGCGGTAATCGTATTGGTTCAGTTGGTAATTGTCGCGTAAGATTACCCGGGTGTTTTCTCCTTTATCAATGGTACTTTTCTTAGAAGCATAATCATAAAGTTTTATTTTATTAGCGGAATTTATAACATAGCTGTCATGATTTTTTCCACCGATAAGCCGCAGAATCATACCCGATTTTTCACCACTTACTTCTATCCGGTCATCATCGTCCAAACCGTATATCCATACTTCTTTGGTAGGATTGTGCTTGTAATGATACGTTCCGGTTAATTCCATCCCTGTTTTTTTATCTCTGAAATGTTCTACACGTAGTTCGCCGAAAGAGGTCGTGATTTTAAAGAGATCCTTTTTGTTAGTACCTACTACAACACCATATTTCATTAGCGCATCATAATAGATCTTACTATAATGAACAAGGTTTTTACGGCGTTGTTGTACTATTTTTCTAATGTCAGCAGTGTAGAGGTTTCGTACTTCTGGCGGTAACAGGTCAAAGGCCTCTTCTAGTTTTTCGTCCGAAATCTGCTCCGCAACATATTGGGCAGCCTCTTCCCATTGGTTCTCTGTTGTACTTTGTAAAATGACTTTGTCGAGTGGGAAAGCCGTTTTATTTATCCAGCGCGGAGGTGCAAAGTCTGAGCTGTAATTCTGCATATGCCGTAAAGGCGGCAGTTTTTTAATAAGACTGAGCAAGCTGCCGTCTATTTTGGCAAATACCTGATCACGGTCCCTCGGAATAGGCTGGTAAACTACCCCGTTATCTTTTTTAAAGGCAGCCCAGCGCCATTGGTCGGCATGGCGATCCCAGTCGCCAATGAGCATGTCCAGCATACGGGCACGTAAATAGGTTTTAGTATCCACACTGTATTTTTCATCTTTTTCGAGATTGGCCAGGAGATCGGTAGTGCTTATAATATCATCCGGTTTGCCAAACGTATTCAGGTCTTTTTGCGACTTATGCTGACGCTCTTCAATCATATACAGTTCGTTGCCGTATGACGCATTATAAGAGCCCAAAGCGGGTTGTTTGGGAATATAAAACAGTTTCGGATTAGAATGGTAAAGCTGTACGGCATCCATAAGGTGGCCTGTTATAAAAGGAACATACGGATGTGAAGTAGTATAAAAGTCATCAATAAAGTCCAGAACATACATGTCTGCTACCTTATCTTTGATGTAAACGTCTTTGAAAAGAGCTGACTGTAAAAACTGTGTCGCGCTTTTCCTTAGGCCCCGCATGACATATTGTTTTCCGTTTTTATCTACCAGACGAAGCGACATGGATTGATTGCCGCCGCCTGAAATAAGAGGGGTAAGGCCTCCGTAAAGCGTATCTAAATCGGCTACTCTGGCCTGTATGGGCGTACTGAATACCTTTCGGTAATGTTCGCCAAACAACATGCGGTAAAAGCCACTTTTCCGGGTAGCTGTTTCCGGGTACACAGAAGAAGTAATAAGGCTATCGTTTATTTTGGAAAATGCTTTTGTATAAGGATATCTTTTTAGAACATCCGTGTGGAAAAGCATTTCTTCAGTTCCGTTTTCAGTAGTAAAAAAACGCACATCTGCTTCCTGATTCTGATAAACTGAAAGTATGGCATAACCCCGTTTACCGGCAGAGAAGCTCACAGGTTGCAGTGCGCGTGCTTCTTCTGTTTTGGAAGCTGACCCGCTTATAATCTGCTTAATGCCCTTGGTTTCTATATATTGCAGGTTGTGTTCGTGCCCGGAAATAAATATGACCTGCGGCTGATCCTGAACTATGGTTGATATACGCTGTACCATATTGCGGTAATACGTATACTGCATATCGGCAGGACTGGCTCCTGTGGTTTTACGCAAATAGTTGACCATGGTACCTAAAACGGGTAATGGTATATTTCGGTAAGGATAAAGATGCGACCGCCATGAAAAATACCCTCCGTGTGAACCATTGGTCATAAGTGGATGGTGAATAGCCACCAATGTGATTTTATTTTGATTTTTATTGACCAGGCTTCTGAATTCTTCAAAAAAATCTTCACGTGTTTTAATGGTGCTTTCTTCATTAATATTCGGATGATCATCCCAGTTTTGAATGAACCATTCGCTATCTATCGTAATGACTACAAGTGAATCATTGATATCTATCTTATCTATGGCTTCGTATTTTCTTGGCATAAAGGCTTTTTTGTCATGCAACTTTGCTGCTACATATTCTTTCTGAAGCTGAAGTCCTTTTAATCCGTTATACCAATCATGATTACCGGCAATGAAATAGGTTTTGCCTTTAAAAGCGTTGGCCAGTTCAATTTGCTTATCTATTTTTGATTCGGCTTTTTTCCGGTCAGGCGAAAGAGAATCGGGCATTCCGGAAGGATAAATATTATCGCCTAAAAATAAAAGAGTGGCATTTTTGCCGCTGGCTGCCAAACGTTGTTTCAGAATGTTTAAATTTGACTGGGCCTGGGGTGTATCGGCATTTCCCGCATCACCTACTAAAATAAACTCATGTACTTTTTCGTTATGTGAAATAAGTGTATCTGTATTTTGTACTGCTTTGCCCTTTTGTACGGAAAATGTAGCGCAGGATGGAAACAACCCGATGAAGGTGAGAGTAAGGATAAAATATAGAAAGAGTCGATTTTTTTTCATATATTTAAAAGTTATAAACATTATAAAATGGAATTGTTGCAGCAAGCCGAACAGTTTATTTTCACGCTATTCAAAGATAAGCTATCTCCTGAATATATATATCATGATTTTTCACATACTTTGCGGGTAGTACAGGCTGTTACTGTACTGGCAGCAGGAGAACAGCTGTCAGAAGAAGAAACGCTGGAACTGAAACTGGCGGCATGGTTTCACGATGCAGGATATGTCTATGGCTGTGAGAATCACGAGCAAAACAGCTGCCTGATTTTAAGGGAGTTTTTATCGGTACGGTCTCATACGGTAAATATAAGTAAAGTAGAACAGATTATTATGAGTACCGTAATTACGGCTGTTCCGGAAACTCTTCAGCAAAAATGTCTTAGAGATGCCGATTTTGTACATTTCACTTTTGACAATTATACCGAATATTGTGAGCTTTTAAGAAAAGAGTTTACGGTAATCTGTGATAAATATTTTACTGATACCCAATGGAATGAAGAGAATATACGAATGTTGTCGCGTAAACATCATTATTATACAGACTATGCCAAGAAAAACTGGCAACCTCTTAAAGAAACGGTTTTACTCCAACTATACAAACAGGCGGAAAAACTAAAAAACAATGAACGGATTACGGGCAAGGAACTGAAAAAGAAAAAACTCGAGAAAATAGAACGTCCTGAACGGGGCATTGATACAATGTTCAGGGTAACACTTAACAATCATACCCAGCTGAGTGCTATTGCCGACAGCAAAGCCAATATTTTGCTTTCGGTGAATACCATATTGGTTTCTATTGTACTGACTGTTATTATCCCAAAACTTGACAGTCCTAAAAATGCACATCTGATTATACCTACTTTTATTTTGCTCATCTTTAGTGTAATCACTATTATTTTTACTATTTTGTCTACCAAACCTAAAGTAAGCTCAGGTACCTTTACAGATACTGATATTAAGAACCGTACCGTAAACCTGCTTTTTTTTGGTAATTTTCACCAAATGCCTTTAAACAGGTATACGGATGCTATGGAAGAAATGATGCAGAACCGGGAACATTTATATGATAACCTGATTAAAGATCTGTACTATCTGGGTTTGGTACTCGATAAAAAGTATAAGCTGCTGCGTACCACTTATACTATTTTTATGATTGGTATTATTGTATCGGTTTCTGCTTATATCCTGGCATTTATTAATTTATAGTCTGCCACCGTACCATATCGTTATACGTAAATAGTTTGCGGTTGGCCGTAGCAGCTTCTGTATTAATCTTTACACGAAGGGCTTTAAGTCCTGTGATATCCTGTACATCTTCAATATCAATGTCTTCCACTTCTTTACAAATATAGTTTTCCTGTTGTAAAAACCGGATATACTGCATATATTCTGTTTTGTCCTCTTCGTTTAAATAAACTATTGTTATACAGCCGGTCTGTACAATACGTTGTGCGGGTTCATTTTTACTGAAAGCTTTGTCGATACGTTTTTTAATGACCTCATAGCGTATATCATTATTACCTTCTACGTCAAATCGCTTTTCGTCCATTCTGAAATGAATGTTTATGGGGTAGTTATAGGTAAAGATAAGGCTGGTAAGTTCAATTTTATAAGGCAGCTGCCCTACCAGTATTTCGTTAGAAGCAACCATTTTACACATAATTTGTAATTGCCAGAGACGCAGATTAAAAAGATAAATGCGGTCAAAGATAAGATTAGGGGTAATACTTTGACCTATAAAAATAGAATGTTCTATACCATCGGTTTTAAAACGTTCAAAATAATGCGGAAAAACACTTTGTATTTCTGTTTGTGCCTGGTCTATGATACGCAGCAGGTTTTTATTTACTTCTCCTATAGTTTCGTCATATTGTTTGCGGGCTACATAATATTTCTGTCCGTTCTCATCTAATTTGTTTTTGTATTCGTCCAGTAAAGGCTGAATTATCTTATAAGGTTCCAGCTGCTTCAGGATAGGGTGTATAAAGTCCACAATATAGTTTTGAATCTGCAGTTCCAGCTGGGGATTGAATCTTTTTTTTATTTCACGTCCGAAGTATTGTATTTCGTCATACCGCTGCACAAACAGGAGATTCGCCTGAGCGTTTTTCGCAACCTCTAAAATGGCTTCAATTTCCTGTAGCTGTCTTTTGATATCAGACCGCGTTACTTCATTGCGCAGATGTGTAGATCCTTTAATATCTGTTTCGCCATATACCGGATATACATTTTCGAAAGCTATTTCGTTGATATTGTCCGGACCCGATTTCGATTTACGGTTGTAAAAATCACGTGATTCCTGAATAAACTTCCAGTACACGCTTGGATGTATAGTGGTATATTCCCGCTGTATAATAGCGTCAAGCTGGTTGGTAATATCATTTTGCACCCGTGCAAACATATCGTTAATCAAGGGCATTACCTCTTCCAGTTTAATGGCATTTATGCTGTGGAGCGCATATTTTGTACGGCTTGTTACTTCTATAAATCCCTGAAAATTATCGATACTGATAATAGGCGCTAAAATAAAACTTTGTATTCCGTTCTCTTTCAAAAATTTTCCGTAGGCACTTATAGCGGAATCCTGCACAAGGTCGTCAATATCCGATATACTGTAATAACCGTTGTAGGCCAATACATTTTTAATGAAAATGTTATAAGTTGTTTTGAGAGCTGAGGTATTGTCGCCGTTATAAAATCTGAAATAGCTTACCAGGTCCAAACTGGAAGGAAGATCAATAAATGTCAGATCCTTCTCATTTATAAAATGTATCCCTACTTCAATATCCGGGATCTTAAAAATAGATTTAAAAGTATCTCTTATCTTGATATGATACCGGTATGAATTTTCATCGTCTGCTTTAATAAGGCTTGTTTTTAAAGTAGAAATAGCATTTTCAGTGGTAACATCAAACAGGGTTAGAATACCAAAACCTTTGATAATCCAGCTGTGTTTAGGAAATTTTTCTTTCCAAAGAGCAATGTTACCATAGTTTTTTTTCAGCAGGCTGATATCTTCTTTTGTAATAGGAAGGGCTTTATCTGTAGGTATAATTTCAATAAAGTCAACATTATACATGATGCGGTAATAACGGTTAATGCCGTTGGCGTCCGGAATATCATAAAACATCGGTTGCATAATATCAATCTTTTCTCCATAATGCTCGTTTAGGATCATACAGCAGGTAAGAATATAGTACCGGTCGGCATTAAAGTTACGGATGTTGATCTCAAAACTGTCACCTGCATCTTTAATAATCTGTTGAAAACGTTTGGTAAAATTAAAATTAAAGTTTTGAAAAGGCAGGCTTACGGCTTTTATTTCATTATGGGTAAGTGCGGTAGGGAATAAGTCCGCCAACAGATAATGAATCAGATCCAGATTGTCATAAATCTGTTGTCGCGAAGTTATTCCCGTTTTTAATTCCGGAACTTTTTCCACTTCTTTTAAAAGCGCTTTGGCATATTGGGTACGGTACTCTGTAGATTTTTCATTGGCAATATCCTGAAGTGCCTCAATAACAAGGTGAAAAGAAATAATGGAAAAAAAAGGACTGTCTTCAAACTGATCCACTTCTACCGACTTGTGCATACGTTAAAATTTGTCTTAAAATTACAATTATTTTCCGATTTTGCTGTCACCCATAATTGTAAACCTTCTCTTTTTTGTACCTTTAATACAATTGGTAATATAACAGTTTTGATATGAGAGGAATTATGAAATACGGAGTAGCAGGGGTTTTTTCCTTAATGATAGGATGTAAAGCTTCCCCGCAGGTTGATATGCAGGATAAAGGGACATCAAAAATTGAAAAAGGAACGATTACCATACGTAATCCTGAACTGGAATATGAAGTGATTATTTTTGATACAGGTTTTGAAAACTGGCTGACAAAAAAAGGAAAGCCGCGGGGGCATTATTCGCAGTCGTTTCTGGAAAATCATAACAGGCGATGGGTATCAACCTGGAATAGCAGAGCAAGAACGGGAAAACCAGGATATGATTATACTATAGATTATACGTTTACGACGAATTACGGATACGAGGTTAACTATATGCTGTACCATTACCTGAAGTACTGGCAGGAAACCAATCGTGTTAATTTAGACTAATTTTAATATATTTGCACAAAAATGTAGAAATGGCGAGCTTAAAAGAGCGGTGGGGAATTACCTCGAATTTTCAGATGGTACTTATTTTTATAGTATTTGCACTAACAGGGTCTGCTTCAGCATGGATTACGAGGCCCATACTGGCTTATATAGGTATTACCAAAGACAGCCTGCATCCTTTGCTCTACTGGCCTTTGTCGCTAATTCTGATTTTACCGGTGTATAAAGTACTGCTTATCCTTATTGGTACGCTTTTCGGGCAACGCATTTTTTTCTGGAATTTTGTGAAGAAAATGCTGATTCGTATGCGCTTAGGATTTTTATATGGAGAAAAATAAAAGGCTGTTCAATTGAACAGCCTTTTATTCTTTATTTTGTAATATTGATTTCAAACATTTTATCCCAGTTTTTTCCGGTTACGAAGAACGTGCCTGTTTTTTTGTTATAGGCTATACCATTCAGCACATCAAGATCAGGGTGTTGTGTTACTTTCTTTTTTAGCTCTTTCAGGTCTAATACACCTTCAATGGCGCCGTTAGCAGGATTGATGATACAAATGGCGTCCATACCATAAATATTAGCATATATTTTACCATTTACCCATTCTAATTCATTAATATTCGGTATGGCCTGCTGATTGGTGGCTACTGTTACATAATCGATTTTGGTAAAATTTTCAGGATTTACTTTAAATAAGCTCATGCTGCCATCGGTCATATACAAATAGGAACCGTCATTCGTTAAACCCCATCCTTCCATATTCTGAAAATAAGGAAACGTTTTTTCTCTTTCAAAAGTAGTGACGTCGTAAACATACGCTTCATTATTTTTATAGGTAAGCTGGTACAGCTTGTTATTTAAAACTGTGGCTCCTTCTCCAAAAATGGCATCGGGCAGTTCTACTATTTTCAATATCTCGCCTGTTTTCGGGTTTACTTTCCGAATACTCGATTTTCCGCGCGTACGGGTACCAATACCTTCTCCGTTTCCGGTACTTTCTATCAGTATGTCGTTATAGAATTCCAATCCCTGCGTATAAGCTTTGATATCATGCGGATAGGTATTTACAATATTGAACTTTAAAATTTCGGGCGCATCAGCTGGCAAAATATTTATTTTGATAGAAGTTTGTGAGGTAACACCTTTGGAATATAATAGCGCTTTTACGGTTTTTTCTCCAAACCGCTCTTTATTCAAAGCATATTGAAATGTTGTGTTGTCTTTTGTGCTGCCGATACGTACCTCATTGAGGTAATATACGATAGAATCTACAGGCATATTTCCAATATCTTTAAGCTGTAAAGGAAGGGTTTCCTCCAGGCTATAGGTTTGTTTAAGAGCAGAAGAATCTATAGATAAAGTATTTTCAGGCGTTTTTTTCTCATCATTACATGCTAGTACCAGAACAGATAAGCCTAAGACAGCGAAATAGTTGCGTTTTTTCATTGTATTGGTTTTTAGAAATACAATATTACAAATCTATTTTAATATGTCCAACGTATTGCTTTTATATAAAATGTTTGTATATTTGCACCGGCAAGTCCTACACGACCAGCTCCTGCAGACTCCTCCAGGGTGGGAACGCAGCAAAGGTACGCGGTTGTAGCGGTGCGATGTAGGTCGCTTGCCATTTTTTATTGTTTTTTTGGAACACTCTTTGCTTCCTTTATGTGTAAAAACAATATATCATGAACTATTACTATTCGTATTTCCTTTTTTTTCTTATTGGTTATACCACATATGCACAGCAGGTGAATAATGTTCCGTTACAGGAATTACCGGCTGTTTATATACAAGTTTCGGAATATCCTGATTTAAGCTCAAAAACAGCGCTCCATATCGATTACGGTCAGCGCACCGACTTTTTTAAAACAAAACAGCAGGCTTTATTGAAAGATGAAAGAAATGAAGTGATGCGTTTTAACAGTATGATCGAAGGCTTAAACTTCTTATATACCAAAGGTTTTGTATTGTATAGTACCTATACAATTACTAAAGAAGGTGATGAAAATCCGTTTTTTATACTGAAAAACGAAAATTATCCTGAAAAAAAAGAAGGTTAATGTGTTAAAAAATTGATGTTTTATTTTTTAATGTATATATTGGTGATCTGATTAAAACATATAGTAAAACATGAAAGAACAGAAAGCTTATTTTAACAGAAGAAAAACACCGCTTACCAAAGAAATATCAGAAATAAACAGAGAGATTTTAAGTCATTTTAAGCTGAAGGATATTATGGGCTTTTTAAGCCTTATACTTATTCTTACCTTTCTGCTGGTATTAGTATAGAGGTAGGGGCGTTAAAAACAAACCTAAACGCATGATAATAGGTTGGATTAGAAAGAGAAGATTGTAAAAATGTTTCTGAAGCACAAAAAAGTGTTGTTAACGCTTTTTGTGCTTCAGAAAACACCTTGATAAAAGATTTTTCTACTTTAGTATAGTCTTGTTATACGTAATTTTTTACTCGAAATTTAGTGTCTATTTTTTTACAACTTTTCGCGTGATGGACTTACCGTTTGAAGTAGATGCCTTTAACAGATAGGTGCCAGCGGCAAGATGGCTTATATTTATGCTTTTCTGGTCTCCTTCTGCTACTTTTTGTCCGTTAAGATTAAAAACTTCGGCTTTAAGTAATTGAACAGTTTCTCCTGTTGAACTATAATGAAGAATATCTCTGGCAGGATTAGGGTAAATCATAAAATTTCCGAAAGTTTGATCTTCAATACTGAGCGGGCTTGTTGAAATGATAAAATTATCATAGTAGGCACTCTCTCCGTAATTATTATGAAGCATATTAAAGCCTGCAATATTCAAATGTGTAAAATTGGTAATGGTATGGTCCAGAATGCCATTTACATAATAGTTAATTTCGTTTCCTGTAACTTCAATCTTAATATTTATCCATGTATTGGCAGACCATTCGGCTTGTGCATAATCAAATCCGTAATTTATGTCTTTGGTAAAATAAATATATCCTCTGTTTTCAATGCCTACGCCTGCTACCGGTACATATTCATCCTCATCGTTCACAGCAAAAAGAACAAGCTCAAAATCAGCCCCGTTTTTATTGGTGGCTAATACATCATAGGAAATTGTAAAATAATTGTAATCTGCCGGAGAAGAAAATGTATATGCCGCTCCAAATATAGGCATCCACTGTTCATTAAAATCTGGTTCGTAAGCGTTTTTAAAAGAATATATTCCTTCGGTAGCTTTTTCATCTGTTATAACCTGATTTTGAATAAAACCATTGCTTCCTTCGGCTACTTCCCATCCGTTTTGAGTATGAATGCTACCTAACTGAAATCCTTCATCGGTTTCGAAGGAAATGTTTTGTTGTGCAAAAGTAATTGTAGTAAAAGCAGTTAATGCTATTAGATAATGTTTTTTCATGAACTTTATTTTTGTAAATTTTTAATAGAGCAGTAGTGCAAAGTTAGGATAAATACATAAAAAACACTATGTGAAGATCGTTTTTTAGTAAAATACGGTATAACCGTATTAAAAAATGTTATGGGTATAAACTTTTGATAAGTACGTTGTTTTTTATAACCGTTATGAACAGTTTTATTTCTTAAAAAAAGGTCTTTTTCCTTTCTGTGGTTTATGAATCTTGTAACATTTGTTTGAAAACCGGTGTGCTTTACAAAAAACAGAGGGTATACAATAGGGAAAATAGTGATTTTAATCAAAAACAGCAATGGCTCTGACGGGCGAACCCGTTCCGCCTACTATCCTAAGCGGTAAAGCAATAAAACGGAAACGTCCTTTATGGAGCAACTGATCTAAATTGATCATGTTTTCATAATGTGTAAATCCCATCTCGCCGCAAATTTTATGTACTTCTTTATTGGAAACCTTAGGTACGCCCGGCGACATGGTTTCTACCCCAAAAGCGGCAATACCTTTTGAACCTAAAAATCGGGTAGCTGCGGCTGAAAGGCCGGGACCATTATTCCAATTTTCTGTAGTAAAATAATTATGGTAATGGTTTGTGTAAAATAATACAGTGTCTCCTTTCTGTATAGATACCCCTGTTTTTATACAGGCTGCTTCAATTTCAGCAGGTTCTATAAGCTCGCGGAGGTTTTTATGTGAAAAATCTAAACATATACCTTCTGTATAAAACATGGAGAGTGGCATAGTGTCAATTGACTGGTTGGCATAGGCTTGTCCCATATGACTTAAGGCGTCTACATGAGTGCCGGTATGTTCTCCCATTTCCAGTTTTAGTACACTGGGTGTCTGAGTTGTCGGGTTTTCAATTTTATTCCATTGCTCATGCGTGGCATGAATGCTGAATTTTACTTCGGGAAGACCATTAAATACAGGCATTCCATGGTATATGGGCTGACTTAAATCTATTATTTCAGGCATTTTTTTAATCATATTTTAAAGAGGTCCGTATTTTGCAGCTATATATACAATATACTGATATTTTGTTGTTTTTATCTTTTCGGCTATTTTATAGGCATTATTTTTAATTGAGCATAAAACTGTTCGCGATAACTTAGCCCTATAGGAATACTTTTTTTATTGTTCAGTATAATAACATGCTGTTCAAGATAGTTTATTGTATTGAGGTTGATGAAAAATGATTTATGAACTCTGCAAATGTAATTGAGGTGCTTTAGGTTTTCTTCAAAAGAAGCTAAGGTTGCGTGAACTATGATTGTACCGGTTTTGGTGTGCAGGTTAATATAATTGCGCATTCCTTCAATATAAATTAATGCTTCGGGGTTAATTTTAATCAAACGTTTGTCACTCTTTACATAAAAGCTGTCATTCTCTTTTTCTGAAGTGATGAGCGCTGGGCTCTGCTGTACCGGTCTTAGGAATTGAGTTGCTTTTTGGATGCTTTTAGCAAAACGCTCTAAAGAGATGGGTTTTAGCAAATAATCGATAGCACTTTGGTTAAAGGCATCCAACGCATATTGATTGTACGCGGTGGTATAGATGATGGTGGGAGGATTATTGAATAGGGTAACAAAATCTGTTCCGTTAATTTCCGGCATTTTAATATCCAGAAAAATTAAATCGATGTCTTTATTTCTATTGAGAGTAATAATTAACTCAAAAATGTTATTACAAATACCTTCTAACTGCAAAGTGTCAAATTTTGAAATGTGATGAATCAGAACATCCTGAGCCAGCTTTTCATCATCTACCACTAAACATTTTATTTTTGTCATTTTTAGAATTTTATTTCAAGTATTATTTTAAAAACACCATTGCTTTTTTCAATTTGAAACCGGTGCCTGGAAGGATAAATCAGCTGCAAACGTTTGCGGACGTTTTCAATACCAATTCCGCCCACCTCTTTCCGCTTCGATTCTTTAAAATTATTTTCACACGTAAATATAAGGCTAATATCGTCACAGCTCAATTCTGCATTGATATAAGAATGCCCAACCGTAGAATCAGTGCCATGTTTGAAAGCATTTTCTATCAGAGGCAGTAATAGCATGGGGGTAATCTTGATATATTCTTTTACATTATTGTAATGAAAGGTAATCATTACATTTTCAGGTATTCTTAATCTTTCAATATCAATGTAGGTACTCAAAATATGTATTTCGTCGGTTACAGTAACTTCCTTTACCTGTGTTTCGTATAAAGAATAGCGCAGAATATCAGAGAGTTTTAAAATAACGTTTGATGTTTGCTCCGATTTTTTAAGAGATAAGGAATACAAACTATTGAGTACATTGAAGAGAAAATGAGGGCTGATCTGTGATTTTAATAAACTAAGTTCTGCGATAGTTTGTTGAGTTTGTATTTGTCTTTCTTTTCTGATTTTCAATAAAAATTGCTGGATTGTATACCCAATAATCATGATTCCTAAAACAAGAATGATTCCGGGAAAAGCATCGAAATAGTATTGGTATTTTTCTAACGTGACAGGAGCGGAAGAAGTGGCTGCAACTGGTGTAAAATTAATCAATTCTGTAGTATTAAAGCGCTGGTATAACCAGCGTAAATATTGACCCAATACGAATGTAAAACATAAGATTATAGCCGCTATAGAAACACAATACTGTTGTATTTTTTTATGTTGTTGAAGTTGGGGCAGAAACCAAAAGTTATTAAACCATGCCGGAAAAAAAAGCAGGATGTTATAAATAAAAATAAAATGTATAGGTATATTCTTATCATTATTAATTGCCGGGGTTGATGATATAAAGATTATAAACACAAGGTTTATGAATATTCTCAGAAAATTATAGCTATTCAACGGCTGATTTATTTTGTAAGATGGTAAAGGTAAATATTTTCAGTAGCAACACATTCTTTTTTATACCAATGTGCATTAATCATTGACAAACATCAAATAAAGAATGTCTAAATGGTTTGTCTATATCATTATGCTGTTTGTCAAAAAAATGAAAAACTGTGGGAAAGATATTCTTTCATTTGCATCAATAAAAATTGAACCATGAAAAAAATCTTTCTTTTACTTATCCTAAATTGCTTTGTAAGCACTTATTCGCAAAGTACCGATTACAAAAAATCAATTGACAGCTTGTTGAATTATTTTCAGGAAAACAATGCTTTTTCAGGTAGCATCTTACTTCAAAAGGACAATCAAACTATTTATAGGGGAGAATTCAATAAATTTCCAAACGGTACCGATAAATATAGAATAGGATCAATTACTAAAATTTTTACTGCTGTTATTGTTTTTCAGCTCATTGAAGAAGGAAAACTGAAACTTGACACAAAACTCAGCACGTTTTATCCGACAATAAAATATGCTGATAAAATAACAATCGGAAATCTTCTCAGCCATACCAGCGGTATTTACAATTATTTAGAATGGGAAGAGTATTACAACCAAAAAAGCAGTATCTACACCAAAGAAAATATGCTGAAACTCATACAACAAGGTAAACCAGAGTCAAAACCCAATAAAGAAAGCTCCTATAGCAATTCCAATTATACGTTATTGGGGTATATCATAGAAGATATAACGAAAAAAGAATATTCAGAAAATGTAAAATGCCGTATTATCCATCCATTAGGGCTTCAAAATACGTATTATGAAACAGATAAAAGTGAAAGTTTTAAACGAAACGATTCCTATAAATTTGATGGAGAAATTTGGTCTAAAGAAGATGATACACATCCAAGTTTTACGCTTGCCGCAGGCGCAATGGTTTCTACTACGGAAGATCTGTCCAGACTGATGTTTGCCCTTTTTAACGGTAATCTGGTATCCGGAAAATCATTGGAACAAATGAAAAAGACGAGTTTGCAGACCGGAATAGGATATGGCTTGTTCCGAACTCCTTTTTATGATAAAAACGGGTACGGTCATACGGGTAGAATCGATGAATTTCGGGCAGCTACAAGCTACTTTACAGCAGATAATCTGACCTTGACTATTCTTACAAATGGAACAAGTATTAAACTGAACGATATTGCATTAGGGATTGCCTCAAAATATTATCATATCAACTATCAAAGACCGAATCTTACGGCATATGAAAATGCAAATGCACCTCAGACACAAGTCTACACAGGTATTTACAGAGCAAAATTAGCAGGAATTATTGGCATTGGAAAGTTCAAAATAACACAGGCAGGAAAAAATCATTTGTATATTGCAATGTATAACAACGAAAAAGATAATGTTAAGGAAAGTCGGAAGGCACTCCTGAAAAGAACTGGAGAAAATGAATTTTATTCTTTTGATGCTAACGCAAAACTTCAATTCTTACTAAATAAAAAAGGAGTGGTAATAGGTATAAAATTGACGCAAGGTAATAACGCTATCAATTGTACGAAATTATAGGCTTGCCATACGTTAGGAATTTTTGACAAACTTTGATTTTGAACGACAATTTTTCCTCAACATATATTTTGTATTTGAAGCAATAAAATTAAATAGATACAAAACTTATTATGAAAACGATAAGGTAGTTGTGAACGTTTTTGACACACAATTTTTATACTTTTTATCTGGTGAGCATATAAAAAGAATTTAGAAAAATCAAAGTTATATTAGGAATAAGTAACAGATAATAGATCTTTCTCTGCCCAAGAATTAAAGATCACACAAAAAAGGATAGGATAAAAAAATGGCGCCAGCTAAATACAGCTGGCGCCATTTGGTGATTTGTGACCTCGACAGGATTCAAACCTGTAACCTTCTGAGCCGTAATCAGATGCGCTATTCAGTTGCGCCACGAGGCCTTTTAGTGACGATGACAGGATTCAAACCTGTAACCTTCTGAGCCGTAATCAGATGCGCTATTCAGTTGCGCCACATCGCCATTTGTTTTTTCAACGGTGCAAATATAGCGACAATTATTCATTAAATGCAAGCTTTTGATTTAAAAATAAGCCATTTTACACAAAGTTTTTTTAACGATTTCATAATGAGTTTTTTATAATTCCTTCTTTTTTAAGGAGTGTAGCGCCTAAGTTTATGTAACTTAGCGCAAATATTTTTACATGTTTCATTATTTGCAGTTTTGGCTTAAATCTACTAACCAACACGGGGTACATTCTCCTTTTGTATATAATTACCTTACCAGAGGTATCTACCAATCATTGCCGGATATAAAACAACATGGAAAAACATTACAATGGCTGGAAAAAACAATACGTTATTTTACACCGGAAGCTATTTATGTGTTGGATAAGGAAACAGAAAACATAGTAGGAGAGTACCGCGAAAAACTTACAGACAATTTTAATGCAGCAGAAATGATTATAGGACGTCAAACACCGGAAAACCAGACGGTTATTCTGAACAGGGCAATTCGGATGGCCCCTCATCAACTTTTGCTTTTTTATAACGGCAGTTACGATGCGGCATTTCAGCAACAATTACGGCATAATGAAAATATCACACTGGTTATAGACTTTTATTACGGCACTTTGTTGTCTAGAAGAACAGAACAATTAAAAGAAAACTTTTTTTTAAGATTGTAACAATACGTATATTTAATGCACTTATATTATAAAAAAACATGCCGCAACCTATTATTCAGATCAGAGATATAAAACGCAATTTCGCTTTGGGAGCTGAAACCGTTTTTGTGCTAAAAGGAGTTGACCTAGAAATTGAAAAAGGCGATTATGTTGCACTAATGGGGCCTTCGGGCTCGGGTAAATCTACTTTGATGAACATTCTGGGGTGCCTGGATACCCCTACGTCCGGAAGTTATATACTGAACGGAAAAGATGTCAGTAAAATGAACGATAATGAACTGGCCGAAATCAGGAATAAAGAAATAGGTTTTGTGTTTCAGACTTTTAATTTATTACCGCGTACTACGGCATTGGATAACGTGGCTTTGCCAATGGTATATGCCGGAAAAGGAAAGACAGAGCGGCATAAACGTGCCGCAGAAGTCCTGACCCAGGTAGGCCTGCACGACCGTATGGACCACCAACCCAACCAGCTTTCGGGAGGGCAGCGTCAGCGTGTGGCGGTAGCCAGAGCTTTGGTAAACCATCCTTCTATCATTTTGGCAGATGAGCCTACAGGAAACCTGGATACGAAAACGTCCATAGAAATAATGGCGCTTTTTAATGAAATCCATTCCAGAGGAAATACAGTTATTTTAGTAACTCACGAAGAAGATATTGCCGAACATGCCCACCGGATTATACGTTTGCGCGATGGGGTAGTGGAAAGTGATATCCGTAAAAAAAATAGATAATCATGAAAGTATATACCAAAACCGGAGATAAGGGAACTACGGCATTATTTGGAGGTACACGTGTGCCTAAGTATCATTTGCGTATTGAGAGTTATGGTACAGTTGATGAATTAAATTCGTATATAGGGCTGATTCGCGATCAGGAAATGAACCCGCATTATAAAGAAGTACTGGTTGAAATACAGGACAGGTTGTTTACTGTAGGGGCCATTTTGGCTACCGATCCGGAAAAGGCTATTCTGAAAAACGGAAAAGAACGCCTGAACATTCCTAAGATAAGTGAAGAAGACGTGGCATATCTGGAACGAGAAATCGATACCATGGAAACGGATCTGCCGCCCATGACGCATTTTGTATTACCCGGCGGGCATACTACCGTGTCATATTGTCATATTGCGCGCTGTATCTGTCGCAGAGCAGAGCGTCTTGCTACCCATTTAAATGACACGGAACCCACAGATATGATGGTTTTAAAATACTTAAACAGACTTTCTGACTATTTATTCGTACTGGCACGAAAGTTGTCGTTCGACTTAAAAGCTGAAGAAGTCAAGTGGATTCCGAGAAGGGAAGAATAAAGGAGGTATCATCCTAAACTTTAAGCGAATATTAAATAAAAAAACTTGATTTTTTAAGTTTAAAAATTATTTTTGCATTAAAATTAAAAGAAAGTAACATGTATTGGACATTAGAATTAGCATCTTATTTAAGTGATGCGCCTTGGCCCGCTACAAAAGATGAGCTTATAGATTATGCCATAAGAACTGGTGCCCCTTTAGAAGTGGTTGAAAACTTACAGTCTATCGAAGACGAAGGTGAAATATATGAATCGATGGAGGAAATCTGGCCGGATTATCCTTCTGATGAGGATTACCTTTGGAACGAAGACGAATATTAAGATAAAGAAGCACGGAAAAGTCTCACGAAGGAGAGACTTTTTTTGTAACTATATATAACGGAATACTAATTTATAAAAATGCATTTATGAGTGTCATAAATAGTATACTTAAGGCGTTTGTAGGAGATAAATCGCAGAAAGATGTCAAAATCATTCGCCCCATAGTAGAAAAAATTAATGCTTTACAATTATCATATGAAAATTTGTCAAATGATGATTTGCGGGCTAAAACCATCTATTTTAAAGAAAAAATTAAAGAATCCCGTGCCAAGCAGGATGAAAAAATTGCCTCTTATCGTGATGAGCTGGAAAAAACGGCAGATATTGATAAAAGGGAAACCATTTACGCTTCTATAGATACGTTGGAAAAAGAAGCGTATGACCTGACAGAAAAAACATTGATGGATATACTGCCTGAAGCATTTGCCGTAGTAAAAGAAACGGCCCGCCGCTTTAGCCTGAATCCGGAAATGGAAGTTACGGCTACTGAAAAGGATAAGGAATTTGCGCAATACAAACCCTATGTACGTATAGAAGGTGATAAAGCTATCTGGCTGAATCGTTGGTCGGTAGCAGGGAAAGAACTGTCATGGTCAATGATCCATTATGATGTACAGATGATTGGAGGTATAGTACTACACCAGGGAAAAATCGCTGAGATGCAGACTGGTGAAGGTAAAACGCTGGTTTCTACATCACCACTTTATCTGAATGCGTTAACAGGAAACGGGGTACACTTGGTGACGGTGAATGACTATCTGGCAAAACGTGACAGCGCCTGGAAAGCCCCTATTTTTGAATTTCACGGATTAACCGTTGACTGTATAGATAATCACCAGCCGAATTCTGCAGGCAGAAGAGAAGCGTACAAAGCAGATATTACTTACGGAACAAATAACGAGTTCGGTTTCGATTATTTACGTGACAATATGGTGCATACACCGGACGAGCTGGTACAACGGAAACATAACTACGCTATAGTAGATGAGGTTGACTCAGTATTGGTAGATGATGCCCGTACACCGCTGATCATTTCCGGACCTGTGCCTATGGGCGACCGCCATGAGTTTCTGGAACTAAAACCTAAGGTTGACAATTTAGTAGCTTTACAACGTCAGATTTCAAACGGGTTTTTAACCGAAGCCAAAAAACTAATAAAAGCAGGCGATACCAAACAAGGTGGTTTCAACCTGCTGCGTGCTTACCGGGCATTGCCTAAAAATAAAGCGTTAATCAAATTCTTGTCTGAAGAAGGCGTAAAACAGATTCTTCAGAAAACCGAAAATCATTTTATGCAGGATAACAACCGTGAAATGCATAAAATTGATGAAGCGTTGTATTTTGTGATTAACGAGAAAAATAACCAGGTAGAATTAACAGACAATGGTATTAAATACCTGTCACAGGGGGTAGACGACCATTTCTTTGTATTGCCTGATATCGGAACCGAAATTGCCGCAATTGAAAAATCGGGAGGTACATCTGAAGAAATTGCAGAGAAAAAAGAAGCTCTTTTTCAGGATTTCGGTGTAAAATCAGAACGTATCCATACCTTAACGCAATTGCTGAAAGCCTATACCTTGTTCGAAAAAGATTCAGAATATGTAGTAGTAGATAACAAGGTAATGATTGTAGATGAGCAAACCGGACGTATTATGGACGGGCGTCGTTACTCAGACGGATTACACCAGGCTATTGAAGCAAAGGAAAATGTGAAGATTGAAGCTGCGACACAAACGTTTGCGACTATTACCCTGCAGAACTATTTTCGTATGTACAGCAAACTGTCAGGTATGACAGGTACGGCTATTACAGAAGCGGGGGAGTTCTGGGAAATCTATAAACTGGATGTGGTTGAGATTCCGACCAACCGCCCGATTGCCCGTGAAGACAGGGAAGATAAAATATACCGTTCTATTCGCGAGAAATTCAATGCGGTTATTGAAGATGTGGTAGAATTGTCGAATGCAGGCCGCCCGGTACTGATTGGTACTACATCGGTAGAGAATTCGGAATTACTAAGCCGTATGCTTAAAATGCGCGGTATCAGACATAATGTATTGAATGCGAAACTCCATAAGAAAGAAGCGGAAATTGTAGAAGATGCCGGAAACCCTGGCGTAGTAACTATTGCAACCAACATGGCAGGACGTGGTACGGATATTAAGCTGACAGATGAAGTGAAACAGGCAGGAGGTTTGGCTATCATAGGTACCGAACGCCATGACTCCAGACGTGTAGACCGCCAGTTACGTGGTCGTGCAGGCCGTCAGGGAGACGTAGGCTCTTCTCAGTTCTATGTGTCTTTAGAAGATAACCTGATGCGCTTGTTCGGATCGGAACGCGTTGCAAAAATTATGGATACTATGGGCTTGAAAGAAGGAGAAGTTATCCAGCACAAATGGATGACGCGGTCTATCGAAAAAGCACAAAAACGTGTAGAAGAAAATAATTTTGGCGTACGTAAGCGTTTGCTGGAATATGATGATGTAATGAATGCTCAGCGTGAGGTGGTGTATAAACGCCGTCGTCATGCCCTACATGGTGACCGTTTGAAAGTAGATATTGCCAATATGATGTTTGATGTATGTGATTACATTGTAGAAGGGAACAAAGTAGGAAATGATTTTCAGAACTTCGAATATGATTTAATTAAGCTTTTTGGCGTTGAGTCACCGTTTACTGAAACAGAATTTGCCAAAATGACCGATAATGAGCTGGTAAATAAACTGTATAACTACGTATACAAGAAATATGAAGAAAAAGGTGAACGCAATGCGGCCGATGCCTTTATGGTCATTAAAAACGTATACGAAAGCAATAACGGTTATGAGCGGATGGTGGTACCGTTTACAGACGGTATCAAAACCATGAATGTGGTTACCAATCTGGAGCAGGCATATAACAGTGAAGGAAAAACATTGTTAAATGATTTTGAAAAAAACATTACACTTACTATTTTAGACGAAGCCTGGAAGAAGCACCTGCGTAAGATGGATGAATTGAAACAATCCGTTCAGTTAGCGGTACATGAACAGAAAGACCCGTTATTGATTTATAAGTTTGAAGCTTTTAACCTGTTTAAATCAACCATGGAGAGTATTAATAAGGATGTTGTATCATTCTTAATGAAGGCCGACCTGCCTCAGCAGGAACAACAAGTTTAGTTTTAAGTTTTTTATAGAGATCCGACATGATGTATATTGTGTCGGATTTTTTCTTTGAAAAAAACGCTATTAAAAAACCAAATTGTAAGAAACATAGTTTTCTTACAATTTATAACCTTTTCGGATCTGTTATTTAATGGTTTTATAGAATATCCGGTTATTTTTTTACTGAAGAAACTACTTTGAGGTTTTCGGGTATAAAAGCCTAAACGAGTTTGACACCGCCTGATGCAATATGGTAGCATGATTTTCCTGCGGCAGATAATCAAAAAATACTTTTACATGTTTGCTTTTTGTGGCATTTATTTTCTCGGCTAATATATGGGCATCTACTTCCATAACCCGTGGAATTTCTGTAGGCGTTAATCCTTCTTTTCCCACTCCAATATAAACAGCTGTAGGTTGTGTGAAGGTATCAGATAAAATAGCTGAAGGTTCTTGTAATAAAGAACCATTATCCCACCATAAACTTGGACTTGCAATAATATAAGTGGTAAAGAGTGTCGGTTTTTTTAGTAAAATCTCTGTTGCCAGAAGGCCACCTAATGATTGTCCTATTAATGTTTTATTTGCGTTAACCTTGTATTCTTTTTCAATAAATGGCTGTAGTTCTTTTTCAATGAATGCAATAAACTTGGCGGAATGCCCGCTTGTAGGGTAGCTGTCTTTATCCTTTTTGATATGCGTTGGAAAGGTAAAATCTCTTTTTCTGTCTACTGTGGCAATACCCACAATAATTGATTTGGGAACTTGATCTATCCATTCAAAACTATTGAATTGTACAAGCCCTACAATATGGATAAAATCTTCATCTGAAGACCCGTCGAGCAAATAGATGACCGGATATTTGATTGTGTCATGCGGATTATAACCTTCCGGAAGATAAATATTTAATACTCTTTTTTCAGCAAGTTCCTTCGATTGTATTTCATCAACTAAACCCAGCACAAAAGGCTTTGTTGTTTTTGTTTGTTTTTGTGTCGTTTTTTGCCCGAATGTTAATGATGTTGTTATCATTAAAGATAAAATGACGTAAATAATTTTCATTTTCTATTAATAAGCTGTTTGTTTTATAATGAATGTGATTCGCCCGTTTTATAGGATATAAAAAAGAAAAACGACACCTGTTCATTCCTTTTCGTTTTCGTGTTTATAGATACAATCCGGTTATAATGTTGTATCTTTTTCTTTTTTGCCGGGTTTCCGGTTTACCCTATCAATCTGCTAAAAATGGTTGCCGTTTTCCGGATTAACGCCATTATTGTAGCAGCACTATCCTGTCCCTTTACTGCTTGTTAAAGTAAGTAAAAGAATAATTCGGATTATAAAAAACCGAATTTTAACGCTACACTTTATGCTATTTTTGGTCAGTGCGCAACGTTCTCAAATTTAACAGTTATTTATCTGATAAGGTAATATAAAGCCCTGCCCCGTGCAATGAAAATTCGGGATAATCGGTGGTGTCATAATCAGACAGGTAATAATGGTAATCTTTTTTTTGTAACAGGTGAAATTTTTCGATACCGTAACGACTCACTTTCTTATTTACAGAAGCACCAAAAGTATCTATTTTGGATGTTACAGAAGCAGATAGTAAAAAAGTATTCAGTTGCGGATAGTCAACAGCTTTATTGCCAAACTTTTTTTCATATGCATTAGAAAGCTCTCTATCGAGATCAGGATAATAAATAAGCGGTTTAAAATATAAACTGCTGAGCCTGCTCAGGTCAAAATTCTTTTTAATTTCCGGTACTAAGTGGCTGAGGCTGTCTAAAACAGTCTGAAAATAAACAGGTTGCCGGTTATGGACTGTAACGGAAACCGTACTGTCGTTTTTACTTTCAAAAATAGTGAATTGCAGGTCTAACGTGTCGTTTCCTTTCTTCCAGAAATATTGATAGGATTTTGAATAAATATCATTTGAGTAGCCCGTGAGACTTTTTTGGTGAATGAATAAACCGGGATGATTATCTCTTGTTATTTTTATACCTGTATCAGGCCCGTTTTTGTCTTTACAGGAAAACAACAGTAGTAGGGTAAGAACAATTAAAAGGTTATTTTTAATACTCATTTTTTTGTTTTTAAATAATAGTGATAGGTATTTCAAATGGCTTATAGAGTACAATATACAACTTTTAAGAATTTTTACATACTCCCTTTTATTTGTTTAGGGAAAAATACAACCAGATAGCACATTGTATCGGAGGCTTTGGCCTGTCCTAGAATAAAAGAGGGTTTAGATAAATCTAAACCCTTCAGTTCTTGCCTGCTGTTCTCATTTTTATTGTATTTAACAATAACACAAAAAGATACAGCATTTTCCAATGCTTTTATTCATGTACTTTTACTTCGTATGTAAAGGTAGAACGGTCAAGCGTTATTCCTTCCGGAGAAGTAACGGCCAACGATTCGCCATCAGAAGCTCCCGCATTCAGATCATCTATAGAATTTCTGGAATCGTACCAGGCACCATCTGAACCTTTTGCCCGGAAGTATACGTCAAATTCCCCGTTTTCTTGATTACTTATATAATTTTTATCGGTTTTATTTTTAACCTTATAAAAATAATATATTTGATTGTCAGAAGAGGAAATGTCCGATAATGTCATTTCGTATATCTCAAAATCAGAAGTTTTGAATACTGTTTCTGATGGATTTGCTGGATTATCATCATCTGTGATTACGCTGCTGCCATCATCATTACTGCTACACCCTGTAAGTAACAGACCTGTAAGTAGTACGTATAACAGGCTGCATAAAAAGGGTTTTCTTAAATTCATTTTACTTGCTTTCATAACATTTACTATTTTATTGATTGTAATCAAAGTTATTCTACTGAAGAACGCCATACAATACCTATAAATAGGATATTTTTATTCCCGTTTTCTGATGATAATTCCTACGTTGCGACAGTTACGGTTCTTTCATTCAGGAAATTAACAGGCAATTTTAGCAAGCGTCCGGCGCAAAACGATATGCACTATATTTTGTAACTTGTCATCAGTATTCAGAATAAAAACGGAGGAAACATCCAAAAAAATACATAAAAAATGGCACACATAAAATCAGAAACATCTATACCTGAAGCTTCCGAACCGATAAACAAGGTGCAACCGGATATTTTTTATAAAGTAGATATCGTAGTTATCGGTGCCGGGCAGGCAGGTTTATCAGCGGCTTATCATCTTAAAAAAAGGGGAATAGTACCCGGAAAAGGTTTTGTTGTTTTAGATGATGAATTCGGAGCCGGAGGCGCCTGGCAGCACCGGTGGGATTCGCTAACACTGCATAATGTAAATGGCATTAACGATTTGCCGGGAATGCATTTTTCTGATGCTGTAAACACAACAGACAAAGAACTGCAGGCTAATATTGCTATTCCAAAATACTATGAGCTGTATGAGAAAACATTTGCACTGCCTGTTATCCGCCCCATAAGAGTGACGGAAGTTACGGAAAGGAAAGACCGTTTTATTATTCATACGAACGGAGTACAGTTTAGCGCAAGAGGATTAATTAATGCTACAGGCACCTGGAAAACTCCAAATTGTCCCAAATATCCGGGATGGGAAAAATTTAAAGGAAGACAGCTGCACACCGGAGAATATAAAAACGCGGAAGAATTTGCAGGTAAACATGTGATTGTAGTAGGAGGTGGTATTTCTGCCGTTCAATTGCTGGGGGAAGTTTCAAAGGTAACCCGAACTACCTGGGTAGCACGGCGGTCTCCTGATTTCAGAAATTATGAATTTACACCTGAAGCAGGCCGTGAAGCCGTGGCTATAGTAGAAAAAAGAGTACGGGAAGGTCTGCCGCCCCATTCAGTAGTCTCCATAACCGGTCTGCCTATTACCCCGGCTATTGATGATATGCTGAAAAAAGGTGTTCTTGACCGAAAGCCCATGTTTGAGGAAATTACCGAAACAGGTGTACGCTGGGCAGACGGTACCACATTAGACGCGGATATTATTTTTTGGAATACCGGTTTTCGGCATTCATTGGATCATCTTTCACCTTTAGCATTATTCAATATGAAAAATGGAATTGAAATGTCAGGAAAACTCGCTACACAGGTGGCAAAAGATCCCCGGATTCATTTAGTGGGTTACGGGCCTTCTGCATCTACTATTGGTGCAAATCGTGCCGGCCGTGCCGCAGCAAGAGAGCTGGTAGACTTTCTTAAGTTATAAAATAATACCTCATAAAACGGGAACTATAAGTGAAAAAAAAGCAAAAGCTATTGGCAATTAGCTTTTTATATCAATAATTTCCGATTACTTCCACTTTGCTTTTTCCGTTTTGTTGTTTACTTACTCTAATCTGTACGGGAATTCTTTCCGTCATTTCCTGTACGTGGCTGATAATGCCTACTTTTCGTCCCTGGTTATGAAGCCTTTCCAAAGCATCCATGGCAATGTTAAGTGTAGCGGGATCTAACGAGCCAAAACCTTCGTCAATAAATAAAGATTCTACTTTCATACGGCTGGATGATAAGGAGGCAAGACCCAATGCCAGGGCGAGTGATACGAGAAAAGATTCTCCTCCTGAAAGTGAATAGACTGTTCGTACTTCATTGCCCATGTCCTGATCTACTACCTGGAGACCGAGTGATGCCGGAATACGTTCAATTTTATATCTTGAGGTGAGCGACTGCAAATGAATATTAGCATAGCCCAACAAGACATCGAGGGTATATTCCTGTGCAATCTGTCGAAATTTTTTGCCATCAGCAGAACCGATAATGTCATTGAGTTTTCCCCAGTTTTCTGTAATAATAGATTGTGCTGCTATATCGTTTAACAGGTTGCCGATCTTTTTTTTATGAAGTTCATCCTGCTGCAGGCGGAAACTATTTTCTCCTTTTTTGTGCTTCTTTTGTTCTACGGCTGATTTTGCATGGCCAAGGGAGGAGGTGAGTTCTTCCAATGGGCGTTCAGACCGGCCATGGTGCTGATGCGCGTCAAGTGCTTGTTTTCTCTCAGCAAGTACAGAATGGGCTTTGGTCTCTTCTTTTTCAACAGCTAGCAGGCGGTCTCGCTCTGTCGCAATCCAGTCGCTGTTCAGCGACAGTAATTCGTTCAATTTTACAATATCTAAGGTTTGATTGTGTTGTTGGTTGTAGTGATTGAGCCAGTTCTGTATTTTTTGCGATATGCTATGTGCATCAGCTTCCAACGCGGTCAATATAGCGATAAATTCTTCTTTTTGCGCATGAGCTTTTGTGTAATCAATACTGAGCTGTTGCCGTTTTTCTTTAATATGTTCGAGTTGTTGTTGTGCTTCTGTTAGAGCATGTTTTATTCGGGTTTCGGTTTCTTCTGTTGGCTGACCTTCAAAAAGGGTATTGCGCTGCTGTATCAGATCAAGAAGATTTTCATACTGCATTTTGTAAATCTCTGTTTTTCGGGCTGCTTCTGATGAAAGATTTTCCGCCTGTTTATCCAATGCTTCTAAAGTGGCTTCGAGTACAGCTTTTTCACTGGTAAACTGTGCTGTTTTTTCTGTATTTTCTTTCCATTTTCGGGCAAATTGATGAATGTGATCTATAAAAGAGACAGGATTGGTTTTCCAGTTAGCTGTCCAGTCCGGAGCCGCAAAAAAGGGAGAGAGCAGGCGTTCTGTTTCAGCGAGATCAGCGGCTGCTTTGGTCAGTTCCTTTGTTTTACTGTTTTGCTGTTCGCGATACACAGACAGGTTATTCCCTCTGTCTTTTATTTGATCAGCAAGATAATCTGTGGTTTCTTTTAGCTGGTCTATTTTGGTTTTGTCAGCTTCCAGCTGCATTTTTTTATCCGAATGCGCTTGAACCTGTACCTGTAGGTTGTCTTTTTTTTGTCGGAGAAATTCTAATTTTTCTTCTATCCAGCCTGCTTTTTTTGTACCGGTTACTGCCTGGCTTTCTTTCGCTATATCAAAACGTTCCCAGGTGTTTTTTTTATCCTGAAGGGCAATTTGCCTCTGATCAATTTCTTCACTTTGATGCTGTATAGTTTCCTGTAACATGTGGCATTCCTGTTTCAGTATAGTATATTCCCGATCGGAAGCAAGATAGTTTTTTTCCTTTTCTTCATATGATGCTTCCAACTGTTTCAATACCTTTTCCAGTTGCAGATTATGTTCGGAATAGGGGTGAACAGTACTGCCGCATACAGGACAAGGTTCATTATCAACCAATGTGGCCCTTAACGTTCCTACATTTTCTGCCGATGCCATACGTGCTTGCTGCAAAAGTTGATAACTGGTATCTTTTTGCGCTTTTTTAACAGGTAATTGCAGTGTCAGTTGCTGTAACGTTTTGTATTTTAGTGTATAATCGGTTTTGGCTTGCAGGTATTTTTGGTTGAGATTTTCCAATTCCGTCAGCGCACTGTAAAAAAATTGCCAGCACGCTTGTGCTCGTATAGCCTTTTCTACCTGAAGGTCAGTTTCGGTTTTTTGAAGGTGTAAGGTTTCTATTGGGGTCAATAGCAGTTCTCTGGATTGTGCATCATAGTCTTTTTTTAGACTTTCAAGATCTTGCAGCTGCTTTTTCCAGGCCGCCTGAACTTGTGTGATTTGCGTTTCCTCTGTCTTTATTTTATCTAGTAATTGATGCTGTTCTGACGCGGTGGTCTGTAGAGTTTGCAAGAGTTTTTGTGCATCCTGTAATTTAGACAGGATAATATCTTTATTTTCTGCAATCTGGCTGCGGTCTCTGTTTTTTCTCTCCCAGTCGGTTACGGACTTTATTTGTACTATAAGCTCATGGTATTCCTCCTGCCTGGCTGTTAATAGTATTTGGTGCTTTTGATTGAGTTCCGAAGCATTTTCAGCTTCTTGTTTATATTTTTCTACTTGTTTTTTTTTCTCTTCCAGCAGTGTGTCCAGCTTTTTAGCCTTTTCCAAAAGCGGTAGCGCATCAGTGAATAGTTTATTTTTTTCTGCAAGATCGTTTTCTGCCTGTCCGAGTGCTGTTTCGAGACTTTCTTTTTCTTTTTGCTGATTGCTGGTGGTTTCTTCCAGCTTTACCAAGATGGCTGCCTTTTCTGCATGTTGCTGCTGTATGTGTTTTAGAGCATCTGTCCAGCTTCTGGTTTGTTGTACTTGTTCTATTTCCTGCAATTTTTGTTTTTGCGGCAAGGCTATTGCCGTAGCTTCGGCGGCCAGTTGCAATGTCTTGTAGGCTTCATTGTAACCGGTTTGCAGTGTAACAAGCTGGTTGTGCCAGTTGATTTTGTTCGTTAAATTTCCAATTTCTTCTTCCAGAATTTTTACCTGCGTTTCTAAAAGGTTTTGGTCATCTGACAGGATTTTGAGCTCTTCTTCGGAAAGGGTAACTATTCCCTCTTTTTTTAGGTGAAGTTCGCGAAGCTGCTGATCTTCCTGCTTATAATGTTCATAAATTTTTTTTGAAATTTCGGAATAAATATGGGTTCCGGTAAGTTTTTCAAGCAGGGATGATTTTTCATCTTTATTAGCTTTCATAAACGCAGTAAAATCACCTTGTGCTAAGAGTACAGATCGGGTAAACTGCTCGAAGTTTAAACCAACCAGACGTGCTATTTCTTGTAAGGTTTCCTGTTTTTTACCCGGAAATGCAACATGGGTGGTGATGTTTTTTAACGTAACGGAATCAGATTGCATACTGCCTTCTGCTCTGTTTCGGGCACGCCGTACACTCCAGTTGGCCCGGTAATGCTGCCCGTCATTACCTGCAAAATCCACTTCAGCAAATCCTTCTGCTGTTCCGTCACGTAAAATACTCCGTATGTCTCCCTGGCTCAGTGTAGCGCCTTGTACATCGCGTATTTCTATTCCTGCTTCTTTTGCCTGTAAGTACCGGGGCGTCTTACCATACAAAGCAAGGCACAATGCGTCTAATATCGTAGATTTACCGGCCCCCGTGGCTCCGGTAATGGCAAATATTCCTGCTGAATATAGTGGTTCAGCTGTAAAATCAATTTCAGTATTTCCTTCTAAAGAAGCCAGGTTTTTTATACGTATAGCGAGTATTTTCATTTTATCCGGCTGTTTGGTTTACTTCTTGTGCTACATGTTGAAAAAGTTGCAGGATGTCTTTGGGAACATTCTTATTGTACCTGGATTGATATATTTTGGAAAATACATCAATAGGCTGGAGTTCGTTCAATTTTTCCGGCGTGATAAATTCCGCAGTTTCCTGTAAAGAATGGGGGTACCTGACATCAATTTTTGCAAGTTTTACTTTTTTGCCGGCAAGGGCTTTTTCTATCTTATGACGTAAAGCGGGTTCAGGTTCATCAAGCAATACCCTGACTTCCAGGTAGGGAACAGTTTCAGAAATTGCATCCATTTCAGGTAATTGCTCTAATTGGGCAATTACTTCGGGAAGAGACTGGTGGTGCAGCGGTATTCTCCGAAGTGCTACAAACAAAGGAATTTCTAGCGAGCGCATATTGCTGATTTCTCCGTCGAGCTCAAAGGTAATTACCTGGTGTTTGTAATTAAGCTCAGAAAAAGACATAGGTAACGGGCTTCCCGAATAACGAATATGCTCTTTACCTCCTATTTTTTGCGCTTTGTGTATGTGTCCCAGGGCAACATATTGTATATCCTGGTGAAAAATACTGACAGGAATACATTCCGCTCCTCCCATGATGAGCCGCTCTGTTTTATCCAGGTCAGTTATTTCAGCTTGTTGGGTATGTAAATGCCCCATCGCAATAATGGTCTGACCCGTTTGTTTTTTGTTTACAGCATATTCAAAAGCCTTCCGGTATACAGCTGCCACTCCTTCCGTATAAGGGTTTACAGCATTGGCAATAGTCGGATAATCACCCATCCGCAGAAAAGGAATGGCAAGACACCATGTTTTGATATTGCCTGAGGCATCATACAGCGGAATAAGCAATTTTTCATAATTAATACTACCTTCGGCGTCTTTTTCAACCAATCCTATAATATGAACATTAGAGGATTCTAATAATGGTTTTGGAGCCTCCAGACGTGGGGCAGAATCATGGTTACCAGCGGTAATAATAATCTGTATATCCGGTTTTATTTTAGTAACACGGCTCAGAAAAGTATAAAACATTTTAATAGACGTAGCGGAAGGATTAGAAATATCAAAAACATCCCCGCTTATAAGCAGTACATCTATTTGTTCTTCCTGTAAAGTAGCTGCCAGCCAGTCTAAAAACCGTTGGTGTTCATAACTGCGATCATATTCGTAAAACAGCTGGCCTATGTGCCAGTCTGCGGTATGTAGAATTTTCATTTTTTTTTGTTTTTACAATCAGACAATATACCAATTACTCTAAGACTATGAGCCTTATCAAAAGAAACACATTTGTCTGTTCTGTTAGAGATCATAATTATTAATTGTTCTGATACCGTAAATTAAGCGATGTCTTTTTTCTTTATTCCGAAAAATCATCCAGCATATCTATTGAAGGGCAGAAAAAAAGCGTTCCTGTTTTAGCTGTACTAAAGTCCAGTATACGATCATAATTTCCTTCAGGCACACCGATAAACATCCGGTCAAGCATTTTAGTTACGGTACTGAAAGTACGTGCATATGCAATAAAATAAGTACCCATTTCATTTTTTGCTATGTTTCCAAAAGGCATATTATCACGTACTATCTTGAAATCATCACCTGCATTAGCTAAAGCAGAATGAGAATTAGAAGGTTTGATGTCATCTGACATTTCAATATCGTTGACTTTGCTTCTTCCGAAAGCTTTTTCCTGCTCTGAAACAGATAATGCCTCCCAGGCTACAAGATCGTGAATATATTTTTGAACAAAAAGATAACTTCCTCCTTTATACTTTTCGTCCTCATCTCCAATAATTCCAAAATGTAGTCTTTTTTTTCCCGTCGGATTTTCCGTACCATCTACAAATCCCAGAATACTTCTTCCGTCCCAGTACCGGAATCCGTGAATTTCTTCACTACAATCCGCAACAGCTGATAAGGTTTTTGCAATAACTCCGGCCATATCCACAGCATAGCTTTTATCATCGGCCCGGATATGGAAATGCAGGTCGCCGGGTGTAGCAACAGCTTTATGTTTTATGCCTTCAACGGTTTTGAAATCCATCAGTTCTTTGGGGAGAGGTTCCGGCAACTCTAATTTTTTCCAGGCCTGATAACTAATGCCCATCACTACACTGGTGCGGGCATTAAGGGTACGTATCTGCGCAGAATTATTAAGATTATTCACCAGAGCACATATTTGTTGGAATACGGGTTTTACGGTTATCCCATTTCTAAAATTCCACACCATAAAAATAGTATTGCTGTTTGGGGTGTCTATGACATTTTGAGCAGTAATGGTCATGTAATAAGCGTTTGATTTCGAATTATCAAAACAGTGGCATTATAGTATGTTTTGCTATAATTTTACCGGTACAGGTAGTAATGGTGAAGCACCGGATCAGTATAAAGAACATGACAATACCGTTAAATTTAGCGAATTTATCACCTGTTTTTTCAGTAAAATGATATGCGTTCTCTATGCGTATTCTGTCTGATGTTCAATTGTTGTTATAATTCGTTTTCTAATTTCCGGACTTTGTTTTGTAATAATTGTACCCTGTGTAATAAATGGCGTATAGTATCTAATCCTGCCATATTGATTTCTAAATCGTAATACAGGTGTATATAGCGTTCTAAATCGGTTAATTGCTCATACGCGATAAAAACGGTTTTTTCGGTCTGGATCAATGAGATTAATCCGTGATCATTTAATTGCTGTACAAATGAGATTTCAATGCTGTAATGACTACAGCATTGCTCTACAGATATTTTTTGTGCCTGTTCCATCATGATCGTTCATTAGAAAGTTGTTCAAAAAGTTCTTTCTCTTTAGCGTTAAGCTTTGTAGGAATATGTATTTCCCAGGTAATATACAAATCGCCAAAATGGCCTTCTTTTTTATATACAGGAAATCCTTTTCCTTTCAGGCGTATTTTAGTGCCATTTTGTGTTTCGGGGGCAATTTTCAACTTTATTTTTCCGTTGAGAGTATCAATAATTTTATCGCCACCTAATACAGCAGTGTATAAATCAAGCGGAACGGTTTTGTATAAGTCGTTTCCTTTCCGGGCAAATTCTGTATCATTTTTTATATCGAACGTAATGTATAAATCACCGGCAGGCCCGCCATTTGCCCCCGGAGAGCCATAACCTGAAATCTTTATTTCCTGCCCGTTTTCTATTCCGGCAGGTACGGTAATACGGATACTTTTTCCGTTTACTGTAAAGGATTGTTTGTGCGTGGTATAGGCCTGCGATAAATTTAAAGTATAAGAGGCCCGTATATCCTGCCCTCTAAATTTTACCTGTCGGCTACCACCACGATTTCCGAATATGGATGAAAAGAAATCGGAATAATCTCCCTCATCATTATCCCCATAGGTGTTGCCAAACGGATTACTTCCGCCTGCGTAACCACCTGATGCCTGCTGTTGTCTTCGGGCCTCCTCAAATTGTTCAGCATGCTGCCAATCTTTACCGTACTGGTCGTATTTTTTCCTTTTTTCCGGATCGCTCAATACTTCATTTGCTTCGTTTATCTGTTGAAAACGTTTTTGAGCGTCTTTGTCATTGGGGTTTAAGTCAGGATGATACTGACGTGCCAGTTTGCGATAAGCTTTTTTAATATCATCGGCAGTAGCATTTTTGCTTATGCCTAATATCTTGTAATAATCAATATAATCCATAGCCGTTAAAATAGCGTTTTAATTGAGGCCTACCTTTTTTCAAAATGATTTAGCATGCTTAATAACTATTTAAGTTATTATAATAACTCAAAGTTATAAAAAAATAAAGTTGAAATGGAAACTTATCGGCTTATTGTTGAGAACAGATTAACTTGGTTAGCTGTTTCGGTGTATTGATAGCATTAACATCCTACTTTTAGGTATTTCATATATAGGTCAAAATGAATAAATTTGAAATTTGAAAGGTTTCTATGAAAGTGAAATGCCTCATAATCATCCTGTTGCTCATCTGCTCTTTGGCAAATGCTCAGATAGTCGTTAAACTTTACGAAGACACTGTTTATATCCAAAAATTACAGGAATATTTTACACGTGTAACAAATGACAGCACTAAATCATATACCGCTTTACAGCTGGCCTATACCTATAAGAGGGCAAAGGATTTCCCTAAAGCCGAAGAATATCTCGAAAAGGGAGCTTCACTCAGCGGAAACAATTCCTTTCTAAAAGGGGCTTCCCTTTACTACCATGCCTATATAATGATGGGTAGCCTGGATCTGAACAAGATCAAAGGTTATTCCATTGAAGCAGATAAAATGCTTTCTTCCCATAACCATGCTGAAGCATACAGACTTAGAAGCCATAACTGGGTTTTAAGGGGAGTGCTTGAACAAATGCAGGGCAATGAAAAGCAAGGGCTGGATGCTTATATTAACCATGCGCTTCCCCTTGCAGTACAATCAGGAGATATCTTTACAATTGCCAATGCAAATAAATTTGTCGGCATCAGTCTTCTCAATGCCGAACAACGTCTAAAGGCCAATAGCTACCTGACAGAAGCCCTGGTTAATTTTGAGCGATCGACAACAGAAAATAAAGCACTGAGAGAAGAGGCAATTGTAGAAGTGCTGCTTGTGCTTGCTGAGAACACGCTGTTCATGGACAGGCCGGACCAAGGGAAAATGTATCTTGACAAGGCTTCTGCTCTATTGAAAAAATACCCTTCAACCAACGCTTTTCTGTTTTATTATTTTCCCGAAGGATTGTACTACGAAAAGAAAGAAATGTATGAAAAAGCGATAAAAAGTTATGACAGAGGCATTGCGTTACAGGTGGGTATAGGAGAAAACTACTATATAAACAGGGCAAAATATGCTAAGTTCAATATACTTCGTAAACTCGGCAGAAACCATCAGGCAACAGAAGTTATGAAGGATCTGCTAACCAGTAGGATACTTCTCGTAAATGACCGCAATTCCTATTACAACCTTTTGGCACAGACCTATGCTCGCATGGGAAACATGGAAGAAGCCTATGCATGGTCTCAAAAATTTATTACCATTAACGATAGTCTGCACAACTCCCAAAACAAGGCCGATATTGTAGAAATGGAAAAAAAATACCAGACCGCAGAAAAAGAAAGGGAGATTTCACGGCTTCAGGCAGAAAGAAAGGAAGCGGAGCTGACAGAAAAAAATCACCGCCTGCTCAATTGGCTTTTGGGTATTGGTGCAGCTATTTTTCTTTTAGCCTTTATTTTTGCGGTATATATATACCGCACCAAACAGCAGAAGACGGTAGCACGCTTACATGAGCTGGATAAACAGAAAGAACTGGAACTTACCCGTACTATACTTCTTGCTGAGGAAAGAGAACGCCAGCGTATTGCACGTGATCTACATGACGGATTGGGTGGTACGTTGTCAGGCATCAAAATCAAATTATCGGGCGAACAAAAAAATGTTTCATCACGCGTTATTGACGACACAATCCGGGAGCTTGAAAATTCCATAGGCGAGCTGCGCCGCATATCCAGAAATATGATGCCGGAAACATTAATCCGTTCAGGATTGGAAGTAGCATTGCGCGATCTTTGTGTTTCCGTGTCATCTGACAGTACTAGAGTCGAGTTTCAGTCAAATGACATAAAAAACACTATTCCCGTACAGGTGCAGGTTAACATTTACCGGATGATACAGGAGCTTTTGAACAATGCCATACGTCACGGCAAGGCAACGAAGATTATCGTACAATGTATCCGGGAGAAGAGCAATATGCTGATTACGGTGGAAGATAACGGCAAGGGGTTTGTATTTAAAGATCAGGGATTTCTAAACGGAATAGGACTGGCCAATATCAAAAACCGGGTAAATCTTATGAGAGGAACGATGCAAATCGATTCTATTATTGATGAAGGAACCACTGTAAACATCGAAATCCATGTCTGACAAAAGCATGACATTGGCTTTAGTGGATGACCACCCGATTGTACTGGAGGGTTTACGGTCACTTTTTGCTAAACATGAGGCCCCCTATAGACTGCTTTGTTTTGCTAACGGAAACAGTATGCTGTCTTTTTTGGATAAAAATACGGTTGATATCGTGCTACTGGACATTGTATTACCCGATACTAACGGCATCGATATTTGTAAAACGATCAAAATGAAATACCCCGGCACTCTGGTCATAGGTCTGAGCAATCAGGCCGAGCAAAGCACCATCCTGCAGATGCTTCAGAACGGTGCTTCGGGATTTCTCCTGAAAGACTCGCCCGCCGATGAAATCCTGGGCAGCATAGCGTCTGCCTTACATGGTGATATCGTATTCAGCCATGAAGCCAAAAAGATAATGACAACGTCAACCGTTGCGTACCAGCAGCTTCCTTCTTTGACCAAACGGGAAAAAGACCTGTTAAAACTTCTTTCCCAGGGAAAGACTACCCGTGAAATAGCCGATGAACTGTATCTCAGTAAACTGACGGTAGATACCTACCGCAAGAATCTCCTGCAGAAATTCTCCGTCAAAAATATCGCTGAACTATTGGTATTGCTGATGGCAAACAAAATGTTATAACCTGCGCCCCCTATTTATAGGAGGTATAAAAGTCCTGATTATAGGTATTGTATCATTTTGATTCTGGATATAACTTTGATTCTGGACAATAAATTCATGTCATGAAAATGAACAAAGTAAATATAGGAAAAGCCGGTTTATTGGCAGTAGTGTGTGTGTTGATGGCGGGTGTACTATTTACAGGTTGCAGTAAAGAAGCTGATGGGGGTACCTACAATACGTATTATTTCAAGGCAAACATAAACGGCGAACAGTATAATTTTCTGCATTCGGCAAAGTTCCGGGGGGGAGGAAATGACAATAAATGGCAGCATATTGTCATCAGTGGATATATTTCAGCTACTGATGGCAGTGAACCTCTGGAACAACAACCTCATTCATTTGGCTTTGACTTATGGAATGAAGGTGGCGATTTCCCTCCCGGTACGTATACTCAGAATGGAGGTATCTGGGATGAGGTTGACGATATAAGAGCCGAGACTTACAGCATTGATATGGAATACTTTATCCAGACAAAAGAGGGCACCGTTCAATACGATGCCTGCGAAACAGGAGATTTTACGCTGGAAATAATTGAAATAAACCAATCAAATGGCATTAAAGGTAAATTTAAGGGTACTATCAGCCATGAAGATAATATCAACGATAAGATGGTAATTACAGAAGGAGAATTCTATCTGCCTTATAATGAACTTGTAAACTTTGGTAAGTAACGTCTTCTGCAGTATCTATTCACAGGAGGTAAAAAAGCCCTGATTTTAGGTAGTATATCGTCTTGATTATGGGTATAACTTTGATAATGAACAATAATTTTATATTATGAAAACGAATAAAATAAATGTAGGAAAAGCCGGTTTATTAGCGGCATTGTGTATGTTGGTAACCGGTGTATTATTTACGGGTTGCAGCAAAAATGATGATAGTGGCGATATGAGTAATCCCAATCTTTTTAAGCCATCTGATTTTGAAATCATAATCAACAATAAAGAAGCTGATGGTGGTTATTATGAAGTACGGTATGAAGTAAAGAACAAGAGAGACATACCTTTTGATCCAACTGTAAATGGCTACTATGAAATCCGCTTCAAGATTAAAACCACCGATGGGAGCGAATACCAAAGTGAAGACGGCATTAGTAGCATTTCAGCAAATGGGTCGGTTGCAACCAATGTTCTTATCTATTATCCGGAAGGGAAAACCATAAACGAATCTACGTTTAACTATGAAATTTTTCTGGATGAATAGTGTGATAGGTGCTTTGGACATTACTTTTTTACGCATTCGTGTAGAAACCGGACAAACGAATTCATTAGCTGATAGCTTTCAAAATTTAGCCATTACATTAAAATTGATAAAAAAAATGAACATAAAAAAAAATAAGGAAGGATGTGGTACAAAACGTTCAATTAGAAAAAAACCAGTTGAAATATTCAATAGCTCGAAGTATAATCTTTTTTTTGTTTATCTTCTTTTCGAGCGCCGTCCTAGTGGCACAGGAGAATTTACGTGTGAAAGTAGCATTTGATCCTGCCGAAGCTGAAGCATTGCTTGCACCCGGTACAGGTACCATAAAAGGAATTGCCTATACACGAACTAAAAATGGATTCGGAATAACAGGCAGTAAAACCACTATTGTTAACGAAACCGTTTATCTGTTTCCATTTACCCGGCACTTGGCAGAATGGTATAAGCAAAATTCTAAGGTTTTTAAAAATAAAAATAAACAGTATATACTTTCAGATGAGTGCCTGAAGTATAACTTGCACACCACTACCGATGCATATGGCAGCTTTGAGTTTAAAAATCTTAAACCGGGAAAATACCTGCTCCAAACGAAGTACTACAGATCATCTAAGAGTTGGGATAGAGACTACGATGAAATACTTATGGATAAAGTAGTAGAGATAAAATCGGAACATGAAGTACTTGATGTGAAATTTGCTAATTGGTAAGTATAACACCTCAAAAGACGAAACTATAATTTTCTAAGTTATGATAATGAACAAAATGAATTTAGAAAATCGATTGTATTAGGTGTTTTATGTATGTGGATGGCCTGTTTATTACTGACAGGCTGTAGCAAGAACGATGACGGATTAACCCCTGTAAAGGAAGGTTATATTAAAACAACAATTGAAGGGCAAGAAGTATTTATGCCCTATTTGGCTAAAATGGAAGAAAAAAACAGAATACCTAGAATTTAAACGCATTAACGGCAGGGAACGCAACCTTATTAACGGCTGTTTCGCAGGTTTACCGTGAAGCTTGGAAATTCTTTCAGACCTGTATTGACCAAAATTAAACCGGAATTACCAGTGCTTTTTTCTATCATTTCATTATCAGCGGTTATGAAATATGATTTGGGCCCAAAAATATAAGGTCCGTCAACACCGTCCAGAAAAGTCGGATATTGTTCATTGATCAAAAATACCGAAGCTTTATCTTTTCTTCCCAAGTCATCCAAGCCTGACCAGTAAAAGGAACAGATCCCTGTCTTTCCATCAAAAGAACCTTCACCAAAATAAATAATAGGAGAAGAAAACGATTAAAGCCCATTTCAGTATCCTTTTTGCCTTTTTGTTGATTTTTATCTTCATTCCGCTCATTTTTTAACCCATTTCTTTTCTATATTCCAGCAGGTCTGCCGGCTGACAGTCAAGAGCTTCACACAATGCTTCCAGTGTGGTTATTTTTAATGCTTTTGCCTTCCCGGTTTTCAGTATGGATAAATTGGCCTGTGTTATGCCTATTTTTTCAGCGAGTTCCTGCGACTGCATCTTGCGTTTTGCAAGCATCACATCGATATTGAAAATAATAGCCATATCAGATAGTTAAGTCCGTTTGATCCTGAAGTATTTTCCTTCCACAAATATTAAATTTTAATAAATGGAATATTATATTTTAATGGTTTAAGCAATTGCCAGTGGGGTGGTAAAAAATGCGCTTATTCAGAAATAAATGTGTGTAAATACACTGGTTTTCAGTTTTTTAATGGTATAGCTTCCCAAAGCATGAGTTGTGGTGATGCTTCTCTGCGGTAAAAACATCAAACTAAATAAAGAAGGACAAGTCTAAAATGCTAGACTTGTCCCGAATTGTTATTATTTTAGTGCTGTACCAAAACTGTTTTCTGCCAGATTTTAAATTATAAAATCAATGGAAAACCAAATTATATACCGCAGGTGTAAACAGGTATTTACAATACGTGTCTATTTTTTGTTTAGGGTAATAAGACCTGAATTCACCAGAAACCATAAAAGAAGAATTGCAGGGAATGTATACAAGGCTGAACTGTGAAAGAGGCTTGTCAGCCAGATGATTACACTGACAATACTATAATAATACAGGCCTAAAACTGCTCCGGCTATTCCCAGATAATTTTTATGATAAAGCAACGAATTACTCAAACATACGGGTAGCATACAGGCTAATCCGAACATTATCATGAAAATGGATAACAGTACAATAAACAGACATATTGTTTTAAAGGAGATCGGTAAAAGGCTGGCCAACAAAAAGATAAAAGCTCCTAAAAAGAAGATGGAATTTCCAGTAAACAGAATGCTCTGATTGGATGTAGCGTTAGCCCTTTTTTTACAGAAACGGGCTCCTGAAAAGCTTGCCAATGCCACGATAAAACCTATACAACCGTATTCAAGAATGGAGAAGCCAAATGTGTCCATGAAAATAAAAGGAGCTTCTCCGTAATACGAAAAAATAATACCGTTGATAATTCCTATTAGTGCTCCGTATACCCAGAATGTTCGGTCTTTTAGAATGTTATTGAAGATGTTTTTTATAGGATATTTTGCTTTTGTTTTAAAATCAAGTGTTTCCTTAAGACAGGTAAACGACCCGATAAAAGCCAGGCATCCCATAAAAATAAGAAACCTGAAAACCATCGCGACATTCCAGAATGATGCAATAAAACTTCCTATTAAAGGGCCAATAGCTGGTGAAAAAGCCAAAACGGAAGAAATAGTACTGAATATACCAATTCTCTCTTTGTCATTATAAATATCGCGCAGAATTGTCTGGCTTACATTTGAACCAACGGCCGCACCAGCGGCCTGAATGAACCTTGAAAAAAGAAAGAAATAAAAATCTGATGACAGTAAACAAAGGAATGAACCTGCTATATAGATTGCAATACCAATGAGCATGGAAGATTTTCGACCGATAAAATCTGAAAGAATGCCCCAGATACATACACCAATTGCAAATCCTGCAAAATAAATACCCAGAGAATACTGAATTTCACCAGCATTCACATGAAACTTCACCGTTAAATCGGTAAGAGATGGAGTGTAAATGGTTTCACTTATTTGCGGAAACCCTACAAGAAATATAATTAGCCAGATAAATGGCTTAGTTTGTTTTTCCATTAGAATAATTTTAGACAATAAAACTCTTTTAAAAGGAAAATCACCTTCCTTTTAAGCATTAAAAATCGACATTCATCCGGAGGATGAAAAAGAGTTTATTAGCTAATTTTTAAATAGAAAAACATATCCGATTATCTTAAAATATAAATGTAAAAAATACAAAAAGCCTTCACAACATGCGAAGACTTTTGTGAACCCATGGGTGCAAATTAGAACCTTTTATATTACATGAGGTGAGAAAACCACCGTGCTTAGAATGGGGAAACTCCGTTTCATGCATAATTTATCAAACTTTTATATGATAGCTGTTTCTATTGACGCAATAGAAAGGTTTTAATTTCTTTTTTCAAAGATGCAAATGTAGTACGTATCGTAATACTACGCAATTTTTTCGTTTTTTGTCTGAAATAAAATTTTAAATAAACTAATATGATTTTTTAAACTTTTGTATGGGCTCCCTCTTTACGATGTAAAGGATGCTCTACTTAGCTGGCATATAGGTAAAGATATGTTCCTCCGCAATCTCATCAGAACCATTATTATATACAAATGCTTTAACAGGATACCCGTTGTTGTTGTACGTATATTCCCATTTTTGCTCAAGCGAGAAAGTACCAGAAAATACGTTGAATTTTAAAGCATTGTTTTTTGAGTTTTTCCAATAATAAGGATCTCCATGCAATGCGGCTCCCACTTTTTTGTCATATTCACTCCAGGTAGTAACCGACTCGTAAGCACCTATTTGTGTTGTGAGTTCAACAAGATTCCCTTCTCCGTTAAACTGATAGGAATTTATAGTGACAGATCCTCCGTTTTCTCGTGGAGTGTGTGTTTCAACTATTTTATTTTCAGAATAGGTATAACTTACATCAGATTCTATAAAATCCTCATCGTTTGGATTACTTATGGTCATAGATACAGGTTTGTTATCAGTACCATAGGTATAATCTTCTCTGTGTGTTAGCATACCCTGTTCTTTATACACAGTTGCGGCAAGAAATCCTTTTGCATTATAGCTGTATTCTATCATTCCTGTTCCATTGTTATAGCGAATTCGCCTGTTTTGATTATCGTATTCAAATTTTCCTGCAATATTCCCGTTAATCCAATGCTCGGTCAACAGAAACTTTGCATCTGAACCTTCTGTATGGCTATCGTCATTTTTATCACAAGATAAAATGCCAAGTGCCAACAACAGGACACCCGTAATGTAAAAAAAATACTTTTTCATTTCAATAAGAATTAATGTTAATGAAAACAAAGTAAACTCAAATCAGAATTGTCTCATTGTATAAAAGAGACAATCTGTTTGAGAGAGCAGATTTAACGGAATTATTTGAAAATCTGATGCAGCTCAGCTTTCGTTCTGAAAGATCGGGTATATTTCAGTTGGGAAAAATATTCTGCGGGTGTTTTGCCTGCATATCGTTTAAAGTCCTTTATCAGGTGGCTATGGTCATAATATCCAAATGAAACCACTATCTCATGCCATTCGGGTTCCGAAGCTAAACCATCAAGATAAGTAAGAATATGGTTAAACCTGGAAATATTTGCATATTGTTTAGGTCCAACTCCAATATGATTTAGGAAATAACGTTCGAGCGTTTTTTTCGTAACATAATTATTCTCGCGTAGTTGTGACACCGAAAACATCTTCTTACTTTTTAGTAATGTAATTGCATTGTTTAGCAAATGTACCTTTGGGCATTGACTGCTATGCTTTCGTTTGTTCTTAAGGAACTGTTCCAATACGGCGATCTGTTCCAAATTATTGTGTTTAGACAAAATTTGTTCATACAAAATGGCTGTTTCATTTCCCCATATATCACCGGCATCAATAATTTTATCAGATATATGCTTCATGTCTATACCTGTCAGCAGGTATAATCCCAACGGGGTGAATTTAACCCCTAATATATTGATGCCTTTAGGATTACTTAATGATACACGGTGGGAAAGAGGTTGTCCAATGATATAGCTATGTTTATCCAGCCTAATACATTGATTTTCGAGGAAGATATCTTCATCTCTTCCACCAAGGTTAAATGTGAGTGCCTGTAGGGTAGGAGTATACATTTCCTGTATAAGAGATTGGTCTAGTTCACAATTGGAACGCCAATAGCACTCTACAACGTCTTGCAGTTCTGTGCAGGGATGGTATACAGTTAAAGAATTCAATTTTAAATATTTGTCTGGTAATAAATATACAAAAAATGATACAGTAAGGTACTATCATATTGAAACCGTTTCAAAACATGGATCATGTTACCGTCATTTTCCAAATTCATTAGAAAATATCGGGGAAAAATCTGACTGTGATGAGGTTTTAGGAGACCATACCATTAACGGGAATAGGAAATACCAACTGAACAATATCTCTAAATTACCGCACAAGGTTTCCGTTTAATATTTAAACCAGCACGAATAACAGGACTGCTTTGTTGTTAAAACAACAGTTTATTTAAGATATTGTTTTAAAAAATTGTATTTTTAGTATTATTTTTTTATATTAATTATAACTTAAATAACCTTCTTATGAAAAAAGAAAATGAAAAAACAACAACACACATTGATCAAAACAAGGTCAACAGAGATCAGAAAGTCATGACAACCAATGACGGTGTTCCTATCTATGACAATAATAATACCTTAAAAGCAGGCGAAAGAGGACCTTCTTTGCAGCAAGACCATATCTATTTTGATAAATTGATGCACTTTGACCGCGAGCGAATTCCTGAGCGGGTAGTTCATGCAAGAGGTTCCGCAGCACACGGCTTCTTTGAAGCTACTGCTGATATATCTCAGTATACCAACGCAGCATTTCTGAAAAAAGGAACCATTACACCGGTCTTTACCAGATTTTCTACTGTGGCGGGTTTTAAAGGATCTACCGACCTGGCGAGAGACGTAAGAGGATTCTCTGTCAAATTTTACACAGAGGAAGGAAACTATGATTTGGTGGGCAATAATATTCCTGTTTTCTTTATACAAGATGCGATGAATTTTCCGGATCTGGTGCATGCGGTAAAACCAGAACCCAATAACGAAATGCCACAAGCGGCTTCTGCACATAATACGTTTTGGGATTTTATCTCGTTAATGCCTGAAGCTGCACATATGACCATGTGGATTATGTCGGACAGAGCAATACCTCGCAGCTTTCGAATGATGGAAGGTTTTGGTGTACATACCTTTAAGTTTGTAAATGAAAAGGGAGAAGCTACTTTTGTAAAATTCCATTGGAAACCTCGATTAGGTGTACATGCTGTAGCGTGGAATGAAGCGCAAAAAATTTCAGGTTTTGATGCTGATTTTCATCGGAGAGATTTATGGGATGCTATAGAAAAAGGAGACTTTCCGCAATGGGATTTAGGTGTTCAGCTCCTATCGGAAAAGGACGAAATGAAATATTCTTTTGACATTTTAGATCCTACCAAAATTATACCTGAAGAATTAGTGCCGATAAAAATTATCGGAACCATGACTCTTAACCGTAATCCTGAAAATTTCTTTGCCGAAACAGAACAAGCGGCTTTTGATCCCGGCAGATTGGTTCCGGGCATTGATGTTACTGACGATCCTTTGTTGCAGGGTCGGATTTTTTCCTATATGGATACCCAGAATTACAGACTTGGGGGGCCTAATTTTCACGAATTGCCAATTAATCGTCCGTTAAATGGCAAGCACAATAATCAGAAAGATGGTTTTGGAAGAATGGATATATTAGAAGGTTCTGTGAGCTATTTCCCAAATAGTAAAGCCCAAGGCTGTCCCTATAATGCCATGTTAAAAGGAAATAAAGGATTTCAGTCTCATCGGCAAGTAATTGATGCCCCTAAAGTACGGGCCCGCTCGGATTCTTTTGCGGACCATTTTACGCAAGCACGGCTTTTTTTCAATTCTCAAAGCCCTGAAGAGCAGGATCACCTAATAAATGCATTGAGTTTTGAATTGTCTAAAGTAAATGATGTAGACATACGTACCAGAGAGCTAGCAATTTTGAACCAGATAGACAGTGTTTTGGCTAAGAAAGTTGGTAATAATCTGGGGCTGGTACCGCCGAAAACATTGGATGCATTAACGTTGCAATTTGCAAGACAAAATCACGCAGATTACCCTATTAATCCAAAAAAACCGGAGATTGAACAATCGGCATCACTCAGTATGAAGGTAAAGCCGGGGAAAGGTACAATAGCAACCCGAAAAATAGCATTTTTAGTAGATGATGGGGTGAGTAAGGTATCTGTTGAAAAGTTGAAGAAAGAGCTGGAAGACAACGGGGCACACGTGGTACTAATTGCTTCTCATGTTGGAAAAATTAAATATAAAGAAGGTGATTTTGTAGAAATAGAACATTCTTATCTTACAGATGTCTCGGTATTATATGATGCTTTTTATACACCAGGAGGCGATTCAGTTCAAAAATTAGCCGATAATCCGGATTATTTACAGTTTATTAATGAAGGATACAGGCATTGTAAAGTTCTGGCATTTGCTAAAGAAGCGGAAGAATTGGCAAAGAAAAGTTTCTTGGAAAAGGATAACGGGGTTGTTTTTGAAAGTAAAGATAAACTTGTTGAAACCTTTATCGAAGCCCTGAAAGAACATCGGTTTTGGCAAAGAGAGAAAGCAAGAAAAGTACCGTCTTAAATATTCAAAAGCAGGATAGGCGTACAGCATCATAATTAACCGTTAAAAAATTGGACAATTTTTACTCCTCATTACCCAAAACTATTTCAGTTGGTGTTGCTAAAAGGTAAAATGATTGATAATCAGGTTTTTAACCAAGTTAGCCTTGAAATGTCCGAACTGTAATGAACAGTTTCAGATCGAATAAATACACTGAACACGGTCGTAAGAAACCATCCTTTTTGTCCGGTTTTTTGATTTTGATTAAAAAGAGTGTGAATCAGGGATATAGAGAAAAAGAGTTTGTAAGTACAAACTCTTTTTTTACGAGAAACAATTTCCATCAGTGCTGTTAAACTGAAACGTATCTGTTTTATTCCCCAAATTACACTTATAAATGAAATTAAGATGTTCAAGAAAACAGAACACCACCTTTCATATTTTGTACACATTATTGGGGTAGTAGTACACTTTTAAACCGCTTATGACCACACCTATGAGGTAAATAAAATGGGCAGGGGAACCAATAGAGGGCAGTACTATGTATAGAACTTTCTGAATGCCGGATTTTCTGTTGCAATGCACTTAATTGTAGGTACTAATAGAATCAGATGTGGGGTTATTTCCCAATTTGGGAACTATATGAATTATCGGTTCACTTTTGTAACCAAGAGTATTTATAGGAGGTAGGCTACAGAAGAGAAAATTCTTGTTGAATCATAATTTTAAGCAAAAGCAGCATAATTTTTGTTGCTTGTAAATTCCATAGTTCCATTTTCCGATATTTTCGTCAATAAATGTTCATCTGATATCTTTCGGTTTTAATTACTCTGTCAAAATAAACAATAGAAATAATGAAAAGTACCCCATTAAACGCAAATGAGATTCAACATGATAATGAAAAACTTGGTTGTATGAAAATTCGTCCAAAATGTGAAAATGAAAACTATTTAAGTACACAATCATTTACCGGTAAAAATGTAGTGGTTACTGCTGCTGAATATGGAGTAGGTGAAGCAGTGGCTATCGCATTCGCAAAAGAAGGTGCAAACATTGTATTGGTCTATAATCAAATTAAGAATCTGCCTTTTTTAGAAAATTTGACAAAGAGAATTAATGAAATAGGGGCAAAGGTATGGTTATTTTGCGCCTGTTTAGTTGACGAAGATAAATGCAGAAAACTATTTAACGAAATAAGAGGTGTTGCAAAATATATGGATATTATTGTTAATATTCTGCCGGTACTTAACAAAGCTGAAGAAAAAATGGCCCCTTCTCTTTTTAGCAGTACTTCAAATCCTATGCAATGCTTGTTAACAATGGGTAAAGTAGCACCTGCATACCTTAGCAGTGAAGGCGTTATTATTAATGCTACTTATATTTCTTCGTATGCACCACCTGATCAATTACCTGTCTTTTCCATTATTAAAGCTGCTATAAAAAATTACACACACGAATTACAACAGGTACTGCTGTCTCTCAAAAGAAATATCCGCGCGCATGCTATTACAGCCGGTTTTGTGTGGAGTGAAATCCTGCCTCAAACTATTCCAAATTATAATCTTTCAGATGTGGAGCGAACACCCGCTTGTCCTATGCACCCCTGCGAACTGGCACCTGTATTTGTGTTTGTGGCAAAGACAGCATCAGCGGTTTTAGCAGGACAAACAATAGATGCCCGAGGTAAAACACGTCATCCTTAATAGGGCTAAACAAAAAGATAGCCTAACAATAACGGAGTTACTTCGGAAAATTTTTAGTCCATTGACCATAACGGAACATGAAATCTTGCGTATCCTGAAAACCTAGACTGCCCGCAACAGATTTCATGTCTGCATGCTGTAATGTAAGTAAGCTATGGGCTTCACTCATAATTCGCTCATGAAGTACGGTTTCAGCTGATTTTCCCATTTTTTCTTTCAGGGCAGTGTTTAGCTGTTGTACTGTAATTGCCATTAATTGTGCATATTGCTCTATTTGAAAATATTCTAATTTTTCGCAGGGAAACTGACGTTCTAAAAAATCATTGAAAACCATTGATATCCGATCGCTATCAGCTATAATGTTCTTTGTCGGCACCGCAGATTGTAATGTACTACATTCGTTAAGCATATAGGTGAACCCTTGTGATATTAACTGACGGTGTTCATCGTCTTGAAATGCCTGATTTTCCATCAAATTTTTAAATAACACCGATAAGATATCCAGTGATTGTTTTGGAAGATCGATAACAATAGACCTGCTATTTTTTAATATAGTGTCAAAATGATGCTGTGCAGCTGCACTTAATGTAGGTAAGAATCGCTCTGAAAAAATACAAGCAAATCCATTATTGCTCGACGCCTTTTTATCCCATACATACGGCACCTGCGGTGATGTAATAAACAGCACAGTACCCTTTATCTGAAAAGATCGATCAGCAAAATGGATAATATTTTCTCCGGTATCCATGCATATCTTAAAATGAATTCTTTTATGATGAGACAGCACGTGGTAATTATTGCAAGCCACTTGATAGATATTGAATCCTTTTACTCGTAATTGCGTATTAAGATCGCTTAGAAGACTTATTTGAATGTCATTCATTTTGCATTAGGTATTTGTGAATTGTGGGCAAATTTCCAAATATTACGCCAAACTATTTATTTTGTTTGCTAAAATTGTTATTTTTTTTGACAATTCTTAAAAATAACATCTGTTTTTCTTCTTCAGCAACTATTCAACTTCCATACAATTGCCCGTTATTTTCGGGTTTTACTGCATGTACGTATTAAATAAATTATTCCCTTTGGGTATGCAAATAAAATCAGTGAAAACAAGTAGAAAAAAGAAGCACTTTTGCTAAAATGGGTTTTTGCTTCCATTTTGGTACCTGAAAAGAAACGAAATAACTATTACCATTGCGCAGCGGAATTATGGATACGTTTTAAATAAAAGCAAAAGGTAGATAAAAGAATACCTTTTGTCTACCTAATTTACAGGATTATTTTAAAGTTTTTATCGGTCGCTAATAAAACAATCGTTATTATACACATTAGAAGAGCTTCATAAAAATATTTATATTCCTGATGCGCCATATGCGCCGTAAAAGCTCCGACTGCAAAAGGGAATAGTAAAAGAATTCCCAGATTCTTATAGAACGGTTTATAAAAGCCGAGAAGAAGTAATACCACACCTGCTAATTCTCCTAAACCGATGAGAATAGTCCAGGTTTTGTTAAAACCTAAACTCTGCATGCTTGCCATCATAGAGTTTTTCTGAAATAGTTTAAAAAGGGCAGCATAGCCGAACACATACAGATAATAAACATAACTTATCCAGTGGATTAGCGTTATTATTTTTTCCATTTTTTTAATTTTAAAGTTAGGTGACAAATATCTTTATTAACTTGCATTAATAAAAGAACATACAAAATTGTAGGGTACTAATAAAAAAGTAAGTATGAGAGAAAGGAAACAAAATTCAACAAATAGTATAAATGAATTATATTGGAAAAACAACTGCGGAATAGGGCTTACTTTGTCCGTTATTGGAGGAAGATGGAAAATTAACATTATTTCTTATCTCTTAGCGGAAAAGAAACTTCGGTATAATGAATTAAGAAAAAGATTAGTGGGCATTTCCGAACGAATGCTAATTTCAAAACTGAAAGAGCTGGAAAATGACGGGCTAGTAAATAGAATGGTTCACCAGCAAGTTCCTCCTAAAGTTGAATATACGTTAACAAAACTGGGATACTCACTTGATCCTGTATTGAGGATAATGGACAAATGGGGAGAAGATAATTTATGTAAAAAAGCAGTAGAAACACAATCTAAATAACGTAAATTTTTAGGTGCTAGCAGCTGTTGGTTTATTAACAGGAATGATAATGTTTGCGCATGCTCCGCATGTTTTTTAGGAACTGGTTCGGAAAGTTACCTTCAGATCACGAAGGTTTTAAATGCACATAGTAGTACTTGGTATCTGCCTGGTATTGATTGTTGAAGGGGCTTTTCGATTGATAAATTGATTCAGAGTTGTTTACAAAATAATAATCGTAAATATTGACAAAAAAAGAGCTTCAGTTCCAACTGAGGCTCTTTATATGCTGGCCGTTTTTAAAAATCTGTTTTCTTGTTTTTGGAACATCGGTTTTTACGGCTTCCAGGTGACTTTTCCGTTAGTGTCATACATTTCAATCGAAGGCATACCTAAACTGTCTACTTTTACTATGATTCTCGGTATTTCATTCGCATCTTTGATTATTAAAGCAGCATTTCCGTTTTCAGTAGCTAGGTCTATTCTGCTGATATTATGTCCGGGTTTACCGGAAATATCCTTGTCGTTAATTGTTATACCTGCTTTAAAGTAGTTGGTAAGTAAGTTGTCTTGCGAATACATACCAATAGCATCAGCATTCTGGTAATCAAAAGCAATTGCATTTAAATTCATGTTATCATGTTCGGATATGGCTATGCCTCCGCGTTCATCTCCTTTTTTATCATAGAATAACAACCCCGCCGGAATCACTCGTCTCTGATATTCCTTTCCGCTGATTATCGGATTTGGAAAATGTTCCTCGTTTGAAATAATAACCCTGTTTGCTTCCCCTTTATTTTTGATATCGATTCTTGCTGCTTCTATAATAGTAGGTGTTGGTTTTAAGAATAAAAGGTAACCTATTATTGCAATAAAAACTAAATTCAGCGCTACCAATGCCGTCATAAATATTCTTGATGTGTTTTGTGTATTCATAAAATAAAAGTTTAAAATTTTGTTGAAAGTTACTTCAGCTGTTGTTTCTAGAATTGTAAAAATTCAGGAATACAGTTGTTGTGTATTTTTCGTGCTAAGCGGCATTAATCTTGTTAAATTTGATATCGCTTGTGAGTGCGGATATTATGACCATGCCCATTTGAGCAACGAAATAAAAAGATATGCAGGTATTGTTCCATCGAAATTTTGATTTTGTCGTTTTTTTCCAAAAGTTTCGGTTATAATAATCGCTTATTTTTGTAAAAATAACATTTGAATATTATGACTGACGTTCATGCGCAAAAACTAAAACACGAGCAGATACAATACATTGAATTTCTCTCAAAGGATATTGTGCAAGCCAAAATCTTTTACGGTAAATGCTTCGGATGGGAGTTCACGGACTATGGGATAGCATACTCCGCTTTCTCAGGCGACTATGTTGATGGCGGGTTTGCCTATGGAGAACCGGTTAACGGCACTATTCTAGTTGTTCTCTATACGAAAGATATTGAAGCGACCAAAGGTAAAGTAATAAATGCAGGAGGAACCATTACGAAGGATATTTTCAGTTTTCCTGGAGGAAAACGTTTTCAGTTTATGGATTTAGACGGTTACGAACTCGCTGTTTGGACGGAATAAACCATAGTATATGAGTAAAAAGAGATGATAACTTACTCCGCAGAATATATCAGTGTTGCTATAAATAAGTCGGTATATGAAGTATATCGTTATGCTTCAAATCCTGGAAACTGGCCTGAGTGGCAGTGCTCATTCAATCCATAGATAAAGAGAATGACATTTGGTATGCAGTGGCTGATCTGGGAAGAATCAAAATAACGTTTGTTCCCGATAATTCGGAATTATAGACCATTGGGTTACTTTTACCGATGGCACAACGGTGTATCACCCGATGAGAGTAACTGAGAATGATGAAGGAAGCGAATTTGCTTTACGTTATTTAAGATGCCTTATAGGGCGGAAGAAGTATTTGAAAAGGATGTATTGGCGGTAATGAACGATTTAAAGCATTAAAAAGAAATTCTTGAAACAGAATAATGACAGAACACCACACCGAACCCCGGGATACTTATGCAATTGTTTTTACCTGTCAGGATAACAGTAAATTGCAAAATAATAAAAGGGACAAATCTATCTTTTTTAGACTTGTCCCTACACGTGAACCCGTTGGTACAAAACTCGAACTCCTTTCTGGAAGATTTAAGACGATTAAAACAACTTAAAGACAGTCCTTACCAATCTGATATATTCGTGGAAAAGATTAATAAAACTAAAGAATCCATATCTACCATTAAAGGGAGAAAATTTAAAAGGTAATATCCTCAGCTATATTATTTTGAATTTTTCATAGCTTTCAACTTTTTTAATTTCAAATAATTCCAGTAGTTTTTTTCTTATAGCATTGTCAGTTTTTTGATTTTTGTCCTGTTTACTTAGAACTAAGTCGATTGAAATTTGAAAATCTGAATTTTCGTCTTTAGATTTCACATAATCAGGAAAGCCAAGATTAATTATTGCAGAGCCTTCAATACCACTATAATTCAGTTTATATCTAAATTTTACTGCGCCAAATATTAATTTGGGAAAGTATTCGACCTTATTAAGTAATATGTGGTTCTGTAGCCCTTTTCCATTCAGTTTTAAATTGTCTATTTCATCTAAAAATATCTTTACATCGTTATGGCTTTCAACATTCTCATCTAAATAAACATCAATGTCAGTTATAGATTTGAATTCGAGATAAATATTGAAGTCACTTGCAAAGGAATAGAAAAATTTAATTCTTGAAGAATTATCAAAATGATTAAATTTGACGGTAATAATATCATCATTTGAACTGACTATTGATTTTTGAAAGAGCTTTTCTTTCACCACATTCATAATCAAATTATTGACTTCAAAAGTCTCTTTTGATGTTGAGTTTTGTTGTACTGAAATCTGAATATCCTGTTCAGAAACTTTCTTCAGTGTTATCGCTCCGTTGTGATAGGTTTTATTATTTGTCCAATCACTAAGTAGGTTCTCTCGTTCTATCTGATATTCAAATATTGCAGTGTTTTCGTCTTCGAAATAGAAAGTTGGATTACCAATGATTTTATAATTTGGTTTGTATGTATGTTTGTCAACAATTAGAGTATGCAAGTCAATTGCAGTATCAAAAATATCTGTAAAATCAAAGTCTGAATTGCATTTGATTGAAGAAGTCCTATATTTTATACTTTCTTCTTTCGTTTTTTGCGTGTCGTATAAAACAGAATAATCCCTCGGACTTATAACACTTTTCATTAACAATGGAACAGAGTTATTCTTCTCGTTATGACCAAGAAACACTCCTTTTTCTCTCATAAGAAAGTTTATGTTTGCGTTTGTGACATTAGATTTAACAAGTAGCTGTCTTATATAATCACCTTGAGGTAAAATATCTTTATTCATATCATTAATTTCTAAAATCAGAGGGGAACTTCTTTATTTCTAAATTTTCACCGAGCTTATACATCGGAAATTTTACAAGCTTTTCTTTCACAATATTTTCATTTGTCAAATAATCATACGTCTTATAGCTCAAGATTATTTTATCAACTGCATTTAAATGGTCAAATGATTTTGCAAAATTTAAAAGTTGTACAAATTGTTCTTCTTCGAAATCATCATTTATGAATATACTTAATGTAATTCTGTTGTTCTTTGCTGTCCTTAGTGCAATTATGTTGGAGTATAAATAGTTTAAAGGAAAGATTTTTCCATAAGAGTTTTCTTGAATGGAAGTGAAGTTTAGACCACTATTGTGGTAGACGAAATCAACATTATCGTTCCCAAATATTTCTTTTGTTCTAAAGATACTCTCATATAAGAAATTGACTTTGCTATTGTCCAATAGTATTATTTTATCAAAAACTAAGTCCGTATCAATTTGAATGTTATGTGTGGGGATTAGTAGGATAGCAACGGAATATTTTCATGGAAATACCGGAGAGCATTATTGATATAATTCCTAATCATAATATTTCTTCTTTAGCCACAAACTTGCCCTCACCAACAGTATCAGTACAGGCACTTCTACAAGTGGGCCGATAACGCCCACAAATGCCTGTGGTGAATGAATACCAAATACAGCAATGGACACGGCGATTGCCAATTCAAAATTATTCCCTGTGGCTGTAAAGGCGATGGATGCATTTTTGTCGTAAGGAACATTCAATGACTTGTTGATAAAGAAGCTCACGAAAAACATCAGCACAAAATAAATGATTAACGGCACAGCGATTTTTACCACATCCATTGGGAGTTCCAATATCTTATCACCTTTCAGACTGAACATCAACACGATGGTAAACAATAATGCGTACAATGTAATAGGTGATATTTTGGGTACAAATTTACGGTTATACCATTCTATGCCCTTTGATTTTACCAATGCGTATCGACTTATAAAACCTGCGAAAAAAGGAATACCCAAATAAATCAACACGCTTTCGGTTACATCTTTCATTGATACGCTTACGTTGAAATCGGCTAAGCCTAATTTGTCGGGCAATACGTTTATAAATAACCAAACAAAGAAGCTGTACGTTATTATCTGAAAGATACTGTTCAATGCCACCAATAATGCCGTGTATTCCCTGTTCCCCTTTGCCAAATCACTCCATACGATGACCATTGCGATACATCGTGCCAAACCAATCAGTATCAGACCTGTCATATAATCCGGTTCGTTCCGTAAGAACAGAACGGCTAAACCAAACATCAGTACCGTACCGATAACCCAATTCAGCAATAAAGATATGCCGATTACTTTGGTGTCTTTAAGTGCTTTGGGCAACAACGAATAGTCCACCTTAGCCAATGGTGGGTACATCATCAATATAAGCCCTATCGCCAAAGGGATATTGGTCGTGCCTACGGATAGGGCATCGGTAGCATTGGAAATGTTCGGAAAGAAATATCCCAAGCCTACGCCTGTCGCCATCGAAAGGAATATCCATAAGGTAAGGTAACGGTCAAGAAATTTTAGTTTGGGTTGCATCGGCTAACTCTTAATCATTGAAAAAACATAGAACATTTCTGTTGCTATCTGAAAACTCCTTTCAGCATATACCTGTGCCTGTTCGGGTGAACCATCCGAAATCTTGGGGTCTTCAAATGTGACGGGTATTCTCTTTTCCGCACCTGCAATGAACGGGCATCCGCCGTCTGCCTGCGAACAGGTCATAATGGCGACAAATGCCGAGGCAGGGTTGAAAGGGCTATCATATTTTTTGGAAAATCCGATGATTGGCAAGGCATTATCACCGTATTTTATGGCATATACAGGGTTATCAGTTTCCGCAATCTTGAAAATCGTAAAACCTTGATTGGTCAATGTTTCCGCCACTTTCGGGAATAGTGCCGTTTCCTCCGTACCGCCCGAATAACAATGTACGTTCGGGATATTGAAATACGCACTTGCAACCTGCGCCCATACCTGTGCTAAATGGCTTCTGCGTGAATTATGGGTACAGATAAAATTGATGTTTATGTCCGCACCGCTATTTGCTTTCTGCTGTACATAATCTATTAGCGGTTGCAGTATCGTTTTGCGTTCCTCGCTTATGGTTTGGATGTCAAGCATCCCCTTTATGGCTTCGGCTAAATTCTTATACATGACGATTGGTCTTTAGTGTTTAGCAACATCCCGAATTAGGTGTACAGCACGTGCTGTTCAGCTCTGATAATTTTACTTTTTGTTTCTCCGCAGGAATACCGCAGGCATCGCTTGCCAAGCAAGCCGTCTGCTTGTTCTTTAGGATGAAATGCTGACCGTCAAAGTCCAAGTTAAATTTGCCAATCGTTTCACTTTGGTATTCCACTTCGATTTCGGCATCTTCAATGCCCAATTTTTCTTCGGATAGTTTGATAATGTTCAATAGCTTGGTCGGCTTTAATCTGTGGTTGTAGTCGTTGGCATCCCACAATTGGAAGTTTACCGCTTTCTCTGTACGGACTACACCACCACAGTCAATAAAATGTTTGGTGATTTGTCCTATTTCCGTAACATGGAAATGTTCGGGAACAAATGTTCCGTTCTCTAATTGGAATTCAACATTGTCCAATGTTGGCAGGATTTCTTTGATTTTTGATAGTTTCATAACAGTACGGTTTGAAAATTTACATTAAACTATATATTGCAATATAACGATAATAAGGGTCAAAAAAATATTATGAACAGCAACTTGTTACCTTTACCTCTTGATTGAAAAACACATTAAATTCCGCTTGAATTTGTTTCCAAAGTTTCTCATCAATACAATAGCATACAGATTTGCCCTCGATAGTTCCCTGTATGATACCTATGTTCTTTAGCTCTTTTAAGTGCTGTGAAATGGTTGCCTGTGCCAATCCCAATTCATCGACCAAATCATTACAGATACAGGCTTTCTGATTGATGATGTATTGAAGAATGGCAACCCGTGCAGGATGTCCTAAAACTTTGAACAAAGAAGCCAATCTGTTCTGTTCGTCCGTAAATATTTCTGATTTCGTAAGCCCCATTATTCTTTTTTTACATCGCAATATTACGATAATAATTTTAAACGTAGAAAAAATTCACTAATTTTTTTTAAAGCAATCACAATCACAGGTTTCTTTGCTACTTTCTTTTCCGTCTCAACTCATGAAAGAAAGTAGTCTATCGCAATACAACCTATTTGGGAAATGCAGATGTATCGGTATTGTGAAGTGGAAGCATTTAACAAAGGGGTTGTTCCGCTTTCCGCAAAAAGACTGTTCCGACCATCGGGCGGATCTGTCTTTTTGCCGTCCAATTTTTGAGGTAAAAAAACGGGAACGGCGTACCGCTCCCTTAAAACTATCCTATAACTTTAAAATCGGCTTATTACTGCCCCTGTCATAGTTGATTTTGTACCCGTTGGACTGGATAACACCCTCTAATAAATTCCTCGCCTGTGTGGCATCCCAATCATCAATTTTGGTCATATCCATATAATGCAATTTTTCAAACTGCTTTACCATTCGGGCAATAATGCTCAATGCCCTGTATTCCGTTTTATCCGCAAGATTGCTCATTTTCCTTTGATTTTAGTTGTACCAATTTTTTGTATATATCACGCCAATACTTTTGTCTTTCCTTGTCGCTCTCTACTGGTGGGATATGGTGCATATCCTTAAAATTTTCTGCCTGTGCAATGGCTTTATCAAGGTCGGTTACTTCCTTCGCTGACCGTATAAATCTATTATGTATAGCATTGTTCAATTATTTACGGGCGACCGCCTTAACGGTCGCCCAGGGGAATTATTCAGTTACAATCATTTTATCATGCCCGAATAGCAAGTGTATAGCCTCTGTTAGCTTTGGGCTACATTCTTCCTTGTCTGCATATTCGACAAGGCAGTTTATTAGGAATATGGCATTGTGACCGTTAAATAACTGGTCGGAAAATACCCTTGTGCTACGGTGTAACATGACGTTATACCGCTTTAAAACCTGTTCGGTATTACTGACCAAGCTAAACCAGTAATCAGCGGTTAGAAACGTTCTTTTAGCCCAAATACTGCGTATATATTCCTCCTGCGCTCTGAAACGTTCCGTTTCCTGCTGTACAAAATGGGTCAAATCTTTAAGGTTTTCGGGGAATAGCTTAGCAAGCAAATACCCTCTTTCAACATTGTTCATTTCGTTTAATGCTTTCATGTCGTTATACTTTTTTAGTGTTAATCTTCTTCAATTTTATAATGGCACATTCGGGGCAATGCTCGGCGGTGGTTATCTGTTGTATTGCACCCCTTTCACCGCTTAGCGATACTACTTTTACCCGTATCATGCCCGTATCATGCTTTAGGGTCGCTCTATAAGTTTCTATTATCATGCTTTTGATTTTTAATAGGCGACCACCTTTGCAGGCGGTCGCCTGTGGGTTAGCTATTATAGAATACATGACCGCTATCGCTCCAATAGTCACCGCAAAACAGGTCACGGGCGTAAGCCTCATAATCGAAGTACGTTTTTGCAAATTCGGGCAAGTCCATTTGCTCTACCTGTTCATAGGCAAAATCTTCCTCGTCCTTGTATTCCCCTAAATAGTCATCGTCAAAGTCGCTTATTAGGTCGTCAATATCGCTCTCGGACAGCTTACGGTGTCCGTTGCCGCACCATATTAGGAATGCCTCTTTTCGGGTTTCGTCCATATCTTCCAAAGCCTCCAAAACCTCAATTATGCTATCGCTTATCCAACTTTCGTCGATTAAGCCATTCGGGATGTTTTCGTAGTCTTGAAACATAAATTCGGGGTCTTCCTCGTCATTGTGCAACTCCCTGCAAGCATCGTAAAATTCGTCTTTGTCCGCATAGTCGGATAGCGTTAGCCATTCCCCGAAGATTGAACCGTCATTATATTTTGCGTATGTGCCAACATATACCCTTGCTTCCGATGTGATTATTTGATGTGTCATTTCTTTACTGTTTTGAATTAATTTTTTTGATTTATTCGGCAATGAGAGGTGGTGCTGTTGTTTTGTTTCAATACCATTTCCAATGCTTATATTCCTCATGCCTGACATTTTTTTTATTCGTGTAAAGAGCCGGAGTATGCTGTGTTTCGTTTCGGGAGCAGTGTAGGTTAGTGTTTAGTAGGCACAAGGTTTTGGAAAACAAATACTACCCAACGGGTGGAGATTTTTTTTCAAACTTGCATGACCTTTTGCCTCCGTTAAGAACACGCCCAACCTTTGCTCCATGAAACGTGAACAACAGGCATACTGGCTTTCGGGTAAAACCAATCGTGGAAGTAATGAGGATAGCATTGCCGAAATGGTTCTAAACAGGCAGACTATGCCAAGTAATTCAACCCGAAGACACAATCCAATATCCGCTCCATCAGTGCAATAAGTTTGCTTGTAGCGGATTAAAACCGCTCTGTTTAACAAGCAAAATGAGTGAAGATGGAGAAAGAAAAAGCGAACGATTTAACCCCCGAAAGAGTTAAGCAAATCTTGAAAAAGAAAGGAACGGAAGTCGATTTAGAGGAAGCGCAAGCTATTTTGGAGTTTGTCAAGAAGATAGCTCACATTGCAGTTAACCAGTATCTATGAGGAAAACTTTAACCCAATGAACAAGGAAAACTGTTGTGATGAGAAAGGCAGATTTATACATACGTGTATCGACAGACGAGCAAGCGGACAAGGGATATTCGCAACGTGACCAAGAAGACCGATTAAGAAAATATTGCGAGATAAAAAGCATTCCGGTAAGGGATGTTTACATAGAAGACCATTCGGCAAAATCTTTCAAACGTCCAGAGTGGCAGAAATATTTATCCAACCTGCGTAAAACAAAGAACAATAAAGCGGGGTCAATAATATTATTTACCAAATGGGATAGGTTCAGTAGGAACGCAGGGGATGCGTACCAAATGATTAACCAGTTACGGACACATGGCGTTGAACCTGTTGCGATAGAACAGCCCTTAGACCTTACCATTCCCGAAAATAAAATCATGCTTGCGTTCTATCTCGCTTCACCGGAAGTGGAGAACGACAGGCGTGCATTAAATGTCTTTCACGGGATGCGCAGGGCTAAAAAGGAGGGGCGGTATATGGGTACTGCTCCATTGGGATATGTCAATAAGATAACAGAGGGCAAAAAGAAATTCATTGCTCCGCATGACTTTGAAGCACCCATATTAAAATGGGCATTTGAGCAAATTGTTTCCAATAACTTCAATACCGAACAGATATGGAAAATGGTTCGGGAGAAAGCCGATGGAAAAGGTCGGTTCAGCAAAAATAACTTTTGGGTAGCTGTCCGAAACCCCTTGTACTGTGGCAAAATATTCATTCCTCCCTACAAAGAGGAAAAGGGGTATTTTGTCAAAGGACAGCATGAGCCATTAATCAGCGAAAAGACGTTTGCGGATGTACAGGATATTCTCGATGGGAGAAAGCGGGTTGTAAAGCCTAAAATCGTGGCTATGGACAATCTACCGCTTAGAGGGTTTATTAAATGCCCTAACCCTAATTGTAATAGGATGCTCACAGGAAGTGCCTCAAAGGGGAAGATGGGCAATTACTATTACTACTATCATTGCACTTCCTCCTGCGGAGTACGGTTCAAAGCCGAAACCGCCAATGAGGCTTTCTTAAAACAGTTACAGTATATGTCGCCAAAAGAGGGTATGGTCGATGTTTTTATCGAAGCCTTTATAAAAGACTTCAATAACAAAACCAAAGCCCAAAATACCGAACGGGCAAATATCATAGGTGAGATTGATGCGTTGAACAAACGCTATCAAAATGCGCTTTTGAAAAATGCCGATGGAGAAATGGCAGACGACGATTTCCAAGAAGTAAAGAAATTGACCAAAGGAAAGATTGAGGTTTTGGAACGTAGATTAAACGACTTGGCAGTAGTCGGAACGGAGATTAAGGACTTGGTAGCATCCACCTTAAAAAAGGTCGCAAACATTGATAGACGCTATGAAAACGGCGATATTGAGGAAAAAAGGCTTATTGTGAGTTCGATGTTCCCCGATTTTTTGGAATTTGACGGAACACAACATCGAACTCCGAGGCTAAATTCTGCGATTGCTCTTATCTATCAGAATGACAGCAAGTTACAGGGTAAAAAAAATGGGACAAGTCTTTCTTTTTTAGATTTGTCCCTTAAGTGACCCGACTGGGGCTCGAACCCAGGACCCCAACATTAAAAGTGTTGTGCTCTACCAACTGAGCTATCGAGTCAGAGAAAAACTGTAAACCTGATAAGTGTGACCGTGATCAGATTCGAACTGACACGTCTTGCGACACCACCCCCTCAAGATGGCGAGTCTACCAATTTCTCCACACGGCCAGGAATAATATTGTTTAGTGACCCGACTGGGGCTCGAACCCAGGACCCCAACATTAAAAGTGTTGTGCTCTACCAACTGAGCTATCGAGTCAAAAAAAAGTATCCGTTACAGATACATAAACAATAAAAAAGTGACCCGACTGGGGCTCGAACCCAGGACCCCAACATTAAAAGTGTTGTGCTCTACCAACTGAGCTATCGAGTCAAAAAAAGTATCCGTTACGGATAATAAACAGTAAAAAAGTGACCCGACTGGGGCTCGAACCCAGGACCCCAACATTAAAAGTGTTGTGCTCTACCAACTGAGCTATCGAGTCATGCATACTAATCGTATTGCGGGTGCAAATATAGGGCTCTTTTTTGTAAATACAACACTTTTTTCAATTAATTTTGTGCATTTAAGGCGGGTGTTTTTATAAGATATTCGTTAACAATTATTTAAAATATCATGAGCAAAATTTTATTGGTGGGATATATGGGAGCAGGAAAATCTACTGTGGGAAAACAACTGGCTGATATCCTGGGTATCTCGTTTTTTGATCTGGATGATGTAATAGAAAATGAAACAAAAACCACTATCCCGGAATTGTTCGCTTCAAAAGGGGAGGTGTATTTTCGCAAATTGGAACATGAGAAACTAAAAGAACTTTTACAGGGCGAAGGTGATTTTGTGCTGAGTCTTGGAGGAGGAACCCCTTGTTATGCCAATAATCATTTATTGCTTCGGGGCAGCGGTGTAACTTCCGTTTATTTACAGGCAGGCGTAGCTACGCTGGTAACCCGACTTAGAAATGAATTACAGAAGCGTCCTTTGTTAGCAAATATAGACGATCTGGAGGGGTTTGTAGGACAGCATATACTGGAACGTACTTTTTATTATAAGCATGCCGGATACCAGGTTAAAACAGACGATAAAAGTATAGAGAATGTACTAAACGAGATACGCGCATTCTTAACTTAAATACGCGTATTCTTCCTGTTCGTTAAATACAACCTGAATATGTTCTAAAGTAGAGGTAGAAAGTGAAATGCCTTTAAAATCAGCCTTAACGGGATAATTTTTATGGTTTCTGTCTACCAATACGGCAGTTTTGAATTTTTTTACAGGTACGTTCAGAAAATGGCGTACGCCATAAATTAACGTAGCACCGGAATTCATAACATCATCTACCAAAACAATAGCTTTTTGAGTGTATTCCTCTTCTGTCAACGATGTTCGGATAGGTGCTACGGGGTGCTGTTTGTTGATCTCTACTTCACACAGCAATATTTTTATGTCTGAGATAGAAGTTAGCTCGTCGGCAATTTTTTTAGCAAAGACATACCCGCTTTTTAAAATACCTGCTATCACTATTTCTTTCTCCTCTACAAATGTTTCATATACCTGATAAGCAATACGCCGGGTAATATGTTGTATTTGTTCTTGTGTTAAAATAATCTTTTTTTCCATGGTTTATGATGATTGAAACGAAAAGAAGAATTCTCTTCCCATTCTCGGTTTTATAGAATTATAACAATGCTCTAATTTATGTATGGCAAATATAGGGCTAAAAAGGGTCGTATATTCGGAATAATTACCGCCAAATGGTGGACCTTCTTCGGTTAAAGGAAAATCAAATAAAACACCTGTTAATGTACCCCCCGGTCGTAATAATTCATGCATCTTTTCCGCATATTTTTTTCGTAAAGAAGGTGAAAGTGCGCAAAAAAAAGTTTGCTCAAGAATTAAATCAAACGAATCGTTCAACGAAAAAAAATCTCCGGTAATAAGGTGTCCGTCGGGGAAGTCAGGTACCCGTTTTTTAAAATTCTCTACAGCCACGGCAGAAATATCAAGTCCGTAACACTGGGAAAAACCGTTTAGGTGCAGGTATTCCAGTTCATGACCGTTACCCATACCGGGTAGTAGTACCTTTAACTGTTTATTGGGTAACTGATCAATGTATTCTTTTAACGGCGTGGTAATCCTGCCTGCATCCCATGGCGTGGTGTCAGTTTGGTAAGCCTGATTCCAGAAGGGGGTATTATTCGGGTTGTGCTGATACATCATCGTCATCATCTGTTAAATAGTCTTCCATATCTCTCCGGTCTTTTTTGGTAGGACGTCCCTGTCCTTTTGCGCGATAATGCTCTTTCGACAATTTTAACAATTCTAAATGGGCAAATGCTTCTGCCGGTGTTTCATCCTTACGGTAAATATCCACAAGTTTCGCGCCCACACGGTTCACAGGTATATCCAATACTTGTAACATATAATTGATCTGGTCTTTTCGTACTGAAACTTTATCTCCAGGAAAGACGTCGCGCGACGCTTTAACAGGTTGCCCGTTTACGGAAATATGTCCTTTTTTCACGGCATCAGTAGCCAGGCTTCGTGTTTTATAATAACGTACACACCATAAATACTTGTCAATTCGCATTTAAAATGATAAAATTGGGTTAATACTGAAACAAAAATACAGGAAAATTGTATCTTGCGCCATCAAAAAAAGTGAAAATGACAAGAATTATTAAATCACTGGGTTTTGCCGTATTGGTTTTATTGCTTGCGAACTGTAAGAAAGATGATGATGTAAAATTGGCGCCGCCGAGAGACAGAGGAGAGGTGTATACTGAGAATCTGTCAACCATAGAAAACTTTCTTAAAACAAAGTCTGTAACAGTTACGGATGAAGGTATCAGCTTTGCAGATGTTCAGGAAGGAAGTTCAGAGGCTATCTGGTCACAGACCACTTATCCGCTACAGTCGGTTGTGTTAAAAAACGATTCCAGAGAAGACAAAAATATCCTTAAACGACTTGATGACAATACAGAATATAAGGTATATTATATGGTTATTAATGAAGGGGGGGGAGAGCATCCGGTAACCTTTGATAATATTTTTTCGGCTTATGGCGTGTATGATTTAAATAAAAACCTGATTGAAGAAGGAAAATACGGATTCTGGAGTTCTTTCCCTCAGACACAACACGCTCCTTATTCCCAGGTTATTTCCGGCTACCGCCAGATTGTGACGAAAATAAAAACAGCAACCGGTGTTATTGAAAACCCCGATGGTACCTATACGTTTGAAAATCCGGGAAGGGTTGTCGTTTTCATACCTTCTGGCTTGGGATATTTTAATACAGGACAGGGAAAAATAGGAGCGTACCAACCTATTATCTTCGATATTAAACTGATTTCCAAAAAGGAAGCCGATCATGATAATGATGGTGTCTTGTCGAAATATGAAGATATAAATGGCAATGGCGATTTATGGGATGATGATACGGATGGTGACGGTAAACCTGATTTTTTGGATGTAGATGATGATGCCGACGGTAAAACAACCAGAGAAGAAATTACCTATGAAACGACAGATGAAGAAGGAAATGTAATAAAAAAATTATATGAATTTGAGGAAATCCCGACTTGTCCGGGAGGAAATATCAAAAAGCATTTAGACAACACCTGTCAATAAATCTGAAACCTGTGGCAACACAGGTTTTTAAATGTTTATTAAAATGACTTCGAAACCTATTGAAGAAGTATTATCGGAAGATCTTACAACGTTTTTGCAGCTAAAGGAAAAAGATGGCCATATAAACAGTGCTGATGCATTAGAGATAGGGGCGTATGTGGCGGCTAATTATCTCCGGATGATATACACCCGGAATAAATCGGTAACGGAAGCGGAACTTAATGGTGTGTTTGGTTTAATCAGTAATTTTTACAATGTGTATTTCGAAAACCAGCTTACACATTACGATTATGAACAGTTGAGTAAAAAAGCATTAGAGCTCTTACGAGATACTGATTTTGATAAAAACAGCAGGGCTTTCTTTCAGGATATTGTAGCACAGAGCGGTAAAAAACTATAGCGAAAAACTAAGAATATGGGGCGATTGTAAAAGATAGTTCTCAAAAGCGTCTGCACGATCGTTTTTATATTTAACATCTAGGAACAGACTCATTTCATGGTGCTCCACTTCTATTCGCTTTATGTCACATTTATAAGTAAAAGGTTTTATTTCTTCTATAATCTGTTGTTTGAGCCCCTGTTTTTCTCCTTTTAATTTAATAATAAGCATCTTGTTATGGTGCCGCGCAAAAAAGTTTCTGGTAATCCAGCCTCCGGTATGAATTACCAGTAAGCTGCAAATCAGGAAGGTAAGTGCGGTAAAAAACTGGCCGAAACCGATGGCCATACCAATAGCGGCTGCTACCCATACAATGCTTGCAGTAGTTAAGCCGTTAACGGTAAGACCGTCTTTAAAAATCACGCCAGCACCCAAAAAGCCTATGCCGCTTACCACATAAGAGGCTATACGGGTAGCATCTTCAGAATTACCCATACCCATTTTGTAAGAAAGTATCGTAAATAAAGTACTTCCCAGACAGATGATTGTAATAGTCTTAAATCCTGCGGCTTTGTCTTTCAGTTCGCGTTCGGCTCCTAAAACAATACCTACCACAAGGGCACTGAATGTTTTTACCAGGTCTAAAATTTCCCACTGGTTATGTATAATTTCCCAATTCATCCTCATCCTGTTAAATAAAAAAAGAGGTATAACTACCTCTTTAAATATACAATAAATATACGATTATTTTGAAATATACAGCTCAAAAACAAGATCGGTATTAGGCGGAATAACGCCACCGGCTCCCCGTTCTCCATATCCCAAGTGAGAAGGGATAAAAATCAGTGCTTTATCACCGTACCCTAATTGCTCAATACCTTCAATAAAACCCGGAATTAATCCTGTTTTATCGCCAAAAGTAAAAGGAATAGGAATGTACTGTTGCTGCGGATCGAACGTGTTAAATTTCTGTGCTATGCTCTCTATTCCTGTATCAAACAGTTTTCCGTCTTCAAAAAAGCCGGCATAGTTTATTTGTATTTTATCACCTGTTTTAGGTTTTTCTCCGGTTCCCTTTTCAAATATGAAAACACCTACGCCGTTTTTTGTTTTTACGGCTTTAGTTTTCGCATCCATGATGCGGGCCGCATTTTCTGATATGGCATTTTGTAGTTCAGCTGCTTTTGTTTCTGCCTGTTTCTGACTTTTTTCCAACCCTTCTTTAAATACTTTAGGGGCATCAAATTTTTTGGCTTTATCACCTGAACGGATAATTTTTACTGATTTAATAAGGTCGCCCTGTGCAATAGCATTTACTATTTCCTGTCCTTTTATAACATGGCCGAAAACTGTATGCATACCGTCTAAGTGAGGTTGAGGTGCATGTGTGATAAAAAACTGTGAACCATTGGTTGCAGGTCCTGCATTGGCCATAGATAAAATACCAGCTTTATCATGTTTAAGATCGGGTACAAATTCATCATTAAATTTATAACCCGGTCCGCCTTCTCCGGTTCCGGTAGGATCTCCTCCCTGTATCATAAAATTGCTGATCACCCGGTGAAAAGTTAAACCGTCATAAAAGGGTTTATTTTTATATTGAGCGTCTACCAACGGGTTGTTCCCTTCTGCAAGGGATACAAAGTTGGCCACGGTAATCGGCGTTTTTTCATATTCTAACTGAATGAGCACAGGTCCTTTACTGGTTTCAATATCAGCATACAGACCGTCAGGTAAGTCACTGGAAGCTTCTTTTTTACACGCACTTAAAAATAAAGCGGCGCCTAACATAAGAGATAGGATTTTTTTCATGATCATTTATTTTTTGATTAATTGAATTTCGAAAATTAAATCGGAATTGGCCGGAATAGGACCTACAGCACGATTGCCGTAGCCTAATGTAGCCGGAATGAAAATAAGTGCCCTGTCGCCATATTGCAATTGTTCTATTCCGTCAATAAAACCGGGAATCATTCCTTGTTTGCTCCCATAAACAAACGGTATGGGTTTATAGGCATTGGCTGCTTTCCGTTGCGGATCAAATTTGTTGAATTTTCTAGCCGTAGCTTCCACACCTGAGTCAAACAGCTCGCCGTTAGGTAAAAAACCGGCATAATCAATAAGTACTTCGGTTCCTTCTGCAGGTTTTTCGGCAGTTCCTTTTTCAAAAACAAAAACTTTAACACCTTTTTCCGTTGTTAAGGCTTTTTCTTTTGCGTTTGCAAATCGGGCAAGATTTTCTTTTACTGCTTTTTCAGCTGCTGCTTTTTGTTGTTCGGTTTCTTTTTTCTTCTGTTCTATAATAGAAGCAAACACCTTTGGTGCGTTAAATTTTTTTGCATTTTTTCCCTGGCGGACAATGGTAATGGCAGTAATCTTATCGCCCTGCACAATAGCATTCACCACTTCCTGCCCACTAACGGTATGACCAAAAACAGTATGACGTCCGTCTAAATGAGGTGTTTCTTTATGTGTAATAAAAAACTGTGAGCCATTGGTGGCAGGACCTCTGTTGGCCATAGACAGAATTCCTGCTTTGTCATGTTTAAGATCAGCTACAAATTCGTCATCGAAAAAATAACCAGGATTACCCGAACCATTTCCTTCGGGATCACCTCCCTGTATCATGAAATCACTTACTACGCGATGAAAAGAAAGGCCGTCGAAAAAACGTTTGCCTTTATATTTGGGGTCAACCATTGGATTAGTACCTTCTGCCAGCGATACAAAATTGGCAACGGTTAATGGTGTTTTTTCATATTCCAGTTGTACGGTAATAGCTCCTTTATCTGTTTTGATTACCGCGTAAAGTCCGTCAGATAATTTCTGCTGGGCTTGTGCAAATACGGAAACGAAAAGGTATACATAAACAAAAATGTGTTTCATATCAATCTTTTTTAATGTCTTTTAAAGTTACTTCACAAATAATTGGCATTTCCTGATCTATGCGCTGCTTATCACCTAAATAGCCAAACCCCATATGGGAAGGAAATATAAACGAAATTACTTCGCCCTTGCGCATGATTTTAACAGCATGTCGCAGCCCTACCATAATTTCTTGTTTGTCTACAATATAAATTTTAGGTACTGTTTCTTCTTTGGTATAGATTATCTGGCCGTTAATATCTTTAATATCAAATTCAAGTTCAACAATGTCACCTGTTCTGGGTGTTATGGTATCGGTGATATTGGCTTTAAGATACTTGTACCAGAATCCGCTTTTTGACTGGTAATACTTATGGGTTGAATCTTTTTTAATGAGTTGCTGAATCGCTTTTTCTTCTGAAACGGTTACCTCTTTATTGCGTCTGATAGATTCTTTTATAAATTCGCCTCCCGAATAACTTACAGGTTTACGTGTTTCAGGTTTTTTGCAGCTGAAGAACATAGCCAGAAGTATTAAAGCCCCTATATTAAGAAATGACCTCATTTTGTTTTTCCTTTTTTACGATGTTTATAAATTCTTCAACAGTAGTAGGCAAACTAGCAAATGATTTGCCTCCCGCCGCATTGATATGACCTCCACCGTTAAAATATTTACGGGCAAATTCATTTACATCCACATTTCCTTCAGAACGGAAGGAAATCTTAATGATACCTTCATCTTTATTTTCGATAAATATGGCGGCCAGATGAATGCCTTTTATGGAAAGGCCGTAATTGACAATACCCTCCGTATCGCCTTTCTGGTAATTAAATTCGTAAAGATCACGCTGTGATAGTGTGGTATAGGCCACCTGATATTCAGGTAATACGGTTAAATTTTCTAAAGCCCTGCCTAGAAGCTGCAGGCGGTTATACGAACTGGTATTGAACAGGTGGTTATGTACCATCGGATTATCTACCCCTTTATCGATTAAATCGGCTACTACACGATGGGTGTTACCGGTGGTTTTGGGGAAACGAAACGAACCTGAATCGGTAACGATACCTGTGTATAAACAAGTAGCGGCTTCTTTATTGATATTATCTGAAAAACCGGCATTCACCAGACAGTTATATAACAGTTCGCAGGTAGATCCGTAATGTGTATCAGAAAACATGATGGTTGCGTAATTGTCGGGCATTTGATGATGGTCTATCATAATCATGGGAGCAGAAAGTTGTTGTAAACAGGTTTCCATTTGCTCGCCTGCCCTGTGAAGCGCATTGAAATCGAGGGTAAAAATAAGATCGGCCTCTTTCAGATACGTTGTGGCTGTATCTTTATCGCGTTCAAAAATAACAATGTCTTCTGTTCCCGGCATCCAGGCCAGAAAATCAGGAAATTCGTTGGGTGAAATAACTTTTACATGGTGCCGGGTTCTTTGCAATACATGCCATAAGCCTAATGCAGACCCCAATGCATCTCCGTCAGGATTACGATGGGGTATAATAGCTATTTGTTTTGCGGTTGCCAGGTGTTCCTGTAATAAAATTATTGAGCGGTCTTTATTCATCATCTTGCGAAAATAAATGAATTTTTAAACATTTGAAAAGTTTATTTACACAAGATGTACCAACTTTTTACTTAGCAAGTTTTTGAAGCTCTTTGAACTGAAGAATTCTAATACGCTTACCCGATAAATCAATCAGTCCTTCTTTTTTAAAATCAGACAGTAAACGGATACAGCTCTCAGTAGCAGTACCCACCATACTGGCCATTTCTTCACGGCTAAGTTGAAGATTCAGAAAATGATCCTTATCGGTACCTGAAAGTTCAGACATATGCAGCAACGTAGAAGCCAGGCGTTCTTTTACCGTTTTATGGGTATGATTCGCGGCAAAATCATTAGCTTCTTTTAACTGATGGCAAATATCTTTTGTTACTTCCAATGAAAATTTATTATTGTCGTTAAAAAACTGCATAAGCTCCTGCTTTGGAATAAAGCAGATTTTCATATCTTCTACAGCTACAGCTGACAGATTACTCGCTTCTTCACTGATTACTGATCGCTGGCCCAGAAGTTCGCCGCGTTTAATAAGTTTCAGAATAGTGTCTTTTCCGTTTGAATTCATTTTCACCAGCTTACAAGTACCTTCTTTAATGCAGTATACACCGTTCATAATATCTCCTTCATTAAAAATGGCTTCTCCTTTTTTAACGGTATAGGAATCCTTACAATGTGAAAGATGGATAATTTCTTCCTTATTCAAAGCCTTAAGTGAGCTTAATTCCCTAACAATACATTGATCGCACTTGCTCATGGTGTATGAATTTTTGGATATACAAATATACGTATAATATGATAATTATCATTTTTTTGCGAAAAATACCACAAGACCTTTGCAGCAGGTTAAGCAAATTACAGGATATGGACAAATGTTTTCATTGCGGAAACAGTATAGAACAACAGCAAAGAGTACTGTTTGATAATCAGCTGTTCTGTTGTAACGGTTGTAAAACGGTGTATGAAATTTTTTCAGCCAACGATTTAAAAAATTATTACGATTTTGAACAGCACCCGGGAAGCAGTCCGGATTTTAATACGGAAAAGTTCGACTTTTTAGATATTCCGGAAATTGCTGATAAACTCCTTGATTTTGCCGAAGGGAATATACAACGTATCAGGTTATATATACCCCAGATTCATTGTAGTTCCTGTATCTGGATTCTGGAAAATTTAAATAAGCTGAAAACAGGTATCTTATCGTCACAGGTTAATTTTTCCCAGAAAAAAGTAAGCGTGGTATTTCAGCCGGATGATATAACGTTAAAAGAACTGGTACTCCTTTTAGCATCAATAGGGTATGAGCCTTATATAAGCCTGGAACATTTTGATGAGAAACCAAAATATATAGACCGCAGTCTGATCTATAAAATAGGTATAGCTTTTTTTGGTTTTGGAAATATCATGTTATTATCCTTTCCGGAATATTTCAATGTAAACGATTACTGGATGAGGGAATATAAAGATTTTTTCCGGTATCTTATCGTGCTGCTTTCTCTTCCGGTTTTTTTGTATTCGGCCACACCCTATTATAAATCGGCCTGGCACAGCATTAAAAATAAATCGTATAACATAGATATTCCTATGGCTCTTGGCATTATCGTGATGTTTGTGAGAAGTATGGTAGATATCTTTTTTCAGGACGGACAGGGTTATCTTGACAGCATGTGTGGTTTGGTTTTTTTTATGCTTTCAGGAAAACTGATTCAACAGACAACTTTTAACTTCCTTTCATTTGAACGCGATTACAAATCCTACTTTCCGATTGCCGTAACCAAAATTCACGACAATAAAGAGCAGCCATTGCAGGTGTATGATATTGTTCAGGGCGACAGGCTTTTGATCCGCAATCAGGAACTGGTTCCTGTAGATGCTGTATTGTTGTCAGAGAAAGCCTATATAGATTATAGTTTTGTTACAGGTGAAGCAGTTCCGGTAGAGAAAAAATCAGGAGATAAAATTTATGCAGGAGGTAAACAGGTAGGAAACGCCGTGTATATTGAGGCTGTTAATACCGTATCGCAGAGTTACCTGACACAACTTTGGAGCAACGAGGTTTTTCAGAAAAAAGTAGGCCAAACCTATAAGACAATTACCGACCGGGCCAGCCGGATTTTCACGCCAGTGCTGCTTACGCTTGCTATTACAGGGTTTATAGGCTGGAGTTGGTATAGCTTTACAGCTGCCTTTAATGTATTTACAGCTGTGCTTATTGTAGCCTGTCCGTGCGCTCTGGCTCTTACGGCGCCTTATACCTGGGGAAATGTGATACGTATTATGGGCCGTAAAAAACTTTATCTGAAAAATACGGTAGTAATTGAGCAACTCGCCAAAGCAGATACTTTGGTGTTTGATAAAACGGGTACTATCACTTCAGGTGAGGAACAGGCCATCACATACCGGGGGAAAGAATTATCGGCAGCCGTTTTGGCAGATCTGCGTAATGTAGTGCGTGGGTCTAATCACCCGTTAAGCCGCAGATTGTACCGTTTTTTGCCTGAAGCGGCTATTGCTTCTCCTTCAGAATTCCATGAAATTCCCGGAAAGGGTATAATAGCCCGCGTAGGTACGGCTATCTATAAAGTGGGATCACGGGAATGGATACAAACAGACGACGTATTTTCAGATAATCTGACACGTGTTTTTATAAGTGTAAATGAGCTGTATCTGGGATATTTCATTATTGAAGATCAGTACAGGGAAGGGCTCAGCGAATTATTCCATAAACTGCAACAGAACGGGTATCATTTATACGTGCTATCGGGCGATAACGAAGGAGAAAAACACCAGCTGGAACGACTTCTGCCGAAAGGTACTTCTTTGATTTTTAATAAAAAGCCTGATGAAAAACTGGAATTCATACGGCAATTACAACAGCAGGGAAAAAATGTAATGATGATAGGTGATGGATTGAACGATGCGGGTGCTCTGGCACAAAGCAACGTAGGGGTTTCTATCTCTGAAAATGTTAATGTCTTTACGCCTGCCAGTGATGCTATACTGGATGCTTCCCAGTTTAAAAATATCCCTTATTTCCTGAAATACGCACAAAATGCCATGAAAACTATTAAAATGAGCTATGGCCTGGCGCTGACCTATAATGTTGTTGGAATTTCTTTTGCCTTAAGTCATAAACTGTCGCCTTTGGTAGCAGCTGTTATCATGCCGTTAAGCACGGCAACTATTATTGGTTTTGTAACCTTTATGACGCATTATTTCGCAGGCAAAAAAAGTTAAAGAAAGTTTAAAAAAAATAGGGAAAGCTGACAATTATCATGTTTTAAAAATGAGGGCCAGCCTACCTTTGACTAAAGTTTTCAGGGTATGAGTGTTATTTATATTTTAATCTGTATCAGCATTTTTGTCGCGGCCGTTTTTCTGTACCTGTTTATAAAATCAGTCAGAAACGGACAATTCGACGATAATTATACGCCATCAGTGCGTATGTTATTTGAAGACGAGGTACAGAAAACTTCTCCAAAAAACTCAAAAAAAGAAAATCGACATAAAGCAAACAATTCAAACTAAGTAACTATGGAAATGCAACAATTTTATTACGATAACAAAATTGTAAAGAAGTTTCTCTATGCAGCAGTTTTATACGGAGTCATCGGTATGGCGGTAGGATTGCTTCTGGCAGTACTGTTCATCTTTCCGAATTTAACCGACAATGTAGCATGGCTGAGCTTTGGCAGGTTACGGCCTCTGCATACCAATGCCGTGATCTTCGCCTTTGTGGGTAATGCTATTTTTGGAGGAGTGTATTATTCTTTGCAGCGGCTTTTAAAAACGCGTATGTACAGCGATATACTCAGTGCTATTAATTTCTGGGGCTGGCAGCTGGTCATTATCGGGGCAGTAATTACGTTGCCTTTAGGGTTTACCTCTTCTAAAGAATATGCCGAGCTGGAATGGCCAATAGACATTGCTATTGCTGTGGTGTGGGTGGTTTTTGGTATCAATATGATCATGACTATTTTACGTCGAAGAGAACGCCACTTGTATGTTGCTATATGGTTTTACCTGGCTACATTTGTAACGGTTGCAGTGCTGCATATTTTTAACAGCCTTGAACTTCCTGTATCTGCATTCAAATCGTATTCGGTATATGCGGGGGTGCAGGATGCACTGGTGCAGTGGTGGTACGGGCATAATGCAGTGGCTTTCTTTCTTACCACTCCCTTTCTTGGGCTGATGTATTATTACCTGCCTAAAATTGCCAATCGTCCGGTGTATTCCTACCGGTTATCCATTATCCACTTCTGGTCGTTAATTTTCTTGTATATCTGGGCCGGGCCACACCATTTATTATATACGGCTTTGCCGGAATGGGCACAGAACCTGGGGGTTGTGTTTTCTGTTATGCTTATAGCGCCGTCGTGGGGTGGAATGATCAATGGGTTACTTACCCTTCGTGGTGCATGGGATAAAGTACGGACAGAGCCTGTACTGAAATTTTTTGTGGTAGCAATTACAGGGTATGGAATGGCAACATTTGAAGGCCCTATGTTATCCTTAAAAAATGTAAACGCTGTAGCACACTATACCGATTGGATTATAGCGCACGTACACGTAGGCGCATTGGCGTGGAACGGTTTTATGACGTTTGCTATCGTATACTGGCTGCTACCTAAAATGGCTAAAACACAGCTGTATTCCAAAGCTCTGGCTAATTTCCATTTCTGGATAGGTACCCTGGGTATCATTTTATATTGTATTCCGCTTTACGTAGCAGGTTTTAACCAGCATTTGATGTGGAAAGATTTCAACCCTGATGGAACGCTTAAATATGGAAATTTTCTGGAAACAGTTACCGCTATTATGCCCATGTACTATATGAGAGCCATTGGTGGAACATTATATATTATTGGAGTACTGACGTTGGTTTACAATATATATAAAACAATGAAAGCCGGTCAAACCATTGAAGATGAACTGGCAGAAGCTCCCGCATTAGCAGTTATTTCTCCGAAACGTGTACGCGGTGAAGGATGGCATACCTGGATTGAACGTAAGCCAATTCAGCTTACCCTTTTGGCTACTTTAACTATTTTAATCGGAGGTATCATACAGATTGTACCTACGCTGGTAGTAAAATCAAATATTCCGACTATAGAAAGTGTGAAACCCTATACGCCTTTAGAAGTGGTAGGAAGAGACATTTATATAAGAGAAGGCTGTGTTGGATGCCACTCGCAGATGATCCGTCCGTTCCGCGCTGAAGTAGAACGTTATGGCGAGTATTCCAAATCGGGCGAATATGTGTATGATCATCCTTTTTTATGGGGATCGAAACGGACAGGCCCTGATTTACATCGGGTAGGAGGTAAGTATTCCGACAACTGGCATTTTAACCATATGTATGATCCGCAAAGTACTTCCCCGGGGTCTATCATGCCCGGATATAAATGGTTGTTTGAAAACAAGCCGATGGATTATAATGACATTGAAATCAAAATGCGGGTGCTTCAGAAACTGGGAGTACCTTACACAGATGAAGAAATAGCCGAAGCGCGTACCACGATTAAAGCTCAGGCCGAGATAGTGGCGAGAAATCTGGAGAATGATCCGGATTATGTGAAATCATATGAAGAAAGTAAAAAAAATGCAAAAGTACGCGGGGAGGAATTTGTACCAATGAACGAACGTGAAATTACTGCCCTGATAGCATATTTACAACGTTTGGGAACTGATATTAAAGTAAAAGAACCTTCAAAATAGGCCGTTATGTTAAAATTCATTAAACACAATATGGAAACCATCGCAGGGATAGAGATTTATCCTATCATATCCCTGCTTATTTTCTTCCTTTTTTTTGTGGCCCTGTATATCTGGGTATTCAGTTATAAAAAAGAAACCATACAGGAGCTGAGCAATATTCCGCTGCAGGACAATGATAATCCAACATTAAAATCAAAAGATTCGTTATGAAAAAGTTTTTTCCAGTATATGTAAGAGTACCCCTGCTGTTTGCCTTGTTCTTTGGTTTGCTGGAGTATGCTATTGATTCGGGCGATCAGCCTGCTTTTATAAGATACCCGTACGTATTGGGATTATTAGGCTTGTTTTTATTTGTGCAGATTGCTGTTGAAATTACTGCTGCAGCTGTCAATAATATACTGAATCAGTTAATGACACCGGAAGAACGTGCGGAAAAAGAACGATTGGAAAATCTGCCTCTAACTGAATATGCGTGGTACAAAAAAGTAATGAGAAAATTGACGAAGTCAAAACCCATTGAAGCAGAACACGAATTGGTTTTACATCACGATTATGACGGTATAAAAGAACTGGATAATGATTTGCCGCCATGGTGGGTTTATCTTTTTTATGCCACCATTATCTTCAGTTTTGTATATCTGGGCAAATACCACCTGTTTGGAGGTGATAACCAGATTACCGAATATACCAAAGAAATGGAACTGGCGCAGGCACAGATTGAAGAATACAAAAAAACAGCACCTGATCTGCTGACTGCTGATAAAGTAACCGTTTTGACAGAACCCGGAGCTATTGCAGCAGGTAAAGCTTTGTTTGAAAGTAATTGCGCGGCCTGTCACAGAGCAGACGGCGGAGGCGGTATAGGACCAAACCTTACAGATGAATATTGGATTTTGGGCGGCGATATAAAAGAAATTTTCAACACCATTATGGAAGGCGGAAGAGACGGAAAAGGGATGGTGTCATGGAAACAGCAGATAAAACCATCAGATATTCAGAAAATAGCAAGTTATATATTAACCTTACAAGACAGTCATCCGGCTGATGCCAAAGCACCAGAAGGAGACAAGCATATAGCGGAAGCTACGGCAGCCGGTACGGATGCCCCTGAGATGGCTAAAGACAGTTTGCCGTCTGTAGCGGAGTAATACGAAAATTCCATAGTTATTTGGAAGGGTTTTAGTTTTATTTTTTCGGCCATAGCCTTCACATCCTTAGCTGTGGCCGTTTTTTTAAGGATGAGAAAAACAGCGATATGAGTAAATTGTCTGACGAAAGTTTTAGAGATTCTATCAGTACTATCAATGCGGAAGGAAAACGGGCGTGGGTATATCCTAAAAAGCCTTCAGGAAAACTATATGATAAACGAAAAATAGTAAGTTATACGCTATTGGTAATTTTGCTTTCATCTCCTTTTATAAAGATAAACGGCAATCAGCTGTTTTTATTTAATGTCATAGATCGTAAGTTTAATATTTTAGGAATCTCTTTCTGGCCGCAGGACTTTTACCTCGTGGTATTGTCTATGGTTATTGGTATTGTATTTGTAGCCTTGTTTACAGTTGCTTTTGGCCGTATTTTCTGCGGGTGGATCTGCCCGCAAACGATATTCATGGAAATGGTATTTCGCCGTATTGAGTATTGGATTGATGGTGACAGAGGTGCCCAGATCAGATTGGCCAAACAGGAATGGAACGCTGAGAAAATAAGAAAACGTTTGTTGAAATGGATCGTTTTCTTTCTTATCTCGTTTATCATAGCAAACGTATTTTTAGCGTATATCGTTGGGAGCGATACTGTATTGAGAATGATTACTCAAGGGCCAGCGGATAACATAGGTACATTAGCTGCGCTCCTTATTTTTACCGGTGTGTTCTATTTCGTATTTGCATGGTTCAGAGAACAGGTTTGTATTATAGCCTGTCCGTACGGACGTTTACAGGGAGTATTGCTTGATGATAAATCAGTTATTGTGGCGTATGATTATAAGCGCGGCGAAGCCAAAAACGGAAGAGCAAAATTTAAGAAAAATGAAAACCGCAGCGAAAAAGGGTTCGGAGATTGTATAGATTGTAAACAGTGTGTTTTGGTTTGCCCGACAGGAATTGATATCCGGAACGGTACACAGCTGGAGTGTGTGAACTGTACAGCCTGTATTGATGCCTGTGATCACATGATGGAATCGGTAGCATTGCCTAAAGGATTAATCCGTTACGCGTCAGAATCGGAAATTGCCCAAAAAGAGACATTCCGCTTTACACCTAGAATGAAAGGATATGCTTCGGTACTTGTTATTCTCATCGGGATATTGATCGGCTTACTGTTTCTGAGAAGCGATGTGGAAGCTAAGATACTGCGTTTACCGGGGCAGTTGTTTGAGCATAAGGGTGAAAACATCAGTAATGTATTTACCTATAAAATTGCCAATAAAACCACAAAAGATTTTAATGATGTTCATTTCAGGCTGGCAACCCCGCAGGGAAAAATTACGATAGTCGGCAAAAGTACGCTTGCGATTCCGAAAGAAGAAATGATACAGGGAACCCTGTTTATTGAAATTCACCAGGCGTTATTAGAAACGGATAAAACAAAAGTGGAAATAGAGGTATATAACGGCGATCAGCTCATTGATAAAACAACGACTAACTTTTTGGGACCTCGGAAGTTTAATTAAAAATTCAACAACATGAAACTAAATTGGGGAACAGGCATTGTTATTTTTATGGCCTTATTTATGATTTTTATTTTGCAATATGTTATACGGGTGCAGACCAATCCCGATTTGGATAATGAATTGGTAACTGAAGCATACTATCAGCAGGAAGTTGCGGTTGACGGTAACTATCAGAAAACGCAAAATGCTCTTGCATTGGGAAATGATTTTTCTATACTATATAAAAGTGAAGGGGTTATTGTCACATTCCCCGAACATTTTGATATTTCAAGAATTAACGGAAAAGTATCCCTTTACCGGCCGTCTAACCAGAAATTGGACAACGCCTATCCTATTCGTTTGTCCTCTCATCATTTGCTTATACCTAGAAACCAGCTGGTAGACGGTCGATGGGATATTATTGTGGACTGGAGCTATAAGGGCAGAGACTATTTACAGAAAAAAGCAATAAATGTAATGTAAGAATATATGATATCGGCTCTTTTGTTCGGATTATTATCAAGCCTGCATTGTATAGGAATGTGCGGGCCTATTGCGCTGATGCTGCCGGTACACCGAGATAGTCTTACGGTTAAGATGGCTAAAACAATAAATTATCATTTAGGGCGTATTTTTTCGTATAGTTTACTGGGCGGGCTATTTGCATTATTGGGAAAAGGTTTTTTTATAGCTGGACTCCAGCAGAAATTTGCTATTGTTATTGGTTTGCTGATGATTCTTTACAGCATATTACCTGTTGGAAAATGGGAACACATGGCTTTTCTAAGACCGCTGCATTCTGTTACGATTCTTATTAAAGGCATCTTTGCAAAACAATTGAAAAAAAACAGCCTGTATGGAATGTTTATAATAGGTATTGCGAATGGGCTGTTACCCTGTGCTATGGTATATATCGCCTTATTCGGTGCCACAGCTACCCAAGAGCCCGCTTTAGGTATGCTGTATATGGCCTTATTCGGTGTGGGAACTATACCGTTAATGTCTGGAGTTGTCTATTTCTCCCAAGCTATATCTGTAACGGTACGAAGTAAAATTTTAAAAATACTGCCTGTTTTAATTGTCGTTTTGGGGGCGTTGTTTATAGTAAGGGGGTTAGGACTGGATATTCCTTTTTTATCACCGGGTACCCTGCGGCTTTTTGTATCGGCCAACCCCACTTGTTTTACATAAAAAACCGGGTGTCTATAACACCCGGTTTTTTATTTATTTCTGACGAAGGTCAATACGGTAATTTACTTTGTCCCAATCAATCAGTTTAAAATAATTATCAATATACTCAGGTCTTTTGTTGGTATATTTTAAATAATAGGCATGTTCCCACACATCCAGATTTAAGATAGGGTAGCCTTTGACTTCCGCATTTGGCATCAAGGGGTTGTCCTGGTTTGGTGTAGTTGTAATTTTCAGACTTCCGTTGTCCATTACCAACAACCATACCCAACCTGATCCGAATAAATCAGTACCTGCCTGTTTGTATTGTTTTTTAAATTCTTCAAAAGATCCAAAATCGCGTTTAATGAGCTCGGCGACTTTTCCGGTGGGTTCTCCGCCTTTGTTAGGCCCCAGAATTTCCCAGAAAATATTGTGGTTATAGTAACCGCCGGCATTATTGCGTAAGGTTTTGTTATTTATGTCCAATCCGATAAGAACCTCTTCTATAGATTTTGATTCCATTTCGGTACCTTTTATCGCTTCATTCAGTTTGTTTACGTATCCTAAATGATGCTTAGCATAATGAGTTTCTACGGTTTTAGCATCCATATAAGGCTCTAATGCATTGTAGTCATAATTCAGGCCAAGCATTTTAAAAGAACCGTCATTGGCTTTTACGTCGCTTGGTTTTGTGGTGACTTCACCTGTAGTCGTAGAGGTATTGGCCGAAGGTACATCTACCTCTTCCAGCTTTTCTTTTTTACCGCAACTTGCCAGAAGCAAAACGGCACTTAATAAAACAATTTCTTTCATAAGGCTAAACTATTAATTAAACGAATATACGCTTTTTTTGCCTCTTCTTGTGTTAAATGACGTACTTGTTGCCAGGCATTAAATTTAAATGCTCTGATTAATTCATCATTTTCGTTGCTTTCAAAATTATGAGAACCCCCAAAAGTGGCTTGTTTGTAATAGCCGTAAATCCTGAGTTTTACATCAGGGGCAATCTTAATTTTTGTGGTAGAGGCTTTTTTATAGGCCTCTAAAAAAGCACGGTTTAAATCTTCATTCATCTATTTTATGGCAATAACCGTTTTATTGCCTTTTGCTTTTTGTTTTAATACAACATTTAATTCAGTACCTAACGGCAGGTATAAATCCACCCGGGAACCGAATTTAATAAAACCGGCGTCGTCACCCTGAATAACTCTATGGCCTTCCTTGGCATAGTTTACAATGCGTTTAGCCAGAGCACCGGCAATCTGGCGGTACATTACTTCTCCGAATACCGGGTTGTCTATTACCACCGTAGTACGTTCGTTTTCCTCACTGGCTTTCGGATGCCACGCTACCAGGTATTTTCCCGGATGGTACTTGCTGTATTTTACCATACCGTTTAAAGCATACCGCGTAACGTGTACATTAATGGGTGACATAAAAATGGATACCATCAAACGTTTGTCCTTAAAATATTCGGGCTCAAATACCTCCTCAATAACCACAACTTTACCATCTACAGGAGCCAGAATAGAATGGTCGGCTATGTCGCTGACTGTACGTTTGGGGTTCCTGAAAAACTGTAAAACAATAATCAGAAAAACCAGTGCGGCAATTTGTATAATTTTTTTAAGAACCGGATAATCTGCCGGAACAAGAAAATCTACTGCTAAAATAACAGCTACTGTGAAAAAAACGGATAATAATATAATCTTAGCACCTTCTTTGTGAAACATCTGCTATAAAATTTGATACATTAAATATAAAAACGGAGCAGCAAAAATAATACTGTCCAATCTGTCGAGAACACCTCCATGCCCGGGCATGATATTTCCGCTGTCTTTTACCTGAGCCTGGCGTTTATATTTGGACTCTACCAAATCGCCTATGGTCCCCATAAAACTGGTAATTACCGCTGTAACCATCCATAACGTCAGACTAAAAAAAACATAATACCGGGCAAGCACAATACTTGCTATCAACGAGAAAATAACACCTCCTACAAAGCCTTCAATGGTCTTTTTAGGAGAAATTTTTTCGTACAGTTTATGCCTGCCTAACCATTTCCCGCAAATATACGCAAAAGTATCATTTGTCCATATTAAGATAAAAATACCTATAATGCTATGTGGCTGGTAGGTATTTTGTATAAACGGAATCCGGATAATAATAAGGAACGGCAGCAGTACATATCCTGTTAAATGTGCTAATTTCCAACCCATAGCTTGCCGGATACGAAGATCATTTTGAAAAAGATTGGCGGCTAAATAGATAAGAAACGGAATGGTCAGTAAATAGAAGAAAGAATAGGAAGGATTTCGATTTATCCACCATCCTGCACACAATGCTGTAACAATACATATAAGTACCGGTATGGAGGGAATTTTGTATAACCTGCCAAATTCAAAGGCTGCTAAACACATGAACAGCGCAAATAAAAACTGAAAGCTTTCTTCAGAGAATAAAGTGGCTCCAACCAGTAACACTATGTACACAATACCGGATATTGACCGGATAACACTTTCCTTCATTACAAATCTTCTAAAAGTAACAAATACAGGTTTTTAGGTACAGTGCCGTATTGTAAGAAATCATCACCCTGATGTTCTTTAAAACATTGTAGTGTCGTAATATTCGACGGGATATTAGAACCGTATTTGTATTTTATTTTCCGCAGACCATCACTTTTAGAACGAGTGATTTGGCTGGTTCGGGCAATTACAATAATATCTTTAGGTAAATCATTTGATTTGTGATGTAAGAACTGTCGAGACGAAAACAGTATGGAGCCATCCTGAGCGATTAAACTTTCACAATTTGTTAAAAGAAATACCGGGTTTACCGGGTTTTTATATAGTAGTTTATTTTCTATTAAATAGGGCTGCAGTTCTTTTTCAAAGGTAAGTGCTTCATGTTCAAACCAGTCGTTTTCCTGTAAAATGCTGACAAATGTTTCGTTAAGCTCCTCTTCATTTTCACAATACAGAAATTTACCCCCATTGTGCCTGAACCTCATGGTAAACTCTTCGTCTACCGGAAGCTCTTTCTCAGGAAAATACTTGCTTTCCTCTCCGGAAGAATTATCGTCTCGCAGAGAAGGGACAAGGTTTCCTAAAATCTTTTTAAAAATATTCATAGAATTTTATTTGAAAATGGAGGAAATCCAATATCCAAAGATAAAAAAAATCCGTGTTTAACAAAAAGTTAAATACGGATTTTTGTATAGGGATGAAGGAACCGTAAAATTAATCGGCCTGTTCTTCTATAACATGCTCTTTGTCAAAGGCTCTTCTGCCAAAAATGGTTTCCAGGTCTTCTCTGAAAATCACTTCTTTTTCACAAAGCAGGTCAGCTAATTCTATAAGCTTGTCTTTATTTTCTGTCAAAAGCGTTACAGCACGCTGGTACTGGCCTTCAATCAAGTTCGAAATTTCTTCATCTATCAATCGGGCTGTGTCTTCCGAATACGGTTTAGAAAAATTATATTCGTTTTGTCCTGAAGAATCGTAATACGTAATATTACCCAGTTTATCGTTTAATCCGTAAACCGTAACCATGGCCCGTGCCTGTTTGGTTACTTTTTCCAGATCGCTTAATGCACCTGTTGAAATTTTATCGAAAATTACTTTTTCGGCTGCACGCCCTCCCATAGTGGCGCACATTTCGTCAAGCATTTGCTCAGTACGTACAATTTGTCGCTCTTCAGGAAGATACCAGGCAGCACCCAAACTCATACCGCGCGGTACAATAGTTACCTTTACCAAGGGGGCAGCGTGCTCCGTTAACCATGAAACGGTAGCGTGCCCGGCCTCGTGTATGGCAATAGCATATTTTTCTTCCGGTGTAATGATTTTGTTCTTTTTCTCCAAACCGCCTACAATACGGTCTACCGCATCCAGGAAGTCTTGTTTGTCAACTACTTTTTTATTTTTACGGGCAGCTGTAAGTGCTGCTTCATTACAAACATTGGCGATATCAGCTCCTGAAAAACCAGGTGTTTGTTTGGCCAGGAAATCGATATCCAGATCTTCTACTTTTTTGATGTTGCGTAGATGTACTTCAAAAATTTGTTTCCGTTCACGTACATCCGGAAGATCTACATATATCTGACGATCGAAACGTCCGGCACGCATCAGCGCTTTGTCTAAAATTTCTGCGCGGTTGGTAGCGGCCAGTACAATAACGTTAGTATGGGTGCCAAAACCGTCCATCTCAGTTAACAACTGATTAAGCGTGTTTTCGCGTTCATCATTAGAGCCTGAGAAGTTTGATTTTCCTCTGGCACGGCCTATGGCATCAATCTCATCAATAAAAATGATGGCTGGCGATTTTTCTTTTGCCTGTTTAAATAAATCGCGTACGCGTGATGCGCCCACTCCTACAAACATTTCAACAAAATCAGATCCTGACAGTGAAAAGAAAGGTACTTTGGCTTCGCCTGCAACTGCCTTTGCCAATAACGTTTTTCCGGTTCCAGGAGGACCTACTAACAAGGCACCTTTTGGTATTTTACCTCCAATAGAGGTATATTTTTCCGGATTTTTTAAAAATTCCACAATCTCTTCGATCTCTTCTTTCGCTCCTTCAAGTCCGGCTACATCTTTAAACGATACACGTACATCATTTTTTTCATCAAACAGACGGGCTTTGGATTTTCCGATAGAGAAAATCTGGCCGCCTCCGCCTCCGGAACCGCCACCTGCCATGCGACGCATCATGAAGAGCCAGAAAGCAATAATGACAATCAGAGGTAAAAAGGTAATAATATATTCTCCCCAGTTACTTTCGGGTTCAGATGAAAATTCGGTAATCTTGCCCGCCAGCTGCGCTTCTTCCAGCTTTTTCTGAAAAAGTTCTGTATTTCCTACATTTAAAGCATAATTAGGGCCTTTTGACAGTTGTCCCATTAAACCGGGCTTATTCACTACTTCATTTTCCGGAAGCTTTAAGGCCTCTTCGGTAAGGTAAACCTGCGCGTTATTACGATTGAAAACTACTTTTTGTACCTGTCCTTTATCAAGAATTTCGTAAAATTTTGAGAGGGATATTGAACGGGCATCACCAAAACCGGAACTGTTGGAAACCATCTGTATGGCTATGATGATAAGTAAAATTCCCCCGTATAAAAGCCAAGGGCTATAACGAGGCTTATTGTTTTTTATATTCGACATGTTTTTTTAAAAATTTTGATTGGTGTGTATATTGGTGATTTTGGCATCTCCCCATAAATCCTCTATATTGTAATAAGCGCGGGTTTCTTTCTGGAAAATATGAACCACAATATTAATATAATCCATAAGCACCCAAACAGATTGTTCTGTTCCTTCCACGTGCCATGGTTTTTCATGTAGCTCCTTTGAAACGGATTTTTGTATGGAACCTGCAATGGCATTGACTTGTGTATTCGAGTTACCATCACAAATTATAAAATAATCACATGGGGTATTGTCTATTTCTCTTAAATCGAGTATCGTAATATTTTCTCCTTTTACATTTTCTATACCTTCTATAATTAATGCTAAAAGTTCTTCGTTGTTAATTTTATTTGTCATGTACTGTCATTGTGTTCGTATCTCATGCAAATTTATCAAAACATATTGGTTTTTACGTTTAAATTTGCAGTTACGCCTCAAAATTAATTTACATGAACTTAATCAAACTCAGTGCCATTCCTTCTACTAATGATTATCTGAAAGAATTGTCAGCCCGGAACAACCTGCCTGATTTTACGGTTGTCGTAGCCGATTACCAGACAAAAGGAAAAGGGCAGATGGGGGAGGTGTGGACTGTTGAACCTAACAGTAACCTTACATTTAGCCTGTTATTGAAGGGAGACTATTTGCGAACAGACGATATTTTTACACTGAACGTAATGATTGCCAATAGTGTTTTAGAAGCGCTGGAACAGTATAATTTAGACGGATTATATATAAAATGGCCAAACGACATTTTGTCATACAATAAGAAGTTAGGAGGCATTTTAATTGAGAATAATATCCGGACTGATGGCAGTATACAATCCGTTGTAGGTATAGGGGTGAATATACTGCAGCAGAATTTTGAAAGCTTGCCTAAAGCTACATCAATACTGACTTCCTACGGAAAAAAAATAGAACGGTTTGACCTGTTGACCAGTATAGTGCAGATTTTGCAGCAAAAAATATCCGGGTTTCCGGCTCACCATACGGCAGAATGGCAGTTGTATCACAAAAAACTGTTTAAAAAAGACAAACCTGTGCCTTTTGAAGAAAAAGGAGGGAACGTATTTATGGGTATGATTCGCAAAGTAACACCACAAGGCCAATTGTTAGTGGAAAAAGAAAACGGCGATCTTTGTGAATATTATCTGAAAGAAATTAAAATGCTGTATTAAACTACCTACCAGTTGTAGGACCACAAAAGAAAATCATGAAAATAGTTTTTTTAAAATAAACTATTCCGGTTTATGCCTGTCGTTTTCTATTGCTAGACAAAAGCCATTCTTTATGTGAACATCGGGGACAATTCAGGCTTATATTTTTCTCCAGATACAGTGTAAATCCACAAAACAGGCAGGAATAATGTCCTTCCGCTTTTGTTTTGGTCATAATACGCTGTAAGTAGTCAGGAACTATAGGAAGCCCGTATTTAATTTCTTCATCAGGATAAAAATAAACACTTATATCGCCGGATATCTCCAGAAACGCAAATTCTACCTGGCCTAAATGATAGACATTCTGCAGGCGGAGCTCCATGAAAAACTCGTCTTTGCTTAATGATTCTTTTTTAAATTCATGAATAGAAAACTCTCCTTCTTTAATTATGGGAACCGTTCTGCCTTCTATAAGGTGTTCCAGTTGTTTAAATTTGAATACAATATAGGTAACTATTTTATAACACACTACTATACATATAAAGGCCATAACAGCATTGGCAATGCCCATTTCTTCATAAATCATAGGGTCTCCTGCGGCAGATCCGAGCCCGATAATTACTACCAGTTCAAAAACAGACAGTTGTTTAACACCTCTTTTGCCCAAAAGCCGCAAAAAAATGAGGATAATAAGAAACATACAGATTGTACGAACGGAAATAGACCATAAAAAAGAAAAATCTTTATCGCCAAATAATAGTGCAGAACCATTCATAAGTATTCAAAATAAGTTGTATAAATATACAGCTAACTTTATGTTTAAACAAATATTTAAATGAAGTTACTGGTACGAATTCCCGATTTTCATCTGTTTAAAAACAGAAAAGTAACGAGGTATGGATTTTTCCATACCTCGTCAACAAAACAAACCCGTCGAACAAAGTGGTATTAATTCGTTATAAGCATAATCCAGGCATCTTGTGCAGGATTGGAAGTACCTGTACAGGACTGGTATTTCATAAGTTTTATTTTCTGCAGCGGATTAGCCTGGATATACTTTTGAACAATGTGAAGATTTTTTATATGCTCACATAATTCTGTATAATCTTCAGGTGATAGTAGTACACTGCCTATTTTTTCATATTCTGGCGGCCATTCAAAAAAATGCCCATGGGTTATGGTAAAATGGCTGGCAGGTAAAAAGTCTTCAGGTAATTGAATGCCTGCTTTTTCTGTACTACATGAAAGCGTGGCTTTAAATAAAATAGCATTATTTTCTTTATAACGAAGTAGTAAAGTGTCTGTTATACCTTTTACCGTATCGGGTAAAAGAGTAAAAGTGCTGTATTTATTAAAATATTTATATTCTTTTCCCGCTTCCAGTTCAAGCGTAACTGTATTAAATTTCAGCAGCAGTATTTTGTTTTCGGCTACTTTGTCTGGTGAATCGTCATGACAGTAACAAGAAACAAAACCAAAAAAAATTAATAGAGAAAGAATATACCTGTAGATGAAAACAGCTCTCATTTTCTTACTTTTTGTATCCCTGATTCTTTTTTTGCATTTAACGTTAAGGTTTGATTAATCTGTTCTGCTTCTTCCAGGTGTTTTTTTAGTAAAGGAAGCAATTCATTTATCAATACCTTTATATCAGTGTCATCTGTTGTTCTTAATTGATTTTCATAAAGCGTAATCGCTTCTTTATGATCATTAATCATGGTTTCAATAAACATTTTATCAAAAGAACTGTTTTGAGGCACATGCAGCGCGGCAGTCATACTCGTATTGGAATTATCAGGTAATGAAAATCCCTTTTTCTGTGCAAGATTTGTAAGCTGCTGATTGGCTTTTTTATGCTCAGTTACCATCATGCTGCCAAATTCAGAGATACGCTTGTCGGTTCCTTTTAATGAGGCTGACTGCCCCAGGCTTATCTCTTTTTCACCTCCTTTCAAGGCTTCTTGAATAAATTTTTGGTCGGAAGTATTCTGTGCTGTCATAACAGTACAGAATAAAAGATATACTAAACTCAGAATGTATTTTTTCATAACGATGAAGAATTTAATTCGTATTAATAAAAAAGATGCTTATATAGGCTAGGGCAGATTGGACGATCTGTTTCGGTTGGACACCGTATCGTCTAATGTTCCCTGATTAATGGTATCAGGAGAGGTCATGTTTCCTTCATTTAAAGGATCATTATTATTCCTTTCATCAGTACTGGGCATGTCAGGTGAAGGGTAATCATTTTTCTTATGGTCACGACAACCTACTAAAACAGCTACTAATCCTGCGGTCAGGATAAGGCATAAAATTTTAAACTTTTTCATATCAACGTGATTTTATATTGCAGCACCATTAGTTAGTATGCATGGTAACTGCAATGGATTAAAATTATTTTTTTGAACCCGTTGATGAAACAATTAGAAGGGGAATTGAGAATATAATTATATAATAAAAGGTAGCAATGTAAAGGCAACAAATGTGCCAGAAGATATAACTGTTGTGTAAAAGCTATATGACTTATAGTTGTTATAACCAATTCAGAAAAAACGTGGAATAAAATGTGTATTTATTTTACATTAAGAGAATAAATTACACATGTTTAAATTTTTATTTAAAATTAAATTAAATGCTTATTATTTTAACTATTTTGAATTTTGTGTAGTTTGTTAACAAAATTTAAAATTTTAAAATATATATACGCTTTTTTTATTGCTTAAAATTTTGTTTTTTTTCTTTTCAGCTAAAAAAACGATGACGCTCTTCAGATTTAAAAAAACAATCGGAGTAAATGTTTCCTGTATAAGGCAATTATCGTGCAAATGTTAAAAAAAAGCATTCGTATTTAATCCTTTACGGGATATGGAGTTTTTTGGCTGTATCAAAAAAAACACATTTAGTGAGAAAAAAATAATCTTTTTTTGATGGATTATTTATTGCAGTAATAACAATGAACCTGATAAAACGATTAAAGGGAGGGTAAGAATAAAATAAAAGGTAAATTATTGTAACAATTTAAAAAGTCAAGCTATGGAAAGAAATAAAAAAAATAGCCAGGAATTATCGGAGAACGATCAAAAAAACAAACGTACAACGCCTACACAATTAAAAGGGAAAGATGTGAAGGAGGCTAATCAGACCCAATCGGGTGCGGGAGCAACTGATCAGGAACCAACAAATAATCCGCTGCCGGATAAGGAAAAAGCAAATGGTACTGATTTGGAGGAAGCAGGATTAAACAAAACCGAGGAGCATGATACGCAGCAACCAAACAGAAGATATAATGGTTCTAAAAACCCTGATGGCATGAACACCGATGTAGATGATGAATTGGATGGCGGTTATGACGACGGAGAATTTGATGACGAAGAGGACGATTTGAAAAATATATAATTTTTTCCTAATTTTTTTTTGATTTTAAACAATCATTTCACCGCTTTAACAGCTTGTTTTAGCGGTGTTTTTTTAAACAGTTGACTATGAACAATACCAAAAAAATAATTGATGACATATTAAGCTGTACCCATCACCGCAATTTCGAATTGCCGGAAAATGCCTGTTCCGGTATACAAATATGGGAAGATGTTGTATTTCTTCACTGGGCAGTAAAGCCAAAAAAAATACGAAAATACCTCCCAGCTCCTTTAGAATTGGATTGTTTTAACGGGAAAGCCTGGATAACCCTAATAGGAGCAAATGTAAGTGAAATAAACGGATGGCTTAAATTGCTTAAAGGAGGCTATAAAAACGGAGAAATAAGTATAAGAACTTATGTAACTCATAATAATATACAAGGTTTTTATCACCTTAATCTGGAAGAAGGATCTTTTTTGTCCGTTCGGCTGAAACGTTTTTTTTCCGGTCTGCTTTATCAGAGAGAAGAAATAGACAGGTTGGGCAGTTTGTTTTATTATAAAGGTTTTAATGGGAAATCTCTGATGAATTTTCGTTATTTTGAGCATAGAAAACTCTTAAATAAAACAGAGCTGGATAAATGGCTAACCCGGCGTTTCTGTGTGTTTGAAAAGAGAAAACACACACTCTACAGATATGATATACATCATAAAAAATGGCCGCTTAAAAAGGCTGGTGTGTATCCGATAGAATTTCAGCTCAATTGGGAGGGAAAAAAAATTATTGATAATATTGTGCCTAAGATTTGTCATTATGTTGCCTCTCATACCATTTTACTCTGGAATAAAACAAAACTTCTTACCTAGGTAAGAAGTTTTGTTAAAGGTTGTTTTTTTATAATACATCTTTCCGCGTAATTTACTGAAATAGATTTTATTCTTCCGGAAAGAATACATCCGGAATGTTTAGTAATACAACATGTGTTGGTGGTAGTCCTTTCAGTCAAAACATTTCGTATTGTATGTTCACCGGTAATATACAACAACCTGGGAAGATCTGCGGTATTATAATGATGGTGAATCGACAAGTGAATTGGCTTCATTTAAATGATGTGCTATTTCATTTTTAATTTTATCGTAAAATGTTTTGAGATCCGTCTGATTGGTTTTTAATACAGCCTCTTCTAGCAGCGCGATATTTTCTTTATTCAGCGTTATTGTCATCTGCAGGTAATTTTTGGTGTCGGTCTTTATTGCCTGAAAATCTTTTATCATAATCTGTTGTTTGACATTTAATGTGTTTTCTTTGTCGGTTTTATTTTCATACTTTTTTAATTGTTCGAGAACATTTGAATGGTATTCGTTCATCATCTGGGCAAATGAACTGATTTTTGCATCGTCAGTATGTGAAAGCATGTGGCTAGCCATCGCTTTTTGTATAGTGCTTATCTGGTATTGTGCCTTTATAATTTCCCGGCTCGAAAAATCTTCTAAAATTACAGCCGATGTTTTCTCATTTTCGGACGGTGCCGCAGTTCCGGGTTTAATCCTGTTTTCGGAAGGAGGAATAGGCGTTTCGTTCGGGTTCGGGTTCGGGTTCGGCACATCAGGTTCTATACTTTTTCTGTTCTGACACGCTGTGAAAATGATAACTACCAGAATAATGTTCAGAATGTTTCTTACTCTGTATATACTTGTGTTTGTGTTGTTTTTCATAAAATCAGGTTTAGTTAATTATTTTGAAAAGCATACCGTATTTCTTCCAGCTGGTAAAGGTTTTCTTCCGTTTCCTGGGCTACTATTTCAAATATATCGGTTCTGCCCACATCTTTTCTAAAAGAGAGTAGTGTGCTGTAGTAGCCTAGTTTAATTAAAGTGTAATATTGCATATACGTATGTATTTCAAATACTTCTTTTACGGTATGTCGGGTATCAATCAGTTCGGCATAGTCTTCGGTGTAATCTGAATAGTGAGAAATTGTTTTTTTTTGTGGCTTTTCACATATAATAAAGAAAATATTTTCAAGGCTTTTAATTTCAAAAATTATACTTCGTATATGTTCCTGTAAAACATTTCGTAAGGTTTTATCGTGTATACGCATTACAAAAAATTCATATACTTCATGTTGTTTTATAACCAAAAAATACAGTTCTTGTAATACCGCTAAAAACACGGATTTAACGGACCTTGCTGCTTTCAGTTCTTGTTGAAAAAAAGGTCTGTAACTTTTAGCTGTTTTCTTTTTATACGGTATAAACGGAAAAAGAAAAGGGGGTAATGGTTTTTTATTCATCATCAATACGCTATTTTTCCCCCTGTTGCCGCAATGGTAATACCTGCTATATAAGAGGCTTCATCCGATGCTAAAAAGACATATATAGGGGCAATTTCGGCAGGCTGTCCCGGTCGTTTCATAGGGGTGTCTTCACCGAAATCGGTATAATCAACAAGTGTACTCGGAATAAGTGGCGTCCAGACAGGGCCGGGAGCTACTGCGTTTACCCTTATGGCTTTACCTTGCTGTGCCAGCATCTGGTTAAGGTTGGCTGTAAAGTTTTGTATCGCTCCTTTGGTAGCTGCATAAGGTAAGAGGGTTGGGTTAGGCTGGTAAGCGTTTACTGAAGTTGTGTTTATAATACTGCTGCCTTTTGGCATGTATGGAATACAAAACTTGCACAGGTGAAACATAGCCAGTACATTGGTATCAAAAGTATACTGCCATTCTTCAGAAGTGATTTCTTCCAGTGTTTTCCTTCCCATCTGAAACGCGGCATTATTAATCAATACGTCTACTTTTCCGAATTCTTTTACAGCTTCATCAATTAATTGCCGGCATATGTCTTTTCGGGTAATATCTCCTTTAAATACCATCACTCTTCTTCCGGCTTCTTTTATCCATTTTGCTGTATCCTCAGCATCTGGTTGTTCTTTGTCATGAAGGTAGCCAATTACAATGTCTGCACCTTCACGGGCAAATGCTATGGCGGTAGCTTTGCCTATACCTGAATCTCCTCCGGTTATAAGTACACATTTATCCTGAAACCTGTTATAACCTATATACGAGAACTCGCCATGGTCGGGTTTTTCTTTCATTTCTTTTTCCGAACCGGGAGGATATTGCCTGGGTTCTGAAAAGGGGGGAAAAGGATATTGTTTGTTTTTATCTTCTTCTTTCATAATATCTGATTTTATTGCTGTTTATATATTCTTCCACCTGCGTTTAATGTTTCTCCTGAAATAGAGCCTGATTCATCAGATGCAAGAAAAACATACAACGGGGCTACTTCATACGGATGCATGGGGATGCTGGATTTTGTACACGAAGGAAGTTGTTCGTATTTGGGAATAAGCTCCGGAAAGGTATCTGTCCATATAAAGCCAGTTGTAATAGCATTTACCCGTATTTTATTATGGTAATATTCCAGCATATTGCTCATTTGTGATGTATAATTTTTTATAGCAGCTTCAAGTGCAGAATAGAAGAGCAGCTGATCGGGTTGCGCGTAGGCACAAATTGTGGCAGAATTAATAATGACGCCGTTTTTTGAGAGATAACCGGGAGCCAGACGCCCTATTGTAAACAGTGACTGGATTTTTAATGTATCTGTTTTTCTTAAAAGATAATGCCCTGTTTCAATTTCGGTTTTGTTGTAAATAGAAAAAGTATTGACCAAAATATCTATCTTTTGTACCTTTTTAAGTATGTTTTCGAATAACTGTTTACACTTGTATTCGTCAAAAGTACAAGATCGGAAAAGCCATACTTTTATGCCTGTTTTTTCGAGATATTTTATGAAAATTCTCAATTCTTTTTCATATTTTTTATGGTTATAAACCATAATTATATCAGCACCTTCTTTTGCAAATGCCAATGCTACTGCTTTTCCTACTCCGTTATTACCTGCAGTAATTATAGCTTTTTTTCCGGCAAGCCTGTTATGACCCTTATATGTTGTATCATCATATTTAGGCTTTATTTTAATAGACGAAACCGTATTTTTTTCTGTGGTTTCAACAAGCGAATTTTCAAGGTTCTTATTTATCATAATATTTTAATTGATTAGTTGTTGTGAGAGTAGTACTACAGTATTATTCATGGCAAAATCTGTACTCTTATTTTGAGTTGCCTCAAAACACAGGCTTAGAAGAGGAATATTGAATTGAACTATAAGTGTGGGTTTAAACGGTATAAGTGGCCTAAGGTAAATGGGTTATGCCGTTGTTTTGAATGTTAAAATTTTAATGCTATTCATCATGAATTGATAAAAATGAATGTGATGGCTCTGTTGAATGTAGGTGGGTATTTTTTCTCTTTATGGGGTTTTTTTTACGCATAATGTGTAATTTTAACACATTTTTTGTGTTTTTATGTTTTGTTTTTATTTTAAACGAATAAAGTTTATTTTTATTTATTTATGTAAAAAATATATTTATTTTCATTTTTTTAACTTTAAAAATTATTTATTTTCATTTTTTTTGTATATTATGGTAATTACTGTATTTTTTAACTTTATTTTAAATTATTTTTTCATGCCATAGCCATCTATTTGCTCCTTTTTTATGATTTACAGCTAAATGTTAATTTTTATATTGAATAAAAATGACGGTAAAAGAAAGGTATGGCTTCTTTTAGTAATTTGCTAAAAACGTTATCCTTGAATTAGAGGTATATTTTTTGTCTTTTGCTATGTACAATTAAGTTTAAAAGCGAAAGAATGGATATAAAGAACATGATTCAGCATATAATGCTGATAACTACATTAACGGTTTTTCAATGGGTTATTGCTTTACTGCTTGTTATTAAAGAGCTGGTTCGGCATTTAATAGCATAAACTATACTTACTTTAAGTTAAAATATTTTTTTGAACTTTTAGTTCTTTTTTTTAATGAATTAAAAGATGGTTAAAAAAGATAATATTTTTAAACTCGGTTAAAAGCTGAAACAGTTATATAAAAAACGGTTTTGAAAAGTGATGAATTAATTTTGATTTGTTGTCAATAAATGGATGACCCCTTTTATTTGTAAAGTACTCTATTCATTGCGGAAAGGATAAACCTTGCCGAAAACGTATCGCTTATCTTTCCTTAGGGGTATCAAATCGTTTAGAGTTTTAAAATGTTATGAAACAGCGGTTGTCGCCAGTCAGCCGCTGTTAATGATACTCATTAAGATAATAATGAGATACCGTAACAATTGCTGTCTCAGAAATAAAAAACATTGCTGTATGTAAATTTAAAAGGTATTTCAAAAACAGGTTTTCATTCCAGGTTTCCGGATTCGGGAAAAAATAAATAAAATTAAAAATAATCAGCAGCAGAAAGGTGCAAAATTATCCAGTAAAAAGTGCTGAAAATATTTCTGTTTCTTTATTCTGTTACTTTTCTGCACACGATTAAATACATTATTTTAACAGATCATGTTTTTCAGTGATAAAAAGCGTAACTTTAAAAGAAGTATGATCTTTTAATGTTAGCTGTATGATGTATGTAGCCCGATTACTTGTCTTATTGTTTTTAGTGTCGTGTAAAAGTACACGAAACCAGGCAGATATGATTTTTTACGGCGGTTCTATCCTAACTATGGAAGATGATCTTCCGGAAGCAGAAGCACTGGTTGTAAAAGAAGGTAAAATTTTGTTTGTGGGGGCCAAACAAAAGGCTCTGGGTTTTGCGGGAAAGCATACGGAATATGTAGATCTGGGCAATAGAACACTGCTTCCCGGATTTATAGATGCGCACGGGCATATTACTTCTGCTGCCGGCATGTTTCAGGCGGTAGATTTAGCGCCGCTTCCATACGGAATGGTAAATGATATTCCTGATTTACAAGCTGCATTAACAACTTACCTTACCCAGAACAACTTACCGGAGTATACACCCGTTTTAGGGAATGGTTATGACGATGCGATTATGTCGGAGCACCGGCACCCGACCCGTGTTGAACTGGATGCCGTAAGTCTGACGCATCCTATACTTGTTGTGCATGCTTCGGGGCATGCCAGCGTAGCTAACAGCGCCATGCTTAAACTACTGGAAATAGAAGAAGATATAAAAGATCCTGAAGGCGGACATTACGGGCGTGACCCTATAACCGGACTGCTGAACGGAAAACTGGAAGAAAACGCCAATTTTTCAGCGCTGATGAAACTGACAGCTGCTTTGCCAAAACCACCTGTAAAAGAGGGATTTTCACAGGAATTAAAAGATTTTCTAAAAGCACAGGACATATGGCTGAGCTATGGACAAACAACTATTTGTGATGGCAGAAGTATGGGAGTTGGACTAAAGTTGTTACAAGAAGCTGCAGATAAAAAACTGTTGAAAGCAGATGTGGTTTATTTTCCGGATTATGAAGCTAATGCAGCAGATGAAAAATTATTGATACCTCATTATATGCGCTATGAAAACCATTTGAAAATGGGTGGTTTTAAATTTTCTGATGATGGCTCTCCACAGGGAAAAACGGCCTGGCTTACAAAGCCTTATCTCGTTCCGCCGGAAGGACAGAACGGCAGTTATAAGGGTTTTCCTATTTTTTCTGATGAAGCCTTATATAATGATTTGAAAACCGTTTTTTCAAAAGGCATTACCGCTCAGCTGCATGTAAACGGAGATGCAGCTATAGATCAGGCACTGCGGGTTATAGGAAAGCTTAAAGAAGAAGGAATCTATCATCCCGAACTCAGAGCCACATTGATACACGTACAAAACAGCCGTCCGGATCATATTCCGAAAATTAAAGAAATCGGGTTACTTCCTTCGTTTTTTTCCGCGCATGTGTATTTATGGGGCGACTGGCATTATGAAAGTGTTTTCGGACCGGAAAGAGCAGCTTTTATAAGTCCGGCAAATGCTGCACAAAAAGCGGGTCTCATCTTTACTATTCATCACGATGCACCGGTTACACCTCCCGATCTGTTAACTGGTGTTTACGCGGCTGTTAACAGAACCACCCGTTCGGGCAGGGTGCTGGGGCCTGATCAGCGTATTAGGGTTGCAGATGCCTTAAAAGCCATTACTATACATGCAGCCTATCAGTATCATGAAGAAGAAATCAAAGGCTCCTTAAAAGCAGGTAAATGGGCCGACCTGGTTATTTTAGACCAAAATCCACTGACTATCAGTCCTGAACAGATAAAAGATATTAAAGTGCTGGAAACGATTAAAGAAGGTAAAACAGTATTTAAACGATAGGAAATATAATCTATATTTTTAGAAAGTCAGTCTAGTGCATTAAAAATAACTAAAAAATTGTGTAGTTAAATAACTACATAATGAATTTAAGACGAGATGCTTTTCAGGCTATTGTAGATCCTACAAGACGGACTATACTTGTATTGGTTGCTACACAATCTTTAACAGCAGGCGCCATAGCTTCCAATTTTGACTCGGCACGACCAACCATTTCAAAACATTTACAAATACTTACCGAATGAGAGTTATTGATGCAGGAGCAGAACGGCAGAGAAATTTATTACCATCTAAATGCTATCAAAATAAAAGAAATAGCCGATTTTATTGAACCCTTCTGTAACATGTGGGACGACAGATTTAACAAACTGGAGGAGGTAATGAAAAAATATAAAAACAGTTAAAATGGAACAAAAAACAACAATTAAAGCTGAAGAAGGCAAACAGGAGATAATCATAAACCGATTATTTGATTTACCGGTGGAATTGCTTTTTAAACCTATGAAGATCCTGGAATTGTAGAACAATGGATGGGGACTAAGGTGTTGAAATGGGACAATAAGGTACATGGTTCTTATGCTTTTGAAACGCACAGAATGGTAATGTCGTTTTTCGGGCAAACGGTACTATACATGAATGGGTACCAAACCTGAAAATTACAAGAACTTTTGAAATGGAAAACTCATCGTTTCCCGTTCAGCTTGAATACCTGGAGTTTGAAAAACAAACAGAAGAAACAAGCAAACTTATAATGCATATCGTTTTTAAATCAGCGGAATTCCGAAACCAGCTCTTACAGATGCCCTTTGCACAAGGTATTAACCAGACACATAACAGGCTACAGCAAATCGTTAACCATTTAAAATAACAGTATATGAAAAAGCGCAATACAATTATTTACTGGATAATTACCCTTTTTCTTTCAATTGGTATGCTGGCAGGTGGTATCCAGCAAATGCTACAAATAGGCGGATACAATGAAATCATAACACGTCTTGGCTATCCGCTGTATTTTTTGAGTATAATCGGCGTTTGGAAAATTTTGGGTGTTATGGCCATCTTACTTCCTAAGTTGTATCTGTTAAAAGAATGGGCTTATGCCGGATTTTTCTTTGTTATGTCAGGGGCTTTCATTTCTCATATAGCTGTGGTAGAACCGTTTACAGAAGCTGTTCCTTAATTGGTGTTATTGTCGGCAACTGTATTATCCTGGTATTTCAGACCTGATAACAGAAAAATAAACCGACCTTAAAAATATCACAATCATGAATACAGAAGTTCAACAGTTTTTTGAGGGAGCTAAAAATGGAAAAAAGAATTTCATTTGCTGCGCACTATTGTTCTGGAAAACAAATTGCTAGAAGAAACCTATAAGTGGATGCATCCCTGCTACACTTTTCAGGGGAAAAATATTGTGCTTATTCATGGTTTTAAAGAATATTGGGCTCTGTTGTTTCATAAAGGAATATTGTTGGAAGTCACTGCGGGTGTTTTAATCCGGCAAACAGCAAATGTACAGTCGGCAAGACAAATCCGGTTTACCGACACTGAGCAGATTTTGAACTTAAACCTGTAATTAAAGAATACATTCAAAAAGCGATAGAGATTGAAAAATCAGGAAAAAAAATAACCCTGAAAAAAGTGGGTGATTACCCGGTTCCTGACGAATTTCAAAGCGCCTTGAATGAAGACGAAGCTTTGCATAAAGCATTCTATTTGTTAACTTCTGGGCGGCAAAAACAATATTTGATGTATTTTAACCAGGCCAAACAATCCAAAACACGGGAAACCAGAATTGAAAAATACTATCAGGTTATACGGGATGGTAAAGGAATGGATGATTAAACAGGCCGTTTATTGTTCGTATTCTTGTTTTGTCCTTGTATTTCTTTGTTACACGTCTTGTAAGCTGTTAGAGTTATTTGCGTTGTTTTTTGAATGTTTTACAAGGATAAAAATGTCTTTAAAAATCAGGTTTAGTGAGTGCTTTGGAGTTCCGGAGTAAAAAAACATATTGAAAATAATCGGTTACAGCCGTATTCTCTGCCGGTAGTATGTTTTCACCAAATATCCGGGACTTTATACTAATGAGATGGCGCGACGCAAAATAAGGGGAACCCGGAGTGTTGAGCTTAAAAAGAGTAATAGTGTTTGGAGTACTGACTTCCTTTAAATCATAAATACCTTTTACCAGCATCAGAGGGCCATCAGCATTTACCCAGTTGATCTTTTCTTCAGGCGGCGTAGGAAATTGTGGATTTTCAGGAAGATACATTTCACTGTCCAGGGTATAACTTACAAGACTGGTTGTTTTAAAACCGGAGTCTAACAACCTTTGAGCAAAAGGAGCTGTACCTGTAGTGGTTACCTTTTGTAACGTATGAAAAAAGCCGAAAAAACCGTAAAATTTTTTGCCTTGAAGGTGTTGTTTTTTTACCAGCTGTTTAAAGTTGGCCATCATGGCAGCATCTCTGGATGGTTCAGAAGTATGATCGTCAAAATTCGTGTCTACTCCCAGTACGGTTATTTTTAAAGAATCGGCCAGTTTACAGTTATAGTCATAAATAGCACGCCATTTGTTAAACAATTCGTTGCTTGCTTGCTGCGGAATACGCTGGCGTACAGCCAGCACTACCTCTTTCAGCAATTGTTCGTTTCTGGTGGGCCCGGAAAGGAACTGATTGAGTTTACCGGCGGTCATACTGTCCATTTCGGCAAGGTAGTATCTTACTCCCGCTGTTTTATTCAGAAAAATGAACAGCTCTTTGTCAAGTTTTTGATTATCGGCATATCCGTGAATTTCACCCAAAAGAAAAACATCCGAATTGTAAAAAGAATCATCAAACAATGCACTGCTTATTGAATCCTGGAGCTGTATGTGGTTTATCTTGAGATAACTTATGTTGTTCTGATCTTTAAAACCAAGAAACAACCTGTTGGCCGTATAAAACCACAGTAAGTAGACAATAATAAGGCCAGCCATGAGGATAACTAGAATTTTAACGACCTTCAATATTTTTTTCATCGAACATATATTTTAGGCAAATATATACGGCGTTATGCAATGGCATTATTTTTATTTTCCGAACTGTTGATTTTTAAAGATGAATCGTAAAAACAGATTGTATGTTCGCAGCTCATTTTTAGCCAAGCATCTGCATTTAATAAAAAGCATTATTTTTCAATTAGATATTTCCAGTATCGTTTAGGTACATGCTGTAGATGTAGTTTCATATTTTTTCGGGCTTCTATAGTGGTGCTTTTAAAATACTGTTTCCACAGTTCCTGATAAAAAAGTTCTTCGTCATCGAGTTCAATAATTGCTGTTGTTGTAATGGCTTCTTTTTCTACAGGCAGAAGTTTTACCTCTACAATACTTTTGAGATCATACAGCAACCCGTAATTGCGCTTAATGTCGTATATCAGCCAGGATTGATCCGTATATCTTTTTCGAAAAAAAACAGGAATAAGCGGCAATACATTAAAATCGGGGTCTATGAGAGCAACATACATACCGTTTGTCGTTTTTTTGAACCGGATAAAAGCTTTCATACGGTGCTTTTCCCTTCTTACACTTTTTAACGTTTTGGCAAAGTAGATTACCCGTTCATCTCCGTAGTTTTCCAGCACTTCAGGTCCTTTTTTAAACAAATCACAAATTAAATCAAAGGCATATTGTATGGCCAGGGCATCTTCCGATAAAAAAACACAGTAAAAATCGTTCACCTGGCTTTTCTGTAATTTTTTTAGGAGTCCGTTTGTAACTCTTTTAGCTTTTGTACTATCTGATAGTATTTCTGTATTTTCATCAAAAAATCCCGCTATCAGCTGTGAGGAGGATACAAGCCGTACTTCTTGATCTTTAAAAGAAAACCGATCAAAAACAGCAGTCAAAAAACCGGTATAAGAACCATCATAAACATAATGTACCATTAGAAAAGCGATAACTGGTTATCAGGAGTTTTACCGGTATATTTACTGGTTCCATGGCGCAAAATGCGCTGTTTTACATGAAGCATGCTCATTTCTCCGAGAGATAAAGGAGAATCTGCACACCTCATAAAGAACCGGGCACGGTTGTAACTGATTCCCATATTTTTTAACTGATATTCACGTAATTTTCCAAATTGTCTCGCTTTCATTATTTTCATAGCCGATTGCCTGCCTATACCCGGAATGCGGATAATCTGTTTATAATCTGCCGTATTAATATCTACAGGAAAAAAATGCGGATTCCGTAGTGCCCATCCCAATTTAGGATCTATGTCCATATCCAGATGCTGAAATCCCGGATTGAGAATTTCGTCCAGTTTAAAATCATAAAATCGCAGCAGCCAATCAGTCTGGTACAAACGGTTTTCCCGAATCAACGGAGGTTGGGTACCTACTTGCGGCAACAGGGTATTCTCAGTATTAATGGGAATATACCCACTGTAGTATACCCTTTTTAACTGGTAGTTTTTATAAAATTCATCCGCTACACTCATAATCTGGTAATCGTTTTCAGGCGTAGCTCCGATAACCATTTGGGTACTTTGTCCCGCCGGTACAAATAATGGTTTATGCTTTATGAGCGCAGATTCTGCTTTTAATTCCTGAATATGATTTTGAACAAAAGCAAGAGGTTTACGTACCGATTGATGATCTTTTTCCGGAGCTACCATTTTTAAACCCGCTTCGGTGGGAAGCTCCAGATTAATACTCATACGGTCAGCATATAAACCGGCTTCTTTAATTAACTCTTCACTGGCTCCAGGAATTGTTTTAAGATGAATGTATCCGTTGTACCTTTCTTCTGTCCTGAGTTTCTTAACAATGCGCAGCAAGCGCTCCATCGTATAATCAGCACTTTTAAATATACCTGAGCTCAGAAACAAGCCTTCTATATAATTTCTTCGGTAAAAATTCATAGTAAGCGTCACTACTTCTTCTACCGTAAAGGCCGCTCTTTTTACATCATTGCTTCTACGGCTTACACAAAAAGCACAATCATAAATACAATGATTGGTCAGCAGGATTTTCAGCAGCGACACACACCGTCCGTCTTCCGTATAGGTATGACAGATTCCCGAAGCAGAAGCATCGCCTATGCCACCCTGGTTTTTTCTTTTGCTGCCGCTTGAACTGCAACTTACGTCGTATTTTGCAGCATCAGCAAGGATTTTCAATTTTTCCTGGAGCCTGTTCATGTCTGTTTCGATTAAAAAAAATGGAGATAAACGTTGCTTGTTGTTTTACAAAATTACAGAATGAAGTAAAGAAAAAGAGGAAGAGATTGTTAAAATATCGGATTAATCTGATGCGGAAGACAGCCATCAGGAAATGTGGATATAAACAACATCATGGGGATAAATGTGGAAAAAAAATTCATTGAAAACATACGCTGAAATGTAAATGAACTTTGACTTCATGTCTTTTCCGTAAATAAAAAGAATAACGGAAAAAATGGAAAGAACTTTGTAGTACTATAATGAAAATGAGAAGAGTATGAGAGCAATATGGAATGGAGCCATCGGTTTTGGGCTTGTAAATATTCCCGTTAAACTTTATGCCGCAACAGAAACCAGTACATTAGACCTCGATATGCTCGACAGCAGAGATTTGAGTAATATAAGGTTTAAGCGTGTAAATGAAAACACAGGTAAGGAAGTAGCCTGGGAAGATATAGTAAAAGGGTACAAGCTAAAAGAGGAATATGTTGTTTTATATGATGAAGATTTTGAAGCCGCAAGCCCTGAAAAATCTAAACTACTTAGTATTTTACAATTTGTAAAAGAACGTGATATTGACCCGGTTTATTTTGAAACACCCTATTATATTGAACCTCAGAAAAACGGGACGTCAGCCTATACCTTATTACTAAAAGCATTGTTAAAAACCAAAATGGCAGGGATAGGCTCTTTTGTTCTTCGGGAAAAAGAAATTCTGTGCCTTATAAGGCCTTATGACGACACGCTGTTAATGGTAAACCGCATGCGTTATCCGGAAGAAATCAGAAGCTATGAAGATCTTAATCTTCCTGATGGACATGTTCCGAAGGCCGCCGAGCTAAAAATGGCACAAACCCTGATTCAGTCGTTAGAAGGTACATTTGAACCTGAAGTGTATAAGAATACCTATACTGCCGATCTTATGAAGATCATAAAACAAAAAGCAAAAGGCAAAAAAATCAAAGTTTCCCGAATTGCAGAACCGGAAAGAGAAGTCACTGATCTTATGGCTATGCTAAAAGCCAGTCTTAAAAACAGTCAGAAAAATGCAGGATAATTAAATGCAGTTTATTATGTCGTTAAATCAATACCATAAAAAGCGAAATTTTAATAATACTTCCGAACCGGAAGGAAAAGAAAAAACAAGCGGACAAAAGCTGAAATTTGTTGTTCAGCGACATGCTGCAACAAAGCTTCATTATGATTTTCGACTGGAAATAGATGGGGTACTGAAAAGCTGGGCTGTTCCGAAGGGCCCTTCATTGAACCCTTCAGACAAACGCCTGGCCGTAAAGGTAGAAGATCATCCGTATGAATACCGTACATTTGAAGGAACTATTCCGAAAGGAAATTACGGTGCCGGAGAAGTAGAAATATGGGATGAAGGAACCTATGAACCCCTTGAAAAAACGAAAGGTAAAACGGACAATGTCATCATGCGCGCTGCATTGCATAACGCTGCTGTGAAATTTGTACTGCATGGGAAAAAGCTCAAAGGAGAATTTACCCTTGTAAAGATTAAAAATTCCACAGATGAAAAGGCCTGGCTGCTGATTAAGCATGCCGATAATTATGCTGTAGATGGAGAATACGATGCGGAAGAACATACTTCCCGCACCTCTAAAGTAACGGCTTATCTGAATAGAAAAAGCAAAAAAAAAATGACATCCCGAAAACGGTAAAACCGTTTCAGCGGTATCTTTCTGGATTACCTTCTGCAGGTAAAAAAACAGAATTTATCCGACCAATGCTTTGCAGAATAGCAGAAAAACCTTTTAATGATGGAACGTGGGCATTTGAAATGAAATGGGATGGATATCGGGCAATTGCAGATCTGAGCAAGGAACCGCTACAACTTTATTCCAGAAACGGAACGGATTATACCTTAATATTTAAAAAAATTGTAAATGGCCTTAAACTTCAGCATCACGCTATGATTATTGATGGGGAAATTGTAGCCTATAACCATAAAGGTATACCCGATTTTCAAAGCCTTCAGCATATAACAGAGTATCCGGATACTGTGGTAGTGTATCATGTTTTTGATTTGCTTTGGCTTAACGGATATTCTACTGAAAATTTAACCTATCTCCAGCGAAAAGAGCTTTTAAAGGAAGCGCTTATAGAAAAGGAACAGGTAAAGTATCATGAGCATATTCTGGAAAAGGGAAAAGATGTTTTCCAGGCAGCTAAGAATATCGGATTGGAAGGAATAGTAGCAAAAAAAACAGATAGCCGTTATAAAGAAAATGCCAGAAGTACTGAATGGCTGAAAATCAAAATCCATAAAAGCGATGAAGCTGTAATCTGTGGATTTACAGAACCGAAAGGAAGCCGTAAAAATTTTGGATCGCTGATCTTAGGCAAATATCTGAACGGAGAAATGGTTTTCTGCGGACACACGGGTACGGGTTTTACGAATAAAAATCTTACAGAAATATATAAAAAGATGGTGCCTTTGATTGTGAAAAAGCCGGTTTTTAGTAGTGTTCCTAAAACTAACGCGAAACCTACCTGGATACGCCCTGAGCTGGTAGCAGAAATAAAATTTTCGGAATTTACAAAAGAAAAGATTTACCGCCATCCGGTATTTCTCAGGCTCCGCGATGATGTAAATCCGGATAATGTGGCTTTTACTTACGGAAATTCTATAAAAAACAATGAAATGAAAAAAAAATCACCACCTGAAACCGACACCTCAAAAGAAGAAACAGTAAAAAAAATAGGCAATAAGGAAGTTAAGCTTACCAATTTACACAAAGTATATTTTCCTGAAGACGATATCACAAAAGGTGATATAATTGCTTATTATCAGCGTATTTCAAACTATATTCTTCCTTACCTTAAAAACCGCCCGCAGTCAATGCACAGATTTCCTAATGGGATTGACGGTATGAATTTTTTTCAGAAAGATGCTGCAGATGAAACCCCGGAATGGATAACAACGCAGAATTTTTTTGCAGAAAGTACTGAAAAATATGTCAATTATATTCTTTGCAATAATAAAGCAACGTTGGCGTATCTGAATAATCTGGGCTGTATTGAACTGAATGTGTGGACCAGCAAAGTAGAAAATGAGCATAAACCGGATTATCTTGTTCTTGACCTGGATCCGTCAGAAAAAAATACTTTTGATAATGTAATTGAAACAGCGCAGACAGTAAAAGAAGTACTGGATAGAGCCGGAATAGAAGGATTTCCAAAAACATCGGGAAGTACTGGAATGCACATTTATATCCCCATGGGGGCAAAATATACGTATGAACAGGTGAAAAATTTCGGACATCTGCTTATGCAGCTCGTACAACAAAAACGACCGGATCTTACCACGTTGGAAAGGAGTCTGCAAAAAAGAGAAAAGAACAAGGTATATCTCGATTACCTGCAGAACAGTCGCGGACAAACACTCGCCAGTGTTTACAGTATACGACCCAAAAACGGTGCACCCGTATCCATGCCTTTGGAATGGAAAGAAGTAACGCCAGGATTACGGCCAACTGATTTCACTATTTATAATGCGCTGGACCGGTTGCAGAAAAAGGGTGATCTTTTTAAGCCGGTATTGGGTAAAGGTATTCATCTGTTAAAGGTAATAAAACATTTAGAATCAGGGATATGAAGTGTTTTGGCAGGCATAACGAACTACCTGAACCGGTAGCAGCCGGTAACTAAATGTCTTTTTGCCTTTAAATCTGTACCGCGATAATATTAACCATTAAAATTGTATTATATGCCTGAAGGGCCTAGTATACTCATAGCAAAAGAACAAATTACCGTTTTTATAGGCAAAAGAATTATAGCGGTAGAGGGGAATTCCAAAACGGATATTATCAGAATGAAAAATGAAATACTTCTGGATGTCAAATCCTGGGGAAAACATTTGTTGCTGTGTTTTAACAGCTTTACTGTCCGAATTCATTTTCTGCTTTTTGGAAGCTATCTGATAAATGAAAAAAAAGAAACTCCTTTGCGGCTGGGACTTGTTTTTAAAGAAGGAAGTGTGAATTTTTACAGTACTTCCGTTAAATTTTTAGAAGGTGATATCAACGGATATTATGACTGGTCTGCAGATGTGATGAGTGATGTATGGAATGGTAAAGCCGCTTTTACAAAACTTGATGGGGTTCAGCAAATAGAAATATGTGATGCATTGTTAGAACAAGACATTTTTGCAGGTGTGGGAAATATTATAAAAAATGAAGTACTATACAGGGTGGGCATACATCCTGAATCAATTGTAGGAAAAATTCCTGAAAAAGAGTTGCAACATATTGTTGAGCAGGCACGGGCTTATAGCTTTGATTTCTTAAAATGGAAAAAAGAATATACGCTCAAACAGCACTGGCTTGCCCATACCAAAAAAATATGCATGCGATGTAATTTGCCTATTTATAAAAAGTATACGGGTAAAAAAAACGCAGAAGTTTTTTTTGTACTTCCTGTCAAAAATTATATAGATGACACAGACCAAACTTTCCATAGGGTGCTCTGCTTTTTCCACTCTGTCGTGGCAACCCTTGTTTTATCCTGAAAACCTTCCTCAGAAAGATTGGTTTAATTATTATTGCCGTTATTTCAACACGTACGAATTTAACGCTTCTTTTTACCGGTTTCCGGCGGCAGATCATTTAAAAAAATGGTATTGCAGAACACCGCCTGATTTTACATTCAGTATCAAAGCTCCCAAACTAATAACGCATGAAAAAAAAATGAAAGATTGTGATCGGGAAATAACTACTTTTTATCAGGAAATCAGCAATGGATTGAAAGATAAACTGGCGTGTGTTTTGTGGCAGTTTCCACCGGGCTTTACGTATGACGAAGAACGGTTGCAGACGATTACAGAAAAATTAGCCCCGAACTTTAAAAACGTTATTGAATTCAGGCATATGAGCTGGTGGTTACCCCATGTTATGCTGGAACTGGCATCAAAGAATATCACATTTTGTACACCCAGTTACCCGGGACTTCCGGATACCATTATTCAGAATACCAATATCGGATATTTTCGCTTTCATGGTATTCCGCGTCTGTTTTATTCCGAATATTCGGCTGTAGCGCTTAAAACATTTTACAATGAATTGTCAACAAAAAAATATGATGAAATATATGTTTATTTTAATAATACAGCCTCTTCTGCAGCAATTATTAATGCATTTCAGCTCATAAAATTGCAAAATGGATAATATAAATTTGTTGCGTTAGAGATGTAGATACCAACAAAAAACAGCATACACTTATCTGCTGCCTTTACGGGATAGCTGATTAAAACTATACTTTATAAGATTTTTACGAGTTTAATCATCCTGTATTGTCCATATGAGACGTTTCAGGTCATAACCTGCTTCAGCGGCTTTTGCCAGGAATTTCTCTTTCATATTGTCGGGAACAGTTTTATGTCTTGAAAGTATCCACATATTATCTGTACTCTCTCCGAATACGAGAACATTTTCATACGAAGCATCTATCATGACAACATTATAACCTGAATAAAAAGGCCCGAAAAACGAAACTTTAAGGGTACCCTTACCCGTATTGTCAAGCGGTTTTGCTTTTCCTACAGCTTCTGTTTGGTTGTTTGTAACATAATTATATCCTTTATTTACCACTTTAATCTGACCATTGCCCTGTAAAGAATAAGTAGCGGTAACATTTTTCAGATCTTTTTCATATTTAAAGTCAAAACGGGCTATCTCATACCAGGTACCCATATACCTTTCAATATCAAAATTCTCAACAACCTGAATACCTTCGGGCACCTTTACAGAAGTACTGCAATAATAACAAATACCTGCCGCCAATATAACAAGACCGGCTGCTGTGTAAATCATTTTTTTTCTTTTCATACGTATTCAGTACATCGTAAATTTTAGTTATTAATAATTTTCAGTTCCTATAAAAATTAAAGATTCAGGTCGCCTTCCCGTCCGGTATCTGTTTCATTACCCGAAATAGTGTTGACCGCTATTTTAATAAGGTTTATAAGTTTATTTGCCTTACTGTCCCAATAATGCACCTCGTTCGGAATTACTTTTAATAACCGTATGGCAGGATCCTCTTTCCCTTTTCCAAACCAGGTTTCAATAAATTTATTCCAGTATTTTTCAATACGTTCGCTATCTTCAGATACTTCGGCAATACCGTTAATACTCACAAACTGATAAGTCTTAGCATCAGCAAAAGTTAATGAAACGTTATTGTTTTTCATTAAATGATGGTACGTCTCGCTTTCGGAAGAAAAAAGAAACCAGATATTGCCTTCATGATCAACTTCCTGCCGACTCATAGGTATACTATGCGGGTATAGCGTGTGTTCCTGAAAAGTAGACAACATGCCTATATCAATGGCATCTACCAGGTGCTGTAACTTTTCAATTGCTTCTGTGTGATTTAAATTTTCTGTGCTCATAACCTTCTCGTTTTTATTTATAAATATATGTATTTTTAATGGGCTAATTTTTTGTAAAAAAGTGTTTTTGAACGATGTAATAAAAGAAAAGATACCTTTTACGGGTAGCTGACGTTTAACCCGATGGTAATATGATATACAATAATAATGCTACAACAGCTAAGATGCAGTATTTTATTAAAAACAGAAAATTCCCTTTTCCTGTAAAAAAAACGTGTAAAAAACAATTACATGATTACCTGCCCGACTTCATCGCTTTTACTTTTTTGATAAGCGGATCATTTAGAAATTTTTGATAGATAGCTGTTTCTATTCCATAAAGTGCAATTTTTCCTTCGTTATTGCAATGAATACCGAAGCCATAGGTTTTAGTCAGGGGAGATGTACGAAGACACGGTTGCCCTTTCGAAAAAAATTGCTCACTGGCTTCCGGATAAGCTGTTTCCGGTAGGTCGTTTCTGTCAGCAAATATCTGAAACAAAATATCGTCTGATGTATAGGTGTACGGATTTTTTAGGATAAGTTCATACTGTCTTTCCGCAACGGTTCTCGTGGCTTTTATAGGTGGTATCAGGCCTTTTTGGGCTTTGGTATCAGCCGCCGCTTCAATAAATGTATCGAAATAGTTCGTCGTATGCTTTTTCATGTTATTTAGTTTGATGAGTATTGAAGTTATTTAGCCGCTTCTGTACAGATTTATATCATGTACTACGGGAAAGTACTACCGTTTGCGTTTATAATGCAATTGCGTTAATCCGGTATCAAATGTTTTTACAGCCAGTAACTCAAGTTGCTGCTCTGGTCTGCCGTCTTGAAATAGTTTTGTGCCGCTACCTACCAATATGGGAATAATCGAAATAATAAATTCGTCAATGAGGTCCTTTTTTAAAAGTTCGTTTATAATTTCGGCGCCACCATCACAATACATATCCTTTCCTTCTTCTTTTCGTAATCTGTGGATGAGTTCCGATATATCTCCGTTATAGAACGTTACCCGGCCTGTAGCGGGTTTCTGTGTTCTTGTAATTACATACACGTCCCGCTCTCCGTTGTCATAAAAGGAAGCACTTAATTCCTTTACGACATAATCATACGTTTTCCGGCCGATAATAAGGGTATCTATTGTTGATGTAAATTTAGAATAACCATAATCTTCGCCTTCTTTTTCCACTAATGTCAGAAAACGAAGATCGTCATTTGGTTTTGCGATATAACCGTCGAGACTTGTGGCTATAAACAGCGATACTTTTCGCATACGTCTGGTGTTAAATAAATATAATGAAGGGTATTTTACCTTATTGTGTACCCTGATATTGTCTTAGATGGTTAAGCGCATTCCTATTATTTACCTGCTTGCGGTATCCAGTAAAGCCATATCGTCGGCATCTAATTGTAATTCCGATGCTGTAACCAGTGTATCCAATTGTATTTTACTGGTAGCACTTGCAACAGGTGCACCAATATGCGGCTGTTTCAACAGCCAGGCCAGTGCAATGGTTGCCTGTGCAGTTCTGTGTTTAGCAGACACCTTATCTAATGCTTCTAAAACGGCTATACCTTTTGCGTTGAGATATTTTCGGGCTCCTTCGCCGCGTACACTTTTTGCGAAATCGGCTTCATTTCGATATTTCCCGGTTAAAAAACCGGCTGCCAGTGACCAGTAAGGAAAAACGGTAAGGTTATGTTTTTCCGCTACAGGCAGATAATCCGTTTCATAGGTGGTGCGTTCCAGTAAGTTATAATGTGGCTGTAACGCTACATATTTCGGGAGATTATATTTTGTTGCGGCTTCAAAAGACTGTTGCAGCCTTTCGGGAGAAAGATTAGAGGCTGCAATGTAGCGTACTTTTCCTGCTTTTATAAGGGCATCATATGCCGATAGGGTTTCTTCCACAGGAGTTGTATTGTCGTCAAAATGGGTATAGTACAAATCAATATAATCAGTTTGTAAGCGTTGCAGACTTTCGTCCGCCGATTTCAAAATATGTTTTCTGCTGATATCATAGCCGTGTTCCCGGGTTTCTGACCCTACTTTTGTGGCTATAACCAGGTCTTTGCGGTTACCTCTTGCTTTAAGCCATTTTCCGATAATGGTTTCAGACAGTCCGCCCGTACCATTTACCCACCACGGATACGTATCAGCGGTATCGATAAAGTTAAACCCGGTGTTTGCAAAGGCGTCCAGAATTTCAAATGATTTTTGTTCATCTAATGTCCAGCCAAAAACATTTCCGCCTAAATTAATGCGGCTCACTTCTAAATCGGTCGTACTTATTTTAATTTTTTTGCTCATCACTTTTACATGTAAAAAATTCTTATACGTTTATGTTGGTCAGATCGTTTTGCATAGAATAAAACGCCGTGCTGTTCTTTTCCTCTTTCCGTATTGCTCCTCAACAAACGATTGCGATACTTGTAAAAATACATAATTACCGCATATGATCATAACTTCATTACGTTAAAACAGCTGTTTTATATAAGTTCAGAGAACTTTAAAACCTTAAAAATTGTTCAAGAACCTTGCTCGCATCATGTATACAGACATATGGTTTAGATATAAGGTTACTTTATTGTTTTAGAGTACATGACTTTATCTTTTTTGTGCGATTACTTTTAGAGGTATTGCCTCCCTATCAGTTGTTTTAAAATAGATTTTAATAATCTATTTATTGACAACATCGTTTGTAGTACAGCTACTCTAAAAATCTGTAGATAATACCCGTACTGGGGTTTTTATCCACAGTTTTCTGCTGTTGTTTTATAGTTTTTTCATATGTGTAGAATAAAATTGAAAGTATTTAATAATTTATTTTTTAACATAATTAATAATTTTTATGTGTTTAAAGTGTGTTATAATTTGTTTAAATTTTATTTTTTTCGCTTTTTTTAATTCTTTTTTACTTGATTAACTTCCTTTCCCCTATTTATACGATGCCTGATCAATAGTTAAAAAATTGCTGTGATGCTTTAAAACGGCATAATGTCTGGGCAGGCGGTCTTTTTTTACTTTTCATGATATAATTGGTGCCGCGAAAGTACCAAAGAAACAGGACTGTTTGTTGTTGTTTTCATTGCGGTGCATTGCGTATACACTGCCAGGCACAGAGAGGTGTAAATAATGAAATTCTTAAAAAAAACGGAAGCATTAAAACAGCACGGCATGAGTAAAAATACAGATTATAGGAAATGCGATATAGCTACCATAGCAAAGATTATACTGAATCAAACGGAAAACAGGCAGTATCCTTTACCTCGCAAACCATGGGTACTGTATCAGGAATGGCATGAAGTATTATTATTTCACTGGCCCGTAGATCCGGAGCTGGTAAAAGAACTGTTGCCCGATTATCTGGAACTTGACACAATAAAAGGAAAAGCTTATCTAAGTATCGTAGGTTTTACCGTAAAGAATTTCAGAACTGCACTGGTGCCTCTGCCTTTTATTTCGTCATTTGGCGAAATAAATATACGTACTTATGTGACACACCAAGGTATTAAAGGGATTTATTTTTTTTCATTACATACCGAAAAGCTGTTGGCGGTATGGGGTGCACAGTTGTTATATCAGCTGCCGTACCGGAAGGCGGAGATAATTCAGGAAAAAGGTTTTTTGTATGGTCATAATCACAGCCCGCCTTTTTTAAATGTCTGTGTAAATTATACTCCTGAACCGGGACGTATCGAAAAAAATACTCTTGATAAATGGCTCACAGAACGCCATGCTTTTTATCAGGAAGTAACCGGTAATCTGTACCGTTGTGACATTCACCACAAAGAATGGCCACTGCAGAGGGTCATATTGTATTCCGGGCAGATTAAAGCCGGGGCAGGACAAAACGAAGAACTTATGTTGAACGGACACCCTGTTGTGGCGCATTACGCATCCTGTCTGAGGGTACTGTTCTGGAGCCGGATAAAAATATAGCCTCATGCCGGCTTATGCTATAAAACCTGGATTAACAAATGATAAAATTATGAAACCAAAAAATATTTATATAGTATCGAACCGATTGCCTGTAACGGTGATAAGATCAGAAAACGGATTTAGTATTACTCCCAGCAGCGGGGGACTGGCTACAGCTCTTCAGTCGGTATTCCAGCAACAGGAAAGCCGTTGGATAGGCTGGCCGGGTATCATGACAACCTCTAAAGAAGAAGAAGAACAGATCAGAGCGTTGTTAGAACCCCTTCGGTGTATTCCTGTCTTTCTGTCCGAAGAAGAATTTGACGGTTATTATAACGGATTTTCAAATGCCATACTGTGGCCTGTTTTCCATTATCACCCCGGTCATTGTGTATTTAACCCGCAATATTGGGAAATGTATAAAAATGTAAATCAGAAATTTGCCGGCCTCATAAGACAATATATTCAGAAAAAAGATTTTGTATGGATTCATGATTATCAGTTAATGCTGGTACCCAAGTATCTCCATCATGCCTATATGTCGTATTTTCATCATATTCATTTTCCTGCTGTCGAAGTTTTTGGGATTATTCCATGGCGTACAGAATTACTTGAAGCGGTAACTAAATGCAGACATCTGGTTTTTCAGACAGAGCGCGATACCGTCTATTTCAGGCAAGCCTGTAAACGTTATCTGCCAGACAACATCGAACAGCGTATTACTCAGTATAATAAAATATCTTTCCATCCGATAAGTATTGACACACAGGATTTTTCTTTAACGGCAGCAAGTGTTGAAGTAAGAAAAAAGCGGGATGAAATGAAACGTTTGTTCAACGGTCAGCGCATCATACTTTCGGTAGACCGTCTGGATTATGCTAAAGGTATTCTGGAAAGACTCATAGCATACCGGCGGTTGCTGATTGAAAATCCGGATTTGCACCAAAAAATAACCCTGGTTATGATTATAGTGCCGTCACGTACTAAAGTACTTTCGTATGAAAAACATAAAAAAAAGGTGGATGAATGGGTAGGAAATATAAATGCCGCATTTGCTGCTCCTAACTGGAGGCCTGTTCATTATTATTATCAGCATTTTGACAGGGAAACGCTTTGTGCTTATTATGCTTTGGCCGATTTATGTCTTATCACCTCGCTGAGGGACGGACTCAATCTGGTGTCGAAGGAATATGTGGCGTGCCGGAACAGTACTACAGGTGTTCTGATTCTCAGCGAAATGGCTGGTGCCGCTCAGGAACTCAAATATGCTCTTAAAGTACATCCGTATGATACCCAACAGGTGAAAGCGGCAATATATTATGCCCTTTTTATGGATAAAGATGAAGAATACGCCCGTATGAAATACTTGAGGCAACAAGTATTTAATTATACGGTTTTTGACTGGCTGCATAAAATATTTCAGGAAGTATTCTGCCTGTATGAAGGTCTGAGCTATTTGTTTGAACAACACCTGAACAATGATATCCTTACCCGTTTGAAAACTACCTTTAAACATGCCCGTGAACGTTACATATTTCTGGATTACGATGGTTGTCTGAGAGAGCTGGAGCTGAAACCGGATAAGGCAAAGCCAACATTTGAAATATATCATTTACTTGAAAAGCTTATGATACTTCCAGCTACCAGCGTTTTTCTGGTCAGCGGCAGAAGCAGAACAGACATGGACAACTGGTTCGGAGACACCGGAGTGGGGATTATTGCCGAACACGGTGCCTGGTATAAAGAATATTGCGGAAACTGGAAGGCACTTTTGCCCGGTTGTTTGGAAAAAAAAGCAATTTTTCTGCCTTTATTGGAAGAATATGCCCGTCGGATTTCGGAAGCTTTTATAGAAGAAAAAAGTATCGGGTACTGTCTGCATTTCAGATCCTGCAAACCTGAAGATGTAACGCGTTATCTGGATCAGTTGGTAAATGACTGCATTGCTTATATTAAACAAAAGCAACTTCCGTATACCTGTACCGTAACTCCTATGCAGTTTGAGATACTGCCGATGGACTGTGACAAAGGAAAAGGCATACAGAAATTTGTACCTTTACATGAAAATGCTTTTGTTCTTGCGGCCGGTGATGATGATACTGATGAAGATATGTTTAAAGCCTTACCTAATACTGCATTCACTTTTAAAATAGGCCGAAAAGAAACCTGTGCAAAAATCAGAATTCCTGAGGTAAACCGCTTTACTGAATTTTTATTACAGCTGGCTGATTTTCCTGTTGCCTAAAAGATAAAACAGGTAAATATATAACGAACTAAAAAAACTTCATATTAATCGGATACCGCTCTATAAGAGCGGTTTTTTTATGCTTTTTGACGAAAACAGCAGCTCAAAAACAAATATTCAAACAGTAATGCCAAATAGTGAACGAAGACATACTGTTTTGATCGTGAAAGGTTGGTATCAATACAGAAAAAGAAAGTATAACCGCTATTATAACCTGTTTTGCCATATGCCATCTGGTCCTTACTCAAAGGGAAAAAGATATACCCATATTGTGTAAATAATTCATTTTTAGAGCATATATTCTACATTTTGTTCCCGGTTATTTTGTTAAATGAGGCAAAAAAGCACTAATTATATAAAATATAAAAAATATTTAAATGTAATTATTTTAACTGAAATAATAATTTATTTTAATTTTTATAATTAATTTGTTGACCATTTGCTTTGTTTTTTGTTTATATGCTTGTTTTATTGTTATTGGAAAAGAAACAAGAAAGAATTATTTTTTTTAGCTATTATCTTCATGGTATCAGAACTTTTAATACTTAAATGTTAAAAAAAATAAAATCGTCTGTAGGTCACGTAAAGCAAGCATTCTTTCTTTTAGTTCCGATATTTTCTTTTCAATAATTTAGAAAAACAGTCTAGAAACAGGGAATGTCTATTGCAGGAATAATTATACAAGAAACCGGTTGCTTGTATAAATATTAATCTTAAATATAAAATTTATGAATTCAAGAAATAACAGAAGAGGATCTAATTCTAGAAACTCTCAAGGATCTCAACATGACGACATGAGAAAAATACATGAAGAAATATACCAGTTAGGGTATGAACACGGTTATGAAGACGGATCAGAAGATGAAGAATATGATGACGATTTTTCTGATTTTGAAGATGATTTTAATCAGGGGCATTCAGGACATGGTAATGACGATTGGAATGATGAAGATGACTGGGACGATGAAGACGATTGGGATGATGAAGATGAAGATGACTGGGACGATGAGGATGACGATTTTGAAGAACAGCATCCGAGAGATTCACAAGGTCGGTTTGCTTCCAAAGGACGCGGATCAAGCGGAAGAACTTCAGGCCGCAGCGGTTCAGGTCGTAACAGTTCAGGTTCAGGACGGGGTAGCTCCGGCTCGGGTCGTGGCGGATCGAATTCAGGCTCAGGTCGTGGCAGTTCAGGCTCAGGTCGCGGCGGATCGAATTCAGGCTCAGGTCGTGGCAGTTCAGGATCCGGTCGCGGCAGATCGAATTCAGGCTCAGGCCGCAGCAGCTCAGGATCTGGTTCACGTTCCAACAGAAGCACCGGAAATACATCTAACCGTGGGTTTGCTTCTATGAGTAAAGCCAAAAGAACCCGAATTGCCCGTATGGGAGGATTAGCATCCGGCAGAAGCCGTTCCGGTTTCGGAGGTAGAAGAAATAGTTAAGAAAAGAGGGAGACAAACTCCCTCTTCTTTAAAAATTTTTAAATGCTTTAATATGAATTCGAAAGATAAAACAACAGATAAAGCTATGCCTTCCAAAAAAACTGGAAACGGTACTATACCCGTAGAAGAAGAAAACGATACAAATGTTGTAATAGAAGAACCTTCAGCTGAGCAATCGGACGGAACAAACGGGAATAAGGCAAAGAAATCAGATAAAAAAGAACAGGCTATGGAAAATAACCACCATTCAGAACTCGAAAAATTCTTTATGAGTGCACTTCAGGACATTTATTATGCTGAAGGCGCAATAGAGCAGTCACTAGCAAAGATAAAAAATAAAGCCACTTCAGAAGAGTTGCAGGAAGCATTGGAAGATCATGAACTGGTTACTAAAAAACAGATTCTGAGACTAGAAAAGGTATTTAAATACCTTGGGAAAGACCCCAAAAAGAAAAAATGCGATGCCATAGACGGTATACTGAAAGAAGTGGACGAAATGATAAAAGATACCGAAGACGGATCTATGACACGCGATGTGGCACTGATTATTGGAGCACAGAAAGTAGAACATTATGAAATTGCTACTTATGGTGGCCTGGTACAGATTGCCATAACGCTCGATTACGATAAGGTAGCCGATTTACTTGAAGCTACATTGGATGAAGAAGAAGAAACGGACTATTTACTGACACAGATTGCCGAGGAACATATCAATTTTGAGGCTGCTGAAGAATAATCTTTAGCTGTAAGGCTAAATCTATATATGGCATGCCAAAGAAATAAAAGTGACCTATCGTTTAAACGGCAGCTCTCTTTTTATGGTACAGGTAAACACAATTCTTCATTATGCTATTATTTACTTTTGCTATTGTGGTTTACAATGTATGGTTCTGAAGGCATAAAAAATTGCTATGAAACAGCGGCTGCCTGTAAGAGGGCAGCCGCTGCTTTTAGCGTTAAATAGTATATAAAAACACCCCTTAGGGGTGTTTTTTAAGGCCGTCTGCCTGTTATCAGCCGGTATAAAATGGCAATTACAGCAAGTACCAGTAAAATATGGATAAAGCTGCCTACAGCTTCGCCAAAACCAAAATAACCTACTGCCCATAAAATTATTAACACGACAGCAATTAACCAAATTACATCTCTCATAGCTTTTTTAATTAAAAATTAATAATTTAAATATACGTAAAAAAAAGCGTTTTTTGGTGATTTTTCCAGTGAAAAAGTGCAGTTTTTTATTGCTTTTTAACAGCTAATGGCTACAACAAAGATAGTTGGAATGCATAGTTGTATAAACTATAGAGAAGCGGAAATAGAAATGTTATAAATTTTTATATTGTTAAAACCTATATGTCGCTAATTGGGTTTTGTACTTTAGAACAGTAATAGACCCAATAATTAAAAAGCTGAATCTTTTAGCTTTTTCGCAAATTAAAATAGAAAAAGGCGAGTTGCCCCGCCTTGAATGTTTTCACAACGGAATAATCCTTATTGTGAATTCCTTTCAAGAGCAAATGTAATAATAAAAAAATAGCAAAACAATGCGGAAATCCGTAAAAGCAATATTTTTTTTCTTAATATATTTATGAAATTAATAAAATACACTAAATAACATGAAACACATACTTGGATTGGATTTAGGAACAAACTCAATTGGGTGGGCTTTAATCCAACAAAACTTTGAAAATAAACAAGGAGAAATACTTGGAATGGGAAGTCGGATTATACCGATGGACCAAAAGATACTGGGAGATTTTGGAGCAGGAAATTCAATCTCTCAAACAGCAGAACGGACAGGTTACAGAGGTGTTCGCAGGTTGAGAGAACGTCATTTACTTCGTAGAGAACGTTTGCATCGAATACTTCATATACTCGGATATTTACCAGAACATTACGATGCTCAAATTGATTTTATCAAACGTTTTGGAAAATTTATCCCCGAAGCGGAACCTAAATTAGCCTATTCAAAAGATGGCTTCCTATTTCAAAACTCATTTTATGAAATGCGGGAAGAATTTAAGAATTCTCAACCTGATTTTCTGAAAGACAAAAACGGCAATGATTGTTTAATTCCGTATGACTGGACGATTTATTATCTTCGGAAAAAAGCACTCTCTCAAAAAATTGAAAAAGAAGAATTGGCGTGGATTATTCTGAATTTCAATCAGAAACGGGGATATTATCAATTGCGAGGAGAAGAGGAGGAAGAAAATCCAAACAAATTGGTTGAATTTCATTCTTTAAAAGTGGTAGATGTTGTGGCAGATGAAACCAAAAATAATAAAGGTGAAATTTGGTATTCGATGCATTTGGAAAATGGCTGGATTTACAGGCGTTCAAGTAAAACGGAATTGTTCGACTGGAAAGATAAGGTTAAGGAGTTTATTGTTACAACGGATTTGAATGATGACGGAACAGAAAAATTAGACAAGGAAGGAAACGTAAGAAGAAGTTTTCGTGCACCAAGCCCTGATGATTGGACACTCCTGAAAAAGAAAACGGAAAAAGATATTAATGATTCTCATCAAACAGTTGGCACATATATTTTCGATAACCTTTTATTAAATCCAAAGCAAAAAATCAAAGGAAAATTGGTTCGGACGATAGAGCGGAAGTTTTACAAAGATGAACTCAAACAAATTCTTACGAAACAAAAAGAGTTTCATTCTGAACTACAAGACGAAGATTTGTTTATGGATTGTGTCCGTGAATTGTATCGTAATAACGAGCAACATCAGCAGATGCTTTCTGCAAAAGATTTTGTTCATTTAATTTTGGAAGATATTCTGTTTTACCAAAGACCTTTGCGAAGTCAAAAATCTTCTGTTTCAAATTGTTCTTTAGAAAATAGAAAATCAAAAGAGGGCATTATTTTTCCTATCAAAGTTATTTCAAAATCCAATCCTTATTATCAGGAATTCAGATTGTTGCAGTGGTTGCAAAATCTGGTTATTTACCGAAAGGAAGATGATATAAATGTTACCAAAGAGTTTTTACCTAATCAAAACGATTGGGAGGAATTACTGGAATTTCTGAATACCAAAAAAGAAATTGACCAAAAGCAGTTAGTTGAGTTTTTGCTGAAACGGAAATTGGATATTAAGAAAGTTCCTAAAACTGAAACAGAAAGATACCGTTGGAATTATGTGGAGGACAAAACCTATCCGTGCAATGAAACCCGTTATTTGATTCAGTCACGATTGGATAAAACGGAAAATGTTCCTGCAGATTTCCTGAATTTTGAAAATGAAATGGCTTTGTGGCACATTATTTACTCCGTGAATGATAAAACTGAATATGAAAAAGCCTTAAAGAAATTTGCCAAAAAACATAGTTTGAATGTTAAATCTTTCTTTGAAAACTTTAGAAAATTTCCGCCTTTCAAAAGTGATTATGGCAGTTTTTCAGAGAAAGCGATTAAGAAATTATTGCCGTTAATGCGTTTCGGAAAATCCTGGAATTGGGAGAATATTCAGCAAGGTTCTAAAGACAGGATTGAGAAAATCATGACGGGAGAGTATGATGAAAATATCAAAAATAAAGTTCGTGAATTTGCTGAAAAACACAAGTTAGTAACAGAAAATGATTTTAAGGGATTGCCTTTGTGGTTGGCACAATACATTGTTTATGGTCGACATTCGGAAGCTGCTGTTTCAGGTAAATGGAATTCGGTAAAGGATTTGGAAGAATATTTAAAAGAGTTTAAGCAACATTCATTACGAAACCCGATTGTGGAGCAGGTCATTACCGAAACTTTGCGTGTAGTGAAAGATATTTGGACAAAATACGGTAACGGATCAAAAGATTATTTCTCTGAAATCCATATTGAATTGGGCAGAGAAATGAAAAATACAGCCGATGAACGCAAAAGATTGACCAATCTGGGTACAGAAAATGAAAATACCAATTTGCGTATAAAAGCATTATTGGCTGAATTAGCTTTGGATAGAGATGTAGAAAATGTTAGCCCATATTCGCCAATGCAGCAGGAAATTTTAAAGATTTACGAAGACGGTGCATTGAGTTCCGAAGTGGAAATTGAAGAAGATATTTTAAAAATCAGTAAGACTGCACAACCAAGCAAATCTGAATTGATACGTTATAAACTTTGGCTGGAACAGCGTTACCGCTCGCCTTATACCGGGCAGATTATTCCGTTGAATAAACTGTTTACGCACGAATATGAAATTGAGCATATCATTCCGCAAAGCCGTTATTTTGATGATGGTTTCAATAATAAAGTCATTTGCGAAGCGGAAGTCAATAAATTAAAGGATAAACAGCTTGGTTTTGAGTTTATTAAAAACCATCACGGATACAAGGTTTCTGATAGAATTTCGATTCTTGACGTAGCGGATTATGAGGAATTTGTAAAGCAGAATTATGCTAAAAACCGAACAAAGCGGAATAAACTCTTAATGGAAGATATTCCGGAAAAAATGATAGAACGGCAGTTGAACGATACACGTTACATCAGTAAATATATTTCAAATTTGTTGTCCAATATTGTCCGTGACGATAAAGAAGGAAGCAACGACGACGGTTTTAATTCTAAAAATCTATTGCCCGGAAACGGAAGAATAACTTCCCGGTTGAAACAGGACTGGGGATTGGAAGCCGTTTGGAATGATTTGATTTTACCACGTTTTGATCGGATGAATCAATTAACCAATTCTAATGATTTTACCGCTTGGAACGAAAAGCATCAGAAGTTTTTGCCGACTGTCCCAATTGAACTTTCCAAAGGGTTTTCAAAGAAAAGGATTGACCACCGCCATCATGCTTTAGATGCTTTGGTTATTGCGTGTGCTACACGTGACCACATCAATTTATTGAATAACGAATCGGCAAAATCAGAATTGAAACGCTATGATTTGCAGCATAAGTTGAGATTACAGGAAATGTATTTGGACAAAGATGGAAAAGAGAGAACGGCATTTAAAGCATTTATCAAACCTTGGAAAAATTTCACAATGGAAGCAAAAAATGCTTTGGAAAAAATTGTCGTGAGTTTCAAGCAAAATACCCGTGTCATCAATAAAGCAACCAATTATTATGAAAAATTTGTCGAGAAAAACGGTAAAAAAGAAAAGGGGATTGTAAAGCAGGAAGGAACAAACTGGGCGATACGAAAGCCGTTGCATGCTGAAACGGTTTCAGGAAAAGTTCAGTTGGACAGAATAAAAAGTGCCAAAGGAAAAATACTGACTGCAACAAGAAAAAACCTGGACAGTTCTTTCAATGAAAAAATAATTGGCTCCATTACCGATACCGGTATTCAGAAAATCTTATTAAATTATTTAAAAGCAAAAGGAGGTAAGCCTGAATTAGCATTTTCTCCTGAAGGTATCGAAGAAATGAACCAAAACATTGCTTTATACAATGACGGAAAACAACATCAGCCTATTCTGAAAGTTCGTGTATTTGAGCAGGGAAGCAAATTTGCATTGGGCGAAACAGGCAATAAAAAAGATAAATATGTGGAAGCGGCAAAAGGAACTAATCTGTTTTTCGGAGTTTATGCAGACAAAGAAGGGAAACGCAGTTATGATACTATTCCATTGGACATCGTTATCGAAAGACAAAAACAAGGTTTGTCGTCCGTTCCCGAAACTAATGAAAAAGGACATCGTTTGCTGTTCAGTCTTTCTCCGAATGATTTGGTATATGTTCATGAAGAAGGAGAAATTTTTGATAAAGTTCGATTTGATTGTAAAAGAATCTATAAAATGGTAAGTAGCACAGGTGGTAAATGTCATTTTGTTCACAATTCTATTTCGTCATTGATTAAGAATTATGATGCTAAAACTAAAATTGGAGAGCTCGGAAGTTTGAATAAACTGGAAGTTACTATTGATGGTATATATAGAATAAAAGAAGTTTGTATCAAACTAAAAGTTGATAGATTAGGAAATATTTCAAAAGCGTAAAAATGCTCAAACGTACCATTTACATCGGCAATCCAGCCTATTTAAAGCTCAAAGATAATCAACTGAAAATAGAAGAACCAACAACAAAGGAAGTAAAAGGTGCTGTACCCATAGAAGATGTAGGTTTTCTAGTTTTGGATCATTATCAGATTACGTTAAGCCATCAGATCATTGTAGCATTACAACAAAATAATGTGGCCATTATTAGTTGCGATGAGAGTCATTTACCTTTGGGGTTAATGTTGCCAATGAACGGGCATGTAGCACATAGCGAACGATTAAGGCATCAGATGAATGTTTCCGAACCGTTGCGAAAACAATTATGGAAGCAAACGGTGGAAGCCAAAATATTTCAACAAAAAGAAGTATTGCGTAAACAAAAATTATCATATGAACCCATGATTGAATACATGAATGGAGTAAAATCAGGGGATAGTACCAATATGGAAGGCATTGCCGCACAATATTATTGGAGGCAATTATTTGACAATTTTACCAGAGAACGAAAAGGGGAAGCCCCGAATAATTTTTTAAACTTCGGATATGCGATATTACGCAGTATGGTAGCACGGGCACTGGTGAGTAGCGGCTTGCATCCAACCATTGGTATATTTCATAAAAATAAATACAATGCCTATTGTTTAGCGGATGACATTATGGAACCTTACAGGCCTTATGTCGATATTTTGGTTGTAGAGTGGTTGCAGATCTCCGAAACGTATTTGCTGGATAAAACGGCTAAGACTCATTTATTACAGGTGGCCACCCGGGATGTTGTTATTAACGGATTGCAACGCCCTTTAGTGACAGCACTTAGTATCACCACCAGTTCGCTTTGCAAATGCTTTATGGGAGAAAGCCGGATAATTCATTACCCGATGATACAATGAGTTTTAGCAGATACAATGCATACAGAATTATGTGGGTGTTAGTTTTTTTTGATTTACCGACAGAAACAAAGAAACAGCGGAGCAGGGCAACGAGGTTCCGGAAAGCGTTAATAGACGATGGATTTACCATGTTTCAATTTTCAATTTATTTGCGTCATTGTCCCAGTAAAGAAAATGCAGAAGTACATATTAAGCGAACAAAAAAAGAATTGCCTGCCGAAGGAAAAGTAGGTATTTTATGTGTCACCGACAAACAATTTGGTCAAATGGAATTATTTTTTGCAAGGAAAGAAACAGAATTACCCGATGTCCCGCAACAATTAGAATTATTTTAGAAATTAAAAAAACGCTTGAACTATATTATTTCAAGCGTTTTTACTTTCTTTTTTATCTTACCTGTCTCGTCATAACCTTTTAATAATAAGGTGTTTAAGTATGAGGCTGTAAGATTACATTGTAAATCTACAAAATTGAAAGGAACTCACAACACAGATATACTATAATGAAAAAGCATAAAGGCTGTAAGATTACATTGTAAATCTACAAAATTGAAAGGAACTCACAACAAAAACCAGGAGTGTTCTCCTGGTTGCCATGCTGTAAGATTACATTGTAAATCTACAAAATTGAAAGGAACTCACAACTTCATAGCCACTTTATGACGCTCGGGAAGCGCTGTAAGATTACATTGTAAATCTACAAAATTGAAAGGAACTCACAACATAAAGAGGAAGAAGAAGATGATGGTGAAAGCTGTAAGATTACATTGTAAATCTACAAAATTGAAAGGAACTCACAACAGCTATTTCTATTCCTTTTGATTTAAGTTCGCTGTAAGATTACATTGTAAATCTACAAAATTGAAAGGAACTCACAACTCAATTCATCACTAGGACTCTTGCAATGTAGCTGTAAGATTACATTGTAAATCTACAAAATTGAAAGGAACTCACAACACGTTCCTCCCTTGTTTGCTCTGTGTAGAAGCTGTAAGATTACATTGTAAATCTACAAAATTGAAAGGAACTCACAACAATGTTGGCGACATTGTTCTGGATAGTCTAGCTGTAAGATTACATTGTAAATCTACAAAATTGAAAGGAACTCACAACTTGGATGTCATACGTATAATCAGCTGTGCTGCTGTAAGATTACATTGTAAATCTACAAAATTGAAAGGAACTCACAACTGAAGCTTTGGAAACCTTTAAAGTAGAATTGCTGTAAGATTACATTGTAAATCTACAAAATTGAAAGGAACTCACAACAAAGCTTTCAATTGCTTTAAATATTTGTAAGCTGTAAGATTACATTGTAAATCTACAAAATTGAAAGGAACTCACAACAATTATTAACAAATTTGTAATAAAAAGCTAGCTGTAAGATTACATTGTAAATCTACAAAATTGAAAGGAACTCACAACCATCAATGTAATCCATTGTAGACTTCATCTGCTGTAAGATTACATTGTAAATCTACAAAATTGAAAGGAACTCACAACCATTTTTTCTAGCAAGTAAATCGCCTAAAGGCTGTAAGATTACATTGTAAATCTACAAAATTGAAAGGAACTCACAACGGTAGTGGAAAAGCATCAGAATAAGACATAGCTGTAAGATTACATTGTAAATCTACAAAATTGAAAGGAACTCACAACGTTTCACCTGTCCCCTCAACCTTTGTAATTGCTGTAAGATTACATTGTAAATCTACAAAATTGAAAGGAACTCACAACCCGGTGCCGTACTTGGCTGCTTTTCCAGCTGCTGTAAGATTACATTGTAAATCTACAAAATTGAAAGGAACTCACAACCCGTTTCGGCCGCTACTTCGGCAGGTGCTAGCTGTAAGATTACATTGTAAATCTACAAAATTGAAAGGAACTCACAACAAGTCCGGCAACACTTCACCCGGCGTAAATGCTGTAAGATTACATTGTAAATCTACAAAATTGAAAGGAACTCACAACCTTAGTTAAATTTGAAAACATTTTGTAAAAGCTGTAAGATTACATTGTAAATCTACAAAATTGAAAGGAACTCACAACAAGACAGGATTTGATAATAATTCAGAAAAAGCTGTAAGATTACATTGTAAATCTACAAAATTGAAAGGAACTCACAACCATTAATGCTGTTGGTAACCCTGAAATGCAGCTGTAAGATTACATTGTAAATCTACAAAATTGAAAGGAACTCACAACTGAAGTACCTTTCCATCCAAAAGCTCATCAGCTGTAAGATTACATTGTAAATCTACAAAATTGAAAGGAACTCACAACTAGACACAAAATTGTCTAATGATTATAGGAGCTGTAAGATTACATTGTAAATCTACAAAATTGAAAGGAACTCACAACCAAAATATCCTTCTTATTCAATGGCAAGATGCTGTAAGATTACATTGTAAATCTACAAAATTGAAAGGAACTCACAACTTGAAAGAGCGCAAGAAGCTGGAGGAGCAGGCTGTAAGATTACATTGTAAATCTACAAAATTGAAAGGAACTCACAACGGAAATAGTTCGCCAATATTAAACCGCATAGCTGTAAGATTACATTGTAAATCTACAAAATTGAAAGGAACTCACAACGTGGAAACCTCTGGCTTTGTTTGACGATTCGCTGTAAGATTACATTGTAAATCTACAAAATTGAAAGGAACTCACAACGTTGACTTATGCGGTTACTCAAACGACGGCGCTGTAAGATTACATTGTAAATCTACAAAATTGAAAGGAACTCACAACTATACCACACTGCAAAACAAATCACCCAAAGCTGTAAGATTACATTGTAAATCTACAAAATTGAAAGGAACTCACAACTGCCTGGTGCACGTCCATTAACCAAGTACTGCTGTAAGATTACATTGTAAATCTACAAAATTGAAAGGAACTCACAACCCATTCCGGATGCTTGATATATAGCTTTCAGCTGTAAGATTACATTGTAAATCTACAAAATTGAAAGGAACTCACAACACCAACTAATGTTAAATAATATATTCCATTGCTGTAAGATTCCATTGTAAATCTACAAAATTGAAAGGAACTCACAACAACGCAGTTTGCATGGTATAAATCCACGAGGCTGTAAGATTACATTGTAAATCTACAAAATTGAAAGGAACTCACAACTTAAGCCAATCTAACTCAAAGTTATCAGCTGCTGTAAGATTACATTGTAAATCTACAAAATTGAAAGGAACTCACAACACCTTACATTAACATCGCGCAACGTATGTAGCTGTAAGATTACATTGTAAATCTACAAAATTGGAAGGAACTCACAACTTAAGCCAATCTAACTCAAAGTTATCAGCTGCTGTAAGATTACATTGTAAATCTACAAAATTGAAAGGAAATTACAACATTATTACCAAGCATGGACTGCTGATCTAATCCTTGTCTCAAAACTAAAAGTAAAAGCAGTAGCAGAAAAAAATGATTTTACGTACTTTAGTGGCGCACAAATTACTTTACCTATGGATAGTAACCTGGTGATCACTAGTCTTATTACGGGAGGACTGCTGCTGCTGGCCTTTTTAAAACTCAGCAATGCCATAGAAGTAAACAAAAAAGCAAATGTCTACTTTGGCATTTTTGTGTTGTTATGGGCAACTTTCTGGCTGGATGAAATGATGATACCTGAAAATACAGATCAGGGCAACTACTTTGTGCTGCTGCTGCGTTTGGTGCAGTTCCTGGTACCGGTTACGTTTTACTTAAGTATAAAATTCTATACCAATCCCGATTTCAGGTATACGGTAAATGATCTTCGGTTTCTTGCCGTACCCTTACTGTTTCTACTGCTGTTGCTTAGCCGGCCTTTTATTGAGTTAAAGTTGTTTACACTTTTCTATATTATTTTTTTTCTGAGCCATTCTTTGTTTTATACGGTACTGGCCTATTTAAAAATTCAGCAACATCAGAAAAATATTGAGCTTTTCTCCTCAAATACCGAAGCAATAGACCTCAGGTGGATAAAGTACATTATCTATTCTTTTATCGCCTCAGCTTTATTGATCATAGGGTATAATATATTGTCGCTGGGCGACGGACTGAATATTTATATCAATTTGTTTTTTCTGGTAGTGGTATACCTGGTAGCATTTTATTCGGTTCGCCAGAAAGAGATTTATCCGAAAGGACTGAATATACGCGAGACAATAGCGGTAGATGAAAATGAAGAAGTTATCCGTGACCTTCAGAAAACCCGGCTTATGGATAATGATGAGCTGCAAAGTATAAAAACGGCCCTGTTAAAGGTAATGGAAACCGATAAACCCTACCTCGATTCTGAACTTAATCTGCTAAAACTGGCCGAAAAAATGCAGCTGTCAAGTCATCAGCTATCCTATGTAATCAATACGGGAATGGGCGAAAATTTCTTTAATTTTATTAATACTTATCGCGTACAAAAAGCGAAAGAACTTCTTACTGATACAAACTATGATCACCTGAACATGATTGCTATTGGGTATGAAGCCGGATTTAATTCTAAAACCGCTTTTAATACTACTTTTAAAAAAATAACCTCCTACACACCTACGGAATATAAAAAGAACCGTTCGGTTTTATAAATCCGAACGTTCAAATTGTTGATAGTCTTTGTTTTATGCTTTTTTTTCTGTAGTTGTTCGGGTATATAATACGGGGCATATTACAGAAGCATGCGCTTTACTTTTGAGGCATCAATCTTATTCATCCTATCTATCATGAAAACGAGATATGCCGTTATAACAGGAGCCAGCCAGGGGCTGGGAAAATCATTTGCGGAAGAACTTGCCGCACGGAACAGAAACCTTATACTCATAAGCCTTCCGGATGAAGGTCTTCCGGAATTAGGCCGACATCTGGAAAAAAAATTCAATATAAAAACATGTTGTTTGGAAACCGATTTAAGTAAAAAAGAAAACGTACTACAGGTAACAGACCGGATAAACGCCGGTTTTGAAGTAGACATGCTCATTAACAATGCGGGAATAGGAGGAACAAAAAAGTTTGAAGAAGCCTCATCGTTCTATATAGAACAGATTATTCAGCTGAACGTTTTGGCCACTTCGCTGCTTACCCACCAGCTGCTGGGTAACCTTAAACGGCAGCAACAATCGTATATTCTTAATGTATCTAGCCTGGCCGCTTTTTCGCCTATCGGATATAAAACCGTATATCCGGCATCTAAGGCTTTTATACATTCTTTTTCACGCGGACTCTACCAGGAACTTAAACAGACTAATGTATTTGTGAGTGTGGTTAATCCAGGACCTATGCGAACCAATGAAGACAGTACCCGCAGAATTAAAGAACAGGGCTTTTTTGCAGCTCTTACGTCTTTAGATCCCGACAAAGTAGCCCGTTACTGTATCCGGCAGCTGGAAAAGAGAGATACTGTTATTATGGTCAACCACATGAGCTGGCTGTTTTTAAAGCTTATTCCTATATGGATAAAACTGCCGATGCTGACCAACAAGATAAGAAAAGAACTCAACGTAGCGCAATGAAAACAGTTTTTATGACCGGCATTACCGGTTTGCTGGGTACCAACCTGGCCCACGAATTACTGCAGCAGGACTATAGCGTTATAGCTATAGTCCGTAATCCGGAAAAATATACGGGAAAACGCGACAGCCGATTGCATCTGGTGCAGATGGGATTGTGGGATACATACGATGAATATCTCAAAAAAGCGGATATTGTGGTGCACATAGCAGCTGAAACCGCTACACACCTGCTTAGCTATGCCGACTATGAAAATGTGAATTATACGGCAACGGTAAGGCTTTTTGAAAAAGCCGTATATTACGGTGTAAGTCGTTTTATTTTTGTAAGTACGGCCAACACCATAGGGTTTGGCAGCCGGAAAGTGCCGGGTAGGGAAAACCATCCCATAAAGCCGCCTTTCAGCCGGTTGTTTTATGCGCAGAGCAAAAAACAGGCAGAAGATTACCTGCTGAGCAGACGCGGTGCTATACCGCTAAAAATCATCAATCCTACCTTTATGATTGGTCCGTATGACAGCAAACCGAGTTCGGGGAAAATAATACTCATGGGATTGGGAAGAAAATGGGTGCTGTATCCGCCGGGTGGTAAAAATTTTGTGGCAGTAAAAGATGTGGTAAAAGGAATTATAAGCAGTTTTGAGAAAGGCAGCAGTGGGGAAAAATACCTGATAGCCGGTGAAAATCTTTCGTACCGGTCTTTTTTTCAGCGACTCAATCGGAATACCGGCCAGCGGACGGCTCTTATACCGGTTCCGGGTTTGTTATTACAGCTGTTGGGGATAGGAGGTACTGTGTTACGGGTATTCCGGGTGAAAACAAGCATCAGCTTGACAAACATGCAAGCCCTTTGTGTGAAAAATTATTACAGCAATGACAGGTCCAGATCGGAGTTGCACGTAACCTACACTTCTCTGGATACGGCCATACAGGAAAGCGTCGCTTATTTCAGAAAGAACCGTTTTACAAATCTAAAAGAAGAATGATACTGCCTTGTTATTTTTACTCCTGTTTGTATCTTAACATTATTTTACGATAGTTTCTTTTTTAATGCGCTGATTTTTAGGTAAATTTATACAACCAATTTAAAAATTATAAACTATGGACAAATTAGAATTAGAAGGAAAATGGAATCGTATCAAGGGAGCTGTAAAGCAAAAATACGGCGAATGGTTTGATGACGATAAGGCTTTTGCAGAAGGAAAATTTGATGAAATTGTCGGAAGAATCCAGGAAAAATCAGGAAGAACCCGTGAACAGATTGAACGGGAAATCAAAGAATGGAAGGAAGACGACATGTAACCACACCAATAAAAGAAGACCTCAAGGTCTTCTTTTTTGTTAAACAACATAAACAATCTTTACATGATACCTCCGGCTTTTTATGATTTGAGTTGTCAGGTTGTTTACAACAGTGGTATATTAGTATCTTAAAATAACCCATCCATATTGGTGTTCAGGACAAATGTCCTTTCCAGTATTGTTGTCGTTTCAGAAATTTGCTGGTTTCCGGTTATTAAGAGGAAAACAAAATATAATTTTTACTAGCATAGGTATGAAAAAAAGAATTGACACAACGCAGTGAATCAGAAAAGAACATTACCACTTTTTTTCCCAGTTTGAAGAACCGTTTTTTGGGGTTACGGTATACATAGACTGTACAAAGGCCTATGAAGCAGCGCAGCAAAAAGAATGTTCTTTTTTTCTGTATTACCTGTACAGGGCTTTAAAAGCAGCCAATGGTATTGAAAATTTCCGTTACCGTATTGTAGAAAAAGATGTATACCTCTTTAATCAGGTAAATGCTTCCCCTACTATTAAACGACCTAATGGCACGTTTGGTTTTGCTTATATGGATTATAATGCAGATGAAGCGGTTTTTTATGAAACTGCATTACGGGAAACAGCACGGGTACAGCAATCGTTAGATTTGCTGCCTGCAATAGCAGGGGATGAAAATGTTATGCATTTTTCGGCAATTCCCTGGCTAGATTTTACCGCCTTATCGCTTGCACGGCGTTTTGCATTTCCGGATAGCTCACCCAAAATTTCTTTTGGAAAAATAACAGAAAATAACGGAACAAAAACAATGCCGGTAGCTGTTCATGTACATCACGCTTTAGCCGATGGCTATCATATCGGGCTTTTCGTAGAAAAATTTCAGGAGCTGCTGCATGAAAGATAATTTTTACTTTTGTTGGAGGTAAATACGGCTGGATTTCTTTTGCAGTTATTTTTTAAGAGTGATTTTTATTTTATTTTAAATAGCCCTGTCATAAAATCAGCCTTTCTGAGATAATAACCAAGCATAGTATCTAATAGTATAAAGCAGTAGTATTTGGATATTTGATAAAAATAATGTTAAAAACTGTTTGTAATTTGTATATCTGATACTATTGGTGTAATATGAATGGAGAAATGATAATTTTAAAATGATGGAGATAAAAAAATGGGATACTGCTCATCCTTTAACCGAAGCAGAACAAGACCAGCTGACTGATTTTCTTTTTACCCATCTTCAGGAATACGGAGATGCAAAAAAAGATATCCGGGCCTGTATCAGGTATGCTATGAATGAAATTTCGGATAAACCCACTTCCGGAGCTGTCTTTGCCGCTTATATAGACCGGGAGCTGGCAGGTGTTACAGTGGTTAACGAAACAGGAATGAAAGACTATATACCGGAGAATATCCTGGTATATATAGCCACACATAATGCCCATAGGGGTAAAGGCATTGCCTCGCAACTGATGCAGGAAGCTATTACCTCGTGCGAAGGCAGTATGGCTTTGCATGTAGAACATGACAACCCTGCAAAAAAATTATATGAAAAATTAGGTTTTACAAACAAATATCTGGAAATGAGATATATAAAAAAATAATATGGCTCATATCACATTAAATACAGGTAAATTAAGGCACAATTTTGGAGTGTTGCAATCGTTCTTTAAAGAAAATAAAATTCAATGGTCGGCCGTAACCAAAATATTGTGCGGACACAAACGCTATCTGGAAGTGCTGCTGCAAATGGATATGAAACATTTTTCAGATTCCCGTATATCCAATCTTAAAACCATAAAAGCACTGAATCCAGATGCGGTTACGATATATATAAAACCGCCGGCAAAAGGGGTTATACCGGAAGTTGTAAAATATGCCGATATCAGTCTGAATTCTGATATCTATACCATTAAGCTGCTTTCTGAAGAAGCTGTTAAACAAAGTAAAAAACACCAGGTTATTATTATGATTGACCTGGGAGAACTCAGAGAAGGTGTGATGAGAGAAGATTTTTTACATTTTTACGAAGAGGTATTCCAGCTTGAAAATATTGACGTTATCGGTTTGGGTACTAACCTGTCCTGCCTGTACGGTATTCTGCCCAATTCAGATAAGCTCATACAGCTTTCACTATACAAACAGCTGGTAGAAGAAAAATTCAATAAAAAGATTCCCCTTATATCCGGCGGTTCTTCGGTTACCATTCCGTTGATAGAAAACAGCCTGCTTCCCAGGGGTATAAACCACTTTCGTATAGGCGAAACCTTGTTTATGGGAACTAATGCGTATGACCAGTCCGATTATTCGTCGCTGGAACAAAATGTGTTTGTACTCTATGCCGAGATTATAGAATTATATGAAAAGCCAATAGTACCTTCCGGCGAACTTGGTACCAATCTGGAAGGAGATGCTTTTACGTTCAACAAAGAAGATATCGGGAAAACATCCAACAGGGCGCTTATTGATATCGGGCTGCTGGATGTGGATATAAAACATTTACAGCCTGCTGATGATAAAATAATCATTGCAGGCGCCACATCTGATATGATTGTACTGGACCTGGGTGACAATACACAAAATTACAGGGTAGGCTGTCTGGTAGAACTGCAGCTCGATTATATGGGGATAGTACGTATCATGAACTCTAAATATATAGAAAAAAGGGTCATGTAACCGGAACATCAGTTGTTATACCGGTCCATGGCTTTCAGTCTTTAGGTACAGTCCGCCGGCTTACTCTTTGACCCGGATAATCCGGGCTGTACCTTTTTCAACACCTATAGTCACTTTTTTTCGCTTTTCGAGGCTTTCTTTCAGCAGTTTCAGGTTGTTTGTAAAATGATCATTCTTCTTATCTAACCGGAAGGCTTGGGCCCTAATACCTATTTGTATGTTATAAGTAGAGTCGGTTTCAGGTATAACCTGCTCTATAATCTGATTTTCATACCATTGCAGCGGTACTTCCGTTTTGGTACTACAGGAAGCCAGTAACAGGGGAAAAATAATAGGGATAAAGGTTTTCATAAAAGTGTATTTAGCGTTAAGATTAAAACATAGCCCGGGTTAAACGGCGTAAAAGATTCGTATTATTTTTAATAGGCCTGTCCTAATCCTGACAGTATCTCCCACCAGTCGGCATCTCCTTCTTTTTTCCCCAGTCTTACAATGATGAGGTTTTTCTCCGGATGTACATACACATACTGGCCTAAAATGCCCTGAGCCATAAAATCGCCTGTTTGGGTGGGCAGCCACCATTGGTACTGATAGTACCACGCACTGCCGTTTGCGGTGTCTATTTTTACCGATTGGTTTACCCACTTTTCCGAAACAATCTGTCTGCCGTTCCATTTTCCCTTATGGAGGTATAACCGGCCTATTTTAGCATAATCACGGGCACGGGCATTGATACAGCAAAACGTTTTCTCCAGCCCGTTTTTCTTGCGGTCCATACTCCAGCTGGCATTAAACTCCATTTCCAGAGGTTTCCATAATTTTTCTTCAAGATAAGAGGTTACGGTCCGGTTTTTAAGCGAACGTTCCAGAATCAGTCCTAAAAGCTGTGTGTTTCCGCTAGCATATTCAAACTGCGTACCGGGTTCTGCTTTAAGCGTCATTTTGGCAATGGCTTTACGCAGATTGGTACCGTAATAAAAGGTAGCCACATCGCCAAACGGATTCGCATAACCTTCATTGAATTGTATACCTGAAGTCATCTGCAGAAGGTGTTCAATGGTAACCTTGTCAAAACCGTTTTTTTTGAGCTCAGGTATATAGTGGGTTACAGGTTCGTTTACTGACCGGATAAGCTGGTCGTCTATGGCACAGCCTATGAGGATAGAAGTTACCGATTTAGCTACGGAAAAAGAGGGTACTACAGAAGCTTCTGTATATTTATCCCAGTATTTTTCGTATTGTATTGTGTCATCCTTAATAATGATAAACGCTACGGTTTTATTTTTTTCCAGGAACGCCTCAAAAGGATAGCTTTTACCTTTAAGCTGGAGCTCTTTAGGTACTTTGCCTTTTTCAGCCACCGGAAAGTGAAAAGCAATGGTATCTTTTTCAACAGCTCTTGAAGGAAACTTTTTATGGTCGTTTATATCAGCAAAATTATAGATTACAAACCGGCCTACCTTACAAGACGTAAATACAGTGAGTACCAGTAATAAGAAGATCAATACTGTAAGGATTCTTTTCATAAATACAATTTTATAGGCCAGCTGTTAGCAACCTGCTGCTCATATACAAATTTACAGTTATTACCCGTATTTTTATTTTTCCGGAACAAAATGCAAGGAAACGGAATTCATACAATAACGGTTGCCTGTGGTTTCTTTAGGTCCGTCTTCAAAAACGTGTCCGAGGTGTCCGCCGCATTGCGCACAGGTTACCTCGGTACGTATCATGCCGTGAGACGTATCTTTGTGATAGACTACTGACCCTTCTATGGCCTCGTCGAAAGAAGGCCAGCCACAATGCGAATCGAATTTGGTAGCAGAAGTAAAAAGCTTATGTCCACACGCCGCACATACATAGTATCCCTTTTCAAAAAAATTGTTGTACTTTCCCGTAAAAGGTCTTTCCGTTCCTTTTTCTCTCAGGATATAATATTCTTCCGGACTTAATTTTTCTTTCCAGTCTTTATCAGTCATCGCTTTCATATCAGTTGTTTTTTTAGAAGTTACGGGGGCAGATTGGGCACAGCCGGTTTTACCGGCTGTCAGCAGCAGCAAAAGTATCAGGCTACATGTTTTCATCTTCAATAAACGTTTTAATTGCGTTCAGTACACCAGTATCGCCCAGAATTTTCCGGTGTCCGAGCTTTTCGGTAAGCAGGAGCCGGCCGTTGGCCAGATTCTTTACGATATTTTCGGCCGCTGTATAAGGTACATCCGTATCGTTTCTGTCATGAATAACCAATACCGGGATTTTAATGCGGAGCGCCTGTTCATGTATGGTATAATGTGTTACTTTGTCTTCGTACTTCTGTTCAAAATACATTCTCAGCTTTGGTGTAATACGTGAAGGAAGTCCTATCATCCGTATAAAATCTGCAATCACGTCTTCAATCACGTCACCACTGCCTATAATAACGGCCTTTTGCGCTTTAAAGCCGCGGCTAAGACAGTTCATCGCTGTCATGCCTCCCAGAGAATGTCCGATAACAACATCAAAATGTTCATATTTTCGTTCAAGTATAAAAACCGCTTCCATAAATTCAATCATTTGCGATTTGTTCCTGGAGGCCTTTCCGTGTCCGGGCGCATCAAAACTTACCACAGTATAGCCTAGATTTACGAGTTCTTTGACAATAGAGAACAACTGTGTTCCCCGGCCGTTCCAGCCATGAATAATCAGTGCTTTTTTACTGCCGCTGCCGTTTTCATATACCATAATGTCTTTTTTACATTTGGGCAATTCCATAGGGTATTTTACCGAAAACGTATCCATAGGAATTTCGCGTTTTGGTAAAGGAAATTTAACAGGTGTTACAAACAGTCTGAAAGCATATCGGGTGGCCCATTTATCTGAAAAAAAAGACAGGGCCTTCACGGACGAACGGATATAGGATGGTACCTGCAGTACTTGTTTCTTCTTTTTAGCCATTTTATAGAATTGAGATGTTTCGAAAACGGTTCAGTTCGCTTTCAAAGATACGGATTTTGAGGTTGGGAAACCAGTTTTTTACAGCATAAGCATGGTATACATGCACCTGTTTTTTTGTATCTTGGCTGTTCAATCTTAAAGGTATGTTCGATTTTCGTTTAAAAGTATTTGATACGGTGGCGAGCCGTCTGAGCTTTACCAAGGCAGCCCATGAACTTAATATTACGCAGCCTGCGGTAACCAAACATATAAAAGAAATTGAACAGCAGCTGAATACCCAGCTTTTTAACAGATCGGGAAATAAGATTGAACTCACGGCTTCCGGTAAAATATTGCGCAAACACACGCAAAAGCTTTTTTTGCTGTATAACGACCTTACTTTTGAACTGCACCAGCTCAGCCGGCATTATAAAGGCGTTATACGAATAGGAGCCAGTACTACTATTGCGCAGTATGTGCTGCCGGCTGTTCTGGCCGATTTTAAGGAACGTTTTAAGGATATCAGGATAAAACTGCAGATTGATAATACGGAACGGGTAGAACAGTGGCTGCAGCAACAGCAGATTGATATCGGTTTTATTGAAGGAGCTACAAAAAACAAAGCATTTAAATATACCCGGTTTTTGCGTGATGAAATAGTGCTGGTTGGCAAAACGGGTCATCCGCTTACACGGAAAGGAACCATAGGGGTGGAAGATATCAAAGCCTTTCCGCTGCTGATACGCGAAGCAGGGTCAGGTACGCTGGAAACTATTTCTTTTGCCTTAAAACCTTATGGTATTAAGCTGAATGAAATAGAAACGGGGGTTGAACTGAGCAATACAGAAAGTATCAAATCTTACCTTATGCATTCCAACAGTGTGGCATTCTTATCTATGCATTCTATATTCAGAGAATTGCAGCATAATATGCTCTCGGTAATTGATATCCGTCAGGTAGCCATTGAACGTATGTTTTACAGCATACAGGCTCAGGGTGATCAAAGTGCCCTGACGCAGCTGTTTCTGAATTTTACACTCCGATATAACTTCAGGTAATACCCCATTACTTTTTATGATCATCAGGAACCGTCTTTTTACCGGAAATTTGTCCTGATAACTTTTACACCATGAAGTCGATTAAATCTTTTTTTGAAAAGAACAGCCAGTGGCAGAAAGCATTTTTTTTAGGTATGGCTGTTTTGTGTCTCACTCCTTTGGTATCTGCACCTTTGGCTTTGGTAGCAGGTTTTGTTATAGCAGAGGTAACAGGGAACCCGTATGAAGAATGGGCTAAAAAAATAACATCCAGGCTTTTACAATATGCTGTAGTGGGGCTGGGGTTCGGTATGAATGTAAATAGTGCGCTGAAAGCAGGTAAAGAAGGTTTTCTATTTACAGTTTTCTCTATAACTATGGTGCTTTTCCTTGGCTTTGTGCTGACGCGCTGGCTGAAAATAGATAAAATTCTCGGTTATCTTATCGCTTCCGGAACGGCAATTTGCGGCGGAAGTGCTATTGCTGCGGTATCGCCTGTGGTAAAGGCAAAACCCGGTCAGATTACGGTAGCCCTGGCGGTGGTTTTTTTACTTAACTCGCTGGCTTTACTTATTTTTCCGGTTATCGGTCATATGCTGCAGCTCAGCCAGCAGCAATTTGGTTTGTGGAGTGCTATAGCTATACATGACACCAGTTCGGTGGTAGGAGCTGCCAGTAAATACGGAGCAGAAGCACTGGAAGTGGCAACAACGGTAAAACTGGCCCGTGCTTTATGGATTATTCCGCTTTCCTTTTTTTCAGTCTGGTTATTTAAAAACAAAGAAAGTAAAGTAAAAATACCTTATTTTATCGGTTTTTTTGTACTGGCCATGTGCCTGAATACCTATGTTCCGGCTTTACATACCCTTACACCGGTTATGGTAGCGGTTTCAAAAGCACTGCTAACCCTGACCTTATTTTTAATAGGTGCAGGTCTGTCAGTAAAAACGATTAAAAGTGTAGGAAGCAAACCCTTGTTTCTAGCGGTTTTGCTCTGGGTGGTTATTTCAGCCGTTTCTCTTTTTGTTATAATAACCAATTCATAATGTATATATTTTGAATATATAGTAACTTGCGCCAAAATTATACACCTATGAAATCTCCTGCTCCATTTGATGTTTTTTCATTACAACCTGCTGCACTTATTGATATTTCGGAAATATGGGCTATTATTCAGCAAGCTATTCTTAAACGGAAGGAAGAAGGAAGCGAACAATGGCAGAATGGATATCCGAATGAAGATGTCATACAAAACGATATTCGTAAAAATGACGGATGGGTATTGGTAAGAGGTACTGAAGTTATAGCTTACGTAGCCCTTATTTTTGACGGAGAACCGGCCTATGAAAATATTGAAGGTAAGTGGCTGAGCCACCAGCCTTATGCCTGTGTGCACCGGATGGCTGTAAAACAGCTACCCGGTATAAAAGGCCTTGCAACGCATATTATGCAGCAGGTAGAACAGATTTGCCTGGAAAAAGGAATATACAGCATAAAAATAGACACTAATTTTGATAATGCGGCCATGCTTCGTATTATAGAAAAACTACAGTATACCTACTGCGGTGAAGTTTTTTACCAGGGAAAACCCCGGAAGGCATTTGAAAAATGCCTGCGCTAAACGTTTAGTTCAGAATCTGGCGGGTTTCCTCCAGAAAACTGACAGCACGGTTTTGGTGTTTCAGGTGGTATGTCTGTAGTTTCACTTTGCCTTTTTGCGTGAGTATCCGAATTTCAACTGTACTTTTCTTGCTTCGGATATGCGTAACCATTTCAAGTTGTAAGGGTAATTCTATCTGGTATATCTGGCGGTATAATCCAAAGAAATAATTGATGGCGAGTTGTTGCTTTAGCGGGTACAGTATCATTTGTCTGGTGCCGAGTCCCAGACAAATAAATGCGATCACAAGCCATAGAGGAGCCAGCGCCCTGAGGTAATCGTTGAAATGCAGCAGCCTGTCCAGGTTGTAATACAGCAAAGCCCGTATACTGAAAAGCAGTAATATGGCCCCTAATCCGATCATAAGAGCATTACTGTCATAAAAGCTATATTGATCACCGTTTTGTTTGTAGTGTTTCATGTCAGGAATGTATAAGGTTTTTTAATTGCATAAGGTATAGGGTTCAAAGTTGTTGGCATGCTTTTGGTTGTGTACCGCTACTTTATGAGATGATAAGAACTGTATGGACACACCATAAAGATCTTTTGCCCAAACAACTCCGAACCAATTACCGTAAAGAACAGAATGAATGTGCCGGCTTTCTTTTATTTCGGAAAAAGGAATAAGTTTTCGGAAGAGAGTCTTTCTGATAATCAGCCTTTTATCTTCGTTAATATGTACAATCACTTTTGTACATTTAAGCATTGACAATAACAGGCCGGCTGCCGATATACCAATTGCAATAGCAGCTATATACGGTGGTGTTGCAGGTATATCCAGAAGACTCATCTGCACAAGAAAAACCCAAAAGAACATAAGCACTTTATCGGGTATCTGATAGGTTTTAATGATAAGGTATTCTTTTTCTGCAGGCATCGTGTGTTTTCTATTAAAAGTATGAAAAAACACGTAATAATGAAAGGACAGGAACGATTATTTCCTCGGATACCGGCGTTCGTTTCGCAGTGGACGGGGCTCAGCTGCCGGTTTTCGTTCCTTGTCTCGCGTAGGAGGCGGAGTAGCGCGGGAACGGGATCTGGCTGTTGACGGAGGTGTTGTTTCTTCCGTTTTACTGGAATCGCCAACTAACCGGTTCAGCTCTGTCAGCTCCGCATTGGTCAGTTTGCGGTATTTTCCAGTAGGCATATCCAGGTTAATATTAATAATCCGGATCCGTTTTAATGCAAGTACTGTATACCCCAGGTATTCGCACATACGGCGAATCTGGCGGTTTAAACCCTGTGTCAGGAAAATGCGAAAAGTGGTTCTGCTTATTTTTTCTACCTGGCATTTTTTGGTAATGGTATCCAGAATAGGTACTCCATTGCCCATACGTGTAATAAAGCGGTCAGTAATAGGTTTGTCTACCGTAACAATATACTCTTTTTCATGATTGTTGCGTGCGCGGAGGATTTTGTTTACAATATCTCCGTCATTTGTCATGATAATCAGTCCTTCCGAATCTTTGTCAAGACGGCCTACAGGAAAAATCCTTTCCGGGTAACCGATAAACTCCACAATATTATTCTTCACCGAAGTATTGGTAGTGCATTCAATACCGGCCGGTTTGTTAAACGCCAGGTAAACGAACTCGTCTTTGCGTTCGTTAATGCGTCTGCCGTCTATGCATACTTCATCTTCCATGCTTACTTTCGTGCCCATTTCAGGAACTTTTCCATTAATGGTTACACGGCCTTCGGCAATGAGCTTGTCAGCTTCCCTGCGGGAGCAAAACCCTGATTCGGATAAAAACTTGTTAACGCGTACTACTTCCATACAGCAAAAATACAATTTATTTACCGGACTTTAAAAACGCGACAATTTCTTTATACACCTGCTGGCTGAAAAGACTATGGCCCAGCTGTTCTGTTTGTACAAACTGTATGTCCGGGTTGTTTTCCGCAATTTCCACGGCATCCTGAAAAGGGACTATGGTGTCAGATTTATCGTGTATAAGTAGCACGGGCTGATGGATATTCCGGATAAATTCTTCGGTGCTGAAGTGTGCAATATCAATAAAAAACTGGTTTTTAAACACATCCAGGTAATACTGAAAAGCACTGTTGCTTAACGAGAGGAGGTTCTTATAATTTCGGGTAATACGGGTAAATTTATTTGGACTTCCCAGGCCGATTATTTTTTTAACGGTAGGAAACTGAAAAACAGACTGAAAATAGAACATGGTCATGCCGCCCAGTGAATGGCCTACGAGATAATCAGGACGGTATACTTTGCAGACTTCTTCCAGGTAATGGCTGTACAAAATAGGATTGAGTTCTTTACCGGAACTCATACCCTGGCCGGGGGCGTCAAGCGCTACAATGTTATATTGTTTCTTTTTCAGGTACTGTACAAAGCCCTGCCAGCGGTTCGAATTACTTTCCCATCCGTGTATAAGCAAAACCGTTTCACCTGTACCAAACCAGTGATAGGTTTGTATACGCTGTTTTTTGTAATACAATACATGCTTTTCGGCTTTGGCCAGAAAAGGTGTATACTGCAGGAGCTTACCTTCTCTCGGATTTGAAAAAAGAGTATAAGCCAAGCGTCCTGCTTTGGTTTTGTTGGTCAGTGAGATAAGGTTGATATATAAACCTGCTGACTTAGTCAGTAACCTGTATTTAATTTTTTGCCAGAATCCCATAAAAAAAGCCCCGTTATACGAGGCTTAAAGTTATTTTAAATTTGCGATAATTGCATCAATTTTTTCTTTTTCTTCTTCTGCCAGGGCAGCATCAACCAGAATACGTCCGCTGTGCTCATCTGTCATGATTTTTTTACGGGCTGCAATTTCTACCTGTACCTGAGGCGGAATGGTAAAAAATGACCCTGCGGAAGCACCGCGTTCGATAGAAACGATAGCCAAACGGTTTTTTACACCATTGCGAATACGTTGATAAGCATTTAGCAAACGTTCGTCAATCATTTCAGCAAACTCAGCAGATTTTGCTGTAAGCGCATTTTCTTCACGTTCTGTCTCGGCCAGAATACCATTTAACTCAGCCTCTTTATGCTCCAGGTGCATTTTTTTTGCTTCCAGTTTTTCGTTATTCTGTTCAATTACACTTTTCTTATGCTCAATGTTTGCTTTAAATTCTTTAATGTGCTTTTCCGCTAATTCAATTTCCAGGTGTTGGAATTCAATTTCTTTTGTCAATGAGTTAAATTCCCTGTTGTTACGAACATCTTTTTGCTGTTCGGTATACTTTTTAATGGCGCTTTTAAACGTTTCAATATCATTTTTCTTGGTCTTGATTTGCTCGTCTATAACACCTACCTCGGCAGTTAGCTTTTGCAAACGTGTGGTGAGTCCAGCAACCTCATCTTTTAAATCTTCCACTTCAAGAGGCAGTTCTCCTCTCATGTTTCTGATTTCATCAATTCTTGAGTCAATCAATTGCAAATCGTACAATGCTCTTAATTTTTCCTCTACAGTTTCTGCTTTTTTTGCCATATCTAAAGGTAGTTAACCGGATTCGTATTCGTTTGTGATAAAATAATTGCAAAAGTAGTGATTTTTTTTGTAAGATAATCAAAAATATAATTTTTTACATACCGTTCACTTTCAAAATGACCTACATCGGCTAAAATCAAAGCATCTTCTGCCTGATAAAAATCATGGTACTTTAAATCGGAGGTTACCAGAGCATCAGCTCCCTGCGCTTTGGCTGCCTGTATGGCAAAGCTGCCCGAACCTCCTAAAACGGCAACCCTTTTTATTTTCTGCGGTACCATCCGGGAATACCGTATACTGCCGGTCTGTACTTTTTCTTTTACCATCTGCAAAAAATCGGACCCTTCCATAGCTTCCGGAAGGTTACCTATCATGCCCATACCTATGTTCTGGTGTTTGTTTTCCAGACGGATAATTTCATAAGCTACTTCTTCGTACGGATGGGTATCGTATAATGCTTTTAAAACAGCCGGCTGCAGCTGCTTTTCAAAGGTGATTTCTATTTTATGCTCGTTTACCAGGGTATCTTCTCCTGCGGTTCCTATAACCGGCTGGCTGCCGGCATTTCCCCTGAACGACCCTTTCCCTTTAGAAGTAAAGCTGCAATGGTCATAATTGCCGATACTGCCGGCACCTGCCTCGTATAACGCCTGTTTTAAGCGGGTGCTGTCCTTTTTGGGTACATAAGTGGTAAGCTTGTAGATATATTGTTCTTTCGGAAGTAGTATCCGGGTATTTACCAGTCCCAAAACATCACATAAAATCCGGTTAACCCCATTCCGGTGGTTGTCTAAGGCTGTATGTATGGCATAAATAGCCACATCGTTTTTAATGGCTTTTACCACTGCCCTTTCCACATAATTTTTCCCCGTAATTTTTTTCATACCTGAAAAGATAATAGGGTGAAAACAGACCACCAGGTTGCATTTTTTGCTTACGGCCTCTTCAATAACGGTTTCCAGCGCATCGTGGCATACCAGTATGCCGGAAATGATCTGATCAGGATGCCCCACCAGCAACCCCACATTGTCAAAATCTTCGGCATAGGCCAAAGGAGCCAGCTGCTCCAATACAGGAAGTACTTCGCGTAGTTTCATATTCAACGGTTATATAGCTTCAAAGATAAAAATAATCGTTATTTTCGTAGCAAACAATTTCATCTGTATTCTTTATAAAGCATAATTGTATAAAACAGGAGCGTAAGACATAGGCTCTTATGTTGATGATAAAGGAGAAACAGCAGGCGGCCAGATGAAATGGCAAACCCTTTGCCGCGCCTGAAAAGATATAAAAGTAAATGAAAAAAGCACGCCTTTTATTATTTCCGCTGGCTCTTTTGTACGGACTCGTTACCCGAGTACGTAATTTCCTGTACGATACAAACATTATAAAAGCAACAGCCTTTCCGCTGCCGGTTATTGCTGTAGGCAATCTGTCGGTAGGAGGAACCGGTAAATCGCCTATGATAGAGTACCTCATCCGGCTGCTGCATAAAGAATATCATATAGTAACCCTAAGCCGGGGATACAAACGCCAAACCAGTGGTTTTTTTCTGGCCGATGTAGATACAACAGTAGAAATGATAGGCGACGAACCCTATCAGTATTTTCATAAGTTTCCGTATATACATGTGGCAGTTGACGCCGACCGGGTAAATGGGGTACGGCATATTATGCAGCAGCTGCCGCAAACAGAAGTAGTGCTCCTTGACGATGCGTATCAGCACCGCAGCATACAGGCAGGGTTATCTATACTGCTAACATCGTACAATGACCTCTATGCAGATGACTGGCTGCTGCCGGCAGGTAATCTGCGTGAAAGCAGAAAGGGAGCAGCGCGCGCGCGTATTGTGGTTGTGACCAAATGTCCGCCGGACCTTACAGAAAAAGAGCAGCAGGCCGTAGTGGCAAAACTGGCACTGCAACCCTTTCAGCAGTTGTTTTTTACCACTGTTTCGTATGACACACATGTGTACAATGCCACAGAAAAAAGAGCACTCGTATCACTTCCGGTACAGGATATTTTTGCAGTGGCCGGTATTGCTAAACCTGATTATTTCTTTGATCATTTAGGAATAAATGCCGCCAGCCGTATGGTGTTTCCGGACCATCATCCTTTTTCAGCAAAAGACATTCAGCATATCAGACAAGCCGCCGGAGAAAAAATAATCCTTACCACTGAAAAAGATTATGTACGCTTGAAGGATTCGGCACTTGGCGGTAATTTGTATTATCTGCCCATACAGACTACCTTTATAAAAAATACAGATTCGTTTAACCGACTCATTCATGACTATGTGGGAAAAAGTACAGGAAACCGTTGATTTTTTAAAACCTTTTATAAAAGAAACACCCGAAACAGGTATTATCCTTGGGTCCGGCCTCGGCAACCTGGTACAGGATATGACCATTGCACACCGCATAAAATATAAAGATATTCCGCATTTTCCGGTAAGCACCGTTAAAGGGCATAAAGGAAATCTGATTACAGGCACCCTAGGTAATAAAGCTGTAATAGCCATGCAGGGGCGTTTTCACTATTACGAAGGCTACAGCATGAAAGAAGTTACCTATCCTGTGCGTGTGCTTCGTGGCCTAGGAGTACGCAATCTTATCGTGTCCAACGCATCGGGAGGTGTAAATCCGTCTTATGAAACAGGAGATGTGGTGGTCATTACCGATCATATCAATCATTTTCCGGAACATCCGCTCAGGGGCGAAAATGACGAAAGGTTCGGCCCGCGGTTCGTAAATATGGCAGAACCCTATAAAAAAAGCTGGATAAGCGGGCTGGAACAGCTGGCACATCAGCTGGATATCCGTGTAAAACGCGGCGTATATTTCGGTTTAAGCGGCCCGACTTTTGAAACGCTTTCCGAATACAATATGGTCCGTACCCTCGGAGCCGACTGTGTGGGGATGTCTACAGTGCCCGAAGTAATCGTGGCCCGGCATATGGGTATGAACTGCCTGGGCATTTCTATTATTTCTGATATGGGCACTCATGAACAAATACATAAGGTAAGTCATGAGGAAGTGCTAAAAGCTATTACATCAGCTGAACCTAAAGCACGTTTATTGATTAAAGAATTTATAAACCATATATAAAATGAAAAAAATAGTATGTATAGGCCTTTTATCGGTTTTATGTGCTTGCGATAAAGATGAACTATCCGATAAGGTCAATCGTTTTAACAGCGAAAACAAATCAGAAGAGATAAAAGGCTACTGGAAGTTTGAAGGAGCTTATAAATCCAGCAAAGGAGATAATGGTTTCGGAAACCAGGTAGAAACCATAGACCGCGGAGAAATCGTGTATTTTGATGCTGATTACCAAAGGTTTCTTCATCGTGATGCAAACACCAATACCTACAGTACTTCGGACAGAACGAAATGCCACTGGTATAATGACAATAAAATTATTTATTCTTTATATGTTGAAAAAAGCTATACAGGGGCAGAAAACAGTCTGGAGTTTCAATGGCCTTATGCGTTTGGCAAAACCAATGATACACTTATTGTACAGAACAGCGGCAGACTGCTTTACCTGACCCGGCATGAAAAAGTGCCTTTTAAAATCAGGACACCCTGATCTATTTTCAGGAGATAAAATAAAACAGGAGCAAAATATGCTCCTGTTTGTATTTATGATTTCAGCTCGTGCAATACCATAATAGGTTCCTTGGAATGATAGGTCAGTTTTTTAGTGAGGCTGCTGCCGAACAGGCGGTCAAAAAAGTTGCGGTTACGGCGTACCATGGCTAAAATATCAATATCGTGCTGGTCCATAAAATAGAACACGCTCTCTTCCAGGTCCTGGTTCAGCACCGTATAGAACGATAACCGGTTATTGTTAAAAAACTGTTCCCACTGGGTTACTGTCTGGTTGGTTGCCTCGTTTTCTTCCTTCATCACATGCAGCACTTTTACCTGGGCGTCAAGTACTTCGGCAATATCCATAATTTCTTGTAATGCCTGCTTGTCGGCTTCTTTAAACAAAGTGGTAAAACCAATGGTGTTTAACCCTCTGAATTTGGCTTGGTGCGGCACACTCAGCACGGGTATTTTTAAGGAACGGATGACGTTTACCGTGTTTGAGCCCAGCAGCTTTTTCTCAAACCCTGACGCACCGTTTGTGCCCATTACGACAAAATCAATCTTTTCTTCCTCTACAATATGGTTAATGGCGTACAGCAGGGTACCTTCCTCAAAAAGAAAGTTCATGGGCACATGGCCCAGGCCGTTTTCTTCTGCCATTTTACGCATTTCAGGTGTTTTTTCCTTGTAATTTTCAAACTGGTTCAGCTCAATGGAGTTGTATACTTCTTGTATAAGCTCGGGCTGTCCTGCACTGGTACTGGATATAACAGGCATTTCGTAGGTGTGCAGTATAAAAAGCTGTGCCTTGATGCTGTCGGCCAGTTTCAGCGCATAAATAAAGGCATTGTTGGCAGTCTCCGAAAAATCGGTTGGAAATACTATTTTTTTCATAAAGTCAGTCGTTTATCAGGTGGTAATTTACAAAAAATACCCCTTAAAAACAATTTTAATCGGCTGTTTTTGGAGATTATAAAAATAGCGAAAGTCGTTGATAAAACGTATTTTTGCAGCACCATAACTTATGTTTTCTTGATATGATACTAAACGATACCATAGTGGCACTGGCTACGCCTTCAGGTGCCGGTGCTATAGCCGTTATCCGTGTTTCAGGACCCGATGCCGTACCTGTAGTAGCTTCCGTTTTTCAGTCGGTAAAAGGAAAGGAGCTGCAAAAACAAAAGTCGCATACGCTGCATTTGGGGTATATAAAAGACGCGGAAAAGGTAATTGATCAGGTATTGGTAGCGTTGTTTAAAGGTACTACTTCGTATACGGGCGAACCTACTGTGGAAATTTCATGCCACGGTTCAACGTTCATCCAGCAGCAGATCATCCAGCTGTTACTGCGCAAAGGTTGCCGTATGGCACAAGCCGGCGAGTTTACCATGCGGTCATTCCTGAATGGTAAAATGGATTTGTCGCAGGCCGAAGCGGTAGCCGATCTTATTGCTTCTGATAATGAATCCAGTCATCAGATTGCTATGCAGCAGATGCGCGGCGGATTTTCAAACGAAATTGCGCGGCTGCGGGAGGAGCTGCTGAACTTCGCATCGCTGATTGAGCTGGAGCTGGATTTTTCGGAAGAAGATGTGGAATTTGCAGACAGAAGCCAGTTCCGGGGACTTCTGGAACGCATCCAGTTTGTCCTCAAACGGTTGATCGATTCTTTTGCGGTAGGCAATGTCATCAAAAACGGAATTCCCGTAGCTATCGTAGGAGAACCCAATGTAGGGAAATCGACACTGCTCAACGCCCTGCTTAATGAAGAGCGTGCCATTGTATCGGATATCGCGGGTACCACACGCGATACTATAGAAGATGAACTGGTAATCAACGGCATTGGTTTCCGGTTTATTGATACAGCCGGTATCCGCGATACGCAGGACGTGGTGGAAAGTATCGGTATACAAAAAACTTTTGAAAAAATAGAGCAGGCGCAGGTAGTCGTTTACCTGTTCGACAGCCGGGTGTTTAAAACGGACAGCACGCAGTATATGGTGGAGATTGAAAAAATAAAAAACAAATACCCGCAGAAACCGCTTATCATGGTGCTGAACAAAGTAGACCTGCTTACTTCTGATGAGGTAGACGCTATCCGTACCCGTTTACAAACGCTGGGGGTAAAGCTGGAAACCATTTCTGCAAAACAAAACCAGGGTATTGAAACCTTAAAAGAACAGCTGTTGTCTTTGGTGAATACCGGGGCGTTGCGCAACAACGAAACCATTATTACCAATACGCGGCATTATGACGCTTTGCTAAAAGCCCTTGAAGAAATTCAGAAAGTACAATGGGGCCTTGATGCCGGAATATCGGTGGACCTTATGGCTATTGATATCCGCCAGGCGCTGTATTATTTTGGTGAAATCACGGGCCAGGTAACCAATGACGAGCTGTTGGGGAACATCTTTGCCAATTTTTGTATCGGTAAATAAATATCTTTTTCTTTAGTAAGATGTACTTTCTTTTATTTGACTGTCAGTAAATTAATACTGATAGTCTTTTCTTTTATATTTCTTTCTTATTATATTTGTTACCTCATATGTACCACATTTTAAAATCATGTTGTACAAACGTACCACATTATGAAAATAACATTAAAAGAAAGAAAATTGCCAAGTGGCAAAATTAGTCTGTTGATTGAGTACTATAAAGGTTCTGAAATTTCACCTGAAGGAAAGCGTAGACATATCCGTGAATTTGAGAATCTACAACTTTATCTTGATCCAAATGCTAAAACAGTTAATGAAAAGAAAAAGAATAAGGAGAACCTTGATTTAGCTAAAAAGATTTTAGCTATCAGAGAAGCTGAATTTTATCAAGGTAGGTTTGATTTAAAAAATAACATTAAATCTAAAAGACGGTTTCTAGATTTCTTTCATGAAAAGATGGAAGAAAAAATCAATTCGCCTAAAAATTATGGAAACTGGTCGGCAACCTTGGTACATTTAAAAAGATGTATTTCCCCTACCTTAACGTTTGAAGAAGTTGATGAAGCTTTTGTAAAACGAGTACGAAAGTATTTTGATGCAGAAGCTAAAACAAAAAGTGAGACCTTGCTTTCTGAAAATTCTAAATATTCTTATTTCAACAAGGTGAAAGCTGCTTTAAGAGCCGCTTTTGATGAAGGCTACACTTCTATTAATTATGGAGCAAAAATAAAATCATTTGACCAACAAGAAAGTCAACGTGAATATTTAACTCATGAAGAACTACAAAAATTAGCTAATACCGAATGTAAATATCCTGTTTTGAAACGTGCGTTCATTTTTTCATGCTTAAGTGGGTTGCGATGGAGTGATATTAATAAAATGGTATGGGCGGAAGTTCGAGAGGAATATCAAGAAGGAGAAAAAACAATAAAAATCAACTTTACACAAGAAAAAACTTTAGGTGTAGAGTATTTATATATTTCGGAACAAGCACGAGAATTGTTAGGAGAACGAAAATATCCTTCAGATCGTGTTTTTATTGGCTTAAAGTATTCGGCTGTTTATAACACAGAATTATTGCGTTGGTGTAATCGTGCCGGAATATTGAAACATATAACTTTTCACAGTGCAAGACATACCAATGCGGTTTTACTTTTAGAAAACGGAGCTGATATTTACACCGTTTCTAAACGTTTAGGACATAGCGAATTAAGAACGACACAGATTTACGCTAAAATGGTAGATCAAAAAAATAAAGAAGCAGCGAATTTAATACCACTTTTAAATATCGAGTTATGGAAGGAATTATTGAAGTAACAACAGCTATATTTATTGTAGGAGTGCTCTATTTTGTTTTTAAAGATTTGACACAAAAGAAAGATAAAAAGTATTTAATAATATTATACTTTATTATCTTGATTAGTTTAATTATCTTTTTATTTTTCAGTAGTTTTTATGGTCTAAATACAGTTTCTCTCAAATATCTATTATTTGGTTTAATTAGTGTTATATGTCTATTTTATATTTTCAAAATTTTAAAAAAGGCAGAACAATTTCCAATTTCTAAAAATGTAATCGAATCAAAGTATGAATTTGACAATCTAGTATTTAATGAAATTGATATAGAATCAATTTTTACTGATTTGACAGAAAACAAAATAATAGAAACTGATTTAGAAAATTTTAAATTATTAATTGAACAAAAAAAGACAAATAGAAAGATTGTACTTATTGACAAAAACGGTGGGTTTAACAAAAATCAGCAGGTAACTTATATTAGATTATTCTCTTTTTTAAAAGATGTTTTAATTAAAAAAGGCTTTGTATATTCCGTAGGTATAACAATTAGTGAAAAAGATCCTTTAGTGCAATTTATTTGTTTAAATTTTGTAATACCTAAAAAAAATGGAATAGGAAATGAGCCATTAAAACCTAAAAATATTGTATCAGCTTTACGTCGTTTCAACCCATAAAACTAGGGTGGAGCGTGCTCCACGCTATACTTTCAAAAACTTGTTTATTATCTTTTTAACTTTAATTTCCTTTGCTTTTTAATTTCAAAACATACGAAAAAATGGAAGCAAATTTAATCTTAGAAAAATTAGAAAAAATTGAAGCAATTCTATCTAAAAATGCAAAATCAATTTTAACAGTTGATGACTTAATTGACTACACAGGTTTTAAAAGAAGCTATATTTATAAGCTCGTTCATCTAGGTGAAATTCCTTATTCTAAACCTCAAGGAAAGATATTGTTTTTTGATCGTGAAGAAATCGATCAATGGCTGCGTAAGAACAAATCTCAATCAAAAGCCCAGATTGAGAATAAAGCCCTAGACTACTTTTTTAAATCAAAAAAATAAGGATAAAGGTTGCTGCCTTTATCCTCATAAATATCTTTTGTATAACTTCTTGAGTATGGTGCAAATATAAGTATCTATACTCAAATAATCTAATATTTATGAATGAATTTGAGTATTATAACCGCTCTGAGCGGACAGATTCTCTATACGATAAAATCAACGAAGAATTAGAGAAATATTATCAAATACGCTTTAACGAAATTGCTTTAGAATACGAGATTATTGATAAACTTACGAATAAACGAATTGAATTCAACGAATCATCAATATTGATTCATCTACACCGAGAAAAACTAAATGTAAGTCCTCAGGTGTTTAAAACGTATTTAAAGTCACATTTTGTTCCACGGTTCAATCCTTTGATTGAATACTTTGAAAATCTGCCTGCTTGGAACAGACTTGATAATATTAAAAAATATGCTAGTTATTGTAAGACAGATGATAATGAGCTTTTTGCACATCATTTATTAAAGTGGGCGGTACGTGCAGTAAAAACAGTATTTGAAAATGACCAGATTAATAAACATTGCATCGTTTTAGGTAATGGTTCACAAAATGCGGGTAAATCAACCTATTTGGCATATATATGTCCATCTACTCTCATTAATTACTATTACGAAAATTTAGGAGTAAGCAAAGATGACCGAATAAAACTATGTAAGGCATTTATTATTAATATTGAGGAGTTAGATATCATGGGTAAATACGATGTAAACTCTACAAAATCAATAATTTCTCAACGTTCAGTCCACGAAAGACTTCCTTATGCTGATAAAAGTACTTTACTGTATAGAACATGTAGTTTCATTGCTAGCACAAACCGATTAGAGTTTCTTGCTGATGATACTGGTAGTGTCCGTTGGTTAGTGTTTGATGTGATTGGGCAAATAGACTTTTCATATAGCAAAGAGTTTGATATTGATGACTTTTGGGCACAGGCGTACCATATTTACAAATATCAAAAAGATTTTAAATCTGATCTAACCATAGAAGAGGTTCAGCAAAATGAAATTCGAAACGAACGTTTTACTATTCAAACTGTAGAAACGGAGTTTGTTTTGAAATTTTATGAAACTTCAAAGGATCTTTCAGATTTTAGAACGCCAACTGAAATTGTAACGGAGTTACAAATAATGGGGCATAAATTAAATGTACAAAAAATTGGTTCGGCTTTAAAAAAATATGGTTTTGAAAGAATAAAGCATTCCAAGCGTCAAGTTTATGGCTATTTAGCTAGATCGAAGTTTAAAGATTCTCCTTGGGGATTCAATGAAATATAATTTATTACAAATATACTTACCTAGTTACCTAAATACTTTTAATATACTGAATAACAATGTTTTATTTAGGTAGGTAACTTATAATAATACTTACCTAAACAACCTAAAGATAGGTAACTAGGTATGTTCTTTTTAAGTCTACCAAAGGTGTTACCTGTTTAATTATTAATTAATTACAGGTTTTAGGTAACTAGGTAACCTAAAAATGAAATTGGAGTGAACTATATACAAGAATTTAAAAAAACACCGATCATCAATATTTTGAGAAAACTAAATATTGAAACGGTTGAAAAGAAAAAAGAAGAGTTTTGGTTTAAAGCTCCGTGGAGAAATGAACAAACTGCTTCTGTGAAATGCCAGAATAATTTGTTCTACGATTTTGGTGAAGGAATTGGTGGAAACATTTTTGATTTTGTTATGCGATTGAAAAAATGTGATTTTAAAGATGCTCTATATTTTTTAAGAAACGAATTTGATTCTTTTTCTTTTCACCAGCCAAAACAAAGTTTAATTAATCGAGAAATAAACAAAGGCACTACTCATCAAATCAATAAAGAACAGGTTTTGCAAAATCATATTCTCACGGAGTATTTAAAGGCTCGTTGTTTGGATATAGCAGTTTGTAAAAAATATTTGGTCGAAGTGTACTATCAGGTTAATGACAAGAAATATTTTGGAGTTGGCTTTAAAAATGACGTTGGGGGAATTGAAATTCGAAATAAATATACCAAGCTGTGTTTAGGTAAAAAGTGGTACTCGTCAATTAAAAACAAATGTAAGCAACTGATCGTTTTAGAGAGTTGGTCAGATTATATTTCACTTTTGATATTATACCCACATACAGAAAATCAATTCGATTTTGTAATTCTCAATTCGTTGTCAATGCTCAGTAAGTTAGATGTCGTTTTTGAGGAATACGAAAAAATTTTCTTAGCACTCGACAATGATGAAGCTGGCACAAAAGCAACCCAAAAACATCTTGAAGTCTTAGGTCAAAAAGGTATAGATATTCGGTATCTCTATAACAATGGATCAAAAGACTTAAATGAATTTTTGATGAATTTAAAAAGTATATAATTATATAAAATACTGTTATACAATTATATAAATATATAATTATATAAAAAATATGAAATAGACTCGTTGAATTTAGCGATTATGCTGGGCAAGCGGTGTCAATTGTGGGAACATTTCACTTCGTTGCACATTCCACAACCAACGTGCTTGCTCTGCGAGGCGGATTTTTCTTAACGCTATCGCTAAAAAATCTTAAAAAAAGAGATATGAAAAATCAATCAAAAAAAGAAGTTTCTTTAAAGTTTCGAGTAACTGAATTAGAGAAAGAAATCATTGAAAACAGGGCTAAAATAAATGGAAAAACTTTTAGTGATTATGCACGTTTTATGTTAATCAATGGTGAAATAATTGTCATTTCAGATAAAGAGAAATCCATATTAGGTGGATTGGCAAATAACATTAATCAGCTTACAAAACGCTTCCATCAGAGGAAGGAAGTTCCAGCTGAATTATTAAACGAATTAAAAACTACCTTAATACATCTTAAAAATGCCTATAGGAGAAGCTCATAAATCGGGATCAAGATTTAGTGGTCTATGTGCATACGTTTTAGCACAAGGAATTTACGATATCCAAAAAGAATTTAAAAATCCTGAAATCGTTTTACACAACTATATTTACGGGAAACATTATGAAGAAATAGCACAACAATTTAAAGACCAAGCTAAAGAAAACCTTAAAGTAAAAAATCCTGTAATGCATCTTTCGGTCAATTTTAAAACAGAAGATCATATTTCAGAAAAAGTTCAAAAAGAGTTTGTAAAACGAGTTTTAGATGAAATGGAAATCAAAGATGATAATCATCAATACATAGCAGTCCGTCATAACGACAAACATCCGCATTTTCATATTGTTGTAAACCGTATAGGGTTTGACGGCAAAACGTTATCTGATAGTCATTCAAAGTATAGGATTGGAACTGCTTGCGATAAAATTGAAAAAGAAATGGGATTGGATAATTACCTTGAAAAATCGAGGGTTTTTATTTATGATAAAGCAACAAATTCCTACAAGAAAAATGAAAACCGAGAAATAAATAAAGGTAAAACTCTTGTAAAACGTACTCGAAATCGAGAAGTTGGTGTGCAGGAAAAGAAAGATTATATTCAAATTCAAACCATTAAAGCACTTCAAAATCCGAAAATATATTCTCTTGAAGGATTACAAAACGAATTGAAAAAGAAGCACATTCAATTCCAATATACTGTCAATAAAAAAGAACAAGTCGCTGTTTCTTTTAAGTATGATGGATTGGCGGTAAAAGGCACACAGGTTAGTTTAAAAGGTAGTTTAATAAAAAAACAGTTGCTTTTAAATGCAAAAGCATCAGTTTATCAAAATGAGAAAGATAATTTTTTACAAACAGTTAAAGAAACCAAAGCTGCTTTTAGAAATAGCATAAATGAAATGGTCAATTGTTACAATTCAGGAAAAATGCCTAATTTAAAAGAAATTTTCTCTAAAAACGGATTAAAATTAGATGATGATTTTACCATTAAACACAACAATTGGGAAGTTAATATACCAGATTTACAGTCGTTTAATGAACAATGCAAAACGAAGCTGGAAAACGCTAAAAAAGAGTATAAAAGTAAGTTGGAAGCTTATAAATTAGTACAGAATACCGAATTTAAAAAAGGATTTTTTGGTATTCTAACTGTAGAACAAAAGAAATACAATGAAGAACTCAGAATGAGAAAGCAAAACATATTGTTACCTTGTTTAGATGTCGGAATTTCTGCAGAAGTTTTTCTCCACGATATTCAATCAAAAATGGAAGGAATTCATCAAGAAATAGAAGCAGAAAAAGTGGATCATGAACAAGCGTATATTATTGATAAAAGTATTGATTTAGAACAAAAAAAGGAGTTGAAGGAAGAAGCATTGGTCAATTTATCTGTTTTAAATTCTTCTAATACAATTGAGGATGAAGAAATACAAAAACCTAAAAGAAAACGAAGCAGATGAATTTTTCGTTTTTTATATAAATTAAAATTACATTTTATCCGAATGAAATATACAAACAAAACTAATTTTAATGATTCTATAAATATGTGATTTATCCAGCAAACAAAGTGTATTATCTAACTTATAAATTACAATGATTTGTACTATTGCATAGTATTTTCAAATAGTAATAATTATGCAAAAACGTGTAAACATCAATTCGGCAGAACCCAATGCTTTAAAAGCGATGATGGGTTTGGAAACCTACCTTTCCAATATTTCTATCTCCAAAACATTGAAGGAGTTGATTAAAATCAGAGCTTCGCAAATTAACGGTTGTGCTTACTGCATTGATATGCATACCAAAGATGCACTAAAAAATGGCGAGACCAGTCAACGTATTTTCCTACTTAATGCATGGAAAGAAACAAATGATATTTTTATCGATGAAGAAAGAGCCATACTGGCAATTACCGAAGAAGTAACCTTAATTCAGCAAAAAGGATTGACCGATGAAACTTATGAATATGCCTTGCAGTTTTTTAGCGAAAACCAAATTGCCGAAATCATTATGGCAGTAATTATCATCAACGCGTGGAACAGAATTGCCCTGAGCGGACATTTCCAGCCCGGGCAAGCATTTGCTTAAACAAGGAATACAAGATGAAATCACAGGATTAAGCCCCTGTGATTTTTTTTCGGTGCAGCTTACCCCATTTAGCCAAAGAAAGCATTACGTCCTGCAAGGTGTCGGCGTGCTGAGTAATTTCGTATTCAACCGTTGGCGGAAATGTATCGTAAACGGTTCGTTTTACTAGTAAATTAGTTTCCAAATTTTTCAGTTCTTTGGACAGCATCTTATCACTGATACCTTCTACCTCTCTGGAGATTTGCCGAAAATGCTTTGCTCCGCCTTTCAATGCTAACAGTATAGGTAACTTCCAGCTACCGTTCAAGGTTTCCATAGCATCCCGAATCGCTCGGAATGTGCTTGCATCACAGGGTAAATGTTCTTTTGTTTTTGCCATATCTATCGCTCTACTAACTCCAATGAAAGCACTAACCAGTGGGTTAGTACTTACCAATGGTTAGCAAATATACGTAATTTTGTATCCTAATTAATTACAAAAAAGTAATGAATAAACAGAGAACCGTATTCATAACAGGTGCAACAAGCGGTATAGGAAAGGAGACTGCTATTGCGTTAGCAAAGCAAAACTATCGTGTGGTCATACACGGAAGAAATAAATAAAAAACAACTGGTGTGTGTGAGGAAATTAAAAAGCTATCCGGTAACGATAAAATAGATTACATCATTGGTGATTTATTTTTGATGAGTGAAGTAAAGAAAGTTGCCCAAACGTATATCGAACGGTACGACCGATTAGATGTTCTAATCAACAATGCCGGAGGCATTATGAGCAAAGACTGGAAAGAAACGGCAGAAGGTGTGGAAACGACTATCGCTGTGAACCTGCTAGCTCCGTTCTTACTTACCGAACTGCTGTTGGATTTATTAAAAAAGAGTGATGATGGCAGGATTATCAATGTATCATCCAATTCACACCAGCTCAATGCAAAACCCGATTTTGATGATTTGGAGTTGGGAAAGAATTACAATCCGCTAACGGCTTATGGCAACGCAAAACTATTTCTGATTTGGATGAGCCAACATCTTGCAGAAAAACTCATTCAGGATGGTTACGGAAACGTTACGGTAAACGCCTTACATCCCGGAGCGGTTGCTACTAACTTTGGCGTAAACAGTAATTTGGGTGGTTTGCTGAATTTCTTTGGTAAATTGGCACGACCGTTTTTCAAAACACCGGAACAGGGAGCAGAAACCGTTTTGTATCTGGCAACATCGGAAAAAGTGAAATTAATAAGCGGAAAATATTTCGAGAACAAAAAGATAAAAATGGCTTCTCAAAAATATTACAGTCAGAAAAACCAACAGTTGGTTTGGGATTATTGCAACAAGCGAATTAATAACATTAAATAACTAAAATTATGTGGACAAAAGAAAACATACCTGACTTAACAGGAAAAACAACCATTGTAACCGGTGGAAATACCGGTATCGGTTACGAAACCGTAAAAGCACTTTATGAAAAAGGAGCAAACGTTATGCTTGCGGCAAGAGATGAAAAGAAAGCAAAAGCAGCGGTTGAAAAAATGAAATCAGAAACCAAAGGAGCAGGAAATTTGGAAATCGGTATACTGAATTTAGCGAACCTTGCTCAGATAAAAACCTTTGCAGATGAATTTAAAAACAAGCATAACCAATTGGATATTTTAATCAACAACGCCGGCGTGATGATACCGCCTGCATCCAAAACCGATGACGGCTTTGAGTTGCAGTTTGGTGTGAACTTTTTAGGTCATTTTGCGTTAACCGGACATTTGTTTCCACTATTAAAAAAATCTCCAAGTGCAAGAGTGGTTACGCTTTCCAGTGGTGCAGCGACTTTAACCGATGGCATTGACTTTGAAAACCTGAAATTAGAAAAGCCGTACAATGAATGGCAGTCGTATGCAGTCAGCAAACTGGCAGATATTTTGTTTACTTACGAATTGGATAGAAAATTAAAGGCAACAGGTTTGAATATGCTTTCCGTAGCCGCACATCCGGGTGTTACAAGAACCGATTTACAACGCCACATTCCCGGAGAACAGCTGGAAGGCATGTTTTCAGAGTTTGACGAAGTAATGCTGCCCTGGCAAGGAGCATTGCCATCATTATTTGCTGCAACAGATACATCGGTAAAAGGTGGGGCATTTTTCGGTCCGGACGGAGAGAAAGAATATTCAGGCTATCCGGCTTTGTCAAAACACAGTACGCCAACCATGAATAATAAAGAGTTGGCGGAAAAATTATGGAGATATGCAGAAAATGAAACTCAAATACAATTTGGGTTATAATATTAATCAACATCAATCTAATTGAAATACTGTTTATCATTTTCAATTAGATTGATATTTTAAATGTACGTATGAAATTAAATAGGGTTACTGTTTTTTGTGGTTCTAGTTATGGAACCGAAGCAATATATGGAGAAACGGCTCATCGTTTAGGGAAAATCTTAGCAAAGGAAAATATCGGACTGGTTTATGGAGGTGCTAATGTCGGTTTAATGGGGGTTATAGCCGATAGTGTTATAAATAATGATGGGACAGTAATTGGCATATTACCCCATTTTTTAAAAGGAAAAGAAATAGCACACCCACATCTATCAGAACTTATCCTTGTAGATACTATGCACCAAAGAAAAACTAAAATGAATGAACTTTCAGATGGTGTTATTGCACTACCGGGAGGATTTGGAACATTAGAAGAATTGTTTGAAATGCTGACCTGGGCACAACTTGGATTACATAAAAAACCGATTGCTATTATAAATATAAATGGATTTTATGATGAACTTTTATCCTTCCTGAAAACGATGATTGATAAAGGGTTTCTAAAACAGATCTATTTAGATATGCTTATAGTCGACAATGATATTTCGTCTCTACTGCAAAAAATGAAAAATTTTAAAGCTCCCATCACAGAAAAGTGGATCTAAAGAAAAGATATTTAACAAATTAATCATAGTAGATAATAGAAATATATCATCTGAAAATAAATAAAGACAATTAAAAATTGGGTAATTTTGTTAGAATAGTTTGAAGTTATGAAAGGTAATATACCCATTTTACAACTAAAAGATAACATCTCTGGAATTTATATTGATAAATTAGACAATTCCTTTGTTTTATCCATTCTCGACCAAATAAGTCGTTTACATCGTAAAGATTATTTTATTTGCATTTTACTAACGGATGGAAGTATCAAACTTTTGGTTGATTTTAAACAAATAAAAATTCAAAAAAATCAACTTTTATTTCTTCTTCCGGGACAAATACAGCAAGCCTTAGATTTTGAAAATAATAACAGAGGATGGGTTTTGTTTTTGGATAATAAAATGGTAGATGAACATTCACGTTTGATAATAGAAGATTCTTTGTTAAACGAACCGATATTACCATTATTAAAGCCAGATCTTCAATGGTATATACAATATTTTGATTTATTATTCAAAACCTATCATGATCATAATTTCGGTGGATTTCATAAATCGGCAGTATACTCTTTAACAATGCCATGCATATATAAAATAGCATCGGCTTTTCAAGCCTCTTCTGATTCACTATTAAATCAATATTCTCAAAGAAAAATTGAACTGACAAAAAAATTCAAAAGATTAGTATGGAAACACTATCATGAATTAAAGAAACCTAGTGATTACGCACGTATAATGAATTACTCAGCGACATACCTTAACGACACCATTAAAACGGTTACAGGGTTCAATGCCACTTATTTTATTCAGCAAGAAATGCTTAGAGAAAGTCAAAGGTTACTTTGTTATTCAGACCTCAGTATTAAAGAGATTGCCGCTGAATTAGGGTATGATGATTCCAAATACTTCAATAGGATTTTCACCAAATTATGCGGAATATCTCCGGGTAAGTTTCGTAAAGATTTTACAGCTCCTAAAAAATCTTAAAACTCTTTTTTATAATTCGTCATCTTCTATCTAAAACACCCTTATTTAATTAAAAAAAAAGGCGTTACAACAAATATTTTTTCTTGTTTAAAATGTGTTTTGTCCACTTCATGGGGCAGAAAGTAGGATTTTTTGTGTAAGCTCAAAAGTAATTTTGCACAAGATAATTAAATCAATAAAATGATATACAAGGAAAAAAAATCAAGATTGGTGATTCTCTGCTTTTTTCTATTAGCTTCTGCCCCAACCATAAAAGCACAGATAGCGGAAAACAAAGAAATAAAACTTTCAATTAATGACGTAATCCGTCTCTCTAAAGAATCTAACAAACTTGTTAATGTATTTCAAGAGAAAGTATCAGCGTCTCAAGTCGATTTAGCAGACGCCAAAATGGGCACATTACCTAAGGTGTTTACAAATTTATCTTATCAACGTTATACGGATGTAACATTATTTGAAGACGTATTGGGAAATTCTCACAGTATTCCCAAACCCCCGAATGCCAATTCGGGAGGGATAAGCTTGGAAACATCATTTAATATTTATTCAGGAGGTAGGCAAAAAGCTATAATCAGAGATGCCGAATATAAAAATGAAATAGCTGCAATTGATTTAAAAGAACAACAAGCTAATATGAGCTTACAGGGATTAATGCAATACTTAGATATGGTAAAATTGTATCATCAGAAAAAACTGATAATGGATCACAAAACCCGAGCAACAACCAGACTTAAGAATATTAATGCCTTTTATAAAAACGGGAAGATTACAAAAAGTGATGTATTAAGGGCTGATGTTTCATTATCAAATATTCAATTGAACGAAATAACGAACAACAATGACTACCTCATAAGTTCCCAAAAACTACAGACTTTATTAGGTATGAACGTTCATACTAAGATAATTCCTAAAGATACTACATCTTTATATCGTCCGAAAATTGAAGAAGTAAAAATGCTACTGACTGACTATTCTAAAGCATTTCTATTATTAAAAACGGACAAAGGTATTCAACTTCAAGAAAATCGTAGCAAATTAACAGAGTCTGTAAATTTTCCTTCGATTAACCTTATTGCAGGGTATGGATTAAACTACCCTAATACATTAGTTTTTCCACCACAACCACAAACAGTCGGAGTAGGATTTCTTGGCGTAAAAGCCACCTACGATATATCGTCCCTTTATCAAAACAAAAACAAAGTTAAAGCTTCACATATAAGGGAAAACGAGCTAAAAGTACAAAAAGAATGGGTTGAAGACAACTTATTACAAGAAGTTAATGCATTGATTATTAAATATGAAGAAGCTATCAATAAAATGGCGGTCATTGAAAAATCCATTGAACAAGCGCAGATTAATTATGATATACAGAATGCAAAATACACCAATCAGTTAAGCCTTCTAACTGATCTTTTAGAAGCTGATAACCTCCTTTATGAGGCTAAATTTAACTATATACAGGCTAATATAGTAGCTATATCTATTTATTACCGATTACTTTTTATAACAGGAAAAATTTAATACATAAAATAATGAAACCCAAAAATAAGAATTCCAAAAGTGCTGTCATCCTTGGAAAAATAACATCGTGGATTGCCATACTATTCACTGCAATTGCAATCTTTTATTTTATAAAATATCTTTTTCACGCTAGTGAATATGAAGAAACCAATGATGCTCAAATCGAATCTTTCGTAAACCCGGTATCTGCAAGAGCAGGTGGTTTTATCAAGAAAGTGTATTTTAAAGAACATCAGGAAGTACATCAAGGAGATACGCTTGTAATCTTAGATGACAGCGAATATTTTCAAAAAGTTAAAGAAGCTGAGGCGATGTTAGAAGATACCAAAGCACAGCAGGAAATATTAGCCGCTACGATTAGGTCTGCAGAAATGGCTACTTTAATAAATCAGGATCAAATAAATATAGCAAAAGTTACTCTATGGCAACAAGAACAAGATTTAAAAAGATTTAAAAACTTGTTGAGCGAAGAGGCTGTAACTTTGGCTGATTATGAACAAATAAAAACTAAATATGATATAGCCAAAAATAACTATAATGCTACCGAAAATGGTTTAAAAACAGGAAATGCAAAAGTATATGAATTGAAAGCAAAATATAATTCTCTCTCTGCTGCACAAAAGAAAGCTGAAGCAATATTAGATTTAGCACAGCTTAATTTAAGTTATACTGTGATAACCTCTCCATATAATGGTTATACAGGCAGAAAAAATATTTTAGAAGGACAGCAAGTTCAAGCCGGTCAACCTTTAGTGTCAATCGTAAACACTAACGATAAATGGATTATTGCCAATTTTAAAGAAACACAAATTAATGGAATGTATTTAGGACAACCTGTTGATATAGAAGTTGATGCTATTCCAGACCAAATATTTCAAGGTAAAATAGAGGCGATAGCAGCTTCTACTGGATCTAAATTCTCCTTATTACCAGCGGACAATTCAACCGGGAATTTTGTAAAGATAATCCAGCGTGTCCCGATAAAAATAGTTTTTACATCAAATAATATCACAGAGCTTAAAGCGGGTATGAATGTAAAAGTATACGTAAAAAAAACAAATCAATAAACCGATGAAGCAAGCTGTTTATTTTAAAGATTGGATAAGACCTAATATAGAACTTACCCGGATTGGATTAGTGCTAATTTTATTTGCAGCAATGGCTCAGTTTGCTTCTTTTGGAGTTATACAAGCTCACGTAACATCTTTTTATGGAGTACAATCCGAAGACATTTCTTTTGCTTTTCAAATTGCGTTCGTTGGTATAATCAGTACTTTACCCATACAATTTCGAACACAACGATATTTTAACATCAGAAATTATTTGCTAATAGCATTTTTGTCTGGAATTTTACTTGATATCGGCTGTATGATAACCCATAATCTGATTATTTTTATGGTATTAAGATTCTTTATAGGTGTCTCTACTTGTATTGTGGCAGGTTGTGTTCTTATAATTTTATTTACTACCTTACCAGAAGACAAAAAAATGCTTGTGGGTGTTTCTATTTTCTTTTCATTAATACTCACTTGCGGATTAATTATAGGACAAGGTGCATCGTGGATTGTTATGCGTACGGATTGGACAATGTTTTATTACCTGCTCATTGGACTTCAAATTATTAGCATTGTTGTTTGTCTCAGTATTTTTAAACCTCAAACAAATATCAGACCTTATCCATTATTTCAAATTGATTGGGTTGGGTGCTTATTATTTATTTTTGGAGCTGTTTCAAGTGCTTTCGTCTTTATATATGGACCGAAACATTATTGGATGTCCGATCCGGTTATTAGATACGCTGCTGTATTTTCGATTTTTAACTTTGGACTATTCTTATATAGAAAAGCAACTCTTAAACGACCTTTAATTGATTTATCAGTATTTTATTTTGGTAAATTTGTTTTTTCTCTAGTTTTAATGTTAGTTTTTTGGGGATTGAAAGATAGCATTAATCTCATTTATGGTTATTCTGCAAGCATTTTAGGTTGGAGTTCAACAGATATTGTTAATGCAGGACTATTCAACATTACAGGCGTTATTGTCGCAATATTGATTACCTCAAAAACAATTCTTAAAAATAAGAAAACTCTACCCGTATTTTTAATAATTGGTTTTATTATTTTATGTTTTTATCACCTTTGGTTTTACTATAATCTTACTCCAAGTCTTTCGTTTTATCAAATCTGTTTTCCTATCTTTTTACAAGGATTGGCTTGTGGTTTTTTATTCGTGCCTATCACAATTTTTTGTTCAGCAAGCGTTCCTAAAAGTACAGGAATGACTGCGATTATTGTATGTGCATATGCTCGATTTTTCGCAGGGCTTAATTCCATATCAGGACTTTATACGCTTCAACTTTATTTTAACCAAAAATATAAATACGGATTTCTTAGCAAACTTACTTCAGAGAGCAATTTATTAGAGCAACGTCAAAGTCTATATAAAGGCTTTCTTTCTATTAAGGGTTTTGGTGTTCAGGAAACCAGTGCTATTACAAATATGATGGTTGCTAAATCAACTGGCGTTCAAAGTCAATTATTAACAATGCGTGCTATGTTTATGATTGCAGCAATAATTGCCGGAGCAATGGTTATAATTCTTTTAAGCTTTGCTATAATGACTAAGTTAAAATCTTCTAAAATCAATGATTTTGGAAAACTTTAATGAATAAAGATGTATTAAAAAGTGTATTATATGAAGATAGACAATGTTTAGAAGGTGAAACGAATTTTAAATTATATTACTCTAAAAAAGAACCAAAAAATTATGAATACTAAAGAGCATATCTTTAAAACTGCTGAAGATTTATTTTTCCAAAATGGCTATTATGCAACAACAATACGAGATATTGCTACTGAAGCAGCAGTAAATTCTTCCATGGTAAATTATTACTTTCAAACTAAAGAAAATTTATATTTGCAAATATTAGAACAATTAAAGTATAACTTAGATTTCGATATGAGAGTAGTAAATGATATGCATCGTGTAAACGACCGTGTCTTATTGTTTGTTAACCAAACAATTAATCTTGCTCAAAAACACGCAAAGGTAATTCATCTTTTTATGATAGAACAGTTGCAAGCATCTACTGAACAAACTAAAAAATTAATACATATTCTGGAAAAAGAGCATTTTAATTGTTTTTACCGCATCTTAATTCGAGATAATATCTATTCCGCTAGTCTTGATAGAAGTATAAATACTTTATATAATGCTATTTTTGGTCTAATAAAAGAATGGCTACGAATACAAAATAAAATAAATAAAAGAATTATAGACTTAGAAATTAAAGAAATAAATAAAGCTTTTGAAAAAATAATTTTGATGAACGGATTCTAATAGGCTTACTAAATAGTTGTTGCTATAGTTCCATTTTTCCGTAAGCCAAATTTCGAGAATGTACTTCTAAATATTCATCTTTTTGGTATTTTTCAGGGATGTAATTTGTTTTTATCAACTCTTCAAATGTATAAGAATCAATATCAGTTTTATGTTTAAATTTTACAAAGATGTCCATATTTAACCATTTAGAAATACGGATAACCAACCCATTTTTTAAAGTAATTTCCTTTGTAATAATTGATTCTTCTAAATTTTGTACAGAAATTTCTTTTTGGAATTTCTGTATTTCTAATAGAGTAAATTCCTGTAATTTGTTATAAAATGTGTTCATAAATAGATCTTTAATTTTGAATGAATTCTTCAATTTCGGTTAAAATATAATCAGCTTCTATCGTGTAATATTTTTTTATTTCATTGTCAATTTTCAATAAAATAAACTGACCCTCAATACCTTGAAAGCTACCTTTAATTAATGATTTAGCATTCAGTAGATAAATTACATCATCTTTTTTAAAGCTTTCGTAATTTGTTCTTTTTGCCCTTGATCGGCTTGTTGCATTATAAGTTTTTTCACTTCCATCCCGATAAGTGATTACCATAGTTCCATTCAACGTAACATACCTATAGGTTTTAAAAGGTCTGTCATCTTTAAAAGCGTCTTTGAATACTCTTTCAAATATTGCCTTGTCATTATTGGTTTGGGCAAATGACGAATTAGTAGATAAAAAAAGGACAACAATAATTAGCGGTAATAGATTTTTTTTCATAATATATATAATTGAATTAAACCTTATTTTGAAGTAAAGAAAAAGGCGTGAAACTAAGATCATGTCCTTATCAGAGGTTTGCGACAACCTTACAACCAGACAGACTCAGCCCACGCCCATATAAGGCACAGGCGCAAGTCTATCGTTTTGTGGTTGTATTATCTGAAGGTCGCAATTTCTGATAAACCTAAACGATAGCTTACGCTAGTTCAATTACTATTTTAATACTGCTAAATTAAGAAATTTTGATGAAACATTCCTATATGTTAACGACGTTTTTTGACACGCCTTCGCTTTCTAAATTTGCTACTTTTGTAGTATGTATGCTTTAGTTGACAGTAATAATTTTTATGTGAGTTGCGAGCGGGTTTTTAATCCCACTTTGCGTCGTATACCCGTTGTTGTTTTAAGCAATAACGATGGCTGTGTTATTTCACGATCTGGCGAAGCAAAAAAAGCCGGAATTCCAATGGGTGCAGCTGCTTTTGAATACCAAAAAAAGTTTCAGGAATTAGGCATAAAAGTATTTTCATCCAACTATGCATTATACGGAGATATGAGCAATCGGGTGTATCGCATTCTTCAGAATTACACACCGGATATCGAAATTTATTCGATTGATGAATGTTTCTTGCACTTTAATAATTTCGCCGACAAACCACTTGATAAATATTGTAAAAAGTTACGGCAAGAAGTCTTGCAGAAAACGCTCATCCCAACCTGTGTAGGTATCGCCCCAACAAAAGCTCTGGCAAAAGTTGCCAATCACATTGCTAAGAAATTTCCTGAACTGGAAGGTGTTTATCTGATGGATACAGACGAAAAACGCATCAAAGCTTTAAAATGGCTCAATATAGAAGATGTTTGGGGCATTGGCAGACGAATGTCGAAACGTTTGAAAGCCAAAGGAGTTAACAAAGCCATTCAGTTTACAGAACTTTCGGATGAATATGTTCGAAAAGAGTTCTCGGTAGTGGGACTACGTTTAAAGAAAGAATTAGAAGGAATTTCTGTTTTAGAACTGGAAGAAGTCCAAGCCAAAAAGCACATCGCAACCACTCGTTCATTCGATACTACGTATACCGACAAGGAATACATCAAAGAACGCATTACTACCTTTGCGGTTACGTGTGCCGAAAAATTGCGAAAACAAAAATCGACCTGTCAGCTGGTTACTGTTTTTATCTATACCAATCGGTTCAACGACCAACAGGAACAGTATTCCCGTTCCATAAATGTAAGTATTCCGTATCCCACAAATTCAGATATAGAAATTGCCAAATATGCTCAAAAAGGTTTAAATTTAATTTTTAAACAAGGCTATCATTACAAAAAAGCCGGAGTTATTGTGGGCGGTATCGCACCGGAACACGAAAAACAATTCAATTTGTTTGAAGATGAACCCGTGAAACATCGTGAAATTATGCGGACAATGGATCAGTTAAATTCCAAATATGGAACGCAAAAATTGAAATTAGCTTCGCAGGCATTAGATAAAACGTGGAAAATGCGTCAGGAACATTTAAGTCCTAATTACACTACTAAATGGAATGAAATTTTGGAAATCAGATGATAAAGTTTATAAAATTTGGTAGCGAACTGGAATATTTACCCATTAATACCGATGGCAAAAAATATTATGTTCAGGTAAGAGAAGGTGTAAATGCGGGATTTCCATCACCGGCAGAAGATTTTCTGAATGACAGGATCAGTTTAGACGAATTATATCTTTCCAAAGTAGAATCAACGTTTGTAAACCGTGTAAAAGGTTTGTCAATGTACCCTGATTATCATGAAAACGATATTCTGATTTTACGGTCGGATTATGAACCACAACACGGCGATGATGTGGTGGTATCAATCAATTCATCGGAATATACATTAAAACGCTATGATAAACTCCATTCTAAACTGGTTGCACTAAACCCTAAATATGCCAATTCTGTTATGATCGGCGAAGAGGACGAAGTCGTGATTTTAGGTGTAGTAGATGCGTTAATCCGTAATATTAAAAGAAGAAAATAATTGACCATGAAAAAGATAACTGAAAAAGAATTTAAGAAAAATATTGATGCTGTTGTAGAACAAGCAACAGATGAACCTATTCAAATTGAAACAGAAAGCAATACTTTGTATCTTTCTACTATTCGCAATATCAATATTATTGACAACGAATGGGTAAAAGAATTTATGGCTATTCCTGAAGAGTTTCGGATAAATCCTTTTGAAATTTCTGACTCCGGTGATTTGTATTGGGCAGATAGACGGAATGTGGAAGCTGTGAAAAGTATTATAGCAAAAAGTCAAATCAAATGATCGAAAACAAACATACTGAGTTCAAACAAAAAGTAACGCCTGAATTAGAAAAAGAAGTAGTCGCCTTTTTAAACGCTAACGAAGGTGGAGTAATTTATATCGGAATTGATAAAAACGGAATTACTGTTGGTGTAAATGATGCCGATCAGGAGCAATTGCTTATTAAAGACCGTTTAAAAACCAATATTTTACCATCTTGTTTGGGACTTTTTGATTTGATTATTGAAAAGAAGGATAATAAAGAAATCATCAAAATCATTGTAGCTGGTGGTTATGAAAAACCGTATTACATAAAGAAATACGGACTTTCTGAAAAAGGTGCTTTCATTCGAATAGGAAGTTCAGCCGAACCGATGCCTACCCGACAGATAGAACAACTTTTTAGTAAACGTATCCGAAATTCTATCGGAAATATGAAATCGCCTAAACAAACTTTACAGTTTCAGCAATTGCACATTTATTATCAATCGATCGGAAAAGCTTTAAATGAGCAATTTGCCCGAAATTTAGAATTGGTTACAGAAGAAGGAAATTACAATTATGTTGCATATTTAATGAACGACATTAATAATATTTCGGTAAAAGTAGCTCGTTATCAAGGTTTAAATCGGGTGGAATTAGCAGAAAGTAATGAATATGGGTACGAATCATTAGTTAAAGCTACGCATCAAGTTTTAGATAAATTGAATTTAGAAAACCGAACGTTAGCTAAAATCACTCCAAAAGAACGTAAAGAACAACGTTTGTGGAATGCTATTGCTTTACGAGAAGCCGTAATTAATGCCTTTGTACATAACGATTATACAAAAGAAGTTGCTCCGAAATTTGAGATTTTTGACGATCGTTTGGAAATCACTTCTTATGGCAGTTTACCAGAAGGTCTTTCTAAAGATGAGTTTTTCGAAGGATATTCGATCATCAGAAATAAAGAATTGATGCGTATTTTCAAGGATTTAGATTTGGTAGAGCAATTAGGTTCAGGAATTCCAAGAATTTTACAGGCTTATGCGCAAGATAGTTTTCATTTTTCAGAAAATTTTTTAAGAGTTACATTGCGTTCAACGGAATTTGTAACTCGAACCCAGCAAGATACCCAGCAAGATACCCAGCAAGATACCCGGCAAGATACCCAGCAAGATACCCAGCAAGTTAAAGAACTTTTGAAGGTATTTAAGGGAGTACATAGTCGCAGTGAATTACAAGAAATGTTAGGTTTATCTGATAGAGAAAATTTTAGACAAAATTATTTACAACCAGCGATAGAAGCAGGTTTTGTAGCCTTGACCATTCCTGATAAACCTACAAGCCGAAATCAAAGGTATTATTTAACAGAGAAAGGAAAAGCGTTGAATTAACACGAAAATTGATGAAAAATTATTTAGAAATTCCGATTTACAAAAAATCTGAAGAAATATTTGAAACTCTTAAAGCCATTACCGATTTATTTCCAGAGGATGATTCTATTTTATCCGATTTAAAAGGTCAGTTGCTGGGCGACGCAATGCTTATTCAGGCTAAATTATCAGGAGCATTTGCTGTGAAACTCTACGACATAAAAATGGAAAACGCTACTTTTATTCGTAAAGCAGCTCGTGATTTAATGGTTTCGTATCATACCCTAAAAATGCTGGGGTTTGAAGATGTGGAATATTACAAGATCATTCGCAAGCAGATCGAAGAATTTCGATTGCTTTTCGTGGAATGGGTAGACAGTTTCAACAAAAAACATTTTATAACAGATAATTGGGGATTGTTTAATCCTTCTGGAATTGCTCATGATTATGAACAACGAAGTGATGAACTCAACTTTTTAGACGAGGATTCCGATCTTTAACACACTATTTTTTAAATAAGGTGTAATTTTTTCTTCTAGGATTTCAATCAATTCTTTTTGATAATATTTATACAAATCAGGAATATTTAAAACGATTATTTCTTTTTTAAACTGTCCATTTATAAAGTCTTTTACTTCTTTTTTGTGGCTGTTTTCCATAACAAAAATCAAATCCGATTGTTCCAAAATATCAATTCTTATCGGATTCGTTCCTTCGCGTTCGCACATTTTAATATTCGTTCCAGCCGAAAAAAATGAATATCTGTACTTACTGCTAAAATAATCTTCAGCCGTTTTAGAGCGTTGTTTGTTGGCAGAGCAAATGAATAATATTGTTTGTGACATTTATTTTAAAAACTTTTTAAATTCTTTTTTCTTTAAGGTAAAACCCTGTGTTTTTAAAATTTTTCCGTCAATAGAAACAATCGCAAAGTAAGGTTGACTCTGATTTTTAAAATGCTCTTCTTGTATCTTATTATAAAAAGCTCCGTAAGTTTTCATTAATTTTCCAGTTTTATCATTTTTCATTATGTATTTTTTAGGAACCTCTTTTTTGTTATCAACAAATAATGTTACTGTAAAATAATTTGCTTCTAAGTACGCTAGTATATCACTGTCATATAAAAAAGCATCTTCCATTTTTCGTGAATTAACATCCGCATAAGCGGTAAAATAAATCAGTAAAGGTTTACCCCAAATTTGTGCACTTAAAAGCAACTCATCGTAATCAATTATTTCGGCATCAGTAAAAAAAGGAGTTTCTTCTACCAATGGTTCTTTGATACTTATCATAGAATCAGCAAGTTTGTTAAATTCATCCATCATGTCGCCATAAGTTTCAAATTGGTCTGGATTTTCTTTAATAACGTGATAAATAGCATCAACGGCACGGTCGTCCTTTACCAATGCTAACAAAATTTGACTGTCTGTCTCCCAATTTGCAAGATCAATTTTTTTACTACGTAAGGTTACAAAATCATTATAAAAGGTAACAGACTCTTTATATTCAGGTGTTGCTTTCATTTTTAGTACTTCATCTAATAGCTTTTGATAGGTTACTTTTTCAGAATTCTCGTTTAACCAGCCAATAACCAATCTTGCTAAAAAAGGTGGCTGTCCAAAAAAAACGATATCTATTTCATCTAATCCGCAATCAGTAAGTTTGGAAAAGTTTGTTGTTAGTTCCAATTGTGTTTTCTCAAAATCATCATATAAATTTATTTTCTGCGCTAATAGTTCTTTACAGTCTGTTTGAGCTTTTAAAGAAAATGTTGATAAAAGTAGAAATAGTACACTAAATAATAGTTTCATAAGCTTTTTACGTTGTATTTAAAACTCTTAAATATTAATCAATAACAAACATAGTATATTAATTTACAATTTAACAGATAAAATAGTCCATTTACGGGTTTCCTCATAATATTTTCGTTTGTTTTCGTTTCTTTTGTATTTTAACATTTCATATATTTACGCCAAACATCGATAAATTCATGGCAAAAAAACTAGTAACAAAATCAACCGAAGAAATCCTTTGGGATTCAGCAAATAAATTACGTGGTTCTGTAGAACCTTCCGAATATAAACACGTGGTATTAAGTTTAATCTTCTTGAAATTTGCAAGTGATAAATTCATTAAACGTAGACAAGAGTTGATTACAGAAGGAAAAGAAGCCTTCTTAGAAATACCAGAATTTTATCAGGCAGAAAATGTATTCTATTTACCATCAGCGTCGCGTTGGGAATACATCATTGAAAACGCCAAACAAGAAGATATTACCCTAAAAGTAGATACCGCACTAAAAACGATAGAACGTACCAACAAATCATTAGAAGGTGCGTTGCCCGATAACTATTTCTCTCGATTGGGATTAGATCAATCTAAGTTTTCGGCTTTGTTGGATACGATCAACAATATTGATACGCTAAAAGACGAAGCGCAAGATATTGTGGGGCGTGTGTACGAATATTTCTTGAGCAAATTTGCCATTGCCGAAGGAAAAGGGAAAGGTGAATTCTATACACCAAAGTCGATTGTAAACTTAATTGCCGAAATGATAGAACCCTACAAAGGAAAAATCTATGACCCTTCTTGTGGTTCGGGTGGTATGTTTGTGCAGTCGTTGAAGTTTATTGAGAAACATCAAGGAAACAAAAAAGACATTTCGATTTACGGACAAGAGTTAACGAATACCACGTTTAAACTGGCAAAAATGAATTTAGCCATTCGTGGAATCGCTGCTAACTTAGGTAACAAAGCAGCCGATACGTTTAGTGATGATCAGCACAAAGAATTGAAAGCCGATTACATCATGGCAAATCCTCCGTTCAACTTAAAAGATTGGAGAGCTGAAAACGAATTGACGGACGATCCGCGTTGGACAGGCTACGAAGTTCCTCCAAAATCGAATGCTAACTATGCGTGGATTTTGAACATGATTTCGAAACTTTCGCAAAACGGTGTGGCTGGTTTTATCTTAGCCAATGGCGCGCTTTCGGGTGGTGGTGAAGAATACAAAATTCGTAAACAAATTATAGAAAACGACTTGGTAGAAGCGATTGTGATTCTTCCTCAAGATATGTTTTATTCTACCAATATTTCGGTAACGCTTTGGATTTTAAATCGTAATAAAACCGAACGTACGGTTGAAGTGAACGATGGTATAAAAAATTATCGTGATCGTTCGGGTGAAGTATTGTTTATGGACTTACGCCAAAAAGGTGAACCGTTTGAAAAGAAATTCATTCAATTTTCTGAACAAGACATAGAGCAAATTGCAGCGACTTATCACAATTGGCAACAGAAAGATATAGAAATCACTTATGTTAACAAACCTGAATATTGTTACAGTGCAACCTTAGAAGAGATTCGTAAGAAAGATTATTCGTTGGTACCAAGTAAATACATTGAGTTTGTAAACCGTGATGAAAACATCGATTACGATATGCAAATGCAAAGCTTACAAATGGACTTAAAAGATTTGTTTCAGCAAGAAGAAGCCTTAAAACAAGAAGTGGCTAACGTTTTTAAAGCTTTGGGGTATGAGTTATAGAAAAATTGGAGATTTAATCCAATTGGTGGATGTTAGGAACAAAGATTTAAGTATTACACATCTTGTTGGGTTAACTATAAATAAGAAGTTCATTCCTTCCGTAGCAAACACAATTGGAACTGATATGAGTAATTATAAAATTATTCGTAACAATCAATTTGCTTGTAGTACGATGCAAGTTCGTAGAGATAAAAAAATGCCTGTTGCATTGTTAAAGGAGTTTGATATAGTTATTATTTCTCAAGCTTATCCTGTATTTGAAGTAATTGATGAAAAGGAAATACTACCTGAATATTTGATGTTGTGGTTTACAAGAAGTGAATTTGATAGGGAAGCTTGTTTTCATGCTGTTGGAGGTGTAAGAGGTAGTTTAGAATGGGAAGATTTTTGTAATATGGAATTACCCGTTCCATCCATCGAAGAACAACGCGAAATTGTAGCCCAGTACCAAGCGATAGAAAATAAAATAAAAGTCAACGAACAAATCTGCGAAAAGTTAGAAGCAACAGCTCAAACTTTGTACAAAAAATGGTTTGTCGATTTTGAGTTTCCTAATGAAAACGGACAACCTTACAAATCTTCTGGCGGAATAATGTTGTTTAATGAAGAATTGGAAAAGGAAATTCCTGAGGGTTGGGAAGTTGATTATATAAATCAATATGTAAAATTATCACAGGGTCTTGCTATTAACGCTTCGACACAACATTATATTCAAAAGGAAGGTATCCCCTTACTAAGGATAACAGATTTAATTAATAATACAAAGCAGATTTTTATTTCTAACAAAGTCGACAAAAATGTAATTGCTTCGGAAAGTGATATTATCGTTACAAGAACTGGTCAAGTTGGTTTGGTTTTTAGAAATAAAACAGGTGTGGTTTATAATAATTGTTTTAAAGTTCATCCAAAAGATAATTTGAATTCAGAAGTACTTTATTGGTTTTTAAAGACACGTGAAATGTTTCACATAATGAACTATCTCGCATCTGGTTCTTCAGCTCAATTAGATTTAACACATAAACAATTCTATACAATAAAATATTTAAATGCGAGTGAAAATATTCAAAATAGTTTTAAGAAAATTGTAAAACCAATAGGACTTAAAATTGATATTTTAGACAAGCAAAACCAAAAACTCACCCAACTCAAAAGTTTGTTGTTGTCACGTTTGGCAACGTTGGAGTTTTGAAATTAAAATTTAAAACCTACTAGAAAACATAGATTATGAATAAAAACTCTACTAATGAAAAGTCATATACCTTTCTTAAAAACCAACCTTTAGGCAAGGATTTATTTGAAAATAAATCTCAAGAAAAAATTGCTATCGTTATTAGTGAAAAAATAATTAATGAACCAGATTTTAAGATTATCGGTATTGACGGTGAGTGGGGTTCTGGTAAAAGTAATTTAGTTAGGTTAATAGAAAATAATCTTCATGATTCCCATAAATTTTTTGTTTATGATGTATGGGGTCATCAAGAAGATGAGCAAAGGAAATCGATTTTAATTGAACTAACTGATTTTATTAAAAGTGAAAAAGATCTATTAAAAAAGGGAAATAAAAAGACATGGGATGATAAATTAAAGTTTCTGCTAGCTAAGTCAAAAGAAACTACAACGATAAATCAACCTTACTTAAGTGTTGGCTTTATTTTTAGTTTACTATCAATCGTATATATCCCAACCGTAAATGTCTTTAAAGATTCAATTAAAGATTTCTTTGAAATAGAGTCTTGGTTCTGGAAGTTAGTATTAGTAGCTTTTCCAATATTTATTGTGATTGGTATTTATTTGTGGAATGTTGGAAAAAATTGGTGTAAAAAAAATGGTTTTTTGAAATCATTTAAACTATCCGCAGAAGAAACATTTCAGGTTTATACAAACAAACAAAAGGAAGAAACTAAGATTGAAACAATTTCAGAAGATCAACCATCTGTTAGAGACTTTCAGAATTGGATGGAAGATATAAACAATGATTTAAGTAAACCTGTCGTTATTGTTTTTGATAATTTTGACCGATTACCTAAAAAGCACATTTTAAGTATTTGGTCATCTATACATATTTTCTTCGCCGAGAAAAATTATTCAAATATTAAGGTTATTATTCCTTTTGACAGAGAACATGTACAAAATGCATTTAAAGAGCTCAATGGGAACGATATTAAATTTGGCGATGACTATGTAAATAAAACATTTGATATTGTTTTTAGGATCACATTACCAATTATGTCTGATTGGAAGAAGTTTTTTGAAGAGCAGTGGAAAAAAGCATTTAATAATTATGATGAAGATGAATTTAGATTAGTTGTTCAAGTATATGAGTTCCTAAATCGTAGAATTACACCTCGCGAAATCATTTCTTTTATAAATGAGATTCTAACAATCAAAATGTTAGATGGTAATTTCAAAGAAAGATATATTGCCATCTTTATTCTTAGAAAAGATGAGATTTTATCAAACCCTTTAAAATCTGTTACAGACTTTAAAGGGTTGCTAAATGGTTTGTACCATATTTATTCGAATGATTCAGAATATGCTAAACAATTAACTGCTATTATTTATCATATTAAAGTTGATAATGCTCTAGAATTAATATATACACAGGAACTTAAAGATTCAATGGTGAAGAATGATAAAAAGCGTTTCAATGAGATATGTAAATCTGATTTTATTGATACTATTTTTTATTCAACTGTTTTGGGAATTGAGTCTTTTGAAAATGCGATATTAACCTTAGCAGCAATTAATGAGGATTCTAAGGTTTCTAAATATTTTATTCAGCAAACATGGGAATTATTTAATGCTAGAGTTCTTCAATTAGATAATTCAATAAGTAAATTGGAAATTGGTGAATGGCAAATTTTCTTAATCAAAAATATATCAGATGATAAATATTTAAAACAATTGATAGAAGGTTATTTTAAATTAATTAACGATGATAATATCGAAAATTATATTGATTTAATTGACGATTTAATTGAAAATTTAGATGAAGAAAGAATTCTAAGGCAATTGACCAAACGGAATATTTCTGAAAAAAACTACGTACGATTAATTGAATATAAGGGTGAGGAATACAAAAAATACAAATTATCAACGAATTATCAATTATTGGATAAACATCTTTCTAAATTAATCATAAGTGACGTTTTAGAGTTAGAGAACACAAAACTTTTTCCAAAAGAATATGACTTTAAAGAATATAAAGAGTCTCTAGTAAAAAATTTAAAAACTTTTATTAACCAAAATAATCCTCAATCGGCAGATAGTACTCTGCTAAAAATCAAAGAAAGGTCTCAAAATAATGGAGAGTTAAAAGGTTTATTAGAAGATGACAAGATTTATACATTTTTTGTTAATAATGCATCTTCCAAATTACCAATTATAAATGAAATAATTGCAATGAGAATTTCTCGAGGTAGTGAGTTTCATAGTTCTTATGCAAATCATTTTACTAATGTACTGAATACGGAGGACGATGAAAGAGCTGATGCTATTGCAAGTACTATTTTAAATTATATTGGATATGGCAATCTATTGTTAATATCTGAACATTTTAAAGGACAACAGCTGTTCAAACAAATTATTTTAAAAATGTTTAATAAAACTGATTTGGGAAAGGTAGCTAATATTATTACTCTAATCGAAAAATATTCAGAAATAAAAAACAACTTGGAAATAGATAATAATTCTTTACTTAAAGAATTGAATAAGTGGGAAATTGACAAAGATAAATTTAATGTAAATGAGCTAAGTGACGAATTTATTGATGATTGTCTTGAGAATCCTGAATTAAGAATTTCAACAGATTTCTTGGAAGTTTTTAATACTGAATTTAAAAATTTAGATAAGGAAAGTTATGAAACTGTTTTTGATAATGGAACAGATATTCATTTTAAATACTTTAGACAAATTGAACTAGAAAATCTTACTCAAGAATCACTTAATGTATTTGAGGATAAACTAATTGAAAAATTGATATCTATAAATGTAATTAATAAACAGTGGTGGAATGTTTTAGAAATCTATGAATCTAATAATTCTAATATATCGATAGTAAATACCTTTAAGAATATCTTAGATAAAATTTTAACAGCAAAAATTGATTTGAAAGTTGAATATACTAATATATTATTACCATACTTTATTAAATATCAACTCCTAGATAAACAAAGTGATGTTTTTCGACTGATTATTAAAAATGAATTTCTTTCAAATTCAGATTTTCTTCAACTATTGATTTCTAATTCTGATTCTATTAAAACTCTTTATGCATCCGCAATTAAAACCGATAAAGATAATTTTAGAAATTTATTGAATGAGAAACGAGAAGAGAATCCAGAATTTGAAACTTTAGCAAAAGTATTAGATATCAGAAAAAGTAAATCTGAAAAAAATTAAAAATTTATTAAACCCTAAAGATTGCTTGTTATCACGATTGGCAAGATTGGAATAAACCTAATTAACTAATAAAAACTACTAGAAAACTTAGATGAAAGAAGATATATTTAGACTTGCTGCTGTACTCTATGCTGATAATAATTATGAAGTTAGTAGCAAAACATTACACAGAAAAGTAATAGAGTCAATTTTCATAGATAATAATAATGATTTTATTGGCTTACATTCATTAATTGATAAGCTTAAAAAACAATATAATTTAGATTTTACTGAAGAAGAAATTAAGGAAGTAATTTGTGATTCAGAAAATTTTAATACTTCAAGTTGCAAGATTGAAGAAGTAAAAATAACTCTAACTCCAAAAAGATTTGAGAGTATAAAAAAGAAGATTGTTTCTAACAATTTAGATTATTTTATTGAGCAATTTCATTATGCAAATAACCAATATGTTTTAAAAGACTTAAAAGCTATAATTTATAGATTTTTGTATGAAATATTTCAAACCAATATATCTAGTTTCAGTAAACTTGTTGATCCTTCTGTTCAAATTGAAGATTTAATAAATATTAATGATCATAACTTAAACAATTTAGAGATTGAAATAATAAATACTTTTTTGAATTGGGAAAATGACGAAAAAAATAAAATGATTTTTGACATTTCGAATTTAGCACTAGAATACTGTTTAATCACTAATAAAAAAGGGACAAACTTTAAATTAGAAAATCTTAGGAATAAAAATTTCTATTTAGATACAAATGTAATATTTAGAGCAATAGGTATAAATGGTGAAAATCGTAAAAATAGGACTTTGACCTTTCTTGAAAAATTTAAAGAAGCCAAAGAAGTTTTGTTAATTTCCAAATATACTATTGATGAAATAAAAAACACATTGGATTTTTACATAGGTAAAATGTCTAAATATAATACAGTAAGAATAAATTCGGATGTATTTCATAAATTCAGTAAAAATCAAGACTTTGTAGATTACTATCATAGATGGAGAAGAAAAAGAGTTAATGATTCAACAGATTGGTTTAAGGCACATGTATTCTCTTTAATTGAAGAATTAAAAAAGAATTTCGATATTAAAGAAGATTATAAGGAACATTTTGATATTACAGATGCTAAAACGCACGAATTAATATTGGATATGGGATCTCAAATAAATACTTTCAAATCCGATAATAAACCACCTAATTTAGAAGCAAGCATAATTGATGCTAAAAATATTCATATAATAAAAGTGCTAAGAAATGGCTATTATGCTAATGTTTTTGATTGTAAGTATTATTTTATCTCTGCCGATCAATTATTAAGAAAATGGGATTACACCCAAAATAATTCTATTCCAATAGTTTTATTACCATCGCAATGGATGAGTATTTTGTTACGATATTTAAATAGAACTAGCGATGATTTTAAAAGTTTTGTGAGTTTTTTGAATATCAGCAATGGTGAAAAAGGAATATCAAATGAAAGTCTGCATTTAATTCTTAGCGGTATTTCAGAGATAACAACTGATTTTACTCAACAAAGTAATATTATCTCAGAAATGATCAACTTAGGATTTAAAGGTATTATTGAAAAAAATAATTCTGATGATGATATTATAGAAAAATCAAAGCAATTTGCTAAAACTAAACTAGAGTTAGATATTGAAAAGTTACAAAAAGACAATGCTAAATTAGAAAGTAAATTCGAAAAGTATCAAGCACACACCTCTAGTGCGATTGAAACTTTACAACAAACAAAAGATTCGGAGAAACAACAAAAAGATATTGAAATCGAGAAAAATCATCAAATTCGCCAAAGACTTATTGATACAGAAGCAAAACTTCATTTAAGCAATTATAAACGTAAAGCATATTATTGTATTCCTATTGCGATATTATGTGTAATATTTTTTGTTTTACTATTTCTATTTCAGAATTATGAATGGAATATGGTAGCAGTTTATACAAAGTATGCAAATAATCTAGAAGAAGGATCGATGCAAAAAGAATACTGCAAATGGTTATGGCTATTGCCAACTACTTTTTTAGCTGGAACTATTCTTGTTATTTATAAACGGTTGTTTGACAAAGAAAACTTGATTGAAAAATTGGATTCATACAAAGATAAATGCGCTAAAGAAATTGATAATTAAAATTTAAATAATATGCATATTAAAGAATTTTTCTCAAGCTATATAAATCACCCTGTATTATTTGTTGGTTCTGGTTTTAGTCTACGATATATACAAGGCTTTAAAGATTGGAATGGCTTATTATCTGAAATATCAGAAGATTTGTACGAAAATGACGAGAAATATTTAGATATAAAATCTAAATATTTTGAAAATGGAGAATATCAATATGATAAGATAGCAAGCGTTATTGAAGCGGATTTTAATAAATTCTTAGAGGACAATAGAAAAGGAAAGTTCGAACAAATCAATGATGAGTTTTATAGCAGAATGAAAGAAGGCGAAAATGTTAGCCGTTTTAAAATTTATTTAGCAGAGAAGTTCAAAAATCATATTATAAAAGAAGATAAATCAGACGAACTTAAAGAGCTGAAAAAAGTTAGAAAAAACATATCATCAGTTATTACTACAAATTACGATACTCTTATTGAAAAAACATTTGAATTTAATCCATTAATTGGTAATGATATTCTGTTGAGTAATCCATATGGCTCTGTATATAAAATACATGGCTGTATTACTGCTCCAAATAAAATTGTTATTAATGATAAAGACTATGTCGGTTTTCAGTTAAAATACGAGCTTATACGAGCTCAATTAATGAGTTTGTTTATTCACAACCCTATTATTTTTTTTGGATACAGTATAAGTGATGCAAATATTAAAGATTTGTTGAAAACAATTTTTACATACGTAGAACCTAATAGTGATCTATCAAAAAAAATTAGAAATAATTTTTTATTGGTTGAATATGAAAATGGTTCAGAAAACTTAAATATTGTTGAGCATGATATCGAAGTTGAAGGAGTTGCAACTGTCCGAATTAATAAATTGAAAACAGATGATTTTACATCAATTTATAAAGAATTATCAAATTTAATGCTTCCTGTTTCAGCAATGGATATAAGAAAAGTACAAACAGTTGTGAGGCAGATACAAACAGGAGAAGATGGTATTAAAGTTTCTATTACAGAAGATCTTGAGGATCTTCAAAATTCTGATAAGATATTAGTTATTGGTTCATCTAATACGATCCAATATGTATATCAAAATCAATCAGAATTGCTTAGTAATTATTTTAAAATTACCGACGAAGAGAATGCTGCCTTGTTACAACTAATTGATAAATTTAAAATACATTCTACTCAGTATTATCCAATATTTGGATTTAGTAAAATTCAACCTGATATAAAAAATTCAGAAAAATTACAAAATCAACAAGTTGAAAAACTAAAAACATACATTCGAGATAGACCAAATATTGATAGGACGTATACTTCAATTCAAGAGATTATTGATGATGAAAATGTTGCAAATTCCTATAAGAATGATCATATCCTTTACTCATCTTTAAGTAAAACGATAGATATTAATGACTTAAAAAACTATCTTCAAAATTTTCAAAATAAAAACGAGTCAGTTTACAAAAGGTTACTTTGTGCTTTTGATGTATTGAACTATTCTGAAATCGATGTTTTAAATTCTTAAACTATGAAATACACCGAATCTCAATTAGAACAAGCTTTTATCAACCTTTTAGAAACAGAAGGTTACAAATATATTAACGGAAAAGAGTTAACAAGAACTTCTAATCAGGAAGTTTTGTTGAAAGACGATTTACGTTCTTTTCTATTAACACGTTATCCCGATTTGGAAGAAATGGAGTTGGAAAGCATCATTAATGAAATCGCTTTTCAGTCGGCTTCTAATTTGTATGAATCTAACAAATACATCTGTAAATTATTGGCAGATGGTTTGATTTTTAAACGCAACGATCCATCAAAAAAAGATTTACATATTCGTTATATCGATATTGAAAATATCAGAAACAACAATTTCAAAATTGTCAATCAACTCGAAATTCAAGGTTCGGAATTGCGTATTCCTGACTTGATTTTGTACATCAACGGCATTCCTGTCGTGGTTTTTGAATTTAAAACCGCTATTGAAGAAGAAATTACGATTCACGATGCGTTTAAACAATTAACAGTTCGCTATCGCAGAGATATTCCAGAATTGATGAAATACAATGTGTTTTGTGTGATTTCGGATGGGGTAAATAACAAAGCAGGAACGGTATTTTCCCCTTATGAATTTTACTACGGTTGGAATAAAATTACGGGCGATGAGAAAAAGGCATTGTCAGGAATTGAAACTACAACATCTATTGTGCATGGAATGTTGAACCAAAATAGATTGGTAGATATCATTCATAATTTTGTTTTGTTTCCTGACAATTCGAAACACGAACTCAAAATTTTGACACGTTATCCTCAATATTATGCGTCAAATAAATTGTATCAAAATATCCTAAAACATCGTAAACCCGAAGGCGACGGTAAAGGCGGAACGTATTTTGGTGCAACAGGTTGTGGGAAAAGTTATACGATGTTGTATTTGTCGCGTTTGTTGATGCGATCAACAGAATTTTCAAGTCCTACGATAATCATTATTTCTGACAGAACGGATTTAGACGATCAGTTATCCAAAGATTTTACCAATGCCAAAAAATTTATTGGTGATGAAAACATCATCAATATTGAGTCAAGAGCCGATTTAAGAGAGCGTTTACGTGGAATTGAAAGTGGTGGTGTGTATTTAACAACGGTTCAAAAATTTGCTGAAGACGATGAAATTCTTTCCGATAGAACCAACATCATTTGTATTTCGGATGAAGCTCACCGTTCGCAAGTAAACTTAGATTTAAAAGTAAAAATAGACGAAGAAAAAGGCGTAACTAAATCCTATGGTTTTGCAAAATATTTACACGATTCGTTACCTAATGCAACCTATGTAGGATTTACAGGAACACCCATTGACAAAACGTTGGAAGTTTTTGGAGATGTCGTGGATCAATACACCATGTTTGAATCGGTAAACGATGAAATTACGGTTCGTTTGGTGTATGAAGGAAGAGCAGCTAAAGTGAATTTAGATTACAATAAAGTTCAAGAGGTTGAAAAATACTACGAGAATGCCGTTGCAGAAGGCGCATCGGAATATCATGTAGAAGCCAGCCAAAAAGCTATTGCCAATATGGAAGTGGTTTTGGGTGATAAAGATCGCATCAAAGCTATTGCAGAAGATTTTATCGAACATTATGAAAATCGTGTAGCAGAAAATGCTACTGTTGCAGGTAAAGTGATGTTTGTTTGTGCTTCTCGTGGTATTGCTTATAAATTGTATCAAGAGATTTTGGCTTTACGTCCTGAATGGGGAGAAGTTATGATTGATGAAGCTTTAACAGAGAAAGAGCAAAAAGAAATTAAACCGATTGAGCGTGTCAAGATGATTATGACACGCAATAAGGACGATGAGAAGGATCTTTGGGATTTATTAGGTAATAAAGAAGATCGTAAAGAATTAGATCGACAATTCAAACAAATAAAATCGAACTTCAAAATAGCGATTGTAGTTGATATGTGGTTAACAGGTTTTGACGTACCTTTCTTGGATACAATATACATTGACAAACCTTTACAAACGCATAATTTAATACAAACCATTTCTCGTGTTAATCGTAAATACCAAGGAAAAGATCGTGGTTTGGTAGTAGATTATATCGGTATCAAAAAGAATCTGAATCATGCACTAGGTATGTTTAATAACCAAACTGCCGATGATGATTTTGAAGACATTGCACAAGCCGAAATCATTGTACGTGATCAATTGGATTTGTTGCGACAATTTTTCCATCAATTTGATACAAAAGATTATTATGAAGGCAATCCTGTTGAACGTTTACAATGTTTAAATAAAGCTTCTGAATTGGTTTTGAAAACAGAAGAATCGGAAAAACTCTTTGTCAATATAACTAAGAAATTAAAATCGGCTTATAATTTAGTCAGTGGATCAGAATTGTTTACGCCGAAAGAAGTCGATGAAATTCATTTCTATTTTGCCGTGAAATCTATTGTGGTAAAATTGACGAAAGGTGAAGCTCCTGATACAGCTCAAATGAATGCTAAAGTGGCTAAATTGGTTGAGGAAGCTATCATTTCGGAAGGAGTTGAAGAAATATTTAAGCTCGATGATAATAAAGCCAATGCGATTGATTTATTCAACGATAAATTCATTGAGAAGATTTCTAATCTCGAATTACCGAATACCAAAATTAAAATCTTAGAACGTTTACTAAAACAAACCATCAACGATTTTAAAAAGGTAAATAAAGTAAAAGGTCAGAATTTTTCAGATCGATTGCAATCCATCATTAATCGTTATAACGAGCGTAGTGAAGGCGATATTTTAGATTATGAAGGCATTCAGTTTGATACAGCCGAGCAAATGATCGAGTTAATCATTAATCTTCGTGCCGAAATGGATTCGTTCCAAGATTTAGGTATTGATTACGAAGAAAAAGCTTTTTATGACATTCTGGACATGATTTGTAAACAATATGGTTTTGAATTCGATAACGATAAAATGCTAGAACTTGCTCGTGAAATAAAAATAATTGTAGAAAATACAGCCAAATATCCCGATTGGAGCGACCGTGACGATATTAAAGCGCAACTTAAAATGGATATAATTGTAAAATTGCATCAATTCGGTTATCCACCCATTACACAAGACGATGTGTATAAAAATGTATTGGAGCAAGCAGAGAATTTTAAGAAGAATAGGTAATGGAATTATGGAAATTATTTCTATCGGCAATATAACTTATAGAAATTCTGAATTATTTTGAAATAGAATTTGAGTAATTTTAAATATTGTTGATTTAATTAAAAACTTATGGCTACTCCAAATTTAGAATTAATAAGAAAAGCACTTTTCTGGGATACAGACATCAATAAAATTGATTGGAAGAAGCAATACAAAGCGGTTATTCAACGTGTTTTTGAAAGAGGTAATGAAGAAGAGAAATTGGAAATCAAAAGATTTTATGGCGATAGTTTGATTGAAAAAGCTTTGTCAGAAAATAAAAGACAACCTTATACTATTTATAAAAATAAATCTTTAGACCGTTAATTCTCTGAATACAATTGCAATAAATATACCCCAAAAGGTATAATCACGTATTTTAAATCATTTTTATACCCGATGTGATGTAATTTCTGAACTAATACCAATGTAGTTTTCAATTGATTATCTTAGTTTTCAATATTTTTTGTAAATTTGTACTACAATAGTAGTAGTTGTTTTAGTTAAAGCTACTTAAATACTACCATAATGTTATTTATATCTTTATCGAAAATACAAGAAAAAATCGTTGAAAGTATCCGTGCTCGACGATTACAAATGGAACTGACTCAAGAAGGTTTGTCGGAAAGAGCTGGTGTCCCATTATCAACATTGAGAAAATTTGAACAAAAGGGAGTAATTTCTTTGGATTCATTTTTAAAAATACTGTCGGTTGTTGGCGGATTAGAAGAGATAGTTGATGCTTTAAAACCCAAAGAGCAACATTTTAAATCTATTGATGAAGTGCTAAAATCAGCGGATAAAACAACTAGAAAACGAGGAAACAGAAAATGAAAACAGCTGTTAAAGAAATAAAAGTAGGTTTGAATTTCGGTTCTGGAATTCAACCTGTTGGACGTTTGGCAATTCGTAATAGCATTATCTATTTTGAATATGATGAAGCTTTTTTGCATAGTAGTTTAGAAATTTCTCCCATAAAACTTCCTTTGCAACGTGGTGTGATAGAACTTCCAAAAAGTCCTTTTGAAGGTTTAGCTGGAGTTTTCAACGATAGTTTACCCGATGGTTGGGGAAGGTTACTTTTCGATCGTTTACTTCGTTCGGAGGGTATTTCTCCGTCAGATATATCTCCGCTTGATCGTTTAGCATATGTTGGATTAAATGGTTTGGGTGCCTTAGTTTATGAACCCGATCAAAGCTTACATAGAAACGATGAAATGATTGATTTAGATATTTTGGCTACACACACCGAAGAAGTTTTGGAAGGTGAATCGGAAGAAGTGATTGCAGAACTTTTAGCTTTGAATGGATCTTCTGCCGGAGCTCGACCAAAAGCATTGATAGGTGTTGATTATGAAAGAAAAAGTATACTACACGGTACAGATCAGTTAAGCAATGGTTTTGAACATTGGATGGTAAAATTCCCAAATTCGCAAGATGGAATGGATGCCGGTGCAATAGAATATGTTTACGCATTAATGGCTTTGGATGCTGGAATTGAAATGCCAACGATTCATTTGTTTCCATCTCAAAAAGGGAATGGCTATTTTGCTGTAAAACGTTTTGATAGAAATGGCAACAAACGACTGCACATGCATACGGTTAGCGGTTTGATTCATAATAATTTTAGATTTCCGTCTCTTGATTATGAAGATTTGTTATCATTGGCAGGTGTACTAACGAAAGATATTCGAGAAGTAGAGAAGATGTTTCGATTAGCGGTTTTTAATGTGATGGCACACAACCGTGACGATCACTCAAAAAATTTTACATTTCTGATGAATGAATTGGGCGAATGGAAATTATCTCCTGCTTACGACCTCACTTTTTCTAGCGGCCCAGGAGGAGAACAAAGCACAATGGTTGTGGGAGAAGGACGAAATATAAGTATTAAACACCTTACTAAATTAGGATTAGAAGCGAAGTTGTCAAAAGAATTCGTAGAAAATGTTATTGAACAAACTCGTTCTGCACTTGCTAAGTGGATGAGTTTGTCTAAAGATTTTGGAATCAGTAAGTCTAACATAGAACTAATTCAGAAGGCAATCTCAAAATTATAAGTAATGATATAATTGAAAAAAAATATTTTAAAAGTAATTTAAAATTTATGTACCACTATTGTACAACACACACTTTGTAAACGCTTATTAATAAAGAGAAGTAAGATATTGTATCGGTAAGTGATATTGAAAAATATCCTGTAAAAACAGTATGTTTATTTTTAATACTATTTATACTTGTTTTATAATATCCATAGCCATTTTTTTGCTTATTTTTACCGTTAAATTTATTCAATCTAAATTAAGTATGAAAAAAATAGTACTATCGGCAACAGTAGCACTGATGGGAGCCGTAGCCGCCCACGCACAATGTAAAACCGCAGCAAGTCTGAACGAAAACTTTGATGCCTGGAAAGATATTGATAAATGCTGGCATGCTGAGTCAGGAAAAGCCATGCTGTATGCCAGTGAAGGAAGAATAACCTTTTATTCCATGACCAATCCGCGCGAAAAGATGATTTTATCTACGCCAAAAATGAAGGCAGGAACGTATAATTTAAGTCTTGATATTTCGCAAAACGGGGGAGAGGCTACCTTAGAGTTGTTTTCAACAGACAATCCTTCTGATGCCAAATCATTTGTAGCAATGGCCAAGCCTTCCGCCATATCGGGTACTAAAAAGACCTATACGCTTACGTTAAAAAATGATGCGCATTTGGGGTTTAAAGTTCTTTTGAATGGTGTGCACCAGGCAGTGTATATAGATAATGTGGTATTAAAAGTAAAAAACTAAAGTACTTTATCCGGCCCTCTATCAAATACAGGATGGCTGAATAAGCAGAGATGCGAGTCGCCTGTTTGTTTAACCATCCTGTAAAAAAATGTATGTACAACAAAGAGAAGGCTGTAAAATGATTTTCTCTTGTACAGTTCATTGGTCTTTTTCTAATTGAGTTATAAACTCAGAAGGCGAGTAACCTTTTATTTTTTTAAACACGGCTGTAAATTTACTATGCGACGAATAACCTGAAATTTTCGCTAAATAACTTATTTTATATTCCCGGTATACAGGCTCTTTTTCTAATAAGTCAATAATATAATTTATTCTCAGGGTGTTAATGTACGTTGTAAAATCTTTATCGTACATTTTTTTTAAAACATGAGTAATATACTTTGTATTGGTCTTGAATGTATTGGCCATTAAAGTGGTGGGAATAGTAGGATCTAAATACTGTTTTTCTTCTTCAAACTTCTTTATCTGTTCCATGAGGCGTTGTTCGGTATCTTTGGCAATGTTTAATTCGTCAGGTTTTGTGTCATTTTTTAAAACCAATGGAGGTGCCTTGCGGTATTTCTTTTTTGAGATCCAGAACGCTCCGGCCGTAAAGACAGAACAGGCGATAGCAATAAAATACCAATTATTGAAATGACGCGATTCTTTTAACAATTTATTTTCTTTGTTTAGCTGCTGTGTAATAGAATTAACCGTTTCAGAATTGGTCTTATAAATAATAGCATTTACGCTGTCTAATTTATTCTTGTATATCGTTATGCTGTCAATATCTTTTATATTTTCATAATAGGTGATTAAATTATTGTATAAATCCTGATTCAGGTCTATTGTTCTGAATTGCGGGGCATCATTCAGCACTTTGGTGAAATTTTCTTTCGCTTTTTTAAGATTATTTTTTAACAGGTAAGAGTGCCCCATATTGGTATAGGTATAATTTTGAAGCGTTTTGGTGGTGATATCTTTGTTCGTATTCGTTAGCCGCAAAGAATGATTAAAATAGAAAATAGCCGAATCAGCTTGTTTCATACTGTTGAAAAGTGTTCCGGTATATTGGTAATTCGAAGCCAGAAGAAAATCAGTACTTGCATTATTCATTCGCTGTAAATAAGAATTACTTTGCTGTAGATAGGAAATGGCTTTTGAGTATTCATTTTTAGAGGTTTCATAATACGCCATTTCGTGATAAGCATTTGAATAAAACTTGTACAACTCTTCAGATGCCGGAGTTTTTTTGGCAATAGTAATAACCTGCTGCAGCTTTTCATGGCTCAGTTCGGTCATGTCTGACATACGGTATCCGCTTGATATATAGCCCAATAAGCGTGCTTCCCATAAGTAAAGTTTTTTTTCTGCTGCTAGTTCTTTTGCTTTCTGGGCAACTTCAATAGATTGTTTGTTGTTTCCCTTAAGTTTAAGTAGAACTACAATTGCTAAATGGCTTAAGATTTTTAAAGAGGGTAGCTAATCTTTCATTTAAATCTTCAACATAATAATCCGGAAAAATATTCAAAAAATAGCATAACTAAGCTATCATAATTTTATGGTACCCTATCAAGAATAGCATGGTGGTAGCTGCTTATGGGATGATTACTTATAACAGGAGATGTCTCGTTTTGAGGCCCGGTTGTTAAAATGGCATCCAACTGAGTCACAATAATTTCAAAATGCATCCGGTTATTCTCTAACCAATAAGAAGTTACCAGTAATGTTTTGTCAAAAGAAAAAGAACCGGTTAACCGGTTGCCGATAAACACTTGGTTAAGCAGAATACCGTTTTTTTCATCTATTACCCATTTTGTAGGCTCGGAAGTGGCATGCAATTCATATTTTCTAAGATCAGGCTGCGTAGCCGAAAGGTAATGAATAGTCCAGTTCCATACGGTGTCTTTGACAGGTTGTATGTCCAGTTCCATCTCCAGGCTTTTTACAGGCTTTAAAGTTTTAGCGCTGTAAATGTTCAGAGTTCCTTTCCATTTTCCTTCCCAGTTTTTAGGAAATACCTGTGCATATCCCATAGGCTTTATCATTAATAAAGCCAGTGTAACCAATAATGGGGAAGAGAGCATAAAAGGTGTTTTCATATTAAAATAACAATAAAATTATAACACAAATCTGAGACAGCTGATAGCAGCTGTACTCTAGATAAGCATTTTCCGGTAAACACAGGTAAATTTACCATTTTTCTTTCAGCAACTCTTCCAGCTGGTCGATTTCCTTCTGGTAAATCGTTTTTTTCCGGGTACCGAAATAAAGAGTATTTTCAACCGGTACTGTTCCTTCCCATACTTGTTTTATTTTTCCTGAGGCTATGGCTTCTGCACACAAAAAATCGGGGACTACAGAAAAACCGGTTGTATCACTCAGGCAGCGGATAATAGAACTGATATTAGGTACAATATAGTTAGGACTGAAATCGGGGTGTTCGCCGAAATTACGGGACCAGAAATTTTTTAAATGATCCATATCGGCAGCGGTGCTGTACCACATTTGCTGTTTTAATAAAGCTGCCGCTTCTTTTATACGTTTTTCTTGTAACAAAGTGTCTAGAAACGACGTATCCGTTTTACTGCCCGCAATGAGTACAATACGTTCTTTGGAAAAAGACTCGTAGTGAAGATTTTGTTGACTGCCTTTCTGCGGGGTAATGATAAGATCCAGCAAACCGTTATCAAGATCCTGCTGCATTTGCGGGTACTCACCAAATTTGATGATAAGGTTAAACGGAAGTTGGGGAATATGCTCCTCCAGCGTATACTGAAAAGTTTCAAAACACATGCCAACACTTATGGTAGGGCGTTCATCGAGAGCACGTTTGTGAAAATGCTGTTCACCGGTCTCAAGCTTTTTTATCGGTGCTATGATATAATTGTACAATATTTTTCCTTTTTCCGTCGGAACCATTTTACGGGCCGAACGGTCAAACAGTTTAGTTCCTGTATACGCTTCCAGCGAATTAAGATGCAGGCTCACTCCGGGTTGGGAAATGAACAGCTCCTGTGCCGCGGCAGATAAAGTACCCGTTTCGTATATCGCTTTAAAGGTGCGCAACCATTCCAGATTCCATTTCACGTCTATTATTTTTGTAATACAAAAATAGTACTTAAATTATTTTATTTAAAAAATAGAGTGTTTTTTATTTATCAGTACAGTTGTTTACATAAATGAAGTTCCGGTGGATAGGAATATATTCAGTAAGTATGCATAAAGATACAGAGAGCAGGAATAATGGGGCATAAAATAATTGTACATAGAGTAAATTAATCTTATTTTTAAAGAATAGTTAAGATATGCAGATATGAAATTGGATGCTTTTTCCATGAGTCTGGCTGTGAAAGATATACACGCTTCTAAAGCTATTTTATGAAAAATTAGGTTTTACCACGATGGGGGTGATATAAGGCAAAACTGGGTGATCCTTAAAAATGGTGACACTATTATCCGGAACGTTTTAAACGTCCCGGAACCATAGCCCGGTTTTTACTCAGAATATTTGTAAAAAATGTGGTAACAGGCAATAGGCCCTATAAGAAAAGCAGTCGAACGGCGCCAGAATTTACTAGTAACGGGTCACGTGATTTTGAAAAAGAAAAGGAATTGCTCATTGAAAATATCAAAAAATGTGGTGAATTAGGAGCTTCTTTTTTTGAGGGAAAGGAAAATTTTTCATTTGGAAAAATGACAGCGAAGGAATGGAACACTCTTTTTTATAAACATCTCGACCATCATTTAACCCAGTTTAACGTTTGAGGTTTACGATCTAAACGCTGTAATATGTAATACTGAACATATCCGGTAACCTGACCGGTCTGTTATGCCGGTACTCTTCTTACAAATTTTTTTAAGAGAAGAAGAGAATAGCCACTACAACTGCCACAGGACATATAAAATAGAATGAGTAGGAATATAACGATAAAATAGAGGAAACTTTTGGCAGATGAGGTCCTTTTAGTATCTTTGAAGCTATGAAACCAGTAAAGCTAATCGAGTGTCCGCGTGATGCCATGCAAGGTATTAAGGACTTTATTCCCACCGAAAAAAAAGTGCAGTATATCCAGTCATTATTGCGTGTAGGTTTTGACACTATTGATTTTGGAAGCTTTGTATCGGCAAAGGCTATTCCGCAGATGCAGGATACTGCTGAAGTACTGGCACAGCTTGATTTATCAGAAACCAAAAGCAAGCTGCTGGCTATTATTGCAAATACCAAAGGAGCCGAGCTGGCGGCTGTACATAACGAGATCGATTATCTGGGGTTTCCATTTTCTATTTCAGAGAATTTCCAGATGCGTAATACACACAAAACAATTGCCGAATCTATTGTTACACTTCAGGAAATCCTGGAAATTGCCGATAAAACAAATAAAGAAGTAGTAGCCTATCTTTCTATGGGCTTCGGAAATCCGTATGGTGACCCATGGAATGTGGAAATAGTGGGTGAATGGACTGAAAAGCTGGCAAAGATGGGGGTTACTATTTTATCATTATCAGATACTGTAGGAAGTTCTACACCAGAAGTAATCGATTACTTGTTTGCTAAACTGATTCCTAAGTATCCGCATATCGAATTTGGAGCACATCTGCATACTACGCCTGATTCCTGGTTTGAAAAAGTAGATGCAGCATATAAGGCGGGTTGTACCCGTTTTGATGGTGCCATAAAAGGATTTGGTGGCTGTCCTATGGCAAAGGACGATCTGACAGGGAATATGCCTACTGAAAAAATGCTGTCGTACTTTACGGCAGCTAAAATTGAAACCGGGTTAAATACCACATCTTTTGAAAGTGCCTATAATGAAGCGCTCAAAGTTTTCAATTTTTATCATTAATTAACTTTTTTAAGTGAAAAAAATGTAATAAATTTGCGTGCAATTCAACTTCAATTGCACATGAAAGCACACACAACTAAAATTGTAGGTCAGGGTCTGACTTACGACGATGTACTTCTTATTCCTAATTATTCAGAAGTACTTCCACGCGAAGTGAACATTCAAACACAATTTACCAGAAACATAACATTAAACGTGCCTATTATTTCTGCGGCTATGGATACGGTTACGGAAAGCGCAATGGCTATTGCCATAGCGCGCGAAGGAGGTATAGGTGTTTTACATAAAAACATGACCATAGAGCAGCAGGCTTTAGAGGTTCGGAAAGTAAAAAGGGCAGAGTCAGGTATGATTATCGATCCGGTTACCCTGCCTTTAAATGCTACGGTAGGAGATGCCAAAGTGGCCATGCGAGAATTCAGTATAGGGGGTATTCCTGTAGTTGATGACGCTAATATACTTAGAGGTATTGTAACCAACCGGGATCTTCGCTTTGAAAAAGATGCCAAACGGTCTATTGTTGAGGTGATGACGAAAGACAGAGTGGTTACAGCTATAGAAGGTACAACACTGGTAGATGCAGAACAGATACTTCAGGAAAACAAAATTGAAAAACTTCCGGTAGTGAATGCCAATAACGAACTCATTGGCTTAATTACTTTCAGAGATATTACCAAGCTGACATTAAAACCCAATGCAAATAAAGATAAATTTGGCCGTTTGCGGGTAGCAGCTGCTCTTGGGGTTACAGCAGATGCAGTAGCACGTGCAGGTGCGCTGGTGGCAGCAGGCGTTGATGCCCTGATTATTGACACGGCACACGGGCACACCAAAGGTGTGGTAGCTGTTCTGAAAGACGTTAAAGCGGCTTTCCCCGGCATTGATGTAGTGGTAGGGAATATTGCAACAGCCGAAGCGGCTTTATACCTGGCCGAAGCTGGGGCAGATGCCGTAAAAGTAGGAATAGGCCCGGGTTCTATCTGTACAACACGTGTGGTGGCAGGTGTGGGCTTTCCTCAGTTTTCAGCTGTACTTGAAGTGGCGGCAGCCTTAAAAGGAACGGGTGTACCGGTAATTGCAGACGGAGGGGTTCGTTATACAGGTGATATACCAAAAGCCCTTGCGGCAGGAGCGGATTGTGTTATGCTGGGCTCGATGCTGGCAGGCACTAAAGAATCGCCGGGAGAAACCATTATATTTGAAGGCCGTAAGTTTAAGTCGTATAGAGGTATGGGCTCGGTAGAGGCGATGAAGCAGGGATCAAAAGACCGTTATTTTCAGGATGTGGAAGATGATATCAAAAAACTGGTGCCGGAAGGTATTGAAGGACGTGTGCCGTACAAAGGAGAACTTGCGGAAAGCATGCTGCAGTTTATAGGTGGTTTACGGGCCGGAATGGGGTACTGTGGTGCCAAAGATGTTAAAACTTTGCAGGAAACCTCCCGTTTTGTGCAGTTAACAGCTTCGGGAATTGGTGAAAGCCACCCACATAATATAACCATTACGAAAGAAGCGCCTAATTATTCACGGTAATAATTAATTGAAATAAATAAAAAAGAAGGCTTTAAGCCTTCTTTTTTATTTTCCGTCAGTTGCACTTTCTGGAGCCTGATCTATGAGCTCCATAAACTGATCCAGTTTAGGAGTAATAATAATCTGGGTTCTACGGTTACGCGCTTTGCCTGTTTCCGTATCGTTTGCGGTCAGCGGATTGTACTCACCGCGCCCTCCTGCTGTAAGGCGTTTCGGGTCAATACCGTATTTATTCTGTAATTCCATTACTACAGAAGCGGCACGTAAATTACTTAAATCCCAGTTATTACGGATGTTAGGACGGGAAATAGGTACATTATCCGTATTTCCTTCAATCAACACGTCATAATCTCTGTAATCCATAATAATTTTGGCAATCTTGCTAAGTGTTTCTCCGGCCTTATCCGAAATTTCATAGCTGCCTGATTTGTAAAGCATATTATCAGCCAGTGAAATATAGACTACACCTTTTAGCACCTGCACGTCTACATCGCGCAGTTCTTCCCTGCTCAGCGAACGTGTCAGATTATTGGTAAGTACCATATTTAAAGAATCACTTTTGTTTTTGGTATTAACAAGGTGCTGGATGTATTTATTAGATGCATTGATTTCATCTACCAGTTTGGAAATGTTAACATTTCCCTGTGTGTTCTGGCTGATACTGTTGTCCAGTGAAGACTGAAGTGCTTCCAACGCTTTTCGTAAACCGGCATTGGTGGCACGCTCGGCTTCCAGCTGTTCCTCTAAACTTTTTACACGGGTTTTGCTCTCTGCCAGCTCTACCTGAGATTGCTGGTATTTAGAGCTCACATTTTTGTAATCGGCCTGCAGGCTTGCATATTGCTTTTTGCTCACACAACCTGTAAGCATAATGCCGGACAATGCCAGGACAGGTAAAACGAAGACTCTTCTCATAACTTGAAATCTTTAGGATTTTAATGCAAGATATTAAAAAAGCCCTGAAATTGCAAAATTTAGAGCTTTTAACATGGTGTTCTTTTTTTAGACTTCCTGATAAGGTCTTTTTTTGGCTGTAAACCACAGGTAAATTCCAGCTATAATAAACGGAATACTTAACCACTGTCCGGTAGAGAAAAAGCCTAGTGTCTCTTCGAAACCACCCTGGCTTTCCTTTACATATTCTACTATAAACCGTATTACCCATAAGAAAACGAGAAAAATGCCGAATATTTTTCCGAGGTAATTGCGGGCATCTGTTTTCCAGTAGAGGTAATACAATAGCCAGAACAATAAAAAATACCCTGCTGCTTCATATAATTGTGTAGGGTGTTTAGGTATCACATCATTCAGTAGCGCACTGAACTGCGGGTTAGTAGCAATAGCATTATAAGCTTCATTAACATCCGGAATACCCGTAAGCTGCTTGGCTTCATTGGGTGTAAACCGGTCGCGGATAAATTTAATACCAAATGCAGATTGTGTTTCGTATCCTACAATTTCAGAATTGAAAAAATTACCGAAACGTACAAACATACCGCCAATGGTAACCGGAAGTACAATACGGTCTAATATCCACAATAAAGGTTTATGAATAACTTTCCGGCTGTAGTAAAGCATTACCAGTATAATAGCAATGGCTGCGCCATGACTGGCAAGTCCTGAAAATCCAACGATTTCGAATTTTGGAGAAAAACGGACAGGGAGAAGAATTTCAGACAAATGGTTTTTGTAATATTCCCAGTCATAGAAGAAAACATGTCCCAGACGCGCTCCTAATAAAGTGGCAAAAATAGTGTAAATGAACAATTTGTCCAGATTGTCCTGTGATTCGCCTTCCCGATCGTATATCTTTTTCATAATGTACCATCCAAGTCCGAAAGCTACTACGAACATCAGGCTGTAGTATCTGAGTTTAAAAAATCCTAAATCGAAGCCCTCTGAAGGATTCCATACTAAATGCAGGCTGTGTATCATATGTTATTTTTTGTAAAAGTATGTTTTTTTTATTTAAAAGTATGTTAAGGCAAGGGATCATATCCGCTTTTTCCCCACGGATGACAGCTGGCTATTCTTTTTATACCCATCCAGCCTCCTTTCAACAGTCCGTATTTTTTCAACGCTTCAAGCGTATAGTGTGAACAGGTGGGGGTAAACCGGCAAGTAGGAGGGGTAAGAGGAGATATAACAAGTTGGTAGAACCGTATAAGTACTACAAAAGGAAATATGAGTATGTTTTTTACAATACGCATTAAGATGCGTCTATCAATACGTTTAAAATAGTGATAGCGGCATCGGCAATACGGGTTCCGGGTCCGAAAACGGCTACCGCTCCTGCGTCGAATAAGTATTGGTAATCCTGGGCCGGAATAACACCGCCCACAATAACCATGATATCCTCGCGTCCGTATTTTTTTAATTCTTCAATTACCTGTGGTACCAGGGTTTTGTGCCCGGCTGCCAGTGATGAAACACCCAATACATGTACGTCATTTTCTACAGCTTGTTTGGCCGCTTCAGCAGGTGTCTGGAATAAAGGTCCCATATCTACATCAAAGCCTACGTCGGCATAACCTGTAGCTACTACTTTTGCGCCCCTGTCGTGCCCGTCTTGTCCCATCTTGGCAATCATGATACGGGGACGGCGCCCTTCTTTTTTTGCAAATTCATCGGCCATTTTTTTCGCTTTTTCAAAGCTTTCATCCGATTTTATCTCTTTGTTGTACACACCGCTTATCGTTTTAATTTGTGCTTTATACCTTCCGAAAATAACTTCAAGAGCGTCAGAAATCTCTCCTAACGTAGCGCGGTTTTCGGCTGCTTCCACAGCCAGTTCCAATAAATTTCCTTTTCCTGATCGGGCTGCTTCCGTTAACTGGCCCAGGCTCTCCTTTACCTTGATAGTGTTGCGAGTAGCTTTAATACGGTTTAGTCTTTCAATCTGTTGACGACGTACTACTTGATTGTCTACTTCAAGAATTTGCAGAGGGTCTTCTTTTTCCAGACGGTATTTGTTTACCCCTACAATAGTGTCCTGTCCGGAATCTATCCGGGCCTGCTTTCGTGCTGCGGCTTCCTCAATACGCATTTTCGGTATTCCTGCTTCAATTGCTTTGGTCATACCGCCGTACGATTCCACTTCTTCAATAAGCTGCCAGGCTTTTGCTGCAATTTCCGCCGTGAGATTTTCTACATAATAGCTGCCTGCCCAGGGGTCTACTGTTTTGCATATTTTGGTTTCTTCCTGTAAAAAAATCTGTGTATTACGCGCAATCCGTGCTGAAAAATCAGTAGGGAGCGCAATGGCTTCGTCCAATGCATTGGTATGTAACGACTGGGTGCCGCCGAAAGCTGCTGCAGCTGCTTCAATAGCGGTGCGGGCTACATTGTTAAACGGATCTTGTTCGGTAAGACTCCAGCCTGAGGTTTGGCAATGAGTACGCAACGCCAAAGATTTATCGGATTTCGGGTTGAACTGCTGCAATAATTTAGCCCAGATCATACGTCCGGCACGCATTTTGGCAATTTCCATAAAATGATTCATACCAATAGCCCAGAAAAAAGAAAGGCGTGGAGCAAACTCATCTACTTTCATACCTGCGGCAAGTCCGGTACGGACATACTCCAGTCCGTCAGCAATAGTATACGCCAACTCAATATCTGCTGTTGCACCCGCTTCTTGCATATGATAGCCTGAAATAGAAATAGAGTTGAATTTGGGCATATACTTACTGGTATACTCAAAAATATCCGCAATAATTTTCATAGAAGGAGTAGGTGGGTAGATATAAGTATTTCGTACCATAAATTCTTTTAAAATATCATTCTGAATGGTACCTGATAGCATTTTTTTATCAACACCCTGTTCTTTTGCCGCTACAATATAGAAAGCTAGTATGGGTAGTACGGCTCCGTTCATGGTCATGGAAACTGACATTTCATCCAAAGGTATCTGGTCGAAGAGGATTTTCATATCTTCAACAGAGTCAATAGCAACGCCTGCTTTACCCACATCGCCTACAACACGTTCGTGATCAGAATCGTAACCGCGGTGAGTAGCCAGGTCAAAAGCTACTGAAAGCCCTTTTTGCCCGGCAGCAAGGTTTCTGCGGTAGAACGCGTTACTTTCTTCTGCAGTGGAAAAACCGGCATACTGACGGATGGTCCACGGACGTCGGACATACATGGAGGCGTACGGACCGCGCAAATTAGGAGCAAACCCGGCAGCGAAGCCAATCTGTTCCAACCCGTCTAAGTCATTCTGCGTATAGGTTGCTTTTACCTGAACTCCCTCAGCTGTTTCAAAAACGCTCTGATTGTTAGTTATCTGTGGGTTTTGAGAGGGTAATTGTATATGTTGAATATCTTTTCTCATGGCTTATGCATTTTTTTCAGCTTCTAAGCGTTCTTGTTCTATAGCTTCAGCTAGGCGTTTCTCCATTATCGGCGTAATAAGAGTTTTACGCGGATTATGCTTTATGAAAGGGTATAATTCCAAGTCGTGAGCCATCCTGTCCTGTTTGTTCGGGTATTTGTTGGTGCCGAGCAGTACTTCTTTTCCTTCATTGAACAATGCCTGTTCTTTTGCTGCTGATTCTGTAATTTTTCTTTGAAGAGTACCTTCTATCAATTGTGCAATCAGACCGCCGTTTCGTTCAATATCTTTAAATAAACCGAGGGCTTTTTCAGCCAGTTGTCGGGTAAGGCTTTCAATATAATAAGCGCCGTCAGCAGGGTTGTTTACTTTGTCAAAATAACTCTCTTCTTTCAATATCAATAGCTGGTTGCGTGCAATACGGTCGCCAAATTCATTGGTTTTGTGAAAAAGAGCATCGTAGGCAAGGTTTTCAACTGCATCTGCACCGCCTAAAATAGCGCTCATACATTCACTCGTAGTCCGCAGCATATTTACGTTGTAATCATACAGTGTTTTATTGCGTCGCGTAGGTTTAGCAATTATATGAAAACTGATAGCCGGGCTATATTCTCCGGCTAGTGTATTCAGGAGCATACGAAGCGCTCTTAATTTAGCTATTTCGAAAAAATAGTTGCCACCTACAGCAACTTCTATTGTGATGTTTTTATTAAAATGTGCTATGCGGTTCAGGTATTCGTTGGTATGTGCCAGTGTATACGCCAGCTGTTGCACTATATTGGCCCCGGCATTCTGATAAGCCGTTGTATTTACAGTAAGTCCATTAATATTACCGGCTTTTTTAAAAAAGGAAGTGATTATTTCAAAATCTGTTTTACCGTCTTTGAAAAAATTTCCGTTCGTCAGCAACTGGTAAATAGGGTCTGCCAGTACAAATACCTCGTAAGGCAGGTTAGCGGCTTCATGGTTTATTTTTATAACGGTTTCTTCATCTAAAAAAAGCAATTGCATATACACCGCTTTCGGCTGTGTTACCTGGTTCAATAGGCCCGCAACATCTGTATGAGGCGTAGGAATAATAAAACGAATGCTTTCAGCTCCGCGCTTTAGCAATTCATTGGCCCGGTGGACTGATTTATCGAAATCATGCACATAAATTTCCTGAACAATGGCAAACGCTGTATTGGTTGTAGAGACGTTGTTCGTAATAAAATCGTCATCATTATGATAAAAAGGCTTTACTTTAATACCTTCCAGACTTTCCCAAACCAGAGTTTCGTTATAATCAGCTCCTTTTAATTCGTACTGAATCTGATTTTTCCATTGTTTGGAAGAAACGGTTTCAAACGTTTCAAATAATCTTTTTTTCATGGTAGTTTATTTTTCTACAGTTTTAGATACGCTGTCAGCAGCAGTATCTATAATGTAAATATCTTCATTTTCTCGTTTCATATAATATTTTTCACGAGCATATTTTTCGACTTCTTCGGCACGGCGCAGCTGTTTTATTTTTTCTTCATCCTGTTTTATTTCAGAAGAATAATAATTCTTATTGGCTTCCAGTTTTTCAATTTCCTTATCAATTTCGTTATGATCGAAGAAAGAATATGTGTCGAAAAAAATCAACCATACCAGAAAGAAAAGTGTTACCAACACAAACCGGTTGGTCATCCATTTTAAAAAGGGATATTTTTCAGCCAGGGAAGTCAATTTATTTTTCATTAAAGACCGGGATTAATTTTTGGTTGATTACAGTGCGGACAATATCAATAGCTACAGTATTATAAGTGTCGTTTGGTATAATAATATCAGCAAAAGCTTTCGTAGGCTCTATAAACTGTTCATGCATGGGTTTTAAGGTAGTCTGGTAGCGTGCCAATACTTCTTCCATGTCGCGCCCGCGGTCAGATATATCACGTTTCAGGCGGCGTATCAGTCGTTCGTCAGAATCGGCATGCACAAAAATCTTAATATCAAATAAATCGCGCAAATCCGGATTTGTAAAAATAAGGATCCCTTCTACAATCATTACTTTTCTGGGATGAGTCATCACATAATCGTCCGTCCGGTTATGATGTACAAATGAATATACCGGCTGATGAATGGTATTTCCGTTTTTTAAATCTTTAAGGTGTTGGGTCAGCAGTTCAAAATCAATAGCACGTGGATGGTCGAAGTTGATTAATGAACGTTCTTCCAAACTCAGATGATCGTTATTTTTGTAATAGGAATCCTGCGAAATGATACCTACTTCTGTTTCAGGTAGTTCGCGCATGATCTGGTGTACTACTGTTGTTTTTCCACTACCAGTTCCTCCGGCAATTCCAATAATCAGCATAATGTAAAAAATCTTTCCACAAAAATAGAAAATTTTAGAATAGCATCCTTTTGTTTTTTGAAATGAAAATAGTTGATTAAAATGCAGTTATTTTGAGAAAATATTGCGATTTATTTTGAGATGTATTGTTTGTTGTTAAAAAAATGTTATTTTTATGGCCGACAAAAACCAAATCTAAAAATGAATAAAAAATTACTTCCTCAATTATTTTTTGTTTTAGCTTTTTGTTTGTTTACTCAGTTTTTTTATGCGCAGTATGCTACCAAACATCACGTAGCCCCTGCGCCCTGGCAATATTGGAGTACAGCAAACGAAATAGTGGTTTCCACTGCTTTTAACGGTATGGTTGAAGTAACGTTGTCTAAAAGTGACGGTACGTTTCTGACTACCCTGAATGTTACAGCCAATATTCCCGTTTCTTACCGGTTTGAAGGGAATGCAGCTGCTCTTACTCGAAACCAGTTAAATACTACCTATAATGATAGAGGACTGATTGTAGAAGCCACCCAGCCGGTAATTGTGAACCTGCGTAATATTGCTTCTGATGCGGCGGGCTTAACAGCAAATACGATAAAAGGAAATGCTTCTTTGGTAAGTTTTGGAGATGAAGGCTTAGGTACGCAGTTCAGGCTCGGGTACTACAGAACCAGTTTTACCGGTTTGAATAACGGAAATCCGGTTTATTCAGTAATGGCAACGGAAAATGACACTGAAATAACATTAAACGGCGTAGTACAATATACCTTACAGCAAGGGCAAAGCCGTTTGTTTACGGCACTTACAGGAGCGTTGCTGGAGGCTTCTAAGCCAGTGGTGGCCAATGTGGGAAGTTATGGAGATACGCCGCAGGCCTGTGGCGGAAATGGTGAAGACGGTACCTTTGATCAAGTGGCCCCGGTAAATGTACTGGGAAGCAAATTTGTAGTGGTAAGAGGTAGCGGGCAGGCAGGGACAGGTGCAAACCATCCTGAACAAACTACAATTGTAGCATCTGTTCCGGGTACATTGGTAACAGTAACCCATTATAATGCTGCAGGTACAGCCATTGGCACTACAACATATGAACTTTTAGCTGCGGGAGACTTTCAAACGTTTCACCATGGAGATGCCGCTACGCAGTATTCTTCTTCTTTTATAGAATCGAACAACCCTATAGTCGTATACGCAGGTACAGCCGTGGCCTGTGAAACAGATATTTCTACTGTTTTGCCTATCGGAGGATGTGCCGGAGCTACCGATGTACGTACACGGAAGTTTATTAATTATACAGATGACAATTTGCCTTATTTTGGTTATATTATTATTGAATCTGATACTACCCCGGTTTATATTAACAATCTAAACATCGAAACGCTGACAGGTATTAACCGGCAACCTATAGGAACAACAGGGTTCTACATGATTCGTTTTAATAATACGAATATTGGCAATCCTGTTGAAATTCTGATTAATTCCACGGCAAGGCTGACTACCAGTTTGGTACAGCAAGGGGAAGGATTTTCAATGTCCGGATTTTTCTCTGCGTTTAGTGATAGTCCTTCTCAGCCTGCTGCTCCTGAAGAACAGGAGGGATGCGGTAAAGTTCTGACGACAACAGAAGGATTAGCGCCTTATCAATGGTATTTGAACGGAGAACCTATTCCGGGAGCTACTGAATCTACGTACACGGCAACAGTATCGGGAAATTATTCTGTACAGGGAACGCGCGATTGCGGTCTTACTTCTATATCACCTCCGTTGTATGTTGAAGTTATACCGTGTACTGACCTAGCTATTGATAAAGAATCTGAGCAATCTTTTGAAGGAACTTTCTTTCACATAACAGTTACAAATGCTGATGGCCAGGATGATACCGAAGTAGAAGTGACTGACGTGCTGCCATCAGGCTATACATATGTAAGTGCTACAGCTACTCAGGGTACTTATAATCCATCAACTGGTATCTGGACTATCGGGAACTTGGCAGCAGGCGCTTCTGTAACCCTTACTATTGAGGTGACGATAAATGAAACGGGTATATTTTTAAATTCAGCTACGGTAACGGGTCATAATATCGATTTAAATAATTCTAATAATACAGATACGGCAAAAACAGAAAGCATCAGGGGGCTTGCGCCTCTGCCCGATTTGTCGATTTGTAATGATCAACCCAATTCATTCGATTTAACCGTTTATGACGATGTAGTGTACTACGGCAATATTGGTTATGAGGTGACCTATTATAATTCTTTGGCCGATGCTGATGCGTATGAAAATGCTATTACAGAGCCATTATTATCGAACTATACCGCTACAAGCGGCGAAACCATCTGGGTAAGGGTTTCAAAGATTACGAATCCTTCTATTTATAATACCACCTCCTTCCGATTATGGGTTAATGCGCTTCCTTCGGTTAATCCCGATGCTGGTCCTATGTATGGATGTGAGATACCTGGTACGGGTACCGGCGATTTCACGTTATCGCTTAACGACGGTAACCTTACGCTGAACCAGCCCGGATTAACGGTAACGTATTACCAGACGCAGCAACAGGCCGAGGTAGGTGATGCGACTGTTGCGTTACCGAACAACTACCAGGGACCTCAGGGTACGATCTATGCCCGAGTAACCAACAACAATACCGGTTGTTATGTTGTAGTGGCGCAAGAGCTAGTGGTACGTAGTACCCCTGTAGCAAATAACCACGCCCCTCTTATTTTCTGCGACGCAGACAATGACGGTTTCGGTATTTTCAATTTAGAATCCATCAGCCATGAGATAGCCGGCAACCCTATCCCTGCAGGTATAGAAGTAAGCTATCACGAATCGTTATCCGATGCGCAGAACAACGTCGAGGCCATTTCGACCCCTTCCGCGTTTGTTAACACCCAGGCCAACGGTCAGACCCTTTATGTGCGGGTAGGGTATGAGCACTCCTCCTGTGCAAGCATCGTTCCCTTAGAACTTATTGTAAGCAAAACCCCTGCTATCAAGCGTCCGACCCCTTTAATGGTATGTGACGCGGACAACAACGGAATTGCGATATTTGACCTTACGGTAAAAAACACAGAAATATTAAACGGTTTACCCGCGGCTGATTATACCTTTACGTACCATACTACCGCAGCTAACGCCCAACAGGGAACCAATGCGATAGCCAACCCTACAAGCTACAGCAACCAGACCACCGGAACAGTGTATGTTCGTGTAACCAATACAGCCACGGGCTGTTTCAGTGTAGTACCGCTAAGTTTAGTAGCCGGAGCTACCCCTGTAGTGGCCCATCCTATTGCCGAATACGCCCAATGTGACGACAACCAGGACGGTTTTGCGACCTTTAATCTGAACAGCCGTATTCCTTCCATTCTAAACGGACAAACGGGAATGGCTGTCACCTTCCACTACACAGCCGCCGATGCCCAAAGTGGCGCTGCTGCCTTACCATTGAGCTACCAGAACGTAGTGGCAAACATCCAGACCCTGCATGTTCGTGTTACGAATCAGGTTACAGGGTGTTATACCGTAAGCACGATGAACCTTCGTGTTATCGCGGGTCCTGTTATTACCGTACCCGATACCCCTTATGCTATCTGCAGCAGCGGTCAAAGCGGTTTCGGTACTGTAGATTTAACGTATTACGGGAACCAGCTCGTATTGGGTACTGGTTATCAGATCTCTTATTTCGAAACCGAGACCAATGCGATAGCCAACACCTCTCCAATAGGTCTTCCAACCGCCTATAACAACCTGGTAGGTTCCAATCCTGTTATCTGGTTGCGTATCACCAACCCCGTAACCGGCTGTTTCTCCGTTTACTCGATCAGTTTTGTACTGGAAATAGCCCCATTAATGCCTGACACACTGCCTGATTTAACAGAGTGCGATGTATTAGGCGACCTTTATGACGGTTTTACCACCTTTGATCTTACGGAGCAAGATGCAGCTATTTTAGCGGCGCAAACCGGTACAGGACCTTATGTTATCCGTTACTATACCACGGCAGCAGCTGCAGCAGCAGGGCAGCCATGGATTGCAGATCCGGTAAACTTTGTGAACACCCAGGCCAATCAAACCATTTGGGTCCGCATCGAAAACAGTTCGAACCAGAACAAATGTAACGCCATCGGCAGCTTCAAATTAAAGGTGAATACCCCGTTACAATTAGGAGCCGCCCCTGATCTGGTACAGTGTAACGAAAGCCTTCCGAATGATGAAAGCACCGTTTTCGATTTAACAGTAAACGAAAGCCTTATCACCCAGGGTCAGGTATTTGGAGCGACAGTTACCTACCATACGAGTTTAGTTAATGCAGAGGCCGGTTTAAATGATATTCCTGACCCCACTGCTTTTACCAATACGAGTAACCCACAGGTTATCTGGGTAGCGGTAACCAATGAATTTGGCTGTAAAGCGTACAAAACCTTTAATGTACGGGTACTTCCGTTACCAGAGCCTAATCTGACCCCGTCACCGTTACAGGTTTGTGAAGAAGCACCGGGCAGTGGCGAAGGCTTCTTTGTACTGACCGACGCAATATCTGATATCAGCAACGGGGATCCTACGCTGACCTATGAGTTCTATACCACGGAAGAAGATGCGTTAACGGGATTGAGCGATCTGGCCTTAGACAGCACCGTACCGCATTTGTCCGTAACCAGCGTTATCTATGTACGTGTTATGAACCAGTTTGCGGCCGAGAATATGAGCTGCGCTGTTATCGTTCCTTTAGAGCTTATTGTAAACCCTACCCCATTGGCAGGTCCTATGACCCCCTTGTTACACTGTGAACAAGGCAGCGACGGTATCCATAAATTCAATTTACATGATAAAGATGCAGAAGCCCTTGCAGGCCAGCCTTCAGCAGATTATACCGTACGTTACTTCCTTACCGAAGAAGACGCACAGAACAATACCAACCCTATCCCGTATACCTATACCAACAACGGTTCGCCGTTTGATCAGGAAATCTGGGTACGTGTTGAGAATAACGACAGCGAATGTTTTGCCATTACCACCTTCCATTTAAAAGTAGAAGAACAGGTATTTGCGTTCCCAGCGACAGACAACTTAAGCTTTTGTGATATAGACGGTGTAAACGACGGCCTTACAGTAGTAGACCTTACCCTTCTAAACGCCCAGATTATCGGTATTCAGGATGCTGGTCCGTTAGATGTTCGTTACTATGCTTCCGCGGCGAATTATTCGTTAGGTATTGTAATAGGGGATCCTACACAGTACCAGACCGAGAGCAACCCGCAGACCTTGATTGCGGAGGTGTACAACACCGGTGAAGGCATGCTTTGTAAAGCGACTATAGAAGTAACGATCAATGTGATAGACGCCCCTGAGATGAACGATATCAAAGACGGTTACATTTGTGAAGACTACCGTACAGGCGAACGCCAGGGCTATCCGATGGATACCGGTTTACCGGCGGAAGGTCATACCTTCAGCTGGACACGCAACGGAGATGATATAGGAGTTAGCACCCCTAGCTATACGGCCACCGAACCTGGTACATATGTGGTAACGGTAACCAACACGGCTACAGGATGTTCAGCCTCTCAAACTATAGTACTGACTCTTGCTCCGGCGTTGAGCATAGATGTGGTGTATACCACCGACGGTTTTAGCGACACCAATGCCATAGAAGTAGTGGTTAGTCCTGCAGGTGATTATGAATACGCCTTAGACGAAGGACCGTACCAGCAGAGCAACATCTTTATGAACGTTTCTCCTGGTGACCATACCGTATGGGTACGTGTACGCAACAGTGCGGGCAGTGTGGCGTGTCCTGCAAGTAAAGTGATCACGGTATTGAATTACCCTAAATACTTTACACCAAATGGAGACGGTTATAACGATACCTGGAATATTTGGGCATTGAAGAGCCAACCGGCGTCAAAAATTTATATCTTTGACCGACACGGCAAGCTGTTGAAACAGATCAGTCCTGCGGGCAGTGGCTGGGATGGAACCTTAAACGGGAACCCGTTACCGTCAACAGATTACTGGTTCCGTGTAGAGTATGTGGAACCTAACACAGGATTACAAAAAGAAGCAAGAGGACACTTCTCGCTTAAACGTTAACCCTGATGGTAATGAAATAACAAAAAGAGGAAATCTGTACAGATTTCCTCTTTTTGTTTACATACTGTAGATGATTTCTACATAAAAAAGGTAGAATGGGGGTTCAAACCTCTTATTTTGCGTGTGGCATACCATTTGAATTATATGGTACAAATAGCTATGAAAAAGAAAAGAAGGTTTAGCAGGTTCGAAGAAAGGATTTCCTTCTTCGGCAGTTGCTGACCGAAAAATTGAAAAAGGAAAAGAGAAAAGTAATTTTGAAAAAAGGAAGTAGTAGTTAATGTAGTTTTTAATAGGCGGCTAATTTTTTTAGTCGTCTATTTTTTTATTAATGAACGGGTAAACAGTAATAAGGTAAATACGGAATACTTTATAATAAATAAAAAAGAAAAGCCCCTGAGCATCTACTCAAGGGCTTTTATGAAATACATCTTATTTGATTATAATTTTTACATTGTACAAACGGTTGGCATGTATACGTAAGATATAAGTGCCGGTTGGCAGGTTCTGGTTAATCAGACTAAAATTATAGTCGTTTATGTTTTTAGTGGTGTAAAATAGATTACCTACCATATCAAACATGTCGATTTGAGAAATAGGGTATTTAGAGCGTATAAATGTTCTTTCGCCACTTTTTACAGGGTTAGGATATACTTCTACTCCCGACGATGACTTTAGATCATCAATACCAGCAGAAGGATCGATAACCTCGAATTCTACACGGTTAGAGACTTCATTATAGGAATCGTTAGTGAACATGACAATAAAGTAATTTCCGGTTTGCTGCGGCATATTTTCATCCGGTATTTCAATAGAACCATCAGTTTCTCCGTTAAAATAAGTATAACTGATTAGCTCATCTATGTTTGGATTATCTCCTTCATGATAAATACCTAACCAGTCTTTTGGTATACCCGGAGCATCAGCCCATGTAGCAATAATATTCTCATTCAGATTATATACAGTCTGGTTGGTTACCAGGTTTGTAATGAGTTCACCCACTTGAAAAAAAACTTTTTCTCCTACAATATGGTAACCGTCTTGTAAGAAATAAGCCGCAAAATAATACCCGTCGGCTAATCCGTTAAAATCGAACGATCCGTTTTCGGTAGTTACATACTGCCATAATGTAGCCGTTTGATTACCGGGCGTATGGCTTACTTTATAAATGCCTATCCAGTCATTGGTAAGATTCGGTCCGTTTTCGAGCGTTACCGTTATGGTACTTCCCGTAGGGTAAAGGGTTTGATCGGTACTGATACTTGCATTTGGCCCTACGTAGAAGGGCTGCCGTTCTGTAAGTTCCGTATAACCTCCGTTTTCTAAAAAAGTGGCATAATAGAGGCCTTTGTTTGGCAGACCGTTTTCAAAAGTTACAGTGCCGTTGGTCGCCCCGTTTACATATTTCCATGTTTGCGATGGCGATGAAGACCCAGGTGTCTGATTGCTTTTATAGAGTCCAATCCAATCGGACTGATTGCCGGGACCTCCTGTGAAATGCACACTGATTGGGGTGCTTTGGGCAAACTGTAATGTATCTAATGAAATTTCAGCATCTACAAAATTACTGTTGGTAATAGTAAAAGATTTTATTTCGCTCCATTGGCTCCAGTTAAGATTCCTGTCGCGCTGGCGGTATTTCACATAATACAGACCGTTTGGGATCTCATTTGCTCCGAGAGACAGTTTCGTAATATCTACTCCTGCATTTAAGTCGGCTGATTCATCTACCCGGTCTCCTAACGGACCAAATAAATTCTCATAATCGCGGTAAACCGAACGTTCTATAACAGTGAAATCACTTGTTTTCCCAATTAAAAACTCCGTAGAATTTAAGAGTTCATCCGAAGTGGTGCTGTAAGGAGTAGTTTCTAAAGTAAGCGGTAATTCCACATCCTGCCCGTTCAGCGCATTGGTAATGGAAGGCGTATCCGGCGCAGGTTTTCCTCTTTTGTGGTAAAATTTATCAATAAGCGCATTGTCTTTCCATTCGTGAACACTGCCCATTGAATACGTTTCAACATCAAACGTACCGTTGTTTACGTCAATATCTATAATCTGGTAAGCCCAGTTTGGAATTGTTTTCTGCACATCTTCATAATCTTCTTCCACGGCCATACCCCAGTACTGGTCCCATGCCACACCTCCTGAAATAATCTGGTAGGTAGGGGTGTTTTTTAACTGTCCTCTATGGTACAAATGATGATGAGCCCCGATATGAAGAATGTGTTTTGGTGAAGTAGTCAGCTTTGGCATTACCGTGTTGCGCACCCACGACGAAATATCACCTATGTATTGTTCTGCCTGGTAGGGACGATGGCCTAATGAAACAATCCAGTCAACTGTTTCATCCGCATTGGCGGCATTGATTATCTGGATAACCCAATTGAGCTGTTGTGCACTGGTGTGTTCGGTATCCAAAGCAATGAATAATACGTTTCCTACCTGGTTGGCATAATAATCTTCTGTACCTGAAGCAATACCCTGATAGCTCATTTCATCCAAAATAAAATGATCATAATAGGCCTGCATACCTAAAGTTCCATAGGTTTCATGATTACCAACCAACGTCTGAATAGGAAGAAGACCCGACAAAGCCTGGTTTTTTTTCAGGTGAACATTTTCATAATGATCTAGTGTTCCTACGTCTACCTGATCGCCTACCATTACGGTGAGTGCAATATTATCGGAAGGAGCATGCTGAGCTCCCCATTTTTGCGCAATATTTCTTTTTGCCTGGCTTACCAGCGTGTCAAAACGAGGTACGTTTCGCATTTGATTATCACCCAGAACCAAAAAACGCAGGTGACCGTCGGCAGTAGCTGCCTGACCGGGAAGCGGCATGGTTCTGAAAGACAGTACTTCCGATGTTTCATTCCCGGTTTTTACTTTGTAATAATATTTGGTATTGGGCTGTAAGCCGGTTAGTTTTGTGGTGTGATAATAATAATTGTTCACATAGCCAACGTCTGACAAAATCTGGTTGGTACCATCTGCTGTCTGATTGAGCTGGGTAGGGGAGTTTCCATACAGAACAACAGATTCAGGATTACTGGAGGTTTTCCAGTTTACATAAATAGATTGTGATGTTGCGGCCTGTAAATAAGGCTGTAACGACTGTGAAAAGCCTTTACAGCCTATCATGACTACAAGTGCAGATAGTAATTTTTTCATTAGAGATACGATTAATTGTTTGCCGCAAACTTATTGGTAGTATGTTAAGTAATACTTAGTTCAAAATAAAGTCTTTTTTATGGTATGGTTAAGGTTGTTTAGAAATGGTTAATGATCAAATTGTGTTAAATTTTTTATAACGAATTGATACATATTACTTTGTTTTTATTCAGGTACAGAAACTGTAAATAAGCAATTATAGAAAATAAGGGTTACCTGAACATTATTTTAGAAACGTTTTTAAGTAAAATGAAAAAAAGAAGGTAAGCCCTATAAAATATACAAGAAGTGATTTTTAACGTAATTAGTATATGAAGCTGGAGCAACTCTGTAAAAAATACCAAAAATCTGGTATTTCCGGATTCATTGAAAATAACTACTTTCGGAGCATGGAAAAGTAATTCCTGATTGTAACGAAATAAAACATAAAAGCACCAATCCGATTATAAATAATAGTGTTTCATTTTAAAATTTAAGTTATGAAAAAAATTATGTTGTTATCAGCAGCGTTATTATGCGTAAAGGCTGCCTCAGCGCAGGATTATAAAAATTCTATAGGATTGCGTCTGGGATCAGGATATTATGATATTGCAGCCGTTTCATTTAAAACCTTTATTTCTGAACCGGCTGCTCTGGAGTTTAATTTAGGAATACGTCCGCACAAATATGGCTCTTACAAATGGACCAACGTAGCCCTTTCCGGTGCTTATCAGCATCATTTTCCAATTGGAAAAATAGACGGGTTCAAATGGTATGTAGGAGGAGGGGTAACGCTTTCCAATACCTTTTCTGATTATGATGATTACTCCGGTTTCAGCGTAGGTTTATTTCCAACAGGAGGTGTTGATTATAAATTAAAAAACGCCCCATTTGCTTTTTCTGTTGATTTACGCCCAACCTTTCATATTGTGGAAGGACTGGATTATTATGACGGATTTTATTTTAACGGAGGTGTTACAGCCCGTTATATTTTTTAATCCTATGGTCGCTTATAACCAAAACATCCATAAAAAATGCCTTTTACTAAAGGCATTTTTTATGATTTATTTTTTTGTTGTTTAATCATAGTTTCCAGTATATCCCACATTTCCTGAGGTACCTGTTCCAGCATATTAAATTCGCCGGCTCCTTGCAGCCATTCCCCTCCGTCAATAGTTACTACTTCCCCGTTTACATAAGCTGAGAAATCCGATACCAGATATGCTGCCAGGTTAGCAAGTTCCTGATGATTCCCCACCCGTTTTAAAGGTACCTTTTTAGCGATATCGAATTTTTCTTTCAGATCGCCCGGTAATAACCTGTCCCAGGCTCCTTTTGTGGGAAACGGTCCCGGTGCAATGGCATTCATACGAATACCGTATTTTGCCCATTCAACCGCCAAGCTACGGGTAAGGGCTAAAACTCCCGCTTTTGCAGTAGCAGAAGGTACTACATACCCTGAACCAGTCCAGGCATAGGTAGTCGTAATATTTAAAACAGTTTTGTTGAGTTGTTTTTGGGCAATCCAATGCTTACCCAAAGCCAATGTACAGTTTTTAGTTCCTTTTAAAACAATGTCAATAATCGTGTCAAACGCATTGGCAGACAACCGTTCGGTGGGAGAAATAAAATTACCGGCAGCGTTGTTTACTAATATATCGACCTTCCCAAATTGTTGTAAAACGGTGTGCAGCATATTTTCAACCTGCTCATAATGTCTGACATCACAGGCAATAGGCAGACAGCTACCGTTTGTTTGTTCTTCAAGCTCCCGGGCTGTTACCCGCAGTTTTTCCAGATTACGTGAGGTAATGGCTACTTTGGCTCCCAGTTCCATAAAATAGGTAGCCATGCTTTTACCAAGGCCGCTTCCACCCCCGGTAACTATTATTACTTTATCATATAACGCATCGTCACGTAACATTTTAGCTGTATAATTCATGCTGTTTTCTTTTGTTTCTTTTATAAAGATAAGAATATTAGGCGTGCCTGTAAAAATTAAAGTGTTACGATACGGAAATTTTGTTCAAGAGGTTGTAAAGAAGCGGTTAATTTTTCGAACAACGTATTGCCGTATTCCTTATAAAATGAAGAGAAATTAAGCTGGCGTTCCTGCAGGCTGCCTTTAGGAAACAGTTCTGATTGCAATGCTACCATACGTTCTAAAACATCTTTATGAACACGTTTTTCCGCAAGAAGTAACCGTTTTTCCAATTGCTGCAGCCCTTTCAACTGTTTCTTTTCCTGAGCTTCTACAGCTCCTGCAAAAGACGGATCGGTTTTTAAGGCAATTTCTCTTAACTGCTGGAATTGCTGTTGAAGAAACTGACGTTGTTCATCGAAATTAAAAGTATTTTCCGATAGCTCGTTTGTTTTTATTTTCAACAGATGATCAGGCTTCAAAAATAAATCACGCCAGGATAACCCCAGTGTATCTGCCTTTCTGTTTTGTTTTTCGCTGACCAATACGGCCGAATTACGCAGAAGTAACATAGGAAAGGGAACTTTAAATGCCTTAAAAACAGGAAGCAGCTCCAGCCAATATGCCAGTTCGCCTCCACCACCGATATAAGCTAAATTAGGCAAGATAATTTCCTGATAAAGCGGTCTCAGCACTACATTAGGACTAAATTTTTCCGGATGTTTTTCAGCCAGTTCATGAATCTCTGCAGCGGAAAATTCAAGCGAGGTATTGAGAACTTTAAATCGCCCGTTTTCATATACAATACGCTCGCGCAGGCCGTCTTCCATAAAAAAGAGGTTGATTTCCCGCGGATTTACCTGTATGCTGTAGGTTTTTAATATAGAAAAGGTTTCAGAAACTTTTTGCTGAGCCAGCTGTTCATGAAGTTCACGCTGCGCGTAAGGAGCAAATAATGACTTTAGTTTTTTATCGTCCCCGTCAATAATAACCAGTCCCTTCGAACCAAACAGTGCATTGGCCAGATAGCGGGTTGCTGCAGCCAGGTTATCATGTTGAAGATAAGCCTCTTCAAACCACTCTTTTAACTGCCGGGCATGAATACCGGTACCCAATTGCGAAGCAAAAGCATCGTATACCCTGTTTAAATCGTGAGTTTTCAAGCGGCCTACCGGACCTGATGCTTCCTTATTCCATTGAAACTTGATATGATTGTAATTGAAGTAATGAATTTCGTCGAAATCATGGTCTTCAGTAGCCATCCAGTAAACCGGTACAAAATCATACTCAGGATACACCGTTTTTAGTTCCTTTGCGAGATTGACAGCAGAAATAATCTTATATAAAAAATACAGCGGACCTGTAAAAAGATTAAGCTGGTGCCCGGTAGTGACGGTAAAAGTGGTGGTATGCTGCAAAGCGTCTAGGTTGCGACGGGTAAGCTCTGTTATAGCCACACCGCTGTATTGTTCTTTTAACGCCTCACTGAGGAGGATACGGTTTTGCAAACGAAAATCAGCTTGTTTCTCTTCTATCTGTGCTTTAAAGTTTTCTAAAGTCGGAAAACGGTTATACAACGATTCTAATGCGGGATTTTGATTGAGATAATCCACCATCAGTGAAGAAAAATATCCAGACTCTTGATACGTAATACAATCAGTAGACATAAAAGTTTTTTTTGCTAATGTAAGAATAAATTCCGGCAGCGCTTTAGCTAAAATATCGTTAAAAATGAAAATGATGCTACTGTGGTAAATTAAATGTAATTTTGCCTAAATTTTTTAGAATGCAAGCCAATATTCTTTTAATAACCCCGCCTTTTACCCAATTGAATACACCTTACCCCGGAACGGTTTATTTAAAAGGTTTCCTGAACACTAAAAACATGTCAAGTTTTCAGGTCGATTTGGGTATTGAAGTTATTTTAGCTTTATTCTCTAAAGAAGGACTGGAAGCATTGTTTGATTTTTTGGAAGCTGTACCGCAAGAAAACTGGTCGGCAAACAGCCGTCGTATTTTTGCTATGCGGCATCATTATATTCAGACCATACATCCTGTCATTACCTTTTTGCAAGGTAAAGACCAGACGCTGGCAAATGCCATTGTTCAGGACGATTTTTTGCCCCAGGCCAGCCGTTTTAACCAACTGGATGAGCTGGATTGGGCCTTCGGATCAATGGGGTTTCAGGATAAAGCAAAACATTTTGCTACTTTATACCTGGAAGATCTTTCAGACCTGATTGTGGAAACAACGGATGAAAATTTTGGTTTCAGCCGGTATGCAGAAAGGCTGGGACGTTCCGCCAACAGTTTTGATGAACTTTATGATAAACTTTCAGAAGAGTTGTCTTATATCGATACCATTGCATTAAAAATACTGGAAGAACATATTCAAAAGGTGCAACCTAAAATCATTGGTTTTTCGGTACCTTTTCCCGGAAATTTATACAGTGCTTTCCGTTGTGCGCAATATATTAAAAAACACTACCCGTTTATATACACCAAAATGGGTGGTGGCTTCCCCAATACCGAACTGCGCGCTGTTTCAGATACCCGTGTGTTCAAATTCTTTGATTTTATTACGCTAGATGACGGAGAAGCTCCGGTAGAACAGGTAATAAGGCTGGTAAATGACGAGGCGGACAGTACACAGTTAAAACGTACCTTTCTGCTTAAAGATAACAAAGTGGTGTATGTGAATAACCCATTGATTAAAGATTACAAGCAAACAGAAGTAGGGTGCCCGGATTATAGGGATTTGCGACTGAAGGATTATATTTCCGTAATAGAAGTAGTAAATCCAATGCACCGTTTATGGAGCGACGGCCGATGGAATAAGCTGACTATGGCACATGGCTGTTATTGGGGGAAATGTACTTTCTGCGATATTTCCCTGGATTATATTAAAATTTACGAACCTATAGCGGCCAAACAGATTGTAGACAGGATGGAACAACTGATCAGCAGTACCGGAACAAGAGGTTTTCATTTTGTTGATGAAGCAGCGCCCCCGGCCTTAATGCGTGAGGTGGCTCTGGAAATTTTAAACAGAAAACTCACCGTATCATGGTGGACCAATATCAGGTTCGAAAAAAGCTTTTCGCGTGATTTATGCCGGTTATTGAAAGCATCAGGTTGTATTGCTGTTTCCGGAGGCTTGGAAGTAGCTTCAGACCGGTTATTGAAACTGATTGATAAAGGCGTTACTGTAGAACAGGTGGCAAAGGTAAACCGTAATTTTACAGAAGCCGGTATTATGGTACACGCTTACCTGATGTACGGATTCCCGACGCAAACGACTCAGGAAACGATAGATAGCTTGGAAATGGTACGCCAGATGTTTGAAAACGGTATCCTCCAATCCGGATTCTGGCATCAGTTCGCCATGACAGCTCACAGTCCGGTGGGCTTAGATCCGGAAGCTTTTGGGGTGGTCAATCTGTCAGAAGAGAAAGGAGGCTTCGCTAATAACGATTTAATGCATCGTGAAAAATCGGGACTGAGTCATGATAAATTTTCTTTCGGGCTAAAAAAGTCTTTATTTAATTATATGCACGGATTGTGTTTTGATTTTCCTTTACAGGAATGGTTTGATTTTAAGATCCCGAAAACAAAAATACATCCCGATTATATCTATACTCTTTTGCATAATGAACCTTTTTCCGTATACAAAGCCGGTCAGAAAATAATCTGGTTAGGCACTATACCTCATGTCCGTTTCTTTACAAAATCTAAAAAAGGAAAAATATTTCAAAAAGCCGAAATACAGGTACATACCAAACGGGAAAGTGTAAACGTAGTACTGGATGAACAGGTAGGATGTTGGTTACAACAAGAGGTACCGGTAATAATAGAAAAAAAAACTTATACATTTCAGCAATTAAAGTCGAGTTTCGAGACCCGAACAAAACAGGATTTTGAACCGTTTTGGTACAGTAAAGCCGCAGAAGAACTACGTGATACGGTTTTACTCGTGATTTGATATTAAAACAATCTGGTATTTCGCTTCTTTTATGCTAACTGTGCTGTTCTTTTACTATTACTCATCGGTATTAAGAAGTGATAAGAAAATATTTTTTATATTTTTTTTAACTTTTTGTTGAGAACGTTAAAAAAAATAATATATTTGAGACATAAACTATAAAAACAACAAGGCCTATTCGTAAAAAATACTCTTAAGAAACAGACTTAAAAACTTAATAGTATTAGTTATGGCAAAGATGATTTTGTCTGATGCTATATTGATTGATCAATATATTTCAGGAAACGAAGAGGCATTATCTCAATTAATAACACGTCACCAATCCAAATTATTCGGTTTTATCTACAGTAAGATAAATGACCGTGATGTGGCTGACGATATTTTTCAGGATACCTTTATAAAGGTTATCCACACCTTAAAAAATAAAAATTATAACGAAGAAGGAAAGTTTCTGCCTTGGGTTATGCGTATTGCACATAATCTGATTATTGATTATTTCCGTAAAAATAACCGTATGCCTATGCAGCGCGAAACGGAAGAATACTCGGTGTTTAACTATATGATAGACAATAGTCTGAATATGGAAAGTTTTATGATTGCCTCTCAGATTGAAGTAGACATTCAAAAGCTGATTGAAACATTGCCAGACGATCAGCGCGAAGTGGTAAGCCTACGGATTTATCAGGATATGAGCTTTAAAGAAATTGCAGAAATAACAGGTGTCAGCATCAATACGGCCTTGGGACGGATGCGTTACGCACTGTTAAATTTGCGTAAAAATATCGAAAAAAATCAAATTGTATTGGAAGAGTAAACAATATAACAGGAAATGGTACGTTATATAGTTATAATTTATAAATAGCTCTATGACAAAAAATTACTCAACCAAATCATCAACCTCTAATTTGAAGCCTAAGAAATCTACGATAGATTTTATTTTAAGTTATTCAAAATCGCTAAACGTAGTAAAAGGCAAGAAACTGACATTCGAAACATTCGTCAATTAAAAAGAGTACTTAAGTACTCTTTTTGTTTTTATAATAATCAGCCAGTACCGTTTTTCTTCCAATAGTTTTGGTAATGATGTCTTTTTCTAAATTCCAGCCCCTTGCAGGGGAATATTCCCTGCCGTACCAGATCATCTGAAGATGCAAGCGATTCCATACTTCTTCAGGAAAAAGCCGTTTGGCATCGCGTTCGGTCTGTGTCACATTTTTTCCATCGCTGAAATTCCATCTGTACATTAAACGGTGAATGTGCGTATCTACCGGGAATGTCGGAATGTCAAAAGCTTGCGCCAATACCACACTGGCGGTTTTATGCCCCACAGCTGGCAGTGCCTCCAGGTCTTTAAAATTCTGGGGTACTTCTCCTTTGTGTTTTTCTATTAAAATTTTGCTCAGCCCGTATATCCCTTTCGATTTCATCGGAGCTAATCCACACGGTCGGATAATATCGGCTATTTCTTCAACCGATAATTTTACCATATCGTAAGGATTATCAGCTTTGGCAAACAGATTAGGAGTTGTGAGATTAACACGCACATCTGTACATTGTGCCGACATTAAAACGGCGATAAGCAACGTATAGGGATCTTTATGGTCTAAAGGCACTGGAATTTCCGGGTATAAATATTCTAAGGTGTTGATAACAAACTGGACTTTTTCGTTTTTGGTCATGAAAATACAATGATTTTAATGCTGCAACTTACAAAAAGTATTGTTCATATAAAAACATATTATGATGCGGCAACATCCGTTTTGCTACTTATAGCAATGCGGTTCCAGCTGTTTATTATAATAATGGCGAAAATCATTTGCGCTATCTCGTCTTCACTGTAAATAGCCAGGGCTTTGCGATAGGTTTCTTCAGTAAGACCATGGTGATGAATCAGTGTAATTTCTTCCGTCATGGCCAGCAACACCTTTTCCGCATCAGTAAACAAACGGGTTTCGCGCCAGGCATTTAACAAAAAGATACGTTGCTGGGTTTCGCCTATTTTCAAGGCGTGTTCAGTATGCATGTTCAGACAGAAAGCACATTTGTTGATTTGTGAAGCCCTGATTTTTATCAGTTCTTTCTGAATAGGAGTTAGTGAGGTCTGATCGAGATACGCTTCAAAAGTCAGCATAATCTGGTAGGCTTTCGGAGCCTTTTGAGATAGAGAAATTCTTGTACTCATTTTCTTCGTTTTTTATGATACTACAAATTTCAGTAAACAGTTTATAAAAAATCTTAAACCCGTTTAAGAAAACTTCTTTTTTCTGATTTCACTCAGATATTCAGGCGTAAATCCAAGAAAAGACGCTAAGAGGTACTGAGGAACACGTTGTGTGAATTCCGGAAATTGTTTGCTGAAATGAAAATACAGCGCTTCCCGGCTATAGGTATACAATAATTTTATACGTCTTTGCGAAGCAGTATGCGCCCTGAAAAATACTTTATAGAAATAAAGTGCCATACGTGGATGGTGGTCTAATAATTTGTTGTGATGGTCAATAGTCAATGTTAATACAAAAACAGGTTCCACAGCCTGAAGCGAAAATTCTGCTTTTCCGTTTTCTTCAAATCCCCGGGCATCGGCAATCCACCAGTTTTCTATAGCAAAATCTATGGTTTGTTCTATACCGTTTTCTTTCAAAAAAAATTTCCGAATACAGCCTTTTACAACAAAATACAATGCATTACAAGGTGCATTCTCCTTTAACAAGATTTCTTTTTTTGATAATTCAACCGGAGTAAAATAGGTTTTTAATACTTCAAACTCCTGTTCATCCAAAGAAATAAAACGACAGATATGCCGATAAAGTGCTTCCGCATTCATTCAGTTTGTTTTTATGAAAAGTTACTAAATTTAAAGAAGATATTCTCTTTACTGCGCTTTTTCATTTTGAAATTTTTAAAAAAGCTGTTACATTTACTCTATAAAATGATGTGTGTTATGAATATGAAAACCATTAGTATAAGTTGTATGGCAGCTGCGTTGTTAATTGCCTGTGCAACAAATCCGCTGACAGGAAAAAAACAGTTTACCATGACAGATGAAGATTCAGAACTGATTCCTTCCGCTTATCAGCAATACAGTACTTTTGTAAAAGAAAACAAAGTTATTACCGGTACAGCCGACGCCAAAAAGGTAAGTACAGTAGGCAACAAAATTAAGAACGCTGCAGAAGCCTGGATGAAGTCGAGAGGTTTCGGAAACCAGATTGCCAATTACAAATGGGAATATAAACTCATAGAAAGTAAGGAAGCAAATGCATGGTGTATGCCCGGCGGCAAAATAGCAGTGTATACGGGCATAATGAAAGTAACCAAAGATGAAGCGGGTCTGGCAACGGTTATGGGGCATGAGGTAGCACATGCTTTGTTAAGCCATAGCCGTCAGCGGGTAGATATGGCCAAAGGACAGGCCTATGTCGGAGCCGCTATAGGAGCCGCTACTTCCGGTAAATCAGAGCTGATGCAAAAAGCAATAGCAACGGCCTATGGTATAGGAAGTAATGTGGGGGTGATGATGCCTTTCAGCCGGTCACATGAATCAGAGGCTGATCGTTTAGGTTTGATTCTGATGGCTATAGCAGGCTATAATCCGGATGAAGCCATTAGTTTTTGGGAGCGGATGGAAAAGGCTGGCGGAAGTGCTCCTCTTGAATTCTTAAGTACACACCCAAGTAACGCAACAAGAATTAAAGATATAAAAAAATTAATTCCTGAAGCTAAGACGGAAGCTGCTAAATTTGGAAAAAAATAATATATATTAGAGGCTGTTTTTAAACAGCTTCTTTTTTGTATATATGAAAAACTTTGTAAAAGGCGATAAAAAAGTATTAAATGCTTGGGCTTTCTATGATTGGGCAAACTCTGTATATGCCCTTGTTATCTCATCTTCTATATTTCCGTTGTTTTACGGCGCTCTATTCCGGATAAACCACCTGGAAAGCTATTCCTTTTTGGGGATAGAAACACCCAGCGAATCTATTATCAGCTATATTACGGCTATAGGCTTTTTAGTGGTAGCCTTTATATCTCCTGTACTTTCAGGTATTGCTGATTACCTGGGAAGCAAAAAGTTTTTTATGAAACTTTTCTGCGTCATAGGTTCGGTTTCGTGCATGATGCTCTATTTTTTTAGTTTTGACTATTTTGCATTAGGATTAGTATTTTATACGCTGGCACTTATTGGTTTCTGGGGAAGCCTGGTGTTTTACAATTCGTATCTGCCTGATATTGCTTTGGAAGAACAGCAGGACAGGATTAGCGCAAAGGGGTACTCATTAGGATACATTGGCAGCGTTATTCTATTGCTTATAAATTTGGCCATGGTACTGAAGTATGACCTCTTTGGTTTTGAAAATGAAATGGCCGCTATGCGCTGGTCATTTGTTCTGGTAGGTATTTGGTGGCTTGGCTTCAGCCAGGTGAGCTACCGGTACCTGCCCGATTTTAGGAACAAGAATAAATTATCAAAAGGCATTTTGTTTTCCGGTTTGCGGGAACTTAGGAAAGTAGGAAAAAGCATGGTGCAATACCCGGTTTTAAAAGGCTATCTTGTAGCTTTTTTTGTCTATAGCATGGCTGTTCAGACGGTTATGATCATTGCGGCCTATTTTGGAGAGAAAGAAGTGGCCTGGCAAAATGATTCACAGCGTACCTCAGGTTTAATTATCAGTATATTGCTTATCCAAATCATAGCCGTTGCCGGGGCTGTATTAACATCGAAATTATCCGCAAAACTAGGTAATATTAAAGCCCTTATTGTAATCAATATTTTATGGATTACCATTTGCGTATATGCTTATTTTGTAGTAACACCGGTACAGTTTTATATTGCGGCATCATGCGTAGGGCTGGTGATGGGAGGAATACAGTCATTGTCGCGTTCTACTTATTCAAAATTAATTCCGGAGTCAGTAGATACCACATCATTTTTTAGCTTTTATGACGTAACGGAAAAAATAGGAATTGTAATTGGTATGAGTATGTATGGTTTGGTAACCCAGATAACTGGAAAAGTACAAAATGCTATTTTGTTTCTGGTAGTCTTTTTTGTCATAGGCGTCTGGCTATTGAGCAGGTTGCAGCGTAAAACCGCGGCACTTCGTTAAAATTTGATATTATTGTGATTTGAAATAGATAAGAATTAAAAAATAATTTTATATTTGGAAAAAATTAACATTCTATTCATATGAGAAAAATAAAGCAAATAGCCTTAGTGTGTATTGCGGCAATAGGATTATTTTCGTGCGAGTCTGAAAAAATTGATGGTGTGGTAAAAGACGACACGTTGTTGGGAGAGAAAATTCTCCGGTTCGATTTAAACGGAGAAACCCGTATTGCAAAAGGAAAAGATGTGTCGGTTATTTTAGCGGCAGACAGTACATTAACTATTACGGCTACTATTAAAGATAAATACAGCGATTTTCAGCCGGTTGTATTTTCAACTAAAATTTCTCATTTGGCGAAAGGTAATTTTGTGACTGATTTCAGAAACCTTGACCCTTTACAGCCATTGTACTCAAGTGCTACTTTCAGATACCAGAACGTGAACTGGGAATATGCCACAGGTAATGCTCCGGAATCAGTTTTTGATAAGGGCTCTTTGGTTATTGAGAACCTGAATGTAAATTCCCGTCAGATAGAAGGACGTTTCTCTTTTGATGTATATCCGCCTGAGCTGGAACCGGTACCTGGTGAGCCTGCCCCGACTATGATAAAAATTGAAAACGGATATTTTAAATATTTAAATTATTAAACTGTTTTTCCAGTAAGATACATAAATCCCGATTTTGTCGGGATTTTTTATTGGCATAAGGTTTGTCTTATAGTAGTTGAAAGGGTAATAAAGCCCACTACTAATACATAAAATCAGCATGTAAGCTTTTTTTGATAAAACTGTCAGAGAAGAATAGCTTGCAAACTGACAAATTGACGTACTAAAATGGCAAAAGAAAGAATCATATCTATAGGAGAGTTATCATTAGAAGAATTTGATGGCAATGCAGAATTTATTCCCTTGCTTTCTCCGGAAGACGAAGAAGAAATGAACAATGAAATACTACCCGAACACCTGGCTATTCTACCGCTTCGGAATATGGTCATGTTTCCCGGCGTTGTACTGCCTATAACAGCAGGCAGAGACAAATCTATCGAATTGATAAAAAGTGTCAACGAAGGCAATAAAATGCTGGGTGTGGTGGCACAAATTGACGGTGCTGTGGAGAATCCCGGTTTAAAAGATATACATCATACCGGTACGGTGGCACAGATTGTAAAAATGCTGAAACTGCCCGATGGCAATATAACGGTAATACTACAGGGAAAAAAACGTTTTCAGATTGAAGAACTGGTACAGGAAGAGCCTTTTTTAAAGGCGAAGATAACGGATATACCAGAAGAAAAACCATCAAAAGAAGATGCTGAGTTTAAGACCATTATAGAAGGTATTAAAGAAGTAGCGCAGCAAATCATTAAAGAAAATCCGAATATACCTACCGAAGCTACATTTGCTATTAAGAATATCGAGAGCGATTCCTTTCTAGTAAATTTTGTTTCCTCAAACATGAACCTGTCGGTAGAAGAAAAACAGGAATTGTTACAGATAAACAATTTAAAGGAACGTGCGTTGAATACCTTGTCTAAGATGCATGTAGAGCTCCAGAAACTCATGCTTAAAAATGATATCCAAAGTAAAGTACGTGTTGATTTAGATCAGCAACAAAAAGAATATTTTCTGCATCAGCAGATGAAAACGATTCAGGAAGAACTGGGAGGCGCATCGAACGAGCAGGAAATCGAAGAAATGCGCCAGAAAGCAAAAAGTAAAAAATGGGAAGCCAAAGTGCAGGAACATTTTGAAAAAGAGTTATTAAAGATGCAGCGGATGAACCCGCAGGTAGCTGAGTTCGCTATTCAGCGCAACTATCTTGAATTACTACTGGACCTGCCATGGAATGAGTATTCTACAGATATATTTAATTTAAAAGAAGCGCAGAAAATTTTAGACAAAGACCATTATGGTCTGGAAGATGTAAAAAAGCGGGTAATAGAGCACATGGCTGTCTTAAAACTGCGTAACGATATGAAAGCACCTATTTTATGTTTGTACGGCCCTCCGGGGGTAGGAAAAACCTCTATAGGAAAATCCGTAGCCAAAGCGTTGGGGCGTGAATACGTGCGTATATCTTTAGGAGGATTGCGCGATGAGGCTGAAATCCGCGGACATCGAAAAACCTACATTGGTGCCATGCCGGGCCGCATTATCCAATCTATTAAAAAAGCAAAAACATCTAATCCGGTATTTGTGCTGGATGAAATAGACAAGCTGTCGAGTTCTCATAACGGCGATCCTTCTTCAGCTATGCTGGAAGTGCTTGATCCGGAGCAAAATAAAGAGTTTTATGATAACTTCCTGGAAATGGGATACGATTTATCGAAAGTAATGTTCATTGCTACTTCCAATAGCCTGAATACTATTCAGCCTGCTTTGCTGGACCGTATGGAAATTATAGAGATGAACGGGTATACCATTGAAGAGAAAATTGAAATTGCCCGTCGTCATTTATGGCCTAAACAACTGGAAGAACACGGATTGGATCATAAAGCGGCTACACTTACTAAAAAACAGCTGGAGTTTATTATTGCCAACTATACCCGGGAGTCAGGTGTAAGAAAGCTCGATAAACAACTGGCTACTCTTGCACGCAGTATAGCAAAATCAGTTGTTTTGGAAGAAGAAATGAAAGAGAAACTGACAGAGGAAGACTTTACAGCTATTTTAGGAGTGCCCCGTTTTGACCTGGACAAATATGAAAATAATGAAACAGCAGGGGTGGTTACCGGCTTGGCGTGGACACGTGTTGGCGGCGATATCCTCTATATAGAATCTATACTCTCAAAAGGAAAAGGAACGCTTACAATGACAGGCAATCTGGGTAACGTGATGAAAGAGTCGGCTACTATAGCCTTGGAATATATTAAAGCGCACGCTGAAGAACTGGGGTTAAATGATGAAATATTTGATACCTACAAAATTCACGTGCACGTACCCGAAGGAGCTACTCCAAAAGACGGACCGTCGGCAGGTATTGCTATGCTTACCTCCATGCTGTCTAGTTTTACCCAGCGGAAAGTAAAGAAAAACCTGGCCATGACAGGTGAAATTACGTTGCGTGGAAAAGTATTACCTGTAGGGGGCATAAAAGAAAAGATACTTGCGGCCAAACGTGCCAATATAAAGGAAATCATACTTTGTAAAGAAAACAAACGCGATATTGATCAAATTAAACCTGAATACCTGCATGGCCTGATCTTTCATTATGTAGATAAAATGAGTGAAGTAGTTGAAATAGCCTTAACTTCACAGAAAGTGAAAAAACCAAAGAAATTCGTATAACCTAATAAAGATACATTGCTAAAATGTATCTTTTTTTATTTTCTGACAATATAAAAATTAATATATTCGTTACCTGATAAACAATGTATTCATGCGTAAACTATTTCTTTCTGTAGCAGCTCTTTTTGCAATGCAATACACCTTTGCTCAGGTAGGGGGAAAACATGCCTATCAATTTCTTACACTGGTAGGTACGCCCCGTCAGGCTGCACTTGGAGGAAATAATATTACAAATTATGATGGGGATGTAAACCAGCCTTTTTTTAATCCGGCTACTATCAATGAAGAGATGGATAATAAGTTTGCTGTAAATTTCGGAAAGTACTATGGTGATATTACATACGGAACGGCTGCTTATTCCAAAACATTTAATAACGAACGTAACTTTCATGTGGGGGTGTCATATTTAAATTACGGTTCTATTGACGGGTACGATGAATTGGGACAGAAAACAGGAAGTTTTTCAGGAAGTGACCTTGCGCTTTCTGTGGGATATGCCCATCACATTATAGGCACTTATTTTCATTTCGGAGCCAATATAAAAGTAATTTCCTCTACGTTAGATTCGTATAATTCTATTGGTGCTGCAGCTGATATTGCCGGAATTTACACCAATCCTGAAACCGGATGGAACATTGCTATGGCTTTTCGGAATATCGGAACGCAGCTTACTACCTATAATGATGTACGGGAATCTTTGCCGTTGGATGTGATACTGGGATTTTCTAAAAAATTAGAAAATGTACCTATCCGCTGGCATTTTACTCTGGACAATTTGCAAAAATGGGACGTTTCATTCTCAAACCCCAACCGGTCTAAGACTGATCTGGACGGAACGGTAACAGAAGAAGACGTAAGTTTTTTCAATAACGCCCTGCGCCATGTGACCATTGGGGCAGAGTTTTTTCCGGAAAGAAAATTCAATCTTCGCTTTGCTTATAATTTCAGAAAAGGAGAAGAAATGAAAATTTTAGAACAGCGACATTTTGCCGGTTTTTCAGCAGGTTTCGGTATTCAGATTAACCGTTTTAAGTTTGATTATTCCTACTCGAGATATACTTTGGCTGCCAATACAAGTTTGTTTGGTTTGTCTGTAAAACTATAATAAATTTGCAGCTTAAAACGCAAGATATTGAAAAAAATAACCATTGCCATTGACGGTTTTTCATCTACGGGCAAAAGTACGCTGGCAAAACAACTGGCACGGGCGCTGAGCTATGTATATGTAGATACAGGCGCTATGTACCGGGCGGTAACCTGGTATGCCATGCAGCATGAACTCATTTCTTCCGCTTTCTTTCATAAAGAAAAACTCATTGCCCGGCTTCCCCAGATTTCATTATGGTTTCATTATAATCCACAGTCAGAAACGGCTGAAATGTATGTAAACGGTACAAATGTGGAAACCGAAATCAGGAGTATGGAAGTATCACAGTATGTAAGCCAGATAGCTGCAGTATCTGAGGTACGAACTCTTTTAGTAGTGCAGCAGCAGGCGCTTGGAAAAGATAAAGGTGTGGTGATGGATGGCAGAGATATAGGCACGGTTGTTTTTCCGGAAGCGGAACTCAAACTTTTTATGACAGCTTCGCCTGAAATCAGAGCTGAGAGGCGTTTTAAAGAACTACAGGCAAAAGACGCGAATATAACGTATGAAAATGTCTATAAAAATGTTACGGAACGCGATCAGATAGATACTCAGCGAACAGATTCTCCTTTGAAAAAGGCACCTGATGCTATAGAAATTGATAACTCACATCTTTCAGAAAAACAACAGTTTGATCTGGTATTAGAGCTGGTTCATCAGAAATTAGCCGAACTAACTTCATAATTAAAACACCTATTTTCACATGTTAAGCGTAAAAAATAAATTACAAATAACCATGTTTCTTCAATTTTTTGTTTGGGGGGCATGGCTTATTACAATTGCAAATTATTGGTTCGGGACGAAAGGTTGGGATGGGACACAATTTGGTCTGGTATTTGGTACTATGGGCATCTCCTCTTTGTTTATGCCTACCTTAACAGGTATTATTGCTGACAAATGGATGAACGCAGAGAAACTATACGCACTGCTGCATTTTTTGTATGCGGCCACGTTGGTATACCTCACTACGGTAGATAACCCTACAACTTTTATTTATGTTATGCTGCTGGCTATGTGTTTTTATATGCCCACCATTGCATTGGGAAATTCTATTTCCTATAACGCGCTGATAACAAGTGGGATGAATGTGGTGAAACACTTTCCGCCTATACGGGTATGGGGCACCATTGGCTTTATAGCCGCTATGTGGGCTACTAACCTCACCGGGAATAAAGCAACGGAATATCAGTTTATCATTGCTGCGGGTGCAGCTGTAATATTAGCTTTTTTTGCATTGACCTTACCAAAATGCCCGCCTCAGAATAAGATAAAAGAAAATGCTACCTGGGTAGAAACTTTAGGTCTGGAGTCGTTTAAGTTATTTGGTAACTATAAAATGGCACTTTTCTTTATTTTTTCAATGTTTTTAGGGGCGGCTTTACAGCTAACCAACGCCTATGGCGATGTGTTTCTGGACGAGTTTAAACATTTTCCGAAGTATGCCGACTCGTTCGTCACAAAATACTCTACCATTATCATGTCCATTTCACAAATATCAGAAACCGTTTTTATTCTGGCCATTCCGTTTTTCCTGAAACGTTTCGGAATAAAGAATGTAATGCTTATCAGTATGTTGGCTTGGGTATTGCGTTTCGGTCTGTTTGCTTTCGGAGATCCTGTAAATGGCTTATGGATGATTATCTTATCCTGTATTGTATACGGCATGGCATTTGATTTTTTCAATATTTCCGGTTCTTTATTTGTAGAAACAAATACAAATGCGGCTATACGTTCTTCCGCGCAGGGATTGTTTATGATGATGACTAATGGGGTAGGAGCTGTTGTAGGCAGCTTTACTTCAGGATGGATGATTGATGCTTTTTTTACAAAAGCCTTTACTAAAGAAGCCGATCTGGCCGCCTTTTTAGACACACAAACAGGAAATGCACATCTTCAGAAATTTATAGCTGAAAAAGAGATATCTGTGTATAATGGGGTATTCAACGAACCCATTTTTATGAAAGATTGGACCCATATCTGGCTATCTTTTGCTTTTTATGCTTTAATTGTTGCCGTTTTATTCGCCGTTTTCTTTAAACACAAGCACAATCCGAAAGATATAGAACAGATTACTCATTAATATTATATAACCTTTCAGGCGGTATGGCCTGTTTTTAACTAAACAGCTTATGACAACATTAGAAATAGGAAATAAAGCACCAGATTTTTCCGGAAAAGATCAGAACGGAGAAACAGTACGTTTAAGTGATTTCAAAGGAAAAAAAGTGGTGTTATTTTTTTATCCGAAAGCCTCTACACCGGGTTGTACGGCAGAAGCCTGTAATTTACAGGACAATATCAGCCGGTTTATAGCACAGAACTATCAGGTAATAGGTATCAGTGCCGATTCAGAAGCGCGCCAGTTGCGTTTTGCACAAAAAAATAACTTGCAGTATCCTTTACTTGCAGATGAAGATAAAAGTATTATTACAGCTTATGGCGTGTGGGGACCTAAGAAATTTATGGGAATGGAATTTGACGGTATTCACCGTACTACCTTTATCATAGATGAACAGGGCATTATTACCGATATCATTAAAAAAGTAAAGACAAAAGACCATACAAATCAGATTTTAAAATCATAAAAAAGGCCGCAATTGCGGCCCTTTTTATGATAAGACAACTGTAAGTGCTATTAGTTTACTAAGCAACAAAAACTCCGGCACTGGGCGAAATAAAATATTTATTTTTTATTTTTTAAGTGCTGGTCTAAAAATTGTTCCTGTTCCCATAGTAAATGTAAAATATTTTCTTTTGCTACATAACTATGGCTTTCTTTAGGCAGTAATACCATGCGTACAGGAGCTCCCAGCCCTTTTAATGCCTGAAAATAACGTTCGGTCTGTAACGTGAATGTCCCGGGATTATTGTCGGCTTCGCCATGTACCAGAAGCATAGGTGTTTTCATTTTATTTGCGGTCATAAAAGGCGACATAGTATTATAGATGTTGGGTACTTCCCAGTAATTGCGTTGTTCCGATTGAAAACCAAAAGGCGTTAAGGTACGGTTATAAGCACCACTGCGCGCAATACCGCAGGCAAACAGATTGGAATGGGTTAGCAGGTTTGCTGTCATAAAAGCCCCATAAGAATGACCGCCAACACCTACACGGGTTCTGTCTATATAGCCCAAATGATCTACTGCGTTTATAGCTGCTTCGGCATTCATCACCAGTTGCGGAATAAACGTATCATTGGGTTCTTCCGAGCCTTCTCCGATAATAGGAAAAGAGGCATCATCCAAAACAGCATAACCTTTTGCCGCCCAGTATACGAATGACCCGTAAAACGGAAATGTAAATTCATTTGGGTTGGCAGTAGTCTGTCCTGCACTGTTCCGGTCCTTATATTCCGTAGGATAGGCCCAGATAAGCAAAGGCAGTTTTTCCTTCTTGTTTTTACGGTCGTAATTTGCCGGCAGGTATAATGTACCGGACAGCTCTACACCATCCTGACGCTTGTATTTGATAACCTCTTTATATACATCCTTTAAACTTTCAAACGGGTTTTTATTGAACGTAATTTGTTTCAGGTTGTTTTTCTTCTTTATATTCCGGAAATAATAGTTCGGATAATCCGTTTTGGACTGAATATTAACTAAAATCTCTCCTTTTTTAATATCGATAATGGACTGAATAGATTCTATTTTATCCTTATAATCGGATTGATATAAACGTTTGCTCTTCAGTGTTTTTAGATCAAATGCGTCAAGAAACGGAAATTGCCCGTTTTGGGTATGCCCTTCACCAACTAGATACAATTCGTTTCCGTTTTTTAATAAAGTTTGACGCCCGTACTGGTTTTTCTCGGTCTGAAAATCACCTGGATCGGCGTATACATCCTGATAATTTCTGTCGCCGATAACCTTTAACTCACTTTTTGTTTTGGGGTTGAAAAGGTAAGTTTTGATATTTCGCGTATCGTACCACTGGTCATATAGTATAGCTGTTTCATCATCGCCCCATACAATGCCTCCGAAACGTTGCGGTGTTTTTGCTAATGATTCCGGTTGCTTATCAAAAGGCGCATCCCATGTAAACAGCTCATCCCGGAAAGTTACCTGATTGGCCTGGTCGCCTTTGTCTAATGCTTCCACAAAGTAAAGAGAAGCTGGTTTGTCATTTCTCCAGCCCATGCTTCTTTTTCCCTGACGGACCGACATAAAACCTTTAGGCATTACCTCGTTTAGCGGTATATCATTCACTTCTTTCACCAAAACACCTTCAGCTGTATATACTGTAGTTTTCATAGGAAAACGGCTTAAAGGGACTATATAAGAAAACGGTTTTTCTAAAGTGGTCAGCATGATATAATGGCCATCGGGTGAAAAGGTCTCACCGGCATATAGTGCCGCATTTTTAAAGAGCGTCTTTTTACCCTTTAAATCAACTTTGTATAGAACCGCATTTGTTATGTTTTCAAAATTGGTTTCATCGGTTTTATTTTTCAGTAAATCCTGATACGTCCGGTTTTGCGATACCACACCTTCTTCTGATACCGATACTATTGGACCGGCAGGTAAATCTTTTTTCCCGTCTATGAGGGGCGGCCGGTTTTCGGCCATCATTTTTACCAATAAATGATTACTATCTTTAAACCAGGTAATAGGATTACCTAAATTGGCATTTAATACAGCTTCAGTTAACTTGGTGGCAATAGCAGTTTTCATGTCTACTACCCAAAGTTCATTTCCGGTGGCAGTGGTATGCGTAAACGCCATTTTTGTTTCATCCGGCGACCAGATTAGATTGGTAATATTAGCATGTTCAGGTAAGCCTTTTACCTGTATTTCATGGGTGTCGTTAATTTTTTTTATTTTCAGGTTGTTGATAAATGTTACCGTACTGGATATATTGGTAACAGGGTTAATGCGTAACCCTCCGAGGCGGAGCTCTTCCTGATTTAAATCATTTAAGTTTTTGTAAGTATTGCGGTACATTAGAAGCATCACTTGCTTCTTGGAGTCCATGGCTACCGTGGGAGCCCGTTCAAAATCGGCTAATTGTAAAATCGCATCCGAAGGCTTCTGATACGTAATATTCTCTTGTCCAATCATAGGTGTAGTTATTAAGAATAAAGGTAACAGTCGGGTAAAAAATATTTTCATATATTCTTTAGTTTTATTAGTTAGGCTAAAATAGAAGATTTTATGCTTTAAAAAAAAAATTAAGGAGATGAAAAGGAATTCTGTGTTAATTTCTCAAAACAAATTGATTTTAAAAATGTAAATTTGCGTGATATAATGTTATTTAATAAGTTATGTACCATTCAAAAATAACAGGCTTAGGCTATTATGTACCTGATAATGTAGTTACCAATGACGATTTGTCGAAATTAATGGATACCAATGACGAATGGATTCAGGAACGAACCGGTATTAAAGAACGCAGGCATGTTGTTTTAGAAGAAGATACTACTTCTGGTATGGGAGTAAAAGCCGCCAGGATAGCTATAGAACGGGCTAAAATTTCCCACAAGGATATCGATTTTATCATATTTGCCACCTTAAGTCCTGATTATTACTTTCCGGGGCCGGGTGTGACAGTACAAAAAATGCTGGGGCTTGATAGTATAGGTGCTTTGGACATTCGTAACCAGTGCTCGGGCTTTATTTATGCTTTATCTGTAGCCGATCAGTTTATCCGTACCGGAATGTATAAGAATATTCTGGTAATAGGTTCTGAAATACACTCTAAGGGCCTTGATATGACAACCCGTGGACGTGCCGTATCAGTTATTTTCGGCGATGGGGCAGGGGCAGCTGTTTTATCAAGAACCGAAGACCTTGCAACAGGAATTTTATCTACTCATTTACATGCTGAAGGGGAACATGCTGAAGAATTGGCCCTTATTGCACCGGGTATGGGAAAACGCTGGGTAACTGATATTATCAATGATAATAACCCGGATGATGAAAGTTATTATCCGCATATGAACGGGCAGTTTGTCTTTAAAAATGCCGTGGTGCGTTTCAGCGAAGTAATTAACGAAGGATTACAGGCTAATGATTTAGCTGTTTCGGATATTAATATGTTAATTCCGCATCAGGCCAATTTGCGCATATCGCAGTTTATTCAGCAAAAATTTAAATTAACCGATGACCAAGTGTTTAACAACATTATGAAGTATGGCAATACTACGGCGGCTTCAATACCTATTGCCTTAACCGAAGCGTGGGAGCAGGGAAAGATAAAAGAAGGTGATTTGGTAGTTCTGGCAGCTTTTGGTAGTGGCTTTACATGGGCAAGTGCTATTATTCGTTGGTGATAAAAAATTAAAAAAACATGAAAATTGACAAAATAAATAATAAAGGACAGGCACGTTTATTTAAAAATCCGTTTTTAGAGATGTTAACCAAAGGGCATCCGGCGATAATCTGGGGCATGTACATACCTGTATTATCGTATATTATTTATTATGGCTATACATATAAGGCATTAAGTGCCGCTACTATTACAGGACTTTTTGTGGGTGCCATGCTTTTCTGGACATTCTTTGAATACCTGGCGCACAGGTTTATCTTTCATTGGGTAAGTGAAAATCCCAAAATACAGAAAGTAGCTTATATTATGCATGGTAATCACCATCATTTTCCACGCGACCGTCAGCGGTTATTTATGCCGCCGGTACCAAGCCTTATTCTGGCAAGTCTTATATTCGGTATAATGTACCTTGTTTTAGGACGTTATGCGTTTGGCTTTTTCCCCGGGTTTATGATAGGTTATTTATTATATGCCTCTATGCATTACCTAATTCATGCTATTGCCCCGCCCTTTAAATTTCTGAAACCTCTCTGGCGTAATCATCATCTGCATCATTATAAAGATGAAGAACTGGGGTTTGGTGTAAGTAATACATTTTGGGACAGAATATTTGGTACGATGTTCGACCTCAGAAAAGAAAAAGAAGACAAAGAAAAAGTAAAAGAACTGATGTTCGATAAAAAAGACTAAAAAGTGAAACGCAGAGCGTTTCACTTTTTTAGTTGTACCCATTACTGTAAAAACGTTAAAGCCGCAGATTTTCAATCGGTAACATTTCTTATTTAATCAGATTGTGGAAACTGGAAACTTACTAAAGAAGGAGAAGGTAATTGTTCTGTTTTGAAATACAGCAGAAACGGGAATAAAAAAGTGGAACCGAAACAGCTCCACTCTTACACTAAACTAATTCAAAAATATTAAAAGAAACCACCAGATTTCTGTGTTTCATTTACTTCGCGTTGTTTACGTTGCATTGCTCTGTTTTTTCCGGCTCCGAATGCATAGGTAAAGCCTACATATAACGATTGGCTTTCCCATGTAAACTGCCCTTCTGAACGATAAGGTGTATCACTTTCATAGGCATATTTCATGGTATTGAAGATATCGTTGAAACGAAGGCTCAGGCTTCCTTTGTTTTCCCAGAATGTATAACGCACCCCGGCATCAATTTTATACATTTCTTTGGTGGTAGCATTAATAGCATCAAACGGACCACGGTAGAAACCAAATAAGGTAGCTCTGAAATTATTGGTGATTTTAAAGTTATTGTTTAAGCGCGCATTAAAGGCATACGAACCGACTTCTCTCGAAAACGTATCAAATTGATTGGTTGTTTCATTGAATAAAGTTACAATACCTTGCTGTTTTAAATGATAATATTCAGCACTTGGTTGTATATCCCACCATTTGGTAATTTTGTAATTGGCAGAAATTTCTGCGCCGTAAGCATTCGAGTTGTCAAAGTTACCATAGCTCATAATCATTCTGTTGTCGGCAATAGCCGCTTCAGATGACGTATCCGGAGCAAAAGTACGCTGAATAACATCTTCAATAGCGCGGTAATAAACTCCGGCTGTTATAGAGCCTTTTACACCCAAAATACGCGTATAATTAAATTCTACCGAATTGGTAAACTGCGGACGAAGTTCAGGGTTACCAACAGATACTACGCGGGGTGTACTGTATTCCCGGATGGGTTTGGTTTGTCCTACACTCGGACGGTCTACACGGCGGCTGGCACTTAACTGGAAAAAATTACTCTGATTAGGCGTGTAGCTTAGGAATGCAGACGGGTATACGGTTAAATAATCATCTTTAAAAGGCGCGTATTCACTGCCTACATAATAATTGGCTTCTACATTGTATTTTTCCAGGCGGGCACCTAACTGGTAACTCCATTTTTCATATTTCTGACCAAAAGTGGCATACGCAGAAAAAATATCCACATTATAATCAAAATTGGCATCTTTCAGATTAGTACTTGTTGTGCCATATGTATTGTCGGTTTTGGTAGACCGGTATTCGGCACCTAATTCCAGTTTTGATTTTTCAGATAGCGGATTGGCATAATCTATATTGGCAATTACACTTTGTTCTTTGTCGCGTAGACGATCCTGATAAGGTGTAATCGTATTTCCTTCCATATTAAAAGAGGCATCCTGATTTGCCTTGTTTTGAGTGTAGTTAACCTCAACATCTAACGTATGCTCCGGTTTGCTGAATACATGTTTAAAGGCAGCGTTATAAATCTGGTTTTTATGATTACTATTATAGCGGTCTTTTTGTTGAAGGGTATTGCGGGTTGGGTATACAATATGATTATCTACAATACCGTAACCGTCTGCATAATTCTGATAGGTATAGGCTGAAAAGGTATTTTTAGGATTGATATAAAAATCAAAACCTGCTTTAAAATTATGACCTTCAACATCATTCATAATATGAAACAATTGCTGTGACAAATCCTGTTTTTGTGTTATTTCCCCGTCATTGAAGGTAGTACTTTGCATATAGCCGTAATTACCGAAAAAGTTAAATTTTCCTTTTCGGAGGTTCATATCCAATGTCTGGTTGTATTTAGGTTCTTTAGCAAATGTAATACCACCTGTATACATACCGTTAAAGCCATCGTTCATGTTTTTCTTCAATACAATATTAATCATACCCGACATGCCTTCCGGATTATATTTGGCTGAGGGATTGGTAATGAGTTCTATTTTATCGATAGAATTTGAAGGGAGTTGTTTCAGTAACTGCTTCGGATCAAGATTAGACGGTTTACCGTCAATCAGGATTTTTACATTGTCATTTCCACGCATCGAAATGTTACCGTCCTGGTCTACATTTACAGACGGAATGTTATTCATGATATCAGAAGCCGATGCACCTGCCGTACTCAGATCTTTACCTACATGTATTACTTTTCGGTCTACCAGTTGCTCCATAGTAGAACGTTCGGCATTGATAACAATACCTTCCAGCATTTCACTGTCTTCGGTCAATTCAATAGTACCTAAATCTATTTTTTTAGTATCAGAACGCAATCGTATAGTAGATGAATAGGTTTTGAAACCAATATATTCTACTTCTACCAGAACTTCCTGTAAGGGTACATTTTCTATCGTAAACTTACCGTTATCATCTGTAGTGTCTCCCGTAACAATTTCTGTGTTCTGTTTCACTGTAATGGTAGCATAAGGAATCACTTCTTTTGTTTTTTGATCCACTACCTTACCCGTTACCGTACCCGGAGGAGGTGTTTGTGCATTCATACCTAAGGCTATGAAAGAAGCTATTAATGTAAATTTGATTTTCATATTTCTGATTTAATTTGTTTTGCATGCTACTTTGTATTGCCTATATGATTGACACAGGCAGCTACAAATTTTTTGATTTACTTATAAGTATTCAAAAGCTAATTTGTGTTACATAAAAATCATAAAAAATACTTTTTTTTTGATGATTTGTTGTTTTTATGTTTGTAATATATTGGTATATAGTGTGTTGTGATGTTTTGTTGAATTGTTTTTTTTTATAATCCTTGCCTGATAAAAATGTATCTTTGTACGTCAATTTAAAATGTTATATCATGTCTTTACAACTTTTACTTACGTCGTATATCCAAGATGCCGTTCAATCCTTGTTTCAAATTACTTTGGAAAAAGTTGAATTTCAGGCTACGCGTAGGGAGTTTGAAGGTGACATTACCGTGGTGGTTTTTCCGTTGTTAAAGCAGATAAAAGGAAATCCGGTAGAAATTGGTACAAAAATAGGCACATTTTTGGTAGAAAACGTACCGGTGGTAGCTAAATTTAACGTGGTGCAGGGGTTTCTGAATATAGTAATAGAAGATTCCTACTACACACAGCTTTTTAACGAAATGATGCCGGATACTTCATATGGTTACATAACACCAAAAGCAGGAGATAAGGCGGTAATGGTTGAATATTCATCGCCAAATACTAATAAGCCTTTACATCTGGGGCATATACGAAATAATTTGTTGGGTTTTTCAGTGGCCGAAATTTTAAAAGCAGCCGGGAATAAAGTGTATAAAACACAAATTATTAACGACAGAGGTATTCATATCTGTAAATCAATGCTGGCCTGGCAGAAATTCGGTTTAGGGCAAACACCTAAATCTGCCGGACTAAAGGGAGACAAACTGGTAGGAAATTTTTATGTAGAATTCGATAAAGCCTATAAAAAAGAGATTAATGGATTAAAAGAACAGGGATTAAGCGAAGAAGAAGCTAAAAAACAGGCACCCCTAATGCTTGAAGCACAGGAAATGCTTCGTAAATGGGAAGCAGGTGATCAGGAAGTAGTGGCACTTTGGGAAAAGATGAACCAATGGGTGTACGATGGTTTTGCAATAACATATAAAAATCTGGGGGTTGATTTTGACAGCTATTATTATGAAAGCAACACCTACCTTTTAGGTAAAGATGTGGTGGAAGACGGACTGATTAAAGGTGTTTTCTATAAAAAAGAAGACGGTTCTGTATGGATTGATCTTACCGAAGAGGGATTGGATGAAAAGCTGGTTTTACGTTCAGACGGTACTTCTGTATACATCACTCAGGATATCGGAACAGCCATTCAGCGCGTGAAAGATTACCCGGATGTGGGCGGAATGGTATATACAGTAGGTAATGAGCAGGACTATCACTTTAAAGTGTTGTTCTTAATACTGAAAAAGCTGGGGTTTAGATGGGCGGAACATCTGTACCACTTATCGTATGGAATGGTAGACCTGCCTTCTGGTAAAATGAAATCACGTGAAGGAACTGTGGTAGATGCTGATGATTTGATGCATGATATGACAACTACGGCTCAGGAAATATCTGAAGAACTGGGTAAATTAGATGGATTAAGCGAAACCGAGAAAAACCATTTATACCATATGATCGGTTTAGGGGCATTAAAGTACTATATTCTTAAAGTAGATCCTAAAAAACGTATACTTTTTGACCCCAAAGAATCAGTAGATTTTAATGGAAACACAGGGCCCTTTATCCAGTATACTTATGCACGGATACAGTCCATTCTCCGTAAAGCCGGATTTGATTATACAGCTGCTGTAATTGTTACACAATTACATGCAAAAGAAAAAGAATTGATAAAAACGTTACTGATGTTTCCTGAGATTATACAACAAGCTGCTAAAACTTATAGCCCGGCACTTATTGCCAACTATACGTATGATCTTGTAAAAGAGTATAATTCTTTTTATCAGTCGGTTTCCATTTTAGGAGAACCGGACGAAGCGAAAAAAATATTTCGTGTACAGCTTTCAGACAAAGTAGCGCAAGTTATTAAAAATGCTTTCAGTTTGTTAGGCATTGAGGTGCCGAACAGAATGTAACAAAATAAAAAAACACCATTAATATGGTGTTTTTTTATTTTGCGGTAAGAGGTATAGCATAATTATCTTCTGCTACCTGCATAGAAATAAAAGGAATGCTCTGGTAAATACCGTTGATGTTGTTTGTTCAAAACAAGGGAGAAAAACAGTACAACAGCAAAGACCTATCCCTTACATTGGTTTGGGTACTTTCTAACTTTGTATTATATTTGTAGCTTAGTTTCAATATAGAGAAAACATGTTCGATAATTTAAGTGATAAATTAGATAAAGCCTTTCATATACTTAAAGGTCACGGGAAAATTACAGAAGTTAACGTAGCCGAAACATTAAAAGAAGTACGCCGTGCCTTGCTTGATGCCGACGTGAATTTTAAAATTGCGAAAGATTTTACCAATAAAGTAAAAGAAAAAGCAATAGGGCAAAACGTATTGACTACCTTACAACCAGGACAATTGATGGTTAAAATCGTTAAAGACGAATTAACCGAATTAATGGGTGGAGATGTGGCAGGCGTAAACTTATCAGGTAACCCGTCTATAATTTTGATGTCGGGTTTACAGGGATCGGGTAAAACAACTTTCTCCGGTAAATTAGCGAACTTTTTAAAAACAAAAAAGAATAAAAAACCATTATTGGTAGCCTGTGATATCTATAGACCGGCGGCTATTAACCAGTTGCACGTAGTAGGAGATCAGATTGGTGTGGAAGTATACGCAGAGCCGGAAAATAAAGATGCGGTTTCTATTGCGACACATGCTGTTGATTATGCTAAAAAGAATGGTTTTAATGTGGTAATTGTCGATACTGCAGGGCGTTTGGCTATTGATGAACAGATGATGAACGAAATTGCCAATGTGCATGCCGCTATTCAGCCACATGAAACCTTATTTGTGGTCGATTCCATGACAGGGCAGGATGCCGTAAATACGGCAAAAGCTTTTAACGACCGGCTGGATTTTGACGGGGTGGTGCTGACCAAATTAGATGGTGATACCAGAGGTGGAGCTGCCATTTCCATTAAGTCTATTGTAAATAAGCCTATAAAATTCATAGGAACAGGAGAAAAGATGGATGCTATTGATGTCTTTTATCCTGATCGTATGGCCGACCGTATCTTGGGCATGGGAGACGTAATCTCATTAGTAGAAAGAGCGCAGGCGCAATACGATGAAGAAGAAGCCCGTAAATTACAGAAGAAAATCGCTAAAAACGAGTTTGGTTTTGATGATTTCCTGTCGCAGATACAGCAGGTAAAAAAAATGGGGTCGATGAAAGACCTTGTGGGTATGATTCCCGGTGTAGGAAAAGCATTGAAAGATGTTGAAATCGAAGACGATGCTTTTAAACATATTGAGGCTATTATTCATTCCATGACCCCGGCCGAACGTAGCAAACCGACACTTTTAGATGCCAAACGTAAAATGCGTGTAGCCAAAGGATCAGGTACCGATATCCAGCAGGTAAACCAGTTGCTTAAACAGTTTGACCAGATGAGCAAGATGATGAAAATGATGCAGGGAGCAAAAGGAAAAAACCTGATGCGGATGATGGGACAGATGAAAGGGATGGGAATGAAATAAATCGGATTTTCTGGCACATAATCATGTTGCTCCAGGTACTTTATTCACTATAAGAAAAGAATGAAGATTGAACTGTTGCGCTAAAAATGAAACAGCAAGCCTGCAGGGTGTTTAACTTTGTAGGTTTTTTAAGTTCCTGAACTTAAACAATCAGGTTATAATTACAAATACATACAACATGCAATTATTAGACGGTAAAAAAGTATCGGAAGAGATTAAAAACGAAATTGCTGCAGAAGTAGCTTTACTAAAACAGCGAGGCGAAAAAGTACCACATCTGGCGGCTGTTCTGGTAGGAAGCAACGGCGCAAGTTTAACTTATGTAGGAAGCAAAGTGAAAACCTGTGAAAAAATTGGTTTTGACTCTACTCTGGTAGCGCTGCCGGAAGAAACCACAGAAGAAGAATTACTTAAAAAAATTGAGGAGCTGAACAATAATACTGCTATTGATGGTTTTATTGTACAATTACCGCTGCCTAAACATATTGATGAGCAAAAGGTTTTAAATGCGGTACATCCTGATAAAGATGTCGATGGTTTTCACCCTGAAAATTTCGGGCGTATGGCACTGGAATTAGAATCATTTATTCCGGCTACTCCTTTTGGTATTTTACAATTGCTGGAGCGCAATAAAATTGAAACCAAAGGGAAAAATGTAGTGGTAATCGGCCGTTCCAATATTGTGGGAAAACCAATGAGTCTGTTAATGAGCCGCAAAGCCTATCCGGGTAATGCAACCGTTACGTTAACCCATTCGGCTACGCAGAATATAGAAAAAATCACACGCGAGGCAGATATCATTATCACGGCTTTAGGGGTTCCCGAATTTCTGAAAGCTGATATGATTAAAGAAGGCGCAGTAATTGTAGATGTAGGCATTACGCGTGTAGCTGATGAAAATAACCCGAAAGGCTATGTTATTAAAGGCGATGTGGCATTTGATGAGGTAGCTCCTAAAGCATCATGGATAACTCCTGTTCCGGGAGGTGTGGGGCCTATGACCATAGCCATGCTTATGAAAAACACATTGCTGGCAAGAGAACGCCAGATGAAAAAACAACACTAACTTTTCAGAAACGTTTAAAACCATTTCAGTTGTGAAATGGTTTTTTTGTACGTACATTTAGTCCATTATCCCTACCAATATGTACAAGGAAACAAGTAACCGCCAAAAACAAATCCTGGAAAGATTACGCAGAAAGAAAAATACCGTCAGCTGGTTGCGTATTACACTGCTGCTGGGGGCCGTTTATTGTTTTTATCTTATGATGTATAACAGGATAGACCAATATGGCTGGATAGCTTTTGTCCTGTTCGTTTTATTTATTACAGCAGTAAACAGTTATATCAGGCTGCAATCGCGTATGCGGTATCATGAGGTATTGAAGAAGGTGAATGATGATGAAATAAGATTTCTACAAGGAAATCATACCTTTGATGGAGGGAGTGAATTTCAAAATCCGCAGCATGCTTTCTCGTACGATCTGGATATGTTTGGGCCGCATTCTGTTTTTCAGTTTATCAACCGGACAGGCACTTGGCTGGGAAAGAAAAGGCTGGCTGAAGATTTGCAGCATATCCCGGAAGCGGATGAAATAAAACAGCGACAGGAGGCGGTTAAAGAATTAAGTGTGGCTATCGAATTCCGCCAACATTTCCAGGTACTGGCACATTTAGCCCACACATCAGAAAAACAGGATGCAGCTATAAAAAAATGGTCGGAAACCGAAACGGAACCTCCGCAACTTTTTGTTAGGATTTTAGCCGTTCTTTTGCCCGTTCTATTGTTTATTTCCATTGCAGGCTATATGTTAAACTGGCATATCGTTTTTTCCAAATTGTGTTTTTTCTTCTTTTCTCTGAACCTGGTGAATATCGGCTTTATCACGCCATTTATGATGAAGGAAATAGGAAAAAGTGATAAAATATCGGAAAGCATACAACAGTATACCAAAATGATTCAGGTTTTCCAGAAAACTTCATTTACTGCGGAATACCTGCAAAATATTCAGAAAGAGCTCCAATCTAAAAACGGACAGCCAGCAGCGGGCACTGCTTTAAAAGAGCTGGCCAATTATTTTGAAAAACTGAACACTATTGCTAATTTTTTTATTTTTATTACGCTTAACGGTTTGTTTCAATACCACTTCTGGGTGTATAAACGTTTGATACAGTGGAAGAGAAAACACCAGTCTGATGTCTGGAAATGGATAGAAACAATAGGAAAAGTTGAAGCCTTAAACGCTCTGGCTAACTTTGCCTGCAATAACCCGGACTACCATTATCCTGAAATTTACGGACAGAATATTATTTTCTTTGATAATCTCGGGCATCCGCTGCTTTCTAAAGAAAAACGGGTGCGGAATTCCATTGATTTTTCTGAAAAGAAATTCGTCATTCTCACAGGAAGCAACATGAGTGGTAAAAGTACCTTTTTACGTACTGTGGGTATTAACCTGGTGCTGGGTTATGCCGGTGTACCTATTGATGCAGTCAAATCTAAAATATCACCTCTGCCCTTATGGGTATCTATGCGGTTAACCGATTCTTTGTCTGACAGTGAATCCTTTTTTTATGCAGAAGTGAAAAGATTGAAAAAAATTGTTACAGAAGCCCAAAAGCAGCCTGTTTTTGTATTATTGGATGAAATTCTGAAAGGAACCAATTCGGATGATAAAAAAACAGGCACCATAGGGGTTATAGAAAAGTTATATGACCTACAGGCAATGGGTATTATCGCTACACATGATCTTGAAGTGTGTCAAACGGCGTACCGGTACACAGCTATGACCAAAAAATGTTTTGAAGTGGAAATTATAGCTGATGAATTAAAATTTGATTACTTGTTAAAAGAAGGGGTTTGTCAAAACAAAAATGCTACTTTTATAATGAAAAAGATGGAAATTATTTAAAAATTAATTGTTTAATAGCGACTCGATTTTAAAAATTATGTATCTTTAAAATAAAAAAGATGGGAAAATTTATCATTTCTAAACGTAAAAACGATGAGTTTCAGTTTAATCTAAAAGCATCGAACGGTCAGGTCATTTTAACAAGTGAAGGTTACACGACCAAAGCAGCCTGTACTAACGGTATTGAGTCAGTAAAGAAAAACAGTACAGAGATTAAGCGTTTCGAGACACTTACAGCTAAAAACGGAAAATTTTATTTTAATTTAAAAGCAACGAACGGACAGGTTGTGGGTTCCAGTCAAATGTATGAATCTGAAAGCGGGTGTAAAAACGGTATGGAATCAGTGATGAAGAATGCACCTGATGCCAGCGTTGAAGATGAAACAATAGCGGGTTAAAAAATAAACATACTAATGGCCAGCCCGGTGAATACAACAACCTGCATCCATTTCAAAAACAGGTTAAAAGAAATATTCTCGCGCAGAAACCGGGTAGTGGCTGAGGCTATCAGTGAATAAGTGGAGAAAACAATAAAAGCCTGAATCAGGAACAGGATACCTAATATGTAAATCTGTGTTTTTACATTACCTTGCGCTGTATGTATAAAAGACGGGAATAAAGCTAAAAAGAACAGCATTACCTTTGGATTCATAATATTCATGATTAACCCCTGAAAAATATTTTTCCAGGGCTTGTCAGTCTTTGTTTCTTTAAGCTGCAGCTTAAATGTGGCGTCAGACCGGTATACCTGATAAGCAATCCATAGTAAATAAAGCGCTCCTAACACTTTAATGGTTTTAAATAACCACGGTATGGCGGTAATTAATGAAGAAATACCAAATGCCAGTAATGTGGTATGAAACAGTAGCCCCATAGAAAGGCCTGTGGCAGCACAAAGCCCGAATTTTACACCTTTTGAAATACTTTGCGATAATACATACATCACATCCGGTCCCGGAGCTATGGTGAGTATAAAGCTGGTAGCAAAAAAAGAAAGAACCGTATCGGTTGTCATGAGTTTCTTTTTAAAACCGCTTTGTTGATGGCTTTTATTAAAGCAGGACCTTCATAGATAAAACCTGTGTAAATCTGGATTAAGGAAGCACCGGCATCCAGTTTATCCAATGCGTCCTGAGGGGAATGTATACCCCCAACTCCTATGATAGGGAAAGCTTTGTTGCTTTTTTCCGATAAAAAACGAATTACTTCTGTAGAACGCTGGGTAAGAGGTTTTCCGGATAAACCACCTGTCTCTTTCTGATTTTCAGATTGCAAATTGTTACGTGTAATAGTAGTATTGGTGGCAATAACCCCTGCTATTTCGGTTGTATTTATAATATCAATAATATCCAGTAGCTGATCGTCACTTAAATCAGGCGCGATTTTAAGCAAGATAGGCTTTTGTTTTGGTAATGAACGATTTTTCTTTTGAAGCGTAGAAAGCAGTTCAGTTAAAGGTTCTTTATCCTGTAAAGCTCTTAAATTTGGCGTATTAGGAGAGCTGACATTTACCACAAAATAATCGACATATGCATACAATGCGTCAAAACATAAGCTGTAATCGTTAACTGCTTCTTCATTAGGAGTCACTTTATTCTTCCCAATATTTCCCCCAATCAGCACGCCTTTATTTTTTTTCAGGCGCGAAACAGCCAGTTCAATTCCGCCATTATTAAACCCCATACGGTTTATAATGCCTTTGTCCTCTTTTAAACGGAACAACCGTTTTTTAGGATTGCCATCCTGGGCTTTAGGTGTAATAGTACCTATCTCAATAAACCCGAAGCCAAAAGCATCCAATTCATTATATATAGTAGCATCTTTATCTAAACCGGCAGCCAGACCTACAGGATTTTTGAACTTCAATCCAAAAACCTCACGTTCTAACCGTTTATCGTTTAGCTGATACATCGATTTTATAATTGCTTTCATACCCGGAATAGCCTGTAGTATTTTTATCAGGGAGAAGGTAAAATAATGCACTTTTTCGGGATCGAAAAGAAAGAAAATAGGACGAAGGATACTTTTATACATAAACCTGATATTGTTTTTTTGCAAAAATACTATTTATTGGGGCATTATATACTATATATCTGTATTAGTTCAATAATTTTCATATAAACAGTACATAGTCCGTTATGCAGAAGTAATCAACATACCCTGCCAGATCAACCGTATTCCACTGATGATGTTTTTACATTCAATAAGTATACTTGTTTTATCTTACCAAGCCATAAAGAAAAGAATAAAAGGCGTTTATTTTTTATGAAGGATAAAAATACAAGGGCGTTTATGTAGGTCAGGTTTGTTTTTTTTCCAGTAGGCGATAGAACGGGTTTGTAAAAATTCAGTAGGCAGTGTTAAATCACAGGCAATACAAAGAAGGGTACCCGGATGTAATACCTGTACCATTTCTTCTATAATCTGGTTATTCCTGTAGGGGGTTTCAATAAATAATTGCGACTGGTTACGTTCAAACGACCATTTTTCCAGACTCCTTAACATCGCTTTTTTTTCTCCTTTATCAATAGGCAGGTAGCCATTAAAGGCAAATGACTGTCCGTTCATACCAGACCCCATAAGTGAAAGCAGTATAGAAGACGGGCCAACTAAAGGAACTACTTTTATTCCTGATTCATGAGCCATGGCTACAATAACAGCTCCCGGATCAGCTACTCCCGGGCATCCGGCATCGCTCATCAGACCCATATTACGCCCTTCTTTCAGCGGTTGAATAAAAGACGACAATTCTTTTGTATCGGTATGCTTGTTCAATTCTGACAAACGAAGATCAGCCTGTTTTTTTTCGGGTACTATAGCTTTGATAAATTTTCGGGCTGTTTTACTGTTTTCGACGATATAATCATCTAACAGGGTAATAAGCCGGACTACAGAAGCCGGCAGTACTTCGGAGGGATCGTTGTCGCCTAACGGAACCGGCAGTAAATATAGGATGCCTTTTGCAGTTGTATTTTTCATAAACAGAAAAACGCTTATAAAAGCGCTTGAGAGGTTTGGTGTAGGGTTCTAAGTAGTTGTTCACAGGATTGGTCGAGCATTTGGTATACTTGCTCAAAACCGTCATGCCCCCCATAATAAGGATCAGGAACTTCAAGATTCTTATCAGGGTGAATTTCATTTAAAATCAATTGTACTTTGGCCAGTGCCTGTTCATTTGGGGCCAGTCTGCAGACATTTTTATAATTGCTCTGATCCATCACGTAGATGCGGTCAAATCTTTCAAAATCTTCAGCAAGAAATAAGCGCGCACGCTGGCCAGAAATATCAATACCATATTTTTGGGCAATGGCTACAGAACGTTTATCGGGAGCTTCTCCGGAATGCCATGCTCCGGTTCCGGCAGAATCAACTTCAATGTTCAGATGTCTGCTTTTATGCCTTAAAATACCTTCAGCTAGCGGAGAACGGCAGATATTGCCTAAACAAACCATTAAAATTTTCATTATACCGATAGTTTATTGTTGATCTCTTCAAAATATGCCCGGAACTGCTTATCCGTTTCCAGTAAATTATCTACTGTTTTACAGGCATGTAATACAGTGGCATGATCACGGTCGCCAATTTGTGAGCCTATGTTGGCTAATGAGGCTTTGGTATATTTTTTGGCAAAAAACATGGCCAGCTGACGGGCCTGAACGATATTGCGTTTTCTTGATTTAGAACAAAGTGTTTCGATATCTAATTTAAAATAATCAGATACCACTTTTTGAATGTAATCAATAGAAATTTCTTTGCGGATGTTCTTTACAAATTTTTCAACCACACTTTTTGCCAGTTCAATATTGACTTCGCGTTTATTGAAAGACGACTGGGCAATTAATGAAATGATAGCGCCTTCCAGTTCCCGTACATTGCTTTTTACATTCTTGGCAACATAGTCAATCACTTCATTGGGCATTTCCACACCGTCGCGGTACAGTATATTTTTTAATATGTTTACACGGGTTTCAAAATCAGGATGCTGAATTTCTGCTGATAAACCCCATTTAAAACGAGATAATAACCGCTGTTCAATATCCTGCATGTCAACTGGCGCCTTATCTGAGGTTAAGATCACCTGCTTTCCGTTTTGGTGCAGGTAGTTAAAAATATGGAAAAAAACATCCTGTGTCCCAGACTTACCAGATAAAAACTGGATATCATCTACAATCAAAACATCAATGAGCTGATAAAAATAAATAAAATCATTACGGGTTTGCTTCCGAACCGAGTCTACATACTGTTGTGTAAATACTTCGGCAGATATGTATAAAACGGTTTTTTCCGGAAATTTATCTTTAATTTCTACTCCGATAGCATGAGCCAGATGTGTTTTTCCTAAACCCACTCCTCCGTATATCATTAACGGGTTAAAAGCGGTTCCTCCGGGTTTGTTGGCAACAGCCATTCCGGCACTCCGCGCCAAACGGTTTGATTCACCTTCCAGAAAATTATCAAAACTGTAATTGGAGTTAAGCTGTGATTCTATTTTAACGTTTCTGATACCAGGAATAACAAACGGATTTTTCAACTCCGGATTTTTAGTTTGTACAGGAACATCCAGTTCCTGTGTTTTCACAGGTTCCCGCTGTGTGCTGGGCAATTGTTCTGTAAAGGGTTGTTTGTTGCCCTGGGCATGCTCCATTTTAATTTTGTAAAGTAATTTTGCGGCAGGACCAAGTTCTTTGATAAGGGCCGATTTCAATACCTTTACATAATGCTCTTCCAACCACTCGTAAAAAAACTTACTAGGTACCTGAATATACAATGCGTTCTCTGTTAACTCAATAGCAACAATAGGCTCAAACCACGTTTTAAAAGCCTGTATTTCAATATTGTCTTTTATGTATTGTAGACAACGATTCCATACAGATTCTGCAGTTTTATGTGTATAATCAAGCAT